>CAWERG010000008.1:0-41475 GCA_963811415.1 uncultured Actinomycetes bacterium | reverse complement strand
GTCGCGCGACATCCGTGCTTGTCTACGATCCCAAGCAGTAACACCGCACCCGCCGTCCGCCTCCTATCCTGGAGTAACCATGAGCACGACCGCATGCGCCTACGGTGCCAGCTCCCCTTCGGACCCCCTGCACCCGCTGACCATTGAGCGCCGTGAGCTCCGGCCGCGCGACGTGCACATCGACATCAAGTTCTGCCGGGTCTGCCACTACCGACATCCACACCGTCCGCGGCGATTGGGGCAAGATCGCCTGCCCGATGATCCCCGGCCACGAGATCGCCGGCATCGTCACCGCCGTCGGCGACGAGGTGACCAAGCACTCCGTCGGCGACCGTGTCGGCGTCGGCTGCCAGGTGAACTCGTGCCGCGAATGCGCGAACTGCAAGGCGGGCCTCGAGCAGTACTGCATCCCAGGTAACACCCAGACCTACAACGGCGTTGACGGGACCGCACGCCCACCCACGGCGGCTACTCCAGCGACATCGTTGTCGATGAGCCTTCGTGGCAGCCCCGACGGCCTCGAGCTGACCCGGCCGCGCCCGCTGCTCTCGCCGGCGTCACCACCTACTCGCCGCTCAACCATTGGAACGCCGGGCCCGGCAAGCAGGTCGCCGTCATCGGCCTCGGCGGGCTCGGGCACGTGGCTGTGAAGATTGCCAACGCGATGGGCGCGGAAGTCACCGTCGTCTCCCAGACCCTGTCCAAGCAGGACGACGGGCTGCCGGATGGGCGCCAAGGCCTACTACGCGACCAGCGATCCGAAGACCTTCGATGAGCTCGCCGGGCGCTTCGACCTGATCATCAACACCGTCAGCGCTGCGATCGACATCAACGGACCTATCGGCACCCTGGCCACCGACGGCGCGCTCGTCAACGTCGGCGCTCCGAGCCCGCCCGCTGCCGGTCGGTGTCTTCGGACTGCTCATGCAGCGCCGGAGCTTCGCCGGCTCCGCCAACGGCGGCATCCCGGAGACCCGAGCAGATGCTCGACTTCTGCGCCGAGCACGGCATTGCACCGGAGATCGAGCGGATCTCCGCCGCCCAGATCAACGACGCCTGGGAGCGCGTGCTCAGGAGCGACGTGCGCTACCGCTTCGTCATCGACTCCTCCACGCTAAGTCCAGAACTCGCCTCCTGATCACCGCGAAGCCCCGAGACTGTCAGGCGCCGCTCATTGGGAACCCTCGCGGCGGTCGGCCGCCGGTAACGCGAGCGGGAAGCCGGCGCCCTGCAGCATGACCCGGTGCAGGGCGCCGGCTTCCGGCGGAGGCGGCATCGGCGGCAGTGGTGCCTCGGGCGTGGCGACGGAGCGCAGGAAGTGGCGCGACCAGCCGGCGCCAGGCCCCGGTCACGTCACCTCGGGTGCCGGCCAAGACGCCGGCGTTGGCGAACAGGAGCACGATCATGTCCTCCGAGACGAAGTCAGCACGTAGGCAGCCGGTGTCCTTCGCCCGGGAGATCAACTCCAGGAACGCCACGTAGCTCTTGGCCCGTCGAGCTTCGAGCACCTCCGCCCCGGGAAACGTGAGCGTCAGAACGTCCGCGAAACCACGATCTGCGGCCTGCATTGCACAGACGGTGGAGATGTACTGGGTAAAGCCCTGCCAGGGGTCCGGGTCAGTCAGCGCCCGCGCCGTGGTCGCGGCGAACTCGTCCATCCGATCGACAAAGACGGCCTCCACCAGTCGCTCACGAGTGGCGAAGCGCCGCGAGACAGTCGCCTTGCCGACCCCGGCCTCGCGGGCGATCGCGGCCATCGACACGCCGAGTCCCTCGGTGGCGTAGAGCCGCCGCGCGGCCTCCATCACCCGCGACCGGTTGCGCTCGGCGTCGACGCGCAGCCCCTCGCCGCTGTCCTCGCGCTCGCCCGTCGGTGCGTTCCCAGGTGACTTCATCGTGCACAGGATAGGAAGTGGAACGACCTACCCGCTCCCCGCTGCGTTAGACCGATGAAGTGGGCTTTGCGTTCCACTTGCAACCCGCGTCGCGCGCGGCTTCTGCTCCGCGAAACACCTCGACCAACTTCCGAGGCAGCCACCGAGATGACCCGAGTCAAGTTGCATCGCTTGTCCTACACCTTCCTCCACATCGGCACCGACCCGTTTGGCGGATGAACGAGCCCTCGACGAGGCGGAAGTCGAGCACGAGTTCGCCACGCACAGCTACGGCGAGTCGCACAAGTGCCGAGGTCGTCGCGATGACCGGACAGAAGCTCGTCCCGGTCCTCGAACTCCTGGACGGGACGTTCTACCGCGAAGAGACGAACGCAATGATCGAGAGGCTGCGGTCGGGCGAGCTTGCCACAACGTCGGCCGTCCCCGACCGCTGACCACCGCTGGATGAGGTCAGGTCCGGTCGCGATGCATCCGCTTGGGTTCCCGTGCACATGAGCAACCGCCTCAGCTGGGCGGGTGCGGCTAGCCCGGCAGGTGAGCGATCACCGCGATGTCGATCAGCGCACCGGGGTGGACGAGTTTGGGGGCCAGGGTGACGGCGCTCGCCGGAGGGCTCTTCAGGTTGATATAGCGGTCGCGGACCTCGCCGAAGGTGTACATGTGCTCGGTGAACTCGTCTGCGACGGCGAGCGTCTCCAGCTTGATTACGTGTTCGAACGTGGCGTCCACCACCGCGAGCGAGGCGACGAGGTTCTCGAAGACCTGCTCGACCTGTACGGCGAAGTCGCCGGCACCGACCAGCTCGCCTGTCGAGTCGAGCGACATCTGGCCGGTGACGAAGATCAGACGTCCCGGCGGAACCTCCACCACATTGGAGAATCCGTGCGGCGACTGGTTCAGGAAGCGGGCGGTTGTCTGCGTGGGCATGGTGCGTCACCTTTCGTAAGTGGAACGGCCGATCCGTTCCTAGGGATTACGCTAGCAGACAATCGGGCAGATCGTTCCACTTGTCATGTCTCGGCAGTCCGCGCGGACCGGCTGTGCTCGACTCGTCGATCGATTCACTGACGGGGACGAAGCGCGCGAAGCAGCCTCCGAGGCGCAATCGCCGGCGGCGCGGCCGTCGCCCCAGCGCGTCGGCGTAGCCGCCGCTGTCGGCTGCCACGTGCCCACGCCCGACCCGTTCGCCGTCCAGACTGGCGCCCCCTCCCTGGAGGAGACCCGGGTGAGTCCGCAGGGTGCGGCTGATCGAGGGAGCGGATACGCTCGTTCGGTCCACAAGAGCGACGAGAGGAATGGCGACGCGATGGCATCCGCACCCATAGCTACCAAGTTTTCAGATGCCCAGGTCGCGGAGCTACTCGCGCTGACCAAAGGCGCGGACAGCGTCGAGCTGAAGCTGACGGTGCCACTGTCGGACCGGAGCCGGGCGGGGGCGGCACTCGGAGTCGATCCTCTCGAGGGCCAGATTCGACAGGTGTACTTTTTCGACACGCCTGACCTGGCTCTTAATCGGAGCGGTGTCGTCGTTCGCGCCCGCCGCGTGCAGCGAAAAGGGTGTGACTCGGTTGTGAAGCTGCGCCCGGTTGTTCCGGAGGAGTTATCGCCAGAGCTCCGCCTTTCGCCGAACTTTGGCGTCGAGGTCGATGCATTGCCCGGAGGGTTCGTCTGCTCCGGGTCGATGAAGCACGTGTTGGGGATGACTGACGTTAGGGACGCGGTGATGGGCAAGCAGTCGCTTCGCAAGCTTTTCTCCAACGAGCAGCGATCGTTGTTCGCCGAGCACGCACCGGACGGGCTCAAGCTGAACGATCTCTCGATTCTGGGACCGATCCTTGTGTTCAAGCTGAGGCTTACGCCTGAGGGATACGAGCGTAGGCTCGTCGCGGAGCTGTGGATGTATCCGGACAACTCGATGATCCTTGAGCTATCGACGAAATGCGCGCCCTCAGAGGCCTTTCAGAAGGCCGCTGAGCTAAAAGCGTTCCTCACGAAACGTGATATCGACCTCTCCGGCGACCAGGAAACCAAGACCAAAAAGGCGCTGGAGTACTTCTCCGAGCATCTGGGTGTGGAAGGCGGATAGGGCGCTCCGGAACTCTTCGAACTTGCTCGGCGAGAGTTCTTGCGCTCGCCCGTGCTCTCGCACGCGTCGGCGGCCACCGTCAAAATGAGTCTGATCTCGCACGTGACACCAACAAACGGCAAGGTAACGTTCGAGCGCGCGCTCGGAGGCTACGAGAAGTTCAGGCACGCAGTCTCCGCCGAAGCCGCCGCAGCGATCGGCCGAGATCGACGACTCCGAGTAGACGCTCGGCTCCCTGAGGATCGCGATCTGGTCGGCGTTCTTAGCCGCCCTGGCGCGGGTCGCGTCCAGGCGGCGACCCGGTGACCGCTCACTGAGGTGTGATGTGATGCCCCGAGTTGATGCAACGTGCACCGAGCCGTTGAAGGAGCGCCAGAGAGTCTTTGATCGGGTGCTGATCGTCCGGGACTAGACGAGCCGCCAGATCATCCGGAGCCCGGCTCCTGCGCTCTTGCGAAAAGTGACGATCGCTACCAGGGCGAGACCGGCCGCGACCAGCGGGACCAGAGAGCGAAGTTCGGACCGCAGTGCATTGAGGTCGGCGTCGAGGAGATTCCGCTCGGCGGCGATCTCCTTCCGGATCTGGTCGGGGCCGCGCTTCTCAGACATGGCTCTTCAGGATCTCGACCGTGCGCCCTGCCTCCTCGAGCGCCTGCGCCGGTTTGGGAGGCGCGACCTTGCGGGCGAAGCGCACCGCCAAGAATCCGGCGATCGCTGCAACAAACAGGAGGAGCCCCGCCACGATGAGCAGCGACAGCCAGAGGGAAAGAGTCTCACTGAGCGCAGCGGCGATTGCTGCGAAGGCAAAGCCGATCGCATAGACCAGTAAGAGGCCGGCAACGGCCGCGAGACCCGCCGCAATTCCGACCGCCGTCGCCTTCTGCTTACCCTCGAGCTTTGCCAGCTCGAGGTTTAGCTGCACGAGCGAGCGTGTTCGGCTCTTTACCGCCTTCGCCCGTGCCATCACGCCGAACATGACGGCAGCATACTCCGACGACCCGGATTCTCGAAATCTCGCTGCTCACGCGCCGGACAGGTCGGGCCAGTCGTGGAGGTTGCCGTCGGGTGTTGTCACGAGCGCAAGTATCAGATGCGACGCGGACGACGCACTCGCATACGAACCGTTGCCCCGTCTGCTGTCGCATCACCGTTACAAAGCGATGGCCCTTGGCTATTGATGAGTCCTTAAACTGCTTGTCTTGGGGAGTTGCGAGGAATGGGCCGTGAAGGATTCGAACCTTCGACCTTGGGATTAAGAGTCCCCTGCTCTACCAACTGAGCTAACGGCCCCGAACGGCCCTGGAGTGTAGATCATCGAGCGTCCGCGGATCGCCGGTTGTGCCATGCGCGACGCGTGAGAGCTAGAGCGCCGAGCTTCGCCCGGCGGAGGCCGATCAAACGCCAGGCGAGGGACCGGCCCGAAGGAGGGGCTTGTGGGGAACCATGTGGTTCCCCCACGGTCAGTCAGTTACTCCGTGCAAGGCGGAGCGTGCTTGGAGTAGTCTCGGCGTGGTGCGAAGAGGTGCTGTAGCGCGGATCATCGTGGCCGGTCTCGTCGTCGGCGTGCTCGTGTTGCTCGTCGCGGTCCTGATCCCGTGGCTGCCGGACTCGGCGTCCGAGCAGATGGATCGCATCGAGTTCGTCTACTGGTTCGTGACCGTGATCTCGATCGCGATCTTCGCGCTCGTAGCGGGCATGACCATCTACGCCGTCCGCGCCTTCCGCGTCCAGCCGGACGATCTCACCGACGGCCCGCCGATCCATGGCAACACGCGCCTCGAGATCGCCTGGACCGTCGTGCCGGCCGTGCTCGTGATCGCGATCGGGATCGTGAGCGCAGTCGTGCTGACGCGAAATGGCGAGGCCGGTACGAACCCGCTGAAGATCAACGTCTACGCGCAGCAATTCTCATGGCGCTTCGAGTATCCGGCGAGCGGTGACCTGAAGACGAACGAGCTCGTCATGCCTCTCGGCCGCACCGTGCAGTTCGAGCTGGAGGCGGTCGACGTGATCCATTCGTTCTTCATCCCGGAGATGGGGCAAAAGCAAGATCTCGTGCCCGGTATCCAGACAAGCGTCGTCGTCACACCGACGCGGACGGGCAAGTTCGCGCTCGTCTGCACCGAGCTCTGCGGACTCGGACACGCGACGATGCGAGCCCCCGTCCGGGTCGTCAGCCCCTCCGACTTCGCGGCCTGGGTGAAGGAGCAGCAGTCCGGAAGCGGGGGCGGGGGAAAGGCGGACGGGGCCACCACGTTCGCCTCGCAAGGGTGCGGCAGCTGTCACACATTCGCTCCCGCCGGCTCGAACGGCAAGATCGGCCCGGATCTCGGCGACCTCGCCAAGGCTGCCGAGGTGGCGGGGAAGCCCGAGGAGGAGTTCGTTCGGGAGTCGATCGTCGACCCTGGCGCCTATATTGCGCCTGGTTATCAGGATGGCGTGATGCCGGGGTCATATGGCAAGTCGCTCTCGACCGCTGAGATCGACGGTCTCGTGACGTACCTGACGGAGAAGAAGGGGTAGCCGGGTGGGCACTGTCGTCGAGCACGCGCACGCGCACGCGGCTACACATGGGCCGGGCGGCCACCGACGCGGTCTGCTGATGCGCCCAGGGCTGATCCGCGCCGCCTGGGTGATGGCGGTCTTCTTCGTGCTCGGGATGTACCTGGTCGTTGGCCTGCGCTGGCTCTTCGGCTGGGACCCGGTCTACGACTGGACGGTGATCACGGTCGTCGCGGGGACGGTGACGGCGCCGATCGGCTTCCTGCTTGGACTCGGCGCCTTCGACTATTGGCTGTACTGGATCTCGGGCCGTCCCACGGTGCCCGAGGACCACTCGGGCCACGGCGCAAAGACGTGGCGGGACTACTTCCGCGTCAACACCGATCACAAGGTGATCGGTGTGCAGTACCTCGTGACCACGTTCACGTTCTTCGTCATCGGCGGGTTGTTCGCGATGATCTTCCGCGCCGAACTCGCACAGCCGGGGATGCAGTTCGTCGACACCCAGACGTTCAACGGGCTCGTGTCCGAGCACGCGGTGCTGATGATCTTCCTGTTCATCATTCCCGCCTTTGCCGGTCTTGCGAACTTCGTGGTGCCGCTCATGCTCGGCGCGCCGGACATGGCGTTCCCGCGGCTCAACGCCCTGTCCTTCTGGCTGCTGCCCATCGCTGGAATCATGTTCCTCTCGGCGTTTCTGGCGCCGGGTGGCGCGTTTGCCGCAGGCTGGACGGGCTACGCCCCGCTCTCGACCGACAGTCCCTTCGGCTCGGCCCTCTTCAACATGGGTGTCCAGTGGGCCGGCGCCTCGTCGATCCTGACGGCGCTCAACTTTCTCGTGACGATCATCACGATGCGAGCGCCGGGGATGACGTTCTGGCGGATGCCGCTGCTCGTTTGGGCGAACTTCACGACGTCTCTGCTCGTCGTGATCGCGACGCCGTTCATCGCAGGCTCGCAGTTCTTCGTCCTCTTCGACCGGATCCTGCACACGAGCTTCTTCATACCCGAGAACGGCGGCTATGTCCTCGGGTACCAGCACATCTTCTGGTTCTACAGCCATCCCGCCGTCTACATCATGATCCTGCCCGGCTTCGGGATCATCTCCGAGATCATCTCGTCGATGAGCCGTAAGCCGATCTTCGGCTATCGCCTGATGGCGATGTCGCTGATGGGGATCCTCGTGCTCGGCTTCTCGGTCTGGGCCCACCACATGTTCGTGGCCGGCATGGCCGACTGGCTACGCGTCCCGATGATGATCTCGACGCTCCTGATCGCAGTTCCGACCGGGGTCAAGGTGTTCAGCTGGCTCGCCACCCTCTGGGAGGGGAAGATCCACTTGAACACGCCGATGCTGTTCGCGCTCGGGTTCATCTCGATGTTCGTGATCGGTGGGCTGTCGGGCATCTACCTGGCGGCAGTGCCCATCGACATCCACGCATCCGACACGTACTTCATCGTCGCCCACATCCATTACGTCCTCTTCGGCGGATCGGTGCTCACGATCTTCGCCGGTGTCTATTACTGGTTCCCCAAGATGACCGGGCGCATGTACGACGAGCGGCTCGGCAAGCTGCACTTCTGGCTGACGTTCGTCAGCTTCAATCTCACCTTCTTCCCCATGCACTGGGTCGGGCTGCACGGGATGCCTCGGCGCGTTGCCGACTACTCGAGCGAGTACGGCGACATCAACCTCTTCATCACCATCTCGTCGTTCGCGCTCGGGATCTCCGTCGTCGTGTTCTTCTACAACGTGATCGTCTCGTGGGCACGAGGTCCGATCGCCGAGAGCAACCCATGGCGTGCCATGTCGCTCGAATGGCAGGTGTCGTCTCCGCCCCCGGTGTTCAACTTCGACGAGATCCCCCACGTCGTCGGCGGCCCTTACGAGTACGGGGTGCCGGGGGCACGGCACGCGGTCTTGCACGGCGCGACCCAACTCGATGAGGTGCCGGCGTGACGTCGCATGCCGAGGCCGCTCACGGCCATCACGGCCCTCCCACCGCCAACCGGAGCTCGCGGATCGATCCGGCGACGCTCGGGATGTTCCTCTTCATCGCCTCGGAGGCGATGCTCTTCGGATCCTTCTTCGCGGCGTATTTCTTCGTTCGCGTCGTCAATCCGAGCGCAGGAGAGTGGCCGCCCCCGCCGTTCGAGTTCCCGATCTTCGTCGCGGGCGTCAACACCGCGATCCTGGTGACGTCGAGCTTCACGATGCACTGGGCCTCTCTCTCCATCCGCCGCAACGACCGGGCGGGCATGAAGGCCGGGCTCGTGTTGACGATCCTGCTCGGCCTCGCGTTCCTGACCACGCAAGGCATCGAGTACGCGCACGTGGGCTTCAATACGAGCGACGGCGCATTCGCATCCGTGTTCTTCGGCCTCACGGGCCTCCACGGCGCGCACGTGTTCGTCGGCCTGACGCTGCTGACAATCGCGGCCGTGCGCGCATTCCGCGGGCACTTCTCGCCCGAGCATCACCATGGGCTCGAAATCCCCGGGATCTACTGGCACTTCGTCGACGTGATGTGGATCGTCGTCTACGCGACGGTCTACCTGCTCTGACAGTCGCCCTTCGGGGTTGTCGCAGCCTGAACGAGCGGGCGGTAGCGGTCAGCCGTCGGCAGCCAGGCCGCCACGCGCGGGAGCGACCCTCGGACCGCGTGGGGGGCCGGTCGGCCACCGGGGATCAGGATTGCGGCGAGTGCAGCCCCGAAGAGGGTGCCATCTCCTGGTCAGCCGGCTCCAGACGAGACGAGCAGTAGCCAAGCGGCATCTACGGCAAGGCGAGCGCCCCCTCGAGGGCGAGGGGGCGCAAGCTGCCGTCAGCGCTTGGACTCGTCCTGCTCTTTCGGCACGTCGGAGGTGGGGCCGCCCTCTGGCGGGCTGAACTCCCCGGCGTACGCGCGCTCGTGCAGCTCCTCCAGCGACATGCCCGCGCGGCGTGCTTCGAGCAACCTGCCCGGGTCGACCGCGATGCCCGGTGGGTTCGCCTGCACCTCCTCGGAGGTGAGGTTGACCTCGAGCGACTTCGCGTGGTCGCCCCACGCATCGGTGTTCAACTCGACGAGGTTGCCGTCGGGGTCTCGGTAGTAGAAGGCGAACGTGGTCCCGTGGTCGACGGTAAACACTGGTTTGATGCCCAGCGCCTGCACACGCTCCCAAGACTCGAGCAGGTCATCGATCGTCTCGTACTCCCACGCCGTGTGCTGAACGCCGACGTTCGAGCGCTTCACGGCCTCGTCCAGCCCGGTGTACGCGAAGAAGCCCATACGGTGATGCATATGGTCGTTCGTCGTCCACGTCGCAACGAATGGCGTTGCCGGGGGCTCCGCATGCAGGACCGTCTGCTGGCCGAGCACGTTCCGGTACCACGCGAGCATCTCCTCCCGGCGCGGCGTCGCATTACCGGTGTGATTCAGTGTCGGACAGACGACCCGGTTCCCGTTGTCGTCGAGAACCTCAGCAGCCAGCTGTGTCTGAGACATACTCTCCTCCGTCGTTCGGGGTGCCGGCGCATCGCGCCGGCCTGTCATCGCCGGTACTCATTATCGCGGGCCGACGTACCCAGTGACAGTTATCCCAGTGTCAGAACTGAACCTTATCGCTGCACGACCCTGCTCCCGTGGGCCGAAGCGTCCCTTCCGCATCCTCTCTGCACGAGGAAACTCCAACCGTCATCCTGAGACGAGTACGTATCCCGCCAGGTCTTACCCTGCGGGATGCCTCGGGCCCCGTTGTTGCGAGCCTCACCGCCCCCAAACGCTAGGGTGCGTTCGTGTCGAGAGACGGTATGCGATTTTCTGGAAGGGTGGCGCTCGTGACGGGTGCTTCCAGTGGCATCGGAGCGGCCACCGCCGAGCGGCTGCTCACCGAGGGGGCGCACGTGGCGACGCTCGACCTGGCCGGCTCTGGGCCCGAGGGAGCGCTCGCCCTGAGCGGTGACGTCTCGGCCTCGCGTGACGTCGATGCCGCCGTGCGGCGCACGGCGGCAGAGCTCGGGCCGATCGACGTGCTGGTGTGCTCGGCCGGGGTCACGGGGGCGTCGCTCCGGACTCAGGACGTGAGCGACGAGGAGTGGAGACGGGTCTTCGCGATCAACGTAGACGGTGTCTTCTTCTGCAATCGCGCCGTCGTCCCCGGCATGGCCGAACGAGGCTACGGTCGCGTCGTCAACGTCGCCTCGATCGCAGGCAAGGAGGGAAACCCGATGGCGGCTGCCTATTCGGCCTCGAAGGCTGCTGTGATCGGCCTCACGAAATCGGTGGGCAAGGATTTCGCCGGCACCGGGGTGGCCGTGAACTGCGTCGCTCCGGCCGTGATTGCGACGCCCCTGCTCGGCGGCATGTCCGACGAGCACGTCGCCTACATGCTGGAGCGCGTCCCCATGGGTCGCATGGGCGAGCCCTCGGAGGTCGCGGCGCTGATCTGCTGGCTCGTGAGCGAGGAATGCTCCTTCTCGACCGGGGCGACCTATGACATCTCCGGCGGCCGCGCCGTCTTCTGAATCGGCACACGTCCGCTCTCCGCGCCGATCGCCACTGAACAACCGAGCGAGAGTACGCGCCCGGCCGGCGGCAGGCGCACGACGCCCAGATCCACCCCACGAGCGCCAGAGGCTGTGGCTCGCCCAGGCCGACTTCGAGGCGCTCGCTGCGGCATCGTCTATGGTGTGCGCGCTTATCCCAGGCTCCCCTGGCTCGCCGAAGCGAGCCTATCCGGTGCGTCGTCCCCGCCTGTCCTTCCGGGCCGCGACGCGGTACGCTGGTGCCGAACAGCACGAGCGTTTCAGCAACGAAAGGCGCCACCGTGAGGAATCCGCTCCGCAACGAAGCCGAGGCGTTCCGGTTCGTCCTTCTGAGCGTCGGCTACTTCGCGCTCATCGTCGCGGCGGCAGCCATCAACCGCTGGCTCGGCCTCGTTGTCTTCGCCGTTCTCGACGACGCTCGCGGCGGCGGCCGTCTGGCGCTCTCGGGCGAGCCGCCGCCACGGCGCACCGTCGGGCGCGACGGAGGGTGACGTCCGCGCGAATTCTCGTCGTCGCGAACGAGACGGTAGGGGGGAGCGCGCTCCATGAGCTCCTGCGCAACGGGCCGACGCACGCGACCAGCTCGACGTCCTCGTCGTCTGTCCCGCGCTCAATAGCCGTCTGCGCCACTGGGCCTCGGACGAGGACGAGTGCGCGTCGCGACGCGGAGGCGCGCCTGGACGCGAGCCTGGCGGCGCTCGAGGCGAGCGGCATCCGCGCGCGCGGTGAGGTCGGCGACGCCGACCCGCTACAGGCCATCGACGACGCGCTCCGGACGTTCGACGCCGCAGGAGCTGATCATCTCGACGCATCCGCCGGGTAGGTCTCGCACTGGCTCGAGCGAGATGTCGTCAACGAGGCGCTTCGTCGCTACGACGTGCCGATCGCGCACGTCGTCGCCAGCGGACGACAGTCCCGCCGCGCTACTTGCCGGCGACGGTCGAGACGTACGCGGCGACAGCCGCGATCTGCTCGTCGCTCAGCTGCCCCGAGAACGAGGGCATCGCGCCTTGACCGTTCGTGACGCGCATCTTCACGAGCGCTGCGTCCGGCTTCGCCTGGTCGAGGTTCGGGCCCGACGTTGCCGGTCGAGCCGGCGTCGGCGAGCGTGTGGCAGCCGTACAGCCGGCGCTGGTGAAGACGGTCTTGCCGCGGCCGGGTGTCGGCGTCCCTGCCGGCGAGCGGTGTCGACGGGCTCGGAGCCGGGGCGGGCGGTGGGCGCGGCGGGCAGGACTCCTGTTCCGGCGACGGCTGCCGACGTACGCGGCGACGTCGTCTGCGTCCTGGCCGACGACGATGGTCTTCGGCATCCCGGGTGCGCCGGTCGACGGTCTTCGACGATCGGGTAGGCGATCTGCGCCGCGCACGACCTGAACGAAGGTGCTCCTCGCCGAGGCCGTCCTTGCGCGACTGCGCGAAGGCCGCGTCGAGATTCGGGCCGATAATGCCCTTCGTCCCGGCGTCGGCGAACGTATGGCACGAGCCGCAGCTTGCGACGAAGAGCTCCTTGCCGTGAGCCTTGTCCGCCGGACGATGCGTTGAGATAGCCGACGGAGCCGCAGCCTGCGAGGACGATCGCGGCGCCTCCGACGGCGATCAGCGCGACCGCACGGGGTCGTCGGAATGCGTGGAACAGCGGACAGCACGGGTACGGCGAGTCTACTAGGAGCTGCGCTCCGGCCTGCGCCTTGCAAGCGCACTCTCGAGCTGCTTGATCTGCTGCTTCACCGCCGCTGCAGTCGTGGAGCTCTCCGGGTGCGAGGCGGACGTACTCCTTGTAGGCGGTCGAGAGCTGTCGTGTAGTCACCGGCCTGCTGGGCGGCCTGGGCGAGCTCGATCTGCACGTTCGGATCCGCGCCTTGAGACCGCGGCGAGCCGCTTGTAGACCGAGACGGCCTGTGAGTACGCGGTCGCTCGACTCTCCGGTGAGCGCCTGCGCGCGCGTGTTCGTCGCGCGAGTCGACGTCGCGACGAAAGCTTATTGGAGAAGACCGCCGCGCCGCCCTCTGCCCGTGAGGGTCGGCGAGAAGAGGCCCGAGCCGCCGTGGTAGATCGAGACGAATCGCGTCAAGACGGGCGTCGTAGCTCTTCTGACTCCCTTCGGCGAGATAAAGGCCGGCGAGCTCGCGGAGCGCGTCCGTGTCGGCGGAGCGAAGTGTGGTGAGATGCTCGCAGGGCGTCGATCGCCTCGGTGTTCTTGCCGTCGGTCTGGTAGGCCGTCGAGAGCTCGCGCCAGGCTTCCGGATCGTTCGGTGTCTTCTCCGTGGCAGCGAGCGCTTTCTTGACGGACGGCGAACCGCCGCTGCCACTGTTGTCGCCGCGCAGGATGTCGCCGATTCCGGTGCCGCCGGCGCCGACGCCGAAGACGACGAAGCCGAGGCCGAAGATGAGGGCGAGCAGAACGAACACCCACTTCGCGTGGCGACGGAACCTTGGGAAGAACATGGTGTCCTCTATCGAGGCGGAGCGTGGAGCGACCGGACGTGCGTCGAGCATGCGGCTTCGGGCTCTTGACGCTCTGCTTCTGGTATCGGGCCATGCGTTCCCTCCTCTCGTGTATCGACGCTCTCCGTCCACGAATGTTGCGACGATCCGTTCCGGACGGCCGTCGAGCACGATCGCGGAAACGGGATCCTCCCACGGGACGTAGCTCGAGCCTGCAAAGCTCAGGATAGCCAGATCGGCTCGCTTGCCTACCCGCAGCGACCCGAGCTCGCTGTCGAGGCCGAGGGCTCGTGCTCCGCCGAGCGTTGCCAGCTCGAGCACCTGACCCGTTCCGAGGGCGCGCGGATCACGCGCCCGCGCGCGCCCTGCGGTCAGTGCGGCCCTCATCTCGTCGAACATGTCGAAGGACGGTGCCGACGCTGGGCTGTCCGTTCCCAGGCCGACGCGGACGCCTGCCGCGAGGATCTCCGCTATCGGGGCCACGCCGCACCCGAGGTAGCGCGTTCGAGCGTGGGCAGTGGACGACCGCCACGTCGTGCTCGGCGAGCAGACCGATCTCCGTCTCGTCGACGGTCACGCAGTGGGCTGCCGTCAGCGCCGGGCGGAGCAGCCCGGCTTCGGCGAGCATCACGATCCCGGTCGTTCCCGGTGCAGGGAGCAGAACGCCGGAGAGGAGCTCTGACCACGGCCCCTGTCCGGTCGTGAGCCACTCGTGCTCGCCGGGGCTCTCGGCGAGGTGCGTCGCGAGCGGGAGCCCGAGCTCGGTGCACGCTGCGTAGAGGGCGGCCGAGCATGTGTACGGCGCATGCGGTGAGACACCGAGAGTCACGCGGTCGGAGACGAACGGCTCGGCACGCTCGCGCTTAGGCTCGAGTTGTGCAGCGAGCGAATCGGGTTGGTCGCCGAACACCTCGAGGTAGACGATGGCTCGCAGTCCTGTCTCGGCACAGGCCTGCGCCGAGGCGCCCATGAAGCTCGCATCGCCGACTGTGGTGATCCCGGAGGCGAGGCACTCGAGCGCGCCAAAACGCGCGAGGTCGTCCATCTCGTCGGCGTCGAGCCGACGTTTTCGCTCCATGTGGACGGCGATCCACTCCGCGAACGGGAGGCCGTCGCCGAAGCCGCCGTACGCGGCGTACTCGAGGTGCGAATGCGCGTTGACGAGGCCCGGCATGATCACACAGTTCTCGTGATGCTCGTCGGAGCCGAGCTGGTCTGCCGTTCCGACGGCGGCGATCCGACCGTCCTCGATTGCGATCGCTCCGCCGGGGATTGGTGATCCTTCGATTGGGACGACCCACTCGGCCGTCAAGACGGTCACGACGCGCCGACCGAGCCGACGTCGCTCGAGATCCCCATCAGGCGTCGTTCCATCAGGACCGAGAGCCAGATCGAGAGCTCGAAGAGGACGAGCAGGGGGATCGTCTCGAAGACGAGTGAGACGGGATCGATCGTGGGCAGGATGATCGCGATCACGACCATGCAGACGTAGCCGAGTCGACGGTTGCTCCGAAGCTTGGCCGACGTGAGGACGCGCAACCGCACGAGCGCGAGGATGAAGATCGGCATTTCGAACACGAGCCCACCGGCGAGCAGGAGCATCGACGCGAACGAGTAGTAGTAGCTCGCTCGGATCTGGTTGTCGTACAGGTGGTCGTCGTAGTTCGTCAGGAACTTGAGTGCGGCCGGCATCACGACCGTGTAGCTGAATGCGATCCCGGCGGCGAAGAGGACTGTTGCGAAGACGACGAACAGACTGATCACCCGCTGAGTTCCCCGGTCGACCGCGGGCGCCAGAAAGCTCCAGAGCTGCCACAGCACGATTGGCAGCACGAGCGCGAGCGCTGCGTACATGCTCACCTTGACCGACGTCGTGAACGGCTCGGCCACACCGAGGGTCACCAGTTTATCGTGGTCGGGCGGGAGCGGCCCCGTCAGCCAGGTGACGATCCTCGCATGGAAGGCGAACGCGATCAGGAAGGCGGGGACGAGCGCGCCGAGGCAGATTAAGATCCGGTGCCGAAGCTCACCGAGGTGCTCGACGAGCGTTGCCTGCTCGCCATGGTCGAGACGTCGCGGGAGGAATCGGCTGACGAGCCGTCTTAGCACCGCGGGATGAAACTAGGAGACGGTGTCCCGCTCGCGCGGCGTGGTCGCGGCGGGCTCGGCCGGCGGGAGCTCCGGCGCCGCGTCCACCGGCTCGTCGCTCTTGCCGTCACCGCTGACCGATTCCTTGAACTCGCGCATTCCCTTACCGAGTTGCCGGCCCATCTCCGGTAGCCGCTTCGGGCCGAAGACGAGAAGGAGCACCAGAAGGAGGATGAGCAACTCCCAGATACCGATACCGAAAGGCATTCACGGAAGGATACCAGTGGGCGGCGGACGGCCGTGCCGCGATTCCGGCCACCCTCACGTCGCCGCTGCGTCCCCTCGCGACTGGGTCCGGGTACCATGGGTGCAGTCTGTTCTCGGCCGCAGCGAGCGCCGAAACGGCATCGTCACATTCGTGACGATCACCTCGAACAGCCAAACGGGAGCGGGATCGCATGGCACTGCTGGAGATCACAAACTTGCATGTCGCCCTCGAGGACGGCACTGAGATCGTCAAAGGCGTTGATCTCGCAGTCGACGCGAACGAGCGTCACGCCATCATGGGCCCGAACGGCTCGGGCAAGTCGACGCTTGCCTATGCGCTTGCCGGCCACCCAGCTTACGAGATCACGGAGGGCTCGATTCTCGTCGACGGTGAGGACGTGACCGAGCTCGCGGCCGATGTGCGGGCGCAGAAAGGCCTTTTCCTGGCTTTTCAGTACCCGCATGCGATCCCGGGCGTGACCGTGACCAACTTCCTCCGCTCAGCGCTGAATGCCAAGCGCAAGGCTGCGAACGGCGGCGAGGACGACCCGATCCAGGTCAAGGAGTTCCGCACCGACCTCCTCGCCGCGATGGAGCGCCTCAAGGTGCCGCGCGAGCTTGCCTCCCGGTACCTCAACGACGGCTTCTCCGGCGGAGAGAAGAAGCGCGTGGAGATCCTTCAGATGGCGATGCTGAAGCCGCGACTCGCGGTGCTCGACGAGACCGACTCCGGACTCGACATCGACGCGCTGCGGGTCGTCGCACAGGGCGTCAACGATCTCGTGGGCCCTGAGATGGGCGCGCTCGTGATCACCCACTACCAGCGGATCCTCGACTACATTACGCCCGATCACGTCCATGTCTTCGTCGATGGCCGGATCGTCGAGAGCGGCGGCGCGGAGCTCGCGCGCACGCTCGAGGCTGACGGCTACGACGCGTTCATTCCTGCGACCGTCGGAGGTGAGGCCACGTGAGCGAAGCCATCCGTGACGAGTCCGAGGTCATCCGTGACATCCGGTCCGAGTACGCGTACGGCTTCTCCGTCAAGGAGGACTACTTCTTCAAGTCGGGCAAGGGGCTCTCGCACGATCTGGTAGAAGCGATTGCCGAGCACAAGGGCGAGCCCGACTGGATGCGCAAGTTCCGTCACAAGTCACTCGACTACTTCTTCGCTCGACCGCTCCCGACGTGGGGCGGAAACGTCGCGGAGATCGACTTCGACAGCATCTACTACTACATCCGCCCGACCGAGAAGCAGGCCGATAAGTGGGAGGACCTGCCGGCCGAGATCCTCGACACCTGGGATCGGCTCGGCATTCCCGAGGCGGAGAAGAAGTACCTCGCGGGCGTTGGTGCCCAGTACGAGTCCGAGGTCGTCTACCACAAGCTCCAGGCCGATCTCGAGGCCAAGGGGGTCATCTTCCTCGACATGGACTCGGCACTGCGTGACCACGAGGACATCGTCAAGCAGTACTTCGGCACGATCATTCCGCAGAACGACAATAAGTTCGCTGCGCTCAACTCGGCTGTGTGGTCGGGCGGCTCCTTCATCTACGTCCCGCCCGGTGTGCGGATCGAGATGCCGCTCCAGGCGTACTTCCGCATCAACGCGGAGAACATGGGCCAGTTCGAGCGCACGCTGATCATCGTCGACGAGGATGCCTACGTGCACTACGTCGAAGGCTGCACCGCACCGATCTACTCGTCGGACTCGCTGCACTCGGCGGTCGTCGAGATCGTCGTCAAGCCGCGTGGTCGCTGCCGCTACACGACGATCCAGAACTGGTCGAACAACGTCTACAACCTGGTGACCAAGCGCGCGGTCGCCTACGACGGCGCGACGATGGAATGGGTCGACGGCAACCTCGGCTCGAAGCTGACGATGAAGTACCCAGCGATCTGGCTGATGGGCGAAAAGGCCCATGGCGAGGTGCTGTCGATCGCGTTCGCAGGCAAGGGCCAGCACCAGGATGCCGGTGGCAAGGTCGTGCACGCGGCGAAGAACACGACGTCGGTAATCACATCGAAGTCGATCTCCAAGAACGGGGGGCGCGCGGGCTACCGCGGCTTGCTCGAGGTGGCGAAGGGCGCGACCGGCTCGAAGTCGAAGGTCGTCTGCGACGCACTCATCCTCGACGAGGAGTCGCGCTCCGATACCTACCCGTACATCGCGGTGCACGAGAACGACGTCGATCTCGGCCATGAGGCCACGGTGTCGAAGATCGGCGAGGAGCAGCTCTTCTACCTGATGTCGCGCGGCCTCTCCGAATCGGATGCGAGCGCAATGATCGTCTCCGGCTTTGTCGAGCCGATTACGAAGGAGCTCCCGCTCGAGTACGCGGTCGAGATGAACCGGCTGATCCAGCTCCAGATGGAGGGCTCTGTCGGCTGAGCGAGCCAAGTAACAGTCTGTTACTTGGCGACGCGTCGCTAGTTGGCGGGAGGATTGATGGGTGATGTCGTGGCAGTCGAGCGGGCCGACTTCGTATCGGTACCGGTGACCGATCTGGAGCGCTCGACGCGGTTCTACGAGGAGACGCTCGGTCTGCGGCGCAACGCGGCGTCGACCGGCGCCTGGCCTGAGTTCGAGCTCGGCAACGTCAGTCTCTACCTCATCGATCCGACAAACATCGGGCAGACGTTCACCGGCCCGCACACCTCGCACATCGCACTCCGTGTGCCCAACGTGCACGAGGCCCGCTCTCAGCTCGAGGCGGCGGGGGTCGCCTTTAGCGGCGACACCTTCGATACCGGCGTCTGTCACATGGCCTTCTTCACCGATCCGGACGGCAACGCGCTCATGCTCCACCGCCGCTACGCCCCGTCTGCCGACGGCTCGACTCCGTGACTCCGTGAGCCGCTCCGACCTCCTACAGCGCTATCGGGCGTTGACGCTGCCGACTAAGACCGAGGAGCACTGGCGCTTCACGGATCTCGCCGGGTTCGATCCGGACGGGTGGGGCGCTGACGGAACGGCGGCCCCGGCCCCACCGTCGCTGCTCGATCTCGACGTGGCGGGCACCGCGACGATCGGCGAGAGCGGGATCCAGATCGAGGGCGCTCCCCCCGGGATTCGCTTCGAGGCGCTCACCGCCGATCATCCGCTCGTCGGGACGCTCGTCGGTCCCGACGACAAGCTGCGCGCCCAGAACGCAGCCGTGTGGGAGCACGGGCTGCTCGTTCACGTTCCAGCGGGCGTCGAGGTCGAGAAGCCGCTCTACGTCCGGATCGCGAACGCCGTTCCGGGCGGCTCGCTCTTCTGGCGCCTACTGATCGTCGCCGACACCGGCTCCCGCTTCACCGTCATCCAGGAGCTCACATCGAGCGACGAGGAGCTCGAGGCATATGCGAACGGCGTCGTCGAGGTTGTCGTCGGCGACACGGCCAAGGTCGAGCTCGTCAACGTGCAGCGTCTCTCCAAGAAGACGTGGCTCTTTGCGTCGTCGCACGCGCGCGTGGGCCGCGACGCGGAGCTCGACTGGGTCGAGGGCGGGTTCGGCTCGGGCCGGGGCAAGGTGTGGATCCAGAACGACCTTGCGGGCCGGGGTGCGACCTCCCGAGTGACGGGCGCGTACTTCGCCGACGGCACCCAGCATCTCGACTACGACACCTACCAACTCCATGCCGCACCGGACACGACGTCCGATTTCGCGTTCAAGGGCGCGCTCAGCGACGCCGCCTCGACGGTGTGGCGTGGGATGATCCACGTCGACGAGGGCGCGCAGAAGACCAACGCCTATCAGCAAAACAGAAACCTGCTGCTGTCGAAGACCGCGGTCGCGAACTCGATTCCGGGCCTCGAGATCCTCGCGAACGACGTGCGCTGCACGCACGGAGCGACGCTCTCGCAGGTCGACCGCGAGCAGCTCTTCTACCTGATGACACGAGGACTGTCGCGCCAGGAGGCGCAGCGCCTGATCGTGCGCGGGTTCTTCCAGGACGTGCTCGACCGGATCGAGCTCGAGCCCGTTCGCGACGCCCTCGGCGCCGCGCTCGAAGCCCGCATCCCGGAAGCCTGACCGCGGCGGCGGTGTTTGCACGTGCCTGACTTAAGTCAGGCACCACTCGCTCCAGTTCGTCGGTCCGGCGTGCAAGTCAGGGCCGGCAGGTTCAAGTCCGCTCACGTCCAGCAAAGGCTCAATACGGTTGCAGTGCTCGTCGCGAGCAGCCCGTCCGACGCACGGCACGTATGGTATCGTGTATGGCATGGTAAAGACGACCGTCTACCTTCCTGAGGCCCTGAAGGCTCGGCTCGAATATGCCGCAGCGAGCGAGGGTCGCTCGGAAGCGGAAGTCATCCGCCAGGCGATCGATCGGTACACGACGCCTCGGGAGCGTCCGCGTGCGCGCCTGCCGCTCTTCGAGAGTCTCGGCGATCCGTTGTTCGCCGAGCGGGTGGACGAGGAGCTCGCCGGCTTCGGCCGGTGACGCTCGTCGTCGACACGAGCGGGCTGCTTGCCGCGCTCGCGGCGGATCAGAGGCACCACGCGGCCGCGCGCCGTGCCGTGAACGAGGAGCGGGGAGACCTCGTGCTCTCGCCGTTCGTTCTCGCCGAGCTCGACTACCTCCTTACGCGAGAGCTCGGCATCGATGCGTCGCTCGCGCTGCTCGAGGATATCGCACGGGGCGCCTACGCACTTGCAGGCTTCGGCGATGAGGACATCGCTACCGCGCGGGATGTCGTCGACCGATATCGCGATCTAGGCGTCGGTCTCGCGGACGCCTCGCTCGTCGTGCTGGCGGAGCGCGTGAGCACCCGTCGGATCCTCACCTTGGACGAACGCCATTTTCGGGCACTGCGCGCGTCGGACGGGACGCCGTTCATCATCCTCCCCGCCGACGGCTGAGCGCCTCTTGATCTACGGTACGCTCGGTAGGTGCGAGTCCTTGCGTTCGAGGCGGTGCTCGGAGGCGACTCGCCGCTGATCCCAAAGCGGACGGGTCGTGTCTCCCGCACGATCGCGATTCGTGAGAACCAGACGCTCGAGCAGCTCCACGAGGCGCTCCGGCTGGCATTCGGCTGGTCCGATCCGCACCTGTACTGCTACTGGCTCGGCAAGAGGTTCTGGGACAGAGAGGCGATTCGCTACTCGGCGCCGTTCGAGCTGGACGAGGATGAGCTTTCGACCCGCACGCCAATCGCCGATCTCGGCCTGCGCAAGGGTGCGACGCTCGCCTATCTCTTTGACTACGGAGACGAGTGGCGGGCGCTCCTGCGGGTCGTCGAAACCTGGCCGGCGAACGACGACGCCTCCTATCCGATGCTGGTCGACGCCGAGGGTGTCGTGCCGCCACAGTATCCAGACCTCGAGGATGACGAGCACCACTGAGACAGGCGACGGCCGTCTTCTCGTGTCGTCCGGGCAGCAATCAGGAGCTGTCACCGAGATCGAGATCTGGAAGCGAGCGTGCGTTGTTCGTATCGACGATCCTATGCATCGGCTCGAGCCGGGTTTCCCGAGAACTCACAGGCGGGTTGACGCCCGTCCTCGATTGCACGTGGGCGCTATCGGTCGAATACCTGCACCACGATGCTCGCGTCCGGTGCGAAGGTCATGCCCCGGTTCGGTCCCGCGGCGGTGATGCGGTAGCTCTTGCCCGAGCGCTGCCCAGCGAGCGCGAGTGCGAACGTGCCGCCCGGCCCGCCGAGCTTCAGCCCCAGTAGCCGCTTCCAGCCGCTCGTTCCGGGACACCCGGAGCAGTCCACGAACGCGTAATGGCGGATCTCCGTGCCCGCCGTCGTCGGCGATGTGCCGAAGACGCCCTTGCCGCCGAAGGTCACGGCCCCGGCCAGTCGGCCGTCCGACACGGACGCGGCGATCTCGGTTGGCGCCCCCTGCCAGCGCGACAGGCGAAGCTCGACCGGCCCGCCCGGCTGCACGCGCCAGGACTGGAGCGCCCAGAGTCGCCCATCAGGCGTGCGGCGGACGAGGACGGCGAGCGGCAGCTTCACGTCGGATGCGGGTGAGCTCACGTCCGCACCCGAGACGGTCCCGCCCGGGAGATAGCGACCCGTCGGTGGCACGAGCATCGTCCTGCGAGCGCCTGCCTGCGTCCAGCTCACCTGGGCGTAACCGCGCGCGTCGACCTTCAGCGCCGGCGCGGATGCGTTCTCGGCGATGCCGATCGAGGCCACCGCGGACTCGATCGGTCCGGAGAGGCCCAGCACGAACAGAGCCATGAGAACGAGGCGAAAGCGCATCATCCGGAGTCTCTCAGAAGGTGTAGCCGAAAGGCCAGCCGCTTGTCGGCTCTACGAGCGGACAAGCGGCTTGTACTTGATGCGATGCGGCTCGAGAGCATCGGGCCCCCGCGTCTCGCGCACCCAGTCCTCGTACTCGGTCAGCGCCCCCTCGAACCAGGTGACCTGCGAGTCGCCCTCGAATGCGAGCACGTGCGTCGTCACGCGGTCGAGGAACCAGCGATCGTGCGAGATCACGACGGCGCACCCGGCGAACGCGAGGAGCGCATCCTCGAGCGCCCGCAGCGTATCGACGTCGAGGTCGTTCGTCGGCTCGTCGAGCAGGAGGACGTTCCCGCCTGCCTTGAGCAGCTTCGCGAGATGCAGCCGGTTGCGCTCTCCGCCGGAGAGGTCGGAGACGCGCTTCTGCTGGTCGGAGCCCCGGAAGTTGAACCACGAGACGTACTGGCGTGAGTTGACCTCGCGCTTGCCGAGCTCGAGCGTGTCGAGGCCGCCGGAGATCTCCTTCCAGACGGTCGCCGCAGGGTCGAGGCCGGCGCGGCTCTGGTCGACGTAGGCGAGGTGGACGGTGTCGCCGACGCGCAGATCGCCGGTGTCCGGAGACTCCTCGCCCGCGATCATTCGAAAGAGCGTCGTCTTGCCGGCGCCGTTCGGGCCGATCACGCCGACGATCCCGCCCGGTGGGAGCGAGAAGGAGAGATCCTCGATCAGCAGCCGGTCGCCAAAGCCCTTCGCAAGCCCGTCCGCCTCGACCACGAGATCGCCGAGCCGCGGCCCGGACGGGATGTGAATCTCGACGCCCTCGATCTTCGCGCTCTGCTCCTCGGCGAGGAGCCGCTCGTACGCGCCAATCCGCGCCTTCGACTTCGCGTGACGTGCCTTGGGACTCAGCCGAACCCATTCGAGCTCGCGTGCGAGGGTGCGTCGCCGCGCGGACTCCTGCTTCTCCTCCTGGGCCAGTCGGGCTTGCTTCTGCTCGAGCCACGAGGAGTAGTTGCCCTGGAACGGTAGCCCCTTGCCACGGTCGAGCTCGAGGATCCAGCCCGCGACGTTGTCGAGGAAGTAGCGATCGTGGGTGACCGCGACCACCGTGCCCTTGTAGTCGGCGAGGAAGCGCTCGAGCCACGCAACCGATTCGGCATCGAGATGGTTCGTCGGCTCGTCGAGGAGAAGCAGGTCCGGAGCGGAGAGGAGAAGGCGCGCGAGAGCGACCCGTCGACGCTCGCCGCCGGAGAGCGATGTGACCTCCTGCTCGCCTGGCGGACAGCGAAGCGCGTCCATGGCACGGTCGAGCGTCGCATCGAGGCTCCACGCGTCGTGGCGGTCGATCTGCTCCTGCACCGTCGACTGCTCTGCGAGCAGCGCGTCGAAGTCGGCGTCTGGCTCGGCGAAAGCGGCAGAGACGGCGTTGAAGCGATCGAGGAGATCTCGCAGATGACGGACCCCGTCCTCGACGTTTCCACGCACGTCCTTCTGCGCGTCGAGCTCGGGCTCCTGGGCGAGGTAGCCCACGGTCGCGCCGGGCGCGAGCTCTGCGACGCCGCTCGACGGCTCCTCGAGCCCCGCCATAATCCTGAGGACGGTCGATTTGCCAGCGCCGTTCGGCCCGAGCACGCCGATCTTCGCGCCAGGGAGGAAGCTCAGCGAGATGTTGGAGAGCACCTGCCGATCCGGGCCATAGAACTTGTCGACTCGGTACATGGTGAAGACGAACTGGTTCAACGGAGCAACTCCTGCGAGGACGGCCAGAGGCGGGCCATCAGGGTATCCGGACGGCGGGCGCTAGCGTTGGACGAGTCGCCGCTGCCCCGCCTGGTCGATCGCCCACGCGGGGCAGCGAGAGCGACCATATACTCGAGCGCAGTTGGGCTCTCGGCCCGGCCCGTCAGAAAGTGGGTTGCCCGCGAGCAAGCAACGACGAGCACATGGTCGTACAGTCGACCGACAGGACGACCCGGCACACGATCAAGGCGCATGGCGTCCTCAGGTCTCGAGCAACCGGAGCAGGAGGCACGATGGAGCCGTACTTTCAGGCGGGCGTGTTCGTCCTAGACATCGACGGCGCGATGGAGGAGCTCGCCGCGGGTCTCGGACTCCGTTTCGGCAACGTCCTACAGCGACAGCTCGGAGATTCGGAGCTGAAGGTCGTCTTCAGCCTTGGCGATGCCCCATTCGTCGAGTTGATCCAGGGCTCGCCCGGCAGTCCCTGGGATGCGAAGGGGAGGTCGTACCTCGATCACATCGGTCTCTGGTCGGACGGCGAGCTTGAGTCGGAGACCCGTCGGCTCGAGGCACTCGGCGCTACCGTCGAGGTCGACGGCACGAAGCTCGGCGGGCTGTTTCGGTACATGCGGTTGCCGGAGACGGGCCTCCGCATCGAGATCTTCGACCCGCCTTACCGTCCACGGTTCTACGAGCTCTGGTTCCCGAACGGCTCGGCTGCGGAGGGATCGCGCGAGTCGTACTTCCAGATCGGCATGCGGGTGCGGAACATCGAGGCGGCGCTGGCGGAGCTTGGCGCTGCGCTCGGCATGCGATTCGGTGCGGTGGTCGAGCACGCCGTCGGCGATTCGTGCGTCCGGTTCGCCTTCTCCGAGGAGCTGCCGCGCCTCGAGCTCCTGGAGGGCGCGCCGGGGAGCCCTCTCGCCGCGACGGGCGGGCCATGCCTGGACCATCTCGGCTGGTGGTCAGAGGACGTCGAGGCCGACACGCGGCGGCTCGAGGACGCCGGCATCTCGCTCGTGCTGCCCGTCGGTCCGAGCGACCCGTTCCGTCTCTTTCACGCTCCGGTGAGCGGGCTGCGCATCCAGTTGCTCAACAAGGCAATGCAGCCGACCTATCGAGGCGCGATCGGGCTCGAAGCAGCGACGCAGAACTAGGGCGAGGGTCGGGGCCGGAACTCGGGGACACGATCGTCCGGTGCTAGTGGTGGTGCCTGCCTGACGGCAGGCACACGGTCGACTTTCATTCTGAGCAAGTTCCACGCGGCCAGGCGCGCAAGGGCCGTATACTCGCTCAGTGCTCGGCTTCATCACGGATCCGACGGCGCCGGGCGGACTCGCCAGGCGGGAGCTGCCCGAGCCTCAGCCGCAGCCGAACGAAGCGCTCGTCCAGGTAGCCGCGTTCTCTGTCAATCGGGGCGAGTTGTCATTGCTCGAGCAGCGGTCGGAGGGATGGGCACCAGGACAGGATCTTGCGGGCACGGTCGTCGCCGAGTCGGCCGACGGCACCGGGCCGGCGATCGGAACGCGCGTGCTCGCCATCGCCGACCAGGGCAGCTGGTCGGAGCGCGTCGCAGTCCCCACGCACCGCATCGGCAGGCTCCCAGACGGGGTCGACCTCGGGCAGGCCGCGGGGGTTGCGATCGCCGGCCTCACCGCCTTGCGGGCGCTGCGGCTCGGCGGCGCGCTGCTAGGAGCGAACGTGCTCGTCACCGGGGCGTCGGGTGGCGTCGGGCATCTTGCGGTCCAGCTTGCCCGCATCGGCGGAGCCCGCACAACCGGTCTCGTGAGCGGCCCAGATCGTGTTGCAGCCGTCGAGCGGCTTGGAGTAGACGCGGTCGTTTCGACTCTCGCTCACGCGGAGAGCGAGGCGGAGGAGAGGCCTGCGTTCGACCTCGTGATCGAGTGCGTCGGGGGACAGGTGCTCGTCGACGCGCTGCATCGCACCGCACGTAACGGCACCGTGGCGTTGCTCGGGATCGTCACACGCGAGCCCGCACCACTCACATTGATCGACCTCTCGTACGGTCGGTTCTGCAAGCTGCAGGGGTTCTTCCTCTACGACACCGATGAGAGCACCTTCGGGAGAGACCTCGAGGTCCTGGGTGGGTTTCTCGCCGACGGACGGCTCCAAGTCGACGCGAGCACGAGCGGATCGTGGGACGACACGGTCGAGCTCGTCGACGAGTTGAGGCGCCGCACCGTTACAGGCAAGGTCGTCGTCACGATCTCGTAGCCGTCCGTTTGCCGATCCGCCTGGACGGATCACCCGTCGGCGTCCCACCGCCATTACCCTTCGGGCGTGGACGAAATCGGACTCTTCCCACTCCGGATGGTCTTGCTGCCCACCGAGGTCGTGCCGCTCCACATCTTCGAGCCTCGCTATCGCGAGCTGATCGGCGAGTGTCTCGAGCAGGAGACTTCCTTCGGGCTCGTGTACGCCGATGACGAGGGTCTCGCGCCGATCGGCACGCGTGCTGCGGTGACCCACGTGCTCGAGCAGTTCGAGGACGGACGGCTGAACGTGGTCGTCGAGGGCGGGGAGCGGTTCCGGCTCGCCGTGCTCACGGAGGGTCGGAGCTTCCAGACCGGTGAGGTCGAGCCGTTCGAGGATCGCGTCGACCCGGCCGAGCCGGCGGACGTCGAGCGTGCCCTCGAGCTCTTCAAGTCGCTTGCGGTGCTCACGGGCGCCGAGGTCGAGGAGCCCGACCCGGCGGACGAGCAGCTCTCGTTCTCCCTTGCCGCCAGGTTCGACCTCGCGTCCGATCTCAAGCAGGAGCTTCTGCAGGAGGTCTCGGAGCGCGTGCGCATGCGACGCCTGGGCGAGCTACTCGCAGGAGCCGCGCGCGCGATCGAGCACCAGCGCGAGGTGGCGATCCGAGCACAGAAGAACGGCAAGGCGCACCCACCCGAGCAATAGGGACGATGTCCGCCCTCGCCGCCACGTCCGCCGGCCTCACCGAGGTGGAGGCGGAGCGTCGACTCGAGCACCGTGGAGTCGTAGAGCCGCGGGCAACGCGCTCGACGCGGAGCATCGTGGTCGCGAACACGCTTACTCCGTTCAACGCAATCCTGACAGGTCTCGGCGTGCTCACGCTTGTCTTCGGCGACTGGCGCGACGCGCTTTTCCTCTTCATCATCATCACCAACTCGGGGATCGGGATCTGGCAGGAGCTCCGCGTCAAGAGCAAGCTCGACGAGCTCGCGGCGCTAGTTGCGCCGCGCGCGACCGTCGTTCGCGACGGACACGAGCGGCAGGTCTCGGTGCAGGATGTGGTCGAGGACGATCTCGTGCGCGTGCAGCCTGGCGACCAGATCGTGGCCGACGGCGATCTCGTCCAGGCCGACGGGGCGCCTCGTCGACGAGTCGATCCTCACCGGAGAGTCGGAGCCGGTCGCACGGGCAGTCGGCGAAGCCGTCCGTTCCGGCGCGTTCGTCGTCGAGGGCAATGCGCTCTACGTCGCGGGAGCGGTTGGCGAGGAGAGCTACGCGGAGCGGATCGCCGGCGAGGCGCGCGAATTCAGGCATCCCCGCTCACCGCTCGAAAACTCCCTCAACCGGCTGCTGTACGTGCTCGTCGCGTTCATGGCGCCGGTCGGCGCCATGTTCATCGTCGCGCTCGCAAAGCAGGACGTGGCGTTCCGGGAGGCTGTCACGGAAGCGGTGGCCGGGCTCGTAACCCTCGTCCCCGAAGGCCTGATCCTGCTCGTCTCGCTTACCTTCGCCGTCGCCGCCACCCGGATGGCGCGCAGGGGGGCGCTCTCCCAGCAGCTGAACGCCATCGAGTCGCTTGCATCCGTCGACACGATCTGCATCGACAAGACGGGGACCTTGACCGAGGCGAGCCTCGATGTGCGCGCGCTGCTGCCGGCGCCCGGTGTCGAGCCGGAGTCGTTCCGCCATGCGCTCGGGCTCTACGCTGCCTCGACGCCCGGAAGGAACCTGACGCTCGACGCGATCCACGAGGCCTTCCCGGCCGAGCCCGAGCCCGCGGCCGCGGCCGTCCCCTTCTCGTCGCGCTACCGCTGGAGCGGCGTGGAGCTTCACGGTGTGCGCTATGTACTCGGCGGCTCCGACGCCTTCGACCTCGGGGTGCTGGCCGCGCAGGCGACGGCCGAGCAGGAGCACGGCCGCCGCGTCGTCGCGCTCGGGACGACGCGCGAGAGCTTCCCCGCGGAGCTCGGCGGGCCGCCGCCGCGCGCGGAGCTGCTCGGGCTCGTCGTCCTGGCGGAGCAGCTAAGGCCGGGAATCCAGGCGACTGTCGGGTTCCTGCTCGAGCAGGGCGTCGACATCCGCGTGCTCTCCGGTGACGATCCCCGGACCGTTGCCGCAATCGCCCGCGACGCCGGGATCCCTCTCTCCGACCGCCCCGTCTCCGAGGCAGATCTGCCGACGGACGACGCTGAGCTGCTCGACCTGCTCGCGACCACCGGCGTCATCGGTCGAATCAGCCCGGAGGGAAAGAAGCGCGTGATCGAGGCACTCACAGCAGAGGGTCGCTACGTCGCTATGGTGGGCGACGGGATCAACGACGTGCCGGCGCTCAAGCAGTCGCGCCTCGCGATCGCCCAGGGCTCAGGCGCGCAGATGGCAAAGGCCGTCGCCGACGTCGTGCTTGTGGGCGGCGACTTCTCGAGCATCCCACCGATGATCGCGGAGGGGCGCAAGGTGCTGCGGAACCTCCAGCGGGTCGCGAAGCTCTACGTCACGAAGTCCGTGCTCGCTGCATTCCTGATCCTGTCGATCGGGCTCTCGAGCGAGAGCTATCCGTTGCTTCCCCGCCACCTGACGCTCGCAGCGGCGCTCGCGATCGGAATCCCGACGTTCTTCCTCGCGCTCGCTCCAAGCGGCGGCTCCTGGTCGACCGACCGCTTCCTTCGAGAGGTCGGGAGCTTCGCGGTGCCAGCGGGTGTCGCGACTGGGCTCGGCGTGATCGCGAGCTTCCTGATCACGACGAACGTCTTCTCGCACGACCTCCGCGACGCACGGACGGTCGCGACCACCGTCCTGATCGTCACAGGGCTCTACTTCATCGTCGTGCTCGAGGCCGGAGGAGCGAGGCGGAGCTCGTGGGTTGGGGTGCTGGTGGGGACGCTGTTCGCCGTCTACGTCGTCGTGCTCTCCCTGCCCGGGACGCGGAGCTTCTTCGACCTGGCTGTCCCGGGACCTGTCGAGCAGCTCGCGATCCTCGTGGGGCTCGGCCTCTCGATCGGCTTCCTCATTCTCACGGACGAGCGGTTCGTGCCCGCGGTGCGCCTCCACGGGTGACGTACCATGAAGGCATGGCTGTGAGCATTCCCAAGGCTCTCGACGTGCCGCGCCTCCGCGCCGACTTCGCGGTCTTCGACGAGCTCGTGAACGGGAAGCCCGTCGCCTATCTCGACTCGGCCTCGTCGACCCAGAAGCCCCGCCAGGTGCTCGATCGCATGCGGCATTTCTACGAGCACGAGTACGCGAACGTCCACCGAGGGGTCTACTCGCTCGCAGAACGCGCGACGAAAGGCTTCGAGGGGGCTCGGCTCACGGTCGCTGAGTTCCTGAACGCACCGTCCGAGCGTGAGGTGATCTTCACCAGGAGCGCAACCGAGGCGCTCAACCTCGTCGCGTACTCGTGGGGTCTCGAGAACCTCGGCCCCGGCGACATCGTGCTCGTCACGGAGCTCGAGCATCATGCGAACTTCGTGCCGTGGCAATGGGTCGCGAGTCGCACGGGGGCACGCTTCCGGCATATCCCGATCGACGACGGTGGCGAGCTTCGTCTGGAGGTACTCGAGGACATCGCGCTGGAAGGCGACGTCAAGGTCGTTGCGACGGGCCTCGTCTCGAATACCCTCGGAACGATCAACCCGGTCAAGGAGCTCGCGGCGTGGGCCCACTCCCAGGGCGCGATCATGGTCGTCGACGCTGCCCAGGCGGCGCCCCACCGCCAGGTCGACGTACAGGCTCTCGGTTGCGACTTCTGTGCGATCTCGTCGCACAAGCTGTGCGGGCCGAGCGGCGTCGGGGCGCTCTTCGGTCGCGCCAGCCTGCTCGAGGCCATGAGCCCATTCAACTTCGGTGGCGAGATGATCCGCTCGGTCTCGCTCGACCGCACGACGTTCAACGACCTTCCGCACAAGTTCGAGGCCGGAACTCCCGCGATCGCCGAGGCGGTGGGGTTCGGCGCGGCAATCGACTACATCACGCAAGTGGGCCTGGCGGCGATCGAGCAGCACGAGCACGAGCTGACGCGGTACACCGTCGAGCTCCTGTCGGAGATCGACGGGGTGACGCTCTACGGGCCGCCCGTCTCACGCCGGGCCGGAATCGTTTCGTTCACGGTCGAGGGCGTCCATCCGCACGACGTGGCTCAGGTGCTCGACTGGGAAGGCGTCGCAGTTCGTGCCGGCCACCACTGCACCCAGCCGCTGATGACGCGGCTCGGGGTCGGGGCCACCAGCCGCGCGAGCTTCTATCTCTACACGCTCCGCGACGACGTCGACAGGCTCGCGGCGGGCCTGCAGACGGTAAAGCAGCGGTTCGCATGAGCGAGTTCGAAGACCTCTATCGCGAGGTGATCCTCGATCACTACAAGAGCCCTCGCAATTACGGGGTTCTCGACCCTAGCGATGCGGTGGCCGAGGGCCAGAACCCGCTGTGCGGCGACGAGCTGTCGGTATCGGTGCGCTTCGGCGCCGGCGACGTGATCGACCAGATCGGATTCGAGGGCCGCGGCTGCGCGATCAGCCAGGCGGCCATGTCGATGCTCGGCGAGCTCGTCGTGGGCCGCACCGCCGACGAGGTGGCGGCGATGCCGAAGGACGAGCTGCTCGACGAGATCGGCATCCCGCTCACGCCCGCCCGACTCAAGTGCGCGATTCTCGGGCTGGGCGTGCTCAAGGTCGCGCTGCATCGGGCAAAGGGAACGCCGTTGCCCGAGGAGTGGGGAACCTCGGACGGCGAGATCCGGCTCGACTGATGCTCTACCAGGTGTGCCCACTCGCCGTGCTTCCGCCCGGCACGGTGAAGCTCGTCCCAGCCGGCTCGATCACTGTCGGCGTCTTCAACTGCGGCGGCGATCTCTATGCGCTCGAGGATCGCTGCACGCACGACGACGGGCCCCTCTGCGAGGGTGACTTCGACTGCGACGAGCGCGTCGTCGTCTGCCCGCGTCACGGAGCGCGATTCGATCTCACGACCGGTGAGGCGCTGACGCTGCCGGCATACATCCCCGCCGAGTCGTTTCCCGTGTCGGTCGACGAGCAGGGCATCGTGAACGTTGAGGTTGGCGAGTTGACGATCTATCCGGGCTCGTCCGTGCCACGCCGCTGATCTGGCTCACGCGGAGGAACGTCTTCAATGGTCCACCATGGCGTCCGTCAGGGTGTGCCGGTTACACTGTGGTCTACCGCGGAAAGGAGGTGGTCCGGACGTGACAGATTCCAGCAGTACCGGCAGTGGAGGTACCAGCGGGTAGAGGCGTGTCCCCGGGACCTACGGGGAATCGCTATAGCCACGCGTAGGGGACTCGCGTTTCGCGCCGCCGGCCCGATCGGCAGGCAGGAAGCGCCTCTACCAATCCAGCGCTGCTACCGGACGGAAGGCCGCCTTTGTGCGGCCTTCCGTCTTTTTTCAGGTCTATGAGGTCTTTCTGTCTCTGTGCGTGCCTCGCTTGAGCTGGTCGGCGAGCGGAACTCTCGTCTCCAGGCCGAGCTCGAGCATCCCGCGGCCATCGTCCGAGACGACGTTGTCGCCCAGTGCGATCATCGTCAGCTCGTCCCGTGTGATCGGCGCGCCGGGCAGGCGCTCGACGAGCGCGACCGACGCACGCGCGAGACGCGTCGGAATCGGCACCGTTGGGCGCGACGAGCCGCGCGCCGCGTGGATTGCATGCAGCAGCTCCCTCCAACTCACGACGTCCGGGCCACCCAGTTCGATGATCGCGCCGTTCCTCGCCCCAAGAGCGGTCCGGGTCGCCTTTGCGACATCGTCGATCCAGATCGGCTGGATGCGCTGGGTACCCCGCCCGAGGATCGGCGTCAGCGGCGAGAGCGCGGCAAGCTTAAGAAGTCGGGGAAGCACGCCGCCGTCGGCGCCGAAGATGAGACTTGGCCGGAGCACCGTATGCGGTATCCCCGACCGTCGAACGGCCTCCTCCATGGCCCATTTGGCGCGGTAGTAGGGGGCCTGCTGGGCTGTGCGCTCGGACGTGCCGAGCGCGCTCATGAGGACGATCCGACGGATCCCCGCGTTCCGCGCCTCGGCCACGAGGTCGTTCGTGCCTCGCACCATCACACGCTCCAGTTCGTCCTTGCCGCCGTTGAGGAGGCTGACCAGGTGAACGACCGTGTGGCATCCCACCGTGGCCGCGCGCAGGCTCTGCGGCTCGGCCATCTCGCCCCGCACGAGCTCGCACTCGACGTCCGCCAGGCGAGCGGCTCCTGCGGCGCTCCGCACCATCGCGCGCACGCGAAGCCCGTCGCCTGCCAGCGTTCCGACGACGTGTCGTCCCACGAACCCACTCGCGCCCGTCACGAGGATCACCTGTTGACCGTAGCGCACCCGCGCTGTCACGGGCCGGGGGCGTCGAACTAGGGCGAGACTTCGAAGTTCTTCCAGTAGCGGCTCGCGGTCGGGCCCTGCTGGCCCTGGTATTTGGAGCCGATCGCCCCTGAGCCGTAGGGGTTCTCCGCCGGCTCCGAGAGCTCCATGAACGAGAGCTGCCCGATCTTCATCTCGGGGTAGATCGTGATCGGCAGGTTTGCGACGTTCGAGAGCTCGAGCGTCACGTGCCCGTCCCAGCCCGGGTCGATGAACCCAGCGGTCGAGTGGATCAGCAACCCGAGACGGCCGAGCGAGCTCTTGCCCTCAAGTCTCGCGACGAGATCGTCCGGCAGCGTCACCCGCTCGAGGGTCGAGCCGAGCACGAACTCACCCGGGTGGAGAATGAAGGGATCGTCCCCGACCTCGACGAGCTCGGTCAGGCCCTCCTGCTCGCGCTTGACGTCGATATAGGGGTAGCGGGAGCTCTTGAATACGCGGAAATAGCGGTCAACTCGCACGTCGATGCTCGACGGCTGGATCAGCGTCGGGTCGAACGGGGCGACACCGATCCTGCCATTCTCGAGCAGGCGGCGGATCGCTCGGTCTGACAGCACCATGGAGACGCGATCCTACGCCGAAGCGCTCTAGCCTGCGCCGGCGTGTCAACAGGGCGCCTTTTTCGCTATGGTCCCCGGCCCGGTGTCCATGTTGTATCCATCGATGGACCCGAATGAGCGGTTTCGCTCGCGTCGGGCCAGCATCATCAGGCGGCGCCGCAGGCGGCGCGCAGCGGCCCTGCTCGTGATCCTGATCGTCGTGCTGGCAATCGGCGCCGGCGCAAAGCTCGTCGGCTCGCACGACCAGGTCGCGGGCCCCTCGGGGGCGGGCGTCGGTCGGTCGGTGCCGACAGCGCCGCCGGCAAGGATGCCGTCTGTGCCGGTCGAGATCCGCGGCGTGCACGTGACCGCACCGCTCGCGTCGCTCCCGGGCAAGCTCGACGAGTACATCGCGCTTCGCGCCCACGGGCTCAACACGATCGAGCTCGACGTCAAGGACGAAGGGGGAGAGATCGGGTTCGTCCCGTCGGCAGTTCCACTAGCGCGTTCCTCCGGTGCGGCGCGGCCGTACTACAAGCCTCGGGACGTCCTCAAGCGTGCCCATGACGCCGGCCTCTACGTCATCGGTCGCGTGGTCGTGTTCCAGGACCCGTACCTCGCGCAAGCCCGGCCGGATCTCGCGATCAAGCGACGGGACGGCACGGTCTGGAAGACGTCCAAGGGGCTCGCGTGGGTCAACCCGTACGACCGACGTGTCTGGAGCTACGACGTGTCCGTCGCCCAGGCGGCGGCCCGTGCGGGCTTCGACGAGATCATGTTCGACTACGTGCGGTTCCCGTCGGACGGTGACATCGGCTCAGCCGTCTACGCCGGTCGGTCGCCGACGCCGCCGGCGAAGGTGATCGCCGGATTCGTGAGCTACGCCCGCAAGCAGCTCGAGCCGCTCGGAGTGCGTGTGTCTGCCGCGGTTTTCGGCCTGTCGGCGACCCGCGATCTCGGTATCGGCCAGAGCCCGCGCTTGATCGCGCCCAACGTCGACCGGCTCGCGACCATGACGTATCCCGTGCTCTTTGGCGGCGGCGAGCTCGGGATCGAGAATCCGAGTGCCGAGCCGGGCGAGACGGTCTTCCGAGCGCTCTCGGACTTTCGCAAGGCAGTCCGGGGCACACAGGCGCAGCTGATGCCCTGGGTGCAGGATTTCTCGGGGTACTCCGTCCAGCAGGTGCAGGCCCAGGTCGACGCGCTGCGATTACAGGGCGCGAAGGGCTATTTGCTATGGAATCCATACGGCGACTACCACGCGAAGGCGCTGGCGCCCGCCGGCGGAGCCGACGCTCTCACCTCCACGCCGTAGCACTGCAACAGGCAAGGGCGACGAGGGGTGTCTGCCTGCAGGCAGACACCACACGCTGCGCCGGAGTGGGGCAGGCTACGGCGCGAGACGCGTGCGCGTCCAGCCGTCGACGACGCACTCGTAGCGCACGCGGTCGTGCAGCCGGTTCTCCCTGCTCTCCCAGAACTCGACCACCTTCGGCGTCACGCGGTACCCGCCCCAGAACGGCGGTAGCGGCACCTCGTCGTTCTCGAACCGCGTCTCGACGTCCCGGAAGCGCCGCTCCAGCGCAGCCCGGTCGGCCACGACCCGAGACTGTGGCGAGGCCCACGCCGCGAGCTGGTGTCCGCGCGGGCGCGACTTGAAGTAGGCCGCTGTCTCCTCGTCGGCGACCCTGGTGACGCTGCCCTCGACACGGACCTGCCGCGTTTGGCCCTGCCAGTAGAGGATCAGAGCCGCCAGCGGGTTGTCGTCCAGCTCGCTTCCCTTGCGGCTTTCGGTGTTCGTGAAGAAGACGAGACCACGCTCGTCGAGCCCGCGTAACAACACCATGCGCGCGGACGGCCGCCCGTCGGCGCTCGCCGTTGCGAGCGTCATCGTCTCCGGGTACGGGACCCCGGCAGCCTCCGCGTCGTGAAGCCACGCACGCACCTGCGCGATCGGATCGCTCGCGAGGTCGTCGATCTCCACGCGGTCACGGTAGACGATCGGCATGCATCGACTACGCTGGGGAGATGGCCGCAACCCGCGCAATCGACATTCGCACGACGATCCCGGGGCCGCGTGCCAGGGCTATTCTCGAGCGGATCGCGCGCGCCGTGCCTACCCCGCTCTCGATCGCGCTGCCGGTCGTCGCTCACGAGGCGCGCGGCGCCTGCATCACCGATGTGGACGGCAACACTTTCATCGACTTCACCGGTGGCGTCGGCGTGCTCAACGTCGGCCATTCCCATCCGAGCGTCGTCGCCGCGGCGCAGGAGCAGATCGGCAGGTTCTCCCATACCGACTTCACGATCATCCCGTATGAGCCCTACGTCGAGCTCGCCGAGCGGATTGCCTCGCTCGCGCCGATCGGCGGCCCCGTCAAGGCCTGTTTCTTCAACTCGGGCGCGGAGGCGATCGAGAATGCCGTCAAGATCGCGCGTCTCGCGACACGCCGCACCGCGTTGATCGCCTTCGACGGCGGGTTCCACGGCCGCACGCTGATGGCACTCACGTTGACCTCGAAGACGCATCCGTACAAGGCGGGCCTCGGGCCCTTCGCTCCTGAGGTGTACCGAGCGCCGTACCCTAGTGCCTACCGCGGCCCCGACGCCGCGACTGCGCTGGCGGCGCTCGAGCGCCTCTTCGTCACCCAGGTGGCTGCCGAGGACGTTGCCGCGATCGTGTTCGAGCCTCAGCTCGGCGAAGGTGGCTTCGTGCCTGCGCCGCCCGAGTTCGTCCAGGGGCTGCGGCGGATCTGCGACGCGCACGGGATCGTGCTCGTCGCCGACGAGGTCCAGACCGGGTTCGGCCGCACCGGGCGGATGTTCGCGATGGAGCACTTCGGGGTCGAGCCCGATCTGATGGTTGTCGCGAAGTCGATCGCTGCAGGTCTACCGCTCTCCGGCGTCGTCGGTCGCGCCGCACTGATGGACGCCCCACACGACGGCGCGCTCGGCGGCACGTATGTCGGCAACCCGGTCGCGATCGCCGCAGCTCTCGCCGTGCTCGACGTCTTCGAGGACGAGGACGTACTCGCCTGCGCACGTGCGGTCGGCGAGACGATCCGTGCGCGGATGCTCGCCTGGCAGGGGCGCTTTTCTCAGATCGGCGATGTGCGCGGGCTTGGCGCAATGCTCGCGATCGAGATCGTGCGCGACCCGGCGACGAGGGAGCCGGCAGCCGACCTCGCCACGGCGGTCGTCGCCGCTGCGGCCGATTCCGGGCTGCTTCTGCTGAAGGCCGGTCTCCACGGCAACTGCATCCGCGTCCTGTGCCCGCTCGTCATCACTGACGCCGAGCTCGAGGAGGCACTCGCCGTGTGGGAGGCTGCGCTCGCAGCCGTGCTGGTCGACGCGTGAGGGGGCCAGGCTCAATGCCACCTCGTGCCTGCCTTCAGGTGGGCACTACGCGCCGCGCCAAGCGCCTCCGTGCGCGCGATCGCGCGCTAGGCCCAACGGTATTGCCTGCCTCAAGGAAGGCACAGAGGCCAGCCACTCAGTGCAGCACCTTCGTGGCCTCGCGGTCGTAGCGAAGAAACGGCGTGCCGGTGCGCACCTTCTCGACCCAGCGGGGGTCGGCAAGCAGCGATCGGCCCACTCCGACGAGGTCAAACTCGCCGCGCCGGATCCGGGCGGCCACATCGGTCACGTTGTCGATCGTCCCGGCACCGTCTGCGCGTGACGCGATCAGGTCGCGGTCGAGGCCGACGCCGCCGACACACATCGTGGGTTGTCCCGAGAGCTTTCGCGTCCAGCCTGCGAGGGTCAGCGGCGAGCCCTCGAACGCCGGCTGCTCGAAGCGGCGCGTGCTTGCATCGAACATGTCGACGCCGGCGGCGACGAGCGGAAGGAGAATCTGCTCGAGCTCATGCGGTGTCGCGGCGATACGTGCGTCGTAATCCTGTTGTTTCCACTGCGAATAACGGAACGCGATCGGCAAGTCAGGCCCTACGGCGGCGCGGATCGCCTCGACCACCTCCACTGCGAAGCGGGTGCGCCCAGCGAGGTCGCCGCTGTAGCGATCCTCGCGCCTGTTCGTCTCGTCCCAGAAGAACGTGTCGATCAGGTAGCCGTGCGCAGCATGGATCGCGATTCCATCGAAGCCGACGGCTTTCGCACTCGCAGCGCTCCGTGCGTAGCCGGCGATCACGTCGGCGATCTCTGACTCGGACATCGGGTCGGTCGGGGTCAGCATGCGTGCGACGTACTCGTCAGTGACCGAATGGCGCCGACCGCTCGGGCCCCAGATTCCCGATGGACGGGACGAGACCGCGTCCGGCTGCGGCCCACCCGTTTCGCGCATGACGCCCTGGTGCCAGAGCTGCGGGAAGATGACCCCGCCGGCCTCGTGCACCTCGTTGACGACGCGTCGCCATCCGGCGAGAGCAGCCTCGCCGTAGAGCAGCGGAATGTCGTTGGCGTCGAGCGCGGCGGGATGGTCAATCCCGGTCCCCTCTGTGATGATCAGGCCCGTACCGCCCTCGGCTCGGCGGCGATAGTACGCCGCGACATCGGGGGTTGGCACGCCGCCAGGGGAGAAATGCCGCGTCATCGGCGACATCACGAAGCGATTGCGGATCCGCACTCGTCCGATCTCGAGCGGCTCGAACAGGACGTCGAGAGCGTTGCTCGTCACGGCGCGCAGGGTACCTCAGGGGGAGGCAACGAGCGTCCGCTTGCGGGGTGTGCGAACGGCAAGCCGGGAAGGAGAGAACATGAGTGATTTCGCGGCTACGACCGCGAGAGGCTGTGATCTACGACACGCACCCCGCTTTCACAGCAAGCCTTTAGTACTCGAGCGCCGCGCGTCGCTCGTGCCGCTCGAGTGCCAGGCCGATCAGGCGCTCGAGGACAGTCGCGTAGCCGAGGCCGGTCGCCTCGAACAGCTTCGCGTACACGCTCGTGGCGGTGAAGCCTGGCATCGTGTTGATCTCGTTGACGACGATCTGGCCGCTCGGCCGCACGAAGAAATCGACGCGCGCCAACCCGTCGCAGTCTGTCGCGGAGAACGCGTGGAGCGCGAGGGCCTGTACGCCAGCGGTCGTGTCGGCGGGGATCCGAGCCGGAACGATCAGCTCCATACCGCCTTCGTCGTACTTTGCCGCGTAGTCATACCAGTCGCCATGAGCGACGATCTCGCCAACCGCCGAGGCGACGGGCTCGCGGTTGCCGAGGACACCGCACTCGACCTCGATACCCGCAACGAGCTCTTCGACCAGGACCTTGTCGTCGTGGCGGAGGGCAAGCGCGACGGCCGCCGACAGCTCGTCGGGCCGGCGCACCAGCGAGATCCCCACGGATGATCCGAGGCGGGCCGGCTTCACGAACACCGGAAAGTCGAACGGAAGCTCGACCGGAGCTTCTGACCGGACCGTAACGCTCGCCGCGACCGCGATCCCGGCGTCTCGGAGCACGGCCTTGCACAAGTCCTTGTCCATGCACAGGGCGGACGCCGTGACGCCAGACCCGACGTATGGGATGCCTGCCAGCTCGAGCAACCCCTGCACAGTTCCGTCCTCGCCGAAGGGGCCGTGCAGGATCGGGAGCACGACGTCGATCTCACCAAGAGCTCGTGGTGAGCCTGCCGTCGGCACCGGCACCCGGGAGGCACCGCCGATCTGGGCGACCGGGGCCTGTGCTGCTTCGAGCGCCCAGCTGCCATCGCGGCCGATCTCGATCGTCGTGACCTCGTAGAGCGCCGGATCGAGTGCCGACACGACCGACCGTGCGGATGCGAGCGAGATCGCGTGCTCGCTCGAGCGGCCGCCCGCGAGCACCGCGACGCGCAGTCTGCTCACGGCGTCGTGGTCGTCGGGGTCGTGCCCGTCGTATCCGTGCCAGTCGGGGGGAGCACGTAGTGACCGACGTAGATCGTCACCTTGGACCCCGGTTTCGCCTCGGTATCTCCAGGAGGCGTCTGCGAGATCACGATGTTCTCGAGCGTTGGGTCGTCGGTATCCCGTTGCATCACGCTGGCCGTGAAGCCCGCCGCGTCGAGCGCCGCCTTTGCGCTATCGGAGTCGGCCTGCGTGACGTCCGGCACGGTCACGGTCGTCGGGCCGCTCGAGACCTGGAGCGTGACCTTGGCTCCCGCCGTGGCGGTCGTGTTGCCCGCGGGACTCTGCCCGACGACGTTCCCCGCCGGCTCGTTGCTCTCGACGTCCGTCCTCGACACGAAGAAGCCGGCGGCCTGGAGCTGTGCCGACGCCTGGTCGTACGGAAGCCCGAGCACTGACGGAACGGCGACCTGCTTCGGTCCCTTCGAGACGTTGATGCGAACTTCGGCTCCCTCGACGACGACCGCGCCTGCTCCCGGCGACTGGGCCGTGACGAGGTCGACGGCCTTGTCCGAGTTAACGCGCACCGTGGTCGCGACGAGGCCGAGCTGTGCAAGCGTCTGGACGGCCTCGGTGATCGACTGTCCGACGACTGCAGGCACCGTCACGGTCGCCTTGCCGGTCGACACCAGGATCGTGACCCTGCTATCCCGTGGCTGCTTTGTGCCCGCGGGCGGGTCCTGCTCGATGACGTATCCCGGCGCAACCTCGGCGCTCGGCCCCTTCTCGACAAATGGCGTGAAGCCGTCGCTCTGGATCAGCGACACCGCGTTTGCCTGCCGGATGCCCGTGTAGTCGTTGACGGCAACGGGTTGCGACTTGTCGATCTGATCCTGGATCTTCAGATAGAGGAAGTAGCCGCCGACGGCGAGGGCGAGTGCGACACCGGCTGCGAGCAGCCACGGCCACCACGCGCGGCGCGTGCGAACGGGCCCGTCGTAGGCGCGATAGCGCTCCGCGCCGGTCGCCGGTGGTCGGCCTGCGGCGCCCACCATGGTTGCGGCGGCGGCCTCGGCGCCCGGCGCCGGCTTTCCCGAGAGGACGATCGTGGCGGCAGATTCTGTCTCGCTGCCCACGCTCTCACCACGCGACACGAGGTCGAGGTCGCGACTCATGTCCGAGGCCGCCCGATAGCGGTCGGCGGGCTCCTTGGCGAGAGCGCGCAGCACGATCAGGTCGAGGTCGTGCGGTATCTCACTGCGGATCGTCGACGGTGGCTTCGGCGCCTCCGAGAGGTGCTTCATGGCGATTTCGACGGGCGTCTCACCGTTGAACGGAACGCTGCCCGTGAGGATCTCGAAGAGAACTACGCCGGTGGAATAGAGATCGGAGCTCTCGTCGACCGGCGCGCCGCGCGCCTGCTCGGGCGACAGGTACTGGGCGGTGCCGATGATCGAGCCGGCCTCGGTCATCTGGCTCGTCCCGGCCCGCGCGATCCCGAAGTCTGTGACCTTCACGCGTCCCTCGCGATCGACGATCACGTTGTGAGGCTTGATGTCGCGGTGGATGATCCCGTTCTTGTGCGCGTAGCCGAGGGCGCCGAGAATCTGCCTCGTGTAGGCCACGGCGACCGGCACCGGGCACGGGCCGCGCGTAACGATCAGCTCCTTGAGCGTCCGACCTTCGACGTACTCCATCACGATGTAGTAGGAGCCGTCCGCCTCGCCGCGGTCGTAGATCGACACGATGTTCGGGTGCGAAAGGCCGGCGGCATGGGTCGCCTCGCGTCGGAAGCGCTCGACGAACTGCTCGTCGTTCGCATAGCGCTCGTGGAGGATCTTCACCGCGACGCGGCGACCGAGCTCCTCGTCGTCGGCAAGCCAGACGTCTGCCATGCCGCCACTGCCGAGCTTGCGGGTCAGCCGGTAGCGGCCCGCAAGCAGTCTGTCCGCTTTCACGATCGTGTCGTCGCTCGCCATGTGTCCTCGGTGGATGGTGTTCGAGGTTGAACTGTCGCCGTAACGTTAGGGATTCGCCGTGGATGACAGGAGTGCCTGCATGACCTCGCGCGCGATCGGTGCGGCTGTCTGGCCGCCGGTGCCCGACTGGTTCTGGAGCACGACGGCGATCGCGACCCGCGGTCTCGTGCCGTTGTCTGGTCCTGCGAAGGCGATGAACCACGTCGTGTTCGAGCCGTCGACCCCTGTTTCGGCCGTGCCCGTCTTCCCGCCGATGCGATACCCGGAGATCTGTGCGGCAGTGCCGGTGCCTGCCTGTACGGCCCGCACCATCATCTCCGAGACCTCGTCCGCGGTCGGTCGTGAAACGGCTCGGTCGAGGCGGCGTGGCCGCATCCGGACGAGCGCCTTGCCGTCCGGCGACGAGATCGAGCGCACGACCTGTGGCTCGAGCAGGAGGCCGTGGTTGCCGATCGCGCCGGCGACCATCGCCATCTGCAGCGGGGTGACGAGGAGCCGTTCCTGTCCGAACGCCATCCTTCCTGCGTCGACGTCGGACTCTCGTCGCGGATAGAAGAGGCTTCCCTTGTTGTAGAGACCGCTCGGCTGGCGCTCGCTCGACGGTGTCTCGAGCGGTGGGCGCTCGTAGAAGCCGAACCGCTTCGCCTGGTCGAGGATCCGCCGGGCCCCGAGCTTCTGTCCGATGTTGCAGAAGACCGAGTTGACCGAGTACTGGAGCGCCGATGCAAGCGACAGCGAGCCGAACGGGCTCCCGGTGTCGAAGTTGTTCACGCGCTTGCCGTAGGCAATACAGTAGCCCGGGTCGTAGAACGTCGAGGTCGGTGTGTACTTCTTGGACTCGAGCGCTGCAGCGGTCGTCACGACCTTG
>CAWERG010000007.1:0-826371 GCA_963811415.1 uncultured Actinomycetes bacterium | reverse complement strand
TTTCCCTGACTACTTCTTGATCGGCGCAGCCGCCGGCGCATCCGGCTTCTTCGTGCCGAACGGTCCCTGCTTGTTCAGCCAGTCGGCGGGCACGGCGCTCTTCTGGCGGTCCACACGCGATCCGCCATCCTGGTAGTCGGTGACCAGCTTGTCGGCCAGCTCCCACCACTTCGTCACGTTCTCCTGGGCCACGCGGTTCGAGTAGTCGTTGATGAACTGACGCGCGCGCTCCGGGTTCGACGCGTAGAGCTCGAGCGCCATCTTCTCGATGACGGGCTGATCGGCGAGGAGCCTGTCTTCGACGTCGACCTGCTTCGCGCGGATGTCCTGGATCATCGCGTTCCAATTGAGATTCGCCCAGTTGTTGACGAAGTTCGACGCCCAGAACGCCGAGCTGCGGTCGAACCGGTCGCGGCGGCCGACTTCATACGCCGCCGGCACTTTCATGTTGCCGGCGTACAGCGGCGAGAACACCGATGTCTTCGCATCGTCGGGTGCGAACCACGCGAGGCTGCCGATCCACGCCGGCATGTTCGCGCGCGCCTGCAGGACGACGACGTAGGAGCACTGCTGGACGGCGATCATCCGCTCGGTCGGCGAATAACCAGGCGCCGGGCGATATTCCTGCGACATGCTCCAGCGATTCGGCGAGCCGAACGGCCCGGCCAGCGGGCTGCTGTTCTGTTCGAACGGCGTCCCCTCGTAAGTATCCCGGTGGATCTTCATCAGGTCGCGGACCGTGACCTTCTTGTCGGGCTTCACCGAGAAGGGTTGCTCGGTCGCCCACGGGTCGAGCTTCAGCGACGGTGCGACCAGGCTCAGCACGCGCCACTCCCGGCGGTTGTTCGTACTGCGATCCCGACATCCCGTACGCGTGGTTGAAGAAAAACGGCTCACCCTTCTTCCACCAGCCGTTTTTCTCGGCGACGTCGTAGACGTTCTTCGAGAACATCGAGAAGTTCGGGTCGTTGTCGAGCGTGGTGATGCGCGACCGGTTGGCGCTCACGCCGATCTCGCCCGGCGGGATGCGCTTGGCGGCCCAGACGGCGCCGTGCTCGCCGGTGCCGGGCCCGAAGATCTCGAACATCCAGACTTCCTTCGGGTCGGCGATCGTAAGGCACTCGCCGCTGTCGCCGTAGCCGTACTTGTCGGCGAACTCGCCCATGATCTGGATGATCTCGCGGGCGGTCGACCCGCGCTCGAGGGCCAGGCGCTCGAGTTCCATGATGTCGAACAGGCCGTCCTCCTCGTAGAGTTCGCGGCGGCCGCCGATCGTCGTCTCGCCGATGATGACGCCCTTCTCGTTCATGAACGGATAGGCCGCGTCATACCGGGTGAACGTCTTCGCCACCTCGGGAATCTCGCCGACCTTCTTCTCCTGGCGGGTGGCCGGCTTCTCTTCGCCCAGGCCGCCGCCCTTCATGATCGGGCGCATCGTGCCGGCGGCCGACGTCTTGGCGGGCACGACCTTGATGCGGACCTCGTATCCGCCGTCACACGAGTGGGTGGTGAGGGACCCTTCGGCGGAGGCCTCGGGCGTGGTCGGCACCGACGTGCACGACTCGCACATGTTGGCCCACTCGTCGGGGTTCACGCCCGGCGGCGGCGGCCAGCCGCACATCTTCTTGCCCTGCCAGGTGTCGTCCTGGGCCAGCGTCTGCGCGGGCGACATCTTCGACATCGGCGCCTGCGTGCTGACCGTGCCGATCGCGCCTGCCACCAGGATGATCAGGACGAGGACGATGAAATGACGTGAACGCATGACCGTCTCCTTGGAATCCGCAGGGAAGGCGCCAGGCAAGGCGCCGGAGGCCGCCGCAGCGCCCAAAGGCTATCACAAGAGCGGAGGCCGCCGGGATGGCAGCCTCCGCCGCGGCGAGGCTACTCGGCGGCGCCGCGGGAGAGGCGGGCCGCGCTGCGGATGGACAGGACCGTCGGCACGAAGACCAGCGTGATGACCGTCGAGACCGACAGCCCGCCGATCACGGCGATCGCGAGCGGCTTCTGCATCTCGGCGCCCGGCGCCGAGGCCGAGCGCCAGCGGCAGCAGCCCGAACAGCGTGCACAGCGTCGTCATCAGGATCGGCCGCAGGCGGATCGCGCCCGCCTCGCACGAGCGCCTCGACGCGATCGACGGCTCGTCGCGCCGAGACGATCGTCCGCGTAGTCCACCAGGATGATGCCGTTCTTGACGATGAGGCCGACGAGCAGGATGAGGCCCATCGAACGACGACACGTTCAGCGGCGTGCCCGTGACGAGCAGCAGCCCGAACGCGCCGACGAGCGACAGCGGCGCCGCCGACAGGATGACGAGCGCCGGCGTGAAGCGCCGGAACTGCGCGACCAGCACGCCGAACACGAGCAGCACGGCGATGGCCAGCACGAGCAGCAGCGACCGGAACGACGCCTGCTGGCTCTCGTACTGGCCCGCCGAGCTGCCACGAGTAGCCGATCGGCAGCGTGACCGCCGCCAGCATCTGCGCGGATGTCGGCGACGGCGCTCGCCGAGGTCGCGCCCCTCGAGCCGCGCCGTGATCGGCACCATCTGCTTCAGGTCCTCGCGGTGCAGCTCGGTCCTCGCCTTCCGCCGTGTCGAGATCGCGACGTCGCCGACAGCGGCACGACGCGCCCGCTCGCGTTGCGTCAGCGGGAACTCGCGGACCCAGTCCAGGTCGAACCGGTACTGCGTCGGGGAAGCGGACGCGCACGTCGATCAGCCGGTCGCCGCGGCGGAACTCCGTGGCCACCTTGCCGAGCAGGCCGGTCGCGAGCTGGCTCGACGACCTGGTCGACGGTGAACCCGGCCTTCGCGGCGCGCGTCGGATCGACGCGCACGTTCATCTCCGGGTTGCCGCGCTGCGGCGCCGACGATGTCCACGACGCCGTCGATCTTCTTCGAGCTTCGCCGCGACGTGCGCTCGGCGAGCGTCGCCAGCGTCGGCAGGTCGTCGCCGAAGATCTTCACCTCGATCGGCTCGGGGTTGCCCTCGAGGTCGCCGAGCATGTCCTGCAGCAGCTGGACGAACTCGATCGTCATGCCCGGCATCTCCTTCTCGAACGTCGCCGCGCAGCTCGTCGATGACCTCCTCGGCGATCTTCGCGCCGCTCGGACCGCGGCTTCAGCCGGACGACGATGTCGCCGGTGTTCTGCGGCGTCGCGAACATGCCCAGCTCCGCGCCGGTGCGCCGCGCGAAGCTCGCGCACCTCGGGCGTGTCCGTCAGGATCGTCTCGACGCGCTTGACCATCCGGTCGGTCTCGGGCAGCGACGTGCCGGTCGGCGTCCAGTAGTCGACGACGAAGCCGCCCTCGTCCATCTCCGGCAGGAAGCCGGTCTCCAGCCGGTAGAAGAGCAGCACGCGCCGAGCCGCGCGAAGGCCACGCGTGACCGCGATCGACGAGCGCCGGCCGCTTCAGCGCGCGCCGGAGCAGCGACCTGGTAGCGGCTCGACAGCCAGCCGTCCGAGCTGCGCGGCTCTGGCCGCGTCGTGCGTCGCTGCAGGAACCGCGCCGGCCGCGCCGGGGATGAACAGCAGCGCGTAGACCAGCGACAGCAGCACGGCCGCCGCCAGCGTCGAGCGACAGCGCCGCGAAGAACTGGCCGACGACGCCCTGCAGCAGCCCGAGCGGCACGAACACCACGACCGTCGTCAGCGTCGAGCCGATGACCGCCGCGACCAGCTCCTGCGTCCCCTTCTCGGCCGCGACGGCGACCGTCTCGCCGGCCGCCCGGTGCCGATGGATGTTCTCGACGACGACGATCGCGTCGTCGATGACCAGGCCGATGGCGATCGCCAGGCCGCCCATCGACATCAGGTTGATCGTGCCGCCGACCAGCTGCAGGACGAAGAACGTGCCGACCATGGTGAGCGGCAGCGAGATCGCGGCGATGATCGTCACGCGCCAGTCGCGCAGGAACACGATCAGCACGAAGATCGGCGAGCAGGCCGCCGATGACGATCGCGTCGCGCACGTTGGCGACGGCGTTGCTGCACGAACTCGGCGAGGTCGTAGACCACCGTCCAGCTGCACCGACGGCGGCAGCGACGCGCGGTAGCCCTGAGGGCGGCGCGTGGCGCCGTCGACGACGTCGATGATGTTGCCGCGGATCTGCCGGGCGACGCTCACGAGGGCGGCCGGCTTGCCGTCGCCGGTGATGAGCGTGGTGCGATCGATGACGCCCTCGCGGACCTCGGCGAGGTCGCCGACGTAGACGGGCGTCTGCTGCCGGAACGCGACGACGACGTTCCGGACGTCGTCGAGGCTGGTGAGTTCGGCGGTGGCTGAGCACGAGGTACTGCCGGTAGTCCTTCGGCAGCCGGCCGACCGAGGTCACGAGGTTGGTGGCCTTGAGCGCGTCGGCGACCTGGTCGATCGTCAGCTTCGCCGCGTTCAGCCGCGCGGGATCGACGATGACCGAGATCTCGCGCTCCTCGCTCGCCAGCACCTCGACGTTGGCGACGCCGGTGCACGCGGCTGAGCAGCGGCCGCAGCTCGAACTCGGCGAGGTCGCGCAGGTCCGCCGGCGGCAGACTGCCCGTCACGTTGAAGCTGAAGATCGGGAAGAGCGACGGCGTCATCCGCTCGACGGCGACCGTGGCCCCGGCGGAGCGATCCCTTGACCTCGTCGATCTTGCCCTGCAAGCTGCAGGGCGTACGGCATGTCGGCGTCGGGATTGAAGAGGACCGAGATCTCGCACGCGCCGCGGATGGTCTTCGACGTGACACGCCGGGCGCCGAGCACGGCGCGCCGCCTCCTCGAGCGGGCGCGTCACGGTGCACGTGGTCGGGCTCGCAAGGCAGTCCGGGGTGCCGCCGCCGGAGGCGTCGCCCGCGGCGTAGACGCCGGCGCCCGCCGCATCGGGGGCTCCGACGATCTTTGCGTTTCCCTTGCCGATGGCGGAGATCGAGATGCCCGCGCCGCGAAGGATGATCCGGTACTGACCTCCGAGCAGGCGGAACGTCACCTGGTCGCCCGTCGTCACGACCACCGCGCCCGACCGTGCCGGCTTGCCGCCGACGCTGACAGCCGGCGTCCACCGATCGGCCGGCGACAAGTCGACGATCTGGATCGAGCCACTGTCCATCCGGCCGAGCACAGCACCGTTGCCGCGAAGCGTCACCTGTCCTCGACCGCCCACGATCGAGAGCGAACCTCCGCTGCGCGCAGCACCGCTCGAGGCGAGCGACGCCGCTGGCGCGGCGAGCAGGAAAACGACCAAGGTGAGGAGCACGATCCGCATTGGTCTGCTGAGTATCGGTCGATGAGGTGTGTCACGGATGAGAAAGGCGTAAGGAAAGTGTAATGACCGCATCGGGCGGTCGACTGTTTGAAAGTAGCCCGTACAAACAAACTGTCCCACTTCCCGCATCCGAGTCCGGACGAGCAAACCGGCTACCCGAGACGACGGCCAGCACCGTCGTCAAGATGGAGATCGTGACCCCGGCGCGAGAGCACCCCGTCAGCCGTCCACGGTCGGTGAAGTGAGCGAGATCCTCTCCTTCGGGCTGATCGTGCTCGTCGTCTCCGTGAGCCTCGCGCTCGCGATCGCCACGCGCTCGTTCTCCGACCGCCTGAGAATCCCTGCGGCTGCGCTTCTGCTGATCGCCGCCGCGACGGCGAACGAGATCGTGCCGTCGCTCGGCAACGCCCTCTCGATCGCGGACGTTCAGAAGATCGCCACGGTCGCGCTGATCGTGATTCTCTTCGAAGGCGGCCAGAGCATCGGACGGCGCCGGTTCAGCGAGGCGGCGATCCCGGTCCTGTCGCTCGGGGTGCTCGGCACGTTCGCAACGGCCGGCCTGATCGCCGTGACTGCCCACACGCTGCTCGGGGTCTCGTGGACGGTCGCGGGACTGCTCGGCGCCGCGCTCGCGCCGACCGACCCCGCGGTGACCTTCTCCGTGCTAGCGGGACGCGAGATCGAGGGCCGCTCCGGCACGATCCTCGAGGGCGAGTCGGGATTCAACGACCCGGTGGGGATCGCGCTCATGATCGCGATGGTCGACGTCGCGAACTCGGACGGCTCGATCGGCGGCATCGGGCTCGAGCTCGTCCTCGAGATGGCCGTGGGCTGTGCCATAGGAGCCCTCGGCGGCATCCTGCTAATACGCCTGATCCGCGTCGCACACCTGCCGGAGAGCGGTCTCCATCCCCTGCTCGTGCTCGCGTGCAGCGGGATCGTCTACGGCGGCGCCACGGTGCTGCACGGATCGGGCTTCCTCGCCGTGTTCGTCGCCGGGATCGTGGTCGGCGACACGGTCGCCCCACACACGGTCGAGATCCGCCGCTTCTTCAGGACCCTCGGCAACCTCGCCGAGATCGGCGTCTTCATCGCCCTCGGGCTGACGATCGACCTGACGTTCATCGGGGACAACGGGCTCTGGGTCGACGGCCTCGAGCTGGCCGTCCTGCTCGGGCTCGTAATCAGGCCGCTCGTCGTCGGGCTGCTCCTCTACCCGGTCGAGCTGGGCGCGGGAGAACGACTCTTCGTGATGTGGAGCGGCCTCAAGGGTGCCGTCCCGATCCTGCTCGCGTCTCTCGCCGTCGTCGGGGGCACCGACTACGCCGGCGAGATCTACGGCATCGTCTTCGTTGTCGTCCTCTTCTCCGTCGTTGTCCAGGGAACGAGCGTGCCGGCCGTCGCCCGAGCCCTCGGGGTGCCCATGCACACTCCGTCCGAGAACGACGGCGAGGCCTAGGCTAGGAGGGGACGCGTAAACTCATGCCGGTGCCCGTGGACGTCAGCGATCGGAGTCTCACGCTGCGCGTGCCGATCGGGGTCATCGGTACCCCGTCGACGAGGTGCCGACCTTCCGGGCCGACCAGATGGCCGTACGGCGGGGTCAAGGAATCGGGCAACACGCGCGAGGGATCGTCCTGGGCGGTGCGCGAGATGACCGAGGAGCGTCGCCTCGTGGTGGCTCTCTAGATGAGGCTCTCGCCGCGCGGTCCGTCCGCCCCAACAACGGCCGATCTCCGTCGCGAGCGCCGAGCGCTTCTGCTTCTGCGCGACGAGCGACTCCGCGACCTCGGCGGGCTCACGGTCGAGATGTACCGGCGCGACCGCTTCAACGACGTGCTGCTCGTCGAGCGCTGCTCGGAGCTGATCGCGATCGAGGCCCGCGTCGGCGAGATCGATGCGCTGCTCGCGGGCGCACGGGGCCTCAGGCGACGACCCACGGGAGCCGTCTGCGCGTGTGGGGCGCCGATTCTGATCGCGGCGCGCTTCTGCCCGAGCTGCGGCCGACCGACCGCCGAGACGGTGGCCACCGAGGAGGCCGACTCCGGCCAGGAGGCGCCGGCCGGGGACGACGTGCGATCGTGACCGCGTGTCCCCGCTGCGGGGCGGAGATCGTGCCCGGTCAGGAGTACTGCATCGACTGCGGGCTTCGGTTCAGGCGTCGGCGAACAGGCGTTGACGCAGGGGGCCGAACGGCCGTGCTCGTCGCCTCGTTCGTCGTTGCTGCCGCCGGAGCCACCGTCGCGATCGCCGTGACCTGGGATGACACGTCGACCCCGGCGGTTTTGACCGCAACGGGTGGAAGCCTCGCCCCGGCCACTGCCACGTCCGACACGAGCGCCCTCACGAGCTGGCCGGCAACGCGTGACGGTTGGACAGTCGTTCTCGTCTCGATCCCGAAGAAGGACGGTCGAGCCGTCGCCGTCTCTCGCGCGACCGAGGCTACCGACCGCGGGCTGCCCGACGTGGGCGTACTCGACTCCTCCCGGATCCCGAGCCTCCACCCCGGCTACTGGGTCGTCTTCAGCGGCCTCTACGCCACCGAGCCCGAGGCAACAAGCGTGCTCGTGCGCGCGCGCACGGTCGTTCGCGGCGCCGACGCACGCCGGATAGCGCGTGTCCAGCGCTGACAGCTTTGGTAGTCCAGTACGACAACGTTGGTACACGATTTGTACCGGACTTTGTAACACGAGCCGAAAGGGTGTAGAATCCAACATACCAGGGGCCGAGAACACAGTCTTGTCACCCTGAATTCACCAAATAGTGGCAGGTTGTGCCGTCTGTGGACGGAGCCCCTACCGGGAGCGAGCGATAGACATGGATGAGAATGTGGCGTACCTGCAGTCGTGTATGTATCAGTACTCTCGAGCGATCTACCGCTCGATCAAGGATCTGATCGACCCGTACGCACCGCCCTCCACCCGTCTCGCGTACCGCCGAGAGCTCCTGTTCGAGTGCGAGCAGACGATGACGCGGCTCGCCGCCGACCCGCAGTACTTCGCACGCCCCGATCGGACGCTTTTCCAGGACATCCGCAGGTATTTCCCGATCACGGCGCAGGCGCAGGTCGCGTGGGCAGTGCGAGAGGGAATCAACGCGGCAATCGCATTCATCGAGCAGCAGATCGAGGCCGGCCTGTGCGATGGTGGCATCGCGCGCTGTCATGCGACGACCCGGAAGGGCAAGGCGTGTCAGCGCACGCCGCTCCCCGGCCGAGATTACTGCCCGTCGCACCAGCACCTCGAGCGCTCCCCGGTCGCGGCCTGAGAACCGGCGCGCCGTCCGAGCGGTAAGCTCGGACACTCGATGTCGCACGACACAGACAAGCTCATCCGCCAGCTCTCGCTCGTCGCGTTTCTGATGGCCGAGCGCCGTCCGCTCACTGCGCGGGACGTCAAGGGCAATGTCGAGGGCTACTCGGAGATGTCCGATGAGGCGTTCGCCCGCCGCTACTACTCCGACCGCGCCGAGTTGACCGCGCTCGGCATCCCGCTCCACTCGCAGCGCGACGAGTTCACCGGCGAGGAGCTCTACACGCTCCGCTCGGAGAACTACTTCCTCGCGCAACTCGACCTCGACGACGACGAGCTCTCGGCGCTTCAGACAGCGCTCTACTACCTCGAGGGCAAGTTCGCGTACGCAGAACCTCTACGCCTTGCACTCCAGAACCTCGTTCTCGGGCGCCCCGGCTTTGCCGACGCTCCGACCGACACGGCCGAGCGCGTTCGCGTGAACGCCCCTGACTACTCGCCAGAGCTGGCGAGCCGCCTCTCCAAGCTCGAAGCGGCGATCTCGAAGCAGCGGACGATCCGCTTCTCGTATCGGTCGCCACAGCGGGACAAGGAAACGGAGCGCACCGTGAATCCCTATGCGCTCCGCCTCGACGAGGGCATCTGGTACGTGATCGGCCACGACCTCGACCGGAAGGCCGTACGTACATTCCGTGTCTCCCGGCTCCAGAGCGACATCCGCTTCGCGACGAGGCGCGAGCGCGATTTCAGGCTTCCGGCCGACTTCGACGTCGAACAGCACCGCGTTCCCCGCCCCTGGCAGATCGGTGCGACGATCGGGAAGGCGCGGATCGCGGTGGCCGGCGACACGGCGTGGTGGGTGCACCGCACTCTCAGCGACGCCGGAACCCTCGACGAGGGCGTCTTCGAGACCGATTACGCGCAGGTCGAGCCTCTCGCGAGCTGGATCCTGCGACAGAACGGCAGGGCAACGCCGCTCGAGCCGCGAGAGCTCCGCGAGACCGTGGCCACCGCCCTCACCCGGCTCCGGGAGATGCACGCGGGCCAGCTTCCGCACCTGGCGCGCGAGCGACGCATCGAGCTTGCGCCCGACGCACCCGACCGGCCTGTCGGGCCGATCGCGCCGGAGCGCTTCGGCGTGCTCCAATCCCTTCTCGCCCACCTTCTCGCCGCGTGTGGCGACGGACGCAACGCCGAGATCGACGCAGCTGACCTCGCGACCCGCTACTCGATCCCGCTGCCGGAGCTGCAGGATCATCTCTCCCTCTTGAACCTCGTCAACTTCGGCGGCGGCTGTTACACCGTGTACGCAGAGCTCGACGACGAGGCGGGCGTCGTTCGAGTCGACAAGGAGCTCTACGGGGACGTCTTCCGGCAGGCGCCGAAGCTCACGCCGCTCGAGGCGCGCGCGATCCGACTCGCGATCGAGTACGTCGGGCCCACGATCGCCGCCGAGGCGAACACGCCGCTCGAGCGTGTCCGCCGGAAGCTGGAGGAGACGTTTGGCCAGTTCGCTCTCGCCCAGACGCCCGAGCCGCGCATCGCCGACGCGGAGGAGGATCTCGTCAAGACGCTCTCCGAGGGTGTCAACTCGCGGCGCGTGATCGAGATCGAGTACCTCAAGGAAGGCGAGGAGAGCCCCTATCTCCGGCGAGTGGAGCCGTACTCGTTCGAGCGCGAGCTACCCGTCTGGCGCGTCCACACGTGGGATCGCACGGTCGACGGGGCGCGGACATACCGGCTCGACCGGATGCGCGCCGCGCGGCTCACCGACGAGTCGTTCGAGCCGCGCCTGGGATTCGACCCGAACTACCTGAACGAGCCGCACATCGCGCGGCTCTGGCATTCGCCTGCGATCGCGCGCTGGAAGGTCGAGCGCGGCGCCCGCCGGCTCACCGACCGGGCCGCGATCAGCGAGCTGCCCTTCAAGTCCGAGGAATGGCTCGTGAACGAGGTCCTCGCGGACGCCGGCGAGACCGTGGTGCTCGAGCCCGAGAGCCTGCGCGCCGTCATCGCCGATCGCGCACGAGAGCTCACGAGCGAGCTCGGCCTCGCTCGCCGCGGACGCGGGAGCAAGGCAGGACGAGCGTGAACTTCGCTCCCCGCCCCGGCCTCGACGCCACGTCGATGCGCCCGCCGTGCGCCTCGACGATCGCGGCTGAGACGTAGAGGCCGATCCCAGAGCCGGGGCGGCCCTTCGCGAGCCGCACACCACGCTCGAAGATTGCACTGACAGCCTCCGGCTCGATCCCCTCCCCGTCGTCGGCAACCGCGACCGCCACCTCGTCGTCGTCCCGCCGGTGCTCGACCACGACGACGACCTCACTCCCGGCAGGGGCGTGTGCAACGGCGTTCGCGACCAGGTTCGCGACGACCTGACGCAGGCGGACGGCGTCGCCGCTCACCTGTGGGACTGGCCCGTTGGCGACGAACCGGAGCGTGATGCCGTCAGGGCTCACCACGCTCGCGACGACGTCCTCCGCAACCTCCTCGACGTCGACGCCCTCGGCGCGGAGCGAAAAGAGCGAGGCGTCGGTGACCAATCGCTCGACGTCGGCACAAGCGCGGATCGCGACGTCGAGGAGAGCGCGCCGCTCGGCGGGAGAATGACCACCGAGCCGAACGGCCTCGACGATGGCGCCGATCGCAGCGACGGGGCTCCGCAGCTCGTGCACGACCACTTCCAGGTCACGGCCGTCGCTCACGAGGCTCTGCTTCTGATCTGCTCGACCGCCCACAGCGCAGTGTCGCGCAGCAGCTCGTCATCGCCCCGCGCGTGCTGTTCTACCGCCGGCAGGTGCTCCTCCGCACCAACGTTGCCGAGCGCGACGAGCGCGTTCCGTCGCAGCCAGCGGACGTCGTTCGCGGGAACGAAGAGGCGGTCGAGGTCCTCGACCAGCTCGTCGCCGTCGCGCGTGAGCCAATCCACGAGCGATACGGCTCCGCTCTCCGGCTCGTCCCCGCGCCGGCGCTTCTCGACCCCGCGATTCCAGGGGCACACGTCCTGGCAGATGTCGCAGCCGTATACGCTCGCGCCGAGCGGGGCCCGGAGATCCTCGGGTATGGGACGTGCTGCCTGGGTCCACGTCGCGAGGCAGCGGTTCGCGTCGAGCACACCGGGCTCGTCGAGCGCGCCGGTCGGACACGCCTCGACGCAGAGGGTGCACGAGCCGCAGTCGAGCTCGAGACGCTCCGTGCGCTCGATCTCGACGTCGCTGACGAGCGTGCCGAGGACGACCCACGAGCCGTGCGTTCGCGTGATGAGCATCGTGTTCTTGCCGTAGAAGCCGACGCCCGCCCGGGCAGCACCCTCGCGGTCGACGTGGTGATTCGAGTCGACCAGCACGCGGTAGGCGCCACCGATCCGCCGACCCAGCAAGTCGAGTCGCTCGCGGAGCAGCGCGTAGTTGTCGCGTCTCGTGTAACGCGGGAGGCGCCCGTCACCCGCGCGTCCCGTCGTGGGCTCCGGCGCGTAGTAGCAGAGGGCTGCGGAGACAACCGTCCGAGCACCTTCGAGGAGCGTCTCCGGATGGCACGAGATCTCCGGCCGAGCCATCGTGAATTTCATGTCGCAGAAGAGCCCTCGCGATCGACGCTCGCGAATGTGCATCTCGGTCTCGACATACGGCTCGGCGGGAGCGGCGCCGACGACATCGAGCCCGATCTCCCCCGCAATGAGGGCAAGCTCACGGGCGGTCATCGACGGATGATGCCTGGAGGGTCACGCTCGCGCAGGCGAGACGGAGTCGACCACCTCGTGCCTGCCTTTAGGCAGGCACTATCCGTTGAGCGCTCGACCACGATCGCGCAGACGCCGCGCTTGACGATGGGCGTGGTGCCTGCCTGAAGGCAGGCACGGAGGCCCCATGGCCCTCGTGCTCTGTCTGAGCGAGCCCTCAGCCGAAGCCGAGAATGAACTTTGCGTCCTCGGACATCCGGTCGGGTGTCCACGGAGGGTCGAACGTCAGCTCGATCTCGACCTCCTCGACCCCGGGCAGCGCCGAGACCGCGTCGTGCATGCCCTCCTGGATCATCGGGCCGGCAGGACACCCCATCGACGTGAGCGAGTGGATGACCTTCACCTTCGGGCCGGTGACTTCCGCCTCGTAGAAGAGGCCGAGCTCGACGATGTCCATCCCGAGCTCCGGATCCTCGACGCCTCGCAGCGCCTCGACGACATCTTCGTTCGTGACCATGGCGAAAGTCTAGCTTCTGCCTGTGCTGACGAGCCGCTCAGCGCTCGTCAGGACGATGTCCATCACTTCGCCGATCGCAGCGTCGACCGACACGTTTTCGATCACGGGTACGTCGTAACGGCGCGCGCGCTCGAGGATGTAGTCCTGAATCGCACGAATCTCAGGCAGCCCGTCGATGTACTTGTCGAGCGGGCGCACGCCGTCGGACGAGACGTCGCGCACCCAGAAGTGGCCGCGGTGCAGCTCCTCGTCGCTGATCGCGACCACGCACTCGACGATGAGCGCGTGCATGCGAGGAAACCTGAGCATGCCGGGTACGAGATGAACGCCTTCCATCACCATCGACCACCCTTCCTGGAGGGCGCGGTCGATGGCCGCTTCGACACCGACGACGACGTTCCGCGTCTGATCGAGGAAGCCGAGCAGTGCCGCGTCGCCCGATTCCTCCTCCTCGGCCTTCGTCAACCCGAGCCGCGCCTCGAACGAGGAGTAATGCACGGAGGGCATGAACTCGCGAGAGAAGAAGGCTCGCATCGTCTGCCTGATGAAGTCCGTCGACGTCACCCGCGTGATGCCCAGGCGGTGCGCGGCCTCCGTCGCGAGCGTCGACTTCCCTGTGCCGGTCGCTCCGCCAACGAGCAGGACGATAGGGACATCGAGCTGCTGAAGCGCCTGAAGCCGGCGTAGACGCCGCATCGTCCGTGCGGCCTCGTCGGGCCCGAGCACCTCGACCGCGAGCTCGCCGAAGCGATCGAGGTCCAGCTCGACGACCCCACGGTCGAGGAGATCCGCGTCCGCCCGCCGTGACAGCTCGTACGCGCGGGTCAGCGAGAGTCCCGTCGCCGCGAGGGCGCGTGCCATCAGCCCTTTCGACCACGGTGGGTGGTCGTAGCCGCCGAGCGGCAGGGGTGCGAGGTAGCGCCGCTCGCTCACACGGCGACCGCTCTTGCAAGCCTCTGGAGCTCGAGGTCGAGGTCGGCGCCGTCCACCGGGACGACGTCGGCCGCTGCCAGCACGACCTCGACTCCGCTGGCAAGACCCGCCTCGGCGACGAGATCGATCGCCGCCGCCTTCAGCTCGACGAGGAACACGTCCGCCTCGATCCCTTCGAGCTCGGCGCGGAGCCTGTCGCGATCGGCAAGCGCGCCGGAGACGTAGACGACCTCGGCACCGTGTCGCCTCGACAGGTGCTCGGCGATCGTCGCCTGGTCGCCGCCAGACGTGCCGAAGAACGCGACGCGACGACCGGCGATGGGGCTCATGGGCCTCGGGCGCAGCACGACCTGGACAACAGGGACGTCAGCGCGAACGATCGCGCGCGTGCGCTTCGCGATCTGTGGCGCGGCTGACCTCTCCTCGGCCATCGTGACGACGACGAGGTCGGCCAGCCGGAGCCTGTATGCGTTCAGGTAACCGGTCGCGACGGCGGGATCCTGGCTCCCGGACACGACCACGACGCGGCCTCCCACAGCCACCGGCGGCAGAGCCGCCCCGCTCCCGTCGAACAGGACCAGATCGGGGCCAAGACCCGCCGCCATGCGGGCGCCGTCGAGGACGTTCGAGACGGCCACGGCCCCCGCGAGCCCTCCGCCTGCGCGACGGCAGCCGATCGCCTCGACGCCGCTCAGCGCAGCGATCTCGAAATGGTCGGACGCCGCGTGGCGCCCGGCACGCGAGAACTCGACAAGAGCGTCGATCGTAGGCGGTACGCGAACGAGCTCCGGCTCCTCGGGGCCGCCGCGACCCATCGCGACGACGACAACTCGCCGGTCGGCGGCGAGGAGACGCGCGGCATGAACTGTCAAGGCCGTCTTTCCGACCCGCTTGCCGGTACCCACGACGGCGATCGCCGGCAGGTCGTACGGTGCGAACGTCGGCGGGTCGAACCTGAAGTCCGCCCCTGCATATGGGACCTCGAGCGCGAGCACCCGGCTGACGAGCGCGAGCCGCTCCACGGGTCCGAGCACCGGTTCGTCGGAGAGATCGAGAACGAGCTCCGGGCGATAGCGCTCGATCGCTTCCTCGATGCTCGCCGCGAACGGAACGCCGTACTTGTCTCCCCCCCGCAGCTTCTCGGTGCCGCCGACGAAGACGGCGCAGACAACCTCATGAGGAAGGTCGGCGAGAGCCGCGCGCACGACCGGCGCATAGTGCTCCCCGTCGACCAGGACGACGGTTCGGACCGCTCCGACCGGGAGGCCGGCGCCCTCGAGCGGTCGCGCCGGCTGCGAGATCACGACCCGTTGACCTCGCCGTCGATCGATGCTTCCGAGGGACACGACGTGCCGGCCCGAACTGGAGGAAAGCCGTGCCTTCCTCGGGAGAGATCCGGCTCTGAACGCATTCCAACCGCGATTGAAGCACGTCCGTGCAACCCGTTGTCGTTTCCCGACGGAAATCGGAGGCAGTTGGAGCGGCGACTCGGGATCCCGCAGCGCTGTAGACCTTCGAGGCGAACAAGGCCTCTCTCGAGGGCTACGGGGCGGTCGTCGTATGTGGTGGATTCCCGCCGGTCGCATCGCCGCTCTCGAGCGCAGCGCGCGGTTCAGGACGAACGTCCGCTGCCCGAGCGGCCAGGCAGGGTAGCGGGCGCCGCCGTCACTCGCGCGCGAGAGGGCGAAATGCGCGGATTTCGGCGTCGATCCGCCCTGTGTACTTCTCGTACTCGAGCGTCTCGGTGGAGAACTGAATGATCCGCTCCTGCCCGTGGAAGGGGTGACGCCGCCAGATGTCCACGTGATGTCCCTCGACCTCGATCACGTTGTAGCAGGGGCGCGTGTTTCCCCTCAGCCGTAGCGACGAGACGGTGCCCGTGTTGACCACGAACAGGTTCTCGAGCCGCCAGGCGTAGGGAACGTGCTTGTGCCCCGAGAGCACGATGTGAACACCGGCGCGCTGCAGGCACTCGATCGCGTCCCCGGCGTCGTACACGACATTGCGTTCGCGACCGGTCCCCGGCACCGGCAGGAGATGGTGATGCAGGACGAAGATGCGCAGGCCGGCAGGCTCCGTCGCGAACGCCTCCTCGATCCAGGGGTAGCGACCGCGCCCGATCTGGCCATGGTCGAGATCGGGCTCGGTGGAATCGACGGCGACGATCGAGACGCCGTCCTTGCGCAACACCGAGTTCCGCGCGCCGAATAGCTCCTCGAAGTGGACATAGCCGACATTCCGTGAGTCGTGGTTGCCCGGCACGACGACGAGCGCCTCGCACTCGATGCCGTCGAGGTAGCGGCGGGCCTCCTGATATTCGTGCTTGAAGCCGAATGCCGTGAGATCGCCGGAGCAGACGACGATGTCGGGCGCGAGGTCGTTCACCTCACTGATCGCCCGCTCGAGCAGGTTGGGCTCGAAGTGCGCCTCACCGCAGTGGAGATCGGAGATGTGAGCGATGGTGATGCGGCGGGCGCTCGTTGCGGCCATGGCCAGAGTGTACGAGAGGTTCGCTCGGTCGACGTGCGGCCAGCACGCTGTGTCAGCACGAAGCCGGAGAGCCGTCCGGGGCCGTCGCTAGCCTCGACGGGGTGCAGGACGCTCACCCGTTCCGGTCATACCGGGGGGACGTGCCGCCGCGGTTCGCGAATCGGAGCGAGCTCGAGTGCGCGAAGATCCTCGACTTCTACGGCATCCCGTGGGAGTACGAGCCACGCTCGTTCGTGCTCGCGGAGGATGATGAGGGACGCGTAACCCGCGCGTTCACGCCCGATTTCTACCTTCCGGACGAGGATCTCTACATCGAGGTCACCGTGATGAGACAGGCGCTCGTGACCCGCAAGAACCGCAAGCTGCGGGAGCTCCGCGAGCGCTATCCAGAGGTCAAGGTGAAGCTTTTCTACCGACGTGACATCGAGCGACTGGCGCAGCGATATCAGTTGATGGTCGCCTCATAGACGGCCCTCTCGGAGAGGTCTACCTCTCCGCGCAGGAGATCGCGACGCGCGTACGAGAGCTCGGCGGCGAGATCGACCACGACTACGCGGGCCGCGAGCCCCTGCTCGTGGCACCTCTCAAGTCGAGCGTCGTCTTCCTGGCCGACCTTTCGCGGGCGATCCGCGAAACCCATGCAATCGACGTCGTCGAGCTCGCCGGGTATGCCGGCGGCAGGACAGGGGGAGTCCGGCTGCTCAAGGACCTCGACACCCCGATCGAGGGACGTAACGTGCTGATCGTCGAGGACGTCGTCGACACCGGGCTCACGCTCGCGTATCTCGTCAGGACTCTCGAAGAGCGGGCACCGGCGAGCGTGGCCGTTGTCGCGCTGCTCGACCGCCCCTACAGGCGGCTCGTCGAGGAGATTCCGCTCGCGTACGTCGGCTTCACCGTTCCCGACGAGCTCTTCGCCGGGTACGGGCTCGGTCTCGACGAGCGCTGGCGCGCCCTTCCCGACCTGCACGTGCTACTCGCCGAGGAGCTGCCACTTCAGGCGACCGACGCGGCGTAGCTACGGCGCTCCGCCGCCGCGTCAGGTCTCCCGACGCGCTGCTGACGCGACGTCGGGCTCGCTTTGCTCCTGTCCGCGCGCCACGGGCGAGGGCTCGAGCGCCCGCAGCGCCTCGGCGCGCTTCCCGCCGGAGCGGGCCGACAAGGGCCTTGTAGTCCTCGTCGTTGATCTTGCCGGTACGGTGATCGAGCTCGAGCTCCTTGAGCGCGCTGAGGGCCCGATCGCGCTCCTCGGCGAGTGCGAGCTGGCGGCGGCGCATCGCGTCGGGCTCATCGAGGAGGTCGCTCTGCGGGTCGGGCTCATGCAAATACGGAAGCGAGACCGCAACGACGCATGCGGCAGCGAGCAGACCGGCGAGAACGAGCGCGAGCGTCACCGCGTCAGCGCAGCGCCCGCGTCGCCGTAGCGGGTTGCGAGCCTGCGCTCTTCGCGCGCGTCGGGCCACAGCGCGATCAGCGAGCCGAACAGGAACACGACGCCGGCAAGCCAGATCAGGTTGACCAGAGGCTTTACGAGCACACGGAAGTAGACCGAGCCGTCGGGATTGATCTGGTCGGCGATGACGAACAGGTCCTCGCCCGTGAGGTGGTCGCTGCGAATCCCGACCTCGTTCGAGACCTGCTGCTCGACCGAGTATGCGTTCTTACCGGCCTTGATCGTGCCGAGCGACTTGCCGTCACGGGTCACCGCGAGAACGGCACGCACCTCGGTCGCGTTTGCGGCCTGGCGCTCCTGAACCCCGAGATAGCGAAGCGCGTAGCTACCGACGGCGAGCGTCTGACCGCGGGCGAGCCGGCCTTCCCCCACCTTGTCGTATGCATTCGAGCCGATGATCCCGAGCGCGAGCAGGACGATGGCAACGTGCACGATGTAGCCGCCGTAGCGCCTGCGGTTGCGCGCCACCAGCGTTCCGAGCGCGACGGGCCACGACTCGCGTGCAAGCGAGCGCCGTGCGCGGGCGCCACGGACGAACTCGACGACGATTGTCGTGAGCACGAACGCGCAGAACGTGTAGCCGACGAGACCGGGAATCGAGGAGCCCGCCCCGGCAACAATCAGCAGCCCACCTGTGACGAGAGCCACTCCACCCGGCCAGACGAAGGTCTTCAGGAGCCCATGCAGCGACGCGCGACGCCACGCGACGAGCGGGCCGATCCCCATCAGGAGCAGGAGCGGTAGCCCGAAGACCCGCAGGAAGAAGTCGAAGTAGGCGGGCCCGACAACCCGTGTCTCACCACGCACCGCTTCTGAGACGAGCGGCCAGCACACCCCCCAGAGAATCGTTAGGCAGAGCGCGACGAGCAGGAGGTTGTTGTAGAGGAAGGTCGCCTCCCTGGAGAGCAGCGACTCGAGCTTCGTCCGGGCACGCAGAAGCGGTAGACGCCAGAAGATCATGATCATGCTGAAGACGACGACGACGATGATGAACCCGAGGAACCAGGGCCCAATCGAGCTCTTCGTGAAGGAGTGGATCGAGTTGACGACGCCGGAGCGCGTGAGAAAGGTGCCGAAGAGCGACAGGCAGAAGGCGAGGCTGACGAGGATCACGTTCCAGACCTTCAGCATCCCGCGCTTCTCCTGAATCATCACCGAGTGGAGGAAGGCCGTCGCCGCGATCCAGGGCATCAGCGCCGCATTCTCCACGGGATCCCAGGCGTAGTAGCCGCCCCACCCGACCTCCTGGTAGGCCCAGTGCGAGCCGAGCAGCTGTCCGACACCGAGCGCAGTCCACGCGAACAGCGTCGAGCGCCTCGTCGCGACGATCCAACGTTCGTCCGAGCGTCCTGCGAGCAACGCACCCATTGCAAATGCAAAGGGGATCGTGAGGCCGACGTACCCGAGGTATAGAAGCGGCGGGTGCGCCATCATGTACGGGTTCTGAAGGCTCGGGTTGAGCCCGGCGCCGTCGGCCGTGGCCGGCTGCAGCACAAACGGGCTCGCGATGGCGACGAGCAGGAACGCGAAGAACACGCTCACGCCGGCGAGCACGGGGACGACCCAAACGATCAGGTCACGTGCGCGGGCACGGTTGAACCACATGACGATCGCCGCATAGCCGGTGAGCACAAGGAGCCAGAGGAGCAACGACCCCTCCTGCCCGCCCCAGAACGCAGAGATCGTATAGCCCGTCGGGAGCGCGCGGCTCGTATGGTCAGCGACGTACTGGAACGTGAAGTCGTGGCGCACGAGCGCGGCGAGGAGCACAGCGGCCGCGACTGCCGTTGAGACGAACGAGGCGACGAGCGCGTTCCGCGCCGAGGCGGCGAGGCGTCGCTTGCGCTCGAGCGCGGCGTACGTCCCCGCTACGAGCGCGTAGAGCGTAAGCGCGAGCGTGACGACGAGCGCGGCACGACCGAGCTCGGGCATCGCACTAGCTCGTCTCGGGCGTGTATTTCGAGGGGCACTTCGTCACGAGCGAGCCCGGCACGGCGACGAACGTCCCATTCTTCAGAGCACCCGTCACGACGACGTCGCGCCCGATCCGAAACAGATCCGGAACCGAGCCCGTGTACGAGACCGGTACCCGCACCGCGCTCGAGCCCTTGATGTCGCGCAGCTCGAAACGGAGCCCACCTGCACGCGCATCACCCGTGAGCGGCCCGACGACCTTCCCGGCGAGGGAGACCTTGTCGACACGCCCGGCAAGCTCGCTCGGTGCGAGCGAGGGCGTGCCACCGCCCGCGATCGACGTGTAGAGCAGGAAGACCGCGAGCACCGCCGCCACGGAGAGCGCGATGATAAGCCGCGCCGGAGAGCCTTTCCGGGACACGACGACCAGTGTAGCTCGGGGTCCTGGGCGTCGGGTGACCTACCGGACGCCGAGCTCCAGCACCCACACCCCCGCGGGCGCGGGAAAGCTCGGATCGCGGTGGACGACCTGGACGCTCCCTGCCTCCCGAAAAGTTCGCTCCAGCAGCACAGCGCGATGTGGAGGCGACTCGAGCCACGCGCGAACGGCCGCGCGCGGCGTGTTTCCTGCTCCATCGTCGCTGTAGAGCGTCTCACCCCACATTCGGTAGCGGTAGCCGACTCCGGTAACTGCCGCGGTGGACGGCACGCCGCACGGCGTGTGCGAGAAGTCCGCGCAGCGGACGATCGCCCCGGCCTTGTCGATGGCCGCGCGCTCGAGGAGCTCCGACCTGGCGACGGGCGCGAGCCCGTGGCTCCGCCGAGCCCAGTTGACAAAGCAAAGGACGGCCGCACCCGCGGTGCCGGCCTCGGCCGCAGTGCCACAGGATCCAGCCGGCGCCAGCTCCGAGACGGGCCGCGCACCAGCGTGCCCCACCGCGAGCGCAAGCAGAGCGGCGAGCGAGATGAAGGTGGCGCGTGAGGCGATCCGGATCGACACGTTAGGGATGGAGCAACGCCGGTGGAGCACCTACCCTCTCATGCCGGACGGGTCAGGGCACTCAGAACAGCGACGAGCCTCCGCGAATGATCGAGATGAGGAACCCGATCGGCAGCTTCTCGGCGGCCGTTCGCAGCAGGCTCGCGACGCCGCTGTCCAGCGACCCGGCCGTCGCGGCGTCGTCGACCGCCCGCACGACTGCCTCTCGGATGGCCTTCTCGAGCGCGCTCTGGTCGACATCGTGCTGGTCGGCGAAGCGTTGGAGCTCGTCCTGCCCGCGTAGCGCGAGGATCAGATCCTCGCGGGATGCGCCCAGTGCGCAGGCGGCGCCGTCGGCTGCCGAGAGCACGACCTGCTCGACGCTCTCGGCGACGCCCGCAGGCCGCTCGAGCGCGCGTGACCGGCATGGGTCGGCGACGGCGGCAGGCGCATACGACGCGCCGCCGAGGAGCAGGTAGGTCCCGACTAGTGCCGCCGAGACCCCACATGCGAGGCCGATTGCCGCCGCTCCCCTCGTCAAAGCCCCTCCTCCCCTGCACGCCATGCGATCGGGATCAGAGCAAGCAACGCGAGCAGCGCGGCAAGCAGAAACGAGCTCGAGAAAGCATGCGTCGCGGCCCGGTCGAGCTGATCCTGGAGACGTTCGACGACGCGCTTGTAGTCGGGACTCTTGCTGCTGTCGAGCGCTTTGCTCACGTCCGGTACTTGTCCACTGGCCTCGTCGACGGCATGGAGCACGTCCTGTGCTACGCCGAGCTTCTCGAGCGGGGGGATGGAGCTGTCGAGGACGATCGCCGTTCCGGCGCGAAGGGCGTTCTCCTTGTTCGTGTCGAGCGCGCTCGTGAAGATCGGGGTGAGAAGGAGCAGGCCGAGCACGACGCCCGCGTGGCGCGAGGCGATCGTCCAGCCGCCGTGCACCGCCTGTGGCGAGCGTCCGGTAAGCGCACGTGCGGTGAGCGCGCCGAGCGTGAGCGCGAGTCCAGCCCCGATCAGAGCCTGCGGCGGGATCGTCCACCACCACTCGGCGTGCGGCAGGAACGCGGAGCCCGGCGAGGCCTCCGGCGGCGAGAATCGCTCCCGCGACCGCGCGCACGGGCGCGCTGCCGATCCGCGGCGCGAAGCGACTCGTGACGATCGCGACTGCCGGCATGACGGTCACGACGAGGCCGGCGCCGAGCGGCTCGAGACGCCAGCCGTTGACGAGGAGGATCACGAGCAGGAAGAGCGCCGCGCTGAACGCGCCCGCGAGCAGGAGGAGCGCGCCGTTCGCCGCGAGGTGCGGTCGCCCCGGCTGCCCGAGTGCCACGGGGAGTGCCGGCACGCCGACGAGAGCGACGAGGACCACGAGCCCGAGCGGCACCTGAACGGCGAAGATCGATTCCCAGCCGAGCGCCTGGGTGAGAATGCCACCTGCGGCGGGACCGACCGCGGCGCCGATCAGCCCGGCGAGGGCCCAGCCGTGTGCGACGGCTCGCTCGTCGTGCGTCACCCCGAGGACGACCGCGAGCGCCGCGCATACGACGAATGCGCCGCCGATTCCCTGTCCGCACCGCCCTGCCAGGAGCACGCCGAACGAGGGCGCGACCGCGCACGAGAGCGACGCCGCCGCAAAGACGCACGCCCCGGCGCCGAATGCGAGGCGAGGCCAGCGCCGCGCGACCAGAGCGGCCGGCACCGCGGCGAGGGCCAGGACGAGGTTGAACGACGTGAGCACCCAGGCCACGGTCGGCACGCTGACGTCGTAGCGCTGGAGGATTTCGGGCAGCGCCATGGTGACGATCGAGCCGTCTGCGAGCACGACGCCGACCGCGAGCCCGAGGAGCACCGTTCGCACCGCCGTTGGCACCACACCGGGACTGTATTCGACGCTGGCGTCGGCCACTGCCGCTCCGGGTACACTGCTCCTCGTCGTGAGCCTGCTGCTCTGGATCCCGCTCTTCGTCGCCGTCGTGCTGCTCGTGCTGACGCTGATCATGGCGCTGCTCGCACGCGTTCGCGGTGGCCGGTATCTGCGGCCGATCGTGAACGGCCTCTCGAAGATCCCGTTCATGCGGCGGTTCTTCACGAACATGTCGCTCAAGGCCTACGAGAAGACGAACCCCGAGCTCGCCTCGGCGCTCCGCAAGATGCAGGCGTTCGGTGAGCCGACGACCCCCGAGCAGGCGCAGAGAGCGCTGAAGCTCCTAACGCCCGCCGAGCGCAAGGCCTACCTCGACGCGGCCGGTGAGCAGGCGGCCGAGGCAGTCGCGCCGACCAACCGCTCGCAGCGCCGGCGCGCAGAGCGCGGCGACACGATGAAGCCGCAGCAGAAGATCGTGCGCGGCAAACGCCGCTAGCAGCCGTTCCGGCGCAAACCAACCGACTCGCTACGGGCCCTCGGGCTCACGCACAAGCGGCTGAGCTCCGGAGTACTCCTGTAGTGGTGACCCGCCGAGCCTGCAGTCGGGCGGTATTCCCGCGGTTTGTCGCGAGCCTACTGAACCTGGCGCATGAAGAGGCGCAGCGCCTGCGTCGACCCGACCCGAACGCCGATTGCGCCCCGGAGCACCTTCCCCTGCGCCCCGGCCGGCAAACGCCAGGCGCACTTCGCGAGCCCACCGGCCGTGAAGGTGTTGGCAACCACCGGCAGGATCGCGCCGTCGATCTCCGCACGGCAGTGCACACTCCCGGCGGTCACCTGGCGGTTGCCGGCTACCGAGACGATAGCCACCTTCGCGACGCCGACTCCGCCGCCTGCAAACCGTGTCGTCGACACCGGCTTTGCGCCGATCCTTACGACCGAGACCGGTGTTGCTCGCGTAGTGGCCTTTGCGGTGGGCGCAGCGTTCGGGGCGGCGCTCGTCCCGAAGTCCTGGGTCCAGTAGGTCGTCCCGGTGCCGTCGAGTGCCGCGCCGATCCCTGTCGAGCGGTAGGAGGCGTTCTCGATGTTCGCTTTGTGCCCCGGCGAGCTGAGCCAACCCGCGACGACGGACTCGGCGCTTCGGTAGCCGTACGCGATGTTCTCGCCGGCGCCGCCGCCTGCATACCCGCAGGCGGCGATTCGGGCGAAGGCGGATCGCCCAGTGGGCGGGCCTGGGTCGTCGTGTGAGAAGTAGTGGTACCGAGCCATGTGGAGGGACTTCCACTCGGCGGAGGCTTGCAGCGTGGGCGCTGCCGCAAGCGCGCTGAGACCGAGTTCGGCACGATGACGGTTGACGAGCGTCAGCACCTGCGAGGCCAGGTCGGGACGGTTCGTTCCCCAGCCCGCCTCGGGCGTGCAGCCTGTCGCTGCGGATGCGGACCCTGCGGTCGCCGCAAGCGCCGCGGAGGCGACGAGACACGCCGCCAGCAGACGGCGCACGGATGTCAGCCGTGCAAGAATCACGCGAGGTAACGAGACCGGTGGTCGAGTACCGGTATCGGGTGGGGCACGTCCGACCCTAACACCCCATTTCGGGGATTCAGCCGATCCTTTCGGATCGCTTACACGTTCTCCACAACATCCCCAGCTGCCGGCACAAGGGTGCGCTCGCCGGCGCCAAGCTGCCCGCTCGTCAGCTGATGCGCTTACCGCTCGCGACCAGGCGCCCGAGCCCGTATTCGGTCACGTTCTCTTCCGTCTCAGCCGTCAGGATCACGGCTCCGCCGGTGGGAGTGGAGACGCAGCGCCACACCCTGGTCGTCACGCCGGCTGCACCGACCCAGACGCGGTTGCCACCCATCGTCTGCATGTGGTCTGCAGCGTCCCGGAGGCATTTTGCCGATGGCTTGATGGCCGCGGCCCTGAACGTGATGATCTGCTTCCCGGTCGCCTTGCGCGCGAACGTGACCGAGACGGCTCCTCCGTCTACCGCATAGCCCTTGAAGCCCCAGCCGAGCGGCACACGAGTCGGGACGTATGGGACCTTCGGGGCGAGCTTGACAATCCTGGCCTGCGCAAAGACGGGAACCACGGGCTTGACGGCCGCGGAGGCCACCGGAACGATCAGGAGAGCTAAGAGGATCAGGGCACCGAGTCCGCGCATGTGACGAAGGATACGGATGCCGTCGCCAGCCGCAGCAAACGACCTTGCAGCGTCCGAGCGGAACGAGGGCTTCTCGCACCGTCTTCGTTTGCGCAGGATTGGGCCGATCGTGCCTGACTGAAGTCAGGCACAGGCTTCTGGCCAGCGCGTGCCTAGCCTTGGCCAGGTACAGGCTTCGGACAGCACGTGCCTGGCTTGAGCCAGGCACAACCCGCCGAACGAGATGCAGCGGCTTCGGTTGTCGGATTGCCTGGATCACCCAACCGAGCTCGGAGAACAGGGCAGCAATCGTCTAGGCTTGCGTGGTGGCCGCGCTTACCCTCGCTGGACGGCGGATCGCCGTTGCGGGCGCCTCCGGCGGCCTCGGCCCCACGGTGGTGGCGCGCCTCGTCGAGGCGGGCTCGGTCCCTGCTCTCGCCGGGCGCGACCTGAGCGGGCTCGAGGCAACCGCCGCCGGAGCGGGCGCCGCGGGTGCCGACGTCGAAGCGGTCGACCTCCTCGACGAGGAGGCGACACGCAGGTGGGCCGACCGCCTGGCCGCAGCAGGACATGTCCACGGTCTCGCGCACCTCGTCGGCGGGTGGCGCGGCGGAACCGCGATCGAGGACGCGCCGGCCGACGACTGGGACGCAATGTCCGCGCTGCTCGTGCGAACGACCCAGAGCGTCACGCGCGCGTTTCTCCCGCATCTGCTCGCGGCGCGAGGCCGCTTTGTGATCGTCTCCTCCGGCCAGGCACAGGCGCCCACGCACGCCAACGCCGCCTATGCCGCCGCCAAGGCGGCGGCGGAGACGTGGACACTCGCGCTCGCCGACCGCTTCCGGGGCAGCGGCGCGACCGCGAACATCATCGTCGTCGGCGCGATCGCGACTCCCGCCATGCGGGCCGCCGATCCGGAGCAGAGCTTCACCGGCTACACGCCGGCCGAGGAGATCGCGGAGGCGATCGCCTACCTCTGCTCGGACGCAGCAGCCTCGATGAACGGCCAGCGGCTGACGCTCCGGGGCGCCTGACCTGGAGAAGCACAAGCGCGTAATAGGCTACGTAAGCTGTGGCCTCGTCGAAGGGAGCTAGCGATGGATTTGCCTCAGCCGGCACGGATGATCGCCGCCGTACGGGAGCCCGTGACCGCATTGAGAACCCCGCGCACCGTGCGATGGTGGATGTCGTCCTCCAGCACATGGAGGCCGAGTTGACCGCGTTCGACCTCGACAAGCTCACGGCAACTCTGATTCCGGAGCCGATCTACCACACCTGGGGCGGGCGGTTCGCACGTGACGAGGTGATGATCGTGCGTGGCGGCGATACCAGGGTCGAGATCGACCGCTTCCTCGTCGACGATGCCGGCGTCTACTTCGACGGCGAGATGCGAACCGTCTGGCCGGGCGCGATTCTGCAGTCGTTCGGGTCGACCCCGACCGGAAGTACCTCGAGACGGTCAGGACCGGCCAGCTGATGCCGTTTGTCGATGGACTGATGCGCGGAGAGGACCTCTACTTCCGACCGAGCCATCTCAGCGAGTGGGAGGACTAATGCCGGAGCTGCCTCGAGACCCCGAGATCCAGCGGCTGCTCGACGAGTCTGCGATCCGCAACGTCCTTGCTCGCTATGGCCGCGGCATCGACCGGATGGACCACGAAGTGCTGCTGTCGATGTTCTGGCCGGGTGCCATGGACGAGCACGGCGTGTACGACGGCCCGATCGAGGGCTACGTCGAGTGGCTGAAGTCCAACCATCGGCCGGACGAGTCATGGATGCATCACAACACCACCCAGAGAATCGAGATCGAGGGTGACAAAGCCTGGACCGAGACGTACTGCATCGCGACCAACCGCATCCCTGCAACCGGCGGCAACCCGCCTGTCGAGCGAACCGTGCGAGTCCGCTACTGCGACCGCTTCGAGCGACGCAACGGCGAGTGGCGCATCGCGCACCGGAAGGTCGTGTACTCGCCGAGCACCATCGACCATGACTTCGAGGATTGGGAGTTCGCACCGACGCAACTCCGCGAATCGCGGGATCGCGATGACCCGTCGTACTGGGGGCGCAGCACCGAGAGTGTCTAGCGGCCGTCAGCCGTCCGTGTCGGCGGCGTTGAGGAGCATCAGCACGCCCTGCTCATGAGGCCCACCGTGCGTGAAGCCGCATGCCGCATAGAACGCTTCCGCGCCGGAGTTGTCCGCCAGCACCCAGACCTCAGAGACGGCGCAACGGCTCATCCAGCCGCGCATCGCCTGCACAAGCCCTCGGCCCACTCCCTGGCGGCGGTGACTCTCGCGCACTCCGATCGAGTAGAGGAGCAGCTCAGCCCCTTCGCCCGACGGCAACCGCAGGAGGTGGCAGAGAAGCTCACCCACCACTCGGTCGCCGTCCTCGGCGACCCAGTGCAACACAGCCGGATCGGCGAGATACGCGGCCGCCGCAGCCGCCGCGAGCGGACGGTCGGGAGCGCTTCGTCCGGCCAGGTCGAAGTCCGGTGCATCGAGGGCGAGTTGCACCAGGGTAGGCTCGTCACCCGCGCCGAGGAGTCGAATCACGGGCGACAACGCCACGTCAGCCCTGTCGGCGGTGACCGCTCGCTGTTCGCGCTCGAGTCGTGCGGCCAGCCCCAGGACTGCCCTACCACGTGTCCCAGTGGGCGAAATCCGCGAGGGGCTTCCGAGCTGCTGTCCGGAAATCCGTTCCCTTCGTGTAGGCGACCGGGACAAGGCCGCCTGACGCACATCGGAGTACGGGATCCCGAGTAGATCCGCTGCCTCCTCCTCGTAGCGCAGGTGCAACGTCGTCCAGGCGGTCCCGAGACCGCGGGCTCGGGCAGCGAGCATGAAGCTCCAGGCAGACTGGACGATCGACCCTCATGGCCCGGGACCGAAGGCGGCGCTGCCCTCCGGCGTGGCCCATTCGACGCACGGAATCACGTGCACCGGCACCTCGTGGAGATGATCGCGGAGGTAGTTCGCGGAGCCCATCATTCGCTCGTGCTCTGCTCCGCTGGAAGCGTCGGGCGGCGCCGGCGGCACGCGATCACGGTTGTAGAGGTCGGAAAGCGCCTGTCGCCTGCCGGCGTCCGTCACCACGACGAAGTGCCCGGTCTGCGAGTTGCGCGACGTCGGCGCTTGCTGGGCGAGGGTCAAGCACTCTTCCAGCAATCGGCGCTCGACCGGGCGCTCGAAGTCGAGCCGCTTCCGGACGGCTCGCGTCGTCGCGAGTACCTCGTCCGGGGTGAGCGGCAGGGGTGGCACTCGTGGAAGCATAGGGCGATGGCGCGGCGGCGTCCGCGGCTCGGAGCGAAGCTAGCGCTCGGAGACGACGAGGCGGCGAGCGACCTCGTCGAGCAGCGCACGTGTCAGCCCCGGCTCCGAGTCGAGAAGCACGAAGAACTCCTCGCGAGGGAGGGCAAGGCACCGCACCGGGCCCTTGGCACGTACGCGGGCCACTCTCGTCGCTCCTGGAACGAGCAGTGCGAGCTCGCCGAAGAAGTCGCCCGGTCCGAGCTCATAGGTTGTCGAGCGCAACTCGACGATTGCTTCACCTTCGAGAATGACGAACATGCCGGAGCCCGAGTCCCCGGCGAGCGCGAGCACCTGACCGGGCTCCGCCTCGAACTCATTCGAGGTCGAGCGAACCCGCTCCAGACCTGCCGCGCTCACCTTCGAGAAGATGGGAGCGTCCTCCAGTGCGAAGGCAGACACGCCCGTCTTCTACCACACGGCAGCACCCGAGCGGTGGCGGCAAGCGCAGGCGCCGGCGCGATACGTTGTTCCCGTGACAAAGCTGCAGCATGCTCGGGTCGTTGCGGTGCCGGTGCGCTCCTCGAATGAGGTTCGCACGGCCCGATGGCGGCGGCGGTGGATCGTATGGTGACCCCGGAGGAGATCGGGCAGTTCGGGGTGTTCGCGACGCTCGAGCCGGCGGACTGCGAGCAGCTTTGCCGTGTAGCGGCCGACGTGTCCCTCGGTCCCGGCGAGTACGCCGCGCACGAGGGCGACGAGCGGGCGCTGTTCGGTGTGCTCGAGGGCCGGTTCGAGGTGGTTCGGCTCGTCGACGGCGTGGAGCGCGTGATCGGCGAGCGGCACCCCGGTGACGTCTTCGGCGAGGTGTCGATTGCGCTCGGCATGCGTCACCCCGCCGGGCTCCGGGCCGCGGAGGCGTCGCGTGTCCTTCGGATCGAGCCGCACGACTACCACGCGGTCGCCGCCGTGGTGCCCGAGGTCGCTAAGCAGGTGGGCCTGCTGGCGAGCGACCGCATCAGCGGGCCCAGAGGCCTGCAGGCCCTCGTGTCGACATCGGCCCCGTTCCGGGCGAGCGTGCTCGGCTATCGCTGGGACGCCACGTGCGCGGCGCTGCGGCGCTTTCTCGACCGCAACCAGGTCCCTTTCAGATGGCTTCAGCCGGACGTGCCCGCGGATGCGGAGCAGTGGTCGGGTGCGCTGCCGGTCGAGGGCGACTACCCCGTTGTTCGTGTCGTGAACGGCAAGACCGTGGTGCGACCGCAGCTTCGGCGGCTGGCCGAGCTCCTCGACATCGCGACCGAGCCCGCGGCCGCGGAGTACGACACGGTGATTGTCGGCGCGGGGCCCGCGGGCCTGGCAGCGGCCGTGTACGGCGCGTCCGAGGGACTCGCCACGATCGTCGTCGAACGCGAGGCGCCGGGCGGTCAGGCAGGGACGTCGTCCCGGATCGAGAACTACCTCGGCTTCCCTTCGGGCGTTTCGGGGGACGAGCTGTCGAGGCGCGCGCTCCAGCAGGCGCGCAGGCTAGGCGCCGAGATCCTCGTTACGCGGTCGGTCGCGCGGATCGACGCGGCGACGCATCAGATCCATCTCGACGGCGGCGACGTCCTGCGGGCACGGACGATCATCCTCGCTTGCGGGGTCTCGTGGCGGCAGCTCGAGATCGAGGGGTTCGACCTCCTCGTAGGCAAGGGGATCTTCTATGGTGCCGCGCGCAGCGAAGCGTCGAACACCCACGGCCTGGACGTCCAGATCATCGGTGCGGGGAACTCGGCGGGCCAGGCCGCATTGTTCTTCTCGGCCCACGCGCGGGACGTGACCATCGTCTACCGCGGGGAGACGCTGGAGAAGAGCATGTCGCGCTATCTCGTCGACCAGCTCGCCACCCGGGCGAACATCCGCGTGCTCTTCCGGACGGAGGTGACGGCCGCGCACGGCGACGCCTCGCTCGAGGCGATCGACGTCCGCGACGGCGCGACCGGCGAGACGACCCGGCTCGAGTCGGGCGGGCTGTTCATCTTCATCGGCGCCGATGCCGAGACGGCGTGGCTCCCACCCGAGGTCGCGCTCGACCCGAAGGGCTATGTGCTCACCGGCTACGACGTGCGGGCCGCGGGCCGGTGGCACCTCGACCGGGACCCGTACCTCCTCGAAACCAGCGTCCCGGGAATCTTCGCCTGCGGCGACGTCCGCTTCAGTCCAGTCAAGCGTGTGGCGGCAGCGGTCGGCGAGGGCAGCATGGCCATCGCCTTCGTGCACCAGTACCTGAGAGACGTGGAAGCCCGCTCCCACACCACGTAGACCGCTGCGTGGCTCCCTAGGGCACCCAGCCGGGCAGCTCCGATGCCTGCCTGATCCAACTCGCTAGGAGCTCCTGGTCGAGCTGGTCGTTCTCGTAGATGTCGAGGTAGCGCGTGTCCTTGCTATTGGACTCGCCGGGGGGAAGCGGACGCAGCGAAGCACCGCGGAAAAAGGCCACCTTGACGTACTTCGTAAAGCAATGGAAGTTGAGGAACCAGCCTTCGCCCTCGATGCCATAGAACGGCGAGTTCCACTTCACGGCCTTGTGCACGTTGGGGACGGTGCGCACAATGAGCGCGTCGAGGCGGCGCCCGACGTCGCGTTTCCAGCCCGGCATGGCGGCGATATAAGCCTGTACCGGCGCGGCGCCGTCGGCCTTCGCGATCTGTGGGTTGCCGCCCGCGAGGAGGACCGGCGTCGCGGCCGCCGGGCGACTCTTGCTCTTGGTTGCGTTCGATCGCTCCACAGGTTGATCGTTGGCCATTGGCTTCTCCCGTTCGTAACTGTTCAACGAACGAGGCCAACCGCTGCGGTTGCCCTCGCCTTGCGCATGGTGGCGACAGCCCGAGTCTTACAGGACTCTCATCGCCCCGCCCGACATCGCCGGCGCGCGCACAACACTCTGGCGGAGACCGCAGCCCGGAAATCGTGAGATTCCGGGCGCCGTGGGAGGTTGCGGGTTCGACAAGTGCGAAGAATCCCACGTGATGCCGCGTCTGCCGTCTGGAACCGAGATGCTCCCGCACTGCAACTGGGTCGATCCCACACCGCGACGAGACCATAAGGGGCATGGTCGCACGAGACGGCTGCGAGGTTCGACGCATACAGCTCGCGCACCGGCCGCTACCTCAACTTCATGGTCCGACCACAACCAGGAGATCGTACGTCAGGCGCTTGGCGACGACGCCCACGAGAACCTCGCTCGGGTCAAACGCCGGTGGGATCCCGAGAATGTGCTGCGCTTCAACGCGAACGTCGAGCCGGCGGACTGAGGCGCCCACGGACCAGGACGGCGACCGCGACCGCCCAACCGGAGAGCATCGCGAGCTTTTACTACGCAGCCCCTTCGACCTCTGCGAACCTTTCCCCTACATGCCGTGATTTCCTATTTATCTGGCTATGGGCCTTCGTGGCCCACACCTCGGCGCGTACGTGCGGATTAGTGCTCCACGGCTAGGAGGTTCGAAGGAAGCCCGACTTCGCAGCTGCTGCCAACGCCGAGCGCCTTGAGGCACCGGCCATATCCCACCCACGTTCCCGCCATGATCGTGACGTCGCCGATCTCGGTCTCCGTGAACAGCGAGTGCATCTCGTCCCACAATTCGTCGTCGTCGTTCAACGTGTCGATGGCGCTGTCGAATGCCTTGACGAATCGGAGTAGCACGCGTTCGCGCGCTGTGAATCCGGGCCAGGAGTCGTCACACCGGGCCGCCGCCTCGTAGAAGTCCTCGGGGATCGGATCGCCCGAGTACCCGGGCCAGTCTCGCCACATCCGGATGCTGTTGCAGAACGGGCAGCCCACCACGACCGTGAGGGGGAAGCGCATCGCTTCGCGCTCACGCAGGCTGATCGTGGTCTCGGGCGCGTCGTAGATGGTCTTGAACACAGCGTGGCGTGCGGCGACGAGCAACGGGGTGCCGTGCGCGTTCAACGCGAGGGCGGACTCCACCCCATCTGGCACGCTCAATCGAAACGGCATGGCACAGACCTCCGTAGTTGACTCACGAACCGTACCACGTACGGTCTTGGCGTCGAGCGGGACGCCCGCATCGAGGCTAGGTCCCGCCGCCAGGCACCGAGCGCCCCCACGCCGCATGCTCGTGCAGCCACCGAACTTCGCTCGGGCCGCTTCATCTCAACGATGCAGACGCCAGGGCACGCGAGATCCATTGCCCGCCCTGCGTAGCTCCTCGAACCGCGGCCTTCCGTCCATCGGTAAGCGCCGTAGCACTCGAGCAGTCCGTTCAGGAAGTTCTGGGCCACGCTGCGTTCTGTCCCCACACAGCGACCCTAAGCAGCGGCGAACTCACCGAGCCGCCGCCGGATCTCTTGGTCCTACAGTGCCACCTCGGTGTTTAGAGGCTGAGCTGCTCGTTCGGTATTGCGAGAGTGCCTTGGCGCAAGCGCGGCGCAACCTCAGAGAGCTCCGCCGCCGATCGCTCGAGCGCCTCGAGAAGGTGGCGTCCGCGCTAATCGGAAGAACATCAGCCGAGTCTTGGCCAACGCTTCCCGTCGCCGCGCCCGACATGGCGGGCGCGGCACACAACCGTCCGACCTAGACCAGCCGCGCCCGGAAATCACAGATTTCCGGACGATGCATGGAGGCGGCGGGAATCGAACCCGCGTCCGCGGTCGCGCCGGTCAGAACATCTACGAGCGTAGTCTGCGGTTTGGTTTCGCTCGGCGGCCGGTTCGCAGACGACCTACCAGCGAGCTAGCCATCCTGAAGAGTCGCGCCTCGGGCGATTGGCTCTCCCTCGGCGCCGAGCCCGATTGTTTGCGCCGCTTGCCTGACCTCGGGCCGTGTCAGGGGCGACGACGCCTTACCTAGAGGTTATCTAGGCAGCGTATGCGAGATCATGCTTCGCACTTGTGTTGTTCCCGGTTGATTAACGAGGCCGACCGGGGACCTCGGCTCGCAGCTCTGCCGGAGAACCGACCACGTCGAAACCTGATCGCCCCCGTATGTCTCTCCTTTCTGATGATAGCCGGAGCGCCCTCACTCAACCGACGAGTAAGCAAGTTGTGAGGGTTCGTAAGGATTGTGCGCCGGAAGCGTGAATCGCCTTCTTCGCGGGGAACAATGATCGCGGGGTTTGAATCCGCCGTCTGGCTGCCCCGTCGAAAGTTGTCCCCTAGGAAGGGAGATCTCGCCATGTCCTCCAGCCCGTCCAAGCGCACTCGAAGACTCGGCCTCACCGCTCTCGCAGGATCCGCAGCGCTCGCAGTTGCCGCCGGTCTCCTCGCCGGCGGCGGTAGCGCGGCAAGTGCTGCCGCTCCCTCGAACACGGCGCCGCCGACGATCAGCGGCACCGCGCAAGAAGGATCCACCCTGACCGCAACGACAGGAACGTGGACCGGCACGCCCACCTCGTACGCGTACTCGTGGCGGCGCTGCGACAAGGACGGTGGTAGCTGCTCCGCGATCGACAATGCGACAGAGAAGACCTACGTTCTCAAGACGGTCGACAACGGCAACACCCTGCGAGTCCGGGTGACGGCGACGAACGCAGACGGATCGAATGCCTCGACGTCCGTCCCGACGGCCGTCGTCACCGCTGCACCGGCACCACCGCCGACGGTCGTGAACGGCTGTCCTGCGAAGCCGGGAGCCACCGTGCAGATCGCCGACGTGACCTCGCCGGCGAATCTCGTCATCGACGGGACCCAGATCGATCCGAGCACGATCACGCGCGACACTTCGACGGTAACGGCACGCTTCCACGTCACGGCGTGCAATGCATCGATTCAGGGTGCCCTGGTCTACGTGACGGCCGTTCCGTACGGTCAGTTCACGATCCCCAACGAGCAGACGACGGGAGCGGACGGCTGGGCGACGCTCACCTTCCAGGCTCAAAGCGGGTTCCCGGTCAGCTCCAAGCAGCAACTGCTCGTGATGTTCGTTCGAGCACGCAAGTCGGGCGAGAACCTCCTCGCGGGAATCTCGGCGCGACGGCTCGTCTCCTTCCGGGTCGCCTAGCCACTTCAGCGGGCGGGAGGGCCAGAAGGGCCCTCCCGCCCCAGCTCGCCCGGCTACCGGCGACTCGACTTGAGCGCCCGCTCGATCTGGCGCTTGGCGTCCCGATCCTGGAGGACACGGCGCTTGTCGCCCCGGTCCTTCCCCCGCGCGAGCGCGATCTCGATCTTGACGCGCCCGTCCTTGAAGTACAGGCGTGTCGGCACGAGCGTCAACCCCTTCTCGCGCACCTTGCCGTAGAGCGAGTCGATCTCGCCGCGGTGGAGCAGAAGCCGACGATCGCGATCCGGCTCGTGGTTTCGGCTATTCCCCTGCGCGTACTCGTCGATCGACGCACCGATCAGCCACACCTCTCCCCCGCGGACATCGGCATACGCCTGTCCGAGTTGCACACGCCCGTCGCGCAGCGACTTGACCTCGGTCCCGACCAGCGCGATGCCCGCCTCGAAGCGCTCGAGGAGCTCGTAGTCGTGCCGCGCGCGGCGATTCTCGGTGATCAGCTTGGTTCCGGTCGGCCGGGCCATCCCCAGAGTCTAGGGACGGCCCAACCCACGCGGATCGGGAGAGCGCGCAGAGCCGCGCGGCTTCCGCGCGTCAACTCAGGCGGTGGCCGTGGCCGCGCCTCGGCTGTCGCGAACGAAGAGCCAGATACTCACGATCAACGTCCAGAGCGGGACGCCGAAGATGAGTCCCGCCCAGCCGATCGGGCCGACGATCAGCACGACCGCGAGGAGCGCGGTCACCCAGCCGAACCAGGCCGGGAAGCTCTTGCCCCTTAGGATCGCGACAGCCGCGGCACCGACGAACCCGACCGCAATGAACTCGGCGATCACGAAGAATCCGTCGCTCAGCACCATCAGCGTTTCCGCCGCCTGCGGCGTAAGCGACCGATCGAGGTTGTCGAATGCAAGCGCGCCGGCGGCGGTCGGAGCCATCAGGCACGCGAACATCGTCGCAGCGGCGGTGCCCGCTGCGACGACGACCGTCGCGAGCCGACCCTCACCGTCAGCACGGAACCGCGCCGCGAGGCTCCCGAGGAACCAGATGAACGCAGCGGCGCCGATCCCGAGGAACGTCGTTGCAAGCAAGATCCGCGTCGAATCGGAATCCAGCCATGCCGCTATCTCTGCGCCCGGCGCATCGTCTGCCGGATTGTCGCCTGACTCCGAGACGATCACGGCGACGATCCAGAGCACGACCGCCAGCACACCCATGAGCGGAGCGAACCGCCCCAAGCTCTTACCCATCTCGCCTCCTCCGCAGTGGGGCGCCGGTTGCGCCCGTCGCGGGCGATGGTCTCACATGGTGTGATCTGCAACTACCTGCGCCGGCCGCCCGCCCGACCGGCGCAACGATCGCACAACGGAAACCACGGCGCGCACGTCTGGCCACACGAGCGGCAGCGACCGATCGTCGGCTTGCTGACCTCGAGCCGGAGCCGCGCGACGACACGTTCCGCCGCCGTCTGCTCGAGCAGCGCAGCGCGTTCGATCGTCACCCCGCCCACCCCAGGGTATTGGAGCGCGAACCAGCGGAGGATACTTGCTGTTCTTCCAGCTTGTTCTGCTTCCTCGAGCGTCGAGTCGCGCAGCCTGGCCGGATCGAGCAGGAACGTCAGGAGCGCTCTTTGGGCCGTGTCCCCTGCAACTGAGAGCGCAAGTGTGGCAAGCAGCTCGGCGTTGTCCTCGTCCACCGGCGCGTTGACGAGCTTCCACGTGTCCTCGAGCGAGAGGCGCTTGCGGCGATCGGCAAGACGTCGCTGAATTGCGCTGAGGCGCCCGCGAATCGGAGCGAGCGACTCGACCGCAAGCCAGCTCTCGTGCGCCCAGTCGCGCGTCGCGACCCGATGCCAGGCGGCAAGTGCGCTGTCCAGCTCCCGCGGGTCGTCGATCCCGAGATCGGCGAGGCGCGGCCGGATGCGGGCCTCGTCCACGATCCTGTAGCCGCGGTGACCGCTCGGAAGGATGACATCGGGCACGAGCGCCGATTCGACGATCTCGCCGTCGCCGCGCGCCCATGCGACACCGACGAGCACCCCGACGTGGCCGCGATCGACGAGCCCGAAGCGCCCGGCGCGGCCTGCGATCTGGGCGATCTCCCAGGGCAGCAGGTTCCGCCGCGCTTCGCCGTCGAACTTCGTGGTCTCGGCGAACAGCAGCGTCTCGCACGGGAGGTTGACCCCATGTCCGAGCACGTCCGTCGCGACGCAGACGTCACTGGCGCCGCTGAGAAAGCGGTCGATCTCCTCGCGGCGAGACGAGAGAGGCATCGCGCCGTAGAGGACGCTGACCTTGCCGGGCAGAAGGCGGTTCACCTCACCGGCGAGCGCCAGCACCGCCTTGCGGCTGAACGCGACGATGACCGTCCCCGGTGTCAGCGCCCGCAGCGAGCGCTCGCCGACCCATTCGAGCGGCAGCATCCGCTCGAACACACGGATCTCCGCGTCCGGGAACGCCCGCTGCACGAGCGGCTCGGCATCGAGCGCACCGAGCAGCAGGATATGCCGATATTCCCCGGCGAGGAGCAGCCGCGTCCACGCCGAGCCACGCTCCGGATCGTCTGCCCACTGAACCTCGTCCAGGACGAGCACCTCGCCGGACTGCGGCGCCATCTCGACCGTGCAGCAGATGATCGGCGCGCCGTCGTTGACGCGCTCCTCGCCCGTCACGAGGCCGACCTGCTCCTCGCCGAGCTCGGCGACGAGACGCCGGTGCGCCTCCTGGGCGAGCATCCTCAGCGGACAGGCGTAGACACCCCTGCCCTGCTCCGCGAGGAAGGCGAGCGCCGCGTAGGTCTTGCCCGAGTTCGTGGGGCCGAGGTGTGCGACAACCGACTCGGGTGCCTCACGTCGTGCGGGAAGCGTGACCTCGATGCCGCGCTCGGCACGACGGACGGCCGCCGTGGCTCCCGCACGCTGGGCGCGCCGATGCCGCTCCGCACGGCTTGGCCGTGGCGTGCGACCGCGGCCTGAACGTCTGCCTGGCATCCGTCAACCGTAGCCGCGGGAGGTGCCACGGGTCAGCGTGCACTCTGCGCGACGGTGCTACGCGCCTCCAGGACTGCCCGGCAGCCCAAACCCAGAACCTGTCAACGCGGCACCGGGGAGCAAGGCACGGGAGCTGCGTCAGCGGTGCCCAAGATGCTTGGTGCCCGATCGGAAGGGAGATGCTCAGAGCACAGCGACCACTGTCTTGTTGTGAGCGATAAAGGCGTTTGGCACCGCAATGGATTCGGCGGCGTGTGATCCTTGCGGACGGGGCCTGTGCGCTCACGCGGCTCACGACTTGCTCGCGGCTAGTCACTGATTGACGAAGCTGGCCATCGCGGCCCATTCGGCGGCGGCTAGTTTGGCTTGGCCCTGAACAGTGAGGTGGTCTTGGTCGAGTGAGATGTCGGCGCCAGTGACGGCCATATTCTGAGCTGCACCCCGGTCGTAGTGGCATTGCGGAAGCTGGGCGCACGCGGCTGCGAGTTGCTTGTCGTAGCCCGCGACGATCTTCTTGATGTAGGCGACGTGTGAGGGAACGACCCGCGCGGACGGAGCCTCGACGACCTGGCAAAGGCCCTTTCCCGCGTGCTTCAGCCTCGCTGATGTGCTTAGGCTTTCCAGGTACTTGACGTATGACGAAAACGATCCCCAGTAGCTGACGACGAAGATCTTGGCGTTCGGCAATCCCTTCGTGATGGTGTCGAGCGCTGCGCTGACACCTGTGCCGAAGTCGCTCCAGCGGCTCTCGTCGCTTCCGTCGCACTTCACGTCGCCCTCGATCTCGACGAGGACGAGCTCGGGCTTCGGCGTCAACGTCACCGCCTTGCGGGCCTGTGCCGCGAGGTTTTTCAATGTCACCTCGTCTCGTGCGAGGTTGATGTTGTGGCCCTTGATCGCGGGATTTACGGCCAGGATTCTCGAATAGACGCTGTTCACTGCCGGGTTCGTGCCCGTGGCCCACGAATTCTCAGGTGCGTCGCGATATGGGTGTGCAGGATCGGATCCATACGCGGGAGCGGCGGAGTGTCCGAGCACGACGATCGCATTGGGGTACCTTGTGGCGGCCCCTGCCACGGTTGCAGAATGCTCGGCCGCCTGCGCAGCCGCCGCGGCGAGCAGGCACGAAGCGACAAGGGCCCCAAGCAGCCACCTCTTCATGTGTGTGTGTCCTTTCCGGGAGTACGGCAAACGCTTGGCAGGATCATGAGACCCGGGCCTACCGGTTCGTTACCGAGCGGCTACCGTCCGTACGATGCTCGAGTTCCGCATCCTTGGCCCACTGGAGGTCGTCGACGGCGATGTTCCCGTGCGGCTCGCTGGGCCCAGACAACGAGCGACGCTCGCGCTTCTCCTGCTCAGCGCGAACCGTGTCGTCTCTGTTGAGCAGCTGGCGGATCAGATCTACGCAGGGCGACCGCCGGCGACGGCCGTGACACAGGTACAGCGGCAGATTTCGGAGCTTCGTGCTGCACTCGGCGCTTCGTCGCAGATCGAGACCCGCGCGCCCGGCTATGTGATTCACCTCTCGCCCGAGCAGCTCGACCTGACACTGTTCGAGCACCTCCTCGCGGACGCCACGGGGGCCCTAGAACGCGATAACCCGCGGTTGGCGAGCGAGCTGTTGCGCACGGCACTGTCCCTCTGGAAGGGCCAGCCGCTCGCCGACCTGGCCTACGAATCGTTCGCCGAGCCGGCAATTCGGCGGCTCGGGGAGATCCGGCTTGCAGCGCTCGAGCAGTGGATAGGCGTTGAGCTTAACCTCGGCCGTCACGCCGCGATTATCGCCGAGCTTCGGGGGCTCGAGATCGAACACCCACTCCGAGAGGGTTTCAGCGCCCAGCTCATGCTCGCGCTCTATCGCTCAGGGAGGCAAGCCGAGGCCCTCGCTGTATACCGCAGGATGCGCAACGCGCTTGTGGAGGCGTTCGGAATCGAACCCACGCCTTCCTTACAGGAGCTCGAGCGGGCAATCCTCAAGCAGGATCGCTCACTCGAGCTACCGGGGCCAGCGTCCGCGCACACAGTCGGCGAGGCCGGACGGGCGCTGCTGGTTCTCGCAAGTGACGACGAGCGCGTGGATGCGCTCCTGTCTATTGCCGTACCGCTTGCACGGCTGCCCGCCCACGAGCTAATCGTCGCCCGTCTACTCGGCCACGAGAACGAGCTCGACGCCGCTCTCTCGACAACGAAAGCTCGCCGATCCTCCCACTCGATCGCTGTGCGGACTGCTGTCTTTACCACACCGGACGCGGTTGCTGACGCGGTTCGTCTGATGACCGCATATGACGTTGCGCTCACGATTCTCGATGCTCCAGACGACCTCGGCGAGGCGCGGTTACCGGACGATCTCGCCGCGTTGCTCGAGCGCTCGCCCGCCGACGTCGGCATCCTCGTCAGGTCGCCTCCCTCCCCTGAGAACGGCGACGGCATCTTCGTTCCGTTCGGCGGCGGACAGCACGACTGGGCCGCCCTCGAGCTCGCAGCCTGGTTGGCCGACGCGGCTCGCATTCCGCTGACGTTGGTCGGGACGAAGACCGATCGGCAGGGCCAACGCCGAGAGGCAAGCCGCCTACTCGCAGGCGCTGCGCTCGCGATCGAGAGGATCGTCGGCGTTGAGCCGGAGCAGCTTCTGATTGACCGAACCGGGCAGGCTCTCGTCGCGGCGATCGAATCAGCGAGTCTCGTCGTCATCGGCGTCTTTTCGGACTGGCGGCGGCACGGCATCGGTGCTGTTTGCCGCACGCTTCTCCGCGAGACCAACCTCTCAGTCCTGCTCGTCCACCGTGGATCGCGGCCGGGTGCCCTCGCGCCGCGAGAGGCGCGAACAAGCTATGCGTGGTCAATCGAGGCTCAAAGCTCTTCTGGCCCTTAGGAACAAGTACTCTCGTTCAGGATGACGAATCCCGCATAGTTGAGAGCCAGCTTGCCAATCTCCGATGGCGAATAGATCGCGACGGCAGTGACATCTGTCGAGGGATGGGGCGGCTTGCCGCCTGCGGCAAAGATCAGATCACCGACGGTGTACGCGTACACCTGGCCCTTGACGGTATTCGGCTTAGACGGCTTCAGCGCCGGACCGTACGCCTTCTTGAGAGCTGCAATGCTCGAACACGGACCGACGCCCTTGTCCGTCTTGTACGCCTTGTTCCAAGTAGTGATCTCCAGCGCCTTGTGCGTCGACGGGTTGAAGTAGACGGACATCTTGCGGAAGTTGTGGATGAGCACGGGATAACCGGTCACTGTGAACACGTCCTTGCGCCATCCGACTCCGAGTAGCTGCTCGTAGTAGCCGATCTTCTGACCCAGCTTCGCGCCCCCGATCGAGTTCGGCGTGATCCAGACCGTCGGTCGAGAATGGCTCCCGCCCGTTGCCAGGACGCCGACGACGATAGCCACGGCTGCGGCAAGCGCCAAAATAGCCAGAGCCAGAAACCGGCGACGTCGAGTCTTCCGTCGGACCAACCGCGTGCCCGACAAAGCGGCCCGGGCAGCCTCCGCAAGCTCGCCGCAAGTCGAGTAGCGCTCATCAGGAGACTTCGCCAGCCCAGTCGCAAACACGGCGTCGAACGCTTCTGGAAGCTCGGGCCTGAAGTCGGACAGCCGGGGCGGCGGTTCGTTCAGATGAGCGAACACGACAGACAGTTCCGAGTCGCGATCAAACGGGCGCACCCCGGCGAGGCATTCGAAGAGGACGCAGCAGAGCGAGTAGATATCGGCGCGACGGTCAACTGTCCCACCCTCGACCTGCTCCGGCGAGACGTAGTCGATCGTGCCCACAAACCCGCGATCGCCCGTCAAGCTGCCGACCGAGGAGACGTGGCGCGCCAGCCCGAAGTCGCAGACGTACGCGTACTCACCCCCCGAGCGATCAGCGATGAGGATGTTCCCCGGCTTCACGTCGCGATGCACCAACCCGGCTGCGTGGGCGGCATCGAGCGCTGCCGCTACCTGGCCGATGAGATCGACTGAGCGGTAGGGGTCTAGCCGGCCTTCGCGGCGGAGTATCTCTCGAAGATCCGAGCCCTCGATGTACGCCATAACGAGATAGAGGAGGCCCTCCTCCTCGCCTGAGGTCATCGTCTGGACGATGTTGGGGTGGTCGAGCCCCGCAGCAATTGCGGACTCCCGCAGGAACCGCCGACGAAACCGCTCGTCTCGCGCGAGCGCGGCGTTAAGAACCTTCACCGCGACGAGGCGATCCAGCTCGGGGTCGCGAGCGAGATACACGGAGGCCATCGCACCACTTCCAAGCAGCGACTGGATCTGCACGCCCGCGACGATCGTGCCGGTACGGAACTCAGAAGACATCAGCCCTCGCCAGCATGACGACCCGCGCCAGTGTTCTCAAGCCGACTCCAGACCTAGGGGTCCACCGCTCACGGCAGGCGATGCTTCATCGCTCACACCACGGAGGGGTGGGCTAGTACTGCCGCGATCGGCAGGTATCGTAAGCCGTTAACGTTCGGTTCGGAGTGGGTCTCGACGCCCAAACGATCCAGCAGTGCCTGGACGCCGGGCTGCTCGAGACGATCCATATGACATTGATAGAGATCGCGGTCGTTGCGTCGATATCGGGCTGTCCACCCTCGGCGGCATTTCCCCCGCCGCCGTTCCTCTACCCCGCAACGCTTTGGGCTACACCAACGTGTGGTGCCTGACTGAAGTCAGGCACATGATCCTGGTTTCCTCGTTTCCCCGCTACACGCGGAGGAAGCGGTGCATCGTCATCCCGGAGCCGATTGCGCCCACTCCGAGGCCGACCGCGAGCAGGATCAACGACGTCGTGCCGAACGCGAGCGCCTGCACGTCCGAGGAGGAGTTGTCGACATGGCCGAGGATCGACCCGACGGCCACTTCCTTCCCGATGAAGAGCAACAGTATCGCGCCGAGAGACCCGACGATCCCGCAGAAGAGGCCCTCGAGCATGAAGGGGCCACGCACGAACCAGTTCGTCGCACCGACGAGCTTCATCACCTCGATCTCGCGCCGACGCGAGAAGATCGACAGACGGATCGTGTTCGCGATGAGCAGCACGGACGAGATGAGCAGCACGAGCACGGTCACCACGAACACGATCTCGATCGCACGACCGACCTGGAGAATGCGCTTCGAGGTCTGCTCACCGTCCTTCACACAGTCGACGCCGAGCCTGTTCGTTGCCGAGACCGTGCCCGCGGCAGGGCAAACCTTGGCGCCGAACGCCTTTCGGATGTCACCCGAGAGCGCCCGCACATCGTCCGCCTTGGTCGGTGTCACCTCGAACGAGGCGGGAAACGGGTTATAGGCAAGGAGGCCGTTGTACTCCGGGTAGCGTTTCTTCGCGATGGCGAGCGCCTGCTTCCTCGTAATGAACGTCATCTCCTTGATCCGCCCGTTGGCATCGAGCGCGCTCAGCTTCCTGGCGGCAGCGTTCACCTGCTTCGGCGTCACCGCGTCCTCGAGGTAGACCTTCACCTGGAGCTGTGACTTCACGTGATCGGACCACGAGACGACCCACGTGCCGAGAGCGACCGAGAGGCCGAGCAGGAACATCCCGATCAGCACGGTCATGATCGCCGCGATCGAGGTCGACAGGTTCGACGCCATCGAGCCGAGCGCCTCGGAGACGAGAAGTCGGAGGCGGCTCATTCGGATTCGTAGCCCCCGCGGCGCTCGTCGCGCGCGAGCTTACCGAGGTCGAGCGCGATCACGCGACGGCGCATCTTGTCGACCATCTCACGATCGTGGGTGACCATCAGGATCGTCGTCCCCGCGCGGTTAATCGTATAGAGCAGCTGCATGATGCCGACCGACGTGTCCGGATCGAGGTTCCCCGTCGGCTCGTCGCAGATCAAGAGCGGCGGATGGTTGACGACGGCGCGCGCGATCGAAACCCGCTGCTGCTCGCCGCCCGAGAGCTCGTCGGGGCGAGAGTTCATCTTGTGCGCGAGGCCGACGAGATTGAGGACGTCGGGCACCTTCCGCCGGATCGAATCGGTCGGCTCGCCCTGCACCTTCAGGGCGTAGGCGACGTTCTCATAGGCAGTCCGGTTCGGCAGCAGCTTGAAGTCCTGGAACACGCACCCGAGATTCCGGCGGAGAAGCGGCACCTTCGAGCGCTTGAGGCGTCCGAGATCGCGGCCGCCAACGATGATGCGCCCTTCGTTCGGCTCGAGCTCCTTCAGGAGCAGGCGGATGATCGTCGACTTCCCCGAGCCGGAGGGACCGACGACGAAGACGAACTCGCCCTTGTCGATCGTGAAGGAGACGCCGTCGAGGGCGACGACGTTCGGCTCGTAGATCTTCCGGACGTCCTCGAAGACGATCATCGCGGAGCCCGGCGCTGCTGGAACCGGCGCAAGATCTGCGGGGTCGACGAGCACCGCGGATGCCGCAGTGGCAGAAGCCGCGCTCACGGGCTGGGTGTGCGGGTCGTCGTCAGGCACCGGTTCGCGAAGTGATGGCACCCCGGCCGAGGGGCGCTCCGGCTCAACGTGTGGGTCGATTGTAGCTGACATGGTCTAGAGGACTCTTCCTGCGGCGCGCGCGAGCAGGTATTCGCGGATGAAGCCATCGAGGTCGCCATCGAGGACACCCTGCGTGTTCCCGGCCTCGAAATCGGTGCGGTGATCCTTCACGAGCTGATAGGGATGGAGGACGTACGAGCGGATTTGACTTCCAAAGCCGATGTCCTGCGTCGCGCCGCGCTCACGCGCGATCTCCGCCTCGCGCTCCTCCTCCTGCAGCTCCGCGAGCCGGCCTCGGAGAATCCGTAGGGCGGTCTGCTTGTTCGAGCTCTGCGACCGCTCGTTCTGGCACTGGACGACGATCCCGCTCGGCAGATGCGTGATCCTGACCGCGGAATCCGTCTTGTTGACGTGCTGGCCACCGGCACCGCTCGCCCGGTAGGTGTCTATGCGAAGGTCTCCCTCGTCGATCTCGACCGCAGCCTCGTCGGGCAGGAGCGGCGCCACGACCACCTGGGCGAACGCCGTGTGGCGACGGTGCGCGGAGTCGAAGGGAGACTGGCGAACGAGCCGGTGCACCCCCCGCTCGGCCTTGAGGACACCGTAGGCGTTCTCGCCCTTCATCGTCATCGTCGTCGACTTGAGGCCCGCCTCCTCGCCGGGGCTGGCCTCGATCAGGTCGGCCTGGAAGCCGCGATCGCCGGCCCAGCGCAGGTACATGCGGAGCAGCATCTCCGCCCAGTCCTGCGCATCCGTCCCCCCCGTACCGGCGTTGATCGAGACGACGGCATCGCCGCTGTCGTACTCGCCGTCGAAGAGCGCGTCCTCCTGCAGGCGCGCGACCTCGGCGACAACCGGAGCAATCTGCTCCGCGAGCTCGCCCTCGAGCGATGGATCCATCTCGAACAACTCGCCTGCATCCTCAACTTCGCGAGAGAGACGCTCCCACCGGTCGAGCCTCCGGGAGACGCGGGAGTGCTCGGTCGAGATGCGGGCCGCAGAGCCCTGGTCGTCCCAGAAGCCCGGCGCCCCCATGGCGGACTCGAGCTCCGCCTTCCGGATTGTCAGCTGATCTGGGTCAAAGGTACTCACGAACCCAGGCAAGCTGGGCTCCGAGCTCCTCGAGCTGCTCGGCGAGCGGCTTTGCGTTCTCGGTCACGTGTCGATGCTACCGACAGCGTCTCAGCCGAGCAGTGTGATCAACGGCAGCCCTGGGTCGGGGACGACCTCCGGGTGCAGCAGATGCGCGAGCTGGCGCACGCCGTCGGCAAGCCGCGGAGCGGGCCGCGAGTAGTAGCCGTCACCGTCGACCGCAACAGCCGGCATGGTGAGCTCGAGGCCGACCGCCCGCTCTGCTGCCTGATCGGCGTCGAACCCGCAGGGGCCGAGGATGACGAGCTCCGGCTCGAGCTCCGCGACCCTCCCCCACGTCGTCGTCGAGGACGGTTGGCCGGCGCTGCCGAGCACGTCGACGCCCCCGGCGCGCTCGATCATCTCCGGCAGCCAGTGCCCCGCGCAAAAAGGCGGGTCGATCCATTCGGCGAAGAAGATCCGCCGGCGTGGGCGGCCGACGACGAGACGTTCGATCCCCTCGATCTTCTCCCACATCTCGGCGACGATCTCGTCGCCTCGCGCACCGGCTCCGAAAGCCTCGGCCAGTGTCCCGACCGACGCGGCGACCTCGCCGAGCGTCCGGGGATCGAGTGAGATGACCCGGGCGCCGACCGGGCACGCCGAGGCAAGCTCCCCGCTCGAGACCGCGCAGACGGCACAAAGATCTTGCGTGACGATCACGTCCGGACGCAACTCGTCGATCAGCTCGGCGTCCACCATGTAGAGCGAGCGACCGCCGCGGACGGACTCCCGCACCTCGCGATCGATCTCGCTGCTCGACAGCCGCGATGGATCTACCTTCGCTGCGGTCACCACGGGCTTGCCGACGACGGTAGCCGGCCACTTGCACTCCTCAGAAACGCCGACGAGCGCATCGAGCAGCCCGAGGTCGGCGATCATCTCGGTCGCACTTGGCAACAGCGAGCAGATCCGCATCTGCCCGACTGTACCGCCGGCCCGTAGCGGCAGGACGGGTACAGAACGCCAAGTAACACTGTGTTACTTGGCGCTCGCGGTTGCGGCGTGCGCGGCGGAGCGCGACCGGGCCGGCGCTAGTGCACGGAACGGTGTACTAGGCCACGAGCAGGCTCGTCGCGTAGAGGATCGCGATGCCGGCGACGAGGCCAGCGACGCTCTGGGGATAGAGGTAGCGACCCGTGTCGTTGCGGATCGACGGGGAAAGCTGGACGATCACCTGAACGATCGCTCCGGCGCCGAGCCCGAGCAGGAACGCGACGACGCTGCCGTTGAAGGCGAGCGCCCCGATCCAGGCGCCGATGATCGCCGGGCCGCCGGCAATGAGACCAAGGCCGGCGAGCGCCCAGAGGGAGGGTCGGCCCGATGCAACGGGGGCGACCACCGCGAGTCCCTCGGTCGTGTTGTGGACCGCGAAGCCGATCACGAGCAACGCGCCGAGCGCGAGCGCCCCCGCAGCGTAGGCGGCGCCGATCGCGAGACCCTCGCCTAGGTTGTGAAGGCCGATCCCGATGGCGACCAGAAGCGCGAGATAGACCCCGCCGCTCCCGTGCGCGTCCTTCGCCGCGCGCTGACGGCTCCGCATGTAGCCCTCGATCGCCGAGAGCACGAGGTAGCCGACGATCGCGCCGAGAAAGACGAGCGCCGAGCCTCCGAACGCCTGCGAGCCCTTGCCGGCCACGTCGATCGCCTCGAGCATGGCGTCGACGGCCAGGAAGACGAGCAAGCCGATCGTAAGCGCCATCAGGATGCGGATCACGGCAGGGCCCGATTGACGCAGGAGAGGCAGCCAGAACATGCCGAGCAGCACCGGGATCACGCCGACGTAGAGGCCGAGCAGCGCCATCAGCCCGAAGAAGCCGGCATCGGCGGCAGGCGTCTCGACGGCGATCGGGATCGCCGCAGAGATCGTCGCGCCGGTCGAGGTGAGCAGCGCGATCTCGTAGGCCTCGCCCTCGACCCACGGGTACTGGACGGTGAACGTGTCGGCGCCGAGCCTGCCGATCTGGGTGTGATCGCTCGTGAAGCTCGTGAACGCGTCGTTGACGATCATCTGTTTGACCGCGACCGTATCGGGTCCGTCGTTGCGGACCTTCAGCTCGATCACGCCCGGATGGAGGGCGATCCTGTCGACGACGAGATCCTCGACGGGTGGGCCGCGCCGCTCGCCGAGCCCGGGAGCGCCGAGCAGCGCGAACGTCAGGACGATCGCCGCCATCAGCCCGAGCGGGATCAGGCCGAGCGCCCAGAGCCGCACGCCGCTCGTCCGCTCTGGTGTCGTCGTCCCGGCCTCCATCAGTCCTCGACGTCGAAGAAGCCCATCCAGCCGAGCTCCGCGAACTCCGTCTTGTGCGCGTGGAACATGTACTTGCCCGGATGCGGGAAGCGGAGCTCGAGGATCCCACGCTGGCCCTGCACCTGGCTGATCGTGTCCGTGTACTCGAGCGGCTGGAGCGACGTCCCGGTCGGAAAGTAGTGGAAGAAGTTCGCGTGTAGGTGAAAGGAGTTGATCGGGTCGTACTCGAGCACGTTGACGAGGTAGATACGGACGAGCTCGCCGCGCTTCACCTTGATCGGCTCGTTCATGTAGTGGAAACCGACCGTGTTGACCGCGTAGACCTCGTTCGCGAAGTCGAAGTTCGTATCGAACGCGTTCATCACCATCACGAGCTCGTCGGCTTCGGGGCGACTCTGCTTGGGATCGACGATAAATGCGCCATAGAGCCCCTTTGCGATGTGCGCCGCGAGCGGCGTAGCATGGCAGTGGTAGAGATGGACACCGAACGGCTCGGCGTCGAACTCGTAGGCGAAAGACTGCCCCGGTTCGATCAGGCCGCCGCCAATCTCCTCGCCGATGCCCGGCACACCGTCCATTGCGGCCACGTGGATGCCGTGGAAATGCACCGTGTGTGGGTGGGCGCTGCCGTTCGAGAAACGGATCCGGAGACGGTCGCCCTCGGTGCACCTGAGCGTCGGGCCCGGCACGCGACCGTTGAACGTCCACGCTGCGTACCTGACACCCGGGGCGATCTCGATCTCCTTGTCGACCGCCACGAGCTCCCATTCGCGCAGGGTGCGCCCGTCGGGGAGCTTCGACGTCCTCCCAAGGTCGAAGTCGCGGACGATCAGGCTCGGGTCGAAGCCGTTCGCCGCGTTGTCGACCGTCCCTCCCGGCGCAAACCCTGCGTGTGCGTGGGCGGCGGCAGCTGTGGCGGAGCCGTGATCCATCCCGGCCATCGCGTCGGCGGCCCTTGCCGGCGACGAGCCGCGGAATGAGGTGATCCCCGCTGTTGCTCCTACAGCGCCGGCGAGAAATCCCAGAGCCCGCCGTCGTGTGATCCCGCCTTGCGCCAAATGCATCTCCGTTCGGGGCGCGTGCCGCACCCATTTTTAGTTGTGGCTAAATCATAGACGAACAGCTTGCCCTCCGCGTCGGCCGTGCGGCAGGCGCCACTCCCATCGTCAAGCGCGGTCTTGCGCGATCGTGGGTCGAGCGGTCTACGGATAGTGCCTGCCTGAAGGCAGGCACAAAGCTTGAGCTCAGCCAAACGCCATGCCAGCCCCGCCGAGGGCCGAAGCCGGGCTCAGCCCGGCGGGAGGCCAACCGAACGCCGACCCAAGCGCAACCGCGAAGGAGGGGTCGAGCGGGGGAACCATGTGGTTCCCCCGCTCATTGTCCGTGGCAGCGCTTGAACTTCTTGCCCGAGCCGCACCAGCAGGGATCGTTGCGGCCGACGTCGCGGTGCTCGTTGACGACGCGCTGTGTGGGTGCGAGGTCGGGGACCGGAGCGAGAGCGGTCGCGAGACCTCCGCCGGCTGCTGCGATCAGGTCCGCCCCCGCCGCGACGTCGTGCTCGTAGCTGAGCGACGAAGCTGGGCCCTGCGGCACGAGGTCCGGGTGTGCGGCGCTGCCGTTCTGCGCGGGGTCGTGCTGAACCTCGACATGGAAGAGCGTCACCACGACCTCGTCGCGGATCGCCCGGCCGAGGGCCTCGAACATCTGGTGGCCCTCGCCGCGGTATTCCACGAGGGGATCCTTCTGCGCCATGGCACGAAGGTGGACGCCTTCGCGAAGGTAGTCCATCGACTCGAGGTGCTCGCGCCAGCGCGTGTCGACGACCTGGAGGATCACGAAGCGCTCGATCTCTCTCGTCAGCTCCTCCCCGAACTCCTCCTCGCGCTCGGCGTACGCCTCGAGCGCGTCCTCCGTGAACTCCTCGGTCAGCGCCGCCGGAGTGAGCTCGACCTCTTCATGGAGCTCGTCGGGTGCGATGTCGCTGCCGTAGACCGCGTGCATCTGCTCGCAGAGGCTTGCGAGATCCCAGTCCTCCGGCTCGTCCCCCTCGGTGAAGAGGAGGACGTTCGCCTCGATTACCTCGGCGATCCACTCGCGGACCTCGGCGGAGACGTCATTTCCCTCGAGGACGCTGCGGCGCTGCTCGTAGATCACCATCCGCTGCGCGTTCATCACGTCGTCGTACTTGAGGACGTTCTTGCGCGAGACGAAGTGTTGCTCCTCGACCTTCTTCTGCGCGCCCTCGATCTGGCGGGAGAGGATCGACGCCTCCATTGGCTGGTCATCCGGGATCTTGAAGCGATCCATGATCCCGTGAATCCGATCGCCGGCGAAGAGACGGACGAGATCGTCTTGCGCCGACAGGTAGAAGCGTGTCTCCCCCGGATCGCCCTGCCGGCCCGAGCGGCCGCGAAGCTGGTTGTCGATCCGCCTTGACTCGTGACGTTCGGTCGCGAGCACGTAGAGGCCGCCTTTCTCCTTGACGCCCTCGCCGAGCTTGATGTCGACCCCGCGGCCGGCCATGTTCGTCGCGATCGTGACCGCGCCCGGCTGTCCGGCGTCGACGATGATCTCGCTCTCGCGCTCGTGCTCCTTGGCGTTCAGCACGTTGTGGGGGATTCCGCGGCGCTGGAGTAGCTGCGAGAGATACTCGGATGTCTCGACGGCGATCGTCCCGACGAGGACGGGCTGGCCTTCCTCGTGACGTTCCACGATGTCCTCGATCACCGCGTCCCACTTCGCGTCCTTGGTCTTGAAGATGAAGTCGTTCTGGTCGATCCGCGTGACCTGGACGTTGGTCGGGATCTCGATCACGTTGAGGTTATAGATCTCGACGAACTCCTTCTCCTCGGTCTTCGCGGTGCCGGTCATACCCGCGAGCTTTTCGTAGAGACGGAAGTAGTTCTGGAGCGTGATCGTCGCGAGCGTGACGTTCTCCTCCCGAATCTCGACGCCCTCCTTGGCCTCGATCGCCTGGTGCAGCCCGTCGCTCCAGCGGCGGCCCTCCATGATCCGGCCGGTGAACTCGTCGACGATCTTCACCTCGCCGTCCTGGATCACGTAGTCGACGTCGCGCTGATAGAGCGACTGCGCCTTGAGCGCCTGCGTGAGATGGTTGACGAGCTGGAAGTTGTGCGAGTCGTAGAGGTTTTCGATTCGAAGAGCGCGCTCGACCTTCTCGATCGCCGACTGTGCAGGCGAGACCGTCTTGTGCTTCTCGTCGTAGAGGTAGTCGACGCCCGAGAGCTCCGTCTCGTCCTCGCCCTTGGCACCCTTTCGAGTCGCAGGCTCTGAGGAGAGCTCCTTGACGACGCGCGCGAAGTCGTAGTACGTCTTCGCCGCCGTCTCGGGCTGCCCGGAGATGATCAGCGGCGTCCGCGCCTCGTCGACCAGGATCGAGTCGACCTCGTCGACGATGGCATAGGCGTGGCTCCGCTGCGAGACCTCCTCGAGCGAGGTCGCCATGTTGTCGCGGAGGTAGTCGAAGCCGAACTCCGAGTTCGTCCCATACGTGATGTCCGCGGCGTAGGCGGCCTTGCGCTCGGCGAACGGCATCATCGCCTCGATGTGGGAGACGGTCGCGCCGAGGCGCTCGAACACACCGCGGTTCCATTCCGCGTCGCGCTTGGCGAGGTAGTCGTTGACCGTCACGAGATGCACGCCCGTTCCCGCCAGCGAGTTCAGGTAGAGCGCGGCGCTCGCGACGAACGTCTTTCCCTCACCCGTCTTCATCTCGGCGATGTCGCCCTCGTGGAGGACGATCGCACCCATCATCTGCACGTCGAACATCCGCTGGTCGGACTCCCGCTTACGCGCTTCGCGTACGGCGGCGAATGCCTCGAAGAGGATGTCCTCGAGCGACTCGCCGTTCTCGAGCCTCTCCTTGAACGTCACGCTTACCCCGCGAAGCTCCTCGTCGGACATCGCCTCGAACTGCGGCTCAAGCGTCGCGATGTAGGCAGCCTGCTGCTGGAGGCGCTTGACGCGCCGCCCCTCGCCTAGGCGAAGGACCTTCTCGAATGATCCGAAGTCGGGACCCGCCATGCTCCCAAGAGCGTAGCGGCTGCCGTCCCTGGCCCGCGACGATCAAAGCGTGGCGAGCTCGACCTCCCAGTAGCTGCCGACTAGCCGCGTCGCATGGACGAAGTAGGCGGTGCCGCGAGCGGCGCCGAGCCTCTCCAGGCCCGGCACTCCCGCGAAGGTCGGGCTCCCATTGATGCGCACCGTTCGCGCGGTGCCGTCCCAGACCAGGTCGATCTCGTCGCCGCCCGGATCGGGGTCGAGCTCGACGACGAGGATCCGCCTCGCACCGACCGCCCAGCGGCCGTCCGGCCGCCGCACGGCCTCGGCGCTGTACGGCGGCTCGAGCGCGACGGCGCCGGCGAGCGCTTCGACGAACGTCGCGTCGCCGTCCGAGACGATCACTCCGCCCGTCAGCAACACGAACCCGAGCGGACCCTCCGTCGCTGTCCGAGTGGTGAGAACGGCGACCGCGTCCCAGTCACGCTGGCGGTGGAGGCCGTGGATCCCGACCTCGCCCCAGTGCGGGCCGGGCTCGTGAGGAAGGGGCATTCGGTGGCCTACGCGGCCGACTCGTCGACCTCGGCGCGCAGTTGCTCTTCGATTTCCTCGACCGGCACGACCGGCGTCTCGGGCAGCGCTCCGTGGGTAACGGCTCGCTTGCCGACCTCGTGCCGGTTCCTCTTGCCCTTGTAACGCTCGAGTTGGCGTTCGAGCTTTGCGACCACCCTGTCCACTGCCACCTCGTAGGTCGTTGCGGCTTCGCGCGCCTGCAAGCTCGGGCCCTTCGTGTAGAGGATCACCTCGGCGACGTGGTCCTCGGCGATCGCCGGGTTGTGCTCGCGGGACAACTCGATGTCTGCGAGTGTCGACTCCTGGTGGATGCGCCGACCTAGCTTGCCGACCTTCTCCTCGACATACGCGCGGACGTCATCGCTCACATGGTCGCCATGGCGGACCTTCAACTGAAGTCGCATCGCGTTCCTCCTGGGAGTGGGCTTGTTGTCAGGTTATCGGATCGCTCGCGCAAGGCAGACGACCTCGACGTGCGACCCGCCGATCCCGCGAAGCGCGGTCGCACAGGCGCTCGCCGTCGAGCCCGTCGTGTAGATGTCGTCGACAACGCACACGCGTCGCGGGGCGAGCGTGTCCTCGGCTTCGAACACTCCGCGAAGGTTGCGGCGGCGCTCGCGCCGGCCGAGTTGGTGTTGTGCGATCGTCTCCCGCCGACGGCGCAGGAGGGGAAGCGAGGGTATCTGCCAGCGCACGCTGAGCTCGCCTGCCAGACGGACCGGCGGGGCATGGCCGCGCCGTCGCGCACGTCCCGGATCTGCCGGAACGCCGACGAGAGCGTCGACCTCGGGCCGCCCGAGCGCCTCGTCGATCAGCCCCGCCGCGATCGCCGCCAGATCGCGTTGCCCCCGCTCCTTCCAGGCCGACACGAACGCGCGCGCCGACGCGTCGTAGACGATCGCCGCGCGGGCGTGAGCGAACCCTAGCCTGCGGCCCGTGCACTCCGCGCACCGACGGACGGGCCAGGCGCCGGGTGATCCACAGCGATCGCACAGCGGTGGAGCGAGCTGCCTGAGTCCGCACCGGCAGCGCACGCAAAGCGCGGTACCGGGTCTCGCACAGATCGCGCAGCGGCCGGGAAAGACGAGCGATACGAACGACACCCTACGACCGTAGACGGCAAGCAACGACGGCCGTGTGCCGACTTCGTGTCGCCTTCACGCAGCTCAGGAAGCTCCTAGTCGAGCGTCGAGCGGCGGAGCAGCAGCCGGAGGTCGCCCTCCACGCGCACGAGGTCGACCGGCGCCTTGACGGGCAGGAAGCGACCTTCCGGCCCGCCGCGCGGAACGACGACGAATGTCGTCGGAAGCTGCGCCGACAGCTCGTGGTAGAGCCGCTCCAGCTGAATCGCGCTGCGCCCGCCCACGTCACGCTCCACGTAGAGCCACGTCAGCTCGAGCGCCGTTGTGAGCACGTCGAGGTCGACGATGCCCGTATTCGTGTTCAGCAGGCCCGTCTCCTCGACGGCAAATCCCGGAGGGAGACGCGGGCCCTCGAGCATCATCGGCTTGCCGTCGACCCTGGCCGGCAGCCCACCGACGTCTCCTTCGGAGCGCGCCACCTCGAGCGTGAGCGGGCGCCCGGCGAGGATGTGCGTGCCAATGACCGCCGGATCGATCCGCGCCGCGAGGTTGTCGACGTTCGCGACGACGAGATGACGGACACCTCGCCGCTCGAGCTCGCCGAGCGCACCCGAGGTCCGGATCGCCTCGACGAGATCTCCGTGCCCGGGACCGTAAAGCGAGACGCGGCCGTCGGCCGTGCGAAAGAGCTGGCCGTCCCGCTCGAGCCTCGGCGCAACGAACTGGTTGAAGACGAGCGGCTCTCCGAGACCGCGTTCGCCGACGTACGTCCGGATCAGCTCGTCCGTCGCGAAGCTCGTCATCAGGACAACGGGCACGGGGACGTCGAGCGCACGCTCGACCCGAGCCGTCTCGCCGAGGCTGATCTCGAGGAAGCTCCTGCCGTCGAGCGCCTCGACGACAGCCTTGACGACACCGCCGAACCTCGTCGCCATCCCGCCCGCGAGAACGAGGTGGGCGACGTGCCCCGAGCGGAGGGCCTCGAGGCCGGCCGCGCGTGCCTCGTCGCCGAGGGCGTCGCCGCGTGCCGGCAGCTGCAGCACGTCGCCTGCCTCGACCGGCTCGACTACCCCGTCGATAACGTTCGCTGCCGCGGTGAGCTCGCCCACGGCTACGCGTCGTCGCAGCTCCCCGAACCGCTCCTCGTCGAAGCCGAAGCGCTCGAGCACCGTCCTTGCATCTTGATCGACCTCTGCGAGGGTCACGTCCCCGCGCGGCCGTAGCGGTCGTCGAGCCGCACGACGTCGTCCAGATGCGGCGTCGAGACCTCGAGGATGGTCGTGTCCTCGATCGCGGTCACGCGGTGCACGGTACCGGGCCGGTAGCGGAACGCGTCACCCGAGCCGATCGTGATCGTCTCGAGCCGTCCGGCGCCAACCTCGCCGAGCTCGAGCGAGGCGCTCCCGTCCTGAACGAGCCACGACTCGTCCTTGTGCTCGTGGTACTGGAGGCTGAGCGCATGGCCGGCGCGCACGAACAGGATCTTGCCGACGTACTGCTCGGACTCGGCCCAGATCAGCTCGTAGCCCCACGGCTTGTCGATCCTGCGCGGCGTGAACGCATGGCTCATCCGTATGACACTACCCCCTCGGGGATCGTGCCTCCTGCAGCGACGCGAAGACCGTCCGCGAGCTCATTGGCGGCGCCGACTGTGGCACCCGGGCCGACCACGACGAGCTCGCCCGTCCGCGCGCCCGCGCCGATCGCCGCGCCCTCGCCGATGATCGAGCCGGCGATGACGCAGTCGCGACCGATGACGGCGTCGTTCCCCACCACAGCGTTCTCGACCGTGGTGCCGGCACCGACTCTCGCCCCGGCGCCGATTGCGGCGAGACTCCCGACCCGCACGCCCGCCTCGAGCCTCGCGCCCGCCCCGACGAACACCGGCGGCACGAGCCGGGCGGCCTCGTGCACCTCGGCGGTCGGGTGGACGAAGGTGAAGTCCGCACCGATCTCCTTCCCCACCTCGGTCTGGAAGGTGCGCTCGAGCACATCGCGATGCGCCTGGAGGTACGAATCCGGTGTCCCCACGTCGAGCCAGTATCCCGGGAGCGAGAGCCCGTACACCGCGCCTCTTTCGCAGAGCGCCGGGAAGACCTCCCGCTCGATCGAGACTGTGCGCCCCGGCGGGATCAGGTCGAGTACCTCGGGCTCGAGGACGTAGAGCCCGGCGTTGATCAGGTTCGTGTCGATCTCCTGCGGGCTCGGCTTCTCGAGGAAGCTGTCAACCCGGCCGTCGGCCGCGAGCCGGACGAGCCCGTAGCGACTGGGATCAGCGACCGGGGTGAGCAGGATCGTCGCTGCTGCACCGCGCGCGCGATGAAACGCGATCAGCTCGTCGAGATCGGCCTCCCGTAGCGAATCGCCGTTCAGGGCGAGGAACGTCCCGTCGATCTCACGACCCGCGAATCCGATCGCGCCCCCCGTGCCGAGCGGCTCGGGCTCGACCGCGTACTCGAGAGCCAGCGACCCGTAGCGGTCGCCGAAATGGTCGCGGATCTGGGTCGGCAGGTACCCGCAGGACACGACCGCGTCAGCGACGTCGTGTCGTACGAGGTGGTCGAAGGTGTACGCAAGGAGCGGTCGGTCGACGACCGAGAGCATGTCCTTGCGCGTGTGCGTGGTGAGCGGCCTCAGCCGCGTGCCCTGTCCGCCGACGAGGATGACGGCCGGAAGCGTCACCCGGCGGCCCGCCCGACTCCCTCGTACGTGAAGCCTGCCTTGCGGAGCGCGATGGGGTCGAGCATGTTGCGGCCGTCGACCAGAACGGGTGCTCGCATCGTCTTGCCGGCGCCCGCCCAGTCGACGTCGGCGAGCTCCGGCCACTCCGTCACGAGCACCGCCGCGTCTGCCCCGACAAGGGCCTCCTCGGGCGTGCGCGCGATCTCGACGCCATGGAGCGAGCTGCCGTCCGCCACCGGATCCCAGGCGACGACGTCCGCGCCCTCCGCGAGCAGTCGCCCCGCGAGGACGATGCTCGGTGCCTCGCGCATGTCGTCGGTGTGGGGCTTGAACGCAAGGCCGAGCAGCGCAACGCGCTTGCTGCGCAGCGAGCCGACGTGGCTGTGCAGCTTGCCGATCACGCGTCGCTTCTGCAGCTCGTTGACCTCGATCACGGCATTCAGGAGCTGAAAGTGGTAGCCGGAGTTCGCCGCGAGCTGCTTGAGCGCCAGGCTGTCCTTCGGGAAGCAGCTACCCCCGTAGCCGAGCCCGGCGCGCAGGAAGCTCTTGCCGATCCGCCTGTCGAGACCGATGCCCTCGGCAACGCGGACGACGTCGGCGCCCGTTGCTTCGCAGACGTTCGCGATCTCGTTGATGAACGAGATGCGAGTCATCAGCGCAGCGTTCGCGGCGAGCTTGATCATCTCGGCCGAAGCGACGTCGCAGCGAACGACAGGGGCGGCGATCCCGCGGTGGAGAGAGGCGACGCGATCTGCGTCCTCGTCGGCGAACGCTCCCACGACAATCCGGTCCGGCTCCATGAAGTCGCGCACCGCCGTCCCCTCGGCGGTGAACTCGGGGTTCGAGGCATACCCCACGTGATGGAGGCCGCGCTCGTCGAGTCGGTGGCGCACCTTTGCCCCCGTGCCAACCGGGACCGTGCTCTTCATCACGACGACGATCCCGGCCTCGATCGACGGCAGCTCGTCGACCACCGTCCACACGGCCGAAAGGTCGGCATCGCCGGAGTAGGTCGGGGGCGTCCCGACTGCGATGTAGAGGACGTCGGCGCCGGCGAGCGCCTCACCGATGTCGAGCGTGAACGAGAGACGTTCGCTGTTCCGGGCGATCAGCTCCTCGAGGCCAGGCTCGAAGATCGGGATCTCGCCCTGCTGCAAGGCCTCGATCCTCGCTGGCAGGACATCGCGCACGACGACGTCATGCCCAAGCTCGGCGAAGCAGGCGCCGGTGACGAGACCGACGTAGCCTGCACCGAAAACCGCAATCCGAGTTCGCTCCCCGCTCACGACGGCGCAGGATACTTGCCGCCGGCGCCCAGGCCGACGCTGACGAGCGGGCCGCTGCGGGCAGCCGCCTGCGAAATGGTCGCTCTACTTGACCTTTGCGAGTGGCCGCAGGCCCTTCGCGATCGCGACCATCGTCTCGTTCGACAGATCGTCGAGCAGCGTGTTGACAACCCAGTAGCTCGCATCGCCTTGCCGGAGGACGACCATGTGGAGGTGTGGCCCTGAGTAGTACAGGTCGTACTTGCGCCCGCCGATCGTGCGCGAGAAGCTGCGGCCGTCGAGGACAGGCGCATCGTCCCAGTCGGTTTCCTCCACACCCCAGTAGGTGTTCCCGCGCCGGTAAACGAGCCGGATCGCCTTGTGCTTCTCGTCGGGATCGATGCGATAGAGACGGATCGGCCGGCGACTGTCCGTCCAGGACGACTTGTCGATCACCGTCGGCACTAGCAGCGGGAACGGCACCTTGTCCTTGCGCTCGCGCAGGAGGCCGACCGCTGCATCGGCACCGGGCGCCACGGTGGGAGCCTCCCGCTTCGGGGTCTGGTCGATCGCAGCTGACGCGAGCGTGCCGTGGAACGTCTGCCCGACGACGACCACGAGCATCGCGCCGTTCGAGGCCACCCTGACCGACGCGGGCGTCCGAGCGACGTCGGCCGAGCCGAACAGGTTCGCGAGCTTCGCCGCAGCCGCCTTGCTCCGCGCCGAGCCGCCGTAGTACACCTTCGTCCGGAAATAGTCGAAGCCGTCGGGTGCGTTGCCGTTGACCTGGTCGGGCGGGAGCAACATCTGGTAGCCGCGTTGCGAGAGCAAGTAGCTGGCGTTCGACGCCGAGCCCTCCACCCCATTCCCGTTGAGCACGGTCACCGTTGTCTGGCGGGCCGTCGGAACCTTCAGCTTGACCTTCTCGCCGAGCGCCACCGCCGTCGCCTTCTTGGGTGAGTCGACGTCCGGATGGGTGAACTCCTGGACGGCGCGCGTGATGTTGGCCGGCGCCGTCGTCAGGTCGGCATAGCCCTCGAGGCCCTCGATCTTCGACTGGAACATGTGCCCGTTGGGCAACCCGACGGCAAAGCTCGCATACGAGAGGACGGTCTTGGCGTTAACGTCGCCGCCGCCGCCCTGGCCGACCTCGACGTTCTTCGTGACGGCGTTGATGATCTTCGGCAGCGTGAAGAGGCTGACGGAGGACCCGACCTGATCCTTGAACGCCTTCACGAACGACTGCTGACGGGCGACGCGGACGAGATCGGAGTCCGTATGCCGGAAACGAACGAAGTCGAGCGCTCTGTAGCCGGAAAGCCGCTGATAGCCCGGCTGGAGGTTGATCGTCGCATAGCCGTATGGCCCGCCGCGGTCGTTGTAGTAGCGCTGGTCGACGTCGAGGTAGACGCCGCCGATGCGGTCGACGACCTGCCGAAAGCCGCGGAAGTTGACCGTGATCAGGTAGTTGACGGGCACGCCGGTAAGGCCCTTGACGGTTTCGAGCGTTCCCTGCGCGCCGCAATACGTGTAGGCGGAGTTGATCTTTCCGAGGTACGGGGAGCGACCTGGACAGCGGATCGGCACGGTCATGTCGCGTGGAAAGGAGAGCAGTGAGATCGTGTCCGTGACCGGGTCTGCCCGCACGAGCATGAGCGTGTCGGAGCGTGACGGGGCGCCCTTGCCATCGCCGGCCCGGCGGTCGTACCCGATCACGAGCGCGGTGGCGGCGGCTCCAGGGAGCGGCGCGTCGAGCTGCTTGCCCGCCCGCTTGACATCGGCGGACTTCGCGGCCACGGCCGCCACGGACTTGTGCAGGTAGAGGTATGCGCCGCCGGTCACGCCTCCCGCGCAGACTGCCACGACAACGACTGCCCAGCCCAGAATCCTGAGCGCAATCGACGTGCGGCTGCGGCGAGGAGGCTCGGGCTGGCGGTAGAGCGTGACCGGCGAGAGCCCGTCCGCATCACCGTTGCCGTTGCCCGCCCCGTGATGAGCGATGCCTCTCTTCAGCGTTGTGCGCATATCAGGGAGGGCGCAGAGCCCGTCGAAGCAGGATAGCGGAGGGCCTCCCGAGGGCCCTTGAAAACTCGATCAGATTGGAACTTCGATGGTGTGTTCGAGACCGGTGGCTTCCCACCTGCGTACCCACCCTCCCTGCCGCCGGGCGCGATGCAGGCGCCGAGCGTGTTCGAGCGCTCGGTGGGTCGTGCCTGCCCGGAGGCAGGCACACAGCAGGTAGAGCTACCGAATGCGCGTGAGTGCGTCTGCGAGGAAGGCGATCTCCTCGAGCGTTCCCGTCGAGATGCGAACCGCCCCGGGCGCCCCGAAACCCTCGAGCGGCCGCACGATCACGCCTTCTCGCAACAAGGCAGCGACGAGCGCCGTCGCGCCGTCGCCGACCTCGACGAAGAGGAAGTTGCCGCGCGCCGGGCCGGCAGGCGCGAGACCTGCGGAGCGGAGCGCGCGCTCGAGCGCCTCGAGCGCCTCGAGGTTGACCGTGCGCCGGCGTGCGACCTCGGCCGAATCGTCGAGGCTCGCAAGCGCAGCCTCCTGGGCGACACTCGTCACGTCGAACGGCCGGCGCGTCTTGCCAATCGCCCCGATCACAACGCGCGGCCCGACGGCGTAACCGACCCGGAGCCCCGCGAGACCGTAGATCTTCGAGAACGTCCGCAGCGCGAGGACGTTCCTGCCCGCCTTCACGTGCTCCTCGATCGCGTCCGGGTAGTCGGGATCGTCGACGTACTCGAAGTACGCCTGGTCGACGACCGTGAGCACGCGGTCGGGCACCTCGGCGAGGAAAGCCGCGAGCGCCGCGCGTCCCGTCGACGTCCCCGTCGGATTGTTGGGGAGGGCGAGGTAGACGATCTTCGTGCGATCGCTGACCGCGGCCTGAATCGCGTCGAGGTCGAGCGCGTGCTCGCGCAGAGGCACGCGAACGGCGGAGGCACCCATCTTGAGGGCATCGATGACGTAGCTCGGAAACGACGGCCAGCCGGTCACGACCTCGTCCCCCGCGTCGAGCAGCGCCTGGGAGACGAACCCGACCACGGCGTCGGCGCCCGCGCAGACGATTACCGACGCGGGATCGACGTCGTGGCGCTCCGCGAGCGCCCTGCTGAGACGGAATGTTCCTCCGTCCGGGTACCGGTTGAGCTCGGGGATGCAGCGCTCGATCGCCTCGACTGCTGCCGGAAACGGGCCGAACGGCCCCTCGTTGGACGCGAGCTTGACGACGCGGGCGAGCCCGAGCTCCCGCTGCACATCCTCGACGGGCCGCCCGGGCGCGTAAGGGACGAGCCCGTCGACGGCGCCACGGACGGGCACCGAGCCGGACGCCGGAATGCTCACTCCTCCGCGGGGCTCGCAGGCACCGCGGTCGCTGCCACGTCCGCCGAGCCCTTGCCGTTCAGATCCACGGGCTGGTAGCTGACCCAGCCGTTGTCGCGGTCGCCCCGCCGCTTGACGACGACGTACGCGGCAGCTCCGATCAGGGCGACGAAGAGGATCGACTTGAAGCGGATCAACCGTCTGCGCGCGGGCTTCTCCTCGCCTACGAGCTCGAGCGCCCGCGCGCGGAGCCGCCGCTTGGCCAGCCACCAGCCGACGGAGAGGAGGTACGCATTCCGCTTGTTCGCAGCAGACATCTGATTACCGCCTTTTTGGTGGAAGATGGATTGCTCGACCGAGCGCTACGAGCCCGGCTTCCTTCAGCGCCTCGGACAACGTGGGATGCGGCGCGATGCCGTCGGCCACGGTCTCTACGGTCGACTCGGCATCGAGAGCGACGACGGCTGCCTCGATCAGATCGGTGGCGTGAGGCCCGACGATGACGACGCCGAGCAGCTCGCCGTACGTCGTCTCGTGGATCGACTTGACCCAGCCGACGGTGTTGCCCGACATCACGGCTCGCGCATTCGCAACCCACGGGAACCTGCCTACTGCAACCGCGTCGCCGTGGCGCTCACGCGCCTGCGCCTCGGTCAGGCCGACGCCGGCGATCTCGGGGTCGGTGTAGATCGGTCGCGGCACCGCAGGCTCGCCGATCCGCGCCTCGTGCCCCATGGCGTTCTCGGCGGCGATCTCGCCTTCCCGAAACGCCGTGTGCGCAAGCTGCCAGTACCCCGCGCAGTCCCCCACCGCGTAGATGTTCGGGAGCGCGGTCCGCCGCGCGTCGTCTGTCGGGATGCCCGTCCGCGGATCGGGTTGAACTCCGATCGCTTCGAGGCCGAGATCCTGAACGAGCGGTGCACGGCCGACGGAGACGAGCATCAGATCGCAGCTCACGGTCTCACCGTCGCCAAAGTGGACGACGAGCTCGGAGCCCGTGTCGTCGACGCTCGAGCACTGCTTCTCGAGCTGCACCGCGATCCCACGCTTGCGGAACGCCTTCGCGAGCTCAGCGGCTGCGTCGGCATCTTCCTGCGGGATCAGCGTCGGCAGCATCTCGACGATCGTCACCTCGGTGCCGAAGCGCTCGAAGATCGATGCGAACTCGCAGCCGATAATGCCTCCGCCGAGCACGACGAGACGGGCGGGCACCGTCGTCTGGGCAAGCAGCCCGGTCGAGTCGACGCAACGCAGGGAGTCGAGACCGGGAATCGGCGGACGCACGGGATAGGAGCCGGTCGCCACGATGGCGCTGCCGAACGTCACGTCCTCCGCCCCGTCGACGGCAATCGTGTTCGCGCTCGTGAACCGCCCCGATCCGCGAACCCACTCGACACCGTTCGCCTTGAACAAGCTTGCGATCCCGCCGGTCATCTGCTTGACGACACCGTTCTTCCACTCGACCGCCTGCGGGAAGTCGAGCGTCGGCTCGGCGGTGCTCACGCCGAGCTTCGCGAAGGTCTCCCGAGCGTCGTGGAGGGCGTGGGCGGTCTGCACCCAGGCCTTCGTCGGAATGCAGCCGACGCGAAGGCACGTGCCGCCGAGCTCGATCTCACGCTCGATGCACACCGCACGTCCGCCCAGCTGCGCCACGCGAATCGCGGCGGTGTACCCGGCCGGACCTCCACCGAGAACAGCAACGTCACACTCCATCTCGCCTCCGGTCTGCTCGCTTCTCCCGACTGCGATCGTACCCCGCGGTCAAGCGACGGCGGCCGGGAGATGATTGCTGCCACGGAAGCGTGGTGGTCGGAACGCGGGCCAGGCGCGCCAGCGCGTCTGGATCCTGCAACCCAACCGCGAAGCCATGGCGTCAACCATCTAGCTCGGCTCGCATCGTCAACGAGTTCCCGAACTCGCCGGCCTCGACGAAGCCTCTGGACTCGTACAGCGCTATCGCGAACTCGTTGAGGCGGTCGACGCTGAGGCTGATGGCGGGATACCTGTCCGCCGCCGCTCGCTCGACGAGGCCGTCGAGAAGCGCCGCACCGGCGCCGAGCCCGCGCGCGCTCGGCACGACGGCGATCGCGAGCTCGGGCGTCCGCTCGTCTACGAAGCCGTACCCTGGCATCGCGGAGGTGAACAGCCGGTACCAGGCCGCACCGACGGGGAAGCCCTCGTTGACCGCGATCAGCGCCGTATCGCCACGACGCCCCCAGCCCTTGACGTAGAGCGCGACGGGCCCGGGGCCGGACTCCGGAGCACGCTCGCGCCAGTAATACGCATGGTGAAGCATGTCGCGGAGGAAGCGGACATCGAGCGGCCCAGCACGCCGCACGATCATGCTATGCCCGCGTTACGCCGACGTTCCACAGCTGCTCCCATCGTCGCGGGGCATTATGCTGATCCTCGATGCGGCTGGTCGACCAATGGCGAGAGCTGGAAGCTGCGCTGCCCGACGACTGGAACGAGGTCGCTCTCTCCGTCGTGCCCGAGGAGGAGGCGGAGGTTGCGAACGTCTCCGCAATGCTCGGACCGATGGGCCCGGGTCGTGTCGAGAACACGGTGCGCGTGACCGTGTGCCGGGCTGGTGGAGCTTCCGGCCCGGAGGCGGCACGACGGCTCTTCCGGCTGCTCGACGAACGCCGGGTCTGGGCAACGCTCGTGCGCGAGAACGTGGTGCACCGGCCGGCCGAGCTCGAGGTGGAGGCATCCGCTCCGCTCGTTGTCGACTTCGAGGCCGCCCTCGCGACTCTCCCTGGGGACTGGAGCGATCTGCTCTGCGAGGTCGAGGTCGAGTCGAGCGACTACCTCGCACGAGCCGCACTCCTTTGCTCGCCGATCAACCCGACCCGGGCGCCGGCCGCCCTTGCGTTTACCTTTCGCGTCGCACAGCGAGTCGGCTACGGAGTGTCTCCGGCCATGGCGCGACGCTGCTTCGAGCGCTGCGACGCCGAGGGCATCGCGGGTTCGGTGCGCGTGCTCCGCATTCTCTCCGCCACCGACGGCGTCGGAACACAGGGACCTGTCTGGTACGTGGCGGGCAAGGTCCTGTAGCGCGACGGACTGCACGCTGCAGGCACGTCTTCTCATCACCTGCCCCGATCGACCCGGAATCGTGTCGGCGGTTTCGACCTTCCTCTTCGAGCGAGGCGCGAACATCATCGCCTCGGATCAGCACTCGACCGATCCGGAGGGCGGGACGTTCGCGATGCGCATGGAGTTCGAGCTCGGCTCGACCACGCTCGACGACCTGGGCGCCGACTTCGACCGGTTGATCGCCGGGCGCTTCGCGATGGACTATCGGCTCGGAGTCGCGGGTGCGCCGAAGCGCGTCGCGATTCTCGTCTCGCGCGAGACGCACTGCCTGCTCGATCTGCTGTGGCGATCGCGCCAGGGCGAGCTCGAGGCGACGATCGCCACGGTCGTCTCGAATCACGAGGATGCCTGCGCCGACGTGGAGGGGCTCGGCGTTCCCTTCTCGTACGTGCCTGTCGAGTCGGGTCGGAAGGAGGTGGCTGAGGCGGCGATTCTCGAGTTGCTCGGAACGGGGACCGACCTCGTCGTCCTCGCCCGTTACATGCAGATCCTCAGCGGCGACTTTCTCGCCCGCGTCGGAGCACCGGTCATCAACATCCACCATTCGTTCCTGCCGGCATTCGTCGGCGCGAACCCCTACGGTCGTGCGTTCGAGCGTGGGGTCAAGATCGTCGGTGCGACGGCGCACTACGTCACCGAGGAACTCGACGCCGGACCTATCATCGAGCAAGACGTGCAACGGGTGTCACACCGGCACGGAATCACCGACCTCGAGCGAATCGGTCGCGATGTCGAGCGCCTCGTTCTCGCCCGTGCGGTTGCCGCGCATCTACAGGATCGCGTCACGGTGCACGGAAACCGGACGTTCGTGTTCGCATAGCCGTCGGGACCGGGCGCGCAGCCCGACCCCGACGACGACGCTAGTACCGGTAGTGGTCCGGCTTATACGGCCCGTCGACCGGCACGCCGATGTACGCGGCCTGTTCTGTGCTGAGCTCGGACAGCTTTGCGCCAAGGGCTTCGACGTGAAGCCGGGCGACCTTCTCGTCCAGGTGCTTCGGCAGAACGTGCACGCCGACCGAGTACGCCTCGGCGCGCGTGAAGAGCTCGACCTGCGCGATCACCTGGTTCGAGAACGAGTTGCTCATGACGAAGCTCGGGTGTCCGGTCGCGTTGCCGAGGTTGAGCAGCCTGCCCTCGGAGAGGACGATGATCGCATGACCGTCCGGGAAGACCCACTGGTCGACCTGGGGCTTGATCGTAATCCTCTCGATTCCCGGCACACGAGCAAGCCCGGCCATGTCGATCTCGTTGTCGAAGTGACCGATGTTGCCGACGACCGCCTGGTGCTTCATGCGCGCCATGTGGTCGACCGTGATGATGTCGCGGTTTCCGGTCGCAGTGACGAACACGTCCGCAGCACCGACGACGTCGTCAATCGGACGCACGTCGTAGCCCTCCATCAAGGCCTGCAGAGCGCAGATCGGGTCGATCTCGGCGATCACGACTCGGGCGCCCTGCGCACGCAACGACTCCGCCGAGCCCTTGCCGACGTCGCCGTAGCCCGCGACGACGCAGAGCTTGCCCGCCAGCATCAGATCGACGGCCCGGTTGATGCCGTCGACGAGCGAGTGCCTGCAACCGTAGAGATTGTCGAACTTGCTCTTCGTCACCGAGTCGTTGACGTTGATCGCCGGAAACAGGAGCGTCCCCGCCTCTGCCATCTGGTAGAGCCGATGGACACCAGTAGTCGTCTCCTCGGTCACGCCCTGGATGCCATCGCCCACCCGCGTCCACTTGCCGGAATCCGCCGAGAGCGACGCCTGGAGAAGCGCAAAGAAGACCTGCATCTCCTCCGAGTCGGCCGAGGCCGGATCGGGAACGGCGCCGGCACGCTCGAACTCGAGCCCTTTGTGCACGAGGAGCGTGGCATCACCACCGTCGTCGAGGAGCATGTTCGGGCCGCCGTCCGGCCACGTGAGGGCCTGCTCGGTACACCACCAGTACTCCTCGAGCGTCTCCCCCTTCCACGCGTAGACCGGTACGCCGCGCGGCTCGTCAACCGTCCCGTCCGGACCGACGACAACCGCTGCGGCGGCGTGATCCTGCGTCGAGAAGATGTTGCACGAGGCCCAGCGCACCTCGGCGCCGAGCGCCACCAGCGTCTCGATCAGAACAGCCGTCTGGATCGTCATGTGCAGCGAACCCGTGATGCGCGCCCCACGCAAAGGCTGCTCAACCCGATACTGCTCCCGCAAGGCCATCAGCCCGGGCATCTCGTGCTCGGCAAGCCCAATCTCCTTGCGCCCGAACTCGGCAAGGGTCAGGTCGGCAACCTTGAAGTCGGTCAACTGGAGGTTTGGCGTGGCGATCTCGGTCATCTCTGATCCTCTACGTTCGCTGATGTTCCGGCCATTCTGCCAGGCACCGATTACGAGCTCACGGGCTCGGGTGTGCGAAGCGGAAGACCTGCCGCCGCGCGCAGCTCCTCGGCCTTGTCGGTGCGTTCCCACGTGAAGTCGTGGCCGGCACGACCGAAGTGACCGTACGCGGCGGTTGGCGTGAAGATCGGCCGGCGCAGGTCAAGGTCACGGATGATCGCGCCGGGCCGGAGATCGAAATGCTCATCGATGAGAGCTTCGATCCGGTCGAGCGGAACGATCTCGGTCCCGAAGCAGTCAACGAGGATGCTCAGTGGTCGGGCGACGCCGATCGCGTACGCGACCTGCACCTGGCAGCGCGCGGCGAGCCCGGCGGCGACCACGTTCTTCGCGACATAGCGCGCGGCGTATGCGGCCGAGCGGTCGACCTTGGTCGGATCCTTGCCCGAGAACGCACCACCTCCGTGCGGTGCGGCTCCGCCGTAGGTGTCGACGATGATCTTGCGGCCAGTGAGCCCGGCATCGCCGACGGGACCGCCGATCACGAATTTGCCCGTCGGGTTCACGTACAGGAAGTCCGCTCGACCGAGCTGGGACGCGTCATAGAGATCGGCGAACTCGCCCTCGAGCACGGGGCCGACGACATGCTCGATCAGCCCCGGCCTGATCGACGTGTCGATCTCGACTCCTTCGATGTGCTGGGTCGAGAGCAAAACGCGGACGATCTCGGTCGGGTGCTGACGGCCGTGCTCGTCCACCTCGTAGCGGACGGTGACCTGTGACTTGCCGTCGGGCCCGAGGTACGGGAGCGTTCCGTCCTTCCGCGCCTCGGCGAGACGCTCTGACAGCCGGTGCGCAATCTGGATCGGCGCCGGCATCAGCTCGTGTGTCTCGTCGGTCGCGTAGCCGAACATCATCCCCTGATCGCCTGCGCCGATCCGCTCGATCGGGTCGGCGTCGCCCTTCTGCGCCTCGAACGACTCGTCGACGCCCTGCGCGATGTCGGGCGACTGTTCGTCGATCGTCACCATCACGCCGCACGTCTCCGCGTCGAAGCCGAACGCCTGGTCGCGGTATCCGATCTCGGCGATCCGCGCCCGAGCTAGGCGAGCGATGTCCACGTACGCCTCGGTCGTGATCTCGCCGGCAACGACGACGAGACCTGTGGTCACGAGCGTCTCGCACGCGACGCGACCCAGCGGATCCTGCGCGAGCACCGCGTCGAGCACGCTGTCCGAGATCTGGTCGGCGACCTTATCGGGATGACCCTCGGTGACGGACTCCGATGTGAAGAGAAACTGGCGCGGCTGTTCGCTAGAGCTGCTCATCGGGCTCTCCTTAGCGTGAACGACATCGCGACCCGCAGCGACGCCCAGCTGCGCGTCGTCGGCCGTGAGGCACAGAATGCCACGGATTCCGAACTACACTGAGAGCTATGGCCACTGACCCGAAGAATATTCGGTCTGAGGGGGCGGATGTCGAGTTGGACAGCATCGATCGACGGATCGTCGCCGTCTTGCAGAACAATGCGCGGATCTCGAACAAGGACTTGGCGCAGACGGTTGGCCTGGCGCCGTCGACGTGCCTGACGAGGCTGCGCAGGCTCCGCGAGAGCGGCGTGATCCGGGGCTTCCACGCCGACGCCGATTACGCACGGCTCGGGCGGCCGATCCAGGCGATCATCGGAGTGCGCCTCGCCGTACACAGCCGCGGTCTGATCGACGACTTCCACCGGCACGTGCTCGAGCTGCCCGAGACGATCTCGGTCTTCCATGTCGGTGGAGCAGACGACTACCTCGTACACGTCGCCGTCCGAGACACCGAGGCACTCCGAGAGATCGTCCTCGATGGCTTCACGGCACGTCCGGGGGTCGCGCACGTCGAGACCCGGCTGATCTTCGAGCACGTCCGCAAGCCCTCGGCCGAGTAGCCCGCCTCATGCGCCGTCGTCCCGCGGGGGATTACGTCAGCTTGACGTAGATCACCGACTGGCTGCCCCTCCGGCAGCCCGCTCCCTTCGACCGGATCGGCGTCGACGATGCACAGGTCCAGCCGGCGCGGGGTGGGAGCAGGACGGCGATCCGGACGGATCCGCGCATTACGTAACGCGTTGTGGGGGCCGCGACGAGTGCGCGCGCAATCGGCATTGCTTCGGTGCACGCAGTGTTCTTCCCGATGACGATGTACTGCTCGCCGCCGAGGGTGAAGGTCGCCGAGCAGATCACCTTCGCCGCCGCCGAGGCGCCACCCGGGAGAGTCGCGGCTGCGATCGAGAGGAGGCCGACGAGCGCGACTCGTAGCTTTGGTGACACCGGATGACCTCCCTCGGGGTACGTGTGTGCGTGCGCACGGTAGCTTGGACTCGATCCGTCGGTGTTCCCTGCTCCCCCTCCTGACGCGGGTATCGTCGGTCCGTGAGCGTCAAGCGCGATCTCAGCTGGGACGGGTGCCTCAACGCGCGCGACCTCGGCGGTCTGCAGACAGCCGATGGGCGCACGACGCGCTTCGGCGCCGTCGTCCGCGCCGATACCCCGGACGGGCTGACAGACGCGGGTTGGAAATCGCTTTCGGCGCATGGCGTCCGCACGATCGTCGATCTGCGAGACGCGTCCGAGCGTCGCAGCGACCCTCCCGCCGGCACTGTCGACATCATCCGGATCCCGGTGCTCGAGTTCGGCGACAAAGCCTTCTGGACGGGATGGAGGTGGCTCGAGGTTCGCGACATGCCGGGGTTCTATGGTGCGATCCTCGCGCGCTGGCCGGATCGGTTCGCCCGGGCTGTGTCCGCGGTGGCGCGTGCCCGGCCCGGAGGCGTCGTCGTCCACTGCATGGTCGGGCGCGATCGTACCGGTCTCGTCACTGCGTTCCTACTGACGCTCGCGGGCGTTCCGCGCGAGGAGATCCTCGCCGACTACGCGTTGAGCGCAGCGCGCCTCCAGCCACGCTACGACGCATGGCTGGAGGCTGCGGAGGACGAGGAGGCGCGTCTACGCTTACGTCGCGAGAACGTGTCCGAGCCGGCGTTCCTCGAGGCGGCGCTCGACGGGCTGGACGTCGAGGACTACCTCCTCGCCGGGGGCGCAACGCACGAGGATCTCGCGGCCGTCCGACAGAGACTTGTCGGCCCGCCCTGAGGGTGTGCGACAGGCGCCTCAGGCGACAGCAGGTGCGCTCTCGCACGCCACGATGAGCTCGACGAGCACGGCCTCGTCGAGGTCACCCAGCCGCTTGAACCGAACACAGCTCTTGCCGATATCCGCCTTCGGCAACCGCGACCTGAACCGCTCGGCGACGTAGCCGCCGTCATCCGCAACGCAGGCGTAGAGGGAGATGTAGCGCTTGTTGCTCGCGACACCCACGCGAAACCAGTCTCCCTCGCGCCCCGAGGCGTAGCGGTAACGGAACGGCCCGTAGGCGAGCATTCCCGAGCGGATGAACGCCTCGAGCGACGGCGCCGACGCCCGGATCAGGTCGTCGAGCCGCGCGACGTCCGCACGTCGCGGCTCCTCGAGCGCCGCGATGTACTCGGCCGGCGTCGACACATCCAGCTGCCCGTGCACGCGGCCGATCGTACCGGTGCCCCCTCCGCACTCGGCGCCGCTGCCGGGCGGACGCGCCAAGAAAGGAGCCCTACGCTCGGAGCTCGGCGCCGAAGCGCTCGGCAAGCGCCGCGACGATCGACTCGCGTAGCGTCGCCGCGTCCTCGTCCGACAGCGTCCGCTCGGGCGACTGGAAGACGACGTGGAGCGCTACCGACTTCTGCCCGTCCCCGACCTGCGCCCCGCGGTAGACGTCGAACACGCGTACTTCGCGTACCTCTGCGCCTCCAGCCTCGGCGACCGCCCGCACGAGCACGCCGGCCTCGACCTCCTCGGGAACGACGAGCGCGAGATCCTGGCGGAGCGACGGGAAGGTGATCACGTCGTCGTAGAGGACCCGATCGGGGATCGGCTCGATCAACGCGCCAACGTCGAGCTCGAATGCCCCCCACTCCCCGTCGAGCAGCGTCGGATGGATCTCACCGACCCAGCCCGCGTCGGTCTCGGCGGCCTTGCCCGGATGGAGGAATGGCAGCGCGGTGCGGCGGACGTCGAGGTCGAGATGAAGCGCCTCGTAGATCGCTTCCACCGCCGCCCGGGCAGGCCCGAAGCCACCCTGGGCGATCCCACCGACGTGCCATCGCTCGTCTGGAAGCCGAGCCGGGGACGGCAGGTAGACGCGCGCCAGCTCAAACAGATTGATCGGCTCGTTGCCGGCAGCGACGTTCACGGAGGCCGCGTCTATCAGCCCGCGCAAGAGCGTCGTGCGCAGGATCGCCTGGTCCGCGCTCAGCGGCGACGCCAGCCGAAGCGCACGTGTCTCTGGATCCTCGCCCACGAGGCTCCAGGTGTACGCCTCGAAGAAGCCTGCACCGACGAGCACGTCCTCGAGCACGCGCCGCAGCCTCTGCTCCTTCGTGAGATGTCCCGCGACATGTCGGCGCGACGGCATCGTCTTTGGCAGGCGCTCGAGGACGACTCGCCCGACCTCCTCGATCAGATCGATCTCGCGCGTGACATCGCGAGCGCGCCAGGTCGGAACCGTCACGTCGAACGACGCCGACACATCGAAGCCGAGGTGTTCGAGGATGCGGCGCTGCTCGCCCGGGTCGACGGCGAGCCCGAGCATCCGATCGGTGCGCTCGGCGCGAAGGTGCACGACGGGGCGCTCTGGCAGATCGCCGTGGACGTCCTTCTGCCCGACGGGCTGTGCGCCGGCGAGATCGACGATCATGCGACTCGCGAGCACGGCGGCCGGCTCGGCGAGATATGGATCGACGCCCTTCTCCCAGCGATTCGAGCCCTCTGTGCGCAGGCCGAGCCGCTCCGAGGTGCGCAAGATGCCGATCGGCTCGAAGTTCGCGGCCTCGAGCAAGATCTGCGCGGTACCGTCGGTGACCTCGCTGTCGAGGCCGCCCATGATCGCAGCCAGCGCAACCGGCCGCTCGCCGTCGGTAATCAGGAGATCGGTCGGCTCGAGGCGCCGGAGCGTGTCGTCGAGCGTCCGCATTTCCTCGTCGGCACGTGCGCGCCTGACGAGGATCCGTCCGCCCGCGAGCTTGGCCCGGTCAAAGGCGTGGAGCGGGCTGCCGTAGACGTGCATCACGTAGTTCGTGACGTCGACGACGTTCGAGATCGACCGCATGCCGGCCGCGTGCAACCGGGCGCGCAGCCAGACGGGCGACGGGCCGACGACGACGCTCGTGAACGCGCGGCCGATGTAGCGCGGGCAGCGCTCGAGGTCGTCCACGCCGATGTCGAGCGCGTCGGCGACTCCGTCGAACGGATCGTGGATCTCGATCGGGATCAGCTCGCCGTCCAGAAGGAGCGCAACTTCGCGCGCGATACCGACCATCGAGAGCAGATCGACGCGGTTGCGAGTCGGCGTCACGTCGAGCACCTGCTCTTGCACAGGCAGCACGTCGCGCAGTGGCGTGCCCGGCTCGATCCCGTCTGCGAGCACCATGATGCCGCCGTGGTCCGTCCCGAGCTCGAGCTCTCGTTCCGAGAGGATCATCCCGTGCGACGTCTCGCCACGGAGCTTCGCCTCCTTCAGTGGCCCGTCGGCACCCGGGAGGAGCGCGCCTGGCAGCGCGACCGCCACGGTCGCCCCCGCGCCGAAGTTCCAGGCGCCGCACACGATCTGGCGAGGCTCACCACCCCCGACATCGACGCGTGTGAGTTGCAACCGGTCGGCGTTCGGGTGCTTACCGGCCTCGACGACCTTGCCGACGCGGAACAGCTCGAGATTGTCCCCTTGGTCCGGCGCGCCGAGCGCGATCACCCGATCGACCTCGAGGGACGACACCGACAGCCGGCGCGCAATCTCGTGCGCCGACGCGTCTACGCGAACGAGCTCACGGAGCCAGGAAACGGGGACGCGCATCAGAACTGCCTGGCGAAGCGGAGATCGTTGCGCCAAAGCTCGCGCAGGTCCGGGAACTCGTGGCGGAGCATCGCGATCCGCTCCAGCCCCCAGCCGAAGGCAAAGCCAGTGTAGCGCTCCGGGTCGTAACCGACGAACTCGAAAAGCTTCGGGTCGACCATGCCCGCGCCGCCGACTTCGATCCAGCCCGACTGCCGACATGTCGCGCAGCCCGAGCCGTCGCAGACATGGCACGAGACGTAGGCCTCGATCGACGGCTCGGTGAACGGGAAGTCGTGTGTGCGGAGCTCGGTTCTTCGCTTCGTGCCGAAGAGCGAGCGGAGCAGGAAGTCGAGCGTTCCCGCAAGATCGGCCAGCGTGATCCCCTCGTCGATCGCGAGCCCCTCGACCTGGTGGAAGATCGCGGAGTGCGTCGCATCGGGCGTCTCGCGCCGATACACACGCCCGAGCGAGACCATGTAGATGGGAGGCTGCTCCTCCTCCATGGTCCGGATCTGCGAGGGCGACGTCTCGGTACGCAACACGGTCTCGTCGTCGAGGAAGAACGTCTGGAGGGGTGACCTGGCCGGATGGCCTTCGTCGAAGTTGAGACCGTCGAAGTTGTAGCGCGTCGTCTCGACCTCGCGACCGTCCACTACGCGATAGCCGAGCCCGAGGAAGACGTCCTCGACTTCCCTGCGGATCTGAGTGATCAGGTGGAGTCGGCCGCGAGTGACCGTCGCAGCGGGCAACGTGACGTCGACAGGTTCGCCCGTCAGCCGAGCGTCGAGCTCGGCGCGGCCGAGCTCGAGCTCACGCGCGTCGATCGCAGCCTCGATGCGCTCGCGCGCGGCGTTGAGAGTAATCCCGGTCTCGCGGTCGCGAACCTCACGCAGCGCCTGCTTGAGCGCGCTCTTGCGACCGAGATACGCAACGCGGATTGCCTCGATCTCTGCAGAGGATGAGGCGGAGGTCGCAGCCTCAAGCGCGTCTGATTCGATTCTCGAGGCGTCCATCGCGATCCTCGACCCTACCAGCGTCACGCGCAGTGAACGGCTGATCTCACGCTCCCCCGAGCGCTCTCTCTATCATCGCCGGGTGCGATTTCGGCGGCTCCCTGCGACCGTGGCCGCCGCCACGGCGCTGCTCGCCGCGACGTCCCTGGTCGGCCTCGGGAGCACTGCCCCACCCGTGCGCCGGGCCGTTCCCCGCCGAGGCGGGCGGCTGAACATCGTCCTCATCCTGAGCGACGACCAGCGTGCCGATTCTCTGAGCGTGATGCCGCAGGTCAGGCACCTGCTCGGAGACGAGGGCGTAACCTTCGACAACTTCCACGTGACCACGTCGGACTGCTGCCCGTCCCGCGCGAGCATCCTGACCGGCCAGTACTCACACCACACCGGCGTGACCGACAACTTCGGCCTGCACAGCTATCCGAGCTTCGACGAGCGCTCGAACCTTGCGGTCTGGCTCCATCGCGCCGGCTACGAAACGGCGCTCGTCGGCAAGTACCTGAACGACTACACGATCTACGGCTTTCACGAGCACCCGCGGGGCTGGGACGACTGGATCGCCGTCGACAGCGTGCCGGAGGAGAAGTACTACGACTACACGCTGAACGAGAACGGCACGCTCGTCCACTACGGGAGGAAGCCGTCCGACTACTCGACAAGCGTCCTCACGCGCAAGGCGGTTCGGTTCCTGCGTCGCACGCGCGCACCGTTCTTCCTCTACTTCGCCCCCACTCCGCCACACTTGCCGGCGTTGCCGGCACCTCGCGATCGCGGCAGCCTCCTCGGACTGCCACCCCTGTCTTCGCCGGCCGTCAACGAGGCCGACCTCCGGGACAAGCCCTGGCGTGCGTTTCACCGGCGCCTGCTGCGTCCGGGGGCGCTCGTCTACACGGAGGAGGATGTCCGGCGACGACAGCTCGAGACGCTTCGCGCGCTCGACCGCTCCGTCGCCCAGATCGTCGCGACGCTAAGGCGCCGCCGAGAGCTCGACCGGACCGTGATCCTCTACTCGAGCGACAACGGCTTCCTCTGGGGCGAGCATCGCCTCGGCGGCAAGCTCTGGCCCTACGAGGAGTCCACACACGTGCCTCTCGTCGTGCGGACACCCTGGCGCAGGGCCGACGGGGCATCCGACCGTCAGCCGGTCTTGAACATCGACCTCGCCTCGACGATCACCGACCTCGCGGGAACGATCCCCGGCAAGCCACAGGACGGGCGCAGCTTCGTCCCGCTCCTCCACGGGCGGCGCGAGCGCTGGCGCAAAGACTTCGTCGTCGAGTATCTCGGCCGCAAACAGCTGCGCGAAGGTGGGCCTCCGAAGTACGTCGGGCTGCACACTCCACGTTTCCTCTACGTCGAGTACCTGAACGGCTGGCGCGAGCTCTACGACCACCGCACCGACCCGGCGGAGCTCCGCAACGTCGCGGACGCTCCCGGCTACGTGCGAATCCGCCGCTCGCTCCACCGGAAGCTCGTCCAGCTCTACAGCGCGCGGCCGCGGCCCGCGCCGAAGGCCGCGACAGGCGCGCGGCCGTAGCCATACGATCTCCCGGTGGCCCTCTACGACGCTATCGCCTCGATCTACGACCCGTGGAGCGCGTCTGTGGTCGAGGACATCGAGTTCTACGTCGAGGAGGCGCTGGGATCCGGCGGTCCAGTCGTCGAGCTCGCAGTCGGCACCGGCCGAGTCGCCGTTCCGATCGCCAAGGCGGGTATCCGGGTGATCGGCATCGATCAGTCGGAGCACATGCTCGCGACTGCACGGGAGTACGCTCGCGCCGAGGGCGTCGAATCCCTGCTCGAACTTCGGCTCGGCGATCTCAGGGAGCCAGAGATCGACGAGCGGGTGCCGCTCGTGATCTGCCCGTTCCGCTCGCTGCTGCACATGCCGGACGACGCGGAGAAGATCCGGGCGCTCGATGCCGCGCGGATGCTGCTCGAGAAAGATGGGCGGCTGATCTTCGACGTCTTTTGCCCGTCGCCCGACGACATCGAGGAGACGCACGGGCGCTGGCTCGAGCGGGAGCCTGGGATCCTCGAGCGCGCCGACTGGGACAAGCAGACCCGAACCCTCGCGCTCTCCGTCAAGGGCGAGGGGGCCGAGGCGACGATGAATCTCCACTGGGCAACGCCGGAGGAATGGCACCAGCTCCTCGACCGCGCCGGATTCGAGCTCGAGGCGCTTTACGGCTGGTTCGACCGTCGCCCGTTCAAAGGCGGCGAGGACACGATCTGGGTAGCGACTGCGCGCTGACGGATCGGTTAAACGAGCTCTACGCCGGAACCGGCGCTAGAGCGCAACCTCGAAGGAATCTCCGAGGCGAATGTGGCCAGGCTCGAGGATCGCGGCGTAGACGCCGAAGCAGATCGCCCCAGCAGCTGGGCCCTGCGTCGGAACGCCACGGTAGGCGGCGATCTCCGCGAGGACGTCGCGGTCGCGAATGCCGGTCTCCGGATCTTGCGTCGTCACCGCACACCGGCCGGTCGGGCCGCCCACGAGCAGGAGTGCCTCTCCGACACGCGCCTGCCGTCCCGCCCAGGAATCCTCCTCGTGCGCGCCGGGCCCGTCGAGCTCGACCAGCATGCGAAAGCGCCTGCCCTCTGCGCCAAGACGCGCGAGCGAGGCCGAGGTGACGAGCGTTGCGGGCGCGACGTCGGTAGCGAGCTCGCCCTCGTCGCGCTCGACCAGGCGGACGCCGAAGCCGACGAACTCCGAGAGAGCGGCGGCGAACGGTCCGGCGACGATACGGCCCGTCACGGTGCGCAGGCCGTAGAACAGCGTCCCGACGCGCTCAGCATGGCGGGCCTCGTCCACCACGACCCGCCCGTCGGGGAAGGTGAGCGCAAGCGTTTCTGCCTGCGGCTCCCACGCAGCACGCACCGTCGCAAGCGGGCCCGCGAGCTTCCCGTTGCACAGGCGGCCGTCCTCGGTGACGAGGAAGAAGCGACGGTCGTCGCGGGCACCCGAGCGAGTCAGCTCGAGCTCGAAGGGGTGCGCGAGGCGCAGCCCCTTGACGGGCGTCGTGCTGATCCGTGCAACCACGGTTGCCATGGCGCCAGCGTACTCGTATGGTCTAGCGACAGATGCTTGCCCTCTGGATCATCATCGGGATCGTCGTCCTGCTCGCGATCGTTGCGGTCGTTCTCTACAACGGCCTCGTCACGAAGCGGAACCGCGTCGACAATGCGTGGGCGCAGGTCGATGTACAGCTCAAGCGTCGTAACGACCTGATCCCGAACCTCGTGGAGACGGTCAAGGGCTACGCAGCGCACGAGCGGGGCGTGTTCGAGGAGGTCACGAAGGCGCGCGCCGCGTCGCAGCAGGCCCAGGGGCCGGCTGCTCAGGGTCAGGCCGAGGGGTTGCTCGGACAGGCACTCGGACGTCTCTTTGCGGTCGCCGAGGCGTATCCCGACCTGAAGGCGAGCCAGAACTTCCTCGAGCTCCAGGGTGAGCTGAGCGAGACGGAGTCGCGGATCGCCGTTGCGCGGCAGGTCTACAACGACACCGTGCTCACCTTCAACAACGCGATCCAGGTATTCCCGGCGGTGCTCTTCGCGGGCGCGCTCGGCTTTCAGCGGCGCGAGTTCTTCGAGGTCGAGGACGCCGCGGAACGCGAAGCACCGCAGGTCTCGTTCTCGTAGCACCCTGATGCGAGCCCGCAGACTGCTCGTCCTCGCGCTCGCGCTCGCCGCTGGGCTAGGCCTCAGCGGGGTCGCGGACGCGAAGTCCTTCTCGCTCCCCCAGGCCGACGTGTCGGTGAAGATGGCGAAGGACGGCGCGCTCCTCGTAGACGAGCGGATCACGGTCCTTTTCAGCGGCTCGTTCACGTTCGGATTCCGCGATATCCCGCTCCGGGACGGCGAGTCACTCGACCGCATCCAGGTGTCGGAGAACGGGCGACCGTATTCGGGCAACGGCTCGGCGGAGAAGACCGGGTTCCTCCAACCCGACACATTCGGCGTCTCCCGCACGAACAGACGGGTCGAGATCGTCTGGCACTTCAGAGCGACCGACGAGCAGCGGACGTTCCGGATCCGCTACCGGCTCCTGGGCCTTGCCGTCGCCTACGACGACGTGGTCGACGTCAATCTCCAGGTCTGGGGCAAGGAGTGGGACACGGGCCTCGGCCGTCTGACTGCGCGTCTGGACGCCCCCGGCACGAAGCGCAAGACCGCGACAAGCACCATCCTCAAGGCGTGGGGGCATCCGGTCTGGGTTCGCGGCGACGTACAGCTTGCCAATGCGCGGGCCCTCCTGCGGGCCGTCGCTGTCCCCGCCCACCAATTCGTCGAGCTGCGCGCCGTGATACCGCGCGGCGCCTTCTCGTCGACTGCCGGAATGAAGACTGCGAGCGGAAGAGGACTGGGCAAGATCGTGAGCGAGGAGCAGGCCGACGCCGCCGCCTACGAGCGTGATCACGACCGCATCCAGAGCGCGAAAGATCATCCCTGGCGCACGCTCCTCGTCCTCGTCGCGCTCGCGATCGGGCCTGCTCTCGCCGTGCTTTCAGTCGTCTATCTCGTCTTCGGACGGGAGCGTCACACAAGCTACGACCGCGAATACGAGCAGGAGCCGCCGACCGACACCGCGCCTGCGCTCGTGCCGACGCTGTTGCGGCAGGGCGGCGAGGCCGGCTCGTATGAGTTCACCGCGACGCTGTTCGACCTGATCCGCCGCGGCGTCTTCACCTCGGCGCCGGTGACGACCGAGCGCAAGGTCTGGGGCGGCCTTCGAACGCAGGAGATCGCCGATCTCGAGATCTCCGCGGGGAACGCCGACGGCGCGCTCGAGCCCTGGGAGAACCAGGTCGTGAAGGTTGTCGACGGTGTGCTCGAGGGTGGCACGCAGCGCCTCTCGCGCTTCCGCAAGCAGATCGAGGCGGACCGGGTCGCGATGAGCACGCGCTTTTCGTCCTTCAAGAGCACGGTCGACACCGCCGTGCGCGGGCGGAAGTGGTTCGTCTCGATCGGCGCTCTGCCGCTCGGAATCTCGCTCGTCGCGTTCGCATTAGTTGGCGCACTGCTGAGCTGGATCGCGATCTCGGGCTGGCGTAGCGTCTATCCCCGCTGGAGCGACGTCGTCCTGCTGGCGCTCGGCGTCTGCGCGTTCGTCAACGCCGCGGCTGTGCTCTTCGTCGGCCTGATGAACCGGCGCCTCTGGCGGCGCCGCTCCTCGAAGGGGGAGGCCGAGGCGGAGCGCTGGGAGGCATTCCGGCGATATCTGACCGACTTCCCGCGGCTGGACGACGCTCCGCCGTCCACTCTCGTCCTCTGGGAGCGGTACCTCGTCTACGGGATCGCGTTCGGGATCGCGGAGCGTGTCCTCCAGGCTGCCCATCTGCACATGCCAGAGGAGCTCGCCCAGGCCAGCACGATCTACTGGATTGCCCCATCCGGCAACCTCGGCTCGGGAGCCACTGCGATGTCGATCGGTGACCTCAGCTCAGGCTTCGGCTCTGCGCTCGCCCCGCCGAGCTCGGGCTCGGGCGGCGGGGGTGGCGGGTTCTCGGGTGGAGGTGGGGGCGGCGGCGGCGGGGGCGGGGGCGGATTCGGCTAGCGGCCGTGCGCCTGCGGCGGCTGCCGGGTCACCTCGTAAAGCGCGATTGCCCCGGCAGCCGCGACATTGAGCGACTCCGCGGCACCGGGCAGCCCGATCGTCGCCTTGTAACAGTCTGTTACGAGATCATCCGGCAGGCCCTCGCGCTCCGCGCCGAGCAGGAGGGTGAGAGGAAGCTGCAGCCCGAGCGACTCGATCGGCGCGCCACCGTGGGCGACGAGCGCGACGCGCGCGCCCGGACAGCCCTCCCACGCGATCCGCGGCACCCGGAAGATCGCTCCCGCCGACGCGCGGAGTGCCTTGGGCGCCAAGGGGTCGGCGCACCCCGCGGACAGCGCGACACACGCATCGAAGGCATCGGCCGTACGCATGAGCGTCCCGACGTTGCCCGGATCGGCGAGCCGCCAGAGCGCGAGACACGCAGGCCTGGCCGCGCGCGGCAGATCGGCCTCGCGGAAGACACCGATCGTCCGCGCTGGATGAGGGAGCGTTGACGCGCTCGCGAGCACGGCGGGCACGATGTTCTCGTCGGCGACGAGCAGCTCGACGGGCTCGAGACCGGCCTCGATGCCTGCGGCGACGAGGTCCTCCCCCTCGCAGACGAAAAGGCCCGTCTCAGCACGGTACTTTCGTTGCCGGAGCTTCCGCACGAGCGTGAGCTTTGCGTTGTCCTTCGACGTGATCACGGGGTCACCATGGTGTCCCGTGCGGACACGTCTCGAGGTCTGACCCCGGGACATGTCCACAATGGGCGCACGGGTCGTTCGTGCGACGCCGCTGGGGTCAGGCGGCTTCGGCGGCTTGAAGCGCCGCCTTGGCCTGCTCTGCAACCGCCGCGAACGCCGACGGATCGCTCACAGCGAGGTCGGCGAGCGACTTTCGGTCGAGCTCGATCCCGGCCTTGTGCACCCCGGAGATGAACTGGTTGTACGAGAGCCCGTTCTCGCGTGCGGCAGCGTTGATCCGAATGATCCAAAGCTGACGAAACGTCCGCTTGCGGTTCTTGCGGTCACGGTAGGCGTAGGTCAGCGAGTGCTCGACCTGCTCCTTCGCGTACGTGTAGCTCGTGCTCTTGAGCCCCCAGTAGCCCTTTGCCTGCTCGAGCACCTTGCGGCGCTTCTTCCGCGCGTGGACGGATCGCTTGACGCGGGGCATGGCTAGCCGATCCTCAGAAGCTTCTTGACTGCAGCGACGTTGTGCGCAGCGACGGGATGTTCCTTGCCGAAGTCGCGCTTACGCTTCGACGACTTCTTCCCGAGGTTGTGGCTCTTCATCGCGTGCCGGCGGGTCAGCTTCCCCGTTCCGGTTACCCGAAACCTCTTCTTCGCTCCGCTTGATGTCTTCACCTTGGGCATCTGTCTTCACTCCTGCGTTCTTCGTCGGACCGAGCACCATGACCATGTTGCGACCGTCGATGAGCGGCGGCTGCTCGATCGCGCCGATCTCCTTGACGTCCTCTGCGAGACGCATCAGCAGCATTCGACCGCGTTCCGGATGCAGGTTCTCCCGGCCCCGGAACATGATCGTCACCTTCACCTTCGCCCGCTGATTCAGGAAGCGGACAACGTGACCCTTCTTCGTCTCGTAGTCGTGGTTTCCGATCTTCGGTCTGAGTTTGATCTCCTTGATATGGATCTGCGATTGGTGCTTGCGCGCGAGCTTTGCCTTCTGTTCCTGCTCGTAGCGGTACTTCCCGTAATCCATGACCTTCGCGACGGGCGGATCCGCGCTCGCTGCGACCTCGACGAGGTCGAGGCCCTTCGAATACGCGAGCTCACGCGCCTCGTCGGTTGACTTGATCCCGATCTGCGTTCCGTCGTCGTCGACGAGCCTGACCCGCGGCACGCGGATGTTCTCGTTGATGCGATCCTGGTGGACGACCGGCCTGGTTCGGTCTTCTGGACGGCGCCGGGGTCTCAAAAACTTCTCACGGAGCTGAAGGTTCCTCCTCCATAACACGACAAAACCGCTGCAAGCAGCGGCCCACGATCCTCGTCCTTCGACTCGGTTGAACCCCCGATGAGCGCATGGCTCCGGAGGTGAGGCGCGGGTCCGCTCCTGCTTTGCAGGATCGGAGCGTAGCAGGAGAACACGGGTGGCGCGAGCTAGTCGCGGGGCGTCGAGGATCCGGCGACGAGGAGCCCGAGGAGCTCGTCGAGGGAGACGGTCGACTGGCCCTCCCCCCTGCGCCGGAGCGCAAGTGCCTCGTCGGACTCGCGCTCGCCGTACACGACGATCAGCGGGATCTTCTCGAGCTCGGCGTCACGGATCTTGCGACCGACCGTTTCGTCACGGTCGTCCGCCTCGGCCCTGAAGCCCCGGTCGCGCAACCGCCGCGCGAGCGCGTCCGCTGCTGCGTGATGGCCCTCTCCGACCGGCAGGACACGCACCTGCACGGGAGCGAGCCACAGCGGGAAGTCACCGCCGTAGTGCTCGATGAGGATGCCGATGAAGCGCTCCAGGGACCGAAGCAGTGCGCGGTGGATGACGTATGGCGTGTGCTCGGCGTTGTCTGCACCCATGTAGGTGAGACCGAAGCGCGCCGGCATCTGGGCATCGAGCTGGATCGTTCCCATCTGCCACGAGCGCCCGAGAATGTCGGTCATGTGGAGATCGATCTTCGGCCCGTAGAACGCGCCGTCGCCTTCGTTGAGCTCGTACACGATGCCACGGCGCTCGAGCGCCGCCCGGAGCGCCCCCTCCGTGAAGTCCCACTCGTCATCGGTGCCGAGCTTGTTCTCCGGTCGCGTCGAAAGCTCGAAGCGCGCGTTCATCGCGAACAGCTCGTAGAGCAAAGCTGCGAAGTCGAGGCAGCCGAAGATCTCGTCCTCGATCTGCTCGGCGGTACAGAAGATGTGTGCGTCGTCCTGGGTCACGTGGCGTACACGCAGCAGACCGTGGAGCGTGCCGGTGGGCTCGTCGCGATGCAGTGTGGATGACTCTGCGAATCGCATCGGCAGGTCGCGGTAGCTCCGAAGCCGGCTCCCGAAAAGCAGCATGTGACCCGGACAGTTCATCGGCTTGAGGCCAAACGTCTTGTCCTCCTGTGGGATCAAGAACATGTTCTCTCTGTACTTCTCCCAGTGCCCGGAGGTCTGCCAGGTCTCGACGTCGTAGATCAGCGGCGTCTTCACCTCGTCGTAGCCGCGGGCGCGATTCTCGCGTCGTCGCACGTCCTCGAGCTCGTTCCAGATCACCATGCCCTTCGGGTGCCAGAAGGGCGATCCAGGTGAGGCGTCCTGCAGGTGGAAGAGGTCGAGCTGGGGGCCGATCCGACGGTGGTCACGCGCCTTTGCGAGCTCGAGCCTTTCGAGGTGGGCATCCAGATCCTTCTGCGTGTAGAACGCCGTGCCGTAGATGCGGGTTAGCTGCGCGTTCCGCTCGTCGCCACGCCAGTACGCGCCGGCCAAGCTCGTTAGTTTCACGGCCCTGATCGGCGTCGCGTTCTGGAGGTGCGGACCCCGGCAGAGGTCGGTGAAATCACCCTGGGTGTAGAGGGAGATCGGGCCCTCGGCCATGTCGGCCAGCTCAACCTTGTACGGCTGTCCCTCCGCCTCGAATCGCGCGCGTGCGGCGTCGCGATCGATCTCCTCACGCTCCCACGTTCGCCCTTCGGTTACCTCCCGCTTGATCTCCTCCTCGATTGCGGCTAGCTCCTCTTCGCGAAGCGGCTCGGGAAACTCGAAGTCGTAGTAGAAGCCCGTGTCGATCGGCGGGCCGATCGCGATCTTCACGCCCGGGTGGAGACGAAGCACGGCCTCGGCCAGGAGGTGGGCGGTCGAGTGCCGGAGCACCGCTAGGGCATCCGGATCGTCCGCGCTCCGGGTCGTGAGAATCTGCAGGCGCGCGCCGTCGGGGAGCGGCAGGCGGAGGTCCTGCGCTTGGCCGTTCGCGCGAACGAGCACTGCCTGCTCCGCGAGCCGTGGCCCGATCGCCCGCGCGGCGTCCAGGCCCGTTGCACCCTCTGGGAGCTCGAGCTCGGTTTCGTCGGGGAGAATCACACGCATCCGGACTAGGCAGGATAGTCGGCCGCACTCCTCGCGACCGGCCGTTCGGGGCGTGGTGCGCGGGCCGCAACGACCAGGGTCAGACCTCAAGGCATGTCCAAACCGGCCGCAACGGAGACGAAGCCCATTGTTCAAGCCGAAACCGAGCTTTTGTGAGGCGAGTCTGTAGGCGAGGAAAGCGTCGCAATCCCCGCCCGCACGAACGCGGCGTACTCCTCGGCAGCTCTTGCCGCATCCGAGCCAAAGAACTGCCGTACAGCATGGTCTGCCAGGAAGCGCTGCGACGGCTCTAGCCGCGCGGTGGAGCGGAAGCTGCTCCACGGCCAATCCGCGGGATCGGTGCAAAGACCGGCCCGAACCGGATTCAGCGCGATGTACCGGAGGGCACCGAGCAGATATGCCTCTGAATCGACGTGCGTCGAACCGAATCGCCTCTCGAAAACGTGACCCGTATGTGAGTGTCGCGTGTTGAACCGGTATCCATACATTCCGTGAAGTCGCTGCATACCGCGGGATAGCGTCGCGGATCGCAGACGAACCAGGAGATGAACGTGGTTGCCCATCAGACAGTAGGCGAGACAGATCCAACGGCAACGAAAAACCGTGCCGGCCAGGATGTCCACGTAGCGCCGTCTGTCGATGTCGTCAACGAAAAGCGGCGCCAGCCGTACTCCCCTAGCGGTCACGTGAAACACCTGGCCGGGCAGCTGGATTCGGGGCGGCCGTGTCATCGGTTTTGAACCTAGCGAGCAACTCGAGTGTCGGCTAGTGACTGGAACGGGCACCGTCCACGCTGGCCACGTCCCTTTCGTGCAGCGTCTGCCGCGGACATGCCACGAGGTCTGACCCCGGCGTTGTGCGTGTCCCACGACCCCGGTAGAACTACGGAAAGAGCGCACATTTCTTCTCGCAGAATCCCTTAATTGGGTTCGGGCCGGCTGCCGATAGTCGGAGCAGCGTGGCTCTCCCCGTCTACACCGGAAACTTCGGGCCCGCTCAGGCGGAGCGACTCCTCTGGCGTGCCGGCTTCGGTCCGCGCCGGGGTGAGGAGTTCGAGGTCGCCAAGCGGGGTCTCGACGGCGCGGTCGACTGGCTCACCAAGCCCGGCAAGGACCGTCTGATCGGAAAGCCGCCGAGCCTCGAAGGAAGGAGGCTCTCGCCTACCGACAGCTTCGGCCACGACTACCTCTGGTGGCTAGACCGCATGGTGCGCACCTCCACCCCGCTCGTTGAGCGCATGACGTTGATCTGGCACGACTGGTTCGCCACCTCGAACGAGATGGTGGGCTCACAACGTCTGATGATCCGACAGAACCTGCTCCTGCGCAGCATTGGCCTCGGCTCGTTCAAGGGACTGGCCATGCGCGTGGCGATCAACCCGGCGATGCTGATCTACCTCAACGGACTGAACAGCGTGAAGGAGGCGCCGAACGAGAACTTCGGACGCGAGCTGATGGAGCTCTTCACGATGGGTGCCGGCAGCGGCTACACCGAGCGTGACGTACGCGAGCAGGCCCGAGCGCTCACCGGCTGGACGGCGGACTACAAGAACGGCATCGGCTGGACGAACTTCAGGTTCAAGCGGGAGCAGCACGACGACGCGATGAAGGTCGTCTTCGGGCAGGCGGGCCCGTTCACCTGGAAGAGCGCAGTTCGGCTCGCGATCGATCACCCTGCCCACGCCCCCTACTTCGTGAACAAGCTCTGGGGCTACTTCATTCCCGTGCCACCGGACGAGGAGACACGCGCGACGCTGGTCGAGGCCTATAAGCAGTCCGGCTACGAGATCAGGCCGATCGTCGCGGCCATTCTCAAGCACCCGCTGCTCTACGAAGGCCCGCGCATGGCGAAATCGCCGGTCGTCTACACGGCAGGAATGCTGCGGTCGCTCGGCGATCGGATCGCAACAGAGGACTACGTGTGGCTTACGATCCAGGCGGGCCAGCTCCCGTTCTACCCGCCGAACGTCTCGGGCTGGAACGACACGCGCTGGCTCGATACCTCGACGTTCCGAGCTCGCTGGCAGCTCGCGGAGCGCGTCCTCCGCAAGCACGCTTTCCACCCCGACCACGCGGGCAAGGCGAACGTCCCGCGTGAGCCGGAAAAGCTCGTCGAGAAGGCACTCGAGTTTTGGGGAAACCCGCAGGTCACCCCGGAGACGCGCGGAATGCTCCTCCGCTACGCCCAGAAGGTGATGGCGGCGGCGATCGCGGACGACTATCGCCAGAAGGCGTTTCCGCCGATGACGCTGAACGCGCTACGTCACCTGATCGCCGTGAGCCCGGAGATGCAAACCGCATGAGCGACCGAAGTTGTCACCACTGCAACGAGTTCTCCCGCGCATCGCTCCTGCGTCGCGGAGCGGCCGAGGCGGGGAACGGGCTACCGGCGATCGAGCCCGGCATGCCACTTCCGGCAGGAACCGGACTCGACCGGCGCGCGTTCGTCTCGCGCACGCTCGGTGCGGCGCTCACCGTCTACGGGGCAGCCTCGCTCTTGCCGTCGGCACTCGACCACGGGATCGCGCGGGCGGCAGCCGTCGGGGCAGGGAACCGCGTGCTCGTCACGGTCTTCCTTCCAGGAGGAGCAGACGCCCTCTCGATGCTGGCTCCGGTCGGTGACGGCCGCTACCGCAAGTTGCGCCCGAACCTCGCATTCAAGCCGGGAGACGGCCCGGTCTTCCGGGACGACCGCTCGCTGCACTGGCATCCGGGTCTCAAGTCCTTCGCGCAGCTCCACCAGGCCGGCAAGCTGAGCGTCTTCCCCGCGATCGGCTACGCGCACCCCGACCAGTCTCATTTCACGTCGCGCCACTACTGGGAGGTCGGAGCGCTCGACACCCAGCAGTCGACAGGCTGGCTGGGCCGGCTCGTCGATACGATCGGCGCGCCCGACAACGCGCTCCAGGGGCTCAGCCTCGACGGGTCGCTCCTGCCGTCGCTCGCGACCGCCAAGAACCCCGTCTCGACTCTGTCGAGCCCCGCCGACTACCGGTTCGGCTCGCACAACGTGTGGGACGTGGTCGACGAGCTGCTCGACGACGCGATCGGCGACCTGGGCGCGCTCTCGGCGAACGCCGATCCGATCCTCGCCCAGGCAAGCCAGACGGCCGCCCAGTCGCATCAGCTGAAGCGCCAACTCGGCCGGTTCATCGGCAAGGACGGTCAGGCGCACTACAACACCAAGGTCAAGTATCCGGAGAACGACTTCTCCCGCAGGCTTGCCGGCCTGGCGGCGATGCTCGACAGCGGCTTCGCGATCCGTGCCGTCGCGATGACCGGCCCGGGCGAGTACGACACGCACGCCGACCAGTCCGGGCCGCTCAACGACGGCCTGACGACGGTGTCGGAGGCGCTCTTTTCCTTCCAGCACGACCTCGAGCGTCGCGGCCTTGCCGGTCGTGTCCTCACGCTCGTGTGGTCGGAGTTCGGCCGTCGCGCCGAGCAAAACGCCGACAACGGCACCGACCACGGCGCCGGCGGCACGGCCTTCCTCCTCGGAACGAAGGTGCGCGGCCACATGGTCGGTGAGCATCCGGGTCTCCGGCGGCTGGACAAGGACGGGAACCTCCGCGTCACGAGCGACTTTCGTGCCCTCTACGCGTCGCTGCTCGAGCAGTGGTTCGACGTCGATGCGGCGCGCATCCTGCCCGACGCCAAGGCCATGCCCCGCTACAAGCTCGTGAAGGCCTGACATGCGGCGTGCTCGCTCTCCTCACCGCGATCGCGACGCTCGTCGGAGCCCCGGCCGCGATCGCTGCGATCGGCAAGGGCAGCGCCCCGCAGCGGATGCAGGTCACCCAGGACGAGTGGTTCCTTAACCTCTCGCGCGCGAAGATGCGCCCCGGCAAGGCGATCATCGAGGTCGTCAACTTCGGCCAGGATGCCCACGACCTGATGATCCTGCGCAACGCAAAGGGCGCGAAGCCGTTGCACATGGCAAAGCAGGATCACTTCATGCGCGGCAACGTCACGCTGAACCTGGTCGCGGGTAAGTACACGCTCTGGTGCTCGCTGCCAAACCACCGGACGCGTGGCATGTGGGCGACACTAACCGTCAAGTAGACCCTTAGAATGTCTACTCCTGTCTACAGCGGCCACTTCGGTGTCGCGCAGGCCGAGCGGTTGCTCTGGCGCGCCGGGTTCGGACCGCGGAAGGGCGAAGCCGAGGCGTTGGCGAAGCTCGGGCTCGACGGCGCCGTCCGAGCGCTCACACGACCAGGGCCCGAGCGGCTCGTCGGACCTGTCCCCCGCGACGAGAAGGGCCGGGCGCTCGCCCCCGCCGATGCCTGGGGCCACGACCATCTCTGGTGGCTCGACAGGATGGTCCGCACCTCCCGCCCGCTCGTCGAGCGCATGACGCTCGTCTGGCACGACTGGTTCGCAACGTCGAATGCTGGCGTCGGGTCGCAACGGCTCATGCTCCAGCAGAACGAGCTCCTCCGCCGGCACGCACTCGGCTCGTTCCGCGACCTCCTGCGCGACATCACAGCCGACCCGGCCATGCTCGTCTGGCTCTCCGGCGTCGCGAACACGAACCGGGCACCGAACGAAAACTATGGCCGCGAGCTGATGGAGCTGTTCACGCTCGGCGAGGGCAACGGCTACGGCGAGCAGGACGTCCGCGAGCAAGCGCGCGCGCTGACGGGCTGGCGGGCGGACTGGCAGCGCGGCGCGGGCATGACGAACTTCAGGTTCGACCGCTCGCGCCACGACGGCGGCATGAAGACGATCTTCGGCAAGCGCGGCACCTTCGACTGGAAGGACGCCTGCGCGCTCTGTCTCCAGCACGGACGACACCCGCAATTCGTCGTCGAGAAGCTCTGGGGCTACTTCATCCCGGTCCCCCCGGACGCGGCGACCCGCACCGCGCTCGAGAGCAGCTACCGGAGCTCGTACGAGATCCGCCCGCTGCTCGAAGCGATCCTCCGACACCCCGCGCTCTACACGGGACCGCGGATGGTCAAGTCGCCGATCGTCTACACGGCGGGACTCCTGCGCGGGTTGGGGCGCGGGGTTGATACGAGCGCGTGGGTCTGGATGGGCGACATGGCGGGTCAGCGTCTCTTCTACCCACCGAACGTGGCGGGCTGGGACGACAGCCGCTGGCTCGACACGGCGACGTTCCGCGGCAGATGGGGGATCGCGAACCAGGCGCTCTCCACCGTGAGCCTCTCCGATCGGAAGGGACCCACCGTCCCGAACGACCCCAACGCGATCGTCGAGGGGGCGATCGCCGTTCTGGGGAAGCCCACGATCAGGCCGCAGACCCGCGCGGCCCTCGAGCGCTTCGCCCGGGAGTCTCTCGCTGGGGCAAAGAGCGGCTGGCAGGCGAAGTCGTACCCCCCACTCGTGGCCAACGCCGTGCGTCAGCTTCTCGCCGTCTCTCCCGACCTCCAGACCGCATGAGACGCACACCGACACAACGGAACCTCAGGCGCCTTCCCCGAGCGCAGGCGTCTCACGGCGGAGCCCAGTGCCGGGCAATGGAGCGCGCATGAGCAGGTGCTGCAGCGACTTCACGCGCTCTGCGCTCCTGCGCTCGACGATCGCACGGGCGGGAGACGGCCTGCCGGCAATCGAGCCGGGCATGCCGATCCCGGCCGGAACTGGCCTCGATCGGCGGAGCTTCGTCGCCCGCAGCGTCGGCCTCGCAATGGCGGTCTACGGCGGCGGGGCGCTCCTCCCGCATGCGCTCGAGGAGGGGATCGGCGCCGCCACGGCGGCAAATGCGATCGGGGCGGGTGCTGGTCTCGATCTTTCTCGAGGGAGGCGCGGACGCGCTCTCGCTGCTCTTCCCTGCCGGCGACCCCAACTATACGAAGCTGCGGCCTCGACTCGCGCTCGCACCCGATCAGGGCACGCCGTTCGCCGAGGACGCCCGGCTCCGCTGGCACCCGGCGCTCGCAGGGATCTCGAGCCTCCACGGCGAGGGGAAGGTGAACGTGCTGCCGGGCGTCGGGTACGCCTCCCCGAATCAGTCGCACTTCACGTCGCGTCATTTCTGGGAGGTCGGGGCGACGGTCGAATCGCTGCGGACGGGCTGGCTCGGCCGCTACCTCGACCGCGTCGGCACCCCCGACAACCCGCTCCAGGGCCTGTCACTCGACTATGGCCTCCAGCCTGCGCTCGCCACGGCGAAGGTCCCTGTCGCGGCGATCGACTCGCCCGACCGCTACGACTTCTGGACGCGCGGCGTCTGGGGAGACGTCGAGACGAAGATGCTCAAATCGATGGATTCCCTTGCGGGGCTGCCGACAGGCGGCGACGCCGGTCTCCAGGCCGCGAGCGACGTCGCAAAGCAGTCGGCACGGCTCTACCAGCAGCTGGCCGCGTTCCGCCCCAAGGAGGGAACGTCCGGCTTCTCGAGCCCGGTTGCCTATCCAGCCTCCGACGACGCCTTCCCCAAGCGCCTCGCCGGTCTAGCGGCGATGCTCGCGGCCGGGCTGCCGCTGCGAGTCGTAGCACTCACGGCCCCAGGGATGTACGACACGCACGACAACCAGCCGGCAGCGCTCACGACGGCGCTCCAGCTCACCTCCGACTCCCTCCTCGCCTTCCAGCGCGACCTCGAGGCCCGCGGCCTCGCCGACCGAGTGCTCGTGCACGTGTGGTCGGAGTTCGGCAGGCGCGCACAGGAGAACGGCTCGAGCGGCACAGACCACGGTGCGGCAGGGACGGGCTTTCTGATCGGCTCGCGCGTCAACGGCCGTATGATCGGCGAGTTCCCGGGCCTCGACCGGCTCGACGAGCGGGGCAACCTCCAGGCGACGAGCGACTTCCGATCCCTCTACACGGCGCTCCTCGACCAGTGGCTAGGCACCGACGCCGCAGCGATCGTTCCAGGTGCCGGCAAGTTCCCGGTCCCGACCATCCTCAGGTAAGGCTCCGCACCTCTACTCGACTGGCAGGACCTCGCGCCGAGCGCGTAAAGTCCGGCAGATGACAGAAGCTGAAGTGGTCTCCGAGCTCGGACGGCTCGACGAGCTCGTCATGTACGACGGCGCTGCGTTCGAGCTCGCCGGCGTCGACGGTGCCGCGCACTCGGTGTCGCTGCGGCTCCGCCTCGACGGCGTCGAGTGCCTCGACTGCGTGATGCCGCGCGATTTCCTCGAGCAGCTCGCCCTGAACGTGCTCAAGCCGTCACTGCCCGACCTGGTGCGCGTCGAGATCGACGATCCGCGCGAGCACGCAGGCTTCGAGGCCGCTCCTAGCCACTAACTGCGCGGCGCTTCGCGGTCGGCGCTGGTGGCTGACGTGTAGTGCCTGGCTGAAGCCAGGCACAAAGAGCACAGACGTCCAGCGCAGAACTCCACATGGCACGTGCCTGGCTTCAGCCAGGCACCACACCTAGACGGAGACCCGCGACCCCTACGGCGGCGCGAGCGTGAGCTTTTGCCCGGCCGCAATCCCGCGCGCCTCGACTTGGCCCGCGGCCAGCTCGAGGGTCGAGTGCGCGCCCCGCCGGAGCGCCAGCCGCCACGGCCTGAGGTTCTCCCGAACATCGAGGACGCAGAGCTCGCGATCGAGGAAGACGACGTCGATCGCGAAGCGCATGAAGAACATGTGCACCGACGACGCAGGTCGGAGCAGGATCCCCTCGCTTGGCGGCAGCGACTTCCGGCCGAGAAGGCCCTTGCCACGGCTCCAGAAGCCGTCCGCGACGAGGCAGTGCTCGCAGACCACATCGCCGTCGCGCATGAGCCGAACCGTGTCCATTCGGCTCAGTTCCGCCATGGGAGCGCCGCTCCTGCGTTCACTCGATCGAGGGACGGCGATCACTAGGACGAGGGATATCTCTTACCCCACCGATCGCCCTCAATGAGTGACAGACGGAGGCGACCCGCTTCCGGCCCAGTCAGGAGACCACGTGCGCGAGAGGCTTCGAGCAGTACGCGAGCAGAGCGAGGGGCAAGTCATCGTGTTCGTCGCGATCTGCATGGTCGTCCTGATCGGCATGACCGGGTTCGCGCTCGACATCGGCCACGCGTACTTCGTGCAGCGCGAGCTCCAGCGCTCCGCGGACGCCGCAGCGCTCGCGGCCGCCCAGGAGCTGCCGGACGGCTCCGCAGCGATCGCAACCGCCCACGCCTACAGCGGTGAGGACGGTGCAAAGAACGAGACCACATCCGTCAAGGCCACCACAAGCACGATCACGCCCAAGTGTCTGAAGCTCGGCGGCAAGTCCCCGCTCGGCTGCACCGTCGCCGGCGGCACCTACAACACCGTCCAGGTGAGGCAGGATGCGAAGGTCCCGACGTTCTTCGCCCGAGTGCTCGGAATCAACGAGCTCGACGTCCACGCGACCGCCACGGCATGCTCGCCGTGCGCCCCGAAGCCACTCGACATCATGGTGGTGCTCGATCGAACGGGATCCATGTGCCAGACATCCTCGGGAGCGAATGATCCGGCCTGCACCGACCTCACGAACGCAAAGACCGGGATCAAGACGTTTCTCGGGTTCATGGATCCCGATATAGACAAGGTCGGGCTTGCCGTGCTCCCGCCGACGCCCGCGAATCCCTCGACAGCGCAAAAATGCGCCGCGCCAACGCAGGGCTCCAATAACTACAACTACGACAATCAGAACGCCGCATATGTGATTGTCCCGCTTTCGGGTGACTTTCTCAACCCGGACAACACTCTCAATACGTCTTCCAATCTCGTGTCGACGCTCAATTGCGTAAAAGGCGCCGGCAATACGTCTTATGCGGACGCCATCGAGCAGGCTCAAAGCACTCTTGTTAATACTGGTCGTCCAAATATCCAAGACATCATCATCTTTCTCTCAGATGGTGCAGCTAACTACGGTGGCAAATGGCACACCCCCGTCAATACAAGCCCGTACCGGACGACTCCGTGTGCTCAGGGCGTAACGTCGTCCGGATACGCAAAAGCCGCGGGCACGGCTGTATATTCGATCGGCTACGACTTGAACGGCCAGGGGACCGACTACGAGAAATGCAAGAACGGTGTTAGCGGAAGCGTCGAGGCCGGCGGGATCACCGCCTGGGACGCGATCCGTGGCATCGCGAGTTCGACCGACACGTTCTACAACAAGCCCGACCCGGGTCAGTTGACCACGATCTTCACGCGTATCGCCGCGGACATCTCGCGGCCGGCTTCGCGTCTGATCGACAACAGCGCCACGTAGACCTTCGGGTCGCAGACGGTCGCATCGCGACTGATCGACGCCGCAAAACTCCCGGCGTGCCTTGAGGTCGCCGACCCCTCGCCTGCAGCCAAAACGTTGTTCCAAGCGCATTGTGCCTTGTTTTCGCACGTGGCACCTCTGCGAACGGGCACAGAGAGGCGCTCGCGAGGAGCTCCTTCCGCGAGCGTCGGACCGGGTGTATTCAGATGCCGCCACTCGGAGCGCCTGGCTGGTCGGCCGGACCACGGAGTTCACCGATCCCTCGTTCGAGTGAACGTCTCCGTGGATCACTCGAATGAGGGACTCCCGACGGTTGCATTATCCACGCCACCGATCAAAGTAATTGCAGAAGTTGATTTACGGATAGCAATTGCACTCTGGATTTGCGAAAGGAGGTGGAGATATGTTGAAGCTTTTCGTTGCCGCCCAGCTGCGGCTCGCTGAGCTCCGCGATCGCGAGGAGGGTCAGGCGATGGCCGAGTATGCGCTTATCATCGCACTCGTCGCCGTTCTTCTCATCGGCACACTGATCCTGTTCAAGGACAGCCTGGTCAACACGTTCGGGGACATCACCAGCCGCTTGAACGCGTAGTACCTCCGCACGGGATGGTGGTGGCTGGCGACAACGCTAGCCACCACTATCGCATCAGCGGAACGAAAAACGAACGTTCTACCAATCCACTTACTTAGGACGGGAGGTGAGTGACGTGAAGAAGGCTCGCTCTGGAAATCGCGAAGGCGGTCAAGCTCTAGTCGAGTTCGCTCTCGTTCTTCCAATCCTCATGATGGTCGTCCTAGGAATTATCCAGTTCGGAATTCTCTTCAACAACTACATGACCCTCACCGATGCAGTACGAGCAGGCGCCCGCCAGGCAGCTGTTAGCCGCACGCTACCCGACCCTGTCGGCGCAGCGACCGGACGCGTCGTCGAGTCCGCAGGCGGTCTCGACGGGTTCACCGCGGCAAATGTGACGGTCACGCCCGGGAATGCTTCGACCTGGACGCAAGGCGGAGACGTGACGGTTGAAGCCACTTATCCCTATTCGATCAATCTGCTCGGATTCGTAGTCGCTTCCGGTGACTTGACGAGCAAGACCACGGAGCGTGTGGAATGACGATCAACTATCGCACCAAGAACGTCGTGATCGCCGTTGCGCTCGCCGTTGCCGCTGTCCTGCTCACGGTCATCTACGTGAGCTCAGCCCGCAGGGACGAGGCGACCGGCAAGCAGAATGTGACGGTCTACGTCGCGAAGCAGGACTACGCCGTCGGCACCTCCGGCGCAAAGATCGCCGCCGGGCTCGAGAGCCTTACGGTCGCCCGCAAGGCACAGGCCCCGGAGGCAATTGCGAGCCCTGCTGCGATCAAGGGCCTGTATGCGGCTCAGGCGATCTACGCGGGCGAGCAGGTCAGCATGCTGCGCTTCACGACCCCGAAGGCCCAGGGTATCCGCGCCCAGATCAGCGGGAAGCAGCGCGCGGTCCAGGTCGCGGGTGACCCCAATCAGCTCCTCGCAGGCACTCTGCGTGAGGGTGACCGGGTCGACATCCTGGCGGCGTTCAAGCCGTCGGTCGTAGACCGGGAGAAGACGACTGTCCTTCTCCGCAACGTCCTCGTCCTCGGCACGTCGAACGACGGCGACTCGGGGATCTCGAGCGGCGACCAGAAGGACGCGGTCGTCCTTGCCCTTACCGATGGACAGTCGCAGCGCTTCTTCTTCGCCACGCAGAACGGCGAGTGGTGGCTCCAGCTGCGGCCGGTCAAGAAGCCCAAGGACAGCAGCCCGACCATCGACACGGTCACGACCGTCCTGAGCGGCGGCGCCAGGTGACGACGTACGCCACCCCGACCAACCAGGCGGCGCTCCGCGTCGTCGTCACCGGCAGCTTCGAGAGCGCTACGGATCTCCGGGACGCCCTCGCAGCCTCGCCGGCCGGCGTCGAGGTGACAGCGTGGAGCGCGAGCATCGCCGATGCGTCGCTCGCGCTCTCCGCGCCAGATCTCAGTGCCGTCCTCCTGGGCGCGGCCGACGCGGCTGCCCACCCGGAGGCGATCGGACGGCTGCTCGACGCGGACGTGAAGGCGCTACGGCGCTTCACCGACGCGCCGATCGTCCTGCTCGTGCCGGAGGCCGACCGGAGCTTCGTCGATGCGGCCTTCGCCGCCGGCATTGCCGATGTTCTCGTCCTCCCGCAGACGGCCGACGCGATCGCGTTCGCGATCACGAAGGCCGGATCGGGACACCGTCACTCACCGGGGCCCGAACGAGGGGGCGGGCACGGTGAGATAGTGACGGTGTTCTCACCGAAGGGCGGCACGGGTAAGACCGTGCTGTCCACGAACGTCGCCGCCTATCTGGCTGCGAAGACCGGCAAGCGCGTGCTCCTCGTCGATCTCGATCTTCAGTTCGGCGACGCCGCGATCATGCTCGGCCTCGACCCCGAGCGCACGCTGTACGAGCTCGTGCTCGCACCCGGCGAGCTCGACGCGGAAAAGCTCGCCGGCTACACAACGCGTCATCGCTCGGGTCTCGACGTCCTCGCAGCGCCGATGCGCCCCGAGGAGGCCGAGCTCGTCACCGAGCAGAAGGTTCTTCGCCTGCTCGAGGTGGCACGGGACACATACGACGTCGTCGTGGTCGACACGTCGCCGTTCTTCTACGGGCCGATGCTCGCCCTACTGGAGCCGACCGATCACCTGCTGCTGCTCTCCGGACTCGACGTCCCGACGCTGAAGAACGTGCGCCTCAGCCTGCGCACGCTCGAGCAGCTCGGCTTCCCACGCTCCCGAACGAACCTCGTCGTCAACCGCGTCACACCCAAGGTGGGTGTCACGACGGAAGACGTCGAGGGAGCTCTCGAGCTTCCGGTTCGCTTCGAGGTGCCGAACGACCCGACGGTCGCGCCCGCCGTGAACCGTGGCGTTCCGGCGGCGCTCGAGAACGAGGAGTCGCCGTTCGCGTTCGCGATCGGCGAGATCGCACGGGCGCTTCAGCCGGAGCTCGCCGCCGCAGGTACCGCGACGACGGCACCGGAGACCGCATCCCGCTTCCGCTGGCTCGAGGGCCGGCTTCGCAAGCCTCTCGAAGGGAGGACATCGTGAGTCTCGAGGATCGCCTGCGCGGCGACGTCAGTGGCGCCAGTAGCGCGCGTCTGACCGAGCGCATCCAGCCCGACGACGAGGCCGCCGCGGTCGCGAGCGAGCGCCCACGCGGTTCCGTCGACCCGTACGCGGAGCTCAAGAGCCGCATCCAGGGGATCGTGATCCCCCGGCTCGGCACGCAGATCTTCCGCAGCCCCGACCCGGCAGGCGTCCGCGAGCAAGTTCGCGCGGCCGTCACGGACGAGCTCTCGCGCGAGCGCACGCCGCTCTCGCAGGCCGACCGCGAGCGCCTCGTGCGCGAGATCTCGGCGGACATCCTCGGCTATGGCCCGCTCGAGCCGTATCTGGCCGACGACACGGTCACCGAGGTCATGGTCAACGGCTTCGACAGGATCTTCATCGAGCGCGACGGTCGGATCGAATCGACCCGTGCGGCGTTCAGCGACGAGGCCCATCTCTATCGCATCATCGACAAGATCGTCTCACAGGTCGGGAGACGAGTCGACGAGGCGTCGCCGATGGTAGATGCGCGCCTGCCCGACGGTAGCCGCGTCAACGCGGTCGTGCCGCCGCTCTCGCTCGACGGCCCGTCGCTCACGATCAGGAAGTTCTCGCGTGACCCGTATGGCATCGAGGACCTCGTCAACTTCGGCTCGCTCACCCGCAAGTCGTCGCAGTTTCTGCAGTCGTGCGTCGACGGCAAGCTGAACGTTCTCATCTCGGGCGGTACCGGCACGGGCAAGACGACGCTGCTGAACGCGCTCTCGGCGTTCATCTCAGCGGACGAGCGCGTGATCACGATCGAGGACGCGGCGGAGCTCCAGCTCCAGCAGCCCCACGTCGTGCGACTCGAGTCCCGACCCTCGAACATCGAGGGCGAGGGCGAGATCAAGATCCGCGATCTCGTGCGCAACGCCCTGCGAATGCGGCCCGACCGGATCATCGTCGGCGAGGTGCGCGGCGCAGAGACGCTCGACATGCTCCAGGCGATGAACACGGGCCACGAGGGATCGCTCACCACGATCCATGCCAACTCGCCGCGGGACGCCCTCGGCCGGCTCGAGACGCTCGTCCTGATGTCAGGTCTCGACCTGCCGCTTCGCGCCATCCGCGAGCAGATCTCGAGCGCCCTCGACGTCGTCGTCCACATCACCCGGCTCGTCGACGGCTCGCGGCGCATCTCGCACATCACGGAGGTCGTCGGGATGGAGTCGGAGATGGTCACGCTCCAGGACATCTTCGCCGCGCGTCCCTCGTCGCAGCAGTCGAGCGGAGAACTCCTCGACCCGCTGCAGGCGACCGGGCTCCACCCGCACTTCGGGCACAAGCTCGCCACGAACGGGGTACAGCTGCCGACCGAGTTCTACGAGCCCGACGATCGCCTGCTTGCAACGACCGGTATCAACGGCAACGGCAACGGGAACGGCGAACGACCATGGGAAGGCGTGGCGGCGATGAGGGACGTGCTGTTCGACAGTGTGTTCGGGCCGATCGCGATCGGACTCCTCGTCGGCTGCCTGATGCTCGTGGCGACACTTGTCGCGCTTGCTCGGCCGAAGGGCGCGTGGCTACGTAGTCGACTCGGCCCCTACGACGGCCCCGAGACGGACTCTCCACCACGAGCGGACAGCGAGCAAGCGTGGAAGGATCGCATGGAGAGCGTCTTCGGAGCGACCGAGCGGCGCTTTAGCGGCACTAGCGCTTGGCGCGGTCTCGAGAGGATGCTCGAGCGGGCCGACGCAAAGACGCCGGCCGTCCAAGTCGTATGGCTCTGCGTCGCGATCGGCGTCGGCCTCGCAATCGTCCTCGGGCTCGTCACGCAGTCCGTCGGACTCGCGCTTGTCGCTGCCGTAGCAGGCGGCTTCGCGCCCATCGCGTGGCTCTCGCTCAAGGCCCGTCGCCGCATCCGCGCATTCGATGACCAGCTCCCGGATGTCCTGATGACGATGGCCGGCTCGCTTCAGGTCGGACACAGCTTCCACCAGAGCATGCAGGCCATAGTCACCGAGGGCCAGCAGCCGGTCGCGTCCGAGTTCGAGCGGGCGCTCACAGAGACCCGGTTCGGACGAGAGATGGACGAAGCCCTCGATGCGATGGCTGAGCGAATCGGGTCAGCCGATCTCGAGTACGTGATCATGTCGGTCAGAATGCAGCGTCAGGTCGGCGGTAGTCTCGCCGGGCTGTTCCACTCGGTTTCACAAACCGTCCGCGAGCGCCAGCAGTTCCGACGCAAGGTAAAGGCTCTGACCGCTACCGGCCGCATGTCTGCCTATCTGCTCGTCGGGCTGCCGATCATCACCGCGCTTGTGCTGACGGCAATCAACCGCCCGTACATGGAGCCGCTGTTCACGACCGGTGTCGGTCGAGCGCTCATCGTCGCTGCGCTCGTGATGATCGCTATTGGCTCGCTCTTCCTTCGCCGAATCGTCTCCTTCAAGGGGTGATCTGATCGATGCTCGTTCTCCTACTCGCATTCATCTGTCTCGCCGGCGCTGCAGCTGCAGCCGTCCAGGCGCTCACAATCCCCGTGCGCGAGCGCGACGCGTCCCTCCGACGCGCTCGTAGTTACGGAGACACCGTCGCCACGCCGGCACGCCGACCGCTCGGGGCATCGCTCTCAACACGCTACGGCTCATCGCTTGCACGACTCGCAACCCGCATCGATCCGCGAGCGACGACCGACCGTATCGGTCTTCGACTCGTAGCCGCGGGTATGGCACGAAAAATGTCTCCGACAGGCTTCCTCGCGTCAAAGATCGTCGCTGCCGCGGCCGGGCTCATTCTCGGGGGCTTCCTTGGAATCGTCGCCGGACGCCCCGGGCGGGCGCTCCTCTACGGCGTCGTATTCGGTGTCGTCGGCTTCTTCGTGCCGGATATGACGCTCACAACGAAGACGCGCTCCCGCCGCGAGACGATCAAGGCTCAACTACCGGACGCCCTCGATATCCTCGCCATCAGCGTCGAGGCCGGCCTAGGTTTCGACGCGGCACTAGCGAAGGTCGCCGAGCACATGGACGGTCCGCTCGTCGAAGAGCTCCAGTTGACGCTCGCACAGATGCGGCTCGGCGAGAGCCGCCAGGATGCGCTCCGCTCATTCGCCGACCGCGTCGACATCGCGGAGGTCAGCTCGTTCGTCCACTCGATCGTCCAGGCCGAACAACTCGGCAGCCCGCTTGGGAAGATCCTCCGTGTCCAGGCCATCGAGGCAAGACAAAGGCGCCAGGTCGCCGCCGAGGAGAGGGCCATGAAGGCGCCGGTGAAGATGATCGTGCCGACAGCGCTACTGATCTTCCCGGCAATGTTCATCGTCATCCTCGGACCGGCAGTTCTGCACTTCACCGAGGCGTTCTAGTCGCCGGTCGGGGTTAGGCAACCGCCTGGCCCCGACCAACCTCAGCGCCTACCGATTCAGGATGTTCAGGAAGAACAGGAAGACGTTGAGCACGTCGAGGAAGATCGCAGCAGCGAAGAGCGGTGCGTGATCGACGTTGCCGGCCCGCCGCAGACGGTTGAAGTCGACGAGCGTGTAGCCGGCGAAGATGACGAGCCCGAGGATCGAATAGACGAGGCTCGCGGCCGGGATCGTGACGAAGATCGCGACGATCCCGAAGAGGATCAGGCCGATCAGGGCGAAGAAGAGGATCCTGTAGAGGGGTGAGAGATCGCGACGCGTCGCGTAGCCGGCGGCGCCGAACCCGGCGATGAAGAGTGCCGTCGCTCCGCCCGCCTGCCACAGGCTCTGTGGGTTGACGGACGCGTAGTACGCGAGGATCGGTCCGAGGCCGATCCCGAGCAGCGCGCCCATGCCGAAGAGAAGGCCGATCGCGAGCTGTTGCGAGCGCTTGATCGCGACCTGCATTCCCAGCATGCAGCCGATCGCAGCGATCATTGCGACGATCCCCCAACCGCGGGAGAGATCGCGACCGACGTAGGCGCCGAGCGCCGCCACGGCGGTCGTGAGTGCCACGAGGCCCATCGTCTGGCCGAAGACCGCGCGAGCGCGGTCGCCGGTGAGGACGGTGGTGGTGGTTCCGGCTGCTGGTGTAGTGACGGTGTCGAGTTCGCTCATGCCGCAATCGTAGCGCGATCGACGGCCATGCCGGCGAGCCCGATCAGCGAGAGGAGCCGAGGATGGGTTCCGTTGTCATGGCCGAAACGGGCTCAACGGCCCCTTGCGCTGCCGCTGAACAGGCAGAACCAGAACCCCTGCAATCCGTGGAAGTTCATGTCCGACCACTGTCCATCACGGACGCGTGCGAAGGGGCGGGGGACTGTCCCTGGCAGCGTCCTGCGCAGACGCTCGGCGGCGCTAGAGCCGCCGGCCCACGTCAGAAGCAGCGCGCGGTTGTGAAACGTCCCGTCGTGCGCGCCGAGACGTTGCCTGCGGTGTCGAGCGCCTCGATGCCAAGCGTGTACGTCCGCCCACAACTGAGGCCGGTGAACGACCATGTCGTGCCGGACGTCGACCCGACCTGAGTAGAGCTCCGCCACACCCGGTAGCGCACGATCCCCCCTGCATCGGTCGACGCGGCCCAGCGCACGCCGATCGTGGTGCGGGTCGTCGCAACCAGAACGAGCGCGCCGGGCGCAGTAGGCGGCACGCTGTCGATCGCTCCTGCGCACGCCGCGGTCGTCACAACGACGGTGGCGATCGCCGAGCGATTCCCCGCGAGATCGGTTGCGTCGACGCCGATCGTGTACGCCGTGCCGCACGAGAAGCCCGAGATCGTGACTCCCGTCCCGCTGACCGAGCCGATCCGCGTCGTCCCGACATAGATGCCGTAGCCGGTAACCCCGACGTTGTCCGAGGATGGGCTCCAGCTGATCTGGAGCGATGTGGCTGCGACCGACCCAACCGTCAGCCCGCCTGGCTTGGAGGGAGCCTGCACGTCGTTCGCCGGGGGAGGCGTCGGCGCGGACGGAGGCGGGCTCGGCGCGGGCGGTGGCGACGGCGGTGGCGACGGTGGCGGGGTGACTCGAGGAGCCTGAGGCGCTCGTTCCGAAGTCCTGCGTCCAGTAGAGGGTGCCACCGGCGTTGCGGGCCACGCCGATCCCGATCGTCCGGTAGCTCGCGTTCTCGATGTTCGCTCGGTGCCCGGGCGAGTTGAGCCACCCGTTCATCACGCTCACCGGGCTCGCGTAGCCATAGGCGATGTTCTCGCCCCAACCGGCCGAGGTCGACGGATAGCCACAGGCGAGCAGGCGATCCCCTACGCCACGGGCGACGGGCGGGGCCGGATCGTCGTGCGCGAAATAGCCGTTGCCTGCCATGTGGAGGGACTTCCATTCGGCGGCAGCGGAGAGGCTCGTCGACGTCGCAAGCGACGGCAGGCCGAGGCTCTGCCGGTGCTGGTTGACGAGGGTCAGTACCTGGGCAGCGGAGGAGCGATCGAGCGTCCCCCACGACACAAGAGGCGTGCAATCACCGACGACCGCGACGGCGCCACCGGGCGCGAGCAGTGCCGCTGCAACGCCGGCGAGCAGCGCGAAGCGGAGGAAGTGGCGATGGCGGCGCACGTCCTGACCTGGATCGACGGTCCGTTCGCATCGCACCATCCCTCGTCAGAGGCAGACCGCAGCAACGAGATCCGCATAGGATCGCCTTTCGATGGACGCGCTCACGTGGCTTGGGCACAGCACAGTGCTCGTCGAGCTCGACGGGACGAGGATCCTCACCGACCCGACGCTCCGCGGGCGCATGGCCCACCTCCGACGAGCCCCGTTGCTCACCCCTACACCGCTCGATCGGCTCGATGCGGTGCTCATCTCGCATGCGCACTGGGATCATCTGGACGTCCCCTCACTGACGCGGCTCGGTCGCGAGACGCGCATCGTCGTGCCGCGCGGGGTCGGCGGACTCCTCGCCCGCCACCGGTTCGGCAATGTCACCGAAGTCGAGGTCGGAGACGTCGTCCGGATCGGAAGCCTTACGATTCGGGCGACCGCAGCCGATCACGACGGCGCGCGGACACCGTTGCACCGCGCTGCGCTCGCCCTGGGATTCCTGATCGAGGGCACGCGCACCGTCTATTTCGCGGGAGATACGGACGTGTTCGACGCCATGGGCGAGCTCCATCCCGCCCTCGATGTCGCGCTCGTCCCGATCTGGGGTTGGGGCCCGTCGATCGGGCCGGGCCACATGGGCCCAGCGGAGGCCGCCGAGGCGCTCGCGCTTCTCCGTCCGCGGCTTGCGATCCCGATCCACTGGGGGACGTACTACCCCGTGCACATCAGCCGCAAGCGCGCCACGTTCCTGGATACCCCTGCCGACGAGTTCGTCCGCTCGGCGCACGAGAAGGCGCCGAACGTGACAGTCGTGGTGCTTCGCCCCGGAGCCGTGCTGCCGCTACCGTGAGCGCAGCCGGACGACGAGCGAGCGATCGTACGTCCGCACGGAGAGGCGCTCGCCGTGCAGGGCGAGCGCCTCCGGTGCGCTCGGCACGGGCAGGCGATCAAGCACATGCCCCGTTCGCCTGTCGAGGACGAACAGGTAGTCGGGCTCGCTCGTGAAGCCGTAGCCCGAGACGATCACGCCGCCGGTAACGACGAAGGTCGAGGCGTTCGCGACGAGCGCGCGGCTCCGCCAGAGCAGCCTGCCCGTCGCGAGCTCGATCGCCGAGATATATGCGTTCAGGCCTGCTGAGGCGCTCGCGTATGTCAGGTGTGCCGTCTCCGCGTAGAGCACGCCGTCCGCCTCGCGCGCCCACAGCAGCTGCTCGGTCGTGTACTGCCGCTCGTCCGGTGCCACGCCGGGTGCATCCGCGAAGCGCCCGAAGTCGAAGGCATAGAGCAGTCGTGCCGAGTGAGCCCCGACGAGAAAACGGGCGGAGGCTCCATCCGGACCGTAGAGCAGGAACGTCGTGCTCCTCTGACGGATCGCCCGAAGCAGCCTGCTCCCGCGCAAGACAGCTGGCGCCCACCGCGCTGCGCGCGCGTCAGCAAGAGATCCGAGACCGGGCGCTCGATACCGACTCGACTCGATGACGAGCAATGTCCGTCCCGGTCTCTGAAACGCGGCGATGGCCGCTGGGAACGGCGGGCGCGGCAGAGCGACAGGCTCGATCTCGCCGGCAGCGGGGGTTACCGAGACGACGCAGGCCGCGAAAGCCGCCGTTAGAGAGGTGAGGACGGCACTGCGCACAGCCCGATCCTACGGAGTAGCGCGGCTGCTGATCGTCGTGGCAGATGCCGATGGGTAACTCAATGAGGCTCGTGCTCGCCGTCGCGGTGCTGCCGCTCGCGCTTGTGGTCTGGCTCTACCACGTCGATTCCGCGACCGAAGGGGAGCTCGCGCCGGTGGTGAGCGCGATCGCAGGTCACCCGATCTCGGTCGATTGCCAGAGTTACTGGGGCAGCCTCCTCGACGTACAGGCCCGCAAGGGCGAGGTTCGCTTCAACGCGAGCGACATACCCGAGCCACGGATCTTCCTTACGCACTCGACCTGCATGCGCCTGCGCGGCTTCGCCGGGCACCCCGAGCACGCGTCGGTCTACTGCCTGCGGACAATCGACTGGTCCGTGCCGATTCCCCTCCACCCCGGCGACGACTGCTATGACCGTGCCGCGCCGACGATCTACGCCGTGCTCGTGCTCGCTCACGAGGCATACCACACGAGTGGTGTCACGAGCGAGTCCGCCGCCAACTGTTACGCGATCCAGGCGATGGCATGGGCGGCCGCGAGTCTTGGCGCAGACGAGGACGAGGCGGCGTTGCTCGCGCTCGCGATGGCGGCTCTTGAGCCGCTCCAGGGCGGGGACTACGGAACGACGGAGTGTTACTCCGGCGGAGCGCTCGATCTTCACCCCGATACCACCGACTTCCCGACGGAGCGCCCTCTCGCTCCGCCGGGAAGGCCCTCGACGCTATGAGACGGTGAAATTGCCGAACATCGAGCTCTCGTGGGCAGCGCAGTAGTACTTGTACGTGCCCTTGACGAGCTTCACTGTGAACGTCTTCGATCCCTTGAACGGGACGGTCGTGAACTGCTTCTCGTACCCCCTCGGGCCGTCCATCTCGAAGTTGTGCACCGAGGCTTTGTCGGTGACGGTCAAGGTGTAGGTGCCGGCCGGTAGCGTTTTCACCTTCTTGCCCGCGCTCGTCATCGTGATCGTGAATCCGGGCCCAACGGCCCCGACGAGCTTCGGCGTGGAAGCGGTTGCCGTCCAGGCAAGTGGGAGCGCTGCGACCAGCAGCAGCACAGTGAGAGCAAGCAATCGATTCATCGGGTTCCCTTCCGTCGAGTCATCCTTCCTTCGATCACTACGGATCCCCCCGCGAATCGGTTTCGGCGCGTCGAGCTAGACTGCCGTCCCATGGAGGGGAGTCTCGAGGGTGGTTGCCTGTGCGGGCGTGTGCGCTTCGCGCTCACCGAGCCGCTGATCTCCGCCAGCTACTGCCACTGCACGCGCTGCCAGCATCGGACCGGTACCGCCGCGTCGGCGCAGGGTCGTATTGCCCCTGGATCCCTCGTGATCACGGCAGGTGAAGAGCTGGTCCGCGCGTTCGATCCACCGGACGGCTTCTCGAAGGCGTTCTGCTCTGAATGCGGGTCGGCGCTGTGGAGCACGCACCCGACCGACGGCCGGGTGATGAGCGTTCGGCTCGGTGCGTTCGACGACGACCCGGGCATCAGACCCTCGTACCGCCAGTTCGTCGCGTTTGCAGCTGCGTGGGAGCCGATTCCCGACGACGGCCTCCCGCGGTACCCCGAAGCGCGCCCCCCGGACGCGTAACGGCTCCGACCGTGAGGTACTGGGAGGACTTCGCCATCGGGCAGCGCTACGCGCTCGGATCGAAGACCGTGACCGAGGCGGAGATCATCGCCTTCGGGCGGGAGTTCGACCCCCAGCCGATGCACGTCGACCCGGAGGCCGCGGAGCGCAGCCTCTTCGGGGGGCTCATCGCAAGCGGATTGCACACGAGCTCGATCTTCATGCGCCTCTTCGTCGACGGGCTCGTTCGCGGATCGGCCAGCTCGGCAGGCCTGCGGCTCGACATCGAGCTGAAAGGGCCGGTACGACCGGGTGACACGCTCCACGCGACCGCAACGGTGACGGAGGTTCGAGCTTCCCGCAACCGACCCGATCAGGGCCTGCTGACAATGCTCTTCGAGCTCCACAACCAACGCGACGAGCCGGTCTGGCACGCCACCGGACTCTCGCTGATGGGCCGGCGGCCACCCTCGGTCCAGGGGTAGCTCGCGCCCTGACCACTCCGACCGGGGAGCGCATCAGCCATCGTCGCGAGATCGGAGTAGTGTAGGTAGCCCGCGACCATGGAGGCTCGCAATGAGCATCGTCGTACGCTTTAGCCCCGCGGCCCTGACGACAGAGCAATACGACGAGAGCATCCGTCGGCTCGAAGCGGCCGCGCTTCCGTTTCCGCCTGACGGATTGGAGTACCACATCTGCTTCGGATCGAGCGGGAATCTCCGCGTCAGCGAGATCTGGAGCTCCAGGGAGCAGTTCGAGGCCTTCGGCGAGCACCTCATGCCGATCCTCGCCGACGTCGGAATCGATGTCGGAGGCGCACCCGAGATTCTCGACGTCCACAACGTCATAGCTCGCTAGGTTCTGATTACCTGAAGACAGGCACGCGACCCTGACCGCTGGCCCAGCGTGGCGAAGCAGGGAGACGGGATCCCGTCACACGCGCCCGCGCCGAAATGACGGTTGCACGCACGACGAACCCTCCGATCGTTGCGAAGCAGTACTCAGGCGCCGCCGACCGTCTCGGCGTCCCATTCGATGACCTGGACGCCGCCCCACCATTGCGGGTACCCCCGGTCCTTACCCGGGATATCGAGCAGCACACGCGCTCGCGGCTGCCCTTTGACGTAGTCGGCAAGTGCACGAGCGACGGTCTCGTCCCCGGAGTTGTCGGCGATCAAGACTGCGTGGTCGGCGAGCCAGGGCTCGACGAGCCGGAGCCCGGCGAGCTCTCCGTCGTAGGAGTGGTCCGCGTCGTAGTAGTAGACGCCGACGCTGCGGCCGCCGAGCTCGCCTTGCTCGACGAGCGCAAAGGCGTCGCCTTCGAAGATCGTTGCGCGCTCTGTGTTGAAGCGGGCGAGGTACTCGTCGAGCAGAGCGCGTGTCGAGCGCGGTAGCAGCGGTCTACCCAAATCGGGGAGCTCGAGTGGGCCGAACCCGAACCGATCCATGGCCACGAACTCGTTGTTGGCGTTGTCGCGAGCCGCGCCGATCAGGCTTGCACCGAGATAGGTGCCGACCTCGAGATAGCACTCGCCCTCGCCGAGCAGGCTCGCGGCCAGGTTGAGCAGAGCCAGGTTGTTCTCCTCCGCGAGCGCGGGCACCCCATCGACGATGTCCTGGAACCGTCGGTCTCGTGGGTACTTCGAGTCCGGGAACCGCTCGAACAGTCCGGGAAGGTCGCGTACAAAGCGCTTCGTGTCCATCGCCGAAGTAGATCATGTCGTCCTTGCGCACGCCGCGCCTCTTCGACTACGTCGCCTAACCCCGTGGAATCAATCGTTTAGTCTGCCGCCCGAGGGCCTGTCACGCAGTTGCAGCAGTCTGCCGCCCGCGGGCCTGTACGCAGTTGCAGCCAGTTGCGCCTACCCGGTTCCACACCAAGGCCTCAGCGGGCGCTCGAAGCCCGACCTTCCGACCTCGTGGCGGCTCTCGACCAAGGCGGCGCAGGCAACCTACGACCGCAAACGGCGGCTGTGATAGAAGTACCACGATGCTCGAGCTCAACGATCTCATCATCGAGGCGGTCGACGCCGCCTTCGACGACGGGCAGTACATTACCGTCGCGTACAACGGCGACGACGGCTGGCCCCACGTGTCGCGGCGCGGCTCCACGAAGGTCTACGGACCGCAGGAGCTCGCGATCTGGGTCCGCAAGCTCGATGACGGGCTGGCGCGAGCGCTCGAACGCGATCCCAAGATCACGCTGTTCTACGCCGACATCGCCAATCGCATCCAACTCCTTGCGTTCTACGGCCGCGGCCGGCTTTCGAATGACCCCGAGGTCGCCGAGCGTGTCTGGGCGAAAGTCCCCGAGCGGGAAAAGGCGCAGGATCCCGAGCGGAAGGGGGGAGCCGTGATCGTCGAGATCGACCGTGTCGTCGCGTCGGGGGCGAAACCCGAGGGCAACTTCGTCCTGGAGCGCTGACGGAAGCCGCGAGCCGCGCATTCAGACGCTCCAGCCCGAGTGAGCGCCTACACCAACTCCGAGCAATGCCACCGCGGCTCGCCATCCTGGCTCCACCACACCGATCGCGTCCGCACTCGAGACGACCGAGCCGGCGGCAGGTCACAGCCGCTGCCGCGACTCGGGCTCAGTACCAGTCCGGCGCTGCCCCGAGGGCATGTACATCCCGCAGTTCATCATCCAGATCCCGGGTCTCTCCACCGGGCAGAAGTCCGTGAACGACATCCTCACGTGCTGGAACCGGCTCTGGGACAGGCCGTAAGGCCGTAGCAGCGGGACATGGCGCGTGGCCAGGGCCGCACGCCATGTCCGCCCATTCTTCGTCGTGGGCGATGGCGAGCCCCTCCGGTGCCGCCGCCGCTGCCGGCACGAGCAGCCCGCCAGCGAGCGAGCTGGCTCGGAGACCCAGAGCCGGTATTGCGCTAACAACGAGCTCGCGGAGTCCGTCTATAGTGTCAACCGCCGCGTATCCTGCGGTCGCACATTGCTATAGCCGCCCTGCACGCGCAGGGCTCACAGGAGGGGCTAAATGGTCAAGAAAAGCATGTTCGTCATCGCTGCTCTGGTGGCTGTCATGGCCACGGGAGTCACAGCGGCGACGGCCCAGCCGAAAGCGCAGGTGACGCTGAAGCTGCTCAGTCCGGTCGAGAACCGGATCCAGTGGGATTACATGATCAAACAGTTCAACCGCCAGTTCCCGGACATCACCGTCGAGCCGACGTATGTTCCCTCGGCGCAGTTCGGGCCGACGCTGCTCACCCAGTACCAGTCCGGCGCTGCCCCCGACCTGTTCGTCACGCAGTCGGGCGCCTCGTCGAACTACGCGCTGTATGCGCTCGGCTCGCAGGGGAAGCTGCTCGATCTGAGCGGAAGCCCCTGGCAGAAGCGCCTGCTGCCGGCTGTGCGGAAGTACCTGACGGTGAAGCAACGCTACTACGGCTTCCCGACGGGGTACGCAACGAACGGCCTGCTGTTCAACAAGGACCTGTTCAACCAGCTCGGCCTGGCGATGCCGACCGACTTCGCGACGCTGATCGCAGACTGCAAGAAGGCGGCCGCAGCCGGCAAGGTACTGCTCGCCCTCGGCCTCGCCAGTCTCACCGCGCAGGTCACGCTGTCGGTGCCGGTCGTCCAGGAGATGGTGTACGCGAAGGATCCGGACTGGACGCTGAAGCGGATCCAGAAAAAGGTGACCTTTGCGAGCTCGCCGCTGTGGCAGCGTGCGCTGCAGGCGATCGTCGAGATGAAGAACGCCGGCTGTTTCAACCCGGCTCCGCAGGGCACGACCGTCACGACCCAGTACCAGCTCGTGACCAGCGGTCAGGCGGTCGGCATGCCGAACTCGCTCGGCGAGATCACAAGTCTGAACGCGATCAACCCGAACATCAAGTACATGCAGGTCGCGTTCCCCGCCGACAACGCGAAGGACACGATCTCGATCCTGTCGACCGCCCAGTTCGTCCTGGTCGCGAACAAGGCGACGGAGCATCCGAAGGAGGCGAAGGAGTTCATCAACTTCGTCTCCCGGCCGGCGCAGAACGCGCTGTATGCCAAGGTCGCGAATGCGATCTCTCCCGAGGACATGCGCAAGGGCAACCTGCCGCCTGAGTTAACTAGCCAGGCGAAGCTGATCACCTCGGGCAAGGCGGCAATCACGTTCCCGACCTCCTGGCCTCGCCCGGACAAGGGCATGTACATCCCGCAGTTCATCATCCAGATCCCGGGTCTCTTCACCGGGCAGAAGTCCGCGAACGACATCCTCACGTTCATGGATCAACTCTGGGACCGCCCCTAGCGGAAGCTTATGACGTGGAGGGGCTTCGAAGCCCCTCCACGTCATAACGTGACCTCGTGACGTCCAGGACCGCGAACGAGATGGCGAAGGCGCGGGACGCCCGGCGCGACGCCCGTATCCTCGGCGGGCGCGTCGACCGCTGACCTGCCTGCCGCCGTCTACTGCTGGATGGCCGCCTTTGGGCCTGAAGCGTGTGGGGCGCGGTGTCCGTCCGACAGTTCCGGGCGTGTACGTCGTCGAGGCGAAGGTCGTGACTGGGTGCCACTAACTACTTGTATTTGGTCGTACTGGTCGCCACAATCCGGCCGCACAGGCAGGAGCCGACTCCTGATGCTAAGGGACGCCTCCGACTTCCCGAGGAAGAGTACGAGGCGGCAGAGAGGGCTGGGCGCGACCCGATGGACGGGCGCATGTATCACCACATCATCGTCGCGCCCGATCTGCCCGAGGACGAGGAGGAGGCCGTCGTCGGCGGTCGTGCGGTGACCTATTTCAATTCGCCCATCATTGGTGACCTGATCGCAGGCATCAACGGCTGGGACACGGGGGGTGCTCGAACAGCCGCGCGCGCCTCCAAAGCTCGCCGGCCTCACGGCAAATCGGCGGATCAGGCCTTCACTCGCCAGGAGCTGGCGCTGATCAGCCGGATACCTCCGCAGCAATGACTCGACGAAGGCGTCGCAGTCGGTACGGCGTCGCAATGCGCCGACCAGCTATGACCTTTCTCGACCGGCGCCGACCAGATCGTGCTCCACGGCAGGGCGCCGAAAGGCATGGGGCCCTCCCCCCGCGGGCTCAAGCGCGCCCTGGCAGCGCGAGTTGCATTTGCGGCCGCCCGGGAGACCTGACAAGTCCGCGCTCCACCGGGCCACCCCAACGCCTCAGCCGCCGGAATCGACAAGCGATCCGCAAAGGCACGCGCAACCTACATCCCTCCGCAACAGGCCCAACCTCGACGGCCGCACCCGGACGCATTCCTCATTGTGTGGCGCCGTCGACCTCGAGCTCGACCTCGGGCCGCTCGGTGTAGAAGCAGAGGTAGCCCTCGATTCCGTGCGGGTCGTCCTTGGTCCTCGGGTACGTCCAGGCGATCGAGTCGGCGCCGCTGGCCGAGTAGTAGTCGGCGACGCCCTTGAGCGGGCAGGTGGTGTGCTTGCCCGCGACCTCGGTGAGCGCCTCCATCAGGATGTGCTCGCGCGGCAGATAGTAGCGCGGCCGGAGGCCCGCTTCGTAAAGGATCCTCGCCCGCGTGGTGTCGGCGACCACGTCGCCGTTCACGCGCACGCGGATCCGCTTGTTCGTGTCCTCGACGCGGACGCGGTGTGGCTCGCTCACTGACTCCATCCTACGGGTCGACTTGTGCTTACGACTTCGAGGATGCGGTTGAAGTCGCCGCCCCCCCGAGCGGCGCTGGGATCTGCTCGAGCGAAACAACTTTGGTGGTCAGGCCACAGCCACGCGTAGGCGCGCGAAATACACTTCCGATCCGGCTTAGCACGAGAGAGAGGGGATGATCATCATGGCCTATTTGCACATCGTCTTGGGGAGATTCAAGCAACAGACGACGGAGGGCGAGATCGCGGAGGCGATGGAGAACGGCTGGTCTTTCAACGCCCTCGAGGGCGTGGACGTCATGGCCTCCGGTGAGGTGGCAGCAGGGATACGGCACGGCGACGGCCCGGGGGACGCCTTCACCCACGCACTCGTCGTGCGCATTGCCGACGATGACGCGCTCGAGCGATATCGCTCGGACCCACGCCACAAAGCCGTCGAGGGCACAAGTGTCCCTCGCTACGCCGACATCGCCATCGTCGATGTGCGGGTTTGACTGTTCATCACGAAGCTTCAGAATAAAAAGCGACGCCGAGGCAAGCGGCTGGACACGAATGGAGATCTAGGTCGGCTCTCGAACTCGCTCGCGGTTCGACACGCCGTGCCAGGGATGCGATGCCCTTCGGGCGTCGCACCCGCTATTTGTCTGCGAGGGGCCGCAATGGCTCCGAGGCATATGCGGCGCGTGGGCGGGCGTGGCTGCGGATCGTGATGGCGGCGATTGTTGCTCCAGCTGCCGCGATGAATGCGGCGGCATAGAGGGCGTGGTGGAGTCCCGCGATGTAGGCGTCCGTCTCGGTGGCGCCGCTTGCGAGTGCGGATTTTGAGGATGAGGCGAGGATTGCGCCCATCACGGCGATGCCGAGTGCTCCGCCGACTTGGCGCATGGTCGTCACCACGCCGGATCCGACCCCCGCCTTGTCCACTGGCACAGAGCTCATCGCCGCCGCCATCATCGGTGTGATTGAACTCGGAAGTCCGATGCCGGAAGCGATCATCGCCGGCAGAACAGCCCAGTAGGAACTACCGGGATCGAGTTGGGCGAACAGCAGCATCGCGAGCGTGACGAGGGCTAGCCCTCCGGTTATCAGCCAGCGTGAGCCGATCCGATCCGAGGCCCGTCCCGCGATCGGAGCCGCGACCACCACCAGTAGCGTCCAGGGGAGGAATGCTGCGCCGGCCCTAGCGGGGCTGTAGCCGAGCACGTTCTGCAGGTACAACGAGATGAAGAAGAGGACACCGAGGATGATGAAGGACGTAATAACGGCGACCGCGTTCGCCCCGGAGAAGGTTGGGTTCCGGAACAGGCTGAGGTCGAGCATAGGCAGCCGTTGGCGCAGCTCGAGCATCACGAATACGACACCCGCGATGAGCGCCACGGCGAAGAGGCCTACGATCTGAGGAGACGTCCAGCCATAGTTTTTCGCCTCGATCAATGCGAACACCAGCGCAAACAAGGCAACGCCCGAACTCACCAGACCTGGGACATCGAGTCGCTGCTCGCGCGAGGTGTCTTTCGACTCCCGGACCACCAGTCTCGCCGCGATAAAACCGATGGCACCAATCGGGACATTGATGTAGAAGACCCAATTCCAACTGAAGTTCTCGGTAATCAGACCACCCACGAGCGGACCGATCGCGAGCGCCATGGCGGATACTCCAGTCCAGATCCCGATCGCCGCTCCACGCTCTCTGGGCGGGAACGTCGCGGTGATGATCGACAAGGTCGCCGGCATCATCAGCGCCCCGCCCACACCCTGTAGAACCCGCGCCGCAATCAGAAGATCGGCCGACGCCGCCAGCCCACACAAGAGCGACGAAATTGTGAACACCGTCAGCCCCAACATGAAGACTCGACGACGACCGTACATATCCCCGAGCTTCCCACCGGTCAGCAGCAGTACGGCGAAACTGAGTACATACGCGGTAACTACCCACTCCAGTTGCGAAACACCAACGCCCAGGTCGCGCTCGATCGACGGCAACGCCACGTTTACAACGGTGGTGTCCAGCATCACCATGAACAGCCCTACCGACACCGAAACCAGCGTCCACCACTTGCGATTCTCCTCAGCAAACAGCCCGGAGCCCGGCCTCACATCACACCGCCAGCTGAGCCGCGCATGGCGTCAAACGAAGCTGGCGCAAGCAACACAACGTCCGCTCGGCGCGAATCACGCACGCTCACGACACTACCCCTAGCGCACATCCCTGTGCGTCTCGTCTCGGAGGCTCACGGCATGCACCCTTCCTTGCCTGCGAACAGGGTGCGCTGAGGTCCTTGGCGCGGCTGGGAAGCGCGCGGCGTGTCTTAGCTCTGCGGCAAAATTGGGCCGACGGCGCGAGCGTTTGACGTCCGGTCAGATCGTCCGCGCGGCGCCCATGCCGGGCCTCAGCCGTCGAGGTCGCTCTTGGCGAGGTCGACTTGGCCGGTGCCGGCGAAGGCGAGCTTGAACGTTTGTGGTGACTTGCTGCCGTTGCACGTGCGGCCGGCGAGGAGCGTGAGCGTCTTGATCGTCTTTCCGAGCTCTCCGTTCGCGAGCGCACCAGTGCCAGCGACCGTGAAGGTGGCCGAGCCCTTGTAGCGGGCGGCGCACATTCCCCTTCCGGTGCAACGCAGGTTGTAGGACGCTCCGGCGATCGGGTGGGCGCTGAAATCGACCGAGTCATCGACCTTCAGCCCTTTTGCCATCTCGGCGGAGGTGCCGTGGACGGCTAGCGTTCCGGAGCACGCACCCGTTCCGGTTCCGGTGCACTGCATCGAGAACTGCATGGTGACCTTCACCGCCAGGGCTCGAGCGGGGTTCGCGGTCCGACTCACCGTCGCCTTCGTGATGAGTCCTGTCAAGGTCGAGCAGGTACAACCCGTGGCAGGCGCCGGAGCTGCAGTGATCAGTGAAGTGACTGCTGCACGAGCATCGTTCGCCGTGAACGTGCACAGACCCGTCGCCGAGACCGGCCCCGGGCTGAGAAAGATGGCAGCGGGCGACGCCGATGGGCTGATCGGATCGGCGGTTGTGAATCTCACCTGCACCGACGCGCCGGGAGCCAACGGACCCCCGATCACGGCCTGCCCGTCGGCCGTCAGCTTGCCACCCGTGACACCAAGCGGCGCCTTGCGATCGGGCAGGTTGAAGATCCAACAGGGAATCGGGTCGGTGCCGTTGTTCGTCAGGTTCATGTAGTAGCCGCCGCCGAGAGCGGCGGGCAGATTGCCGAGCTCCGCCGACGCGCGAATGTCCGTGGTCGAACCCACGGCTAGCGGAGCAGTCGCGATCGTACACAGAGCGGTAACGAGCAGCAGAGGGAAAAAGGCACGCCTGACCATCTGCTTTTCTCCCCCTGTTGTCGGCGCTGCGGACGAGCAACGATCCTAGTTCCTGCTGCTCACGCATGCAACGGCCATGGAACTCGAAACGTTCTCGCAAGTGCAGTCGCGGCCCGCGTCTCGACCCTCCCGACCTATCCTCGATCCCGAACGATTCGGGATCCTGGTTACGCGTCGCGCCGGCCGGCGATCTGGGGGGCCGACGTGCGGCCCCCCAGATCGTTCTCGCCCGTTGTAGACGCTACTCAGGCGGAGGGATCACTCCGACCGGTGGGTTGGTCGCGATCGCAGCGGCGTTGCGCGTTGCGACGCGGTCGAGGCAGGCGGCGTCGCACGACCCAGCGGGTTCGACGGGTGCGGTGTTGCCTGCGACCACGGTGCCTCCGCCGGGTGCGCCGACGCTCCCGCTCGCAGCGACGGTGATGACAGTGACGGTGCCGGAGCAGCCGGTGAGCGGCAGGTTGAGCCCGGGCGTGGTGAACGGGCCGCCACCGCCTGAGCAGAGGATCTGGAAGGGCCCTTTTCCGGAGTACGTCGTTCCGGCGATGTAGGGGAACCGACAGAAGCCCGGAGTGGCGCCATTCGTGAGCGGAGCTAGCGGCGGAACGTAGAGCCCATTGTTGCTGAGGCATCCTGCGGCGAGCGGTGGTGGCGTGGCGTGGCCGTTCAATGAGAACGAGTACATCAGGAAGTCATTCGACGGGATGTACAGCCTGCCGTTGACCACAGCAGCCGATCCCTCAATGATGCCGCCGGTCGTGAACGACCACAACTTGGCGCCGGTTTGGGCGTCGACGGCGTAGATCATGCCGTCGTACGAGCCGATGTACGCGACGCCGTTCGCGACGGCAGCCGAGGTGAACGCGACATTCGCGAGCGTCGGGAACGACCACTTCTCGACACCTGTTTCGGCGTCGAGTGCGTGCAGGCTGTGGTCGAGCGTCGCGCCGATGTAGATCGTTCCGTTGGCGATGGCCGGTGACGAGGCCGTGAAGCCAGGGTTCGCTACCTTCCAGCGAACCGCACCTGTGTCGGCGTCGAGCGCGTGCAGCGTCCCGCTCGCCGGAAAGTAGACCGTCCCGTTGGCGACGGCGAGGCCGGGGCTGAGGATACTCGGGGTCGCGCCGGTCGCGTACGTCCACTTCGCGAGATGGGTCTTCGCGTCGATTGCGTAGACAGTGGCCCGCGTGCCGAAGAAGACGGTGCCGTCGGCGTAGGCCGGCGACGTGGTCACGGCGGCAGTGGTCGGGAACTTCCACAACTGCGTCCCGGTCTTCGCGTCGAGCGCGTACAGGCCGTCGAGGCCACCCTGGTAGACAACCGCCTTGGCCGGATTCTGCGGGGCGACCCTGTCGATGATCTTGCCGATGAGACCGCCGAACGGGCCCTTGCCGGTCCCCAGGTCGTCGAACTTGTCGACGACCGCGGGCGAGGAGTGCGTGAACGCGTTCTTCGGCACCGGGCTCTCCCACAGCAGCGCGCCCGTCAGGCGGTTTCGCGCGCGCAGCATGTTCGCGCCGATCATGAAGACGGCGTCCCCGTACACGCCCGGCGAACTGTTCTCGAAGTACGCGTTGGGTGCCGACCACAGCTTGGCACCAGTTGTCGCATTGACTGCAAACAGATAGCCGGAGTCGGACCCGAAGTACGCGATACCGTCGACGATCGCGGGCGATGAGTCGGCGTAGCGCTTCGTGTCGAACGTCCAGTCGAGCTTCAAGCGGTCGACGTTGTGTCGCGAGAGGATCCACTCCTCATCGTTGAAGGCCGTGCGGCCGAGATCGAAGCGATGAATCGGCCACTGCGTCCCGAGGAGTCGGGGGCCGAGCTTCGACCCCAAAAAAAGGCGAAAGGCCCCTGTTTTAGGGGCCTCCCGGGAAGTGGGCGGTACTGGGCTCGAACCAGTGACCCCCAGCTTGTCGAGCTGGTGCTCTCCCAACTGAGCTAACCGCCCCAGACCGGCAGAGTAGCCGAACCTCGGCCTTCCCTTGGTCGCTCACCCAGGCTCAGTACATCTATTTGGTACATCCAAGGGCTAAAACCGCTGTAGCAAGCCCTCCTTTTCATCGCGCGAAGCTTGCTCTCACAGGCCCGAAACACGAGGAACAGCATGCGGGACGATAGGTTCAGGAGACAGCCCTCTCGATGAAAAGAGGGAACCAATCAACAAAGCCTCCGCGAAACCCGGGATGGCTCACTTCGAAGGAGGGTGGTAGGACATGGCTGCGACTGAGAGCACGATCGATCTGACAGGCGGGTACCCGGAGGAGTGGGACTACTCAGTGGTTGTGCCGCCTGACGATGATCCGTGGTTTGGCGAGAACTATGCCTTGTGGCTTTGGGACGAAGAAAACAGTCTGGGCTTCCATTTCTACTTGAAGACCCTTGGTCACCTCGGGCTCTACCACGTCCGGCGTGAGACAATCAACGTGCATCTTCCGGACGGAACCGTGCTGATGGCGGAGGCTGACGGCCGCGGCAACACGGACTCGCGGATCGTGCACGGCGCGAACCTTCAGGCCGAATGCGTCGAGCCGTTTCGTCGCTGGCACTACCGCTACGACGCGACCGCGCAACCGACAACTGCCTCAGAGATGCGCGAGGGACTGCTTCGCCACCTGCCGCTCGTGCCGCTTGGGTTCGAACTCGAGGGATTGATGGCTCTTCCTCCGGCGCTTACCGGCAGTTTCATACCGGGGGAGGATGCAGAGCGAGCCCGCAAGTTCTATGGCACACGCCGCTATGAGCAGTTCATCCGCGGTACAGGGGCGATCCGGGCGAACGGAAGGGAGTACAGCTTCTCCGGCGTAGGCATGCGCACACACCGGATAGGAACCAGGAACCTGACGGAGTTTCCAGGCCACACTTGGACGATGGGGCTCTTTCCGAGCAACCGCGCGTTCTGCCTCAACCGCATCTGTGGCGGAGACGGTGTTGCGTTCTGGGAAGAGGGCTACGTCAGCGACGGCCGGAAACTGTATCCCGCACGCACGAACGGAGAGATGACGTTGTACTCGACCGAACTCGCGGGCGAGTCGCTGGTTTGCGAACTCGAGTCCGAACTCGGCAGTCATTCCATCCGAGGCACCTTGCGAGCTACGAACTTCACCACGCTCTTCCCTGAGGATCAGTTCCGCTTCTGTTGGGGCATCGACAAGAGCAACCCACGCAGTCTCATAATGCCGCAAGGACTCGCAGTTTATGAACTCGATGGCGAACAGGGAGCAGGGATGATCGAGCGCTCCGTTCACGTCGATGAACTTCCGCTCCTTGGCCTCTAATCAAAACGCCCTGGTGACGCCTCGGCTACCTCTCACCCCTCGAATACGAAAGCCAGCGCTACGACGGACACACAATCAGCAACCCCTAACCTGCCCACCGAAACGGGGGAAGCTCACTTCCCGAACCGGTGGTGCACGCGATCGACGAGTGCGCGAAAGATGAGAGAGAGCCCGCCGACGGGCTTGACAGGCTCTGGCGCGGGCGCTGCCGCACGGGAGCCCGCGGCGCCCTCGCTCGCGCCGGGCGCACCAGCAGCGGCTTCCAGAGCGCCGTTCGCTTCGACCTTGGTCGAGAGGCACGCAGCGAACTGCTTGACCATCTGGTTCGCGACGTCGCCGACGATGCTGCGACCCGTGCTCGCGACAGCGCCCTGGAGCTGTACGTCGGTGACGATGACAACGCCTGTCACGCCGCCGTCGCGCGGCTCGATCGTCGACTCCATGCGGGCCGTCGCGCCGCCGCGACCCTTCAACTCCTTAGCCTTGACCGCCAGCGTCGTCGCACCGGCCGCGCGGTCGACGTTCTCACGGTGGACGTCGGCGTCGAACTGAAGACCGATCGGGCCGAGCTTGACGCGGAGCTTCACCTTGAATTCGTTCTCTCCGACGACCTCGACCAGCTCGGCTCCGGGCATACACGGGATCACGCGTGGAACGTCGTTCAGCAGATCCCAGGTCGTGTCTGGATCTGCCGGTACCTCGAACTCGTTCGTGAGCTTCACGATGGCATGCGCATCGGGGTCAACGGAAGCGACCAGCCGCCCGCCGCGGGCCCGCCCAGAGCATCTGCGATCGCGTTCACGACAGCCGAAGGCCGCGCGATCGCGCGGCCTTCGGCGACCCCACGGAAGTCGAACTCGTCGAGAGGCTCGGAAGGTAGATGCTCAATCGTGATCTTTGCGATCTCCATAGCTGTCGGCACCAGGTAGTCAAGCAGACTCCCGGCGAGGAAGTTACCATCCTCGTCCTGGTCGCGTGCTCGAGCAAGGCCAGCCCGGTCCGGCGCTCGGCTATGCCTCGTCTGCCGCCTGAGGCACGTGTGCGCGATCGTCAGGCGTCGCCCACGTAAAGAACGAGACGGGATCGAGCTCGATCACTACACGCGTCGACCCGGGTGGATCCCAGGGCGCTCGAGAACCCGGCTCGAACGGTGTCCCGCTCCCCACCAAGAGCCTCCCCAGGAAGACGTACCCCTCGTCCGGCTCGATCGTCGCTAGCGCCTTGAGCGCCAGATAGCGGCCGGGGCCGGACGGATCGAAGACGAAGAGGGCACACTTCGGCTCGAGGCGGAGATTCGCCACCTTCACCTTCGTCGAGTTGACCGAGACGCGCACCTTCTCGTCATCGTCGAGGACGAACCCGACGGCAGTGAGTTGTGGAAAGCCGTCACGACCGACCGTCGCGAGAACCCCGACGTGGCGCCCCTCGAGCAGATCTCGGTGGGACTCAGGAACCTTCGTCACTGTGCCGCTCCCTGTTGTCTCTCCTCACAGCTCTAGAGCTGCGATAGCTTCGATTCGAGGCCGGCGAGAGCCTCGCGGGCGAGCTCGCGAAACGTGCCGCGCAAGAATGGCTCGGTTAGCCGGAAGAGCCCCTTCATACCGAACTTGGCCTCGTAGACGATCCGGGTGCCCGTCCCGGCTACCTCGAACGTGATGGTGTCGACTGACACCGCCTTGGCGCCGTTCCCCGTGAGAACGAGACGGGTCTGCGGCTCGAGCGCCGTCACGACGTACTCGAAGGGGACGTTCCGCTCGCTGAAAACCGCTTCGACCGCGAACGTCGTCCCGACCGCGACCGGGCCGTCCGATGTCTTGACGGACGACACGATCCCCGGATCCCACTCCGCCGCGGTCGTGAAGTCGGAGACGTATGCCCATGCCGCATCGAGACTCGCGGGAACGACAATCGTCTCCTGCACGTTCACATGTCGATCGTAGCGTTCAGAAGATCTCCGGGCAGTAGGGCGCCGCATCGACGCGGAAGAGTGCGTCTGCTCGCCCGATCCCGCCCCGCGCAACCTCCTCCACCCTGCCGGCCCGCGCAAGCTGAGCGAACGTAAAGCCCCCAAGATAGGCGGCGCCCAGACCCTGAACGTCGAGTCGAACGTCGGGCCGCCGCCGCGAACGCCGCGCGACGCGGTCTTCGATCGTCCACGTCCCTACGTTGTCGGGAAACACGGGGTCGGACGTTATCTCCAGCGTCGCGCGACCATCGCTCGCGTATCCTCGCGCCGCGAGCGCACCCTGGACGTCGACGGCACGCACCCAGAGACCATCGAACACCTTCCAATGCAGCCTGTTCGGCCGCTGAACGAGCAGGAGGAGCGGATGGTCGACCGGCAGCCGCTCGCAGACAACTCGCTCCACCCAGTCGATCGCAAGCAGGTATCGCCAGAGCTCACGCGTCGCGACCGGTGAGACGCCGATCGCCTCTGCGACGCTCACGCTGCTTGCGTTTAGCCCACCGTCGAACGCCATCTCGATCCGGTACAGGGCGTAGCCGGCAGGAGTTCCGTCGATTTCGAGCAGCGCGTGAGCCAACACGCCAGGAGTCGGGCGGACGGGTTCCGCGCCGAAGAAGCGGAGGTCCCACCACTCGGGAGTGCGTGAGACGAAGCCGACCGATCGGCGACGCACCCGGTCGTAGAGACGGGGCAGGACTCGGCGCGCCTCGTCCGCCGCCACGAGTCGAACCGCACCGACCGCAGGGAGGTCCGGGAGCAGCCCAGCGTGCACTCTCGTCGCGGACATCATCGCGTCGAGCGACGCAAGGCCGTAGCCAAAGCGCCCGTAGATCGTCTCTTCCGAGGCCCACAGCGCAGCAATCGGCTCGCCCCGCTCACGCACATCGGCAAGCTGAGCGCGCATCAACGCGGTCAAGACGCCCCGCCGCCGGTGCGTCGGCAGAACGCCTACGGCGGTCACTCCGGCACAAGGAACGGGCCCACCCGGGATCGTGAGCTCGAACGGGTATGCGCCCGCGCCGCCGACGATCGACCCGCCTTCGTGTGCCGCGTGAATGCGCTCGAGTGGAACGAGTGACACGAATCGCCTCCAGGAGGCTGAATCCTGAGACGTCCCGAAGTAGTGCCCGATCCCTCCGACCGCGGCGAGCGCCTCGTCGACGTCGCCTGCACGGCGAACGCGAACCATCAGCCGATCTTCTCCAACGGCGCGTAGTCGAGCATCAGCTTGCGCTCGCTCCCGTCGCTCGCGAAGCGCACGGCCACGATCCCGCCCGGCTCGACTCCCGTCACGACGCCCTCGCCAAGCGACCCGTGACGGACGGAGTCACCCGTCGCAAGCGCGGGAACATCCGCTGCGGGTCGCGTCGGCACGGAGCTCACCTGTTGCGCGTAGCCCGACCACGACGCCGGACGCAGGCGCTCCCATTCGACGGCCTCCGGGAGCTCGTCGAGGAAGCGCGAGTGGAGGTTCAGGTCACGCCGGCCATAGAGCGAGCGTGCAAGCGCATGGGTGAGCGTGAGACGTTCCATCGCCCGAGTCATGCCCACGTATGCGAGCCGGCGCTCCTCCTCGATCGCGTTCTCCTCGATCGAGCGCGAGTGCGGGAAGATCCCCTCCTCCATGCCGATCATGAAGACCGCGCGATACTCGAGCCCTTTCGCGTTGTGCAACGTCATCAGGGTCACGGTGCTCTGCTCGCCGTCTAGGTCGTCCTGGTCCGACACGAGCGAAACCTCCTGAAGGAAGCCTGACAGAGTCGCCGGGCCGCCGTCCGCTGCCGACTCCGCCCCGGCGCGGTACTCGCGAGCCACGCCGACGAGCTCCTCCAGGTTTTCGAGGCGGCCGCGCGACTCGATCGTCCGCTCCGCCTCGAACGCCTCCCGCAGCCCGCTGCGGTCGACGACCGCCTCGACGATCTCGTCGAGCTCCAGCTCCTGCGCCAAAGCTTGCAGGGACTGGATGAGCGTCCGGAACCCCCGCACGGCCTTGGCAGAGGCACCTCCGACGCCTGCCGCCTCGGGCTCTGCCAGCGCCTCCCAGAACGACACCCCGTGCACGTCCGCGTGTGCGACGAGCTTCTGGAGCGTCGTATCGCCGATACCCCGCCGCGGGCGATTTGCGATCCGGCCGAGCGCATTCGCGTCTGCCGGATTGTCGATCGCGCTCAGGTACGCAACGGCATCACGGATCTCCGCACGCTCGTAGAAGCGGGGTCCCCCGATCACTTTGTACGCGATGTCCTGTCGAACGAGGATGTCCTCGAGGACACGTGATTGCGCGTTCGTGCGGTAGAAGACCGCGATCTCGCTCGACGAGAAGCCTTCGGCGACGAGCGCTGCGATCTCGCCCGCGACGAAGCGCGCCTCGGCATGCTCGTCCTCGACCTCGATCACCCGCACCGGGTCACCGTCGCCGAGGTCGGAGAAGAGCCGCTTCGGCTTGCGCTCGCGGTTGTGCTCGATCACCGCGTTCGCGGCACCTAGGATCGCGTTGGTCGAGCGGTAGTTCTGCTCGAGCGCGATCGTACGCGTGCCGCCAAAGTCGCGCTCGAACTCAAGGATGTTGCGGATGTCCGCTCCTCTGAAAGCGTAAACACTCTGATCTGGATCTCCGACAGCGAACACGTTCCGGTGCTCCCCGGCCAGCAGCTGCAGCAGCCGGTACTGCGCGTGATTCGTGTCCTGGTACTCGTCGACGAGCACGTACCGGAATGCCTTCTGCCACCGCTCGCGCGCCTCGGGGAAGCGCTCGAGCACCTGCACGGTGAGCATCAGCATGTCGTCGAAGTCGACAGCGTTCGAGGAGAAGAGCCGCCGCTGATAGGCCTGGTAGACCTCGGCCACCGTCTGGTCGTAGAACGACGCCACACGTGCGAGGTACTCGTCCGGTGTGATCAGCTGGTTCTTCGCGTTGGAGATCTGCGTGTGGATGCCACGCGGGGTGAAGCGCTTCGGATCGCGCCCGAGATCCTCCAGGCAGGCCTTAACGACCCGGAGCTGATCACCCGAGTCGTAGATCGTGAAGTTCGAGCGGTAGCCGAGCCGCTGCGCCTCGCTGCGGAGGATGCGTCCACACGCGGCGTGAAAGGTGAGGATCCAGATCGCGCGCGCGGTGCCTCCGAGCATCCGCTCGAGCCGCTCGCGCATCTCTCCCGCCGCCCGGTTTGTGAACGTGATTGCGAGGATCTCGTTGGCCCGAACGCCGCCCGAGCGGATCAGATGGGCCACCCGGTTCGTCAGGACGCGCGTCTTCCCGGAGCCCGCGCCGGCGATCACGAGCAGCGGCCCCTCGGTCGTGAGAACCGCCTCCCGTTGCGCGTCGTTCAGGCCTTCCAGGAGATCCGAATGCGGTGCGACAGCCACCGTTCGATGCTAGACGATTGTGTTCAGGGGCATTCCCGAGGAGCTACCAGCTCACGGTGAGGGTCACCGGTGCCGGTTTCGGCGTCAAGCCGCTCACGACTATCCTGAACGTGTACGTGCCCGCGGGGAGAGCGTCGTAGCGCCCCCTGCAGACACGAGTCGAGGCAGAGCTACCGCAGGCATACGTCTTCGTGTCGATCAGCGCGCTCCCCTGCGGAGCAGACTGGCCAAGCAGGAAGAGCTTCGTTCGACCCTGCTTCGGTGCCCGCAGAACGACGTCGAACGCCGCAGACTTGCGAACGGTGACCGACACGCGCGTCGCCTGGTTGGGTGCGAGCGAATCGGTCAACACGACCCGTCCTGCGCCGGCGACCGCAGACACCGCGAGTGCGAGTCCGGCGGCAAGGACGAGGGGCGCGAAGCGCAGCGAGATCACAGGACGATCATACGAGCGGTGCCGGCGAGAGGTCGAGATCCAGCACGTGGACACCTTCGCGCGCGACAACCGCGGTGACCTGCAGCGCGAGCGGGAACGAGAAGAGTGCCCCAGCGAGGACGACGGTGTGGAACTCGCCGAGCTCGCCGCAGAGGTCGACGCCGGCCGCCGCGAGCTCGTCCGCGAGGGCCGGCCCTAGCGTCCTGCCGAGAAAGCCGTCCGGGAGCACTCCGTCGCGAACTACCGTGATCACGGCGGTCACCCCGCGGGTATCGAGCTCGACGAGGAGTGCACGACGCTCGAGCTGCCAGAGCGGGTGGATCGCCACGATCCCCGCACGCTGGCAGGCGGCGACGACCCAGGCGCGATTGTCGTCGCCGTCGATGTCACCGAACACGCCCGCCTCGACGCCTTCGGCCGCAAGCGCGCTCAGCGCTGCGTCGAACACGTCGCCGTATGCCTCCCACGTGGCGGCACGGGTCACGAGCGGCAGTCCCAGAGCCTCGGCCTGACGTTCGAGTGCAGTGAGCGTGAGCCCGTGCGAGCGTGAGCGTTCGCCGGTCTCGGTCAACATCGTGAGGAGAGCCACCGGTTCTACCCCTCTCTCGGACGCCAGTTCGAGCGCGAGGTAGCAGTCCTTGCCGCCGCTCCACGAGACCACGGCCTTCATCGGGGCCTGACCGGGACGACCGCGAGCCCGCCGTCGACCTGCACCACGTGCACGGACGCCGCATAGTGGTGCGACAGCACCTCCTCCGTCAGCACATCCGCGGGCGTGCCGTCGGCGACGATCCTCCCTGCGTCGAGCAAGAGAACTCGATCGGCGTACTGTCCTGCGAGGGTGAGGTCGTGCATCGCGGCGACGAGCGTCAGCTCCGACTCCCCGCGCAGCAGGTCGAGCAGCTCGAGCGCCTGTTGCTGGTGACCGATGTCGAGCGCAGCGGTCGGCTCATCGAGCAGGATCACGCTGGCTTCCTGGGCAAGAGCCCGCGCGACGACCGCGCGCTGCTTCTCGCCGCCGCTGAGAGTGCCGAGGCGCCGGTCGCGGTAGAGGAGCAGATCGAGCCGCGCGAGGGCGCGCGCGACGGCCTCGTGGTCGCGCCGTCCCTCCCTGGCGAGCGAACCGAGATGCGGCGTCCGACCGAGGAGCACGTATTCGGCGACTGTCAGCCACGGTGGGGTAATGGGATCCTGCGGCACGACGGCGAGCGCGCGGGCCCGCTCGCGGCGATCGAGCATGCGAGTCGGGACGTCGTGCACCGAGACCGAGCCCTCGAACGGGAGCAGGCTGGCAATCGCCCGGAGCAGCGTCGTCTTGCCGGCTCCGTTCGGACCGATCAGGGCAACCCACTCGCCCTGCTCGATCCTGACGTCGACGCAGTCGATGACGCGTCTGCCGCCGAGCGAGACGACCAGCCCGTCGATCGCGATCGCGCTCACGGGCCGTTGCGATTCATGCGCAGGACGAGTGCGAAGAACGGAGCCCCGAAGAACGCGGTGACGATCCCGATCGGGATCTCTCCCGGAGCGAGGGCCGTGCGTGCGATCACGTCTGCGAGCACCAGAAAGCCTGCTCCGGCCACGGCCGAGAGCGGCAAGAGGGCTCGCGATCCTCCGCCCGTCAGGAGCCGAACCGTATGCGGCACGATCAGCCCGACGAACCCGATCAATCCTGTCACCGCCACTGCCGCCGCCGTCCCGACAGTCGCTGCGGTCACCAGCACGAGCCGGACACGACGTACGTCGACGCCCAGACTGGCTGCCTCCTCGTCACCGACGCTCAACACGTCGATCACCCGCCGGTACGCGATGATCACCGCACCGGAGACAACGATGTAGGGCAGGACCAGGCGGACGTTGGCCCAACCGGAGCTTGGCAAGCCGCCGAGGATGAAGGAGTACACCTCCTGGAGCGAGTCGGCGTGCTGCTGTTGCACGAAGGTCTGGATCGCCGTGAGGAAGAGCGTGACCGTCACGCCGGCAAGCACGAGCGTGGCGGCATCGCGCTCTCTGCGGGTCGATTGCCCAAGCGCATATGCGAGGGCGACCGCCCCGGCCGCCCCAAGAAACGCAGCGGGAGGCAGAGCCTGCTGTCCGCCGACCGCGTGAGGCAGATAGGCAATTGCGAGCGTCGCGCCGAGCCCCGCGCCCGCCGCGACGCCGAGGAGATAGGGGTCGACCAGCGGGTTGCGGAAGACACCCTGGTAGGTGGCCCCTGCGAGACCGAGCATCGCACCGACGAGCGCTGCCAGCACGACGCGGGGGACGCGCAGTTGCCAGAGGATCGACTCGTCGGCTTCCGAGAGAGGCGAGCTCAGGCCCGGGATCTGGAGCTTCGCACCAACGGAGCGCGCGATCTCGCCGAGCCCGAGATGGACGGGCCCGGTGACGACTCCTACCACGAGCGCGACGAGCAGGAAGGCTGCAGCTGCGAGCGCCCACGCCGGAGCTAGCCCACGCGGGCGAGCGGCCTGAGCGCTCGCAGCTGCCTCGATCATCTACGCCCTAGCGAGCACGTCTCTGCCCACGGCGCGTGATTCGATCGTGAACCCGCTGCTCACTGACTGCGCAACCGTGCGATCGCGGTCGAGACCGCCTGGAAGAGATTGACGAGCCGCGGTCCCCACCGCGACGCCACGGAGTCGTCGATCCGCACGATCGAGCCGGTCTTGACCGCGTTGATCTTGTCCCAGGCCGGCCGGGCCGAGACACTCGAGATCTTCTGGCCGCAGCAGATCGTGTCCGCGAGCACGATGACGTCGGGATTCGCGGACACGACGTACTCGCCCGAGAGTTGCGGATAGCCGGAGCGAGACGAATCGGCCGCGTCCGCGATGTTCTTCAGGCCGAGGATCGAATAGACCTTGCCGATGAACGAGGAGGACGAGACCGAGTAGAGATCAGGGGTCAGCTCGTGATAGACGGAGAGACCGACAGCACGTTTCGACGTGCCGGCAACGATCTTCCCGATCTTGGTCGTCATCGAGCCGACCACCTTCTCGGCTCCGGCGGCCTGGCCCGTGATCGCTCCGAGCTGACGGATCTGCTGGTAGGCGCCCTGAAGGGACTTTGCGCCGTCCTGGATTACGACGGCAATGCCGAGCTGCTCGAGCGCAGCCGCCATCCCCTTCGGGTCGTAGGAGGCGATTACCAGGTCGGGCTTGTAACCGGCGATCGCCTCCACGTTCGGTGTGAAGCCGGAAAGCGATGTCTTCGGAGCGGTCTTCGGGTAATCCGACTGGTCGTCGACCGCAACGACCTGCTTGCCGGCACCGATCGCGAACAGCGTCTCGGTCGCCGTCGGCGACAGGGACACGATCCTCTTCGGCTGCTTGCGGAGCGTCACCTTGCCATTGGTGACGGTGATCGACGCAGGAAAGGCCTGTGCGCCGTTGACGGCGCCGGTGCTGCCGGACACGAGAAGCGAGAGCGCCACCACGAGGGCGGCAACGACGACAAGGGATCGTCTGAGCAACGAATCCTCCTTCCGCGAGGGGTTCGGGTATGTCGGAGGCGCGGCAGGTCTTCTGACTCGGGGCTCCCTCCTCCGCCGCCTTCCCGACCCGTCGGCCAGTGGCATCTCGGCGGGAGAGCATCTCCCCTTACAGCGGCGGGACCGTCCCGGACTCGCACCGGATTCCCTTACCGTGCTCCGTATGTGAGCACGAGCCTATCATCGCTCCATGCTCCGCCCCACTGTTCTCCTGTGGACTCCGGTCGTCCTTTGGGCAGGCGTGATCTTCGCGCTGTCGTCGATCCCGAGCCTTGGCACCGGCCTCGGGACTTGGGATCTCGTCCTGCGCAAGCTGGCGCACGCCACCGCGTTCGGCATTCTCGCGCTGTTGCTTCTCCGGGCGACGCGCGCTCCGGGCGTCGCGCTCTTGCTGACCGTCCTCTACGCGATCTCCGACGAGGTTCACCAGACATTTGTCCGTGGCCGCGCCGGACGGCCGCTCGACGTGCTGATCGATACGACCGGAGCGGCCGCCGCCCTCTTCGGCGTGGCCCTTGTTCGACGACACCAGAGCGAGGTCGAACGGGTTGGCTAAGAGCTTCGCGATCGACATCGACGGCGCCCTCGGCGACACGACGCCGCTCTGGAGGGACTGGTTGGCCGACGCAGCGCGGACGCTACCGCTGAGCGGCGATGCGCTTTCGGCGGATCGAGCAGTCGCCGCCGACGAGCTGGATCGGGCCGGGGCCGGCAACTGGCGGACACTGCTCGAGCGGTTCGCGGCCGACCGAGCGCCCGTCTATCTCCGCCCGGCCGCCGAGGCAAGCGCCGCCCTGCGCAGGCTTGGCGGCACGGGCGCCCGGATCGGCCTGTACACGGACGCCCCGGTCGAGCTCGCGCGCATCGCGGCCGACCAGCTGGGCGCGAGCCGGCGCGCTGAGGCGCTCGAAGCCGGTCGGAACGCGCTCGGGCGCCTTCGGCAGATCCTCGGCCCCGACGCTGTGATCATCAGAACGAGGGAGGATCTCGTACGGGCGGCCGCGTACAGTACGGGTAATGGAAAGCCGTGAGGTAGCAGATAGGCAGTTCGACGCCCTCCTGCAGCGGCTCGATCGGATCGCCGCCGAGCTCGAGCTGCTGAATCGGCGCATGGAGGCGAGCGAGGGGCTCAACCACATCGCACACGAAGTGCGCTCCCTGAACGAGTCCCTGAACGCACTCGCCTACGCGGCTCTCGGACAGAGCCCGCACCAGGTTCACCGTCGAGCTGGCTGAGAGCCTGCGTTCGTGGCTGGGTAAGGGCTAGCCTTGGTGCTGTGCGTGGTGGCTGCCTGAGGGCAGGCACACGAATGGGTTCGGCGCGTCGGGCCGACGCGGCGGCGCTACGACCCGAGGCGGTAGATCGTCCCGTTCCCGGACACCAGGTAGAGCATGCCGTCGGCGTCCTCGCCGAACGAGGTCAGGTTGGCGACGGTGAGGCCCGTCGCGCGGATCGCGCGGGCCACCCCCGCCACGATCTTCAGCCGCCAGATCGTGCCGGAGCAGTAGTCGCCGTAGAAGTAGGTGCCCGTCGCTCCCGGTAGGCCCTTGCCGCGGAAGACGTAACCCCCCGTGACCGAGCAGCCCTGAGTGTGCGGATACTGTGCCACAGGCTGAACGAGCCGGCCGCCGCCGAGCTGCCCGTCCTTGTAAGGGGTGCGTCCCTCGTAGACGTTCCAGCCGAAGTTGAGCAGCCCCTGCGTGCCTGCCTTTACGAAGTCGATCTCCTCGATGGCGTTCTGCCCGACATCTCCGATGTAGAGGTCACCGGTTGCCCGGTCGAATGAGAACCGCCACGGGTTTCGGAGGCCGAGTGCTGCGATCTCAGGCTTCGAGCCCACTCGGTCGACGTCGATCCGCACGAGCTTGCCGAGGAACGTGCTGGGATTCTGGCCATTGCCGTGCGGATCCCCGCCGGAGCCGCCGTCGCCCATGCCGACGTAGAGCTTCCCGTCCGGTCCGAAGGCGACCATGCCGCCGTTGTGATTGCTGTACGGCTGATCGACGGACAGCAGCACGCGTGCTGATCCGGGCAGCGCCTTCGTCCCGTTCGAGTGATACTCGACGACGCGCGTGTCGCCGTTCCGGTTCGTGTAGTCCACATAGAGCTTCCCGTTCGCCGCATAGTCCGGATGGAACGCGAGTCCGAGCAGCCCCTGCTCGCCGCCGCTCACGATCAGCTTCGAGACGTCGAGGAACGGTGCCGCCTGGAGCTTGCCGTTCCGGACGACCCGGACGCGTCCGCCCTGCTCCACCACGTAGAGGGCATTGCTCTCGCCCGGTGGGGCGGTCACAAAGACCGGCGCGGACAGGCCCGATACCACGGGAACGAGCCGGAGCGAATGGCGGTCGCCCGCGGCCGATGCGCCGGAGAGACCAACGATGAGCGCCGCTGCGGCGGCTGCGACCACGACGCGACGCAGCTGCACACGGTAGCGGGCGCGCGCGCGACGACCCAGACTGGTCAACTTCCGATCAGCGTCTCCCGCAAGCTGTCTTCGAGCCCTGGTCGGAGGATCGCGAGCACCTGATCCCCAGGCTGGAGAACGGTGGTGCCGACCGCGATCTCCGCGTGCCCGCCACGCATCACCGAGATCAGCCGTGAGCCCTCGGGCAACTCGAGCGCCGCCACGGTCGCACCCACGCTCGGCGAGGCAGCGTCGATCTGCACCTCGACGACCTCGAGGCCCTCACGACGGAGCTCGAGCAGGCGCACGAGACCGTGCTCGGGCACCTCGTGCTCCACGAGCCCGAGCAGGCCGGCGGTGGCACACACCGTCTGCGTGATGCCCATCAGATCGAAGTGCTCCTGATTCCGGGGATCGTTGACCCTGGCGATCACCTTCTCGACGCCGTAGCCCTCGCGGGCGATCTGGGAGATGACGAGGTTGTCCTCATCGTCTCCGGTGACGGCGAGCACGAGGTCGGGAGGACGCGCGATCCCTGCACGCTCGAGGACGTTGATCTCGGTCGCGTCGCCGAGCAGCGGTACGTGGCCGAACTCCTCCTCGAGGCGCTCGAACCGCGCCCTGCTCTGCTCGATCAGCGTCAGCTCGTGCCCCATGTCGATCAGCGACCGCGTGACGTTCTTCCCGACCTTGCCGCCTCCTGCGATGAGGATGTACATCAGGCCGCGCCGCTCGGCTCGAGGGGGCGCACGTCGGAGGCTCGCACTGCGTCGATCAGGACGGAGATCGCGGTCTGCGTCGGGCACACCGTGCGGAGACCTCGCTTCGCGTAGAACTCGGCACGGGCCGGGTCGAGGACGCGAACGACCACGCAGCCGACCCCGAAGCGCTTCTGAACGACCTGCCCGATCACGATGTTCGTGTTGTCGCCGCTCGTTGCGATGACCGCGGCGTCGGCGCCCTCGATGCCGGCACGCGTGAGAATGTCGATGTCCATGCCGTGGCCGACGACGAACTCGCCCTGCCAGGGCCCGAGACGGGCTAGCGCGTCTTCCTTCTCGTCGACGACCGTCACCTCCCAGCCGTCGCTGGCAAGCTGCTTCGCGACGGCCGAGCCGACCCTGCCGCAACCGATGACGACCGCCTTCACTTCCTCAGGGTAACGAAGCTGCTGCCCCGTCCGCTCACTCGTCGAACACGCCCTCGGGGAACGCGACGACGAGAACCTCGCACGGCGCGCACCGGACGACGTGATCGACGGTAGGAGAGAAGAAGCGGGACTGCCTTCGCCACCGCGGCGATGAGCCGAGCACGATCAGGTCGACGTCGCGCTTGACCGCCTCCTCAACGATCGCGTGGCCAATCGAGCGGGCCGCCACCGTCGCGGTTGCGACCTCGACGTCGTTGTCCTCGCCGAGCGCCCGCGCCTCCTCCAGCGAAGCGTCGGCGCGCGCCTGAACGTCCGGAGGGAGCGGTCGATCGAGCGCCAGCTCCCGCGGCACCGCCGCAACGAAGATCGCCTCCACCGTCGCACCTCTCTCCTTCGCAAGCGCAACCGCGGTCGCGACCATCTCCTCCCCGATGTCACCGAGCTTCATCGGCACGAGAACGCGACGGAAGTCGGCTCCCGGTGGCAGAGCCTCACTCGACGCGACGTCCGTACGCGGCCCGTGTTGGCTACGGATTCGCACCACGAGGAAGATCGCGAGGCCGATCGCGAGCCACGCAGGCCCCGCGTACCGCGCTCCCGGATGCGTCACGATCGCGAGGATGAAGACGATGAAGGTCAGCGGCGCGCCGACGATCGCAGCGATGGGATAGCGCGTCCCACGGAACGAAATCTCCGGGCGCGCCAGGAACGGTCGCGGCAAATCGGGCTCGACGCGACGCAGCCGGAGAACCGCGAGCTGCGCCACGGTGAACGCGAGCGTGACCCCGAAGGAGTATGTGCTCGCTAGGAACGTGCTCTCGTCGCTCGCGAGCACGCTCGAGGCGATCACGATCGCAATCGCGATCGTCCCCGTCGCGAGGATGGCCTCGCTCGACACAAGGGCGCGTCGCTCGAGGCGACCGAACTCGCGCGGCAGCATGCCGTGCTCACCGAGCGAATGCGCGAGTCGCGTGCAACCCGAGATCGCAGCACTCGCGGCAGCGAGGAGCAGCAAGGCGCCGGAGAGGCCGACAGCAACGCGCAGCATGTCCACCGCAGCGGAGGGAAGGTCGCCGTCGAAGGCAGAGACGATGCCGATGATCGGTGCGTTCAGCCACTCCCCACCAAGGGCCGTTTGACCACCGGTCACGGGCAGCGCCGTGATGCCGACGGCGCCGATCAGCGCTGTGAGAACTACGACGAGACCGATCGCGGGAAAGAGCGCGCGCGGAACCGTCCGGCCGGGATCACGCGCCTCTTCGGAGAGGTTCGCGACCGTCTCCAGGCCGGTGTAGGCGAGCATCGCGAGCGGGAGCGCGAACGCGAGATCCCGCCACTGCTGGCCCTCGGCGAGCCCAAACCCGTCGACGAGGACGTCCGGCGAGAACAGGAGCGCGAACCCGAGCACGATGACGATCACCTGGACGGCGAGATCGAGGACTGCGAGAGCGATCGCCGGGGTGGAGACCCGCGTGTATCTGATCAGCCGGAAGACGACGACGCTCAGGATCACGAAGACCGCCACGACCACGTCCCACGGGCTCTCGGTGAGCTCCGGCCGCGAGAGAGCGGCGCCGAGATAGTGCGGCAGGAACAGAGCGGACAGGGCGATAACGATCAGGTAGTCGAGGAACAGCACCCACCCGGTCGCGAAAGCCGTGAGATCGTTGAAGGCGCGACGTGCGAAGGTCGCCGCGCCGCCGGTCTCGGGGATCGCCGTGATCCCCTCCGCGTAGGAGACCGCAACGACGAGGATCAGGAGCCCGGATGCGAGCAGCACGAGGGGCGTGAGCCCGAGGGCCTGCGCCGCGACGATGCCAAGCGCGATGTAGATCGAGGCGCCGAGCTCGCTGTAGGCGAGGGCCACGAGCGCGCGGGCGCCGAGAACGCGTTCGAAGCCGTGGATCTTGCGGGCCATCAGCGGCTGCGCTTCCGTTCGAGCGTGAAGCGCGCAACGCCGAGTGCGACGAAGAGGCCCCCGAGGAGAAAGCCGACCGCGCCTCCCCCGTGGGCAGCGGTGACGATCAGCAACGCGAGCCCGATGACTGTGAAGAGCGCGGACGACACGAGAACGGTGCGGGAGTACCAGCGAGTCATACGTGCTCCGGTACGGACGCCGTCACCATCACCCGACACGGGGCGTGCCGGAGGACGTAGTCGACCGTGCGCCCGAAGAGAGCTCGTTGAGCCCGCGTGAGCGTCTTTCTCGGTGTGCCGAGGACGATGATCTCGGTATCTCGCCGCTCGGCCTCTTCGACGATGGCCTTGCCCGCGTTTCGGGCCCGGACGAGACGGGCGAGGACGCGCACGTCGTATGAGTCGCCGATCGCGACTGCTTCGTCGAGTTCGCGGTTGGCGCGCGACTCGAGGTCGGGCAGATCCGCTCCGAGGCCCTGATCGAGTGGCACCTCGAGCACGTTGAGCGCGATGATCTGGGCCCCTCGCTCGACAGCCAGGCTGCACGCGACGTCGAGGGCGTCGTCGGATGGCTGGCCCGAGACAACCGGAACGAGGAGGCGTCGGTACGCGAGAGCCAGCGCCGGGCCAAAAGCCGGCGGCGCCTTGACGGTCTCGGTCAGTGAGCTCCTGACGAACCGCCGCCGGTAGATCGCGTAGCCGACGAGCCCGAGGGCGAGCCAGCCGATCCCGACCCAGCGCGTCGTCGGGTTCTGGACGACGATGACGAGGAAGGAGATGCCCGTTGCAGCGCCCCCCAGCAACGCGAACAGAGGCCACGAGACGCCGCCGATGCGCATGTTCGGGCGCGCACGGTAGAAGTCCCCGCTCGCACTGCCGTCCTTCATCCGGATCCGCACCAGCGAGAAGTGAGCGACGGTGAACGAGAGCGTGGCGCCGAAGGAGTAGAGCGTGCCGACGAACTGGGTGTCCCCGGGCAGGATGATCAGGATCGGCGCAATCCCGGCGAAGATGATGAGCGACAGCCACGGCGTCTTGAACTGCGGATGGAGGCGACGGAAGATCTCCGGCAGCTGCCGGTAGCTCGCCATCGAGTACGTGATCCGGGACGCACCGATCACGCCCGCGTTGGTGGCGATCAGGAGGATCGTCGCAGCCAAGACGCCCACGTAGATCTGAAGGGCGTCGAGCGTCAGCCCGGACAGGCCCAGGTTGTCGACGAGACCGAGAATCGGGTCGTTGGCATAGCCGCCCTGGTCGGGCGGAAGCGCGAGGAGCGTCGTAAGCTGCCCGTCGATCTCCTTGACCGGCAGCGCAGAGAGGGCGATCAGCGGCAGCGTGAAGTAGATCGCGAACACCGCTCCGGCGACGAGCTTGTACGCATCGGGGACGCTGCGCGACGGCTCGCGCACCTCCTCGGCAAGGTTCGAGACGGTTTCCACCCCCGTGTACGCGAGCATCGCGACGGGGATCGCGATCGCCAGGTTGGACCAGGTTGGAGCGGTGCCCCAGTGAATGTTCGAGGTGAGGATCTCGGGGCTGAAGACGAGGACGAAGCCAAGGAGGACGAGCAGCACCTGCGTCGCGAAGTCGATCACGGCGAGCGTGATGCTCAGCTTTGCCGCCTCCTGGACGCCGACGATATTGAGGGCGACGAGGACGATGATCACGATCGCCCCCGCGATGATGTCCCACGGGTTCGTCTTGAGTGGCTCCCAGAAGATCGAGAGGTAGTGCGGGACGAAGAACGCAGACGTCGAGACGGTGACGATGTACACGAGCATCTGCGCCCACGCCGCGTTGAAGCTGACGAGCTCGTTGAAGGCATGTCGCGCGAAGCTCGACGAGCCTCCCGCTTCCGGATAGCGGACTGTCCCTTCCGCATACGTGGCGGCGGTGGCCGCGAAGATGACGCCCGCCACGAGGAAGACGACCGGCGTCAGACCGAGGGCGTAGACCGCAGTGAGGCCGAGCGCGTAGTAGATCGACGAGCCGACGTTGCCGTACGCGGTCGCAAAGAGCGCCGGTGTCCCCAGGACCCGCTCGAGCTCGACCTCGCGTCTGCGTCGGCTGGGCACTGAGGCATCTTAGGGAGGCAGGCGACGGGAGCCTTGAGCAAACGCGCACAGCGCGCCAAGTAACAGAGTGTTACTTGGCGCGCTGTGCTGCCCGCGCTCGTTCTCGCGATCGCCTCTCGTCCCTTCGAGTCACGGCGTGATCAGGCTATGAAGAAACGATTCCCTGTCCAGGAGATTACGACCGGTGTAATGCGCGCCGCGCTCGCGACCCGAGAACGCTTCGGCATCTCGTACTGGGACGCCGCCATCCTCGAGGCAAGCCGCGCGGTCGGCTGTGAGGTCGTGCTCTCGGAAGACCTGTCCCACGGCGAGAACTACGCGGGCGTGCGGGTAGAGAACCCCTTCGTTTAGCGAGGCCGGGCTGCATCACCCTAGCCCGCACTCTACACGTATATCGTGTTACACTTATATCGTGTCCACAACGAACATGACTCTTGCGATCGACGAGACGCTGCTCCGGCAGGCGCGTATCCGTGCACTCGAGCAGGGCACGTCGGTCAACGCGGTCGTGCGCGCGTACCTCGAACAGTACGTAGGCGCGTCGGCGCGCGCAGGAATCTCGGCCTTCCTGGACATCGCGGCCAGCTCACGTGCGTCGAGCGGGCCGGAGGGACGGTCGTGGTCGCGCGACGAGATCCATGCCCGCTGAGACGCGGTGCTTCGTCGACACGAACGTTCTCGTCTACAGCGTCGATGACGCCGACCCGCGCAAGCGGGATGCCGCGCGGGCGCTCCTGGCCGATCGTGGCGCTGACCTCATGGTGAGCGCGCAGGTACTTGCGGAGTTCTATGTCGTCGTCACACGGAAGCTCGTCCAGCCGATGAGCGAAGTAGACGCAGCGGCTGCCGTCGGCGAGCTCGCAGAGCTCCCCGTCGTTCCCACCGACGCGACTCTCGTGCGCGAAGCGATCGCCCTCAGCCGGGACGCGCAGCTCTCATTCTGGGACGCCCAGATCGTGGCAGCAGCGAGAACAGCCGGGTGCGACACCGTCATCACAGAAGACCTCGCGCACGGCACAACCATCGCCGGCGTGCGAATCCAGAACCCGTTCGCGCCCTAACCCCGAGTCCGCCGACCGACGAGGGTCACCGAGGGTGCATCATCTCGCAATGCCCTCGGCACCGGATCGACGCCGCTTGCGGACGACGTTCGACGACGTCGCCGATCTCTACGACCGCTCTCGGCCTCGCTACCCGACGACGTTGTTCGACGATCTCGTGGGGCTCGCCGATATACCGAAGGAAGCACGGATTCTGGAGATCGGCTGCGGCACGGGTCAGGCGACCGTCGCGCTGGCGGAGCGCGGGTTCCAGCTCACAGGCATCGAACTTGGTGCGCGGCTCGCGGAGGTCGCGCGCAGAAGGCTGCGAGCGTTTCCGGCGGTTGAGGTCGTCACCGCCGACTTCGAGCAATGGAATGCGCCGGAAGGATCGTTCGACGCTGTGGCAGCGTTCACGGCGTTCCACTGGCTCGACCCGGCGACGCGATATGAACAAGCGGCACAGGCCATACGGGAAGGCGGCGCACTGGCGATTGTTGAGACCCGCCATGTTCGACTGGATGACGCCGATCCGTTCTGGCTCGATGTGCAGGCTGACTATGACATCCTCGCTCCCACCGACGAGGTCAGCCCCCCTCCTCACCCGGACGCTGTCGGCGACCTGAGCGCCGAGATAGAAGCGACTCCCTATTTCAGGACGATCGGGGTCCGGCGGTACCTCTGGGACGTGATCTACTCAGCCGACAGCTACCTCGCAGTACTCGACACCTACTCCAACCACCGGGCCCTTAACAGCCGTGCTCGCGGCGAGCTCTACCACCGCATCCGCCGCCGGATCGAGGCACGGCCCGGCCAGACCGTTTCGAAAACGTACCTAGCGACCCTGAACGTCGCCCATCGCGTGGCAGCCCCCACTGCATGAGCCGGCATCCATTGGCCGGAGGGCGGCTTCGCCGCCCGGGAGGCCAAGCGCGGCCATGCCCTGCCACAACGTAAGGGAGAGGGGGCTCGTGGGGGAGAACCGCAGGTTCTCCCCCACGCCTTTTAGCCGTGGATCGAGACGATCAGCGGAATGATGAGGATCGCGACGATGTTCGCGATCTTGATCATCGGGTTGATCGCGGGGCCCGCCGTGTCCTTGTACGGGTCCCCGACGGTGTCGCCGGTGATCGCCGCAGCGTGGGCCTCGGAGCCCTTACCACCGTAGAGCCCATCCTCGATCATCTTCTTCGCGTTGTCCCAGGCGCCGCCGCCAGAGGTCATTGAGACCGCGAGGAACAGGCCCGTGACGATGGTTCCGATCAGGAGGCCGCCGAGCATCTTGGCGCTGATGATGCCGACGGCGATCGGGATGAGAACGGGGATCAACGCGGGCGCCAGCATGCCCCGGATCGCCGACTGAGTAACGATGCCCACGGCCTGCGAGTAGTCGGGGCGAGAAGTGCCTTCCATGATGCCCGGATCCTCGCGGAACTGGCGCCGTACCTCCTCGACGACCTCCCCGCCCACTCGGCCGACCGCCGTCATCGCAAGCGCGGCGAAGAGGAACGGCATCATCCCGCCGATGAAGAGCCCGGCTATCACGTACGGGTCGGACAGGGAGAAGAGCGTATTCAGGCCCTCGTCCCGGAGCCCGCGGGTGTACTCGTCGAAAAGGATGAGCGCGGCGAGCCCGGCAGAGCCGATCGCGTAGCCCTTCGTCACGGCCTTCGTCGTGTTGCCGACCGCGTCGAGCGCGTCGGTGATGCCACGGACCGATTCCGGCATGTCGGCCATCTCGGCGATGCCGCCGGCGTTGTCGGTAACGGGGCCGAACGCGTCGAGGGCGACGATCAGGCCCGCCATCGAAAGCTGCGCCATGACCGCCACGCCGATGCCATAGAGCCCGTCGCGTCCACCACCGGCGATCTCGTAGGCCGCGATCACACCGGCAGCGATCACGATCACCGGTGCCGCCGTGGCGCGCATCCCGACGGCGAGCCCGGAGATGATGTTCGTGGCGTGACCGGTCTGGGACGCCTTCGCGATCGACTTGACGGGGTTCCAGCGCGTCCCTGTGTAGAACTCCGTGATCGCGACGAGGAGGAATGTCACGCCGAGCCCGATCAATGCCGAGCCGTAGAGCTGCCAGAAGCTGAAGGGGCCGTCATCGAACGCCCGCGTGACGGGGATAAACCCGATCGCGGAGAGGATCGTGGCGGCAAGGACGCTCTTGTAGAGCGCGAGGATGATCGCGTTCTCGCCGCGACCGACGCGCGCGAAGAACGTCCCGATCACCGACGCGAGGATTGAGATACCGCCGAGGGAGAGCGGGTAGAGCCACAGGCTCGAGTCTCCGAAAGCGGTGCCGAGCAGCATCACGGCCACGGCGGTGACGGCGTACGTCTCGAAGAGATCGGCGGCCATTCCGGCGCAGTCGCCGACGTTGTCGCCGACGTTGTCGGCGATAACGGCCGGGTTGCGCGGGTCGTCCTCGGGGATCCCCGCCTCGATCTTGCCCACGAGGTCGGCGCCGACGTCGGCCGCCTTCGTGAAGATACCGCCGCCGAGTCGGGCGAAGACGGAGATGAGCGAGCCGCCGAACGCCAGCCCGATCAGGTCCTCGACCGTGGACTCGGGGGTGTTGCCGATCCACCCGGTCAGGATCCAGTAGTAGCCGGCAACGCCGAGCAGGCCGAGACCGACGACGAGAAGCCCTGTGACCGAGCCCGCGCGGAACGCGACATTGAACGCGGGCTTGACGCCTTCGCGTGCCGCCTCCGCTGTTCGCGCGTTAGACCGCACGGCGACGTTCATGCCGATGAAGCCTGCTGCTGCCGACAGGAGCGCGCCGATCAGGAACCCGATCGCGGTGCCCCAGCCGAGCTTGTCGTAGAAGCCGAGCACGAGGAACGGCACGACCGCGACAGCGGCGATCGCGGTGTACTGCTTCTTGAGGTACGCCGCAGCGCCCTCCTGAACGGCCCGCGAGATCTCCTGCATCTTCTCGTTGCCGGCCGGCTGGGTCATCAGCCAGTAGGTCAGGTACAGCCCGTACGCGATCGCGACGCCGGCGCAGACAAGTGCGAACGCTACGGCGTGTTCATTGAAGAAGTCCATCCGTCCTCCGAGTCCCGCCCATCACAAAATGAGCGCCGAGACAACTCGGCGCGGGGCAATTATCTATCACAATCTCGCCAACGAGTAGCCGGTGAAGCGACCGGGCTAGGAGGAGACGACCTGCCGACCGAGGTAGTGGGCATTCTCGGCGGCATAGATGTCGGCGAGCTCCGCCCCCTGCTCGTAGAGCGCGACCTGCCGCTCCGCCGAGGTCGCCGTGGGCACCCGCAGGAACGGCGCGGTGCCGAGCTCCTCGGCCACGGGTAGCACCCACTCGATCAGGTTCTCGATCCGCGCTCGGGCCGGGATCGCGGCGCGAGCCGCGAAGTCGATCAGCTCGCCGGAGAGCCCGTAGCGGATCGCCCGCCACAGATTTTCCTCGATCAAGCGGTGCGGGTGCACCTGGAGCGGCTCGCCCTCGTCGAGAGCGCGCGCCACGCGTGCCGTGAGCGACAGGCAGAGGGCTGCAAGCGCCTGTGCATCCCGGATATCGGGCTGAGCGTCGCAGATCCTGATCTCGACCGTCGGAAAGGACAGATGCGTGCGGATGCTCCACCAGAGCTGGGTATGCTCGTCGATCGACCGGGTTTCGTACAGAAAGCGGACGAAGCGCGCAAGCTCAGCCCAGGATCCGAAGGCATCGGGCACTCCGCAACGCGGGAAGAAGCGGGTGAAGATCTGTGTGCGCGCCGAGTGAAGACCGCTATTCACGCTTTCTAGAAGCGGCGAGCTGCCCGAGACCGCGAGCAGCTCGGGCAGGTATGAGCGCAGCGCATCCGTGACGGCGATGGCCCGGTCGGCTCCGCGGATGCCGATGTGAACGTGGAACCCGAAGGTGTTGTTGCGCCAGACGACGTACTGGAGGATCTCGTTGTTGCGGCGGTAGTGCGGGGTGTCGATGATCCGCTGGTCTTTCCAATGGGCCCAGGGATGGGTTCCGGTTGCCCCGAGACCGAGACCCAGGGGCTCGACGAGCGCCTGCAGCTGCTCCCGGCGCTGGACGAGAGCGGACGCGGCCTCGCCGAAGCGGTCACATCGACCCGTCTTGACCTCGACCTCGGACGCGATCAGCTCGCCGACGAGATGGGGCGCGAGCTCAGTGCCCTGCGCGGCGTCGTGCACATCCTCGAAGCGGTTGACGAGATCGAGCGTCTCGGGGTCGAGCAGAGCGAACTCCTCCTCGACGGCGACCGTGAAGTCGTCCGCCTCCTCGAAGCGCTCGCGCGCGTCCTCGAGAAGCCGCTTGTACGGAATGCGCTGCGCGTCGCCCATCGCTTTCGTAATGATAGTAGGGTCGCGCCGGCCGGCCGACGGTGTGCACAGGAGTCGGTGGGCGCGCCCTAGGACGAGGGGATGGCCGCGAGTAGCCGTTCCGCCACACCGGCCCAACTCCAGCGCTCGACGGTCGCCCGTCGTGCCGCCGCGCGAACCTCGTCGCGCGCGGGAGGATCGAGAGCTAGCAGGCGCCCGAGCTTCGCGGCGAGATCGGCGACGTCGCCCGTCTCGAACGAGGCAAGGTCTCGAAACCCGACCGGGTATGTCTCCTCGAGCCCGGCGGCGATCTCCGCAAGGCCGGAATGACGGGCGACGAGCGGCGGACAACCAGCCGCAGCAGCCTCGGCAGCGACCATCCCGAATGCCTCGGGGAAGATCGAGGGAACGACGCACGCATCGGCGAGTGCAAGCAGATAGCGGAGGTGGCGATGTTCCAGCGGCCCCGTGAACAGGATGTTCTTGCCCGCGAGGAGCTCGAGCTCGGTGCGGTAGTCGCCGAATCCGACGATCACCGCCCGTGCGTCGACCGCGCCGAGTGCCTCGATCAGCACGTGGACGCCCTTGTTGTAAAGCAGCTTCCCGAAGTAGACGACAAGCGGACGGTCGTCGTCGAGGAACGCGGCAAGCCGGCCGGCATTTCCCTCGTCGGGCAGTCGCTCGTTCGCGTTAGCTGGGTTCGGCGGATCGCCTCCCGCCTCTGCGAGCAGGCCCTCCAGTGCCTCGTCACGTGCCCTCGGGCGCCAGTCGTCGATGTCGACTCCCGGCGGCACCTCGACGACGCGTTCGACCGGGCCACAGACGTCGTCGAGCACACGGCGAATGTGCTCCGAGCCGACGAAGGTCGTTGTGTCCCCTGCGAGCGTCTCCCTCCCCCACGCGGACAGCTCCTGGTTGCCGCGCATCGCGTACTCGAGCTCCGACCCGTGCGCCTTGACCGCGTACGGCAGGCCCGTCGCCGAACCGACCGGGCCGCCGAGCAGGACGTGGTTGCAGAAGACGAGATCGAACCCCCCCTCGGTTCGAACGGCGGAGGCATTGGCAGCGACCCAGCGCTCGAGGTCGGGCCGCGGGCACTCGGGAAGCCGAACGACGCGGTAGCCCTCGTAGCGATCGAGCACGAAGACCGGCAGCAACCCACCAACATCCGGGCGGATCACCCGCGCGCCGCCGAGGTCGTACAGCTCCGGCCTCGGCTCCTGGCAGAAGACGGTGAGGTCGTGCCCGGCGAGGCTCCATTCACGGGCGAGCGAGCGCGTGTAGACGTTCGAGCCAGTGCCGCCGAGGAGGTAGCCGTGCCACAGTGCGATGCGCATGAGGGGGCGGTCAGGTGGTAGCGCAGAGGACGACGACGGTCCACGGAACCGCCACCTTGCTCGCGTTCTGCGCCGTAGCACTCCAAGACGTCGGCGTCACGCCTTCACCCGCTGGCTCGGGTGCCGAGCTCGTGACCACAAAGCCACTCTGGCTGTCACCGGCGATCCCGGCTGACCCACCCGTTGCCGTCTCACCGTCTCGACACGACGCGATCAGAGATTGGGACGAGCCCGGCGCGACGGTGCCGGAGACCGAGCGCACGCCGACGGAGAGCGAGGCGGCGGGCCCCGGATCTCCTGTTGCCCCCTTTGCGCCCGTCGGTCCCTTTTGCCCCTGGATCCCCTGTGGACCGGGCGGACCGAGTGGCCCTGGCGCTCCCTCCGGCCCCTGTGGCCCTTCCGGAAGCGAGTTGCTCGCGAAGTCCGCGGCGCGGAGCGAACCGTCCACCACATTGAACGAGGTCACCGCGTCGTCCTGGAGCTCTGCGGCACCGACGCTCCCGTGTGGAACGGCGGTCACGGCATAGCTCGTCCCGCCGATCGCGATCGCCAGGGCGATGCACGCGATCACGAGAGCTGGGGAAGGCGCGAAGCGGAGCACGGGATCCCCGAGTTCGACGTTGAGGTCGGGATGCCTTCCGGAGTGCTCCAGCGCTTTACGTCAAGTGGAAGTACAGCGCGTAGAGCAACTCGACAGCCGGATTCGACGTATGCACCTGCACGTCCGCGGGTGTGTCGAGCAATGCCTGCGAGTAGTTGAAGATGATCTTTGCGCCGGCGCGCACGAGGCGGTTCGCGACATCCTGCGCGGCTTCGGCGGGAACCGCGAGAACACCAACGATGATGTTGCTCTCGCGGACGATCTCGTCGATACGGTTGAGCGCGCTCACCTCGACCCCGCCAAGCCGGGTACCGATCTTGGCCGGATCGCTGTCGAAGACGGCAACGATCGTAATCCCATGCTCGGCGAAGATCGGAGAGCCCGCGATCGCCTCACCGAGCCTGCCTGCGCCGACGAGTGCGATGTTGTGCTGGCCCTGCGTACGCAGGATGCGCCGGATCTCTGCGAGCAGCGAATCGATGCTGTAGCCCACGCCGCGCTTGCCGAACTTGCCGAAGCCCGAGAGATCACGGCGAATCTGGGTTGCATTGATGTTCGTGTACTCGGCGATCTCCTGCGAGGAGATCCTGTCCTTCCCCATCTTCCTGGCCTGTGTCAGCACCTGCAGATAGCGACTCAACCGAGCTGCAACCCCGACCGTCAACCGCTCCGCCACGCGCACTCCTTCGTCCTCGCCCCGACTTTGTGACAACGCGCCACATTCTGCCTACGTCGCCCCTGCGAGGCTCGAACAAGCGTTATGCGAGGCGCAGGCGGAGAGCGTGTGGGTGCACGAAGTACGTGAAGGCGCGCTCGCCGTCGATCTCGATCACCGGAATGTGCTCCCGGTAGCGCTGCTCGAGCTCGGGGTCGCTCGAGATGTCGATCTCCTCCCACGGGCAGCCGAGCTCCCCGCACAACTCGCGGACCACCGCGAGCGTCCGCTCACAGAGGTGACAGCCCGGCGCCACGAAGACCTGTACGCGCTTACAGTGCCGGCCCATGCGCCACGGTCGACGGCCGGAGCCGAGCTTCGCCCGGCCTGAGGCCTGTTACGCGCTCTGCCACGCGCCGCGCGGAAGGAGATGCCAGCGGGGGAACCATGTGGTTCCCCGCTCAGGGGTAAAGGCCACGGATCGTCGATGCTTCCGCGACACGCTGGACCGCGATTCCGTAGGCGGCCATGCGCATGTTGGTGCCGTGTTGCTCACGGGTCGTCCAGGTCTCCTCGAACGCTCGGGTGATGATGTCGCTGAGCTTCGCGTTGACCTCGTACTCCTTCCAGAAGTACTCCTGGAGGCCCTGCACCCACTCGAAGTAGGAGACAACGACGCCGCCCGCGTTCACGAGGACGTCCGGGAGGACGAGCACGCCACGTCCGTCGAGGACGTCGTCAGCCGCAGGGGTGACCGGCCCATTCGCGCATTCGCAGACGATCGAGGCACGCACCCGGTCGGCGTTCTCGACTGTGATCACCTGTTCGAGGGCGCAGGGCATCAGCACCTCGCACTCGAGCTCGAGCAGTTCGTCGTTCGTGACGTCGTCCGTGCCCGGCAGTCCGGCGAGCCGGCCCGTCGCCTGCTTGTGCGACGTCGCAGCCGCGACGTCGATCCCGTAGGGGTTCGAAACGCCCCCCTTCGAGTCGGAGAGGGCCACGACCCGCACGCCCTCGGCAGCGAGAAGTCGAGCCAGCGTCGAGCCGACGGCGCCGAAGCCCTGGATCGCGACGCGCGTGCCGTCGAGCTTGCCACCGCGCTTCTGGATCGCCGCCCTGAGGCAGAAGAGCGCGCCACGCGCGGGCGCCTCGACACGCCCGACGGAGCCACCGAGTGCGAGCGGCTTGCCGGTGACGACCCCAAGGACGGAGTGGCCGACGTTCATCGAGTACGTGTCGAAGATCCAGGCCATCACCTGCGCGTTCGTGCCGACATCGGGCGCCGGAATGTCCTTCTCGGGACCGATGTCGTTGATGATCTCGGTCGTGTAGCGGCGGGTCAGCCGCTCGAGCTCTCCGACGGAGAGGGTTGTCGGATCGCACACGACTCCACCCTTGGCGCCGCCGAACGGGAGACCCGTCAACGCGCATTTCCAGGTCATCCACATCGCGTGCGCCTTGATCTGCTCGCGGGTGACAGCCGGGTGATAACGGATCCCTCCCTTGGCGGGACCTCGCGTGACGTTGTGGACGATCCGGAAGCCGTCGAAGATCTGGACGGAGCCGTCGTCCATCTGCACCGGGATCGAGACCTCGATCGTCTTCTTGCACTCGGCGAGAACCCGGATCAGGCTCTCGTCGATCCCGAAGATCGTGGCCACGCGCGCGACCTGTGCGCGCGCATCGTCGAACGTGTCCGCGCGGTGCTCCGCGGGCGTCTCCCTTACGGCCATCGTCGACCTCCGGCCAGCATCCACGAGGACTCTACCGCGGTTGCTCGATGACGAACGAAGCCGTCAGCGACGTGACCGGACCGCCGTCGATCCCACGGGCTCGAACACGGACGGCGTACGGCCCCGGCGGCAGCCGCTTCCCGGCCGTGCTCCTACCGGTCAGGCCGATTGCGTACCGGCCGGGGAGCACGTCGCGAAGGGAGACGAGCGTTCCCGTCCGCCGCCCCGACTTGAGGAGATCTACCGTGAGCTGGTCGAGTGGGAGCACGCTCGGTCGCTCGGCGCTCCCGTCAACCCGACCCGCAAAGAAGCTGAGCACGGTCGGGCTCGTGTCGGAGGGGACAAAGGAGCGGCGCGAGAGCACGACCCGGCTCAGAAGCGGCTGGTCGGCGACGGGAACGGCAATCGACCACGGCACGCGTAGGAGCCGCCCATCGCGCACCCGGATCACGACAGCGCCTCTGAGCGCCCCCGGGGCCTCGGGGAGCAAGGTGGGGCGAACGATGACGGTGATCGCCGCCGAGCGGCCGGGCGCGAGTCCGAGACGCCGCGGCTCGACACGTACGTCCGGCCCCGTCGCTGCCTCCGGGCGGGCCGCCTGGAGATCGAGTCGCAGGCGGCGCGTGGAGAGATTCCGAACCACGATCTTCCTCGTCAGGGTCACGCCTGGGACATCGATCGCGCCGAAGCTCACGGACGGCTCCGAGAGAGAGACCTCTGTCGCAGCGGCACCCTCGAGGTCGAGCCGGCCTGCTCCGCCGATCTCGATCGGACGAGACGTCGTTACGAGCGCGCTCTTCAAGGCTACCGCGTCGAGATCAGGTCGCGCGTCGGCCAGCACGGCAGCGGCACCCGCCACGACGGCGGCCGACGCGCTTGACCCGTTGACGGCTCCGTAACGCGCGAGTCCGTCCTGACCGCGACCTGGCGACGACGTGGCAAGCCCAACGCCTGGTGAGACGACCTCCGGCTTGATGCTCCCCCCGAAGGCCAGCCCTTGGGAGCTGAACGGCGCGACCTCCCCACCGCCCGCGTTCGCTCCCACCGTTACCGCGCCAACCGAGACGCTGATCTCCCGGCCCGATCGCAACTGAAAGCGCAGGCGATCGGCCGTGGCACGCGGGACGCCGAACACGGGCGCGCCAAGGGTGGCGTCTGAGCCGAGCGAACCGGCCGGAAGATCTCCGTCGACGAGGATGATGCGAGCACCGGCAGTCGCGGCGTCCCGGATCGCGTCTGCAGACGCGACATCCCGTGGTAGCAGGATCGCCTTCCCGGCCGCGAGGCTGAAGCCGTCGTCGAACCACCCACGAAGCCCGCTCCGCTTGGGTGCCGCGGCGAGGGGCGCCTCGATCGGCGATCCAGGCGCGGTGGGGCTTGCGAGCGCATGTGTGCCCTCGACCAGCACGTCGAGTCCGGCCCGGACGAGCACATGGAGGGCGGGCCGCAGGCCGCGCTGGTCGACAGCGCCCACCGCCAGCGCTGCGGGACTGCCGCCGGGCCCGCCGATGCTCCCGTAGCTCGGCCCACCGCCGCCGTCGTTTCCCGCCGGTGCGACGACCAGCGTGTCGAGGTCGCGCGCGCCAGCAACCGCGCGAGCGAGTGGCCCGTCTTCGAACGCGGCGTACGGCTCGCTCACGCCGACGAGCGCGATCCGAGCGGCATCGTTCGCATCGCCGTCACCATCTGGATCCACGGCTGCCTCGAGCCCCGCCAGAACCTGATCGGTGCGGCTGTAGACGGCGACACCACCGGATGTGTCGGGTTGCCAACCGGCAACTCGGATCGGGAGCACGGCCGCGCCCGGGGCAATGCCGTGTAGGCCGTGGGGGCCTCCCGTTCCGACGACGATCCCTGCCAGCTCGGTCCCGTGCCTCTCCACGTGCCCCGACGTCGTCGGATCTTCACGGGCCACAGCCGCGCCGCCCGGATCGACAACATCGATCCCGGGAAGAAGGTGCGCGCGCAGGTACGGGTGATCGACGTCGACACCGGTGTCGAGGAGGGCCACCACGACACCTGTGCCGCGGAAGCCCGGCAGCGTGACACCCGCCCCCGCGCTGGGCGGCAGGTTCGGCGCGCGTGCATCTCGATCGGAGAGCGCCGCCGGATAACCGGCACGCACAGCCCACACGCCTCTGACTTCAGGCGCCGACTCGAGCCCGACCACCTCGCGCGCGGTGAGGACGGCGGCAAAGCCGTTGACGACGCGCACGTATCTCTGGTCGACGTCGATGTGGATCCCGTGGATCGCCAACCGGAACAGCACTCGCTTCTGAGCGGCACGCGCTGCGGCCGTGAACCCCCGCATCTCCTCCTCCGTCGCTTGACCGCCCACCTGGCGAACACGGTCGGCGAGCGACGGGAGTCGAAGCAGCACGATGTAGCGATCGCCGAGCAGCGCGGCAGGTCGACCCCCGAGGAGCCCAGCCCAGGCCTCAGCGGGCTGCGCAGCCCGCCCCGAACCCGCGCTTACCCCGGCTGCCGCGAGCACGAGAGTGAGCGCGGCGGCGGCCGCGCCGAGGGCCGTGCTCGCCCTACCGGCTCGAGGCATACGCGTCGAGGTCGAGGTACGTCGGATAGGGGAGCGCCGGCGTAAAGCTCGCTGCCGCCGCGATCATCGCAGCGTTGTCGGTGCAATAGGCAAGCGGTGCGAACGTCGCTTCGGGCAGCGCCGCCCGTAGCGCAGAGTTCGCAGCGACGCCCCCAACGAGCGCAATCCGGTCGAGGTCGTGCAGGGCGGCCGCCGCGCGAGCACGCCCCACTAGCGCGAGTACGATCGCACGCTGATAAGACGCGGCAAGATCTGCGCGACGCTCCTCGAGCTCCGCCGGCGGCAGATCGCGCACGGCGTACAGGAGCGCTGTCTTGAGCCCCGAGAAAGAGAAGTCGAGCCCCGGCACGCGCGCAACGGGGAACGCATAGGCATCCGGATCGCCGCTCGCCGCGAGCCGGTCGAGCGCGGGGCCGCCCGGATAGCCGAGGCCGAGCAGGCGAGCTCCCTTGTCGAATGCCTCGCCAGCCGCATCGTCGATCGTCGAGCCGAGCCACACGATCTCCCCCGGCCCTCGCACGCCGAGGAGAAGGGTGTGCCCTCCGCTCGCGAGGACGCAGAGAAACGGTGGCTCGGCGGCGTGTTCGCCGAGCGAGAGTGAGGCCACGTGGCCGTGGAGATGGTCGACCGCAACGAGCGGTAGTTGACGAGACCACGCCAGCGCCTTCGCAGCGCTCAAGCCTACGAGCAGCGCGCCGATCAGGCCCGGCCCCTGCGTGACCGCGATCCGCTCGACGTCGTCCAGCGAGACGCTCGCGTCGGTGAGTGCTGCGCGGATGACGGGACCGACGAGCTCGAGATGACGCCGCGAGGCAACCTCTGGGACGACTCCGCCGTAGCGTGCGTGAAGCTCCGCCTGCGACGAGACGACCGACGAGAGCACGGTGCCGTCGTCGCTCACGAGGGCAGCGGCGGTCTCGTCGCAAGACGTCTCGATGCCGAGTGTGAGCGTCATCACACGGCCTCGGCGCTACCCGGGACGTGATCGCGCCACATGATGAGCGCGTCCTCGCGGTTGTCGGTGTAGTAGGCGCGACGCGTTCCGCGCGCAACGAAGCCGAGCTGCTCGTAGAGCCTGATCGCCGAGGCGTTCGAGACCCTCACCTCGAGCGTGTAGCCGCGCCGCGCATCGTCGCGGGTGAGCTCGAACAGCCGCTCGAGGAGCCGGGAGGCGATACCGGTGCGGCGGTGAGTAGGTGCAACGGCGACGTTCATGATGTGCCACGCGTCGACGTATCTCGAGATCACCACGTAGCCGACGAGCACGGAGCCTTCGACGGCGGCTAGCGAGAGAGAGCTCGGCTTGGCGAGCTCGGTCGAGAACATCGAACGCGACCACGGTGTGGGATATGACGCCCGTTCGATCGTTTCGATCGCGTCCAGGTCGGAGAGGTCGAGCGGACGGAGTTCGATCATCGTGCCAGCGCCCGGTCGGCGTCGGGCTGACGGACGTAGATCGGCTCGACAGCGTCGGCGGCACCGAAGCTCGTTGCAAGTGTTGCGTGATGACGGGCCCAGGGCACGTGGAGGTCGCTGTCGTCGGGTGGGACGACGGCACCGGCAGCCTCGAGAGCCTTCCGGTACCTGACGGCTCCATCTCCGACGCAGAGCGTTCCCGGCTCGAGCGCGAGCTCCTCGGGGCGTGCCGTACGCGGCCCCGGGACGAACACTTCGTGCCGACGGGCGTCGATCACCGGAAAGGCCCCGTCGATCGCGAGCGCGTCGAGCGTCGAGACGCCGGCGACCAGGATCTCGAGCGAGAGTGCCAGTCCGCGCGCGGATGCAAGGCCAATCCGCGTACTGGTAAAGCTCCCCGGCCCCGTGCCGACGACGATCGCGTCGAGCTCCTGCGGGGAGATCGCAGCAGCGCGGAGCAACGCGTCGACATCGGTGAGGAACGCGCCGGGCCGCGACACGCGCTCGCCGAGCACTGTCGCTCCCGCCACAAGCGCGCTAGTCGCGCGATCGGTCGCCGTGTCGAAGGCCAGGAGAAGCACGATCGAGTCCTTGTAGCAGTGCAGCCTCCGACGAGTCGAGGCGGATCCGGCGCGTGACCGGATCGACGTGCTCGAGCGCGACCTCGACGCGAGGCGGCGGAAAGGCAGCGGCTCCCGCGCTCGGCCATTCCACAAAGACGATCGCGTCGTCGAAGTATGGCTCGAGATCGGCCCACTCGGCGGGGGTGACGTCGGCAAACCGGTAGAGATCGAGATGTGAAACGGCGACACGCCCTGCGTAGCGATGCCCGATCGTGAACGTCGGGCTCGTCACCGGCCCCTCGATGCCGACTGCGCGACAAGCTCCACGTACGAAGGTCGTCTTCCCGGACCCGAGCTCACCTCGCAGTGCAACGACGTCGCCCGGCTCGAGCCGCTCGACAAGCCGCGCCGCGAGCGCCTCGGTTGCCTCGGGCGCGCCCGAGATGAGCTCCATCAAGCCTCTAGAACAGTCCGAGCTGGACGACCTGGGGCTCGGGTGCTCGCTCGGGCAAGGGGTCGGACAGCGCCGCGGCGGTGGACGGGAGCAACGCGCCGACTCGCTCGATCAGCTCGGGGATGCGAGCAAAGTCCTCTTCGAGCACCGTCAGCATGCGCGGTGTGTAGAGAGCGGCAGCCGGGTGGTAGAGAGGATAGAGAACGACACTGTTCCCGCCGAGCGAGACGCTCTGCTCCTGGCCGTGGACGCGGGTGATCCCGAGCGGCTTGCCCGACAGCAACTTGGTGGCGAAGTTGCCGAGCGTAGCGACGAGCTTTGGCTGGATCAGCTCGATCTGCCGAAAGAGATGTGGCTCGCACGCCGCGATCTCCTCGGGGAGAGGGTCGCGGTTCTGCGGAGGCCGGCACTTGAGCACGTTGGCGATGAAGACCTCGGATCGCTGCAGGCCGATCCCGAGCAGCAACCGGTCGAGCAGCTTGCCGGCCTGACCGACGAACGGGATGCCGTTCTTGTCCTCGTGGAAGCCTGGTGCCTCACCGACGAACAGCAGGTCGGCATCGGGGTTTCCTGCGCCGAACACCACCTGCGTCCGGCCCTGGGCGAGAGCACAGCGAACGCACCCCGCCGTCTCCTCGGCGTATGCGCGGAGAGCCGTCGCGCGATCGGCGACATCGGTCATGGCCGCAGCTTACGACGATGTCCGGACAGGCGGCTCAGCCGCAGCCGCAACCGCCGCCGCAGCAGCCACCGCCACCGCCCGTGCTGCTGCTGAACGATGGAGTCGACCGTGCACCGGCGACCGCGAACGTCGACATCTGCTTCAGCACGTTCCCGGCTCCGCACTGCGGGCAGAGGACGACTTGGCCATCGCTGCGGACGAGCTCGTCGAAGTGCCCCTCGCAGGTCATGCACGCATACTCGTAGATCGGCATTGGCGCAGTGTAGCGTCCCGGCCGATGGGATCGTGGCGTGGAGTTCGTCTCGAGGGGCGGCTGATCAGGCTGGAGCCACTCGCGCTCGAGCACGAGGAGGGCCTCTGGCGTGCGTCGCGCGATCCACGCACGTGGGAGTTCCTCCCGATCCTGCAACCCCGGACCCGCCCGGAGATCGGGAAGCTACTCGCTGCTGCCCTCGACCAGGCAGCGCGTGGGCTCGAGATTCCGTTCGCGACGGTCGCGCAGGGGTCAGGCGAGGTGATCGGCTCGACGCGCTACCTTGCGCTTCACCCGGAGTGGCGCACCCTCGAGATCGGCTGGACCTGGCTCACGCCGTCGGCGTGGGCGACAGGAGCGAACGTCGAGGCAAAGCTCCTTCAGCTCGAGGATGCGTTCGGGCGGCTCGGCTGCCGGCGGGTCGAGCTCAAGACGGATGCGCGCAATGAGCGCTCGCGTGCCGCGATCGCGGCGCTCCTGGCGCAGTTCGAGGGCATTCATCGGCAGCATATGCTCGTGCGCGGCGGCGAGAACCGCGACAGCGCGTGGTACAGCATCCTCGACTCGGAGTGGCCCGCGGCGCGCGACCATCTCCGCGAGCGCTTGCGAGCCAAGTAACAGTCTGTTACTTGGCTCGGATCTTTGCGCTGGGCGCCGCTTGGTCGCCCGAAGCCTTCGGACTACGCACGCCTCGCACGACCTTCCACCCGCGTATACTTCGCAACGAAGCCCGGTATCCGCAGGGAACTGGAGCGAGACCACAATGAAGAGCATCCAGGTTATTGGCGGCGCAGGACGCGTCGGCTCGGCCATCGTCGGGCGCCTCAGCGAGCGTGGCGTCGCTGTCGTGGCGTCCGCTGCCGAGCTCGTGCTTCTGTGTGTTCCGGATCGTGCGATAGCGGACGTAGCGGCCTCGATCGCGCCCGGGCCGTGGGTCGCGCACGTGAGCGGAGCGACTCCGCTCTCGGCACTCGATCCGCACGTGCGCCGCTTCTCCGTCCATCCGTTGCAGACCTTCACGCTGCGACGCGGGCCCGAGCAGCTCGACGGCGCCTGGGGAGCGCTGACCGGAGAGGACCCGGCTGCGCTCGAGGCGGCACGCTGGCTTGCCGAAACCCTCGGTCTGCGGCCGTTCATGCTACGAGACGGCGACCGGAGCACCTACCACGCCGCAGCTGCGATCGCATCGAACTATCTCGTGACCCTCCGCCGGGCCGCCGGGGCGCTCCTCCGGGACGCGGACGTACCCGACGAGGCGCTCGACCCGCTCATGCGGCGTGTGATCGAGAACGACTTCGAGCTGACCGGCCCAATCGAACGCGGGGACTGGACGACCGTGGACGCGCATCTCGAGGCAATCCGCGCCCGTGAGCCCGGCCTCGAGCCCGCCTACCGCGTGCTGGCCGAGTTGACGGCACACCAAGCAGGACACGCGCAGGCGGCGATCGCGTGAGGGTCTGTAGGACGATCGACGAGATCCGCGCCGCGCTCACGCCACTACGTGGCGACCGCATCGGTCTCGTGCCGACGATGGGTGCGCTGCACACCGGCCATCTCTCGCTCCTGCAGGCCGCGAGAGCCGAGTCGGCGACGGTCGTCATGAGCCTGTTCGTCAATCCGGCGCAGTTTGGTGAGGCAGCCGATCTCGCGCGCTACCCCCGCGACGAAGAGCGCGACCTCGCGCAGGCCGCCGAAGCAGGAGTCGACCTCGTCTTCGCGCCGGCGGTCGAGGAGGTCTATCCCCCGGGATTCCAGACCTGGGTCGACGTAACCGAGCTCGGAGCGATCCTCGAGGGCGCGTACCGTCCGGGGCACTTTCGGGGCGTTGCCACCATCTGTCTCAAGCTGTTCCTGATCGTGCGTCCCGACGTTGCGTTCTTCGGGCAGAAGGATGCGCAGCAGGTGGAGGTCGTCCGCCGACTCGTCCGCGACCTCGCGCTCGAGCTCAGCATCCGCGTCTTGCCCACGATCCGAGATGCGGACGGGCTCGCGGTCTCGTCCCGGAACGTGCTGCTCTCCCCGACGGAGCGAGCGCAAGCGCTGGCGTTGCCACGCGCGCTTGCCACACGCGACCTCGACACCGCGCGCGTCTTGCTCGAAGGCCTCGACGTCGACTACGTCGAGATCGCACCTTTCGAGCGCCCAACCCTGGCCGCCGCCGTGCGCGTCGGCTCAACCCGCCTAATCGACAACATCCCCCTGGAGGACACGCCATGAGCAGCATGCCAGTCGGCAAGCTCCCACTCCCTGAGCTCGCGGAGATGAAGCGTCGCGGTGACAAGATCGTGATGGTCACCGCCTACGACACACCCGGCGCCCGCTTCGCCGAGGACGCCGGGATCGACATGATCCTCGTCGGCGACACCGCGGCGATGGTTGTGCTCGGCCACGAGGGAACGACCGTGCCCGTGACGATGGACGAGATGCTATTCCTCACACGGACCGTGGCGCGCACGGTGCACCGGCCGATCGTGGTCGGCGATATGCCATTCGGCTCCTACCAGGTGTCCGACGAGGATGCCGTCCGCAATGCGATCCGTTTCGTCAAGGAGGCGCGGGCCGACGTCGTGAAGCTCGAGGGCGCAGGTCCGATGGTCTCGCGCGCGCGGTCGATCGTGCAGGCAGGGATTCCAGTGGTCGGACATATCGGCCTCACACCGCAGTCGGCAACGCAGCTCGGAGGCTTCAAGACGCAGGGCAAGACTGCAGCCGCGGCGCGCATCCTCATCGAGGACGCCCTCGCGCTCGAAGCGGCCGGGTGCTTCGCGATCGTGCTCGAGGCGATCCCGGCGCCCGTTGCAAGCGAGATCACACGGCGCTTGTCGATTCCGACGATCGGAATCGGCGCGGGCGCCGGCTGCGACGGCCAAGTCCTGGTCTACCACGATCTGCTCGGCTTGACGGAGGGGCACCTTCCTCGTTTCGTCAAGCGCTATGCGAACCTCTCACGCGAGATCAGGGATGCGCTCGAGGCATATGCGTCCGACGTCCGGCAAGGCACCTTCCCGGCAGAGGAGCACACGTACGCGATGGCAGAGGATGAGCTCGCCAACTTCGAGGAGCGACCGACACAAGCGGAGACGACGAACGCCCCAGGTTGAGCTCGTGGCGAGGCCCGGTGCTAGCAGATACGTCCCTCAGAGCACGGAGGGCGTGACGACCATCGCCGCAACGAACACGCTCGCCATGAATGCCGTGCCGGCGACACGAGGCCACGAAAAGCCGTAGACGACCCGAATCCCGACCGCGAGGAGAGCAGCCGACCATGCGACTGCCGCGATGCCGAGCGCGAGCAGGAGATCGCCTCCTACCCCTGCGTCAGATCCACCCGTTCGCATGATGTCGTCGCCGAAGGCAGCCACGCCGATCGGCAGCACGACGAAGAGCGATGCCGCGAGGGGGACGCACGAGAAGGCGAGAACCTGGCGTGCTGTGCGAAAGCGGAGGAGGCTCCCCATGCCGCGCGCGCCGAGGTACACGGCGAGCCCCACGAAGAAATACCCGGCCGCGCCCGAAATGGCACCGGCGATGAAGGTGTAGATAGAGGCGTCCACCACGCCAGCTACTTCGCCGTCGTCCATGAGCGTCCGCCACGTCGGGGTGAGCAGGAGGGCGGCAGTGCCGGCGAGGAGGATGACGAGCAGGATCGGCTCCTCGCGCGCAACCCGGCTCTCCTCGTCCTCATCGCGTAGCGCCTCGAAGACCGGCACGGGCCGCCTGAACATCAGCGGCAGCCGCCTCCACCACGTGCGCGTCGCGCTCACCGACGGAGCGTAGCGAGGGTCAGGAGAGCAGCTCAACGTCAACGCCGACACGCGCATACGTCGCGAGCGCCCGAACATCGAGCGTGACGAGGGCCGCGCCGGAGGCGGCGGCCGTGATCGCGATGAGGCCGTCGTAGGTCGCACCTCCCGCAACGCCGACGCTCTGGAGGCGTCGGAGCGCAAGCTGGGCTCCACCAGCACTCAGCGAAAGCCACCTGTTGCCGAAGACACCCTCGATCCACTCGATGGCAATCGTCGGCGGAGCTCGAAACGGCTCCGGCGACCGCGTCAGCACAGAGTACGCCTCGAACGCCGCGTGCGCGACGATCCCCGGAGCGCGCCCGAGCGCGATCCGCGCTTGCTCGCGCTGAGGATGCCAGGACGAGAACGCCGCGACCGCCGTGCTCGAGTCCGCGACCTTCACCGCCTGATCTGCTCGAGCGTCTCCCGAACCATCTCGGCGGTGAGCGGAGGCATCTCGCGATCGGTCACCGCCACGAGCATTCCTTTGCGCCGCTCCAGCCACATGTGCGTTGCCGCAGGCTCGATCTCGATGCGGCCGTCAGCGAGCACGATCTCGACCTCCGCGCCGCCCGCCAGGCCGAGCTCGTCGCGAATCGCCTTGGGTACGACTATGCGCCCCGCCTTGTCGATGGTAGTGCGTATACCATTATTCTACCACTTCTCTGCCACTGCGATCGAGCGGCCTGCCGACGGCCACGATCGCCCGCCTCGCCAGGACGACCGTGACAAATCGCCAACACTCCGGCGACAGCGAGCAGCCCCAGCGCGACAACCCACGATCGTCGGGCGTGGTGCGTCGATCTCGCTGGCAATCCCTTCCGCTAGTAGCACAGCGCCGTAGTAGGCGAATGGGCCTGCGATCGCCGTGGTACAACCCGCAGATACCGCGAACAGAATCGCTGCGACGATGCTCCGACGCGGCCTATCCCGCACGCTCAAGTGCTACGCGGCAGCCGCGGCGGGGGCTGCGAGTACATGCTGGAGAAACTGGCCCGTGTACGAGCCCTCCACCTCTGCGACCTCCTCGGGCGTGCCGCAGACGATCACCTCGCCTCCCTCGTCCCCACCTTCCGGGCCGAGGTCGACGATCCAATCGGCCTGCTTGATCACGTCGAGGTTGTGCTCGATCACGAGCACGGTGTTGCCGCTGTCGACCAGTCGCTGAAGTACCTCCAGCAGCTTTTCGATGTCCGCGAAGTGAAGCCCGGTCGTCGGCTCGTCGAGGATGTAGAGGGTCTTCCCCGTCGCGACCTTCGAGAGCTCGGCAGCGAGCTTCACGCGCTGCGCCTCTCCGCCAGAGAGCGTCGTCGCCGGCTGGCCGAGCTTCACGTAGTCGAGCCCGACGTCGTGCAGCGTCTGGAGCCGGCGACGGATCTTCGGGATCTTGGCGAAGAACTCGAGCGCCTCCTCGACCGACATCTCGAGCACGTCGGCGATCGACTTGCCCTTGAAGCGCACCTCGAGCGTCTCGCGGTTGTAGCGACGGCCGTGACATGTCTCACAGGGGACGTAGACATCGGGGAGGAAGTGCATCTCGATCTTGATCGTCCCGTCGCCCTTGCACGCCTCGCAGCGCCCGCCGCGAACGTTGAACGAGAAGCGACCTGGCTTGTAGCCACGCACTTTCGACTCGGGAGTCAGCGAATAGAGGTCGCGAACGTGGGTGAAGAGGTCGGTGTACGTCGCCGGGTTGGAGCGCGGTGTCCGGCCGATCGGCGTCTGATCGATGTCGATCACCTTGTCGAACACCTCGACGCCCTCGACGGCGTCGTGCTCGCCGGGCTTGACGCGGACGCGGCTAAGGCGGTTCGCGAGTGCCTTGTAGACGATCTCGTTGACGAGGGTCGACTTGCCGGAGCCGGAGACGCCGGTAACGCAGATGAGCTTGCCGACGGGGAAGTCGACGTCGATTCCCTTCAGGTTGTGCTGGCTCGCACCCCGGACCGCGAAGGAGCCGCGATCCTCGGTTCGCCGTGCCGGGACAGCGATCCGACGGGCGCCGGAGAGGAACTGGCCGGTGATCGAGCCCTTCGCCCGCATCACCTGACGAGCGGTGCCTTCGGCGACCACGTACCCGCCATGCTCACCGGCCCCGGGGCCCATATCGACGAGCCAGTCGGCCGTTCGCATCATCTGCTCGTCGTGCTCGACGACGAGCACGGTGTTCCCGAGCGACTTGAGGCGCTCGAGCGTGCCGATCAGCCGGTCGTTGTCGCGCTGATGAAGGCCGATCGACGGCTCGTCGAGGATGTAGAGCACACCGACGAGCTGGGAGCCGATCTGGGTTGCGAGGCGAAGCCGCTGCGCCTCGCCGCCCGAGAGCGTCTTGGCAGCGCGGTCGAGCTGGAGGTAGCCGACACCCACGTCGGCGAGGAAAGTGAGTCGCTCCCGGATCTCCTTGAGGATCCGCCGTCCGATCAGCTCCTCGGTCGGCGTCAGTTCGAGATCGTCCACGAATGCGAGCGCCGCCGTGACCGACAGCTGGGAGAAACCGTGGATCGAGCGGCCTCCGACCGTCACCGCGAGCACCTCGGGCTTCAGCCGCGCGCCGTTGCACGCGGGGCATGGGCGGAAGCTCATGTACTCCTCGATGCGCTCGCGCTGCGTCGAGGAGTCGGTCTCCTTGTACCGCCTCTGGAGCGAGTTGACTATCCCTTCGAACGCCATCGTGTACTGGCGCTTGCGTCCCATCCGGTTGCGGTAGGTGATGTAAATCCGCTCACCGTTCGTTCCGTACAGGAACAGGCTCTGCCGCTCGGGCGAGAGGTCGTTCCAGGGCGTGTCGAGGTTGATCTCGTAGCGCTCCGCGATCGCCTGCACGACACCCTCGTAGAAGCCCGAGTTGCCGACCGACCAGGGGACGATCGCGCCGTCTGCAATCGTCAGCGACGGGTCAGGAACAAGCAGGTCGGGATCGATCTCGAGCTGGGCGCCGAGTCCGGTACACCGAGGGCAGGCGCCATGTGGCGCGTTGAACGAGAACACGCGGGGCTCGAGCTCCGGCAGCGAGACACCATGCTCGGGGCAGGCGAAGTTCTCGGAGAAGGTGATGGGCGCGCCATCGAGGAGATCGACGACGACGAGGCCTTCTGCGAGGGAGGTGGCGGTCTCGACCGACTGGGTCAGCCGCTGGCGGAGGTCGGGCTTGAGCACAAGCCGGTCGACCACCACCTCGATGGTGTGCTTCAGCTTCTTGTCGAGCGTGATCTCGTCCTCGAGCAGAACTGTCTCACCGTCCACTTTCACGCGCGTGAAGCCGTCTCGGCGGAGCTCCTCGAGCACGTCGCGGAACTCACCCTTGCGGTCGCGGACGACCGGCGCATTGACCGTGAACCGCGCTCCGTCTGGCAGCGCGAGGATCTGCTCGACGATCTGGTCGAGACTCTGACCCGCGATCGGTCGCCCGCAGATCGGGCAATGCGGCCGCCCGACGCGCGCGTAGAGGAGCCGGAGGTAGTCGTAGATCTCGGTGACGGTGCCGACGGTCGAGCGCGGATTACGTGACGTCGTCTTCTGGTCGATCGAGATAGCGGGCGAGAGACCGTCGATCGAGTCGACGTCGGGCTTCTCCATCATCTGCAGGAACTGGCGCGCGTAGGCGGAGAGCGACTCGACGTAGCGCCGCTGCCCCTCGGCGTAGATCGTGTCGAACGCGAGCGACGACTTGCCCGAGCCGGAAAGCCCCGTCACACAGATGAGGGCGTTCCGCGGCAAGCGGACGGTGACGTCCTTGAGATTGTGCTCGCGGGCGCCGTGAACGACGAGCTCTTCGGCAGGCATCAGAGGACGATTCTAGCGGCCGAACGTGTGTTCGTACATCCCTTGCGCGAACGCGCTCGCCGACAAGGACCGCGCCTGTCTCCGCACGCCGGTGGTGCCTGCCTGAAGGCAGGCACACGCCTCACCAGCGTCCGCGGTCGGTGCGCAGAAGAGCGCTGACGCCTCCGACGTGTCGCTGGGTGTGCGGCGGGAGGGGGAACAGTACGTCAGTACGGGCCCCCGACCAGAGCACGCTCAGCGACGCGAGGCACCGCCGCAGGGCAGGCACACGCCTCACCAGCGTCCGCGGTCGGTGCGCAGAAGAGCGCTGACGCCTCCGACGTGTCGCTGGGTGTGCGGCGGGAGGGGGAACAGTACGTCAGTGGCCCCCGACCAGAGCACGCTCAGCGACGCGAGCACCGCCGCAGGGCAGGCACACGCCTCACCAGCGTCCGCGGTCGGTGCGCAGAAGAGCGCTGACGCCTCCGACGTGTCGCTGGGTGTGCGGCGGGAGGGGGAACAGTACGTCAGTACGGGCCCCCGACCAGAGCACGCTCAGCGACGCGAGGCACCGCCGCAGGGCGGCTCCCGTAGGCGGTGCCGGTCGGTGGCGTCAGCGACGGCTGAAGATCAGGCCGCCGATGGTGAAGCCGAGCCCGAACGTGCCGAGGGCAAAGGCTCCGATCGCGACGGCCTTGCGCCAGACTGCGAGCCGTCGCCAGCGTCCAATCACCTCGGTTTCCTCGACGGTGAGCTGCTCGCCGCGGCGCTGCTTGCGCAGCGCGCCGCCCGCTCGGAGACCGAGGTAGAGGTCGTCGAAGATCTCTGGAGCCTGATCGGACACTACGACGAGTGTAGCCGCTTCGTCGGCGGTGACTCGGCCTGGTTTCACCAGTTCGCGACCGCTGCCGAGTCGCTGGACAGCAGGTCTACGGCCGGGGACACGGCATCAGGCGACCAGCGCTTGCCACTTGATTGCTCGCCGCGGCGACAGAGTCTCTCCCAGGCGAAGCGCGGCGACGACGAGCGCGCGCTCGTAGCGGCGGAGGCTCCGCTTGGCATCAACGGGAGGGGTCCCGTTACCAAGCGCCCCCGGATCGGGCTGCGAGACGATAGCCTCCTCCCGCCTTGCCGCTCATCCACATCTCTGACCTTCATGTCGGTGGCGCGACGCTGGACGTCGTCGACGCGTTGCGGGAGATCATCGCGGACGTCGCGCCCGAGCTCGTGGTGGCGACCGGCGACCTGTCGCACCGCGGCCGGGCGGAGCAGCTTGGCGCTGCGCGGGAGCTCCTTGCGGGTCTGGGTGCGCCCGTCCTGGCAGTCCCGGGCAACCACGACGTTCCCCACTCCGCGCGACGCCTGGTGCAACCGTGGACCCGCTACGAGCGTTTGTTCGGGACAATCATGCCCGTCCTGCGGTCGCCGGCGCTCGTCGTCGTCGGGCTCTGCTCGGCCCGGCCGTGGCGCCATCAGAGCGGGCGCTTGGACAAGCGGTCGCTCGCGCACGTCGAACGGGAGCTCACGACGTCGACTGCGAGTGCGTTGCGAGTCGTGGCGCTGCACCACCAGCTTGCGAACGCACCGTGGCGGGCGACGCGGAAGCGCCCCCTCCGCGACCGTGACGGCGTGGTCGAACTCCTGGCGGGAGCCGGTGCCGATCTCGTCCTGGGGGGGCACATCCACCAGAGCTCGGCCGTCCAGATGCACGAGGTGACCGCCGATTCGGGTCGTGACGGAGCTCTCGTGCTCACGACAGCACCGGGCCTCGGCAGGCCCCGCCCCCACCGCAGAGGTGAGGCCCAGGGCCTCCATGTCGTCGATTGGGACGAAGCGACGCTGACCATCGACGCTCGGCTCTGGGACGGCGCCCGGTTCGCGCTCGCCGGCCGCCGCTCCTTTCCGCGTTCAAGGACGTAGGCCGGATTCCCGATACACGGGGGTAGATGAGTGAGCGCTCTCATGAGGCCGTTCCCGGGGACGGCTCTGTCGACGCGCGTCAGCGGGCAGAGCTCGAGGCGCTTCACGAGACAACGCTCGGCCTGATCGATCGGCTCGAGCTTCCGGGCTTGCTGGAGACCATCGTCGACCGTGCTGCGGCCCTCGTCGAGACGGATGACGGGTTCCTGTACCTCTGCGACGAGGGCGATGACACGCACATGACGATCCGCGTGGGCACCGGCGTCTTCGCCGATACGGTTGGGCAGTCGCTCCGGGAGGGTGAAGGCCTCGCCGGACGCATCCTCGCTACCGGCTCGCCGCTCGTCGTGCGCGACTACGAGGGCTGGGAGGGCGCAAGCTCCTGCTTCGCCCATCTGCCGATCCGCAGCTGCGTCGGCGTGCCGCTGCAGGGTGAGGGCAGCGTGGTCGGGGTGATCGGGCTCGCGCACCGCAGACCCGATCGTCTCTTCGATGATCGCGCAGTCGCCCTGCTCACGCGGTTCGCGCAACTTGCGGCGGTCGCGCTCGACAACGCGCGCCTGTACGCCTCGGCACAGAGCGAGATCCGCGAGCGTCGCGCGACGGAGGAGGAGCTCCAGCACACGGTCGCCGGGCTCCAGCGCTCGCAGCGGCGCCTCTACCTGGCGCAGGCCGAGATGATCGAGCGGCTCGCGATCGCGGCGGAGTTCCGTCATGCTGAGAAGGGTCGGCAGACCCAGAGGATGAGCCATTACGCGGCCCTCCTGGCCCGTCGTCTCGACCTCTCCGAGGAGCACTGCGAGCGCATCCGGCTGGCGAGCCCGCTTCACGACATCGGCAAGATCGCGATCCCCGACACGATCCTGCTCAAGCCGGGGCTGCTGACCCCCGACGAGCGGCACGTCGTCGAGCGGCACGCGGAGATCGGGCATGAGCTCCTCGCCGGCTCGAGCTCGGACATGATGGAGCTCGCCGCGCTGATCGCGCTGACGCACCACGAACGCTACGACGGCACCGGCTATCCCCACCAGTTGGCGGGAGAGACGATCCCGCTCGAGGGCCGGATCGCGAGCGTCGCGGACGTCTTCGACGCCCTCACGAGCGAGCGGCCCTACCGGCCTGCAATGTCGCAGGAAGAGGCGATCGCGATCATGCGCGAAGGGAAGGGCGTCCAGTTCGACCCGCTCATGCTCGACCTCTTCGTCGATGCTCTGACGCGCTCCGGCGCAACCGACATGCGATCGCTGCGCGAGCGGCTCCGGCGTCCGGCTCCGCGCTTGCGGCGGCGTTCCCCTGTGCGATTCCCGACGATTCCTGCCGGTGTGCTCGTTGACGCGTGCCGCGGCGCGGCCGAGACGCTGGAGCGAGAGGTGGGCGACCGCGAGCCGATCGACGCCGCACTCGCCTTCCTCCACGACGCCTCGGGGCACAAGCTCTGCGTGAGCGTGTACGTGCTCGAGCACGACCGACTCTGGCTGATCTCGCAACGTGGCTACAGCGAGGTGCGGGACGGCTTCTCGCTCTCGCAGGGGGTGATGGCGCGTGCCGCGCGCACAGGCGCGGTGCAGTTCCTGTCGGATGTCTCGGACGACCCCGACTTCATCGGCGCGATGCCCGGGCTTCGATCGGAGGTGGCCGTACCCTTCGGCGTGGCCGACAGCGACGCGCGCGGAGTGTTCAACGTCGAGACCCTCGATACTCTCCTCCCGCACGAGGCCGCAACCCTCTTCGGGCCGCTGGCCGAGCTGTTCGAGCAGCGCGTCGAGGCGATGCGCGACGGCCTCGCGCTCGACGTCGCGAAGCTCGCGCGGCTCTGCGTCCATGCAAGCTCGCTGCGTGGAACGTCTGCGATCGCCGAGTTCGTCACACGGACGATCGGGCGCATGCTGGATCTGGAGACGGCGCAGCTCGATTTGAGTCGCGACGAGGCAACCTTCACGCTCGCGAGCTACTGGCGGCGGCCCGAGTCCAATCTCGAGCCACTGCAGAGCGAGCTGACGCGGCTGATGGAGCTCGAGCGCGAATCTGGAGGCGCGGCGGCATATAGCGTCGTCGACATGGCCGCGCACGGACTCGACGCTCCGGACGGCCTTGGCTCGTGGGTGACGCTCCTGCCGCTTCGAGTGGCAGGTCGCGAGATCGGTGTGATCGCGGGTCGCGCGCCCCATGCTCCTGCCGTCGATCACGAGCGGATCGAGGCGGCGACCCTCTTCGCCCAGCACGGGGCCGCGGTGATCGACGTTGCGATCGCTCTCAGTCGCGAGTCGCGTGCCGCAGTGACCGACTCGCTCACGGGGCTCCTCAACCGCCGAGGGTTCGACGAGCGCATCCGGGCCGAGCTCGAGGCATCCGAGCGCACGGGACAGCCGTTTGCCCTGCTGCTCGCGGACTGCGACCACCTCAAGCTCACGAACGACAGCGGCGGCCACGAGCTGGGAGATCGCGTCCTCCAAGCGCTTGCAAACACCATCCGCGCCCAGAAGCGCGCGGACGACGTTGCCGCCCGGATCGGTGGAGACGAGTTCGCACTGCTCCTGCTCGACACCGACCGCGAGGGCGCCGAAATCGCGACAAGGCGAATCGATCGTGAGCTCGAGCTCGCCGGCGCGGCGCTCGACATCCCGCTCTCGGCGACGATCGGCATCGCTTCCTACCCGGCGGACGGGACGAGCCAGTCCGATCTACTAAGAGTCGCAGATGCGGCGCTCTACGCGGCGAAGCAGGGTGACGAGGAGTCGCGCCCACAGGAGCGAGCCGAGAGCGCCGCGTGAATCCGCCCGTTCCCCACTGAGGACGAGCCGGCCGTGCCGGCCGTCAGCCTCTGCGTTACGAGCAGCCCGTCGCGTAGCCGAGCGCGCGACAGACCTCCCCCGAGCCGCTGCTCGCGAAGTGCCGAGATCCGCTCAACGAAGTACGCCTTCCTGACGACGCGGACATCGTCCAGCGTGAGGGCGCAACGCTCGGGCAGACCGTCGTCGAGCCCCAACTCGACCTCGGTCGGGATCCCCCTAGGAGACGAGGACGGCGGCGCGTGTGGCCGGCGGGACGCGCTCCGTGAGCGCGACAAGCGCCTCCAGCGTCTCGACGCACGTCGGGTCGAACTCCGTACCGGCTGCGGCCCGCAGAAGCTCAATCGCGTCGTCGTGTGACCAGGCTTGGCGGTAGACGCGGGTCGAGACGAGCGCGTCGTAGACGTCGCACACGCCCAGGATGCGGACGTCGAGGTCGAGCTCGGTGCCGCGGAGCTGCGCTGGATAGCCCGTGCCGTCGAGACGCTCGTGATGGTGCCGGACGAGACGGATGACTCCAGCGTCGAAGCCTCCGAGCGTGCGCAGGAGCTCGACGCCGTGATCGGGGTGCCGGCGGATGACATCGAACTCGCTCGAGGTCAGGGAACCGGGCTTCTTCAGGATCTCGTCGGGAACCGAGAGCTTGCCGATGTCGTGCAGGAGACCACCGATCGCAAGTGTTCGCAGGCGCGCGGAGGGGAGTCCGAGCCGTGTTCCGATCTGCACTGCGCGAAGGGCCACACGTCGCGTGTGCTGCTCCGTGTACTCGTCCTTGTGCGCAAGAGCTACGAGCAATGCACGCACATGAGAGCCGAGGTACTGCTCCTCCTCGAGCACCAGCTCTTCCGCAGTCAAGTCGCCCGTCAGCGGTCGAGACATGGCGGAGCCGCGCCGCAGGTCGAGCGCGACCGGGATGCCGACAATGGCGATTCCGACGATCTCGAAGATGTGGCCGAGCCACCAGCCGAGCTCGATGAAGCTGAGCAGAAGCGACGCGCAGAGCGAAGCGCACAGCCAGACGATCCCGACGGCGACCGCGAGATCGGACAGGCGCCGGGTCAGGAGCCACGTTCGGAACGCACGTAGCCAGATCACGGCGAATAGCGCTAGACCGATGCCGAGCAGTGCGAGCGCGGCCCGGCTCTTCGGAGCCGGGACCGACGGGAACAGGTCGGGTGCGAGCAATACAGTCGTGCCGAGCACGACCATCAGGACGATCGCCGCGACGAGGAACGAGAGGAGCGGCTGCACCGCTTCCGGCCGCCGCAGCGCGGGAATCGCCGAGAGCGCGAGAATCGCCGCGCCGAGAGGGAGCGTCGCACCGCCGGTGACCGCCACGACACCGTTGTCGTGGACGAAAACGTGCGGCGTCGTCAGGCCGTGAAGGCACAGCATCGTCGCCATGACGGAGAACGCAGAGCCAACGAGAACGGCGCGGGCGTCACGGAGTCGTGCTCCTGCGACGGTGAGCGCGAGCGCAGCGCCGGCAGCGAGCGCCGCCCCGGCCCCGACGCCTGCGACGTGCACCCAGCCGTGCAGGTAGATCACGGTCTCACCCCAGACGAGCAGGGCGACGATCGGCGCCGCGGCGAGGACTAGGGCAACGGCGAGCTGTGGGCCGAATCGCTGTCTCATCACCCCGATATCGGCAGATCGGCGCCGCGAGTCGAGCAAGTGTTACGAGGGTGTTGTCGCGGCGGCTGCCAGCTCCCGCCGCAGCTCCTTGATCTCGTCGCGGAGCTTCGCCGCGTACTCGAAGCGGAGCTCCTCGGCGGCGACGTACATCTCCTCCTCGAGGGTGATGACGAGCTTCTCGATCTCCTCGCGCGACATTCCCTCGACCTTCGCGACGCCGCGCCGTCTCCGGCCGGGCACCGTCGGGGCCTCGAGCGAGAGGAACTCCGCGATGTCGGAGACACCCTTCACGATCTGCTCGGGCACGATGCCGTGCTCCTCGTTGTAGGCAAGCTGGATCGCGCGCCGGCGATCTGTCTCGTCGAGCGCACCCTTGATCGCCTCGGTCAACTTGTCCGCGTAGAGCAGGACCCGGCCGTTGACGTTGCGGGCGGCCCTGCCGATCGTCTGCACGAGCGCCGTCTTGCCGCGGAGAAAGCCCTCCTTGTCGGCGTCGAGCACGGCAACGAGGGACACCTCGGGCAGGTCGAGCCCCTCCCGGAGCAGGTTGACGCCTACGAGGACGTCGTACTCGCCGAGCCGTAGCTCGCGGATGATCTGGATCCGCTCGAGGGTGTCGATCTCGGAGTGCAGGTAGCGGGCCTTTACCCCGGACTCGACGAGGTAGTCGGTCAGGTCCTCCGACATCTTCTTCGTCAGCGTGGTGACGAGCGCGCGCTCGCCGGCCTCCTCGCAACGACGGATCTCGGCGAGCAGGTCGTCGATCTGGTTCTTCGTGGCACGCAGCTCCACCTCGGGATCGACGATCCCGGTCGGCCGGATCAGCTGCTCCGAGATAACGGCGGACTCGCGCAACTCGTACGCCCCCGGCGTCGCGGAGACGAAGACGAGCTGCGGCACCTTCTGGAGGAACTCATCGAAGCGCAACGGGCGGTTGTCGAGTGCCGAAGGCAGCCTGAACCCGAAGTCGACGAGCGTCTGCTTGCGGGAGCGGTCGCCTTCGTACATACCGCCGACCTGTGGCACGGTCTGGTGTGACTCGTCCACGAAGCAGACGAAGTCGGACGGGAAGTAGTCGAGCAGGGTGCTCGGCGCCGAGCCCGGTGGACGCCCCTCGAGGATGCGCGAGTAGTTCTCGATCCCGTTGCAGAAACCGAGCTCCTTCATCATCTCCATGTCGTACTCGGTTCGCTGCCGGATCCTGTGCGCTTCGAGCAGCTTTCCCTCGGATTCGAACAGAGCTACCTGCTGCTTGAGCTCCGCGCGGATGCCGTGCAGGGCGGCTTCGATCGTGGGCTTGGACGTCACGTACTGGGTCGCCGGGAAGAGGGTCAGCGTGTCGAGCCGCCCGAAGACCTCACCGGTCAGCGGATGGAAGTGGCTCATCTGCTCGACCTCGTCGCCGAAGAACGAGACCCGAAACGCGGTTTCGGAGTGCGCAGGCTGCACCTCGACCATGTCGCCCTTAACGCGAAACCGTCCGCGGCCGAGCACCGTGTCGTTACGTATGTACTGGATGTCGATCAGTCGCCGCAGCAGCGCGTCGCGGTCGTGCTCCTCGCCGACGTTGAGGACGACGATGCGGGCCTCGTACTCCTCGGGCGAGCCGAGCCCGTAGATGCACGAAACCGACGCGACGATCACGACGTCACGGCGCGAGAGGAGCGACGCGGTGGCGGCGTGCCGGAGTCGGTCGATGTCGTCGTTGCGCGAGCTGTCCTTCTCGATATAGAGGTCGGCCTGCGGGACGTAGGCCTCGGGCTGGTAGTAGTCGTAGTACGAGACGAAGTACTCGACGGCGTTGGCCGGAAAGAACTCGCGGAACTCGTTGCAGAGCTGCGCGGCAAGCGTCTTGTTGTGCGCGATCACGAGCGCTGGACGCTGGAGCTGCTCGATGATCCACGCCATGGTGGCCGTCTTGCCGGTGCCGGTGGCGCCGAGCAGCGTCTGCGCGCGGTTTCCGGCCGCGATCGACGCTGCGAGCTCCTCGACCGCTCGCGGCTGGTCGCCTGTCGGCGAGTAGCTCGAGGTCACAGACAGCGCTGCCACGTTCCCAGGGTAGCCAGCGCGACCTGCGTACCGGCGGGCCCCGCTCTCGGCCGCTGCCGGGCTCCGCCCCTTCCAGCTACCGTGCGGCCGAATGCTTAGCGACATGACGCGCGGCCGACTGCTGAGGCTCGCCCTCGTCGGGGCCGGCACGCTTCTGGCTGGGCCACGACTCGCCCTCGCAAGCGGACTGCGCGCGTCATCGGTCACATCGCTCGCAGTGCGAAACGCCTCGAGGCGCTACCTGGGCGATCGAGCGCTCTTCGCGACGGTGAGCCCAGGCGTGCCGGAACGCGACATCGCCGTAGTCGGATTCGAGCTTCCACGCGCCGCGACGGTGACGATCGACGCAGTGCGGACAGGGAAGCCTGGTGTGGCCAAGGCGATCTGGTCGGAGCTACGCGCGCTCCCTCCCGGCGCGCACGAGCTGAGCTGGCAGCCGGACACCTCGACCCCGGTTGGCAGCTACGTCATGCGGCTAACCGTGGACGAGCAAGGGCGCGCCCCGCGCGTGCTCGGTAGCCGTCGCCCGGCCTCCCCCGAACGATCGCGTGCCGCGACGGTGCGAGTGCTCGGCATCGAGGCCTCGTTCGCGCAGCGCAGCTATTGGCCTGGCGAGCGCGCGGCCCTGACGATCCTCGCGGACGCTCCGGTGCTCGCACTCGAGTTCCTCCGTTGCGGCGCCGAGGCGGTCTTCACGAACCGGAACGACGAGATGGGCGGAGCGACGCTGGGCGATCCGGTCCAGCTCGACTGGACCGGCAAGCGCTCAGCGCCGGCGACGATCAACCTCGACCTCGGCTTGTGGCCGACGGGTCTCTACTGCGCGCGACTCACGACCGAGGACGGCCGGGTCGGGTTCGCACCGTTCATCGTGCGCCCCGCATCGCTCGGGGCAGCTCGCGCCGCCGTCGTGCTGCCGACGAACACGTGGCAGGCATACAACTTCTACGACCGCGACGGCGACGGCTGGGGAGACACCTGGTATGCGGGCGGCAACCCGCCCGTCGTGCTCAGCCGTCCGTTTCGCGATCGCGGCGTACCCCCCAAGTACCGCGCGTACGATCTCGGCTTCCAACGCTGGCTGCACGCGACCGGACGAGCGGCCGACGTCCTCGCGGAGGACGACCTCGAGTCCGTCGCGAGCGGAGACGATCTCCGACGGGCCTACGACCTCGTCGTATTTCCGGGCCATACCGAGTATGTGACCACCCACGCGTACGACGTCGTCGAGCGGTTTCGGGATCTCGGCGGCCGGCTGATCTTCCTCTCCGCGAACAACTTCTTCTGGCGGGTCGAACGACGCGGCGACGCGCTCGTCCGGACGCGTCTCTGGCGAGATGCCGGCAGACCGGAGGCTGCGTTGCTCGGTGCCCAATACCGCGCGAACGACGACGGTACGCATCAGGCGCCGTTCGTCGTCACCGACGTCGCCCTCGCGCCCTGGCTGTTCGAGGGAACCGGGCTCGCGAACGGCTCCACCTTCGGCGAGCCGATCGGTGGTTACGGCATCGAGATCGACGCGACGACACCGGCTTCGCCGCCGGGAACGATCGTACTCGCAGAGATCCGCGACCTCTTCGGCCCCGGCTTCACTGCTCAGATGACCTATTACGAGACCGTCGCAGGCGCACGGGTCTTCTCGGCCGGTGCACTCGATTTCGGGAGCTCGGTCGCGCTGTGGCCCCAGCGACGCCTCCTCGACAATCTCTGGCGCCACCTGCTCGCCGACATCCCCCCGCCACCTGAAGCGCCCGCCCCTGCCTCGTAGCGCGGCGGCCGTGCGCGGGCTATCGCCCCGCCCCCAGCTCCGTCGAGTATGCGTCCGCGTAGATCTTCTTCATGCGCTCCACCTTGCGTACGTAGTACCGGGTCTCGGGAAACTCGATGTCGAGGCCCTGAGCCCGCCAGCGGTCGACGTTCGCCTGGCCGGCGTGATACGCGGCGAGCGCGGTCTCCTCGTCCCCGTAGCGGTCGAGGAGGTGGCGCAGGTACCAGGAGCCGTAACGGACGTTGATCTCGGGGTCGTACAGATCGTTGACAACGAACTTTGCACCACCCGTCCTGAGGGCGATCCCCTTCGCGGTGTCCGGGAGCAGCTGCATCAAGCCGAGGGCGCCGGCAGCCGACTCGGCATTCGCGTCGAACTTGCTCTCGGTGTAGATCACCGCGGCGAGCAGCGCCGGATCGAGTCGGTAGTTCCGCGCGTGGTCTCGCACGATCGCGTCGTAGCGCAACGGATAGCGGATGCGCTCGTACCAGGCCGGTTGGGAGCGAACGACGAAGACGACCGCGACAACGAGGGCGGCGAGGAGCGACGCACCGACAGTGAGCCGCTTCAAGGCACTATCCGTCGGCGGTCGCCAGAGCGACGAGCTCCGTCATCACTCCGCGGACCCAGGCGTCCAGCTCCTCGGGAGTGCCGGTGTTCACGTAGTGGTAGTCCGCGCGACGTGCTTTCTCCCGGTCGGGCAGGAGACGAGCGTCGCGGTTGTCGAGGGGCACACGCCTTCGCTGCTCACGCAACGCGGCTGGTGCGGTGACCGCGATCACCTTGTCGAAGCGCGTTTCCCCGCCAGACTCGAACAGCAGCGGGACCTCGGTGACACACACATCGGGCGGGTCGGCCAACCGGGAGAGCTGGTCGCGCCACGCGAGATACTCCTCCGACACGCGCGGGTGAAGCAACTGCTCGAGAAACTCGAGTGCAGCTCGATCGTTGAAGACGATCTCCGCGATCCGTGCTCTGTCGGGCACACCATCCTCGCCCAGCACCGCGCTGCCGAAGCGCTCGACAAGCGCCGCTCTGACGGCCCCATCAGCCGCCAGGAGATGGTGCACGATCCGATCGCTCGAGACGGTCGCCGCACCGTGGCGCCCGAAGGCGGCGAGCATCTCGCTCTTGCCGGCACCGATACCGCCGGTAATGGCGACCGAGACCGGACGCAAAAAGCTGTTTAGAGCGTTGGCTCTTCGTCTGCAGGATCGTCGCCGGACGACTCGTCCGGGTCCGCGACAACCGCCACGGGGTCCGCGAGCTCCGGCTCAGACGACTCGGGCGCCTCAGCCGCCTCGTCGTCGGCGACTGCCGGCTCGGACGACGGCGGGAAAGCCTCCTCCGAGAGTTGCAGCGCTAGTGCATCGGGATGATCCTCGTCGTCGCCCGCCGCCGGGTGACCGCCCTCGACGCGCTTGAGCGAGAGCGACAGTCGGCGACGCTCCCCGTCGATCTCGAGGATCAGGACATTGACCGAATCTCCCTGCGAAACGACCTCCCGCGGGTTCTCGACATGGTGCTGAGCGAGCTCGGAGATGTGCACAAGGCCTTCGACACCGGGCAAGATCTCGACGAAAGCCCCGAACGTGACGACCTTGGTGACCTTGCCCTCGACAACGTCGTCGACGACATAGCTGTCGAGCACCTGCTGCCACGGATCGGACTGCGTCTGCTTCAGGCCAAGCGAGATCCGCTGTCGATCGCGGTCGATGTCGAGCACCTTCACCTTGACCGTCTGACCGATCTCGAGAACCTCGGAGGGGTGATTCACATGGCTCCACGAGAGCTCGGAGATGTGAATGAGACCGTCCATCCCGTCGAGATCGACAAAGGCGCCGAAGTCGACGATGTTCGAGATCTGGCCGTCGACGACGTCGCCGGGGTTGAGGCGGTCGAGGATCGCCTGGCGCATCTCCTTGCGCTCGTCCTCGAGGACGGCGCGACGGGAGAGCACCACGTTGTTGCGCGACCTGTTGAGCTCGATCACCTTGCAGCGGAGCTCCTTGCCGAGGAACTCGTCGAGATCCTGTACGCGGCGGATGTCGACAAGTGACGCCGGCAGGAAGCCACGAACTCCGAGGTCGAGGATGAGCCCACCTTTGACGACCTCGATCACGTTGCCGTTGACCGCCTCACCGCTTTCGTTGGCCGCCTCGATCTTCTTCCAGGCAAGCTCGAATCGCGCACGCTTCTTCGAAAGGATGAGCCGACCCTCAGCGTCCTCCTTCGTCATGACGAGCGCGTCGATCTCCTCGCCGAGCGTCACCTCGTCGGCCGGGTTCACCGACCGGCGGATGGAGAGCTCCGAGACGGGGATGACGCCCTCGGACTTGTAGCCGATGTCGACCAGCACTTCGTCCTTGTCGACACGCACGACTGTGCCGTGCACGACCTCGCCCTCGTTGATCGTCGGGAAGGTCGCGTCGTAGTCGGGGATTAGCTCCCCGTCGGGCCCGGTCGTCCAGACGCCAGCCTCTTCGAGGCTCGGCTTTTCCACTGTGTCATTCGCCATAGCGAGCGGGGAGTATAGCGGCGGATCGCACGCGGCGTCCGGCCGCGCGCCGATCCCCATGAGCGATCGGATGACCAGGGCGGCGCGGCCCTCACCTTTGTATCCTCCAGGCGTGACCGGAGACGACTGGAGAGTACGGATCGAGGTCGAAGGCGGAACGGAGCACACGGCGTTCGTCGATCTCTTTCGGCATGGCCTCGGCCTCGAGGCTCGTGAGCTCGCCGGCGCGCTGGCCGATCATCACCTCGCGGTCTCGCGGGACGGGAACGCGCTCTTCGTGTATGCGGGCTCGCGCTCCCAGGCGGAAGAGGCGCGCAAGGTCGTCGAGGCGGAGCTCCGCGAGCACGAGCTCGTCGCCGCCGTGAGCAGCGTCGAGCGCTGGCTTGCGGACGAGTTGCGCTGGGACAACGAGCACGACCCTTCGTGGGAGGAGGAGCTCGAGGAAAAAGGCTTTGCGCCGTGGGAGGTTCGCGTCAGCTGTGCATCGCACGAGGAGGCGGTCGCTCTCGCCGATCGCCTCGAGGACGAGGGCTACGAACCCGTCCGCCGCTGGCGTTACCTGATCGTCGGCACAAGCTCACAAGCCGCTGCCGAGGCTCTCGCCGAGAAGCTCCACGGCGAGGTCGAGCCCGGCGGCGGCCTGGTCTGGAGCGAGGCAATCGACGCCAAGGTGATCCGCCCGTTCTCGATCTTCTAGCAGCGTGCAAGCCTGCCTTGAGGCAGGCACTACACCTCGACGGTAGACCACGACGTGTAGGCGTGCGTGTGGTGCCTGCCTAAGGCAGGCACAATCGCCGGCACAGATCGGAACGGCCCTACGTGCCTGCCTTCAGGCAGGCACCACCCGTTGACGGTCAGACCACGATTCGCGCGAGAGTACGCTGCGTGTGGTGTCTGCCTTAAGGCAGGCACGAGGTCCCTGCCTGGCCCAGCTAGAAGCTGGAGCTACGATTTGGCGCTCGCCCAGTCCGCCCCGACACCGACGTCGACCGCAAGGGGCGGATCGAGCGCATAAGCGCCGACCATCTCCGCGCGTACGAGCTCCCGCACCGCGCTCGTCTCCGTGGCCGGCGCCTCGAGCAGCAACTCGTCGTGGATCTGGAGCACGAGCCGTGTCGCACGCCCCTCGGCCGTCAGGCGCTCGTCGATGCGGAGCATGGCCACCTTGATCACGTCCGCAGCCGTGCCCTGCATGAGGGTGTTGACGGCGAGACGCTCGCCGAGCGAGCGCGTCTGGCGGTTCGAAGCCCGGAGCTCGGGAATCGGCCGCCGCCGGCCGAGCAGCGTCGTGACGAAGCCGTCGGCAGTCGCTTGCGCGACCGTGCTCGCGATCAGCTCCTGGACGCGCGGGAAGCGCGCGAGGTAGCGATCGATATAGGCCTGCGCCTCGTCGCGTGGGATCTCGAGGTTCTCGGAGAGCCCGAAGGCGGAGATCCCGTAGATGATCCCGAAGTTGACCATCTTTGCGACGTTGCGCTCGTCCTTCGTCAGCGTCGCGGGATCCTTGCCGAGCACCTCCGCCGCCGTCGCAGTGTGGATGTCCTCGCCACGGGCGAACGCCTCCTTGAGGACTGGCTCGCCCGAGACATGCGCGAGGATGCGCAGCTCGACCTGGCTGTAGTCGGCGGAGACGAGCACATTCCCCTCCTCGGCGACGAAGGCCGACCGGATCTGGCGCCCCAGATCGGTGCGGATTGGAATCGCCTGGAGGTTCGGGCTCGACGTCGAAAGCCGGCCGGTCGCAGCGACGGTCTGGTTGAAGGTCGTATGCAGTCGACCGTCGTCCGGAGAGATCAACGCCGGGAGCGGCCCGAGGTATGTGTTGAGCAGCTTCGAGAGCTCGCGCCACTCCTCGATCACGGGCACGATCTCGTGGTCTTCGCGGATCGCGCGCAGCACCCGCGTGTCGGTGGAGTAGCCGGTCTTTCCCTTGCGTCCCGGCGTCAGGCCGAGTCGTTCGAAGAGGATCCGAGCGACCTGTTGCGTGGAGCCGAGCAGAAACTCCTCGCCCGCGAGCTCGTGCGCTCGTGCCTCGAGCTCCTCGACGCGGTCGGAGAGTCGCGCCGTGATCTCGCCCATTCGGTACGTGTCGATCCGCACCCCCGCGTCTTCCATGCGCGCGAGCACGCGGGAGAGCGGTAGCTCGATCTGCTCGTACAGCTCGGTCGAGCCACGCTCCGCGACCCGGGCCCGGAGCAGGTCGACAAGCCGCAGCACCACTGCTCCCTCGCGGATAAGCGCTGCAGTGTCCTCATCGGTGGCTGGCTCCGGCACGACCTCGACGCCGTATTCGGCCGCAAGGTCGTCGATCTCGTAGCCGGAGCGGCCCGGATCGACGAGGTATGCCGCGATCATCGTGTCGTCGGCAGCAGCAGCCGACAATCTGAGGCGCTTCCCATCGTGCGCGACGACCTCGGCCTCCCGCAGCCCGCGGCGGAGCTCGTCGAGGCTCGCGGAGACGAGTTGTGTCGGCATTCCCGCGCGCGCGATCGCCGCTCTGCCGTCCACCCAGGCGACGCCCAACCGGCCGTCGAGCCGACTCGAGAGCACCTCCAGCGACGCCGCCTGCCACTTCACGACCTCGCCTCCGGCGCGCGGGGCGGCGGCGGGAAGCGCGACGTCGAGCTCGTCGACGCGCCCGAGCAGGGCTCGAAACTCGAAGCGTCGGAAGATATCGGAGAGTTGCGAGCGGTCGGGAGCGCCCGCGACGAGCTCGACCGGGTCGCATTCGATCGCGAGCGTTCGCCGCATCGTCGCGAGGTCCTTCGACGCCCGCGCCTGCCCGGCGTGCTCGATGATCGCCTTCGCACGCGCCGGCGAGAGCTCGCCGGCATGCTCGAGGACCGCCTCGAGCGACCCGTACTGGGCGATCAGCTGGCCCGCCGTCTTGTCCCCGATGCCCGGAACGCCCGGGATGTTGTCCGATGTGTCGCCCTTGAGCCCGATGAAGTCGGGCACCTGATCCGGCCGAACCCCGTAGCGGAGCGCGACGCGCTCGGGCGTGTACACCTGGACGTCGGAGACGCCCCGCGGCGTCATCATCAGGCAGACGTTCTCGGAGCAGAGCTGAAACGCGTCGCGATCGGTCGAGACGACGCACGTTCGGACACCGGCGGCGTCGGCGCGCGTCGCCAGCGTCGCAATCACGTCGTCGGCCTCCCAGCCCTCGAACTCGAGGTTGACGTAGCCGAACGCCTCCACGATCGGCCGGAGGTGCGGAAACTGCTCGCGCAGCAGGTCCGGCATGGGCTTGCGCCCCTCCTTGTAGGTCTCGGAGATCTCCGTCCGATGGACGGGCCGAGTGTCCCAGGCGACGGCGGCGCCCTTCGGGCTGTAGTCCGCAAGCAGCTTGAAGAGCATGTTCGTGAACCCGAGCAGCGCGTTCGTCGGGAAGCCATCGCTCGTCGCCAGCTCCTCCGGCAGTGCGTAGAAGGCGCGGTAGGCCAGGTTGTTGCCGTCGACGAGAAAGAGATCAGATGCCCGCGCCGGGGCGTCGTCCAGGTCGAGCTCGACCCCTGTCAGCGTCTTTGGCGCCATCGAGACGAGTCTATGCTGCTTCCTCGCCGCTCACGACAGGACGTACCGAGGCGGGTGGAGAAGCAGCTTCATTGCCGGGCTGCGCCTTCTTCGGCATCCACCTCAGTGTGGAACGCCGACCGTCGGCGCCGATGCCGTTAGCGTTCGAGTGGGTCGCACGAGCCCGCCGCGCTGCTTCTCAGGCGGCAGTAATGTCCCACGACCCCGGGGCACGGGAATCTACCGTCTTACTGAGAAGGGAAGGCGCGGCAGAAGAATGAAGCTACTTCCCCCGAACAGCGGCCTCGAGCTGCCGACCAGGCCCGGGGGGAAGTAGGTTGCGAAGAGTCCCCATGTTCTCCGGGTCGCGGCTAACGATCGTGAGCGCGCCCGACGATGCCGTGCTCCTGCGACCGCCGCCACCGATCGACCCCATCGTCGACGTCGCCGAGTCCGTACGGGAGGCGCTGCGCTACCCACTCGCGGGCCCGCCCCTCGAGCAGCTCGGCAGGCGCAGCGCGCGGGCAACCATCGTCGTCGACTCGCCCGTACTGCCCTTTCCGGGCTCGCTCCGCGATCCGCGCCAGACCGCGCTCGTCGCGCTGCTGGACGAGCTCGAGCGGATCGGTATCCCGGACGAGCAGCAGACCATCCTCGTAGCGGGAGGGCTCGAGCGGCGCGCGGGATCGCGGCAGCTGGAGAGCCTGCTGCCACCCGCGCGGGCGCGAGCCTTCCACGGCAGCGTTCGCGTCCACGACGTCGAAAGCGCCGCCCTCGAGCTTCTCGGCGAGGACGGCGGTGTCTCGATCAGCGTCGCGCGTGAGCTCGTCGAGACCGACCTCGTCCTCACGCTCTCCGCCGCAGAGAGCGTCCTCCACGGGGGGCCTGCGACATTGCTCGGAGCGTGTGGCAGGGAAGCTCTGCGCCTCGAGCCCTCTCCGTCGCTCCTCGAGACCTCCGGGTCGCCAGGCTGGCAGCGGGCCCTGGCCGTTGAGCGTCTCGTCCGGACACGAGCGGCGGTCGTCGGCGTCTCGCTCATCTTCGACCACCCCCGAGCCGCGGGTCGCTTGCGCGACTTCCCGGCGACGGATCCATCGCTCGCGCGCCTCGCGCAGTCAAGGTGGCGGCGGCTCCATGCGTCGCTACCGGACGCAATCCGGAGTCAGGCGATCCGGCGCATCGGCCGTGACCTCGGGGTCGCCGGAGCGCTCGCCGGGCCGCCGTCCGTCGCCCATGCCGAGGCCCTCCTGCGCGGCGTCGCGCTGCGGGGCGCGAATCTCGGGCAGCCGCTCGATGCAATCGCGGTCGGGATCCCGTGGATCGACAGCCACCGACCGCGCGAGCGTGCGAACCCGATCACCGTCGCGGCCACCGGTCTCGGTCTCGCTCTCCGGCTCTGGCGCGAGCGCTACCCCGTGGTCGACGGCGGCACGGTCATCCTCCTTCACCGACTCGACCGCGCGTTCCCGCACGAGGGGAGCGCGCCGTTCCGGGCCCTGTTCGAGGTGCTCCGGCACGGACGCGACCCGGCCCACGTCGCAGCGGCGGCCGAGAGCGCCGCCACCGACGAGCGTCTGATCGCCGGCTACCGGAGCGGCGCCGCATCACACCCACTGCTCGCCTACGCCGACTGGGAGTCGTGCGCGCCGGCGCTCGCGCGCCTTGGACGCGTGATCGTCGCGGGCTGCCGGGACGCCGGGGCGGCGCGGGCGCTCGGATTCGTACCGAGCCACGACGTGAGCACGGCCTTTGCAATGGCCGAGGGCGTGGCCGGCGGCAGCGCGCGGATCGGGCTCGTGCTCGGCCCCCCTTATGCGCCGATCGTCACCTCAGGGGCCTCGTAGCACCGAGCGCTCCTGGAGGGTTGATGTGGGTTCTGTTGCACGTCTGGATGCGTGCCTCTGCCGCACCCCAACTCACATCAAGCCGCTAGGTCTCACCGAGGTAGGTCTTCCTGACCTCGTCGTTCGTCTTCAGCTCCGCCGCCGGCCCGGAGAGGACAACCCGACCGGTCTCGAGCACGTACCCCCGGCTCGCCACGTCGAGTGCCATCAGCGCGTTCTGCTCGACGAGCAACACGGGCGTGCCCTGCTTGTTGATCTCGATCACGATCTCGAAGATCCGCTCGACGAAGATCGGAGCGAGGCCCATCGACGGCTCGTCCAGCATTAGGAGCTTCGGGCGCGCCATCAGCGCGCGACCGATCGCGCACATCTGCTGCTCCCCCCCTGACATCGTGGCTGCCTTCTGCGTACGCCGCTCGTGGAGGCGCGGGAACAGCTCGAAGACCCGATCCATGTCCTCTTTCACCGCGTCTCGATCGGTGCGCTGGAACGCGCCCATCTCGAGGTTCTCGAGCACCGACATGCGTGAGAAGAGGCGACGGCCCTCGGGCGACTGCGCTATCCCGCGCCGAACGACCTCGTGTGCCGGGAGTGCGGTGATGTCGTCGCCTTCGAAGCGGATCGTTCCTCGCCGTGGCCGGATGAGCCCGTTGATCGAGCGGAGCGTCGTCGACTTGCCGGCGCCGTTCGAGCCGATCAGCGTGACGATCTCGCCGGCGCGCACGTCGATCGTGATGCCCTTGAGCGCCTCGATCGACCCGTAGAAGGCGTGGACGCCGTCGAGCGCGAGAACCGGCGCGGACGATCCGGCTGCGCTCACGAGACGGCACCGGAGCCGAGATAGGCCTCGATCACGCGCGGGTCGTGCTGGACGTCCTGCGGCGATCCCTCGGCGATCTTCCTCCCGAACTCGAGCACCGTAACGCGGTCGGATACGCCCATCACGACCTTCATGTCGTGCTCGATCAAGAGCACGGTGAGGTCGTGCTCTGTGCGCAGGCGATCGACGAAGCGTGTGAACTCGAGGGTCTCCTGCGGGTTCATGCCGGCCGTCGGCTCGTCGAGCAGGAGTAGCTTCGGCTGAGTCGCGAGCGCACGCGCGACCTCGAGCCGCCGCTGGTCGCCGTAGGAAAGGTTCCCCGCATACTCGTCGTCGAGCCCACGGAGGGAGCAGAGGAGAAGCAGCTCGTGCGCGGTCTCGCGCGAGCGGCGTTCCTCCGCGCGGGTGCCGCGCGTGCGGAGGATCGAGCCGATGATGCCGCTCTTCGTCCGGCAGTGCATCCCGACCATGACGTTCTCGAGCGCGCTCATCTGCTTGAAGAGCCGGATGTTCTGGAACGTCCGGCCGATGCCGCGCTCGACGACCGCGTGCGGCGGCTTGGCGGTGATGTCGTGACCGTCGAACATGACGAGGCCCGAGGTCGGCTTGTAGACACCGGTGAGCGTGTTGAAGAACGTCGTCTTGCCGGCGCCGTTCGGCCCGATCAGGCTGACGATCGAGCCGACGGGAACGGTGAAGTCGATGTCGTCGACGGCGATCAGGCCACCGAACTCCTTGCGCACGGCGGACGCCTGCAGGAGGCCGGCGTCGGTCATGCGCGCTCACCCGCGCCGGGCTCGTCCGCCTCACGCTCCTCGTAGAGCGGCCTGTCGTGCACGCCTTCTTCGAACTCGCGTTTGCGGCGTCGCTCCGGGATCAGACCCTGCGGCCTGAACAGCATCATCAGGACGATGATCAGCCCGTAGATGCCGAACTGGTAGCGAGGCGCGTCGATGTTGCGGTTGAGCTGGCCGCCGATCCAGTTGCCGATGTTCGCGAGTCCCTCGATGTTCAGCCACGACAGGATCACGCCCCCGACGATCACCCCCCAGATGCTGCCGATCCCACCGAGGATGACCATGCAGAGGAGGAAGATCGAGATGTTGAAGTAGAAGTCCGAGGGGAACGCACCGCTCTTCGAGCTCGCGTAGAACGCACCCGCGACACCGCCGAAGAACGCGCCGATCGCATAGGCCCAGGTCTTCGTGCGCATGAGCGGCACGCCCATCGCCGCGGCGGCGGTCTCGTCCTCGCGGATCGCGATCCACGCCCGGCCGAGGCGGGAGTCGCGCAGGCTCACGCAGCAGTAGACGGTGAGGAGGATCAGCACGAGAATCGTCCAGTAGAAGAGCCGACTCGAGTTCGGGGAGTCACGGAACGACGCCGGAAGGCCGATCGCACCCGCGATGCCCGAGCTGAAGCCCGGTGAGTCGATCGGATTGATCCCGAACGTCCCGGCGGTGAGGTTGAAGCCTCCGATGTTGTCGCCGTTACGCACGAACTGCGGGACGATCTCGCCGAATCCGAGCGTCACGATCGCGAGGTAGTCACCCCGCAGCCTGAGCGTGGGCAGGCCGATCAGGATGCCGACGAGCGCCGTGAAGAGGCCCGCGATGACGAGCACGAACCAGATCGAGATGTGGATCCCGGGCAGATCGGGGTCGACCCCCGTCGACCAGAGGTGGAACGTCACCTGGGAGAAGTGCTGCGAGGCGAACCAGCCTGCAACGTAGGCGCCGGCGGCGTAGAACGCGACGTAGCCGAGATCGAGGAGGCCGGCGTAGCCGACGACGACGTTGAGGCCGAGCGCCATCATCGTGAAGACGAGGATGACGACAGCGCTCCCCACGGTCGGGAACTGCTTGATCACCGGTATTCCCGTCGGCAGGCTGCTCCAGTAGAACGGGTAGAGCACCGCGAGGAGGATGACGATCCCCGCCGGAGTTGCGCCCTGGACGCGGGTCGGGACCCGCTCCCACCCGCCTCGCAGGGGGCGCGCCAGACCGTCGGGTACGAGCTGACGCATCGCTAGGCCCGATCAGACGTTTGTTCGCCGAGGATGCCCGAGGGCCGGAAGACGAGGATCAGGATCAGGATCCCGAAGACGAGCGAGCGTGTCCAGTCACCGCCCGGCGCGTGCCAGGAGAGGCCCTCGTTGAACGCCTCCGTGAGGCCGATGATCTGGGCGCCCAGAACTGCCCCTACGAGGTTGCCGATGCCCCCCAGAACGGCCGCCGTGAAGGCGATCAGCCCGAGCTGGAACCCCTGGTCGTAGCGGACGGTCGTGAAGAGCAGGAGGTAGAGCACGCCCGCGACCCCCGCGAGTCCTCCCGCGAGCGCGAAGGTGAAGGAGATCGTCCGGTTGACGTCGATCCCCATCATCGCCGCCGCGTCCGGGTCCTGTGAGGTCGCGCGCATCGCCTTGCCCTGTCGCGTCGAGCGGACGAGCCAGGTGAGGGCGATCAGCACGGGGATCGTGATCAGGAGGACGCCGGACTTGTTCCACTGGTACGAGATGCCCCAGATCGAGAACATGTCCGAGTTCGGGATCAGACGAGGTATTGGCCGGTAGTCGGCGCTCCAGACGATCAGCCCGATGTCCTGGAGGATGAACGACATGCCGACGGCGGTGATGAGCGGTGCCAACCGTGGCGCACGCCGCAGGCGGCGGTAGGCAACCAGCTCGATCCCGGAGTTCAAGCCCGCACCGAAGGCGACCGAGAAGAGGAGCGCGACCGCGACGCCACCGACGATGATCGCGGCGCCCGAGCCCTCGGTGAGCCCGAACATGCCCACGAGAACCGAGCTCGCCAGCAGCCCGCTGAGAGCGAAGACGTCTCCGTGGGCGAAGTTGATCAACTCGAGAATGCCGTACACGAGCGTGTAGCCGAGGGCGATCAGCCCGTAGACGGCGCCGTTCGTGACGCCGATCAGGAAGACGTTGATGAACTGGGCCGGGTCCTGGACGAAGTTGACCGCGAGCCAGATCAGCAACGATCGCGAGCAGTCCGAGGCCCACGAGCTCGAACGCCTCGCGGCCGTCGTTCGCGTGAGCGCCCGCGAGAGCGGCGACGGAGCGGGTTGCGGAGCGGGAGAGATCGCAGACATCGTGGAATGCTGCTGAGCGAGAGGGCCGGGGGATGTCCCCCGGCCCTCTGCGGCGCTGAGCGGCTTCTCCAGTGACCTACTTGGAGATTCCGCGTGCGGCGGCGACGAGGCTGACCGCTGGTTCGATCGCCTTGATCGGCGCGAACTCCGTGCCGGCGAGGTACACCGTCACGGGCGAGGTGGCCCGGTCGCCCTGCTCGTTGAACTTGACCGGCCCGAGCACGGAGTCCGGGATGTCGGTCGCGAACAGGTTCGTGATCACGTCGCCGCGCTTGTCGGCGTCCGCGATCGCCTTCAGCGTGACCTGCGCTGCTGCGGCCCCGTAGATCGCGTACGGGTCGATCGGCTTGCCGCCAAGCGTCTTCTTGAAGCCGGCAACGAAGGCCTGGCCCTCGGGTCCCAGCTCTGACGGCGGCTTGCCGGCGACCGTGCCGTACATCCCCTTCGCGGCGGATCCGGCCTCATCGATCGTGTTCTGGAGGACGAACCCATCCGGGACGAACAGTCCGACGTCGCCGTCGTTCGGCCCCAGCACCGCAACCTTGTCCTTGATCACCTGGGCACCGTTCTCGCTCAGGAGACCACCGACGAAGATCGCCTCGGCGCCGGTCTTGCCGATCTTCTGCATCAGCGCTTCGTAGTTCGACTGCTTCGGGTCGTAGGCCTCGAATCCCTTGACCTCGATGCCTAGGCTCTTCACCGCAGCCTGCAGGTTCTCGGCGACGCCCTGTCCGTACGGCTCCTTGTCATTGAGGATGTAGACGCTCTTGATGCCCTGCTGCTGCATGAGCGTCGCCTGCGCGGCACCCTGCCACGAGTCGTCGACGACGACGCGGACGTAGTTCCGGAATCCGGCCGGGTAGTACTTGTCGGGCTCACCCGGCTCGCAGATCGGTGCCTTGACCGTGAGGCAGAGGAACGTGTTCGCCGGCGAGACCATGCCGATCCCACCGTCAGACACCTGGTTGAGGACGGGGATGATGATCGCCGCGCAACCGGAGTTGAACGTGCCGATCACGGTCCAGAGGCTGTCGTTCCCCGCGTACGCCTGGGCGTTCTGGCTGCACTTGCCCGAGTCCCACTTGCCCGCCTGCGCCGTCGAGTCGTCGCAACTCTGGAACGCGACGTTGTGGTCGCCGGCCTTCCACTTGTTCGCATCGAGGATGTAGAGGATGGCGTTGATGATCTGCGTGTTCTGCGGAGCATCGGCGCCCTGACGCACGAGGTCCGACGCGATCAGGACATCGGGGTCTCCGTCACCCTTGTACTGCATGTCCTCACACGAAGACGATGGCAGCGCTGTCACGCTCGAGCCACCGCCACCGCCGCCACAGCCCGCGGCGACGAGGGCCAGTACCCCTACGAGTCCTGCGGCGGCAATCGTCCACCGCGTTCCGCGTCGTTTCACGCCGTTCTCCTCTCATGAGACGTGTGTGCTCGCTTGCAGCGAAGCGATCGATTTGCGTGGCGCAAGTATCTGCCCTCTCGACCAAGAGTCAAGTGCATGCGGGGAACCCGGGCTTGGGCCTCACGCGCTCGCGCACGGCAGCGACGCCGAGGCAGTAGATCGCTTCTCCCGAGATACGATCCTCCCACCACGCCGAAGTGGCGGAACTGGCAGACGCGCCGGACTCAAAATCCGGTTCCCCTCGGGGAGTGTGGGTTCGATTCCCACCTTCGGCATGCGAGAAGCCTCACGACCAATTAGTGTGACGGGCGAACAAACAGGGCTGAGGCTAGGAGGCTCGATGCGGATAGGGATCCTCACAGGAGGCGGCGACGTTCCGGGGCTCAACCCGTGTATCAAGGCCGTCGTGAACCGCGTCGCCGACGAGGGGCACGAGGTCTTGGGGATCCGGCGCGGTTGGGCGGGGCTCCTGCACCACGAGCCGGGGAGCGCCGAGTCGGCAGCCGAGTGGTTCGTTCCACTCGACCCGGCGAGAGTGCGGACGATCGACCGCACCGGCGGCACGTTCCTGCACACGTCGCGAACGAACCCCGGCCGGGTGAGCGCCGACGCCGTCCCTGCGTTTCTCGCAGGCGAGGCGCACGGCGACGGGCCTTTCGACTTCACCCCGCACGCCCTCGAGGTGGTTCACGAACGGGGTATCGACGTGCTGATCGCGATCGGCGGTGACGACACGCTCTCGTACGCGTTACGGATGCACGAGGAGGGTGTTCCGGTCATTGCGATCCCGAAGACGATGGACAACGACGTCCACGGCACCGACTACTGCATCGGGTTCTCGACCGCGGTGTCGCGAGGCGTGCAGTTCATACACAGTCTGCGGACGAGCGCCGGGTCGCATGAGCGAATCGCGGTCGTCGAGCTGTTCGGTCGCTACAGCGGCGAGACGTCCCTGATCACCGCGTATCTCGCCGGCGTCGACCGGGCGATCATCTCGGAAGTGCCTTTCGACGTCGACCGCCTCGCCCGACTGCTGAGTGTCGACAAGCGCGCGAACCCGAGCGGATACGCGATGGTCACGGTCTCCGAAGGCGCAACGCTGGCGGGGGGCGAGCTCGTGCTCTCGGGCGACGAGGACCCGTACGGCCACCGCAAGCTCGGCGGCATCGGCAAGCTGACGGCCGAGCTCCTCGAGGAGCGGACGGGCGACGGGATCATCTACCAGCAGGTGGCCTACCTGATGCGGTCGGGGAGCCCGGACTCGCTCGACCTGATGGTCGCCACCAACTATGCGGTGATGGCCGCCGATCTCGCGCTCGCGGGAGTTTCAGGCCGAATGGTCGCGCTGCGAGGCGGCACCTACACGGACGTGCCGATCTCGGACACGCGCGAGGGAGTGAAACGCGTGGAGGTTGAGGAGCTCTACGACGTCGAGCGGTATCTCCCCAAGGTGCGCCACGTGGCCGGCAAGCCGATGTTCCTCACCTGATCTAGTCACGCAGGCGCGACCGCGCGCAGCGCAATGCGCAGCCAGTTCTCCAGGTCTCGAGCCGCGAGCCGTCCCACTGCCGTCTGGGCTGCGAGGAAGTCGAAGCCGTGCGGGGCACCCGGATACACGTGGAGCTGGACGGGCACGCCCGCGTGCGCCAGCCGCCGTGCGTACTCGACGTCCTCGTCGAGAAAGCCCTCGACGGCCCCGACTCGGAGGAACGTCGGAGGCAAGCCCGACAGGTCCGTGGCCCGGGCGGGGGCCGCGTACACGGGCACCTCGTCGCCCGAGAGTCCGCCGAGGTACGCCTGCCAGCCGGCGGCGTTCGAGGAACGCGGCCAGACCGGTGCGTCCCAGTGGCTCGAGGCGGTGACCATGCGGTCGTCGAGCATCGGCGCCAGCAGCGCCTGGAACGAGAGCTCGATCTCACCGCGGTCGCGGGCGAGGAGCGCTACCGCCGCGGCAAGCCCGCCACCGGCGCTCGCCCCTGCGATCCCAAGATTCCCGAGGTCGATGCCGAGCTCGGCGGCGTGCTCGTGCGTCCACTCCAGGCCCGCGTAGCAGTCGTCGAGCGGTCGGGGGTAGGGATGCTCAGGAGCGAGGCCGTACTCGACAGTGACCGCGACGCAGTCGAAGAGCTCGCACCAGCGCTGAAGCAGATCGTCGTTCATCCGGTACGACCCGATGACGTAGCCGCCGCCGTGGATCCAGTACAGGCACGGTCGAAGTCCCGTCGCCGCCCGCTTCGGCGTGTGAACGCGCACGATCGCCTCGCCGTCGCCAGAGACGGCGTGATCCGCGTAGTCGACGGCGGCCGACAGCTCGACGAGGTCGAGCATGGCCTCGGAGGCCTGGCGGAGCATCGGTAGGTCCTCGATGCGAACGGGCCCGAATGGAAATGCCGCAAGGACCGCCGCCACCTCCGGATCCACGACTCCGGCCGTCTCCACTGCGTCCTCCCTCGCTAGACGGCCGGGGGACCGTCTCCCACGAGCGAGCCGATGTCGCTGCCGGCGACGAGGACGGCATCGACACCTGCGCGCTCGAGCTCCTCGACATCGTCGCGCGTGGCACCGCGCAGCTCTGCGATGGCGAGCTTGCCAGCGGGGATGTCCGGAAGCAGGTCGAGGAGCTGCTCGAGCGACGCGACGTCGTCGTCGTCGCGTGAGGCGGAGAGCAGCAGGATCTCCGGGTCGATCTGCTCGAGGACCCGCTCGAGGTCGTCCTCGTCGGAGACGCGGACGACGCACTCGAGCCCGAACTCGTGCGCCTCGTCGATTCGCTCGATCAGCTGCTCGCTGTCGCTGGCGCCTGTGAGCACGACCGCGTCGACGCCGACGCTGCGCGCCTCACGGAGTGCGTCTCCGTACCATACGAGCGGCAACCCCGTCTCCTCGCGCACGCCGACCGCGACGCCTCGTACGACGAGCCCCTCAGCCCCTTGATCCTCGGCTGAGCGGGCGCTGTCGCGGTCACCCACCTCGACGAGGATCGAGATCCCGTCACCTTCGGAGATGGCCTGGCTCAGTCTGCGGTTCACGGTCACGGCGGGATGATGCTACTGCCCGGGTCAGACCCCGGTCGGATGCCAGACTGTCTTGAGCTCGAGGAAGGCGCCGATCGCCCACGGGCTCTGGCGCTCAGGATCGCTGTGGACGACGCGCTTGACGTTCGCCGCCGCCTCGCGCTCGAGCTCGGCAGTGGGCCCGGCGATCCCCGCAAGGTCGATCGCGTTGACGTCCATGTGGGACGCGAGAACGGGCGCGAGCTCGTCCCGCAGCCCCGTGAGGATGTTGACGACGCCCGCGGGCACGTCGGAGGTCGCGATCGCTTCGGCGAGCTCGATCGCCGCGAGCGGCTGGGTCTCCGAGCCGATCGCGACGACCGTGTTGCCACCGACGAGAGCCGGGGCCAGCTGCGAGCAGAGGCCGAGGAGAGCCGGTTCGTCCGGTGCGACGAGCGCGACGACGCCCGTCGGCTCGGGCACGGTGAAGTTGAAGTACGGTCCGGCCACCGGGTTCGAGCCGCCGAGCACCTGTGCGAGCTTGTCCGCCCAGCCGGCGTACCAGACGATCCGGTCGATCGCTGCAGCCACCTCGTCGCGTCCGCTGCACACGCTTGCGAGGGCACCGGCGCGCGTCTCCAGCGTCTCGGCAAGGCGGTAGAGGATCTGGCCGCGGTTGTACGCGGTGCCGCTCGACCACCCCGTCGCAGCGCCGCGCGCCGCCTTGACCGCGTCCCGCACGTCCTTTCGTGATGCGCGAGCGACGTTGTGCCCCTGCACCTCGAGCGTGCGCCCGGATTCCGACCGCGGAAACGCCCCGCCGATGAAGAGCTTGTACGTCTTCTGTACGGGAACCCGGCTCACGGGCTTCTCCGCGAACGCTGCGCGAGGCCAAGTAACAGTCTGTTACTTGGCCTCGGTCGCGCGTGGCCCCTACGGTTCAGCGGAGCTCCAGATACGCGTCGAGCCCATGCCTGCCACCCTCGCGCCCGAACCCCGACTCCTTGTAGCCGCCGAACGGCGAGGCCGGGTCGAAGCGGTTGAAGGTGTTCGCCCACACGACGCCGGCCCGCAGCCGTTGCGCCATCCAGAGGATGCGCGAGCCCTTCTCCGTCCAGACGCCCGCAGACAGCCCGTACGGGGTGTTGTTCGCCTTCTCGACCGCTTCCTCTGGCGTGCGGAACGTGAGCACCGACAGCACCGGGCCGAAGATCTCCTCCTGGGCAATCCGGTGGCTCTGTGCAACGTTCGTGAAGACCGTCGGCGCGAACCACCAGCCCTTATCGGGCAGAACGCAAGGAGGCTGGTACAGCTCGGCGCCTTCCTCCTCCCCGCTTCGCACGAGCTCGCGGATCCTCTCGAGCTGCTGGTGGGAGTTGATGGCGCCGAGGTCGGTGTTCTTGTCGAGGGGATCGCCGACCCGGAGGGTCTGCAGGCGCCGCTTGAGCTTGTCGACGAGCTGATCGTGGATCGACTCCTGGACGAACAGACGGGAGCCGGCGCAGCAGACATGGCCTTGGTTGAAGTAGATGCCGTTGACGATCCCCTCGATCGCCTGGTCGAGCGCGCAGTCGTCGAAGACGATGTTGGCTGCTTTCCCGCCGAGCTCGAGCGTCAGGCGCTTCCCGGTTCCGGCGAGCTCGCGCTGGATCGCCTTGCCGACCTCGGTCGAACCGGTGAACGCCACCTTGTCGATGCCCGGGTGGCGGACGAGGTGAGCCCCGGTCGAGCCGTCGCCCGTGACGATGTTGACGACCCCGGGCGGGAGACCGGACTGGCGGCAGACGTCGGTGAAGAGGAGCGCGGTCAGCGGCGTCGTCTCGGCAGGCTTGAGCACCACGGTGTTCCCACAGGCGAGCGCCGGCGCGATCTTCCACGCGAGCATGAGCAACGGGAAGTTCCATGGGATCACCTGTCCCGCGACGCCGAGTGGGCTCGGTGTGCGGTTCGGGAACGCGTACTCGAGCTTGTCGGCCCACCCCGCGTAGTAGAAGAAGTGAGCGGCTGCGAGCGGCAGGTCGACGTCACGTGACTCCTTGATCGGCTTGCCGCCGTCAAGCGACTCGGCGACCGCAAGCTCTCGCGCCCGCTCCTGCAGGATCCGCGCGATCCGGAAGAGGTACTTCGCGCGCTCGGCGGGTCTCAGGGTCGACCAGCGGCTCTCATAGGCGTCGCGGGCGGCTGCGACCGCGAAATCTACGTCCTCTGCTCCGGCCTGAGCCACCTCGGCGAGTGGCTCCTCGGTCGCGGGCGAAACGGTCGAGAACCATTCCTGCGAGCGCGGCTCGACATGCTCACCGCCAATGAACAGCCCGTAGCGCTCCTCGAGGCGGACGACGTCGCGGGACTCTGGCGCAGGCGCGTAGTCCCACTCGATCGGGGTGGGGGCGGCCGTAGGTTTTGCGATCTCGGTCATCGAGCCTCTAGTCGATCGTGAAGTAGTCGCCGGACTGATAGACGCCCGTCTGCTGCTTGCGGAGCTGCATGAGCAGATCGTTGAGAAGCGACGACGCGCCGAACCGGAACAGCGCGGGCGTCAGCCAGTCCGGGCCGAGCGTCTCGTTCACGACGCACAGGTACTGGATGGCCTGCTTGGCGGTGCGGATGCCACCGGCGGGCTTCATGCCGACGATCCGACCGCTCTCGTCGTGGACGTCTCGGATCGCCTCGAGCATGCAGAGGGTGACGGGAAGGGTGGCAGCAGGGCTGATCTTCCCGGTCGAGGTCTTGATGAAGTCCGCGCCGGCGGCCATGGCTAGAAGCGAGGCGCGCCGCACGTTGTCGTACGTAGCGAGCTCGCCGGTCTCGAGGATCACCTTGAGGTGGGCCTCGCCACAGGCGTCCTTGACCGCGACGATCTCGTCGTAGACCTTGGCGTAGCGGCCGGCGAGAAACGCGCCGCGGTCGATCACCATGTCGACCTCGTCGGCACCAAGCTCGACTGCGGCGCGCACGTCGGCTACCTTCACCGCGAGTGGCGACTGGCCGGATGGAAACGCCGTCGCCACGGACGCGACCCGCACCGCCGAGCCATGGAGCCGCCCGACCGCGACGGGAACGAGATTTGGGTAGACGCACACAGCGGCGACATGAGGGATCGACGGGTCGAGTGGGTCGGGCTGGAGAGCCTTCGCACAGAGAGCTGCCACCTTGCCGGGGGTATCTGCGCCCTCGAGCGTGGTGAGGTCGATCATCGAGATCGCGAGCCGAAGCGCCTGGAGCTTCGATTCCTTCTTGATCGACCGTTTCGCAAGCTCGGCGGCGCGCGCCTCGAGCGCAACCGCGTCGACTGCGCCGAGCCTCGGAAGTCGAGGCTCGGCGGTGAGCGGAACGTCGCTCGCGAGGACAGGCGTCTGTGCCATTCCCAGAGTGTATTCCCCGCTCGGCGAAGCTCCAGGAACTGAAGCCCGGAACAAGTGCGCGGCGATCGCCCGCTCACTCGAGGCTAGGGCTCAGAGCCCTAGCCGCTCGAGAGCCCTCGGGTCGCGGCGCCAGCGTGGCCTGACCTTCACGACAAGCTCGAGGAAGACGCTCTGGCCTGTTAGCGCCTCGACCTCCGGACGCGCGCGCACGCCGATCTCCCTGATCATCGCACCGCGCTTGCCGACGAGAATGCCCTTCTGCGACTCCGTCTCGCACAGGACGAACGCTCGCACGCGACCGTCGCCGATCTCGTCGATCTCCACCGACAGCGAGTGTGGCACCTCGTCCCGGGTGAGCTGGAGCGCCTTCTCGCGGATCACCTCCGCGACCCGCTCCGAGGTCGTCAGGTCGGTCGACTGGCCGACCGGGAAGTAGGCCGGGCCCTCGGGCAACAGGTGAACGAGGTCGCTGCGCAGCTCGTCGATCCCGTCCTTCGTCACCGCGCTCACCGGATGGAGCGCGTGGAAGTCGCCGAGGCGAGCTGCGGTCTTCATCTGCGTCGCTATGTGGCCGGGCTTGAGACGGTCGACCTTGTTGAGTGCGATCACGACCGGTGTCCCGAGCGCGAAGATGCGCCGGGCGATGAAGCCGTCGCCCGAACCGATCCGGTCGCGAGCCGAGAGGACGAAGAGGACGACGTCGACGTCCTCGAAGGATGCGTCGACCGTGCTCTGCATCCGCTCGGTCAGCGCGTCCAGCGGGCGCTGGAAGCCAGGGAGGTCGGCAAGCACGAGCTGAAAGCCGTCACCGTTTGCGACCCCGAAGATCCGGCGTCTCGTCGTATGCGGCACGGGGGAGGTGATCGCGACCTTGTCGCCGCAGAGCGCGTTGACGAGCGTCGACTTCCCTACATTCGGCCTGCCCGCGACGACAACGAAGCCTGACTTCACGGTCGGCTCAGATCCCGATTCAAGAGATTCGGCGGGCGGCACGGGGCGGCGAGTCCTGTGGGGCACCCCGGCCCACCACCCGCTGCCATCCTAATGCGGAAAAGCGCGATCAGGCGTGATGCATTCGTGCCAATAGCGTGCAGGTTTCGGCTCCGGGTTGGTCTCACAGCTCAAACCGCTCCGGCAGCAGCTGATCTGGCGTCATCTCGACGATGCGCCCGCCGTTTCGGAAGATCACGCGCTCGACCTGCATCTCGAGGAGCCATTGGCGGCAGCCGCCGCAGGGCGACGCGCTGATCGCCGCAACGGCGAAGTCACCCGGCCGATAGCCGCGGGCGATCGCCCGACCGAACGCGGTGCGCTCGGCGCAGATCCCGAGGGGATAGGCCGCGTTCTCGACATTGACCCCCTCGATCACCTCGCCGTCGCGCGTGAGCACCGCGCAGCCGACGAGCACCTCCGAATACGGCGCGTATGCACGGCCGGCGACTGCGTCCGCGCGGCCGAGCAGCTCCCGGTCGGTCATGCCGAGAACACCTGGAAGATCACGAGGGTCAGCATCGATCCGAGCAGGCCTCCGTAGACGGTCTCCACGGTCGAGTGCACGCCGGACTCGATGCGCGTCTGTGCGACGAGGAGCGCCATGATGAACGTGAGCGACGAGATCAGAAAGCGATGCGGCGAGTCGTCGAGGATGAGTGTCACGGCCATCCACCCGGCGAAGGCAACCGCGGCGTGGCCCGACGGGAGGCCGCCGCGCAGCGGTGTCCCGCGACCGGTCAGCGCCTTGGTCGCGATGACGAGCAATGTCGTGAGGACAAGCGCGATTACGGTCAGCTCCGCAGGCGCGTTGGAGAGGCGGTCGAGGAAGCGCGAGCTGCGGTCTGCGACAGCGCCCGAGAAGACGAGATAACCGACAGCGACGGCGTTTACCGCGGCGATCAGGACCGCACCGGCGGCGATGTCCTTCGCGAGCTTCGCGAGCGGGTCGAACGACGTGCTCGCAACGTCCACGGCCGCCTCGACCGCGGAGTTCATCATTTCGGCGACGAGGACGAAGGCGACCGCGAGCATGAGAGCGATCAGCTCCATCTTCGAGACGTCGAATCCGAGCGCTGCAACGATCACGCCGATCGCGATCAGAAAGTGGATCCGCATGTTCCGCTGAGTGCGAAGCACGTGGATGATTCCCTCAAACGCGTAGTTGAAGCTCTCGAGGAGCGACGGTGCCCGCCGCCGCGGTGCGGCCGTCACTGCGCTGCGTGCGCGCGCTCGCGCGCCTCCATCTCGCTACCGTGGTCGTAGCCGAGCAAGTGCAGGATCCCGTGGACGAGCGGCGTCCGCCACGCCTCGCCCACCACCTGCGGGCAGAGAATCACGTCGCCGAGCGCGCGCGGGATGCCAGCTGGCAGGTCGTCCCTGCCGTCGATCGGGAACGAGAGGACATCGGTCGCCTCGTCGATCCCGAGATGGCTAGCCTTGAGCGAGCGAATCTCGTCGGGCCCGACGAATGCGAGCCCGAGCTCTCCGTCCGGTACCCCTTCGGCGGCGAGGACGGCAACGGCCACGTCGACGGCGGCCTCAGCGTCCACCTCGACTCCGCTGCGGTTGTCGACCTCGACGTCCACCATCTCCATCTACCTGCGCCGTTCCGTCCCGGTCTCCTCCGTGTGGCGCTTGTACGCCTCGACGATCCGCTGGACGAGCTTGTGGCGCACCACGTCGGCATGCCCGAACTCGACGAACTCGATGTCGTCGACGGCGCCCAGGATCTCCCTGACCTGGATCAGGCCTGACGCCTGCTCGCGCGGGAGGTCGATCTGCGTCACGTCGCCGGTCACGACGACCTTCGACCCGAAGCCGAGCCGCGTCAGGAACATCTGCATCTGCTCCGGCGTCGTGTTCTGCGCCTCGTCGAGGATGATGAACGAGTCGTTCAGCGTACGACCGCGCATGAACGCGAGCGGCGCGACTTCGATCGTTCCGCGGTCGAGATATGCGCCGAGCCTGTCCGCGTCGAGCATGTCGTAGAGGGCGTCGAACAGCGGGCGCAGATACGGATCAACCTTCGCCAGCATGTCGCCCGGCAAGAACCCGAGCCTCTCCCCCGCCTCGACAGCCGGACGGGTGAGGATGATCCTCCCGACCTGCCTCTCGGCGAGAGCGGCGACGGCGAGCGCCATCGCGAGATACGTCTTGCCGGTGCCGGCCGGCCCGATCCCGAATGTCACCGTACGCGAGCGGATCGCGTCCACATAGCGCTTCTGCGTGACGGTCTTCGGTGATATCTGCTTGCCGCGATGGCGCCACACGATGTCGCCGAAGGCATCGCGGATCTCGGACGCTGCCGCCTGGTCGAGCGCCGACGCTACCGCAGCGACTGTTTCCGGGTCGATCGAGTGCCCGCTCTCCACCAGTTCGACGAGCTCGTCGAGCACGGCACGTGCCTCCGCGACCTGAACCTCCTCGCCGGACAACGTGAGCTTGTTTCCTCGCAACGAGATCGAGCAACCGAGCTGCTCCCGCAAGGAGTCGAGCACGCCGTCGGCGACGCCCGCGAGCTCTGCCGCCACGTCGTTCGGAACGACCACAACGTCCTGCATGCACTCAGTGTAGGCACCGCTCGGACGATGTCCCCCAGTCGGAGCAACGTGTGGGCTGCGCCCGATCCGGCGAGTCCTGCGAAAGGATCGGTCGAGAGGTGGCTGACGCACCATATGGTGGGCTTCGGCCGTACGCATGCCGGCCGCACTCAGGCCTACAGGGCCTCGCATCCGGTCTGGCCCTGCTACCCGGTCCGTCGCTTTGGGCTCGACGTAGATCTCGAGCAGCTCTCCGGCAAGGCGTGGGCCACGCTCGCGACGAATGACCCGTGGCACGACGCCCTCTCGCCGCTACGACTCCTGGCATCTCGTCGACGCGTCGGGCCGACGCTACTCAGGCGGCGCGGCGTTCGCGCCCCTCTGCCGAGCCCTGCCCGGCCTCCGCCTCGCCGGAGCCCGCAGCGAGGCAGCGCCGGGACTCACGAACATCGCCTATCGCACCGTCGCACGACACCGTCAGGCACTCTCGCGTCTTGTCCGCGCGGACGCCTGCGCGGTCGACTCGTAGAGCGCAGCTCAGGCGAGCTTCTCGCGTACGAGTTGGCTCACCTGCGAGCCGTCCGCCCGGCCGGAGACCTGGGGCATCACGTCGGCCATCACCCTACCGAGGTCGCGAAGGGAGGTCGCGCCGACCTCGGCGATCACGTCGTCGACGATCTCCTCGAGCTCTTCCTCGCTCAGCGGCTCCGGCATGAACTCCTCCAGCACCTCGAGCTCGAGTGTCTCGGCGGCTGCCTGCTCGCTCCGCCCTGCGCTCTCGAATGCCTCGGCGGCCTCGGCACGCTTCTTCCGCTCGCGCTGGAGCACCTGGAGCTCCTCGTCCTCCGACAGCGGGCGTTGCAGCTCCTTCTCTGCGGCACGGAGGCTCGACAGGATCAGCGCGAGGGCATCGCGACGACTCGTGTCGCGCGCAAGTCGCGCGTCACGCAGCTCGTCCTCGATGCGGGCGATCAGACTCATACGAACCCCGGCAGGCTACCGCCACCGAGGACATGCCAGTGGAGATGGAACACGGTCTGCCCTCCGCGTGCGCCGACGTTGACGATCACCCGGTAGTCGTCGAGGCCCACTGCCGCAGCCGTTTCCGCAACGAAGCGCAGCATGCGGCCCGCCTCCTCATCGGAGAACGCACTAACGTCGCGGAACGTGTCGACGTGCCGCGCGGGCAGCACGAGCAGGTGTGTGTCGGCCTTCGGCGCAACGTCACGGATCGCGACGAATCCGTCGGCGACGTGCACATGCTCGCCACGCGCTACGAGCTCGCAAAAAATGCAGTCGTCACGCGCGGACAGCGAGGATCCCCTTCTCACCGACACCGGTCGCCGTCGCGCGCACGAGCTCGCCCACGGGCGCATCCAGCCACCACGGCGTGTAGTCGCCACCGTAGCCGCGTCCCGGGCGATCGACGAGCACCAGGTCCTCGCTTCCGACACGCTGCCGCCAGCGTGCTCGACAGGCCGCGTCGGAGTAGGCCCGCAGACGGGCGCTTCGCTCACGCTTCTCGGCGGCTGTGACAGGATCGTCACCCGCGGTCCGCGTGCCCGGTCGGGGCGAGTACGGGAACACGTGCACCTTCGTGATGCCCACCCGCTCGACGGTCTCGAGCGTGCGCTTGAACGCGCTCTCGTCCTCGGTCGGGAACCCGACGATCACGTCCGTCGTGAGGTTGAACGCCGCCAGGCGCTCGAGCTTGCGAAGGTACTGGGAGACGCCATACCGCCGTCCCATGGCCCGCAGGACACGATCATCGCCCGATTGGAGCGGAACATGGAGGTGCGGCGAAACGTTGGGCGTATCGCGGAGCGCCGCGACGAGCGCGTCGTCGACGTGGTTGATCTCGATCGATGAAAGACGAAGCCGCGCGATACCGTCGATCGCAGCCGCCTCGCGCACGAGGCGGGCGAGCGTATAGCCGGCTCCGCGGTCGCGGAAGCAACCGAGATTGACCCCCGTGAGGACGATCTCGCGATGTCCCTGGCGCGCGCGCCGCCGAATCTCCGTGAGCACCGCGGCCGCGTCCCTGCTTCGTGTTTGGCCGCGCACGAGCGGGATCACGCAGAACGCGCAGGAGAAGGAGCAGCCGTCCTGGATCCGGACGAACGCCCGAACGCGATCGAGGCCGTGGTCGGCCTGCACGCACCCGAGCGCCCCCACGTCCGCCGCAATCCGCTCGGCCGCGTGCTCGCTCGGCCCGGCAACTACAGTCACATTGTCGGGCAGCCTAGAGAATGGGTCTGTCTCCAGCTGTGCCGCACAGCCGCTGACATAGACCCGCGCGTGGCTCCGCGCCGCCCGCGCCGTCACCTGGCGCGACTTCGCGACCGCCTCGTTCGTGACACAGCATGTGTTGACGACTGCGATCTCGCCGGGCCCCGAGGTCTCGATGTGACCGTCCGCGAGCAGCCGCTCGCGAATCGCCTGCTCGTCGGCGAACGAAACCTTGCAGCCCAGAAAGCGCGTGGTGAACGTCGCCATCGGTGCAGCTTACGACGTGGCGCGCCACGCGTCTGCAGCCCAGCCGTCAATCTCGATCCGGTCGAGGGGTTCCCAGCCGCGGAGCAGCACGGGGTCGACGACGTAGTAGCCAGAGGTGACGAGACGGGGCGCCCTCACCCGAGCGGCGAGCGCTTCGACGACGGGGAGAAGGATATTTGCGACGACGACGTCCGTTGCGGGCAGCTCACCAGTGAGCGCGTCTACAGCCGCCACCTCGAGCTTAACGCCGTTCGCTGCGGCGTTCTCGGCCGTCACCGCCACGGCCACTGGATCGCTGTCGACCGCGTACACAGGCGAGAAGCCGAGCTTCACCGCAGCGATTGCCAGCACTCCCGAGCCGCAGCCGACGTCGAGCAACGACCCCCGCTGAAGGCGGCCGATCAGCTCCAGCGCTGCTCGCGTCGTCGGGTGCCCGCCGGTGCCGAAGGCCCGGCCCGGGTCGATCACGACCGCGACCTCTGCGGCGGGCGCCGGCTCCCAGGGTGGCCCGATCCACACCCCACCCGCGCGCACGGGGCGGTGGAACGACCGCCAGCGATCCTCCCACCCGCGCTCGACCGGTGTCACGTCCGCGTCGCCAAACAGCGCGAGCAAGGCGGCGACCACGATGTCGTCCTCGACGTACGCGGCGAGCTCGATCCCCTCCGCTAGCTCCCGCTCCTCGAACCCAGCGGGTACGAGCTCGAGCAGCCGTGCCCGCCCTTCCTCGACACGCTCGGCGGCAACGAGCACGCCGACTCGGCGGAGCTCGCTCAGCGGAACGCGCTCTTCAGCCGATCGAAGAAGCCGTCGTCGTCCCGATACGCATCGTCGCCGAGGGTCGCTCCGAGCTGCTCGAGCAGCGCCCTCTGCTCGGAGCTGAGCGCCCGCGGCACCCGGACCGCAACGCGAGCTCGCAGGTCGCCCCGGCGCCCACTGGAGAGCGACGGCATGCCGCGGCCGCGAAGCACGCGCACGTCACCGGGTTGTGTCCCGGCGGGGATCTCGAGCTCTGCCTCGCCGTCGGGGAGGGTCACCTGTACGGCTCCACCAAGCGCTGCCTGGGTCATCGTCACCTCGACGAGCGTCACGAGGTCGTCGCCGTCGCGGAGCAGCCGCTCGGCTGCCCGGACGCGTACGAGCACGAAGGCATCCCCACGCGGGCCGCCAAGGGCACCTGCATGGCCTTCGCCACGCAGCCTGATCCGCTGCCCGTCGTGGATCCCGGCCGGGACGTCGACGTCGACCTCGGGGGTCTCGATCGTGCGTCCGACCCCGTCACACCGATCGCATGGATGCTCGACGATGCGCCCTGCACCTTCGCAATCCGGGCAGGTGCCGGAGCGGATGACCTGACCGAAGACACTCTGGCTCACTCGCTGCACCTGGCCGGCGCCGCCGCACGTCCTGCATGTCGACGCCTGAGTGCCGGGAGCAGCGCCACTCCCCTCGCACTTCTGGCAGGCGACTGCGACGCGAAGCGGCACCCGCAGCGTCGTGCCCGTGAACGCCTCGGCAAGCGAGATCTCGACGGTCGCGGTGACGTCGGCGCCACGCTGTGGCCGTCCCGAGCTCTGCTGACCGAAGATGCCCTCGCCAAAGAACGCGGAGAAGATGTCCGAGAGGTTCCCGAAGTCGGCGGTGCCGCCGGCTGCTCCTTGCCGGAGCCCGGCCACGCCGTAGCGGTCGTACACGTCCCGGGTCTCGGGATTCGAGAGCACCTCGTATGCCTCTGCCACCTCACGGAACCGCGCGTCGGCATCCGGTGCGTCGGACACGTCGGGGTGAAGCTCGCGCGCGAGCCGCCGGAATGACCGCTTGATGTCAGCGTCGCTCGCGCCGCGGGCGAGGCCGAGGATCTCGTAGTAGTCACGCTCCGTAGTAGCCACCGTCGAAAGGGTACGCGCCGGAGCGGGTTACGCCTCCTCGTATACCTCCTCGACGAAGCGCGACAGCTCGAACGCAGCAGCTCGAACCGCGCGAATCGCCTTGTCGTAGTCCATCCGCAAGGGACCGAGCAGTCCGACCGTACCCAGGGAGCGCGTCGAGAGCCCGTAATGCGCCCCGACGAACGACACGTCGTGGAGCTGGTCGCCGTCGACCTCGGGGCCGACGCGAACGACGGTACGGCGCGGGTCGAGAGCCTCGCTGACGAAATCGAGCACAGCGGCGCGCCGCTCGAGAACCTCGAGCAGCCTCTGACAGGCCTCCAGCTCGGCGCCGCGCACGTCTCCGAGGAGACCGGCAGCCCCGCCGACGAAGAGCTGGGGACCCGCTCTCGGCCATCATCTCGACGAAGGCCGGTCGCACCAGCTCGAGGAACGCGCGCTCTCGCGGTGCGAGGTCTGGCTCGGCCAACCGGCGCCGGAGCACGCTCGTCCCGAACCGGAGTCCTGCAACACGGTCGTTGAGATACTCGCGGGCCCAGTGGACGAGCCCCGAGTCGATGGGCTCGTCGACCTCGAACGTCCGCTTCGTCACGCCCCCGGCGGACGTGATCAGGACGACCATCACGACACGCTGTTGGAGCAAGAGCACCTCGACATGGCGGACGGAAGCAGGTTCGAGCGACGGTGCAGAGACGAGGGCAAGCAGTCGCGTCGCCTGGGAGAGCGACTCCGTGGTCGACTGCAACGCCGCCTCGAGCTCCGTTCTCATCGCAGTGAGGACGACCGGGAACGGCGCCGGCTTGCCGGCGACTTCGTCGACGAGCTCCTCGGCGTAGAGCCGGTAGCCGCTCTCGGTCGGAACACGGCCCGCCGAGGTATGCGGGTGCGTGAGGAGCCCCAGGCTTTCGAGCTCTGCGCAGCTCGCTGCGCACGGTCGAGGGCGATACCCGCATGCCAGACCGTTCGACGAGCACTCTCGACCCGACCGGCTGCCCGGTCGCGACGTGCTCCTCGACCAAGTGTCTGAGGATCTCGCGCTTGCGGCTCGAGATATCCATTCTCTACACCGATGGTAACGTCGCGGCTCCTCCCCCGGATACGCGGTCAGGTCTGCGCGCTCGCCAAATCCGGAGCAGGAGCTAGCAACTCAGCGGTCACCGCGTCACCGACGAAGCGGCCGCGAGCTGTCAGCACGACGCGATCGCCGCCGTCCGACGAGCGAGCGAGCTCGACCATGCCACCGTCGCGCATGCGTCGCAGCGCCGCTTCGTCGAGGACGGCCCGAACGCTCTCGTGGTCGACGCCTTCGTCGAGGCGGAGCCCCAGCATGAGGCGCTCGACGAGCCGGGTCACGGTGTCGAGCTGCTCGAGGCGGCGAGGCGGAGCGCTGCCGTCCGCGTGCGCGCGAACGTACTGACCGACCGACGGCTTGTTGGTGCGGCGCAGCCCGTCGAGCGTCGACACTGCTCCAACGCCGATGCCGAGGTAGTCGCTACCCGACCAGTAGCCGAGGTTGTGCTGAGCACGGAGGTCGCGGCCCGCCGCTGCATGGCTCGACAGGCAGAAGTTCGCGGTCTCGTACCACCGATAGCCGGCGCCCGTGAGCGTCTCGACGACACGCTCGAAGTACCGCTCCATGGAGTCGGCCTGGCGCTCCAGCTCCGTACCGTGCGCTTGGGTGAACCGCGTGCCGGGCTTCGCCTCGAGCTCGTAGCAGGAGACGTGCTCGGGCGCGAGGGCCAATGCCTCTGCGAGATCCGCGTCGAGGTCGGCCGGATTCTGGCCCGGGATGCCGTAGATGAGGTCGAGTGAGATGGTCTCGACGTCGGCAGCCCGCAAGGTATGGACGGCGCGCCGGACATCGTCTGGGCCTGCCTCGCGCTCGAGCACGTGCAGGAGATGTGGCTGGAAGCTCTGGGCGCCGAGCGAGACCCGTGTGATGCCATGGTCGCCGAGCAGGGACGCAAGCGCAGGGGTCACCGTCTCGGGATTCGCTTCGACGGTCACCTCGGCGGCGGCCGGGAGAGCGGCGAGCGCGCGCGTCAGCTCGCGTGGCGCCGTGTAGGTGGGCGTTCCGCCACCGACGAACACCGTCCGCAGCTCGTCGGCCAGAACCGACCGCTCACGCTCGAGCTCGCCCAGCAGGGCGTCGACGTACGCTCCGTGCTCCCGCTGTCTCCCGACCGCCGTGACGAAGTCGCAGTAGCCGCAGCGGTGGGCGCAGAAGGGGAGGTGGACGTACAGGTGCGCGACGCCGCCCGAAGCCACGGGCCCGTGCCGCTCCCTACTTCTTCCCGTTGTCGAGGTTGAGCACCGCGAGGAACGCCTCCTGCGGCACCTCGACCCCGCCGACCTGCTTCATCCGCTTCTTGCCCTTCTTCTGCTTCTCGAGCAGCTTGCGCTTACGCGAGATGTCTCCGCCGTAGCATTTGGCGATCACGTCCTTGCGCCTCGCCTTCACGGTCTCGCGGGCGATCACTCGCGAGCCGATGGCGGCCTGGATCGCCACGTCGAACATCTGCCGTGGGATCTCGACCTTCAGGCGCTCGACGAGCTGCTTGCCGCGCTCGTAGGCGAACTCGCGGTGGATGATCAGGGAGAGGGCGTCGACCTGCTCGCCGCCGACCAGGATGTCGACGCGGGAGAGGTTCCCTTCCCTGAACCCGATCAGGTCGTAGTCGAAGCTCGCGTAGCCGCGCGTCCTCGACTTCAACTGGTCGTAGAAGTCGAGCACGATCTCGCCCAGGGGCAGCTCGTAGGAGAGCAGGACACGCGCCTCGGAGAGGTACTCCATGTGGTCGAAGCGCCCGCGGCGCTCGTTGCACAACTCCATCACGGCGCCGACGTACTCCTTCGGGACGATCACGGCCGCCTTGATGTAGGGCTCCTCGACCCGCTCGAGCTCGCGCGGCATCTCGGCCGGGTTGTGCACCTCGATCAGCTCCCCGCCCTGGCGCTCCACGCGATATGCGACGTTGGGGGCAGTGACCAGCAAGTCGAGGTCGAATTCGCGCTCGAGCCGCTCGCGCACGATCTCCATGTGCAGGAGCCCGAGGAAACCGCAGCGGAAGCCGAAGCCGAGCGCCTGCGAGGTCTCGGGCTCGTAGAAGAGCGCCGCGTCGTTGAGCTTGAGCCGCTCGAGCGCGTCACGGAGCTCGGGATAGTCGTCCGAGTCGGTCGGGAAGAGACCCGCGAAGACCATCGGCTTGACGTCCTTGTAGCCCGGGAGCGCTTCGGCGGCGCCGCTCTTCTCGGTCGTGAGCGTATCGCCCACACGGAGCTTCGAGACGTCCTTGAGGCCCGTCACGACGTAGCCGACCTCTCCGGCCTCGAGCGCCTTGACCGGCACCCAGGACGGTGACATGAAGCCGAGCTCCTCCGCGTCGAAGGTCGTGCCCTGCGCCATCGCGCGGAGCCCGTTGCCAGTCTCGAAGCAGCCGTCGACGACGCGTACGAACGCGATCACGCCGCGGTACTGGTCATACGAGGAGTCGAAGATGAGCGCCCGCGCCGGTGCGGTCGCGTCCCCGGCAGGCGACGGGATCCGGTCGATGATGGCGTCGAGCACCGCTTCGACGCCGACGCCTGTCTTCGCAGAGATGCGCAGGACGTTCTCGGGGTCGTCCCCGATCAGCTCCGCGACCTCTGCGGCGGCGCCGTCCGGGTTCGCCTGCGGGAGGTCGATCTTGTTCGCGACCGGGATGATCTCGAGGTTGTTCTCGATCGCGAGATACGCATTCGCGAGCGTCTGGGCTTCGATGCCCTGGGCGGCGTCGACGACGAGCAGTGCGCCCTCGCAGGCCTGGAGGCTGCGTGACACCTCGTAGGTGAAGTCCACGTGTCCCGGCGTGTCGATCAGGTTGAGCTCGTGGCCCTTCCAGTGGACACGCACCGCCTGCGCCTTGATCGTGATACCCCGCTCACGCTCGAGGTCCATCGAGTCGAGCAGCTGCTCACGCATGTCGCGGTCCGCCACCGTGTCGGTGAGCTGGAGGATGCGGTCGGCCAGCGTCGACTTCCCATGGTCGATATGGGCGATGATCGAGAAGTTGCGAATGCGGCTCTGGTCCATGCGAAATCTGGGGTGATGGTAGCCGCGGTGCGGCGCGCGCTTGAGTCGGGCGGTCTTCGCGCCTTCTGCCGTCACTCGACCCGCGTCGCATCCCGCCATTTCACGGACGGGCCAACGCCTCAACGCACTCGCTCCAGCTGTCGCTAATCGAACGGGCGGTAATCGATCTCGCCCGCGGCGATCGACCGATTCAACTCGAGGAGGCGTCTGTTCGTCTCCTCAGAGTCGTGAGCCGTCGACCGTGGCCATCCATACGCCACTGCGACCGCCTCGTCGAGCTCCCGGTGGAGTTCGCGAAGGTCAGTCCACGCACCGTCGTCGATCTCGTTGTAAAGCCGCGTGAGGCCGATCTCTCGCAGGAGACAGATCTCGCTGCGACGACTGAGAAGTCGTCCTGTGACGTCCCCGATTTCGTCGCGACTCCCACCGGGCCACGGGAAGGTCTCGAACGCGGAGGAGGGCGTATAGCGAATCCGGTCTTCGAGGGTGGACGATCGCGCGCGCGCCCAGTCCGTATGCGGAGAAGATGACAGCACGCCGATGTGGTAGTCCTCGTCCAATGCAAAGACGTTGGTCGCGTTGGACGCGATGACGTCCACGGGGTACCAGCAGAAAAGGATCCTCTTGCCCGTCGCCGTTCCAGCGATAAAGCGAGTCTGCCTCCCAATTCGCTTCCTGAACACCGGGCGCGGCCACAGGAACTGCCACCACCTCGGGTTCCGGTGGTACGACGTGCTCTCCTCACGGTCACGCCTCGCCTGGAACTGGGCAATCTGAAGGGCATCGGGATAGCGCATCGCCTCCTCAAGCTCCATCGTGCCGAAGTCGACGACGAACCGAGCTGGGTCGCTGCCCCGGATCGTTCGCGATGTCATCTCCAACGAGGTACGGGCGGACTACATCTCGGTATCGCGGGTCAGCACACCCGCGGAGCTGCTCTGCCACGGCCACCTTCACGATGTAATCCGCCCCCGGAAGCATTCCTTGGAATGCGACGCCCGAGTTGGCCTTCAACCGCACGGGTTCCAGGCCTTCGCCGGCTCGCAGTGACGCCGAGATCGAATCAACCTCCTGCCCATCGAGGGTGGCCGCTCGCCCGTGTTCCCCCTTCATCCAGTTGACGATGCTGACCATCCAGTACCGCAGTGCCTGCTCGCGGTGCTTCGAGAGACGGCTTCGCCTCGGACGGCGCTTTCATCTCGATCGAGACAGACGCCGGGCCAGATGAGGTCGAGGAAGCGACCCCGCTGGGCGTGCTCGAACGTGGCGACATCGGGCCTCGAGGTGCCGTAGCACGCAAAGAGGTCGTCGAGGAAGGTTTGGGCCTCGCCACGTTCGCTGCCGTCGTAGACGCTCCATCGGGCGGCGAACACGGAGAGTCGCGCGCGGATGCTCCTCGCCGGTCAGCGCCACGCGGCTCGGCCTACGAGATCGTCAGCTGCTCTTTGGGCACCGCGAAGTACGTGCTCTGCATCAGCTTGCGGTGCAAGGCAAGAAGCTCGCGGTCGGCTTCTTCGAGAGCCTCGACGAGGTGTTCGTCTGCTCCGTCCTTTCTGAGCCGCCTTGACAGCGCGTTCCGACCGACCCGTGCTTCCGAGATGTAGAGGAGGCGTCTTTTCGATCTCGACGAGAAATGCGCTTCGTTCATGACGGGCAGTCTACGGGCGGGCACGGACGGGATGTGTGTCAGCTAAGAGGAACATCCCATTGAGTGTCAAATCACCGCGTCCGGTCCGCCGCGAAGCTCGGCGATCAGTTCGTCCGTGAAGCGGCCGAGCGCAAGGATCCCCCATACCGACGCGACAGGATCATCGGCGATCTCCTTCGTCACGACAAGCTTTCCCTGTTCCTCCCGAAGTAGAGCGTTTGCCCCGGTCGGATGCCCATCGCATCACGCAAGCGCTTAGGAATCGTTACCCGACCCCGCGCCGAAACCACCGCTTTCATTCCTCAATTGTAGGAGGTCTCAGCTTGACCGTAGAGCTCGTCGTAGTGGTGGCGAGCGCCCATTTCATCCATCTCGGGGGCCGTCGCCAGGGCCCGCGCACGGGCTGCCGACGGGCTAGCCGCGATCCCGACCGAGCGACCGGAGCGCCGCACGCTCCGGCACGTTGAGGACGCGGCATGCGCCGAGGTAGGTGAGCGCTCCGAGTACGAGCGCACCGGTCAGCGACACGATCTGACCGATCGTCGACGAGCCGACGACTGCATCGAGCCCCCACCAGACGAGGAAGGAGACGATCGCGAGCGGGGCGGCCGCGACCACGATCCGGGCGATCGAGCGGACGATGCCGGCGATGTCCAGGCCACCGATCCGACGCTGGAGCAGCACGGTGAGCACGACGACGCCGGCAAGGTTCACGAGCGAGGTCGCGAGAGGAATCCCCCAGATGCCGGCCCGGTACAGGACGAGGTCGAGTGCGGCGTTGAGCCCGAGGTTGCCGAGTGCTACCGCGGTTGGCAGCCAGTTCGACTGCTTGCTGAAAAACGCGCGGTTAAGCATCAGCATCCAGCCGTTGAAGACCAGACCGAGAGAGAAGGCCGCGAGCGCGCCGGCGACGATCGGCGTCTGGGAGCTCGTGAACGCGCCGCGCTCGTAGACGAGCCGTGTGATCGGCACGGCCAGCACCGCCGAGACGACCGCCGCCGGGATCAGCAAGAAGCCGATCTGACGAACGCCCGTGCTGACCGTCCGCATGAAGCCCGCGTCGTCGCCCCGAGCGGCAAGCCGCGAAAGGGTCGGAAAGAGAACCGTTGCCACCGCAACCGAGAACATTCCTTGCGGCAGCATGTAGAGGCGGAACGCCTTGTCGATCGCCGCCGGCGCAAGATCGGGGTCGATCAGTCGAGACGAGAAGAGGGTGTCGATCAACGCGTTGACGTTGATCAGCCCGAGCCCGAGCATCACCGGAAGCATCAAGGCGAAGAACCGCCTAATCGCAGGGTCGCGCCAGTCGAGAACGAGTTGCAAGCGGCCATCGCGTCCCCGTAGCCAGGGGAGCGGCAAGAGAAACTGGACGAGTGTCCCGACCACGACTGCGCCCGCATAGACGTAGAGCTGCGCGTCGACTCCGTCCGCGCGTGGCACGCCGAGCCAGAGCCCCGCGATGATCACGAGGTTCCACGCGATCGGTGTGAGAGCGGGGATCGTGAACTCGTCGTACGAGTTGAGGATCCCGACGACGATGCCCGAGAGCCCGAGGAGCACCACGATCGGGAACAGGAGTCGCGAGAGGCCAACCGCAAGGTCGGCGTCGCCGCCCGGTGTCCCGAACAACGCGACGATCGCCGGCGCGATCAGAATGAAGAGCGCCGTCAGACCGCCGAGGCCGAGCAGCAGGAGCCAGAACAGCGTTGAGGCCACCCGCCAGGCCCGTTTCCGCTCCCCTTTTTCGAGCAGCTCGCTGAAGACCGGCACGAACGCGCCCGAGAGCGCTGCGTCCGCGACGAACGCGCGCACGAGGTTCGGGATCTGGAACGCAACCGTGAACGCGTTGATCGGGCCCGCGATCCCGAAGTAGTACGCCGCGACCATCTCGCGGACGAGGCCGAGCACACGAGAGAGGCCGGTCGCGACGGAAAAGATCGCAGTCGAAACGGCAAGCCGCCGCCGGTGCTCGGGCACGCGCTCGCCCTCCGGCACCTCGATCGGAGGGCCATTCATACGGTGGAGATTCGGCACGACGTCGACACAGACCTGCGACAGCTTCACCGATAGGATGAGAAGTGGGGCGGAGGAGTGGTGGCCCCCGTGGCGGTGGGACGCGCTCGACCGCGGCGCTCTGCTACGATCTTGCGGCCCGCCAACGTGGGCGTACTCGCAGACATGCCGAATATCAAGCAACAAGAGAAGCGCGTCCGAATCGCCACTCGCCAGCGGTCCGAGAACCTGCGCTACCGGTCGACGATCAAGACGCTGACCCGTAGGCTCGAATCGGCCGTCGAGGACGGCGACACCGCCGCAATCGCAGCGGAGCACCTGACGCTCGTGCGGACGGTCGACAAGGCTGCCTCGCGCGGAGCTCTCCACAAGAACACGGCGGCGCGTAAGAAGGCACAGGCCTCTCGCCTCACCTCAGCCCCTGAGTAGAGCGGCTGCTCCGCAGAGCGAGGCACCGGCCGACTCGTGAAACCGTTCTCCATCGCTGATCCGGCGTTCCTCGCGGATCCGTTCACGTCGTTCGACGAGCTGCGTGGGAGCGCGCCGGTCTTCGAGGTGTCCCCGGGAATGTTCCTGGTTACCCGGTACGACGACGTCAAATGGGTCCTCAGGGACTACGAGGCCTTCTCCGCCCACGTCGGAGAGAACAACGCGTTCGCCCTCTTCGGCCCGTCATCGGTGCAGGCTGAGATCGACGAGATCTTCCGAGACTGTCCGGAGGCGCCGCCCGTCTTGATGCGCCGCGATCCGCCGTATCAGCAGACCGTCCGGAACGCGGTCAGCCGTCTGTTCACGCCGCGCCAGGTCAACCGCATGGTTCCCCGCATTACCGAGATCATCGACGAGCTGCTCGCACCCTGGATCCACACCGGTCGCGTCGAGCTCGTAAGCGAGTTCGCCGCTCCGCTGCCTTCGGCAGTGACCGCCGAAGCGCTCGGAGCGTCGCCTGAGCACTGGGACATGCTCAAGCGGGGCGCCGACGCCTCGGTCTCGCGCATCGCGGGACCGCAGGAGCCGGAGACCCAGTTGCAAGTCGCACGCGATGTGGCGGCCGTGCAGCGGTACTTCCTCGAGCTGATCGAGGAGCGGCGCGAAAGGCCGGGCGACGACCTCATCTCGCACTGGGTGACGGCGGAGCTCGAGGACGGCCGCTCACTCGAGGACGCCGAGATCATCAACCTGGGCCAAACCTTCCTCGTGGGTGGCAACGAGACCACGAACTACCTCATCAGCAGCTCGTTCCACCGGCTGGTGGACGACGGCGCACTGGCCCAGACCCTGCGTGACCGCCCAGATCGGATCCCGATCTTCGTGGAGGAGATGCTCCGACTCGAATCACCGGCTCAGGGCCAGCCGCGCGGAGTCACACGCGACGTCGAGATCAGCGGCGTCCTCGTGCCGGCCGGCTCGACCGTCATCGCGATGTACTCCGCGGCGAACCGAGACGGCGACGCGTTCCCGCACCCGAACGCTCTCGACCTCGATCGCAAGCCGGAGCGTGGCTGCCCGCACATGGCGTTCGGATTCGCCAACCATTTCTGTCTAGGTGCAACGCTCGCCCGAACCGAGGCGCGGCTCGTCCTCGAGACGCTGCTGCCGCGGATGCACGACCTCGCACTGGCTCCGGACGACAGCCCCGTCCGCACGAGCAACTTCATGCTGCGTGGCTTCGGGCGGCTGCCGCTGCGATTTACGCCCACCTCGTGATCAGCGAGACCGCGGATCGCGGCTGAGGTCGACGAGTGCCCTCTGGAGCTCGAGATCCGGCGCAAGTCGGCTCCCTCCTTTCAGCGCGTGATCCAGGCTCGCAAGCCGAACCGTCGCGTCGCCGAGCTCCTCCGCCGAGAACGCCTCCGCCTGCGAGGCGACCTTCTCGGCGTAGAACGGATGCATGCGAAGCTTGCCGGCCGCCTCGCGGGGACGCACGCCCTGCTCCTGGAGGCGCTTGAGCTGAGACATCCGGCCGAGATGGCTGGTCAGAGCGCCGGCTAGACGCGGCACGGTATCCCGACGAGGCCGTGATTCGCGCTCGAGGATAGCCTCCGACGATTCGAGGGCCCGGGCACCGTCGCGACGCGCCCAGGCGTCCGTGAGCGTAAACGTGGGCGTCTCGGCCGTCACAGCTGCGAGCTCCTCCACCTCGCGCTCGCCGATCGGCTCGCCGGCCGCCCACGTCGCGAGCTTGTCGACCTCGGTCGCGAGCGCGTGGAGATCCTCCCCGACGACGTGGACGAGCGCGGCGCACGCCTCCGGCTCGGCTCGCGCTCCCGCCAGCTTGAACTGCTCGCCCACCCATTTCGTCAGGTCGCGCTTGCCCACGGAGTAGGCCAGCACCTGCCCGAACTTCGCGCAGGCCTTCGCAAGCGGGGCGTCCGCCTTGAGCTCGGCGCCGACCAGAGCGAGCACCGTGCCGGGCGCCGGGCTTGCGAGATACGCGACAAGAGTGTCGATGCCTGCCTTCTTCCAGGCATCGACGCCCGTCACGATGACAAGCCGCTCACCAGCCCCGAAGAGCCCGAGCGCGTTGCACGACGCGACTGCGGCGTCGGCAGCCACTGCGTCGAGCTGTTCTACGGCGTCCTCGCCGATTCGAGTGCGCAGGCGTCGGAGCGCGCGCTCGATCTTGGGGCGGTCGGAACCCGTCAGGAGATACACCGGCTTCAGGGGCGGCGGATCGGCCATGCCTCCACGCTACCGCTCAGACCGCACGGTAAGCGAGCGTCCATCCGATTCGACGACGACGCGCCCGTCCTCGTCCGTCCGAAAAAGACGCAGGCTCGGTACCGACCCGAGGGCAGCCAGCGTCTCCGCGCGGGGGTGCCCGTAGTCGTTCTCTGCACCGACCGAGATTACGGCGACCCGCGGGCGCAGGACGGCGAGCTCGTCGCCGAGGCCTACGTCTGCGGATCCGTGGTGCGCGACCTTCAAGACCTCCACCTGGTGCAACGCCAGGCGTCGCTGGACGTTCGACTCTGCATCGGCGGTGAGCAACACGTCGGTCTCGCCGTACGACACGAGGAGAACGACGGCATGTAAGTGGGGGTCCTCGCCTCGCTCGCCCCCTCCATCGGGCCACAGCACCCGGATCCGCAGCTTGCCGATCCGATAGTCGCTGCCAACACGCGCCGCAACGATCGGAACGTCTCTGCGGCGAGCCGCATCGATCACCGCGTCCTCGTCCGTGCCGCCATCGGGCTCGAGGGGATCGACGAGCGAGCCGACGTCGAGATGGGCGAGAACGGCCGGGGCGCCCCCGATATGGTCGCGATGCGGATGTGTGAGCACGACGGCCGAAAGCGACCGGATACCCATGCGCTGGAGCTGTCCCGCCACGTCTGCCTCGGGCGGGCCCGTGTCGACGAGCACGGCCCCCTCGGCGACCTCGATCAGTTCGGCATCGCCCTGTCCGACGTCGAGGAAGCTCACTCGAAGGCCTGCAGGCGGTACCCAGTGCGGCGCACGTCGAGCGGCCGTCCAGCCAAGGACGATGAGCGTCAGGGTGGCACAGAGCGCCAGCGCAGGTGCTCGCCGGCGCCGCTCGAGACGCCGAAGGACGATAGTGAGACCGGCAAGCGCAAAGGCTCCGGCCACAAGCCAGGACGAGCGGACAGTGGCGAAGGGCAGCCCGCCGAACAGGCGCGCGCAGACCGCGAGCCAGGCGGCGGGCCAGCCGGCAAGCCACGCGAGAGCCGCGCCGACCCCCGGGAGCACCGGGGAGAGGAGTGCGGAGCCGAGTCCGAGCCCGAGCACCGCAGGCATCGCCGGCTCTGCCAGCGCGTTTGCCGGCACGGTGTACAACGGAACGGTGCCGAAGTCGAGCAGGAGCACCGGAGCCGTAGCGAGCCCGCACGCAGACGAAACGGCGATGACGTCGGCAAGCCCGGACGGGATCGGATACCCGTCGAGGCGGCGGCGCAGCGGCGGCACGAGGACGAAGATCGCCGCGACCGCGGCGAACGAGAGCTGAAAGCCCGGATCGAGAAGCGTCCGCGGGTTCCAGGCGAGCAGCACGAGCGCTCCCAGGGCGAAGAAGTGCCAGCGGTCACGGGGGCGCGCCGCAACCCAGGCGAGCGAGGCCAGACAGCCGGCGACGCCGGCGCGGACAACCGACGGCTGCCACCCCACGGCCAGGAGATAGGCGAGCACTGCAACGATCGTCCAGCCTTGCGCCGCAAGGCTGCCAACGCCCGCAAGCCAGGCCAGCCCCGCTACGCCGATTGCGATCAACGCCACGTTCTGGCCCGACACTGCGAGTAAGTGGTAAAGCCCCGACGCGCGAAACGCATCCTTCAGCTCGGCGTCGAGACCCTCGTCGGCCCCCAGCACGACGCCGGCGAGAATCGCGCGACGCTCACCGCTCGTGCCCGCTGCAAGCGACCGCGCGATCTGGGAGCGCAACCGGTCCGCGAGCCCGCCGAGGCCAGCCCGATGCCCGATCACGGTCGGCGCTCCGCCTTTCAATACGACGTGGACACCCTGGCGGTCGAGCCAGCCACGCTCGTCGAAGCCGTCCGCGGGACCGCGCGGCAATGCCACGCGTGAGCGCACGAGCAGGATCGCGCCGAGCGGGGGCGCCCTTCCGGTCGGGAGCTCGAGCAGCGCCCGCTCGTGCACAGGCTGACCGCCGAAGCGCGAAATCGTGACGAACGCGCGGATCGCGTAGGCCGAGACCCGCGGCGGAGCCGTCACCGTGACGACGGCGCGCTCGGCGTCCCCGACGCGGGACGCGAGCACGCTGCGATCGAGCGCCGCGTCGCGCAGACCTCCCCACCACACGCCCGCGAGCGCCAGTCCGACGGCGAGCAGTGCAAGCGACGCCACGCCGCGCGTCGCGACGATCCCGGCGCAAACGGTTATCAGTCCCAGCCCGAGCGCGACTGTCGGCACACGAACCCAGTTCGCCGAGGCGATGCCCACGCACGTGACGCCGACGAGGAGCGCCGGCCAGCCGATCTCGACGAGCTCGACGAGCCGCCGGGTCACGGCGTCACGGCATCACGGAGTTGCTCGATTCTCGCGGGGCCGATCCCCGGGATCGCGTCGAGGTCGTCTACTGAACGGAAGGGGCCGTGCTGCGTCCTGAAATCGACGATCTTCTGCGCGGTGACCGGACCGACGCCGGGTAACTCGTCCAGCTCGTCGATGGTGGCGGTCGCGAGACTCACCTTCGCGGGAGCGGTGGCAGAGATGCCACCGCCCGTGATCTTGGCCGGGACGACGACCTGCACTCCGTCTGCAAGCGGCGCAGCGAGATTGACTCCGAGCAGGTCGGCCTTCCGCGACAGGCCGCCCGCACGGGAGATCGCGTCGGCGATCCTCGAGCCGTCCGGCAGGCGGTAGAGCCCGGGTCTCCGAACGGCCCCGACGACATATACGACAAGCCGCGTGGGAGCGGCCGCCGCGACCGGGGAGATCGCGGCGGCCTGGCGGGGTGACTCCGCCCCTCCCGTCCCGGCTAGCCGCCCACCCGCGAGGGCGAGGAGCGCGAGCGCCGCGGCCACGAGGCCGAGAGCGGCACGGCGGCTGAGCGAGACGGTCGGCATGTCGTCAATGATGACAACGATCGTCTCACCGGAATGTGTCGTGAGCGTGTCAAGTTGCAGCCACGCGCGACGCCCTGGCGCGGCACGCCTCGGCTTAGACGACGAGACCGACGAGCTTGTCGGGCACTACGATCTGCTTGCGCAACTCGCGTCCTTCGACATGCGCCTGCACCCGCTCCGACGCGAGTGCGAGCGCGAGCAGCTCGTCATCGGGAAGACCCGGCGCCACCTGCAGCCGCTCTCGCACCTTCCCGTTCACCTGTACGACGACCTCGATCGTCTCCCGCGCGAGGAGTGACGGATCGGCCTCCGGCCACGGCTCCGTCCAGAGCCGGCGGTGGCCGAGTCGCTGCCAGAGCTCCTCCGCGACGTGCGGCGCGTAGGGCTGCAGCAGGCTGACGACGGTCTCCGTCGCGACTGCCACCTCTCCGGCCCGCGCCGGGTCGTCTTTCACCTTGTAGATCTCGTTGACGAGCTCGAATAGCGCAGCGACGGGCGTGTGGAACTGGAAGCGCCGCAGAATATCGTCCGAGAACTTCGCGATCGCCCGGTGCGAGGCACGGATCAGCTCGCCGTCGGGCGGCGCTTCCACCGTCCCACGTTCCGCAACCTCGAGCCCCACTCGCCACACACGGTCGAGCAGGCGCGCCGTCCCGTCGATTCCGGCGTCCTGCCACTCCTTATCCGCCTCGGCAGGCCCCATGTAGAGCACGTACAGACGCAGCGCGTCCGCACCGAAGCGGGCGACTGCCTCGTCGGGGGAGACGACGTTTCCCTTCGACTTCGACATCTTCGCACCGTCGCGATAGATCATCCCCTGCGTAAAGAGGCGCGCGAACGGCTCCCGGAAGCCGACGAGCCCGAGGTCGTTCATCACCTTCACGAAGAACCGCGCGTACAGGAGATGGAGCACCGCGTGCTCGATCCCGCCGATGTACTGACGGACGGGAAGCCAGTAGTCGGCCGCGTCACGATCGAACGGAAGCTCGTCGTTTAGCGGGTCGGCGTAGCGCAGGAAATACCACGACGAGTCGACGAACGTATCCATCGTGTCGGTTTCGCGCAGCGCCTCGCCGCCGCACGCGGGGCACGTCGTGTGTACCCAATCCTCTGCGGTCGCAAGCGGCGAGCGACCCTTCGGCTTGTAGTCCTCGATCTCAGGGAGCACGACGGGGAGCTGGTCGTCCGGCACGGGGACAGTCCCGCAGGCGTCACAGTGGACGACGGGGATCGGGCAGCCCCAATAGCGCTGGCGCGACAACAACCAGTCCCGCAGCCGGTAGCCGGTCGTCGCCTCTCCCCGCCCCGTCTCCTCGAGACGAGCGGCGATCGCAGCGATCGCTGCGGGCGTCTGTAGTCCCGAGAACTCAGCGGAGTTGACGGCTCGCGCGCCCTCGGTCTTCTCGACATACGGCAGCTCCACCGTCGAGCCATCGGCCGGCTCGACCACCTGCCGCACCTCGAGCCCGAAGCGCTCGGCAAACGCGAAGTCGCGCTCGTCATGACCGGGCACGCCCATGATCGCGCCTGTCCCATACTCCGTGAGGACGTAGTCCGCGATCCAGATCGGGATCCGCTCGTCGTTGACCGGATTGCTGGCGTAGCGCCCCGTGAAGACGCCGTCCTTTTCCTTCGTCTCGCGCTCGACGGTCGACTGCGCAGCCGCCTTCTGCACGTACGCGAGCGCCGCCGCTTCGTGCTCGGTACCGCGCACGAGCTCGGGAACGAGCGGATGCTCGGGCGCGAGTGCGAAGAAGGTCGCGCCGAAGAGCGTGTCCGGCCTCGTCGTGAACACCGGCAACTCCTCGCCCGAGCCCTCGACGATGAACGTGACCCGCGCGCCCTCAGAGCGGCCGATCCAGTTTCGCTGCATCGTCAGCACGCGCTCGGGCCAGGACTCGAGGAGATCCATGTCTTCGAGCAGAGCATCCGCGTAGTCCGTGATCTTGAAGAACCACTGCGTCAGGTTGCGTGCTTCGACCTCAGCCCCGCAGCGCTCGCAGCGGCCGTCGACGACCTGCTCGTTCGCGAGGACGGTCTGGTCGTTCGGGCACCACTTGACCGGCGCCTCCTTCCGGTAGGCGAGGCCCTGCTCGAGGAAGCGGAGGAAGATCCACTGCGTCCAGCGGTAGTACTCCGGCTCGCAGGTCGAGAGCTCGCGCGACCAGTCGATCGCCCAGCCCATCCGGCGCATCTGGCGACGGATCGCGTCGATGTTCCGGCGCGTGATCGCCGCCGGCTGGCCACCCTCGCGGATCGCGGCGTTCTCGGCCGGCAGCCCGAACGCGTCGTAGCCCATCGGTCGCAGGATTCGCATCCCCTGCCGGCGCCGGATGTGTGTGAAGACGTCCCCGAGCGTGTAGTTGAAGACGTGCCCCATGTGGAGCTCGCCCGACGGATAGGGGAGCATCTCGAGGATGTACGTCGTCTGCTCGTCGGCGACGGTGCCGGGCGGCGGGTTCGGCACGACGAACGACTGCTCGGCCTCCCAAGCATGCTGCCATTTGCTCTCGATCGCCTGTGGGTCGTACCGCTCCATCGTCTTCCCTACCTTGGCTGCGGACACAAAAAAGCCTCTCGTGCGAGAGGCTCAGGGGGAACCTGCGCGGGCTCGCCGCGTGCGGGTCCTGCTCTAGCGAAGAAGCTCTTGCATCCCTAGCAGTCTAGCGACGGCACAGTCCGAGAGGGCCGGCGTCGATGCGATCGGCGGTGGTAGCGTCGCTGCCATGCTCGATCTCTTCCCGGACTCCGCCCGTGTCGAGGGAGACGAGCTCGTCCTCGGGGGCATCCCGACCTCGGAGCTTGCAGGCCGTTTTGGCACCCCGCTCGTCGTCTACTGCGAGGACACGATCCGCGGACGGGCGCGGGCGCTGAAGGCCGCGATCGGCTCCGGTCATATTGCATTCGGCTCGAAGGCGTTCCCGAACATCGCCGTGCTCGGAGTCCTGCGTGAGGAGGGGATCGGCGTCGATGTCGCATCCGCGGGCGAGCTCGCGTTCGCGCGGGCCGCGGGCTTTACCGGCGAGGAGATCGTCGCGCACGGGAACAACAAGGACGCGGCGTTTCTTGCTCAGCTCGCAGCGGAAGGCGCAACGGTCGTGCTCGACGCACCGGACGAGGCAGCGCTTGCCGCCGAGGCGGGAGTGGAGCGCGCTCTCGTGCGCGTGACGCTCGGTGTCGACGCCGACACGCACGAGGCGATCCGCACGGGCCACCACGGCTCGAAGTTCGGGTTGCCGCCCGAGCAGGCCCGGCTGCTCGTCGCGGACGCGCTCGCGCGAGGCACCGACGTCGTGGGTCTGCACGTCCACATCGGCTCGCAGCTGGCCGAGGTCGACGCGCAGGCCGAGACGATCGTCTTGCTCGCATCGTTCGCGGCCCGCTGTCGCGATACGCTCGGGTGGACGCCGAGGGTGGCTGACCTCGGCGGCGGCTTTGGGATCCGTCACCACCCGGACGACAACGTGCGAGATGCGGCGGACCTCGCCAGGACAGCCGCCGCGACGGCGCGCGAAGCGTTCGGCGAGGCAGGACTGCCCGTGCCGGAGCTCTGGCTCGAGCCCGGGCGCTCGCTGGTCGGTCGCGCGGGGGCGACGCTCTACCGCGTCGGCGCAGTGAAGCGGCTCCCCGGACGGACCTGGGTGGCCATCGACGGAGGGATGTCCGACAATCCGCGACCACAGCTCTACGCCGCCTGTTACACGGCGCTCAGCGCCGCGCGAGCAAGCGAGCCCGCCGACGAGATCGTGAGCATCGCGGGCATGCACTGCGAGTCGGGCGATGTGCTCATCGACGACGTCGCGCTGCCCTCGCCGCAACGGAACGACCTCGTCGCCGTCCCCGCCACCGGTGCGTACACGCTCTCGATGGCATCGAACTACAACGGAGTCACGCGGCCGGCAGCAGTGCTCGTCCGCGACGGTGCCGCGCGGCTCATCCGCCGGCGCGAAACGGTCGAAGACCTGCTCGCCCTCGAGGTCCGATGACGCTCTCTCTCGCGTACTCGCCCTGCCCGAACGACACGTTCGTCTTCAATGCTCTTGCGCACGGGCTCGTGCCCGGGGCACCGGATATGACCGTGCTGCATGCAGATATCGACGTTACGAATACGCTCGCAGAGAAAGGTGGGCTCGACCTCGTGAAGGTCAGCTACGCGGCAGTGCCATGGTTGCTCGAGCGGTACGTCTTGCTTCCATGCGGCGGCGCAGTCGGACGGGGCTGCGGGCCACTCGTCGTCGTTTCGGACGCCGGGATCTCGTCTCTCGAAGGCAGGACGGTTGCGGTTCCAGGCGATCGGACAACGGCCTACCTGCTGATGCGGTTCTGGGCCGAGGGCTCAGCCCCGCTGAGCGTCGAGGTCGTGCCGTTCGCGGAGATCATGCCGGGCGTCGCCGAGGGCCGCTTCGACGCGGGGCTCGTTATCCATGAGGCGCGGTTCACCTACGAGCGCCACGGCCTCCACGCGCTCGTCGACCTCGGGGCATGGTGGGAGCGGGACACCGGGCTTCCGATTCCGCTCGGAGCCATCCTCGCGCGACGCGGGCGGGTCGACCCCCCCGCCGCGACGGAGTGGGTACGCGCCTCGGTGAGACACGCCTGGGCAGATCCGGCAGCGAGTCGCGCCTACGTCCTCGAGCACGCCCAGGAGATGGAGCTCGACGTCGTCCAGCAGCACATCGACCTCTACGTGAACGCGTTCACCGAGGACCTCGGCGTGGATGGGCTCGCCGCCGTCGAGACGCTGCTCCGCCGCGCCGAGCGTGCCGGGCTCGTGCCGGCGCTCTCTGCCCCCCTGCTCGGCTAACGCGCGCCGTGCCGGCGCCGCTGTGACACGATGGCCGCCGTGACGACTATCAGCCGCCTGCTGACAAGGATGGCGACGCGCGCCCATACCCGTCTCTACCGGTGGCTCGGTGGCGCGGGAGTCGGTCACATCGGCAAGGCTCCCATCCTGTTGCTTACCGTCCGAGGCCGCCGCAGCGGCAAGCTGCGCACGATCCCCCTGCTGTTCGTACGCGACGGTGGAGCCTACGTCGTGGTCGCCTCGTACGGGGGGGCACCGAAGCACCCGGCCTGGTATCTCAACCTGGTCGCCACGCCCGCAGTGGAGATCGAGGTGCGTGGGACGCACGCAAACGCAACTGCGCGCACGGCGAACGACGAGGAGCGCAAGCGCTACTGGCCCCAGCTCGTCGCGCTTTACGGCAGGTACGAGAACTACCAGGAGAAGACCGACCGAACGATCCCGGTCGTCGTGCTCGAGCCCCGCCTCGACGCGTAGTTGCGGCTGGCGCCACGCAGGGGTGGTACGCGACCAGCGGGCGGACGGCGCTCTCAGCCGGACGTCGCCGCGCCGTGCCGCCGCACAAGCTCCGCCTCGACCCCTGCGGGATCGAGACCGCGCGCCGCGAGCAAGACGTACGAGTGGAACCAGAGGTCTGCCAGCTCCTCGATCAGCCGCTCGTCCGACTCGCCGACGCCTGCGAGTGCCGCCTCGACGCCCTCCTCACCCACCTTCTGGGCCGCAGCCCTCGGGCCGGCGTCGAGCAGACTCACGACGTACGATCCGTCCGGTCGCTCCTGCGCCCGCTCGACGATCGTCCGCCAGAGCCACGGCGCGAAGCAGGACTCCGAGCCGGTGTGACAGACGACGCCGGCCGGCCGGACACGGAGGAGAATCGCGTCACCGTCGCAGTCATCCCGGATCTCGTCGACCGCAAGCGTGTTGCCCGACGTCGCGCCCTTGCGCCAGTACTCCTGGCGCGACCGGCTCCAGAACCATGCCTCGCCGGTCTCGCGCGTCCGACGGAGAGCCTCGTCGTCCATGTAGGCGAGCATCAGCACGCGACCTGTCTGGAGGTCCTGGACAATCGCGGGGGTGAGAGCCTTGTCGGTCATGTGCGCACGCTCCAGCCGAGGTCGCGCAGCTCCGCTTTCAGCTCGCTGAGCCGTTCGGGCCGCTCGTGGACGATCGATGCAATCAGCGCTGCTTCAGCACCTACCTCGTAGGCCTCTGCGAGATGCCGCGTCTCCCCAGCGCCGCCGGATGCGATCACCGGCACCGAGACCGCGTCTGCAACTGCGCGCGTGAGATCGAGGTCATAGCCGTTGCGCGTGCCGTCGGCGTCGATCGAGGTGAGCAGAATCTCCCCGGCGCCACGCTCCACGGCCTCCCGCGCCCAGCTGACCGCGTCGAGCCCGCGAGGCGACCGTCCGCCGTGCGTGACCACCTCCCCGCCGCGAGCATCGATCGCGCAGACGACCGCCTGAGCGCCGAACTCGTCCGCGAGCGCAGTGAGGATCTCGGGGTCGTCTACGGCGGCACGATTGACCGCGACCTTGTCCGCCCCGGCGCGGAGAAGAGTCTTCGCATCCTCGAGATCACCGACTCCGCCGCCCACCGTGAAGGGGATCGACAGCTCCTGCGCAGCGCGCTCGATGATCTGCAGGATCGGGCGACGCCCCTCGATCGACGCGGTGATGTCGAGAAAGACGAGCTCGTCGGCGGCGAGCTCGGAGTATCGGGTCGCGAGCTCGATGGGGTCGCCCATGTCGCGCAGGTTGACGAACTGGACGCCTTTGACGACGCGCCCACCGGTCACGTCGAGGCACGGGATTACGCGCTTCTTGACCACGCGAGCGCGTTCTCGAGGACGCGAGCTCCGGCCGGCCCGCTCCGCTCGGGATGGAACTGGACTCCGGCCAGAGGACCCGCTTCGACGGCCGCAACGACGGCGTCCCCGTGCTCCACGTCCGCGACCGTGACGGCGGAGTCGGCCGGCTCTGCGGCATAGCTGTGCGCAAAGTAGACGTCGACGCCGTCGAGGCCGGCGAGCAGGCTCGTCTCGCGGAGGAGGCGCAGCGTGTTCCAGCCCATGTGCGGCACCCGGCGCGCGTGGAGCCGACGGACGGGGCCAGCGAGAAGCCCGAGCCCCGCACCGCCCTCCTCGCTCTCCTCGAAGAGGAGCTGCAAACCGACGCAGATACCGAGCACCGGCCGGCCCGCCGAGACGCGCTCGCGCAACGCGTCGCCGAGCCCGCTCTCGGCCAGGCCTCGTGCTGCGCTCTCGACGTGTCCCACCCCGGCGATGATCGCGAGCGGGGCCTCGCGAATCACGGCTGGCTCGACGCTGATCTCAGGAGCTGCGCCCGCGCGTGCGAGTGCGGAGCACACGCTGCGCAGATTCCCAGCGCCGTAGTCGGCGAGCACGACCTTCATGCCCATCCCCCGAGCGGCCAAAGCGCACCCGACCGCCGGCGAGCGGCTGTCGGCCGCTGAGCGTCGAGCGCGCCCTGAACGGTCAGGTCCTGACCGGACAAGCCGCCGCGAGGGATGTCAGAGGGACTGTCCCCCGTCCACGGCTCCGACGACAGGATGGGCGTGTACGAAGTCGGTCTCGAGTGGACGTGCGACCTCAGGGCGTGTCTAAGGGGCTGTCCCCGGCGCGGCAACAGCGGAACGCCCGTTTTCATGCCGCCCCCTTCGTCGAGCGGATCCCGGCGCCCCCCGGCGCGACGGCCTGCCGCAGCGCCTGGCCGAGCGCCTTGACGGCCGCCTCGGCGACGTGATGATCGTCCTTTCCGGTCGACTCGACATGCACCGTACAGCCCGCTTCGATCGCGAAGCGCTCGAGGGCGTGTGCGAGCAGGCTGACAGCGAGCGCCCCGACGCGATCGCTCGCGAACGATAGGGCGATCTCAGCGTGCGGCCGTCGGACCAGGTCCACAGCGGCGAGGGCACGCGACTCGTCCATCGGTACGACGGCGGATCCGTAGCGGGCAACGCCCTCACGCGTTCCGAGCGCCTGCGCGAGCGCCGTGCCGAGTGAGGCCAGCACGTCCTCGGCAGTGTGGTGGTCGTCGACATCGAGATCGCCACCCGCCAGGCAGTCGAGGTCGAAGCCCGCGTGAAACGCCAGCAGCGTCAGGAGGTGATCGAGGAAGCCGATTCCGGTAGCGACCCGCGAGCGGCCCGTGCCGTCGAGGTCGAGCGTGATACGCAGCGCGGTCTCGGTCGTCGTGCGAATCACTGTCGCGGAACGGCCCGCGCGTTTCCCGGGTGTCGCTCCGAGCGCAACAAGGAGCAGATCGTTCTCGCTGGGCTGCAACGGCGTGATGCGGATGCCTCCGGGGAAGCGCCGCACGACGATGCCGTCGGACTCGAGCCGATCTGCGAGCCGCTCGCCCCCCGGCAGCCAGATCCAGTTTCCGCCGCCGTCCGGAGCGTCGTACCCCGCCTCACGAAGCGCTTCCTTGATGCGATCTCGCTCGGCAAGCGTCCCCTCGACATCGGTGCGCGGGTTCCGGAGCGCGGCGGCGGCGATGCGCGCCGACGGACTGGCGACGGGCCCGGGCGCGCGTCTCGTCTCCAACGCCAGCGCGACGTCGGGAGAGCAGACGGCGTAGCCCACGCGCAATCCGGCGAAGCCGAAGGCCTTCGAGAGCGTCCGCAGCACGATCATGTTCGGAGCCTTCCCGAGTTGAGGGGCGACGGATTCGGCCCCGTACTCGACATACGCCTCGTCGACGACGATGGCGGCCTCAGGATTCGCCCGGGCGAGCGCGACGAGGTCGGCGGCCGCCAGCACCTCCCCGGTCGGATTGTTCGGATTGCAACGCCAGATCACGCTCGCGCCGTCGGTCTCCTCACAAACCTCGGCACCGGTCAGGAGCGACGCGATCCCATAGAGCGAATACGTCAGCGGCTGCAGGGCCGCGCGGCGCCCGGGGCCGAGGAACGTGCGTGCGACGAGCGAGACGAGCTCGTCTGCGCCGGCACCAACGACGATCTGCTCCCACGAGACGTCACCGCCGACGTACGACGCGGCGGCCTCCCGCAGGTCGCGATACGACCCGTCGTGATACTCGTTTAGACGCGCGAAGCTCTCCGCGAGTGCAACCTGCGGCACACCGGGCAGTGGCGGCGTGTTTCGATCGAACCGCAGCACCTGGGCGACTGCCAGTCCGTGGCGCTCGGCGATCGCCTCACTCGTCGCGACCCACTGGTAGGGCCCGACGCCCTCTGGCAGCTCGATTGCCCTCGGCCCGCGTGCCTGATCGACGCTCACGCCCGCACCGTCCCGAGCTCGACGGCCGCGGCATGCAGCGGCAGGCCTTCCGCACGTGCAATCGGCCCCGCAACCGCGCTCGCCGTCTCGTCGCCGAGCGGCGAGGAGGTGACGACCTGAAGCGGTTTGAGGAACGACTCGAGCCCGAGCCCGCCGCAGGAGCGGGCAAGCCCACCGGTCGGAAGGACATGGGTCGAGCCTGCTGCGTAGTCGCCGACGACCGCAGATGTCCCGATGAAGACCGTGCCGGCGTTCCTAACCCGCGCGAGCAGCGGTGCCGGGTCGACAACATGGAGCTCGAGGTGCTCGGGCGCAAATGCCTCCGAGCGCTCCAGCGCCGCACCAAGGGACTCGCTGTTCTCCACTGTGACGTTGTCATACCCGTCAACGAGAGCACGGACGGCGTCCGCCAGCGCCGGATCGGTTGTGAGCAGGAGCGCCTCGGAGTCCGGTCCGTGCTCGGCCTGCGCGAGGAGATCGGCGGCGCAGCGCTCGACCGAGGCCGACGAGTCGGCGATCACGACGACCTCGCTCGGGCCGGCCGGAAGGTCGATCCCGACCCGGCTCGAGACGAGCAGCTTGGCAGCCGTCACGTACGCATTGCCGGGCCCGACGATCTTGTCGACACGCGCGATCGACGCCGTGCCGTACGCGAGAGCCGCAACCGCCTGCGCGCCGCCGATCTCGTACACCTCGTCGATGCCGAGCTCTCGCGCGACGACCAGGGTTGCGTCGACGGCACGCGGCGTGACGACGGCAATCCGGCGGACGCCCGCGACCTGCGCGGGCACTGCGGTCATCACGAGTGACGAGGGGAGCGGCGCCTTCCCACTTGGTACGCACACTCCGACCGCGTCGAGCGGAACCCAACGGCGCTCGGAGACGATGCCGGGCGCCGCCTCGACCGCTGTGTTCCTCGGCCGCTGCGCCTCGCTGAAGGTCTTGACGGCCACGATCATCCGCCGCAGCGCCTCGAGCATGTCGGGCTCGACAACCGCTGCAGCGATCCGCTCGGCGCTGACGCGCAGGCCCGCAGGCCGCGGCCCGTCGAAGCGCTCCGTCCACTCGAGCAGTGCTGCGTCACCACGCTTGCGGATGTCGGCAACGATCGGCGCAACTGTGACGATCGCCTCGTCGACAGCCTCCCCTCTCACGGGACGAGCCGCTCGATCGGCAGCACGAGGATCGAGGTCGCGCCCGCGTCGCGCAACGCCGGCAGCAGCGACCAGACCTCGTCGGCGTCGACCGCGGCGTGCACGGCGATCTCGCCGTCTCCCGCGAGCGGGAGCACGGTCGGCGTTCCCATGCTCGGCAAGACGTCGCGGATCGCCGGCAGCGTCTGCTCCGTCGCGTTCATCATCACATAGCGACGCCTCCGCGCTGCAACGACGCCGGAGAGCATCAGCTCCAGCCGCTCGACAAGGTCACGCTTCCCCTCGATCGCGTCGCGACCGCCGATCAGGACAGCCTGCGAGGCGAGCAGCGTCCCGATCAGGCGCAGCCCGTTCGCACTCGCGGTCGATCCGGTCGAGACGAGGTCGACGATGGCATCGGCAAGCCCGAGCCGAGGGGCAGCTTCAACCGAGCCGGAGACAGGGACTAGCTCGACATCGAGGCCGCGCTCGCCAAGCAGCTTCCGGGTCGAGACCGGATAGGCCGTCGCGACGCGAAGGCCGCCGAGATCGTCGATCGTCACCTGCGGCGCATCCTCTGGAACCGCAGCCTGCAGGGTACAACGGGCATAGCCGAGCGGGGCCAGCTCGACGACGTCCGCTTCGGCCTCGACCACGAGGTTCGCTCCGGTGATCCCAAGGTGGACAACTCCGTCCTGCACGTACTCGGGGATGTCGGCCGGCCGGACGAGGAGCAGGTCGACAGGCGCGTTCGCACACGGGACAACGAGTGAGCGCTCCGTCGCCTCGAAGCTCAGGCCCGCATCCGCGCACAGCCGCAATGCGGGCTCCGACATGCGCCCTTTCGAGGGCACGGCGAGCGTGAGTCGGCCGTTCTCGCCGGCGCGCGTGAACGTGCTCACGACCGCAGGCCTCGCCGTCGCCGCATGCGGTCGAGAGCGATCCGATATCCACCCGTACCGTGGTGCAGCCACTGAGCGACACGCGTCACGGTCGCCGTCGAGGTCGGCACGCGCTCTGCGATCTCCAGGTACGAAACGCCTTCCTCGAGCAACGTCACCGTGCGCCACCGATGCGCGAGCGCCTCGAGCTCAGGGAGCGTGCAGAGATCGCGGAGGAAGCGACGCACCTCGTCAGGCGACTTGAGCGTACGGATCGCCTCGGCGAGATCGTCGAGCCCGTCGACGGGGTCGACCGGGCGCTCGATCTGCAGCGATGTCGTCGTGCGAGCCATCGTGTTCGCATGATAGCGTATTAGCATGACATCGCGCAAGCACACGTCGTTCGACGTAATTCCGGCCATCGACGTGCTCGAGGGCCGAGTGGTGCGGCTTTCCGAGGGAAAACGGGAGCAGGTGACGATCGAGGGCGGCGATCCGATCGAGCTGGCCCGCCGATTTGCGCGAGAAGGTGCCCACCGGCTCCATCTCGTCGACCTCGACGGTGCGTTCGCCGGGGTTCCAACCGAGAACCTCGTCGCTCGAGTCGAGCTCAGCCGGCGGCCTGCCGCTCCAGGTGGGCGGCGGCTACCGCACGATCGAGAGCGTGGAGGCAGCCCTTTCGGCCGGCGCCGACCGCGTTATGGTCGGGACCGCCGCGCTCTCCCCCACGTTCCTCCGAGCTGCTGCACCCAGGTTCGCCGAGGCGCTCGTGGTCGCGATTGACGTACGGGATGGTCTCGTTGCGGTCGAGGGGTGGGTGCGCTCGTCGGAGCTCGGCCCCGTCGAGCTCGCACGTCGCTGCGCGGATGCAGGCGTCCGCCGGTTGCTCGTTACGAGCACGCGACGTGACGGCTCGCTCGCCGGCCCCGACCTCGACCTCGTGGCGTCGGTCGTGCCGTGCGGGGTTCCGCTGATCGCGGCAGGGGGCGTCAGCTCGATCGCGGATCTCCTCGCGCTTCGCGAGCTCGGCTGCGAGGGTGCGATCGCAGGCAGCGCGATTCTGCGCGGGCAGTTCACGCTGCCCGAAGCGCTCGCGGCTCTCGGCGCCTAGGCGATCCTCCTCACGAGCAAGGCCCGGTCTTCACCGGGCCCGTCGTAGTCACGGACGGTTCGCTCGATCTCGAACGCGAGCGAGCGATGGAAGGAGATCGACGGCTCGTTCTCCGGGGACGTCACGGCACGCACGACGCTCCTGCCGTGCTCACGCGCGGCCGCGAAGAACACCTCGTACAGCGCTCGCCCGAGCCCGGTGCCGCGCTGAGCGGGGTCGACGCCGATGAAGTGGACATATGCCTCGTCCGGCTCGGTCTGGGAGAGGAACCCGCAGAGGAAGCCGACAAGCTTGCCCTCCTCGTCCTCCGCGACGAAGCTCGTGCCCTCGAAATGGACGAAGAACAGCTGCGGCAGCATGAGCGCCATCTCCCGGCCGCCCCACCACGCGTTGACGTGCTGGATCACCCGACCGTAATCCGAGCTATTGGCATGCCGGATGGTCGCGGGCATGCCGCTAAGCCTACGCCTCAGCCGCCGGGCGGTGACGTCGTCCACGTCTTCATGAGTCCGGCTGCCAGTTGCTTTTTCCCGGCCGCGGAGAGTCGGGCCCCGCTGTGCATCACCCTGTATTGGAGGGGAGGCATGCTGCCACTGCGAATCGCCTCGAGCACCTCGGTGAGGTCCGCGTCCTGCGGACGCTCCCAGTCGCTGAAGTTGAGGTGCACCCGACCGCCGTTGACGTCGTTGTAGACGAGCCACGATGCTGGCGCGAACTTGGTGTACCAGGGCCATTTCGTCAGGTTGGAGTGACAGTCGCCGCAGGCGGCGCTGGCAAGCCTCTCCGTCCGCACGCTGTCCCATGAGGGCCCCGTGAGCACGGGCGGGTTGGTGTGATCACGCCCATACGGGACGAATTGGACTACGACGAACAGGCCAACCGCGGCGACGGCGAAACGCAGGATCCATTTCCTCACCGAGCGATCATCGCCTTGCCTGCGTAGCCCGGCTTCAGCGGATCGCCCATCATGCGCTGCGGGCAACTACGCATACGCTGACCTCGTGGAGTTCCGGCAACCCAACCGCGAGACCCTGGCAGCAATCATCTAGCTAGAGGTTTGATGTGCAAGTGGGTGCGTGTCGGGGAGGGCATGCACCAAGCAGCGTGGCTGGCTCGATCGGTGGCAAGGCTGGAGGCCTTGGTGCCGAGCGAGACGGCCGCGAAGCGCCGCGTGCAGGCCCCCAACCGCGCGCGCCACTTTCACATCAAGCTACTGGCGCGCAGAGGCGCAGCAGAGCCGCCGCTACGTTGCGACCAGCTGGCTGAAGCATAGGATCGGAAGCTCCCGGGTCTGGCGCCTGCCGCGCTGGCCCACGACCAAGGAGGGCACGATGCCCACAGTGATGGCCTACCACGATGTGAAGGACAAGGAGCACTGGCTAGCCTCACCGAAGCGTGAGGAGTTCTTCGGACCCCTCGGCGTTACGAACATCCGGACGTTCGCCGACCCCGAGAACGCCACACGCGTCGGGCTGCTGATGGACGTTCCCGATATGGACGCCCTGCTGGCCGCGATGCAGACCGACGGTGCAGCCGAAGCGATGGTGTCCGACGGGGTGGTGCCCGAGACCCTGGTGATCCTCGTCGAGGCGTAACGATGACGGCTGTCGACGAGAACATGCAGCCGCTGAGCACGTAGAATCAGGGGCCTAGCCTTGCCGCCAACTGGGGGGCGCCAGCCATGGGAGAAATCGTTTCGAAGCGCGTGACGGCCGCCGCGACTGGCGCTTGGCTCTCGCGCACGACGCGTAGGGAGATAGGCGCCTATCTCCCTACGCGAGGGCAGCGTTGGCGAAGCTGCAGTGGATCGTCGTCGCGAGGCGCAGGTGTCGGTTCGAGCCTTACCGGGGCGGCTCGGCAGCCGGAGGAAGCTCCATCGAGGCGCGCAGGGCGACGAGGGGAGCCGCCGGAACCTTGATGAACCCGCGCGAAGGTCGATCGAGGTCGTACGTGACGAACACGAGCAGCGTGAGCAGGCCGGCGGCGAGCAGGACGGTGACGACACCGCGTGAGAGCATCGCCAGGTAGAGGGCCAGCAATGCGAGGGCAGTCGCGGCCCCGATCAGCTGGACCAGTAGGATCGCCGATGGGACCCGGTTGTTCAGAGCCGAAACACGTGTCGTCTGCATGTCGATCATCTCGTTCAGGCTCTCGACATACAGCCGTGGCGCCGACTGTGTCGGCTGGGCGTCGAGCGCCTGGCCCGCCAGACGCCAGAGCTGGCGCTGCAGTGAAGACTCGGCAGCGATCGCGCGCCCGGCGGCACGACTGCCAGGCACCGATCGCGAGAGCAGGAGACTCGCGTCCGTGTACTGCACGTAGAGCGGAAGGGAGAGGCTCCGCGTCGGCTCGCGCAGGGTCTGTGCGCGAAGGTAGGCCGTACCGATCGCATTGGAGTCGTTGACAACCGCGGCGCGCCGGGAGTCGTACCGTCCGACCGCCATCGCGAGACCGAATGCGAGAACGAGGCCGACGAGGGTTAGAAGCGCGGCCTGGACGACGCCAAACGGCTCACGCAAGGCGTCCGCATGGTGACTGAGCGAGCGTCCCGCAGCCAGCCCGAGCGCTGTCGCCCCGAACAGGATCAGCGCGAGCACGAGCGCCAACTGCCAGCTGTTGAGCGTGAAGAACACGGTTTCCCCCGGTTGCGAGCGAGGGCTCCAGCCTACCCCGCCCAACGGCGCGACCGGTTGCTCTCGGCACAGCGGAACCGTCACCTGCGGCCTGCCTCGGTCGCATCCTCGGGGCCGAGCGACGAGGGATGATCCCCATCGACGATTGTCCTCTCTTGCGAAGGAGACGGTATGGCTGGCCCCGGTGAAGTCGAGGAGTATCTGGCCGCACTACCGAGGGCTCGCGTGTCGCTCTGGAGGATCTTCGGCAGGCGATCAAGGCCGCTGCGCCCGGGGCGACCGAGACCATCAGCTACCAGATGCCCGGCCTTCAGGGATCACGGTCGTTCGCTCCTCGCCTACGCCGCGTTCAAGGATCGCTGCAGTCTGTTTCCGATGAGCACCAAGGTCATCGAAGCCCACAGGGAGGAGCTGCGCCCGCTCCTGGCGGGCAAGGGAACGATCCGGTTCCGTGCCGGATCGGCCACTCCCCCCAATGTTCGTACGGAAGCTCATCAAGGCCCGACTCGCGGAGAACGCGGATCGCCGTCGTGGCTGAGCGACGGTGCCGACCGTGGAGCGGTGGGCTCGCCTTCGACGAGCGCAAGGTACGCTCTGAGCCATGGACGATCTCGTGCGAGTCACCGTCGTTGAGAGTGAGCCGGCGGCCCTGATCGCCGTCTCGGTTCTGGAGTCCGAAGGGATCGAAGCGATGTGGCGAAAGACGGAGGTCGGCGCGATGACGTGGGGCTCTTCGTCGCTCGGCGGCATGACGGGACCGATCGAAGTTCTCGTCCGGCCGGCCGACGCCCCACGAGCGCAAGAGCTCCTCGCCACCGACGACTAGTACGGCAAGCCTGACTTCAGTCAGGCACAACCGGCCTCGACGTCAGGCCCTGCCGAGTCAGGCTCTGGCGCAGTGCTCGAGAGGGTGCGAAGGGCGTCGATCTCCTCCCGCGCGAGCTCGCGCCAGCTGCCGCGCGGGAGACGATCGAGCCCGAGACCCGCGTAGCGGACGCGCTCGAGCGCGACGACGGCGTGGCCGACAGCCTCGAGCATCCGGCGCACCTGCCGGTTGCGACCCTCATGGAGTGTGAGCTCGACCCGGTTCGGACCGAACCGCCGCACGCTCGCCGGTGCAGTAGGGCCGTCATCGAGCTCGATCCCGTCTGCGAGTAGCGCGATCGTCTCGTCCGTCGGCCTGCCGGTCACCGTCGCCCTGTAGACCTTTTCGACGCCGTAGCGTGGATGCGCGAGCCGGTGCGCAAGCGGCCCGTCATTGGTGAGCAGGAGCGCCCCCGTCGTCTCGATATCGAGCCGCCCCACGGGCACGATCCGCGACTCGTGGTTTACGAGGGCAAGCACGGTCGGTCGTCGCTGCGGGTCGCTTGCGGTCGTCACGACGCCGGCGGGCTTGTTCAGGAGCACGTAGGCGAGCTCCTGGCGAGTCACCTCGGCACCGTCGAGCTCGACGCGATCCCGTCCCCCGACGAAGGTATTGAGCTCCCCGACCGCGCCGTTCACACGCACCCGTCGCGCCTTGATCAGCTCATCGGCACCCCGCCTCGAGGCAACGCCGGCACGAGCCAGAAAGGCATTGAGTCGCATCTCTCCGTTCATCCGTCCCGCCATCGTACGAGCTGCTTCCCGGTGCGGTGCCCTTCGACGGCGAAGCGACTGCGTCGATCGAGGTGAAGTAGCTAGGGTGCCCCGAATGCGTGACTTCAGTGATGAGACGCGCCGTCTCGCGGACCTCGTGGTTGGCTTCGGCGCCAACGTCCAGCCCGGTCAGCTCGTCGCTCTCAGCTCGTACATCGGCAAGGAGGAGCTCACGCGCGAGGTGACGCGAGCGGCATACGAGCGGGGCGCGCGCTTCGTCGACGTCCTCTACTTCGACCCCTGGCTGAAGCGGCAGCGGGTCGCGCTGGCCGCCGACGAGACGCTCGACTACCGGCCGCCGTGGCTCGCCCAGCGTCTCCTCTACCACTCCGAGGAGCGCGCCGCGCGAATCTCGCTGAGCGGGCCGTCGGCGCCGCATGCGCTCGACGGCCTCGACCCGGCGCGCGCCGGACGCGACACGCTGCCGTCGATTCCGGAGGTCTCGCAGGTCGTCAACGCGAACACGACCAACTGGTCGATCACGCCCGCGCCGACCCGGGGCTGGGCCGAGCTCGTCTATCCCGACCTACCGACGGAGGACGCGTACGAGCGGCTCTGGGACGCGATCGTGCACATCTGCAGGCTCGACGAGGACGACCCCGTCGTCGCGTGGGAGGGCCGGATGGCGACGATGAGGACGGTCGCGAGCAAGCTCTCGGAGCGACGTTTCGACGCCATTCACCTCACCGGACCGGGCACCGACCTGACGGTCGGCCTGCTGCCCTCGTCCGTGTGGCATGCAGCCGACTTCACGACAGTCGACGGAATCCGGCATTTCCCGAACATCCCGAGCGAGGAGACGTTCACGACGCCCGACCCCGAACGGGTCGACGGCCACGTCGCAGCGACCAAGCCGCTCGAGCTCTATGGCTCGATCGTCGATGGCATCCGGATCGAGTTCCAGAGCGGCCGCGCGACGAAGATCGATGCCGACCGCGGCGCGGACGCCCTGCGGGCGGCAACCGCGCGTGACGAGAACGCCTGCCGACTCGGCGAGATCGCGCTCGTCGACCGTCACGGGCGGATTGGGCCCCTCGACACCGTCTTCTTCGACACGCTCCTCGACGAGAACGCCGCGAGCCACATCGCGCTCGGGAGCGCGTACGAGCTCGCAGTCGGCGATCCACGGGATCTCGAGCGCATCAACCGAAGTGCCATCCACGTTGACTTCATGATCGGCAGCCTCGAGCTCGACGTCGACGGCCTGGAGACCGACGGCACGTCAATCCCGATCCTCCGCGGCGGCGATTGGGTGGCCTAACCGCCGGCCTCGCGGACATCATTCAGCAGATAGTCAAGGACGGGTCGGGCCGTGGCGAGACGGCCCGACCCGTCCGACGCCGTACGTTACGGGAAGATCGCGTTTCCGTTGTCGCGGCGCGGCGACGGACCGGCAGTCAGCTACGACGCGCGGGCCTGAGCCACTTCGACGAGCCGTGCGCGGATCGCCTCGGCGTCCTCGCCGATGTCGTCGAGCCGCGGCAGTGCCGCCAAGCTCTCGATGCCGAAGACGCGCTCGAAGAGCGCGGTCACGCGGTAGCGCACGGCACCGCCCGGCGTGCTCTCGCGGCCGCCCTCGGCGATGAGGCCGCGCTCGACGAGTGAGGCGACGGTCGAGTCGGTAGCGACGCCGCGGATACGCGCGATCTCCGGGCGCGACACCGGGCCGAGGTAGGCGATGATCGCAAGCGTCTCGAGCGCAGCCTGAGAAAGCCCACGCTCGACGGGCCGCTCGAACAGCCGCGCGCACGCTGCAGCGGCCTCTCGGGCGGCGCGAAAGGCATAGCCGCCCGCGACGTGCTCGAGGACGATTCCGCTGCGCCCCTCGCGGTAGCGCTCCGCGAGCAGCCCGAGCGCCATCTCGATCCGCTCGCCGTCATCCTCGGTCGCGTCGGCGAGCTCGGCCACGGAGAGCGGCGCGGACGCGACGACGAGCAGGGCCTCGACGGTGCGGGCGAGGGCATCGACCGGGTTGGTCGCGATCAGGCGGAGCGGACGGTCCACGTGAGCATCCTTTCGTCGTCGGAGCGAGAGACACGGATCGGGGCAAACGCAGCTGCCTGACTGAGCGCAATCTCCCCCGACTTGCGAAGCTCGAGCAAGGCCAGGAAAGCGACCGCCTGGTCGACGCGCGAGAGCCCGGCCACCTCGGAGTCGAAGTCGAAGCGCCGGCGGCGGCCGAGCAGCGCGCGGAAGCGCTCGAGGAACTGGGAGACGGGCGGGAAGCGAAGGGCCATATGACTCAGGGACACATTCGGCGGCTCGACCGCCAACCCTCGCAGCGCCGTGGCAAGAGCGTCCGGACTCTGGGCCGCGAGCTTGCGCTCGGACGCGGGAGCAAGCGGGGCAGGACCGAGCCGGAAGTAGCGGTCGCGCTCGGCGGCCAGCCGCTCGCTCAACCACGCCGCCGCCTCCTTCATGCGCCGGTACTCGGCAAGCCTCCGCGCAAGCTCCTCGGCTGCCTCTTCGGGCTCGAGCTCGTCGAGCTCGATCGTCTCGTCCGGGAAGAGCGCGCGCGCCTTCAGCTCGAGCAGCGCGGCAATCAGCACGAGAAACTCTCCGCAGGCCTCGAGGTCGATCTCGTCGCGTTCGGCAAGTCGCTCCACGAACGCGACGACGATTGCAGCCATGTCGATCTCCGCCGGCTCGAGCGCCTCTTTCAGGAGGAGCGTGAGGAGAAGGTCGAACGGACCCTCGAACGCGTCGAGGTCCAGGTCGAGATCACGCACGACGAGTGCCACGCTTCGACCCTAGCGCCTGGCCCGGACGCGCTTGCGGGCAGGGCGCTGCCTGGCCCGGACGGGGGGCGAGGCCGGCGTCCGCTGGGAGAGAACGAACCAGACGATGCCGACGACGAAGAGTGCGGCGGCAACGAAGACGTTGAGCCGCACGCCGGCGATGTGATGTGCCGGATCGACACGGAGCAGCTCGATCCAGAAGCGGCCGAAGCAGTAGATCGCTATGTAGAGCGCGAAGATGCCGGGCGGCTTGATCCGGTACCGCCGGCCGATCACGACGAGCGCAGCGGCCGCCCCGAGGTCCCAGATCAGCTCGTAGAGGAACGTCGGATGGTAGGTGGCCGTGTCGATCGACGAGAGCGGTCGGTTGAGCGAATCGATCTCGAGGCCCCACGGCAGGTCGGTAGGCCTGCCGAAGAGCTCCTGGTTCCACCAGTTGCCGATCCGACCGACGCCTTGCGCGACGAGGAGCCCGGGTGCGAGGCAGTCCGCGAGCAGCCACACGTCGGCACCCGAGCGCTTCGCGACGATTCCACCGACGAGACAGCCGAGCGCGATCCCACCCCAGACACCCAGGCCACCGCGCCAGATCGCGAACGGCCCCCACCACTCGTCCGGAACCTCGTTCCAGCTCGTCGCGACGTGGTAGAGGCGCGCGCCGACGATGCCAGCGGTCACACCCCAGATCGCACAACGGAAGATCGTGTCCCAGTCGCCGCCACGCGCAACGAAGCGAGTGCCCGTGATCCAGACGCACAACGCGATCGCGACGAGCAGCGTCAGCCCGTACATGTGGACAGTGAACGGACCGATGTCGAGCGCCCCGGAGTTCGGTGACGGAATGGACGCGAGAAGAGCGATGTGCACGGAAACCCATTCTCGCGCTCCGTTCGGTCCCCTGCGGCCAACAACTGCGCGCTGGCTACGTCATAGCGCGTAACCGGAACTCCACGAGGAGCACAAGGTCACGAACCCCCCACCACGTCGTTCACGCGGAGTCCCCAAAAGGGGGAGATCCAATCAGGCGCACGGGACGAATATTCGTGTGCCTGGGAGCGTTGAACGGAGAGAGGCGACATGATGGCAGCAACAGACGTCACAACCAGAGAGCACACCGAGATCGAGCGAATCGAGCAGTGGCGCCACCAACTGCTTACGCGCGCCGGCTACGACCGTGAGGCGGCGGTGGTTCTCGCAGCGTCGCATGACGTCGATCTCCACCTCGCGGTGAACCTGCTCGAGCGCGGCTGCACGATCGACCTCGCCTTACAGATCCTCCTGTAAAGCGAGGTTGCTCCAAGGGCTGCATCGCCTCACTGGCGAGGCGACCTTCAGTCACTTGAGCGGTGGTTGGTCGGAGAGTAGGGTCGTGACATGGCGCTCGGTCGTGATGCGAAGCTCGAGATGCTTGGCAGGGTGCCGCTCTTCGCGGCGTGCTCGAAGCGAGAGCTCACGCAGGTCGGGGCTATCGCAGACGAGATCGACTTCCCGGCGGGACGCCAGCTGATCCGGGAGGGAGATCGCGGCCGTGAGTTCTTCGCGCTCGTCGAGGGCTCGGTCGACGTTACGCGCCACGGACGACGCGTGCGCTCGCTCGACGGAGGCGACTTCTTCGGTGAGATCGCGCTCGTGGCAGATGTGCCGCGCTCGGCGACCGTCACTACCAAGACACCCTGCAGGCTCCTCGTGGTGACCGACCGTGATTTCGCGCAGCTGCTGAAGTCGACCCCGTCGATTCAGACGAAAGTGCTGCAAGCGCTCGCCGAGCGCCTCGCCCCGGAACTGGTCTAACTCGACAGGCAGCGAGAACGCTCCGCGTGGCGCGGCTTGCGTGCCGCCTTCAGGCTGGGACAATCGCTTGAGAAACCGTGCCTGCCTTCAGGCAGGCACCACTCGCATCGTCCCTCCCCGTCCTCAGCGTGCACGCGCCCGGGGCCGAGCGTGCGGAGGCTTACGTGCGACGTGGCTTGCGTGCCTGCCTTCAGGCAGGCACTACACGCGAACGGAGCGCCGACCGATTGATGGATCGCGCGCGCCGGCGAGCTCACGTCACCCCACGGCGAGCAGATCCACAACGAAGACGAGCGGCTCGTGCGGCTTGATCACACCGCCTGCTCCCCGAGCGCCATAGCCCATCGCCGACGGGATCGTGAGCTTGCGGCGACCCCCGACTCTCATGCCCTGTACGCCCAAGTCCCAGCCCGGGATGACCTGGCCCTTGCCGAGCTTGAACTCGAACGGCTGGCCGCGGCTCCACGAGGCGTCGAACTCCTCGCCGGTCGAGAATGCGACTCCCACGTAATGGACAGAGACCTTCATGCCACTCGCAGCCTCGTCACCGTCTCCAACAGTGATGTCTTCGATGCCGAGGTCGAAAGGCACATCACCCTCGGGCTTGTCGATCTCTGGTCTTTCTAGCGTCACGCGAACCCCCGGATCCTGGTGCTTACGGTCGCTGGAGCGTAGTGGTCGGCGTCTTTTCCGCGCGGACCTTGCTTTTTCGCGAGAGGAAGCAGAGACTCCCGCCGGGGGAGACAGTACTGCGGTCAGGCTCGCCACCGATCAAGGGGTGGTGGCGTCGGTGGCGAGCCTGCTGGGTTCAGCGACAGTCGCCCTAGACGTGTGTCGCCGTGCTGCCTGCGGGCTCGCACGAACCGCTTCGGGCCTCGCGGAGGTGCTGATGACCGGTGGGGACGATGCGGGTGGTGCCTGCCTGAAGGCAGGCACGGGTTGCCAAACCGGTTGTCCCAGCCTGAAGGCAGCCCGGGTTCCTAGCCGCGTGACTCCTGCATCGCTGGCTAGACAGCCGCCTACCGGCCTAGACGACTGCGGTCTCGCCGAGCAGCGCCTTCGCCTCGGCGAGGAAATCGGAGTCGGGGCGCACCCGGTACTCCGGCCCGAGCGCCAGGGTCTTACGTCCGAGCGACGTGTCGATCGAGAGGAAGATGGGCGAGTCGCCCGGGAAGTCCTTGACGAGGTGCGCAAGCTCGCGGATCACGCCCGCCCGGGTCTGACGCGCATCGAGCGAGAACGTGACCTCGGTTCGCTCGGGCACGGCCTCGAATGCCGTCAGCTCGAGGGCGATCAGCTTCGTCTCGCCCTGCTGCTTGTGGTCGACACGGCCCTTCACCACCAGAATCCTCTCTTGCGCGCAGAGCTCCGCTGACGCGGCGTACATCGTCGCGAAGACCACGACCTCCGAGCCGCCGGTGGGATCCTCGAGCGCGAGGAAGACCATCTGCTCGCCCTTCTTCGTGGTCAGCTGCTTGACCGAGGAGACGATTCCGCCCACCGTGACGATCTCGCCGTCCCGGCGACGCTCGAGCTCGCCGAGCGTCGCGTCTGTCTTGCGGCGGAGCTGCTCGCGTACGGCCGCGAGCGGATGCTCGGAGACGTAGAGGCCGAGGGTCTCCTTCTCGAGTCGGAGCAGCTCCCGCTTGTCGAGCTCACCGCCCGGCACTGGCGGGTGATGCGTCTCGCGACCTGCCTCCTGAGCGCCCGGCTCGGCATCGAAGATCGAGACCTGCCCCCGCATGCGGTCGGCAGCAAGCTTCTGGCCGTAGCCGAGAGCCTGCTCGACCACCGAGAGCATTCCGAGCCGCGAGGCGCCGGTCGAGTCGAGCGCGCCGCACTTTACGAGCGACTCGAGCGCTCGCTTGTTCGCAACCTGCGGATCGACGCGCTCCGTGAAGTCCCAGATCGAGGTGAACGTGCCTCCCTCTGCGCGCGCCGAGATGATTGCTCGCGCAGCGCCGTCGCCGACGTTCTTGACAGCGTTCAGCCCGAAACGGATCATCCCCTCGACGACGGCGAAGTCGGTCATCGACGAATTGACGTCGGGCGGCAGCACCTCGATCCCCATCTCGTCGCAGGCGTTCACATAGAGCGGCACACGATCCTTCGTATTCATCACCGACGAGATCAATGCCGCCATGTACTCGCAAGGATGGTTCGCGCGAAGCCAGGCCGTGCGGTACGAGATCAGCGCATAGCAGGCGGCATGCGACTTGTTGAACGAGTAGTCCTGCGCCTTCTCCATGTCCTCCCACAGGCCCTTCGCGACGGCTGCACTGATGCCGTTCGCAAGACAGCCGTCGGTGAACTTCTCCTTCAGCGACGCCATCAGGCTGTGGATCTTCTTGCCGATCGCCTTGCGAAGATCGTCGGCCTCGGCAGGCGAGAAGCCGGCGATGTCCTTCGCGATCTCCATGTACTGCTCCTGGTAGATGCAGATCCCGTACGTCGGCGAGGTGATCGGCTCGAGCCGTGTGTCCGGATACGTCACGGTCTCGCGCTTCGCCTTGCGCGCCGCGTAGGTGGGGATGTATGCCATCGGACCGGGCCGGTAGAGAGCGACGAGCGCGATCAGGTCCTCAAACTCGGTGGGCCGCACCTGACGAAGCGCCTCCCGCATGCCCGACGACTCGAACTGGAAGACGCCCATCGACTCGCCGCGTGAGAGCATCTCGTACGTCTTCGGATCGTCCATCGCGATCGCGGTGATATCGAGGCCGCCGCCGATCAGCGCCACGGCCTTGTCGATCACGTCGAGGTTGCGCAGTCCGAGAAAGTCCATCTTGAGCAGGCCGAGCGCCTCGACGTTTCCCATCGAGAACTGCGTCACGACCTCCGAATCGGTGCCCTTCTGCTGGAGCGGGACGATCTCGATCAGGGGCTCGGCGCCGATGACAACACCCGCGGCATGAATCGAGTCCGCACGCGTGAGCCCCTCGAGCGGACGGGCCAGCTCGACGATCTCCTTCGCGACGGGATCAGCGTCGACGGCCTGCCGCAGCTCGCCGCCGGGCACGAGCGCCGCCTCGAGAGTCTGACCGGGGCCTTCGGGAACGAGCTTTGCGATACGGTCGACCACGCCGTAGGGGATCTCGAGGACACGGCCGGCATCGCGCAGGGCCGCACGAGCGGCCATCGTCGAGAACGTGATGATCTGCGCGACGCGGTCGCGGCCGTACTTGTCGGCGACGTAGTTGATGACACGCTCGCGGCCCTCGACCGCGAAGTCGATATCGATGTCGGGCATCGACTTGCGGCCGGGATTGAGGAAGCGCTCGAAGAGCAGGTCGTAGCGAATCGGATCGATGTCGGTGATCTCCAGGCAGTAGGCAACGAGCGACCCGGCAGCCGAGCCGCGGCCGGGCCCGACCGCGATCCCGTTGCGCTTGGCAAAGCCGATGAAGTCCGCGACGATCAGGAAGTAGTCGGCGAAGCCCATCTCGCGAATCGTCTTCAGCTCGAACTGGAGCCGCTCGATCAGCTCGGGCGTGCCGATGCGGTAACGGCGCTCGAGGCCCTTCTCGCAGAGCTCGACGAGGTAGTCGAAGGCATCGCGACCCTCGGGCGTCGGGAACGCCGGCAGGAGGATCCGGCCGAGCTCGATCTCGACGCTGCAGCGATCGGCGATCTCCAGGGTGCGACGCATTGCCTCCTCGTGGCCGACGAAGTCGAGCGCCATCTCCTCGGGGGTCTTGAAGTAGAACTCCTCGGACCCGAACTTCCAGCGGTTCGGATTGCGCAGCGAGTCACCCGACTGGATGCACAGCAGCGCGTCATGGGCGTGGGCGTCGGCCGCGTCGAGGTAGTGGACGTCACCTGTTGCCACGAGCGGCAGACCGCGCTTTGCCGCCAGCGCCGGCAGCTGGGCGAGGACGGGCTGCTGGATCTCGAGCCCTGCGTTCTGCAGCTCGACGTAGGTGTTGTCGCTCCCGAAGATCTGCTCGAGCCGATCGAGCTCCGCTTCCGCGTCGGTCAGGCGCGCCTCGCTGATCGCTCGTGAGACCCGGCCCGAGAGACAGCCGGAGAGCGCGATCAGCCCTGGGGCATGCCGCTCGAGCAGCTCCCAGTCGACGCGCGGCTTGTAGTAGTAGCCCTCCAGGTAGCCGAGCGAGCAGAGCTTGACGAGATTCCCGTAGCCCTCATTTGTCTCGGCGAGCAGCGTGAGATGCGCATGGCCCTTCGTCTGTGCCTTGCGATCGTCGACGACATAGACCTCGCAGCCGATGATCGGCTTGACGCCTTGCTCCCGGGCGGCCTTGTAGAGATCGATCGCGCCGGCCAGCGAGCCGTGGTCAGTCAGGGACACCGCCGGCATCTCGAGCCGGGCCGCCTTCTCGGTGAGCGCAGGGATCCTGCACGCGCCGTCCAGGATCGAGAACTCCGAGTGAACGTGGAGATGGACAAACGGGGCGCTCACGGGATGGCCATCGTACTGCCCGGCCGGGACGACGTCCTATTTCGCCGCCCGCGTTGATGACAGCTGTTTAAGGACAGTCCCTTGGCCACGTCCTTCGGGTACGTGCTTCGGAGAGAGCAAGGCGAACCCGAACGGTGCCAGCGGTTAGGAGGGAACATCCAGGCCGCCGTCTTTCCGGCCCGCAACGATGAGCCGCCGATCGCGTGGAGTAGAGTCGTCGCGTGGTCGCCCTCGACCCTGCGCGAGACGAAGACGTTCGCAGTGCCTGCTTTCTCGCGCTCGAGGTGCTGCGCGCGAAGCACGGCCCCGACATTCCCTTCGCAGCGCTCGCAGAGGGCTTCGCCTTTCGCGGTAGGCGCGTTCCCTTCCTCAACCGGGCGTACGGCATCTACCGCGCGGCGGGAGTCCAGCGCGGTCCCGCCGCGCTATCCCTAAACAGCTCGTTCGCGCAACGTCGCTACCAGGACGAAGAGACACCGGATGGGATCCTCTACCGCTACCAGGACGGCCCACCAACCAATCACTTCAACACGTGGCTTCGAAGCGCCGCCACGCTGCGTGTGCCACTCGTCTACTTCATTGGCACACGTCGCGGCTGGTACCGCCCGGAGTACCCGGCTTTCGTCGACCAGGACTATCCAGACGAGCGCTGCGTCCTCGTCACGTTCGGCAAGCCGCAGGGCCCGTACGACGAGCGCGAGTGGACGCCGATTGACGATGAGATCGAGCGACGCTACATCGTCCGCCAGGTCAAGCAGCGCGTGCATCAAGTGCAGTTCCGAGGTGCCGTCCTTCCGGCCTACCGTGATCGGTGCGCTATCTGCCGTCTCAAGGAAACGCGGCTCCTCGATGCGGCGCACATCGTCGCCGACATGGACGAACGAGGCGATCCACGGGTGAGCAACGGGCTAAGTCTTTGCACAATCCACCATCGCGCCTACGACGAAGACCTCGTCGGCGTCGCTCCCGACCACCGCGTCCACGTCGCTCGGCGGCTCCTCGACGAGGAGGACGGGCCGATGCTGGCTCTCCTCAAGGGCTCTCACGGACAGGAGATCGTCCTGCCCGAGCGACGCGCCTGGCGTCCCGATCCGACACGACTTGCGGAGCGGTTCGAGCGCTTCGCACAACGTGCGTAGACGCGGTTGATCAGGCGAGGTCAGATCCTGTAGGCCATCAGGATCACGTCGACGAGCTCGCCGCCGCGCTCGTAGTGGGCCTTGCGGTAGCCCTCTCGCTCGAATCCAAAAGACTCGTACAGCTCGATTGCTCCTTCGTTCCACGGGAAGACGTGCAGCTCGAGCTTCGAGACGCGCACGTCGCTCGCCCATGCGACCGCGTGGGCGAGCAAGGCACGCCCGACCCCTCTCCGCCGGTGGCTTGCCGCGACCATCAGGCCGAGGTCGGCGACGTGGAAGCTCGCAGGATGTGGGTCGCGTGCGACCGAGATCCGCCCGACGATCGTCCCGTCCTCGTCTGCCACGAAGACCGCGGCATCGAGCGACCGGCGCACACCGCGCAGGTAGCGGCGCTCGTCGGCGACCGAGCGCCAGCCCTCGGTTGTCAGGAGCCAGCGACCGGGCTCTGCGGACACGTCGACGGCGAGCGCGACGAGTGCTGTGGCATCCCCCGGCTCGGCCCGGCGAATGGTCGTCGGCACGTCAGCCTCCATGGGCGCGGAGGGTATCCGGTCGGTGTCGAGGCGGTGCAGCGAGCGGTTCCTCCTACAGATCTTCGTTTTTGACGTCGAAGAGAGGGACATGAGCATCCGCAACGTCGAGCTGCGCTTCCGCCACCTCGCCGCCACCCTGGTCCCGCTCGCCGCCCTCGTCGCCGCGATCTGCTTCTCGGGCAGGGTTGGCGACAAGCTCGCGGAGGGGCTCGGTGGGGTCTCCGCCGCCCAACCGGGCCTGTTGTGGCTTGGGGGCCTCGCCTTCGTTGCGGCCCTCGTGTGCAGTTCGCTCTCCTGGCGCGGCGCCCTCGGCTCGTGCGGAGCCGAGGTCGGACGCGCTGACGCCTGCTCGTGCTACCTGACCGGTTCTCTCGTCAACGCGACCGTCCCCGGCAAGCTCGGCGGCGCCCTCCGGGTTGCGTTGTTCTCCCGCCGGATCGAGAAAGAGGGAGCGATCTTTACGGCCGGAGGGGCTGCGCTCGCGATCGGAGCCGCGCGCGCGTTCTGGAGTTGCATCCTCGTCGCCGTCGGCGCCGCGCTCGGCACAGTGCCTCTCTGGCCTGCTGCAGGGCTCGGTCTCCTTGTGCTCGGCGCAGCTCTCGCCGTCCTCTTCTCCGCGCGCTTGCGCGCAGATCACCGAATCGCCCACGTGCTCGACGTCTTTCGCGGGATCCGGGACAGCCCTCGGGCCGGCATCCCGATCGTCGCCTGGGCCGGGCTCGCTCAGCTCATCCGCTACGGAGCTGCAACGTCACTCCTCGCGGCATTCGGGATCCCGAGCCCGTTTCTCGCTGCCTTGCTCGTAATCCCCGCTGTCGGTCTCGCGGGCTCGCTACCGCTGATGCCTGGCAACCTCGGCATCGCGAGCGCCGCCGCTACCGTCGCCCTCGGCACACTCGGCGTCTCCTCCGACGTCGCGCTCTCGGCCGGGATCGCCTACGGCGGGGTTGAGCTTCTAGCGTCGATCGTCGCGGGATCGGTCGGAGCGCTGGGCCTCGTGCGGGCACCCGGGGTTCCGCGCCGGCTCGCGCTAACCGCGACGGCGGCCGGGGCGCTCGTCGTGACGAGCGCGTTCGGAGCGACTGTGCTCGTCCCGGCAATGCAGTTCGCGCTGTAGACGGCACGCCGTCTCACCCGAAGACTCCCTGCCGCCGACGGCCCGGCTCCAGCGAGCAGCGTCGTGGCCGCGCACCGCGGGCAGCGGACTGACGGCCGCGGCTTGCTGTCTCAGCCGCGCAGAAAGCTGGGCGGCTCGAGCTCGTCGACCGTTGCGTAGCTCGGGCGCGTCGCGCCGAGGCCGCTGAAGACCGGGGCCGCGGCGCGGCGCCGCGGGCCTCCGAGCCCAGTCGCCACCACGGTCACCCACACCTGGCCGTTCAGGCGCTCGTCGATGGTCGCGCCGAAGATGATGTTCGTGTCGTCGGTCGCGGCCTGGCGCACGACCTCGGCGGCCTCGTTGACTTCCATCAGCGTCAGATCCTCGCCACCGGCAATCGAGAGGAGGATGCCCGTCGCTCCAACGATCTCCGTATCGATCAACGGCGAGCGGAGCGCCCGCTCGGCAGCGTCGCGCGCGCGGTCGGCGCTCTCGGAGTAGCCGATGCCCATCAGGGCCGAGCCGGCGTCGGACATGATCGTCCGCACGTCCGCGAAGTCGAGGTTGATCAGGCCCGGCATCGTGATCAGGTCGCAGATTCCCTGTACGCCCTGCCTCAGCACGTCGTCGGCGATCTTGAACGCGTCGATCATCGACGTCCCGCGGTCGAGCACCTCGAGCAGGCGGTCGTTCGGGATCACGATCAGCGTGTCGCAGGCGCTACGCAGCGCCTCGACGCCGACGACGGCCGACTGCTTGCGCCTCGTGCCCTCGAACCGGAAGGGGGTCGTCACGATGCCAACAGTGAGCGCACCCAGCTCTCGCGCGATCTTTGCGACGACGGGCGCCGCGCCTGTTCCCGTCCCACCGCCCTCGCCGGCCGTTACGAACACCATGTCGGACCCGCGGAGCGCCGCTTTGATCTGATCGTGCGCCTCGACGGCGGCGTCGCGTCCCGTCTCCGGGTCAGCGCCGGAGCCGAGCCCTTGCGTGAGCAACTCGCCGATATGGATCTTGACTGGAGCGTCGGAGAGCTCGAGCTGCTGGCTGTCAGTGTTTACGGCCACGAAGTCGACCTGGGCGATGCCCGCGTCCATCATCCGATTGACGGCGTTCAGCCCGGCGCCGCCAACACCTACGACGCGGATCGAGGCGAGGTACGTCTGGCTTTCGCCGCGGGGAACGTGCTCGAGGCGCGGCGCCGACTCCGGCATCGGCTGGAGGTACCGCGCAGCCGGCGGCGGCGGCGGCGCGAGGCTAGTGGACGGCTCGTCGGTGACCGGCGGCGGGACGATCTCCGTGTCGAAGTCGTAGACGTGCTCGACGGTCTCGAGCAGCGCTACCTCCTCGGCTGGAGTCGGCTCCTGGTCGAGCGTGCGCTGCTCGGGGGAGCGGGAGCAGCCTCACCCCCTGCGGTCGCGCGGAAGAGATCGGCGAGCGGCCCCTCACGCATGCTCGCGCGCTTGCGCGCCACGGAGAACCTCCTTTGCGAGCTTGCGGTAGCCGTCGGCCGCCGAGCCTTCGGGGTCGTAGGCGAAGATCGACTGTCCTTTCACCGGCGCTTCTGCGTACCTGATCGTCTTGCGAATCTTCGTCCGGTAGAGCAGTCCGCCGAAGTTCTCCTCGATGATCTCGACCGCCTCACGCGCGTGGAGCGTTCGTCCGTCGTACATCGTGGCGACGATGCCTTCGACCGCCACCGTCGGATTGAGGTTCTCGCGCACCATCTGCAGGGTGTTCTCGAGTTGAACGAGACCGCGCAGCGACAGGTACTCGCACTGGACGGGCACGATCACGCCGGTTGCTGCGACAAACGCGTTGATCGTCAGCAGGCCGAGCGACGGCGGCGTGTCCATCAGGATGAAGTCGTAGCGGTCGCGCAGCTCGACGAGCGACTTCGTGAGCGCACGCTCGCGGCCGATCATCGCGCTCAGCGCGAGCTCGGCACCGGCGAGATCGATCGACGCGACGGCCAGGTCGACCTCACGTGGCTCGATCACGTCCGAGATGGGGATGTGATGAACGAGCACGTCGAACATCGACTTTTCGATCGTGTCCGGGTTGAGACCCTGGCTCATGGTCAGGTTGCCCTGTGGGTCGAGATCGATCAGGAGAACGCGCTTGCCGAGCTCCTTCAGCGCAACGCCGACGTTGAGGGTCGTCGTCGTCTTTGCGACTCCGCCCTTCTGGTTCGCGAGCGCGATCACCCGCAAGGCCTGCCGGCCGGCAGGCACCGGCTCGTCGTCGACGAGCGCGGCTGCGATGTCCTCTGCGCTGTCCTCGTACTGAGCGTCGTCGAGCATCTCGTCAGATTCTGGCGAAGCAGCCCTCACCTTCGGACGGGGAAGCAGTCGGAGTGGTCCCATGGTGGCGTGTCTTCCCGACCTGCCGGCGTTCTCCTTCACGCGGACGCTCAGTCCTCTCCGTCCCAGTAGGCGACGGGCTGCACGCGTCCGATCAGCCCGACACCTCGGATCGAGACCTTGCCGGAACGGGGGTAGTAGACGATGTCGTTTGGCTCCCGATTGCTGTAAGCGAGGACGCGCAGGCCCTCGTCACCGGCAACGAAAGACAGAGCGCGCCCCGTGCCGGGCCTACTTGCGATCACGTGGCCCGCGCGTACCTCGGTCACCTCGGTGCCGGAGTCGAACGACTCGGGCTGCAACACGCCGCGTGGATGCGGCCAGTGGGTCAGCGTTCCCGCACCGGCAAGCACGACGAAGATCTCCTCCTCCGCCGAATGGCAGTGCGGCGGGTTCATGAGCATCCCGGGCAGCACGTCGTAGAGGCTGAGCCCTGTCCTGGTCGCACCGGCAGCGTGACCCAGAGCGCGCGCGCGCCGCCCCACGGTCGCTCCGGTTCGCTCGGACTCCGCCACAGCGTTGATGTGGACGATCGAGCCCGGTCGAGGCGTCGCGGCCGGCACCTGCAGCGGCCCGACCGCCGCTTCGCGGTCGAACGGCGTTGGCGCCGAGCCCGCGTCGGTCCAGGTCTGGCCGATCCAGTGCGTCTCGATTCGAGGCATGAACCCACCGGCCGGCAGGCGGCGCTCGCCGAAGGCGAGCACGATCAGCCCGGTGGGCCCGGCCTGCAGCGTGTGCGCCTTGCCCGCGGCCGGGTAGACGATGCAATCTCCGGCTGCCACCTCATAGGCCTCAACGGAGCCGGCATCGCCCTCCACCGACAGACCGGCGCCATCGAGGACGAAGAAGATCTCCTCCTCGCCCGGGTGCATGTGGAGCGGTGTCGACCAGGCGCCCGGGTCGAGCGCGATCCGCCGCGCGCCGACCGCCAGCGAGCTCGACCCGGTAAGAAATGTCCAGGTGCCACCGATATGGCCGTTCTCGCGTCGAAAGCTCGCGAGCTCGTCCCAGTGCATGATCACAGGGGGATCATGTCATGCTGGAGTGCCGCGCGGACGCCCGCAGCCGCGGACTTTGCCCGCTCGTCTCCCTCCCTTCGTGCCCAGGCTTCGGCCTCGCCGACGAGGAGCCGTAACTCCGCCAGGATCTCAAGCGGCGCGGCACCGCCACGCTCGAGCGCATCGATCCGCGTGAGCCTTTTGACGACGGCCTTCGACTCGTCCATGCACCGACGGTATCGAGTGAGCAGTAACGCGTCTGTGTCACGTCTGTGCCGGTTGTGGAATCGCCTCGATCAAGCGGCGCAGCATCCCGCCGAAGATCAGGCCGTGTAGCGGCCACAGGCTGTACCAGTAGGCAAGGCCGAGGAGGCCGGCGGGGTCGAAGATGGCGGTCTGGGTGATCCGTGAGCCGCCCGTCCCGAGTTGAGTGACCTCGAACTGGAGCCATGCGCGACCGGGAACCTTCATCTCGGCGACGAGCCTCAGCATCCGATCGGGCTCGAACCGCTCGACCCGCCAGAAGTCGATCGCCTCTCCCTGGCGCACATGCACGGGGTCGCGCCGTCCCCGGCGCAGACCCGGCCCGCCGAGAGCGAGATCGAGCAGTCCTCGCAGCCGCCATAACCAGGCTCCGTAGTACCAGCCCGTCTTCCCTCCGATCCGCTGGATCGGCTCGAACGCGACAGACGGGGTCTCGGCGACGTCGGTCGTCCGCCGGTCGACGAGCCGCGATCCGAATCGCACTCCGCCGTACGACGGCGGCGCGAACGCCTCGTCCGACCAGCGGGTCTCGGCGAAGACGCCATCCTCGTGGGCGAGTGAACGTGCAATGGCCGCTCGCACGCCCGTAGGCTCGACCGCGAACACCACGCACGCCCGTGTGTCGGTCACCACCGTATCGTTGCGAAGCGAGTCGACGAGCTTCCTCCCGATTCCGGCGTAGACAGGCGTAACGAGGCCCAGCCAGAGGCTGGAAAGACGTGGTGTGAGAACGGGCACGGGAATCATCATCCGCCGAAGCCCCCGCTGGCGGGCGTACTCACGCATGAGCGCGAGGTAGGACACCTGATCCGCTCCACCGATCTCGTAGAGCTCGCCGCCGGCCGGCTCGTGGTCGAGAGCGGCAAGCAGATAGGCGAGGACGTCGTCGATCGCGATCGGCTGCGCGCGGCTCCGTACCCAACGGGGAGTGACCATCACGGGCAGCCGATCGACGAGAGCGCGGATCATCTCGAACGAGGCGCTGCCCGAGCCGATCACGATCGAGGCGCGCAGCTCGATTGTCGGAAGCCCGGATGCCCTCAGGATCTCTCCGACCTCCTGACGCGATGCAAGGTGCTCGGAGAGTTGGCCGTGGCCAAGTCCGCCGAGGTAGATGACGCGCTCGACTCCAGCCTCGCGGGCCGCCGCCGCAAACGCCCGCGCTGCGCGTCGATCGACGTCCGCGAACGACCGGCTCGAGCTCATCGAATGGACGAGGTAGTAGACGCTCTCGACCCCTGAGAGCGCCGCTGCCACAGTCTCCGGCCTCAGGACGTCACCCTCGACAACCTCGGTAGTCGAGGCCACGCGCGGGACCAAGAGCTCAGGCCGGCGGGAGAGGCAGCGGACGCGCTCGCCCCGCTCCTCGAGCGCGCGCAGCAAGCGACCGCCGACGTAGCCCGACGCACCCGTGAGAAGAATCAGCCCACGTGTGCGCTCGACTCCCCTCACCGAGTGAGGGTAGCGAAGCGCGTAGAGCTAGCCCGCGAGGCGTAGCGGCCTGTGCCCGCCGAGCCCGAGCAGCTCGCGGTCGATCTCCTGGACGAGCGTGGAGCGGCTCTCATGCTGGAGTACGGCGACAAGGGCGCGTCTGACCGCATCGGTCGCGGCGGCCGTTGCCTGCTGCCCCGAGGCGAGCTCCGCGAGGTGTGCGTAGAGCCCGTTTCGCGCATCGGGCTCCGACTCGAGCAACACCGACGCACGCAGGGGCCACGTGTCGCCGAGCACGGCCGCCAGGGAAGCACGCAGCTGCTCCGAGCGGAACGGTTCATGCTGGAAGAGCGAAAGCTCCCAGCGGTCGAGAGCCTCGGCAAGCGCCGTGTCGGCGTCTGCCTGTCCGAGCGCGAGTAGCAGCACGCCCGCCAGCGGGCCGCGGAAGGTATCGAGCCGCGTCGCCTCGCCCGGCGGCCGGGTCGCCGCGATCGGCAGGACCGACTGGATTCCGAACGGCCGTCCGTCGAGCATCTCGAAGAGCACCGGTCCGGCAGCTAGTGGTGCTGCGGTCGCCAGGCGGATGGCGCTGACGGCGTCGGCGAGCTCCGCGGGGGCGTCCGGTGGCTCCTCGCCTGCAGCGAGCGCTGTCCGGAACTCGACGACGCTGAGCCTATCGTCCTCTTCGCCGAACCCGCGCGGCAGCAGGCCCTGGGCTTCGGGCCAGTGGCGTGCGAGCTCTCCTGAGGCGTATGCGCGGACGCGCAAGCCCGGGACGAGCTCTTGGGCGACTCCGATCGAGAGCCCCTGCAGCGGAGCGACCGCCACGTAGGTGCGCGCCTCGCCGAAGAGCCACTGCTCGAGCTCACCGTACGCGCGATCGAAGGCGGCGTCGTCCCAGTCGAAGCCGCCGCAGCTTTCGGCCGCCGAGATCAGCAGGCCGACGAGGATCGTCCGGAACAACGCGTCGTCCTCACTCGGCTTGGGGCCGGCATGAGCGCGTGCGAAGATTGCCGCGGCGGGCTCGCGACGCAGCTCCTCGAGCGCGATCAGCGCGTCCTCACGCCCACGCAAGCGCTCGAGGTGGTCCTCGACGAAGGTTCGCACGAGCGGCTTGTACTCGTAGAGCGCAGGCCCGTGGCGTTGGGCGTGCTCCTCGAACGCGAACGGGAGATCTCCCCCGCGCTCGTCGAGCTCGCGCAGGAGGAACGCGAAAGCGCCGAGCGCGAAGCCACGCGCGACGGCATAGAGATGTGGCGCCCTCGGAGTCACCCCTCCGGGTACGGGGGCACGGTCGAGAATCCTGCGAGGCGGCGTTCGATCTGTGTCTGGCTTTAGCCAGGCACAGCCGCAACCGGCGGCCGATGCAGCTACGAGATCGCCTCTGGCCCCCGCTGACACCCTCCGCACCAGTACATCCGCCGGTTGTTGTCGCCGAGCCCTCGCGACAGGATCGGCCCGCCGCAGCGCAGGCATGGTCGGCCTGCTCGCCGGTAGACGACGCGCCGCGGTCGTGCCCCGCCAACGGCGGCGCGCATTGCGTCGCGCGCCCAGCTAAGGGCGGCCACAAGCTCGCCGTCGTAGGTCTCGCCGACCCTCAGCCACGCTTGCACGCGTGCGTGCCAGAGAGATTCGGCGAGCCACATCGTCCCGATCCCCGAGACCGTACGCTGGTCGAGGAGCGCCTCGCCGAGAAGGCGGCGCGGGTTGCCGGCGCGCACGCTTGCGACCAGGGTGTCGAGGTCGCCGCCCGGGGCGATCACGTCCGGTCCGAGCCGACGCACTGTTCTCGCCTCGAGCGCGAGTACCGGGCCGTTCCACTGCACCGCTTCGAACTCGGTGCCGGTGAGCACGAGCCAGGGGAGCCCCAGCCGTCCTCCGCCTCGACGCTGAACGCGCCAGCGACCTGTCATGCGTAGGTGGCTGCGAACGACGACGCCTCCTTCGAAGCCAAAGAGGAGGTGTTTCCCGATCACCTCGGCGAACTCGAGCACGCGCCCGTCGACGGCCGCCGCGACGCCGGTCGCGCGACCGCGAGGGTGCGGTGACTCAGCCTCGAGCCGCTCCCCGACGAGGGGCTGGAGCCGCGCGGCGACGCGGTGGAGTACGTCACCCTCTGGCATGGGCGCCGTCGTAGTCTACGATCGCGATCGTGACCGAGCCGCGCTCACGACCGCATGACCCGTCGTACGCGTAGCGCTCTCGCCGGAGCTGCGGCGGCGACAGTGTGGGCGCTGCAGGAGCCGCTCGATCGCCGCGTCTTCCGATTCGGCCACTCCGACGTGGCGCTGCTCGGAAAGGCGATTTCACGCGGCCCAAGCTGGTGGCCGCTCGGCTTGCTGATCCATGCCGCCAACGGTGCGGCCGCCGGGGCAGCCTTCGAGGCCCTCGACCGGCGGATCGGCGGATCGACGAGGCGCAACGCGGTCGGATTCGCACTTGCGGAGCATGTTGTGCTCTACCCGCTCGCGTCGCTCTCCGACCGCTTCCATCCCGCGCGCGGCGCGCCGGAGCTGCCGTCGCTGGCGCGGAGCGGCCGGGGCTTCGCCCAGGCGACGTGGCGTCATCTGCTCTTCGGCCTTTTGCTCGGGGCCCTCGCGGGGGATCGAGACCGCACGACAACCACCCACTGACCTCGTCGACGAGTATCGTCGCTGACGATGGCGGAGCAACCGACACGCAAGCAGATCGCGTTGATCGCGCACGACAACCGCAAGACGGACCTACTCGAATGGGCGCACTACAACCGGCTCACGCTCGCCGAGCACGATCTTTTCGCAACCGGTACGACCGGCAGCGTGCTCGCGTCCGAGCTCGATCTGCCCGTGACCCGCTTTCTGAGCGGCCCACTCGGTGGTGATCAGCAGATCGGAGCCGCGATCGCCGAGGGTCGGATTGACCTCGTGATCTTCTTCTGGGACCCGCTCGAGCCCCACCCGCACGACGTCGACGTCAAGGCGTTGCTTCGCATCGCCGTCGTGTACAACGTGCCGATGGCCTGCAATCGCGCGACCGCCGACTTCATCCTCTCGAGTCCGCTCCTTGCGGACGGTTACGAGCGGAGGACGAGCACCGCGCCGTCTACGATCCAACCATGAGCGTCTACGACATCCCCCTGACCACGATCGATGGGAGCCCGCTCGACCCTGGGCTCCTCCATGGCAAGGCGACCCTGGTCGTCAATGTCGCCTCGAAGTGCGGGCTGACACCGCAGTACGAGGCACTGGAGCGCTTGCACGACCGCTACCGGGAGAGCGGCTTCACGGTGCTCGGCATCCCGTGCAACCAGTTTGGCGGACAGGAGCCAGGGAGCGCCGAGGAGATCGCCACTTTCTGCTCGGACTCGTACGACGTCAGCTTCCCTCTCACCGAGAAGGCGAACGTCAACGGCCGCTCTCAGCACCCGCTCTATCGGGAGCTGACCCCAGTAGCGGACGCGGAGGGCCTCGCCGGCGACATCCAGTGGAATTTCGAGAAGTTCCTGGTCTCGCCGCAGGGCGAGGTTATCGCGCGCTTCCGTCCGCGTACGCTCCCGGATGCCGAGGAGATTATCTCGGCCATCGAGGCGGTCCTACCGGGCACGGCTCCAGCGTGGACGCCGCGGCCAGCCTCCGAAGTTCGCATCGGAGACCGCGTCCGGCTCGAGTCCGGCGCCGAGCTGACCGTGACGCGCATCGAGCCGCAGTTCCTCGGCAACGAGGGGCTGCTCTGCCTGATCGAGGACACGGCCGCCCAGTGGCTCGCCCTTCCCGTGCCGGAGTCCGCCGAAGTGACGGTCTTGGCGGTTAGCTCCATCGGTAGAGCCTAACTCTGTTCGGCTTCAGGCATCAAGATGGCCTGAGCTGATGCTAAAATGCCACCATGCGAACGACGGTACGCCTCGACGACGAGCTGTACGCCGCGGTGAAGGCCAGCGCGGCGCGCTCCGGCCGGACGGTCGCGGCGGTGATCGAGGACGCGCTGCGCACATTGTTGGCGCATGGCCCATCCGGCGCAACACCCGAGCTCGCGCCCCTGCCGGTCTACGGCGGCTCGGGAGTGCTGCCCGGCATCGACCTGGCCAGTGGTGCCGCCCTGCGCGAGGCCATGGAGGAAGACGTCGGCCTCGATGCGCGGCGTTGACGTCAACGTCCTCGTATACGCCCACCGGCCCGAGGCCGATCGGCACGAGGCATACCGGGAGTGGCTGGAGCTCGTCCGCACCGACGAGGAGCCGCTCGGCCTGAGCGACCTCGCTCTGTCGGGATTCATACGCGTCGTTACGCACCCGAAGGTGTTCAGCGAGCCCACGCCTTTGAACGTCGCGCTCGAGTTCACGCAAGCGCTACGCGCGGCGCCGGCGGCGGTGCCGATCACCCCGGGGAGCCGGCACTGGCCGATCTTCGAGCAGTTGTGCCGTTCCATCGAAGCCCGCGGCAACGACGTACCCGACGCGTACCTCGCTGCGCTCGCGATCGAGCAGGGAACGACCTGGTTCACGTGCGACCGTGCGTTCGCGCGCTTCCCCGGCCTGCGCTGGGAGCACCCTCTCGACGGCTGACGCTCAGCCATCGCCGGCCTCGCCGATCAGCCGATCGAGCTCACCGAGCGCGTACTCGACGATCCGCTCGTAGGACATCGCGGCGCCACGCGCGAACGCCGCCTCGTAGGCTTTCTCCCCCAGCTCGGCACGAACGTGCTCGCGCGCACCGTCAAGATCCCGAGCAAACGCGCGCAGGAATCCCTGTTCGACGAACAGTCTTCATCGACGAGCCCAGCCGCTACGACCTGTTACACCCGCTCCGCGCGCGACAGGTCGCGCAGTCGATGCTCGCCGAGATCGACGAGCATCACATCGTTTGCGAGCGTGTCGCGTGCGAGCTCTTCGGTGGCGTGCGAAACGATGATCTGGCTCGCCGTGTGCCGCCGCCATCACCCGCGCCTCGCGATTTGGCGCCGACCCGTAACAAGTCGCCCTCCCGAAGCTCCGGAACTCACGACCCGGCTCGCCCTCACGCGTCAGCTCCGTCCCCGCGGACACGTTCAGCCGCGTCGCTAAACTCGCCACTCGACTCAACTGCTTCTTCGACAGCCCCTGAAACAGCGGCACCTGCGCAAGCTGCTCTCCGATCGCTTCCCGGCTTTTCATCGCGCGGGCTCCTCTCGTCGACTTCGCCTGGGTGAAGGTCCGATTCCTGAGAAGGATCTCACGTCACCAGCTGCCGGCCCGGGTCCAACCCGCGACGGCGCGAGTACGGCGTCAGGGTCGCAGCACGGCGCGCCGCGGGCCCGCATGAAAGCCCGCCTCGACCAGCAGGCCAAGCACGTCGCCCTCCGTCACGGGGACTCCGTCGAAGCGCTCTACCGACAGGCGCTTCCCTCCGTCCTGGCGCACGTGCCCGACGAGCGCGGCGAGCGCTGCCCGCAGCCACTCGGGGTCGGGGTCGCGCAAGGGGACGAGCGACCGACCGCCCCGTTCGACGAAGAGCGCCGCCTCGCCGCCAAGCAGCACGACGGAGGCGCCGGCGACCCGCGCGGCACGCGCGCCCGCTCGCTTCGGCCACGGCAGCGCGGCGCCGTAGGGCTGTGCCGGATCGGCCGCGGCGAGAACAAGTACGTCGTCCTCGCCGTCGCGCAGCTCCCGGAGCCGCTCGACCGCACCGGGTAGCGCGAACTGCGCCCCCCCGAGACCCTCCACGAAGTATCCGCGCCGGCAAACACCGAGCGTCTCGAGCGCCTTCAGCTCGCCGTACACCGCGGAGTAGCCGCCGCGGATCCCCTCGCCCCGCACGCTGTCGCGGGTGACGACGCCGTGCCGTTCGAGCAGGAGCTCGGCGAGTGCGCGCCGCTCGCCCGAGCCCGGGAAGAGGCGCGTAGTGAGCGACCACCGTCCCTGGGTCGAGGTGACCTGACCGCCGCGTGTGCGCGAGAAACGCCGCGGTCTGCGTGCAATCTCGGGCGCGCCGTAGCGACGAGCGGCGCGCAGCGGCGTCCACGCGTCGTTCGTCACCTCCCCTGCCCAGACGAGCTCCCACAACGCCGGGAGCGCGACCTCTGACTCGAGCGAGGTCGTGGCGAGCAGGTCGCCCCAGAACTCGGCGCTGCGTGCAAGGGACGCGCGGATCGCGTCGTGTGCCTCGCCCTCCGGCGGCACTGCCGCCGACGGAGCCCCGAGCACGGCCGCGTCTTCGCGGAAGTAGACGGCAACGCGATCGAGCCCCGCACCGACCCAGACGACTTCTCCCGCCGCGCACAACGCGTCCAGCCACGCGGGCTGATAGCCCGGAACCCGGCGCGGCAGCACGTCGGTCTCCCACAGCTGTGCCGGCAGTGCCAGTGCCTGGAGTGGAACGAGCGCTTCGTGCAAGGAGGCCCGGCGACCGACCCCGTGCCAGCCTGGCAGGAAGCGTCCGAGCGCCGCCTGCCCGGTCGGCTCGACCTCCCGTCGCAACGCCGCGAGCGACGCTCGACGTACGCGTCGCAAGACATCCGGATCGCACCATTCGCGCTCGCGTCCGCCCGGCCGAAGCTCCCCGCGGATGAGCTGCTCGTCGCGCTCGAGCGTCGTGAGAATCTCCTCGACCTCTGCGAAAGCGACGCCGAAGCGCGTAGCCGCCTCGGCGCTCGTAAACGGCCCGTGCGAACCGGCGAAGCGCCGGAGCAGCGCGGTGAGCGCGTCCGGGACAACCTCGAGGAACGCGTCTGGCAGCCCGCCGGGCGGCATCACGCCGAGCGCGTCACGGTAGCGACCGGCGTCCTCGGCTGCGATCAGTCTCTCCTCGCCTCCGAGTCGTATCCACAGCGCTCGCCGCTCCTGGACGAGCGGTTCGGCAAGCTCGGGGACCAGCTCTTCCCGACTGAGGTCGCCACGGCGCCGCAGCAGATCGTGCAGCTCATCGGCGGATCTCGGGTGGCCCGCCAGCTGCGCCTCGACCTCGGCGAGCGCAGCGGGGTCGATCAGGTCGCGCAGCTCCTCCTGCCCGAGCAGCTCGCGCAGGAGCTCGCGATCGAGCGACAGCGCCTGTGCCCGGCGCTCGGCCGCGGGCGTGTCGTCCTCGTACATGTAAGTCGCCACGTAGTCGAAGAGCAGCGAGGCGGCAAACGGCGAGGCCGACGCGGTCTCCGCCTCGACCAGATCGAGCTGGCGTGTTTGCAAGCCGTGGAGCACCTGCCGAAGCGAAGGCAGGTCGAAGACGTCCTGGAGGCATTCGCGGTACGTCTCGAGCACGACCGGGAACGACCCGTAACGCCGCGCAACCTGGAGCAGCGACTGCGCCTTGAGGCGCTGCTGCCAGAGCGGCGTGCGCTGTCCGGGCCGACGGCGCGGGAGGAGGAGCGAGCGCCCGGCGTTCTCCCGGAAACGCGCGCCGAAGAGCGCGGTCTGTCCCACCTCCTGGACGACGAGCTCCTCGATCTCCTCGGGCGCAACGATCAGGTCTGCGACGGGCGGGGGAACGTCGGCGTCCGGCAGGTGGAGTGCGATCCCGTCGTCCGACCAGAGCGACTGCACTTCGAGGCCGAGCGCATCACGGAGGCGTGCCGCCAGTGCCATCGCCCAGGGCGCGTGCACACGGGCGCCGAACGGCGTAAGCACGCATACGCGCCAGTCGCCGATCTCGTCGCGGAATCGCTCGACTACGACTGTCCGATCCGAAGGGACGACACCCGTGGCCGCTTCCTGATCGCGTAGATAGGTGAGGAGGTTGCCTGCTGCGAGCGGATCGAGGTGGTAGTCCGCGACAAGTGTCGCGACCGCCTTCTCATCCGGGAGGGACACGAGCTCGCGCGAGGCGCGCCCGATCGCAGCCCCGAGCTCGTAGGGGCGGCCTACGCCCTCCCCCTTCCAGAAGGGGACTGCCCCGGGCACGCCCGGTGCCGGCGACACGAGCACGCGGTCGCGCGTGATCTCCTCGATCCGCCAGCTAGAGGCGCCGAGCAGGAACGTCTGCCCCTGGCGCGCCTCGTACACCATCTCCTCGTCGAGCTCACCGACGCGCCCGCCGCCGTCGACCTGGAACACGCCGTAGAGTCCGCGGTCCGGGATTGTGCCTGCGTTCGTGATCGCAAGCCGGCGCGCGCCCGCGCGCCCGCGGATGACGCCCGCGGTGCGATCCCAGATGATCCGGGGCTTGAGCTCGGAGAACTCGTCGGACGGGTAGCGGCCGGCGAGCATGTCGAGGACGTTCTCGAGCTGCTCTCGCGAGAGCGTCGCGAAGGGATACGCCCCGCACACGAGTCGATGTAGGTCGTCGACCTCGATCTCCTCGTCGGCGCAGACGGCGACGATCTGCTGGGCGAGTACATCGAGCGGGTTGCGCGGGATGTGCGTCTCCTCGATCGCCCCCTCTCGCATCGCGCGCGCGACGACCGCGCATTCCAGCAGGTCGCCGCGGAACTTCGGGAAGATCCGCCCCTTCGACGTCGCGCCGAGATCGTGCCCGGCCCGACCGATCCGCTGCAGCCCGCGCGCAACCGACTTCGGGCTCTCGACCTGGACGACGAGGTCGACCGCGCCCATGTCGATCCCGAGCTCGAGCGAGGAGGTGGCGACGAGGCACGGGATGCGCCCCGCCTTGAGCAGATCCTCGATCTCGGTCCGCTGCTCGCGCGCGAGCGAGCCGTGGTGGGCACGCGCGATCTCGGCATCTGCCAGCTCGTTGAGCCTGAGCGCGAGCCGTTCGGCGAGTCGCCGGTTGTTGACGAACACGATCGTCGAGCGGTGCGCGTTGACGAGCTCGAGCAGGGCCGGATAGATCGCCGGCCAGATCGAGCGCGTCCCGCCCTCCGCCCCCGTGCCGGGCAGGGCAGCGCCGTCCGCTGCCGCGCCGGTGACCTCCGGCTCCCGCATGTCCTCGAGCGGGACGACAACCTCGAGGTCGAGCTGCTTGCGGGTGCCGGCATCGACGATGCGGATCGGCCGACCGCCCGAGACGAAGCGCCCGATCTCCTCGAGCGGCCGCTGTGTCGCGGAGAGCCCGATCCGCTGAAACGGCGTCTCGCGCAGGCGCCGGAGGCGCTCGAGCGAGAGCGCGAGATGCGCGCCGCGCTTCGTGCCTGCGACAGCGTGCACCTCGTCGACGATGACCGTCTCGATGCCGCGCAGGATCTCCCGCGCTTGCGAGGTGAGCATCAGGAAGAGCGACTCGGGCGTCGTGATCAGGATGTCGGGCGGCGTACGGAGCATCGCCTGGCGCTCCTTTTGCGGCGTGTCACCGGTGCGCACGGCGACAGCGAGCTTCGAGCCGAGGCCGGCGAGCGGGCCGCGCAGGTTGCGCTCGATGTCGTAGTTGAGAGCTTTGAGCGGGGAGACGTAGAGCAGCCTGAGCCCCTCGCCGGGCGTTTCCGTGAGCCGGTCGATACCGATCAGGAACGCGGCGAGCGTCTTCCCCGAGCCGGTCGGTGCCTGCACGAGCACGTCGCCGCCCTCGGCGATCGCGGGCCAGGCGGCGCTCTGGGCGGGCGTGGGTGCCGCGAACGCGCGCTCGAACCACGCGCGCGTCGGATCGGAGAGGACGGCGAGCGGATCCATTGCCGAACGGTACCGGTGCGCCAGACGAAGAGCGAGCTCCCACACGGCTTCGCGGCGTTCTGGCACACTTCGATTACACATTCTCTACATACGATGTGTAACCATCACCAGGATGCGTCGGATCAACATCGTGATCGACCCCGCGCTCGACGATCGTCTCGAGCTCGCGGCTGCCGCACGCGGCACATCCAAGAGCGCGCTCGTGCGCGAATGCGTTGACCGCGGCCTCCCTCCTACGACCGAGGACAACGGCCTCCTTGGGCTGCTCGTGCTTGCAAGCGAGTTCGCGGAGGTGGAGTCGGCCGACGACATCGATGAGGTCATCTACGGACCCTCCGCACCGCACGCGTGATCTTTGTCGACAGCTCGTACTGGATCGCCCAGGCGCTGCCTCGGGACGGCCGCCACGCCGACGCCGCCGCGCTCGCCCGAAGCCACGCGACGGCCGAGCTGGCGACGTCATCGCTCGTGCTCGGCGAGACTTGGACGTTCGTGCGCCGTCGCGCCGGGCATCGACTGGCGGTCCGTTTGCTCGATCACATCGTCGCAAGCCCGAGGCTCCGGGTCGCGCCGGTACACGACGTGCTCGAGCGAGAGGCATGGGCGTGGCTGCGCATACACGACGAGCGACCGTACTCGTTCGTCAATGCGACGAGCTTTGCGGTGATGCGCCGCCTACGGATCACCGACGCGCTCGCCTTCGACGACGACTTCGCCGCAGCCGGATTCACGGAGCTGCGGCCGTAGGAGTGACGAGTTTCCGCTGGCGTTGATGGCCCCGAACGCCCCGGTGACCCGTCGTCGGTCGACGACATAGACTCCGCCCGTGCCCGTCGAGATCCGCGACCCGCGCATGGTCGAGCTCGCGGACGAGCATGCCGAGCTGGAACAACTCGCGAGTGGGATGGTCTTCACCGAAGGCCCGATTTGGGTGCCCGACGGGCAATACCTCCTCTTCTCCGACGTCCCGGCGAACCGGCGGTACCGGTGGGACGAGGCGAACGGCGTACGCCCGATCGCAGCACCAACCGGCCACGCGAACGGCATGACCCTGGACGGCGATGGACGCCTCATCGTGTGCGAGGGCGGGGCCCGGCGGCTGGCCCGCATGGACGCAGCCGGTACGGGCGAGGGGATCGAGGCTCTCGTCTCGACGTACGAGCAGCGGTCGCTGAACAGCCCGAACGACGTTGTCGTCCACTCCAACGGCTCGATCTACTTCACCGACCCCTGGTGGCTGCCGATGATCGGCGTCGAGGCGGAGCGGGAGCTCGAGTTTGCCGGCGTGTTCAGGCTCGCGACAGGCGGAGCCCTGACGTTGCTCGGCACGGGCTGGGACTTTCCGAACGGGCTCTGCTTCTCACCTGACGAGTCGACGCTCTACGTCAACGACGCGTTCGTCGGCAAGATCCACGCCTTCGACGTGCGCGCCGATGGCTCGATCGCGAATCGAAGGACTGTCGCAGACGACATGGCCGACGAGCAGGGCGAGATCGACGGCGGCCATCCCGACGGGATGAAATGCGACGTGGAGGGCAACATCTGGGTAACGGGTCCGGGCGGCGTCTGGGTGCTCGACGCCGGCGGGACGACGCTCGGCGTGATCCCGACCCCCGCCCGTGTGGGCAACCTGCACTGGGGCGGCCCCGACTGGAGCTGGCTCTTCGTCGCAGCGACGTCCGGCGTCTACCGCCTGCGAACGAAAACAGCGGGAAGTCGGGAGCCGTTCATGCAGTGAGCGTGCCACCGCAGGAGCCTTCGCGCGATACGATCCTCGCGTGGCGGTCACACTCCATTTCACGGGTGACCCGGCCGCCGACGCGTTTCTTGGAGAGAGCGCCCTTGCGCTACTGATCGGCTTCGTACTCGACCAGCAGGTAACGGTGCAGAAGGCATTCTCGTCGCCACTCGTACTCCGAGAGCGCCTCGGCGACCTCGACGCGCGCGCGATCGCGGACATGGATACCGACGCGCTCACCGAGGTCTTCAAGGGGAGGCCCGCCCTGCACCGCTTTCCGGGCTCGATGGCCAAGCGCACCCAGGAGCTCTGCGCCGTGATAGCGGACGACTACGCAGGTGACGCGTCACGAGTCTGGACCGAAGCAACCGATGCAGCGGACCTCGAGCAGCGACTGCTTGCGCTCCCAGGGATCGGGCCGATGAAGGCGACGACGCTCGTGGCAGTGCTCGTCAAGCGCCTTGGCCTGAGGCCGGAAGGCTGGGAGGCGCAGCTCCCCTCGCACAGGACGCTCGGCGACGTCGACTCCCCTGCCGCCCTCCTCGAGTACCAGGCTGCAAAGCGCGCGCACAAGGCCGCGCAGCGAGCCCGCTCCTGAACCCGCGCATCGGGTTGACGACGCTGACCGACGGCGGGCAAGCGCCCGCGTCGATCGGCCGCGCGATCGCCGATTTCCTCAACGCTGCCAGAACGTCACTCGACCTCGCTCTCTACGACGTCCGCTTCGAGTCTGACGCCGGTGCGCCCGTGCTCGCGGCGCTGCTCGCGGCGTACCAGCGCGGCGTGACGATCAGGCTTGCCTACAACGTCGACCATCCCGGCCCGATCCCGGTGCCACCCCCGCCCGAGACACGGCCGGAGTCGCTGGCCGCGCTTCCGATTCCGACCCGCGCTGTCGCCGGCATCCCCGACCTCATGCACCACAAGATCGTCGTCCGTGACGGCAGCGATGTCTGGACCGGCTCTACGAACTGGACCGACGACTCGTGGTCACGCCAGGAGAACGTGATCGTCACGGTCGCCTCGCCCGACCTCGCGCGGGCATACACCCTGGCGTTCGAGCAGATCTGGGACGGGCGGCCGGTCGAGAAGACCGGCAAGGTCGAGCCGCGACCGGTTGCGGTCGGGGCGACGATCGTGCGACCGTGGTTCTGCCCGGGCTACGGCGAGGAGCTCTCGCACCGGATCGCGAAGCACCTCGGCAAGGCGCGACGGCGGATCCGCATCGCATCGCCCGTGCTCACGTCAGGCCCGATCCTGGGCACCCTCGTGGAGGTCGTGCGAGAGCACCGCTGCGACCTGGCCGGCGTCATCGACGACACACAGGTCGACGAGGTGTTTCACCAGTGGCAGCAGAATGGCGTGAGCGCGTGGAAGATCCCGTTGCTCGAGACCGTGCTCGCAGGAGCCCCGTGGGCCGGGAAGCCGTCGACGCGCTGGTCGCCGACGACGGTGCACGACTTCATGCACGCGAAGGTCGTCGTCGCCGACGACGTGGCCTTCGTCGGGAGCTTCAACCTCTCCCGCTCGGGAGAGCGCAACGCCGAGAACGTCCTCGAGATCGCCGACGGCGAGATCGCGGGCACGCTCGCTGCCTTCATCGACGCAATTCGAGCCCGCTACCCGGCGGCGACGCCTCCGTACTCGATAGGGGGGTCGATTAAACGGACCATGCCGCCGACGATCCTCCAGTGAGAGTCGCGGTCGCTTTCCTGGGCATGTTCCTTGCGGCGGGCGGCGCAGCGATCGCCGCGCCGCTTCCCAACGCAACCACCTGTCCTGTCTTTCCGGCAGCGAGCGCGTGGAATCAGCGCGTGGACACGCTGCCCGTTGCCGCAGATTCCGCGTCTATCGTGGAAAGCATCGGCGCCGACGACCACATGCACGCCGACTTCGGCTCGGGGCTTTGGGACGGTGGTCCGATCGGCATCCCGATCACCGTCGTCGCCACGACACAGGCGAAGACGCGCGTCCGCTTCGAGTATGCAGACGAGAGCGACAAGGGGCCATATCCGATCCCGAGGAACGTGAAGATCGAAGGCGGTGCGGCGTCGGACGGCGACCGGCACGCGCTGATCGTCGACAAGAGCGCCTGCAAGCTCTACGAGCTCTTCGCGCTCCGGCCTACGGCAAGCGGCTGGGCTGCAGGCTCCGGCGCAATCTGGGATCTCCGCTCGACGAGACTCCGGCCGGCCGGTTGGACGTCCGCCGACGCGGCCGGCTTGCCGATCCTCCCCGGACTCGCTCGCTACGACGAGGTGGCGCGAGGCCGCATCGACCATGCGCTGCGCATTACCGTCTCTCGAACGCGTCGTTCCTACGTCTGGCCGGCACGTCATTACGCGAGCTCGCTCACGGATCCCTCACTCCCACCGATGGGGTTGCGCCTGCGGATCAAGGCCGGCTACGACATCTCGCGCTTCCCTCGCCAGGCGCGCATCGTCCTTCAGGCGCTCAAGGAGTACGGCGCGCTCGTCGCGGACAACGGCTCGGACTTGTACGTCTCCGGCGCGCCCGACCCGCGCTGGTCGAACGACGACCTCCACACCTTGCACGACGTTCCGGGCAGCGCGTTCGAGGTCGTCGACACCTCGTCGCTGCCTCGCGCCTGAACCCGCGCCCAGGCCGTCTACCATCACCGCATCGCGCCATGCCTCCGCCGCGACGGCCGGAGCCATGTGCGCACCAGCCGCGTCGGATCCCGATCGAAGAGGAGGCACACCGATGAAGCGCACCGGATACCAGAACAGCAATATGCCGCCCGTCGCCGACCTCGTGAGCTGGGGCATCAACCTCGAGGGCGTCAAGGACATGTTCATCGTGACGGGTCACGCCGCGATGAGGCCGGACAACTCGAGCGCCTACTTCGTCGGCGATGCCGCAGCGCAGACCAGGTGGACGTTGGAGCAGATGGAGATCACGTTCTCGCAGGCCGGCTACACGAAGCACGACATCGTGAGCGTCAACTGGTCGGTGGACAAGGACGTCACCGAGGAGCAGTCGTTTGGCGTCTTCGACGTGTGGCAGGAGTACATCGCGGACGTCGAGGTCAAGCCCGCTGGCGGCACCTGGAAGCGCGTGTACGGCCTTCTCTCGCCCGAGATCCTCGTCGAGATCGAGATGATGCTCGCACGCTAGGATCGACGCATGCGAATGCGCGCGGCCGTCCTCGAACAGTTCGGCGCGCCGCTCGTCGTGCGCGAGGTCGACCTCGCCGAGCCGCGATCGGGTGAGGCGCTCGTTCGCCTCGTCGCGTGTGGGGTCTGCCACACGGATCTGTACACGGCCTCGGGCGTCGACCCGTCCGGGTACGCACCAACGGTCCTCGGGCACGAAGGGGCCGGCGTCGTCGAGCGCGTCGGAGCAGGCGTCACGTCCCTTGCGCCCGGCGACCACGTCGTCACGCTCTTCTCGGCCCAGTGTCGCGAGTGCGTCCACTGCCTGAGCCCGAAGACGAACCTCTGCCTCGCAGTGCGCGACCAGCAGAACAAGGGGTATCTGCCGGACGGGACGACCCGACTCTCGATCGACGGTGAGCCGCTGCGACATTTCATGGGAACGTCGACCTTCGCCGAGTACACGGTCATGCCGGAGGTGTCGCTCGCGAAGATCACCCGCGACGCCCCCCTCGATCGGGCATGTCTCTTCGCATGTGGCCTGACGACCGGGATCGGCGCCGCGATCAACACCGCCAAGGTCGAGCCGGGCGCGACTTGCGTCGTCTTCGGAGCCGGCATGGTCGGTCTCGGTGCCGTCGCCGGCTGCCGCTTACAGGGCGCCGGGCGCATCATCTGCGTCGACCTCTCCCCCGGCCGGCTCGAGCTCGCCCGAGGCCAGGGAGCAACCGACGTGATGCTCGGCGGGCCTGACGCCGTCGAGCGCATCCTCGAGGAGACGGGCGGCTTCGGGGCCGACTACACGTTCGAGGCAACCGGGAATGTGGGCGTCATGCGCCAGGCGGTCGAGGCGGCTCGGATGGGCTGGGGGCTCTGCACGATCGCGGGCGTCGCCGGACAGGGCGAGACGCTGGACATCGTGCCGCGTTACCTGATCACCGGGCGACGCGTCGCCGGCTCGTCCTTCGGCGGTTGCAAGGGCCGCGATCAGGTGCCGCAACTGATCGAGCGCTGGCTTGCCGGGGAGATCGATGTCGAGCCGTTCGTCTCACACACGCTCGCGCTCGCTGAGGTCAATCACGGCTTCGACCTGATGGAAGCACAGGACGGGATCCGCAGCGTCATCCGCTTCGCCTGACCCTCGTCGCCCCTGATCGAGCGCCCCTGGGGCGCCGCTCCCTACGGCGCCGCGTAGGTGATCGACATGACGTTCCCCGACGAGAGGAGGGAGAACGCGAATGCCGTCAGGGCGACCCGCACGCGTACCTGGCCATTCGGGCCGACATAACTCGCCGGGGTGCCGGTGGCAGGGATGTTCGAGAGCAAGGTATCGGTCGTTTTTGCAGCCGTAGTCGAGATCGTGACCCACGAGCTCGTCGACCAGTTGTAGAGCGCGAGTGACTGCGTCGCGTTGCCCGTAGAGCTCCGCCCCTTGTAGGTGACGGCAAGACTCGCAGGCGTGGGGACAACCCCGGTGAACGACGCGTACCAGTTGAGTGAGAAATAGGAGGTCGCGCGCACCGCAAAGAGATCGTTGTCGTCCGCGTACAGGCTCGTGACGGAGCCATCGGTAACCGACCCGGACGGAACCGTCGTCGACGCGGGGAATGCAACCGTGATCGAGCCGGAAGGTGGCGGTGGAGGCGTGGGAGGAGGAGGCGGAGGCGGAGGTGTAGGAGCCGGGGGCGGAGGCGGAGGAGGAGGTGTAGGAGCCGGAGGAGGAGGAGGAGGAGGAGGCGGAGGAGGCGGAGGAGGAGGAGCGGAGGTGTAGGAGCCGGAGGTGGCGGCGGAGGCGGGGTCGGGGCGGGCGGGGGCGGCGTCGAGCCGCCGCCTGCGGCGAGTGCCCGCGCGACGTTGATGCGCCCGTAACCGAGCTGATCCGACCATGTGCAGTTCGCGCAGGTGCCGTACGGATCGGATCCGTAGGCATATCCCCCGACCTTGTCGGACGTCGTCGCGAGGATCGTCTTGACGTCGGCGACCGTGCGTCCGGGGCTCTGGCCGAAGAGCAGCGCTGCAAGACCCGCGACATGCGGCGTAGCCATCGACGTTCCCGACATGATCCGGTATGCACCGCCGTCATAGGTCGAGTAGATGTTCGTTCCGGGCGCGGAGACGAACACGTTCATCACGCCAAGGGTCGAGAACGTCGAGACGGAGTCCGTCGAGTCGGTCGACGAGACGCCGACGGTACCGCTGCAGGCAGCCGGGTAGCCAAGATCGGCCGACGACGTGTTCCCCGCGGCCGCGACGACGAGTACACCGGCGTTGATCGCGCGCGTTACCGCAGAGCAGAGCGTCGAGGAGAAAGACGTGCCGGTGAGGCTCATGCTGATCACGCGGGCACCGGTCGTCCGGGCGTAGTCGATCCCGGCGGCTATCGAGGCATATGTGCCGCTGCCCGCCGAGCTCAGAACCTTAACGGGAACGATCCGGGCGTTCGGCGCGACGCCGGCGATGCCGACGCCGTTGTCTGTCTCTGCGGCGGCGATGCCTGCGACGTGGGTGCCGTGGCCGTTGTCGTCGTCACCGTTCGAGGCGACGCAGGTGCCGGACGTGCACGTTCTGCCAAGGGCAGTGAGCAGCTTGTCGTCGAGATCGGGATGGGACACGTCGACGCCCGTATCGAGAATGGCGATCATCGGTCCGGACCCGTTGCCGTAGCCACCTGGATACGTCGACCAGCCGCCGATCGCAGCGATCCGCGGGAGAGACCACTGGCTGGCGAACGAAGGGTCGTTTGGAGCTGCGAGGGCCGCCGACGCAATGTAGTTGGGCTCGGCGTACGCGACCCCGGGAAGCAGCGCGTAGAAGCCGAGTGCTCGTTCGATCGACGACCCGGCTCGGACCCGGATGAGCGACACACCTCCTGTCAGGGAGGCGATCTGCGCGTCGCCCTGGAGCGCGATCGTCGATGACGCCGACCACGGAAACGAGAACTTGACGAGGATCGTTGATGCGTCCTGTGTGGAAGCGGCCGCCGAGGAGCGGGAAGCGGTAGCGCCGAACAGCGCAACCGCCACGGCGAGCACCAGCACAGAAACCAGGCAGCGCGATCGTCCACCCATTGCCACTCTCAACTCCCCTTCCCCCATGCGTCCGCGTCCCGCACCCACGCAGCCCTCAGATTGGGATATAGCAGCACAACAGCGGGAAGGCGAGACTAGTTTTTCCGATCGGCGCGCCTCGCCGCTCCCCGGAAACTACGCTTCGGTCCGCGTGATCCTCGCAAACGGCATCGTCCGAACCATGGACCCCTCGCTCCCGATCGCACGTGCGCTTGCGATCGCCGGAGGCACGATCGCCGGCGGCGTCGGCACGCACGAGACGGCGCTCCCCTCTCCCGACCACGTCGATCTGGGTGGACGCTGCGTCCTGCCGGCGTTCAACGACGCGCACGTTCACTTCCCGTCGTGGTCGCTAGCGCAGCGTGAGGCGCGGCTCGAAGGAGCGCTTCGGCTAGACGAGGCGCTCTCGCGGATCGCCCACGCCCCGCGAGCGAGTTGGATCCGTGGCCGCGGCTGGCGCGACGATCGGTGGGAGGCGACGCCGACGCGGCAGTCCCTCGACGCGGTCACCGGCGAGACTCCCGCAGCCCTCTGGTCGCGGGACTATCACACGCTCTGGATCAACTCGGCGGCTCTCGCACGGGCCGGCGCGAAGGTGGTAGCTGCCCTTGGTAGCGGCGTCGAACGGGACGGGTCTGGCACGCCGACGGGGATCCTCCGGGAGGAGGCTGCCTGGCGCTTCGGCGACCTCGTGGTCGACGTCTCCCTCGACGAGCTCGTCGACGCGACACGAGAGGGCATTCGCCTCGCGCAGAGCCGAGGGGTCGCCTCGGTGCACGACATGGACGGGCGCATCGGCGCGCTCGAGGTCTTTCAGCGAATCGCCGAGAACGAAGGCCTCGGGCTGCGCGTCCTGCAGTCGCTGCCACACGAGCGGCTGCCGGCTCTTGCAGCCGCCGGGATCCGCTCCGGGCTCGGCAGCGACTACCTCCGGCTCGGCCACCTGAAGGTCTTCATGGACGGCACCCTGGGGTCGCAGACGGCGTCGCTGCTAGACGGATCGGGGATCGTGCTCACGACGGGCGAGGAGCTCGAGGAAATCATCCGAAGCGCCGCTGCCGCCGGCTGGCCGGTGGCCGTCCATGCGATCGGAAATCGGGCGAACAGGGACGCACTCGACGCGTTCGAGGCCACCCAGGCAGTGTGGTCGCCACTCGGGCTCAGGCAGCGAGTCGAGCACGCCCAATGCGTGGCCCGAAACGACGTCGGCCGATTCGCACGGCTGGGAGTCACGTGCTCCGTGCAGTTCAGCCATGCGGTGTCGGATCGCGACCTCGTCGACCGCTTCTGGCCGGACCACGCGCGTGATGCGTTCCCGACTCGCCGCCTCCATGACGCGGGTGCACTCCTCGTCAACGGCTCCGACGCGCCCGTCGAGGAGCTCGACCCGCTCGCCGGCATCAGGGCCGCGGTCCTGAGAAGCGACGACGAGCGCGCACCGTGGCATCCGGACGACGGGCTCACGGTCGAGGAGGCGCTTCGGGCTACGACGACTCATGCCGCGTGGCTTGCGGGAGACGAGCGCAGGCGAGGCCGCCTGATCCCGGGACAGGTCGCCGACCTCGTTGTGCTCGACGCCGACCCGGTCACCGTCCCCGTGGAGCAACTCGCGTCGATCAGCGTGGTCGCAACGATGGTGGGCGGGCGCTGGATGTTCAATCCGCCTCCGTGGGATTGACAGCTCGTCCCGGGCCGACCAGGCTGGACTCGCGCCAGGTGATGCCGGGTCGAGTACCCGGCTCAGCCTGATCTTCGCGATTCGCTCGATCGGCCGGCCCGCAACAGCGACCGGCCGTTCCGGCCGGCTACACTCCGGGGAGTGTCAGAGCGCACGATGCTCGCAGTCCACGAGAGCGAGTCCTGCTCGGTTGCCGCATGCGCCGAGATCATCGGCGCCAAGTGGACGGTCTTGATCGTCCACGACCTCTCGGAGGGGCCGCGCCGCTTCACCCAGGTCGAGCACTCGTGCGCAGGAATCAGCCCGCGTACGCTCGCCGAGCGCCTGCGCTGGCTCGAGACGGAAGAGGTAGTCGAGCGACGGAGCTATGCGGAATCGCCGCCTCGCGTCGAGTACGCGCTGACCGGCAAGGGCAAGGCACTGCTCCCGATCATCGATGCCATGCGATCGTACGGCCACGAGTGGCTCGGCTGCGGCGTCCCGGGCCACGTGACGTAGACCGCGAAGCTCGGCCTACGTCCTGGCCCACACCCGGGCGAGCTCGACCACGGTCGCTGCCGCCGCCGCCATGTCTTGGACGCTGGCCCACTCGGTACGGGCGTGGTAGTGCTGCCCGCCGGTGAAGAGGTTGGGCGTCGGGAGACCGCGCTCGGAGAGCCGTGAGCCGTCCGTCCCCCCGCGGATGATCTCGTGTCGAGGCTCGAGCTGGACGCGCCTGATCGCCTCCTCGGCAGCCGTGATCACCTCCGGGTGCCGGTCGATCACTGCACGCATGTTCCGGTAGGACTCTTCCACGACTACCTCTACCCGTGCTCGGGGCTCCCGGAGCTCGACATCGTGCGCCAGCTCTTGCACGAGCGCTACGTGTTCGTCGAGACGTCGGTCGTCGTGGTCGCGTGCGATGAGCTCGATCACGGTCTCCTCGGCGTTGCCGGCCACGCGCACCGGATGAACGAAGCCTTCGCGTCCTTCGGTGGTCTCCGGGGACAGGCGGTCACGCGGCAAAGCGGCGATCAGGTCCGCGGCGAGCTTGACGCTGTTGACGAGCCTGCCCTTGGCGGTGCCCGGATGCGTGCTCCGGCCGAAGATCGTGACGGTGACGGAGAGCGCCGAGAACGTTTCCGCCTCGATGATCGCGCTGCCGCTACCGTCGAGCGTGTAGGCCACGTCTGCGCCGAAGCGGTCGAGGTCGAAATGGTCGGTGCCCCGGCCCACCTCCTCGTCGACCGTGAAGGCAATCCGCAGGGGTGCCCGCGGCGCGTCGTCGCGCACAAGATACGCGGCGGCGGCCATGATCTCGGCCACTCCGGCCTTGTCGTCGGCGCCGAGCAGCGTCGTACCGTCGCTCGTGACTATGTCGTGGCCGACGCGATCGGCCAGCTCAGGCTCTTCGTCCGGCGCGATGACCTGCATTGGGTCTCCAGGCAAGACGATCGGATCGCCCCGATAGTTCTCGTGGACGATGGGCTGGACAGCCGCTCCGGGTGCGTCCGGGCTCGTGTCGACATGGGCGATGAGGCCGACCACCGGCCCGTCGGAGGTGCCGGGCAGCGACGCGATCACGTACCCGGGCTCGGTGAGCGTGGCATCGGCGAGCCCCATCGCGTGGAGCTCCTCGACCAGCAGCCGCGACAGCTCGAGCTGCTTCGCCGTGGACGGATAGCTCAACGAATGCGGGTCTGACTGCGTATCGATCTTGACGTAGCGGAGGAACCGGGCTAGCACGTCGGGCGCGAGCTCCTCCGCAAGGGGGCACGCGAACGGGGCGCGACCGCGCTCAGACATCGGCAAGCCGCCGCAGCAGCTCCCGTGCGGCCTCGACCCCGAGTGGAAGGTAGTCCGCAAGCAGTCGCTCGTTCGGCGAGTGGATGTTCGAGTCGGGCAGGGCGAAGCCGGTAACGATCACCGGGATCCCGCGCGCCGACAGCGCGGGCACGATCGGGAGGGTGCCACCCGATCGGATCAGGACGGGCCGGCGCCCGACGACCGCCTCGAAGGCATCGCGTCCGAGCTCGAGTGCTCGGGATGCTGGGTCAACGAGCCCGGCGGGCGCGGACGACCAGCGGTTGATCTCGAGCTCCGTCCCGGGCGGCGCTGCATCCCGCAGAAGCCGCGTGAACGCTGCCGCGATCTCGTCGGCGTCCTGCCCCGGTGCCAGGCGGATCGAGACGTTCGCTCGCGCCTCGACCGGCAGAACCGTCTTCTGGAGATCAGGCGATCCTCCCGCGATCCCGTTGATCTCGAGCGTGGGCTGCGCCCATGTGCGCGTGTAGAAGTCGGCGCCCGCGCCCGCATCCATCGGGCGCGCGCCCTGTGCCTCGAGCTCGCCGGCACCAGGAGGAAGGAGCGCCCAGCCAGCAAGCTCGTCCGCCGATGGTGGGACGGCCCCGGCTCGCAGCTCCCCGGGCAGCAGCCCATCTCTAGCGAGCAGTGACGAGAGAGCGAGCGTGAGCGCGTGGACGGCGTTGAGTGCCGCTCCGCCGAAGATCCCGGAGTGAAGGTCGCGGACACCCGTGCGCGCGATGACGTGGAAGTAGACGAGCCCACGGACGGCGACGTTGAACGCAGGCATGCCACGTTCGAGCATGTCGCTGTCGAAGATGACGGCAGCGTCGGCGCCGCGCTCGTCGGCGACGAGCCAGTCGACGATCGAATGACCTCCCGTCTCCTCCTCACCGTCACACGCGAAGCGGACGTTGACCGGTAGCGCGTCGGCATGAGCGAGGAGCTCTGCGGCCTTGAGCAGCATGTAGAGCTGCCCCTTGTCGTCAGCGACACCGCGGCCGTAGAGCCAACCGTCGCGCTCTTCGAGCACGAACGGGTCGGAATCCCAGAGCTCGACCGGATCGGCCGGCTGCACGTCGAAATGACCGTAGGCGAGGACCGTCGGAGCGTCGAGCGAGCTCCGCGACGCGCGCACCTCACCGATCGCAAGGGGCTGCCCGTGCCAGTCGATCACCTCACACGTGCCACCCGCGTGGTCGACCATGCCCGAGACCCAGTCGGCGGCAGCGCGAACGTCCGCGGCCCGCTCGGGATCGGCACTCACAGACGGGATCGCGACGAGGTCGGCGAGCTCGGTCAGCAGGGTGTCGACGGGAACGGTCACTGCGCCGCCAGTCTATGCGCCGGGCGACCGGCGCCTGCCCGCAGGCTCAGGCTTGACCTCGACGGCCCCCCGTGCCCTGACAGGTCGTACCGCTGAGAGCTCACACGCCGGGCCAGGAGAGACTTGTGCCTGACTTCAGTGGGGCACAACTGCTGATGCTGCGCGAGCGGTCAACGCCGCGCGAGCGGCGCCCTCATTCCGGTCAGCGACTGCGAGAAACCGCACTAGGCAACGTCGCGCACGGCCGACGACTCGGCGAGGGCGCGTAACTTCTTCAGGCTCTGGTGCTCGATCTGGCGAATGCGTTCACGGGTGACGTTGAAGGTGCGACCCACCTCGTCGAGTGTCTTTGGCTGCTGCCCATCGAGCCCGTAGCGGAGCTCGAGAACTCGGCGCTCACGCTGCGAGAGCGTGTCGAGGATCCCATTGAGCGCCTCGCGCCGGAGGGCCACCTCCGCCATCTCGTCGGGAAGCGGCGCCGACTCGTCCGTGAGGAAGTGGCCGAACTCGGACTCGTCGTCGTCACCGACGGGCTTCTCGAGCGAGACGGGCGTCTGTGCGCTTCGCTGGATCTGCTCGACCTCGTCGACCTCCAGCTCGAGATCGGCGGCGATCTCGGCAGCGGACGGCTCGCGCGCGAGCTCCGCGCGAAGCTTGCGCTGGGAGCGGTTGATCTTGTTGAGCTTCTCGACGACGTGGACCGGCATCCGAATCGTTCGGCCCTTGTCGGCGATCGCCCTGGCGACCGCCTGCCGGATCCACCAGGTCGCGTACGTCGAGAACTTGAATCCCTTCCGGTAGTCGAACTTCTCACAGGCGCGAACGAGGCCGATCGTCCCCTCCTGGATGAGATCGAGGAAGGGGAGGCCCTGGTTTCGATAGCGCTTCGCGATCGAGACGACGAGTCGGAGGTTCGCCTCGATCATCGCTTGCTTCGCGGCATGGTCGCCTCGCTCGATCCGCTTCGCGAGCTCCACCTCCTGTGCCGCAGTGAGCAGGGGAACGCGACCGATGTCCTTGAGGAAGAGCTGAAGCGTGTCGGTGGAGATCTCGACGCCTGCGTCCAGGTCTGGGCCCTCCGGAACTCCGCTGCCAGGATCCACGACCTCGATCTGCGCCTCGTCGAGGGCAGCGTAGAACGCAGCGAGCTCCTCGCCGTCGAGCGCGAGAGCTTCCAGACCGGCCGCGATCTCGGAGATATCGAGCGAGCCGGTAGTGCGCCCCGCCTCGAGCAGCGCGCGCGCCTCCTCGGTCTCGAGGATGTGCTCGATCTCGCCCCTTCCCGAATCCCCGCCGCTCAGATCGACCACCCCCTAGCTCGTCGTTGCATCACGGTAGTTACGGATCTGGTTCCCGTCAAAACGATCGGGCAGGGCTCAACGGAGCCTTTGCAGGTACGTCGCCGCCGCGTGGGCGAGCAGCGAGCCGGGCTCGGCCTCCGCGGCGAGCCGGAATTGACGTTTTGCCGCCTTGACCTCGCCGCTCCAGAGCAGGAGCAAACCGAGATGGAAGCGGACAGTCGAACGCTCCGGGAACCGCCGTGTGAGGGGCCCAAGCCGCGAGAACGCACGCACAGGGGCGGCCTTGTCGAACATCCCGACTGCGGCGGCCACCTGCGCCTCCGCATCGTTCGGCGCCGCAGCAGCCGCAGCCGCGAACGCACGCTCGGCGGAAACGGGCCGGCCCACGCGCTGCAGGCCGATCCCGTAGAGCAGCTTCGCCCGCACGCCGCCAATGTGCGCCGCGGCCGCGAGAGCGTCGAGCTGGTCGGCTGCAGGAAGCGACGTGATCGCCCTCGGAGGATCGAAGCTCGGGATGAACTGCGGCAGTCCAGGCACCGGGAAGCCAGGGTAAAGCAGATCCGTGGCCTTGATTGCGTACGACGTGTCCGGCTCGCTCGCGCGCGCCGCCCTCCAGGCGTCCATCGCGCCGCCTCGGCCCTCCCAGAAGAGCGCGAGCCCGAGGTGCAGTTGCACGAGCGCGCTTTGCGCATGCAGGCCCGCCAGCTGCTGAAGCCTGTCGAGCGTCCCGTCGGGCCAGGCCGCGTAGGCAGAGCCGACCTGCGCTTCCAGCGATCCCGATCGCTTGAAGATCTCGCCGGCTCCCTGGCGTTCGCTCCCGTTGTAGAGACGCTCGGCCTTCCGGAGGGCAACGGCCTCGGCGTCGGTCCGGAGCCCGAGGTCGAGGGTGAGCGGCGGGGCGCCCGCGCGGCGCACCGGCTGGGTGGCCGCCGCTCCCTCCGGAGGGCGATCCGTCGCAACCGCCGAGATAGCGGCAACGGCAGCCGCGGATACGGCTGCGACGGTCACGACGACGACAACGACCCGGGCGCGCGCGCTCATCGCATCGAGGGTAGCGTCGCGCCGTTCCGATCGGGACGGCCTACGGGTTCCCGAGGTCGTAGGAAGTCGCTATATTCTTAAAAGTAATGACGACCTACCGTGAGCTGCTCACCCAGGTAAAGACGGAGATCGACGAGATCTCGACCGTCGACGCGCACGCGCTCGCCGGGCAGGACGAGGCACCGCTCTTCGTCGACGTCCGCGAGCATGACGAGTGGCAAGAAGGCCACATCCCCGGAGCCGTTCACGCTCCGCGCAACAACCTCGAGTCGCGCATCGAGGGGCTCGTCCCCGACAAGGATCGCCCCCTCGTCGTGTACTGCGGCAGCGGCACTCGCTCTGCTTTCTCGACCAAGGTGCTGCGCGAGCTCGGCTACGAGCACGTCAGGAATCTGGGCGGGGGCTTCTCGGACTGGAAGCGCAACGGCTTCGATACCGTCATGCCGCGCTCGCTGACCCCTGCGCAGCGCTCGCGCTACGCGCGCCACGTCTTGATCCCGGAGGTCGGCGAGGAAGGCCAGCAGAAGCTTCTCGATGCGCGCGTGCTGCTCATCGGCGCCGGCGGTCTGGGCTCGCCGGCGTCGCTCTACCTCGCCGCGGCAGGGGTAGGAACGCTCGGGATCGTCGACGCCGACGTCGTCGACGACTCGAACCTGCAGCGCCAGATAGTGCACTCGACTGAGCGGCTCGGCGAAGCGAAGGTGCTGTCGGCCAAACGGACGATCGAGGCTCTCAATCCCGACGTTACCGTGCTCCCCTTCGAGGAGCGATTGACATCGGAGAACGTCGACAGGATCCTCGGTCACGGCTGGGACGTAATCGTCGACGGCGCCGACAACTTCCCCACGCGCTACCTCGTGAACGACGCGTCGGTCTGGCACGACGTCCCCGTGGTGCACGGCTCGATCTACCGCTTCGAAGGACAGGTCACCGTTTTCAAGCCACAAGCTGGGCCGTGCTACCGGTGCTTGTATCCGCAGCCGCCCCCGCCCGAGCTCGCACCGAGCTGCTCCGAGGGCGGCGTGCTCGGCGTGCTGCCGGGAATCGTCGGGTCGCTCCAGGCGAACGAGGCCTTGAAGCTGATCCTCGGCGTCGGCGACTCGCTCGTCGGGCGCCTACTGTTGTTCGACGCGCTGACGACCAGCTTCGACGAGGTCTCGATCCGCAAGAGCGCCACCTGCCCCGTCTGCGGCGAGAGCCCGAGCATCACCGAATACGTCGACTACGTCGAGTTCTGCGCAGGCCCCGTATCAAGCCCGAGCGCCGCATCCGGCGGTGTCCACGCATGACAGCTGTTCGCATTCCACCCACCCTCCGCAACGAGGTCGGCGGCCAGCGCCAGGTCCAGGCTGCTGGCTCGACTGTCCGGGAGGTGCTCGAGGATCTCACCGGGCAGTACCCGGCCTTGGGTGCACAGATCTTTGAGCACGGCGACATCGCGCCGTTCGTGAACGTCTACGTCGGCGGCGAGGACGTCCGCACCCTCGACGGGCTCGATACGCCCGTCGCCTCGACCGAGACCGTCATCCTGCTGCCCGCGATGGCGGGTGGCGTCGCCCGATCCGTCGCGCGTCCTACGCCCGTCGTCGCCTCCTCGCTTCTCGACCTCGTCGGCGCAACTCCACTCGTGGAGCTGAGCCGGCTCTCGCCCAAGGCGACGGTAAAGATCTACGCCAAGCTCGAAGGGCAGAATCCGACGGGGTCGATCAAGGATCGTGTCGCGAAGGCGATGATCGAGGCGGCGGAGGCAAGCGGAGAGCTGAAGCCCGGCAGGCATCTACTCGAGCCCACCAGCGGCAACACCGGGATCTCCCTCGCCCTCATCGCAAAGCTCAAGGGCTATCCACTCACGTGTGTGATGCCGGAGAACGCCACCAAGGAGCGCAAGCGGCTGCTGCGGCTGTACGGCGCCAACATCATCGACTCGCCCGCCGACGAAGGCTCGAACGGCGCGGTGCGGATCGCACTCGATCTCGCCGAATCGGACAGTCGTTACTTCATGCCGTTTCAATACGCAAACCCGGCAAACCCCCGTGCCCACTACGATGGGACGGGCGCTGAGATCGCCGAGGCGCTCGACCGTGTGGATGTGCTTGTGGCGGGCCTCGGCACCGGAGGGACCTTGATGGGAGCTGGCGAGCGCCTGCGCGAGTCGTTCCCCGACATCGTCGTGGCGGCAGCCGAGCCGCTTCCCGGTGACCTCGTGATGGGCTTACGCTCGCTGGCGGACGGCTACGTGCCACCGATCCTCGACGTCGCGAAGCTCGACCGCAAGCTGCTCGTGTCAAACGAGGAGTCAGTGCTTTCCGTGCGCGACCTGCTCGAGCAGGAAGGGATCTTTGCCGGCGTCTCGTGCGGCGCCGCGATCCACGTCGCGCGCAAGATCGCAGCCGAGATGGACGAGGGCGTGATCGTCACGATCCTCGCGGACGGTGGCTGGAAGTACATCTCCGCCGACTTCTGGAGCGTCGCGTCCGGCGACCTCGAGACGTCGATGGAGACCACGCTCTGGTGGTGATCTCCGCCGAGGTGCGGCGTGCGATCGTGGAGCACGCCCTCGCGGAGGAGCCCAACGAGGCATGCGGGCTCGTCGTCCTACGCGACGGGGTCGCCGAGCGCTACGCGCGAGCCGAGAACGAGGCAGCTAGCCCCTACCGGTTCCTGCTGAAGCCCACCGACCCCGAGATCTTCTTTCTCGAGGACGAGGGCTACGAGCTCGCGGTGTTCCACTCGCACCTCAGTTCGCCGCCGCGCCCGTCCCGCACCGACGTCGAGAACATCGGGCTCTGGGAAGGAAAGCCGTACCTGATCTACACGGTGCGCACCGACGAGCTCGCCGCCTGGCGGATCACGAACCGCTCGATCGAGCCGATCCCGCTCGACGTCGGCTGACGCTGCCGTGCACCTTCGTACGGGGTCAGGCCTCGAGGCCTGACCCCGCCCTCCAGTCGGCGCCCCTACTTGATCGTGAACGAGCCCTTCATGAACTCCTTGTGCGGATCGCACACGTACGTGTAGGTGCCCTTCTTGAGCGTGACGGTGAACGTCCGCGTCTTCACTTCAGGAACCGTGGTGGCGACATTGACGCCCGGCCCCTTGAGGCGGAAGTTGTGCTCGTCCGACTTGTCGACGATCACGAGCTTGTAGACACCCGCCTTGGTGGGCTTCTTGGCGATCGTGATCGTGAACCCGGGGCCGTCCGTGCCGTTGATCGTGCCGACCGGCTTCGCCGCAAGAGCGGGAAGCGCGAGTGCTGCCGTCACTGCGGCAACGAGGACAGTGAGGGTAAGGATGCGTGCGCGGTTCATCTTCCTCCTTGCGCGGACCCCCGGCACTCGTGGCTTGCGCGAGCCCGGAATCCGGCGACTATCGACTCTCTTAGAGTTCCACAAGCGACCGAGTCGCCGCAGACTCATGGAGCGCCGCGATCACCCGTGCCTGCCCGAGGGCGTCGGCGCGCCCGAGCAACGGCGGCTCCCGCCCGGCAACTGCCGCGGCGAGGTTCTCGAGCTCGAGCTGATAGGCGTTGGCCTCGGGAACCTTGACGAGCTCCCTGCTTCCCTCCCGGTCGAGCACAAGCTCGCCTCCCCAGTCGGTGCGCCACGGCGCGTGCACGGTCAGCGTCCCAGCGGAGCCTACGATCTCGAGCCGCTGACGCTCGGTCGCCATGAAAGACGCGTCGAATTGTGCGATGACGCCGTTCTCGTGCTCCATCATTCCGTAGAACGCCATGTCGATCCCGGTCGAGCCAGTCGTCTGCGTCGCCTGGACACGCTCAGGCTCGCCCGCGATCAGCCGGGCTCCGCTCACGCAGTAACAGCCGACATCGAGCAGCGCACCGCCGTCGAGATCCGCTTGCGCCCGTACGTTCGAGAAGTCCGTCAGCACGTAGGTGAACGTCGCGTGCAGCGAGACGAGCGCCCCGATCGCGCCCGCTTCGACGAGCCGAGCGACCGTGTGGGTCTGCGGATGATGGCGGTACATGAATGCCTCCATCAGGATGAGATCGGCCGCCGCCGCGAGATCGAAGGCGGTCTCCACCTCGTGCGGCCGGCGGCTGTACGGCTTCTCGCAGAGGACGTGCTTGCCCGCGTTCAGCGCTCGGAGAGTCCACTCGTGATGCAGGCCGTTCGGAAGCGAGACGTAGACGGCGTCGACGTCCGGGTCGGCGAGCAGCGCGTCGTAGCTCCCGTGGGCCCGCAGAATACCCCGGGCAGCCGCGTACTCCTGTGCCCGAGCGCCGTCGCGGCTCGCGACCGCGACCGCCTCCACCGCGGTCGATGCAGCAGCGCCCGCCAGGATCTGATCGTTGATTCGCGCCGTCGAGAGCAGCCCGATTCGCATCATCCCCACCCCTCCTCGCTCATCGGCCTGAACGCCACCTCGAGGATGCGATGGCCGCGGGCACGCGTCAGCACGAACAGGACCGCGTCGGCGACGTCCTCGGCCGACATCATCCCGGCGAGCTCGGGCATCTCCGCCGTGCGCCCCCGTCCGTCGTCCATGGCGAAGTCCGTCGCGACGCCACCCGGGCAGACGTTCGTGCAGCGAATCCCGTGTGGCCGGAGCTCGTGGTCGAGCGCGCGCGTGAAGCCGACCTGTGCGAACTTCGACGCGCAGTAGACCGCCTCGTTCGGCAGACCACGACGGCCGGCCTCGGATGCGAGCGAGACGAAGTCGCCGCCGCCGCGTGCGAGCAGGTGCGGCACTGCAGCCGACGCGACGTACAGCACGCCTTTCACGTTCGTGTCGATCATCTCCTCCAGATGCCTCGGCGCGAGCTCGGTGAGCGGGCCATAGGCTCCGACGCCGGCGTTCGCCACGACGATGTCGAGAGCGCCGAAGCGCTCGACGGTCGCGTCGACGAGCCGCTCGACCTGACCTCGATCGCGAACGTCCGTGGGCAACGCGACAGCTTCGGCGAGACCGAGATCGTCGCCGCTTCGCGACCCCAGCCCGAGCTTCACCCCCTCCGCGGCCAGGAGCCGCGCGACTGCGGCGCCGATCCCGCGGCTCGCGCCCGTAACCAGCGCGACCTTGCCGTTGAGCGTCGTCATCGTCCCTCCAGGTGCTCGAGTGCCGGATAGAGCGCGCTGAAGCGCGCGTGAAGCTCGTCATAGGCGTCAGCCGTCGCCGGATCGGGCTCGACGAGATCGAGTGTTGCTACACATGCCGCGACGGCGTCGCCGACCGTCGGGAATACCCCGGCGGCGACCCCACCGAGGAGAGCAGCCCCGAACGCCGAGCCTTCCTCGCTCGCGGTGCTCTCGAGCGGGAGCCGGAGCGCGGACGCGACGATCTCGAGCCAGAGGCGACTGCGCGTGCCACCCCCGGAGACACGACCAGAGACCGGTCGCAGGCCGAGGGCACGCAGCAGGTCGAGCGAGTCGCGCAGCCCGAGCGCGACGCCTTCGAGCACTGCGCGCGTGACTGCCCCTCGGTCGTGGCGGAGCTGGAGGCCAGTGAGCGCCCCGCGGGCAGCGGGGTTCGCATGGGGCGTACGCTCGCCCGCGAGGTACGGCAGGAAGATCAGGCCCTCGGCCCCCGGCTCCCAGGCAGCCGCCTCGACAAGCAGGCGCTCGTACGGCACAGCACCACCGTAGAGGTTACGAACCCAGGCAAGCGAACCGGCAGCCGAGAGCATAACCCCCATCGCCTGCCAGCAGCCGGGTACCGCGTGGCAGAACGTGTGCAGCCGAGCATGGTCGTCTGCGGCGTAGTCCGGCAGCACCCCGAGCACGACGCCCGATGTGCCGAGGACGACCGAGACCGGGCCGGGGGCGTCGATCCCTACTCCGAGCGCGGCGGCCGACTGATCTCCGGCGCCGGCCGCGACCGGAACGCCGTCTGCAGTCCGGCCGGTGACCGTAGGTGACTCGAACGCGGGTGGCAGCGAGCCGAGAGGCACGTCGAGAGCACCGCAGACCTCCTCGGACCAGCGGCGGCCGGCAACGTCGAACAGGAGCGTTCCAGACGCATCCGTGACGTCGGTCGCAGCCTCACGTATCAGGCGCCACCGTACGTAGTCCTTCGGGAGCATGATCCGGTCGATCCGAGCGTAGAGCGCCGGCTCATGCGTGCGAAGCCAGAGGAGCTTGGGGGCTGTGAAGCCTGTGAGAGCGCGGTTGCCCGTCAGTGCGATCAGTCGCTCGAGGCCGATCGTCGCCTCGATCGCTGCGCACTCAACGGCCGTCCGCTGGTCGTTCCAGAGGATTGCGGGCCGGAGCACGTGCCCCTTCCGATCGAGTGCCACGAGACCGTGCATCTGCCCGGAGAGGCCGATCCCCGCGATCTTTCCGACCCGTGCGCGAACCTCGGCGAGCGCGGCTTCGGCCGCGCGCCACCAGTCCTCGGGATCCTGCTCGGCCCAGCCTGGCCGGGGGGTCTGGAGCGGATAGCCGTGCTCGACGGTTGCCAGCACGTCTCCGGTCGGCGAGATGGCGATCGCCTTTACGCCGCTCGTGCCGACGTCGAGGCCGACGAGCGCCGCGGTCAAGCCCCAAGCGCCGAGTAGACGAGCTCGTACGCCCTGACGGCGTCCTTCCGGCTCTGCGCCTCTCGCAGCGCTGCGTCGTCGATCCGTGCCGCGACGCCGTCGATGAACCGCCACTGGTGCACCGAGCGACCGACAGCGGCTACGGCATCCTCCGTGTACGGATAGAGGTCGAAGCCGAGCCGCTCGCCGTTCGACCCGTAGTCCACGCGCCGGAGCTCGAGCGCGAGCTCGAGCGTCTCCATGAACGCCGTCGCGCCGACCATGTTGTCGTCGTCGAAGGTCCCCCAGCCGGAGTTCGCGTGTTGATGCCCGAGCAGTCCCTCGGCCGCCAGCAGCGCCGCATACTCGGCCAGGTTCTCGCCGTTCATGATCAGGTGCTGCCAGTCCATGTTCACCTGTACGTTCCTGATCCCCTGGGCACGGAGCGAATGGATGACGTGCAGCGTCATACCGACGTTGCGCATGAGGATCTTCATCGCCGGCTCTGAGTTCTTGTGCTCGAGGAAGAGCTTGACGCCGTGTCCCGCGCAGACCTCGGCAGCCTGCCCGATTCCGTCGATGAACCGCCGCCAGCTATCTGCGTACGGCGTCTGGAACGGATAGTTGTACCCCTCGATACCGGGCCAGACGACGAACTGCGCACCGATCCGTCCGGCGAACTCGGCCGCCTCGAGGGTGAGACGGAGAGCCTCAGCCCGCGTCGCGGGGTCCGGCGAGACGAGCCCGCCACGCCCGAAGCGTGGATCCAGATGGAGCGCCGTGCAGACCGCGTAGATCCCGTGGCCGTCGAGAGCGGCGCGCACCTCGTCGAGATTGTCCGGGGAGAGCTCGTACGGATAGTGGAACTCGTAGTCGTCGATCAGATCGCCCAGACCGGCTACGGCGCGGGCCACTTTCTCCGGCATCGACTCGTCCCTGTACTGCGGCTGATAACCGCCCGGAACGAAGCGCGTCACCATTGACCCGAAGGCCCAGATCCCGAGACTCGTCTTCATGTGACCCCTTCTATCGACCGGAGCGCTCGAGCCTGCGGCGCGAGATCGCGTCGAGCGTGACCGCGGCGAGCAGGATCGCTCCGGTGACCATGTACTTGATCGCCGAGCTGTAGCCGACGAGATCGATCCCGTTCGCGACCGTCGCGATGACGAGAGCACCCATGAGTGCGCTGATCACGCGACCGCGGCCGCCGAACAGGCTCGTGCCACCGATCACTGCCGCGGCGATCGAATCGAGGAGGACGGTGCCGCCGCCTGCGTTGAGGTCGACCGAGGTCAGTCGCGCGGCGAAGATGACGCCGCCGAGACCGGCCATTGCGCTCGAGATCATGAAGACGTAGACGCGGATGCGCTTGACGCCGATGCCCGCGCGCCGGGCGGCTTCGGCGTTGCCGCCGACGGCGTAGACGTGGCGTCCGAAGGTCGTCCGCTCGGCGATGAACGTCCAGAAGACGAGCAGGATGATCACGAGCACGCCGACGAACGGGAAGCCTCGCTCTTGGTTCGCCCACCAGATCGCGCCACAGACGACGACGGTGAAGCCCGCGATGCGGAGCGCGACGAGGACCAGGTTGTCGGTCATGATTCCGTGCCTGCGGCGACTCAGGACGCCGGAGATGCTCGATAGAGCGAACAGGACACTCGCGACGATGGCGATCGCCCAGCCGGCGGCGTCCGAGAAGAAGTAGTTCGCGACGTTGTTGATCGTGTTGTCCTGGATCACGATCACGCCCCGATCGCCGATCACCTGCAAGATCACGCCCTGCCAGAACAGGAGCCCGGCGAGCGTGACCACGAACGACGGAACGCCGACGTAGGCAACAAAGCTTCCCTGGAACGCCCCGATCAGTGCGGTCACAGCAACCGCGATCACGATCGCGACGACCCCCTTCACCTCCCAGCTGCCGTCGGGATACTGGAGCTCGGCGACGACGACGCCGGCGATCCCTGACACGTAGCCGATCGAGAGGTCGATCTCGCCGAGGAGCAGTACGAACACGACGCCGATCGCGATCGTCGTGATGCCCGCCATCTGGACGATCAGGTTGGTGAAGTTCGCGGCGCTGAGGAAGTTCGAGTTCTTCGAGTAGAAGAACGCGACGATCAGGACGAGCCCGACGATGACCGGGAGCGTCCCGACGTCTCCGGCCTTGACGTCCTCCCATCTGCGCCGCGCAACGTCTCCGATGCTGTTGCCGATAGCCTCGCCTGGGATCTCGCCACGTTCGGTCTGCGCCTCGACGCTCACGTAGCCGTCTCCTCGCCCGTGCCGGGTATGCCGGCGACCTTGGTCGGCACGCCCGCGGTGATCGCGTGTACGACCTCCTGCTGGGTGACCTCGGCGCGCTCGAAGAGCGCGACGTTGCGGCCGAGGCGAAGACACGTGATGCGGTCCGCGACCTCAAAGATGTCATGGAGGTTGTGCGAGATGATGACAACTGCGAGGCCTTGCTCGGCGAGCGTCCGCACGAGGTCGAGCACCTGCCGGGTCTGGGCGACCCCGAGCGCCGCCGTCGGCTCGTCGAGGATGACGATGCGCGAGTTCCACATGACGGCGCGGCCGATTGCTACCGATTGGCGCTGACCGCCGGACAAGCTTGCGACCTTCTGGCGAATCGAGCGGATCGTCGTGACCGAGAGCGATCGCAGCGTCTGGGCCGTTTTTGCCTCCATCTCGGGCTCGCGCAGCCGCCCCACGATGTCGTGATCCTCCCGGCCGAGGTACATGTTCTGCACGACGTCGAGGTTGTCGCAGAGCGCGAGATCCTGATAGACGACCTCGATTCCGAGGCGCGCTGCGTCCTTCGGCCCGTTGATGTCGACCTTCTGCCCCTCGAAGTGCACCTCGCCGCCGTCGATCGGGTAGATCCCGACGATGCACTTGATCAAGGTCGACTTGCCTGCGCCGTTGTCGCCGACGAGCGCCATCACCTCGCCGCCCCGAACTTCGAAGTCGACCTCCGTGAGCGCCTGCACCGAACCGAAGCTCTTGGTGATCCCGCGGGTCTCGAGCGTCGGCGTATCGACGCCCGGAGGTGCTGTTGGCAGAAGGGTCTCGCTCACGTGTCGTGCTCCCGTATCACGCTGGGTGGCGCGCCCGTGGGCACGCCACCCAGCTGGCTTCTGTGCCTAGTTGCAGTACTGCTTGTACGAGCCGTTGCAGACGTCGCTCTTCTTCAGGAAGCCCTGCGTGAAGAGGACGTTGTAGTTCGACTTCGTGATCCAGATCGGCTTGAGGAGCACCGACGGCACGTTACGGGAGCCGTCGTTGATCTGGCCGTTGACGTTCTTGACCGGCTGGCCTTTGATCAGCTGAATCGCAAGCGCTGCGGCGGCATTCGCCTGGGCCTGGATCGACTTGTAGACGGTCCCGGACTGCCAGCCCGAGATGACGTTCTGCACGCCCTGAGCCGTCGCGTCCTGTCCGGACACGGGGATCGGGCTGCAGCTTCTTCGCCTTGAGAGCCGTGACGACGGCGTTGCCGAGTCCGTCGTTCGCCGCCGCGACCGCGTCGATCTTGTTGCTCGTCTTCACCAGCATCTGCTCGAAGATCGTGCGGGCCTTCTGGTTGTCCCAGCCCGGCACCGACTGATCGGGGCCCTTCTTCAGGGTGCCCGGCCTTGAAGTACGGGTTCAGCACGCCGGCGTATCCCTGCTTGAAGAGCGTCGCGTTGTTGTCGGTCGGCGAGCCGTTCAGCAGAGCAACGACAGCACCCGTACCGATCTTCTTCTGCGCCTTGAGGTCGTTGACGATGCCCTGGCCCTCGAGCTTGCCGACCTGGACGTTGTCGAACGAGACGTAGTACGACGCGGCGCCGTTGAGCGTGAGCCGGTCGTAGTCGATCACCTTGGCGCCACCTGCGATCGCCGCCTTCTCGATGGCAGCTCCGGAACCCGAGTCGAGGTTGACGAGCAGGATCACCTTCGCGCCATTGGTAAGGCACTGATCGAGCCTGCGAGCGCTGCTTCTGTGCATCGCCCTCGGCATTGACGATCGTGTTCGAGATGCCGCCGGCCTTGAACGCCGCGGCGAGGAAGCGCCTGTCCTGTGTCTCCCACCGAACCGACGACTTGCTGTCCGGAAGCAGAACGCAGGCATCGGCGTTCGCAGACGCCTTGCCGGACGTCGCGGACGCGGCCGTCACACTCGCACCCACTGCGAGCAGCGTCGCTCCGAGTAGTACGAGAATCTTCTTCACAATCTTCCTCCTAGGGTTTGTTGTACTCAACCCCGTCACGCGACACTACAACGCGTGTCCCGTGGCGGCAACGCGCCGACGACCATCATCCGCTGGCGGCGCGAATGTGTCCTCACACGCTCGTGATCGGTCTGGTCCCACCTCCTCGAGGGCCTCCTGCGCCCATCACGACCTCGCCCCCTGCGCGGCGGCCACCCGGTCGGCGACAAGCCACGGTGAGGCGACGATTGACTTGAGGGTCTGGATCGCGGCGCCCCGGACCGAGCCGCGCTCCCCGAGTTGCGAGGCCCGGAGCTCGCACGTGGACCAGCGCGACGAGAGCATGTGCTCGTCGAGACCTGCCCGCACGTCGTCCGCGAGCCAGGGAGACAGCGGCCCGAAGCATCCACCCAGTACGACGGCGTCGACATCGAAAAGGTTGGCCGCGGAGGCAAGTGCGATGCCGAGGGTCTGACCCGTCTCGCGCAGCGCCGTGTGGACGCGCGGGCTCCCGTCGCGCGCGAGCTGGAGCAACTCCTCGGTCATCGTGCGCGATCTGCCGTTCGCCGGGCGCGCAACACCCGCGCGTCGTGCAATCGCCTCCTCACCGACGAACGTCTCGAGGCAGCCACGGCTGCCGCACGCGCACGGCGGCCCGGAGGCGTCGATCGTCATGTGCCCGAGCTCGCCTCCGAAACCGTGGGCCCCGCGGAAGAGCTCACCGTCGACGAAGATCCCGGCGCCGACGCCGACCTCCCCGAAGATCGAGATGAAGCTCTTCAGCCCGACGGCGGCCCCGCACCAGTGCTCGGCCAGCGCCGCGAGATTCGCCTCGTTCTCGATCGTCACCGGAACGTCCAGGCGCTCCTCCAGCTCGGCCGCAACCCCGACGTTGGCCCAGCCGAGGTTCGGAGCATTCAGAAGGGTGCCGGTACCAACCTCGGCGAGACCGGGCACTGCAACCGCCACACCCGCCGAGACGAGGCCGCGGCGGTCGATCTCGTCCATCGCCTTGTGCGCCATCCGGGCCAGCCGAGCGAGGACGGGCCCGGGCGCCGACCCGCGATTGTCCACGGCAACGCGCCGCTCGTAGCGGACCGCGCCGGAAAGGTCCTCGGCGGAGACTGCGAGGTAGTCGACATTGATCTCGAGGCCGATGCCGACGACGGCGTCGTCGAGCTCGAGCGCGACCGCCGGGCGACCGACGCGACCCGGCCGCTCGTCCTCGCCCGTGTCGCGCAGGAGGCGGAGCTCGATCAACTCGGAGACGAGGCTGGAGACAGTGCCTCGCGTGAGGCCCGTCTCCGCGGCGATTCGCGCGCGCGAGCAGGACCCACTCGTCACGACGTGCTGGAGAACAACCCCGAGATTGGCGCGCCTGACTGTCGTCTGGTCCGCCCGGATGGCTCCCGCCGAGGCTCGAGCGAAGCTCACCGCACGCTCCGCGAGCTGCCGTCTCCCTGCGTCTTCGTCGACGTCACAAACCCTCCGTGGGTTTTGTATGGGCGTCGAGCAAACTAACTCGTAGTCACTATCCTGTCAAGGCGGAGAAGAGTTGCGACGACTCCCTCAGCTCTCCCGCTGCTGCGTCCGTTTGTGCTACGACAGACGGCGGACGATCTCGGCCAGCGGGCGGCGGTTGGCGCGCTCGCTCCACGCGTCGGCGGAGATCTGCTCGGGCTGACGAGGCTTTTGCGGCAGCCCGAACGAGAGGACGATACGAGGCGTCTCCTCGGCGGCGAGATCGAGAGCGGCGCGTACCTCCGCCTCGTCCACGATGCCGTTCGGGCAGGCGCTCACTCCCTCGTTCCACGCAGCGAGAAGCATGTTCTGCGCTGCCCGCCCGGCATCGAAGGCGGCCCTCGGGCTCGTCATGACGACCACGACGACGAGCGAGCCCGCGAGGACGTTCTCGGGAACGAACACCGCCCGCGCGAGTCGCTCGATCCTCGCACGCGTCTCGGGAACGACGAAGAGCCACGGCTGCGAGTTCTTGCTCGAGCCAGAGAGGCGGCCGGCATCGAGAATCCGCCGGACGGTCTCCGGCGAGAGCGGGCCTGGTGCATAGCGCCGCTCGTCCCGGCGGCTGGCGATCGCGAGGAACGTGTCCACTCGGCTCAGCCTAGAGGTTTGTCCCAGGACGGCGTCGTCGCGCGGCGGTGCGACCACCGACCGCGAGGCGGTCGTTCCGCGTCGGGTGCCAGGACGATCGTCTAGCCTGATCGCGTGGTCGACCAGGCAACCGTGAGCCTTCTCCGCTGGCTGCGCCGGCAACTGCGCGAGCCAACGGCCGTTCGCGAGCGCCTCGAGGCGGCGATCGCGAACGACGACCCCGCTGAGGCGCGCCGGCTTGTCGAGCGATTCCCGCTGACCGACGAGCAGCGGCGTCACCTCGACGGGCTGATCGCGCGCTGGGAACGTGAGCAGCCGTGACGGCCGACGAGCGCCGGAGCGCCAACGCCGTGCTCGTTGAGCATATTTTCGACGCGTTCGCGAGGCGCGACGGATTCGCGCTGCGCGGCGTTTTCGCACCTGACGCCGTGTGGCGCGTCCCGGGCTCCGGCACGATGGCCGGGGAGTTCAGCGGGCCCGATGCGATCCTGCGCTTCCTCGGTCGGCTCCCGAAGGAGACGAACGGCAGCTACCGCTCCACGCTCATCGACGTGCTCGTGTCCGAGGGCCGCGCCGCGGCCCTCTATCGGGCCTCAGGAACCCGAGACGGGAGGACGCTCGACATCGATCAGGTTCTCCTGTTCACGATCGAGGATGGTGTCGTCCGTAGCGTTCTCGCGTTGCCGAGCGATCCCGCGGCGTTCGAGGCGTTCTGGGCTACTGCGCCGTAGAGACGAGGCCGCAGCCGGCCCGACGGTGGCTGCCGGTCCCGTGTCCTACGATCGTTCCCACGCGAGCCCCGCGGCGAGCACGACCTCGTCGGACGGCGCCACGAGCTGCATGTTCCCGATTGCGAGGCCGGCCCAACCGAGGAAGTTGAACGTCCGCAGGAATGTGGCGAGCACGAGCCGCCACTCGAGCTCGTCGGCGTCCTCTGCAGGGAGCTCACAGGCGACCGTCGGCGAGACGAACAGGTCGACGTCCGGAGCGTAGCGGCGCCATTCGGCGAGCGCTCGATAGGCGAGGGCAAGCAGGTCGGGATCCGCTGCCTGCGCGCGCTCGAGCTTTGTCCGACAGTTGTCGCCGTACTCGTCGGCGCGGGCGGGGAAGGTGGCGCGATGCGATTCGAGCGCCTCGGCGAAGAAGATGGGCCACAGGTTCGCGCGGGGATCGGGGATGCTCGAGGGTACGACCTTCGCCCCGAGTCGCTCGAGCTCGCTCACGTACTGCTCGGCCGCGAGGCTCGGCTCGGGCATGACGCCGTCTCCGGCGCTCGGTGGGACGGTCAGAAGCCCGATCGTGAGCCCGGCGAGGCGGGGGGATGGCACCGGTCGGCCTGTGAGCACGGACCACATCAGCGCCACATCGGCAACGGTGCGGGCCATCGGGCCGACGGTGTCGAGCGACGGGACGAGCGGGAACACGCCCTCGGTCGGGATCGAGCCCCACCGCGGCTTGAGGCCAACGACATCGCAGCAAGCGGCAGGCAGCCGGATCGAGCAGCCCGTATCCGTGCCGAGACCGAGATCGACGATGCCCGCCGCAAGGGCCGCCGCGTTGCCCGCGCTCGAGCCGCCGGTCGTGATGCCCGGGCGACTCGGGTTGTGCACAGTCCCGTACCAAGGGCTCTGGCCCATCACACCCCATGCAAACTCCGGAAGGTTCGCCTTGCCGACGATCACCGCACCCGAATCGACGAGACGCTGGACTGCCGGCGCGTTTCTCTCCGGAACATGCTCCTCGTAGATCCGTGAGCCGTACGTCGTGCGGATTGCGGCAGTGTCAATCAGATCCTTGACGAGCAACGTGCGACCGGCAAGGGGTCCTGCTCGGGGGGGCTGCGGGTGCTCGACCCACGTGATCGCCGCGTTGAACGAATCCGACCGGGGCACGTCCCTCAGTCTCACACGGCTGTCAGAGCGATGCGAGGGGAAGGAGCGCGCGGTGGAGCCGGGTGAAGGATGCCTCGGTCTTGCGCGCGTCATCTGTCCCGATCCACGTGAGGACGACGTTCGCCCCGTACCGCTTCTTTGCAAGCCAGTAGTGCTCGCCCGTCAGCGTCGAGCCGCTCTCCCAGAAGATGGCAGCAGCTCCCGGAGCGCCGAGCGTCCCCGTATGCGCGTCGGCGAGCAGGTCCGTGGCGTCCGTAGTCGGATCCGACGCCGTGACGACGTAGATCGTGAACACCCCGTACCGCGCCTTTTTGGAGATCGACGGGGCGCCTAGATCAAGTGCGACGTAGTGTCCGGGATAGCCGAGCTTCGGATTCACGCGGAGCTTCTCGCCTGTCGCGGCCGAGAAGCGCGCGATCACCTGGCTCGTCGAGGCAATATGCACCTCGGCAGACGCGGAGGCTGCCAGCAGCAAGGCTGCGCATGCCGACACTGCGATGGCCGCACCTCGCCGCATCTACCCATCGTGTGCGAACGGGTGCCGCGGGCAAATCCCTCGATCGAGGGACATCACCCAGAGGCACCGATCTCGGCGAGAGTCTGATCGGGCGTGATCGCCTCCGGGTCGACCGGCAAGTGAAGGACGGCAGAGGTGCCCGCGCCGAGAGCACGCTCGAATGCGGCCGCGAACTCCTCGGTGTGCTCGACTCGCTCCGAGTAGCATCCGTACGCTCGAGCGAGCAGGACGAAGTCCGGGTTGCGGAGCGCGGTTCCGCTCACGCGACCGGGATAGAAGCGCTCCTGGTGGGCGCGGATCGTCCCGTACATGCCGTTGTCCACGACGATGACCACGATGTCGGCGCCCACCTGGACAGCGGTCGCGAGCTCCTGGCCGGTCATGAGCACGTCGCCGTCACCCGCGACGCAGACGACAGTCGCAGCGGGGAACGTCAGCTTCGCCGCGATCGCGGCTGGAAGCCCGTATCCCATCGCTCCGCTCTCGGGCGCAAGCTGCGTCGGGTAGCGGTGGAAGCGGTAGAAGCGCTGCGCCCAGATCGCAAAGTTTCCGGCGCCGTGGGCGACGATTGCATCGTCGGGGAGACGTCCCTCGACGAGCGCCATCACGGCGCCGAGGTCGATCTGCCCGCGCGGACGAGGGGTGGCGGCGAACGAGACCTCGTCTGCGTGGAGGGCCTCCGTCCAACGACGTCGGCCGCTCCGTGCCGGGAGCTCCGTCGAGCGCAGGGCAGCTACGAACGCCGGTCCCGAGGAGACGATCGGCAGCGTCGGCCGATAGACCCGGCCGAGGACGGTCGGATCGGGATGCACGTGGATCAGCTTGCCCTCCACGTCCGGCGGAGCGAGCAACGAGTAACCACCCGTGTCGATGTCGCCGAGCTCGGCTCCGACGACGAGCAGCGCGTCCACCTCCCGCAACCTCTGCGCAAGCCGCGGGTCGCCTCCGAGCCCGAGTCCGCCGGCATAAACCGAGAGCGCGTTGTCGACGTGATCCTTCGAGCGCCAGGCCGTCGCGACCGGCATGCTGTTCTCGAGACACCACTCCCCGAGCCCGGCGTGCGCCTCCACGCTCCAGGGGCGGCTGCCGACGATGACGAGGGGCCTCTCCGCGCGGGCGAGGAGGTCGATCGTGCGCTCGATGCTCGTACCGTCGTCTAAGCCCGCCGCCGCGGACACAGAGACCGACGCGGCGGCGGCGCCGACCTCGTCTCGAAGCACGTCCTCGGGCAGCGCAAGGACGACCGGGCCCGGCCGGCCCGAGCCTGCGACGGCGAATGCTCGTGTGACGATCTCGGGGATCCGAGCGGCGTCGTCGAGCTCGCAGACCCATTTCGCAAGCCCGCCGAACATCCTGTGGTAGTCGACCTCCTGGAACGCTCCGCGACCCACGAACGCACGTGGAACCTGGCCGATCAGGAGGATCAGCGGCGTGGCGTCCTGGGCCGCCGTGTGGATGCCGCAGGAGGCGTGGGTCGCGCCGGGCCCCCGCGTGACCATGCAGATCCCCGGGCGTCCCGTCAGCTTCCCGTACGCCTCCGCCATGTTCGCGGCACCACCTTCGTGGCGGCAGGTGACGTAGCGGATCGAGGAGTCACGCAGCGCATCGAGAACGGCGAGGTAGCTCTCCCCGGGAACGCCGAACGCCAGGTCGACGCCGTGGCGCTCGAGCTGGTCGACGAGAAGCGCGCCACCCGAGCGCACGCTCACCCCCACGGCGGGCCGAAGCCGCAGACGGCCCGGTACCCGAGCTCGAGCCTGTCCTCGATGCCGCCACTCACGCTGAACACGGTAACGCATCACTCCGGTCGTCAGGCGCGAGCGCTTCTGCCTCCACTCGTCGCAGCGACCCACCGGTTCAGGCCACAATACGCCTGATGGCAGGAACGCTGATCGAGGCGCCGATCGAGGTCGACGAGACCTACGAGGACGAAGCGCGGCAGGACGACCCACCGTGGATCGTCATCGTCTGGAACGACCCGATCAACCTGATGAGCTATGTCACGCTCGTCCTGCGCAAGCTCTTCGGGTTCACCGAGGCGAAAGCGACCAAGCTGATGCTCCAGGTGCACAACGACGGGAAGGCGATCGTGTCGAGCGGAGGTCGTGAGAAGGCCGAGCACGACGTTGCCCAGCTGCACGCCCACGGGCTCTGGGCGACGATGCGACAGGACCGGTGATCCGCCCTCGGCGCCGCATCGAGGCGATCGGCTCTGACCGGTATCGCGTCGCGCTCCCGGCCGAGGAGCGCGAGATCCTGCGCGCGCTTCCAGGCCAGCTTCGAGCGCTGCTCGACACCGACGACCCAAGCCTCGTGCGACTGCGCCCGCCCGCCTACGACGAGCCCGAGGCGGATGCCGAGTTCGAGCTCCTCGCCGGCGGCGAGATCGCGGCCGGGCGCCTCGCTGCACTCCGTGTTCTCGAGGAGACTGCCGACGCCGACATCCTGGACGCCAAGCAGATCGACGCCTGGCTGCGCGCGCTCAACGACCTCCGACTCGTGCTCGGGACACGCCTTCACGTCACCGAGGACTTCTATGCCGACGATGTGCCCCCCCGAGATCCGCGGGCACCGGAGATCGCTCTCTACCAGTACCTGAGCTGGCTCCAGGAACAGGCCGTCGAGGCGGTCGCTTCGTCGCTCTGAGCGTCGAACGCCCCGCGGCCCGTCGCGACCATCCGACCCTCGTGCCAGCTTCAGCCAGGCACGACACGTTGCGAGTGGCCTCGCGGCGAGTGGCTCACGCCTCGACGTGGATCCGCTGGCCGGCGGAGCGCAGCGGCCCACCCGAACGACCGGCCCGCACCGCCAGGATCTCCGCCAGGATCGAAAGAGCGGTCTCGGCCTGTGTGTCCGCGCCGATATCGAGGCCGCACGGGCCGCTGATGCGGTCGAGTGACGCCTCGTCGACACCAGCCTCCAGTAGTCGCACTCGCCGGCGCTCCTGGTTGCGCCTGGAGCCGAGAGCGCCGATGTAGAACGCCTCCGTGGCAAGCGCGCCGACGAGCGCCGGGATGTCGAACTTGTCGTCGTGCGTGAGCACGACGATGGCTGTCTGGTGGTCGGGAGCAACCTCGGCGAGCGCTTCGTCCGGCCATTTCGCGATCAGGCGGTGCGCAGACGGGATGCGTTCCTCGGTCAGGAAGGCAGGGCGTGCATCGGCGACGAGGGCCGTCCACCCGAGTAGCCTGGCACCCTTGCAGAGCGCTTCGGCTGTGTCGACGGCGCCGATCACGAGGAGACGTGGCGGCGGGCCATAGACCTCCGCGAAGACCTTCGACCCTCCGATCTCGAGCAGCCGGTTCCGGCCGCCGCGTTGGATCTCCGGCGCATACGGGACAACCTCGGGCAAATCGACGCCGAACGGCTGGCCCTCCTCGGGCACGAGGACCTTCGCGCCCGCATCGGCACCCTCGATGAGCGTGAAGAGAACGCCGCGGGCACCGCTCGCCTGAAGGGCTGCAAGCTTGCTGACCAGGCTCACTCGACGAGCTCCACGAAGACGTCGATCTCCCCACCGCAGGGCAGGCCGACGCCCCACGCCTCCTCGTCGGTGATCCCGTAGTGCAGTAGCTTCGGCTCGCCCGAGCGCATGACCTCCATCGCGCTCTCGACCACGTCGCTCTCGACGCAGCCGCCGGACACTGATCCGCAGAGCTTCCCGCTCTCGGAGACCGCGAGGCTCGTCCCGATCGGACGCGGGGCCGAGCGCTTCGTTGCGACGACGGTCGCAACCGCAACTTTCTCGCCGGTCTCGCGCCAGCGACCGACTTCGTCGAGAATCTCCTTCACGCGGCGTGCCTCCTTACGATTCCGGCGAGCACAGTCGCCAACTCCTCCAGACTACGGAGATTATGCCCGGGCAGGAAGCGGTCGACGTACGGGAGCGCCGCGCGCATCCCTCCCGCGAGCGGCTGGTACTCAGGATTCCCCTTGAGCGGGTTCACCCAGACGACCGCGTAGGCGGAGCGGGCAAGCCGAGCCATCTGCCGCCCCACGAGCTCCGGGTCGTCGCGCTCCCACCCATCCGAGGCGATCACCACCACCGCGCCCCGCAGAAGCGCGCGTCTTCCGTAGCTGTCGTTCAGCTCCTTCAGCGAGGCGCCGATGCGCGTGCCGCTCCCCCAGTCGACGGCCGTCGTCGCGGCGCGCGTGAGCGCCTCCTCGGGGTCGCGAAGGCGCAGCTCGGTCGTGAGGCGCGACAACCGTGTCCCGAACGCGAACACCTCCACCCCGCTCCCGCTACCGACGACCGCGTGTACGAAGAGCAGTAGCGCGCGTGCGTACGCCTTCATCGACCCGGAGACATCACAGAGCACCACTATCCGACGTGGCACGACCTTCCGCGCACGGAAGCGGCGGTCGACCGGGTCGCCGCCCGTTCGCAGCGATGCGCGAATGAGCCTGCGGACGTCGAGTTGTTGCCCTCGCCGATCGGCTGTCCGCCGACGGGAGACGCGCCGTGGGCGTACGCGTGCAACCGCTTCGAGCAATCTGAGCACCCGCCGGAACTCCTCGTCCGTCAGCTCCGCAAAATCCGTGTCGCGAAGGCCTGCGACAAGGGACGCGCCGGGCTCCACCTCGTCGGACGGCATCTCGTCGCCGAGGGAGGACTGATCGGCGATGCGGGACGGCGCCTCACTCTCCGAGGACGGTTCCTTCTCGTCGGGCTCGCTCTCGGCCTCGCCGAGGAACCACGCGGCGAACGCCCTGTCGAATACCTCGAGCTCGTCGTGACGAGCCACCAGCGTCTGGCGAAGTGCCCAATAGAAGTCGTCGGAAACCGTCACGTCGACGGCGGCAAGCCCCCGCAGCGCATCGGCGATCCGCCCTGGCCCCACCTCGAGTCCCGCCGCTCGGAGGACGCGACCGAACGCAACGAGATTGGCAGCCACCGGCGCGCGTAGCTCGCGGTTCACGCCGAGATGAATCGTTCCACGAGATCGTGGCCGCCGGGGAGCGAGCCAGGCGCGCTGGAAGCGGACGCTCTTGGTGTGACCGTCAACGCGGGCACACCAAGAGCGGGAGAGGATCCTCCGATCGGAGGATCCTGCGTCTGGATCGCGCAACCGACCCGCGAGATCGTGAAACTATTCATCAGGTGATCTGGCCTCCTCGACCAAGGCAGCCAGCACGCCGTCGCGCACGAGCTCGATGTCTTCGCGCACTTTCAGCACCGAGCCGAGCGTCCGCTCGACGACGGTGGCGTCGATCGTCTCCGTTCCGAGAGCCGCGAGCGCCCGCGCCCAGTCGATGGTCTCCGCGACACCGGGCGGTTTGACGAGATCCAGTCTTCGCATGCCCTGGACGAACGTCGCAGCCTCGAGCGCGATCCGCTCGGGCAGACCCGGGGCTCGCAGACGCACGATCTCGATCTCGCGTTCGATCGACGGATGGCCGATCCAGTGGAACAGCGCGCGACGCTTCAGCGCGTCGTGGAGCTCCCGGGTTCGATTCGACGTCAGGATCACGATCGGCCGTCGGGTTCCAGTGATCGTGCCGATCTCGGGAACCGTGATCTGGAAGTCGGAGAGCACCTCGAGCAGGAACGCTTCGAACTCCTCGTCGGCGCGGTCGATCTCGTCGATCAGGAGCACAACCGGGCCTTCCGCCTCGACTGCCTCGAGCAGCGGCCTGCGAATGAGAAACTCCCGACCGAAGAGCTCGGCCTCCGAGACAGTGCCCTCCTGAGCGGCGCGGATGTGAAGGAGCTGTCGCGGGTAGTTCCATTCGTAGACCGCGTGTGCGACATCGAGGCCCTCGTAGCACTGCAGGCGGATCAACCGCGCCCCCATCGCCTCGGCAAGCGCTTTCGCCGCCTCCGTCTTGCCGACGCCGGCCTCTCCCTCCAGCAGGAGCGGCTTCTCGAGCGCGAGCGCGAGGAAGAGCGCTGTCGCAAGCCCCCGGTCGGGGAGGTACGACGCGGCTCGGAGCGCATCCTCGAGCTCGTCGATCGACGCGAAACGCATCGCGACAGCGTAGTCGAATCCCTGCAAGGTCTAGGTTTTGCCCGCATTTGCGCCTGGCCGCCTACACTCGCCTAGGGGGTGTCGTGGGCGGCTCGAGCGACAAGGTAGGCAAGGGCGGGGAGCACCGCAGCGACGGTGCAGTTCGGTGCGCCCGGTGAGCTACCTGGTGGATCGTGCGTGAGTCGGGACGGGTTGCGCTCGTCACGGGAGCGAGCCGAGGGATCGGTCGGGCGATCGCGCTTCGCCTACGTTCCGACGGCTGGCGCGTGGAGACGGCCGAGCGCTCGACCGGTATCGACCTCGGCGACCCGGAGCAGGCGGAGTCGGCAGTCTCTTCACTCGATCGCATCGACGCCCTCGTGTGCAACGCCGCCGTTGTCGCCAACCACCCAGCGCTCGAGCTTCGCCTCGAGGAGTGGCGGCACGTCATCGACGTGAACCTGACCGCGACCTTCGTGCTCGCGCAGGCGGCGGCGCGGCGCATGGTCGAGCAGGGCGAGGGCGGCTCGATCGTCATGCTCGCCTCGCAGTTCGCGCTGCTCGGCGCGGTCGACGCGTCGGCCTACTCCGCGAGCAAAGGCGGAATCGTCCAGCTCGCGAAGAGCCTCTCCAACGAGCTCGCTCCGGTCGGCATCCGTGTCAATGCCGTCGCACCGGGCTGGATCGAGTCGGAGCTGATGGGCGAGCCGACCGTCGCTAGGCGAGCCGAGATCGACATGCGGATCCCGCTGGGGCGCTGGGGCAGCCCAGAGGACGTAGCCGGAGCGGTCGCCTGGCTGGTCTCCGCGGACGCGGCGTACGTAACGGGCGCGGTCGTACCGGTCGACGGCGGCTACCTCGCCCGCTGAGCGCGTGTCGTCACGCGCATGGGGCGCGTACACTGGAGGCGTGTGCCGAAACATCCGCACCCTCCACAACTTCGAGCCACCCGCCTCCCGAGACGAGATCCACGCTGCTGCGCTCCAGTACGTCCGCAAGGTCAGCGGTCAGCAAAAGCCCTCGCGCGCGAATGAGGCAGCCTACGAGCAGGCAGTGACCGCAATCGCGCACGTGACCGAGCGGCTGCTCGCCGATCTGGTTACCTCGGCACCTCCGCGTGACCGCAAGGTCGAGGATGAGCGACGCAGGGCGCGTGCTGCCGAGCGCTTCGGCCCGGTCGCGTCGTAGGCAAGGGCTCCCCTCGCCCGCAGGCCGCGGTACGGGTTGTCGCCCAGGCGAGTGCAGCCATGAGGATCCTCGAGATCGAGCTCGCATCTCCGAGCCCGGCCGGCCAGCTCGCGTTCTACGCCGACCGGCTCGATCTCCCGATCGAGGGTGACGCGGTCAGGGTCGGCACGACCTTGCTGCGGTTCGTCGACGGCGTCACCTCCGGCTATCACGTCGCCTTCGCGATCCCTGAGAACCAGATCGAGCGCGGCCGGCGGTGGCTGAGCGAGCGCGTGGTGCTGTTGAGTGACGAGATCTACGACTTCCCGCACTGGAACGCGCATGCCGTCTACTTCGAGGACGCTGACCACAACGTGCTCGAGCTGATCGCCCGACACGATCTCGAGAACGCCGACACGAGGTCCTTCTCATCGACCTCGCTGCTCGGGGCCAGCGAGGTCGGGCTGGCCGTCGCGGACGCTCCCGCTACGGTCAAAGCGCTCGAGCACGAGCTCGGCGTGCCGTTCTTCAGCGGGAACCGCGACACGTTCACCGCTCTCGGATCTGACGACGGCGTCTTTATCGTTGTCCCTGCCGGCCACCGGTGGTTCCCGACCGATCGCCTGGCAGAGGAAGCGCCGCTCCACGTGGTCGTCGTCGCGGCCCGCCCCGGCGTGCTCCGGCTCTCGGATCGCATCACGATCGTCGGGCGGTGAGCCGTTGTGAGCCCGTCTCCATGGTCGCCGACCTTCGAGCCGCTGTTCGCGGTCGCATGCGTCGCGACGGGCGTGATCTACATCCGAGCGTGGCGACGCGAGGCCCAGCGCTCGCGGTCACGGCTGGCGGTCTTCCTCGCAGGACTCGCGCTCGTCCTCGGCGCACTGAACTCGCCGCTCGAGACGATCGCCGTCGAATACCTCGTCCTCGTCCACCTCCTCCAGAACGTGATCATCTCCGACTGGGCGCCGCCTCTGTTGCTGATCGGGCTAACTCCGGCGATGCGAGCCGCCGTCGCGCGGCGTGGCGGGCGGGCATTTGCCTTCCTGACACGACCCACCATCGCCCTCCCAGTCTGGCTCGTGGGCTGGTACGCGATTCATCTCGGCGTTATCTACGACACGCTCCTCGAGCATGCCTGGCTGCTCAACCTCGAGCACGCGTTCATGATCGCGATCGGCGTGATCTTCTGGTGGCCTCTCCTCGTTGACGTACCGCACTCAACGCCAACGCTCGGACGAATCGCCTACGTTGGGATCGCCTTCGTCGGCTCGGCGTTCCTCGGGCTCGCGCTGACTTTCTCGCCGCCTGTCTACGGCTACTACGAAGCCCTGCCGCGGCTGTGGGGAATCTCTGCAGCGAAGGACCAGAACCTCGGCGGGATTCTCATGAGCACCGAGCAGGCGCTGGTCTTCTTCGCTGTCGTCGTCTGGCTGCTCGTGCGCCTGTTCCGCGAGGAGGAGGAAGCCGAGCGACAGCTCGCAGATCGTCAGCGCGCCGCCGGCCTCAGGCGCTGAACCACAGAGTCAGAGTCAGAGTCAGAGAGCCGCTTGACGCAATACGAACGTATGTTCTATCGTCCGAGCGTGCGCGCTCTCTATCGCGAGGAGCCCTGCAAGTCGGCTCTTAACCGTGTCAGGGGGATGCCCTTCGGCTGGTCGCTCAACCCCTACATGGGCTGCGCACACCGGTGCTCCTTCTGCTACGTGAGGGCGTTCGAGGAGCGTGCCGGTCGGCCAGGCGACAGCCGCTACGGGCACTCGATCCGCGTCAAGGTCAACGTCGCCGAGGTGCTGCGTGTCGAGCTCGCCCGACACGCCCGTCCCGATGGAGTCGCGATCGGGGCTGCCACAGACCCCTACCAGCCCGCCGAGGGTCGGTATCGACTCACGAGGGCGTGCATCGAGGCGCTCGGAGCGGCACGGACGCCATTCTCGATCATCACCCGTGGTCCGCTCGCCGTACGTGACGCCGATGTCATCCTGGCGGCGTCAGGGCAGGCGACCGGCTCGATCGCGTTCTCGATACCGACGCTCGACGAGCGGGTCTGGCGCACGACCGAGCCGGGGACGGCGCCGCCGCAGGCACGGCTTCGAGCCGTTCGGCTGCTGGCCGACCGCGGCGTCCGGGTCGGTGTCGCGATCGCACCGATCCTGCCCGGCCTTTCCGACCAGCGGGAGCAGCTCGCGCGCGTCGTACGAGCAGCCCGCGAGGCTGGCGCCGACTCGATCTGGTCCAAGGTCGTCTATCTCGCCCCTGGGACACGCGAGCACTTCTTCGACTCGCTCGCGTTGGAGTGGCCGGAGGAGCTCGCGCGCTACGAGCGGATCTACGATGGGCGGATCTACCCGCCGGCGGCGATCACGAGGCCGATCGGCGAGGCCGTGCGGGCACTCGCACGTGAGCATCCCGACCTCGGGGAACGATCTCGCATCCGCCGCGAGGAGCGGTACGAGCCGGTCCAGCTTTCATTTCTGCCGTGAGTGAAGGCGTGCGAGGCCGCAGCTCCCTGCCTGAGGCCGGTCACTGACACTGCAGCCGCAAGCTCAGGCGGCCCGCACCACCGGGTTCGTGATCTCCCCCACGCCCTCGACCTGCACGGTGACCGTATCGCCGTCCTCGAGCAGCCGCTTCGGCTCACGAGCGAAGCCGACCCCGCCGGGGGTGCCGGTCAGGATCAGGTCTCCGGCCTCGAGCGTGAACGCCTGCGACGCGTAGCTGATGATCGCGTCGATCCCGAAGATCAGAAGCGACGTGCTCGACTCCTGCATCGTCTCACCCGAGACGATCGTGCGGATCGTGAGCGCGTGAGGGTCGGCCACCTCGGCGGCGGGCATCAGGCGACCCACCGGGCAGAACGTGTCGATCGACTTGCCGCGCGTCCACTGCTTGTCGCGGGCCTGTATGTCTCGCGCCGTGACGTCGTTCGCCGCGACGTAGCCGAGTACCGCGTCGAACGCGCTCTCCCTGGAGATCTGCTTGACGGTCGTGCCGATCACGACACCGAGCTCACCCTCGAAATCGCATTCGCCGACGATGGCGGGGATGACGATCGGGTCGCTCGGGCCGATCAGCGCCGTCGGGAACTTTGCGAAGAGCAGCGGTGCGTCGGGCAACGTCGAGCCCGTCTCCTCGGCGTGGTCGCGGTAGTTGCGGCCAACGCAAATGATCTTCCCGGGCCGGGAGACGACGGGGGGCATGCCGCCTACGCTAGTTGATCGTTACCGGAATCGGTCGCAGGTCCTCCAGTCGGTCGACCTCTACGAGGGCCGGGAACAGCCGGAGCCAGACCATAGCGATGCCAATAGTTATTAGACCACCCACGACGACGGCGGGCACGAGGCCGAGCAACGCCGCCGCTGCCCCCGACTCGAAGCCACCGAGCTCGTTCGACGCGCTGATGAACACCGACTCGACGGCGACGACCCGTCCGAGAACCTCGGGCGGCGTCACCATCGGGACCACCGTGCTTCTGAGGATCATCGAGACCATGTCGGCGCCTCCGGCGACCGCGAGAGTCAGGAACGAGAGCCAGATCCACTGAGATAGCCCGAACACGACCATGCTCGCTCCGAAGATCGCGACGACCACGAGGAGCTTTCTGCCGGCGTAGCGTCCCACGGATCGTCGAGTGAGAAACACACCGGCCAGCAGCGCCCCGAGGCCGGGTGCGCTACGAAGGACGCCGAACCCCACCGGACCGACGTGAAGAACGTCCTTCGCGAATGCCGGCAGAAGGATGATCGCGCCGCCGAACAGCACGGCGAAGAGGTCAAGCGAGATGGCGCCGAGCACGATCGGAGAGCGGCGAATGAGCCGGACACCGTCGAAGACGCTATTGAGCGAGGTCGCCCCGGCAGAGATCCGCTCCCGTCCCGCGCGCATCCGAAGCACCGCTGCGCAACCGGTGAGGGTCACGAGGATCGCGAAGCCGTACACGAGCTCCGGGCTGACTGTGAACAACAAACCGCCGACGGCAGGGCCGGTCACTACTGCGACCTGGACGGCGATCGTTCGCAACGCCATCGCTTTCGCGAGGATCTCGCTCGGAACGAGCGCGGGTGTGAGCGAGCGTCCCGCTGGGCCGCCGATGGCGTACGCGGCACCAGTCACTGCAGCGAGGACGATGAACTGCCAGAGCTCGTCGGCGCCGGCAAGGCTCACCAGCAGCAGCCCCGCGAACACAAGCGCCTGGAAGCCAATCGAGACGGCGTACAGCGTTCGACGAGCAAAGCGGTCGGCCGCATATCCAGCTGGAAGGGCGAGCAGAAGCCGGGGCAAGAACACCGCGAGGCCGACCAGCCCTAAATCGAACGGGTCGTTCCGGATCGCATAGACCTGCCAGCCGATCGCGACCGTCACGAGCTCGAGGGCGAGCACCGCAACGAGACCCGCGAACCAGTACAGCGTGAAGTCGCGGTACGCGAAGGGCGACGGGCCCGTGACGGTCACCGACGGACGAGCTCGGGTCGCGCTTGATCGCAGCGAGCGGTCAAGTCAGGCGCTTCGGCCAGGTTCGGGCCTCAGCCCGGCCCTGAAGCTCCCGGCTCGCTTGCTCGGTTCTCGCCTTCGACCACGACCTCGGGCAGGAACTCGATCTCGAGCCGCTGGATCCGCGATCCTTCGACCTCGAGCACGAGGAAGCGGAGGTCGTCCGAGAAGACCTCGTCCCCTGGGGTCGCGGCGCGGCCGAGCAGATCGAAGACGTAGCCCGCGACAGTGTGGTAGTCCTCGTGCTCGAGGCCCACCCCGAACTCCTCGTTGAAGTCGTCGATCGGGAACGTCCCGTCGATGCGGATCGTCGCATCGTCGACCCGTTCGACCGACTCGTCCGGGAGGTCGAACTCGTCCTCGATATCTCCGACGATCTCCTCGATCACGTCCTCGAGAGTCACGATCCCCTGGGTTGCTCCGTACTCGTCCACGACGATCGCCATATGCTGGTTCGTCCGGCGGAACTCCGCGAGCAGCGCCGCAAGATCCTTGGTCTCCGGGACGATGTGGACCGGACGAAGCAGCTCGGCCAGCTGGACGTCGGCGAGCGTCGGGTCGTTTAGCGCCGAGACGAGGTCGCGGACGTGTAGCACCCCGACGATGGAATCGAGCGACTCCCGGAAGACCGGATATCTCGTGAAGGGCGACTCGAGCATCGCTTGAAGAGCCTCTCCGGGCGGCAGCTCGACGGCGAGAGCGACGACGTCGGGCCGCGACACCATGACGTCGTGAGCCTCCTTGTCGGCGAAGTCGAACACCTTGTAGAGCATCTCGCTCTCGTCGTGCTCGATCTCGCCGAGCTCGGCAGACGCCTCGAGGAGCATCTTCAGCTCGGCCTCGGAGTGCGCCTGGCCTTGCGCCGTCGCAGGGTCGACCCCGATCGCCCGCTGGACGAGCTCGCTCGAGCGTTGCAGAAACCAGATCAGCGGCTTGAAGACCGTGAAGAACGCACGAACGGGTGATGAGACACCGAGTGCGACTCTTTCCGAGTACGTGAGCGCGACGCCCTTGGGGACGAGCTCGCCGATCACCACGTGGAAGAACGTGATGATCAGGAAAGCCAGCAGAACGGCGAGGAACGTGGCGAGCCACGCGTCGAAGAGCTCGGAGAGGACCTGCTCGCCGAGTGCACCGATCGCGAGTGACGTGAGCGTGACGCCAAGCTGCATCGCCGCGATGAAACGGGGCGGGTCGGCGGTGATCGCAACAACGGCTCGCGCGCGGCGATTGCCGGCGTCCGAGAGCTCCTTGATCCGTGTCCGCCGAACGGTCACGAGCGCGTACTCGGCGGCAACGAAGAACGCGTTCAGCAGGATGATCGCCGCGACGGCGATGAGCGCGAAGCCGGTCGTCATCTGCTCGGAACCACGCCGCTGACCGGCGTCTGGGTACTGAAGGCCGGATCGTCGTCCACGTGTCAGCGGAAGTATAGGGCGAGCTGGCGACGAGACCGGCGGGGTGCCCGTCCCCACCCGTCCCTAGAATCGTTCCGTGGCCGACGAGATCACCTGCCTGATCGCGGACGACCACGCCGTCGTCCGCGAAGGCCTACGACTCGCGCTGGCGCGCTCGCAGCGGATCCGCATCGTCGGCGAGGCCGCTGACGGAGCGACTGCCGTGGCTCTCTCGGCCCGCCGCAAGCCCGATGTCGTCGTGATGGACCTGCGCATGCCCGGGATGGATGGGATCGAAGCGACGACGAAGATCCTGGAGCTGGCGCCTGCGATCGGCGTGATCATCTTCACCGCCTTCAGCGAGCGAGCGCTGCTCGCTCGTGCGATCGAGTCGGGCGCGCGCGGCTACATCCTCAAGGAGGCTCCGCACGCCACGCTGCACAAGGCGATCGAACGCGTCGCTGCGGGCGAGACCTTCGTCGATCCGTCCCTAATGTCGTCGATGGTCGGCGATCAGGAGATGCTGACAGGACGGGAGCGGGAGATCCTCCAGCTGCTCGCGGACGGCATGTCGAACGTCGATGTCGCCCAGCAGCTCTTCATCAGCCCCGAGACCGTGAAGAGCCACGTTCGCCACATTCTCGCGAAGCTCGAAGCCGACACGCGCACGCAGGCGGTCGCGATCGCGCTCCGCGAGGCGATGATCGATTGACCCAGGAGAGCGACCCCCTCCTCCAACGCCTCCTCACCGAGCAGGACGAGCGGCGAAGGCTGGGAGAGCAGCTCCACGACGGGCCGGTGCAGCATCTCTCCGCGATCGGCCAGATGCTGGATGCCGCCACAGCAGCAGCAACAGCAGGTGACGCCGCGAGCGTCGCGACGATCGTCGCACGAGCCCGGGACCTGACGCGAGAGGCGCTCGCCGACCTGCGCGAGCTCGTGACGGGGGTCGAGCCTGCGCAGCTCGCCGATCGCGGACTGGCGGCCGCCCTCCATGCGCTCGCCGACCAGACGACGCGTCGTCGTGGCGTCGTCGTCGTGCTCGAGCTGGCGGATCCGCCAGAGCTCGGTGCCGCTGCGCAGTCGGGCGTCTACCAGGTCCTCCGGGAGGCGCTCGATCAGGCCGTTCGACGCGGTCCACCGTCTCGCGTGGTTATCCGGATCGAATCGGCGGGCGCTGCCGGCTTCGTTTTCGAAGTCGAGGACGACGGGTCGAGAGAGCGGCGACAGGAAGTGCTCGACGCGCTCGCCGACCGGGCGGCGTCGCTCGGCGGAACGCTGACCGTGACGACTCGTGGAGAGACGGGGACGCTCATGCGGCTTACCATTCCCACCTCGTCCGCGGTCCGCTAGGAACTCGCTTCTGAGACGAGGGCTACGGCCAGACCTGGACGTAGCCGACATCCTGCGGGCGTGGACTACTCGAGCGGCTCGTTCTGGACGTTGTTCGCTACTGCGTACTCCTGGACGAGCGGGTTGATCACATCCGCGCCGTCGGTGAACGCGTAGTTGATCTTGACGAACGGCTGCCACTTGTCAGGGAGGGCGTCCTCGGGGAAAATCGCCTCGACCGGGCACTCTGGCTCGCAGGCCCCGCAGTCGATGCACTCTTCGGGATCGATCACCAGCATGCGCTCGAACTCATGGATGCAATCGACCGGGCAGACGTCAACGCATGAGCGGTCTTTGATGTCGATGCATGGTTCGGAGATGATGTAGGTCATAGGTATGTGGGGGTCGACGTCAGGACCAGGGGAGTCTATCGAGATACGCGCCGCGTGCTCTCGGTAGCCGCTGTCATTCCCCGATGAGTTCCTCGACCAGCGCAGCTCCGCGCTCGACGAGCGCCGACTTGACGATCACCTGATCGAATCCGGCGGCGTGCGCGCGTTGCAGCCCGGCCCGGTCCGTGTGGTTCGTAAAGCCCATGATCGGGATCTCGGGCCAGCTCTCTGCGACCTCGTCGGCGTCGACCCGCGTGATGTCGGCAATGACGAGATCCGGAGCCGCGACGGTGTCCGTCGTGATCAGACGATGACCTACCAGGAGCCCGTCGAGCTTCCCACGGAAGAAGAGATCGACCCCTACGAGCAGGATCGTGGCCACAGGGCGACACTATCAGCCCGTCGGGCCTCGTTGTCAGGCCTGGTCCCTCAGGCCACGCCGAGCGCCTCGAGAAACCGGTTCAGATAGATGCGCAGAACGTAGAACCGACCGAAGAAGAGGAGCAGGCCAAGCGCCACGAGAATCGCCCCGCTTGCGACCTGAATCGCGGTGTAGTGGTCACGGAGCCAGCGGAACGCCCCCATGGCGCGTGTGAAGACGGCGCCGGCCACGATGAACGGAACGGCGAGCCCTGCCGAGTATGCGAGCAACAGCACCGATCCTTCGAGCACGGTGCTCGAATCGCCCGCAAGCAGGAGAATCCCTGCGAGCACGGGGCCAATGCACGGAGCGGCGCAGACCGCGAACGCGCCGCCGAGCAGCAGACTCGATCGTCGCCGGTGCGCGCCCTGGACGAGCCCCGCGCCGAGAAGTCGCTCCGGCCACGGCAGAAGCCCCATGAACGCCAGCCCGAGCACGACGAGCACGAACCCGGCGATCTGCTCGAAGAGAAACTGGTTCGTGCCGACAACGCCCCCGACGGCCGCAGCCCCCGCGCCGAGCACGACGAACACGCCCGTGAAGCCGACGACGAACGGGATGCTTGCTCGCACGACGCGGCGAGCTGCACCCGGCTCCCCGAGCCGATCCGCCTCGACCGCTGAGACGGCGGAGAGATAGCCGGGCACGAGGGGAAGCACGCACGGCGCGAGAAACGACAGGAAACCGGCCGCGAAAGCGATGGGAAGCTGCTCGAGCACCCGCTAGGTGGCCCGCCGTCCGGACAAGGTCACGAGAAGCGCCGGCAGACTCCGGCCCCCGTCAGCAGCCGGGGTGAAGCGGGGTCTCCTTCCCCGCCGCCTCGAGCCAGTCCTCACCACTCGCATGATCCTGTGGGAAGGAGTTACGGAGACCCGTCGAAGCGGGCGAGCTCGTCGTCGAGTCGACGCTCGAGCTCAGGATCGAGTGGCTCCTCCTCGACGGTCCCCCGTTGTCTACTCCAGACGTAGGCTGCGCTCCCCACCGCCACCACTCCGATCGCGAGGCCTGCGGCGGGTAGCAGCCAGGCGAGGAGATCGAAGCCCTTGGTCTGGGGCTCGGCGAGTACGGCGACGCCGAACTGCGAAACGAGGGCTGCTTTGATCTCGCCGGCAGAGTCACCTGCAGCAATCCGGTTTCTGATGAAGTGCTTGATCCGGCGGGCAACAGGGGCGTCGGAGAGCGCAACGGTCGTCTTGCAGGTGGGACAGACGATCTGCGCCTCGAGCGCTGCGGCGCTCGGCGTCCCGGCTTGCGCGACGCCTGGGACGATGAGCGCGACACACGCCGTAAGGAGGGCTAGCGCCCTCATCGGGCGTCGGGTGCGCCCTCGAGCGCAGCCCGAATCCCGGCGGCGAAACGCTCGGGGTTGTCGCGAAGGTTGATCGCGCCGGCGATCCTCTCGCCAACAAGCCGGCCAGTGCGGTTGATGAAGAAGGTCTCGGGGTAGCCCGTCACGCCGTACCTGCCGACGAGCGCCTCCTTGTCCTTCGCATGAACGACGGGATAGGTGAGGCCGTAACGACGCATGAAGGAGCGCGCATCGGAGCGAAAGTCCTCCAGGTCGACGCCGACGACCACGAGCCCGCGAGCGCGGTAGCGCTCATACGCGGCTTGCAGCATCGGCGCCTCGTCCTTGCACGGCTCACACCACGAGGCCCAGAAGTTCACGACGACCCCCTTGCCACGAAGGGACGCAAGCGACAGGTTCGACTCCGTGTCCAACCGCGGGAGCGAGAAGCCAGGAGCTACGGGATGCTCCCCTTTCGCCAGCTCTGCAGCCGCGCCACCTCGGTCGGCGAACGCGATCTTCCAGACGAGAAGCCCGAGGAGAGCGACGACTGTCGCGACTGCGACTCCTTGACCGATCGCCTTCAACCTCATCGCGCCGGGAAGAGCATTACGCGTGGTCGCTCGAGGCCCGTCGTAAGCGTGGGGCAAGTAGCGGCGAGAGCAGCGACCACGGTGCCGGCCCCCAATTGCGCGGGTCCCACCTTCACAGCGAGCCCCTGGTCACGCCGGCACGATGTACACGGGCGTCCCTACGGTGACGTGATCGAACAGCCACTCGGCCTGAGGGATCAGCATCCGGATGCAGCCGTGCGACTGGGAGTAGCCGATCGAGGCGGCGTTCGGCGTGCCGTGAATACCGACGTTCGGCGACGAGATCCCCATCCAGCGCGTGCCCAGCGGGTTGCTCGGGCCGGGCGGTACGGGCTCCTCGCCCTTTGCCCAGTCGGAGTTCGGTGGGTACCACCAGGGATTGCGCCACATCGCGATGATCTCGAACGAACCGAGCGGGGTCGGGTAGATCGACTGGCCGGTAGCGACGTGGAAGACGCGAAGGAGCTTCTCGCCGTTGTAGAGGAACAGCTTGTTCGACCCCCGGCGGATCACGATCGCCTTCCCGATTGTGGCCTGCGTCACCTTCGGCTCGATCAGGACGAAAGGAAGGCCGACGGGATCGCGGACATGCGTCTTCAGGTCGAGCATGAGCGTGCGCTGCGTCACGAGCGCTTTGAGCCTGCGACCGGGCGCGTCGGGCTTGACGAGCGGCTTGAGGTTGCGGAGCACGACCTTCGCATCCACAGGCGCACGGTCGAGATTCGCAGCGAGGCTCTTGACGTAGCGCTCTAGCCTCGGTCGGGCGACGTCGACCTTGAGTGGCACGGCCGCACCAGGGCGTGAAATCCGTGCGCGATCCACGGCGTCTCCAAGGTAGGCGGTAGCGCCGAGCTCCGCAACGTCGACCCGGATCTTTCGTGTCGGCGAGACGACAAGGGTGAGTGAGCGGCGGAAGCGCTTCTGGACGAGCTCCTTCGCCTGCAGCGGCGATAGCCCGCCAACGAGGATGTTGCCGACCGTGACGCCGGCAGCGATTATCGACGGTCGCCGTACGGCAGGCTTTGTCTGCGTGACAACGGGAGCCGGTGTCACAGGTTGCGTCACCGTCGGCGGGATCGTGGTCGTCGGGACGCTCGTGGTCGGCGGAACCGTACTCGTGTCTCCGGTCCCGGTGTCGGCATCGGCATGCGGCACGAGCGACAGGGCGACAGCGCAAAGAAAGCCGGCGAGCCCGCACGCAACGAGCAACGCAAGCGACGAGCCCCGTTTCACGCCGAAAGTGTACCCGGAGCGACACCCGACCCGCGGGTCGAGGCGGGAGGAACCTGGACGAAGATCCGGGGGTCGTTCGTGATAACCCCGTCGACACCCGCAGCAACGACACGCGCAAGATCGGTGGGCTGATCGACCGTCCACGTGAGCACCGGCACCCCGGCGGCATGCGCCCGCCGCACGATCCCTGGCGTGACGAGTGCGTGCTGGAGCATCAGCGCGCCGGCATCGGCCAGCTCGATCAGCCGGGAGACCCTCGCCGGCGCCACCGCCCGCATTCCCTGCAGCCCTGCTGCGACTACAGGCCACAGGTACGGCTTGCGCGATACGCCAAACCTGTCCTCGGGGTAGGTAAGACCGAGAGTGATGGCGCCGGATCCCCTCGCGATCGCGCGCAGGCTTGGAATGTGGTGAGAGCTGACGACGGTTCGCCCGGCGAGGCCATAGCGCTCCACCGCGGCAGCGACCTCGCCGAGGCGCCGAGCGAGCTTGAGGTCGATGTGCAGGCCCGTGGTTGGAGCCTCGTCGACGAAGAACGCGAGCGCCTCGTCGAGCGTCGGCAGCTCAGGGGCGTGCTCTCTGAGCTGCTCGAGCGTCAGTGGTCGCACACGACCGCGCGCGGCGCCGTGGCTGACCTCCTCCAACCTGTCCGAATGAGCGACGACGAGCGGCCCGCGCTGCAGGTCGATCACGTCGAACTCGATCAGGTCGACACCGTGCTCGATCGCGCTCCGGAAAGCTCGCAGCGTGTTCTCTGGTGCGAGCGCTGCCGCCCCCCGATGTCCGATGCGCAGCAGACGCTCGTTCGTTCGGAAGAGCTGCAAGCTACTTCCCCCTGATAGACGTGGGCGAGAACTCGTGGCTGCTGGTCGGGGGTAGTAGCTTCATTCTTCGGCTGCGCCTTCTTTCAACGAGACGGTAGCGACGCGGTGTCCGGTGCATCCCGCCACCGGATCGTAAGGCCTCCCTGACGCCGAGCGCACGACTTCACGGAGAGTTCAAGGGCATAGCCCAGAGCTTTTGCTCCTTCGCGCCTACCCGGGTCACGGCTCACATGCGCCAATCGGCGGGAAGGAGCTAAAGCCCGAAGAGGCGTTGGATCTCGTGCCAGGTCGTAACCAGCAACGCGGCGCTTGCGACGACTAGGAGGAGAAGCGAGATCCAGAAGCGTCGTCCGGCATGCTTGTGCCGGCGTCGTCGCTCCACCCGCGCGCGACGCTTGGCCCGGTGGGCGCGATAGGCGCGATCGATCGCGTTGGGATCGATCGGCGGTGCGTCGGCGCTCTCCCCCGCATCGTCGGGAGCCACAGTCGGGGCACGCCTCGCCATGCACGAAGTTTAGTGCTCGCTCCAGGCGCGAAACACGTCGGGATGCCAGCGGGACAGCTCCAACCGCGCCCCGGAACCACCGTTAGTACGTGACTCCAGCCGGTGCGTGGCTCATACTTCACCCTCGTGGCCGCCTACGATCAGCCCACCGGGCACCGCGACCTCATCCTCGGCATCGGTGAGAGGCTGACGTTCGTCACCGGTCTCGTCCTTGCGATCTCCGCGTTCACGGGCTGGTATGCCGGCGGCAGCGAGGGCGTAACGGTTTCCGTGATCGGTTGGCACACGGGCGTGCTCGGCAAGCTCGTCTTCGTCGTCGGCGTCGCCGTGCTCGCACTGATCATCGCGCGTGAGTTCGGACTCCAGCTCCCAGCGGCGGTGCCCGAGAGCCTCGTCACGATCGCCCTCGGCTCCCTCGCGACGATCTTCGTCCTCGTGCGCGTCATCTCGATTCCCGACGACTTCTTCTTCGCCGGTCGCGGAATCGGGATCTGGATCAGCCTCGTCGCAGCGGTAGGCGTGATCGTCAGCGGGTTGCTCCAAGCCTCCGAGGAGATGTAGAGGTCTAACGGCCACCTGGTGCCCGGGCTTCAGACAGGCACCGCCGCGGCGCCGAGGGCGCCCGAGCGCCTACGATCGGTGGCCGGAACGAAGCGTTCACGGGTTGTGCCTGCCTGAGCAGGCACGTGCGCAGGCACGCGGCTACCTGGCCGGCGTCTGCGGCAGCGGCTCGAGTGTCCGGACGATCGTGTTGGTGGTCGTGGGGACGGGTCCTTCCTCGACGGCCTTGCCGAGCGAGAGGCCCACGAGGAAGACGACGACGAACGCCAGCGCGATGAGCGTGGGGCGCAGCCAACGGCGACGGGCGCGGCGACGACGTCGGTCGCGAGGCGGTGTGGCGCTCGGCTCGATCACGGCGTGTAGTCGACAGCGCCGCGAGCGTAGAGATGGAACGCGGCATCGCCCGCCGTCGCCAGCGTCCGGAGGACGAGGGGATCGTCGATCCCTTCGTCCTCCATCGCGTCGACGACCCAGCGCTCGGCTCCGGCATACGCATCTGCCAACTCGGCGAGTGTGAACGTCGGGCCGATCCGGCGGCGAAGCGCGGCCGTAACAGCGTCGACTTGCTCCTCGAGCCGGTGTCTCAGGGTCGGATCACGTCGGGCGTCGAGAAGACACCGGTAGCCGACCTCCCAATCGAGCATGGCACTCTCGACCACCACGCTCATCGCCGGCTGTCCCCGAACTGCGCCAACGAGCAGCAAGTGCCGGCGGGCCACGGCTCCGCGACCTCGGCGAGCATCCGCCTGCCAAGCTCGTACCCGGGGCGCGCGAGTGCGTAGGCAACGTGCGCATGGAGGCATTTCAGGCGCTCAGGGCGGTGCGACCCGCCGATCCCGAGCAGGAGCGACGTCCCACCGTCGCGGCCCACGGATCGTCCCGCAAGAGCGCCACGCAAGGTGCGCTGCTCGTCGCTCGCGGCGCGGAGGCTCTCGCGAAGCTCGGGATCCCTTTCGGCGAGCGCGCTCCAACGCTCGACGCCTCCGTCTGCCTCGATGCGAGCGAGCGCCGTCACCAGATGTCGGCAGGTGAGGTAGTAAGTGGTCGGAAACGGGTTCCCGTCACGGTCGTACGGCTCCTGCTCGGTCACCGCCGGGCCCCCGAACGGGCACTCGACGGCGACGCGCCGGAACGCACGTGGCTCGCGACCGATCTGAGCGGCCACCCGATCCCTGTCGTTCATAACGGTGAGAGTAGAGCAAGGCTCGGGTTGAGAATGCCGCTTCTCGGGCCACGCCTTCTATTCGTTGTGCCTCGTTCGCAAGCGACTACCCCGCCAACGCGGCGTGCTCTCAACCGTGAGTGCTCTCATGGAGACGTAGCTCGGTGGACGCGTCGCCAGGCTGCGATGCCCTTGACGATGAATAGCTGCTCGCCGGGGCGGACGTAGCCGATACGACGTGCGGCACGGGCGAGCGCGATCGCGCTCGACGATGCCTCGAGCCGCGCCTCCAGATCAGACCGGGTCGCGCGTAGAGCTGCAACGTTCGCGCGGCGCGCGTCGAGCGCATGGCGAGTCTCGAGGTACGACGAGATCGGCCGGTAGTAGAGGAATCCGAGCACGACCAGAGCCGCGAGAACGGCGAGGCGCGCTCTCGGACGCCGACGCAAGCGAGCTGTCCCCCTCGATGCCACACCCACCGGTTCGCGACCGGAAGACGCTCCCCTTCACGCGATGTGCACTCGAATCGTGTTCGTCGAGCCGGCGATGTTCACGGCGGTGCCGGCCGTGATGACGACACGATCGCCCGGCTCGACCAGGCCACTGGCCCGTGCGGCAACCATCGAGCGCTCGAGGAGGTCCTCGACATCTGCGGTCAGGGGAATCTCGATGGGCGTCACGCCCCACTCGATGGCCATGTGCTGGAGCGACTCGCGCAGGTGCGTAAGCGCGATGATGGGTCTGCGAGGCCGAAGCCGGGCCACGGCCGAAGCCGTCCGGCCCGTGGACGTCGGAACGATGAGCGCGGTGGCCGCGAGTGCCTCGGCGATGTCGCAGGCCGCGTTCGACATCGCCTGGCCGATCGTCGGCTCGTCCTCGGCGCGCGGGAGCTCGTGCCGGTAGCCGAGGCTCGGCTCGATCGCACGCGCGATCCGATCGACGTAGGCAACTGTCTCGACTGGATACTCGCCCACGGCCGTCTCCTGCGAGAGCATCACCGCGGACGTCCCATCGAGAATGGCGTTCGCGACGTCCGACGCCTCGGCGCGAGTCGGCTCGGGGGAATGGACCATCGACTCGAGCATCTGAGTCGCCGTGATCACCGGCTTGCCTCGCTCGAGGCTCTTGAGGATGATCCGCTTCTGCAGGAGCGGCACCTCGGCAACCCCGATCTCGACCCCGAGATCGCCGCGCGCCACCATCACGGCGTTCGTCTCGCCGAGAATGTCGTCGAGCGCCGCGATCGCCTCCGACTTCTCGATCTTGGCGATCACGTGGGCGGTCGAGCCGGATGCCTCGATCAGCGTTCGGAGGGCACGTACGTCGGACGCCGAGCGAACGAACGACAGTGCGACGTAGTCCACTCCTAGCTCGAGCGCGAACTGGAGATCGTCGATGTCCTTGCGCGTAAGCGACGGGATCGGCAAGGGAACGCCCGGCAGGTTCACGCCCTTGTGAGAGTTGACGACGCCGCCTACGACGACCTGACAGTCTGCGCGACCTCGGTCCACGCGCTCCACGCGAAGCCGCACGAGCCCGTCGTCGATCAGCACGTCGTTTCCGGGCGAGAGCACAGAGCCGAGCACGGCCGGGCTGACAGGGATGTCGTCGGCGCGTGCCTGGTCCTCGCCGGCGATGACGATCGACGACCCGCGGTTGAGGTGGATCGGCTGCTCGAGCTCTCCAACTCGAAGCTTGGGACCCTGAAGGTCGGCGATGATCGCGACGTGGGTGCCCATGGCCTCCTGGGCTGCGCGCACGCGCTCGACACGGAGGGCATGATCGGCCTGCGTGCCATGGGAGAAGTTGAGCCGCGCTCCGTTCATCCCCGCACCGATCAGGTCACGGATCTCGTCCAGGGTGGACGTAGCGGGGCCGATCGTCGCGACGATCTTGGTCTTGCGCGCGATGGAAGTCACATGAGCCAGGCTACCGACTAGCTCCTCCCCGCGAGGACGCTCGGGCCGGACAGTCCGTGCGACTGGAGCGAAGGGGACGGGCGCCGAAGGAGCTCAGCGAGACGCGCGTGGGAAAGCGTCCCAGCCTGGGTACAGCGCCTGCCCGCCGAGCTCCTCCTCGATGCGAAGCAGCTGGTTGTACTTCGCCACGCGATCGGAGCGCGACGGCGCGCCGGTCTTGATCTGCCCGGCGTTCGTCGCGACGGCGAGGTCGGCGATCGTGGAGTCCTCGGTCTCTCCGGAGCGGTGCGAGATGATCGCCGCGTAGCCGTTGGCGCGCGCGAGCTCGATCGCGTCGAGGGTCTCCGTGAGCGTGCCGATCTGGTTGACCTTGACGAGAATGGCGTTGCCGACCTTCTCGACGATCCCGCGCCGCAAGAACTCGACGTTCGTGACGAACAGGTCATCGCCGACAAGCTGGACGCGACCACCGAGACGGTCGGTGAACGTCTGCCACGTCGCCCAATCGTTCTCGGCGAGCCCGTCCTCGATCGACACGATCGGGAAGCGATCGACGAGGTCGGCCCACAGGTCGATCATCCCGGCTCCGTCCAGCGTACCGCCCTGGCGCTCGAGGGTGTACACACCGTCCGCATAGAGCTCGCTCGTCGCCGGATCGAGCGCGATCGCGACCTTCTCCCGATGACCTGCGCGCTCGGCCGCTTCGAGGATCGCCTCACAGGCCTCGTAGGCAGAGGGGAGGTCGGGCGCGAACCCACCCTCGTCACCGACGCTCGTCGAGAGCCCACGCTCCGCCAGGAGTGCCTTCAGCTCGTGGTACGTCTCCGTCCCGATCCGAAGCGCCTCGGAGAACGTCTCCGCTCCGGCCGGAACGAGCATGAACTCTTGAAAGTCGATCGAGTTCTGGGCGTGCGCGCCGCCGTTGACGACGTTCAAGAGCGGCACCGGCAGAATGTGGGCGTTCGTGCCTCCGATCCAACGGTAGAGCGGCACACCGGCGTTCTCGGCGGCCGCCCGCGCGACGGCGAGCGAGCAGCCGAGGATCGCGTTGGCGCCGAGCCGGCTCTTCGTCGCCGTTCCGTCGAGGGCTATCAGCGCGGCGTCGACGTCACGCTGGTCCGCGGACGAGAGTCCGACGAGCGCCTCGGCGATCTCCCCGTTCACGTTTGCGACGGCGCGCTCGACGCCCTTCCCGAGGTACGCGTCCCCCCCGTCTCTCAGCTCGACCGCCTCGTGCTCACCTGTCGAAGCGCCGGACGGCACCGCGGCCCGTCCCAGGGCACCGGAATCGAGCACGACGTCGACTTCGACTGTCGGATTGCCGCGCGAGTCGAAGATCTGGCGGCCGTGGACGTGGACGATCACGTGTGCTTCCTCCTGGGCAGACTGGTCGGTGAGCCGACGGCGAGCCGGCGCTTTGCGGCATCGTAGTAGCCATCCTGCTCCTCGAGCGGCAGCTCCGACCAGGTCTTGCCACCGCGATAGGCGTCCTCAGCTGCGAGCTCGACCCGCTCGACGAAGCGTCGAGAGCATGCCCGCAGCGCCAACTCGGGGTCGACGTTGAGCCGGCGAGCGACGTTGACGACGGAGAAGAGAACATCGCCGATCTCAGAGAACGTCAACGGATCGGGCTCGGTCTCGGGCTGAGGAACACGGCCTCCAGCCGCCTCCTCGAGCTCCGCGACCTCTTCGCGCAGCTTGGCAAGTGGGCCGTCGAGGTCAGGCCAGTCGAACCCGGAGGCCGCAGCGCGGCGCTGCACTTTGCGGGCGTGCAGCAGTGCCGGCAACGAGGTAGGCACCTCGTGGAAGATTCCGCTCCTGCTCTCCTGCTCGACCTTGATCGCCTCCCAGCGCTCCTTGACCTCGCTCGCGGTCTGCGCACTGGCATCGCCGAAGACATGCGGATGCCGCCTCACGAGCTTGGCGTGGACGGCGGCCACGACGGCCTCGAGGCTTCCTTCCCCGCGCTCCTCGAGCACAAGCGCGAGGAAGTACACCTGGAACAGGAGGTCGCCGAGCTCGTCGACGAGCTTCTCTGGAGTGCCGGCCAGCGCAGCGTCGGCTACCTCGTAGGCCTCCTCGACTGTGTGCGGCACGATCGTCTGCAGCGTCTGCTCCCTGTCCCAGGGGCATTCGCGCCTGAGGCGGAGGGTGAGCGCCTGGAGGTCGAGCAGCGCCTGACCGAGCGCCACTACTGCGTCAGCCGGTGGTGGTGCCCGACGTGGACGTCGTGGCGGCGGCCGGCGGCTCGAAGCCCGTCGCGTACGAGACCTTGTCCTTGAACTTCTTGGTGACGTCGGCTGTCCACGTAGCTACCGCGTCGCTCTGCTTCTGCTGCTTGAGCTGGGCGACGATCTGTGCCTTGACCTTCGCGAACGCCGTGACCGAGGCGGGGGTGACCGCCGAGACCGCCTCGATGATGTGGTAGCCGTACTGCGACTTCACCGGTTTCGAGATCGTGTTGACAGGAAGGCTGAACGCCACCTTCTCGAAGGGAGGGACAAGCTGCCCCTTGGTGGCGGTGAGCTCGCCTCCGGTCTGCTTGGAACCGGTGTCGAGCGAGTACTTCGTCACGAGCGCCTTGAAGTCGGCGCCGTTCTGGAGCTGCTGGTACACGCTCTCGGCCTCGGCCTTCGTCTTGACCAGGATGTGCCTGACCTTACGGGACTCAGCGGTCGTGTACTGGGCCTTGTTCTTGTTGTAGTACGCCTGTGCGTCCGCGTCGGAGACCTTCACGTTCTTGGTGATGTTCGCGTAGAGCTTCTGCTGGAGGATCTGAAGCCGCGCCTCGTCCCTGAACGTTTCCGGCGTATATCCCTGGGTGGCGATCTGCTTCTTGAACTTCGCCTCGTCCCCGCCGAAGTACTGCTTCTTCAACACGACGACGCGCTTGTCCACATCCGCGTCGGATATTGACACGCCGAGATCCTTCGCCTGCTGCTCGTACTCCTGGATCTGGACGAGATAGGCGACCGCCTGGTTCTGCAGAGCCGTGTAGTCCGACGAGCCCGCCTTCGGAAACTCTTGCTTGTTGGCCTCGTACGACTTCTTGACGCGCGCCATGATCGTGTCGAGCTGCTCCTGGGTGACCTCCTGGCCGTCGACGACGGCGACCGAGCCGGTTGGCACGGAGACGCTGCTACCACAGCCGGCGACGAAGAGGACAGCGAGAAGGCCGACGAAAGCGATGAGGAATCTGGACTTGGTCATGAGCTCTTAGACGTCGGCATAAAAAAAACGTCAGGCGACAGTCAGGCGGCCAGACGTGATCTCATGATAGCAACAGGAAGCCGCAATGCCTCGGGCAGGTTTTCGGCCCGCAGCGTCACTTCCTGCCGCGCGGTGCTGTACACGGCGGTGTCGACCTCGCCACGAAGGGCACGCAGCTCGGTCGAGCCGAGCAAGAGCGGACCCACGGTTGCCTTCCCGCCACGATAGATCAGGTAGTCGGCGCCGATCGCTGCGACCTGCAGGCGAGCCTCCTGGATCGTGAAGAGGTTGTCGACGGGCTCCGGCAGTGGCCCGAAGCGGTCCTCGGTTGCTGCCCGGAGCTCCCGCAGCTCGTCGTCGCTCTCGACGAGCGCGACGCGCCGATGGAGGTCGATTTTCATTGCCTCCGAGCTGATGTAGGCCGCCGGGATGTAGGCGTCGATGCGGGCGTCGACCCGTACCGGGCGCGCCGCGACACGAGTCCGGCCCGAGAGTTCCGCCACTGCGTCGTTGAGCATCTCGACGTAGAGCTCGAACCCGAGCGCCGCGACGTGGCCGGACTGCTCCGCCCCGAGCAGGTCGCCGGCGCCGCGGATCTCGAGGTCGCGCATTGCGATCTGGAAGCCTGCGCCGAGCTCGGTGTGGTCGGCAAGCGTCGCCAGTCGAGTACGGGCTTCGGGGGAGAGCTCCGCTGCAGATGGATAGAGCAGATACGCGTGGGCCGGCACGTCCGAGCGCCCGACCCGGCCGCGGATCTGGTAGAGCTGGCTGAGGCCGAGCATGTCGGCCCGCTCCACGACGAGGGTGTTCGCCTGCGGGATGTCGATCCCGGACTCGATGATCGTCGTCGAGACGAGCACGTCGGCATCGCCCGCCAGGAACGCGTGCATACGATCCTCGAGCGCGCGTTCGCCGAGCTGGCCGTGGGCGACGAGCACACGCAACTCAGGACAGAGCTGGCGCAGCTTCTCGGCCGCGTCCTCGATCGACTCGACGCGATTGTGGAGGTAGAACGACTGACCTCCACGCAAGTGCTCCTTCTCGAGCGCCGTCCTGATCGCCTCTTCGTCGTACTCCCCGACGATCGTACGGATCGGCCTGCGCCCTTCGGGTGGCGTCTCGATTACCGAAATGTCGCGGAGGCCCGCGAGCGAGATGTGGAGAGTGCGGGGGATTGGAGTTGCGGAGAGCGCGAGCACGTCGACCTCGAGGCGAAGCGATCTGAGCAACTCCTTCTGCGCGACCCCGAACCGTTGCTCCTCGTCCAGGATGACGAGGCCGAGGGCCCTGGGGATCACGTCGCGAGAGAGAATGCGATGCGTGCCGACGAGGACTTCGACCTTACCGTCGGCGAAGTCCCGGAGAACCTGCTTCGTCTCGGCCGGTTTGCGGAAGCGCGAGACCATCTCGACCCTGACCGGGAAGTCGCGGAACCGCTCGCGGAAGGTGTTCCAGTGCTGCTCGGCGAGGATCGTCGTCGGGCAGAGCACGAGCGTCTGGCGGCCGTTGACTGCAGCCGCGAAGGCAGCACGCACGGCGACCTCGGTCTTGCCGAACCCGACGTCGCCGCAGACGAGTCGGTCCATCGGTCGCTCCGATGCAAGATCGGCCTTGACAGCGTCAATCGCGCGCGCCTGGTCGTCGGTCTCCCGGTAGGGAAACGACGCCTCGAGCCGCTCGAGCCAGTCGTTGTCGAGCTCCAGCGCAACACCGGTTGCGCGCTGGCGCTGCGCGTAGAGGGCGAGCAACTCGCCTGCGAGCTCGTGTACCGCTTCTCGTGCGCGTGTCTTGAGGTTCTGCCACGCCTTGCCGCCGAGCTTCGACAGAGCCGGCGCCGACGCGTCGGCGCCGATGTACTTGGACAGCTTCCCGAGCTGCTCGTGCGGGACGTAGAGCCTGTCCTCGCCCCGAAAGGCGAGGAAGAGGTAGTCGCGCGTGACACCGGCGACCTCCTTCGTCTCAAACCCGACCAGCTTTCCGACACCGTGGTCCTCGTGCACGACGAAGTCACCCGTTCGGAGATCGGCGAACGACGCGAGCGCCCGGCCGAGCCGGGTGTCGGCCCGCGCCGGCCGCTTGCGGAACACCTGCGTGTCCGGCAGCAAGACGAGGCCGAGATCGCGCCAGACGAACCCCCGTCGCGCCGGAGCAACCACGTAGCGCACACCCGGCTCCGACGGCATCCCAGCGCCCGGCTCGAGCGGCTCCATCGCCACCTGGCGGAGGAGCGACTGGGTGCGCAGTGCCTCACCGCGATGCGGGAACGCGACCACGACCCTCTGCTTCGCACGCGTGAGTCCCGACAGCTCGGCCTCGGTCTCGGCGAGGCCGCGCGCGGCGATGGCCGGCCGCTGTGCCTCGAAGGAGAAGGCCTGGCCACGCGGGAATGGATCGAGATCGGCCGCTGCATCGAGATCGATCGGCTCGATTCCCTCATCTGCCCAAGCAGCCTGGACGTCGGCTGAACGCCAGACCACGTCCGGTGGCCCCGCGACGGGAGCCACGGGCGCGGTCGGCAGCGTACCGTCCTTGTGATCGAGATCGGCCCGTCGTTCCACAGCCGGATAGACGATCACGCCCTCCAGGGCATGGAGAGCACGCTGCGTGAACGGGGAGAATGCCCGGACCTGCTCGATCTCGTCGCCGTAGAGCTCCACGCGGACCGGCTCGCGGCCCGTGGACGGGAAGATGTCGACGATCCCGCCCCTGACGGCGAACTCGCCGCGCTCCTCGACACGGTCGACCCGTGCGTAGCCGGCATCGGCGAGCTGTCCCGCGAGCCCGTCCAGCCCCGGCTCGTCGCCGACCCGCAGCGTGACGGTCGCCGGACGCTCCTCGAGCGGTGGCATCAACTGGCCGAGCGCCGTCGCCGACGCGCAGACGAGACCACCGGCTGCAAGCACATCGAGCGCGCGGAGGCGCTCGCCGACGAGATGCGGCGGCGGCGCGAGACCCGACTCGAGCCGAACGCCCCGTCCTGGCAGCAGTGCGACCTGTTCCGGGCCGAGATACCACGATGCTGCATCCGCAGCGTCGCGGGCCTCGGTGTCGTCGGGGAGCAGCACGAGCAGCCCACGCGAAAGCTCCGTCTGGAGCGCGGCGAGCAGGAGCGGCAACGCAGGATCCGACACCCGCGCCCGTGCGGGCCATGCCTTCACGAACGCTTGGAAGCGCTCATACGAGATGAGCTCCGCGACGAGCGCGCGGAGCGGTGGCGGCGTCTGCTGGTCCATGGCACGTGCGGGCCCGAAGCCCTGCACGGTCATGCTAACCGCGCAGCACGCACTTGCTCCCACATGCCCCGTGGGCTACGTCGGACGCAGCGTCGGCGACATGGCGCGGTGACTTCTACCTGTCGTTGAAGAGGCGCTGCGCGCCCTCGGTTCCTTGAGCGAAAAGGGCCTCGACGGCATCGGCGGCCCGCGAGACGATCTCGTCGACGTCGTCGGCCGCAGCGAACGGCGAGAGAACGTAGTCCGCTACGGGCCTCAGATCGCCACGCTCCGGCCGACCAACGCCGATACGCACGCGGATGAACTCCTGTGACCCGAGCGCGGCGGCGACCGATCGCAGCCCGTTGTGCCCGGCGAGGCCACCGCCTGCCCTGACCTGGAGGCGGCCGGTCTCGAGATCGAGCTCGTCGTGGACGACGACAGTCGCCTCGGGCGCCACCTTGAAGAACGCCGTGGCTGCAGCCACCGAGCGCCCGGAGTCGTTCATGTACGTCTCGGGCTCGAGGAGAGCGATCCTCTCCTCGCCGATACGTATCTGCGCGAGCTTCCCGCTGAACTTCCCCTTGAACGTGGCCCCATGTCGCCGTGCGACCTCGTCGATCACCATCCAGCCGACGTTGTGTCGATCGCGAGCGTGCTCCCGACCCGGGTTACCGAGCCCGACGACGAGCAACGAGATGCTCGTGGGAACGGGGCTCCGCCCACGGAGCCGCACGGCCTAGTCCGCGTCTGAGCCGGAGTCCGCTGCGTCGCCGTCGGCCCCCGCAGCGGGCTCGCCGTCGCCGGAGACGCCCTCTCCTTCGACAGCTTCGTCCTCCTCGGCTCCGCGAGGCGCGACGATGGTGGCAATCACTGTGTCGTGCGGATCGTCGAGGTACTCGACGCCGTCGATGGCCGGCAGGTCCTCGAGGCGCAGCGAGTCACCGAGCTCCAGCATCGAGATGTCGACGGTGATGTGCTCGGGAACCGCGCCGGGGAGCGCCGAAACGTTCAGCTCGCGGACACCCTGGTTGAGCACGCCTCCCTGCTTGACGCCGGGAGACTCGCCGTCGACGACGATCGCCACGGCGGTCTGGATCGGCTGGTCGAGGCGTACCTCGTGCAGGTCGATGTGCGTCAGCGTTCCTCGCACAGGGTGCTGCTGGTAGTCCTTGAGCACAGAGGGATGCGTCGTGGTCTGCCCGTCGATGACGACGTCGAGGATCGCGTGGAGGCCCGACGAGCCCGTCAGCGCGGCGCGCAGGTCGCGCTCGCCAACTGCGATCGCACGTGCGGCGCCCTTTCCGTAGAGCACGCCCGGGATCAGACCCTCCTTGCGCAGGCGACGGATGCTGGCGGAGCCGAGCTGGTCGGCACCACGCGCTTTTACCTCGAGTCGAATTCTGTCCCCGGACACGGCGGCGGATTGTAGCGGACGTCGCCAGCGGGCCGCGCCGCAGCACATCCGCTCGTGTCTAGCTCCGACCGCCGGCAGTCCTCTGAACCGTCGGGCTTGCAGTGACCTGGGCGCCGCCCTGCCCGCCTGTCTCGACGAACCGAAGAATGTTGGCACTCAGGCCGAGATCGAGCGATACCGAACCGCCGGTCAGCCTCAGCCGACAGGCGTCGTCGGTGATCTCGGCAGCCCACCCGTGGCGGTTCACGTCCCTCAGCGCTGTCGCGAGTATCGCCGATTCGCGCTCCTCACGGGTATTCGGGACCAGCGGCCCCTTGAACTCGAGCTGAAGCTCGAAATCGATCTCGGTAGGCGACTTGTCGCGCAGAGGCTCGAGATTGGCGTCGATCTCGGCCGCCACTGGGGCCAGCGAGAGATCCGTCGGAACCTTCGGGCGTAGCGTCATCGCATCTCCTTTTCCGCCGTGACAGTGGTCACGACGAAGAGTGGTCGAGAGAGGCTTCGTGGGCATCGGGGCGGGCCCCGATGCGCCTGCGGACAATGCGCACTGGCTGCCCGCTCACCGCTGAGCGGAATCTGTCGACCATCGGCATGAACCGCTGAATCGTGTTTGTCGTCACCTCGACGACGCGGTCGGGCCAGCGGGCTGCCCATTCGTGGGATCCATCGAAGCCCAGGCCGATGAACTCTCCCGGCTCGAGTTCCCGCTCCCGAGCGAGCGACGCCCACACCGCAGGGTCAACCGCGGCGAGAGTACCGGCGCGCGGAACGTTGAAGTAAAAGCGACTGATCTCGCTCCATGTCGGTGAAGGGTCGCTGGCTCCGGATGCTCCACCATCAACCGCAGCCGAAGAAGAGACGCCGGCGTCAATCCGAGCTCCGACTCCAACCGCGAGAGCGTCGCCAGATCCGGCTTCGACAGCCGCAGCGCCACATACCGGGCTACCACGCTCGGGTCGATCCGCTGCTCCCACCACCAGCGTGCGACCGGCAACGACCACAACCGCTTTTACATCTCGGACTGCGCCGCCGACACCCTTCCGGTCGGCCACGACGGCGCCCGGACGTCGCACCATCAGGCGGAAGCGCCGTCCATGTATCCGGGACGTTTCTTCGAGCAATTGCTCGGACGGCTTCCGGCCCTTCGGAATCCGCGTCATAGTTATCCCGTCAGACCACCCGAGGAGGCCACCACCGTGAAAACAACCCCTGTTGGCGTCGTCGACAAGGCCACCGACCGAGACGTCCTCTGCCCCTGCTGCGGTTACCCCCACTGGCACCAATTCGACGACGGTGAGCCCGCCACCGTCGCGACCGCTCCCAAACGAGCCAGCGACTACGGAGCATGGCTCACCGGATTCATCCCTGTCCGCTTCTACTGCGGCAACTGCGGATTCGTCCGACTCCACGTCGTCAGCCCCGAAGCACTCCGCTAGACGATTCTCAGCGCGGGTCCCAAGTTTCTTATCCGTAGAAAATTGCGAGAAAGGTGGCGGGATGCGAAAAGCGCTCGCGCGCGTTCTTGGCTGTCGCCCTACCCCCTACCTGCCGCCCGAGGCTTGCTCTTGCTCCGTCTTCGCGGCCGTGGCAGCGCAGGCAAGCTGACAACGTTCGTTGCCGATTTACACGTGGCCAGGCCGGTCGGTGTGTTGCGCATCCGACCGTGGGCGCGCGTGAGGTAGATGATGGAGTCTCTGGCCGCTTCGCACCCGGGCCGATTTCCCCGACGTATCGGAGGCTCGAATGCTTCTCGCGACTCACGGCTGGTGGCCCTGGCTCCTGATGTACGCGCTCATCATTGTCTTGGTTGTGTTCGCCGTCAGGTACGTCATGAGGCGTCGCAGGTCGGGGTAGCGGATCAAGACGCGGGCGCGGCGCTCGGCTCATCGGCGTGCGACCGGGGTGAGCCCGTTGTGGTTTTTCGTGATGTCGGGGTCCTCGGTGAAGACGAGTTGGTCGAACCGGCGGTTGGCGTAGGCGGCGCGCACCGATGCGATGCCTTTGTCGTCGAGGCCGGTGATGTCGAACCACAGGGACGGTGTGCGGGTCACCATCGGGTGGTCGCCCGGCAGGCGTGTTGTGAGGTTTGCGACTTCGTGGTGCTCGCCGCTTGCGTGGCTGTCGACGGTCGCGTAGATGCGGGTCGGGTCGAGCGGGAGGCCGTGGAGGTCGGCGGGAGCGGCTTGCTTGAAGATCCCACGGTTAGCGCGCCTCGAACAACCCGGCTCACAGACCGGCTTGCCGAAATACCCATCGCGCCGCATGATCCAGACGGCGACATGCGGCTTTAACCACCGCTGGTTGTCGGGGTCCTGCGACGTCAGGATCATGCCCACGTAGAACGCCCGCTCGAGAAAGTCGTGCGCCGACAGCCAGGTACGCATGTCTGTTCTCGAGGGCAGCCCGATCGAGTGCCTGTGTTCGTATCCCGGATGAGGGTGGGTGTGCCACTGACAAACCTCGTCAGAGCTGTCGGGCGCCCACTTCTGGCGTGTCTGCCGCAACGGAATGAAGGAGCCAAAGTCGAGCCTGGCTGAGCCCCCACGAGCGCTCCGTGACCATCCTGACCGGCTCAATCGCACGCACCTCTGTAGTCCATGACTTGAGCCTGTCGCCAACAGGAAGCCACCCGTCTCGCGGCCGTCGCTGGACTCGCGAGCGAGGTCAAGGAGCTCATCCCATGTCAGTGGCGACAACGTGAGGGTGATCTTTGGTGTCGCCTTGACGCGCAGCTCGATGCTCTCCTGCGGCTCCGGTGTTGCGGCCTTCGGCGTTGGGCGCGCTGCCGGCTTGGCAGGCGCTGGCGCCGCTTTCCTCATCGCCGGGGTGGGCACCAAGCCGCCGCGCGCGCCCCCGGTCTCAAGCACCCACATCGACGTGGATGCCGCCTTTCGTGCACGTCAGCACGTTCCCTGCCAGACGGGCAGTCGCAGGGATCAGCCCGGCCTTCGGTTCGGCGAGGACGTCGGCGAGGACGTCGGGCCGAATCCAGATCTTGCGGAGCTGGGATTCGAACGATGCTGGAGAGGCGGTCATGATGTCCTCTGGGGTTGTGGGTTTGTGCTCACGACGGCCGGAACCCCGGAGGAGGAACCGGCCGCCGCGAGCGGTCGCGCACACGTGCTGGTCTCAAGCAGGCCGCGACAGCCACCGAGAACCATCGGGGCGACGTTTTGAGATTCCCTCAATCGAGGGCTAAAGGTTTCTGCGGCCGCTGCCGATAACGACCTCACGGGGTGCGCCATCATGCGTCCTCGCCGCTCGCGTGCGTGTCGGCCGCACGGTGCTCGCGGAGCGCGAGCCGCACGATGGACGAGATGCTGCGCTCCTCTCGGGCGGCACGCTCGACGATGTGTTCTCTGCCTTGGAGTGCTCGGTCTGTGTATCGCTCATAGCCCAAGTGTCCGGTAAGTGGCGAACACCGCGAAAGCACATGTAGAGGGATGCCGCGCCTGGTCGTGGTCAACGGCACAACGATCGCTAGTCGGGCGCGTCCGTGATTAAAGCCATCCGCTGAAACGACGAGGGCGTGCCGCCCCCCGGCCTGTTCGCGCCCTCGAGTTGGGTTGAGATTGACGAACCAGACCTCCCCGCGCGACGCCATGTCGGGACTGCGACGCTTCGACGGGCGGTTTGCCCTAGAACAGCTGGTTCTCGCCGGCGAAGATCGCCGAGACCGAGTCGTCGGAGAAGATGTTGTTGATCGTCTCGGCGAGGATCCCCGAGATCGACAGCACCTCGACGTTTACGGGCTTCGTCAGCGGGTCGACCGGAACAGTGTCAGTGACGATCACTCGCTCGAAGGCGCTTGCCTCGATTCGCTCGAGAGCCGGAGGGTTGAAAAGCGCGTGCGTCGCGCACGCGTAGACCGCCGTCGCACCGGCTTCGCGCAGCGCCTCGGCCCCCGCGCAGAGCGTTCCCGCTGTGTCGATGATGTCATCGGTCATCACCGCAACCTTGCCTTCGACGTCGCCGATGACGCCCGTGACGCGCGCTTGGTTGTGGCCGGGTCGCTCCTTGTTGAGGACGACGAGCCCGCCCCCGATCATGTCGGCGAACTTGCCCGCGAGCTTTGCGCGACCGGTGTCGGGGGCGACGGCGACCCGCTCGACATCGGGGCCGAGGATGTCCCGCATGTGCTGGGCGAACATCGGCACCGCGACCATGTGGTCGACGGGAATCTTGAAGAAGCCTTGAACCTGGCCGGCATGGAGATCCATCGTCACGACTCGATCGACACCTGCAGTCTCGAGCAGGTCGGCAACGAGGCGAGCGCTGATCGGCTCACGTGGACGTGACTTCTTGTCCTGTCGCGAGTAGAAGTACCAGGGAATGACCGCGGTGATCCGGCGGGCGGATGCAAGGCGTGCTGCATTGACCATGATGAGGAGCTCCATCAGGTGGTGCGCTACCGGTTTTGCGGCCGTCTGCACGATGAACATGTCGGCTCCGCGCACCGACTCGTCGAAGCGACAATAGGTCTCGCCGTCCGCGAACGTCTTCAACTCGACCGGGCCGAGATCGACGCCTAGATGACCTGCGATCTTCTCGGCGAGGACGGTGTGCGACGTCCCTGCGACGACCACGAGGCGACGGCTGGGCGCAAGCGCGATCGCCCGGCCGATCTGGAGTTGCGACTGCGGCGTGTTGCTGCCGAGCCCCGGCAGCGGCTGCTCAACGGTCGCGCTTTCCACCTCGCCCCTCCTTGATCGTCTGCCTCGGCGGGAAGCCGACGAGGGAGTTTGCAGGAACGTCATCGGTGACCACCGTGCCTGGAGCGGTCCACGCATCGTCGTGAAGAGTGACCGGAGCAATCAGCATAGTGTCCACGCCGACTCTGACGTCGCGCCCGACGGTTGTCTTCGCCTTGGCATCCCCGGAACGGTGAGCGTGGCTCACGTTCGCGGTGATCGAGCCTGCACCAATGTTCGCGCCAGAACCAATCTCGGCGTCGCCTATGTACGAGAGGTGCGGCACCTTCGCCCCCTCGCCGATTCGCGAGTTCTTGATCTCCACGAACGTGCCTGCTTTCGCTGACGATTCGAGCACCGTTCCTGGGCGAAGGTAACAGAATGGACCGACGACCGCGCCGGCTCCGACCTCGGTGTCGACGGCGACGACGTGCGGCCCGATCTCGGCGCCCGAGGCAATGCTCGTCGTCCCCCGCAGCACGGTAAATGGATGGACGACGACGTCGCGATCCAGCGTGACCGACGGCTCGATCCACGCCGTCGCAGGATCGACGATGGTCGCGCCGGCGAGCATGTGCTCGCGGTTGATCCGGTTTCGTAGGACAGCCGCTGCAGCGGCAAGCTCAACCCGGGTGTTGACGCCCTCCGTCTCGGCGGGATCGGCGGCCACGTGCACGGAGACGCGATGGCCGGCCTGAACGAGATCCCTCACGACATCCGTCAGGTAGAGCTCTCCCTGTGCGTTTGCGGGCTCGAGACGGTCGAGCGCCGGCCAGAGCAGGTCGCCACGCACGACGTAGATCGAGGCGTTCGCCTCCGTCGAAGCGAGGATCTCGGGCGTGGCATCGACGGCCTCGACGATCGCCTGGAGGGAGCCGTCGGCGGCCCGCACGATGCGGCCGTAGCTACGGATGTCGTCAGGGACGAAGGAGAGCACGGTCGCGACGGCCTCGTCGCGACGATGGGTCTCGAGGAGCGCCGCGAGCAGTTCGGAGGTGAGGAGCGGCGTGTCGCCCGAAAGGATCAGGATCTCCGGGACTCCTTCGAGCGCACTCCGGCCGCACCTGACGGCATCGCCGGTTCCGAGCGGGCGCAGCTGCACGGCCACTTCGAGCGCCCCGAATGCGTCCGCAGTCTCCGGTGAGCTGACGATGACGACACGCGCCGGCCGGAGCGGCGCGGCGGCTGCGAGCACCCAGTCGACCATGCGGCGTCCGAGGATCGGGTGGAGGTGCTTGGGCACAGAGGAGCGCATCCGCGTGCCGAGGCCGCCGGCCATGACGAGTGCTCCGAGAGATGTGGTGTCCATGGATGGCGAAATGGCTGGGGCGCCAGGATTCGAACCTGGGATCACGGGACCAAAACCCGTTGCCTTACCGCTTGGCCACGCCCCATCGCTGCGGGCTTCGGAGTATAGGCGCCACTCCTAGAGGCTTGGGCAGGCATCCGGGTCATCTCTTGGATGATCGGCACCACGCACCTGTTCCTTCAGCGGCGATCTGCAAGCAGCGCGACGAGCGCCACGATTGCAAAGCCGACGACGACCGCGATCGCGAGTGCGCCGACGACGACAACGGCGATGGGGACGAGCACGACGACGAGTTGCGAAACCGCCGCGATCCACGTGATGTTTCGAACCTCGGCGCTCGAGCTCTCGCGCCCCACGGCCGCGTAGAGCACCAGCGTCGCTGTCGCGAAGGCGAGCACGGCCCACCACGGGATGACGTCCGCGATGACGAGGATGCCTTCGACCACGGCGATCGCAAGCGCAATTCGCAGTCGCTCACGTCGTATCGTTCGCGCAAGGGAGGTCTCGCCGTGCTCGATCACGTCGAGTTCGCGGGCAATGCGCATCAGGCGCTCACGCACGGCGTGTCGACGTGTCTGCCTCCGAAGCCGACCACCTGCTGAAAGTATCAGGAGGGAGAGGCGAGCCAGCTCTCTCCGGCGTCGCTCACGGCGAGTCGCGCCGCGGCGGCCGCCGCGCGCTCCGCGAACACCGAATAGACCACCGGCCCGGCGCCGCTTACGTCCGCTCGTACCGCGCCGAGACCCTCGAGACGCTCGCTGAGCGGCGACGAACAGAGGTCGTTTCGCGGCAACTCTGCCAGATCGGACACCGTCCGGATGCGCCCGAGCGCGCGTACGAGGCTCTCCTTCCGCTCCTCGAAGCCACGCTCACCTCCGCGCTCGTCGAAGCGACGATAGACGGCGGCCGTCGACTCCTTGACGACTCCTCTCGGCTGCACGAGGAGGACGTGGAAGTCCTGAGGAAGGTCGATGGGCTCGACTATCGAGCCGTCGCCGGTCGCGAGTGCCGGCGCAGCCTGGAGGAAAAACGGGACGTCCGCCCCCAGTGTCGCCGCGAGCTCCATCAGCGCGGAGCGCGGAAGCGGCCGGGGCAACGTTCGATTCGCGAGTCGTAGCACCGTCGCTGCGTCCGAGCTCCCACCACCAAGACCTGCGCTCACCGGCACACGCTTGATGATCGTCACTTCCCATCCCGACGCAATCGCCGCAGCCGCTGCGAGAGCGTCGAGTGCAGCCCGCACGATCGTGTCGTCGTCGAATCCCGTGACGGTGCCCTTCGGTGCGGGAAGCACCTCGATCGTGTCCACGAGATCGATCTGCTGGAGCAGGCTTACGACCTCGTGCTTGCCGGTGGTGCCCTGAGGACCGACGACGAGGGCGAGGTTGATCTTCGCCGGCGCACGTGCGCGCAGGACGCGCACGGTCATGCGAGCTCCTCCGCGAGTGCGACGAACGCGCCGGGCTCAAGTGACTCGGCCCGCGCTTGCTGCGGAACTCCGATGCGGTGCAACGCCGCTTCGATCCGTTCGCGTGGACCGAGTCCCGCAAGAACGGCGGAGTTCACGATGGTCTTGCGACGATGAGCAAAAGCAGCGTCGACGACCTCCCTGATACGAGACAGATCGGGCGGCTGCTCGATCCGACGGAACGCCACGAGCGCCGAATCGACGTTCGGGGCGGGACGGAAGACCTCGCGCGAGACCGCGTGGAAGCCAGTGCGACGCGCGGTCAGCTGCACGAGGACGGATACCGCGCCGTAGGCCTTCGTCGACGGCACGGCGAAGAACCTGTCTGCGACCTCGCGCTGCACCATGACGCACCAGAGATCGACGGCCGGAAGGCCCATGAGCGAAGTCATGACAAGGGGAGTCGCGATGTTGTAGGGCAGGTTGGCAACGATTTTCGTGACAGGCGGCTCCAACGCCACGAGGTCGATCGTCAGCGCATCGCCGAAGACGACATCGACGTTCGTGACTCCCGCGAGGGCTTCGTTCAGGGGCGGAGCGAGCGAGCGATCGATCTCGATCGCGTGGACGCGCTGCACACGCTCCGCGAGGAACGCGGTCAGCACACCGAGACCAGGACCAACCTCGAGCACGACGTCTACGGGGTCGAGCTCCGCGAGGCGGCCGATCACTCCGAGCATGTTCCGATCGGCGAGGAAGTGCTGTCCGAGTGACTTCTTCGCGGCGACCATCACGCTGCTTCCGACGGGTACCCGCCAGCTGTGGGGCGCATCGGCCTGGCGGCGGGAACAGCGACGAACCACACCGCAGCCCGAGTCTTCCCGCGGTCTCCCGCGACTGCCCGCCCGTTCGAGCCTTCGAGTTCGCAGAAGGCAGAGCCACACATCGCACGACGCCCCCTGGGCTGCGCTGCGCGGCCGAACAACACGCTCACTCAGGTTCGCTGAGCCCAAAGGCGGCCGTCGCGTTGCGGTCGACTTGGGCCGCGAGCTCCGCGGGCGTCTCCCCGCGAACGCCTGCTACGACGGCAAGCGTGTGAACGATGTTCGCAGGCTCGTTCGCGCGACCTCGCAACGGCTGGGGCGCAAGATAGGGCGAATCGGTCTCGAGCAGGATGCGATCCGCGGGCACGAGCGCGGCCGCCTGTCGGAGATCGTCCGCGCGCGGGAACGTGACGTTTCCCGCGAAAGAGACGTAGTAGCCGCGGTCGAGCGCCGTAGGCAGAAGGTCGGGGGAGGAGAAGCAGTGGAGAACGACCGTTCCCGCGAACGACCCGAGCGACGCTGCGGTCTCTGCTGCAGCGTCGCGACTGTGGATCACGACCGCCTTCCCCGTTTCCTCCGCCAGCGCGAGCTGGACGTCGAACAGCTCCCGCTGCTGGTCCGGGGTAGCGTACTTGTGGAAGTTGTCGAGCCCGGTCTCTCCGACCGCAACCACCCGCGGATGGGCGAGCAGTTCTCGGAGCTCGTCCACGCGCCTCGCATCCTCAGTTGCCGCACGGTGCGGGTCGATTCCGAGCGACGCGACGACCCCACGCTCCCGTTCGGCGATGGCGAGAGCGGCGCGGCACGAGTCGATGCCCGTACCGATCGTCACGAAGCGGGTGACGCCTTCCGCCCGCGCTCGCTCGAGCACCTCGCCCACCGGCTCGGTGCATGCGTCCAGATGCGCGTGCGTGTCGATCACGCCCCGACGGGCTCGTCGATTCTCGGAAAAAGCGGCGCGGCCGGCGCGATGCCCGACGTCGGACCGGTCAGACCGTACGCAACGCCCTCCCAGCCGAGGGCCCGCGGTTGATTGAGGGCATCGAGGATCCTGTCGGCCGTCTCGGGGAGGTATGCCGCGAGCGCGACGGCGACGACTCGGAGCCCGTCGACGAGGTCGTAGAGCACGCGGTCGAGGTCGTCGGCGCGTTCGGGGCTCTTCGCGAGACTCCACGGTGCCGCAGCCTCGACGTGGCGATTGAGGCCGCGCACGACGTCCCAGATCCGTTCGAGTGCATCGGTGAGCTGGAAGCGATCGAGGAGTGCCGCAACGTCGTCGCCGAGCCCGGCGACGAGCGCGGCCACGGGTGAGTCGGGCCGACTGTGATCCGCGAGGGCGCCGTCGCGATAGCGAGAGACCATTGCGGTCGTGCGCGAGAGCAGATTGCCGAGATCGTTCCCGAGCTCTCGCTCGTAGCGCTCGTGGAGTCCGTCGACAGAAGCGCTCCCATCCATTCCGAACGAGACGGCGCGAGCACACCAGAAGCGCACCGGATCCGCGCCGTAGATATCGATCAGGTCAAGGGGATCGACGACGTTGCCAAGGGACTTCGAGATCTTTCGGTCGTCGAGCAAGAGATAGCCGTGAACGAACAGCTGCTGCGGCGGGTCGTAGCCGGCCGAGAGGAGGAGTGCGGGCCAGTAGACGCAGTGAAAGCGCAGGATGTCCTTTGCGAGCAGGTGCCGGACGCCGGGCCAGAACGTGGCTCGGAGGTCGTTGTCCTGCGCGTACGTGAGGGCGCTGAGGTAGTTGACGAGTGCGTCTGCCCAGACGTATGCGACCTGCTCCGGGTCCCATGGGATGGGGACACCCCACGGTTGGCCCGCACGGGAGATCGAGAAGTCCTGGAGACCGCTCCGGATGAAGCTCAGCGCCTCGTTGGAGCGGAATGCCGGTAGCACGAAGTCGGAGCGCTCGCCGTAGAGCCTGAGGAGAGGCTCCTGGTAGGCCGAAAGCCTGAAGAACCAGTTGCGCTCCTCGATCCACTCCGGCTCGATCCCATGATCCGAGCAGCGACCATCGACGAGCTCCGACTCGGTCTTGAATGCCTCGCAGCCAACGCAGTACAGCCCGGCGTACGTGTCCTGGTAGATGTCGCCTCTGTCGTAGATGCGCTGGAGGAACTCCTGGACGAACGCCTTGTGTCCCTCGTCGGTCGTACGGATGAAGAAGTCATTGCTCGCGTTGAGCCGCCGCGGGAGCTCGCGCCAGACGATTGCCATGCGGTCGGCGTACTCCTTCGGCGCGAGCCCCTGCTCGGCGGCAACGCGGGCGACCTTCGACGCATGCTCGTCAACGCCCGTCAGGAAGAACGTGTCCTCCCCACGCTGGCGCTGGTGTCGGACGAGGATGTCGGCCGCGATCGTCGTGTACGCGTGGCCGATGTGCGGCGTCGAGTTCACGTAGTAGATCGGTGTGGTCAGGTAATAGCTCATTCCCTTCGATTCTACGGAGCGGCGCCACGAAGCCACGTTTGCGCGACCAGACATAGCCGCAGAGGACGACTGCGAGCGCCACAAGCACTCCGACGAGCGCGAGAGCGGGACCCGGTCGCGCGACGTCTGGCGTAGCGCCCTTGGCGGCGACGCCGCGGTAGACGAATACCGGCTCACGACTCGCGACCGGCACCTGACGAGAGACACCGTGCTCGAGCACGGCCGCTCGGCCGTGTGAGCGAGGCGCACTCGGTCGCCCCAAGTGTGCTGCAGGCGTTTGAATCTCGGGCGGCGCGATCAGCCGCGCCGCCGGTTGAGCGTCGGCCGTCGCGGAAGCCGACAGGTCGGATGCCCGGCTCGCCGCTCCCGTCGGCATCGAGGTTGCAAGTCGCCCCGTGGCAGCGGGACCCTGCGGCAAGGTCGCCTCCCCAACCGACGATCGCGCCTGGGTCGCGACCTCGCTCGGAGCCGGCGAGGGGACGACGCGTGCGCCATACGCCGTGGCGACGGTCGTTGCAGCGGGACCCGCTCCGGCCGGAGCACCGTCGGTCGGCGCTGTCGCATCGCTCCGGGTCGGCTCGGGCGCGATCGGGACAGAGCCCACGTCCTCGGATGCCTGGCCGACGACCGAGGCTCGCACCGGCGAGGACGGGATCGCGGCATCGTCCGCCGGAGCAGCTGGCGCTGGAGCCACGACCGGCTGAGGCGTGGGGCCGGACGAGGGCGTCGCCGCGACACGCGGTGGGAGGACGCTGAGGGGATCCAGATATCCACTGGGGTCGGTTGCAATGCGAACGCCCAGATGAACGTATGGCCCTGGCCATTCGGGCGCACCGGCCGCCCCTGCCGCCGCCACCGCTATCGCTGCTCCCTCGTCGATTGCAGCCCCCTCCTGCGCACTGACGGAGCCGAGATGAGCAAGTGTGACGACGTAGCCATCGCGAGTTAGGATCGTGACCGTTCTCCCGTTCCCCGGGACGAAGCCCGAGAAGGAAACCATTCCCCCACTCGGAGCCTTTACGCTCTCACCCTCGACTGCCGCGACGTCGACGCCCCGATGCTGTCCGGCCGCGTAAGGATCGGAGCCGTTGAGGTACGGGCGCAGGACCGCTCCTCCGGTTGGCCAGGTCCATGCTGGCGCCGCCGGCGCTGCGACCAGTGCGACCGCGGCAACCAGGGCCGCGCACACGAGACGTGGCACGTGGCTCGCTTTCACCGGAGTCACCGTGCCGGGCCCCACATTCGATCTCCCGTAGTCCGACCTCACGTCTGCATCGCCTCCTCAATTGCCTCTTCGTTCTCTATACTGACAACATAAGACTGAGCAAAGAGTAGCGGCGAGCCATGCTAGTTGTCAAGACAGACTACAGGGACGCGCGATAGAGATCGTTTCGGCTCACCGACGCGATCGCCGCGACGATCTCTGCGGCGCGTCTACGCGGGACACCGGCCGCGGCGAGCTCGGCGACGATCGACGCAAGGTGCGCCACCTCCGATGCACCAGCACCAACTTCCGTTATCGGGCCGAGGACGAGCGTGATCTCGCCGCGCCGTGGCTCGATGAACTCCCGGGCGAGCTCCGCAGCGCTTCCCCGAACGACCTCCTCGAAGCGCTTGGTCAGCTCGCGACAGACTGCTACAGGCCGCTCGGGCTGCACCGCGGCGAGCGACGTGAGCGACGCACCTAGTCTGCCGTGGCGACTCGAATGCGATGACGGCGTGCGGCCAGCCAACGAGGCTCTCCCAGAGCGCGCGCAGATCGCCCTGCTTCCGCGGCAAGTACCCGACGAACTGATAACGGCCCGCGACGAGCCCACTCGCCACCACCGCGGTCTCGACAGCGGAGGCGCCTGGGAGGACGGTGACGTCGACCCCGGCGCGAAGGGCCGCCGATACGAGCCTCCCACCTGGATCGTTGATCCCCGGCAGCCCGGCATCGGAGACGAGCGCGATGCGGTCGCCGGCGACCAGGCGTGGTAGAAGCTCCTCGACTCGCTTGATCTCGTTGTGCCGATGGCAGCTGAGCAGGCGTGCCGCTTCGATCCCATGCCGATCGAGCAGCAGCTTCGTGTGACGGGTGTCCTCGCACAGGACAATGTCCGCGGAGCGAAGCTCGGCGAGCACGCGCAACGTGACGTCCTCGAGGTTGCCGATCGGTGTTGCGCAGATCGCGAGCGGCACCGTTGCCGTCCGCTACCGGTGGCCGTCGAGCGCCTCGAACGCGACGAGGGCCGCGCCGATCAGCCCCGCTTCGTTCCCGAGCTCCCCGAGAACGACCCGAAGGCTCTCGTCGGCCGGTGGCACCGCTTCGTCGCGCGCCGCCGCCCGTGCCGGCTCGAGCAGAAGGTCGCCGGCAGCGATGCCGAAGCCGCCTCCGACGACGACTATCTCGGGGTCGAAGATATTGACGAGCGAGCCGATCCCGGCGCCCAGCAGCGCGCCGATCCCAGCGAGCGCCGCGCGGGCGTCGCGATCGCCTTCGTGCGCCCGGCGAACGAGCGTGTGCGCGTCAACGTCACCACCCCACAGCGCCTCGGCTAGACGGGCTGCCGCCTCACCTGAGACGAGGCTCTCGAGGTGACCGTGCCCGTGGCAGGAGCCCTGGCAGGGCGCACCCCCCGCGACGACGACGAGATGGCCGATCTCGGCCCAACCACGATAGAGACGCCCGTCGATCACGACGCCGCCGCCGACCCCCGTGCCGAGCGTGAGCATCACGAGGTTCTGCACGCCCTTTCCCGCACCATGTGTCCACTCGGCGAGCGCGGCTGCGTTCGCGTCGTTCTCGATGCCGATCGGAAGGCCGAGGCGATCGTGGATCTGGCCGCGCAGGTCGACCCCGTTGAGCGGCAGATTGGTGGCACCGAGGACCACCCCGCTGCGCCGGTCCAGCCGGCCGGGTACGCCGAGTCCCACAGCCGCCGCTTCCGACACGCCCACGTCGCTGAGCAACGCGTTCAGCGCAGCGATGATCTCCTCGGCCGACGAGGTCGGACTCGCCACTTCACGCGTCGACAGAATCGTGCCTGCGCGATCGACGAGTCCTGCGAGGATCTTCGTCCCGCCGATGTCGACACCGATGACCTGTTGTGTCGCCACCGCGCGGCTACGATAGCGGCCTGAATGGGTGACGGAGAGAAGCCCTATCGGCTGTACAAGGGCGGCCGGGTCAAGGGCAGGGTCCCGCTCCAGCGTCACGCACCGCCTCCGACACGCGGAACGGCTGCTCCGGGCACGCCTCCGAAGCGGCCACGAAAGCCCGTCCACTGGGGGCGACGGATCGCGCTCGTGGTCGCGGTGCTGCTGCTCCTCGCTGTCGTCTGGGCCGTTGCGAGCTACCTGGCATTCTCACGTGGCATCGACAAGGCCAATGCGCGCCTGCCGGCAACGGTGAAGCGCGAGCTGAGCGCACAGGACGGTCTCCTGACGTCGACGCCGACCCTGATTCTCGTGCTTGGAACCGACGGCTCCAAGACGGGCGGGCGTGAGGACGCTCGTCGCTCCGACTCGATCATGGTGCTGCGCACCGACCCGCGCAGGCACCGGCTCGCGTATCTCTCGATACCACGGGACCTCCGCGTCGACATCCCCGGCTACGGCGCTGGCAAGATCAACTCGGCGTTCCAGCTCGGCGGTCCGACACTTGCCCTCAAGACCGTCAAGTCGCTGACCGGCCTGCCTATCAACCACATTGCGATCGTCGACTTCGACAGCTTCCGCGATCTAATCGACGCCGTCGGCGGCATCGACCTACACGTGCCGAAGCCGATCCTGTCGAACCGGTTCGACTGTCCCTACGCCACGAGCGCCGCGTGCTCGCGCTGGGAAGGGTGGCGATTCGCCAAGGGCACGCAGAGAATGGACGGCCAGCGGGCGCTCGTCTACTCGCGGATCCGTGAGAATCGCCTCGATCCGAGCGAGACCGACTTCGATCGTGCCCGCCGCCAGCAGGATGTCGTCCAGGCGACCGCGGACAAGCTCACGGGGTTCGGATCGGCGCTTCGGCTCCCGTTCATCGGCGGCAAGGTCGTCAAGCCGTTGACGACCGACCTCTCGGCGGGTCAGATCCTCCAACTCGGCTGGGTGTACTTCCGTGCAGGAACCAGCAGGGCGCTGCACTGCCGGCTCGGAGGCGACCCGTCGAACTACGGGGGCGAATCCGTAATCCTCGGCTCCGAGGACAACACCGCCACGATCGGCATGTTCAGAGGCAGCTCCGCTCCGCTGCCGCCGCAAAAGGGCCTACCCTACGCGCCGGGTTGCACGGTGGGTGGAGCCGCGTAGCCCTACGAGTCGGCGGCTGCGGCCTTCTGCTCGCCCGAGCCGGCGCTCGAGCCGGAATCCGAACTCGAACCGGAGCCGCCGTCCTTCTGCGACGAGCTCGATCCGTCACCCTCCTTCGACCCCGGCGATGGCTTCTTGGAGCCTCGTCCGTAGTCGGTCGAGTAGAAGCCCGAGCCCTTGAAGTGCACTGCAACGGGAAAGAGCACCTTCTCGACAGGCGCGGCGCCGCACGCCTCGCACGCCTCGATCGGCGGATCGCTCATCCGCTGAAACACCTCGAAGGCGTGGCCGTTGGGACACCGGTACTCGTAGATCGGCATGGGACGCAAGGCTAGCAGCGAAGATGCAGGGTACTGCCCGTGAGCGAGCGTGCCCAAGCCCCGTCGTTACGCCGTTTTCCCGCCGCCGCCGCGTCGGCGGTCTCGTCGGTGCTCGACACCGTTCGCGCCCACTGGTTCGCGCTCGCCGTCGCCTGCGTAACGGTCGGCGTCGGCTGCTTCCTCGCCCATCAGCTGCTCGCCTGGCCCCCGCACGAGGACGAGACGCTGCCGCTCTTCGTCGGTCGAGACTCACTCGCCGGCGTGATCCACCACGTCACGCGTGAGCGCGGCGGCGCGCCACTGCACTTCCTCATCGCGTGGGCCGTCGCGCACCTGGGACTCGGGCTGACGGGCCTCCGAGCCGTGTCCGCGGTGTTCGCGATCGCGAGCCTGCCGCTTGTCGCGCTCCTAGGCAAGCGCCTGTCGGGGCGGTCTGCAGGACTCGTGGCAACGCTGCTCGTGGCGACGAGCTGGGCGTTCCTGTTTCACGGTGTCTACGGTCGCATGTACAGCCTATTCCTCTTCCTCAGCACCCTGACGTTCGTCGCCCTTTTCCGAGCACTCGACCGGAGCAGGGCGGGGCCCTGGACGCTGTGGGGACTGGCGATGCTCGCAACGGTCGCCGCGCACCCCTACGGGGCCCTCGTGCTCGGAACACAAGTGCTGTTCGTGCTCATCGCACGACGCGACCGGCTTCGGCAGGCGCTGCTCGCGACCGGGATCCTGACGGTTGTCGCAGCGCCCTTCTGGCTGACCGACCTCGTTCTCGCGGGACGATTCGAAGCCGGCGTCTCCGGTGGTGGGAAGCTGGGCAGCCCTTCATCGGTGCTTGCGTACGTCTGGGAGACCGCAGGCGACTTCACGACGGGGTGGACAGCGGCGCTGCTCGCTGTTCTCGTGCTCTCGGCGATCGGGCTCGCGCGCTGCACGCGCGAGCTCCGGCTGTTCGCTCTCGCTGTGGTCAGCTTCCCGGTGCTCGCGTTTTTGAGCACGCGCTTCGGGGGCTCTGGGAATCCCGAGTCCCGGCACCTGATCTTCGTGCTGCCCGTGCTCGCGCTCGTGCTCGCGGTCGGCGTGCTCGCGATCGGCGGGCGCTCTCGGCCGGTCGCAGCTCTCGTACTGATTGCGCTCGTCGGAGGTCAGCTCGCGTGGGCCTGGCATCGCACACCCGCGCTGTTCGACTGGGAGCCGAGCGAGCGGCAGGCAGCGCGCTCGGCCGCCTCGTCGTGGCTGGCGCGAACGAGCCGGCCCGACGACGTGCTCTTCGGCTACAACCCGCTCTTCCTACAAGCGTGGCAGCGGGACGGCACCTTCCCGCGGACCGTCGTCCCACGGGCGGACGCCACCCTCGCCCTGCGCGTGCTCGACGGTATCCAACGGCCGCTTGGCAGGGGCGTGTGGGTCCTCGACGCGAGCGATCCGCACGACCTCGGAGCGACGCTCACGATCGAGCGTCGTTCCCCGCGACCCGCCGGGGCGTTCGACGTGCGCCGCTTCGGCCCGTTCCTCGTCGTCCGCACGCGAACCGGCACACGGACGCCGGCAGGGTTCCTCCAACGGTCGGCGGCTGTGGCCGTGCTGGGCCTCAGGCTTTCCATTGGGGACGCACCACTCAATCTGACGACCGTCGAGCGAGCGGACCGGCTCCGCCGTGGTTACCCGCCGGGATCGTCGTTGAGCTCGACGGCCTTCCGGTAGCACGGAGCGCCCTCGAACGCCGCGAGCCCGGCGGGGGTCTCCGAGCGCCGCCGTCGCTGGAGCCGACGAGCAGTAGCAACGCCCGCCGAAGCTCCAAGTACTCCTCCCAGCAGGAGCGTACGTGCCCGATCGCGCTTCCGACGTCGTTCGCCGTCTCGCATGATCGAACTCTAGCGGCGAGCTCATCGAGCGGTCAGGCGCGCACTTCGAGTACAAGATCGGGCTCATGCTCGTCTGCTGCGTCGGGGATCTGCTGCTGGACGTCGTCGTGCGCCTGGAGCAACCGCTCGCACTCGGAGCGGATGCCACGGCGACGACCTCCATCTCCGCAGGTGGGCAGGCGGCCAACGTCGCAGCCTGGGTGGTCGAGCTCGGCGGCCGGGCACGCTTCATCGGCAGACACGGTGAGGACGCCACCGGCGCTGTCGCGCGCGCGATCTTGGCCGGACGCCGCGTCGAGATCGTCGGTCCACACGTGCCAGAGGGGAACGGCACGGTCGTCTCGCTCGTCGAGCCCGGCGGCGACCGCACTATGTGCTCGGATCGCGGAGCGGCACCGGGACTTCGCGCCGAGCAGATCGAGCCTGACTGGCTCGAGGGAGCCGATCATCTGCACGTCTCCGGCTACGCGCTTCTCCGCCGGCCGATCCGCGACGCGGCGCTCAGAGCGATCGAGCTCGCCCGTGGGGTGAGCGCCTCGGTGAGCATCGACCTGTCGTCCTGGAGCGCGATCCGCGATGCGGGGCCGGAGAACGTCCGGCGGCTGATCGCGGAGATTCAACCTCGCGTCGTATTCGCGAACGAGGCAGAGGACGAGATCGTGGGTGGACCGGTTCCCGGCTCGATCTGGATCGTGAAGCGAGGTGCGCGCGGCTGCTCCTTCGACGGCGACGAGCGCCCTGCCGACCCCGTCGAGTGCGTCGTGGACACGACTGGCGCCGGCGACGCGCTCGCGGCGGGCTGGATCATGGGCGGGCCCGATCTCGCGCTAGCGGCCGCCGCGCGCTGCGTCGCCCAGCCGGGAGCGATGCCGTGAAGCTCGAGTTGCCGGGCAACGCCTGACGCGACCCCGATCTCGTACGCTCACCGGATGAACGAGCTGCTCCGCCTGAGCGATGAGGTCCGCGCGGCGCTCGCCGACGCACGCGCGGTCGTCGCGCTCGAGACGACGCTTGTGGCGCACGGCTTTCCCGCCCCGACGGGCATCGAGGTCGCTCTGGCGAGTGAAGCAATCGTCCGCGCCGCCGGAGCGGTGCCGGCCACGATCGCCGTGCTCGACGGGGCCGTGCGGATCGGGCTCGACCCGCGTGAGCTCGAGCGCCTGACGCCGGCCGCGCGCAAGCTGGGCCCTCGGGATATCGCCGCCTGCGTTGCGCGGGGAGAGGTGGGCGCAACAACCGCCGGCGGGACGCTCGCCGTAGCGACCGCCGCAGGAATCCGCTTCATGGGAACGGGCGGCCTCGGCGGGGTTCATCGCGGCTTCCCCTTCCCACCTGACGTCTCAGCCGACCTCACGGTGATGGCACGAGCGCGTGCGCTCGTCGTCTCGTCCGGCATCAAGTCGCTCCTCGACGTGCCAGCCACGATGGAAGCTCTCGAGACACTCGGTGTCCCCGTGCTCGGATACCGCACCGACACGATGCCGCTCTTCTACTCCGCGCTGGGCGGCCCTCTCGTGCCGGCCCGCATGGAGGAAGCCGTCGACGGAGCGCGGATTGCCGCAGCACACTGGAGCATCGGTGGGTACGGCATCCTCGTTGGGCGGCCGCCCGCCGAGAGCCTCGAGATCGAAGAGCTGATCGAGACGGCGCTCTCCGAGGCGAGCGACGGTGGTGTCTCCGGCCAGGGGGTGACGCCCTTCGTCCTCGCATACCTCCACGAGCACTCCGAAGGACGAACGCTCGCGGTCAATCGCGACCTGATCGTCGCAAACGCCGGGCTGGCCGCCGAGATCGCGTCGGCATACTGCAGCCTGTGAGCTCGCCCTCGCTCTACGACCGCGTGCGAACCCTCGAGCTGACGGTCGACGGCTATGCCCTGGACGCTCTCGAGGCGAACGTCTCGAGCGGCTTCCTCCGCAAGACGACGGTGATCCGGCTGCAGGGCCGAAAGCTGGAGGGGATCGGCGAAGACGTGACCTACAACGCGGAAGAGCACGACACCCAACGGTCGCGCGGAGCCGTTCTCCCGCTCGCGGGCAGCTGGACGATCGAGACGTTCTCGCGCCACCTCGAGACGTTGCCGCTTTTCGACCACGAGCCGGAGCAGCACGCGGCTCTCGACTATCGGCGCTGGGCATTCGAGAGCGCTGCCCTCGATCTCTCGCTCCGCCAGGCAGGAGTGTCGATTGCCACAGCCGTCGGCCATGACGTGCGACCGCTCACCTTCGTCGTCTCGATGCGCCTCGGCGAGCCGGCCTCGACGGATCGACTCCACGCGTGGCTTGCCCTCTATCCCGAGCTGCGCTTCAAGCTCGACGCAACTCCCGACTGGACGGGCGATCTGATCGCCGAGCTCTCGGCGACGGGGGCTGTCGACTCCGTCGACTTCAAGGGTCACTACACCGGCACCGTCGTCGACAACCCGCCCGACGCCGAGCTCTACCGGCGCGTCGTCGAAGGGCTGCCGGAGGCATGGCTCGAGGATCCGGCGCTGACCACCGAGACCGAGGCGGTGCTCGCACCACACAAGGACCGTGTGACCTGGGACGCGCCGATCCATTCCGTAGCCGACATCGATGCATTGCCGTGGCCGCCTCGGACGGTGAATGTCAAGCCGTCCCGCTTCGGCTCGATTGAGCGGTTGTTCGCGGCCTACGACGCGTGCGTAGCCCGTGGCATCGGCGCGTACGGTGGCGGCCAGTTCGAGCTCGGTCCCGGTCGTGGCCAGATTCAGCTTCTCGCTGCGCTCTTCCATCCACACACACCGAACGACGTGGCCCCGACCGGCTTCAATCTCGATCCGGCCGGGGGACTTCCGGCGAGCCCGCTCAGCGTGACAGCCGACGCCGTCGGCTTCCGCTCTCGCTAGCTATCGCGCCGCTCAACGATCCGCCAGCGCCGGCCGTGCGCGTGGCAGCGTGCCTCGAGCTCAGCGGCGGACACTGGCGCGTAACCGCAGATCTCGAGTAGCTCCGCGATCGCGCGCCGCGACTCGAGCCGTTCGTCGTCGAGAGGGTCAGCAAGAGCGTCGTGCAGCGCCTGTACAACGACCTTCTCCACGAACGGCTTCGTCACGATCGAGACGGCGCCCGCGGCAACGGCCCGACGCCGAAGGTCGCCTTCTCCGTGCCCGGTGAGTGCCACGATGGGGACATCGCGCTCACCCCGGATCATCCGTGCGGCTTCAGCGCCGTCGAGCCCCGGGAGGCCGAGGTCGAGCAGGATCACGTCCGGCTCGTGCTCCCGGGCGAGATCCACCGCCTCGATGCCGTCCCGGGCCGCGGCGCAGACCTCGAATCCCGCATCCTCGAGGACGAGACGCAGATCGGCCCGGACGAGTGGGTCGTCCTCGACCGTCAGAACAGTTGCAGGTGCAGCTCCAGACATGCTCAGGTTCCCTTCGTCGAACACAAAAAAAAGACCCCGGGGATCTCCAAAGGAGATTCCGGAGCCTCAGCGCTACACGGCCACCTCACAACGACAACCGTGGACAGAGCGTAGCGGAAGCACCCGACCTGGCCGTCGGGCACGTCGGGTGAGCGCCCGTTCGCGTGGCCAGGACTGGCGCCGGGGGGCCCAGAGGCTCAATCTGAAAGTGGCGCACGCGCGGTTGGGGCCTGCACGCGGCGCTTGGTGCATGCCCTCCCCGACACGCACCCACGTTCACATAAGCGTCTAGCTCCCGAGCCCTGCCAGGAGGTCTTCGATCTCGATCAGCGGCACGGAGGTGATCTTTGCGCTCCCGCGCGCGCCGACGGTGATGGCGATCTGGGCCACCGTGAGGTCGTCGGGCGCCTCGACGATGTTCACGAAGTCCCACTCACCGAGCGCCGCCCACTGCTGGACGACCCGAGCGCCGAGTGCCTCGACGTCGCGATTCACCTCCCGAAGTCGCCCGGGGCTCGAGCGAAGCGTCTGGATGCCTTTATCGGTGAGGTTCGTGAGCAGCAGATAGGTCGGCATCTGTGTTCCTTCCCTTGCGACTGGAGGGGCGTGTCCCAACGCGGGCCAGCTGGTCGAGATACAGGAGCGCCGCTCCGACGAAAAGAAGCGGCGAGAGGAGGAGATCAGCGAGGAAGATCGAGACTCGGACCGTGTTCTCGCCCTGCGAGCGCAGGAGCAGGCCAAGGGCGATCCGCGTGACGGCGAAGAGGATCGCGAGCGTCGCGAGCGAGCCAACCGCATGTACGAAGTCGGCCCGCGCAAGCTGCCACGAGCGAGGAAGCGCCGCACGCGGCGGCAGCTCCTCGGCGAGCGTGGCGGGAACGACGTTCGTGACGACCGCGAGCCAGAGCACGGCGGCGAGCGCGAACCACGGCAGGAGCGCCGCGGCGGGCAGGAAGCTGATCGATCCGAGCACGATCGCCGTCAGCCAAACGCGTCGTGCTGGGCGTGCCTCGAGGGCGATCGACGATGCCACGGCGTACGCGAGGGTGAAGATCGGAGCGAAGATGACCAGGATGAGGACACGGGTGGAAAGCGAGAGATCGAGCAGCGCCTCGTCAGCCAGCGCGATGACCAGTCCGAGCGGAAGAATCGCGAAGAAGCGTCGTCCGTAGAGACGGATCGCCTCGGCGACGAGCTGGCCGATCGTGCGGCTGTCGTGAGGAAGCGGCCCGGGCAGTGGGCCCTCGTGCTGCGGATAGCGGGAACGTCTGCTGCGAGCCACGTCCGAACCGTAGCTCCTTCCCCCGCTCCTTCCCCGGATCGACGCGGTCGACGTCCATGAAGCCGCCGCCATGGGGAAGGAGCTTTGACTTTAGGCTGCGCCTTTTGAACATAGGACGTCGGAACGAATACGCGACTTCGGTAGCTGGGAGAAATCCCAAGGCGAAGCCTATGCTCGAGCTACTTTCCCCGCCGCGCGGCAGCGTCTTCCGTTCGCGTTTATCCAGGGAAAGTAGCTAGGCTGTCGCCTCCTGCAACCCCGGCGACACGTCAGAAGGGAGCGCGGTGGCCCTACACCGTCCCGTTCGCTCTGCGAGTGTTCCAGCCGAGGCCGCAGCCGAGGCCGACGCCGGCCTGACCGCCGGCTACGACCTCGGATCGTTCTTTGACGAGATGCTCGAACAGCCGGGCGTACCGCGCCCGCACTACCGTGAGCTCTACGACCAGCTGCGAGAGATGACTGCGGCGGGCTTCGAGGAGCGCATCCGTACGGCGAACTCGTTCTTCCTCTCGCAGGGGATCGGCTTCACGGTGTACGGGCACGAGGAAGGCACGGACAGGATCTTCCCGTTCGATCTGGTTCCGAGGATCGTCTCGGCAGACGAGTGGCGAACGATCGAGCGTGGACTCGAGCAGCGCATTCGCGCGCTCAACAGCTTTCTCCACGACGTCTACCACGACCAGCGCATCCTCGCCGAGCGCCTGATTCCGGCCGATCTCGTCTTCGGCTCCCGCAACTTCCGCCGCGAGATGATCGGCTTCGACGTACCCGGCGCGATCTACGCGCACATCGGCGGCGTCGACCTGATCCGGGACGACAGCGGCGAATACATCGTGCTCGAGGACAACCTTCGCACCCCCTCGGGCGTCAGCTACATGCTCGAGAGCCGGCAGGCACTCAAGCGGATCTTCTCGTCGCTCTTCGATCGTTACGGGGTGAGTGGGATCGACCACTACCCACGCGAGCTCTTCGAGACGCTCCGCTCGATCGCGCCGAGGACGGCGGGCGACCCCACGATCGTCCTGCTCACGCCGGGCGCCCACAACTCTGCGTACTTCGAGCACTCGTTCCTCGCGCGGCAGATGGGAATCGAGATCGTCGAGGGGCGCGATCTCGTCGTTCATCAGAACCGCGTGTTCACCCGCACCACGAGCGGTCTCGAGCGCGTCGACGTCATCTACCGGCGCATCGACGACGACTACCTCGACCCGCTCGCATTCAACGAGGACAGCCTGCTCGGCGCGCCGGGCCTCCTGAACGCCTATCGCGCCGGCAACGTGACGCTCGCAAACGCGGTCGGCACCGGCGTCGCCGACGACAAGGCGATCTACCCGTTCGTCCCGGCGATGATCCGGTTCTACCTCGGCGAGGAGCCGATCCTCGCAAGCGTCGAGACCTACCTCACGATGGACGACAAGCAACGGGCCCACGTGCTCGACAACCTCGAGAAGCTCGTGGTCAAGGCGGTCGACCAGAGCGGAGGCTACGGGATGCTGATCGGCCCCGCGTCGACCAAAGCAGAGCGCGACGAGCTCGCACGGCGGATCGAAGCCGATCCCCGCAACTACGTCGCGCAGCCCACGATCGCCCTCAGCCGGCACCCGACGTTCGTCGACGGCGCCCTCCGAGGCTGCCACGTCGATCTGCGCCCGTTCGTGCTGGCCGGCACGGATGGGATCCGCATCGTCCCGGGCGGCTTGACGCGGACGGCCCTTCGGCCGGGCTCGCTCGTCGTCAACTCCTCCCAGGGCGGAGGCAGCAAGGACACCTGGGTGCTGACCGCGTGATGGGGAGAGGCCGATGCTGAGCCGGGTTGCCGAGTCGCTCTACTGGATGGCGCGCTATGTCGAACGAGCGGAGGACGTCACGCGGATCCTGGACGTCACCTTCCACGGCCTGCTCGACACGGAGGTCGAGGACCGCGACCGCGCATGGCAGCAGGTGATCGCGCTGCTTGGCGACGAGGCGCTGTTCGCTGAGCATTTCGAGGAGTACACGGCAGCGAATGTGAGCGAGTTCGTCCTCTGGCACCCGGGGAATCCGAATGCGGTGGCAAGCTGCATCACGCTCGCCCGCGAGAACGCCCGCTCCGTCCGCGAGCAGATCTCGGGGGAGATGTGGACAGCGCTCAACAACCTCTTCCTCCTCGTCCGCCGGTCGGGCCCGGCGGCCGTCGCGCGGGGTCCGCACGCGTTCTTCGAACAGCTGCGCAACGGGGCGCACCTGTTCCAGGGCGCGGCCGACGCAACGATGATCCACGGAGAGCCGTACGAGTTCATTGAGCTCGGCCTCCACCTGGAGCGAGCGGAGAAGACCGCGCGCGTCGTCGCCACGCGCTATCCGGTCGCCGCCTCGCTCCCCTTCGAGGAGCCGTCGCGTGCCGGCGAGCTGAGCGCTCTGCTGCAGTCGTGCAGCGCGTTCGAGGCGTATATTCGGCACGAGGGCACTCGACTCGAGTCGTGGCCGATCGCCGAGTATCTCGTCCACTCCGACAGCTTCCCGCGTGCGGCGCTCTACTGCCTCGAGACCTGTCTGCACGCAGTCGAGCGGATCTCGCTCGGCGGCGGCAGCGGGCCGCATCGTCTCCTCGGGCGACTGTGCGCCGAGCTCGAGTTCGCGGACGTGATCGACACGTCGGGCCCTGCGGTGCAGGCGTCGATGCAGCGGTTGCTGTCGGGAATCGGGGACGTGGGGGCTGCGCTGACGACCGCCTATTTCTCGAGTCAGGCACTCCCTGCGAGCGCGATCGCCATTCAGGAAGGACAGCAGCAGCAATGTGGTTGAACGTCGAGCACGTCACGTCGTTCTCGTACGACACCCCGATCAACGAGGCCTACACCGAGATCCGGCTTCGCCCTGCGCATTCAGGGGGGCAGCGCTGCTCCTCGTTCGTCCTTCACACGGAGCCTCGTGGCGTCGCCGTCCATGAATACCACGATCGCTTCGGGAACGCCGTCCACCATTTCGACGTCCTCGAGCCGCACGACGAGCTCGTAGTCAGAATGCGTGCCGAGGTCTGGACGGCCGGTCGCTACGAGCCGAACGAGGCGGAGCCGGGACTGCTCGACCGCTACGACTTTCTCTCCGCTACGCGCTACGTCCCTCTCGAAGGCGCGGTGAGCTCGCTCGGTGAAGAGGCACCGGCCGGGATCGCTCCCATCGACGTCGCCTGGCAGCTGATGCGCATCGTTCGTGGCCGCATGACCTACGAGAAAGGGTCTACGACCGTCCGCACGCGCGCCGACGAAGCACTCGCAGCGGGTCGCGGTGTCTGCCAGGACTTCGCGCACGTGCTCATCGGCGCCTGTCGCTCTCGCGGGATCCCCGCGCGTTACGTGAGCGGGTATCTGTACGACCCGGACTCGGGCACGGACGTGAGCGCGTCGCATGCGTGGGTGGACGTGTGGTGTGAGGCGACGGGCTGGGTGTCACTCGACCCGACCCACGACCGCGAGCAGACCGAGCATTACGTCCGGGTTGCCGTGGGGCGGGACTATGCGGACGTTCCACCGACACGGGGGGTCTACAAGGGAAACGCGGCCGAGGATCTCGAGGTCGACGTGCTGATCAGCAGTCCCTGAGCGCCGCGAGCAGACGCGGTATTGCATCACTCAGCGCGGCCAGCGCCTGATCGATCTGCCAGCGCGACCGGTCGCTCTCGCCGATCTCGTTCGAGATGGCGCGCACCTCGATCGCCGGAATGCCCGCGAGCTCTGCCGCGCGCAGGACGCCGAAACCCTCCATCCCCTCGACCGCCGCATCACGTGGTGCGCCACCGACCTCCGCGCTCGTCCCAATTGGGAGCAGCAGCGCCCCGGGGAACGCGGCCACAGCAGCCGCTACGAGCTCGGGGGCGGCAGCGACCAACGAAACGGTCGGAATCTCGGCAGCGATGTCGCAGTACTGGGCGACACGGCCGAGCACGAGGGTGCCGGGCTCGAGCCCACGGCCGCCTGCGATTCCGATGTTGAGGATGGCAGCCGGCCCGTCCCCAGCGAGCCGTCGAGCGGTTGCGGCAGCTGCCTCGACCGGACCGATTCCGCAGACGAGCCCCGTTTGGCCGCAAAGCTCCATCCTGGTCGCCGCGACGATCAGAGTTCCCGGCATCGCTGCGATCCTATTGGGACGCCATGACGCGATGACTTCGCGGGATTGTGAGGGTCTCAGCTACCGGTGCCGGGCGCGAGTTCCAATGGATTCCCACGCGCCCAGGCGACCTGGCTGACGAGCCCCTCCTCGAGGCCGACTTCCGGACGCCAGGAGAGATCGGCGAGCGCGCGGCTCGTGTCAGCCGCCGTACGCACGACGTCACCGGTCGCGAACGCTTCGTGGCGGACGTCCAGGCGGTGCCCACTGATGTGCTCCGCGAGCTCGATCGCGTGGCGTAGCGAGGACTCACTCCCACCGCCGACATTGTAAATAGCTCCGGCCCGACCCAGCTCCATGGCGGCAATGGTCGCCCTGACCACATCCGAGACGAACGTGAACTGTCGCGATTGCGATCCATCCCCGAACAGCGTGAACGGCGTGCCTTCGACAAGAGCGCCCACGATCCGCGCAAATGCCATATCTGGTCGCTGCCGAGGGCCATAGACGGTGAAATACCGGAGCGCAACCGCGTCGAGACCGCGGGACGCGCCATATGCCGACGCGAGGTACTCACACGCGACCTTCGTCACGCCGTACGGCGAGACGGGCTGCGGCCACGTGTCCTCCCGCGTCGGATACGTCTCCGCGTTGCCGTAGATCGACGAGGAAGACGCCCAGACCACCCGAACACCGGCGGCAATCGCCGTCTCGAAAACCTTTTGAGTCGAGACGATATTGTCCGTGACGTAGACCGCGAAGGTATCGCCCCAGCTCCCTCGAACGCCCGGTTGAGCAGCGAGATGGAAGACGCCGTCGAAACCGTCCATCGCGTCGAGCGCGAGATCGGCCACGTCCGCCTCGATCAACTCGAACGCCGCGTCTTGTCGGACACCCGCCAGATTGCTCTCCTTGCATTGCCGCGGGTAATAGTCGCTGAACGCGTCGATGCCAAGCACCCGATCGCCCCGGGCTAGCAGGGCCTCCGTCAGGTGGGAGCCGATGAATCCAGCGCATCCAGTTACGAGATAACGGCTCAAACCAGACCTGACGGGCGGACGCGGGGTCTACCAGCCGGCATCCTCGACTGATTGAACGGAGACGGAAGCATAGTAAAGCGAGCGAGCAAACGCGGCGGCGCAGTCTATCGCCGAATGTCGCCCTCCGATATCTCGCCGACTTACGCGGCTGTCAGCCGGCGTCCCGGCGCTTGCGATCCACCCAGCAAGCCGTTCACCTGCGCCCATCGCCCGGCCTCCGTCCTGTTGGAGACGTCGAGCTTGCGATAGACGTTCGACAGGTGGAACTTCACCGTTTGCTCGGTCACCCACAGCATTCGCGCGAGCTCCGCGTTCGAGTGGCCCTCGGCGACGAGGCGAAGGATCTCGCGCTCACGCTTCGTCAGAGCCGCTTCGTCAATGGCCGCCTCGGTCGCGATCCCGATGGTTGGAGTCGCCGCTCCATCGAAAGCATCTGCGAGATAGATCGACTGATCGAACACTTGCCGGATCGCCGACGCGAGATCGTCCGGATGGGCGCTCTTCAGGACGTACCCGGCCGCTCCAGCTGCAAGCGCTTGATGAATGACTCCCTGATCCGTGATTGCAGAGAGGACGACCGACTTCGTCGTGGGCGTCAGATGCGTCACCTGCGACAACAACGCCAGCCCCTCCGCGGGGCTGTCCACCGCGATGTCCATGACAAGGAGGTCGGGCTGAGCAGTCGGAAGGGCGCAACGCACGTCCGCTGCCGCAACCGACTTGATCACCACGTCGAACTCCACCCGGCACAGCACGCCCTCGACCGCCTCGAGCCATAGCGCCTGCGCATCCAGAACAGCCGCCGTCCGCTGTCTCTCAAAAGACACGAGAAAGACTCCCCCTCGGTAGAACGTCACAACCCATACGGACCCTTCCTCGGGCCGCGGCCCCCCTCCGGACCTAGCTAGAAGCTTACTCATTGCGCTGGAAAACACAACTTCTGGCGAGGGTAGTTTTTGGCGCGCAAGAGCCCGGGAGGTTGCTATCCCACGTCCATCCGGAGAACGCTTGTGCGCGTCTAGAGCGAGTCGGTGGCAGCCGCTCGAGCGAGGACTGCCTCGGCGACCTCCTGCGTCACCGGCGTTCTCCCGCCGGAGGCGGTAAGCGACCTTTCTGCCGCCTCCACCACGCGGACGACTTCGATCCCTAGCTCTGCGGAGGAGCGAGGCTGCCTTCCTGTCCGAATTGCGTCACAGAAGTCGGCTAGCTCAAGCGAGAGCGGCTCCGCCGAGTCGACCCTGGGCGACACGATGTCCCCGGTCCGGTACGTGAGGCGAAACCGCCGAAGGTGCCGGGATCGGGGATGTTCACGCCCGAGTCGAAGACCCGCACCGGTTCGAGGCTCGTGTCGTCGTAGACGACCATTTGCTTCGACCCGACGATCGTCGTTCTGCGAAGCTTGCTCGGTGCGAGCCATGCGAGCTCGCAGTGCGCTATCACCCCGGACGCGTACTCGAGAGAGATAAAGGCCACGTCCGGTGTGTCGGGGATGACGCAGCCGCGAGCGAAAGCCGTCACGTGCGCCGGTGTCTCTCCGAGCCAGTAGGCCAGGATCGAGAAGTCGTGCGGCCCGAGATCCCAGAGCACGCTCGCGTCCGACTGATGGAGCCCCAGGTTGACCCGACTCGTCGAGATGAAGTAGATCTCGCCGAGCTTCGCCCGCCTGAATCAGCTCGTGGATCATCTGCACGGGCGGGCTGTAGAGAAAGGTGTGGCCGGGGAGAAGCACGAGGCCACGATCATGGGCGAGGCGGGCGAGCTCGCTCGCCTCCTCTACCGAGGCCGCAAGCGGCTTTTCGATGAACGTGTGCTTACCGGCCGCGAGGGACGCCATGCCGAGCCGATGGTGCGTGGCGATCGGCGTCGCGATGACGACCGCATCGACCGACGGATCATCCAGGACCTCCCCGAAATCTATTGTCGAGCGAACGCCGGGATAGCGGCGGCACACGCGTTCGGCGAGCTCCGGGCGCGCGTCGCACACGAGCGATACCTCGGCGTGCTCCGACTCGACGAGATTGCGGACGAGGTTCGGGCCCCAATAGCCGAGACCGACCACCGCGACCTGTACGGGCTTCACGCCGCTCCCCGCTGGCGGAAAACCTGGATCGGCGTTCTCGCCAGGATCCAGAGGTCGAGCTTCAGCGACCAGCCCCGCGCGTAGGCGACGTCCATCTCGAGTGCTTCGACAAATGTTGAACGGGCACGGGCCGTCACCTGCCAGAGCCCGGTGAGACCTGCGGGAACGCTGAACCTTTCGAAGTGGTGCGGCTTGAAATGCTCCGTCTCATAGGGGATGCACGGACGAGGGCCAACGAGTGACATATCCCCGCGGACGACGTTGATCAGTTGCGGCAGCTCGTCGAGGCTCGTCCGGCGCAGCCACCGGCCTGTCGGCGTGACCTCGGGCCTCTCGATCTTGTAGAGACCGCCGTCGGTCGTCGTCGCTGCCGTGCTCATGATCGAGCGAACGTACTCACGGTGTGCGGCGTCGTTGTCTCCAACTGTCATCGTACGGAACTTGAGCGCTGTGAACTCGCGCATGTCCTGCCCGAGCCGCACCTGTCGGAAGAACGCCGGGCCTGGCGACCCTCGGCGAACGCGCCACGCGATGATTGCGAGCAGCGGTGCTGTGAGCACGAGGATTGAGCCTGCGATAGCGATGTCCAGCGCGCGCTTCACGAAGAACGACGATCTGGTTAGCCGCGTGGGCGGCAGCCCCATGAGGCCGAGGCCCTCGACTGAGTGCATCGTCACGTTCGGCGAGACGGCCTCGAACAGCCTCGGGACGATGTCGATCTGGATGTTCGCCGTGCGGAGACGACGGATGAGGTCGAGCACATCCCTGTCCGGCACCGACGAGAACGCGAACACCACGCGATCAACGTGGAGGTCGCGGACGAGTCGCTGAAGCTCCTCCACCGGCCAGAGTTCGATGCCCTCGAGTTCGCTGCGACGCTCTCGCGGTCGGTCGTCGACAACCGCTACGAGTCGAATCCCGTACTCAGGATGCTGAAGGTACTTGCGAGCAACGAGCTGCCCGACATCGCCACCGCCGAAGACGATCGTGTTCTGGATGTAGTCGGCTGAGCGCCGGACCACACCTCGGCTGAGCGCACGAAGGCCGACTATCGACGTGATCGACAGGAACCAGAAGAGGACGGTCTTGTTCGAGATTCGGAGTAGTGATTTGCGTGAGCCACGCTCCAGCGAACAGCGCCCATACGCAGACGGTGACAAGGTGAAAGACTCCAGAGAAATCGTCCGCGGTAGTGTGACTCGTATCCTGCTCGTCGCGGTCGTAAAGCCCATAGAATTTCATTGCGAGAATCCAGAACGGAAGGCTGACCAGGAAGAAGACGGCGAGGTGAGAACATCCGATCGCACCGTCCCGTCGGTCACTCCGCCGAACGCGCACCTCCGCAACGACGAACGCGATCGAGTAGACCTGCCACGTCGGCGACAAGCAACGCGCGCCGCACGAGCCAGCCACGCCGACCGCCGACAGGCCGACGAGGGAAACTGAGGTCCGGACGCAGGGGAACGACCGAGTCGGACCCGGATTCGATGCGTGGGTTGTGAGAGATTCTTTGCACGCTTCCTGAACGATACGACTCGATCTCGACCCTGGCTAGGCCAGGACCGATGGGCCCACGGAGCGGCGGCCTAGACGATCGAGTAGGACCGTTGTTCAGGGCCCTGGCGTGCCGAGTTCAGTCAGTCCGGCTAGCGCAACCGGCGACGATCGCTCGGCGATGTGCACAACCGCGCCGACACTCTGACCTACCCGTGTCCCGCGGCGTCCGTCACCGGCGCGGGTTGGGTCTCCGGCTGCGGCGTGGAACCCGCAGGTGCTGCGGGCGGAACCGCAGACGCTGCGGGCGGAACCGCCGGCGCGGCGGGAGACGGGTTAGGCGCCGCTGGGGCCGCCGGCGTCGACGGGGTGGGAGGCGGCGCCTGCCCGACGGCGCCGCCCGAGGTGACTGGATCGGTCTCGCTCGTGTCGAGGTGAGACGTGCAGCCCGAGTCGGCGAGATCGATTCTGCCGTCGCCGTCGTCATCCAGGCCATTGCTACATGACGGCGATGCAGGCGCCGTCGGCGTTGTGTTGGCAGGAGTGGACGGCGTCGTGTTCGCAGGCGCCGACGGCGTAGTATTGGCAGTCGCCGGGGCCGCCGGCGGATGTGTCTGTGCCTGACTGACAGGGCCAGGAGCGGGCGGTGATGTCGGGCTCGCAGGTGGTGCCGGCGCGGAACTCGGGCCGATCGGCGGGGCGGTCGTCGAGTCGGCAAGGTCGACGTTCCCGGACGTAACGAGACCAGCGAGACCGCCGCAGGATCCGACGTAGCAGCCATAGAGACCGCTCGACCCGTCCGACCCTCTCCCGTTCGCTGAGGTGTTGTTACGGAGCGTGAACTCCGTCCCGGGGTCGTAGTCGAACTGGATCGCCCGCTGACCGTCGCACTTCTCTCCGCGATACTGCCAGTCGACCGGACAGCCGAAGCTGTTTCCCTCGATCAACACATTCTTCGCTGGTGGGGCTCCGCAGCAGTTCTGGACTTGAATGTTGTAGACGACGTTTCGTTCGAACACGCTGTTTCGGATCGTCAGGCCGTCGACGGTAACGATGTAGAGTCCGCCCCAGTGGCAGCCTGAGCCGCCGAAGCCGAGCTCGCGCGACGCGCCGCCGTTCTGATCGTGGATCCGAAGACCGTCCCAGGTCACGTTGCGCGGGGTATAGGAGACATCGCCGTTATAGCCGATCTTGTTCTCGAAGCCGTTTCCCTCCTGCACATAACAGGAGCCGTTCGGCGCCACCACCGTAGCCGGGCCGATGTCCATGTCTTTGAACGTGGCCGTGTCGACACCGAATGCGCCCGTTGACACTGCGTGAATGCCCTCGAGAATCACGTGGTCCGGGTGATCCTCGACCGAATTGGCCTCGACATCCGCGTAGCCGTCGACGGTGATGCTGTAGGTCGCATTGGCCGCCGGACCTGGGGTGGAGCGCGAGCCCTTCACGTAGACCGACGAGCCGCGAACCTCGAGCTTGCCGTTGATGGTTACGGGGCCCGACGGGACGAACGTGATGCAGTTCGCCGTGCTTCCAGGCGCGCACGGAGCGGCGAGATCGCGCACAGCGCCACGCGACTCAATCGTCTGCGCGGGATAGTTGCCTGCTCTGATTTCGACGACGTCGCCGACCTGTGCCAGCTGATACGCGCGATTCATGCTCCCGCACGCAGTGCCGTTTCGCGCACAGGTCGCATCGATGCCGGTCGGAGCAACCGTCAGGACGACGCCGGCGGAGCCCGCCGGACGGGCAATGAGTGCGCCCATTGTCGCAAGCCCTGCCGCGAGCATGATGCTCAGGAACCAACTAATTGATAGCCGCAAGAAAAAATCCCCCTCGTTCCGCGGAAAATGGCCCTGGTCGGCGAGCGAGTCCGCCACCGCATCGTTCGGGCACAGGTTCGAAGCAGCAGCATAGACGGAGCGACGGCTGTCGATGTTCGCATTCCGTAAAGAGGGGGTGGATTCCCGTCGTCGCGAGGCCGCTCCTCACCGTTGGGACGCGACTCGTCGGTCGCGCGCCGTCACGGCGCGCAGGAAGAGCAGGATCTCCGGCACCGCATGATCCGGAACGGCCGCCGCCCTGCCCTCAGCCTGCCGTGCTACCGCCCGAGCCTCGACGACTCTGACAATTCGTGCGAGTCCAGGCGGCTGCACCGGTGCCAGGAAATAGGCACCGACAATACGCAGAGCGATCCCCACGAGAGTGGTTGACAGCAGCACCACAACGGCGACCGCCACCACGACGCCCACGACGACGAGTGCGTCGGTCGTCAGCTCATCCCACCTTCCCGCTTTTGCCGTCGTGAGGTGCCAGCATCGCCATCGAGCCTCCACCCGCAGCCTATCGCCCGACCGATCCGGCCCAGCTCTTTCCGATCTTCTCGCCGCGTGCCCTCGACGCCAGCTTGCGGCTATGCTCGCGATCCAGCGGGAGGTTCTCGCCCGTCAGTTCAGGACGAGCGCGGACACGTCGAGACCGAGGTCGGAGCAACCATGTCGCAGGAGACAGCGCCAGCGATCGACGTCGTCGTACGCTGTCTCGAGACGGGGCGCGTTCGCTCCAAGAGTGGATCACGCGGGGTACGGCGATACCTGCTCGACCGCTGGAGCGACAAGACGCTGCCAGTGTATTGCTATCTCATCGAGCGCCCCAACGCTCTTGTGCTTTTCGACACCGGACAAACAGTGGCGGCGACACACGCGGGGTACCACCCCCGATGGCATCCGTTCTTCCGCCTCTCCCGTTTCGAGCTCGAGCGGGAGGACGAGGTTGCGCCGCGACTGCTCGATCTCGGCCATAACCCCTCCGATGTCCGTCTCGTTGTCCTGTCGCACCTGCACACGGACCATGTAGGGGGCCTTGCACCCTTTGCCGGAGCCGATGTCGTCGTAACAAGGCGCGAATGGCAGACCGCCAGTGGTGTCGGCGGAATGATCCGCGGCAACCTGCCGCACCGCTGGCCGAAGAACATCGTGCCGCGTCTCATCGATTTCGACGGGCCAAGCATCGGACCATTCGCGGCGTCCCACGTCCTTGCCGAGGACGGTACGCTGACACTCCTTCCGGCGCCGGGCCACACACCGGGCCATGCCGCGCTGCTAGTTCGCGGAGTGACGACGTGGCTCCTCGCCGGTGACATTGCTCACACGGCCGCGGGTGTACGCGAGGCATTGCCCGAGGTCGACGAGTGGGCGCGCAGCGAAGGGGTTGTCATCCTGACTGCACACGACCCGGCAGCACCTGAGCTCATCTCCGCTCGATCTCAGAGCTAGCTGTCCTGAAGTCCGATCGGCATTTCCGTGGGAAGGGGCGATTCTCTCGCGCCCGTAACAGGGCATTCGAAGCGAGCCTGATTATGCTCTGACAGTGGGTCGAGCTCCTCTCCAACACGCGATGCGGGTCCCGTTCATGGATCTTCAGCCGCAGCACGCTCCCATGCGAGACGAGCTCCTAGCAGAGATCGGCGACCTGATCGACTCAGGCGCGTTTACGAATGGACCGCAGGTCGCTGAGCTCGAGCAGGCATTTGCCATCTATTGCGAGACGGCTGAATGCGTCGGCGTGGCCAGCGGGCTCGACGCGCTCCGACTTGCCCTGCTCGCCGCGGATGTCGGGGCGGGTGACGAAGTCGTCGTACCGGCGGCCACGTTCATTGCCACGCTCGAGGCCGTCAGCCAAACCGGCGCGAGACCCGTCGTCGCCGACATCTGCCCCACGACATACACGCTCGATCCCGAGGCCGCCGCAGCCGCCGTAACCTCACGAACGCGATTCCTGCTCCCGGTGCACCTCTACGGCCAGATGGCCGACATGGGTCGGCTCGGGTCAGTCGCCGAAAACGCCGGCGTAGATCTGCTCGAGGACGCATGCCAGGCGCACGGAGCATCCCGTGACGGCATCCGGGCCGGGGCGGGAGGGCGAGCCGCGGCGTTCAGCTTCTATCCCGGAAAGAACCTCGGCGCTATGGGCGACGCCGGCGCTCTGACGACGAGCGACGCTGCGCTCGCGGCTCGTGTCCGCTCTCTCCGCGAGCACGGGCAGCGCGAAAAGTACCGCCACGAGTCGCTGGGCTACACGGCGCGGCTCGATACGATCCAGGCTCTCGTCGTCCTCCGCAAGCTCGACTACATAGACGGCTGGACCGCCGACCGACGTCGGGCCGCCGCGTACTACGACGATGCGCTAACCGGGATCGGCGACCTCGTTCTTCCGGCCGTGCCGGAGGGCAGCGAGCCCGTCTGGCACCTGTACGTGGTGCGAACGACCGAGCCGGCCGACCTCGCCGCATACCTCGCCGACCAAGGCATCGGCTCGGGCCGTCACTATCCCGAGCCCGTCCACCTGACGGAGGCATGCCGTGACCTCGGCTACGCCGAGGGTGCATTCCCGGTCGCCGAGGCGCTTGCCCGCGAGACGTTGTCGCTCCCGCTCTTCCCGGGGATCTCGGAGGCGCAGCTAGCGACGGTCGTGTCAGCCGTGTGCGGCTACTTTGCGCACCATGGGTAGGCCGAGCAACGAGGCACCGTACCGGCTGCTAGACGACGTCTCCTTCGGCGAGGACGTCGTAGTCGGCCCGTTCGCGAACCTCTACGGCTGCACGATCGGCGACGCCACCAGGATCGGCCCGTTCGTCGAGATCCAGCGCGGTGTAATCATCGGCGCCCGCTGCAAGGTGCAAAGCCATTCGTTCATCTGCGAAGGCGTGACGATCCACGACGAGGTGTTCGTCGGCCACGGAGTTCTCTTCATCAACGACAAGCATCCACGCTCGACCACCGAGAGCGGCGAGCTCCAGGGGCAGACGGACTGGGAGCTCGTCGAGACCGTCGTCGAGCGACGAGCCTCGCTCGGCTCGGGCGCTATCGTCCTCGCGGGCGTGCGCGTTGGCGCCGGCGCGCTCGTCGGGGCGGGTGCCGTCGTGACGCGCGACGTGCCACCTGGAGCAACGGTGGTCGGGGTTCCGGGCCGGCCGCTTGCGCAGAGCTGACCGAGAGCGCGACTCCCGCTAGCCGACTCCCGCCTCGACGCCGACTCGCTCGAATCGCAATGCACCGAGCTCGGCATAGGCCCGCACCGTATCCCCTTCCTGGTAGGCCCCTCCCAGCAGAAGCAAGGCGAGTGGGTTCTCGACGAGCCGCTGGATCGCACGCTTGAGCGGCCGCGCGCCGAACGCTGGATCCCAGCCGGCTTCGGCGATCAGCTCCTTCGCGCCTTCGGTGAGATCGAGCTCGAGCTTCCGCTCGGCGAGGCGCCCGCGGAGGCGCGTCAGCTGGAGCTCCACGATCTCGGCGATCTGCTCACGCGTGAGCGGCTCGAAGACGACGATCTCGTCGATGCGGTTGACGAACTCGGGCCGGAAGTGCTCGAGCAGCTGCTCCTGCGAGCGGATGTTCGACGTCATGATCACGACGGTGTTCCGGAAGTCGACGGTTCGACCTTGGCCGTCCGTGAGCCTTCCATCGTCGAGCAGCTGGAGCAGGACGTTGAAGACATCGCTGTGCGCCTTCTCGATCTCGTCGAGGAGGATCACGCAGTAGGGCCGTCGCCTCACGGCCTCGGTAAGCTGGCCGCCCTCGTCGTAGCCGACGTAGCCGGGCGGAGCGCCCAAGAGGCGCGACACCGTGTGCTTCTCCATGTACTCGGACATGTCGAGCCTCACGATCGCCCGCTCGTCGTCGAACATGAACTCTGCAAGCGCCCGCGCAAGCTCCGTCTTGCCGACGCCGGTCGGACCCAGGAACACGAACGACCCGATCGGCCGGTTCGGGTCCTGGAGACCGGAGCGTGCGCGACGCAGCGCGTTCGATACGGCGTCGATCGCAGCCTCCTGCCCTACGACGCGGTCGTGCAGGCGCTCCTCCATGTGGACGAGCTTCTGGACCTCGCCCTCGAGCAGCTTGTCGACCGGGATTCGCGTCCAGGCGGCAACGACAGCTGCCACATCGTCCTCGTCGACCTCTTCCTTCACCATCGGGTCGTCGAGAGGGTCGGCCGGGCCCGCAAGCTCGAACTCGAGCTGGGGAAGGAGCCCGTAGCGGATCTCGGCGACGCGGGCGAGGTTGCCCTCTCGCTCGGCCCGCTCAGCCTCCATGCGCAGGTCGTCGATCTGGCGCGTGATCTCCTTGACTCGCTCGAGCGCATCCTTCTCGGTCGCCCAGCGGGCGCCCAGGCCGTCGCGCCGCGCCTTCGCCTCTGCGAGGTCCCGCTCGAGCGGCTCGCGGGCCGGTGTCTCCTCGGTTCCCATCGCCGCCAGCTCGATCTCGAGCTGGCGTACGCGCCGCTCCGCCTCGTCGAGCTCGACAGGCGACGAGTCGATCTCCATCCGCAGCCGCGAGGCGGCCTCGTCGACGAGGTCGATCGCCTTGTCGGGCAGGAAGCGATCGGCAATGTAGCGCTCCGAGAGCACGGCGGCGGCAACGAGCGCAGCGTCCTTGATCCGGACACCGTGATGCGCCTCGTAGCGCTCCTTCAGTCCGCGCAGGATCGCGATCGTGTCGGCAACCGTCGGCTCGCCGACGAGGACGGGCTGGAAGCGCCGCTCCAGCGCCGGATCCTTCTCGATGTGCTTGCGGTACTCGTCGAGCGTTGTCGCCCCGACGGCGCGCAACTCTCCGCGTGCGAGCATTGGCTTCAGGAGGTTGCCCGCACTCACGGCGCCCTCCGCCGCTCCCGCGCCGACGATCGTATGGAGCTCGTCGATGAACAGCACGATCTCGCCCTGGGCTGCCGTGATCTCCGCCAGCACGGCCTTGAGACGCTCCTCGAACTCACCGCGGTACTTGGAGCCTGCGATCAGGGCGCCGACGTCGAGTGCCCACACGCGCTTGCCCTTCAGGCCCTCGGGAACATCGCCTGCGACGATGCGCTGGGCGAGGCCTTCGGCGATCGCGGTCTTCCCCACACCCGGCTCGCCGATCAGCACCGGGTTGTTCTTCGTCCGCCGTGACAGGACCTGGATCACGCGCCGGATCTCCTCGTCGCGTCCGATCACGGGATCAAGTTTTCCGGCCTCGGCAGCCGCCGTAAGATCGCGACCGTACTTCTCGAGCGCCTGATAGGAGCCTTCGGGATCCTGTGAGGTGACGCGCTGGCCTCCCCGCACGTCCTGAAGCGCCGCGAGCAGCCTGTCTCGCTCGACCACGTCGAGTGCGAGCAAGAGGTGCTCGACCGAGACGAAGTCGTCCCCTAGAGCGCCCATCTCGTCGAAGGCCCGGTCGAGCACACGGCGGAACGCTGCGGACGCTTGCGGCTGGACGTTGCCCCCGGTCATCGCGGGCTTCGTCCGAAGCGATGCTTCGGCTTCCGCGCGCAGCGCGCTGGCGTCGTGTCCCGAACGCTCGCAGAGCGTTCTGACGAGCTCCTGGTCGAGCAGCGCGAGGGTGAGATGCTCGGGTTGGATCTCGGGGTTGCCGAGACGGCGCGCCAACTCCTGCGCGCCCGCCACGGCCTCCCCGCTCTTGATCGTCAGCTTGTTGAAGTCCATCTCTCTGTTCCTTATCCCCTCGGCACGGGGTGCTGAGGTGGTTGATAGACGACGACGTCGCGCCTGTAGGCGCGATGAACGCTCTGGATCTCATGCCTGAGCTCCCGCTCGAGGCGCTCCATGCGGGCCTGCATCCGGCGCAGCTCGTCCTCGAGCCGTAGCACGTGCTCGACGCCCGCGAGGTTCAAGCCAAGACCGGTCGTCAGCCCCTGGATCAGCCGCAACCGCTCGAGATCGGACTCGGAGTAGAGACGCGTGCCGCCGGGCGTCCTGCCGGGTTGTACGAGGCCCTTGGCCTCGTACAACCGCAGTGTCTGCGGGTGCATGCCGACCAGCTCGGCCGCGACGGAGATCATGTACCGGGGGCGATCGCTCATGTCTTGGGTCACCTCGCGAATGCCTTTTCACGCGGGTTCTCGCGCGAGACCTTCTGGAAGCCCTCGAGCGCCTCGCGCTCGACCTTCGTGAGCTTCTTCGGAACCGTGACCCGGACGCGTGCGAGGAGGTCGCCCTTGCCCCCGCCGTTCAGCTTTGGTGCCCCACGCCCCTTGACGCGCAGCAGCTTGCCGTCTTCCGACCCTGCAGGGACCTTCAGCGCCACCTGCCCGTCGGGTGTCGGGATCTCGACCGTGGCACCGAGAGCCGCCTCGGGATAGGTGACCGGGACCTCGAGCAGGAGATCCGCGCCACGACGCTCGTAGAGAGCCGAGTCGCTGACCTGCGTGACGACGAACAGGTCGCCTGGAGGCCCACCGTTTCGTCCCGGTTCGCCCTTGCCCTTGAGCCGGATTCGCGTACCGTCCTTCGCGCCGGGCGGCACCTTGACGCTGTAGCGCTTCGTTACCCGCTCGCGACCCGAGCCCCGGCAGGACTTGCACGGCTTCTCGACGATCGTGCCGTTCCCGCGACAGCGCCGACACGGCTGCGAGAGCGCGAACATGCCCTGCGACGATGCCGTCACTCCACGCCCGTTGCAGTCCGGACAGACGATCGGTGCAGTCCCAGGCTCCGCCCCTGAGCCGCCACAGACATGGCACGCGGTCTCCACGTCGACCGGGACTCGCACCTGAACGCCGCCGAGCGAGTCCTCGAACGAGAGGCTCACGTGCGTCTCCAGATCATGCCCTCGCTCCGGCTGGGCGCTCCCGCGTCCCGGCCGTCTGCCGAAGATCCCGCCGAAGAGGTCACCGAGGTCGAACTCGACGTTGTCCGTCCGGACGTTGCCGAAGCCCTGGCCTCCCCCGGTGCCGGCTGCTCCGAATTGATCGTACTGGGCACGCTTATCCGGGTCGGAGAGCAGGTCGTAGGCGGTCTGGACGTCCTTGAAGCGCTCCTCCGCCTGGGCGTCGTTCGGGTTCCGGTCCGGGTGGAACTTCCTCGCGAGGGACCGATACGCCTTCTTGATCTCGTCTTCGGATGCGTTCTTCGCGACGCCCAGGGTGTCGTAGGGATCGGTCATGTCACTCCGCGACGACTACCCGGACGGGTCGCAGCACGACGTCGCCCAGGCGGTAGCCCTTCTGCACGACCTGAAGCACCGTTCCCGGCTCGGCACCGCTGCCCGGTTGCGCCATCAGCGCCTCGTGGACGTGCGGATCGAAGGCGCCGTCCGCCTCGAGCTCGGCAAGTCCCTCGCTCGCAAGCGCGTCGGCGAGGGCCGTCTTCGTCATCCGCACGCCCTCGATCACCTTGGCCTCCTCGTGCTGCTCGGCGGCGTCGAGCGCCCGCTCGAGGTCGTCGAGAACCGGGAGGAGTCGTGCGACCAGGCGCTCACTGGCCCGCTGGACCAGCAGTTCCTGATCGCGCGCGGCGCGCTTGCGGTAGTTGTCGAAGTCCGCCGCGAGCCGTTGGAGGTCGGCGAGATACTCGTCCCGCCGTTCCAGTGCCTCGGCGAGGAGGGCCTCGGCTGTCTGGCCCTCCTCCGCCACCGCTGCGCCATCGACCTCGGTGAGCTCGACCTCGTCGCTCACGCTCGCTTCGCCGCCTCGTCCTCGTCGATCACCTCGTAGTCGGCGTCCTCGACGACTTCATCCTCTGTCGAGGAGGCGCCGCCGTTCGCCGAGCTCGACTCCGGCTGCTCGTACATGGCGCTCGCGAGCGTCTGGGCAGCCTGGTTGAGAGCCTCGATCTTGGACTGGATGTCGGTCGCGTCGGAACCCTCGAGCCCCTGGCGGAGCTCCATGATCCGCCCGTCGATCGTCGCGGCGTCAGCGGCGTCGATCTTGTCGCGATGCTCGGCCAGCGTCTTCTCGGTCTGATACGCGAGCGTCTCGCCGATGTTGCGAAGGTCGGCAAGCTCGCGCAGCTTGTGGGCCTCGTCCGCATGGGCCTCGGCCTCCTTGATCATCCGCTGCACCTCGTCCTCCGAGAGCCCCGAGCCGCCCTCGATCTTGATCTGCTGCTCGTTGCCCGTACCGAGGTCCTTTGCGGTGACGTGGATGATGCCGTTGGCGTCGATGTCGAACGACACCTCGATCTGCGGCATGCCGCGCATCGCCGCCGGGATCCCGACGAGCTGGAACTTGCCGAGCGTCTTGTTGAACGCAGCCATCTCGGACTCGCCCTGAAGCACGTGGATCTCGACCGACGGCTGGTTGTCCTCGGCGGTCGTGTACACCTGCGACTTGCGGGTCGGGATGGTCGTGTTGCGCTCGATTAGGGCGTTAAAGACGCCGCCTTTGGTCTCGATGCCGAGCGACAGCGGAGTCACGTCGAGCAGGAGCACGTCCTTGACCTCGCCCTTGAGCACGCCGCCCTGGATCGCTGCGCCGATGGCGACGACCTCGTCCGGGTTGACGCCCTTGTGCCCCTCCTTGCCGATCAGCTCCTTGACCTTCTCCTGCACTGCCGGCATCCGCGTCATGCCGCCCACGAGGACGACGTGGTCGATCTCCGCGGCGGATACCCCGGCGTCGGTCAGCGCCTGCTTCGTGGGCCCAACGGTGCGCTCGAGCAGGCCATGCGTGAGCTCGGTGAGCTTCGCGCGCGTCAGCTGGAGATCGAGGTGCTTCGGCCCTTCCGGTGTTGCGGTGACGAACGGCAGGTTGATCTGCGTCGTCATCGTCGAGCTGAGCTCGATCTTTGCCTTCTCCGCGGCCTCGTAGAGGCGCTGGAGCGCCATCTTGTCGACGCCCAGGTCGATCCCCTGGTCCTTCTTGAACTCAGCGACCATCCAGTCGACGATCGCCTTGTCGAAGTTGTCGCCCCCGAGGTGGTTGTCTCCGTTCGTCGACTTCACCTCGAACACGCCGTCGGCGATCTCGAGCACCGACACGTCGAAGGTGCCACCGCCGAGGTCGAAGACGAGGATCGTCTGATCTGCGCCTTCCTTGTCGAGCCCGTAGGCGAGCGCCGCGGCCGTCGGCTCGTTGATGATGCGAAGCACGTTGAGGCCGGCGACCTTGCCCGCATCCTTCGTCGCCTCGCGCTGGGCGTTGTTGAAGTACGCGGGAACGGTGACGACCGCGTCGGTCACCGTCTCACCGAGGAACGCCTCTGCATCGGCCTTTAGCTTCTGGAGGATCATCGCGCTGATTGCAGGCGGCGCGTACTCCGTTCCGTCGACGTTCACGCGGGCATCGCCGTTCTCGCCCTGGACGACCTCGTACGGGACGATCGTCATCTCCTCGGAGACCTCGTCCCACTTGCGGCCCATGAAGCGCTTGATCGAGAAGATCGTGTTCTGCGGGTTCGTAACCTGCTGCCGGCGCGCCGGCGCGCCGACGAGACGCTGCCCGTCCTTCGCGAACGCGACGACTGATGGGGTGGTGCGGCCGCCCTCCGCGTTCGGGATGACGGTCGGCTCACCGCCTTCGAGCGTTGCGATGCAGCTGTTCGTCGTACCCAGGTCGATTCCGATTGTCTTTGCCATGTGCTGGTACTCCCTTCGTTCCTTCGCTATAAGAAAATCTTAGTCTGATAGTAGCAGATATCAGGAGGGCGCTTTCGTGGTCGTTCGGCTCACCGGAAGACCCCGATCAGCACGCCGCCGAGCACGACGAGCGCGGCGCCCGCCCACACGCGACGGCTGACGAGCTCCTGGGCTCGGAAGAAGAGGACCGAGAGGGCGACGCCCCACAGCGACTCGGTGGCGATCAGGGGCGAGACGACGCTCACGCGCGTGCGATAGACCGCCTCGAAAACGAGGACGTAGGAGAGGCCGAACAGCACCCCGGGTGCGAGGTACGCGGTCGTCCGCAGCAAGAGCGGACGGCGCGAGAGGAGGATCGCGAGAAGAATCGCGAGCCCTCCGGAGCCCAGCGTGACCGCCGCTGCCAGCGGGGGCGAGACGGCTGAGTCGACCGCGAGCCACCGGACGAACACGTCGCGCGTGGCGAAGGCAAGCGCAGCACCGCCCGCGAAGAGGATCCCGATCGTCCTGACGTGTGCCGGACGGTCGGGCTCGCGCGCGAGCAGCAACCCTCCCGCAACGATCAGCGCGGCACCCGCGACGACGCCGCCGGCAACCGGCTCGCCGAGAGCGACGATTCCCAGGAAGACTGCTGCCAGTGGCGCCGTCCCGACGGCCGTCGACGTACGCGACGTTCCGGCATTGCGCACGGCTAGCACGAAGAGCACCTGCGACACGCCCGGCCCGAGGATCCCGGCGAGGGCGAACGGCCAGGCGCCCGCGATCGACCAGTTGCCGTCGAGGGCGGCGGCTCCCACCGCGACCCCGAGGGCCACGACGATCATGAGGAACGCCCCGACCAGCGCATCTCCCCCGCGCGCGAGGGCGGGCCTGAGCGCAACCGTCATGCCCGCGAAGCAGATCGCCGAGGCCAGGGCGAGGGCGACCGCGAGCAGGTTCAGACCGCCTCAGCTGCGGCTCGACCCGCGAGCCGCAGCAACGCCGAGGCGGCCGCGGGCTCGGCCAGGATGATCGCCGAGATCATCACTGCGCACCCTGCCCACTCCAGCCACCCGAGCACGTCACCTGCCAGGAGAACGCCGAAGAGCGCCGCGAACGGGGCCTCGCGCGCCTGCACCCACGTGGCGACGAGATAGCCGAGAGTACCCGCGAACACGCCGGTCACGATCAGCGCGGCCCAGCCGACTGCCCCGCGCGGGACATCCACCTGTTCGAGGGCCGGGGCGATCGCCGTGAACCCAATAAGGCACGTACGAACGTGAGACGCCAGACGACTGTGACGGCCACGAGCGCAAGGAGCGGCGGCGAGGTCCGGGACGACACGTAGCGAGGCTAGATGATCGGCTCTCGGAGCTCGTCATTTTGATTCGAGCTCTCAGGCGGCTCTCCGCACCAGCGGCCGCATGAGCCGCCGCAGTAAGCTGGTTCGATGGCAACGGTCGACACACGCGGCCGTCCGCTGCGGGATCTCCGGATCTCGGTGACGGATCGCTGCAACCTTCGCTGCACGTACTGCATGCCAAGGAGCGTGTTTGGGCGGGACTATCCCTTCCTCCCGCGCACTGACCTCCTGACCTTCGACGAGATCACGCGCGTCGCGCGCGTTTTCGCTCGCCACGGCGTGACGAAGATCCGGATCACCGGTGGCGAGCCGCTCGTGCGGAACGAGCTCGAGCGGCTCGTCGCCATGCTTTCGGCCATCGAGGGGATCGAGCTCACGCTCACGACGAATGGCCTGCTCCTTGCTGCCAAGGCGGCTGCGCTCGCCGACGCCGGCCTCGACCGCATCACGGTCAGCCTGGACGCACTCGACGACGCAACGTTCCGCGCCATGAGCGATGCCGACGTACCGGTCGCTCGTGTGCTCGAAGGGATCGACGCCGCGGCGGCGGCAGGCCTCCCGGTCAAGATCAACACTGTGATCAAGCGCGGCGTCAACGAGGACGAGATCGTTCCCCTCGCCCAGCGATTTCGGGGCACAGGCCACGTCCTGCGCTTTATCGAGTTCATGGACGTCGGCTCTACGAACGGCTGGCGCCTGGACGACGTCGTGCCAGTCGACGAGTTGCTCGCACGGATCGACGCCGAGCTACCGATCGAGGCGCTCGCGCCCTCGTACCGCGGCGAGGTGGCGCGCAGGTGGCGGTATCGTGACGGGAGCGGCGAGATCGGCGTGATCGCGTCCGTGTCCCAGCCGTTCTGTGGCGATTGCACCAGGGCTCGGATCTCAGCCGACGGTCGCCTCTACACCTGCCTGTTCGCACGAAAGGGCCACGATCTTCGCGCAGTCGTGCGCGACGACGCCGACGACGAAGGGCTTGAACGAGTCATCGGGCGGATCTGGTCTGCCCGGGACGACCGCTACTCCGAGATCCGCAGCGGAAACACTGATCGGCAGGCGAAGGTCGAGATGTCCTACATCGGGGGCTGACGGTCGCCTCACGACGGGCGCCCGTTGTAGAATCGAAACGTCGATGGCGAGCTACGCGGAACCACGGGAGCGACGTCTCCCGCGCGGATGGGCGCATTTCTGGCTGCAGTTCGCGATCTGGCTGGGCTTCTACGGGATCTACCAGGTCGTGCGCGGCGCGGCCGACCGCGATCCGCTCGCCCCCTGGGTACACGGCGAGTGGGTGATCAACTTCGAGCGGAACATCGGCACGCTGATCGAGCCGTCCTTGCAACGAATCGTCGACGGCTCGACGGTGCTGGTCGAGCTCACGTCGTTCACGTACTGGCTCTCCCAGTTCGCCGTCGTCGGGCTCTCGCTGTTGTGGGTGTACTTCCGCGCTCACGATCGGTTCTACGACTTCCGCAACACGCTTATCCTCGCGAACGTGATGGGATTGATCGGATACATCCTGATGCCCACCGCGCCGCCGCGGATGTTCCCCGGCGCCGGTTTCGTCGATACGCTCGCCGAGCACTCCTCGATCAACCACGAGAGCGGGATCATCTCCGTGCTGGCGAACCCATACGCCGCGATGCCGAGCCTGCATGCGATGGACGCGATCATCGTCGGCGTGACGATGGCCTTCGTCGTACGTCATCGCTTCGCGAAGGTGCTCTGGCTCCTCTGGGCGCCATGGGTCTGGTTCACCGTCATGTCGACCGGCAACCACTACTGGCTGGACGTCTTCGTGGGGGTGGTGATCGCCGGAATCGCCACATTCCTGCTCCACCGCACGCGCCTGCGCGACCTGCTGCGCCCGCGCATGGCATGACCGACGACGAGGGTCGCTCGCCGCGCGAGCCCGCACCGCGCGTCAGCGACCTCGATCGCGTCAAGCAGGAGTACACGCAGGCTGCAAGGGAGATCCTCCAGCGCTCGATGCGAGGGGTGGCGCGCACGAAGCTCACTCCTGACATGCTCACGCTCACAGGCGTGATCCTCTGCCTCGCTGGCGCCACACTCGTCGGATTCGAGGATCACAACCACAAGCTGTTCTTCTGGCTCGGCGGCGCGCTCTTCGTGATCGGCTCCGTGGTCGACATCCTCGACGGCGCGCTCGCACGCGCCGCGAGCAAAGGGACGGTGTTCGGCGCGTTTCTCGACTCGACGTTCGATCGCGTCGGCGAGGCGGCGATGCTGGCGGCGATCGGCCTCGCGTTCGCCCGCGACGGGAACGACATCGCGCTGATGGCCGCGTTCGCGGCGATGGCCGGATCGTTCCTCGTCAGCTACACACGTGCGCGGGCGGAGGCTCTGGGCCTGAAGGGCGACGTCGGCTTCGGCTCGCGGGTGGAGCGCGTCGTCCTGATCTCCGTGGCGCTCGGACTTGCGCCGTGGGGCTGGCTGCAATGGCCGATCTACGTTCTCGCAGCGCTGGCCTGGCTCACCGTCAGCCAACGGATCCTCTTCGTGCGGCGGCAGCTACGAGAGCTCGCAGCAACAAGCGGCTAGCCAGCACCGCAGGCGAAAAACCGTCCACGCGGCAAACACGATCCGGCCGAGGCCGGGCGCTGCTACGCTGAGGGCTGACGCCGACGTTCTTGTTGAGCGCCGGCCGCGATCCTAGTTGGATCGACCTCTTCTGATGCTGGGAGCCGTTCGGGCGACGCCGCCTGCCCTGTCGAGACACGCCGAACGACGGACAGAAGGAGAGAGCCATGTCTGTACTGACAGCCGCGGGCTCGCACCGCCCGCGTATCTTGGTTGCCGAGGACGAGACCCTGATCCGCCTGGATCTGTGCTCGTTGTTGCAGGAAAACGGTTGGGACGTCTGCGGTGAGGCACGGGACGGTCGCGAGGCGGTGCGCCTCGCCCGCGAGCTCGATCCGGACGTCACGCTGATGGACGTCAAGATGCCGCTTGTCGATGGGATCGAGGCGACCCGGTTGATCCAGTCCAAGCGCCGGACCCCGGTCGTCGTGATGACCGCGTACGACCGGCCGAGCCTCCTGGCACGTTCAATCACCGCAGGGGCGACGTCATATGTCCTCAAGCCTTTCGCCGAGGAGGATCTCGTCGCGACGATCGCGTCGGCGCCTTCGCGGCTCGAACACACACGGTCGCGTACGAGGCGTGCGCAGACGTCCCGCCGAGACGAGATCATGGCCGCGGCCAAGCGCCTGTTCGCGGAGAAGGGCTACGACGCGACGAGCATCGAGGACATCGCAGATCAGGTCGGGCTGCTCAAGGGCAGCCTCTATCACCACATCGTCTCGAAAGAGGAGCTGCTCGTCACGATCGTCGAGGAGTTTCTCGCTGCGTCCGCCGCCGTGCTCCGCCACGCGACAGGTACGAAGGGCGACGCCCGCAGGCGGCTCCAAGCCTTCGTGACGGCCCGCCGGGCGCTCCACGCACTCGACCGAGAAGGGTCTAGGATCCTTTCGCGCGGGTTGCCGTCGCTTCCGGAGAAAGACCTTCGTGCCTTCCGGAAGGCCGCGATGCTTGATCGCCGGTTTCTCATCGACGTGTTGCTCGAAGGAGCGGCACAAGGAACCTTCCGGCTCTCTGGCGACGCGGGTGCGGTGAGCGACCTTATCCTCGACCTCGTGGCAACACCGCTCTCGGCCGGTGGTCTGTCCCTCAGCGACACCGCCATCGACGAGGCGGCCACATCATGCTCGGCGTTCGTGCTTGCAGCGGTCGGTGTCATGCAGGCGCGCGACGCTAAGAGGGATCGCACAGCCGCATAGCGCAGACGCATCCGTGCTATCTGGTGAGCGATAGCACGGATGCGCTATACTGCTAGCACTTTGCCTGCTAGCACATCGGAGAAAAAAGGCGTCCTCGTCAGGATGCCAACCTCGCTCAAGCGGGCGCTCGTCCGCGAGGTCGCCCGCCGCGAGGAATCTCTGAACGACGTTGCGATCGGAATGCTCGCCGCCCGCTACGGCATCTCCTTTGCGCCTTCGGGTCGGCGGAGCCCGCTCCCTGGAGGGAGCCCGGTCGTCCTGCTCCGCATGCCGGCCGACCTCAAGCACGAGCTTCAGGCCGAGGCGTTCCGCCTCGGCTCGAACACGAACGACGTCATCCTCGCCGCGCTCTCCGACGAGCTCGGTGTTCCCTTCGAGTCCAACGCACGCCGGTCGGCCCCGTTCGGGGGCGGCCGCAGAGAGGATCCCATGGCAGCCACGAACGGCTCCGGCAACGGCCGCACACGACCGAAGGACAAGGTGCGTGTCGCGATCATCGGTGTGGGCAACTGCGCCAACTCCCTGCTACAGGGTGTCGAGTACTACAAGGACGCCGAGGACGGCAAGTTCGTCCCCGGCCTCATGCACGTCAATCTCGGCGGCTACCACATCAACGACATCGAGTTCACCGCGGCCTTCGACGTCGTTCAGGGCAAGGTTGGCGTTGATCTCGCCGACGCGATCTGGGCACATCCGAACGACACGATCAAGTTCGCCACGGTGCCGAAAACGGGCATCAAAGTGTCGCGCGGGATGACGCACGACGGGATCGGCAAATATCTCTCCGAGATCGTCGAGAAAGCGCCGGGCGAGACGGACGACGTTGTCGGAATCCTCAAGGAGACTGGGACTGACGTCGTCGTGAACTACCTCCCGGTCGGCTCCGAGGCTGCGGCGAAGTGGTACGCCGAGCAGATCCTCGAGGCACGCTGCGCGATGGTGAACTGCATGCCCGTGTTCATCGCCCGCGAGACGTACTGGCAGCGACGATTCGAGCAGGCCGGCGTGCCGATCATCGGCGACGACATCAAGTCGCAGGTCGGAGCGACGATCACCCACAGGGTCCTCACGAGCCTCTTCCGCGAGCGCGGCGTGCATCTCGACCGCACGATGCAGCTGAACGTCGGAGGCAACTCGGACTTCCTCAACATGCTCGAGCGTGACCGCCTCGAGTCGAAGAAGATCTCCAAGACGAACGCGGTCACTTCAATGCTCGACTACGACCTCGGCGAGGGCAACGTCCATGTCGGCCCGTCCGACTATGTCCCGTGGCTGACCGACCGCAAGTGGGCGTACATCCGCATGGAGGGAACCGCCTTCGGCGACGTGCCCCTCAACGCGGAGCTCAAGCTCGAGGTGTGGGACTCGCCGAACTCGGCCGGCATCGTGATCGACGCGGTGCGACTCGCAAAGCTCGCGCTCAACAACGGCATCTCCGGTGCGCTCGAGGCTCCGTCGAGCTACCTCATGAAGTCGCCTCCCGTCCAGATCGTCGACGACGAGGCGCACGACAACACGGAGAAATTCATCAAGCAGAACACTCGCAAGCCCGAGAAGGTAGCCGCGGAGGGATGACCCAGCCGGCTCCTGGAGCCCAGATCACCAGCGATTCGGGTTCGAGCCATGCTCGAGATCAGGGTGGCGAGACGCACGAAGCTCGCCGCCCTGATCGTTGAAACTGCTACGCGTCAGCCTGCTGGACGGCTGCGATCGCTCCCTGGAAGCCGATCTTGGAGTGCGTGCCGTCGCAGAACGGCTTGTTCGTCGAACCACCGCAGCGACAGAGCGCGACCGTGGTCCTTCCCGACAGGTCGATCGGACTCCCGTCGTGGCCGGTGAGGGTGAACGGCCCTTGCACGACGTAGGGCCCGTTTTCCGTGATGGTAATGGTGACATCGCTCATTCGAACACCCTAACACCGCAGGCCCGCGTAACGCGTGTCCCGCCGAGCACGTCGAGCCGACTGCACGCCACCCCTAGAATGCGGTAGTCGTGAGCCTCCGAGTTTGCCTCGTGACCCCGTTCTCGTGGTCGCAGCCGCACGATGTCAACGACCACGTCGATGGGCTCGCCCGAGCTCTCCGCTCGCGTGGGCATCTAGTCACCGTTCTCGCACCGTCGGGACGAGCGAGCGATCTGCTCGACGGTCGCCGTGCACTTGCCTCCGATCAGGACTCCGAGCTCGTGTGTGTCGGTCGCGCAGTATCGGTCGCCCCCGGCAGCCAGCTCGGCGTTCCCGTCGGGGTGCGCGCGAACCTCGCCGCCGCCATCCACCGCGGCCGGTTCGACGTCGTCCACGGCATGGAGCCTGCGCTCCCCAGCCTTTCCTACCTCGGGCTGCTCGACACGACTACCCTCACCGCTGCCACGTTCTTCTCGCCCGACCGGCTCGGCTATCCGCCACGCAAGCCGCAGCGGGAGAAGCTCCTCGCGCGGATCGACGCCCTGCTCGCTACGTCATCCGAGACGGCAGACGCAGCGTCCCAGCGCTTTCCCGGCTCCTATACGGTCATCGCCTGCGGTTTCGACCCGCTGCTTTTCGCGCCTGCGGCCAAGCGACAGCTGATCGTCGTCGAGAGCGTTCCGACTCGCTATGCCGAGGGACGAGCCGTGCTTCGAGCGCTCCGCACGATCCCGGGTTGGGAGCTCGTCCTCGCGCGGGCGACTCGTCTCGCAGGCCGCCCCACGATCCCCCCGGGACTCCGCGGGCGCGTGCACGTTCGTACGGTCACGCATCGCGACGCGCGAGCCGCCCTGCTTGCGGAGGCGGCGATCGTCGTCCTCGCTCCCGGAGGCAGCGACCGGCTTCGGCTCGAGGCACAGGCGTGCGGCTGCGCGATCGTCGAGCCGGGCGAGTCGCGCGACACGGCCGAGTTGACTGCCCACCAGGTCGCGCCGTCTTACGGGAGACCGGGAGGAGGTTGAGCGGGCCGGCCTCGCCTCCCGAGAGGAGGCTCGACCTCACTCGTTCGCGGATCTCGCCGCCGAGCACGAGGCCGTCTATTCGGCCCTCGTAGCGAGGCGGCGACCGGCGCGCCGGGATGCGGATCCGCTCGCCGCCCGCGATTGGATCGTGGCCGACCTGCACATGCACACCTCGTGGTCGGGTGATTGCTCGACCGCTGCCGCCGAGCTGCTCGACCACGCGGAGACCGAAGGCCTGGGCGCGATCGCGATCACCGACCACAACGTCTTCGGCGGCGCGCTCGAAGCCGTCGGGCTCGCGCGCGACCGCGCATTGATCGTGATCCCGGGCGAGGAGGTCAAGACAGACTCGCAGGGCGAGGTAATCGGGCTCTTCCTGCACGATGAGATCCCGAAAGGCATGACGTTCGCCGACACGGTGGCCGCGATCCGCGAGCAAGGCGGCCTCGTCTATGTTCCCCATCCCTTCGACCGCATGCACGCGATCCCGGAGCCGGCGACGCTCCATCGGCATCTCGCGGAGATCGACGTCCTCGAGGTCTACAACGCACGACTCCTCCGCGACTCCTTCAACGACGAGGCACTGCGATTCGCCCGGAAATACGGTCTTCTTGCGGGTGCCGGGTCGGACGCCCACGTCCTCCAGGGTGTCGGGACGGGCGCGCTGCGGATGCGTCGATTCGACGGCCCGGAGGAGTTTCTGCTGTCCCTTCGGACCGCCGAGGTGTTGCGTCGGCCGAAGTCGCTTGCCTACCTGCAGTCGCTCAAGTGGGTGGCGCAGGTCAAGGAGAAGGTCCGCTAGAGGAGAAATCAGCGTCGGCCCGTGTCTGCTTCCGTCCCTACCGACGAGATCTACGAGCGCTACCGCAAGAAGGCGATCATGGAGATCAACGAGCTCGGCCACGAGCTCGCGAGCCACGGCGACGCGCTCCATGTCCCCGTGCTTGGCAGCGGGCACGCGCTTGCCGACATCTTCCTGCTCAAGTGGAAGCCACAGGCAACGGAGATCCAGGAGGGCGTTGCGTTCTTCGGCCGCTCCGGAAGCGCGATCCTCAAGTCGCTCCAGCGACTGAACGTCGATGCCCTTGCGATCTACGGAACGAACTGCTTCAAGTTCGGTACGGAGGATCCGGCCGACGCCGCAGCCTGGCTTGAGCGCGAGCTCCACATCGTCCAACCAAAGCTGCTCGTCGTCATGGGCGCCGACGCCGTCGAGTTCACGAACGGGCTTGGGTTCCCCCTCTCGGATCCGATCGACCCTGACACGGAGGAAGTGCAACGCTTCACCGCGACGATCGACGCGCTCGTGACTCCCGATATCGACGAGTCGCTCGACGAGCAGGCCGCGAAGACGCTCTTCTGGAACGCGTTCAAGGCGCTCGGCCCATGGTGGGCGGCGCTTCCGCCGTATTAGGTAGCGCACGAGCAGCCCTGCTGGCCGGGCTCCTCGTCGCGCTCGCGCTCTACGACGCCGGGGCCGGCCATCTCCCCGGGCTGCGGAACGCGCTCGACGTGGCGTTCATCGCCATTGTCCTCATCCCAGCGACGTTCGGGACGGTGTGGCTAGCGCTCCCTCTCGAGCGCATGCGCGGACTGCTGCCGATCGCCGCGGCACTCGGAGTGCTCGCCGTGCTCCTGCACTTCGCCGGCCTCGGAGCGCTCTTCAACGTCACGAAGCTCGTCGCGTTGACGCTCGCCGGCTTCTGGCTGCTCTCGGTGTTCGAGGAGGTCTCCTGGGTCGTCCTCGTGGCCGTGATCATCCCGTGGGTCGACGCGGTGTCGGTCTGGCGCGGTCCGACCGAGTACGTGGTGTCCGAGAAACCGTCGCTATTCGAGAAGCTCTCGGTCGCGTTCCGCATACCCGGAGAGCAGTCCAGCGCGAACCTCGGGCCCCCGGACGTGCTCTTCTTCGCCCTCTTTCTCGCCGCGGCCGCACGCTTCGAGCTTCGGACAGGCTGGACGTGGATCTGCATGACGGCGTTGCTTTCTCTCACGCTCGTCCTCACCGCATCGTTCGACATCGGCGGACTCCCAGCGCTGCCCGCGATCTGCATCGGCTTCCTCCTCCCGAACGCTGACCTCCTGTGGCAGCGGATACGAGCGCCGACCGTCGCCTGATGCCTGCGCCCGTCGCTCACAGGAACCTCCCAGCAGGCTCCTAGGAGCCTTGCAGGTGCGCGTGGTTTTCTCGAAGGAGGCACCCACCGAGAAAAGGAGCAGATGATGACGACCGAGCAGTCCCGCCGCATCCTCGTCGTCGCAAACGAGACGGTAGCCAGCGCAAGCATCCATCAGGCGCTACTCCACTACGAGGAGGCCGCGCCCGAGGTGCTCGTGCTCGCGCCGGCGCTGAACAGCCCATTGCGCCACTGGCTTTCGGACGACGACGACGCCCGACGCGCGGCCGCGGCCAGGCTCTCCGTCTGCCTCGACGCGCTTCGCGCCGACGGGATCGTCGCGGAGGGACTCGTGGGCGACGCCGACCCGATTCAGGCGATCGACGACACGCTACGCCTCTTCCCGGCCACTGAGATCGTCCTTGCGACGCACCCGCAGCGCCGGTCGAACTGGCTCGCGCGCGACGTCGTCGCGAGAGCGTGTACGCAGTTCGGCCTCCCGGTGATCCACATCGTCGTCGACGAGCCAGCCGCCATCGCCCACGCAGCCTGACGTAGTCGAACCGGTAGAGTCGGCCTGAGGGCGTCCATCTCGGGTCGCCGCGTTCGGAGACAGGAGAGCAGATGAAGGTCCGGGTCGGTGCGACGTTCCCGCAGATGCACGTCGACTACCGCACGTGGCGGAACGCGTGCGCGGAGGCGGATGAGCTCGGGCCTGACGTGATGTTCGCGTGGGATCACTTCTACCCGCTGATGGGCGAGCCCGAAGGCATGCATTTCGAGGGGCTGACCCTGCTGGCGGCACTCGCCGAGATCACTGAGCGAGCGGAGATCGGCTCGCTCGTCCTCTCGAACTCCTACCGCAACCCGAATCTCGTCGCAGATATGGCGCGCACGATCGACCACATCTCCGGAGGTCGTTTCATCCTGGGAATCGGAGCCGGCTGGTTCGAGAAGGACTACGACGAATACGGCTACGAGTTCGGCACCGCCGGGAGCCGGCTGCGGTCACTGGAGGCGAACCTGCCCGTAATCAAGGATCGCCTCACCAAGCTGAATCCCCCGCCCCTCCGTAAGATGCCAATCCTGATCGGCGGCGGTGGGGAGAAAGTCACGCTGCGCATCACGGCGGAGCATGCCGATATCTGGCACGGCTTCGGCGATCCGGAGACGATGCGACACAAGAACACCGTTCTCGACGGCTGGTGCGCAAAGGTCGGCCGCGACCCGACGGAGATCGAGCGATCGGCGATGACGCGCCTCCAGGATGGCAGCGTGCTGGATCCCGACGAGCTTGTCGACGCCGGCGCGACCTTCCTGATCATGGGTGCGATCGCGCCGTACGACCTCGGACCGCTGCGTGAGCTGGTCGCCTGGCGCGATGCGCGCAACGCCGCCGCAGCGGCCTGATACCTACCCGCGCTCGAGTAAGCTCACCGATTCGATGTGCGGGGTATGCGGGAACATGTCGATCGGGCGGCAGCGTACAAGCTTGTAGCCCCAGTCGTCACACAGCGCACGAACGTCCGAGGCGAGCGTCGTCGGGTTGCAGGAGACGTAGACGATCCGCCCGGCTTCGAGGCGCCCGAGCCTCCGCGTGGCCTTGCCCGCCAGCCCAGCGCGAGGCGGGTCGACGACGACGACGTCAGGTGGGCCAGCACGCTCGGCGAGCTCTTCGAGCGACTGCGCGACGTTACCCGCGAAAAAGGCGATATTCCCGACGCCGTTGATCTCCGCGTTCTCGATCGCACACGCGACGGACTCCTCGGAGATATCGATGCCCCAGACGGTCATCGCCTGTTTCGCGAGGGCGAGACCGATCGTCCCGGTGCCGCAGTAGAGGTCGTAAACCGTCTCCGTGCCCGTCAAGCCGGCGAAGTCGATCGCCGTCGCATAGAGCGTCTCGGCCATCTCGGTGTTCGTCTGCATAAAGGCGTTCGGGCGGACGCGGAAACGCAGGCCGAGCACCTCTTCCTCGATCGCCTCCTCACCCCAGAGCAGCTTCGTCGGGAGATTTGTGACCTCGGCCGGTGAGTCATTGATTGCCCAATGGATCGAGCGCACCTCCGGGAAGCGGCGCAGCACCTCGACGAGGTATCCCGCTTCGAACTTCTCGCCTGCAGCGGTGACGAGCTGGACGAGCACCTGTCCCGTGTTCCGGCCCTCCCGAACGACAAGGTGGCGTAGGTACCCGGTTCCGTGCTCCTGGTCGTACGCTGCAAGTCGCTCCTCACGTGCCCAGTCTCGGACCGCGACACGGATCGCGTTGCCGAGATCGGTCGTGAGCAGGCATTCGTCGATCGCTAGCACTTCGTCCCAGCGTCCTGCCCGGTGGAAGCCCAGCGCTGCCCCGTCGTCGTCGGACGTGAACGAGTACTCGAGCTTGTTGCGGTACCGGTAGATCGATGCAGCTGGGACAATCGGCTCGAGTGGTGGATCGTCGAAGCGACCGAGCCGGGTCAGGCTGTCGCGCACCTGCGCTTCCTTCGCGGCCAGCTGGGCCTCGTAGGAGAGGTTCTGGAAGCGACAGCCGCCGCAAGCGCCGAAGTGTGGGCACGGAGCGTCGATGCGCTCGGGCCCGGCCGCTAGTACGTCGAGTGAGAGCGCTTCGGCAAAGCCCCGCTTCACCTTTGTAACGCGGGCGAGCACCCGGTCGCCCGGCAGCGCTCCACGAACGAATACGACGAACCCGTTGTGACGTGCCACGCCGTTGCCACCGTACGCGAGCGAGTCGACCTGCAGCTCGAGCTCCTCCCCGCGTGAGACCGGCGACGCCACGGGCTAGTGGAGGACGCTGACGTAGACCGAGCGGTCACGCGGGCCGTCGAACTCGCAGAAGAAGACGCCCTGCCACGTGCCGAGCGCGAGACTGCCGTCTGCCCGGAGTGGAATCACGACGCTCGGCCCCATCAGCGAGGCACGGACATGAGTGGGGGCGTTCTCCTCCCCCTCCTCGATGTGCTGCCACGACCAGTCGGAGGGCACGATCCGCTCGAGGGCAGTCTCGAAGTCACGGGCAACCGCAGGGTCAGCGTGCTCGTTGACCGTGATGCCCGCGGTGGTGTGCGGGACATAGACGAGTGCCGCGGCACCGGCGCTTGCCCCGATCGCCGCCTGAACCTCACTTGTGATGTCGAGCAACTGGCTCTGCCGCTCGGTACGGATCTTCAACTCGTGCACGCGGCGTATCCTACGGACGGTCTGCGTAGGTGGGCGCCGCAGGGAGACAGCTGGGCGACGACGACGGCCTGTTTACAGCGCGCCGCCGGCCGCAGGCGGCGCAGCGGGATCGACCCCGCCGTCACCGACCGCCTCGCGAGCAAGGTAGTTCTCGATCTCCATGAGGTTGTCCTTGCAACGCGTCACGATGTGGAGCAGGTCAGTCATCGCCGAGACCTCCTCGCGCTGCTCCTGGAGGAACCAGTGCATGAACTGCTCGGCGACCAGGTCGCCTTCCTCGCGTGCAAGCACGGCCAATGCCGAGATCTGCGCCGTGACCCGCTTTTCCTGGTCAAGCGCGAGCGCTACGGGCTCGATTACGTCGGCGAACCCCGACTTCGGTGCTTCGACGCCAGGGATCACGACATCGACGTCGGAGTCGAGCAGGTACTGCACCATGATCATGGCGTGGTTTCGCTCCTCGACGGCCTGCTGATAGAAGTGAGCCGCGAGTCGGGGCAGGGTGAGCCCGTCGTAGTAGACGGCGACCGAGATGTACTGCTGCGACGCGGCGAACTCAGACGCGACCTGCTCGTGGAGACGATCCGAGAAACGGCTCATGCCTCGATCGTAGCGCGAACGACGAATGTGCACACCGACCGCCGTTTTCTGCATGTAATGCGACCATTACGCATGTAATGCAATCAGGCTGGGGCACTCGCGATAGGATCTCGCCATGGTCGGCATCCCTGTCTCGCTGAAAGGACGGAGCCTCACGCGCATCGGCGCCTGGTCGAGCGACGAGTTGACGCTCGCGCTCGACGTCGCGGACGAGCTCAAGATCGAACGGACGCGGAGCAAGGAGCTTCGGCTACTACCCGGTCGCACGGTCGGCCTGATCTTCCGCAAGCCGTCGACACGCACACGGATCAGCTCGGAGGTTGGGATCGCGGAGCTCGGCGGGATGGCGCTCTATGTGCCGGCGTCGGATCTTCAGCTGTCGCGCGGAGAGAGCTCACGGGATACGGCGCTCGTTCTCTCCCGGTTCCTGAGCGCGATCATGATCCGGACGTTCGATCAGGCTGAGGTGGAGGAGTTCGCCGAGCACGCATCGATCCCGGTGATCAACGGGCTGACCGACGAGGCGCACCCGCTACAGGCGCTCGCCGACGCAATGACGATCCGTGAGCGGTTCGGGTCTCTCGAAGGTGTGAAGGTCGCCTACCTGGGTGATGGCAACAACGTGTGCCACTCGTTGATGCGGATCGCCGCGCGCCTCGGGATGGACTTCGTGGCGGCCACGCCGCCGGGCTACGAGCCGAACGACGCCTATGTCGAACGAGCGCGGGCTGACGCCAATGCGACCGGTGGCCGCGTCGCCCTGGTTTCCGACCCGCACGAAGCCGTGCGAGATGCGAACGTCCTCTATACCGATGTCTGGACGAGCATGGGCCAGGACGAAAACGCGCAGGAGCGGCACGAGCAGAAGCTCCGCGACCTGGATGCCTACCGCATCGACGCGGGCCTACTCGGCCTCGCTGCGAAGGACGCGATTGCGATGCACTGCCTTCCGGCACACCCGGGTGAGGAGATCTCTGCCGAGGTGCTCTACGGCGACCGCTCGCTCGTGTGGGAGCAGGCGGAGAATCGGCTCCACACGCAGAAGGCCGTAATGGCGCTCGTGATCCGCTAGGCCGTGACGTTCGAGGATCACGTCCGCGCCGCCCTCGACGCGCTACCGCCGGAGATCGGTTCGGCGCTCGAGAACGTGGCAATTCTCGTCGACGACGAGCATCCGGACGATCCCGATCTCTTCGGGCTCTACGAAGGCGTTCCACTCCCTGAGCGCGACGGAGGGGCGGGCGGTCTTCCAGACACGATCACGATCTTCAAGGCGCCGCTTCAGGATGCGTTCCCGGACCCCGCCGACCTCGAGCGCGAGATTCGCATCACCGTCCTGCACGAGTTGGGGCACTACTTCGGGCTCGACGAGGACAGGCTCGACGAGCTCGGCTACGGCTAGCGCGGGCGACGGACCACACAACGGAATGTCCAGATAGCTGCGAGCGTTGATACGGACATGAGCACACTTCTCACCAACGAGCTTCTCGCGAAAATCCATGCGGAGATCGACGTTCTTAGCGAGCAGCGGGCGGAGCTTTGGCACCAGCTCTCGAATGGCCGCAACGAGGCCGTGAAGGAGCAGATCAAGCAACTCGACGACGAGCTCGCGACCCTCTGGTCGTCGCACCGGGCAGAGCGCGCGCGGCTTCGCTTCGGAGAACGCGAGGACATCGTTCGCCGGGCTCGGGCCGAAGAGCGGCTCGAGCGCGCCGCCTAGGCCTCCACTTCTGACGGCGAGGGTGCGGCTTGCCGCCGCACCCTCGCCTATCATCCGAGCCGTGTCGCCGCTTGGCCGCCGTTCCCGCGACGAGCCGCCCTCCCTCGACGACGAGCGGGAGGCGCTTCGCCGTGGTCTCGCTGATGTCGATGAGCTGAAGCGCACCCTCCTCGATCGCGCAGACGCCGTCAGACAGCGCGAGCAGGAGCTCAGCGAGGCGATCGCGAGAGCATCAGCCGGCGCGCCCGCGCAAGGAACGGCAACTCGTTCGGTCGACGCCGATACCGTGGTGATCTCGGCGGCTTCCGCGGATGTGGCGCGGCGCGCGGCGGAGCTCGACAAGCGAGAGGCAGACCTGCGACGGCGTGAGGTCGCACATGCGGAAGCCGAGCAAACGGTAGTCATTGCCGCTGAGGACGCGACACGCGAGCGGGAGCTGCTGGCGCGCGAGGATGAGCTGAAGGCACGCGAGAGCGAGGTTGTTCGGCGCGAGGCCGCCGTTCGCTCTCAACAGGGCGTGCGTGTCGACGAGGCGTCGGTCGTAGAGCTCGAGCAGCGTGTCGCCGATCTAGAGCGGCGCGAGGACGAGCTCGAGCGCCGGGCTGCGGCTCTCACCGAGCGCGAGGCGACGCTCCGGCCGGCGCCGCCCAGCGGGGCCGGCGACGCAGAGCAGCTCCAGCACCTCGATCGCCGTCTCGCGGAGCTGAACGACGCCGAGCGCCAGTTTCTACGCACCCAGCGTGAGCTCACCGAGCGCAGCGAGGCCCTCGCGGAGCGCGAGCGCCGGATCGAGGAGCGCGAGAATGCGCTTGCCGATCGCGCCGATGACGGCGGCTGGTCGCGCGTCGACCTCAGCGAGCTCGAACAGCGCCTACTCAAGCTCGAACGTCGGCAGGACACGGCCGGCGGAGGCTTCGCGGACGGGCTCCGCCGCCTGCAGCGGGATCGCGGGCCGCGCCCCGCCACCGAGGCCTGACGCGAGACTCGCGCCGAGCCGACGTGATGGTTCATGGACAGCGAGGCAGCCGTCCCGATCAGCGCGGTTAATGCCTACACTTGGCTCGATGGGGCGTTAGCTCAGCTGGGAGAGCGCCGGCTTTGCAAGCCGGAGGTCGCCGGTTCGATCCCGGCACGCTCCACTAGATATACAAAGGGATTGCGAGTGCTGCCGCCTCCCCACTCCAGACTTTGGCAAGTGGTTTTGGCAAGTCGAGCGCTCAGCGCATGTGCTGGCAAACGAGCTTGAGGTTCGAGTACAGCCCGTCCGGGATTCCGATCACTCGTGAGGTTCTGAGATCGGATCCCGGATGAGAGCAGCACAAGACCCCGGATGGCTGTACCGGGGTCAAGTGCCAGGAGGGTGCAGCAGAGCGCTGGGATCAACAGCGCTCTTTCATCCGATCGATGCTGAGGTTATCAGGGTGGCGTCTAACTGTTTGGTTACGACACAGTTAAGTGGCCGATGTCTCAAGAGAAACGAGTAAGGGGGCCGAAGCCCCAACTCTGGAAATGCCTGTTGTTGTTGTAAGTTGCCCGACTTCAACGCGGTCGCGTACGTGTTAGCCGCCTGGAAGATCTCCCTCCAAGTGCTCGCCACCGGACTGTTGATGATCGGCTTGTAGGTCTCCATGCGCCGCACAAGCGGCTCCTGGGAGAACAGGTACTCCTTGCGGAAGCCGTGAGAGATGTTGGCGTCCACGTACTTGGCTAGCTCCAACCTGTAATCAGCGTCTAGCTCGCGCTCCCCGGGAGGGAGCTTCGCCCTAACCTCGTCCGTGATCCGCTGGTAAGCCGCCCTGCTCGACCAGATTGGGAACACGCCGACTGACGAACCACTCGTCGTCGTTGCCACCGGCCAGTACCTCGGCGAGGGATTCGACTGCCGTCAGCTCGACACGCTCTTTCTCGCCTTTCCCATCTCCTTCAAGGGACGCCTCGTCCAGTACACCGGGCGCCTCATGCGCGCCTACGAGGGCAAGTCGAGTGTGCGCGTCTACGACTACGCCGACGTCAGAGTGCCGGTACTACGGGCCATGCACGCGCGGCGCCTGACCACTTACAGTACAAGGCGCTCGGATTCACACGCGAGCAGCAGACCATTCCCGCGGTCGCAGCCTGAGGGACGGCACCGACCGAGGCTCGGCTGCGGCGAGGTGCTACCCCAGCGCCGCTCGCAGCCAATCAGCGAGTCGTGTCCCGCTGCGCGCCGGCTGCCAGTGCGGTTGACAACCCGCAGGCCTCGCGTGAGGAAGTATGGGTTCACCGGGCGAACTATGGGTTTGAGTCACTGAAACCCATACTTCATCCCGCCTGAGCCTGTACTTTCTCTCCATGCAGACCTTCCGTGAGCTGGGCCGGCACTTCGATCTGATCCCGGCGGCGATCAACCGTCAGCTGAGCGGGATCGACGTCGCCCGTGGTCGCCAGGAGGCGTTTGCCCGCCAGCATCCGGCCGCGCTCGAGTCGCTCGAGCAGATCGCGCTGATCCAGAGCGTCGAGGCCTCGAACGCGATCGAGAACATCACCGCCCCCAAGAAGCGACTCAAGGAGCTCGTCGCCCAGAAGACGACCCGCGCAACCGCTCCGAGGCCGAGATCGCCGGCTACCGGGCCGTCCTCGACACCATCCACTCCAGCGCCGAGCACATCCCCTTCAGCCCGAACGTCGTCCGCCAGCTCCACCGCGACCTCTACCAGTTCGCCGCCCAGCCGGGCGGCGACTGGAAGAACGCCGACAACCTCGTCACCGAGCAGCGGCCCGACGGCTCGGTCGCGGTCCGCTTCACTCCCGTCAGCTCCTTCGACACACCGGCGGCGATGGACGAGTTGCACCAACGCTTCGACGATGCCTGGCAAGCCGACCAGCACCACCGCCTCCTGCTCGCAGGCGCCTACACGCTCGACTTCCTCGTCATCCACCCGTTCACAGACGGCAACGGGCGCATGTCGCGGCTGCTCTCGCTCCTGCTGCTCTATAAGGGTGGCTACGAGGTCGGCCGCTTCATCAGCATCGAGAAGCTGATCGAGCAGAGCAAAGAGACCTACTACGACGCCCTCGCCGCCTCGACCGAAGGCTGGCACCAAGGCGATCACGACCTGCACCCCTGGCTCTCCTACCTCCTCGGCGTGATCACCGCCGCCTACCGTGAGTTCGAGCCGCGCGCCGAAGCCGTGACCGCCGGCCGTGGCTCCAAAGCAGAACTCGTCAAAGCCTTCGTCCGCGCCAACATCAGCGACACCTTCAACTTCGCCGACGTCAAACACGCGGCCCCCGGCGTCAGCGACGAATACATCCGCCAAATCCTCCGCGAACTCCGCGACAACCACATAATCGAAGGTACCGGTGCCGGCCGCGGCGCCGCCTGGCATCGGCTCCGCAACGACTTCTAGTGACGATGCCCGTACTTCGCCGTCGGGACAGTGAGAGCCGGGTCAGGTCGTGATCCGTGACGGTAGACGATGTGTAAACCACGAGCCAAGAAAGTTGCCTATTCTGACATCGGACGACCCGGCTCAGTCATACCGATTCTGTCCATCGAGGTCAGGTGGGATCGGGCAACCGGACGGGTTTGAAAGCCGGAGGTCGCCGGTTCGATCCCGACACGCTCCATGGCTTGATCAAGCCGTTTCGATCGAGCGAGGCCCGCTTCAGCGATGACACAAGAACTTTGACAGTTGGCTAGCACGCCGCTTACAGCTTGTTCGGGCCCCTCTAAAGGTCGAGCAGAACCAGGTCCTGCGGCTTGCATGGCAGGCCCAAGTGGATGGCCATACGTCGTTTCACTCGTCTGAGCACTGAGCATGCGCCAGCTTTCGGTCGATGAGAGCCAGACACTTTGATTGGAGGTGGAGGCGGATGAATTCCTTTAAGATAGTTGCCGCATGCTCGACGGTTGCGGTCGTTCTGTGCACGACTGCGGCGGGCGCCCTGGCCGGCGGTAACTCGGCGAACGCCAAGCTGTGTCAGAAGACCGGCTGGCAGGGTTTTGTGACCGCAGAGGGCGCCCCGTTCGCTAACGGCGGCCTGTGCGTCTCGTACGCAGCGCAGGGCGGTGCATTGAGACCACTCACGACCGGCGGCGGTCAATGAGCGTCGCTCGCACGCAGCCGATGAAAGGACAAATGCTATGAGATTTCGCACACGTGCTTCTCTCAGCGTCGCCGGCGCACTCGGCGCGCTTGCCGTTGCTGTTGCGGCTCAAGGGGCGACCGACGAGAAACTGCTCGTCTGTCACGGGACGGCTTCCGCGACAAACACCTTCGTCCTGATCGAAGTCAGTCAGAGTGCTTTCAACGGCCACTTCGACCTGCAGGACGGGGTGATCGTGGGAGCAGGGCACGGGAAGCAGAGCGCTCCTGACCAGTGGTCGGCCCTCGACGGGACAGGCTTCACAGGCGACTGTCGAGATCTATACATCGCGACGTACGGTTCAGGTCAACAGTGACCTTCAAGCGCCGCCGCTGAGCCTCCTCCGAGGACACCGCCCTACGACGGCTGACAACATCCCCGAGATACAACGGGTACTCGCGAAGCGGGTCCAGCAGAACCGCTCTCCCTAGTTCGCTCAGGACGTGCGCCCCAGAGGGCGTCGATTCAACCACCTTGCCGTGTGCGGTTCGACGCGCAGAGGCAGCAGGGATGGAGCAGAACAGGGTCGTCCTCACAACGCGCCCGGCGGACTCCAGTGGAACACTCGACACCCACCCGACCCACGCCAAACCCTCGTTCGAGGGACGAGACGCAACGCGTCCATGTCCCTAAGCTGAGTCGAAGGGGAGTAACAGCCCAGGACAAGCGGAGAGGGGACGGGGAACATGAAGAGAATGCTTATGGCGGCGCTTGCAGTCGCCGCAATCGTGGTGCCGGCGGCATCTGCTACGCCGCCCGACAGTAAGGTCACGATCTGCCACGCGACTGGCAGCGCCACGAATCCGTTCGTAATCATCACGATCGCCAAGGCCGGCAACGACCACGGACACATCGGCGTCGGCAACCATCAGGACGGCGCCGACAGCTACTTCGTCGACGGCAGCTGCGGCGACCACCACGGCGACGACGGCTCCCACGACCAGTAATCGACCAGACCGACACGAGGGCCCGGCACACGCCGGGCCCTCAACCTTCTCCAGCAGGTCGCGCGCCGGATCAATTTCCTGGCACCGCTGCGTCGAGAAAGCGATCGCGGTGGGATCGATCCGTGGCCGGCCTCCAACTCCGCAGCGGGACGGGTGAGGCCGAGCTTCCAGCAACCCGACGCAACACGGACAAGCGTCATGGCCAGCGGGGTGGGCCAGCATGGTGACGCTAACCACGGATAGCGGGTAGCGATCAGGAGCAGCGGCAAAACGTCAGCACTCACACGGCCAGGAACGCGCAGACGGTGGGATCCGCGGCCGGATGTGAACGCGACGTAAGTGACCAAGAGATCGACCGCGGGCGCTATTTGTAGGGGTGATCTGGTTTCGAGGCTGGTCCCGCACGGGTACCTTCCACCCCATGACTGAACCCGAATACGCCAACTCCAAGCTGGCTGAACTCGAAGCGCAGGAACGGGCTCTCTCACAGCGCCGCACAACCCTTCACGGGCAAATCGACTTCGCTCTCTCCGACCCCGAGACCCCGCTCGGACGGATACAAGACCTCAGAGATCTCGAAAACGATCTCTCCGCCCAGCGCCAAGACCTTCTCAACGTCATCAACGAGACTCGCAAGGAACTGAAGCTCTCTCCCCGGCCTATCCCACGCGAAGAACGGGAGGAATGGCGTTAGTCGTTTAGGCAGCTGATTGCCGCACTCCCGAGTAGCAAGCAAATCAGTTCAACCTGGCCCGAGGCTCCGTCAGTCTAGGCCGTCGCCATCTGCCGGGATCGAACTGGTGACCTCCGTCAGCGCTCGATGCCGGGCGTTCGGACCCGAGAGCCGCGGACGCAGTCGTCGGTCTATTAGCAACGCGAGCACAGCACAGAGAATCCCTCGATCGCGTCACTCGACCGTGTCTCCTCGCACGTGCCCGGCGTGCCGAGGAAGGTCTAAACCGTCAAGTCAACGATCGGGGAATCGATGCGATCGCACCGCCGAGCAGGTCGAGCCAAGCTTGGGCTCGTAGCTGTCCTCGCCACCATTGTTGGGCTGGTTGGTGCAACCGGCGCCAACGCTGCACCCGGCGACAATCTCAGAAACGCGGCGGCCTGCCTCCGCGGCTGGCAATCGCTGCAGACCAGTAACGGCCGGGCCTTCTACGGCCCGATCGCCTGCGTGATGTATGCCCTGAGGGGAGGGGTCTTCGGCGTCAGTGGCACGACTCCACCGCCCCCGCCACCTCCTCCGCCCCCGGGCGGAGGTCAATAGGGCGGCACAACGTCGATTGGGCAGCGATGCCCTAGCCCAAACGCATCAGGGGGCGCCGGACGACGCTGGCCGGCGCCCCCTCTCGAGCGGTAGGAGTGACACAGGTGTCGAGGATCACGCGCTCACGGCTCACAGCAGTTTCGCACTCGTGCAACCGATGCGCGTAACGCCCGAAGGTGGCTCGCCGGTTCATACTCGAGATGTGGATGACGAGCGCCCTCCTATCTGTCCAGCTTGCGGCGTGACGATGGTGCCGGCCGCGCTGAGCGCGCGGGCGGGAAGCGCCGACGACTGGACCTGCCTCGAGTGCGAGGAGATCGGGGAGCCGGATACGGTCTGAGGCTGCATGGCTCAAGGATGCGCGTGTTCGACTCGTAGTTGTCGCCGTCAGGTCAGCTTCAGTATCAGGAATGCACTGCTGCGGTTCTCGAACCCGACATGCCGTAGCAGATACAGCGACTCGAAGGAGCGGGTACCTGGGCCGCGAACTCGGCCTCATGGAGCGCGAGTCACGGATCGAGCGTCGCCTCGATCGTCAACTTGGGCGGACGATGACCCCGAGAGGCGCCGCGGTCGTGATTGCCTCGGTCACGACCACGATCACGCTCGTGGCGGGGCTCCTGATGACCATCGCCGATCACAGCGGCTTCCCGTCTCTTCAATCTGGCCTGTGGTGGGCGGTCCAGACAGTCACGACCGTCGGCTACGGCGACCATGTTCCGACGACCGCTGCAGGCCAGATCATGGCAGCGTTCGTCATGCTGATCGGGATCGGGTTCGTCACGGTGATCACGGCAGCGATCACAAGCTCGTTCGTCGAGCGCTCTCGACTCGAGCGGCACCCCGCGGGGGACAGCGGCTCATCGGCGGACCAGCTCAAGAAGATCGAGGAGCGGCTCGAACGGATCGAAGCTGCGCTCAACAAGCGCTAGTTCCGCCTCCTCGTACACCGCTGCGCGTGCGCCGAGCCGATGTGGCTCGCGCTAGAGTTGCCTGATTCCGGTATCGACGAAGGAGCCTTTCCATGCGAAACGCGGCTGAGCCCAGCTACGACGTTGTCTGGCCCCTGAGCCCGAAGGCGGCTGCTGCGGAGCGGCTGCCGGATCGGCTCGACACACTGGACGGCAAGGTCATCGCCGAGCTCTGGAATCACATGTACAGCGGTGATCGCGCATACCCGCTGCTCCGCGAGGAGCTGACTCGCCGGTACCCGACGGTGAAATTCGTCCGGTACCAGGAGTTCGGCAACTTCCACGGCGCCGACGAACTGGCCGTTGTCGCTCGCCTGCCAGAGTTGCTACGGGAGAGAGGTGCCGACGCGGCGATCAGCGCGGTCGGCCACTGAGGCAGCTGCACGTCCGCCGTGATGCGGGCGACGATCACAACCGAGAAGGCCGGCTACCCGACAGTCTCGCTCGTGGGCAGCCTGTTCGTCGATCAGGCCAACCTGGTCGCCGGAATGTTCGGCCTGGAGGAACCGCCCCTCGCCGTGTATCCCGGACGGATCCCGATGGACGACGAGGCGACCTTCCGCGAGAAGATCACAACCACGATCGCGGACCAGATCGTCGCAGGGCTGACTACAGGTCGGCCGCGTCTTAGCCTGCCCGCCGTTGATCCCGGGCTCCGCGACGCCGTCTTCAGCGGCTCGCTGGACGAGGTCAACGAGCACTTTCACGCACGTCGCTGGACCGACGGGCTTCCGATAGTGCCCCCGACCGTTTCGCGCGTCGAGCAGTTCATGAGCTTCACGAGCCGTGCACCGGAGGAGGCCGTCGGCGTGTTGCAGCCGGAGTTCCGCCAGGCGACGGTCTGGAGCATTGCGGTGAACGGCGTGATGGCCGGCTGCCGGCCGGAGTACATGCCGTTGCTGATCGCAATCGTCGACGCCGTCTCCGACCCTGACTTCCAGATCGTCGACTCGGTCAGCGGCTCGGCGTGGGAGACAATCATCAACGTCAGCGGGCCGATCGTGAAGCAGCTCGACTTCAACTACGGCACGGGCGCGCAGCGGCTCGGGTATCAGGCGAACAGCTCGCTCGGCCGCTTCCTCAACCTCTATCTCCGCAACATCGCCGGTCTACGACCGGGGCTGACCCAGAAGGGAGGGCTCGGCCAGAACTTCTTCGTGGCGATCGCCGAGGACGAAGACGCCGTACGGGAGATCGGGTGGCCGACGCTGGCCGAGGACGACGGCATTCCCGCGGGGAGGAGCGCCGTCACCCTGCAGGGGATCTTCGCCGGCTCGACGCCGATGGGTGAGTACGAGCCCGGCGGGTCCTACGACCCGTATACCTACCTGCGGCCCCTGGTGGAGTTCTTCGGCAAGGGAACAGCCGCCTACTGGGTGCACTGCGGTGTCAACTATGGTGGCTACTGGCCGCTCGTCATCCTCAGCCAGCACTGCGCGCGCGTGCTCGCTACGAACGGATGGTCGAAGGACGACGTCCGTCGGTACCTATTCGAGGAGTCCCAGATCGCCGCGCGGCCAGTCCTCGGGCGCGCGCTCTACGTCGGTATGACGGACGAGATCCTGGAGGAGCGCGTGCGCTCAGGCGCCGCCTCGGAGGACTTCCTCCGCTCGAGCGATCCAGATCGACTGATCCCGGCGTTCGTACGACCCGAGTTGACACGCATCATCGTTGCCGGCAACCCCGAGATGTACTGGCAACGCGGCTATGTCAGCAACCACGTTCACGGGCGCCCGACGACGAGGCTGGTCGAGTTGCCCGACGACTGGGACGACCGCATCGGGGCGAGGAAGGGCTAACGCCTCAGCATCCCGCACGCCCATGGACGGTGTCTCTCTGACACGCAATAGTGCTAGTGCCGACGCGGCCCGCTGTGCTGCCGGCGCTTCCGTAGCGCCGCCTGACGACAGGAGACAGGATGAACGTTGCGCAAGAGGAGACCGCTCGGGTTAGATTTCGCAAGCGCTACGGTCCATGGGCCGTCGTCGCCGGAGCGTCGGAGGGCATGGGTGCGGACTACGCCCGGATGCTCGCCGAGCAGGGTCTTAACTGCATCCTCGTCTCGCGTCGCCAGACGATGCTCGAGGAGATTGCCGCTGGGCTCGAACGCGACCACGGGATCGAGACGCGCGTTCTTGCCGTGGATCTGTCGGAACTCGACGCCGCTGAGCGTCTGTACGAGCTGACGAGCGACCTCGAGATCGGCCTCTACATTTCGAATGCGGGCGCCGATCCGCATGGGCAGTACTTCCTGGACCGCCCACTCGACGACTGGCTCGCGATGTCGCAACGAAACACGACGACCGTGATCGAAGCGTGCTACCGCTTCGCCGCTCCGATGGTGGAGCGTGGACACGGCGGACTGTTGATCATGTCATCGGGCGCGGGTCTGGGCGGCGCGTCGCGAATGGCCGTGTATTCAGCAACGAAGGCGTTCGAGATCGCATTCGCAGAGTCGCTCTGGTCGGAGTTGCGGCCGCACGGCATCGACGTGACCTGCCTTGTCACGCCGGGAACCGACACCCCTGCGTTGCGAAGGCTGCTCGACCGGACCGGCATGAAGCCAGAAGGGCTCTACGCATCGAAGGACGTCGCCCGGGCCGGCCTGCAGCAGCTTGGCGAGGGCCCCGTCTACATGTTCCCGTTCGCAGGCGTCACAGCCGAGCAGGCAGCCGCAGCGAGCGAGGCGCGCAAGGATCGCGTGGTCATGGTCACCCAGGCGTCAGCGGCACTGTTCTTTGGTGAAGATGGCTGAGGCTGCTTGAGGGTCTTGTTCCGACAGCACCGCCGTGTCGCCTCGGCAAGAGAGACGTTAGCCAGCGATCCCCACTCCTGGGGAGCCCGCATTGAGCGCGCGAGAGGCCCGGCAGAGCGTCCTCAGGCCTCGAGCGCGACAGCCAACTCGGCAACATGACGCCAGTGGACGTATCCGCGACCAGCGCGAGCGCTGACGCTCTCGCGCGGGATTACGCTGTCCTTGCGGGCGATCGGCTCGCGGCCCAGCAACCGCGTGGTCTTGGTGAACCAAACGACACGAGACAGAGGAGATCGCGTGACGAACATCACCACAATCCAGCAGCTGATCGACGTCGAGGAGATCAAGCAGCTCAAGGGAAAATATTTCCTGTACATGGACACGAAGCAGTGGGAGGCATGGAGACAGATCTTCACTGAAGACCTCCATGTGGAGGGCACGAACCAGCCGCCTGATGCAGACCGCGACACGTTCGTGGACGGCGTGCGGGCGGCCCTCAACGACATTCAGACGTGTCATCACGGACACACGCCGGTGATCGAGCTCAAGAGCGAGACGACCGCACGCGGTGTGTGGGCGATGTGGGACGAGCTCCGCTTCCCGGACGGGCATCCGTGGTCAGAGGGGTACTCGCGGCGTCTTGGCTTCGGCCATTACGAAGAGGAGTACCGCAAGCAGGACGGGGTCTGGCGGATCTCGTTCCTCCGGCTCGCCCGGCTGTGGGTGTGGCGCGCGAACGACGACGGGCCCCTCGTCGAGGGCGGGATCCCGAGTGCCGGAAAGCAGTGGCTCGATCCCGGGGCGCCTTCCCCACTACCCGTGGCGTGAACGCGAGCATCACGCAGCCGAACGGTTCGTTCGCAGCCCGATCGGGTCCAGGTCACCCGCGTACTCACACGTGCCGCGCGGGAACACGGAACTGCCGAAATCGGCTCGTACGCGCGCGGCCCGGCCGGTTGGGTCAACCGATCGGCGCTGATCGCGACTCCCCGGCGAGCTCCTCGGCCCGATCCATCACGTCGGCTACGTCGTCGCTGACCTCGAGGACGCGAGGAGTGAGCCGGCTACGGCCGCAGGACGACGCGTGCTGCGACCCGCCCCGCCTCCACATCGGTGATCGCCTCGTTGACCTGATCGAGCGGCCTGGTCTCGCGTGTGACGGTCGTCTTGCCGGCTGCGTGGAGCTCGAAGACCTCGCGCAGGTCGGTGCGGGTGCCGACGATCGAGCCGACGATCGTGATGCCCCATCGCGTACATCGCGACGGATCGGAGCAGCGCTAGGAGCCAGGCCGATCACTGCTCGGAGTGGCAGTCTGGGACGGGGGTAGAGTGGCGTCGCAGTGACGAGCTCCGAGGATGTGAACAACAGCCTGCCCCAGGAGATGCCGAGCATGCACTTCGGCGAGACGCACGAGCCGGCAATCGTCGTCCTCGAGCCCGACGGCGGGGGCAACGTGCCGGCGAGTCGGCCTTGACGCCTGCGAGGAATACGAGACGGGCGCCGGTCGCCCGGTCGATTCCCGGGCACACTCACGCGTGCAGCCACTCCGCCCTCGCCGAGGTCGTTGCCGGACACGCACTCGATGCGACGAAGGGCGCCGGGCTCTCTCATTCCGATCCTGCGCGGGTACCTGACACAGCAGCGGGTACGAGCTCGACCCGCGAGGACGGCGGCGTTGCTGGCGCACCGAGGGTCGTTCTCCTCGGGGTCGCAGGCGGGCCCGCGCCGACCGGAGGCCGTGCCGGGATCGCAAGCGTTCTCATCGCCGGCGACGGCGCCTACCTCGTGGACGCCGGGCGCGGGGCGCTCAACCAATTCATGGATGCCGGACTCGGTCTCTCGGCGCTGAAGGGGATCTTCCTCACGCATATGCACCAGGATCACACCTCGAGCTACTTCGACTTCCTCCTCCTCGGCAACAGGATCCCGCGGGTCTACGAGGAGGGCTTTGTGTCACTCACGGTCTGCGGGCCGGGACCGGGCGCGCCGCCGCCCTTCCTGCCCAAGGTCGAACAGCCCTATGCTCCCGACGACCCGTACCCTGGGATCGTGGGCCTTACCGAGGGCTCGTTTCGGGCTCACGCGAACGCGCTGAACAACTTCCTTGCGGTGGGAGCACCGGATCTAAGGGAGACCGTCACGCTCCGCGAGCTGCCACCCGCCGACGTCCAAGCCTCCCCGGCCGACCCGGCGCCTTCGATGACGCCATTCCAGGTGTTCGAAGATCACAACGTCAGGGTCACGGCAACGCTCGTCCCCCACGCCGGCCTCTACCCCTCGCTCGGCTACCGCTTCGACACCGACGGCGGCTCGGTGGTCTTTTCGGGCGATACGAGGCTCAGCCGCGACAACCTCGTAACGCTCGCACGGGGCGCCGACCTGCTCGTCCACGAGGTCTACGACCGCGAGGGAATGATCGACATGGGAGCCCCCGCCCAGTTTGTCGACACCGTTTTTGGTGGCGGTCACACCGAGGCCGAAGAGGTCGGGCTCGTCGCGGAGGATGCTGGCGTCGAGCAACTCGTCTTGAACCACCTTCTGCCGGCGGAGGCTGCGCTTGTTCCCACGGAGCGCTGGCTTGCGAAGGCACAGCACGGATACCACGGCAAGGTCGTGCTTGGACACGACCTTTTGAGCCTCCCCGTCCGGGCCCACTGAAGCCGAGCCTGGCCCGAAGGTGCGGAGGTGTCGAACGGGCGCAATCGGTCGCGGGCCGGCTCTGAATTGTCGTACGAAAGCGCGGTAGCGCACGCGCAGCCGCTGCGCGAGCCTCAGCCGGGCGTCACCAACGGGCTCCGGAGCCGGCCATCCGCTCCGGAGCCCGCCCTCTCCCCGTCAGACAGCGGCCTGCTCGAGCAACTCGGCCGGCAGCATTCCGCTGACGACACCGAATGCGAGCGTGTCCGCGATCTCCCGAAGACGGACGATCTGGCCGTCCCCGAACTGCCAGTCGTGCACTGCTTCGACCTCGCCCGACTCGCCGTCGGGGCGAGTGAAGAGATGGCGCACGAAGCAGACGATCCGATCGCCATTCGCGCTCTCGACGCTGTCCTCGATCGTGATCTTGTGTGCCGTGAACTGCTGGGTCAGCTCGCCGAAGAACGCCTTGACGGCAGCACGACCTCGCAACTCACCGCCTGGCCCAGGCGTCCTCCAGTCGATGTCCTCCACGAACAACTCGTCGACGAACGAGAAGTCCCTGCGATTGTACGCCGCATAGGCGTCGCGCATCTTGTCGCCGTTTCCCATTGCTCCTCCCGAGCTCGAAGGTTGCGGGTGAAAGGCTCGTGGGCGGGATCTTGACACATTTCGCACGAGATTGCCGAGTCGTTGCCTAACCGATCTGCGACACTGATCCTGGGATGGCCTGGATCATCGTGCTCGTTGCCCTCGTCGTGGTCATCGCCGTGGCGATCTACTTCTACAACCGCCTCGTGCGGTTGCGGAACGAAGTCGGTACGGGCTGGTCGAACATCGACGTCCAGCTGAAGCGGCGTAACGACCTGATTCCGAATCTCGTGGAGACGGTTAAGGGCTACGCGGCGCACGAGCGTGGAGTCTTCGAGGAGGTGACTGCCGCGCGAGCAGCTGTCGCGCAGGCGTCCGGGCCGGTGCAGGCGGCCGCCGCAGACGGGTTGCTCGGGCAGGCGCTCGGCCGGCTGTTCGCCGTCGCCGAGGCCTACCCCGACCTCAAGGCGTCGCAGAACTTCTCCGAGCTTCAGGCCGAGCTCACCGATACCGAGGACAAGATCGCGGCAGCGCGGCGCTACTACAACTCGACCGTGCTCTCATACAACACAGGCATCCAGACGTTCCCATCGGTGCTCTTCTCATCCGCACTTGGCTTCCGTGCGCGTGAGTTCTTCGAGGCGGCGAGCAACGAGCGAGCGCCCGTTGCCGTTGGCTTTAGCCAGTAGCGCGACGCCAGCCCATCCTTGACGCTCCAGCAGCAGATCCGCGCCAACCGCCTGAAGACGGCGCTCGTCGTCGTGCTCTTCGCAGCGCTCGTGGCCGTGGTCGGCCTGGTCGCGTACGCCTTCCTCGGCGAAGTTGGCGGGATCGGCGTCGTTGCATTCGGGATCGCCTACGGGGCCTTTGCCTGGTGGAACGCAGGGTCGATGGTTGGCAGCCTTACGCACGCGACGGCAATCGAGAAGCGCGACGATCCCGAGCTTGTCCGCCTCGTCGAGAACGTCTCGATCGCCGCCGGGCTCCCATCCACTCCACCCGTGCACCTCATCGACGACCCGGCACCAAACGCGTTCGCCGCCGGCGTCAAGCCGGAGAAGGCGTACGTCGCGGTGAGCACCGGCCTGCGCCAGCTGATGACCGAGCGTGAGCTCGAAGCGGTCATCGCGCACGAGGTCTCGCACATCCGCAACCGCGACGTACGGCTGATGACGCTCGCGGCCGTTCTGGTCGGTGTCGTCGCAATGATCAGCGACATCGCCTTCCGGATGGCCTTCTTCTCCGGCGGGCGGCGAGGCGGGAACGACCGCAACCCCTTGCTCCTCATCGCCGCGCTCGTGGCACTGCTGCTTGCGCCGATCGCCGCAATGTTGCTCCAGATGGCGCTGAGCCGACGCCGAGAGTTCCTGGCAGACGCGGGAGCCGCAGAGATTCTCAACGACCCCGAGGCAATGGCCCTCGCGCTCCGCAAACTACAGCTCGATACGCAGGAGACACGTTACGCCGACCGGTCGACCGCGCATCTCTTCATCGAGAGCCCCGCTCGGGCCGTGCGAGGGGCTGGAGGTTTCATGGGCGGCCTCTTCCAGACGCACCCGCCACTCGAAGCGCGGATCGCTGCGCTCGAGGAGGCCGGCGGCTTCCGGCTCCCTCCCGCCGGTCAGACCGAATAGACCGTTCGGCACGGAGTGTCCGCGCTCGCCCAACCCAGAGGCGAGGACGCGCTGGACGCCTATGGGCTACGTCTTTTGCCTGCAACGTAAAGGATCTCTGCCGTTTGCGTGGAGCGTTCGTACGTGCAGGGTCAGACCTCGTGGCATGGCTACGGCAGACATGACCCGCGCGGGCGGTTCGGTGTCCCACGCCCGCGCGGCCGTCAGACGGCGGCGCGGAGGACGGAGCGTGTTTTCCCTGTAAACGGTGTGAAAGAGCGTTGATCGACCGCGTGCACGAGCGCTGCGTCGCGCAGGCTGAGGTACGTCCAACCAGGCAGTCGGCCGTAGGCGGGGGTCAGACCTTGTGGCATGTCTCGCTGACGCCGCCACTCGGCAACGGAGGTCTTGCTGACCTCGACCGGTGCCGGAATCATCCGCGTTCGTCGCGATCGCCGCGCTGCGCAGGACAGCGCCGCGGCGCTCCGCGACCCCTAGGCGACGCTGCGCCGCGCTTGCCGACTGGACGAGAGCCACTTCCGGGCCTCCGGCCCTCCCACGCCGCACTCTCGGCGCGTTAGCCCTGATGTGGCGCGCGGGGATCCTGCCGGTGGACTCCTTCGCGGCAGCGCGCCGCAAGCCCAGCCGGATGGGGAAGCGGCTCGCCTCTCTTGCAAGTCTCGTCTCCCATCGTTGGACATCGCAGCATTGCGGGCCTACGCCGCCGCTTCCGGAACATGGAGCATGGAGCATGGATCCGGAGGCTGTCCTCCAAACGGAGGCTATGCTCCGGTTCTGCTAGATTCGGTCGATGCCCCCACTTGCAGCAGGCGAGGGACGCGACACCAAGCTCCGGAAAGACGCTCAGCGAAATCGAGTCCGGCTGCTTAGCGCAGCACGGGAAGTCTTCTCCGAGCGCGGCCTCGAAGGCTCGCTCGAGGAGGTTGCACGCCGTGCCGATGTCGGCATTGGAACGCTTTACCGCCACTTTCCCACCCGGGACTCCCTGATCGAGGCCCTTCTGGACGACCGGATGCACGATGTGAGCGAAGCCGGCGCCGAAGCGCTACGCGCCGACGACGGCTGGACGGGATTCCGGCTGTTCCTCGAGAGGGTCCTCGAGCTGCAGACTGCGGATCGCAATCTCTTCACCGTCTTTGCCCACTACGGCGGCGGCAACAGCGGCCTGCAGGGCATGCGGCGACAGACCACGCGCCTCGCGCAGCCGATCATCGACCGGGCCAAGCGCGAAGGCTCACTCCGCTCCGATTTCGACATTTCCGACCTGACCGCCGTCTTCTGGGCACAGGGCCGGGTCATCGAGGCGACAAAGTGCATCGCACCTCGCTGGTGGCGCAGACAACTCGCGCTCATGCTCGACGGCTTCCGCGCCGAGCGCGCTGCGCCGCTCCCGGAGCCGCCGCTCACCGCATCGCAACTCCGCCGGGCGCGCGCCCAGCTGCTCGAACAGAGCCTGTCTCGCTCGGGAGGCAGACGCAATCCAGGCGGTGCGACGAGAACGTGACCACGGTCGCCCAGTCCACGACTGCAATCCCACGGGCAGCCTCGCGCGAGCGCATACGCCTGATCTTCGGCGCACTCAGCCTAGTGATGTTCGTCGCCCAACTCGACCAGACGATCGTCGCGACGGGCCTGCCCACCATCGCCGCCGACCTCGGGGGTGTCGACCAGGTCTCGTGGGTCGTCACGGCGTACCTCCTGGGGACGGCAGTGGTCGGTCCGATCTACGGGAAGATGGGCGACGTCTACGGACGGAGAATCGTCCTCCAAACGGCGATCATCATCTTCCTCTTGGGCTCGGTCCTTTGCGGTACGAGCCAGAGCATGCTCGAGCTGATTCTCTTTCGCCTCCTCCAGGGCCTCGGCGGTGGGGGGCTGATCGTCGTCTCGTCCGCTGCGATCGCGGATGTCATCTCACCGCGCGAGCGCGGGCGCTACATGGGGATCCTCGGCTCAGTCGCCGCCGCCGCAACGATTGCAGGCCCTCTGCTTGGTGGGTTCGCCGTTGATCATCTCTCGTGGCGCTGGATCTTCTACGTCAATCTGCCGGTCGGCATCGCCGCCTTCGCGGTCATCCAGATCGTCTTTCGGAGCCAGTCCAAGAACGAGTCGCGGCCGATCGACTACGTCGGAGCAGTACTTCTCGCCGGGGCACTCTCGTCGGTCATCCTCTTCACGACGCTCGGGGGAAACACGTTTCCATGGGGCTCCGCCCAGATCGTCGGGCTCGGCTTGCTCGGTCTGCTCCTCTTCGCGGCGTTCGTCGTAAACGAGCGAGGCGCGGACGAGCCTGTCCTGCCGCTTGGGCTGTTTCGCATCAGGACGTTCGCAGTCGCAAGTGCGATCGGCTTTGCGATCTCGATCGGGTTGTACGGAGCTTCGACGTACCTGCCGCTGTATCTGCAACTCGTTCGAGGGCTCAGCCCCTCCCGCTCGGGTCTCCAGATCGCACCGATGGTGGTAGCCGCGATCGTTGCTTCCACTCTCGTCGGCAGAACGATCAGCCGCTTCGGGCGTTACCGGACGTTCCCGATCGTCGGCATGGCGTTCGCTGCCGTCGCTCTGGCCGGCCTGTCGAGACTTGCAATCGAGACCGATGCGTGGGTCACGACGGTGTGGATGGTTGCGCTCGGCCTCGGGATCGGGATGACGATGCCTGTCACGGTGCTCGCCGTCCAGAACGCGGTCGATTACAAGAACCTCGGCGTCGCGACCTCCGGCGTGAATCTCTCGCGAACCCTGGGCGGCGCATTCGGAGTCGCGTTGCTCGGGGCGATCTTCACGAACAGGCTGACCGCAAACGTCACTGCCGCTTTCCCGCACGGTGGCGCTCTCCCCACGACCGCAAACCCAGCCGAGGTGAGAGCGCTGCCGTCCGACGTGCGACTCCCGTACACCGAGGCGATCGTCCATGCGCTCCATCCGATGTTCCTGACCGCCGCGATCATCGCCGGAGTCGGCTTTCTGATCGCCCTGCTCATGCGCGAGGTCCCCCTTCGGAGGACGGTTAGAGCGGAGGCCGACGCCGTCTCGAGCCCGCTGTCGCTCGCGAACGCCGGCAGTTCGCTGAGCGAACTCGAGCGGGGCCTGAACACCCTTGCGCAGCGTCAGATGCGCTGGCAGATGTACGAGCAGCTCGCCAAGCGCGCTGGGGTCGCCTGCACGCCGGCGGAGATCTGGGTGCTCGCACGCCTGCGAGAGCGGCCACCGATGACCGAGGAGCAGCTCGCCGTCGACCTCGACACGGGAAGCGCCCACCTCGCCCACCCGCTTGCTGAGCTCGAGCGGAAGGGGCTCGTCACGACCGAGCCGAACGGCATCGTCGAGATCACCGTCACGGGCGGGCGTACCGTCGAGAGGATGACGGCGGTCTGGCGGGAGGAGATCTCCGAGCTTCTGGCGGACTGGAAGACCGAGGAGCAGGGTGAGGTCGAGGAGCTCGTCGGCCGCCTCGCGCGCAGCTTCGTGAACGAGATGCCGACGCCACCGGGCTAGCGCACGAATACGCTGTCGCGATGAGCGCGACCATTCGCGCGGACGGCCCATTGCGACGGGATGTCCGCTTGCTCGGTGATCTCCTCGGCAAGATCCTGGTCGAGCAGGAGGGGAGTGAGGTACTCGAAATAGAGGAGCGCCTCCGAGCCCTCGCCCGCAGGGCTCGCGTAAGCGGAGATCACGGCGAGCTCCGAGCCACTGTCGCCGCCATCAACCTCGAGCAGCAGGGACTGGCTCTACGCGCGTTCGCGCTCTTCTTCCAGCTCGCGAACATCGCCGAGCAGCATCACCGACGGCGCCGGCTCGGCGAGTACGAACAGGACGGCCATCCCGCTCCGGAGTCGATCGCCGGCGCGGCCGAGCAGCTTGCGAAAGCCGGCATCCCGCCCGAGGAGCTTGCGACGGCCGCCGGCGCGCTCCGCGTCGAGCTCGTCCTCACCGCACACCCCACCGAGGCGACGCGACGGACAGTGCTCGAGGCGCATCAGCGCATCGCTGCGTTGCTAGCCCAGCACGACGGGGAGAGCGCTCTAGCGGCGATCGCCGCGATCGAGCAGAAGCTGGCGGAGGAGATAACGATCCTCTGGCAGACCGATGAGATACGGCAGAAACGGCCGCGCGTCGTCGACGAGATCCGCCAGGGGCTCTGGTTCGTCGAGCAGAGCCTCTGGGAGGTGCTGCCGCGCGTCGCGCGCTCACTCGAAGCTGGCTTCCCGGGGGCCGAGGCCGCGTTGCGGCTCGGAACGTGGATCGGCGGAGACATGGACGGAAATCCGAACGCGGGGCCCGCGACGATCGCGGACGCGCTCGAGCGGGCACGCGGCCTGGCACGAACCCTCTACCGTGAGGAGCTCCGCAAGCTCGGCGCAGCGTGGGGAATGTCCGCAGACCTCGTCGGTGCCGCGCCCGAGCTGGGCGGTGCAGAGCCCTACCGCGACGCCCTGGTCGCTATCTGGGAGAAGCTCGGCAGCGACGACTATCCGACCGGCGGGGAGCTGCTCGCCGACCTCGATCGAATCGACCAGGTGCTCCGTGCGCGCCGAGGCAGCCGGATCGCCGACGGGGCCCTACGCGATCTGCGTCTCCGGACCCTGGCATTTGGCCTGCACCTCGCCAAGCTCGACGTGAGGCTGCACTCGAGCCGCGTCCGCCAACCCGACGACGACGTGCGAGCGACGATGGAAGCGATCCGCGCCGCACAGATGCGGCACGGAGTGGTCGCCGTCGATCGTCTCGTGATCTCGATGACAACCTCTGCCGAGGACGTGCTCGCGGCCGAAGCGCTGGCACACGATGCCGGCGCGACAGTCGTCGGCGTACCCTTACTCGAGACAATCGACGATCTCGCTGGAGCCGGGGCGCTCGTCGACGATCTTCTCGCACGGAGCCCACGCCCGGCGCTCGAGGTCATGGTCGGCTACTCCGACTCGTGCAAGGACGGTGGCTACCTCGCCGCCCAATGGGCGATCACGCGCGCTCAAGAGGATGTCCTCGCGGCCTGCGAGCGTCATGGCACCGCGCTAACGGTGTTCCACGGCCGAGGCGGCTCGACCGGACGCGGTGGCGGACCAACCTACTCCGCGATCCTCGCCCAGCCGCGAGGAGCCGTGGCAGGGCGGCTCAAGCAGACGGAGCAGGGCGAGACGATCTCCTTCAACTACGCGCTTCCGCGCCTCGCCGAGCGGAACCTGGAGGCGGCGCTGAGCGCAACGATGCTCACGCGGTTCCCGGCTGTGGCAGGCATTGCGCCACCCAACGCGGGCGCGCGCGACACGATGGCGGAGCTGGCAGAGACCGGTCTTCGCGCATATCGGGCGCTCGTCTGGGAAGACGAAGTGTTTCCACGGTTCTTCCGTAGCTTCACGCCCGTCGACGAGCTTGCCCTGCTCGAGATCGGCTCGCGTCCGGTATCCCGTCCCGAGGCAGCGGCTACCGGTGAGCTCCAGGCGCTACGCGCGATCCCCTGGGTCTTTGCCTGGACGCAGAACCGCTGCCTGGTACCCGCCTGGTACGGCTGCGGCTCCGCCTTCCACGACTACGGTCTGGAGGGCGAGCGGCTTACCTGGCTCCGCCGACTCTACCGCGAGTGGCCCTTCATGCGTGCGCTCGTCGAGAACCTCGAGATGACGCTCGCGAAATCGAGCTTCGAGATCGCTGAGGGATACCTCGCACTCGTGCCCGAGAACGCAGATCCGGGCCGGATCTGGCAGGCGCTCTCCGACGAGCACCGCCGAACCGTCGACGCGGTTCTCGTCATCACGGAGTCCACCGAGCTGCTGGACAGACATCCCGTCCTCAAGCGCTCGGTACGGCTCCGTAACCCGTACGTCGACCCGATGAACGCGATCCAGGTCGAGTTGCTCAAAACCTGGCGCGCGGGCGACGTCGACGCTCGCCGACCGTTGCTCCGATCGATCGCGGGAATAGCCGCGGCGCTCCGGAACACCGGCTGAAACAGCCTCTACTTCTAGTGCGGCCGTTCGTAGCGTACAGCTGAAACCGCTGGGTCTCGTCGACGGGTTGTGCCGGGCTAAAGCCAGGCACTCCAGGCCGTGAGAGCGTGTGCCTGAGTTCAGGTACACCGACGCCGAAGGAGACGCGTGCCTGCGTTACACCAACGCCGAAGGAGACGCGTGCCTGACTTCAGTCAGGCACAACCGGCCTCATCCTGCCCACCGACACTACGACGCACCGGAACTAGTAACTGTCCTTCCGTGCCACGCGCGTAACGCGGCGACGCTCCTTGCGATTCTCCGCGGCGCGCTTTGCGCCCTGGCGGGCGGCGAGCGCCGCAAGCTCACGCTGGAGCTTCCGGAAGCTCTCGAACCGCTCCTCGGACAACGCGCCGGACGCGAGCGCCGCGCGGACGGCACAACCCGGCTCGCTCTCGTGCCCGCAATCGGCGAACCGGCATTGGTTCTCGAGTAGCGCCACGTCCGCGAACGCCGTCTCGAGCGCTTCCTCGCCGACCCAGAGCTGGAGCTCGCGCATTCCCGGCGTGTCGATCGCGAGGGCCCCTCCGGGCAGAACGACGAGCTCGCGATTGGTCGTCGTATGGCGCCCCTTGCCGTCGTCGCGCAGCGGACCGGTCGCGAATCGCTCGACGCCGAGCAATCGGTTCAGCAGGGTGGACTTGCCGACTCCCGACGAGCCGAGCAGAGCGATCGTCTGGCCGGGAGCGAGGTATGCGTTGAGCGCAGTCAGGCCTTCGCCCGTCACAGAGGAGACCGGATGCACCGGGACGCCGACGGCGACGGACTCGATTGGCGCCATCTCCAGCGCGGGCTCGGTGGCGAGGTCGACCTTGGTGAGCACGACGACGGGAGCGGCACCGCTTTCCCAGGCGGCCGCCAGATATCGCTCCAGGCGCCGCGCGTTGAGATCGGGCCCGAACGACTGGACGAGGAAGACGGCATCGACGTTTGCCGCGACGACCTGCTCCTCTGTTCTCCCCGAGACGGACATCCGCGAGAAGGCGCTTGTACGTGGCAGGATCGAGTGGACGAGCCTACGAGGGTCGAGAACGACCCAGTCGCCGACGGCCGCAGCCCCGCGAACGCGGATCTCGTCTTCGGAGGTCAGGACGTCGACGGCGCCCCGATGCTGAGCGACGACGCGTCCTACGTCGAATCCCTGCTGCTCGAATGGTGCGAACGCGTCGGCGAGGGCCGGCGTCCAGCCAAGGCTCTCGCGGGAGCTCACAGCACCTCGTCGAGCGCGCCGCCAAGGATCTCGGCCACTCTTCCGATCTCTTCCTCGGTGATGACAAACGGCGGTGAGAACTGGAATGCGACACCTCGCAGCGCTCGGGTGATCAGCCCGTGGCGACGTGCCGCCGCGGCGACCTGGGAGCCGAGTGACGGTCGCTCCGCGACGGCCTCGGGCTCGAGCTCGACCGCGCCGAGCAACCCGGTGCCAGCGCGCACCTCGGAGACGAGGGCGTGGTGGGCGAGGGGCTCGAGCGCCGTGCGTACCGTTGGGCCGAGCTCCCGGACCCGCGAGACCAGGCCCTCGCGCTCGACGATCTCGAGGTTACGGACGCCGACCGCACAGGCCGTGGTGTGACCCGAGTACGTGTAGCCGTGCCGGAAGATCGCGCCGGTTCCTTCGCGCCAGAACGGCTCGGCAACCCTTGCGCCGACGATGACCGCACCAAGTGGCAGGTAGCCGGAGCTGATCCCCTTCGCGGCCGTGACGATGTCGGGCTCGATGCCGTAGTGTGTTGAGCCGAACCAGGCGCCTAGCCGCCCGAAGCCGGTGATCACCTCGTCGGCGACGAACAGGATCTCGTGCTCCCGGCAGATCGCGGCGACGGCTTCGAGGTAGCCTGGCCCGGGAAAGTAGACGCCGCCTGCTCCGATCACCGGCTCGCAGAAGAACGCGGCGATCCGCCCTGGGCCGATGCGATCGACAGTCGCCCGTAGCGCCCCCGCGTCGTCGTGCGGCACCCGCTCGACGAGAGCGACAAGCGGGTCGTAGTGGGCAAGGTTCGCGGGAATGCCGCCCAGTGAGGTTCCGTAGGCGTTGACGCCGTGGTAGGCGAGCTCGCGCGAGAGAATGATGTTCCGCTCGGGTGCGCCGACCTCGGCCCAGTAAGCACGCACGAGCTTGGCGGCCGTGTCCACCGACTCGGACCCGCCGGATGTGAAGAAGACGCGTGCATCCGGCATCGGGGCGATCGAGGCGACCCGCTCGGCGAGCGCTTCCACGGGGGGCGTCGTGTAGACCTCGAACGTCTGATAGGCGGCGAGCTCGGCCATCTGGCGACGGGCGACGTCGGCGAGCTTCTGCTCGGCCATGGCCGACGTTGCAGTACCAGAGGCTGCCGATCGAGTCGAGGTACGCGTTCCCGTCAGCGTCCCAGACAGTGGATCCCTCCCCGCGAACGATGGTGACTCGGTTCGAGGCCGGGTCCCCCATGTTCGCGAACGGGTGCCAGAACGGCGACGCCCCGGTCATCGCGCCATCAACGTGTCTGCGGGAAACCGAGATCGACCTTGCTCGTCGCAGGGTCGGGCCAGCGACTCGTAACCACCTTGCCACGCGTGTAGAACTTGATCCCTTCTGGCCCGTAGATATGGCTATCCCCGAAGAGGCTCGCCTTCCAGCCGCCGAAGGAGTAGTAGGCAACCGGGACCGGGATCGGCACGTTGACCCCGACCATGCCGGCGTTCACCTCGTACTGGAACTGGCGCGCAACACCGCCGTCGCGGGTGAAGATCGCCGTGCCGTTGCCGTAGGGATTGTCGTTGATCAGCGTCAGCGCGTCGTCGTAGCTCGCGACCCGCGTGACCGTGAGCACCGGCCCGAAGATCTCGTCGCGGTAGCAGTCCATCGCCGGCGTGACGTTGTCGAGCAGGGTCACGCCGAGGAAGAACCCGTCGCCGTCGGGCGCTGTCTCGCGACCGTCGGCCACAACCGTCGCACCCTGCTCGCGGCCCTGCTCGATGTAGCCGGCGACACGATCACGCGCCTCGCGCGTGATCAGCGGACCCATTTCGTTGCCCTCCTCGAGGCCGTTGCCGACCTTGATCTTCGGCAGCCGCTCCTGGATCGCCTCGACGAGCGGCTCCGCCGCCTCACCGACGGCAACGACGACCGAGATCGCCATGCAGCGCTCTCCGGCCGAGCCGTACGCCGCCGAGACCGCCGCATCGGCGGCCATGTCGATGTCGGCGTCGGGAAGGACGATCATGTGATTCTTTGCGCCGCCGAGCGCCTGCACGCGCTTGCCGTTCTTCGTGCCGGTCTCGTAGATGTACCTGGCGATCGGCGTCGAGCCGACGAAGCTCACCGCCGCGACGTCCGGGTGCTCGAGGAGCCGGTCGACGGCCACCTTGTCGCCCTGCACGACGTTGAACACGCCGTCCGGCACACCCGCCTCCTTCAGCAGCTCAGCGGTCAGCAGCGAAGCGGATGGGTCCTTCTCCGACGGCTTCAGCACGAACGCGTTGCCGCACGCGAGCGCCGGCGCCCACATCCACATCGGGACCATCGCCGGGAAGTTGAACGGCGTGATGCCCGCAACGACCCCGAGGGGCTGCCTGATCGAGTAGACGTCGATCCCGGACGCCGCCTGCTCGGAGAACTCGCCCTTCAGCAACGTCGGGATCCCGCATGCGTACTCGATCACCTCGATCCCGCGTGCAAGCTCGCCCAGGGCATCCGACGTGACCTTGCCGTGCTCCAGCGTCAGGAGCCGCGCAAGCTCGTCGCGATGTGCAGCGAAGAGCTCCCGGATTCGGAAGAACAGCTCGGCGCGACGTCCGAGAGGCATCGCCCGCCAGGCAGGAAACGCCGACTTCGCGCTCGCGATCGCGCGATCCACCTCGTCCACGGACGCCAGGTCGAGGGCTCCCGACTGCACGCCGAGAGCGGGGTTGAAGACGGGGCTCGTGCGGCCGGACGTCCCCGCCACGATCTCCCCGTCGATCCAATGGCTGATCCGCGCGACCGCGCCCGTTCCCGTCGCTGCCGGCGCTTGTGCAAGCTCGGTCATGGTCTGCTCGCCCTCCTCGCTATTCCTTTGTGGCAGCGTAGCTGCCAAGCGAGCCGAGGACGGGTCGCCGCGCGGGTGTCGCGCCTACCGACGCTACGCTGCGTCCGCGCGAACGACCGAGCGGCGAGCCGGGATCCGGTAGCCGTGGTCGTGGCAGAGCGAGCCTGGAGACTCCTCCGTGAAGGCGTCGCAGTACCCCTTGCCGTACGCGGCCCGCATGAAAGCGCTCATCACCTCGACGTTCCACTCGGTGACATCCTGCGCCTCGCGCCAGAGATCGGCAAGGCGAAGGTCGATGTCGAGCTCGAGAAGTTCGATCTTTGACGGAGCGCTCATGCGGTTTGCAGGCTAATTGCAGTATCGGACGACGTGGGTAGCCGGCCTCTCCCTGCGGGAGCCGTTCGCCATGTCGCGCTTCTCCGTCAACCGTAGAGACGAAGGAGTAACGTCGTCGCATGAGTCCAGCGATCAGCTTCGGCCCGGCGCGGCTACCCTCCCGCGAGAGTCCGGATGCTGCCGTCGAGATCCTGCTCGAGCGCGGCTACTCGGCCTGCGAGATCGACTTTGCAGGTGGCTTCTGGATGGACTATGCCTGGGCCGAGCAACTCGGACGTCTCGCCGAGGAGCATGGAATCACGCTTTCCGTGCACGCACCCCTATTCGGATTCATGGGCCACCTCCAAACGAGTGGCAAGAAATGGGGCTCCGCGGTGGGAGCGCTCGATCGTAGTGCGGGCATCGCGGCGGCGTGCGGCGCCGACCCGGTCGTGTTCCACCCCGGGTTTCTGCTCGGCCGCTCTCGGGAGGCGACGATCGATGATGTGGTCGCGCAACTCGCCACGCTGCGCGAGCGGCTCGAGGGTAAGCAGCGGGCCGTGCCGTTCGCGATCGAGGTGATGGGCCGCGTTCGCGACTTCGGCTCTATCGACGACATCGTGGAGATCGCACGGCGAGTGGATTGGGTACGGCCTGCAATCGACTTCGCGCACATGCACGCGACAAGCGACGGCGCGTTTCTCACCGTCGAGCCGTTCGTCCAAGCGCTCACCGCCGCTGACAGCGTGATGGCGACTGGCGAGCGATTTCACATCCACTTCTCGGACATCGCCTTCGCAAACCGCAACGAGACCAAGCACCTGCCCTACGGTGACGGGACGCTTCGCGCGGAGCCCTTGCGGGAGGCGCTGATGCAGTTCGACCGCCGGGCCACCGTCATCTCGGAATCGCCCGACGAGCAATCGAGCCAGGAGATCCTCCGTGTGCTTCGCGCCTGATCCCTCCCCTACTCCGCGGACACGCGCTCGCTCGGGACGTAGCCACGCGACAGGAGGAACCGCTCGAGCTCCGCGCCGGCGTTCGCTCGGAGATAGTGCAAGCCTGTGGGCTCGGCGAGCTCGACGGCGCCCCGGAACGCGGCTTCGGCCTCCGCGTCGCGCCCCTGTGACGCGCGTACCGTCCCGAGCGCGATTCCGGTCGTGACACGCGAGATCACGTCGTAGGGGCTGACGGTCTCGCAAGCCGCGAGCGCCAGTTGCTCGGCATCGTCGATGCGCCCCAGCTCGACGAGAAGCTCCGCCAGGCCGCGCTGGCTCTCGCACAGCGTTCCGCGATCCTCCGTCGGCGCGAGCAGTCGGATCGCCTCGCGGTAGTGCCGCTCGGCAGCACGGCGGTCACCGCGCCCTCTGGCGAGGGCAGCCAGCTCGTTCAGGACCCGAGCGAGGCCCCAGAGCACGCTTCCATGCGTGAAACGCTCGCGTGCCTCCTCGAGCGCTGCGAGCGCCGCGTCGTCATCCCCACCGAGTGCCAGGATCCGCCCGCGGAGGTAGAGCGCCCAACCGTGAGTCGTGACGTTTCCTGTCTCCTGCGCGAGCTCGATCGAGCGCTCGACCAGAGCGGTCGCGCGCTCGACCTCACCGAGCGCGAGCGCGGCACTGGCGAGATCCTCCATCGCGGCCGCCTCGAGATCGGGTCGGCCGATCGCCCGGGCTACCTCGAGCGCCTCCTCGGTCGTGCTGACGTCGTCGTGCACCGCCCCGCAGCACCACTCGAGCCGGGCACGGTGCGACAGTGCGTCGAACCGCTCCGGCGAGTCGGCATCTCCGAGCAGAGCGAGCGCCTGCTCGACGAGGTCGCGAGCCCGGGGAATGTCGCCGTCGCGCGCCTCGGCCACCCTGCAGAGCGCGGTGAGCGCTCGCACCTCGATCAGGTCGTTGTGCTCGGCGCGCGCAGCCTGCCGCACGAGCTCCATCTCCGCCGACACAGCGGGGAGGTCCGCGATCCGCAACGCCGACGCGGCCGCCCAGTAGCGGCGCTCGACAGTGGCTCGAGCGCAACCGCCTGGAGCAGCCGTCTGCGCGCGGTGCGGTTGGCCTGCCGGGAGAGAGCGCGCCGACCGCTCTCCTCGAGAGCCGCCGCCGCGATCGTTGCGAGCTCGTCGTCCACCACGCCGTCGAGCTCGAGCAGCAGGTCGGCTGCCTCGCCGAGATGGAATGCGCGAATCTCCAGGAGCTCGCTGCCCGCGTTGGCCTCGAGCCAGGATGCGAAGGCACGATGTGCCTCGACGCGCGCGCCTTTCGAGAGACCCGCATACGCGACCTCGCGAATGAGCACGTGCTTGAACCGGAAGGCCGGCTCGCCCGGGATCGTCGAGCGCGCCTCCCGGGTGACGAAGCCACGGTCGACGAGATTCTCGACGGTGGCGTCGAGCTCGTCCACCTCGGGATCGAGCTCGGCGATCGCGCCGCGCCAGAAGATGCGGCCCATCACTGCCGCCCAGCGCAGCAGGGAGCGAGCTCTGCGTGGAAGCCGGTCGATTCGCGCGGCGATCAGCATCTGCACGGTATCGGGGATTCTGTTGCCGGTTCCACCGCCGTCTTCCTCCACCAGCATGCGAATCGTCTCTTCGAGGAAGAGCGGGTTGCCCTCGGTCTTCTCGAGTAGCGCCAAGCGGGTCTGCTCGGACAGCGACCCCTCGGAGAGCAGGGCGTCGGCAAGCTCCTCGGCGTCCTCCGGCTCCAGGGGCTCGAGCTCGATCGCCGTCGCGCGCAGGCTTCCTCCCCCCAACCCGGCCGTTCGTCGAGCAGCTCAGGGCGGGCGAGGCACAGAGCGAGGAGCGGTACGTCGCGGAGCCGTCTCGCCACGTCCTCGATCAGATCGAGGAGCCCTCCTCGGCCCAGTGGATGTCTTCGAAGACGAGGACGAGCGGCTGGGCTTCCGCGAGCTCGCGTGCCCACTCTCGCGTCGCCCAGGCGATCTCCTGCGCGCTCCGCTCGCCCGCGACGGCGTCGAGAACGCCGACCGCGAGACCGATCAGATCCGCTACCGCATCGTCGGCACAGAAGGCGCGGAGCTTCTCCTGCGCCTCGCCCGCAGGATCGTCGTCGGCGATCCCCGCCGCCGTCTTCACCATCTCGGCGAGCGGCCAGTATGTGATTCCCTCGCCGTAGGGAAGACACCGTCCCGTCAGGATCGACGCACCCTCGATCGCCGCTAGCAGCTCCCGCGCGAGCCGGCTCTTGCCTACGCCCGGCTCGCCGTAGATGGTGACGAGGTGTGCCCGCCGGGTGCGGATCGTCCGCGCCCACGCCGTCTCGAGCAGCTCGAGCTCCTCCGCACGCCCGACGAAGGGCGCGCTCACGCGCGACCGGCGGATCGAGAGATCGGGAATGTCGATGACACGCCACGTCGGGAGCTCACGGCCGAGCCCTCGCACCTCAACCGCACCCCGCGCCTCCACGTCGACGACACCCTCCAGCAGGCGGTAGGCGTGTGGCCCCATCACGATCTCCTGCGGCTCCGCGCATTGCTGGAGCCGCGCCGCGACGCTCACGGCCTCGCCCGTCGCGAAGGTTGACTCGCTCCCTTCGGTGACGACTTCCCCCGACTCGATGCCGATGCGCACGTCCAAGCCAAGCTCGACGACGGAGTCGCGGATCGCGAGCGCGCACCTGACCGCGCGCTCTGCGTCGTCCTCGTGCGTAGCGGGGATGCCGAACGCAGCCATGACCGCGTCGCCGGCGAACTTCTCGACGATCCCGCCGTGCCTGCGCACCGCCTGCGACGCCTGCTCGAAGAAGTGCGTCACCCGACGGCGCACGACCTCCGGGTCTCGCGTCGCCACGAGCTGCGTCGAACCGACGAGGTCGACGAACAGCACCGTTGCGAGCCTCCGCTCCACACGGGAAGTGTAGGTGTCCCGTTCCCCCGATCGCAGCGCGCGTCTTCCCATACGATCAGGGCGATGCTGGATCCCTCCGTGTTCAAGGCGTACGACGTTCGCGGTCTCTATCCCGGTCAGCTCGACGAGGACGGGGCGTATCTGACGGGCCGCGCGTACGTCGAGCAGTTCGAGCCGAGGTCGGTCGCCGTGGGGCGCGACATGCGAGTCTCGTCACCGGCGGTCGCGGACGCGGTGATGAGCGGTTGCGCCGACGGCGGCGCGGATGTCCTCGATCTCGGCATGGTCGGTACCGAGATGCTGTACTACGCGGTTGGGGAGCTCGAGCTTGACGGCGGCATCTGCGTCACGGCATCCCACAACCCGAAGCAGTACACCGGGATGAAGATCGTGCGGCGCGGCGCGCTGCCCGTCGGCGGCGACTCGGGGCTGCTCGATGTCCGAGCACGTGCGCTCGCGGGCTTCGGCCCGGCCGAGCGGCCCGGCACGATCCGGTCGCGCGACGTGTGGGCGGGATTCGTCGACAAGGTCTTGAGCTTCATCGACGTCGAGGCGCTCCGACCACTTCGGGTGGTCGTGGACGCTGCGAACGGGATGGCGGGCACGATGCTCCCGCCGGTCCTCGAGCGCTTGCCCGTCGACGTGGCGCGCTGCTACTTCGAGCCGGATGGCACGTTCCCCAACCACGAGCCGAACCCGCTGCTCCCGGAGAACCGGGCGTTCATCGTCGAGCGCACACGGACCGAGAACGCCGATCTCGGCGTTGCGTACGACGGCGACGCCGACCGCTGTTTCTTCGTCGACGATACGGGCGAATTCGTTCCGGGTGACTTCGTCACGGCTCTGCTCGCGGAATGGATGCTCGGCAAGGAGCCGGGCGCGACCATCATCTACGACGTTCGGGCGAGTTGGGCGGTCCCGCGTGCCGTCGAGGCGGCGGGCGGCACCGCGCTCGTAAATCGGGTAGGCCACGCGTTCATCAAGCACCGGATGCGCGAGGTCGATGCGCTCTTTGCGGGCGAGGTCTCCGCGCACTACTACTTCCGGGACTTCTCGCAGGCAGACACCGGCGTCGTCCCGTTCCTGCTCATGCTCGAGCTGATCTCGCGAAGAGGCGTGCGGCTCTCGGAGCTCCTCGCGCCGTTTCGAGAACGCTACTTTCTCACGGGCGAGATCAACACGCCGGTGGCCGACGTGCCCCTCAAGCTGCAGGAGCTGAAAGAGCTGTATGCAGCTCAGGGAGGCCGCATCTCACATCTCGACGGGATCTCGGTCGACTTCGACGACTGGCACTTCAACGTCCGTCCGTCCAACACCGAGCCATTGCTTCGACTCAACCTCGAGGCGCTGTCCGAGCAGGCGATGGAGATGCGCCGAGACGAGGTGCTCGACGTGATCAGGAGCTAGCTCGAGATGGAAGCCCCCTTCGAGGTCGGCTGGCTCGACAACCGGCGGCCGCCGTTCAAGTTCTCGGTACGCACGCGCGTCTCGTTCTCGGACACGGACGCTCAAGGAGTCGTCTACTACGGCCGCTACATGCCGTACTTCGATCAGGCGCGGCTCGAATATCAGCGTTATCTTTCGGGCAATCCCGAGCTCACCGATGTCGCGATGCGTGCGTCGGCCGTGGAGTACCACGCGCCGGCGCGTTTCGACGACATCCTGGAGACGTTCGTCAGGGCCAGCCGCATCGGAAACACGAGCATCACCTACGAGCTTGCGAGCTACCAGTACCCGGACGGCATCTTGATGGCGACGGCGAAGCAGACGCTCGTCCGCATCCTCCTGGAAGAGCGCAAGCCCGAGCCGCTTCCGGATGACCTGCGACACATGCTCATGGACTTCGAGGGCGAGGATCTCGAGACGTGAGCGTGTCGGACCTCGAGCGCGAGGGCGCGTTCGAGGCGATCGACCGGATCATCGAGTCGGGCGGCGATGCCGACGATGTCCTGCGCGATGTCCTCAGCGTGCTCGGGCGCCTGTATCCGTATGTCGCGCTGGGCTTCGTCGAGAACGGAGCGCTCGTCGTCGGCCCGTCGCTCGGCAACCCGGGCGAGACGCCCGTCGGCCGGTTCCCGATCAGCTACGACGACGTCCACGTGGGCGAGCTCGTCACCGTCTGCGCGGACAATGACCGGGCGTTTCTCGAGAGCGTGTCGGCTCTCATCGCCGCTCACGTGCTGCTCGGCTGGGACACGGGCGGCGAGAGCTGGGACGCCTAGCCTCCGCTGCCCGACAGCTGCATAGCACCGCTCGGCCGGAAGGAGATTGACAGCACGCTGCAGCGAACCCAGTGCGCGACGCCCGTCGTCGCAAGCGGTGTCCGACCTCTCCGACCCAGGGGGCGGGACGACGTCGGCCAGGCGCGCGCCCGTCACCAGCCGCGCGCCCGCCCGCAGGGCGGACGGGCGGCGCAGCTGGTTCCCCCTCCCCATACCTGTTGTACGCAGCCCCGGCCCCCGGTCAATCCCTCGATCGAGGTACCCCACTCGAACGAGGGATAATCCCCCGTTCGAGTGACTCGGATCCCTCGATCGAGGGACTCCGCGTACGCCGATGCCAAGTAACAGCCTTAGCCTGCTACAAGCCGAACGCAATCCGCCTCTCGCGATTGAGCGCCAGGAGCTAGAGCGGAACGCCGCTGCTGTGCTGTGGCGATTCGGGGCCGGAGCCGGGCTTGCCCGGCGGGAGGCCAAGCTAACGTCGTGCCACGGAGCAAACGTGAAGGAGGGGGAACAACGGGGGAACCATGTGGTTCCCCCGTGCTTATCTGCCGGGCGTCATCCGATACGCGTCGAACACGGCATCGACGTTGCGGAGCGCGGTCAGGAGCGACCGGAAATCCTTGACGTCGCCGACCTCGGCCGTGTACCAGTTGCGCGCCATGCCGTCCTCCACGCTGCCGCCGTAGGCCACGATATTCGACCCGTGCTCGGCGAAGGTACGCGCCACCTCCTCGAGCAGGCGCGGTCGGTCCCAGGCCTCGACCGAGATCTGGACCCGGAAGCTCGAAGTGGCGCCGCCGTCCCATTCAACGGGGGTGAACCGCTCCGGGTTGCGCTTGAGCGCTCTGACGTTCGGACAGTCTTCCCGGTGGATCGTGATGCCGCGACCGAGCGAGATGTAGCCACAGATGGCGTCACCTGGCACCGGGGTGCAGCATTTCGCGAGCCGCACGAGCACGTCGTCGACGCCGGGGACGACAATCCCGAGCGACTCGCCGGCGACGGTGCTCCTCGCCTTCGAGGGCTTCAGCTGGATCGTCGGCTGCTCGGCTACCTCGTCGGTCTTCAGCCTCTGGAGCACCTTGTTGACGATCTGGCCGGCGCCGAGCTTGCCCGAGCCGAGCGCGAGGTAGAAGTCTTCGGCCTTCTTGAATCCGGTCTCGCGGATCACCTGCGCGAGGACGGCCGAGCTCTGGATCTTCTTGTAGGGGAGGTTCTGGGCCTTCAGCGCCTGGTCGAGCGTCTCGCGGCCCTTCTGCTCGGTCTCGCCCTTCGTCTCCTTCTGGAACCACTGCCTGATCTTGTTGCGCGCCCGCGACGAGGCGGCGACGCTCATCCAGTCGCGGGAGGGACCCCGGCCGGACTTCGAGGTGAGGATCTCGACGAAGTCCCCGTTCTTGAGGCGGTAGTGGAGGGGAACGATCCTGCCGTTGATCTTCGCTCCCACCGTCTTGTGGCCGACGTCCGTGTGCACCGCGTACGCGAAGTCGATCGGCGTGGCTCCGGCAGGAAGGGTCTTCACCTCGCCCTTTGGCGTGAACACGTAGACCTCGTCGGCGAAGAGGTCGGTGCGAAGGTTCTGCATGTACTCGCCGGGATCCGTCTCGTCCTGCTGCCAGTCCATCAGCGTCTTGACCCAGGTGAGCCACTCGTCGTCGGCCTTGCCCGAGCGGCCGCGCTTGTAGAGCCAGTGCGCCGCTACGCCGAGCTCGGCCTCCTCGTGCATCTCCCTCGTCCGGACCTGGATCTCGAGCGGTGTCCCCGCCGGCCCGATCACCGTCGTGTGGAGCGAGCGGTAGCGGTTCAGCTTCGGCATCGCGATGAAGTCCTTGAAGCGCCCAGGCATCGGCTTCCACAGGGAGTGGACGAGCCCGAGCGCGCCGTAGCAGTCGCGCGTGCCCTCCTCGCCTGAGCGCTCGACGATGACGCGCATCGCGGTCAGGTCGTAGATCTCGTTGAACTCCCGCCCCTTCTTGGCCATCTTGTCGTAGATCGAGTAGAAGTGCTTCGCCCGACCGGCGATGTCCGCCGGGATGTCCGCCTTCGTGAGCTCGTCGCCGAGTTCCCCCGCCGCCTCCTCGACCTGCGCTTCGCGGTCGGCGCGCCGGTCGGCCACCATTGCCTTGATCTCCGCGTACTTGCGGGGGTGGAGTGTCTGGAACGCTAGATCCTCGAGCTCCCACTTGATCGTGTGGATACCGAGCCGATGTGCCAGCGGTGCGTAGACCTCGAGGGTCTCCTTGGCGGTCTGCAGCTGCCCTTGCCTACCGACATGGCCGATCGTCCGCATGTTGTGAAGGCGATCCGCGAGCTTGATCAGGATCACGCGAACGTCTTGCGCCATCGCGACGATCATCTTGCGGTAGTTCTCGGCCTCGGCCTGCTCGCGGCTCTGGAACTGGATCCGCGTCAGCTTCGTCACCCCGTCGACCAGCTGGGCGATCTCGTTCCCGAACTCGGTGCGAAGCTCGTCGAGCTCGACATCCGTGTCCTCGACGACGTCGTGGAGCAACGCAGCGGCGATCGTCTGCTCGTCGAGGTGGAGACGCGCGCACACGCTCGCGACCGCCCATGGATGGGCGATGAACTCCTCGCCCGACTTGCGCATCTGGCCGCGGTGCGCGAGCTCGGCGAACGTGAACGCGCGCCGGATCAAGTCGCGATCGACGGTGGCGTTGTACACGGCGATGCTCGCGATCAGCTCGCTGACGAGACTCTCGTGGCTTTCTCGATTGCGTTCGACGTCGGCTACGGCCATGGTCTCATTGTACTTCGCGGGTCATCCGTCAGAGGATCGGCGCCGGGCGCCTCGAACGTGACCCTTCATGCTCATTCGGCAGATCCTGTTCCGACGCCGCGTGCGTCGCGTGGCGAGGGCGCTCGTCGCGCTCGACGCCGCGTGCGCGCGGCCTCGCGCCTGAGCCGTCGGGGCTCGTCAGGCTTCTACGCAGCGCGCGGAAGGGTCTCGTTGCGCTCGAGCAGCGCACGAAACGTCTCGGACTCGAGCAGCTGCCGCCTGGCGGCGCCGTTGCCGAGATCGAGCTCGCCGAAAACCGCTCGCGCCTCGGGTGTCCATGACGGCTCCCCTGCCTTCCAGAGGCCGGCCAGCCACGCACGCAGCGGCTCGTATTCCTCTGGGGCAAAGAGCAAGCTGCGGACGACGAGTTGAGGCGAGCTGGTGCCGTTCCACCTGTTCTCCTTCAGCCTGCAGACGACGTCGTAGCGTCCGTCAGCGCGGAGGTGCTCCAGCTCGCCGCCGAAGCCGAATGCGATCGCGCTGCCTGCGTCTCTCCCGTTCTGTCGAACCCGGAACCGCAGATGCTTGCCCTCGCCGACGGCGGACGGATCGACGGCTTCACAGCTCGGGACGAGCAGCGTGACGTCGGGATTCGCAAGGCCGAACGGTGCGATCCGTTCAAGCTCGTGCGCGAGGTCGAGCGTGAGAGCGCCCGCGGGAACGATCGCGTCCACGATCGTCGGCGACACGATCTCGTCGTCGAGAAGCACTGCGTCGGCGTGGCGCCCGAACGCTTCGGCGAAAGCCTCGACACGATCTGGCCGGATCGTGAGCCCCGCGGCGGCACGATGCCCTCCGAAGCGGACGAGCTCGCCGGAGCAGGCAGCCAGAGCGCTGTGAAGGTCGAAGGAGCCGACGGACCGACCGGAGCCCTTCCACAGCTCCCGTCCCCCGGCGATCATCACCACCGGTCGACCGAAGCGCTCCACGAGCCGGGAAGCCACGATCCCGATCACTCCTTCGTGCCAGCCGTCGCCGGCGAGGACGTAACCCTTCTGGCTCCTCCGCTCCTCGGGCCAGCTCTCGACGACAGTGACGGCCTCGCGGAGGATCGCTTCCTCGACGGCCTGACGCTCGCGGTTGAGGGTTTCCAGCTCGCCGGCGAGCTTTCGTGCCTCGTCTGCGTCCTCTGCGAGGACGAGCGCGAGCGCGACGTCGGGCCGGCCGAGCCGGCCCGCGGCATTGAGGCGCGGCGCGAGGCGGAAGCCGACCGCGGTCGAGTCGATTGCGGCCGCATCGACATGAGCGGACTGCATCAGCGCGCGTAGCCCGACTTTCTGCGTTCGCGCCAGCGTCCGCAGACCCGCGCTCGTGAGCGAGCGGTTCTCGTCCACGAGCGGTACCACGTCTGCGATTGTCGCCAGGGCGACCAGGTCGAGGTGTCGCGCAACGGCGGGATGGTCGGCGCCGAGCAGCGCTTGCGCGAGCTTATGGGCGACGCCCGTGCCACAGAGCTCCGGGAACGGGTATGAAGAGGGTCGAGTCGCGACAACGGGGCAGTCCGGCAGCATCTCACCGGGCCGGTGGTGATCCGTGACGATCACGTCGAGCCCGAGGCGCGCGGCAGCGGCAACCTCCTCGACCGCAGTGATCCCGCAGTCGACCGTCAGCACGAGCCCGACGCCGTCGGCTGCCAGGCGCTCCACGGTCTCCGCCGAAAGGCCGTAGCCCTCCTCGAACCGGCTTGGCAGGTGCCAGCTGACGTCAGCGCCGAGCTCCCGCAGCGTCAGGACGGCAAGCGCGGTGGAGCAGACGCCGTCGACGTCGTAGTCACCGTGCACGCAGATCTTGGTGCCGGCTGCGACGGCCTCGCGAATACGCGCGACGGCGTCGGCCATGTCCCCGAGGAGCATGGGATCGTGGGACGGCCCGTCAGCAGCGAGGAACGCGCGTGCCGAGGGGGCATCCGTGTGGCCGCGTCTCACCAGCACGGAGGCCGTGATCTCGCTGATCCCTAGCTCCTCAGCAATTGCACGGACCACCGCGTGATCGCACCGCTCGATCGTCCAAGGGGTCGCGCGCATGGATGATGCACGGTACGGACCAGGCCGGACGACGACGTGCTACTGCGCGCGTTCGCGACGCGAGCGGAGCTGCTCCCGGATGATCTTCACCCACAGGAGGACGAGACCGATCGTCGCACCGACGACCACCATCGCGACAGGAGCGAAAAAGGCCATCTGCTCGAGCGAGTACCTCGTCACCCACGTTCCCACGAGCCAGACGACGAGCACGACCACGACCATCACCGCGGAGATCCGTGCGTTCACGAGGCCAGGGTATCCGCCGGCGGGCGCAACCCGAGGTTCAACCCACCGAGTGCCAAGGTACCCTCTTCACGATGAGCTCGACCGACGCGAACTACTCGTCCGGCGACGACTACGTCGTCGAGTTCCTGGGCTACCGATTCTCCTTCGGGGCGCGCGACTTCGAGGAGCGCGTCACCGCGGCGGCAGTTCGGCTGGGCCTGATCGAGTCGAACGACCTCGAGCCCGAGGAGATGCTCGACCTGGTCGAGCTCGCCGCGGACGGCAGGATCGCCGAAGCGCGCGGCGACCTCGGTCGGTACCTCGTACGTCACTGGGAGCGGCTCGCACTCGTCGACGGCGAGTCGCTCGTCTACTGGCTCCGTAAGCTCGTCTTTCGTGGCGCCTGGCTCGACCATCGCGTGAAGGAGGGGCTGCTCGAGGTCGCCTGGGACGACGAGAGCGGCGACTTCGGGTACGCGGAGCCGAAAGGCGGCCGCGCGCTGCTCGAGCTCGCCCCGATCCCGAGCTGGCACGAGGTCTCTTTCCGCCGAACGTAGGGACGATCGCTCGCGCGGGTGGCCACGACTTCGCCGGCGAACCGCCGGGCGAACGAGGTCGTTCACATCAGGCGGGCGGTCAAGGGAGGCGGCAAGACGGGCGACACTCCTGTCGACCCTGTGTTGACACCCAACTCTTGCCGAGTCGTTCGGGTCGCTGCCATCAACGCGACGGCCCGCATCCACGCGCTCGGTTGCGTCGGAGGCTAGCCTCTCCCGTGCCTGGAGCCTGGAGCCAGGCACCACACGTCTGTCCTAGGCGACAGTTGGAACCGTGAACCCGAAGCGCTGACCCCGCTCCTCCGGCTCCCCGAGCGTGATTCGCTTGATCGATCCGATCGGGACGATCAGCTCCCCGGGCGGCACGGACGCCTGGTCGTCGGCCGTCGGCCACGGACGCTCCTCGTCCTCGGGATACGGACAGAGCGTGATGAAGCCGAAGCCCGGCTCGGCAGAGATCGAGTGGAGCGAGACGACGGCACCGTCGACGAACTCGAGCTCGACGTACGCGCGCTCCCAGCCGCGACGTTCGGCAAACGCTTCGATCCGCCGCTCGAGACGCTCGACGAAAGCCTCGAGCGGGCCTGCCATGCCCGGTGTCCAGATGCCCGTGGACATCAGAACAGACTTGCGTCCGCAGCGGGGGGCGCACCGACGTGCGCGCGTCCGAGGGCGGTGATCACGCGTCCTCGGGGCGTACGCTGGATGAAGCCGAGTTGGAGCAAGTACGGCTCGTAGACGTCCTCGATCGTGTCCGTCTCCTCACCGAGCGAGACGGCGAGCGTGGAGAGCCCGACCGGCCCTCCACCGAACTTGCGGACGATCGCGTCGAGCAGCTCCCGGTCGATGCGCTCGAGGCCCTCGTCGTCGACCTCGAGGAGCTCGAGCGCCTCGCGCGCAACGGCCATCGTCACAGCACCTTCATGTCTCACCTCCGCGACGTCGCGCACACGTCGCAGGATGCGATTGGCGATGCGCGGGGTCCCACGGGAGCGCCGCGCGATCTCGGCGGCAGCGTTCAGCTCGATCGCAACGCCGAGGATGCCTGCCGAGCGCACGACGATCGCGCCGAGCTGGTCGGCGTCGTAGTAGCCGAGCCTGAACGTCATGCCGAAGCGATCGCGGAGCGGTGTCGTGAGGAGCCCGGTGCGCGTCGTCGCCCCGATCAGCGTGAATGGCGGTAGGTCGAGCGTGAGCGTCCGCGCCGCCGCGCCCTGGCCGACGATGATGTCGAGCCGGAAGTCCTCGAGCGCCGGGTAGAGGATCTCCTCGATCGCGCGGTTGATGCGGTGGATCTCGTCGACGAAGAGCACGTCCCGCTCCTCGAGCCCCGTGAGGATCGCCGCCATGTCGCCTTTGCGCTCGAGTGCCGGGCCGGCGACCGTGCGGATGCCGACGCCGAGCTCCTCTCGCACGATCTGCGCAAGCGTTGTCTTGCCGAGCCCAGGCGGCCCGACAAGCAGGACGTGGTCGAGGGCCTCGCCGCGCGCCTTCGCCGCGTCGAGCGCGATCGAGAGCTGCTCCTTCGTCCGCTCCTGGCCGACGAAGTCGTCGAGCCGGCGTGGACGGAGGGAGACCTCGACCTCCTCGTCCTCGGGACGCAGCGCGGGCGCCATGAACTGTGACGTCATGCGGCCGCCTTGAGGGCGAGGCGCACGCGTTCCTCGGCCGGAAGCGAGGCGTCGACCGCCGCGAGCGCCTGCTCGGCCTCGATGACGGAGTAGCCGAGCTCGACGAGCGCGTCGCGTGCGACGACATGGCCGTCGGACTCGGGCGCGATCGCCGGGCTCTCTCCCACGCCGTCGACCTTGTCGCGGAGCTCGAGGACGATCCGCTCCGCCGTCTTCGGCCCGATCCCGGGGATCGCACGGAAGCGCGCGTGGTCCCCGAGCGCGATCGCTCGACGCAGGTCGGACGGGCTCGACCCGGAGACGATAGCGAGCGCAACCTTTGGCCCGACGCCGTTCACGGTTATGAGCTGGAGGAAGAGCTCGCGCTCCGCAGGCTCCGCAAACCCGAACAGCTGGAGTGTGTCCTCTCGCACGTGGAGGTACGTCTCGACCGCCACCTCGCCGGACCCGTCCGCCAGGCGAAGTGCCGTCGGCGTTGCCGCCACGAGGTAGCCCACGCCGCCGACATCGAGCACAAGTCCCTCCGCGGTGCGGGCGACCGGCTTCCCGCGAAGGCGCGCGATCATCCGACTATCCGCAGAAGCGGCGGCGCCAGTGCGTGACAGATCGCGACGGCGAGCGCGTCGGCTGCGTGAGACGGCGTGGGCTCGGTGTCGAGCGAGAGGATCGTCTTCACCATCCGCTGCACCTGCGACTTGTCGGCTCGCCCGTAACCGCAAACGGCCTGCTTGACCCTGGCAGGTGCGTATTCACTGCACTCGAGTCCCGCCGTGGCGGCCGCGACGAGCACGGCGCCGCGTGCCTGTCCGACGGAGAGTGCGATGCGCGCGTCGGCGCCGACGTAGGACTCCTCCAGTGCGACGGCGTCGGGCGCATGCTCCGCTATGAGCTCCTGCACGCCTTCGAAGATCGTCATGAGCCTCCGCTCTGGGCGCTCCTTGGCGCCCGTGCGCCACCACCCGAAGTCGAGCGGCCTGATGCGCCCTCCGCTTTCGTGGACGATCCCGTACCCGCACGCAGCCGTCCCGGGGTCGATGCCGAGTACTTTCACAGTCAGAGGCTAGGGGTGGAGTCGGATGACCCAGCACACGTGAGCCGGTTGATCCGCGAGTCGTCCCGCTCCGTCCGCATCGGAGCGCCGTGGATCATGCGGCGCGACCTGCGGTGTCAGACACTGCCAATAGACGAGTACGACACCCCGGGGCACCGCAGCGGTGCACGCCTCGCGGATGCGTGTGGACGACTGCGGTGTCAGACACTGTCAATAGACGACTGCGGACATACCTGGACACTCGCTCCGAGCCATGCCTCATTAGGGCATCTGGAAATGCGATGGACCGCCCCCGTATCGTTGTCTCATGGGAAGACAGCTTCGAGTCCAAGAGCCAGGCCAGTGCTTCCACGTCGTGTCTCGGGGAGTTCGTCGTTCAGCGCTCGCTATAGACGACGTAGACCGGCACCTGTACGTCAGGCTCCTGGGGATAACAACGTTCCGACACCGGTGGCGATGCTTGGCTTATTGCCTGATGTCGAATCACGTTCACCTGCTCATCGAGCTCCGCGCCCCCACGCTGTCGACGGGTATGCAATATCTGAACGGCGCGTATGCGCGGGCCTTCAACAAGCGGCATGGTTACGTAGGTCACGCGTTCGAAACACGCTTTCATTCATCGCTGATTGCGACCGAACAGCATTTGGCCGCGGCACTCCGGTATATCGCATTGAACCCGGTGACGGCCGGAATTTGCGGCGACCCGGCCGAGTGGCCATGGAGCAGCTACCGAGCGACGGCGGGACTCGATGCACCACCCGCGTTCCTCGCTACGCATCGTGTCCGGGCGCTCTTCACCCCACGGCATCAGCAGCGGGATGCGTACGTGGCGTTCATCCGTGACGAACTACACACCCGCGATAAACCCGAGTAGAGCGGAGAGCGAGCGAGTGCACCCTCGAGGTGTCCGCTTTGGCATCATCGTCACGTCGGCGTTTGATGTGCCCGACGCCGGCTCCCGACCGGGGACGGTCGTTTCGAACAGTGGTGTCAGACACGTGACTTTAGACAGTGTCTGACACCGATCTCTCTGCGCACCGGCGCGCAGACGTAGAAGCGCCAGCTCGCGGACTGCGAACGCGGACTGCGACCGGCATCAGGACGCTACGGCCTCGAGCACCGCCTCGGGGATGTCGAAGTTCGCGTAGACGTCCTGGACGTCGTCGTTGTCCTCGAGGCCCTCGACGAGACGGACAACCCTCTTGGCGGTGGCTTCGTCCCCGATTTCGACGGTCACCTTGGGCACCAGCGAGAGCTCGGCGGCCTGGACGGCGATGCCGGCATCCTCGAGCGCTGCCCGCACGGCCGAGAGCGTCTCCGGCTCGCACGTGACCTGATACGTCGAGCCGTCGCGCTCGACGTCGTCGGCGCCGCCGTCCGCAGCCGCAAGCACGACGTCGTCCTCCCCCACCCCGTCGGCCGAGACGAGGACGACGCCCTTGCGCTCGAACTGCCACGCCACGGCGCCGGTCGTGCCCAGATTGCCGCCGTTCCTCGCGAAGAGGTGCCTCACCTCAGCTGCGGTGCGATTGCGGTTGTCGGTCAGCGCCTCGACGATCACTGCAACGCCGTCGGGCCCATAGCCCTCGTACACCACCGTCTCGAAGTTCGAGCCGTCGGCGTCCGCCCCGGAGCCCTTGGCGATCGCCCGCTCGATGTTGTCCTTCGGCATCGAATAGGAGCGGGCCTTCTCGATCGCGTTCTGGAGCGCGAGGTTCGCGGCCGGATCCGGCCCACCCTCGCGGGCGGCGACGATGATCGCGCGCGATAGCTTGGAGAAGAGCTTGCCGCGCTTCACGTCGGCAGCGCCCTTCTTGTGCTTGATGCTCGACCACTTGCTATGCCCTGACACGTTGTGCCTCCCCGACGCTCTGCAAGAACAACTCGTGGATCCGATCGTCGCCCGTGAGCTCCGGGTGAAACGCCGCGACGAGCACGCGTCCCTCTCGGGCCAGCACCGGATGTCCGTCGACGCTCGCGAGGATATCGACGGCGGGCCCGTGATCGACGATCCAGGGAGCTCGGATGAAAACGGCAGGGAAAGGACGATCGTCGCCGTCAAGCTCGATGCTGGCCTCGAAGCTAGCGATCTGACGACCGAACGCGTTCCGCTCGACATCGATGTCGATCAGCCCGAGCCGTTCCCGGTCGAGCACGATCATGCCCGCACACGTGCCGAAGACCGCCCCCTGGAACGCCCTGATCGCCGCATCCAGGCCGTAGAGACGCATCAGACGAACGATCGCGGTCGACTCACCCCCAGGGATGACGAGCCCGTCGAGGCCCTCCAGGTGCTCGGGTAGACGCACCTCGACGACGTCAGCGCCGAGCCGCCCCAGAACCGCCGCGTGCTCGCGGAAGGCACCCTGGAGTGCGAGAACGCCGACCTTCACGTCCCAAGTGTAGGAGCTAGTGCCTGCCTTCAGGCAGGCACTACCCGCTGACGTCTGGACCACGACCGAACGAACGCCCGACGATGCACGTTGTGCCTGCCTGAAGGCAGGCACGGAGCGGCCAGCGCCCTACCAGCCGCGTACTTCGAGCCGCTCCGCCTCGGGCAGCGTGCTCGAGGAGATGCCCACCATCGGCTCGCCGAGACCTGCCGAGACGTTCGCGAGGATCGCCGGGTCGGCGTAGTGCGTCGTCGCCTCGACGATCGCCTTGGCGCGCAGCTCCGGGTCACCGGACTTGAAGATGCCCGATCCGACGAAGACGCCGTCGGCTCCGAGCTGCATGCAGAGGGACGCATCGGCTGGGGTGGCAATACCGCCGGCCGTGAAGGTGACTACGGGCAGCCGGCCGTTCTCCGCGACCCACTGGACGAGCTCGATGGGCGCGCGCAACTCCTTCGCCTCCGCGTAGAGCTCTTCGCTCCGCATCGACCCGAGCCGCCGCACCGCTCCGAACACGGCGCGCATATGCGTCACGGCGTTGACGATATCCCCCGTTCCGGCCTCGCCCTTCGTGCGGATCATCGCGGCCCCCTCGGCGATTCGCCTGAGCGCCTCCCCGAGGTTCGTGGCGCCACAGACGAAGGGGATCGTGAACTCCCACTTGTCGACATGATGATCGACGTCTGCCGGGGTCAGGACCTCCGACTCGTCGATGTAGTCGACCTCGAGGGCCTGGAGGATCTGCGCCTCCGCGAAATGACCGATCCTGCACTTTGCCATGACCGGGATCGAGACGGCGTCCTGGATCTCGCGGATCATCTGCGGATCGGACATGCGAGCAACGCCGCCCTGTACCCGGATATCGGCGGGCACGCGCTCGAGCGCCATCACGGCGACCGCTCCGGCGTCCTCGGCAATCCGCGCCTGCTCGGCATTGACGACGTCCATGATCACGCCGCCCTTGAGCATCTCGGCGAGACCACCTTTTACTCTCATCGTCCCGCGCTCGACCATCTGCTGAGTGTAGCCGTCCTGCGCGCCCAGAGAGCTGCGAACACCATTCAACGGCGGCCGACGGTCAGAGCGCGTGCCAACGGGTCAGCACCCCGGATTCACACATACACACAAGCTCTTTGCAATTTGTAAAGAAATATGAGACAGATAGACGGACGTGGCGTAACTCCTCTCCCCGCAGGCGCTAGTCGCCTGGTCCCCGGGGTTACGCCCACCTGCGGGGGTCCGGTCGAGGGCCCCCGCGGGGCCCCTCTCCACTAGCTCTCATGTCACGTCGGAGTACGACCGATAACGCGTGCGTATGGCTCTCGCCGCACGTATCTCGAAACGGCTGTTGCCCGTTTGCGCCATCGTTTCGCTCGGGGGCCTGATCGGCCTCGCGATCGACGGAGGCGACCCACCAACCGCAAGCCCGATCGCGCGCGTGCAGCAGCGCACGGCAATCGACCACCGCCTCGCGCTGAGCCGGACACGACCTGCGGGCCGGCACCTCCAGGTCGTCGTGCACAAGGCGACGACATCGGCAGCGGCCCGGGCCGCACAAGGACGCGTGCCGAATGACCCCCTCTACGCCGACGCCTGGGCACTACAGACGATTGCGGCACCGCAGGCCTGGCGAGCGACCGTCGGCGATCCGTCGATCGTCGTGGCGGTGCTCGACACCGGCGTCGACCCGCTTCAGCCAGATCTCCAGGGAGCACTCGTGCCCGGGATCGACATCGTGAACGGCGACGACTCGCCCGCCGACGACTTCGGCCACGGAACGCTCGTGACCGGGCTGATTGCAGCGCGGGGCGACAACGGCCAGGGCGTCGCCGGCGTGTGCTGGCGCTGCTCGGTGCTCCCGGTCAAGGTGATCGGGTCCGACGGCCGCGGAACGGTGACCGATGTCGCAACCGGGATTCACTACGCCGTCGACCATGGTGCCCGGGTGATCAACATGAGCTTCGTCCTCTCGGCGGACGACCCGGGCGTGGCCGCCGCGGTTAGCGACGCCGTCGCGCGCGGCGTGGTCGTCGTCGCGGCAGCGGGGAACGACGCCACGACCGCCCCGGTCTATCCGGCGGCGTACCCGGGCGTGATCGCAGTGGGCGCGACCGACCAGGCGGATGTCCCGTATCCATGGTCGGGATCCGGCCTCTGGGTCACCGTCACGGCGCCGGGCTGCGGCACCGCGACGGCGGTCGGCAGCTCCTACGGGACCTTCTGCGGCACCTCGGCCGCTGCCGCGATCGTCTCCGGGCTTGCAGGGCTCGCCCTCTCGGCCCGGCCGTCGGCTACCGCGGCCGATCTCGCGCGGGCTCTCGAGTCGAGCGCACATGCGATCGGGCCCGGCGCCGCCTTCGGTCGTGTCGATGCTGCGGCCACGCTCCGGGCGCTCGGCGCCACCGTTCAGTAGCGCACGTACATCCTCTTGAAATGCACCGGGGGCCCGCTCTCGCGGGCCCCCGGCTTCCAGCTGGTGTTACTTGGACGTTCGGACTAGGCCGCGACGACCGCCCGGACGGACATTGCCGTCTTCGGGAACTTCAGGTCGCCGAGCTTGAACGCCTTGTTCGTCGGCACGGTGCGGACGATCGTCTTGAACACCTTGCCGTTGCTGTTCACGAAGGAGAACTTCACCTTCGCGGTCTTAGCCGTGCCCTTGACGCTCACGACGAGGAAGCGGCCGACCTTCGTCTGCAGCACCTTGACCGACAGGAGCTTCGCTGCGTTGGAGGCGATGACCTGCTGACTCGTGCTGACGGGCAGAGCGTTCGGGGTCTGGATGACCGGACCACCGAGGCTCACCGTCGCAGCGCTGCCGACGGCCGAGGACGACGAGCTGCTGGAGCCGCTACCCGAGCCGGAGCCCGAGCCCAGCCGCTACCCGAGCCGGAGCCCGAACCGCTACCCGAGCCGGAGCTCGAGCCGCTGGTGCAGGCAGCGCCCGTGGTCGGTGCGACCTTGAACGTCCGCTCGATCCCGATGGCGTTGTACGTCCAGCGGGTGCCGATGTTCTCGGCGCGGATGTCCATGCAGTTGTTGTCCGAGTTGGTCACGTAGACAGTCGCCTTACCAAGCGAATCTGTCTTCACGCGCCAGTTGTTGTCACCCTGCTTGCTGACGTCTGCGGTGGTGTCGGGCTGGAGCGTGCCGCCTGCAGCATTCGAGATGCTGAAGTCGACCCATGCGCCAGCGACCGGGTTGCCACCGAGGTCGATGATCGTCTCAACGCAGTTCGAGCCGTTGAAGCCCACCTTCTTGGCGCAGACGAGTGTCTTCGACGCGAGGTGGTTGATCGTCTTTGCCAGCGTGTTCGCGCCAGGGATGGCGAGAGCAGGCTGCTCGGGGTACTTCGCAAGCGCCGAGATCGTCGCCCGACCGGCAACGCCGGGGGAGAGATCACAGACGCTGTTGATGCCAGTCGTGGTCTCCGGGAGATCGAAGAGGCCGTGGGCCGTATCGTTCTCGTTGCCGGAGAGCGGCTGGTACGTGACGTAGCCCTCGCCGTGCTCGTCGGTGTAGATCGTCACACCACTCGTGCCCGAGGGGCCGGGGTAGACATCACCGAGCGGGTTGCGGCACATGTTGGCCGGGTTGCTGTAGTCCTCCTCGAGCAACGTGTCCCAGTAGTCGTACACGTTCGCCCTGCCGGTCCAGAGGAAGCCGGGGAAGTTGTTCCCATCGGCACCCGCGACACCCGACTGGCCGCTGCTGTACGCGGAGGCAGCCGGGATGTACGCCTTGTAGAACGGCGCGTAGAGGTTGTGGGCCGAACCAGCACCCGTACCGTTGCGCGAGAAGACCACGGACTTGTCGGCCTTCGCGAGCGAGCCGATGCTGCCCTGAGCCAGATCGAGATCGATCCGGAGAGCGGGCATCGGTGCGTCGCCGGCGTCGACCTTGCCGTCAGGCAGGAAGGTCGAGTTCGGGCGAAGCGGATCGAACGGGCCGATCGCCGGGAAGGCGATCTCAAGCGGCACGAACGAGTGGTTCAGTGCGGCACGGGAGAACGGACCGTAGTCCTTGTCGTACGTCCCGATCGTGCCCAGGCAGTTGTCCACGGTGTCGATCACCGGGGAGCCGGTCGAGCACGCGTTGCTGTTGTGCACGTCGGCACCGGCGACGGTGTCATCGTGGATGTCCCAGCGGCCCGGCGCGCTGCCGTAGACACCGCCGGTAGCCGGATCGTTATCCGTTGCGAGCAGGTTGGCGAGAGCCGCCCAGTCATCAGGCAGCGTGTAGCTCGCCGCACCAGCAGGCAGCTGGATGTTCGGGTTGCCGCCGTAGGGGAACGTGCCCTTGACGGCCACCTTTGCGAGACCAGGTGCCCACTCCAACCCGGGGTGACTTGGGTCGAAGTTACCCGGGCTGTACTGACCGCTACCCGTTGGGTCGCCACCGTAAGGAATCTCGGTGAGGACCGGCCGGCTCGCCGTCATGAAGATGGCGAGGAACTGATGCTTCATCCACGGATCCTGACCCGGGAACAGCGTCAGGAAGTCGTCGCGCACGGCGAGCTTGATGCGTGCGAGACCTGCCCCGTAGGACGAGACGTGAATCGTGAAGCACAGCTTGAAGCCCTCGTCGCCGGGGTGCGCGTAGTACGTCGCCGCCCCGTCGGTCGGGTCTGCAGTGAACAGATTGACGCCCGGGCCACGGTAGCGCTCGATCGTGGGGACGACGTCCTGGCTCTGACCGCTGCCGGCGCCGTTCACGAAGAACGGGGCGTCGACGACGCTCGTGTTCGAGCCTGTCCAACCCTCGAACGAGAACTTGCCCGAAAGGAACGGCACGGGGATCTTGGACGTTTCCCCTACCGATGCTGCATCGACGCCGAGACCTACCGGGATCTCATTGCCGAGGTCAAGACACTTGGCAAGCCGGATCTGCTCGCCCACCCAGGCGACGTACGGAATGTTCGTCGTCTGCGGATCCGCGAGCGGATCCTGCTTTTCGTTGGCGCTAGCCGTCGCGGCAAAGACAAAAGCCCCCACCACTGCGGCGAGCACCACGCTTCCAAAGAAGCGTCGCATTCGCATTACTACCTCCCCCTACTGTCGTTTCCCATTGGTCGTTCGCGACCCGGAGTGGGCCGCACCACAAACGTTTGCCCCAGAGTCCCCTAAGGCCTGGCGATTGCGATCGTACAGTCCCGACCCCCTGTCATCTGACGTGACGCAACTACAGACGCGTCCAGTCGGCATTGTCCCCCGTTCGAGGTATCAGCGCAAGGGCTGCGCCGGGTAGTTTTTTGGCGCGCGAGCAGGGGAAACGGAGCTAATCCGGTTGCGTCGCACGCAACGTCTCAGGCTGCCGACCGACCGTGCCCGAACACGATTCGGGGGTCGGGCGGAACCCGACCCCCGTGAGGCCCCCACAGCTGGCGTACAGCTACTTGACCGTGACCTTGACCTTGAGCAACTTCGTAACACCGAGCGTGTTCTTCAGCGTGAGCTGAAGGTCGACCTTGCCCTTCTTGATCGCCTTCGGCAGCAGCACGTAGACGAGCCGCTTCCCCGCGATGAGGTTGAACTGCGAGGAGCTGATCTTCGTCTTCCCCTGCAACATCGTCACCTTCGCGAGCACGTCCTGCCCGAGCGTGACCTTGAGCGTCACCTGGCGGCGCCCCTTCACGAGCTTCGCGTCGATCTTCGCCGACGTGAGCGTCGCTGCCAGCGTTCGCGAGATCGACGTGGTCTTCGTCGTCGCCGGCGGTGTCACGGGCGGCGTCGTGACCGGGAGGGTCGGCGGCGGTGTTGTCGTGCCGCCGCCACCACCTCCTCCGCCGCCGCTCGGCGGTGGGGTGAACGATCCGCTGTCGTTGTCGATGATCGTGACGGTCGCCTTCGACTTCGCGATGGTCGCGCCGACGGCGTTCGAGAGGACGACGGTGATGTTCTCGTTGGACTCCGCTTCAGTGTCGTTGATGATCGCGACCGAGATCGTCTTACTCGTCTGTCCCGGCGTGAAGGTGAGCGTGCCGGTCGCCGCGGTGAAGTCGGAGCCCGGGGTCGCGTTCGGGAAATTGTCGCCGGTCTGCACCGTGTAGGTGACGGTGACGTTCTGCCCGCTCGGTGTGCCGGCGAGCGTCACGGTGACGGGAATCGTGCCGGCCCCCTCGCTCCCGGACGTGTCGGAGATCGTCAGCGCGGGCGGTGCGCTCGGATCGACGATCAGGCCCGCTCCGCTGCCGTCGCCGAGCTTGGCTCCTGCCGGAGCCCCGAGCGTGAAGGTGAACGTCTCGTTCGGCTCGTTGATCGCGTCGCCGAGCACGGTGACAGGCACCGTCTTCGACGTGTCACCGGGCGCGAACGTCAGCGTGCCGCTCGTCGCGGTGTAGTCGCTACCGGCCGTCGCGCTGCCCGGGGTGATGCTGTACGGCACCGTCACGGTTCGCTCGCTCGCGGGTGTGAGCGTGACGACGAAGTTCGCCGGGACGGTTGCACCGTTCGCGGGCTCGGTCACGCTCACGTCGTTGACGGAGACGGACGAGGTGGTGTCGTTGTCGATGATCGTGACCGTGCAGCCGTCGCCGCGTCGATCGGAGGTCAGCCCCACCGCTAGGTCGCCTCGAGCGTGACTGTGAACGTCTCAGCCGTCAGCCTCGTCGATCGATGTCGTTGACGATCGGTACCGGAACGTTGCGAGTGGTTTCACCAGCCGGAATCGTGCACGCGTAACCGTGTTGCGCCCGTAGTCGCTCGATGGCGTCGCTGTGCCGCGGCTTCCGATCGATCGTCGTGCACCGAAGCTCCGCCCAGCTGGCGCGGCCCTTGCGTGTGACACCAGGGGAATCGCGGCCGTGCCGCGGCCTCGGACACGAGATCGACGACGATCTTCGGAAGTCGTGGGCGCAGCATCGTCGTTTGACGATCGTTCCCGCGCTCGGTTTCCCGTGACCGATGCCGGAGATTGACGAGCAGGTTTCACACCCGGGATCCGGGTCGATCGTCGTCGTACAGCCTCGGCCGCCTCGGGGGCGGTGTCGCCCTGCACGCCGACCTTGATCGTCTTGGACGTTTGGCCTGGCGTGAATGTGACGGTGCCCGTGGGGAGGCTCCCCCCGAAGTCCGAAGAGTTGGCCGTGTCCGCCAGGGTCTGGTATCCGACGTTGATGGATTGGCTGCTGGGATTGGACAGGGTCACGACGAAACCAAAGTTGGTGGTGCCCCGCTATTCCCCTCAGCCTTCTCCACATCAGGCGAAGCTTGTGACGGTCGGGATCGAGTCGTTGTCGGCGATCGAGCCTTGCGCCGACGCCTGGGCTGCCAACGCTCGGGCGTAACCGTCAGGGTCACAAACCTCTCGGCGGTAGGCTCGAAGATCGTGTCGTTGAAGGCCGGGATTGAGATGGTCGCCGTGGGATTCGTCCGCATCCAGCGTGAATCCCGAAGACGGTGTGGATGTTCCCACGTCGGCGGCAGTGGCAGCGCCGGTAGGCGTCACGAGTAGTTCACCGTTACGGACGTGACGTGGATCAGCGCCTGTGAGATCGACTCGGACAGGTCGCGGCTCCGTCGCCTTCTCGGTGGCGACGGTGACGAGAGGCGTGATCGTGATGCCGGTCGGAACTGCAGCCGATGGAGGACCGATGCGCCAAGCAGAAACCGCGCAGCAACTACCTACTCAGGACGACAACACCAGCGCTCCATCGCGCCCACCCTGCGTCCGCTCCCCCGCATACCCCCGCCTTTCCCCAGTGCCCCTAGTGGTCCATCCAGTCGCGGCTCGAGCCCTCCCCAGGAACTCAGGGCCGTCGATACGTTCTCGACCGACCTAGGGTACTCGCAACTTCGCCGCAATGGAACCACCGGCGCAGAGTCTTTACAGACACGGCGTGGGTAGTCTTTTGCCCGCTCAGGCTGTGAACTACGTGCGGGAACAGCTACCGTGGGAGCCATGGGGAGAGGGGCACGGCTGGGGTTGGCGCTCGCCGCTGCGCTGGTAGCGGCCGTCGTCTCCGTCGGCTCGGCCAGCGCCGCCGACTTGAAGCCGAACGATCCTTCGTGGGGCTCGGAGTGGGCGCAGCACCTTCTCAACATGCCTGCGCTCTGGGGACGCACGACAGGGAGCCCGGAGATCGTGATCGCGACTGTCGACTCCGGGGTCGACCCGACCGTGCCCGACCTCAAAGGGCAGCTCGTGCCCGGCTGGGACTTCATCCAAAACGACGCGACGCCGCGCGACACGGACAGTCATGGGACGCAGCTCGCGAGCGTGATCGTCGGGCGCGGGAACAACGGCATCGGCATGGCGGGCTACTGCTGGGACTGCAAGCTGATGCCCGTGCGCGTGTCGGCCGGCGGCGCGACGAGCCAGAGCATGATCGGGCAGGGCATCCGCTGGGCCGTCGACCACGGCGCGCGGATCGTCGTCACGGGCCTCAACGCACCTGGCCCGCCCGACGGAGGGCTCGCCGACGCCGTCTCCTATGCGCGCAACCAGGGCGTCCTCGTCGTCGTGTCCGCCGGCAACACCGGTCTCTCCGACTACCGCTATCCCGCCGCGTTCACGGGCGCCCTCGCAGTTGCCGCGACGAGCGATTCCGACGGTCTCTACTTCTGGTCGACGCGCGGCCCCTGGGTTCAGCTGGCGGCGCCGGGCTGTCAGATCGTCTACGACCCCGAAGTCGGGCCGGGCACGCTCTGCGGCACCTCGTTCACCCCCGGAGCCGTCGCCGGCATCGCCGGGCTCCTGCTCTCGCTCCGGCCCGGCATCACCGCGAACCAGCTCTACGACGCGTTGATCAAGAGCTCGAAGCCGATCGTCGGGATCGGCGGAGGACGCGTCGACCCGATCGCGGCACTGGCAGCACTCGGCCTCGGCGACGCGACCTCCCCGTCCTCGCCACCGCCACCGAGCCCAGCTCCGTCGTCGGTCATCTCCACGCCGATCGCCAAGTCGTCCAGTGGGCGCCAGCTCTTCGCGCGCGTCAACGAGACGTCGGTCGGCGTCGTCCGCGGGGGCCTGACGCGTGTCGTGACTCTCGGCCGCGGCCGAGTCGAGGTGCAGGTTCAGCTTGCGCAGGCACGTACCTGCCAGCTCACGCTCACGGCGCCCAGCGGCGCCGAGTCGCTCTCCCTCAGCGGCGAGACCACCTTGCTCAGCATCACCGACTTCGTCGACGCCAAGAGCGCTCGCTACCGCATCGGGCTCGCCTGCCCGAAGAAGGTGCGTCGCTCGTACACGATGTCGATCACGGCGCAGCGCCCGATCGACGTCACTGCGAAGCACTGAGCCGGCTCAATCCCTAGTGCCTGCCTCAAGGCAGGCACTACCCGCTCCCCGAGCCCCACGCTCGAACGATCGAGCGAGCGGTCGAACGCGTTGTGCGGTTTCTCCTAGCCGTTGACCGGAACGAGGCGGCTGGTCCCGCACTGTGTTTCGCCGGGCAGCATGAGGCCGGTTGTGCCTGACTGAAGTCAGGCACGGCGTCCCCCGGCCCTTGTGCCTGAAGTCAGGCACGACCTGCGCGTGGGCCCTTGTGCCTGGCTGAAGCCAGGCACAACCCGTTCCAAGAGACGCAGCGCTTCAAGCGCAACGCTACGAGACGTCGCGCTGGTGCCCGCCCCAATCCAGGCCGCGCGTGCCTTCCTCGTCGGAGGCACGCAGATGGTCCGGCGGCCGTAGAGGCGGGAGCTTCCCCAACGGGGTCGTCCCCGCCCCTACGCAGTCGTCGGTCATCTCGACTCCTTACAGGCTTCGAAACCCTCCCGTCGCCACCTCGAGCACGCCGTTCTCGCGCGCCCAGCGCGTGGCCTCGAACCGGTTTCGCACAGCGAGCTTGCGATAGATGTTCGACAGGTGGAACTTCACCGTCTGATCGGTGACCCACAGGGTCGCCGCCACGGCCTTGTTCGACTTGCCGTCGGAGACGAGGCTCAATACCTCGATCTCGCGCCGCGTCAGCCCCCCCGGACCAGACTGCCTTCGGCGCCTCCGGATCACGACGTTGTTCGCATGGCCCCTGTCGGTGCGGACATAGCCGTCGCCCTGCGGTTGACCTTTCTCTGATGGCACCAGTGTCGGTGCAGTGCTCATGTTCTTCTCCCCTTCCGAAACCCTCACTGGAAATCGACCGGACCGTCCGTGTCGAGGACGGCGAAGTACCCGAACGAGCGCCTGCGGGCAGGGCTACGCCGGGTGCTGGACGATGAGGTGAATCAGCCGGGGCGGTCGAGCTGCGGGCGGAAGCCAACGATGATCGGCCTCGGCCGCTCGCTCACCACACGCCGTCGAATCGAAGGAATCAGGAGGAATGCGAAGGCTGCGAGCGCGACGAGCACCGACGCGCCGGTTGTCGAAGACGCGGCGCCGCCGAGGCCGCCCAGACCGAGCGGGCCTTCCGAAGGTGGATGGGGCAGTCCGGGCCACTGGGGAATCTGCTCGGCAGGACGCTTCTCGCTACTTCCGGAGTTGGGCGTGCTCGCCCTCCTCGCGTGCGCCGTGCCGGGCTCGACGGGCTCCGTCGCGACGATCCGCGCTAGCCGCGAGGACGCGATTGCCTTGACCGACTGAAGGCCGTGCGTCGTAACGCTTTCCGCGGCCGCCGCGAACATGATCGATTGGCCGTTCGCCCCATTGGCCAGACCGTTCACCTCGAGCACCACGGACGTCGGCGTGACGATCGGCGGTAGCGCGACATGCGCCACTACGGTCGCCTGCGGGGCGGGCGCAGCGGCCGCGGTGGGTTGTGTAGAAGCGGCCGGCACGGGAACCTCGAGAACGGGAGACGCCGCAGCTGCTGCGGCACCACCGGGCGAGGGAAGGACGACGAGCACCGGAGTCTGAGCTGCCGCCTTGGACTCGGCCTCGCCGGCCGCCGCGGTCGTGCACCAACTTGGCGCGGCAGCCGAGTCGGCCGGGCATCCGCGCGCATCGGTCGTGCTCGTAGTCGAAGCCGGAGTCGTGGTGGTAGCGGTTGCCGGAGGGCTGGTTCCGCTCGCCGGCGCCGCCGGTGAGGTGGCTGCCGGAACGGACGTCGTGGCCACCGGCGTGGTCTGAGCGCCAGCGACCTCGGTTGCCGAGGTCGGCGGTGGAGCTGGGCTCGACGTGGCGTCGGAGCTCGTCGTGGTGTCCGTGCCGGTGGTGGAAGGCGTTGTCGCCGTAGTCGTGCCGGGCGAACTGTCCGTGCTGGGCGAACTGTCCGTGCTCGTTGCTGGCGTCGTGTCGGTCGCTGGTGTCGTGGACGGGGTCGAGCCCGGAGCGGTCGTCGGGGAGACCGTCGCCGTCTCGTCGGCAAGAGCCACGGTCGGCACAGCGAGCACACAACCGAGCACGAGCAGCGCGAATACAGCGAGACGCATACCGCGACGGCGGCCTGGCGACCCTGCCACAACTCCCCCTTCACCCAATTCGAAGCCCCCTTCCCCGCGCTCAGCGTACGCAGCCGCGAGGCGGTGCGCAAGGGGCACTCGAACAGAAGCCGGGAATTTCATCCACTTTCCTCGCATTACTCGGGTTGCGATGTGGTCAAATCCAGGCGAAGGGATTGCTGGCGGCTGACCGCTCGAGCTATCTAACCCTCAGCTATACGGTTAGACTACTCACCGGAAGGCTGAATTCAGCAGCGGATCCCTCCCTCGAGGCCGCTCGACTCATCTAACTCGAAATCCACGGGCAGAAGGACTACGCTCATGAGAGCAACGACAGGCCACGGAGGAGGATCAATATGAAGTCCGTCACATGTCCGTGCGGCACGGTTGTCGAGGGTGCCGACGAGGACGCGATCGTCGCAAACGTCGAAGCGCACATCGCTTCCGACCACAAGGAGCTCGTCGGGAAGTACTCACGCGAGCAGATCCTCAGCATGGCGCAGGACCGCTAGACCAAACGGCAATAGGCACCGGGAGCCGGAAGGGCTATCCTGTCGTAATGCGATTCTGGCTGACGATCTACGCGCCCGACGGGAGAGTCGACGGGACGGAGGTCGTGGAGCTTCCCCGGCTCCCGGACGCGGGTACGAGCATTAGGCCACCGGTGTCAAGCCGGCCGTGCTTCGTCACACGTGCGCTGCCGGCGAGCATCCACGACACAGGAGACATCACCATCGCCGGAACCGTGTTCGCGGACGCGATGCGCGAGCCCGCCCTCAGCGGTAGCTGAGCTCACATCTCAGCGGGCGATCGGCGTCCAGGTCGTGCTGCGCTGGATGATGCGATAGGCCGGTCTGCGGCGCAGCGTGAGGGAGTCGCCCGCGGCCGATTGGTGCCCCTCGGACACGATGAACCGGTTTGGCCCAAGGCGCACCCACAGGTACTCGCTGACAAGCAGGGTGACTGTCGCGTCGCAATCGTCGCGCGCACACTCGCAGACGAACTCGACTTCGGCCTCCCGGTTCTCCGAAAGGTTCCACTCGGTCAGCTTGACCTGGTTGAGCGTGATTCGTTCGCTGACTGACGGCATGTCGCAGCGCTCCTTCACAATTGTTGCCATTTCCGGCGACTCCTTCGATGCGTCGAACGGGAGTCCTTGGATGTTGTTTCCCCGAACGGTCGGCGGGTACACCTGTCAGTACGGAGACGATACGCAAGGTGCCGCTGGATGACGGAAAAATGGGCCCGCCTGGACTCGAACCAGGGACCGTCGGATTATGAGTCCGCTGCTCTAACCAGCTGAGCTACGGGCCCTTGCGGCCAGCCTAGACGATCCAGGGCGCGATCTCGACGATTGGGTCGTCGCGGGACTGCCCCGGGCTGACACAATCCGGGGAGCGATGCCCGTGGCCGGGCACAGGACGGAGAAAGGCAGCTTCATTGAAGGCGTACCAGCGCGAAACGCAGATCAGGACCGCGGGCGGGCTCTCCGTCACCGACATCACCGCCGAGGTGCAAGACGCGGTGAGAGAGAGCGGGGTGCGCGACGGCATCTGCTCCGTCTACTCGCCCCACACGACCTGCTCGGTTCGCGTTAACGAGTGGGAGCGCGGGTTCCTCGAGGACTTCGCAGTGATGTTGAAGCGGCTCGTCCCGATGGAGCACTACTACGCGCACGACGACTGGGACCGGCGGACGGAGAACGTCGCCGACGACGACCCGGAGCCGAGCAACGGGCACTCGCACTGCATGTCCATGCTCCTCGGGCCGGCCGGCGAGTCGATTCCCGTGCGCGAGGGTGAGCTCTGCCTCGGCACCTGGCAGCGCATCCTCTTCCTCGAGCTCGACCGCGAACGCGACCGTCGCTGGCTCGTCCAGGTCGTCGGCGTCTAACGCCACGCACTCGTGCCTGCCTTCAGGCAGGCACCACTCGAATCGTCGAGGCTCGCGTAGCCTCGGGGGCAAGCAGGTGCGCGGCTGCGCGACCGAGCGGCCGTGGCCTCGTCGGACGTCGCTGTCAGACGACGGTGTCAGACACTGTCTTCAGTCAACGCTCGGGCTCGGCCCCAGATAGCTACCCGCGGCCGCCCAAAGTCGTTGGCAGCAGCACGGCCGCGGCCTCGTCGAGGATGACGGTCGTGCTGCCGTGGGCCGAGCGCACGAGACTCGCGGGCGTGCGGCGTGAGGGCGGCTCGGCGAAGGCCCGCCGCACCGGCTCCGCCTTATCCGCGCCCACGACGAGGAAAACCACGTGCTCCGCCGCGGCGAGCGCCGGAATGGTGAGCGTGACGCGCGGCACGAACGGCTCGAGCCCCGCTTCGGCGGCAACGGCGAGGCGCGTGCGCTCTTCGAGAGCGGGCGCACCGGGAAAGAGAGACGCCGTGTGGCCATCCGAGCCGAGCCCGAGGAGTACGAGGCCGAGCGACGCGCCGCGCAACTCCCGATCGTAAGCCGCTGCGGCCTCGTCGGGAGCTAGCTCGGTCGGGATCGCGTGCACGACCCGGGGCGGCGCCTCGAGTAGATCGAGCAGCGACTCACGGACGAGGCGCTGATTCGACCTCTCGTCGCCGGCCGGCACGCAGCGGTCATCGCCGTACCAGAGCTCGGTTCCACTCCAGTCCGGGCAAGCGTCCGCGGCGAGCTCGTACGCGCGACGAGGCGTCGAGCCGCCTGCCAGCACGACCGAGCGTCCACTACGCGCCGCGCCGACGAGCAGCTCGGCCGCCGCCAACCCCGCAGCCTCCGGGTCGGCAACGATCCTGATCTCTACATCCATGCCCCGCCATTCTGGTCGATGCCCTGACCTGTAACGCCACGCGCGTCGGGAGAGAGGAGCCAAGCCACCGTTCCCGCGATGTCCTCCGGCTGCGACATGCGACCGAGCGGGACCTGAGCCATGGCGTGTCGGTACTCCTCCTCGCGGCTGCGGCCGTTTTGGGCGGCGCTGATGTCGATTCCGCTCCAGGCCATGTCGGTGTCGACCCAGCCAGGGCAGATCGCGTTCACCTGCACACCGTCGCCCGCGAGCTCCGCGGCGAGCGATCGGACGAGACCGAGGAGACCAGCCTTCGACGCCGAGTACCCCGTGTAGCCCGGGATAGGGATCCGCGCGAGGATCGATGAGATCACGACTATATGACGCGTCACAGGCCCAGGCTCGAGCTGGCGGAGCGCTGCCCGACAGCAAAGATAGGTGCCGACGAGATTGGTCGCGACGAGCTCCTCGAACCGATCGTCGTCGCCATCCTCGTTCGGGCCGCCGAGACCGCTCGCCGCAACTAGCGCATGGATCGGGCCGAGTGCATCGGAGGCGTCGCGGAAGGCCCGGTCGACCTTGCCCCGGTCTCGGATATCGCATGTGACAACGGTGGAGCCCTCGATCCTCGAGGCAGTCTCGTCGAGCCGGGCACGATCGCGTGCGAGCAGCGTCAGGCGTGCTCCTCCCTTGCCGAGACGGAGAGCGATCGCCCGCCCGATGCCCGAGCTGGCCCCGGTGACAACGACGTGCTTTCCGTCCATCCTCCCCTCTCTTCTGTCTTGCGCAATTTGCGGGAACGGCGTGCAACGACCCTTGCCCTGCGTATCTCGCCAGCATAGATTCGCGCCCGCGGCCCGGTCACAGATCACCTTCTTCGGCCGTCGGTGCCCGCTGCGAACTACCAAAGCATGTTTATCGAGATGCAAAATCGTACGCTGCAAACGAAAAACTTCGCAATTTACGAGAAGGTTCGTTCTCGAAGCCTTGACCGCGCACCCCACCACCCCTAGATTTGGTCTTGCACCGAGCACGGAGCGCCGAAGGATGAAGGCTCTCCGACAGGCGGCCGCTTCGGCGGATGTCAGTCGGGAAGCCGGACGACGGCGACACCGGCTCGGTGCTTTTTTTCGTCCTCGTGCGAATGCCGTCCAGCGCGCGAGGGTCAAGCGGCGCTTGGCGCGCGATACCCGCTATTTGCATGAAAATCACATGGTGGGTGCTTGACCGCACCCGGGAGGGGTCGTAGATTCGCTCTTGCACCGAGAACGGAGCGCCCTAGGACGAAGGCTCTCCGAGAGGCAATCGCTTAGGCGAAGGTCGATCGGATGAGTTGGACGAAGGCGTCACCGGCTCGGTGCATTTACGCTTTCCCCTCGAGACGCAAGCGTTGAGCTAGCCCCCCTGACGCTTTCCTCCCAGGATCGACTCGGCGCAAACGCGTCGGGTCGGTCCGTATGCTCAGATCGATGCGCCGGCTGGTTGTACTCGTCAGCACGGTGGTCTTCATCGACACGCTCCTCTTCGGTGTGCTCACGCCGCTGATCCCCGGCTACGCCGACGAGTTCGGCCTCTCGAAGCTCGAGGCGGGCCTCCTCGTCGGAGCGTTCGGAGCCGGTGCTCTCGTCGGCAGCATCCCGGGCGGTCTCGCGACGCTGCGACTCGGCCCGAAGCGAACTGTCTTCGCGGGATTGATCCTGCTCTCCGTCGCGAGCATCGCCTTCGCGGCGGCCGGCGGGCCGATCGCACTCGGACTCGCCCGTGGGTTGCAGGGAGTCGCGAGCGTCATGACGTGGGCCGGCGCCCTTGCATGGCTGACGACGGCCGCACCGCGAGAGCGGCGCGGCGAGGTGATCGGCACGATGTTCGGCTTCGCCGTGGCTGGGGCGATCCTGGGGCCGGCGTTCGGCGCACTCGCCCATGCCGTCAGCCCCGAGCTGATGTTCGGAGCCGTTGGCGTGGCTGCACTCGTTCTCGCAGCCTGGGCGGTATCGAGCCCGTCGACGACGCTGGAGGTACAGCGACCCGGAGCCGTGCGGCGCGCCCTCCGGGATCCACGCTTCGTCGGCGGCCTGTGGCTCAACACGCTGCCCGCGTACCTCTTCGGAATGATCGCAGTGCTCGCGCCTCTTGCGCTCGCGAGCGACTCTCTCGGCCCGGCGGCGATCGCAGCGGTCTTCCTCGGCGCCGGCATGGTCGAGGTCGTCCTGAACCCGATCATCGGCCGCGTGAGCGATCGTCGCGGGCGACTCGTACCGATCAGGTTCTTCCTCGCGCTCGGCGTTCTCGCCAGCGTCGCGCTCGCCCTCGCAACGCGTCCGGCCGCCACGGTTCCGGCCGTTGTGCTCGCCGCGATCGCCTTTGGTGGCTTCTACACCCCGGGGATGGCGCTCATCTCGTATCGCGCCGAGAGCGCTGGACTCGCGCAGGGCATGGCCTTCGGGGTCATGAACGCCGCGTGGTCTGTGGGCGAAATGACAGGGCCCTCGCTCGGCGGTCGCCTCGCGGACGTCTACGGCGACGGCGCCGCCTACCTGACCGGCGCCGTGCTCTGCGGCGGCACGTTGGCCGCATCCGCGTTTGTCGCGCGCCGCGCCCGGGGGCGCATTGCGACATAAGGCGGTGTCAGACACTGCCTTGAGGCAATATGCATCCTGCCTTCTTGTCTAAAGGCAGTGTCTGACACCGCGCGTCAGTGCTGCCGCGACGCCCGCGAGCTCTGCCACGCATTCGTAGGATCGTGATCGTGATAGAGCATTCAACGAGTGGTGCCTGCCTGGGGGCAGGCACCACTCGCGCCCTCAGCCCGCACGACCCTACGCGAGGAAGCGCTCCTCCACCCACTCGGGCCCGAGGGGGCGGCGCCGGTAGTCGCGGCCGTTGATGCGGACGAAGTCGCGCGTGCGCGGATCCATCGGCAGCCGCGCCTCGATCGGGTAGAAGCGGTTGTGGCGAGCGATCAGGTCGTTCACGTCGTCGAAGCGCCAAGCCTCGACAAGGGCGCTCCAGCGCCGCTCGAACGCGGCGCGATCACCCTGACAGGCGACGGCCAGCTCGTCCCGGGCAGCCGCGAGGGCGCGGGCATGGGTTTCCGTCAGCTGATCGATCTCGCGCAGCCGCACCATGTACGGGAGCGGCCCGCCGGCCGAGAGGAGGTACGAGCCGGCGTCCGGACGAAAGTTGCGTAGCACGCATCCGGAGCGGCCTCCCGCGCCCCGGCGCCGACCTCAGGTCCTCTTCGAGCTCCTCGAGTTGCTCCCGGTAACGCGGGGTCTCCGGCAGGACGATCTGCTGGGACAGGATCCGCTCTCGCTCCTCACGCTGCATGTGCCCGCCGGGTCAGGCTGAAGCCCGATCCGAAACCCCCAGTTTCACTACGAGGTCGTCCCGTCCTTGCGCTGCATGCACTCCTCCCGGTAGGCCGAAGGCACGCGCCGCGCACACGGCCCGCAGCTTGGCTCCCGTCGTGTCGAAGCCGGCCACGATCGTCCCGAGCCCGTAGAAGCAGCGAGGGCGCAGCGCGTCTGCCACGGCATTGCAGAAGCGAGTAGACCGCTCGGCGCTCGCGTCGTTGGACGTGATGTCGCGCACAGCCCCGTAGACGCAGTCGGCCCGATACGGGGCCGCCGGGTAGCCGCAGAGACTGATGATCCGCGCCTGGTCGAGCCTCGAATCGCCCGACGAGCTCCGCCCGTACGACTGGTAGCACGTCGACCTCCAGGCCGACTCCGACTCCATGCACGTCCTCGCCGTCGCCGCGAAGTCGTAGCCGTCGAGCTGCAAGATCCGGTCCGTCACTTGCAGGTAGCAGTAGAGCTTGTGTCGCTCGGCGATCGCATTGCACGGATAGATCGGGTCGTCGGCCTTCAGGTAGCGAGACGTCACACCGTACGAGGTGTTGAAGTTCTCCATGAAGACGCCTCCGTCGCATGAGGTCTGATCCCATGCCGTCACGAGCTTCTCGCAGTAGGAGAGCGCCGTCGGGAGATCGAGGCCGAAGTGGATCATCAGCCCGTGCCCAAGCCCGTGCACGCACTGGTAGTAGATGAAGACCGGGCTCGTCTCCTCCACCGTCGTACAGAGATTACGCACGGCCTTGGTGACGAGGACATCGCTCGACGCGGCGTAGAGGGCGCGCTCGAGGATCCCATGGTAGTACCCCGACCAGCAGGTCGACGCACCCTCCGAGAACGCCTTCCCGACGTCCCCGTGATCGCGTGAGAGCGTGGCGGAGCCGATCATGTGGGCCATCCGGTGGCAACCGCTCTCGATCGCAGGATCGGCTGCGATGTCGGCAGCGAAGGCACTCAGTGCAACCTTCGGGCCCTCCGTGTAGGCGAGGTTCCCGAATGCCTGCTCGAGGCACGCCTGGCGCCCGGTGCTTCCCGCCGGACAGTCGGCAAGCGTTGACGAGGTCGGCTTGAAGTTGCCGGCAAGCGGATGTGGATTGGCCGCGGAGGCATCCGTCGTCGTGAGTGAGCTCGGCGCCGCAGCGGAGTCGCCGCCGCTACCACCTGTGACCGCAATGGCGGTTGTGACGACCGCACCGACGACGGCGAGCGCCGCGACGACGAGCACGACGAGATGACGTCGATTCCGCATTGCCCTCTCCTGAGTGTACGGACCTCGGGGAGCGCCGGACTCCCCCGAATGGCGAGGGCTTACTCTTCGGCGCTGCGGACGCCGAAGCCGAGGTGCCAGTCGACGTCGGACTCGCCGTCGATCGACAGCATCCACTCGTAGCGCTTGCCGAGCTCGAGGGGCAGCGGGCTCGAGTTGATCGCGACCGGTAGCTCGAGTGGCGTGCCCGGCTTGATCCCGGGCGGCCGACCCACTTCGAACTCGATGTCGTCGAAGAAGACGATCGGCTGCTCCTCCCCCTCCTCGTTCTCGACCGTGACCGGGGCGCCGTCCGCGTCGAGCAGCTCGAGCCGCATCGTGTGCTTGGTATTCGCCTGGTCCCACGGCACGTGGATCAGGATCGCGATCCCGAACGGCTGCGGGTCGGGCCCCGTTACCGACCAGCCGCCGCCGACGATCGTGAGCTTGCCGTCTGCAACAGTCGCGTAGTCGGCGAGGAACATCGTCACCTTCATGTCGCAATCCAAGCAGGAGCAGGGGCCTGCGTGCGTGGCAACCGCCGTGAAAGCCAGGGGGTCAGGGCCAGGCTCGGCCGCACACACCCATGGCGGCGCTTCACTCGCGCAACCAGCCGAGCACTCCGCGTCGTCGTCGACGCGTCGGCGCGTAGGGTCGCGGCGGCAGCGGCTCGCCGGAGAGGAGCGCGCCCGGAACACCCACGGTGAGCCACCGTCCGAGCTCCGGCCCGACGGCTGCCGCAGCCGCAGAGAGACCCGCGCCGCGCACCTCGGGCGCATGCGCGTCGGAGGCGATCAGATGCGCGAGGCTCAGGTCGAGCAGCTCGGCGGCGGACGCAGCCGGCCGCCGGCCGAGGCGACCGTCGACTGACGCAGCAGTGAGCTGGACGACGGCACCTGCCTTGACGACCGGCTCGAGGAGAGCAGGACGCTCCTGCACGTCCGCGTTCCGCTCGGGGTGGGCGACGACGACGCGGAACCCGTCGGCACCGAGCCTCTGGACGACATCGGCAAATGAGAGCGGCCACCCGTAGTACGGAGTCTCGATCAGCAGCAGTCCCGCCGAGCCGCCTAGTGCCAGCCGCTCCAGGTCGCTGCGATCGAGCCGCGGGAGCGCGTCGATCGCGATCTCCGCTCCGGGGAGTACGTCGACGGGGATCCCGGCCGCGGCCACGGCCTCGCGAACGCGCGCGACACCCGCCTCGATCGCGTCGGGGGTCACGTCGGGCCAGTCGTCCCTGACGTGCGGCGTCGCTGCGACCGCGCGAACACCGTCGTCGGCCATCGAGCGGACGATCGCGACGCTCTGCTCGAGGTCGCGCGCGCCATCGTCGATTCCCGGAAGGATGTGTGAGTGAAGGTCGATCACTGGACTGGGCGCTCGGCTGCCGTGTCCCTCAACCTAGTGAACTTGGGGTAGGCGCCGCGTGTTCGTTCCAAAGGACTGAGACGGTCGAGAACCGCATTGGCCGGCGCCGGGGTTTCGGACGGCGCCCTGCGGGGGACTGTTGCGGTGTTGCTGTCGCACTTGCCGGACCGGCGTGGCGCCCGTACCCTGACGCTTAACCTGGTTTGGTTCCCGCTGACGGGATAACCTGGGAGGTTCCCAAAGGCGGGATCTGGGGAGTTCGCCGTCGACCGAAGGGGAGCAGGTTGGACACAGAGTCCAGACATGACTCGACGTCCTTGAGCACGTATCTCGAGGTGCTGAAGCGCAGGATCTGGATCGTCTTGATCCCGATCGTGCTCGTCCCGGTGGCGGCGCACTTCTACTCGGCGCGCCAGACCCCCGTGTACTCAGCTTCCTCAGAGGTTCTGCTCAGCAGGAACAACCTCGCGTCCGCCTTGACGGGCGTGCCGGACACGGCCGGCCTGGACGGCTGGAGCGCGGTCGAGACGGAGATGAGCCTCGCGCAGGTGCCGGCGATCGCGGAGCGGACGCTGAAGACGCTTCCCAAGCTGGGCATGACCCCGGGGGAGCTGCTCGGGAAAACGTCGGTCACGCAGAAGGGGACGAGTGACATCCTGCTCTTCACCGTGCGGGATACAAGCCCGGCGCGGGCCGCGACGCTCGCGACGCATGTACGCCGACGCGTACACGAAGTACCGACGTGAGCTCGACGGCTCGGCGATTCAGAAGGCACGAACCGAGGTTGAGACCAAGCTCACCGCGTTAGCGGCGGACGGACGAGCCAACGGTTCGCTCTACAACTCCCTGGAGAGCAAGGCTCAGCAGCTCGCGACGTTCGAGACGCTCCAAGCCTCGCGCGCCAGGGTCGTGCGGGCAGCAGAGGGCGCGAGTCAGGTCTCTCCCAAAGCGACGCTGAACACGATGCTCGGGCTGATCCTCGGGCTCGTTCTCGGCGCGGGACTTGCGTTTGCAGCGGAGGCGCTCGACACGCGTGTCCGCTCGTCGACCGCGGTCGCAGACGCACTCGACCTCCAGCTGCTCGCGCGGCTGCCCGAACCGCCGCGAAACATCGTCAAGAGCCGGGAGCTCGTCATGCTCGCGCAGCCGACCGGGCCGGCCGCCGAGGCGTTTCGCATGCTGCGTACGAACCTCGATTTCGCATGCCTCGACACCGAGATGCGATCACTGCTCGTGGCGAGCGCTCGGGAGGGCGAGGGGAAGTCGACCACCGCGGCGAACCTCGCGATCGCACTCGCGCGGGCAGGCAAGTCGGTCGTGCTCGTCGACCTCGATCTGCGCAAGCCCACGCTCGACAAGCTCTTCCGCCTGCCGACAACCCCAGGTCTGACCGATGTTGCGCTCCGGCGCGTCAGCCTCGACGAGGCGATGGCCACGATCGACCTTGCGCTCGGAGCTCCGAGCGCGCATCGCGCGCTCGGCCAGCGCCTCGCCGGTGAGGATGCCGGCCTCCTGCGCGTCCTGCCCGCCGGCCCGCTGCCGCCCGACCCGGGCGAGTTCGTCGGGACGCCGCGGATGAGCGAGATCCTGTTCGAGCTGCGCGGCCAGGCGGACATCGTCCTGCTCGACTCGGCGCCGCTCATGCTCGTGGGCGACGCGCTGACCCTGTCGGCCAAGGTCGACGGGATAATCGTCCTGGCGAAGACGACGACGCTTCGGCGGCCGATGCTGCGCGAGCTGAAGCGACTGCTCGACTCGATGCCGACACGGAAGCTCGGTCTGGTCATCACGGGCGCTCCTGGTGGCAAGGCGGAGTACGGGTACGGCTATGGATACGGCCACGGCTATGAACAGGCCGGGCGAGGCCGTCACTGCGGCGACGGGGGAGAAGGAGAAGGTCGAGGAGACGGTGTGACACAACTGGAAGAGCCGCCGACCGCTACGACGGCCAACCACTGGAGAGTCCCGGAGCCCGCCGCAGGTCCGGATCTACTCGACAGCCTCGACAACGTCCTCGACGAACGGACGTACGCGCTCATACGCGAGCGGCGGGAGAGCGCCCACCCGCACCGGCGCGGTTGGCTCGTACGCCGCGCCCTGGCAACTGCAGACGTGATCGGCCTGTTCGCCGCATTCGCGTTCGCGGAAGCGATGTTCCCGGCGGAGACCGTGCCTGGAGAGCTCGTCACGCCGACGACCGAGCTGATCGCGTTCACCGCGACGCTGCCGCTCTGGATCGTGCTCGCAAAGCTCTACGGCCTCTACGACCGGGACGAGGAGCGCGCCGACCACTCGACCGTCGACGACGTGGTCGGCGTCTTCAACATGGTCACCACCGGAATGTGGGTCACGACCGCCGTTGCGTTCCTCACGGGTTTCGCGCGCCCGACCGTGGGCAAGCTCTTCCTCTTCTGGGTCGCGGCGGTTCTCGCTCGTGTCACTCGCGCGCGCCGCTCGCGCGCAGCATCTGCCGCCGCCAGGCGTCCTACACCCAGAACACGCTGATCGTCGGCGCCGGTCACGTCGGCCAGACGATCGGCGCGCAAGCTCATGCAGCACCCCGAGTACGGCGTCAACCTCGTCGGCTTCGTCGACGAGCATCCCACGCGACCGCGAGGCAGCCGCTCGAGAACATGACCGCTCCTGGGCAGCGCCGACGAGCTCGACCGGATCATCCGCGACCTCGACGTCGAGCGGGTGATCGTCGCCTTCTCGCAGCACCCTCACACGAAGACGCTCGAGCTCGTCCGCGACCTCAGCGACCTCGACGTCCAGGTCGACATCGTGCCGCGCCTCTTCGAGGTGATCGGCCCGCACGTTCAGATCCACGCAGCCGAGGGCCTGCCGCTGCTCGGGTCTCCGCCGGCTCGCATGGCCCGGTCGAACCTGCTCGTGAAGCGCACGATCGACATCGTGCTCTCGGGCGCTCGGGCTGATCGTGCTCTCGCCCGTGTCTCGCCGTGATCGCCGCTGGCGATCAAGCTCGACTCGCGCGGCCCGGTGTTCTTCCGCCAGGAGCGGATGGGCGGGCGGCACGACCTTCCGGATCTGCAAGTTCCGGACGATGAACGCCGACGCCGAAGCGCACAAGGCGGAGCTCGCACACCTGAACAAGCACGCAGGCGAGCGACGAGCGGATGTTCAAGATCCCCGACGACCCTCGCATCACGCGAGTCGGCCGGCTTCCTGCGGCGCTACTCGCTCGACGAGCTGCCGCAGCTGATCAACGTCCTCAACGGCGAGATGAGCCTCGTCGGGCCGCGGCCGCTGATCCTCGACGAGGACGCGGCACGTCGACGGCTGGGCCACGCAAGCGCCTCGACCTGAAGCCGGGCATCACCGGCCTCTGGCAGGTGCTCGGGCGCGACGACATCCCGTTCGGCGAGATGGTCGAGCTCGACTACCGCTACGTCACGAACTGGTCGGTCGTCCGGCGACTTCAAGCTCATGCTCAAGACCGTGCCCGTCATGCGGCGCGCGGAAGGCTGAGCTGTGGAGGAGACGGCGGCGACGATAGTTGCCCACGACACCGGGGGCGTTGGAGGAATGGAGTCTCAGCTCCAGACCTTGCTCGCCGATCTGCTCGCGCGCGGCGTGGCCGTTACCGTGGTCTCCCGGACGCTCGATCTTCCTGCCCATCCCCTCCTGTCCTGGCATCGTGTGCCGGGACCCGCCCGCCCGTTCGTTCTCGCCTACCCGTGGTTCGGCCTGGTGGCGTCGACGATCGTCGCCCGGCACCGGCGGGGGATCGTCCACGTCACCGGAGCCATCGTCCTCAACCGGGCTGACGTCTGCACAGTGCACTATCTCCACAACCGTCGGGGTACTCGTATCGACCGCGCACGCCGGGCGACGACACTGTACCGCCTCAACGAGCGAATCGGCGGGCTCATGGCTCGTGCTTTCGAGCACATCGTGCTCGGAGCGCGGAGGCGTAGTGCGACCGTCGTTGCCGTTTCGGAACCTCTCGCGGTGGACATCGCGCACGCGTTCCCGCAACGCCGTGGCGATGTGCGCGTCATCCGAAACGCGGTGGATAGCGACCGCTTCCAGCCGAGTGTGCCCGCTCGCCAGGATGTGCGGCGACAGCTCGACATCGGCGACCAGTTCGTCGCACTCTTCGTCGGCTCGGACTGGCCACGGAAGGGACTTGCCGTCGCCGTCGAGTCGATCGCCCTGGAGCCGCTGACGACGCTCGTCGTAGTTGGACGAGGCGATGCCCATGCAATCGAACGGCAAGCACGGAAGCTCGGTGTGTCCGATCGCCTCCGCCTTGTCGGCGAGTCGGCCGAGCCGGAGCGCTTCTACGCCGCTGCCGACGTGCTCGTCCTGCCGAGCGCCTACGAGACGTTCCTGCTCGCCGCGTTCGAAGCCGCGGCAGCTGGTCTGCCCGTCATCGCCACCGATGTCGGTGCGGTGGCCGAACTCGCGAGGCGAGGCGCCGCCACGATCGTCGACCGAGACGCGTCGTCGGTCGCTGCTGCCCTCGAGCGCCTACGTACCGACAACGACCTCAGAGAAGCGATGGGACGCGCAGGACGCGGAGCTGCGCTCGCGTACAGCGGCAAGCTCATGGTCGACGAGTACGTCGCCCTCTACGGCGGCGACGGGCCCCAGAAGACACAACACCGACCACTCACGCCGGTTGAACCGCTCGAGGCACGATCGTGACGGAGGCGGTCGTCGGCGGTGCGCGACGCACCCTCGCACCCGTAGGGATCGCGCTGATCGCGGTATACGTCGGCGGCGCAATCGTCCAGCGGCCCGACCAGATCCGCATGGTCGTGGCGGGGCTCGTGGGGGTCTGCGCGATCATCGGCGCCATCCAGTGGCCTCGTCGCGCTGTGATTGCGACGCTCGTGCTCCTCCCCTTCCTCGCGCTCGCACGTCGCCTCCTGCTCGAGCTCACGCCGTGGCAGTCGACCGACCCGCTCCTCCTCGTCGCTCCGGCTGTGGCGGGAGTCATCATCGTTCGGCTGTTCATCCTGGAGCGCCGCGAGCTCGTCCCGGACAGGATCTCTCAGCTCGTGCTGGTCGTGGCCGCTATCTCGGTGCTCCAGGTCGCGAACCCTCGAGGGGGCGGGCTGGGTGCGGGCGCTGCTGCACTCCTCTACACCGTGGCGCCGCTGCTCTGGTTCTTCGTCGGGCGCGAGCTCGCCACTCGTGCGCTCCTTCGCGTCGTGTTTACCGCATCGGTCGCGAGTGGATGCCTCATCGCGGTCTACGGCCTGCGGCAAACATGGAACGGGCTTCCCTCGTGGGATGCGACCTGGGTTGCCGTCACGGGTTACGGCGCCCTGGACGTCGAGGGCGTCATCCGCGCGTTCGGCACGTTCCCGAGCGGCGCCGAGTACGCAACCTTCCTCGCGATCGGGATCGTCGTGGCGATCTGCTTCGCCCTCAAGGGCCGACCGTACCTTCTCCCCGCCGTGCCATTGCTCGCCGTAGCTCTCTTCTACGAGTCGAGCCGCGGAATCATCGTCACGACGGTCGCAACACTCGTCGTAGTGCTCGCCGCGAGCACGGGGAACGCGCGGCGAGCAGTCGTGATGGGCTCCGTCTGCATACTCGCGGTCGGCGGGTCGTATCTCGTCAGCCGTGACACGCTCCAGGCGCGGGCGCAGTCGTCCAGCGACCCACTCGTCAGCCACCAGCTCGGCGGTCTCGCCGACCCTCTCAACAAGGACGAGTCGACGGCGACGACGCACGTGTCGATGATCACCAACGGGTTCAAGTCCGGGATCACCGATCCCTTCGGGCACGGCATCGCATCCATCACCCTCGCGGGAGCGACCATCAACGGTGCCAATTCGTCGACCGAGGTCGACATCTCGAACGCATTCGTCGGGCTCGGCACGTTAGGGGGGCTCGCATACCTCGCCCTCGTGCTGCTCATCCTGCGAGCAGCGCTCATCACCGCTGTCGAGCGGCGCGACCCGGTGTCGCTCGCGATCCTCGGCATACTCGTGCTCTGCGTAGGGCAGTGGTGGAACGGGGCCTATTACGCCGTCTCGCCGCTGATCTGGGTCGCCGCGGGATTCCTCGTCGCCGACCGCCGACGCGCCTGATGTGCGGCATCGCCGGCACCGCCGGGCCCGGCGCCTCCGATCGCGTGTCGGCCATGCTGCAATTGCTGCGCCACCGCGGGCCAGACGACGAGGGCCTCTTTCATGACCCCGTGGGCAACGTGGCGATCGGCGCCACGCGACTGAGCGTCATCGATCTCGCCGGCGGCCACCAGCCGCTCACGAACGAGGACGCAACCGTGGTTGCTGTCCTCAACGGCGAGATCTACAACTTCCGGTCGCTGCGCGCGTCCCTCGAGTCCCGCGGCCACACCTTCCGGACAGGAACCGACACCGAGGTGCTCGTCCATCTGTACGAGGAGCACGGGCCCGCGCTCGTACATGCCCTCGACGGCATGTACGCGTTCGCGATCTGGGATACGAACAGTCGAACGCTGCTCCTCGGGCGCGACCGCTTTGGTGAGAAACCGCTCTTCGTCCACACCGCCGGCGGCGGGATCGCGTTCGCGTCGGAGGTCGCCGCTCTGAGATCCGGCCTGGCGGAGCGCCCGGTGGAGATCGATGCGGTAGCGCTCGACCTCTTCTTCAAGTTCGGCTATATCCCAGGGCAGCGGACGCTGTTCCACGGCATCGAGCAACTGCCACCCGGCACGGTCGGCGAGTGGCATGCAGGCGGCCCGCTTCGCGTCTCCTCCTACTGGTCGTCGCCGGAGCATCCGGAGCATGCGACAAACGAAGGACTGGTCGAGGAGACACTGGCGCTCCTCACGCGAGCCGTCGAGACCCGGATGGTCGCCGATGTCCCCGTGGGTGTCTTCCTCAGCGGTGGTGTGGACTCCTCTCTCGTCGCCGCGCTCGCAGCGCGGTGCGCCGGGTCGCAGCTTTCGACCTTCAGTGTCGGCTACGACGTCGGAGGCGTCTCCGAAACCGAGCAGGCTCGCGCCGTCGCGGACGCAATCGGCACGCGCCATCATGCGTTCACCCTCGGCTTGACGGACGTCTCCAGTACGACTGCGAGGCTCCTCGGGGCGCTTGACCAGCCGGTCGCCGATCCGGCGTTCGTCGCTCTTGGTGCACTCTCCGAGTACGCAAGGGAGCACGTGACGGTAGCGCTTGGCGGAGAAGGGGCGGACGAAGTCTTTGGCGGCTATCCGCGCTACCGCTGGATCTCACGCTTGCCCCGGTCGCAGCCATCCCCGGTGCTCGCGAGATCTCTGAGCAGGGTGGGCGGTGGACGGCCGCGGGTCGATCGTCTCGCACGGGCACTTGCCGCGACAAACGAGGTCGGAGCCCATGTCGAGTGGGTGACGGGGAACCGCGTGGAGCTCGGTGAATCGCTCTACGGGGACGCACTGCGGGATGCGAGCCCCGGCAGGAGCCCCGGCGCGACGCTCGCGGACGGGTTCTCCCGGAACGGTGGCTCCCGCGCCGACTTTCTGATGAGGCTCGATGCCCGAACCTGGCTCCCCGACGACGTGCTCGCGAAAGCCGACCGCGCGAGCATGCTCGCATCACTCGAGCTACGGGCACCCTTCCTCGCACGCGAGCTCGTCGAGTTCGCAGCATCCGTCCCCACCTCAGCGCACCTCGCCGGCGGTGGAAAACATCTACTTCGCGAGGCACTTGCCCACGTCTTGCCGGGTCTCGGCGGCAGGCGGCGGAAGGTCGCCTTCCGAGTCCCGCTGGCCGAGTGGCTCCGCGGGCCGCTGCTCCCCATTCTCGAGAACCAGCTCGACGGTGGCTGGTTGTACACGCAGGGCTGGTTCGACGCCCGCTCCGTCAAACACCTTGTCCGCGAGCACGCATCGTGCGCAGCCGATCACGCACCGACCTTGTGGCCGCTCTTCGCGCTCGGCTCCTGGGACCCTGCATGAAACGCAGAGTTCTCTTCGTAACCCCAGACTTTCCGCCGACGCCCGGCGGGATTCAAACACTCGTGCACAGCATCGTCTCGGCACTCGAGCGCTACCAACCACACGTCGTCGCACCTGCAGAACCGGGCGGGACGGCATTCGATCGGCAGCTCTCGTTCGCGGTCACGCGCGTTCGATCCCCTGCGAGGGATCGGCGTGTCCGCAACGTCGCTCTCAACGCCGGAGGGCTCGCTGCGGCCCTACGCCTGCGCCCAGACGTGATCGTGAGCGCTCACATAGTCGTGGGCCCTGCGGCCCTCGCAGCCCGCCGGCTGCGAGGAATTCCTGTAGTGCAATACGTACACGCGCAGGAGCTGAACCGCCGTTCCGCGCTTGCCCGCCGCGTGCTCCCGCGCGCGAACGCCACAGTCGCCGTGAGCCGGCACACGAGGGACCTCGCGCTGCGGCTAGGGGCTCCAGAGGCTCGTGTCCATGTCGTGCATCCTGGAGTAGATTCGATTCCAGAGGCTGAACGGCGTGGCGTACGAGACAACTCGATCGTGGTCGTTTCCCGGCTCGAGGAGCGCTACAAGGGACATGACGTACTGCTCCGCGCCCTGCCGCTCGTGCGCTCGCGGGTTCCCGAAGCCCATCTCCACGTCGTGGGCGACGGGGTCATGCGCGGCTATCTCGAGGCGCTCGCCTCGTCGTTCGGCGTCGCCGACGCGACGACCTTCCACGGACGCCTGCCGGACCACGTGCGAAACGACCTGATGCGCCGAACATCCGTCTTCGCCATGCCAAGCCGCACCGATGCGCTCGGATCGGGCGAGGGTTTCGGGATCGTGTATGTCGAGGCCGGTGCGCGCGGCGTCCCGGTGGTGGCAGGCAGGGTTGCGGGTGCTCTCGACGCAGTCGTGGACGGCGGCACCGGATTACTCGTCGATCCGGAAGACCACGTGGCCGTGGCCGACGCAATCACCTCGATCCTGCAAGACCCCGGGCTCGCAAAGCGCATGGGAGACGAGGCAGTCGAGCGGGCGCGCGCACTCTCGTGGCAGCGAGCCGCACGGGAGCTCGAAACCGTTCTCGACCGGATGACGGCTCGATGAAGGTCCTCTGACGTCAGCCACACAGCCCGGGTGAGTGGCGCCGAGCGCTCTCTGCTCGAGCTCATCACGACGCTGTCCGGTGAGCTCGATGCGTTGCTTGCCTGCCCCGATGGCGATCTGCGAGCGCGGGCCGAGCACGCTGGAATTCGAACGATTCCGATCGAGCCGCTCGAGCTCGGCTTCGCCGCGACCGGTCAAGCGCTGCGACGCGCGGGTGGTCAGCTCGTACGGGCCGCCATGGCGGTGCGGTCGGCAGCGCGCAGAGAGCGGGTGAACGTCGTTCACGCGGCATCGACACGAGCGGGGCTCGCCGCGGTCATTGCGGCGGCGTCGGGTGCGCCGCGACCGGTTGTCGACGTGCGCGACGTGGTGCCTGCCGGTACAAAGGGGCTCCTCGTTCGAGGGGTGCTGAGAGCCGGAGCGCGCGGGTTGGTCTTCAACTCCGAGTACACGCGCCGGTGTTTCGGCGCCACCAGACCTGCACGGGCCCTTGTCGCCTACCCCCCGGTCAGGCTCGACGACTTGCTTGCGCTGCCTGCAGCCCGAGTCGGGCGCAGCCAAGCCGCCCCCGTCCTCGGGGTGGTCGGGCAGATCACTCCGTGGAAGGGCCAGGACGACGCGATCCGCATCCTCGCCCTCGTTCGGCAGCGCCATCCCAAGGCCCGCCTGCGTATCACCGGCTCGGTCGTCTTCGACGGAAACTCCGTCTCCTTCGACAACGAGGCGTTCGCTCGGTCATTGCGGCCACTCGCGCAGCAGCTGGGCGTCGCGGACGCGGTCGAGTTCGCCGGGCAATCCGACGATCTCGCTCAGGTCTTCTCGTCGCTCGACGTTCTGCTCGTTCCGTCGTGGGCCGAGCCGTTCGGCCGGGTGGTCGCAGAGTCGATGGCGGCGTGTGTGCCGGTGGTCGCTACGGATGTGGGCGGCCCCGCGGAGCTGATCGAGGACGGTGTGACCGGCTTCCTCGCCGCGCCGCGAGCTCCGGAGCGATGGGTCCAGCCCGTGTCTCGCCTGATCGAGCGACCGGCGGAGACCGCCGATCGAATCGCGGCCGCCGCGCGCGCCCGCATAGCCGAGATCTTCTTGGATCATGTACCAGCCATTCGCGTCGCAACTCTCTACCGGGAGCTCACCGCATCCGGCCGATCGGAGCGGCTGCGACAATCGGAGACGGTGGCACCGTGACCGAAGCGCTCATGGCACCCCGGGCGGAACGAGCAGCCTTCCCACCCCACGACGTCGGGATCGTGCACGACTACGTCACGCAGCGGGGCGGCGCCGAGCGGGTCGTTCTGGAGCTGTTACGCGCGTTCCCACGAGCTCCGCTCTACACCTCGCTCTACAACCCCGACGGGTCGTTCGAGGAGTTCTCGAGATTCGATCTCGTGACGTCGCCACTCAACCGCGTTCCGGCATTCCGGCACCGCCATCGCCTGGCGTTCCCGGCGCTGGCGCCGACGTTCTCTTCGTGGCGCATCGACCACGACATCGTCATCTGCAGCTCGAGCGGCTGGGCGCATGCCGTCCGCACAGCGGGCAGGAAGGTCGTGTACTGCCACGCTCCGGCCCGCTGGCTCTACCAACCCGCGGTCTACGTCGAGCGCCGGGACTGGCCCAGGCGTGCCGTGCTCGCGATCGGATCGAGGCCCCTGCGGGCGTGGGATCGGCGCGCAATGCTCTCCGCAGACGCGCTGCTTGCGAACTCGGAGGCGACGCGCGCGGCGATCCTGCGGATCTACGGGCGTGACGTAACGGTCGTCCACCCTCCCCACGCCGCCCCCGTCGATGTCGCTCCAGAACCGGTGCAGGGGATCGAGCCCGGGTTCTCCCTCGTCGTCTCGCGCTTGCTTCCGTACAAGAACGTCGATGCTGTGGTCGACGCGTTTCGGATGCTGCGCGAGCAACTCCTCGTCGTCGTCGGGACCGGCCCGGAGGAGTCCCGCCTGCGCTCGGCCGCACCGTCCAACGTCACGTTCCTCGGCCAGGTGTCGGACGGACAGCTTGCGTGGCTCTACGGCGCAAGCGTGAACTTGATCGCCGCCTCGTACGAGGACTTCGGTCTGACACCGCTCGAGGCGGCAGCGTTCGGGAAGCCGACCGCGGCACTGCGCTTCGGCGGCTATCTCGAGACGATCGTCGAGGGTGAGACCGGCACGTTCTTCGACAGGCCCGACCCGGAGACGATCGCTGCAGCCGTTCGGACGCTCTCGCTGGCGGAGCTGAGCGAACCCGCCCTGAAGGAGCACGCCGCGTCGTTCTCGCCCGACGCGTTCGCGAGAAGAGTCCGCGCGGCCGTCGGGGTGCCGGAGGGTACGGCGCTCGCTGCGGAGGCGGTCTAGTGATCGGCGAGGTTCGCCGAGCATGGCGGCTCGTGAGTCCGCCGGAGAGACGTCGTCTCAAGCTGGTCGCCGGCTACGGGGTCGTGATCGCGACGCTCGACACCCTCGCGCTGCTGTTGCTTTTCACGCTCATCAACGTGCTGCTCGATCAGCCGGTGAGCGGCATCGGGGCGGCGCTGGTCCCGGACGACTACTCGAGTGAAGACGAGCGCTATCGGGTAGCGCTGGTCCTGCTGTTGATCACAGCGGCGCTGTTCATCGTCCGAAGCCTCCTCTCCGTCTTCGGGCTCTGGCTGACGATCGGTGCCGCCTACGCCGCGCAGGCCGACCTCGTGTCACGCCTGCTGCGCGGCCACGCCCGCGCCCCACACCTCACCCGCCTCGAGCGCAACTCCTCCGAGACGCTGCGCACGGTGCTCATCTCGGTCGACCAGGTGACGAGCGGCATCGTCTCCGGTTCCGTCTCGCTCGTCTCGGACGGAGCGATCGTCGTCGCGGTCGTCCTCGGCCTCATCCTCGCGAGTCCGGCGGTGGCCGTCACGGTTGCCGTCTACTTCCTCCTGGTCGCCTTCGTCTGGATTCGCGTCGTGCGCGGCGGGCTCCAGCGGCGCGGTGGAGCAGTGCAGGAGCTCGCGGAGGAGCGCTTCCGCTTCGTCCTGCAGGGCATCGCCGCGGCAAAGGAGTTGCAGTTGCGCGGCCGCGCCCACTTCTACGCAAGCGAGGCGATAGCGCAAACGCGGGCGATGAACGCCGCGCAGCGGGGCGTCGGTGTCGTGAACGGGAGCCTCCGCTATCTGCTCGAAACGGCGCTCGTGGTCGGCGCGGTGCTGATTGTCGGCATCGCGGGCCTGGTAGGCGGGAGCGACGCCGCGCTACCGGCGGTCGGGCTCGTTCTCGCCGCCGCTTTCCGCTTGCTGCCTGCGCTCAATCGCGTGCTCTTCCTCGTCAATCAGGTTCAGTACAACGGCCCCGCGCTCGCTCTCGTGGAGGCGGAGGTCGCCGCCTTTGACACTCCGAACGCCGAGGGAGAGGAGCCGAGCGCGAACGTGAGCCCGCTCGAGTTTGCGGACGAGCTCCGAGTCGGGGACGTCACGTTCCGCTACCCGACCCGCTCGGAGCCTGCGCTCCGATCGGTCAGCCTCTCCGTCCACCCCGGGGAGTCGGTCGGGATCGTGGGACCGACCGGCTCGGGCAAGAGCACGCTTCTCGACGTGATCCTGGGCCTGATCGAGCCGGCAAGGGGCGGCGTCACCGTCGACGGCGTCCCACTTGCCGCGTGCCGCGAGTCCTGGCAGCGCGCGATCGGCTACGTGCCGCAAGACGTCTATCTCGTCGACGACACGCTTCGCGCCAACATCGCGCTCGGATGGCGCGGCGACGAGATCGACGACGACGCCGTCCGGGACGCCGTCCGGCTCGCCGAGCTCGACACCGTCGTCGCATCGCTCCCGAACGGCCTCGAGACGATCGTCGGGGAGCGCGGAGTGAGACTTTCCGGAGGCCAGCGCCAACGCGTTGGCCTGGCGCGCGCCCTCTTTGTCCGGCCGAGTGTGCTCGTGCTCGACGAGGCCACGTCCAACCTCGATCCCGCAACAGAGCAACGCATCGTCGAAACGCTCTCGGGCCTCCATCGCATCCTGACGACGATCGTCGTCACGCACAGAGTGTCGACCGTGCGCGACTGCGACCGGATTCTGTACCTGGATCACGGGATGGGCCGCGCGAGCGGCACGTATCGGGAACTGCGCGAGCTGATTCCCGAGTTCGGAGACTCCACTTTGATCGAACCGGTCGTTGCCCCCGACGCAGAGAGCACTGGAGCTCGAGCGTGAGGGTCACGACGATCATCCCGACGTACAACCGCAGTTGGGGACTACGGCAAGCACTCGAGAGCGCGCTCCGTCAGGACATCAACTCCCACGAGATTCTCGTGCTCGACGACTGCAGCGAGGACGACACGCCCGATGTCGTCGCGTCATTCAGTGACGAACGCGTGGTATACACCCGCCAGCCTCAGCGTCGTGGGATGGTCGGAAACTGGGGTGACGGGCTCTTCCGGGCAAGCGGAGCCTTCGTCCACTTCCTGATGGACGACGACCATCTCGGCCGCGGTTTTCTTGCTCGTCGCCTCGAGGTGATGAGCGCGCAACCCGATCTACTCGCCGTGTTCGCGCGATACGCCAAATGCACACGCGACGGCCAACGGGTCGGCGCAGAGGGACCGACCGCCACCCGTCTCGATCTCGATGCTCACGATCTGCTCCATGCAGCGCTGTCCCGAAGCTGGTTCATCGGAACGACGCTTTACCGGACGGACTGTGCCCGCCGCATCTGGCCCCGACTCGAGCAGGACGACCTCGTCCTCGACTACGGCCTCAACATCCGCCTCGCATTGGAACCAAGCGCGTCTGGAGCATCACTCGCCGTTGAGGACTTGATCGTCACCTCTCATGAGGGGCAGAACAGCGTCTCGCGGGAATCCGAGGTGTTCGCCCAGACCGCGGCGACCCTGGACCGGGTTCGCGGCGAGGGCCGTCCGCCATGGGCCGGGAGGGCGATCCGACGGGAGCTCGCGAACTGGCATACGACCTGGGGTCGACGCGTCGAGGCCGAAGCAGGGCACAGATCAGCCCGACGCCACTATTGGGCTGCCATCGCTACCGATCCGCGCCTGGGCTGGGGCTGGCGGCAGCTCGGGAAGAGCTTCATGGCGTCCATGGGAAGCGGCCGGCGAAAGACGGAGATCGGCGCGTGATCTCGATCTCGTGCACAGCCGGCTACGGGAGCGGCGGCCTAGGCCGGCATCTTGCCCAGCTCGTCGAGACAGCCAGAGCCGCCGGCGAGCTCGACGCGTACTACACCCCGGGGCCACGCCCCGCGGACGATCGAGGAACTCGGATCGAGTCGTCCTTGCCGCGGCACGCGGCGACGCTGGCGGCAAAGCTCAGCCCGGGTTGGCGCCACCAGCTCGGCTCCGTGCTCTTCGATCGCCACGTAGCCCGTGCAATCAACCCGGTCGACACCCACATCGGCTTCTCGGGACAGGCGTTGAAGACGTTCGAAGCACTTCGGGGCAAGCGACTCGAGCTCATCTCGCCGACCGCCCATGTCGACCTGCTCGTCGAGCGGTACGAGACCGCGTACCGCACACACCCGATCGAGCGGCCGTGGTTGAACGAGGCCGGCCGCCGTCGAGCGCTGGCGGAATACGAGCATGCGGACATCATCCACGTCTCCTCGACGTACGCAGCCGACTCGTTTCTCGCGGCCGGTATCCCCGAAGAAAGGCTGCACCGTGTGGACCTCGAGCTTCCGGAGCGCTTCCGCCCGACCGAGCCGCGTCGAGACGATGGGGTCTTCCGGGTCATCTACGTCGGGTCGCTGACCGTGACGAAGGGCGTACCCGTGCTCCTCGACACATTCGGTCGGCTCTCCGACAACGTCGAGCTCGCTCTCGTCGGTGGCTGGGGAACTCGCAGCATGCGCCGATTCATCGAGCAGCGAATGGCGGAGGATAGGCGCATCTCTCTGGTCGCCGGAGATCCCCTCGATCACCTACGTACCGCCGACGTGCTCGTGCACCCGAGCTACAGCGACGGCTTCGGATACGCGCCAATGGAGGCGCTCGCGTGCGGCGTACCGGTGATCGTGACCGAGGACACCGGGATGAAGGAGCACGTCAGGGAAGGCGTGAACGGCTACGTCGTCGCCACAGGCGATACGGCGGCCCTCAGCGCGCGGCTTTCCGATCTGCGCGAGCGCCCGCTGAGGTCACCGAGCTCTCTCTTGCTCGAGCTGGAACGCGATGCGGTTTCTGCTCGTCTCTGAGGTTCCCCTCGTACGCGAGCTCGGAGCGGGCCGCGTACAGCTCGAGACCGCCGAGGAGCTTCGACGGCAGGGCCACGAGGTCACCACCTTCGGCCCGGAGGACGCATTTCACCGCCCCCGCCGTCGTCGGTCGCATCACATTCGCCCATTCGAGTTCGCCCACCGGGCGCGGGCCTTCGTTCGGGAGCAGGCGGCCGAGTTCGACGTCATCGACGCCCTGCAGGGCACTCTGCCCTTTTCGAAACAGGACCTTCGGTTCGACGGCCTCCTCGTGTCGCGATCGGTCGGCCTCAACCCGATCTACTTCGAGTACCTGAAGCTCGAGCGAAAGCGATGGCCGGAGCTCCTACCCGGATCGCGACCGAGCCAGATGCTGCATCGCTGGTACCAGCGGAGGGTGCTCCAGGCCTGTCTCCGCAGCTACCGGGTCAGCGATGTCGTTCGGGTTCTCAACGACGATGAGCGGGTCTATGTAGACGAGGTGCTAGGGCTCGGGTCTAAGGTCGTCCAGCTGGCCGAGGGACTCCCGGATGATCATGTACACGATCTTCGCGTCGCAGCATGCCCAGCGCAGGAGCGCCTTCAGAACCGCGAGATCGTCGCGCTGGGATCGTGGTGTCTGCGGAAGGGCCGCGCCGACTGGAACGAGATCGTCCGTAAGACGCGCGCTGCCGTCCCCGGCGCCCGCTTCTCGTTCCTCGGCACGGGAGTCCCGGAGCAGGACGTACTTCGCGACTTCGAGCCGGAGCAGAGAGGCGCGGTTACCGTCAAGCCGCAGTTCGACTCCGACGACCTTCCCCAGCTCCTCGCGCGCGCGACGGCTGGTGCTCTTCCAACCTACGCAGAAGGGTATCCCCTCGCGATAGTCGAGCAATGCGCTGCCGGCGTACCCGCTGTCGCATACGCCACGAGCGGCCCCGGCTCCGTTCTTCGAAGCCATCCCGAACTGCTGGTGGCGTGTGGTGACGCCGAGGAATTTGCCGCGCGCCTCGTCCGCCTGCTCTCGCTGACGACCGATGCGTACGCCACCCTCTCGAAGAGCTGTGCGGAAATCGGCGATCGTCACCGACTGTCGGTTTCCGTCGGTGAGTTGTGCGAAATCTACGAGCACCGCCTTGGCGAGGACAGTGGTCGATCCGCGGCTCCGACAGCCCGGAGAAGCGTTTCGTCCGAAGCGGCGGTCGACCCGGCCGAGCACAGCGTGGCGGGCTAGCGGCCGATGCGTGTCCTCTTCGCCGTGCACCACCCGCTCGACCCCTCACTCGGCGCCCCCGCGGTCTCGCTCAGCATCGGCGCCGAGCTTCAACGGCTCGGCCACGAGGTGGAGTACTTCGGCTTCGATCAGGCCTTCGAAGGCAGGACGACGTTCGCGGCCCGTCATCAGCTTGCCTTTCCGTGGAAGCTCGCCCGATTCCTGGCGCGCCACGCCCGTCGATTCGACATTCTCGATGTCACGACGGGCGACGGCTTCGCCTGGGCAGCCCTTGGAAGCCCGGGAGCGCGACCTGTCGACCGCTCTGGTCACGCGCAGCAACGGCCTCGAGCGCCTAGCGAGCGACCAGCTCAGGCAGGATGCGGCCGCAGGGACGGCAACGCTCAGCTGGAGGTACCCGCTCTATCACGGCGGCTTCCGACTTTGGGAGGTCGACCGGTCGCTGACGCGCGCGGACGGGTGCGTCGTCGTCAACGACGACGAGGTTCGGTACGTCACCGATCGCCTCGGAATCGCACCGGAGCGAGTGGGTCGAATCGAGCACGGCCTCGATCAGACCTTCCTTGCGAACGCGCAGAAGCGCACGCTCAACGCCGGTGGAATCGACACGCCGATACGCCTCTGCTGGATCGGCTCGTGGCTTCACCGTAAAGGCGCCGACCTGCTCGGTCCGGCGCTCGCGGCCCTCAAGCGGGACGGGCTGACGTTCGACTTGAAGATCCTCGGCTCCGGTGTCGATCGGAGCATCGTGATGCAGTCCCTCCCGCCGAGTCTGTCCCCACGGGTCGAGATAGTTCCCCACTACTCGCGGACGGATCTACCCGAGTTGCTCTCCGATCGCGAGATCCTCCTGTTCCCGAGCCGGTTCGAGGGATTCGGTCTTTCCCTCGTCGAGGCGATGGCCTGCGGCGTGTACCCAGTGGTGACCCAAGTCGGCGTGGTGCCGCGGCTGATCGTGGACGGGCAGAACGGCACCATCGTCCCGATCGGGAGTGCAACGGGGATTGCCGACGCAATCCGGTCGGCATCGCTCGATCGTGAGGCACTCCTTCGAGGCCGCCTCGCCGCGCGTGGCGCCGTCGGGAGACTTACGTGGGCAGCAGCCGCGGAACGAACGCTGACGTTCTACACATCTGTCCGAGAACGACTGGCCCGCGCCGATCACCCTCGGCGCACACGCGGTGCACTCCGCCGATCATCTCGACTTCACGGATAAACGATCTCCGGTGTCCGCCCTCTCCCATTTCGCGCTCTGGTCTCTCAGGGCGGCTCCGGCCGAGACGCAAACGTCCGACGACGAGCGGGCTTGCATAGCTCGCCATGCGGCCGGACGAGCAAGCGTGGTCGAGGTGGGAGTCTGGCATGGTGTGACGACACGGGTGATCCTCCAATCGATGTCGCCCGAAGGCCGCCTCTTCGCAGTTGACCCGTTCTACGTGGGCCGGCTGGGAGTGAGCCTTCACAAGATCATCGCTCGCCGCGAGACAAGGCGGTTCGCCGCCGGCCGCATAGTCTGGCTCCGGACAACAGGAGAGCAGGCCGCGGAACTCCTGTGGCGCGAATCGCAGATCGTCGATTTCGTTTTTCTCGACGGCGACCACACCTACGAGGCAACACTTGCCGATTGGAATGGTTGGAGCAAGCTCGTCGAACCGGGCGGCGTCATCCTCCTCCATGACAGTCGATCGACAACCTCTCGGGCAATTCAGGGCGCCGGAAGCGTGCAGGTGACGAACGACGTGATCCGTACTGACCGACGCTTTGAGGTGATCGAAGAGGTCGACACGTTGACGGTTGTGCGTCGCCTTTACGAGATGACCCCGTAGCCAACCTGACCAACAGCACGCAAATTCCTACTCAAGCGACTTTGCCGTAGCGGTCGCCTTACTCGCGAGCATAAAAGTAGCCGAGCCAGGGCCAGCAGCCTCTAGCTGTGGAAGTGATCTAGAGCCTGCGAGGAACGAGGACAAGCCACGATTGATCTGCGTGTCCCCGCATTTCGTCAAGCGCCACGTCGAGATCGGTCCGACTCATCCAGTTGAGTGACGCTGGCTGAGCAGAGTGAGTCGCGTCCAACACCTCAACAGTATGAGTGGGCGCAAAACGCGCGCCTAGCCTCTCAGTCAGCCCGCTGTGAACGTGGTCGTGAGTCTCCACTATGACCGTGGCAGTGGTAAGCCGCGCAGGTGTGAGAAGGCTGTCTTCGCCTCCCTCGATGTCACAAATTACGAGGTCTATCCCTGCCGGAAAGCGTCGGCAGCGCTTGTGGACAACGACCCGCTCAGCAACGGCATTGACGCCAGCTAGTTCGGCCGTCTGGACTCGCGCGGACTTTGCGAGATCGTAGGCGTGAACGACCGCGTCCGGCAACCGTATCGCTAACCCGGTGGCGTAATAGCCGTCAGCGCAACCGATGTTGGCGACGACCTGCGGTCGTACCGAGATGGCCCGCTCAAGCGCAGCGTGGAGCTGTGGCTCGTATAGGCCGACCAGCTTCAGGACAGGGCTCGCGGCATGTCGCTCAAAGCCTGGAGCGAGTCGCATGCCAACGAAGGGTCCCGACACCACAACGTCCCCAAGTCGACGACGAGCTGTGACAGCGACACGCTGAACGCCTCTTGCTTCGCGAAGTGCAGCCTCATATCGGATCGCTCGTTCGGCCGCAATCCCGGGCAATGCTCGACGCGCCGTTGACTTGAGACCGAAACCTGCTCCCTGAGCTGATCGGACAAGGTCGTGTGCAGATGGTCTCATTGGCGGGATCGCTCCAAGGAAACGCTCACGATTTCGGCGAATGCCCTGGCCGACGCAGCCGCCGCGAAACGAATTGCCACATGGCTCCCGGCAGCAACGAGACTACGGGTTAGGACTGGATCCTGAGTGAGCCTCCGCAGCGCCGATGTAAGATCCTCATGCTCGACCGCGAGGCCCGTCAGGCCGTTCGTCACGATCTCTGCGGCGCCACCAGACGCTTTCGCGACGACCGGGATTCCGGCAGCCATGGCTTCGACGATGACTATGCCAAACGGCTCCATTTCGCTTGCACTCACGAACACGTCCATCAGCGAGTAGTACGGCCACGCGTCGCCGACCTGCCCGGTGAAGCACACGTGACCCTCGACGTCGAGGTCATGTGCGAGCCGGCGGAGTCCGGAGGCGTAGTCCTTCGAAAGCCCGAACGCAGCACCACCCACCACGAGGGCGAACGCCGGCACTCCCTCATTGCGCAGTTCCGCGACGGCACGGATCACTCTGTCCTGGCCCTTCCAGGGTTGTAGACGCCCAACGATCCCGACGACAGTCGCATCTGCCGGGATGCCGAACTGCTCGCGAGTAAGGCTCCTGTCCGGCTGGCGCAACTCGACCCCGGGGTACACCACAAACGTTCGTCGGCGTGGCCATAACCGCTTCTGGCCATGCGCACACGCCTGCGACGAGCAGCCAATCGCGGAGGCCGGAACTACCGTGGCCAGTCGATCGAGCCAGTGCCCGTCGGGGATCATGTGCTGCCACCACATCGAACGTCGACCCGCTATGACCGCAGCACCACCGGCGTAGAGATGCGCCTTCGCCGACCAGGCGAGCACAACATCGGGCTCGCGCTCCCGCATCAATCTTGCGAGCCTGGCTATGGTGCGTACGAAGCGGTGCACGTCGCGGAGCCGCCCGGAGGGCATGACCCAAACCGGGATCCCAAGCCCGACGACCTCGCGTACAAATTGTCCGTCGCCAAGAAAGACCACTTCCGGTTCGACCACGCTGCGGTCGAGATGGCGGAGCAGCGTCGACAGCATTTCCTCGGCACCGCCGGCCCGCTCGCCCCACGGAGCTACTACGAGGACGCGAAGTGGACTCATGCCGCCACCAGCTGTGCGAGAAGTGTGTCGGCAATTACATCCCAGGTGAATCTCTCCTCGAACAACTCGCGGCCACGGCTCGCCGCTCGATCTCTTCGGTTTCCGTCGAACGCGATCTCGGCAACCGTCATGGCGAAGAGCGACGGGTCACCAACCGGTACGAGCTCGAGCCCGCAGGGGAGGAGAGATGGATCGGTGAGCTCTCCCGTCGTCCCGACGACTGCGACGCCCTGCTGCAGTCCTGCCATGAAGCTCGAACGACGTGTCGAGACGCCGTCGACGAACGGCGTCAGCAGCAGGTCGCTCGCCGCGACTAGAGCCGCGAGGCGATCCGAGGGGAGCTCGCCGGGTCGCACGAGGCGGAGCGCCGAGGACGCCGCGATCGGTGCCGATCCTGCGCCAAGCTGGAGGTAGGTCAGGGCGAGACCGTCTCGGGCAAGGCGCTCGAGAGCGAAAGACACGTAGTCGGAGAGATGCGACGGATGGCCGGTAGAGAGAGTCGCGACCACCAGGTCGTCCTGCACACCGAGCTCAGTGCGCACGGCCTCCCGATCCGACCGCGCATCAGGCAGATTCGATCCGGACGGCAGATGAATCACCTGCCGGAATCGTCCGAGCCTTGCCGCCCACATCTCGATGGAGGCAAACGACCGGTCGGCCGCCGCGAGCAACAGGTCGAGTTGAACCCGCTGCCAGGTACCCATCAGGAACGACCGCCAGTCGTCGATCGGAACGTACGGCTCATGTACGACGAGCACGATTCGCGGCCGCTTTCGCCCCGCTCTCACGGAGGAGACGTCACGGAGCAGTGCCGGCGCGAAGCCGCGACGGCCGTAGAGGAACGGGTTGTACTGAAGGACGAGCGCATCGCACTGTGCGGCGGCGGCTCGGATCTCGCCCGGTGTCCAGACGACGAAGCTCGCATCGTGTCCTCTCTGTTGCAGCGCACCGACGAGGCAGCGCGACGCCTGGCCGATCGCATTGACCCCCTCCCCACTTCCTGCGACGACGCTGATCCTCATCCAGTCGTTCTACACGACACGCGGAGCTGCCTACCGCTTGGAAACGCGGCGCGGAACCGCCCTCCGCAGGGCCCCGGCGCCGCGCCGCGCCGTTTGCCTCGCGACCTCACGGCTGACGGTAGCCTGAGCGGCGATGCCGAATCGTACTCGCCGGCTACTGTGCGAATGGATCTCCGCGCATGCAGCGAGAAGCGTCGAAAGCTGGGTCTGAGGCGAGAACCAGCGCTCCCACGCCCGGCGTGCCTCCTGGCCGAGTCGGGGAGCGTCCCCCTCGCGCTCACGCAAGATCGAGGGTATGTCGGCGATCCGGCGTTCCGGGATCTGGATCGAGCACTTCTCCCACTCCACGAACGGCGGCGGCGACCAGTCGTCGGAGATGACGACCGGGGCCCTCGCCGCCTGCATTACCTCGAAAAGACGGATCGACCCTGCGCCACGCCCCCTCGGGCAAAGGATGAACTTGGAGCGACCGATCGACTCGCCGTACGTGCGGAACGCATCCCTTCCCTCCGCCAGATGTTCTCCGGCCCAATTCCAGCGCACGACCTCGTTGAAGCGCCGTGTATCACGCGTGAGGGAGCGCGGATCGGCGAGGTCGAGGATCGCTTGTCGTGACGGGTGGTTCTCGCCCGTGCCGACGAAGCTCCAGAGGAACTCCGGATCCAATAGCTGTGCTGCCTCTAGGTCGGAGCCAACTCCCCCCTCCTCCCTGTGGTGATGCGGCACGTAGAAGCCGCCTCGCAGGAGAGGCCCCTGGCGCCGTCGAGGGAGCGATGCGTACAGCCCGGGAGCCCATGGAATCGGGAAGTCGTCCTGCGAGTACACCACGAGGCATCCGAGCTCCCGCGGGCTGAAGCTCCGAAGATTGCAGTCGGGCGCGTGCGGATCTGACCACGGCGGCTTGAGATAGAGGATGACGTCGGCTGACTCCCGATCCAGAGTCACGTGCGCACGATCCTCGACCGGCGGCGTGCCTTCGAAGAGCTTCTCGTACAGCCACCCGTGGGACCGCGCCACAAACACGGTCGGACTCGATCCGACTTCGATCAAGAACGAGCCACTGGTTCAACCCTCAGGAGCGATTCCACCAAAGCCCTGTCCTCACGCCGAAATGCGGCGAAGTTCGCGTACTCGAAGAACTCGCCCCATAGCTCGTAGTCGAAGGCACGCAGGCCGTTGGGGGACACGAGGCAACAGGTGTATCCGAGATCGTCCAGGAACCTCAGAGTTGCCCCGAGAGTGCTGCCACTACGGCGCCAACTCTCGTTGTACTCGAATGTGAGAACACATATACCGTGGCGCTCCAGCAACCCTCGCGCGCCCGCGAGCACAAGCGCATCATAACCTTCAGCGTCGATCTTGAGAAGATCGATCAATGGCCACGAGTTCGCTTCGTGGTCGAGCGTGGTGACACCAACCGCGACTGCACCCCGAGCCGACTCGGAACCAACCACACTCAGCGACGAGAGCATCTCGGACTCGTGCAAATGAAGCACGCCCTCCCCCACCTGATCGCCAACGGCCAAGGCCAGTACTAGCACCGCCTCCATCTCCGTGTGGAATCGCGCTGCGAGTGGTTTTGCCAGCCGGGGGTTGGGCTCGAAGAGCACACCCTTCGCCGCCGGGGCTCGTTCCAACAGGTAGCTAGTCCAATCTCCAGTATGCGCGCCCACATCTACGAAGAACCGGACAGCCGGCGCAACGGTCTCGATCAACAGGAACTCACCGTTGACGTGGGGATCCGGCGAAGCGGTGAGGTGCTTCGCCACGATGAAGTTGCTCTGGTTCCGCACTTTTACCATCGCGCGCGCGACCGATCGTCTGCGAGCGATACGTCGGCGCAACCTGTCCCACCCCGCATCGACAGACGACCGCACAGCCTGAGTGGAAAGCAGGCTCATAGTGGCCATAGTGCCGTACCGCTGCCCGAACGGCGAGCGCGCAATGCGCTTGACGCGAGGACGGTCGTCATCCCCGGAGCTAGGCTCATTCGATGACACCGCGACTCGCCTGCTTCGCAACCCAAGGCACCGGCAGCCTGGACGAGGCGCGGATCCACACGCTGCTCGAGCACTTCGAGCCTGAGCTGTTGCCGTTCGATCGGTCAGCCAAGCGTCGCTCTGCCATCCGCCTCGTCCAGGGGATCCGGAGCCGTCGACCCGACCTCGTCGTGATGGAGGGCACCGGTATCGCAGGAGGCCTAGGGGTGATCGCTGCGCGCGCACTGACAGGCACCCGCTATGTCGTCTCCAGCGGCGACGCGGTCGGCCCCTACCTCGGCCTCTCCTCCAGGGGATACGGGCTCGCCGGCGCGATCTACGAAAGACTCCTGTGCCGATGCAGCGCGGGCTTTATCGCCTGGTCTCCGTACCTCGCCGGCCGCGCGCTCACCCTGGGCGCGCCCCGCGCGATGACCGCCGCGAACTGGGGGGAGTTAGGCGGCGGTGACGATCGGGCACGGATCCGGGAGCAACTCGGGATCCCCGAATCAACGCTGGTGTTCGGCCTCGTCGGCTCCCTCACCTGGAACAGGCGAATCGGCTACTGCTACGGCCAGGAGCTCGTCCGAGCGGTCATGCGCACGGGTCGCGAAGACGTGCGCGTGCTCGTCGTCGGAGACGGCGACGGGCTGCCGAATCTTGCGGAGCTAGCAGGCAGCGAGCGCGGCCGCCGAGTGCTCCTCCCCGGCCGAGTGCCGCGCGAGGAGGTTGGTGCCTACCTGCAGGCAATGGACGTCGCGAGCCTCCCACAAAGCGTCGACCGCGTTGGCTCGTTCCGTTACACGACGAAGCTGAGCGAGTACCTCGCCGCAGGACTGCCTGTCGTCACGAGCCAGATTCCTGCGGCGTACGACCTCGACGACGGCTGGCTCTGGCGGCTTCCCGGCCGCGAGCCTTGGAGCGACGAATTCATCGATGCGTTGGCTCAGTTGATGCGCAGTCTCACCACGGAGGACATCGCCGTCCGTGCAGCACGCGTCCCGCACACGAGTGATCTCTTTGACAAGTCCCGGCAGCAACGTCGCGTCACCGACTTCATCAACGAGATCATCGAAGGGCGACATCGTCCCTGAGCCGGGGACCAGTGTTACGACACGACCGCCAGAGATTTACGTGACCGGCAAGGCGCTTGCGTCGGGATGTTCTCGAGAAGCTGGTGTCTGTGGAGACGATCGCAGCCAAACCAGCAGTTGCGAACTCACTGTCCATCAGCGTTTGTCGCCAGGACCCAGATTACGGCTGGCTGCCCAGACCACCGCACAACGAGGTCTCGACCGTGAGCGGGGGCGTCCCAAAAACGGTTCGGAGCACATAACAACGGAAATCTGGCAACGACCCTAGCGAGCTGGCGCCCAAACCTGTCGGGCGAATGAACCGCCTGACAGAACACCTCAGGCTCGCTAAAACCGGAGTCGAACAGAAGACCCCGTAGTTCGGCAAGCGCATATTCGCGTACGTGCCACGGGTTCGGCTCCGCACCTTCCCGTTCACGGTTAGGCGTTGATAGCAGCAGCTTTCCGCCTGGTACGAGCACACGTCGTATCTCGCGCAGAAACCCAACATCGTCTGCGATGTGCTCAATCGTTTCGAAACTAACTACGGCATCAAAGTCCTCGTTCGGCCAAGGGAGATCGGGAAGCCGTCCAACGACGAACGTTCCCGGTACCGTCTCGCGCGCGACCTTGATCGCCGCCTCGTGATAATCGACGCCACTAACCGCTATCGCGCGCGAAGAGAGGATGCGAGTGCCATATCCGGTGCCGCACGCGGCATCCAATACTCGTCCTGACACGTTGGCAGCCGCCCATCGGTAGCGGTTGTAGTGCGCAAGCTCGTTGTGCGTCCTCGGCCGCGAGACAACATGAACTCGTTCGCCCGAATCGTCAAGGGACATTGGTGAGGACACTACCCCCGCGCGACGCCAAGCTAGTTCACGAAGCACGACGTTCCCTCGGCGCCTTCTGAATCAACTGAGGGGCTTAGCTAGCGTCCGGACGAGTCAATGCCCTGCCGCTGCCTCCGAAGCCTCAGCACGCCCCGTACCACAGCCGGTGCGTGCCAGGCCAGGGCGGCAAGTCGGGAGAGATAGGCGAGCGCAAGTGCGATTCGACCGCGCCGCGCCCCCGGAAATCGACTACGCATGAAGGAGACAGGGGGAAACAGCTTCGAGCCGAGATAGCGAACCTTGCTGCGCGCGCCCCTGGTCTGGCCGAGCCAAACCAGTCCCTGAACTGCGTGGAAGCTCGTGCTCCCCTCAGCAGCGACGACAGCGTCGCCGTCGAGACCGAGCTCCGCGCACAGCGCAGCGCCAGCACTGACCGACAGCAACCCGACGGCCAGCGCAGGCTCGGCTTCGAGCACGCGTGCAAGCTCGCGGGCTTCCACCCAGAGAGAAGCGGGCAGCTGTGAAAGCGCCCGTTCGAGGTCCTGTCCCGTGTGACCGAAGCTCGAGCCGTGCTGCGCGGCGTGCAGGGCAAGTAGGAGCGCGCGCGCCGAGGCATCGAGCACCTCGACATCGGCTCCGCTGATCTCCCACCTCTCCGTGCGCGCCGAGAGCACGCGCCAGGCCTCGCTCGCGGGAACACGCGCGCCAACCACCGTGAGGTGCAGATCGACTGTCTCGCCGTTCCGCGACCAGGTGCCCGCATGCTGGGGCCGCTCGTCGGGAAGCATCAGCTCGATCAGAGAGCGGCGAAAGCCGATCTGCCCGAGAACCCGCTCGCAGTCCGCGTATTCGGCCATGTCGACCAAGATGTCGATGTCGCTGTATGCCCGATAGCCGTCTTCGTACAACCAGCGAGCAGTCGTCGGGCCCCTGAGGAGAATCCCGCGGTGTCCCGCCTCGTTCAGGACTCTGATGACCTCCGCCGCGAGCGCTTCCCCGCGGAGATTCGCTGCGATGGTCTCGAGCCAGCGCCGGCGATCCGCATCTGTCGTCGCCATCGTCCGAGAATAGTTCAGGGATCCCGGTCGCGACGGGATCCCCGCGAGCCACCGTTGCTAGGGTGATCGGCCCGTGCCAGCGGATTTCTTCTGCGTCATCCACGGACTCGTGGTCGCAAGCCAGGTGGAGCTTCCGATCCCCCGGTCAGAGCGACGCCAGGCCGACGTCACCTACCGCGTCGCTCTGGATACAGCACTCCGCCCGGCGCCGACCCACAGTCGCCCGAGCGACCCCGACGACCCCTGGGCGATCGAGCACTGGCTCGACGGGCGGCTCGCCGTCGAGTTCCCCGGCAGGGCGACGTTCGAACTGAGCCGCAGCGACGTCGTTCTCGTCGACGACACGACGAACGATGCGGGTCTCGTCGCCCATCTTCTGCTCGACCACGTCATTCCCCGCGTCGTCGCGCTGCGTGGCGATCTCATGCTCCATGCGGCCGGGGCCATCGGCCCGAGTGGCCAGGCACACGTCTTCCTCGGGGTCACCGGTGCGGGGAAGAGCACTATCGCGACGGCGCTCGCAGTATCGGGGTGGCCGCTCCTCGACGACGACGGCATCAGAATCACCGCCTCCGGCGATTCGTATGTCGCCGTGCCCGGTTCGGCCGGCGTGCGCCTGTTACCCGACGTCGCGACCTCGATCGCGCCGGGTCTGACGGCCGGGCAGCCGCTTTCGGAGGGGAATCCGAAGAGGCGGTTCGACAGCGAGGGTCGCAAGCTCCGGATGGCCTCGGCTCCAGCACCCGTGGGGGCGCTCTACGTTCTCGAGCGCGGCGCAGACAGCAGCGCCCTCGGTCGAGCGGCTCGGCCTCGCCGACTCGCTGAGCTCGATCACCGCACACGGCTTCCACGTGGCGGACGAGCCTGCGTCGATCACCCGTCTCGCCTTCGAACGTGCATCAGCCCTCGCCTCTTCTGCGCCGGTCTGGCGGCTGCGCTACCCGGACGGGCTCGACCGGCTCCAGGACACACTGGCGCTCATCTCCGAGCTCGACGGCGCCGCATAGGACGCGGGCGATCGCGACCGGGAAGACGCGAGCGAGCGGTACGATGAACGGTCCGTCAACAATCGGAGAGGGTCCGGTAGGCAGATGGACGGCGACACCCCGCTTCGTGACGAAAGCGTCCTGAACGTCCCCGAGCACGTGCTCTCGCGGCGCGTCGCTCACGAGACGGTGTTGCTGAACCTCGACAGTGAGGTGTACTTCGGTCTCGACGGCGTCGGTACGCGCTTCTGGGACCTCGTCGAGGCCGGAACGACGTTCGGAGATGCAGTCGCCACCCTGCTCGACGAGTACAGCGTCGAGCGCGACGCGCTCGTCGCCGACCTCACCACGCTGATCGACGACCTCCAGGGGAACGGCCTCGTCCTCGTCACTGCGGCGTAAGCTCGCCCGGCTGGGCTCGCTGAGCGGCGCGCAACGGCGGACGGTGCTGGCGTCACTGCTGCTCGTGCCGGCAGTCGAGATCTCGCTCCGCAGCCGCGGCTTCAAGCGGACCGCGAGGACACTCGCGGCTCGCTCCGATCGGCAGCCCGCTCCTGCCGATCCCGTCCAGGCCCGGATCGTCGCGGATGCCGTAGCGCTCGTCGCAGGACGACGCCTTGTCGGCGCGCGCTGCCTCAGCCGCTCGCTGGTTCTCTGGTTCCTTCTCCGCCGGCGTGGGAGTCGATGCCGAGCTCCTGATCGGCGCCGCGCCGCCCACGGGCGCCGAGCTCACCGCACACGCGCTGGGTCGAGGTTGCCGGCGAGCCGGTGAACGACGCTCCCGACGTGCGAGAGCGCTACGGCAGCTTCGGTCTCGAGCTTCCTCGGCTCGCTGGGGCGTCGGCACTCGTGAGCGGGATCCTCGGCCTCTACAACCAGGGCGGGGCGCCGGTCGAGCCGGCCGAGCTGCGCGACATGGCGTCGCTGCTCGCGCGCCGGGGGCCCGATCGCAGCGGGACCTGGCACGCGGGGCCGGTCGGGCTCGGGCACACGCTGCTTGCGACGACCCCGGAAGCCGTTCACGAGCAGCTACCGCTCGAGCACGCGGCGTCGGGCTGCACCATCACGGCCGACGTGCGGCTCGACAACCGGGACGAGTTACTTTCGGCACTCGACCTGCGCGGTCGTGCAGTCATCGGCGACGGCGAGATCGTCCTCACCGCCTACCTCGCGTGGGGGGAGCGATGCGTCGAGCGGCTGCTTCGGCGACTTCGCGTTCGCCATCTGGGATCCGCGACGGCACACGCTCTTCTGCGCTCGCGACCAGATGGGGATGCGTCCCCTCTACTACCACCACAGCCGGGGCCGATTCTTCGCCTTCGCGAGCGAGCCTCGCGCCATCCTCGTGCTCCCCCAGACGCCGTACCGGATCAACGAGGCGCGCATCGCCGACTTCCTCGTTGCGAGAACTCGAAGGCATCGACAAGACGAGCACCTTCTTCGAGGAGGTCTTCCGCCTTCCGCCCGCCCACACGCTCACGGTCGGCCCGGAGACGCTCGCGATTCGGCGTTACTGGACGCTCGAGCCCGGCCCCGAGCTTCGCCTGCCTTCAGACTGAGGCGTACGCCGAGGCATTCCTGCGAGGTGTTCACCGAGGCCGTGCGCTGCCGACTGCGCAGCGGAGGGCCGGTCGGGTCGATGCTGAGCGGCGGGATGGACTCCGGGCTCGATCGTGGCCGTGGCCAGCCGGCTGCTCGCGGCTGAGGGTCGCGGACCGCTCCTCACCTTCTCCGGGGTGTCTCCGGACGGCGATGCCGAGCCCGAGACGCGCGCGATCCACGCCGTCGCTGACGATGGACGGCCTCGAGCCCACCACCGTGAGCTATGCGGACATCGCGCGACCTCCTGCCTGACCTCGAGCAGCTGACCTGGGAGATCGACGAGCCGTTCGACGGCCACATGACGCTGCTCCGGGCGGTCTATCTCGCGGCGCAGCGCACGGGCCTGAACATGCTCCTCGACGGAGCGCGGAGGAGATGTCGTCCTTTCCGAGGGCCGCCGCCTCGCACGGCTTCTTCGAGCAGGACGTTGGCGGACGGCCTACCGCGAGGCGGTCGGACAGAACGAGTTCTGGCGCGGCAGCATACCCGCCCACCCGCGAGCTCGCTCCGGAGCGCGCGCGCCGCCTTCGTCCCGGACCCCGTGCTCCAGCCGGCCGAGGCTCGTGCGTCAGCGTCGACGCGCACGGGCGGAAGATCCGCAGCTCGTGGATCCGCGAGGACTTCGCGCGGCGAGTCGCTCTTGACGAGCGGTTTCAGATCATGGAAAGCCATCGTACGTCCGCTCGCTTGACCAATGGTCGCCTGGAACGAGCGCGGGAGATCGATCAGCCGTATCTCGTTGCCGGCCGCGAGCGGTACGGCCGCGTCGCCGCCGCCGTCGGCATCGAGCCGCGCGATCCCTTCCTCGACCTGCGGGTGCGTCGGCGTTCTGCGTGCAGCTTCCCGACGACCAGATGCTCGCGGGCGGCTGGCCGAAGGCGATTCTCCGACATGCGACCGTCGACCTGCTCCCAGACAGCGTGCGCTGGCGGCAGGGCAAGGAGCACCTCGGCTGGGCGTTCACGAGCGCCCTGATGGCACAGATCGTCGACACCGAGGCGAGGCAGCATCGACCCCCGTCTACGTGACGCTGGAGGGTTACGTGAACGTCACGGCCGAGCGACTTCGGCCGCGCACTGCGCGGCACGATGGAAGAGGCGCAGAACGGGTACACTTTGCTCTACCTGGCCGAATGGCTGCGGCGCCATGAGAGTCGGCCGGTTGTCGGTAGACCGGAATAGCCGCACAGACCAGAGGGAGACGTTCAATGCCATCGGACTTCGAGTCACGAGACAGCGACGGATCGTACAGTCCCCGCCAAGGAGCAGTACCACGCTCCCCGGCTGGTTGCGTATGGCCACCTGAAGACGCTCACTGCTCAGGGAGGAACGCAGGCGGTGAGCAGGGGGAAAGGTCACGGCAACGAGAACAAAAAGCTCTAGCGGGCTGACGCAGAGCTAAGCTCCACGTCGGCACCGAACAGCTACGAACGTTTACCTGTTGGCGCATAAGCACGATTTTCGTCTGCCGCTGCCCTCGTCGCAGACCTGATCGCGCGGCCTCACTAGGCTAGCCCGATGGAGTACAGCATCGCGGCCTATGGAGCGATGATCGCCGACACCGTTCGGATGGAGGCGTACGTTCGTGCGCTCGAGTCGACGGTCAAGCCTGGAGATGTCGTTCTAGACATCGGAACGGGAACCGGCATCCTGGCGATGGCCGCATGCCGTCTGGGCGCCGAGCACGTGATCGCGATCGAACGCGACGACGTAGTCGAGATCGCGAGACAGGTCGCGCGCGCCAACCGGCTCGATGATCGAATCGACTTCATCCACGGGCGCTCCACCGAGGTTGAGCCGGCCCGCAAGGCCGACGTCATCGTGTCGGATCTGCGCAGCGTGCTGCCGCTCCACACCGGTCACATCGAAGCCATCGTGGACGCACGAACCCGGCTTGCTGAAGCCCGGCGGCGTGCTCATCCCAAAGCAAGACACACTCTGGGCCGCGGTCGTCGAGGCGCCGGCCTCCTACGAGAGCCACATCGGTCGCTGGTCGACGCACGACCGTGGCTTCGACCTGGAGCAGCTCGTGACCTCGTCGCCAACACCTGGTGGCGAGACCACCTGGATGGGTCGCATGTCCTCAGCGAACCGCGGCTGGTTGCGACACTCGACTACTCGACGGTCAGGGACACCGGCCTCGACTCTTCGACTGGTCGCTCGAGTCCGTCGGAATGGAACGGCTCACGGCGTATGCGTCTGGTTCGACGCCGAGCTGACTACCGGGCAGGGGTTCTCGAACGCCCCGGACAAGCCGGAGACCATCTACGGCAGTGCGTTCTTCCCTCTCGACCGACCCGTAGTCGTCGAGGATGAAGACGAGGTGCGACTGCACCTGCGGGCGATTGAGGCAGGTGTCCGATACATCTGGGCATGGAGCACGTCGTTCAAGCGCCATGGGATCGAATTGCGCACTTCCGGCAATCGTCCGCGCTTGGAATGCCGTTGACCCACGAGTTCCTGGAGCGGAGCCTTCCGAGCTTTGTGCCCACGCTCGCGCAGGACGGAGCAAAGCTCAAGCTCTGTCCTGGAGCTCATGGCGGGCAAGCTCAGCATCCAGGAGATCTCCGACCAGCTCGCCGAGGAGTTCCCGGGTGAGCCAGAGAGCGTCCAGTACGTTGTCGGCCTGGCGCAGAAGTACGGCACCTGAAACGTCGTGCCGGCGGACCGCATGACGTGCGAGCCATCTCCGACGGGGGGCTGCCCGTTCGGCGTCTGAGCAGATCGGGTCAAAGTTGCGGGCGACGTCGAACGCCTCACTCGGCCGGCCCATCCCTTGCCATCCTCAGACGAAGCATGACCGACCCGCTCCAGAACGCGCCCGAGGTCATCTCGCGCCTCTACGCCTTCGTCGCGTATCGCCTGGGCGATGGCCCCGACGCCGAGGACGTGACGAGCGACGCGATCGAGCGGGCAGTCCGCTACCGCTCGTCGTACAAGCGCAAGGACGGTGAGCCGATCCAGTGGCTGATCGGGATCGCACGCCGCTGCATTGCCGATCACCTGCAGCGCGCCGGGCGCACCGCTCCCGACGACGCCGGCGATGACTCGGCGCCAGACCGCACCGAGACGGTCGCCGCGCGCCTCGACCTGCGCCGCGCGCTCCACGTGCTCGACGAGCGCGAGCGGGAGCTCGTTGCGCTCCGCTACGGCGCCGACCTCAGCGCCCGTCAGATCGCCGATCTCCTCTTCATGCGCACGAACACCGTCGAAGTCGCGCTCCATCGCGCGCTTGCCAAGCTCCGCAGCGAGCTCGACGAAGGCCCGGACCGTGAGCAGTCACTGGAGATCTCCTCGCCGGCGAGCGATGACCTTTTCGACCCACTCCCGCCTCACTGAGCCATGTCATTAATGAACATCATTCCTTAGTTCTGTACAACTTGGGATAGTTTCGTGCTAAAATACGCCGGGTGCAGATCGTGGATCTTCCAGCCCAGGAGGCGCGCCTTCCGGGAGACGCACTCGACGCATTCGATGCCGGAACGGTCGCCGCGATCACCCGTTACGGCCGCCGCCGCTACTTCGTGCTTTCGGCGACCCAGTTCGATCTGGTCTCCCCCTTCCTCGAGTTGCTGCTCGAGCAGGGCGCCCCCATGTCACCCGAGCTTCCAAATGACGGGCCGGGACATCGCGCTCGACCACGACCTCGCCCGCGACCGAGAGCCGAGCGACGGCGAGACGGCCCAGATCGACGAGCTCCTCGACGAGCTCGGCTGAGCACATGCCAGCTTCGGTCGCCGAGCTCCGGCGTGGACGGATCTTCTACGCGCTCTTCCCGTTCGCCTTCGTGTTCCCGGCCAACACAATCGACAGCGACGGCCGCGCGCTCCACGTCGCGGGAATCGAGGACTACGCCCGGCTGCGCAAGGGCCAGCCGACCCGGATCGTGACCGAAGCACGTCTTCGTCCCGTCCTCCTTCTCCACGACGGCACACGCGGCGAGCACGAAGATGCCACGTGCCTTCGCATCAACACCGTCAAGCCACGTCATCGAGCTGACGGGGCGACGTGGGAGCGAATCGAAAACCAGCGTCACCCCGTCTTCTACTACCTCGCGGCAGGAACCCCGCGCTACGGCTTGCGCGCGGACTCCATCATCGCCCTCACCTCGATCGGAACGATCCACAAGAGCAGCATCTTCGGTCGCCACGTCGGCGAGCTCTCCCAGCGCGAGCTCCAGGAGATCTCCGAGCGGCTGATCCGCACGCTCAGCCTCGACATCACGCCGCTCATCGTCGACAAGGCGCGCACGCTCGCCCACGCGGCCGGCATCGAGCTCTGAACACCGCCGCGCCATAGAGCCTCACGCCTCGTACCAACGGATGCTCGCGAAGCCCCGTCGCCGTTCGCGAGCCACGGACCGCACCTTGAATCCGTCCGCGCCGTTTGCAAGGCTGACCATGTGGAATTCAACGACTGGATCCTCGCGCTCCACCTACTCTCCGCGTTCGCGCTCGTCGGAGCGATCACGATGTTCACGATCGGGCTGGTCTCGCTCCGGCGCACCGGCTCCCGACACGCATCGCAGCGATCGCACCCGTGATGCGCATCGGCAACGTCGCCGTCATGGTCGGCATCGTCGGGACGATCGTGTTCGGGGTCTGGCTCGCGATCGCATACGACCGCTACGAGGTGTGGAACGGCTGGATACTTGCCGCCATCGTCCTCTGGGCGATCGGGACCGAAACCGGACGCCGGATCGGTATGGCGCTGACGCCGGCGTTCGCGCGGGCCACTGAGCTCGTCGGGCAAGGCAAGACCGAGCCCGATCCGGAGCTCAGCGCGCAGATCCACTCCCGCCAGGCCATGCTCCTGCATGGGATCTCGACCCTCGCCATCCTCCTCATCCTGATCGACATGATCTGGAAGCCCGGCGCATGAGACCCGACTCCTGGAACTTCCCGCTTCTCATCCACGTGCTAGGAGCGATGGTGCTAGTCGGCGCAGCCGCCACGGGAGCGATCACGTCACTAGCCTCGGGCGCAGCACCCGAGGCCGCGTGGTTGCGTCGCGTCGCCTTCCGATCGTTCTTGTTCGCGGCACTGCCTGCGTACATCGTGATGCGCATCGGGGCAGAGTGGCTCTACAGCAAGTTCCCCGATGGCTATGAGGATCCGACGTGGATTGGCATCGGTTACGCGACCGCGGATGGCGGCGCGATCGTCCTGCTCCTCATCCTCATCCTCTCGGGCTTCGCGCTGCGCTCCGGGCGGCCGGGACTCGGACGCGCCGCAGGTGTGCTTGCTGCGATCGCAACGATCGCCTGGCTCGTCGCCGTGTGGGCGATGTCCGGCAAGCCGGGCTAGCCCCCTCACCAGAGCCCCAACTCGCCCATAACCGGTACAACGGTGGGGATGGTTACGAAGCCGCGGCTCCGCGTTGAGGTCTGGTCCGACGTCGTCTGCCCGTGGTGCTACCTCGGCAAGCGCCGCCTCACGAGCGCGCTCGCACGGTTCGAGCACCGGGATGCCGTCGAGGTGATGTGGCACAGCTTCCAGCTGAACCCGTCACAACCGCGCGGAGCGACCGAGACGCTCAACGAGATGCTCGCGGCCAAGTACGGCATGACCCGGGAGCAAGCGCTTGGCGCACACGCGCGACTCGAGTCGCTGGGAGCGGTCGAGGGCATCGTCTACGACTTCGACGCGGGCCACCCGGCGAACACCTTCGACGCGCACCGCCTGCTCCACCTCGCGCAGGCGAGCGGTCTCGCCGATCAGGCGCACGAGCGTCTGTTCGCGGCGTACTTCACCGAAGGCCGGCGGATCGACGACCCGGCGACCCTCGCGGAGCTTGCGTCTGAGATCGGCCTCGACGAAGAGGCTGCGCGCGAGCTGCTCTCGGGAGACGCCTACGCCGCAGAGGTCGCTGCCGACCTCCGCGAGGCGCACGAGCTCGGCCTCGGCGGCGCGCCCGCGTTCGTCATCGACCGCCGTTACCTGATTTCCGGCGCACAGGAGGTCGACCTGATGACGGCTGCGCTAAACGAGGCGTGGGACGCGGCGCACGACTCGACGGAACACTCCCCCACGTCGTAACGGCAGCCTTCGGGGCCGCTAGGAGTGGTGCTTAGGGGAACAGGGCGGTAGCGTCGCCTTGCCCTCCGCTATGAGGCGGCTGGCCGTATCAACCGGAATCAAGACCGGCGTTTCGCCGTGTATGCACACCAGCGTGAAGTGATGATACTGGTGGTGCGCCGACGAGCCACCGTTGCCGTTGCCATTGCCATTGCCATGCCCCGCAGGGTCGCTCTGCTCACCGTGCGAGGACGAGCCGGACGCTCCCGCGACTCCTGCAGCTTTGACCTTTGGGCCGGTTTCGCCGGTGACCGCCGACTTCGCGTACCCGAGCCCGCCGAAGGCTGCAAACACGACGAGGAAGACCGTGGCGAACCCCGTGGTGAGCACAAGGCGGCGCCGTGAGCGCACCGGGGTGTGAGACGCGGATGCCTGCGAGGGGTGGGAATCGCTCTCCATGCGGGCAGCAAGACGATCGACGAGCTCGGGGCGCGGCTCGGGCCGAGCATCCCTGAGCGCTGCTTCCACGTGATCGAGCTCTCGACCTCGGCCTCTGTTTCGCATCTGGCGTCTTCCTTCCCTTCGTCCGCGTAGGTGCTCTCACCTCCTACTACCGCGTCCGGGGTGATTTCCTTACAGGTACCGCTACGCGAAGCCTTAGGATGGCGCGATGTCGAGACGCACCGCCATTCAGATGAGCGACGAGGAAGTCGCCGACTTTCTCGCACAGACGCGCACGATCACGATCGTCTCGCAGGGGCCTCGCGGCTATCCGCATCCGATGCCGATGTGGTACGTGACCAACCCCGACGGGACGATCCGGATGACGACCTACAGGACGAGTCAGAAGGTCCGGAACATCGAGCGAGACCCACATGTCTCCCTCATGGCGGAAGCAGGCGAGACCTACGAGGAGCTACGCGGGGTCGTCCTCTACGGCCACGCCGAGCTGATTGACGATCCTGCCCTCATCGCCGAGACGATCGTCGAGGCTGCGACGAAGGGCGTCGCGGGACAGGCCCCATCGGAGGCGATGGAGAAGGCTGCCGCGAAGCGCGTCGTCATCCGCGTGACGCCGGAGCAGGTCGTTTCCTGGGATCACCGGAAGCTCGGCGGCGTCTACTAGCGCTTGGAGCCGCGCTCGAGTTCTGTGCGCAGCGCGCCGAGCGATTCCTCGAGGGGGTTCAGCCGCACGGCCGTTGCGAGTGCGGTGCGGCGTGTCTTCCCTTCGCTCGCTTGGGCGTAATCGGCCCAGAGAAGCCAGTTGTGAGGATCACGGTCGAGCGCGCGAGCAAGGGTCAGCCGCGCGACGGCCACGTCGCCCGTTGCCACCTGCGCTTCGCCGATTGTCTGCAACACCTGGGCCGACCAGGGTGCCCACCGCTCCGCACGGCGCGCGTCGCGTTCGGCCGCAGACCAGTCGCCGCGCTCGAGTGCCTTGCGCGCTTGGCCAAGCGGAACGTTGGCGAGCAGGCCGCCGAGCGCCGCGACCGAGAACACGACCATCGTCGCAATAGCGGCGACGGCGAGCGGAATTGAGCGCACGAGCTCGCGCGGCCGTCTCCGGGCCGAGGCGACGAGAGCGACCCCCACGAGGAGCGCGACGAGGCTCACACCCATCAGCTCCCAGTCCCAGTCGACAGCCATGTGGGCAAGCCAGGCTACGTAGGCGGCGGCCGCGGTCGCGACGAGCGGTGATCGGCGTGCGCGCACGGCCGCAACGAGTGGTACGGCGAGAACGACCAGGAGGAGCGCGAGCCCGACGACGCCAGCCTCCGCGAGCGTCTCCACGTACAGGTTGTGAGCATCGGTCGCCGCCGCCGAATTCGGCCGCTTCTGGAGCCAGAGCTGCCAGAACGTCCCGGAGCCGCTGCCGCGGACTGGGTGCGACTCGAACCCGTTCCACGCAACCTGCCAGAGATCGATGCGACCGTTCGAGGAAAGCTCGAAGATGCGGTTGTTCAGATCACTGCCGGTGTCCTTCGGTGCCGCGGTGATCCTCCCCCAGCCTCGGTCGGCGAGGCTCCACGGCGACCCGTGCTGCGCGAACAGCACCCCGCCAGCGACAGCGACGACGCCGATCAGCAGGCCCGCGAACGCCCGGCGGAGTCCCGTGCCGATCGTCATGTTCCGCTCTGCCACGGCGAGGGCCGCCGAGACAGCTGCCGCGAGGACGACGAGGAGAACGACCGCCAGGAAGACTCGATGACCGTCGTGCTCTGCAGGCTCGAGTGTGGCATCGATTCGGCTCAGGCCGTCGGCACGCGAGGAGAGCAGGACCGCAATCGCGGGCCACGGGCTCAGGACGAGCAGGGTGGCGATCAGCTGTAGCCGCCGTGTGTCGAGCGCGATTGCGGCCGCGATGCCGACGACGAGCGCCGCCCACGAGCCGCGACTGAACGTGAAATAAACGGTGGGAACAAGCACCACCGGGATAGCGCCGGCGAGCGCTCGGGCGGGGATCGAGCGGGCACGCGCCGCGAAGCCGAGGGCGAGCAACGTCCCGAGCACCGCGAAGAGGCCGAGGCCGTTCCAGTACCCGATCGGCCGCGCAAGCCGGTAGCCGTTGTCCGTGTCGAAAGGAGCGAGCGTCCCGGGCAGGATTCTCGTGAGGAGCGCGTAGCCGGCGACCATGGTTACTCCCGCGAGCAGTCCGGCGAGCAGGGGTGTGACGGTACGGCGGCGTACGACGAGCAGACCGAGCCCGACCGCGCCGAGGTAGGCGAGAACGCGCTGGGTCTCGAGCAGCGTGCTAGTCACGGACGGCGACCAGAGCGCAGACAGCGTCACCCACGCCCCGTAGCCAGCTATGCCTCCGAGCAGCGTGAGCTCCAGCGTCGCGAGTCGAGGAACGCCGCGAACGAGCAGGAGGAGTGTCGCGAGGAACAGCGTCACGAGGGCGACCCACGCCCAGCTCTCCTGGAAATAGCCCCCGTCCGCGACCGCTACCGCGGCCGGCAGCACGAGGCCGAGGAAACCGGCCGCGATCGCGTCACGGTCGAGGTCGAGGACATGGAGACGGGTTTGAGCGTGTTCGATGCGCAAGTCCTACCGGATCGGCGGCGGTGGTGCCCGCGCGCTGGGGACAGTCCCTTCGCCCCACGCCAGCGTTCAAGCGGCAGACGCCCGCCGTGCAACGGCCGTTAGGGACAACTGCCCGCCTCGTCAAGCGGCGTCGTGCCCACGATCGTAAGCTAGCCGCCAACGGGTAGTGCCCACCTGAAGTCAGGCACAGAAGGCCTGTTTACGCCTCGAGCCCTGCCTCCGAGAGCGGACGGCGCTGGTGCCCGAGCGCCGGGGACAGTCCCTTCGCCCCACGCCAGCGTTCAAGCGGCAGACGCCCGCCGTGCAACGGCCGTTAGGGACAACTGCCCGCCTCGTCAAGCGGCGTCGTGCCCACGATCGTAAGCTAGCCGCCAACGGGTAGTACCTGCCTGAAGGCAGGCACAGAAGGCCTGTTTACGCCTCGAGCCCTGCCTCCGAGAGCGGACGGCGCGCCCACGCGAATCGATCCAGGTACCAGCCCTGAAGTGGCTGCAGCGTCACGCCGTTGCCCGACGAATGCACCATCCAGCCGCTACCGACGTAGATGCCCGCGTGCCCGACCTGCAACGGCGACGACTGCGGACCCTTGTCTCCGAAGAAGAGCACGTCGCCAGGCTCGAGCCGGTCGAACGGGATGCGTGCGCTCCGCTTCACCTCACCGCTCATCTCGAACGTCGTGCGGCCCTTGATGACGGCGGCCAACGTCGCGGCGCCATCGTACGCCTGCAGCTTGTAGACCCGCCAGACGAGACCGGAGCAATCGAAGCCGCCGGGCAGAGACTTGCCGAACAGGAACTGGCTGCCCTCGGACGTGCCCGCCCACACGTACGGCAGACCGACGAAGCGCACCGCTTCGCCGACAACGCTGCGCTGCAGCTCGGTCAGCACAGGGAACGCGAAAGCCGATACGACCGTCCGGAGATTGTCGAGCTGCCACGGCTGCAGCGTTCTCAGCTTCTCCAACGAATAGGCTGCCTCGGCGCGGGTGGCAGGCTGACCGGGCGCCAGCTCGAGCTCGTCCTGTCCCTGCGGATGATTCGTGCGGAGGCCGAGAATCCGGGCCACCGTCTCCGTCCCGACGTAGGCGTGCGGAGCGAGTCCCGCGGCGGCAGCCGCGAGTCGGATCGCTCGCGACTGCGGTATCAGGCCGAGCGCGTTCACGAGCTGCGCGTCGAGGTCACGCAGCCGCACGATCCGGTCGGGACGTGTCGGCACCTGGCCGGGATGCCCCAGCGCCGTGAGCGCGTCCGCGAGCTCGCCCCGAGTCAGCGCGTCGTTCGGGCGAAACTGCTCGACGCTCGAGCCCATGACCCCAGACGAGACGAGGGCTGCGATCTGGGGCTCCGCCCAACTCAGCGTGATGCGAGGCTGCACCGAAGCAGCGGGTTGCTCCGACGCGGGTGTCTTCGCCGGTGCCGACGGTTGGACTGCGACTGGCGCCTTGGTCGGGGCGGGAGGTTGCACGACTATGGACGGCCGCACCACAATCGGCGGCTGCGTCGAGACCGGCGGTTGCACCGCCACCACCTTCGGCGAGCGTGCCGTGTTGGCGGTCGTGAATGCCGGTAGGTCGGCCAGCGGCACGGGGGTTGCTGCCTGCGCGGGCGCAGGAGCGCCGACCCACGCGAGCGCAACCGCTCCGAAACCGGCCAGCGCGAGCGCTTTTTGTCCCCTCATGTGGATGTCATCGGAACGGCCGGAAGCCGGCTTGAGCAGAACCGTCCGATCGGGCGGTTCCCCACGCCGCTGACTTGGAGTAGGCTGCCGGGCGGGGGAATCCGTGACCACCGAGACTCAGCAAACCTACGGCGACTGCCTGTCCGCAAGCTGGCTTTCCGAGCGACTCGGCGTCGACCCGGCACGGATCGACGCGATGCGCCGCGCGGGCGAGATTATCGGCGTCCGCCCTCCTGGCTCGACGACGTGGGTGTATCCGTCCTGGCAGTGGTTAGGAGGTAAGCAGCGCCCCGAGGTGCCCCGTATTGTCGCGGCCGCACGCGAAGCCAATCTCGACGAGACAGAGCTCTACGATCGTATGACCGCACGCTCGGGTCTCGCCGCGAGGGACAACAGCAGCCTCGTCTCGCTGCTCGTCGGCGGCGGCGGCGACCAGGTCGTCGACGCGATTCGCGCTACCAGCTCCTAGCCGCTCGACGTGGCCCGCGAGAGCGTCCGCGACTGGATTCGCTCCGTCGAGCGGGCAGAACCGCAGGAGCAATGGATCCTCCTCTGCTTTCTCGCCGGCCGCCACGTCGTCCTCGACGCAGATGAGCGCCACGGTGCGCTGCGACGAGCGGAGCTGCTTCTCGCTGCAGGTGGTGACCCGCGGCGGGCCCTGGAGCTCTACGGCCGAGCTGTCACGGCGGTAGCCGACGACCTCGAGGCACCCGGCGTACGGGCCCAGCTGGCCGAAGGCCTGACGGCTCTGGAGCCGGAGTGCGACGGGCTGCGCGGCGCCGGAGAGGCGCTACGCCTCCTTCGAGCCGATGGCGACCTCGCGTGGCAATGCTTCGCGGCGGGGTTGCTCGCCGACGCCCTCACAGAGACCGAGGCGTAGCGGGCGAGCTCTTGTTCCGCCGGGTGACCAGTCGTCTCGCGTCACTAACCCCCGGCGACAAGTCCACCGCTGTTCCCCGTGACAACACCCACACGTGGAGCGAGGACGAGGGCAAGCATGTTGAGCAAGGCGAGTCGTCGCCTCATGCGACGGTCATCGCCGCGCGCGATCCCCTCAAACGGGCCGACGATCGAGCACGCGACCTACGAGCTCCGCCTCCCTGGCCCTCGTCGGCGCAGGGAGGGATCAGCTGGAGTGCCTGGTCTAGTCGCCCCAGTCGAAGTCGCGCGAGCGACCCCAGAGGGCCTCGTCGAGAGCCGGGCCCTCGACGTTCTCAACCGTGTCCTCGCCCGGCCATGGCAGCGGAGACGAGACGGTGATCGGCTCGACGGGCTCAGCCTCGAAGGTGTCCTCGAGACGGGCCTGCTCTTCCGACTTGAAAAGTGGATGGTTCTCGAACGGATCGTCGATCGTGTACCGATCGATCGGCATCACTGGATCGAGATCCGAGTTGCGTGCCTTGAGATCGAGATGATCCTGGATCACGCGAGCGAATTGTGACTGTGTCGCTACCGGCACAGGGCCTCCTTGGTGGGGGACGGGACACTGGCTCCGACCGTAAGGAACGACAGTCTAGCGCACTCTTTACGTATTACGAACAGTTAGATACACCGCGTGCGGGTCTTTTCCTCCCGCCCGCGTGCAATCATCTGAAGATGCCCGGCCTCCCTCGTGTGCCGAAAACCCCGACTGGGGTCGCCTTCGCTCTCTTCAAGGCGTGGAGTGCACTTCCCCCTGCCCAAAGACGCCAACTCCTTGCGGCCGGACGCCGCCACGGACCGCGGATTGCCACGAAAGCGGCCGTCCTGTTCCGTACCCGGCCCCCGCGCGCCTAACTGATTGCAAGATGAACACCTCACGCAGTGCCTGGCTTTAGCCAGGGACTACCCGCTTAGCTGAAGCTCGCGATCTCACGAAACCGGCGCCGCGCGACGGACGCGTCGTGTCTGGCTGAAGCTGTCCAGACACGCTCGGCAACCACCTACAGGGAACTGACGCCCGCGAGCGCCGAGCGGGCGATCCTCTCCTGCTCCTTGCGATGCGCGCTCGGGTACCCCTCGCTCGGGCTCGCGCGCAACGGTCGCGCGACGCACGTAACCCGCACGGGAGCGTCGCGTACGGCGTCTTCGAGGCGATGCCGGAGCGACCGCCAGGGGCCCATGTTCTGCGGTTCCTCCTGCGCCCAGACGAGCTCGCGCAGAGACGGATACGAAGTGATCAGAGCCCCGAAGGCATCGACCGGGAACGGATAGAGCTGTTCGAGCCTCGCTACCGCGACCGTCCCTTTCGTCTCGTTGCGGGTCTCGTGACTGACGATGTCGTAGTAGACCTTGCCGGAGCAGACCACCAGGCGCTCGACCCGCCCGGCGTCGACATCGGGATCGTCGATGACCGGCCTGAAGCGCGCGCCTGCGAGCTCGTCGAGCGTTGATGCCGCGCTCTTGAGTCGAAGCAGCCCTTTCGGGGTCATCACAACCAGTGGTCGTGCGGTCGCATCCAGCGCCTGCCGGCGGAGCAAGTGGAAGATCTGGCCGGACGTCGTCGCGTTGACGATCCGGACGTTCTCCTGGGCGCCGAGCTGGAGGAAGCGCTCGACTCGCGCGCTCGAGTGCTCTGGCCCGTTCCCCTCGTAACCGTGCGGGAGGAGCAGCGTGAGCCGGGACGTCTGCCCCCATTTCGAACGCCCGGCGGTGATGAACTGGTCGATGATGATCTGGGCCCCGTTGACGAAGTCGCCGAACTGCGCCTCCCAGAGGACAAGCGCATCGGACGCTGCGATCGAGTAGCCGTACTCGAAGCCGAGCGCCGCGTACTCTGAGAGCGGCGAGTTGTAGATCTCGAATGATGCTGCCGCCTCGGGCAAGTGCTGGATCGGCGCGTAGGTCTCTCCGGTGTCGGGGTCGTGGAAGACCAGATGGCGGTGTGCAAACGTGCCGCGCTGTGAGTCCTGTCCCGCGAGGCGAATGGGAATCCCTTCCTCGAGCAGCGACGAGAACGCGAGCGCCTCGGCCTGTCCCCAATCGATCTCACCCGACTCGAGCGCCTTCCGGCGCCGGTCGAGCTGATGTGCAAGCTTCTCGTTGATCGTGAAACGCTCGGGAACCTTGACCAACTGCTCGTTGAGAACACGCAGACGGTCGGCGGGGACAGCCGTGATCACGGCATCACCTGTGCGGACCGCCGGGATGCTCTCCGGCACGCGCTCGACCGGGATCTCGGTAAGCGTTGCGCGCAGCCGGTCGTGAGCAGCTCGCAGCGTTGCCGTCGTCGTGGCGACGACCTCGTCCGCAGTGGCCTCCGAGATCACTCCATCTGCCACGAGTCGGCCCGCATAGATCTCGCGCACCGTCGGCTGCTCCTGAATCCGCTCCACCAGCAACGGCTGGGTGTACGCGGCCTCGTCCTGCTCGTTGTGGCCGAAGCGTCGGTAGCCGACGAGGTCGAGCACGATGTCGTGGCCGAACTCGCGCCGATACGCAAGGGCCAGCCTGACCGCACCGACCGCCGCCTCAGGGTCGTCGGCGTTGACGTGGACGATCGGGATGTCGAAGCCTTTCGCAAGATCGCTCGTGTGACGTGTCGAGCGACTCTCGACGGGGTCGGTCGTGAAACCGACCTGGTTGTTCGTGATGATATGGAGCGTTCCACCCGTCGAGTAGCCGTCCAGCGACTGCAGGTTGAGCGTCTCCGGCACGACGCCCTGCCCGGGGAAGGCAGCATCGCCGTGGATCAGGACGGGGAGCGCGACCATCGGGTCGTGCATGCTTGCGCCCGACGAGCGATCGGTCTGGACTGCGCGCGCAAGCCCCTCGACGACCGGATCGACCGCCTCGAGGTGACTTGGGTTCGGCGCAAGCGTGATCTCGACCTCGCCGGCCTCCGTCTGCCTGACCCCCGACGCTCCGAGGTGGTACTTGACGTCCCCAGTGCCGCCTTCGGGATCGACGACGAGCGACTCGGCGGCCCGCTCCCCTTCGAACTCCCTGAGCACGGACTCGTACGGCAACCCAATCGTGTGGACGAGGACGTTCAGGCGGCCGCGGTGCGCCATGCCGACCACGACCTCGTGCGCCCCATCGGCTGCACCGAGCGCGATTGCCTCGTTGAGCATCGGGATGAGAGCCTCGAGCCCCTCGAGAGAGAACTGCTTCTGCCCGAGGAAAGCCTTGCGGAGATACTGCTCGAAGCCCTCAGCGCGGCTCAGACAGGTCAGCAACGCGATCCGTTGCTCGGACTCGAGCGGCAGTGAGAACCGCCGCGACTCGATCGCCTTGCGCAGCCACACGCGCTCGGCATGGTCGGAGATGTGCTCGATCTCGTACGCGGTCGAGCCGGTGTAGATCGCGCGGAGGTTAGGCAGGGCCTCGAGTAGCGTCTCGCCCGGCACGTGCACGCGAAGCAGAGAGGCGGGGATTCGCGCCTGGAGCTCCGGTGTCAGCGATGGGATCAGACGTGACTCCTCGAGCGCGGGATCGCCGACTGGCTCCGAGCCGAGCGGATCGAGACGAGCCGCCAGATGGCCGTGCGTGCGGAACGCCTTGACAAGCGCCATCGCCGCCGCGACCGCCCCGAGCAGAACGCCCTCGTCCAGCCCCGGCGCCGGGATCGGCTCCGCACTCGGCGTGGGCCCGGGCCGTGACGGGGGATTCGGTGCCAGAGTCGGCGACATGACGGGCGGCGGCGTCTTGCCGCCCCCGTTCGCAGCGGGCGCGGCGACAACAGGAGAGGACGCGGGCTGCGCAACGGTTGTAGGAGTTGTGGGAGTCGCAGGAGTCGCGACAGTGCCATTCCCACCCGGCCGCGGGGATGGTGGGAAGGACACGACCTCAGGTTGGGCCGGGCCGAGTGCGGAGAGGCCCGCGAGCCCGCGCAGGGACTGGGCGGCGAGCGCGTCGTCAGCCTCGAAGAGCGCCCGCCAGGCAGCGGGAACGCTGCTGGGGCTCTCGAGGTACTGCTCGAGCAACTGGCCGACGTAGCCGGCGTTCAGGCCCGCGAGTTCGTCTCGACCCACAACGAGGTTGTAGCAGCGAACCTAGACGTAGGTCAGAAAAGCGGGTTTTCCGTGATGACGGCGAGCGTCATCCCGAGCATCCAACCGACCATGGCGAGTCCGAGCGCCGCGAGCGCGAGGCTCTGCCAGCGCGGGCTCATGCGGGCCGCTACAAGGGAGAGAATCACAGCGACGGCCGCGTAGCGGATCGGCCGCTCTACGATCGCGAGGATCGCCAGTGCGCATGCAGCCGCGGCGAGAAGCCCGGCGATCGTATCTACCGGCCTGCTCCTCTGGCCTTCGGCCGAAAGAGAGCTCATCCCGGTGTCCTCGTCCGTGTACGGATGCCGCCTTGCGGCTCAGGTCTGCGGACCGGCCCACCGGTGCGCGGCCGACGCCCGATCACACGCGGCGGCTGTGGCGGCGCCGGGAGCAGAGGCTCGACGGGCACGCCGACGGCCTCCTCAGGATCCTCGGGTAGCGGCTCGGCGCGCACTGCCCACCAGATCACGCCGCCGAGATAGACCATCGGAATCTTGAGGATCACGAGCATGAAGATGACCTCCCACAGCACCATCGGCGTCAGTCTACGGGATCGCCCCGCGCACCGCGCCGGCGCGCGATCGCGAGCGCCGCCGCCGCGTTCGCGAGACCGCCGATGAGCCCGACGATGGCGATACCTATGCCGAAGGTGGTCACTGTCGCCCCGTCGACCCGCTCGACCGCGACGAGCGCAATCGGCCCCACTCCGACGCGTAGCGTCCCCCAATCCTGCTCCGTCGCCGTAAGGGCAAGCGCGGCGGCGAGTGCGTAGGCGAGAACACCGAGTGCCAAGGCACCCAGGAAGAAGGCTTTCAGAGCTTGCATGCGGTCCTCCCATCGGGACTGAGAACGGTGGCGGCCAGGGCATGTGCGCAGAGCGGAAGGGCGACGAGCGCAAGCACAATCACGTCCAGTGCCGTCGCCGCCCCAACCGCCGCGAGACCCGTCCCGGCGGCCACGAGCGGTCCTGCAGCCGCAACAGCTGCCCGCTGCCGCGGACCGATCGGCGCATGCAGGACGAACGTGCGCGAGCCCGCCAGCACCAGGGCTGCCGCAGACCCGCGAAGAGCAATTGCATGCCCAGCCTCGTGCAGCAGCAAACCGAGACCGACACCAACGCCTACGGCCGCTGCCGCCATAGGAGCGAGCGTTCCCGCGACGACGGCGAGTTGAGCAACCAACGCAGCGGTGACGCAAGCAAGGGTGGTGGCGCGGCCGGCGAGGCCACGCCCCACGCTCGCGACAGCTCTGAGGGACGATCCCGTGTCGAGCGCGGATCTCCTCGCTCTCGGCGGTGGAAGGCTCCCGGTCGGGGCGAGCTGTACCGCGAGACGAAGCCATCCGAAAGAGCGGCGCCACCTCGGGCGCTCGGTGCGAAGATTTGCGAGGAGCGTGACGTTCAACTGCCAGGCGAACGAAAGGACATCGTCCCTTGCCCGATCCTGTGGGACGCCGTGGGCGGTGCTCAGCTGCGAGGCGATCTCGCCGAGCGCCAGGCCAGATCGAGCTAGCATCCAGCACGCTGTCTCGTTCACCGGCCACGACGTGCCGCGGACGGCGTCGTGCACCTTGCCCCCTGCGACAGAGACACCGGGGGCGAGTTCGAGAACGTCGTCCGCGTCAAGCATCTACGACGACCTCCCGACTCGCATCGCGACGACGAGAGCGCCGACTATCAGAACCGTTGCGAGAACGAGCCCCGCGACTACCGCATCGGGTAGCGCCGGCCGCCACTAGCCTCGGGCCGACGATGCCCGCGCCCACGGTCGCGACCGCTGCGCACGCGGCAAACGCCCCGAACGAGGCAAGTTGGTCGCCGAGCCGGTTACCTTGCCAGGGGACGAGACCTCCGCCCGCCAGGGCTGCGCCGGCGGTCAGTGCAGCGACGAGGAGCACGCGAGAGCAGTCGCTGGCACCGTCTCGCATGACGGCCACAACGACGGCGACGACAGCTGTCACCGGCACGAGGGCGAGGACGAGGACGATGCTGCACGCCGGGACGATCACGGCTCCAGCTCGCACCGGCGAAGACCTCCAAACCGACCGCCCGTCCAGGAGGATTCCCGTCAGAGCGAGGGGCGCGAGAGCAGCAGCGAGTGCAACAGACGAGCCGGCAAGCGCGATCCGGGCGGTAGCAGCGGCACTGGCGAGCGCGATCGACGACAGGCCGAGAGCAACGCCCGCCGCGAAAGCGAGCCGGACGTCCATGCGCCGCATCACCAATCGAATGACCGCTACGGCGACTGCCGCAGACGTCCCCGCCGGCGTGCGCAAGACGACCCGTGGCGGCCGTGCCGCGACTCGAGGCGTCCCACGGACGACGACCACCGACCAGCCGCCGAGAGCGGCGAAGGCGAGCAGCGCTTCGACGAGGAGCGCGAACCACACAGGACGAACACCTGCGATGGCGTCGGCCGCGACCACAAGAGGGCCGAGCGCAAGCGACGAGCCGAGCCACGCGCACAGCGCCCACCCGGCCGACGCGGCGAGGGCGGCGAGGGCTACGCCGCGATCGCGTCGGAGCGCCGTCCGCACGCACTCGGCGGCAAACAATCCGAGCGAGGAGGCAGCGACCACCGCGCCTACGGTCGATGCGGCAGCCGAGACCCCACCCGGGGCAGACCCGGCTATCGGGAGCACGAACGCGAGCGCTAGCGGTGCCACCAGACTCGACCCGATCGCAAGAGGAAGCAGGACCATGGCGGCGTTCGATGCGCGCATCCCGACGGGTGCCGCGCTCAACTGCGCTCCCATCGCCGATCGCGGCGGAGCCACGACCCCGATCATCAGCCCAACCATCGCTCCGGAAAGGCAGAGCGCGAGCACCAGTCCCCGCGCCACGTCGGTAGCAGCGAGCTGCGACCCAATCGCCTCGGCAAGCGCCTCACCCGCCCGATGAAGCAGGATCGGCGACGCGAGGAGCAGGGCAACGCCTACCGCGACCGGCGCAGGCGCAGCGAGAGCCGCGTCGCGAAGGCGCCGCACCAGGCAGAGCACCGAAGCGCTAGAGAGCGCCCAGGCTCCCACGGATCCTCTCGATCAGCGTCGTATCACCCAGAGCGCGGAGGAATGCCTCTTCCAGCGTAGAGGCCCCGTGGGCTCCGAGCACGTCGGCGACCGCTCCCGCCACGACGACGTGGCCGCGGTGAAGCAGCACGATCTCGTCGCATCCCGTCTGCGCGAAATGGAGATCCTGGGTCGCTACGAGAACGCCGGCTCCCCTCCGGGCAAGCGCCGCGATCGCCTCGCGCAGGACGACAACGGCCTCCGGATCGAGCGCGACGGTCGCCTCGTCGATCAGCACGGCAGACGTTCCGAGCGACAGACCGGCGGCGATGGTGACCTGACGCCGCAGTCCTCTCGACAGGGCCCTCAGCTGCTGGCCAAGCCGAGCGTCGAGTCCCAACGCCACCACGAGGCGCGCCGCGCGGGCGCGGGCGTCATCGTCAGCACGGTGGAGCGCGTGCACGAGCGCGATGTACTCGCCGGCCGTCAGCTCTTCGAACCCACCCTGGTCGTCGGGAATGACCGCCGCCGACCGGCGCGCGTCGAGCGAACCGGACGCGTGGCCGTTCACTGCAATCGTCCCGTCGTCCAACTCGATCAGTCCGGCGGCGGCGTAGAGCAGCGTCGTCTTGCCCGAACCGTTCGGCCCAACGAGGCCGACGACGGATCCGGGAGCCACAGCGAGATCGACGCCGTCGAGCGCACAGACGGCGCCGTAGCGCTTGGTCGCACCACGCACCTCGAGCACCGGACGGGGAGGGCACGAGGCCCTCCCCGTCGGTTCACGGTTGCTAGCTCTTGCAGACAACCTTGAATCCCGACCAGCCGAAGGAGATTTCCGGGTCACCGCCTGTGTGGCGGCAGTACGCCGCGTACGCGAGTGCCAGCGCGTAGGCGAAGCCGACGACGACCGCCCACCAGATGACGTGCTCGCGCTGATCGACGCTGTTACCGATCGCGATTGCGGGAGCCCGATAGGCCGAGCCGGCGAGTGCGAGTGCCGTGTCCATATGCATCCTCCGTTCCGTCGATTGCTCGACCGACAGTACGGAGGCAACGTTCACGTGTGGGATACGTCTCTGTGCCGAATGTGCGGAGGAGGCCGACCCGTGCCGCTCCCTTGGCAAGGCGCCTTGCTCGGCGCGGGGCACTCACACCGCACGTCATGTGCTGATATCGCCAGAGCGGCTGATCGACTCCCGCCAGCCTTGTATTTTCGGCCTTCCACCCCACATGATCCTGATTTCGTCCGCGAAGGCGCCGGGGTCGCCCGACGACCTCCGATGTAAAGTGACGGCAAGGAGCTTGCCCACGTGCGGTCTATCGAGCGAGCGGGCTCACCCTGGGTACCCCAGCCTCGGTCTCTCGCACCCGCTCGCGCGTAGGGCTGGACAACATTCCCGCGGGAGATACGTCTTTGTGTCGAATCTGCCGTAATCGCTGACCTGCGCTCACACCTCCATCACACCCAGCCGGTAGCGTGACCGTTTGCCAACGACACGAGGAGAACTGCCCGTGAGGAAGCACATACGCCTGTTCGTCATCTCGTCCGCCGTGGCCGCGCTGAGCGTCGCTGCACTGGGCGCGACATCAGCGACGGCCTCGAACCCGATGTGGATCGGATTCCACGACGACCCGCTTTTCCGCTACGACCAGAACCGTCAGTCGGAGCTCGACAAGGCGCAAAGCGCGAACGCGTCGATCGTGCGCACCCTCGTCACCTGGGCGACCGCCGCCCCGACGAAGCCGGCGAACGCGACGAACCCGTTCGATCCTGCCTACAAGCTCAACGACGTCGACGAGATCGTGCGGAACGCGCAGGCGCGTGGGATGGAAGTGCTCATCACGATCTGGGGCACGCCGGAATGGGCCAACGGAAAGAAGAGCCAGTCGTACCTGCCGACCAAGATGGGCGACTTCCAGAACTTCGCAAAGGCTCTTGCCTCCCGCTATTCCGGTCGCTATCCGGGTTTTCCGTTCGTCCGCTTCTACGGGATCTGGAACGAGTCGAACATCGGAGTCTTCCTCCAGCCACAGTTCAACGCGAGCGGCAAGATCGTCAGCCCCGCCGCCTACGCCAAGCTCGCTGCCGCCGGGTACGCAGGGATCAAGTCGGGCAACGCCAAGGCCCTCGTGGCCATCGGCGAGACCTCATCGACGGGGCGCGACAAGAAGTCCGCGGGAACCGACAGCGTGGCGCCGGGCACGTTCGCTCGGCTCGTCGCTGCCGCCAACCCACGCCTCAAGTTCGACGCCTGGGCGCAACATCCGTATCCGTACCCAGTGAGCATGAAGGCGACGCAAAAAGTGCGCTATCCGAACGTGAACCTCCCGTCACTGCCCCGGTTCGAAACCGATCTCGACACGTGGTTCAAGCGGAAGAATATCCCCATCTGGATCACCGAATACGGCCACGAGACGAAGCCGGGCGAGCCGAAGGGCGTCACTGAGAGCCAGCAGGCGCTCTACATGAGCCAGGCCATCAAGATGACGAAGGATGATCCGCGCGTGAAGATGTTCGTCTGGTTCGTGTTCCGGGACTCGGCCGGGAGCCTCTGGCAGAGCGGCGTCTACCGTACGAGCGGCGCGGCGAAGCCGGCTCTGGCGAAGTTCAGGTCAGGCGCGGCAGGCGTGGACGCACGCAACCCAACCCTCCCGCTCAAGGGCGGCACCAAGAATCCCGTCGTGACGGCGTTCCTCCGCTCGTTCTGCGTCAACAACCCGATCGGAACGACTCTCGGCGCAGTGATCAGCATCACGGCGAACGGGAAGTCGGCCGGCACCACGACGACCACTACGGCTCTCGCGATCGACTGTACCGCCCCGGTAAAGCTGCCGATCACCGTCGTCAAGGGCTCAACGTACGTCGCGACGATCGACTTCAACACGAAGATCGGCAACCACGGCACTTCGACGATCACGGTCGTCGGCACGTAGTGAGGCTTTCGTACCGTTGCACCTGAACCGCTTCGTTTCGTCTTGCGGGCGTGCCTGGCTTTAACCGGGCACGCCCGAACGGCACACGGGCGCGTGATCAGCGCCGTCGATTTCGGTCAACGGCTGCGAGAAACGCTACACAATGCGCTCATGCCGGCCGGGGTGCCGGCTGCCGCCCCGGCCCCACGTCACCCGAGGTCGAGCGTGCGCCTGATCGACCCAACAGCCTGACCGATTCGGTGCTCGTTCTCGACGAGGGCGAAGCGAACGAAACCGTCGCCGTCCTGCCCGAAGCCGACGCCCGGGCTGACAGCAACCTTGGCGTCACGCGCCAGCATCTCCGCGAAGGCCAGCGATCCCAGCGAGCGGTAACGCTCCGGGATCTGCGCCCAGACGAACATCGTGCCCTTGGGCTTTGGGATCTGCCATCCTGCGCGACTTAAGCCCTCGCAGAGGGCGTCGCGTCGCGACTGGTAGATAGCGCTCACCTCGCGCGGGAAGTCCGGTTGTTCGTTCATCGTGACGATCGCCGCGATCTGGATCGGCTGGAATGTCCCGTAGTCGAGCCAGCCCTTGAGGCTCGCGAGCGCCGCAACTGCCTCGGCGTTTCCGACGACGAAGCCGACGCGCCACCCGGCCATCGAGAACGACTTCGTCAGCGTGTACAGCTCCACTGCGACCTCGTCCGCCCCGGGAACCTGGAGGATCGAGGGCGGCTCGTAGCCGTCGAAGCCGAGGTCGGCGTATGCGAAGTCGTGGACGACGAGCATCGAGCGGGCGCGCGCGAACTCGACCACACGTTCCATGAACGCGAGATCGACGGTTGCGGTCGTCGGGTTGTGGGGGAACGAGAGGATGACCACCCGGGGTCGCGGCTGTGCCCGTAGGTAGGCGGCTTCGAGGTTCGCGAAAAGATCCTGATCAGGCCCCATCGGTACCTGCGTGACCGCCGCCCCTGCGAGGATCGGACCGTAGATGTGGATTGGGTAGCTGGGGCTCGGAACGAGAGCCGAGTCGCCCGGCTCGAGCAGGACCCACATGAGATGCGAGAGCCCTTCCTTGGCGCCGATCGTGTTGATCACCTGCGTGTCGGGATCGAGCTCCACGCCGAAGCGACGGCGGTAGAGATCGGCAGCCGCGAGACGGAGCTTCGGGATCCCCCGCGAGGCGGAATAGCGATGGTTGCGCGGGTTCTTGACAGCCTCGGTGAGCTTCTCGACGGCGATCTCCGGTGAAGGCAGGTCGGGATTGCCGAAGCCGAGGTCGATCACGTCCTCTCCCGCCCGCCGGAGCTCCAGCGTGAGCTTGTTGATCCCCGCGAAGACGTACGGCGGCAAGCTTCCGATCCGGCGGAACTCCATCGTTCAACGTACCAATCGGCGCGGCGTAGCGTCAGGAGTTCCCGATCGCCCTGTCCTTCTCGAGTACGGCCGCGTAACGCGGTGACCCGTCGTCGATCAGGTGGGCGACATGCCAGCCGCTCCCGACGAGGGCGAGCTCGAACGACGCAGGCCCGAGCATGAGGTAGCTGAACCAGGGCGTGGCGTACGTACCCCAACGCACACGGAATCGCTGAGCGCCCGCAATCGAGTTGCGCGCCCGAGGCACGTAGTCGCGAAAGGCCCCCTCGTCGAGCCGGTCGGGATCGACGCTGTCCGTGACGATCCGCCCGCGCGCCGTCGTGGCGCGCGAGAGCCATTCCAGCAGGGGCGAGACGCGCGCCGTCGACCCGGCAAGACCAATATTGTTCCGCAGCAGCACGATCGTCTCGAAGGCTGGCGCAGCTGCGCTGAAGCCGGCGAGCGACCGGACGTGAGCGTCGGCGACACCCCGTCTTCGAGCGACCTCGACCGCGAGCGGAGACTCGTCGATCGCTACCACATCGTGGCCTCGCTGTTGCAGGTGGAGGCTGACCCTCCCGGCGCCGCAACCCACGTCGAGCACCCGGCCACGCACGAAGCGCATCGCCCTGCGCTCGACTGCGGGCCAGCGGCGAAACGGCGCGAAGTAGTCGGCCGGGCTGCCCACGTAGATCAGCCCATCGTCTCGCTCCATGACCTCCTGCGCGGGGCGCCCCTCGAGGGTGGCGAGCAGAATCTGCCCGTAGGCGTCCTCGTGCGGCTTCAGGGCAGTTTCCATCGGGCGAAGCAAAGCACGCCGCGAAGGCACGACGCCCGGAGGAGCTGGACATCGACCGCCGCGCTCAGCCGAACTCACCGTCCGTTGCGACGGAAAACTCTTGAGCGCGGACTGAAACAAAGCCCCGGCGACCGTTACGGTCACCGGGGCCAGTACTGCGAAGTAATGGTGGAGCCAGCCGGGCTCGAACCGGCGACCTTCTGGCTGCCAGCCAGACGCTCTCCCAGCTGAGCTATGGCCCCTGGGGAAGTGAAGCGTAGCGACTCCAGCGCGAAATCGTTGGCCCAGTTGATGCCTCGGCGCTGGTTATTACGGGTCGGCGCAAGCCGGAGATGTACGAGCCTCCTCCCCACGAAGTGCTCGGGCTCCAGCACGAAGCAGGAATCGACGTCGGAGCAGTAGGCAACGATCATGTCAACCTCACGTGCCGTGTACGTGCGCACGCGCATTCCCTCGGGCGCGCGACGCGCGGAGTAGCACCGAACGACGACGACGTCGCCCGACCGAGTAGCCCACTTGCACTGCACTCGGACAAGTCGATCGTCCACGCCGAAGATCAGGTCGTACCGGCCACCCTCGTGGATCGGCCTGTAGACCTCGATCCCGAGTTTCACTGCTGCCAGCGCTATCGCCCGCCTCGGCAATAGCGCCTTTCTGTCCTGTCCCGAGCATGTTCTCAGAATAGAGAACAGACCGGACGATACGTGCATCGCAGGCCTACGCCGTCGCGGCAGCCTCGAGCTTCGGCGCGTCGTCCCAGAGGTCCTCGAGCCGGTAGAACATGCGCGTTTCCGGCGTGAACACGTGGAGCACGGTGTCGAGGTAGTCGGCAATCACCCAGGTCGCCTCCGGCAGACCTGCCGTCGCGCGCGGGAGCAGCCCGTACTCGTGCTTGAGGATGCCGTGCACCTCGTCGTGGATCGCCTTGGTCTGCCGTTCGTTGCGGCCGGTCGCGATCACGAGGAAGTCGGTGTAGTCGCAGACACCCCGCATATCGAGGATAACGACGTCCGTTGCGAGCTTCTCCTCGCAGAGCGCCGCTATCCGCCGAGCCTGCTCGAGCGAGGTCAGCTGCGCGTCTGTCCTGGACGTTCCGATGCTCTCAGTGTAGCCGCGGCCGGCCGCGCGTACAGTCCGAGCCTCGCGATCGCTCGGGCGACCTCGGGAGTGACGAGGCGGTCGATCGACTGTCCGTTCGCAATCCGCTGCCGGATCTCCGACGACGATACCGAGTGGGCCTCGATCGTAAATCGCTCGACGCGCTCGGGACGCGAGATTGCCGCGAGGGCCTCGGCGATCCGCTGCTCGTCGGCACCGGGCCGGGTAGCGACACCCAAGCGCGCGAGCTCCAGAACCCGGTCAGGTTGCTTCCAGCCGGGGAACCCGGCTAGCTCGTCGGCGCCGATCAGGAAGACCGTGTCACCGAGTTGTAGCTCCGCGAGCGAGTCGACAGTGCGCGGGTGGAGATCGAGTGCGATCTCCACCACGCTGAGGGGCGAGAAGGCGATCGTCGCAAGCTCGAGCCGCGCGTCGGCGGGGGCGACGACGCTCCGGTGCCCGGGGTCCGCGATGACGCGCACCAGCAATCGCGTCAGCCCGAAATGCTCGATCGCGGTGCGCGCGAGGGCGACGTGGCCGACGTGCGGCGGATCGAACGCGCCCCCGAGAACGCCTACTGCCATTCGAGCGTCTCCCCGGCGATCTCGACCTCCGTGCCCTTCTTCACGCCCGCGTCGGCAAGGGCACGCTCGAGCTCGGCCTCGTCGCGCACATGACCCACGACTCGGAAGCCGTTGTCTGTTCGGAAGATCCTGAACCCGCGACCTCTCGGCCGAGGCCGATACTCCAGGAACTCGGGTAGCTGCGTCACCTCGGGTGCGACCGGAGTCAGGGGAGGACAGAGCTCGAAGAGCGCACGCTTGAGCTCCTCGATGCCGGCGCCGGTTGCACACGAGACCCGGAACACCCGAACAACCCTCGGGTCGGCCACAGCAAAGGCCGCCGGCTCCGGAAGGAGATCGGCCTTGTTCAACACGATCGCCTGGGCACGCTCGTCGAGGCCGGCACCATAGAGCGCGAGCTCCCTGTCGATCGCGCGGAAGCGCTCGTCGAGATCACCCTCCGACGCATCGATCACGTGTAGCAGGAGGCGTGCTCGCTCCAGATGCGCGAGGAACTCGTGCCCGAGCCCCACCCCCTCGCTCGCTCCCTCGATCAAGCCGGGCACGTCGGCGATCGTCAACTGCCGCCCGTCCGGCGCCTCCACCGTCCCGAGCACGGGTGCGAGCGTCGTGAACGGATAGTCCGCAACCTTCGGCTTGGCATTCGAGATCCTCCGCAGCAGGCTGGACTTGCCCGCATTCGGAAAGCCCGCAAGCGCGGCGTCCGCCATCAGTTTCAGGTGGAGCTCGAGCTCGCGCTCCTCTCCCGGCATGCCCGTCTCCGCGAAGCGCGGCGTCTGGCGCGTCGGCGTGGCGAAATGGGCATTCCCACGACCGCCGCCGCCGCCCCGCGCGACGACGATCCGGGCTCCCGCCGTCGAGAGATCGGCGAGTGGGCCCTCGGTCAGATCGGTGATCTGGGTGCCCACGGGGACGGCCAGCTCCACCGACTCACCGTCCGGACCGTGCTTGCGCGTGCCTCGGCCGTTGCCGCCTCGGCCCCCCTTGAACCGCACACGGGAGCGGAAGGCCGTGAGGTCACGCAGGCCCGGATCGGCCACGATCGAGACATCTCCCCCACGACCGCCGTCACCACCGTCGGGACCGCCTCTGGGAACGAACTTCTCGCGGCGGAAGCTCAGGCCGCCGTCGCCGCCCCGACCCGCCAACACCTGGATGCGTGCGCGATCGAAGAACACGGCTAGCTGATCACCACCACGAGGTCGCGACAATCACGGCATGCGCTCGGACGAGACAGTGCCGAGCCTCTGGCCAGCTGACGGGTCATGACACGAACGCGCCTCCTGCCCCGGCGCCCGCCTTCCGGCAGGAACCTCGCGTTGACGACTGGATCATGATTATCCCGTCGCTAGTGCGGTGACGATGCGAGTTGTGCCTGCCTGAAGGCAGGCACGCAGGCACGCGGGCACGCCCCATTCCGCCAGGTCGGCGGTGTCAGCCGCTGGCTTCTGTGACCGAAATGAAGCGCTTGTCGCCGCTGCGACGGAACTCGACGACACCTTCTCGCGTCGCGAAGATCGTGTCGTCGCGGCCGATGCCGACTCCCTGACCCGGCCTGAAGCGCGTGCCGCGCTGGCGCACGATGATCATGCCCGCCTTGACCTGCTGGCCGGCGAAGATCTTGACACCGAGACGCTTCGACTCCGAGTCGCGACCGTTGCGTGAGGAGCCGAGCCCCTTCTTGTGCGCCACTAGCTCTCCCCCTCCGCGTCGGGCTCGACTGCCTTTGCTTTCGGCTTCGCGGCGGCGCGCGCCTTCACGCCGATCGACTCGATCTCGATCTGGCTCAGAGCCGCACGGAAGCCCGTATGGCGCTTGTAACCAGTGCGCTTCTTGTACTTGCCGATTCGGATCTTGGGCCCCCGCTGCTCACCGAGTACCTTCGCCGTTACGACGACGTCGCCCGGAGCGATGCGTGGGCCTCCGTCGCCGCCGACGAGCAGCACGGGCGGCGTGAAGGTCTTGCCTTCCGCGGTTGGAAGCCGATCGACGAGCAGGCGCTGTCCCTCGCTGACGCGGTATTGCTTGCCACCAAGGGAGATGATCGCGTAAGTCGTCATGGCGTAGGAACGAGTGAGCAGCGGTAATCCGACGAAAAGGAGCGGGCCACGGCCCGCAAGCGAGTGGATTGTAGCGAAAAGCCCGGGTCTCCGAACCCTCAGCGGTTGAAGTCGTCGAGCCACTCCGACATCGGGACGTACCCATCCTCGCCGTTCGCGCTCGCCGGCTCGGGAGCCCCTGCCACGGCCTCGACCTCGACGACCGGAGCGATGCTCGCCGCCGCAGCGCGCGTGGAGACCACCCCGGACTCGGCCGCCAGCTCGGTCTCACCGAGATCGCCGTCCTGCGCGTTCTCCAGCGCCTCCTCTCCCTCGGCGAGCACTGCTGCCGCCGGCTTCTTGCGGCGGTTACGACCGCCACGGGTGCCGCGACGGGTCCGCTTCTTCGGCGTGGCTCCGTCGACAGCGGCCTCGGAGGTCGTCTCTTCGGCACCGGCACCCTCGACCTCGTCGGTCGCGGTGACACCGTTCGGAGACGGCTCGGGCGTATCGGCGCCGGCCGGCACGTGGATCCTCGGGGTGCGTCGACGCGCCGGCGCGGGTGCGGGCGTCGCGGAGGAAGCAGACGGATCGTCAGACGGATCGTCGACCCGAGGCCCCTCAGGCACGACCTCGTCGCCGCCGTCGGCGACCTCGACGGTCTCGGTGTCGAGATCCGCCACACCGTTTGCCACGGCGGGCTTCCGGCGTCGGCGGCCGCCGCGTGAGCCTCGGCGCGTGCGCTTCTTCGCGGTTGCGGGAGCGCCGTCGAGATCGGCGTTCTCGGCGTCCACTTCGTCATCCTCCGGCTCGAGCGCGTCGGCGGGCTCGTCCTCAAGGTCGTCCACGACGTCGGCGGTCTCGGTGACCGGATCCAGGACGAGAGGCTCGGTCGGATCCGGCGCCTCGCTGTCGGCCACCGGGCCGACGGCACGTCGGCGGGCGGGAGCGCGTGTCGGCTTCTCGGCCTCGCTCTCGAACGTGATCGGATCGGGCTTTGCCGCCACATCGACGAGCAATGCGTAGACCACGCCGTCGAGCACGCGCCCGACCCTGACCTGAACCTTCTTGCCGACGAGCTTGGCAGCATCCGCGACGACGACGTCGACGCCGTCGATCTTGCCGGCGCCCGCCGCTGCATCATGAAGCCCGACCTCGACCAGCTTGACCTCGATCTCTGCGCCCTCCTCGATCGGCCCGCTCGGAGAGAGATCGATCAGCTTGCCCTCGGCGATAACCTCGAAGTGATCAGCGTGCACGTGCCCACTCGCACCTACGAGGAGGAAGCGCCTCCGCGTCACCGACTCGAGTTGTGCGAGCCGCTCCCCGCCAGGCCCTGCGACCAGGTCGCGGATGCGTGGGTGGAGCGACACCTTGTATGCCTGGATCCGCGTGCCCGCAGCCGGAAGCGCGCGCAGCTTGCGCTCGACGGTGAGAGCGACAGTCTCGTCGGAGACGACGATGCCGTCGCCTGCGCAGACAGGGCATTTCCGCGTCAGGATCTCCCGCGGCCCGTCGGTGACGTTCTGGCGTGTCATCTCGACCAGGCCGAGCGGCGAGATCTCGACGACATATGTCTTCGTACGATCGCGTTCGAGCTCGGTGCGAAGTGCCTCCTCGACCGACGCGCGATTCTTCGGGTTCGCCATGTCGATGAAGTCGATGACGATGATCCCGCCGATGTCGCGGAGCCGGAGCTGGCGCACGACCTCCTTCACCGCCTCGAGGTTGTTCTTCGTAATCGTGTCCTCGAGCCGGGCACCCGAGGTCTTCGACCGTGATCCGACGAACCGGCCGGTGTTGACGTCTACGACGGTGAACGCTTCGGCGTAGTCGAAGACGAGGTAGCCGCCGGACGGGAGGTCGACACGCCGGTTGAGCGTCGACTCGATCTCACGGTCGACGCCGTGAACCACGAAGAGCGGCTCCTTATCCTTGTAGCGGTGGACGCGCTCGACCATGTGCGGAGACGTCTTCTTGAGATAGCCCACGATCCGCTTGAACGCCCGGTCGTTGTCGACCTGGGCCGAGATGAAGTCCCCGGCGAAGAGGTCACGCACGATCCGTAGCGGCAACTCGGCCTCCTGGTACACGAGAGCCGGTGCCTTCGACGCCGTCGCGCGCGCCTCGATCGTCTTCCAGAGCCGTTGCAAGAACACGAGATCGCGCTCGATGTCCTCCGCCGAGGCGCCCTCGGCCGCCGTGCGGACGATCACGCCGCCCTTCTCGACGGCGAGAGCCTTCAGGACCTCCTTCAGTCGCGCTCGCTCCGAGTCGTCGAGCCGGCGCGAGACGCCGAGCCCCTCGCCGTGGGGCACATAGACGAGGAACCGGCCGGGCAGCGAGATCTCCGTCGTCAGGCGGGCCCCTTTCGTCTTCATCGGGTCCTTGACGGCCTGGACGAGGATCTGCTCTCCCCGAGAGATCAAGTCCTGGATCTTGCGGCCGTGCCGGCGGCCCTCGAGCTCGGGCACGACGATCTCGTCGACGTAGAGGAATCCGTTCTTCTCGAGGCCAATCTCGACGAATGCGGCCTCCATTCCGGGCAAGACGTTGTCGACGACGCCCAGATAGATGTTGCCGGCAATCGAACGGCGTTCGGGCCGCTCGAGATAGACCTCCGCCACCTGATCGTCCTCGACGACGGCGACCCGCTGCTCACCCACGTCGACGCTGATCAACAGCTCGCGCTTGGCTGCAGGGAGCGGCGCGCGCTTCGGCGGCTGCCGCCGTCTCGTCGCCGAGCGGGAGCGGTCGCCGCTCTTGCGCTCACGCTCGGGCCTCTCCTCACGCGAAGTTCGCTTCGACTGCGCTTCGGCGGCGGCGGCGTCTGCGTTATCCGCTTGCGCGGATGCGCCTCCGGGCTTTTTTCGACCGCGACCACCGCGACTACCGCGACGTCGCGGCTTCTTCTCGGCGCCGGGATCGACCTGCTCGCCGGTCTCTACGCCTGTAGCAGGGGCTGCTTCGAGCGGTGTTGTGGTGGGGGTTGTGACATCGACGTCCACCTGCGCGCTGGGCGCGGTAGGAACGAGCTTGTTCTTCTTCCTTCGGAACCAGGGCAACGAGAGCTTCTCCTCGTGTCAGCGCGCGCGAGCGAGCAACATCCGTCGTAGGACGTCGGCCTCGCGCTGCGAAGTGTCAAAACAGTGGCCATAGGCCTCGACACAAGGCTATCAGCACCTCGGCGCCGGGATTGTGGCGACTGGCACGCGTCGGCGTCGTGGCCATGTTGATCCCCGCTCCGGGGATACGGTTATGCGGCCGCGGGGCGGAGTCGTGCGCGGCGCGCTCTGACCGCACGCAGCCGCTGGTTGAGCCTCGCCCAGGCCCACGGCTCGACCTCGCCGTAGCGGTTGACCCCTTGGCCACGCGTGGCCTCGAGGTATTCGAACCACGCGTCGGCTTCCTCGATCTGCAACAGTTCCTCGGCAAGGTCGGCGTCAGGCATCGGGCTCCTCCTGGGGGGTGGGGTTCGCGCCGATCGTAGGACCCTGACCGGACGGACCTCCTCCGAGGGCGTCTCCAGACGGTCGACCCGTGTCGTCAACCTGGCCGACGTGCGGCGAGCACGCCGACGAGCCCGGTGCCGACGGCGGCCACGCCGGCCCGCACGAGCCACTCCGAGCGACCCGTCCGCGCGGCCAGTAGCCGAGCGACCGACCGCATCGGCAGCCCCACCCCGAGGACGATGCCGAGCTCAGGCGGCACGGGGAGCGTCGACGACTGGCCGCGGGCCGCCGCGATCCGCTGACTCATGCGCAGCTGCTCGACCGCGAGCAGCGGGAATTGCTCGGCTGGAAACCAGGGGAGTGCTCCGATCGCTGCGACTCGTAGGACGGATCGGCCGATCGTCCGGCGCAGGAGGGGCTGGCGCAGAACGGGCAGGCGCACGGCGAGGGCTGGGTCGTCCGCGCCGATGCAGCTCGCAATGGCCTCGACGATCTCCCCAACCGGCAGCGGCCGGCCGGGGAGGCACATGACGACACGCGTGGCGCGTACATATGGAACATCGGCGGTCGCGCGCGGATCAAGCTGGACCGCGACGATCGGGACCCGGGCTCGCGTTGCGCGACGGAGCGCGTCGAGCTCGAGCTCTGTCGGCTCTCCACCGAGGACGAGCACGACGACTGACGCGTCCGCAGGATCGATCCGACGACTGACTGCCGAGGCGTCGGTCCCGGCGCTGAGCTCGCGCTCGAGCGTATCGGCCATTGCGCCCATGAGGAGCAGCGGAGCCGAGGCGCCGACGGGGGTGCGCGCGGCCCGAGCCAGTGAGAGCAGGTTGCGACTCGAGACGCCGAGCGGACTCACCTGCGCACGCTCCCGCGGACGTGAATCGACTCCAGGATCCCGACGGCGACGAGGTTCGCGACCATCGACGAGCCACCGACTGTGACGAACGGCAGTGGGATTCCGGTGACCGGTGCGATTCCCATTGTCATCCCCACGTTGACGAAGACCTGGAAGAGGAGCGCGAACACGATCCCTCCGGCGACGATCGCACCATAGAAGTCTCCAGCTAGGGTGATGACCCTCAAGGCCCGCCACACGAGCAAGAGGTACAGCAGCAGCAGAATCGCTCCTCCCAGGAACCCGCGCTGCTCCGCAAACGACGCAAAGACGAAGTCGGTCGCGTGTTCCGGCAGGTAGTCGAAGCGGGTCTGGCTCGCACCGGTGACCCCGCGCCCGTCGAAGCCTCCGGCCCCGATCGCCGTGATCGACTGGGTGACGTTGTACGTCACGTTCGCCGGATCGCTACCGGGATTTGTGAAGCCGATCAGGCGATCGGTCTGGTAGGGCTTGAGCACCTGCATCCCGAGCGACGGGAGCAGCCAAAGGATCGCCACGACCGCGACCACTCCGATCGACACGATGCCGGCGAGCGTCGTCCACCGGGTACCCGCGACGAAGACTACGGCGAGGATGGCGGCGGCATAGACGAGTGCCGTGCCGAGATCGGGCTGCAGGAAGACGAGCAGTGCGGGAGCGGCGCCGAGCCCGATCGCGCCGAGGATTACGCGCGGCTCGTGGATCCGTTGCTGGCGCTCGACGAGGTAGCCGGCGATCGCCAGCACGAGCAGCAGCTTCCCGAACTCCGAAGGCTGGAACTGGAACGGACCGATGTCGAGCCAGCGCTTCGAGCCGCGAATCGCCTCCGCCAGCGCGAAGACAACGATCATCAGCGTCAGCATCCCGGCGTAGACGGCGCGCCAGTGCCTGCGCAGAAGATCGAGCGGCACTGTCAGCGCGATCAGGAACCCGACGCCGCCCAGCGTCGCCGCGATCGCCTGGCGCCGCACGAAGTAGCTCGGGTCTCCGGGCACGTCGAAACGCGTGATTCCCGAGACTGCCCAGAGCCCGTAGCCCACGAGGCCGGCGACGGTCGCGAGCAAGACCCAGTCGAGCCGGCGGAGGAACGCTCCGATCTCGCCAACGTCGGCGTGCGCGTGCCTCGAGCGGGCGCGGGAGACGTCGACTGCCATCAGTCGGAGCTCACCACGAGCGGCGCGGGCGCCCTGACGCCAAACCATTTCTCGAAGACGCGGAGAGCTGCCGGCGCGGCGGCGGTTCCACCATGCCCACCGTTCTCGATCAGCGCACACACGACGATCGGCGGCCGCCCGTTGCTCTCGGTCAGGTCGTACGGGCCCCAGCCGCACCACCACGACTGGTCCTCGAGATGGTCGGCAGGGTAGCCGGCGAGGGGTACGACCTTCTCGGCCGTCCCGGTCTTGCCGGCGATCGGAACCGGGTACGCGCCGAAGACCCCCGACGACGTGCCCTGCGCTGCATGCGTCGCCGCGTAGAGACCCTCGCGAACGAACTGCACAGCCTGGCGATCGAGACCGACGTCCCTCGGCGGGTCGGCCTGGAAGCGACGGACGACGACCGAGTCACCCGCGCTTGCGCCGGGCTGCGTGATGGCCGAGACAACGTAGGGCGTCACCAGCTTTCCGCCGTTCGCGAGCATCGCGTAGAACCGCGTCAGCTGAAGCGGTGTCACCGCAATGTCCTTCTGGCCGATGGCCAGCTGGATCGAGTCGCCTGGATTCCAGGCCCGGTCGATCGCAGACTTGAAGGTGCGCTTACGCCAGGCGGGGTCGGGCACCGTCCCCGTCGACTCGCCACCGAGATCGAAGCCCGTCGGCTTTCCGAAGCCAAACGTCCGTGCCCACTGCTGGAGGCGGCTCCACCCGTCCGGGCCCTGTTCGTAGAAGCGGTTTCCGACCGTGTAAAAGTAGGTGTCGCACGACTGGGCAAGCGCCGCCGCCAACGTCATCGGCTCATTCACGTACGGGTCCCAGTTCTTGAACAGTTGCTCGTCGAGACCGTAGCGTGCAGTCGGCGTGCACTGGATCGTCTCGTACGGCTGGAGTAGGTGCTCCTGCATCGCGGCTAGCGCGGTTACGGGCTTGAACGTCGAGCCGGGCGGATAGATCCCCTGCGTCGCGCGGTTGATTCCGGGGTAGTTCGCAGCTTTCGCGGCAGCATCGTTCACGAGCGGGGCGATCTTTTGCGGGTCGACACGACCCACGTAGACCGACGGCTTGTAGGTCGGGTTCGACGCCATCGCGAGCACCGCGCCGTCGCGCGGATCGAGCGCGACGATCGCTCCGCCGTCGGCGTTGTAAGAGCCATTTGCGCGCGCGAGCGAGATTCCGTAGCGAAGGGCGTCTTCCGCCGCCCGCTGGAGCCTCATGTCGATCGTCAGCTGGACGGAGTACCCAGGTCGTGCGTCACGCCGCGGCTCGAGATCGCTCTGCGGCTGGCCAAGGGCGTTGACGCGGATCTGGGCGAGGCCCGCGGTGCCGCGCAGGTAGCGGTCTGCCCACGCCTCGATCCCCGTCTTGCCGATCTTGTCGCCCGAGACGTAGCCGTCCTTGCCGAGGCGCTTCAGCTCGTCGGCGGAGATCTCGCCGACGTACCCGAGCAACTGCGCACCGAGGGACTGGAATGCGTAATGACGGAGATAGGTCTGCCCGATCGTCACTCCTGGAAACTCGGACTGATGCTCGAGCAGGTATGCCACCTGCTCCTCGTGCACCGCCGTCTTCACGGTGATCGGCGTGAGCGGGTCGTTGCTGCGGGACGTCACCTCACGCGCCAGGCGCGCCGTCGGCACGTCGAGGATCGTCGCCAGACGCGCGATCATTCGGTAGCGGTTGTTCTTCGGCATGTCCCCGACCCAGAGCCTGACCGCCGTGCCCGGCACATTCCCCACGATCAGCTGATCGTGACGGTCGACGATGGAGCCGCGCGGTGCCTCGACTCGGATCGTGCGGAGTTGGTTCCCCTGGGCTGCAGCAAGATGCTGATCACCCGAGAGCACTTGCAGTGACCAGAGTCGGAACAGAAGCACGCCAAAGACAGCGAGGGCTATAGCTCCGAGAACACCGACGCGCACGGCGAGCCCAGGTGTGAGTCGGTAGGGCTGCTGCGCGCGCGGGTCGGGCGGCAGGAAGCGACGCGACGACGAGCGCTTGCCACCGTACGGAGGCGTATGTGAACTCACGAGAAGGTCTCTCGGGTGCGCACGAGGTCGATCGCGTCGGTGCCGCCCCCTGTTCGCTGTACCGAACGAAGGAGCCAGCGACAGCCGAGGAACGCAGGGAGCCCGACCACGAGGTTCAGGAGAAGGGCAGGCCACACTGCGACGGTCACGACAGTCGCCGACGAGACGGTCTCGCCGAGCAGGACGTAGAGCAGGGAGGCGGCGATGCCCGCTCCGAACGTCGCCGCAACGATCGCGACAGCGGGCGCCTGGCGACGACCGCGACCCGTTGTCTCCGCGTAACGCCCTGCCCAATAGCCGACAAGCGTCAAGACCAGGGCCGAGACCCCGACGGGACCGAATGTCGAGACATCGGTCATCAAGCCGCCACCGAACCCGGCGAACGCGCCGACGACCGAGCCACGGAGCAACGCAACTGCCACCACTACCGCGAGCACGAGATCGGGCGCGCCTCCGAGCACGTCCACTCCGTTCAGCCACGAGACCTGCAGAAGCGCCGCAAGAGCGACAACTCCTCCGACCTTCACGCCGTCGAGCGCGCTCACGATGTCTTCCGAACGAGCACGAGAACCGAGTCCAGGCCCGAGAGGTCGGCAAACGGCCTGACCTGCACCTGCTTGTACAGGTCGGTGTCGGCCTGCCCCACGCTCGTCACCTCACCGATCGGGATGCCGCGCGGGTAGAGCGACGAGAGGGCCCCTGACCTCCAGCCGGCGGTCACGACGGTGTCGCCAACGCGAACCCGGAGCTCCTTGGGAACACGATCGAGGATCAGGGTCGAGCCGCTGCCACGACCATGACGCACGATGCCGGCAGCGCTCGTCCTGAGATCGAGCGCCGAGACGGCGCTCTCCTCGTCCGTCAGCAACGTCACTCTCGACGAGCTCGACCCGACGCGAGTGACGAGCCCCACGAGCCCGTCGGCCGTGACGACTGGGGCGTTGAGCCGGACTCCGTTTCGAGAGCCGACGGCAACCACCATCGACCGTGCGAACGCCTGCGAGGGACGAGAGATGACCGCGGTTGCAAGCCCCGTGTAGTCCTCCGGGGAACATCGGGCCCTCGATGTAGCGCAGTAGCGCCTTGAGGCGTCTCGTCTCGTTCGCGGCGAGCTGGTTCTGGATCACCTGTTGGCGCAACCGCTCGTTCTCGGCCCGGAGGTCGTCCGCATCGCTGCGGGCGGTCGTCAGGTCATGAAACCACGCGTAGGCGTCACGAAACGGGCGGGCCACACGCTCGGCTGCGACCTCGAACGGCCGGAGCGTCGCGGCGGCAGCGTTGTGAACACCGCCCAGGCTTCCATCCTCGCTCTGCCGAAGGTGATCGTGATCAGCCCGAGCGCGAGCACGACAAGTAATCCCACGACCACTCTGCGCCGTAGCGCGGTGGATCCTCGTGCGGAAAGTCGGGCTGCGGCGGGACGCCGGACGCTCACGCCCAGCACCGCAGAGCGGACGGTGCGCTGTCGTGGCACAGCCGTCAAGTGTAGCGACCGTCGCCTCAGTTCGACCCTCGTCGGAGCGGGTGCGCTGCTGGGGCTGCCTCGAGCCTGCCCAACGCCAGGCCTCCGGGCGGCCGCACAGCCCTGCCCTGACCGGATTCATCCGTACGTACTCGCACGCCGTGGCGAGGTAGCCCTCCGTGTCGATGCGACGTGCCCCGAAGCGTCCGGCGAAGAGATGTCCGAAGCGCTCATACCGCGCGTTGAACCGCTGCGCGTACACAAACAGCAACCGATGCATCCCGCGCGAGAGCGCGTGCGGCGAGGTCTCGACCACGACGTGGATGTGCGTGTCCATCACGCAGTAGGCGTGTACCGTCCACGCGTAGCGTCGCGGCCACCGCCTCGAGTTGGCGGACGAGCGCGCGCCGGTCTTCGTCGTCGCGCACTATCTCGATGCCGCCGACTCCGCGCGTCGTCACGTGGAAATGTGTGGCCCCTCTGAGCGCGATCGATCGTGCGATGCGAGTCATGTCGGCGACTGTAGGCCGACTGGACAGCGCCTGGGGCGGCGATCGCGCAATTGTCGCAATGTTGGCACTAGAATGCGGCGGCTGCGATGGACGTTGCCGAGGGACAGTCCCTGGACGCGCAACGCCCGTGCTGAGCCAATACCTCGCGCGCCGAGGCGCCCACTTGGGACGCTGCTGAGGGACTGTCCCTACGCGCCCCTTTGCTGACGCCGCGGGCGCGCAGCGTCTGGAGGCCCAGGAGTCACGCGGCCCGGCCAGCTGCTACGCCGGCGGCGCGCTAGCGACGAGAGCCGTTGCGACGCGCGCGGGATCGGTTCGAGCGATGTATGGCCTCGAACTCCTCGAGGCTTCGGCCGGAGCCGACTGCAACGCATGTCAACGGGCTTTCGGCAAGGTGCACTGGCATGTGCGTCTCATGCCGAAGGCGCTCGTCGAGACCGTAGAGGAGCGCTCCACCGCCGGCGAGAACAATCCCGCGATCCATGATGTCGGCTGAAAGCTCGGGCGGAGTCTTGTCGAGCGTGGACTTGATGGCGTCGATGATCTGACTCGACAGGCTCGTCGAGTGCGCGCCTGATCTCCTCGGAGCTGAGGATCACCGTCTTCGGCAAGCCGGTGAGCATGTCGCGGCCGCGCACCTCCGCCTGGATCTCGTCCTGCATGCGGAATGCCGACCCGACCTCCAGCTTGATCTCCTCGGCCGTCTGCTGACCGACGAGCAGCTTGTACTCCTTCTTGATGTGATTGACGATCGCCTCGTCCATCTCGTCGCCGCCGACGCGCAGGCTCTGCGAGACGACGATCCCCCCGAGCGAGATGACCGCAACTTCGGTCGTTCCGCCGCCGATGTCCACGATCATGTTTCCCGTCGGCTCAGCCACTGGTAGGCCGGCGCCGATTGCGGCAGCCATCGGCTCCTCGATCAGATAGGCCTGGCGTGCGCCGGCAGACAGCGTCGCCTCCTCGACCGCCCGCTTTTCGACGCCCGTGACGCCGGAGGGAACGCAGACGACGACGCGGGGGTGCGCGAAGCGATGCTGATGAACCTTCTGGATGAAGTGGCGGAGCATCTGCTCGGTCACGTCGAAGTCTGCGATGACACCGTCCTTGAGGGGCCGGATTGCCGAGATCGACCCAGGCGTGCGGCCCAGCATCCGCTTGGCCTCGACTCCGACGGCGTGAACGTCACCCGTACGCTGGTCGATCGCAACCACCGACGGCTCGGACAGAACGATGCCGCGACCCCGGACGTAGACGAGCGTGTTGGCGGTACCGAGATCAACTGCCATATCCCGTCCGCCGAAGCCGTTAAGTCCTTTGAACCACCCCATGGGCGACCGAGTGTAGCTGTATGCAGGCGAGAACCCGGCCCGCGCTCATTAAGCCTCAGCTGCGAGCAGTGCCGGACAGCGTTCGGCGAGAATGCCGACGAGCAACGCACCGGGCAGGCCGACGACGTTCAGATAGTCCCCTTCGATCCGCTCCACTAGGCGAGCTCCAAGCCCCTGGATCGCGTAGCCGCCTGCCCGCCCCTGCCATTCGTCGCTCGCGAGATAGGTGTCGATCTCGAACGAGGTCGCGGCTCGGAAGGTGACGACGGTGGTCTCGTGCGACACCACGGGCTCGCCGGCGCCGAGAAGGCAGATGCCGGAGACCACTTCGTGCGACCGGCCCGCGAGATCTTCGAGCATCGCGCGGGCGGCCGCTTCGCTGCGCGGCTTCCCGTGAACTTCGCCGTCGACGGTCACGAGCGTGTCGACCCCCAAGGTGACCTGGCCCCTGCGGTGGACCGAGTCGGCCTTCCCGCTCGCGTGCTTGCGGACGAGCTCGACCTGATCAGCGCCGTCTTCGTCCTCTTCGTACCTTGGCGCAACCTGCACGAAGGGAATGCCGAGCTGCTCGAGGATCGCTCGCCGCTGCGGTGAGGTAGACGCCAGAACGAGCTGGTTCATGGGAGTGCCCGAACGACGGTCGACGCGGCTCTCCTGCCGTGGCGTTCGGGGCTAGAGAAGGCCGTCTGGAAAGAACAGGGCGAGCTCTCTCTTGGCGCTCGCCCTCGAGTCGGAGCCATGAACGACGTTTTCGGAAAGCTCCATCGCGAGGTCGCCGCGGATCGTGCCCGGCGCAGATTCGACGGGGTTCGTCGCCCCCATCATGTGCCGCACCACCGAGATCGCAGACTCGCCACGTACCGCGAGCGCGAGAACGGAGCCCGACGTGATGAAGGAGACCAGCTCACCGAAGAACGGCTTCCCGCGATGCTCCGCGTAGTGCTGCTGCGCGAGCGAGCGCGACAGCTTCAAGAGCCGCGCGCCGCGCAACTCGAGCCCGCGCCGCTCGAACCGTCCGACGATCTCACCGGCGAGCCCCCGCCGAACGCCATCGGGCTTTACGAGCACGAGAGTGGTCTCGACCGCCATCCGGCGAAACTCTAGATGTTGCTGCAGGCCCAGGGCGCAGTTGGGCAGCGCACGCCCGATCGGAGGCAGTGCGGCCACTGTGGAGCGACTCGACTAGTCTGACGCGCTCCGCCGGCGCGGGCGCAGCGGCGCGAGCGTCTCGTCCGCGAGTGCAGGGGGCGAGACGATCGGGGTCGCGCAGTACGGGCACATCTGCCACAGCGCCTCGAGCGGCTGCCCGCAGCCCGACACATGCTTGCTTGAGCCTCGTCGTGCACACCGGGCAGACGAGGTAGGCGGCATCGACGCCGGCTCGGCAGACCGGGCAGCTGAGCCCACGTTCGGCGATCCGATGCTCCATCGCGCGGATCTCGAGCTCGCGCTCGCGCACGTCGTCCAGATATTCCGGCGGTCGGAAGAACAGATAGACGATCGGCCCGAGGAACGGCGGGACGAGGCCGAGCACGCATGCGGTCGCGACGAGCCACGGGTCCTCGATGCGCCGCCGCGCGTCCTTGTAGACCCAGTACGCCGTCGCGAGCCAGAACACGACGAAGAAGAAGACGGCGAGGTTCCGGATCACGAGCCAGGTGCCGGAGCTGAAGAAGTCGTCGAGCGAGGTATTCGAGGCGGCAATGAGCATGGTCTCAGAGAATCAGCTTCCCGACGATATACCCCAACGCGAACGCGGACCCGACGATCACCGCGAGGACGATCGCGGCGAACGCGAGCACGCTGAGCCGCTCGCCCATCTTCGTCATCGACCGACCGCTTCCCTTCGTGCCAGATCGGCGAGCAGCGTGAGCGAGCCGGTCACGAGAACAGCCGCCCCGAGCTCGTGGGCACGGGCGAGCGCCGCCTCAGAATCGGCCTGTATCTCGACGCTCTCGAACCGGTACTTCGCCCGCCGGGCCAGCTCGTCGGCTGGGAGCGCGCGCGGGCTCGTGGTGGTGGTCGCGATCAGGGTCCGCCCCGCTTCGGAGAGAATGCGAAGCATCCCGTCGACGTCCTTGTCCCCGAGGATCGCCGCGACGACGACATAGTCCTTCTTGGGAAGACGATCGACGAGGTAACGCGCACCGTCGGGATTGTGCGCGCCGTCCCGGATCTCGCCCGGCCGACGCTCGAGGCGCCCCGGGAGCGCGACCGCAAGCGCCGGCTCGCGCACGACGGCATGGCCGACCACCGCCTCGACTGCGGCCCCTGCCAAGGCGGCGCTGCCTCCCGCCTGGACGATCACCGAGCCCGCTCCGGCCGCCAACGCTGCGCCCTCCCATTCTGGCTCGCCGATCACGACGACGCAGCCGGAGGGGACGACGGCGAGCTTCTCGATGGCGATCGCCTCGCGCGTCGCCCCGAGGACCTCCGTGTGATCGAGACCGACGTTCGTCAGGACGACCACTGCGACGTCTCCGAGGACGTTCGTCGCGTCGAACCTGCCCCCGAGGCCGGCCTCGACCGCGGCGATGCCGACCCCTCGCGCTGCGAACTCGGCGAAGGCGGCCGCGATCACCGTCTCGAACTGGGTAGCGCCGCGCGCCTGCGCGACCTCCTGAACACGAGCGAGCGCAACCTCGAGATCGACCTCGGCACAGTCGACCCTGATCCGCTCCGACCAGCTCTCGACGTGCGGCGAGATCGTCGAGCCGCACGGAATCCCCTGCGCGCGGAGGAGTTCTTCGATCATCCTCGTCGTCGTCGACTTGCCGTTCGTGCCGACGACGTGAATTCCACGGAACGCTTGCTGCGGATCGCCTAGCTCGCGCAGGAGGCCACGCATCCGATCAAGGCCGAAGCCGTCTTCAGGCCACGGCGACAGCCCCTCGAGCCACGCGACAAGACCGGACATGATCTAACCGCTGATCGCGGCGAGCTCACGGCGAAAGCGCTCGAGCTTCGCTCGCTCCGCCTCGACGACGTCCGGCGGCGCGTTCTCGATGAAGCGGTCGTTCGCGAGCATCTTCTCTGCTCGGGCGATCTCCTTCTCCAAGCGAGTGATCTCGCCAGATGCGTCGCCGTTCGCACGTGCGCGCTCGGGGCGGACGACCGCGTCGAAGATTCGCTCCGCATCGGCATCCGCCAGCTCGACTCGGACGCCGCTGCGTCGAAAGATCTGCGCCGCCTCCTGCACACGTGCGAGGGCGTCCAGTGCGACAGCGTCCGCACTGACGTCGTTCGCCGCGGGCCAGGGCGAGATGATCAGGCGCTCGGTGCGGCCGGGGATGTGCGACCAGATCTCCTCCGTCACGTGCGGCAGCACGGGATGGAGCAGAGCCAGGAGCCGCTCTAGCGCGACGAGCGCAGTCGCTGCAGCCGCATCGTCCTCGGCATAGAGGCGCGGCTTGATCGCCTCGGCATACCAGTCGCAGAAGTCGTCGAATGTGAGGTGGTAGAGCGCGATCGTCGTCGCGGAGAAATCGAATCGCCGCCAGCACGCCTCGATCTCGTCGCGCACGGCATCGATCCGCGCGAGAATCCACCTCTCTTCGAGCGCCTCAGGCCTCGCCGCCGGGGTCACGCCCTCGGCATTTTGGAGGATTAGCCGCGCAACGTTCCACAGCTTGTTCGCAAGCTTCCGCCCCTCCTCGATCGCACCGTACGAGAAGCGCGGATCCTGCGCGGACGAGATCTTGAGCAGCCCGTAGCGGGTAGCATCGGCGCCGGACTTCTCCACGGCCTCGAGCGGATCGATGCCGGTGCCGAGGCTCTTCGACATGCGCCTGCCGTCGGGGGCGAGCACGGTCGAGGTGATGATCACGTCGGTGAATGGGACCTCGCCGGTGAGCTCGAGGCCGGCGAAGATCATCCGGTTCTCCCACAGACGGATGATCTCGCGTGCAGTGACGCTCACGTCACCCGGGTAGTAGGTGGCCAGATCCTCGGTCTGCACGGGCCAGCCGAGCGTGGCGAAGGGCCAGAGTGCGGAGCTGAACCACGTATCGAGCACGTCCGGATCGCGTTCGAGCGCCGAGGAGTTGCACTCAGCGCACGTCTCGGCGGCTGGCCAGGTAACCGTCACATGGCCGTCAGGGCACGTCCAGATGGGCAGCTGATGTCCCCACCAGAGCTGCCGGGAGAGACACCAGTCGGGAGCGTCCTCGAGCGACGAGATCGCGAAGCGATGCTGCGACTCCGGGTGCATCTGGACACGTCGCTCCTTCAGTGCGGCGACCGCTGGCGCCGAAAGCTCCTCCATCCGACACCACCACTGAGGCGAGATCAGTGGCTCGATGCGCGAGTGGCAGCGCTCGCAGGTTCCGACGGCATGGCGGAGGTGCTCGCGCTTCTCGAGCTGACCGTTCTCGGCGAGCCACGCGACGACGCGCTCGTCGGCCTCACGCTGATCGAGCCCCGCAAAGCCGGCGCCGGCGGCCTCGCTCATTCGCCCGTCGGGTCCCACCACGGTAATCGGCTCGAGCCCGTGATCGCGCCCGATCTCGAAGTCGGTGGGATCGTGGCCTGGGGTGATCTTGAGGGCACCCGAGCCGAAGCCCGGCTCGACCCGGGTATCGGCAATCACCGGAACGAGGCGGCCGACGATAGGGACGACCACCTCACGGCCGATCGCATCGCGGTAGCGCTCGTCGTCCGGGTGCACGGCGACGGCGACATCGGCGAGGATCGTCGCCGGGCGGACCGTGGCCACCACGATCCCCTCGCCGCCGTCGGCAAACGGGTACCTGGCGTACGTCAACGTGTCGTCCATGTCCTCGTGGATGACCTCGAGATCAGAGATCGCGGTCTGATGGAACGGGCACCAGTTGACGATCCGGTTCGCTCGATAGATCAGCCCCCGCTCCCAGAGCCGAACGAAGAACGTCATCACCGACCCGACATAGGCATCGTCCATCGTGAAGCGCTCGCGGCTGTAGTCGAGCGACGCGCCGAGTCGACGCAGCTGGCCGAGGATCGTCGCCCCCGTCTGCTCGAGCCAGCCCCACGTCCGCTCGAGGAACGCATCCCGCCCGAGCTCCTGCCGCGAGGTGCCTTCGGCAGTGAGCTGCTTCTCGATCACGTTCTGGGTCGAGATGCCGGCGTGGTCATAGCCGGGCTGCCAGAGCGTCCGATAGCCCATCATCCTGTGCCAGCGGATCAGCACGTCCTGGATCGACCCGTTCAGCGCGTGCCCCATGTGGAGCTCGCCGGTGACGTTCGGCGGCGGGATGCAGATCGCGTAGCTCTCGTCGCGTGTGGCACCGGCGCCGGCGGCGTAGAGCCCCTCATCCTCCCAGGTGCGCTGCCAGCGCTGCTCGACGCCGTCCGGGTTGTAGAGCGGCTCCATGCCGCCGATTCTACGGAGAAGCTCGCGCGAGGAGCCTGTTCTACGCGGTGCCGTCGGCGACGGCGTCGAGCTCGTCGAGCGAGCCGTCCGCACTCGTCACGAGCGTGGGCTTCAGGCCCTTGGAGATCGTCTCCTTCGTGATGACGCACTTCGAGACGTCGGACCGCGAAGGAAGCTCGAACATCACGTCGAGGAGCGCGCCCTCGATGATCGATCTCAGGCCGCGCGCGCCGGTCTCGCGCGCGAGCGCCTTGTCGGCGATCTCCCAGAGCGCGTCGTCGGTGAAGACGAGGTCGATCGTGTCGTAGCCGAAGAACCGCTGGTACTGCTTGACGAGCGCGTTCTTCGGCTCCGTCAGGATCTGCACGAGATCCTCCCGCCGCAGCTGGTGGACAGCAGATACGACCGGCAACCGGCCGATGAACTCGGGGATGAGGCCGAAGTTGACGAGATCCTCGGGCATGACGGACGAGAGCAACTCGGCGCTCTCGGCCGAGTGCTTCGAGCGCACACTGGCACCGAAGCCGACCGCGTTGTGCCCGATCCGACGCTCGATGATCCTGTCGAGACCGGCGAAAGCCCCGCCACAGATGAACAGGATGTTCGTCGTGTCGATCGAGAGAAACTCCTGGTGCGGGTGCTTGCGCCCGCCCTGCGGCGGCACCGAGGCCACCGTGCCCTCGAGGATCTTCAAGAGCGCCTGCTGCACGCCCTCACCCGACACGTCGCGCGTGATCGACGGGTTGTCTGCCTTGCGGGCGATCTTGTCGACCTCGTCGATATAGATGATCCCAGTCTCGGCCTTCTTGATGTCGAAGTCCGCCGCTTGGATCAGCTTGAGCAGGATGTTCTCGACGTCCTCGCCGACGTAGCCGGCTTCCGTGAGCGCCGTCGCGTCGGCGATCGCGAACGGGACGTTCAGGATCCGCGCGAGCGTTTGCGCGAGCAACGTCTTGCCGCAGCCGGTCGGGCCGAGCAGAAGGATGTTCGACTTCTGGAGCTCGACGTCGCCGTCGTCACGCCCCATGCGTACGCGCTTGTAATGGTTGTAGACCGCAACGGAGAGAGTCCGCTTCGCCTCCTCCTGCGAGACGACGTAGTCGTTCAGGACGCTGTAGATGTCCCTTGGACGCGGCAGATTGTCGAGGTCGAGCGCGGTCGGAGCGGTGAGCTCCTCGTCAATGATCTCGTTGCAGAGATCGATACATTCATCGCAGATGTACACGCCGGGTCCGGCGATCAGCTTCTTCACCTGGCGCTGGCTCTTCCCGCAGAAGGAGCAGAGCAGCTGCTCGTTGCCGTCGCTCGCTCGGGCCACGTCTCTCCTTTTACTCCGTTTTGCCGGTCCCCGCTAGCCCCAAAGGGGACTAGCGGTGCTCGATCACGCGGTCGATGATCCCGTATTCGGTCGCCTCGGCGGACGTCATGAAGTAGTCGCGATCCATGTCCTGACGAACACGGTCCTCGGACTGGCTCGTGTGCTTGGCCATGATCTCCTCGAGCTTGCGCTTCAACGCGATCGTCTCCCGTGCATGGATCTCGATGTCGGAGGCCTGGCCCTGATAGCCGCCCCAGACTTGGTGGATCAGGATCTTTGCGTTCGGCAGCGCCATCCGCTTCCCTGCCGCACCGCCTGCGAGGAGGAGGGCCCCCATGCTCATCGCGATGCCGACGCAGATCGTCGACACGTCCGGCTTGATGAACTGCATCGTGTCGTAGATCGCGAGTCCCGCGTAGACGGAGCCACCCGGCGAGTTGATGTACAGGTAGATGTCCTTGTCGGGGTCCTCCGACTCGAGATGGAGGAGCTGCGCGACGATCAGGTTCGCGATCTGGTCGTCCACCTGCGTTCCGAGGAAGATGATCCTCTCGTTCAAGAGGCGCGAATAGATGTCGAACGAGCGCTCGCCGCGCGAGGTCTGCTCGATAACCATCGGGATCAACGGGCTCATTCAGGCTCCTTCACTGCCGGGTGTCCACAACTTCTTCTCCGGCTCGGTGGTTTCCTTGTCTGGCGTCCAGAGCTTCTCGCGCGCCTCGGCGAGCTCGACCGGGATCGGCTTGACCTGTGAGGCCAGAACGTCGAGCGCCGCGCGGAGCCTCAGGTCCTCGCGTAGCGACTCCTGCTGGCCGTGCGCCCAGATCTGCTCGGTCACCGCGTCGGGGTCCTCGTCGGCTGCCTCGGCCTGCTCGCGAATGAGCGCGCGCACGTCGTCGTCGGAGACCTCGATCCCGGCGCGCGCGGCGACCGCCTCGAGAGCGAGCTCACGGGCAACCGATTGCGCAGCCTCGGCGCGAACCTGGGCGACGAGGGCGTCGGGCGACTGCCCGGTGACCTGGAAGTAGGTGTCGGCCTGGATGCCGCGGCGCGCGAGGGACTGCACGAACCCGTCGAGCAGCTCCCGGGCACGCGTCTCGACGAGCGGCCCCGCACCCGCCACCTTCGAGGCCTCGACGAGCTTGTCGACGGCGGCCGAGCGGAAGACTGCGTCGATCTCCGCCTCGATCTGCTCGAGCAGCCGCGCCTCGATCTCGGCGCGCAACTCGACGAGCGTGTCGAACTCACTCGCTGCTCGTGCGAGCTCGTCGTCGATCTCCGGCAGGATCTTCTCGTTGATGTGCTTGACGGTTGCCTCGACTGTCGCGGTCGACCCGTCCGCGAGCTCGTACGTCGCGGTGCGCGTCTCGCCGACGGACGCTCCGTCGAGCGCGCTCTCGATCTCGTCGACCAGCTGGCCTGCGCCGAGCTCGACCACGGTGTCCGATTGCGTCTCGCCAGACGGGCTCTTGAGATCGACGACGACGGTGTCGCCCGCTCGTGCCGGGCGGTCGTCGATCGGCGCCAGCTCGGCCACCGACTCTCGGAGCGCATTCAGCTCGTGCTCGATCAGCTCCTCGGGGACCTCCGCCTCGGCGCGTGGCACCTCGAGCGTCGTCCAGTCGACGATCTCGGGCGTCGCCTGCACCTCGACGGTGGCGGAGAACCGCCACGCCACGTCACCGCCCTCGGGTAGCTCGAAGTCGTACTCGGGCTGCGTAATGGGACGAAGCCGCGTGCGGGCGGCCGCGCTCCAGAACCAGCCGCCGATATGGCTGTCGACGGCCTCCGCGACGATCCGCTCCTTGCCGATGCGAGCGACCAGCACGGGCGTGGGAATCTTGCCCTTGCGGAAGCCGGGGATCTTGACGCTCTCCGCGAGGTCGGAGGTCGCATGCTCGATCGCGTGCTCGATCTGATGCTCCGACACGTCGACGGTTAGACGGACGCGGTTCCCGTCGAGCTGTTCTACCTCAGGGGCCATCTGGTCATTCAACCAGAGAGGCGACCCCCCACCGTCGGCCGACGGCGAAGCGATCGGCGATGCTGTGCACGTGCGCGTATTCATCCTCTGTCGGCACGGGGAGTCCGAGCTGAACCGCACCGGCCGGGTGAACGGGGATCCCTCGGTGAGGGTGCGGCTCACGGACGTGGGCGTCGCGGAGGCGCATGGGCTCGGATCGCAGCTCGCATCGGTACCACTCGACGCCTGCGTTCACACGCGCTTCGGACGAACGCGCGAGACTGCGCTCCTCGCAGTCGGGGGACGCGACGTGCCGGTCTACGAGCAACCGTTACTCGACGACGTCGACGTCGGGGAGCTCGAGGGCGCGACGCTCGGCGAGTACCGCGCGTGGAAGAGGGAGCACGCTCGGAGCGACGCCTTTCCGGATGGCGAGAGCCTCGACGGCGCAGCCCGCCGTTACGCCGAGGCGCTACGGGCGGTCATCGCGCTCGAGGGCAGTTGCATCCTCGTCGTCTGTCACGAGATCCCGATCCGGTACGCGCTCAACGCCGCGGCGGGCTCGCAGGATCTCGACCAACCAGCCCATGTGATCGCCAACTGCGTCCCGTACCTATTCGACGATGCGGCGCTCCTTTGCGCCGCCGAGCGAATCGACGCGCTCATCGACAGCTCGTAGCACCCGCCCCTCGAGCTGACTCAAGCTCGTTCGTTGTGCCCGATCAGCGTTAGGTCGCCGGAGGCCGGCCGGGAGGCCCGCCACGCTCGAGCCATGCACAGCGCTGAGGGAGAGCTCATGGGGGAAACACGTGGTTCCCCCATGCAGTGCGGGCGAGAGGACTCGAACCTCCAAGGGCGCTAACCCAACGGGACCTAAACCCGCCGCGTCTACCAGTTCCGCCACGCCCGCTCGTCGTGTGGTGCCGACTCTAGATGATCGAAACCACGAGATCGTGCTCTCGATCAGCGCTGCACGAGCAACTGCACCGTCTCGCGCACGCTGTCGACGACGACCCCGACGAGCGTGATGAGCGCAAACGCAGCGAACGCCTGGAATGGCGTATGCGTGTTCGCGATCACGAGGGCCGTGAAGGCGCCGAGCACGACCGATGCCGTGGTGAGAGGCCGCCGCGTCGTGGTTCCGACGGCGAGACCGACGAGAAAGACTGCTGTGAAGACGAGGATTCCGATGAACATGCGGATACGGTAGGACCCGGACCGGACGGCAGACGTGCCTCACCCTCCAGTTTCGACTGCGACCGGCCGATGCTGATCGGAGGTGTTGGTCCCCCGAACAGTCCGTGCACTTCAGCTGACGTCCACTGCGGCGCTCGCCGTGATGGCCGGCGTTGCGTTGCTCACGCGCGGCGGTGATTGGGGCCCTGCGTTCAGCAACCGTCTCTCTGCCGTACTGCTCGTCGCGGGCGCGACGATGCTGGTCGCTCGCGCGGTGCTCATCCGCGCCGACAGAGCAGCCTGGGTGCTGTTTGCGGTCGGCGCCTCCTCGTGGGCCTTCGCGGACATCTACTACGACTTCCATCTGGCGTCCCTCACCGATCCTCCGTATCCGTCGCTCGCCGATCTCGGCTACCTCGTCTTCTATCCGACGACCTACGTGGGCCTGCTGCTGCTCGCGCGACGTCGCGTGACGACGCTCTCCTCGGCGCTCGTGATCGACGGTCTGATCGCAACGCTCGCTGCGGCGTCGCTCGGGGCAGCGATCCTTCTCGAGCTCGTCCTTGGCGAGGACGGTGCGGGCAACACGGCCGCGGTAGCCACGAACCTCGCCTACCCCATCGGCGACATCCTTCTCGTCGCGGCAGTGGCAGCAATGGTCGTCCTGGCCGGCGGCCGGGTCGGGCGATCGTGGGGCTTGATCGCGGCCGCTCTCGCGTTGACGACCGTCGCCGACGGCGTCTACCTGTTTCAGGTCGCCGCTGATACCTATGTCGACGGCTCGCTGCTCAGCGTCGCGTGGCCCGCCGCGATGCTCCTCCTCGCGGCGGCAGCCTGGCAGCGGGAGGAGTCGGCCACGCGCACCGACACGGGCGGGAGGCCTCTGCTCCTGGTGCCGATGATCTGTGGCCTCGTCTCGCTTGCGGTGCTCACCGTCGATCGGCTCTACAGCCTCAACGGCGTCGCCGTCGCCGGTGCCCTCTCTGCCATTCTGGCGATCCTCTTCCGACTCCAGCTCACATTCAGGGAGAACAGCAAGCTCTTCGAGCGCACACGAGCTGAGGCCGTGACAGACGCACTAACGGGTCTTCCGAACAGGCGCCAGCTGATGGCCGACCTCGACGTAGCGCTCACGTCGTCGTCCATCGACGCGCCGTCGCTCCTGCTGCTCTTCGATCTGGACGGATTCAAGAACTACAACGACACGTTCGGGCATCCCGCAGGCGACATGCTGCTCGTGCGACTCGGCGCCAAGCTCGCTGCCGCTGCACCCGAAGGCGGACGGGCCTACCGACTGGGCGGTGACGAGTTCTGCCTGCTGAGCCCGGTCCGCCACGCCAACGCGGAGACTGTGATCGAGGTCGCCTCGCGCGCGCTCGAGGAGAACGGCGAGGGGTTCAGCATCCGCAGCTCCTTCGGAGCCGTCTTCCTGCCCGCCGACGCCCCATCGGCCGGCGAGGCGCTGCGGATCGTCGACGGCCGGCTGTACGCACATAAGCACCAGCGGCACTCCGAGCGCGACCGACCTCACGACGTCCTCCTGCAGGTCCTGCAGGAACGCGAGCCGGAGCTCGCCGAGCATCACGAAGGCGTGCGACGGCTCGCCGGGGCGGTCGGCTCGGGGATGGGCCTCGATACGAGCGAGCTCGACCACCTCATCCGTGCCGCCGACCTGCACGACATCGGCAAGCTGGGCGTGCCGGACGAGATCCTGCGCAAACGCGAGCCGTTGAGCGACGAGGAGTGGGCCTTCATCCGTAGACACTCGCTGATCGGCGAGCGGATCCTCGCGGCGTCGCCTGCACTTCGCGGCATCGCCGAGACGGTGCGCAGCACGCACGAGCGCTGGGACGGATCAGGCTATCCGGATCGCCTGCAAGGCGACGAGATCCCGCTTCTCTCGCGCGTAATCGCCGTCTGTGACGCCTTCACTGCGATGACGAGCGACCGACCGTACCGCACGGCACTCTCGGTCGACGACGCGCTTGTGGAACTCGGACGCGGAGCAGGCACCCAGTTCGACCCGCTGATCGTCGAACGCGTCCGCGCCCTCGTCCTCGCCAACCCTCTGTTGTTCGCGCCCGAGCGGAGCTCGCTCGACTGAGCGTCGACGCGCGGAGTGCTGCACTAGTGGGTGATTCGCGCTTCGGTACTCTTGCATCAACCACGGGCTGCACCAGGGTAGATCCCCGGCGCGCGCCCGCCCCAAACGCAGCTGCAACGGCGTGGTTGCGTCGAGAACAAAGGAGAGGGCTCGTGAGCGACACAGCCACCCAGAGCCTCGCAGCGGATGCTTCCGGGCGTCCGATCCTGCGCCCGGTCCTGCACCATTTCGGCATCGCGACGACGCGCAACGCAGAGATGGCCGAGTGGTACCACAACGTCCTCGGGATGGAGATCGTGGCTCAGACGAACGATCCGCTGCCCCAGATGACGTTTGTCACGAACGACACCCATCATCATCGCGGCGGCTTCTTCTCTCCACCGATGCTGAGCGACGATCCGGAGAAGCTCGCACATACGCGTGTCCAGCATCTCGCCTGGGAGTACCCCAGTCTCGACGAGTTGCTCGAGTCGTGGGATCGCATCCAGGCGCTCGGTATCGAGCCGGCGTCGTGCTGGTGCCACGGACCCTCCTTCGCCTTCTATTACAAGGATCCCGACAACAACACAGTCGAGATCCTCGCGGACGCGTACGGTGACTACGGCAAGTCGTACGACCACACGAAGCTCCCCGAATGGCGGGCCAAGCCGAACGGGACCGCGGTCGATCCAGCCAAGCTCTTGGAGGCCCGCAACGCGGGCGCGAGCCTCGATGAGCTACGCGTGGGAGGCCTTGCGGGCGACTTCCTGCCGGAGGTCGAGCCGAGCCCGATGTCGACCTGGTAGAGCGCACTCGAGCGACAGCTAGTCGTTACGGTCGACTGCCGCGCCAAGCAGGTCGAAACAACTCGAGGCCGAGGGCTAGACGGCCTCGGCCGTGTGGTCAGGGAGGCCGACCTCCGTCATCGCGATGCACTCCTCGACGGTAGCGTCGAGCAACTCGATCACGTGGCCGTCCGGATCCTCGACGTAGACGAAATGCTTCCCGCTCCACGGTCGGATCGGGAACCGCGACTTGCCGCCCGCCTCCTCGACCAGCTTGACGGTGCCAGGCACGTCGTCCACCCACACGCAGAAGTGCATGAGACCAACCTCGGTCTGCTTGGTCGGCGGTACGGGCCGGCCCGGAACGAGCTGGAAGATCTCGATCGCCCACGTGTCGAAGGCAATCACCCTGTTGAGCCCGGTCGACCCCGCGGGACCACTGAAGATGCTCTGAACGAACTCCGGATCGAGTGTGAGCTCGATCACCGAGCGTCCGCCGAAGACCTTCTCGTAGAAGCGGGTGGAGCGATCGAGATCCTCAACCCGAAGCGCGACGTGGTGGTACGCGTTGGGCATCAAGCTCTCCTTTTTTCGGCGTGTCGTCGCAGCGACCGAGGGTATGAGTTGAACACCCGTTGGTCAACCAGTCCGCGCTACGTTCGTGCCGCACGTGCATCGCCGACCCAGCCAAAGAGCAGGTCGACGCGCTCGCGATCGGCTGCGCCGAACTCCTCGTGCCAGCCTGCTCGGCTCACCGGCGGAATGCCCAGTCGCTGCTGGAGCTCGGCGCGCAGCTCGGCGAACTTCAGGCCGACCGAGATCACGTCGAAGATCGGCACCTCTGGATCGTCGATCTTCGCGAAGCCGAAGCTCGACGCGAACGTGCTGAGGCCAGCACTCCCGATCAGGATCGCGTCGGCCCCGTCCTCGACCATCTCCCGGGCGCGGCCACGAAGGTCGTCCTCGACGAGCCGCGGGTTCGCGAAGCCCTCGGTGAAGACCGTCGTCGTCGGCGTCTCGAGTCGCCGCTGGCCGGCGTAACGCGTCGAGAACCCGTATGTGTGGACGATCTGATCCATGTTCGAGGCCCACGTGCGGTCGGCGACCGTGACGATGCCGAACCGCCACCCGTAGCAGCAGGCGAGCGACATCGCCGCCTCCATCGGGCCGACGACCGGGATCGAGAGCAGGCTACGCGCCTCGGCAACGCCCGGGTCGCCTGAGCAGGCGACGAAGACGGCGTCGGCCCCGTCGCGCTCGAGCTCGACCATCTGCGCGACCACGTCGACCTTGTTCAGCAGCGTCGGATAGGCGATCGCCGTGTCGGTCGCCCGCCGCAGGTGGCGGACGTACCGGTGCATGAGCTCGGTGCCGTCGCTCTTCGCGCGGTCGAGATTGGCGGTGATCAGCTCGGTGTACGGGCCGGAAACCGCCTCGGTGTTGACGTGGACGACGCCGATCTTCATCGCGAGCTCCTCACTCTCGGGTGAACGTGGGCGGGCGCTTCTCGAAGAACGCGTCGATGCCCTCGTGGAAGTCCTTCGTCTCGACGAGCGTCGCGAAGAGTGACGCCTCGAGCCGGTGGCCGTCCTGGACGCCCATCTGGAGGCCGAGGTTGACCGCGCGCTTGGCGGCGGCGACCGCGAGCGGCGCGTTGGCGGAGATCGCCTCGGCAAGCTCGTGCGCGCGTGCGACCGACGCGCCCGCCGCAACGACCTCGTCGACGAGCCCGCATTCGAGAGCGCGTCGCGGCGCTGATCCGCTCGCCGGTGAAGAGGAGCTGCTTCGCGCGGCCGGCAGGTACGAGCCGCGGCAGGTTCTGCGTCCCGCCAGCTCCCGGGATGATGCCGAGCGAACCTCCGGCTGGCCGAAGTCGGCCGCTCGTCGGCGATCCGGATGTCGCAGGCCATCGCGAGCTCGCAGCCCGCCGCCGAGCGCGGTTCCGTTGACCGCGGCGATCACGGGCTGCGGAAGCAGTCCGAGCGCGTCCTGCATCGCCTGCACGGCAAGCACGTAGCGCTCGGCCCGCCAGCGGTCGAGAGTCCGGAAGTACCGGATGTCGCCACCGGCCATGAAGTGGTCGCCGGCACCGGTCAGGACGACGCGCGCGGATCTCGGGTCGTCGCCGATCGCCTCGACGTGCCGCTCGATCGCGGTTGCGACGTCCGGGTGCAGCAGCGTTCACCGGCGGGTTGTCGACGGTCAGCGTGACGATGGCGCCGACGCGGTCGAGGCCGACCTCAAAAGCCAAGGATCAGCCCTCCGCAGACGGTCAGCGTCTGACCGGTCACGTAGCTCGCCTCACGCGAGGCGAGGAAGGCGATGCAGGATGCGATCTCCTCCGGCTCGGCCAGCCGCCGCATCGGCACTCGGCCCGTGACCTCCGCGCGATACTCCTCCGGTGTCGTCAGGAAGATACCGGCGTCGACAGGCCCGGTGCGACGCAGTTGACCGTGATCCCGGCAGACGCGAGCTCGAGCGCAGCGCTCCGGGTCAGAGACCTCGATCGCGCCCTTGGCCGCACCGTACGATCCACCCGCGACCGACCCTCGCGCGGCGATCGAGCTCGTGTTGACGATCCGGCCATAGCCGTTTGCGCGCATCGACGGCACGACGGCGGCCATTGTGTTGAGCGTGCCCTCGACGTGCGTCGCGAGCGTCAGCCGGAAATCCTCTTGCGTGATCTTCGTCAGGAGCGCGTTCCGGATGACGCCGGCGAGGTTCACGAGCACGTCGATGCGTTCGTACCGTCCGACGAGCTCCCCAACCTCCGCAGGGTCAGTCACGTCAAGGTGCGCCGCGGTCGCCGCGCCGAGCTCAGCTGCCACGCGCTGCGCGGCAGTGCCGTCGAGATCCGCCACGACTACATGGTGGCCGCGCCTCGCGAGAGCCTCACAGCACGCCGGCCCGAGCCCACCGGCAGCGCCGGTGACGATCGCGACGCCAGCAGGGGTGATAGGCGCGCTCATGGTCAGATCGAGCCTACCAAGTGTTTGGTTGAAATTGTGGCTTGGCGTTAGAGTCTCGGCTATGAGCGGATTCGTCGAGACCGAGGAGCAGCAGATGCTCCGCGACGCAGTGCGCGAGCTCGCGGGGCGCTACGGCCACAGCTACTACCTCGAGGTCTCACGGAGCGACCGCAAGGCGACCGAGCTGTGGGAAGAGCTCGGTCGGTACGGCTACCTCGGCGTCAACATCCCCGAGGCGTACGGTGGCGCAGGCGCAGGCATCACCGAGCTCGCGATCGTCTGTGAGGAGCTCGCGGCGGCCGGTACGCCGTCCTTTCTGCTGATCGTCTCGACGGCGATCTGCGGTGAGCTGCTGATCCAGCACGGCACGCCCGAGCAGCAGCAGGAGTGGCTGCCGCGGATGGTCGACAGGCGACGCGAGGATGGCCTTCGCGATCACCGAGCCCGATGCCGGCACGAACACGCACAACCTCGCGACCAGCGCGACCCGCGACGGCGACGTCTACCGGCTGCGCGGCACGAAGTACTACGCGTCCGCGGTCGACGAGGCAGACCGCGTGGTCGTGGTCGCGCGCACCGGCGAGGACCCGGTGACCGGCCGCGGCGCGCTCTCGCTTTTCCTCGTCGACCCACGTAGCGCCGGGCTTCGAGATGCATCCGATTCCGGTCGAGATGACGGCCCCCGAGAAGCAGTTCTCGCTCTTCTTCGACGACGTCGAGGTTCCCGCAACGGATCTTGTCGGCACCGAGGGCGAGGGCCTCCACCAGCTCTTCGCTGGGCTGAACCCCGAGCGGATCATGGCCGCCGCCCTCGAGAACGGCATCGCGCTCTACGCGCTCGACAAGGCCGCGGCGTACGCCCGCGAGCGCCAGGTCTGGGGCGTCCCGATCGGCGCTGCACCAGGGCGTCGCCCATCCGCTCGCGAAGGCGAAGATCGAGGTCGAGCTCGCTCGGCTGATGACGCAGAAGGCGGCGTGGCTCCACGACAACCGGCTTCCGGCCGGCGAGGCGTCGAACATGGCGAAGTACGCCGCCGCCGAGGCGTGCCTCGCGGCGCTCGACCAGGCGATCCAGACGCACGGCGGCAACGGCCTCGCCACGGAGTACGGGCTCGCGACGCTCTGGGGCGCGGCCCGGCTCCAGCGTACGGCCCCGGTGAGCCGCGAGATGATCTTCAACTACATCGCGCAGCACTCGCTCGGCCTGCCCCGGTCGTACTGATGGAGCCGGCTATCGCCGCATGGTTCCGAGCGCTGAATGAAGGTGACGACGCAGCGCTCGCGGGTTTTGCAGCCGCCGGAGGGGGCGTCGAGGCAGCACGGTCAGCGCGAACGGCCTGGGCCGCGTACGCCGAGGAGCCCGTCTCCACCTACGCCGCCGGCGACGCGGTCGCCGTACAGGCCCGCTTCACGGGGCGCACGCACGCAGGGCTCGGTGTGGAGCAAGATGCGACGACGCTCTTCGTGCTCGAACGGGGTGGCATCGCGGCGCTCGCCGGCTGGCACCGTGCGCCGGAAGAGATCGCGGCCGCGCGCGTCCTGCCCGAGTACTTCCGGGCTGCGAACGCCGCCGACTGGCCGGCATTCGGCGCATGCTGGTCCGACGACGCCGAGTTGATCGCGGTCGGCGGCCCCGCTCGCCGTGGCCGGGAGGACATCGTGCGCGTTTACCGGCTGTTCATGGGTCAGTTCGCGGAGCGCGACGATCGGCTCGAGCGTCTCGTCCTCAGCGGCTCGACCGCCACGGCCGAGGGTCGCTTCGTCGCCACGAACCCGCAGGGGGTGCCGATCGAGTTCGAGTGGGCAGACGTCGTTGAACTGACCGACGACGGCATGCGGATCCGCAAGCTCTCGCAGTGGCACGATCGAGATCGCTTCCGCGCGCTCTACGCGGCGGCGGCCGAGGTGGCTCAGCGCACGAGCTCTCCGAACTCCTCGTAGTAGTCAGAGAGCTCCTCGCGCAAGCTCGCGACGTCGACGCCGAAGTCGTCAGCCGTGTAGCTGTGCTTCGCGAACTGGCTCGACGGTTGGCGCTCCTCGAGCTCGACGATCCGGCGACGGTGCTCGTCGGTGAACTCGAGCCCGAAGTGCGCGTGCACACGCTTGGTCGTTCCGACCTTGTCTCCGACGAGCTCCTTGTACGGGACATCGAGCGTCGCGCGCGCGACCCGGGGATCCTTCCGCGCCTCGACACCACGCTTGAGGCATGCGACCCAGAGATGACGCGTCTCGCGCCCGAGCTCGATCGGGTCCGGATACTCGCCGAGGAGCGCGTTCTGCAACGCCGCGACAAGGCTCGAGAGCGACGCGATCGTCGTTGCCGGGTCGCGATGGGTCCAGACGAAGCGCGCGTCGGGATAGACCCCGAGGATGTCGACGAGGTCGCCTATGAACCCGGGTGACTTCAGCGTCCAGCGACCGCGTGGTCCCTTCCACTGCAGCTGCTGGAGGATCCGCTTGTGCGTGCGGTAGAGGCCAGGAGGCGTCGCATTCGCGATCCACGTGCGGTGCTCGGGCACCTTCATCCACGCCCAGTAGTTCGGGCCGGCGAAATGGAACATCATCGAGTCGTTGCACTCCGACGGCATCGTCGCGCTCGTCGGCAGCATGGACGCGAGCTCCGGGCTCGCGGCGAGCTGCGCTTCCCACGACGCGTTCACGAGGGCGATCCGCGGATCCGCGTCGAACGTTGCGAGCTCCGGCGCCGGCCACGGTGCGGCGTACTCCCAGTTGAGCGGAGCCCGCGCTGTCGAGTCGAGGGCGAGCAGCTCGTGCGAGAGAGTCGTCCCCGTCCGAGGCAGCCCGACGATCATCACAGGAGCGTCGATCGCCTCCCGTACGAGCTCCGGCGAGCGGCGCTCGTCCTCTCGCATGTGGAGGCGCTGGCAGAGGAAATGGACGATCTGCCGGCGGAACGAGTGTCGCCAGACGGTCGAGGGGCTCATGTCCTCGATCGCGCTCGTGAGCACCGCGAGTCCCTCGCGAAACGACAGGTCATCACCCCAGTCGTCGAGTCCGGTGCGCTCCTCCGCGAGCTCGAGCACTTGCTGCTCGGTGATCGGCTCGGTTGCGAGGCGCTCGAGGTCCTCGCCGCCGAAGGCGAGACCGGCGTGGGCGAACAGTTCCGGGGAGTCGCTCTCGATCGCCACGATCAGTGCCCCCAGACCGGCGGGTCGATACCCGACAGGAGCCCGAGCCCGAGCCCGAGCCCGCGCGAGGCACCTGTGACAAGAGCGCGCATCAGCGCGTCACCTTGTCCGGCGAGGACGACCGCTCCATCATCCCGTAGGCCTCTTCGCCGTCCCACGTGTAACGGACGCCCGACTGCTGCCAGTGCAGGGGCCAGCTGCCTTCGGTCGGGAAGGGCTCGCCCTCCGGGATGAAGACGGAGTACACGGTCTCAGCGCGGATCTCGTGGCGGCCGAGGTCCGACTCGAGCACGAGGGACACGTCCTCGCCGGAGGGGATCATGCGCTTCATCCAGGAGACCTCCTCGATCCGCGCCGGAATCATCCGGTTACCGTCGAAGATGTAAGCCTCTTTGTAGTTGTGCGGAAGCAGCCACATCTGGCCGAAGCCCCGCCCGCTCGGAAAGACGGCCGACTGCCACACGTGGCCGGCAAAGCCCTCCAGGTTGCGCAAGCCCTGACGCCGGACGCGGATGCCCGAGCCGGTGAAGCTCCACTCCTCGTCGCCCACGCACAACGTCCCCTGGGCGCGGACGAGCTGCTCGTAGCGCATCCCGTCCTCGAACGACTTCCGTCCGCCGACGAAGATCCCATCGGCATCCTCGAGCTGCTCGTCAGCCTCCAACGACATCTGGCCGGAGATCCACGGTGGAGCCGCCATCCTCACGTCGAGCTCGAACGCGAGCCGCGTGCGAGGAGCGTCCCCGACCGAGCCTGCGGCCTGCGCCTCGGCAGTCGTGTCGAGAGCGTCGCCGTCGTAGGAGACCCGCCAGAGCTCGAACGGGTCGACGCACCGGAACTCGAGCGGTCCGCCCGCGTAGATCGAGAGCCGGCCCTCGTCGTCCTGCTGCGGCCTTGCTCGCGCGGAGCCGCTGCCGTTGAGGTTTCGTCCGCTCGGGAAAGAGACATTGACCTGGAGCAGCTTGGGATCCCAATCCGGCCCTTGCGCCTCGAGGGTCACACGAGGGAGCCCGAAGCGGCCCACGTCGTCGTAGATCCAGACGGAGACGCTGTCACGCATGAACTCGATCTTCGGGTGGGAGCTGAGGCCGTATTCGATGCCGGACCCGAGCCCGCCGCTGAAGTCTACAACTTGGCTCAAACCGGCCTCCTACGCGCGAACTGCACGACGCGATCGACGCGGATGAGACGCTCTGAGAACAGCCACATGGTGCCTTCCTTCATGTATTTGTCGAGGTACCTGCCGGCATGGTGTGCGTAAACGCCACCGTCGGAGCCCGTGACGATCCATCTACCAACACCCTGGGCCGACCGAGTGCCGACACGCGTCTCGCAGGGCTCGGAAACATCCGTTCATCTCCGTTCATGTTGAAGATGGCACGAACTTCGTCATGGGCTCGGAATATACGCGGAGCAGGCGAATCGAACAATCGGTTGGTGGAAGATTTGGCTTCGAGTTTCGGGTAGATTCGCCCTCGTGACCCGCTCGCCCGCACATCGATGCCGTCAGGCCCCTTCTGTGGGTCGCCGCCAGGGCGAGCGCGGTGGCACAGCGTGAGCTCACCGGTCAGCTTCCAAGTGGAAGACGGCGTCGCCGTCCTCGTCGTCGACAACCCGCCGGTCAATGCGCTTCGCAACGAGATCATCGACGCGATCGCAGACGCTGCCGAGCACCTCGGCGCCGACCGTGCCGTGCGGGCCGTCGTCCTCACAGGCGCGGGTGACAAGGCGTTCGTCGCAGGCGCCGACCTCGACGAGTTCTCGCAGGCGCTCGGCAGCAACGAGTGGATCGAGGACCACACCCTGCGGACGCGTCGCCTCCTCGATCGGCTGGAGCAGCTCCCGCAACCACTCATCGCCGCCATCCAGGCCAGTGCGATCGGCGGCGGACTCGAAGTTGCTCTTGCCTGCGACCTGCTGATCGCCGATCCGGCCGCGCGCTTCGGCTTGCCCGAGGTGCGCCTCGGTCTAATGCCCGGCGCCGGAGGCACCCAGCGGCTACCGCGCCGCGTGGGAGTCGGCCGCGCGAAGGAGCTTCTCTATCTCGGCGCCACGATCGATGCGGCCGAGGCGAAGGAGATCGGCCTCGTCAACCGCGTGGCGGCGCCCGGCGAGGCGCTCGCCGAGAGTCGCGCGCTCGCGACGAAGCTGGCGGGCCTGCCGGCGGTTGCGCTCGGCGCCATCAAGCGCAGCGTCGACAGCGGCAACGCCGCGCACGCGGCCGGCCTCGACCGCGAGCGTGCGCTCTTCCTCGAGGTCTTCGGCTCTCACGATGCAACCGAGGGCGTGCGCGCCTTCGTGGAAAAGCGCCGCCCGTCGTTCGCCCACCGCTGAGGAGTAGGCATGTCCGAGATCCGCTCACCCATCGCCGGCAGCGTCTTCCGCCTCGAAAGCGCCCAGGGCGACGCCGTCGCGGTCGACGACGTCGTCGCGATCCTCGAGTCGATGAAGCTCGAGATACCGGTCGAGGCCGAGATCGCCGGAACGATCGCCGAGGTGCGCGTCGCCGTCGGGCGATGCGGTCAGCGAGGACGACCCGATGTTCGCGCTCGCCTAGCAACCGATGTTCGGCAGGGTCCTCGTCGCCAATCGCGGTGAGGTCGCGGTCCGCGTCCTGCGGGCCCTGCGCGAGCTCGAGATCCCGTCCGTCGCCGTCTACTCCGAGGCCGACGCGGCGCCGTGCACGTACGAGCTCGCCGACGAGGCAGTGCTCCTCGGGCCGGCGCCGGCCGCCGAGAGCTACCTGAACATCGACGCCGTGCTGGCGGCCTGCCGTCAGACCGGCTGCGACGCGCTCCATCCCGGCTACGGCTTCCTTTCCGAGAACGCCGAGTTCGTCGCCCGCTGTCGTGAGAGCGGAATCGCCTTCGTCGGCCCGGACGCCCGATCACGTCGAGTCGATGGGAGACAAGATCCGCGCCCGCCGCCTCGCGCAGGGCTCGGTCTACCGGTCGTGCCAGGCTCGACGGAGGCGGTCACAACGGCCGACGAGGCACAGAGCATCGCCGCGGAGGTCGGCTATCCGGTCGCAGTCAAGGCTGCGGGCGGCGGCGGCGGCATGGCGTTCCGCGTCGCGCACGACGCCGAGGAGCTCGGGAAGGCGCTCGCGTCGGTGCGCGTCCGACGGCGACCGGTTCTTCGGTAATGCGGAGGTCTACGTCGAGCGGTACTTCGACGACCCCCGGCACGTCGAGATCCAGGTGCTCGGCGACGGTAGCGGCAACGTCATCCAGCTCGGCGAGCGCGACTGCACGATCCAGCGCCGCCACCAGAAGCTTGTCGAGGAGACGCCGGCACCGACCGCGGGCTCCGAGCTACGCGAGCGGATCGGCGGGTTCGCCCTCGATCGCGCGCGAGATCGGCTACACCTCCGCCGGCACGATCGAAGGCCTCCTCGTCGGGGACGACTTCTACTTCCTCGAGATGAACACACGGCTCCAGGTCGAGCATCGCGTCACCGAGATGGTAACCGGGATCGACATCGTCCACGAGCAGCTGCGGGTCGCGGCCGGCGAGCCGCTCGGCATCGCGCAAGACGCCGTGCGGCCGCACGGCGTCGCGATCGAGTGTCGGATCAATGCCGAGGCGGCGCACAAGCTGTTCGTCCCGAGCCCCGGCACGATCGACCGCTACCGCGAGCCTGCGGGCCCGGGCGTACGTGTCGACTCCGGGGTCGAGGCGGGTCTACGGTCTCGCCGTACTACGACTCCCTGCTCGCGAAGGTCATCATGTGGGGCGAGTCGCGCGAGGCCGCGACCGACCTCATGCTCGAGGCCCTCGACCGCTATGAGATCGAGGGTGTTACGACGTTGCTGCCGTTCCACCGCCGTTTGCTGCGCACGCCGCAGTGGGCCGAGGCGGGCACGGCGCGCGACCTGCTTTCCGACCGCGATTGGCTCCGAGCGACGGCTCCAGACGCGTGAAGATCTATCGGCCCTCGAAGGATGGGATGAGCTATGACTGAGCACGGTGAGCGCATGCTGTTGCAAGGGAAAGTGGCGCTGATCACAGGCGGGGCATCGGGTCTCGGCCTCGAGACGGCGCGCCTCTTCGCAGCCGAGGGGGCACGGGTCGTCATCGCCGACGTCTCGGACGAGGCGGGAGCAACCGCGGTCGAGCACCTGCAGGCGGACGGAGCAGACGTGCTCTACGTCCACGTCGACGTACGAAGCAGCTCGGACGTGAACGCCGCCGTCGCGCTCGCCGAGTCGGCCTACGGCCGGCTCGACATCGCAGTCGCCAACGCGGGGATTCTCGGGCGCTCGAGTTTCGTACCGGTCGAGGAGGCAACCGACGAGGACTGGGCACTCGTGCTCGACGTCAACCTTGGCGGTGTGTTTCGCACCTTCCGCGCGGCCGCCCCCGCGCTCCGGCGCGCCGGGGGCGGCGCGATGTCCGCGACCTCGTCGACGTCGGGCGTCTTCTCCACGATCCACCGGCTCGCCTACAGCGCATCGAAAGGCGGGGTGAACGCTCTCGTGCGGGGGCTAGCCGGCGAGCTCGCGCCGGATCGCATCCGGGTCAACGCGATCGCTCCGGGGGCGATGGCCACGAACATTCGCGAGAGCCTCGGCCGTCCGCCCGAGGAGATCAATCTGCCTCTCCCCGACCCGACCTTCAAGGCGCGGATGCGCGTCCCGGACCGCGACGGGACCGCCGAGGCGGCCCGGGTGCATCTCTTTCTCTGCTCGGAGCTCTCGGCCTACATCACCGGCGAGACGCTTATCGTGGACGGAGGCTTTTCGATCTGGAACGGCACGTAGAGGAAGGAGGGGAGCGGAACCCATGGCACGTCGCGCGTACCGCGTCTTCGACGCCGATCTGCACCACCAGTATCGCTCGCTCGAAGCCCTTGTCCCGTACATGCCGGACGGGAACTTCGACCCCTACTACACCCACGGGAGCGGGCTCCACAACGTCAACGGCGCCTACAGGCTCGACTCGGTGCCGCCCGACGGCGGCACGCCGGGCTCCGATCCCGAGTTCGTCGTGCGCCACCACCTCGATCCCCACGCGATCGACTATGCGATCCTGAATCCGGCCAGCTTCCTGGGCCTGGGCGGCCTTCCCGACCCGGATCTCGCCGCGGATCTCGCGCAGGCGACGAACGACTGGACGATCGCGGAGTGGCTCGCGGCCGACGACCGCTATCTCGGCGCGATCCTTGTCTCGCTGCGCGACCCGCACCGAGCGGCCGCCGAGATCCGCCGGATCGGTGCGCACCCGCGGATGGTGCAGGTCGACGGTCACGTCGACCCCGTGGCTGCTCGGCAACCGCGCCCTTCATCCGGTGTACGAGGCGTGCCAGGAGTTCGGGCTGCCATTCAATATCCACGTCGGCGGCGCCGAGTCCGGCGTGAATCCCGGCAGCTACTCGGTAGGCGCACCGACGACGTTCATGGAGTATCACATCGGCATGTGTGTCCCTGCGATCCAGCACCTGATCAGCTGGATCACGGAAGGGATCCCTCTCAAGTACCCAAGCGTCAAGCTCGTAATGAACGAGTTCGGCGTCGCATGGCTGCCGTGGGTGATGTGGCGCATGGACATGGAGTACCGCGCTGCGAAGGACGTCTCGTGGCTGACGGAACTTCCGAGCACGACGATCAGAGAATCGGTTCGCTTCACAACGCAACCGCTCGAGGAGCCGGACAACCCCCGCGACCTCGTGACCATGCTCGAGATGATCGGCGCCCGAGACATGCTGATGTTCTCGTCCGACTACCCGCACTGGGATGCGGACGAGCCCGATTCGGTCGGCTTCAGGCCGTTCTCCGACGAATGGAAACAAAGGATCTTCTGGGACAACGCGCGTGAGTTGTACCGCGTCAAGCTCGATTCCCTCGAGTCGACGAGGCTCGAGGCGAGGACAGCGTGACGTGACAAAGGAGCGCAAACGTGTGAGCTTCGCGCGCGCGGAGCTCGAAGCCGGAGGACGGAAGGTCGTTACCGTCGGCAAGCGCGAGATCCTCGTACTCGACGACGGTGGCACGCTCCGCGCCGTGTACAACCGCTGCCCGCATCGCCAGGCAGCCTTCACCGCCGGTCCGCTGCGGTCGATGCGCCAGCAAACCGAGGTCGGCGGGCTCGAATACGACCTCCAGACGAAAGTGCTGCTTTGTCCCTGGCATCGTTACGAGTTCGAGCTGTCGAGCGGCCGGTGCGTGGCGGATCCCGAGCGATTGCGCGTCGCGACGTACGAGGTCGCGATCGAGGGAGACGAGGTCGCCGTCTATGTCTGAGAGCGCGTCGATCGTCGACGCCGACTTGCTGCCGGAGAGAGCGGAGATCACGCAGATCACTCCGTACCTCTCGGCTGGCTGGCGAGAGCATCTGACCACAGGCGGCGGGCTCGCGAGCCGGGGTTACGCGCTGCCGAGCCCTCCCTATCGGCCGCCGCCCCCTCCGGCCGACGATGGACTCGACGCGATCACGCGAACGACGAGATACCTGGACCGCCACGGTGTGACGGCAGCCGTCGTCAACCCCGGCACCGCTCCGGCGCTGAGCGGCATCGCGAATGCGGTGATGGCCGCCGAGCTTGCCCGCGCGACTAACGACTGGCTGAAAGAGCGGTGGCTCGAGAGCGACGAGCGGCTGCACGGGTCGATCCTCGTCGGCCCGCGAGACGGAGAGCTCGCTGCCGGGGAGGTCCGGCGGCTGGGCGCCCAGCCTCGCATGGCCCAGATCGTGCTCGCCTTTCCGCCCTGCCTGCTCGGCGACCGCTCGCTCTACCCGTTATACGCCGCAGCGGAGGAGTTCGGCCTACCGGTCAGCCTCCAGGTAGGAGGAGCGCTCGCCGGCTCGAACAGTGGGCCGGTCCCCGCCGGGTATCCGACGAGCTATTTCGAGTACTCGGTCGACGCGTCATATGGTGCCGTCCCCCACCTGGTGAGCGCGCTCGTCGAGGGTATCTTCCATCGGTTTCCGGGGCTCCGGCTCGTGCTCAGCGGCTTCGGGATCGGGTGGTTGCCTTCGCTGCTCTGGCGTCTCGACACAGGGTTCGGAGACCCCGCGAACGCCAAGCTTGGCGCCCTGCCTAGTGAAACCGTGCGCAAGCATGTACGGCTGACGACCCGCGGGCTCGAGACCCCTGACAACAGTGAGCACCTCTGGAACCTCATCTCGGTCGTCAACGGCAGCGAGCTCGTCGTCTACGCCTCAGGGGACTTGCGGGACGACACAGATCCTCTGCTCGGGTCGATCCCTCCAGAGCTCCGCTCCGGCGTCCTTCGAGCGAACGCGTCGAGTTTCCTCCGCTTGTCTGGCTCGCAGCTGAGCGAACCGGTCGGGACTGTCTGAAGGCCGCCAGGCACACCAACGGATCTCAGGCGGCTGCGGGTCGAGGCGCTGCTAGCGTCCCACCAACCGACTGCTAAGGAAGGAGGGATCGTGGACTTCGATCTCGACGAAGAGATGCAGCTGTTCCAGAAGGAGACGCACGACTGGGTCGAGCGCGAATGCCCGAAAGACTGGGCTCGAGAGCTCGAGAAGAACGAAGCGGAGTGGCCGTTCGCGCTCTTCGACAAGTTCACGGAGGCTGGCCTCCACGGGGTCGGGATCGACGAGGAGTACGGCGGTCAGGGCGGCAACGTGATCGTCCAGATGATCCTCGCCCGCGAGCTCGCACGGAACCTCGGCGGCCTCGCCTGGCTCTGGGGGCTAACGTCGTTCGCGGGTGGCAAGAGCATCGGCCTCTACGGCTCGGACGAGCAGAAGCAGCGCTTCCTGCCGGCCATCACGCAGGGCGAGCTGCGCTTCGCGATCGGGTTCACTGAGCCGGGCGGCGGCACCGACGTCCTCGGCGGCATGCGCACCTCGGCCACGCGCACCGACGGCGGCTGGATCGTCAACGGCAACAAGACCTGGTGCTCAGCCGCGCACACGGCGCACTACATCCTGCTGCTCGCCCGAACCGACGACAGCGTCACGAAACGCCACCAGGGCCTCACGCTCTTCCTCATGCCAACCGACGCCGAGGGTGTCACGATCGCAGATATTCCCAAGCTAGGCATGCGCGCGCTCGGCTCCTGCGACGTCGGCATCCAGGATGTCTTCATCCCGGACGAGCTCGTACTCGGGACACCAGGCGACGCCTGGTACATGCTGCTCCCCACGCTCAACAACGAGCGGATCATCCTGGCCTCGTTTTGCTGCGGAATCATGGACGGCGTGCTCGAGGACGCCCTTGCGTTCGTCGGCGAGCGCGAGGCTTTTGGACGCAAGATCGGCCAGTTTCAGATCCTCCAGCACTACCTGGCGGACATCACGATGTGGCGCCACCAGGCCGACCTCGTCGTGAAGCACGCGGCGTGGTTGCAGGATCTGGGCCGCCCCTGCTTCCAGGAAACCACCATCGCGAAGGTGACCGCCTCAGAATCCGCCGTGCAGGCCGCCGATCTCGGCATCCAGATCCTCGGCGGGATGGGCTACTCGGCCGAGACCGACATGCAGCGCTACTGGCGCGACGCGCGCCTCTTCCGGATCGGCCCGATCACCAACGAGATGGCGCGCAACGCGATCGCCGAGAACCTCGGGCTGCCACGCTCGTTCTAGCGGCCCGCTATGGAGCTCGCGGTGGGAGCCGCCGATATCGTCGCGCTACGCCAGCTGATCGATCGCTACGCGTGCGCAGTCGACGACCGTGAGAGCGCAGCGCTCGCGGCACTGTTCGTGCCGGGGGGACGGCTCATTGTCTACGAAGCCGATGCTCCTCACGAGCCGACGTACGTCTACCAATCCGCCCCGGACTTCGCGACCCTCGTTGCCGAGATGGAACGCCTGTATGTGCGCACGTTTCATCTGATCGGGAACGTCGTCTGCGATGTGGACGGCGACCGAGCGTCCGGGACGGTGTACTGCATTGCGTACCACCTCCGCGACGACGGTCGAGGTGCGCAGATCGTGACGATGCCCGTGCGCTACCGCGACAGCTTCGTCCGCACCGATGCCGGCTGGCACTTCGTCCAGCGCCTCTGCATCGTGCAATGGCGAGAGCGCAGGGCCGCAGTGCAATGGCCGCCGCAACCCTGAGCTCACGGAGCGAGAGCGCTCGACGTCAGGGGCCAGCGCCCCAGGGCCCGTAGCCGCGCCAACTCTCCGGTGCGATGCGCATGATCCAGCCCTCCGGCGAGTCGTCGCCCCGCGGGAACTTCACGCCCGGCTCGAGGTAGCGCGGGGCGATGCGTCGAAGCAGCGTGGGCGCGCCACCCTCGGTGAGTCGGGCGCGCCCGCGTACGAATAGGTAATAGGCAAGCCCCGCTCCGTCATCCGTCTCCTTCGACTCGAAGGAGACGGCGACCCGAGGGTCGCGACGGACGTTCGCCAGCTTCTGCCGGTGCGTCAGGCTCGCCACGCAGATCTCGCCGTCCTCGATCGTTGCCCAGACGAGCGAGAGCTGCGGCGTGCCGTCGGGGTTGATCGTGGCGAGATGCGCGTGCGCGCCCGACTCGATCAGCGCGACGGCTGACGCGGGTAGCTCGACCACGGTCGGTGGCTCAGACCCGTTGGATCAACGTATTCGTCCCCTGCCCTCCACCACAGCACATGGTGACGAGACCGAGCTCCTTGTCCGAGCGCTCGAGCTCGTGGACGAGCGTTGTGATGAGCCGCGCACCGGTCGAGCCGAGCGGATGCCCGAGCGCGATCGCGCCGCCGTTCACGTTGACGCGATCCATGTCGGGGTTCAGCTCGCGCTGCCAGGCGACGACAACAGAGGCGAAGGCCTCATTGATCTCGATCAGGTCGAGGTCGTTGATGCCGAGCTTGTTCCGCTCGAGGATCTTGCGCGTGCCCGGAATCGGGCCCGTCAACATCGTGACCGGATCGACGCCGACTGTCGTGTGGTCGACAATCCTCGCGCGGGCCTTGAGACCGTGGTTGCGGGCGGTTTCGGCGTCCATGAGAAGCACGGCTGCCGCGCCGTCCGAGATCTGGGAGGAGTTTCCAGCCGTGACGCGGCCGTCCTCCTTGAAGGCGGGCTTCAGGCTTGCCAGCGCCTCCGCGGTCGTATCGCGCCGAATGCCCTGGTCATCGGTGTAGCGAGATCCATTCAATTGGATTGGGACGATCTCCCGCTCGAAGCGTCCCTCGTCGGTTGCCCGAGCGGCGTTCTGATGCGAGCGGAGCGCGACCTCGTCCATCTCCTCACGCGTGACGTTCCACTTGTCGGCGATCAGCTCCGCACTCAGCCCCTGGTCGACTAGTGCGTAGCGCTCGCGCAGCTCGGTCGGCCACGGGTCACCGATCTCGTCGTACCACTTGCGGCCCACGAACATCGGGATGCGACCGAGATGCTCGACGCCCGAGCCGATCGCGATGTCGTGCACCTCGGACGCGATCAGCGATGCAGCGAAATTGACGGCCTGCTGCGCCGAGCCACACTGTCGGTCGAGCGTCGTCGCCGGGACCTCGAAGGGGAGCCCGGCCTGAAGCCACGCATTGCGGGCGATGTTCCAGGACTGCTCCCCGTACTGCTGCACGCAGCCTGCAATGACGTCGCCGACTTCGAGCGGGTCGATCCCGGAGCGCTCGATCAGCGCCGTATAGCAGGCGCCGAGCAGCTCATTGGGGTGGACGTCCTTGAAGTATCCCTTCTCGGGATGTCCACGGCCGACCGGTGTGCGCGCGGCCTCGACGATGACGACTTCCCGACCCTGCATGGTTCCCTCCCGCTTCCCTCTGAGGCGACGGCCTTGAGTACCGGCCTATGAAGAACTATCGTATCAAACAGACGTTTGACTTTTTCGTCACGGTTCTGGCCGCTGCGTAGGCTAGGAATATAGGTCCACCCGCCTCGACAGAGGAGACGACACCAAACATGACCGTCGCCGACGAACCCTCGACCCGCTCCAAGCCGCCGCGCCGGCGGAAGGTCGAGGTGATCGAAGCCGCGGCGAAGGTGTTCAACGAAAAGGGCTACGAATCGACGTCTATCCAGGACATCGCCGAGGCTGTCGGCATCCTCAAGGGAAGCGTCTACTACTACATCAACTCGAAGGAAGATCTGCTCAACGAGATCCTCAAGGGAGTCCACGACGACGCGCTCGAGAACATGCGCAGGGTCGAGCGGATGGAGGGCGACGCGCTCCAGAAGATCCGCGCCTTCGTCACGAGCCACGTGAACTTCAACGCCGAGAACCTGACGAAGATGGGCGTATTCTTCCACGACTTTCGGTCGTTGAGCGCAGAGCGCCGGGCCGAGGTCGTCGAGGCCCGCGACATCTTTGACGACCTCCTGCGCCGCCTGATCCGCGACGGCCAGGAGCAGCGGATCGTGTGCCCGGACATCGAGCCGAAGACTGCGAGCTTCGCCGCGATGGGAATGCTCAACTGGATCTACCAGTGGTACAAGCCCGGTGGCGGCCGGGCGGTCAGCGAGATCGCAGACGAATTCGCCAATCTGATCCTGGGTGGCCTCGCCTGTACGCCGGAGACGCATACCCCCGACCATCGCTCGCGTCTCGGCGCGTTTCCGGGACCTGTCGCTTGAGCGCATACGAGTCGATCGAGCTCACGCGCGTCGACGGGATCACCGAGGTCCGCTTCCATACCGACGGCGGTCCGCTCGTCTGGAATCCGGCGGCGCACCGCGAGGCGGGAGACGCGTTCGCCGAGGTGGCAGGAGACCCGGAGACCCGGATCGTGATCGTGACCGGGACGGGCGACTCCTTCTGCGCCGATATCAATCGCGCCAGCTTCGCAGGCGGCCGGACGAGCTGGGATCCGATCTGGTGGGAGGGCAAGAGGCTGCTCAAGTGCCTACTCGATATCGACGTCCCGGTGCTGGGGGCGATCAACGGACCGGCCCTGATCCACGCGGAGATCCCACTCCTCGCGGACATCGTGATCGCAGCGGACACGGCGGTCATCGCCGACAAGGCGCACTTCACGACCGGTTCCGTGCCTGGAGACGGCGTTCATCTGATCTGGCCGTACCTCCTCGGCCCGCGGCGTGCGAAGTACTTCCTGATGACGAATCAAGAGCTCAGCGCACAGGAGGCACTCGATCTCGGCGTCGTGAACGAGGTCGTGCCCGCGGCCGCGCTCGAGGCTCGCGTTTGGGCCCTGGCCCGCCAGCTGTCGGCAATGCCACTGCCGCTCCTCCGCTACACGCGTGAGGCACTGAACATCGTGGAGCGCGAGCGCCTGCTCACGGGCCTGAGTCACGGGCTCGCACTCGAGGGGATCGCCTTCGCCGACGTCGCCGCGTTGCGAGCCAAGTCGTGAGAGCGCCGTGACGGACGAAGCAACCATGCAACGGGTCATCATGCGCTACTTCGAGTGTCTCGACACCGAGAACTGGGAGGGAATGCGCGAGATCTGGCACGAGGACGGCCGGCTTCGCGCCGTGGGCGCCCGCCCCCGCAACGACCGCGAGGGCATGATCGAGTACTTCAGCAAGATCTTCATGCCGTGGCAGGAGCATGTCGACAAGCCGACGCGGCTGATCGTCTCGGAGCGCGACGGCACGGTCGTAGCCGAGGTGACGTTCACAGGGCGGACGGCCGACGGCAGGGAGGTCAGCTTCGACGCGATCGACGTGTTCGATCTCGTCGACGGGCGGATCGCGAAGCTGACCAACTGGTACGACATCGACTACGCCCGCAAGTCGATCGCGCCACCTGCCTAGCACCGGCGCCGCGCCTAGGCAGCGCCAGCAGCGGCACCGGAACGCGTGCTCTGCCAATCGGTAGTTGCAGCGGTGCGAGCGCGGCACGTATCGTGCTCGGCATGTCACCGACCGACCGCGAAAGCATCGCCCGGTCCGATGCACGGGCACACGCGTCGGCGAGACCGACAGGGGCGAGCGACGGCCCCCGGGGCTCTCGCACGTGACGAACGGGAACCCGACCGCCGCGACACGCTGAGGAGAGACGATGTCCAGACTGACGACACCGGCGGTCGATGCCGCGCTCGAGCGAGCCGTCGAGCTCGGTGAGCACAGCCTTCAGGTTGCGGCCTACGTCGGCGACGAGCAGATCGTCGACGCATGGATCGGACCAACGGGACCCGACACCGTGTTCCCCATCTTCTCCGTCTCGAAGGCCATCACGGCGCTCGCGGTCCACGTGCAGGCCGAGCGCGGTTTGCTCGAGCTCGACGCGCCCATCGCGCAGTACTGGCCGGAGTACGGGCGCAACGGGAAGGCGAAAGTGACGATCGCGCAGGTGCTTGCACACCGCGCCGGCGTCCCACAGATGCCCCCCGACGTGACGCCGGAGAAGTTCGCTGACTGGGATTGGGTTACGGGTCGCCTGGCCGACCTCGAGCCGGTCTTCGAGCCTGGCACCACGAACGCCTACCATGCGATGTCGTTCGGCTGGCTTCTCGGCGAAGTCGTGCGCCGCACCGATCCGCTCGGCCGGCCGTTCGCCCAGTTCGTCCACGACGAGCTGTGCATCCCACTTGGTGTAGAGGCGTTCTGGTTCGGAATCCCGGCCGAGGTCGAAGCTCGCGTCGCCCGGCTCTCCTTCCCCGAGCCGCCGCCGGCGCCTCCGCCCGACGCCCTGGCGAGCCTCAGCGTGCCGCCCCAGGTCGCGCTCGGACCCCTCGTCTTCAACCTTCCAGGCGTCCACGCGGCCGCCGTGCCGGCCGTCGGCGGGATCGGTGACGCGCGTTCGATTGCGCGCCTCTTCTCGGTCTACGCAAATCGTGGCACGGCACGATCGACACGGTTCCTTTCACCCGAGCGCGTCGACGCACTCCTCGGGCGGCGCCCAGACTTCGGCGACGACGACGCCACGTATGGGCGCCATCTTCCGGTGGGGGTCGGGGGCCTCTGGCTCGCAGTCCCAGGCGTTATCGAGGGAGACGACGTTCTCGTCCACCCTGGGGTCGGCGCGACCGTCGCCTGGGCGGAGCTCGATACAGGCCTCGCCGTCTCGATCTGCCACGACCGGATGTTCGCCGCGTTCACCGAGCATCCGTTTGCCGCGCTCGTCGATGCAATCCACGCGATAGTCCCATCGCGTCAGACCTCGGGAGTTCAATGACACGAACGATCGACATCCAGGGCCACTACATGCCGGAGGCCCACTGGCGCGGCCTGAAGCGGCTCTCCGAGACGAGCCCCGAGCTCGAGCGCCTTGTCGGCATCGTCGTCGCCGCCGCTGCCGACGCCTCGTCGAAGGTACGTCGGCTCGACGACGCGCGGGTCGCGGAGATGGACGACGCAGGACTCGACGTCATGGTCCTCTCGCTGCTTCCGCCCGGCGTGGGCGCCGGAGACGCCGCAGGCGCGGCTGCACTCGCGCGGGAGTCGAATGACGAGCTGATCGACGCGGCCACACGGTATCCGGGGCGGTTTCTCACGCTCGCGAGCGTGCCGCTGCCGCACGTGGACGAGGCGATCGCGGAAGTCGAGCGGCTCGCTGCGAATCCCACGGTCCGCGGCGTGCAGCTGATCGCGAACGTGAACGAATGGACGCTGGACGAAGCGCGCTTCGAGCCGCTCTACGCACGCATGGCAGAGCTCGGACTGCTCGCTGTTCTCCATCCTTCCCTCGAGCACCTCCCGCACGCGTACAACGCCTGGGGCCTCGGCTCGAGCATCGGGACGATGGTCAGCACGACGCTTGCGGGCCTCCGCCTGATCTTCTCGGGCATGCTCGACCGAGTCCCTGCGCTCGAGCTCGTGATCCCGCATCTCGGCGGGACGATCCCCTACCTCACGCGACGCGTGATGGACCTCAACGGTAAAGGCGAGGCGGCGCACGACCTCCCCCACTACCTTCGCACCCGCATCTACTACGACTCGTGCTCGTACCAGCCCGAAGGCCTCCGCTGCGCGATCGACACCGTCGGCGGCGACCGGATCATGCTCGCCTCCGACTATCCGTTCCGGGGCGGGTTGGGGGTCTGCGTCGAGGACATCAAGTCCGCGGAGATCCCGGACTCCACGCGATCGGCGATTCTCGGTGATACCGCCGAGCGCTGGTTCGGCGCGGCGACCGCGGCGGTGTAAAACAACCGTTTGTCGGATAGGATCTAAGCGAAGAAGTCCCGACCGACGGACGACCGAAGGAGAATCACCGTGGCGACGACGCGCGACGACATGGCGACCACTCTTGCCGAGACCCCGTTCCCTTCGGCGGAAGCAACCAGCTGCCCGTATGCGTACTACCAGGCGCTACGCGAGCAGGGACCCGTCTACCAGCTGCCGACGGGCGAGTACGTCGTCTCCCGGCACGCGGACATCTTCCAGGTGACGCGCCATCCCGAGCTCTTCTCGAGCCGGCATTCGGTCTTCGAAGACGGCTGGATGCGCGCAGCGACGCTCGACGATCTGAAGTCGGAGGACTACCCGTGGGGCATCGTGACGAGCGACCCGCCCGTCCATACGCTCAAGCGCAAGATCGCCTTCGAGATGTTCAAGCCTGGCCGGCTGCGTGAGCGTGAAGAGATGGTCTACAGCTACGTCGACGGACTGATCGACGGCTTCATCGACCGAGGGGAATGCGAGTTCGTGAGCGAGTTCGCCGATCTGCTGCCCGCGAAGGTGATCCTGACTCTCTTCGGGCTGCCGCTGGACTATCTCGACCGCGCGCTCGAATGGGGCCGCTACGAGGGCTTCGGTACTCGCTTTGCCTCGACGGCGAACCAGGAGGCGGCGCGCAACAGCATCACCGACCTCGGGCTGTTCCTGCGTGACCGCATCCTCGAACGCGTGGACAATCCGGGCGACGACGATCTCTCGATCCACGTTCAGCGGCACATGGAGCAGTACGGCAAGCTCGACGTGCCGAACCTCATCTCCGAGGCAAGCAACCTGTTCATCGGCGGGATCATCACGACGACCCACCTGCTCTCGAGCATGATGATGCTATTTCTCCAGAACCCCGAGCAGATGGCGAAGGCGCAGGAAAGCCAGTCCAAGCTCAAGAAGGCAATCGAGGAATCGCTTCGGATCGAGTCGCCTGTGCAGATGGGCCCACGGCTCGTGCGCGAGGACACGGAGATCGGCGGCGTCCCCGTACCTGCCGGGGCGATCGTGCTCGTGGTCTGGGGCTCGGCGAACCGCGACGCCGCTGTGTTCGACAGCGCGGAGAGCTTCGATATCGAACGGTCCAACGTCAAGGATCACATGGCCTTCGGAAACGGCGCTCACTTCTGCATGGGCGCGCCGCTGGCGCGACTCGAGTCGATGGTGGCGTTCGAGCGGATCTTCACGCGGATGACGAACATTCGGTTCGCCGAGGGCAAGAACGACTTCGCGAACCATCACGCCGTCATCTTCCGGGGCCCGCAGCGGCTGTTCATCGAGTTCGACCGCGCCGCGTAAGCGTTCTAGGCGGCGCCCAGCCGGCCGCCCTACATCCGTACGTCGCCGTCGACGAGCCGCCGTGACCGCCATGCCGTCACCGCGGCAAAAGGGATCGCGGCTGCTGCCGCGGCCGCGCAGAGGAAGAAGCACGTCGCGTAGGCCGCCTCGGTCGGCGTCGCCGTCCCCGCAATCGTCTGGGCGGTGAGGACGGCGGCGCACACCTGGGCTCCAAGGACGCCGCCGATGTAGTAGCTGACCATCGTAAGTCCCGTCACGAGCCCGTGCTGCGCGCGAGGGACATCGTCCGCGACGATCTTGCCGACGACGGAGCTGAGCGGCCCGCCCGCGCCGCAGATCACCATGAAGATCACGATTTGCCAAGCGTCCTGATGCCAGATCGCGAGCCCCGAGTACCCGACGGTCAGCAGGCAGAGGATGGCCACGAGCGGACGCTTCCAACCCATGCGTGCCGAGATCACCCCCAGAAAGCTCGCCGCGAGGAGGGAGGCGAGCATCGCAGGCAACATGAAGAGCCCCGCCACGGTACTGCTTGCGCCGAACCCATAGGGCACTGTGGCCGCAAGCAGCGGCGGTAACCCGCGCGGCTCGGCGACGAAGCGCGGTACGAGCATGAACCACGAAAACACACCGAAACCCGCGAGCGCCGTCGCTGTGACCGTCAAGGCGACGGTTCGTTGTCGGAGGATCCTCAGATCGATCATCGGCTCGGGGACTCGCATCTCGACGAGTACCCAGGTGAGCGCCATGGTGGCAGATCCGACAAAGAGCAGGATGACCTGGGCGGATGTCCAGCCCCACGTGTTTGCCTCCGTGAGGGCGACCATCAGCATGCCGATCGCAAGCGCCAGCGTGGCGGCGCCACGCGTGTCGATTCTCGTGCGCTGTTGCACGTGTTCTCCGGGTATCCCTCGCACCGACACGAGCAGCGCACATCCGGCGATCACGCCGACCGCCCCGAACATCCAGCGCCACGACGCGACGTCCGCGACGACCGGACCGACGGTGACGCCGGCGACGTTCCCGAACGCCATCGACGCTGCGGCGACGCTTACGACGGCACCGACGCGCGCAGGGCGGAAGTGCTGCGTCGCAAGCGCAAGACAGAGAGCGAGAAAGGCGCCCGAGACGCCGGATACGGCGCGGCACGCGATCAGAACTCCGATGTTGGGGGCGAACGCGGCTCCGGTGGATGCGATTCCGAAGATTGCGACGCAAACCTGAAGTAATGGCTTGCGTCCGAACTGATCCGCGAGGCGGCCGATGAACGGCGTCGTAATCGCGCCCACGAAGATAAACGCGGTGACAACCCAGGTCGACCATGCCGTGCTCGTGCCGAACTCGCGCTGAAGCGCGGGAAGTGTGGGATTGACGACCGTCTGCTGCAGCGAGAAGGAGAACATCGTCAGCATCACGACGGCGATGATCGAGCGCTCGCGGGTCTGCGGAACGTCCGCGTGCAGCGGGGATCGCCGCTCGCCGACCGCGGCCCCGCTAGCCACCCAGTTGCTCGTGGGTCTGGCTTCGCCTACGGGCGAGAACGGCCCGGCGAGCGATCGGAGACATGGGTGGAGCATACGAGAGAAAACGACCAACCGTCCGGTAGACAGACGCGCGAAGCGAGGAGTAGGATCGAGCCGATGACACGATTTCGGGCAGGCGCTCGACGTGACGAGCACCGGACGCATCCAGCCTCGGTGCGCGTGCTCAGCTGGCCGACGCTGTGACCAGCGTACGAGAGCCCGCCTGCCCGTTTGCGTACCCCTCACCCGAGGTGATCGAGGACCCGTTTCCGTTCTACGCGTGGCTGCGCCACAACGCTCCTGTCCACCGGCTGGCGGACGGTAGCTTCCTCGTCTCGCGGCGCGAGGACATCATCGACATCGTGCGGAATCCGGCGGTGTTCTCGAACCGAATCGGCCCCCTGAACGATCAGATCCTCGGCGGGCCGCGCGTGGGCGGCACGGTCGAAGGGCCCTGGGCGACGTCGTTCGCGGATCCTCCCGAGCTTCGCGAGCAACGTGCACTCAGCGCGTCGCTCGTCTCGCGCGAGCGTCTCGCTACTCTCGAGCCCGTCATCCGCAGGAACTCGGACGGCTTGATCGATACGTTCATCGGCCGGGGCCGGGCCGAGTTCAGGTCGGAGTTCGCGGGTCTGCTCCCGCGGCGTGTGATGATGGACGTCTTCGGCTTCCCTGCGGAGGACGAGGCGGACTTCATCCGCTGGGCCTCGGGGCAGGGGCCGGTCGGCAGCAAGCTCGCCTCGCCGGAGGAGCGTGCGCGCGAGCAGCAGAACCGGCTCGATCTTGCCGCGTACTTCGAACGCAAGATCCTCGAGCGGCTCGAGGCTCCCGCCGACGACTACATCAGCGTGTTCGTGCACGACCAGGTCGCGCGCGACGGCGCGCTCGATCTCCCCTACGTCGTCACCGAGCTCGTGAACCTGTTTGCGGCAGGCAACGGCACGACCGCGCACATGCTGGCGAGCACGCTCCTGCTCCTTCTCCAGCACCCCGAAGAGCACCGGCGCGTGAGCGCCGACCGCAAGCTCGTGCGACCACTCCTCGAGGAGGTCGTGCGGCTGGAAGGACCGATCCAGTGGAACCAGCGAGTGGTGAAGAAGGATGTCGAGATCGACGGGGTCGAGATTACCGCCGGGAGCATCGTGATCATCATCTGGGCCGCCGCGAATCGCGACGAGCAGACCTTCCCCGAGCCCGACCGCTTCGAGATCGAGCGCCCGGGTCTTGTCAAGCAGCACCTCGGCTACGGTCAGGGCATTCACCTCTGCCTCGGGGCCCCGATCGCCCGCCTCGAGGGTCAGGTCGCGATCAACCGGATCCTCGACCGGCTCCAGAACCTCAGGCTCGATCCGGCCGCCCCTCCCGCGACGCACATCCCGAACCTGAATCAGCGCTCCCCCGAGGCTGTTCACATCCTCTTCGACGCGGCGTAGCGCATGGAGACCGGGCTTGCGGGAAAAGCCGTCATCGTCACGGGCGGCAACGCGAACATCGGGCGCGGGATCGTCCTCGCCTTCGCAGCCGAAGGCGCGAGGGTCGTGATCGCAGCGCGAGACGAGAAGGCGGGCGGCTCGGTCGCGAACGCGGCGACCGCAGCAGGCGCGCAGTCCGCTCTCTGGGTCGAGACCGACCTACTCGATCGCGACCAGATCGAGCGGCTGATCGCACGGACAACGGAGGTGTTCGGCGGCGTCGACGTTCTCGTCAACAACGTCGGTGGGCACGTGGACGTCAAGCCGTTCTGGGAGACAACGCCGGAGCAGGTCGAGCAGGAGCTCGACTTGACGCTACGCACGACACTCGACTGCACGCGTGCGGTCCTTCCCGGCATGATCGAGCGCGGCAGTGGGCGCGTCGTGAACGTCGGCTCGACGTCCGGAATCGTGGGCGATCCCTACATGACGCCGTACTCCGCCGCGAAAGGCGCCGTCCATACCTTCACCAAGGTGCTCGCAAAAGAGGTGGGTCGCCATGGGATCACGGTCAACGCAGTTGCACCGTTCGCCACGCGGGCAGAAGACCCGACCGTCGAGCTGAGCGCGGGCAGCCGCTGGCATCCCTCGACCGGCCTCGACGCTAAGCGGATTGCCGTCTGGGGCGAGGCCAACCTATCGGCGCGCGACAAGACGGTCGTCGGCGAGCACCTGGGACGGTGGTATCTGCACCCGGACGAGGTCGGCGCCGCGGTGGTCTTCCTCGCAGCCGAGAGCTCGCGCTTCATCACCGGCCAGGTGCTCGTCCTGGACGGTGGAATGACCCTCGTTACTTGATCGAGGCCGGCGCCGGCTCTAGGCGAGCACCGGCGTCGCACCCGACTCGGGCTCCGGATCGCCGAGATAGGCAGCGATCACGTCCGGGTTACTCTGAATCTCCTTCGGCGTACCGGTCGCGATCTGCTTGCCGAAGTCGAGGACGACGATCCGATCGCAGACACCCATCACGAAGTTCATGTCGTGCTCGACCACGAGAACGCCCATGCCCCACTCCGTGGCGAGACGCCGGACCTCCACGATGAGCTCCTCCGTCTCTGCCCCGCTCAGGCCCGCGGCCGGCTCGTCGAGGAGAAGCAGGGACGGCGACAGGGCCACAGTACGTGCGATCGCAGCCAACCGACGGTGGCCGTACGAAAGCTCGCTCACGGTCGTGCCTAACTCGGACTCGAGCTCCAGCTCCTTGACCGCGGTTACCGCCGCGGAGGACAGCGGCCTGTGCGTGGGATGCGCGATGTCGACGAAGTACCCCGAGATCTTCCGTGGATCGGATGCGACCCGAAGGTTCTCGGCCAGCGAGCTCTCCTCGAACAGCTCAAGCGACTGGAATGACCGTGCAACGCCGGCCCAGACGCGCTTGTGCACGGGCCATGACCCGATCGGAACGCCATCGAGCAGAAGTTCGCCTGCTCCGGGCCGCACGAAGCCTGTGATCGCGTCGATTGCTGTCGTCTTGCCCGCCCCGTTCGGGCCGATCAGCCCGACAACCTCTCCCGGGCCGATGCTCATGGTGAGCTCCTCGAGCGCGACGACGCCGCCGAAGCGCACCGTGAGGCCACGCACCTCGAGCGTTCTCGGTGGGACTTGATCTCGAGCCACGTCGGGAAGTGCCTCAACCACAGGCGGCCTCGGCGCCCGTCCGAACAGTCGATCGAGTCGACGTCCCAGCGCTCGGATGGTGTGTGCCTGTGCATGTACCGCGCCGTCGGGATGAAGCAGGAGAAGCGCGACGAGCGAGACACCGCCGAAGACGGTCAGCCAGTACGAGCCGGTTGCCGCGTTGTGCCAGAATTGCTCGATCAGCCAGCCGCCGAAGCCGGCCACGGGAAATGTGCCGCCGATCAGGGGGCCGAGGACGAAGCCGATGCCGCCGAACGTCGTGAAGGCCACGGCCAGCATCGAGTTGAAGGGCGTGAACGTATCGAAGTCGACGAACTCGCTCTGGAAGGCGAGAAAGATCCCGCCGAGTGCAGCAAGCGTCGAGCCGATCACGAAGGCGTACAGCTTCGTCCTGAGCACGTCGATCCCGAGCGCGGCCGCAGCGCGCTCGTTCGTGCGGACGGCGATCAACGCGCTGCCGGCCTTGCCGCGCCGTATGTTCGCGACGCCAACGGCGCAGATGGCGAAGGCTACGAGCACCATCACCGCATAGCGATCCGTATGGAAGACCGGATCGAAGCTGATCCCGAAGAGCGACGGCGGATTGACCTTGATTCCGTTGTACCCCTTGATGTCCTCCCGCGTAAGGATCATGTCCGTCACAACGGCGCCGAGCCCGAGCGTGACGACAGCGAGATTGACGCCCCTCGTTCTCAGCGCCGGCACCGCGAACGCGGCCCCAATAGGCACGGCTGCGATCACCGCGATCAGCACCGCAAATCCGAACGGCACATCCCATTGATGGATCAACTGTGCGGCGATGAGCGTCGCGATGCCGGCCATCGCCATCTGCTCGAAGGAAAGCTGGCTCGTGAAGCCGAGCAGAACGACGACCGAGAGCATGATCATCGCCCAGGAGAAGGTGCCGGTCAGTGCTCCGAGCAGACGTAGCTTGAACTCGGTCATCATGAAGAACGAGAGAATGGCGACAGCCGGGAAGACGAAGCGCCACTGGATGATCCCGCTTCCCACCGCTGGTAGCCGCTCGACCACCTGCCCTCGGACGGGGATACCCTTGCCTCTCACAAGAAGCACGAGCACGATCGCCGCGAAGGGGAGGCTCCACTCGATTCCCTGGATCGGTTGATCGGTGAGGTGCAGCTTGTCGAACAGAACGTTCGACTGCATCAGCGACTGCATGATCCCGATCGCGAACGCTGAGAGGAAGCACAGCCAGTAGGAGGTGAGCGAGCCAAGCAGCGCGGCAGCGAGGGCCCAGATGACATAGAGCGGCAGAGTGTCGACGGTGAGATTGGTTAGCGGTGCGAGCAGGATCCCGGCGAGGCCTGCGATGGCCGAGCCGAGCGCCCAGGTCCCCGTCGCCAGCGAGTCGGCCGACCAGCCGAGACTCGCGAGCGCACGCGGATTCTGCGACCCGGCCCTGATCGCCTGACCGACCCGCGCATACCGTGAGATCCCCCAGAGCACGGCCGTGAGAGCCAGCGAGATCGCGACCAGCCAGAGCCTGTCCTGCGGAATGCGGACTTTCCCAACCTGATAGAGCGCGTCGGGTAGATCAGATCGGACGAAATAGGTGTTGGGCTTCCACAGGAGCGCGCTGACACCGACGATCGTGAGCAAGATTCCGAGCGTCGCCGATACCTTGGCGAGCGGCGACGAAAAGCGCAGCGGTCGCATGATGAGCAGGTAGATCCCGGCTCCGATTGCCGCGCTGGCCGCAATCGTCACGACGGCGGCGGGCAGAAACGGCCAACCGCTCATGGCCGGGTCGTGGAGCTGACGGAACAAGTACGCGCCGAACATCGCTTGCGCCGCCTGCGCGAGATTCAGGACGCCTGAGCCCGCGTAGATGGTGATCATGCCCTGAACGATCAGGCAATAGATCGCGCCGTAACCGAGTCCGAAGACAGCGTACTGGAGAATATCCGTCATGTTCGAAGCTCACCCCCAGGTGATGGAGCCCGTGCCAATGGAATCACGTCGGACAAGGGTAAGGCCGGGCGCCCGTTCGTGCGACGCCCGGCCGGTGTGAATTCGTCCGCTCGCTATGGGAGCCTGTAGCCGAGAACCTTCCACGTGTCGTACTTGCCGACAACCTGATAACGGCCGTCCTTCCATACGTGGGCCCAGCCGACGCCGTTGCGGTCGCGCGGGACTGCGGCGGGGCCGGGCGAGCCGGGTGCCCACGGAAACGCCCCGTAGATGTCGATCGGGTTCTTCTTGGTAACCGAGTTCGCCGCCGTGATCAGCGATGTCTTGGTGACATCGCCCTTGATCTTTGCCGCGAGCTTCTCCAGACCGACGACGGCGAGCCAGCCGTACATGCTCGCGGCGGAGAAGTTGACGGGATCCTTGTCGAGACCGGATGCGACGATGTCGTTGCGGAACGCCGTGATCAGCTTGTCTTTCGGGTTCGCAACGGATGCATCGGGGGTGCCGCCGCCGCCGAGCAGCTTGTAGTTGACACCGGGCCCATCGACGAACTGCGAGATCACTCCGCTCGTCACCGTGCCCGTGTTGCCGAGGAACACCTTCGGCGTGAAACCGAGCTGCTTCGACGCCGCGTGGAGCGCGACGAGGTGCGGCACCGAGCACGAGCAGACGACGATATCAGGGTTCCAGCCGATCAGCTTCTGCACGATCGGCAAGTAGTCCGGCACGGGCAACGGCGACGACAGGACCGATCCCATCCACTGGCCGCCGACCTTCTGCGCGAACGTGCGGGACTGGTTGATGGTCAGGGACGAGCCCGAGTTCTGAAGACCGATTCCTGCCCACTTCTTCAGGCTCTTGTCCGTCGCCACCGCATACGACTCGGCCGCGAGAAAGTCGTTCTGCGACGTCTCGGCGATCGGATAGGTGAGCTTCGGGGTATAGTCGCCGGTCAGGGTCGGCACGTTCCCGATGGAGGGGATGCCGGCGGAGGCGGTGATCTTGTACGAGCCGGCCGCGAAACTCGACCGCCACATCACGTTCTCGTAGCCTCCGTCGACGGCCTGGCGGGCGCAGGCGGCGTCACCCGTCGTCGTGTTCTGGGTCGAGCAGCCGGTCAGGACGATCTGGCGACCATGCAGGCCACCTTTCTTGTTGATTCGGTCGGCCGCCGCCTGGGCACCCTGCAGGATCTCCGGGTTGGCGTTCGACGCGACACCACCGAACCCGCTGATGATCATCATCTTGAAGTCACTGGCCTTCGCCGTTTTCGAACTTGCGGTCGCACCGGCAACGGCCGCGAGCGCCACAACAAGCGCAGCCGCGACGATCACCGAGAGTCGCTTGGACACTCTCAACTTGGACATGAACCTAACCTCCTGGGAATCAGTTCTCAAGGTCATCGCCTACTTCTTGACGTTGGTGGGATCGCTCGCGATGGTAAAGCCGCTGATCGTCGATGAGACGCACGGAAGTGGCGCCATCCTCGGCGCAGTGCAACCGGGCAGGTTTCGCGCTGCCCCACTCGCGCTCGCGACGAGCGTCTTCGCGGTCGTGGTCACCACGCCGGTGTAGCTCCCGGCCCGCTTGGACGTAGCGGTGCCGACCACCTTCTTGCCGGCGAGGATCTCGATCGTTGCGCCGACGACGCCGGATCCGCCCTGGAGGACGTTGCCCGAGACGACGACCTTGCCCTTGGTCTTGGTGGCCTTCGCAATGAGCGTGACCTCCCAGGGGAGCCTGTCCTGCGCCGTCAGCTCGACCGCACCAGCGTTGTTCAGCGTCGTACCCGAATACGGAGTCGCCTTTATGTTCCACTGATTCCAGCCCGGAATCGTGCTGATCGAGTCCACGAGCGTGAACGACAACTCGGTCGGCTTGAGCGTGGCCGGAGGACAGATCGTGAGGGCTGCAATAAAGCCGTCGCCGAACGGCTGATCCTGGTTGATGCTGAGGAAGTAGATCGGTAGCTGCACCGTCTGACCTCCGCCCGAGAGATTCATCACCCAGTAGTTCGACGTGTTGACGGGGCCGGGAGGCGGTGAGCCGACACACGCCGTCCATGCTGCCGAGAGCGTCGTCGCTACCCCGCCGATCGTCACCGAATCGGTTCCCGCTCCGGTTACGATATCGCCCGACAATGTCCCCGCTGCGGTCTTCACCGTCGCTTTTCCGACGGGATCGCCCGATACCTGCGCGGCGGGCGCGAATGCAGACGCGGGCACGTAGTACGTCAGTTGCCCGAGTGCGTCGTCGGCCGCTCCTTGCGCGTAGGTGATGGTGGTCGTGTTCGTCGCCTCGGATGTGGCCACTGTTGCCTTGGGCGAGAACGCGCCGAACGCCTGCGTGGCTCCGACAAGCGCGAGAGCAGCGACGACAAGCGCGATGCCGCCGCGGGTCTTCCTTCCATTCGTCATGTTGGATCCTTTCTCAACCGGATGACCTCTCCTGGACAAACATGCCCGACTGCTGGCGAGACGAAGAACCGTGTAATCGGGCGAGCGTAGAACAAAACAACCGTTTGGTCAACGTCTGGTCGACGATGGAGTTTCCTCTGATCACCCCTCGATCTGGGTTCCATCCCGCAACAAGCAGGTAGCTACCTTTGCCCTCCTACGACGCACGGAGTGAGCAGCGGTTAGCAGAGGTCGTTCGCAGGTGGACCGACGATCCGTCGAGTGAGGTGTTCCGGCGAGCGTCGTACGAGCGGTGAGGTCGTCGTCCGCAGCTGGTGTGGAGCGCGAGCCGCACGCGAGCACCGGCAGCCCGTGGACGCGAGCGAGAGTCCCGGCCGCATCCTCGCGACGTCCTGGAGTGGCGGGCACTGGCCCTTATGGTCAAACTTACGATATGGCGTCTAGTAGGATTGTGCCGGACGCAACGGACCCGGAAAGGGTGGTCGTTGGACCGGAGGATCTACATCGACTCGGGCTTGTGCATCGGAGCGGCACAATGCGTGAGGGAAGCACCCGAGGTGTTCGATCTCGACGCGGACGGGATCGCCTACGCCCAGGACGTAGACAGCGTCGATCTCGACCGTCTTCGTCGCGCCGAGCTGTCGTGTCCGACTGGAGCGATTCACGTCGTCGCGGAGCACCCGAGCTGACGAGAGCAAGCCGCAAAGGAGACAGCAATGACGATCGTCGAAGCAACCAGGGAAGGGAGTCGGGAAGCTGCTGGCGACACGCTCCTGATCGACTGTGACGTGCACGAGGAGCTCAAGAGCTACGAAGATCTAGCCCCGTACATCGACCCTTACTGGCAGCGCTTCGTCACCCTGAAGGGCGGTTGGTGGCGTGGCCTGGACACCCCCGGGATCTACGAGATGCCGACCGAGGATCGTGCCCGCGCGGACTGGGTTCTCGAAGACCGCACGCGGGGAACGGACCCCGTGGCAATGGCCCGGCACCTCTTCGACGAGGAAGGGGTGTCGCACGCGATTCTCTGCGGGCTCTTCCACCCGTCGGCGGTCATGCACTCATACGACTTCATGGCGGCGCTCGCGGCAGCGTACAACGACTGGCAGATCGAGCATTGGCTCGAAAGGGATTCCCGCATGTTCGGCTCGGTTCAGGTGGTCGCCCACATGCCGGAGGTTGCGGCCCGCGAGATCGATCGGGTCGCGGAGCATCCGTCGATCGTGCAGGTAATGCTGCCGACCGTCCATACGCGCGAATACGGCGATCCCTTCTACTGGCCGATCTTCGAGGCCGCGGAGCGCAACGGCCTGGTCGTTTCTCTCCACCATGGCGGCCACACTCAGACCGTCATCGGTCATCCGCGAAGCTATCTCGAATGGCACATGGTGGCGGCGCCTCATGCGAACCAGTGCCAGCTGCTGAGCCTCATCTGCAACGGCGTGTTCGACAAGTTCCCGAGTCTCAAGGTCGTACTGCTGGAAACCGGCCCCGGCTGGGTTCCCTGGTTCGTCTCCCGACTCGACCAGCAGTTCCGCGAGTTGCGCGCGCTCGCGCCTTGGGTGAAGCGGATGCCGAGCGAGCACATAAGGGACAACGTCAGGATCGCGACGCAGCCGGCGACCGACCTGACGCCGGGGCAGTTGCTCAACCTGATCCAGACGAACGAGCTCGAACGCGTATTCGTCTTCGCCACGGACTACCCGCACTACGACGCCGACTCGGGAAAGATCGTGCTGCCGAATTCGCTTCCAGAGGACATCAGGCAGCGGATTAGGTTCCGCAACGTCGTGGAGTCGTTCCCGCGTCTCGGGCACCTTGCTTCGTGAGGCATGAGCTGATCGATCTCGACGAGCTTCCTGTCGGAACGATGCGGGCCCTCGAGGTGGACAACCTGTCACTCGTGGTCTGTCGTACTCACGACGGCGTTCATGCGTTCCGAAACAGGTGCCCGCATCAGGGTGCGGTGCTGTCGAACGGAAGCATGCTCGAAAAGGTCGTGGAGGCGCCGGACGATCCCGACACTCGCTATGCGCTTTCCGACGCGGAGTTCGTGATCCGCTGCCCGTGGCACGGGTATGAGTTCGATGCGGACACCGGTCGTTGCTACGGCGATCCCGATCGGATCGGCATCCATGCCTTCGCCGTAACCGTCGAAGGCGGCAAGGTCGTGCTCGATCGCACCCAGACGACCGCCCGCGGCAACCAGGCTACATGACAACCTCGGGGAGGAGCATCCTCCGGGCCAGGCCGGAGACCCTCGAACCTAACGGCGTCGATCGAGGCGACGTGACGCGTAACACCGCAACGAAGAGGCCCGGACGCGGCGGTGTACTGAGCTCGTGAAACTACGTCGAAGGAAGTTGAAGACTCGACGGAACAGGATGTCGGAACATCCGGGATGCATTCCTCCAAGTGATGTCACTAACGAATCGGTCAGACATACCAGAGAGCGGACGCTGGAAATCCTCCTGGGAGCGCGGCCAAACCGTCTCTGGGTGCGGATAGTCCGTCTCTAGCAGCCAGTCCTCGATACCGAGCTCGTCGCCGACGCGGACGGCCGAATGGATTTCCTGAGTCGAGAACCTGAAGTAACGGAGCAGCTCGACTGGATCTTGCCCCGGCGCAGGCCAGCCGACCCGGTGGATACCGGAGCGACCAACGACGTAGCGGAGGCGTTCCAACAGATGCGGCAACCAGCCTCCCCCTGCTTCGTTCACAACGACCCTCAGCTTGGGGAACCGAAGCGGTATTCCCGCCCAGATCCATTCGTTGACCACCATCATCGCATTGCTCTGAAATAGCGTGGTGCCCATCCCGAACGATGCCTCCGGGGCTCGCAACCAGTTCGGATGCGGCTCGGTGTGATGGCAGAGAACTGTCTCGGTCTCCTCGCAGGCACGCAGGATCGGATCCCAATGGGATGTGTACATCGAGGGCAGGCCTCTGGATGACGGATTCATGAAGGTCACGGCCTTGAAGCCGCGCTCCGCGTTTCGCCGGATCTCGTCGGCTCCGAGCTCGGGCTCGTTGTAGAACGGCACCTGCAGCGGGACGAAGCGCCCCGGGTCGGCCGCCACCCACTCCTCGAGAACGAAGTCGTTCCACGCGCGGACGCACGCGAGGGAGAGATCCCGGTCACTCGACGCCATGAACATCTCACCCCCGAAGCCGGGGAAGGTCGGGAAGAGGACGCACGCGAACACGCCGTCGACGTCCATGTCCTGCAGGCGCGCGACCGCGTCGTAGCAGCCGGGGCGCATGTCGTTCCACGTAACCCGCTTCTCGGACCAGCCCTCCGGCAGGCCCACATGGGCCAGGAGCGCCGAGATCTGCTTCGCTTCCCCCTCGAAGCTCCACGTCAGAAAGCCGTCGACCTCGCCGAGCTTCGGTGTTCGATCGGCCAGCTTCGCGGGCACTCGCCCCTCGAATAGATTCGCTGGCTCAATGAAGTGATCGTTCGCGGAGAACAACGTCAACGCCATGGGACATCCTCGCTTCTGTCGTGGCAACGGCAGACTGGCTTCTGATCGGAATCGAGCCTCCAATGAGGCTACCGTATTCCATACGATATCGACCCGAGTGCGCTAGGATGCCTTCATGCGGGTAAGACTGGGCGAGCGCCCCGCCGCGTCGTGAAGCGGCCGATCGTGACCGTGGCGACGCTCGGCGCCGTCGGCTTCAGGCTCGACCGTGCGAGTCTCGAGGGCACGCGGGGGTTGCAGCCGATCGACCGGGCTGGTGCGCAGGTCGAGATCGTCGAGTGTCCGCTCGGCCCCGTCCGGTCACCCGAGAGCCGCGCCGGCGCCTTACCGGGAGGCGAGTCGCACAGTGTATGACGGCCCGATCATCGACTGCGACGTCCATCACGGCCCCGTCACCCGCCACGAGTATCTCGAGTACCTACCCAAGGCATGGCGCGACTACGTCACGATGCCCGGCGACGGCCGGCTTGTGCCGCTTGACCCACCACGGCAGCAGATCGACAATCCCGACGGCGCGAATCTCCGTCTCGACTCGTTTCCTCAGGGCGGCGGACCCCCTGGGTCGTCATACGAGCTCATGCGAGAGCAGCTTCTCGACCCGTACCCGATCGAGGCCGTCGTTCTCGGCCACAACCCCGGCTCGGAAGCAGCACACCCCAACCCAGACCTGGCGACGGCGCTAGCCAAGGCGATGAACGACTGGAACGCCGATCGCTGGCTCAGCCAAACGAACGACAAGCGCCTCTTCGGCGCCCTCCTCGTGCCGACACACATGCCTGAGGAGGGAGCCGCCGAGATCCGACGCACGGGGCAGAATCCACGCTTCGCCACAGCGTACATCTCGTTCAACGGGCTCGGAAAGCCTTTCGGTCATCCGGCCTACCATCCGCTCTACGAGGCGATGGCGGAGATGGGACTCCCGATCGAGATGCACGTCTCCGGTGGCGAGGCGCTAGGAAGTAGCGCGGCGTTCGTCTCGGGAGGGGGCCTCCATCATTTCAAGTTCGAGGCGTACTCCCTGTTCCACCAGCCGGTGATGAGCCACATCACGAGCATGATCGTCCACGGCGTCTTCGAGAAGAACCCCGGACTCAAGCTGCTGATGAACGAGGGGGGCCTGTCCTGGCTCCCGTGGCTCGGCGCGACCCTCGACGCCAACTACCAGTTGATCAAGCGGGAGAGCCGGTGGGTCAAGAAGTGGCCAAGCGAATATCTCCATGAGCGGCTCTTTCTCGGCACTCAGCCGATCGAGGCCATACCGCTTCCGGCCGACCGGCAGCGGTTCATAGCCGAACTGTCAGCCTTCGAGGGTATCGAGGACATGCTCGTGTTCACGAGCGACTACCCGCACTGGGACTTCGATGATCCGCGCTTCATCTCATCGATCTTCCCCGATCGCTGGCATTCGAAGCTGTTCGTCGACAACGCCCGAAGCGTCCTGAGGCTACCGAGCGACACTCGCCCGGCGACCGGCCCGAGCGTCCGGTCCCGCTCGGAAGTCACCGCAGCGTGACGTTCGCCGTCGTCGACGCCTGCATCCACCATCGGTGGGAGTCCAGCACGGAGGAGGACGTCCTCCAGTACCTCCCTCGCGAGTGGCGCGACTACGTGGGTCGGCCCGAGTCACTGCCGGGAGGTGCTGGCGCAAGACAGGTCCTGCCGACCGTGCGGCATTCGAATCCGCTCGGCGACGGGACCGCAGCGGCCCCGGCCCAGGCCGGGTACCGTTCTGCGACGAGCGCGGAGAGACTCGGGGAGGAGTGGCTCGATCCGCACGATGTGACCCGTGCGTTGCTGCTTCACGACCGAGCGATGTTCGCGCCGGCAAGCGCAAACCCGTTTCTGGCCCGCGTGTTCATCCGCGCGCTGAACGACTGGACTGTCGACGCCTGGCTCGACAGAGACCGACGTCTGCATAGTGTCGTCGTGGTCAACACGCAGGAGGCGACCGACGGAGCGGCTGAGATCCGCCGCATCGGAGCGAATTCGCAGATCGCAGGTGCGCTGCTCGCCGCCTTTCCCAACGGCCGCCTGGCAGGTCACCCGATGTACTTCCCGATCTACGAGGCGGCGGCGGAGCTGGATCTTCCGATCGTCTTACACCGCGGAGGCGACAATCTGCTGACGCCGACCGGGACGGCAGGCGGGACTCCGCTGACGTTCGGCGAGTATGTCGCTCTCGCGCCGATGGCCATGATGAGCCATCTGCTCAGCTTGATCGCGAACGGCGTACTGCTCAAGTACCCGACGCTCCGCATCTACGTGGTAGGCGCAGGCGTGTCGTGGGTAGCCGGTTTTCTGCGACGCCTGGAGGTTTCATGGCTCGCCTTTCGGCGGGAGGTCCCGTGGATGACGGAGCCGCCGTCGGAGACGTTCTATCGCCAGGTGCGCATCTGCACCTACGGGCTCGAGCGCCGTGCCAAGCCGGAGATGCTGGAAAGAATCTTCGCGCAGGAGATCGCGCTCGACGAGCTCCTGGTCTACGGCAGCGGATACCCGAGCTGGGACACCACTCTCCCCTCAGAGCTCCAGGCCATCCTGCCAACCCCCTGGCACGAGCCTGTGTTCGCTACGAACGGCGCCCGCTGGCTTCGCTGGGACGCACGCCCACGCATCCCCGACGAGGCGTCGGCGACCAGACAGAAGGCCTGAATGCGCTCGGTCGTCCGTCACCCGGTCGGTCCGGTCGAGCGATTCGCTCCCGGCACCGTCACTATCGTCGAGATCGAGTCCCGCTCGATCGGCGTCGTCAACGCCGGAGGCACCCTCTACGCCGTTCTCAACGTCTGCCCTCATGCCCTTGCGCCGATCTGCAAAGGAGCACGGATCTCGGGAACGGCACTCCCCTGCATCGTAGGCGAAATGGCGTACGGGCTGGAAGACCGCATCCTCCGTTGCCCGTGGCACGGCTACGAATTCGATCTTGCCGCCAACGGTAAAGCTGTCCTCACCGACTATCGGGGCAAGCTCCGCATGTATCCGATCGCCGTCGCGGACGGACAGGTTTCTATCGAGCTGGCCGTGCGCGCCGCTTAGCTACCGGATTAGTGGGACGACCACCAACCAGACGACGACTCATCCTGCGAGCCGCGATGCAGGAGAGCCGTCCAGAGCGATGGAGGGACGATGTCATGCAGGAAGTAACTGTTCTCGAGACCAGGGGTTCGGTCTGATGCGTGCTCTTGTGGTGACCGCGGGAAGCGTGGAGTTTGCCGATGTTTCGGATCCGGTCCCACGGCCGAACGAAGCCCTGGTCGAGGTCGAAGCCTGCTCGTTGAATCGTGGCGAGCTGATGGCTCTCGGCTCGGCTCCTGCGGGGGCGGTTTGGGGCTGGGACCTCGCCGGCACCGTTCGCCTTGCCGCCGCCGATGGCTCCGGCCCTTCCGAGGGAGCACGGGTTCTCGGCTTTACGTCTCCGCCCGGGGCGTGGGCGCAGCTTGCGGCCGTTGACACAGCTTGCCTGGCCGAGCTACCGGACGCCCTGGCCGTGGAGAGCGCGTCGACCATTCCCGTTGCGGGCCTGACCGCGATGTATGCGCTCGACCTGAACGGCTCGTTGCTCGGACGCCGGGTGATGATCACCGGCGCGACCGGCGGCGTCGGACGCTACGCGATCCAGCTCGCGCGACAAGCGGGGGCCAAGTCCATCACCGCCGTCGTCCGCAGCGACTCGTCGGCAGCGGATCTCGAGGCGCTCGGAGCCGATCAGGTAGTGACGGGAATCGATGCGAGCGGCCCACCCGAAGACGTGATCGTCGAATCCGTCGGAGGGCCGACGCTCGAGGCGGCGATCAGGCGCGTTGGGGCGGGCGGGATCCTCGTCTCGGTTGGTCACTCCGGCGGTGAGCCGGCCGCATTCTCACCATTCGACCTACGCGCCAACCGTGCGCGCATTCATGCCTTGCGCGTTTTTACCGAGGCACCCGCTCGTGGCACCGCGCCGAGTGACCTCGCATATCTCGCGACCTTGCTCGCGTCCGGCGCAGTCGACCCCCAGATCGATCGCGTGGCACCATGGGAGCAGGCATCCGAGGTCATGAGGGCACTCATGGATCGGCAGATAACGGGCAAGGCAGTGCTGACTCTCACATAACAGACGAAGGCGACGACGGCCAATCACAGGTTCCGGGCGGTGCAGCTGGACGAGGGCGCCTACTCAGAGGGGTTCGCCTCGTCCTCGCTGGCTAGCAACCGCCACTTGCTCCACGAGTCCGGAATCACGCAGTCGAAGTCGATGTCGACGTCGCGCATGATCGAAAGATGCATGGCCGGCCCGTCGGCAGTGGCGCCATGCATGTGCGGCACGCCCCCAGGAAGCAGGACGATCTCGCCGTTCGGGATGACTTGGTCCTCGCCGCCGTCGAGCGCGATGACACCCGTGCCCTCGAGGTAGAGCAGGATCTGATCGTTCGTGTGGGTATGCGGCTGATTCCGTCCACCCGCTTCGAAGTACACCGCATTGACGTGCGTCTCATCCGTCCCGAGCGCTACCGACGCCAGACGCACGGTCGGCACACCGGCGAACTGAGGGCCGAGCGTTTCCGGCGGGACGATGACGTCAACGTCCTCGAGACGCATTGATCTCGCGATTGAGCTCATAGGTACGCTCCTATTCGTGGCTGCGGCGCCTCGATGGCTCCGGACGCCGATGGCAGTATGCCCCATCGCCTCGCGGTCGAGCGGTGAGCACCCGCCGCCCGCGCGAGGCCAAGTCGATACCCTGTGATCGTGTTGTCCACCGACGTGGAGCCGATGGGTGCGGGCGCCGTCAGCTTCGAGGGTCAGGTGGCGATCGTCACTGGAGCCGGGCGCGGGATGGGGCGCCAGCATGCGATCGAGCTTGCGGGCCGGGGTGCCGCGGTGGTCGTGAACGACGTCCAGCAGGAGCTCGCCGACGAGGTTGTCGCAGCCATTGAGGCAGGCGACGGGCGGGCGGTGGCATCGTACGACTCCGTTGCGAGCGCCGAAGGAGGACAAGCGCTCGCCGACCTCGCGGTCGCTCGTTTCGGGACGCTGGACGTACTAGTGCACAATGCGGGCATCGTTCGCCTGGCCCCATTCGACGAGGTCAGCTTCGACGACCTTCAAGACGTGCTCGACGTTCACCTCTATGGAGCGTTCTACGTCGGCCAGCCTGCTTACCGGATCATGAAAGCAAAGGGGTACGGCCGGATCGTGCTCGTCAGCTCGACGTCAGGGGTCTTCGGGACGACACGAAACACGAGCTATTCAGCGGCCAAGGCCGGCCTCGTCGGACTGTGCAAAGCCTTGAGCCTCGAAGCCGAGGTTCACGGCGTGCGCGTGAACTGCATCCTGCCGAAGGCATGGATGACCCCCGTCGAGGACGTCAGCGGCGAGGTACCTTTTGGCAAGATGACAGTGCAGGGGTTCTGGGCCAGACGGTGCACCCCGCAGTCGGTCAGTGTGCTCGTCGCGTACCTTGCAAGCACGGCCTGCGTTGAGACGGGTGAGGTCTTCTCGGCGAACGCCGGACGGTATGCGCGCGTCTTCACAGGCGTCGGCGACGGTTGGCTCGCGCCCGATGTCGCGACGGTGACGGCCGAGGACATCGTCGAGCACAGCGAGGAGATCCTCGCCCATGGTTATGGGGGCCTGGTCCCCCGCTCGGTCGAGCACGAGGTCGAGGCGGTCGAAGAAATGGTTCGCGCGATGCGCACGTAGTCGCACCTTCGTCGCCGACAACATCGACCGTATTCCTCAACCAATGCGCGATAGAACGGTCCGTGCCGTTTTGGTCATGCGTTCATTCCTCGCCGGAGCTCCGCACTAGAGGGCTGATCGTCCGTCTGAGATCAGCTCCCGGGGGCAGAACGTAGTTGCGCGTGGCCATCCGATTCAGCCGGTTCGCCGAGTAGAGTTTGCTGGATATTCCCGACCAATTTTCGCGGAAGGTCGGCTGGTCATTCGGCAAGGCGACGACGGTTGCCCCCACCACGGAGGTTGAGTGTTCTATGAGCAGGGACGGCTCCAACATGTCCGGCGCGGGGCTTGACACCCTCGTCGCTCTCTATGGCGAGGACTTCGGCTATGGCGACGTCCTCGCCGACCCGCCTCCCGAGCGAGCGCCGATCGCGCGCGAAACAGTTAGCCACGTCTACGGCGAGATCTGGAACCGTCCGGAGCTCTCCGTTCGGGATCGGCGGCTTCTGACGATAGGCGTAGTCGCCGCCTTGGGCCGCGTCGATCTGGCCGAGAAGCAGTTTTTCGGTGCTCTCCTCAACGAGGAGCTCACTCGCGAACAACTCGGCGAGGTCGTCCTTCACCTTGCTTACTATGCGGGCTGGCCCAATGGGCAGGCAATGCAGAGCGCGGCCCGGATGGCGGTCGAGCGCGCGACGAGCGGAAGCGGTTGAAATACGCCCTGACCGAAACGAGCTCACGCCGACCGATTGAGCCGTCGGTTGCTCACGGGAAGGGCTCGCGAGAGTTCGCACTCTGAGACCAGCTTGGGTTTGCCGAGCACAGCTCCTGACACCAGCACCACGCAGGGGCACTACGAATGTTCGCTTGATTATCGAGAGGCTACGATAACTCGTCCAGATCCCAAGTCCAAGATTGTCTAACGTCAGCGGATGAGCCAGGCGGAAGAACAAGATCATGCGCGCTGATCGGACAGTCGCACGTCCTCTTTGGCCGGCCCGACCGCTCGAGGGACGGGTCGCGCTGATAACGGGCTGCGGACGCGAGTCCAGTATTGGGTCGGGCATTGCTCGCGTCATGGCCGCGGCAGGCGCATCGGTGATGGTGACGGACATCGCGCGATCGGGTTCGCGTAACGCGTTGAGCGACTCCATCGACGCTCCGCAGCCTGACACCGCCGGCCTCGACCGTTTGGTGGCCGAGATCAACTCGAGCGGCAGCTTCGCTGACTCCCTGCTTGGCGATGTCACATCAAGGGAAGACGCCGAGATGCTGGTGTCCAAGACGTGTGACCTGATGGGTCAGGTCGATATCCTCGTGAACAACGCCGCGGCACCACATGGCCGCGAATACGGCGACATCGATGTGATCCCGCCGGAGGAGTGGGATCGTGTTCTCGCCGTCGCCGGCCGCGGGACTTTTCTCATGTGTCACTTCGCCGTGCCATGCATGCGGGAGCGAGGATGGGGACGGATCATCAACATCTCGTCTGTCCTGGGGAAGGTCGCAAGCAAGAATCACACCATCTACTCGGCTTCTAAGGCCGCGGTTCTCGGGCTCACGCGGTCGTTGTCGGTCGAGACGGCACCCCATGGGATCACCGTGAACGCGATTTGCCCGGGGCCAATCGACACTATTCGCCTCCGCACGAATTTCCAGCGCCGCGGGGTCGCGGACGTAGACCTCGCACTCGAGGAATGGGGCAAGCTCATGCCCGTTCGCCGCCTAGGACGCCCGGAGGACATCGGCGCCGCGGCGACGTTCCTCGCAACTGACGGCGCCTCCTTCATCACGGGCCAGGACCTCAGCGTCGACGGAGGCAACAAGCCACAGTGAGCAGCACAGCCGAGATCCATGGAAGCGGAACGGCGTCCTAGCTCGTTCTTCGCCCGCATCGTTTTCGCGAACGACATCGTCGACCTCCTCCGCGCGGAGGCGGTTGAGTCCGTCAAGCGCGGCGGTGCTCTCGCCCTCCAGACGGTAAGAGGGAGGGCGTCCTGCGCCCGCAGGAAACACCTCGCGAGGCACGCGGGTTCGCGCGGACGCTCTTTCCGGCCTCGACGCGACCCCGACCAGCCTTGTCGCCGAGCCCAAACCGACAGCGGCCACAGGCAGCCTTCCTCACAGACGGGCCGGATCGGCCAGCCGTGCGCGCATGCCGTCGAGGAACGTGTCGAGCATCAGGAGGAACTCCTTCTCCGACGTGAGCGTCACCATCGCGTCGCCTGCCGCCCGGATCGTCGCGAACTGCTCGGGGAGATGTGCGACCCAGCTCGCCGGAGTCGACCGACGGGCCTCGTCACCCTCTTCGGCGAACGCCGACTCGCTCGTTTCGCGCGCCGCGAAAGCGACTGTCCAATACGACAATCCATAGAACAGCCTGACCGCGTCATCCGGACCAAAACCGGCGTCATGAAGCGTCCGAACATGGCTCTCGACATGTCCAAGCACCCGATCCCGCGCCCGCTTGTGAAACTCGAAGACCTGATCCCTCCTAAGGAGGAGGTCGGCAAGCCCCGGATTGCGCAAGAACCCCTGGCGAACCGCAATGTAGTGACCCCGTAGCTCCTCGTCCCAGGCGTCCGTCACGACATCCACGTGGTCGGCGTACATGTCCTCGGCCACACGAAAGGCGAGCGCATCCAAGAGCTCGTCCTTGTTACGTGTGTACCCGTAGATTGTCATGACGCCGACGCCGAGTTCCTTTGCAAGCCGCGCCATGCTGAGACCCTCAAGTCCGTACTCGCGCACGATCTGAAGCGCGCTCTCGACAATTATGTCCAAGCTCAAAGACTGCCGTCGGCGGCCCTGCCGCGCCGAAGCACCTCTCGAGCCCGTCCCGCTCACGAGTCCCCCGCGTTCAATTGGCAAACCTGAAGAAAACGACACACCTCACGACGAGGAAACCTTCAAGAGCGAGCACCCATAGTCCATCGTCGCACAAGCCGAGACAACAGTCGCGGCACCGCAGTGAGCGGGTCTTGGGGATAACCGCCGGCGGCGTCGTCCACAACCCTCGTCCGCGGGCGCTCAGCCAGTCGACTCGATCTACTTACGGTGCGCGAAGGCCACGTCGCGATCGACCCGGATCAACCGTTCGGAAAATAGCCACCGGTCGTCCGCCCAAACAAAGCGGTCGAAGTAGCGCCCGGAATGGTGGGGGTACACCGACCCGTCCGACCGTGTGACCATCATTGTCATGTAGCAACGCGACGACGCCTCGGTCTCCGACTCCAGCGTCGCCACGACGTTGGCGATCATGTGGCGCGGCTGCTCGCCCGCGTCACGGAAGACTTGGCGCTTCTCGTCCATCCACGCACGGATAGCGATGGGCCCGACAACGGTCGAACCGTCGATCGCGTGATTTAGAACCGCCCCCTCAGCGAACGCGCTGGCGAGCAGGTCAAGATCGTCGTCATCGTAGCCCCACTGATACCTGTAGATGGTGTCCTCGATCGCGTCCCTCAGGCTCATCTACCAATCTCCTATCTCGAGCACCTTGGCGGCCGACGATACCACTTGATCGACACGCGCTTGCTGGAGAGCATCTGCTGGCACCAGCCCCCACTACCCGAGCAGCGGCCTCACAACGGTACGGTCCTATTCGGATCCGACGTGCTGCATGCGGACGGGCAACTCTCCGCGGGCGCCCATGCGCATGCCTTCGCGGACGAGGGGCATGCTCGTCGCGAGATCGGTCACCGGCAGGCCGTGCGCCGGACAGATCAGCTGAACGTCGAGTTGCTCGAACAAGTCGTCGAGCCCTTCCACGTAAGGCTCGACGTCGGTGAAGCGCGTCCAGTAGAACGCGGCGTCCGAGAACATCGCCGTCATGCCCGGGATGTCGAGAGAGGGCGACGCCTCCTCCGCCGTCTGGCTGCACTGACCCGCCTCGTGGACGTGCCCGAATGAGAGTCCGTCTGCGGAGAACAATGCCCTGGTGCCCGTGTCGTAGCCCCAAAGCGTCGAGCTGCCGTCGACGAACCCGCCCCGGATGACCACGAACTCCCTGCCGCCCAGATCGATGCTGCTCCCGACCCGCACCTCGAGCTGACGCTCCGACAGCAGCTGCGGGAACATCAGGTCGAGGTCGGTCGTGTCACCGCAGTAGATCAGGTCGGGATAGCGCTCGAGCAGCAAACCGGCGCCACCGACGTGCGGGGGCTCCCAGTGCGTGCAGAAGAGGTATTTGAGCGGGGCGGCCCCCCGGGCGATCAGTTCGTCTAGCTGCCGGGCAAGGATCTCGAAGTGTCCCGGAAACCCAGTGTCGACGAGCAGTGACGCGTCGTCTCCGGAGACCAGGTAGCTCGAGCTGCACGAGTGGAGGTTCGACGTCGCACGTGAATAGACGATGCATTCGCCGAGCCAGGCGACGCCGGGCGCCAGCTCGCGCGGCAACCCGGTGGAAACAGCTTCGGCGACGGGTTTCACGGTGCCGTCACCGCCTGCAGCGGCTCACGGGCGAGTAACCGAAGCGCCTCCTGCATCAGCCCGACGTGCCGCTCTACGACCTCCCGCCCGCGGAGGATCGCACCAAACGACGGCGCGATGCACTCGACCGTGCGCGTAGCGAAGGTTTCGCCGACCCATGCCGCGAGCGCTTCACCGTCCGCGCCGGCAAGCCACCACGTCCGATTGCCCAGCCGCAGGAACTCGGCAAGCGACTCGGGCGTGGTCGGATCCGCGTCTGGATCATCCACCGTCCACGGCCCCGCAGCGGTCTCACGCACCACGTGGCCAAAGTACTCGGACGTGAAGAGCGTGCGGGTCTCCTCGTCGTAGATCCAGAGCTGGTTCAAGAGCTGGAGCATCGGCTTGAACACCTCCAGCCGTCGGCCCGGCGAGAGCTCGATCGTCTGCGACTGGCCCAGTTGGCGGTATCCGTGCTTCCGCAGGCCTGCCGGATTCCGCTCGGCCAGCGTTCGACTGTCGAACGCGTAGACGATCGAGGGCGCGATTGCGCCGTACAACTGGTCGACGTCGCGCTCCTCGAGGATCGTGAACAGGTTCCCGAGCGCGCTCGCCTCGGCAGCGCGCAGCACGATCACCGACAGTGTCGTCGTCGCGTCGAGCCGGTCGAGCATGGCGAGCAGATCCCGACGGAAGGGCGGGAACCCCGTGTCGACGAGCAGTGCACGGTCGCCTTCCTTTAGCAGGTAGCAGTTGACGGTGCCGAACCCGCGAGCGCTCGGAGGGAATGCGCTGCGCGGCCGATCGAGCGGAAAGGCAAGCGGGAGCGCGCAAAGGCGGTCCGCGACGATCTCGACCGGCTCGATCACGGCGAAACCACTGCGGCGACCCGCCCGGCGGGGGCTTCTCCGCGCATCCTGCTCGCCATGTGCTCGGCAACGACCATCGTCGGAAGCTGTGTGTTCGCCCGCGGAACGGCGGGAAAGACACTCGCGTCGATCACGCGCAGCGACTCGACGCCGACGACGCGGCAATCGAGGTCGACCACGCGCCGCGGGTCACCGTCCCCCCCATCGGACACGTGCCGGAGCCATGCGCAGTGTCTGCCACGCTCGCCTGCAGCCAGCGGTCGAGCGCGCTGTCGTCGTCGACGTCCTCGAGGCCGAAACGGCCAGCCTTGCTGGTCCCAAGGACCGTGTCCGTCTCCTCTCCGACAGCGGTGGCGATTCGCCCGAACGCCCCGTGGCGAAGGAGCTCGACGAGCCGGCGGGCGCCGTCCCGGAGACGCACGCGATCGCGCTCGTCGGACATCAGGTTCATCTCGATCCGTGGGTGCACTGTTGGGTCGCGCGAGACAACCCGGACCTCGCCGTTCGAGAAGGTCTCGTAAACGCTCGCCTTGACGTAACCCCAAGCCCCCACTGTCTCCGTGGTGCCGGCAAAGTTGAGCGCCGCGACATGCATGTCGTTCCGGCCGCCACCCGCAAGGTCCGACGAGTAGCGGAGATAGCAGGTCAAGGGATACGCATCACGGTCACGAGTGCGGTGCTCCTCCCGCAGTGAGACCGTGAACCCGACGCCGCAGTGATCGCGGTAGCTCGCTCCGACCGGCAGATCGGCGACAGGCGGGATGCCGAGTCCCGCGAGCGTCAGGCCCGGGCCGATTCCGGAGCGGACGAGGATGCCCGGCGACCCGATCGGCCCGCCGCAGACGACGATCTCAGTGCCGCGATAGACCGTCTCACCGTCATGGGTAACAGCAACAACGCCGACGGCCGCTCCCTCCTCGATCAGGACACGGTCGACGAGCGCGCCACACACGATCGCCAGGTTGGGACGGTTGCGGGCGCACTCCAGATAGGCGTCGGCGACCGACACCCGGCACCCGTCGCGGCACGCGTATGGCACCGGCGAGGCGCCGGAGCCCACCGGATCGTTGAGGTCATCCGTCCAGCCGTAGCCTAGATCGAGCGCAGCCTCCCGGAGAGCAAGTCCGGTTGCGCCCCATTCGTCGAGCCGCGGGCGCATGATCGGCAACGGGCCGCCTCGACCGTGATACGGCAGGTCGCCGAACTCGAGGTCGTCCTCGAGGCGGATGCGCGCGGGCAGTAGGTCAGCCCACCCCCAGCCGACGCAGCCGGCCTCCTGCCAGGTCTCGAAGTCTTCCGGTAACGCGTGCACCGCCGCCATCCCGTTGATCGCCGAGCTCCCCCCGAGACCACGACCCCGCAGGTACGGATCCGCGTTCTGGCCCGAGGCGCGGAGCGCCGATAGCCCACCCCACGTGTAGTGGCGCAACGCCTCACCCCCCATTGCCCGAAACGAGTTCGGGCTGCGCAACGCGTCCGGTGCGGTTGCAGGGCGGAGGTCTGGGCCTGCCTCGAGCAGCAGCACGTCGGTCTGCTCGTCCTCGCTCAGCCGCGCAGCCAGCACGGCGCCGGCGACACCGCCGCCCGCGATGACGTAGTCGAAGGATGTTCTCGTCGGCACGATCAGCGCTCCTAGTCCACCGTGCCGAACTCGACATGAACCTCACGGGGACCGCGGAAGACCGCGGTCCATTCGTTCGCGAAGTCGTTCCTTCCCTCGGCAGCCCGCAGGTTGGGGAGGCGCGCGAAGAGCCGCTCGAAGGCGACAGTTGCCTCGAGTCGGGCAAGCGGCGCACCAATACAGAAATGAATTCCGTTCCCAAACGCCGTGTGATCCCTAAAGTTCTGGCGCTCCACATTGAACTCTTCGGGCGCGTCGAATGCAGTCTCGTCGTGATTTGCCGCACCCCAGAGCAAGAGGACGATTGAGCCTGCCGGGATCGTGACGCCACTCACATCGGCATCCTCGACCGCGAGCCGGAGGCTCATCTGGACGGGCGCGTCGATGCGCAAGCCCTCCTCGACCGCTTGCTTCAGCAACCGGCCGTCGCGACACGCCTTCCCCATCTGCTCGGGATTGCGAATGAAGAGCATCATCAGGCTCGAGATCAGGTGCGCCGTCGTGATCGTCCCGCCGATGAACAACGACGTCGCATCGCTCACGAGATGCGCGAGATCGAGCTCTCCGGGACGATCGGCGTAGCGTTGCACCAGGAGCGAGAGCTCGTCGTCCCCAGGGTCTTGCATCCGCGCGACGACCTGCTCACGGACGAACGCTCCACAGTCAACGATCGCGTCCCGCGCGGCTCTCTGGTTGTCCGGAGCGGCGAAACGCGACCCGAAGCCCTCGTATCGGATCCACGTCATGGCGCGCTCCAGGTAGTCGAGCGGCAGGCCGAACAGCGTCAGGATCACGGACGCGGGTAGCGGCACCGCAAACTCGCTCACGAACTCGCACTCGCCCCGCGCAGCGAAGCGGTCGATCAGCTCATCTGCGAGCCGTCGTACGAGATCGTCCTGCCGACGGAGCGCCCCGGGCTTGAACATCTCGAACGCGAGCCTTCGCTTCCACGTGTGGTCGGGAGGATCGCTGAGGGGAAGGCCCCAGACGTACTCGGGGTTGGCGACGTCGTCAAGCGTGGCGGCACGCATCCAGCCGTCGTCGTACGCGGAGTGGTGATTCGAGAAGACGTCCGGACGCCGGGTGATCTCGACGATGTCCGCGCGGCGGGCTACGACGAACTCCCCGCTCGGAAGCCGTCTGGGCGGACCTGTGCGCAGGGCGCGGTAGTACTCGTACGGCCACTGCATCGTCTCAGCTGCCGGAAACGGCGTCTCGGCGATCACCTTGCCTGAGTCCTCGACTGAGATCACCGAAGCATCCTACCGTACGACATACCGGAAATTGGATGCTAGGGCCTTCGAAAAAACCACGATGGGGACGGGTACACACTATGCTCCCTGCTATCTCCATGGTTGATCTCGTCCTCGCTCGCCCCCGGCACGGCCCGAACGGCGGCGGCCACTCCAGCGCCTGTCCGGGCCTCTGTTCGCACGTCTCCGTCGAGGAGGACGTGGTCTCCGCCGACCGCTCTACATGACGACCCTGGCGGCCCACGAGCTACCGGCGTTCCTTTCGGGGCCGCCAAAGCAACTGTTAATCGGCGGCGACTACGTCGAGGCGCAGGCCGGAGAGACGTTCGACACGATCAGCCCCGCCAACGGCCGCGTGGTTACTGCTCTCGCACGGGCGGGTGAGGCCGACGTCGACCTTGCCGTGGCCTCGGCCCGCCGTGCCTTCGACGGGGACTGGAGCTCCTTTTCGGCAGCCGAGCGCCAGACCGTCCTGATCCGGCTAGCCGACCTCGTCGAGCAGAACGGCGTCGAGTTGGCCCTGATCGACGCGGTCGACATGGGCGTCCCCATCGGGAACGTCGGCTGGCGAACGAAGGCCGTCGTCGATTCGCTCCGCTGGTTCTCGAGCCCAGGCGCGAACGATCTCCGGCAAGACCGTCGAGAACTCGATCGCCGACATGCTCACGTACACGCTGAAAGAGCCTGTCGGGGTCGTCGCGGCGATCACGCCGTTCAACGGGCCGTTGATCACCGCGAGCTGGAAGATCGGCGGCGCGCTCGCGACGGGCTGTACGGTGGTGCACAAGCCGGCAGAGCAATCGTCGCTGAGCGCGCTCCGCTTCGCCGAGCTCTGTCTCGAGGCCGGCGTCCCCGAGGGCGTTGTCAACGTGGTGACCGGACTCGGCGATGCGGGGGCGGCGCTGGTCGCGCACCCTGACGTCGACATGGTCACGTTCACGGGATCCGTCGAGACCGGCCGCCGCGTGGTCGAGGCCTCGGCGGGGAACCTCAAGCGGCTGATGCTCGAGCTGGGCGGCAAGTCCCCCGACATCGTCTTCGCGGACGCCGACCTCGACGCGGCTGTGCCCGCAGCAGCAATGGCTGTCTTCTCGAACAGCGGCCAGATCTGCATCGCCGGATCGCGGCTCTTCGTCCAGCGTCCGGTCTACGAGGAATTCGTCGACCGCGTCGCGCAGTTCGGGGCATCGCTCAAGATCGGCGATCCGCTCGACCCTGCAACCGAGCTTGGGCCGGTTGCGTCGGCTGAGCAGCTCGAGCGCGTGCTCGGCTACATCGAGATCGGGCGCAACGAAGGCGGTGCCCTCATCACGGGCGGGGATCGCGTCCGCGGCGAGGCCTTCGACAACGGTTACTACGTCCAACCAACCGTGTTCGGAGACGTGCGGAACTCCATGCGTATCGCGCGCGAGGAAATCTTCGGACCCGTGATCGCGGCGATCCCGTTCGACGACGCGGAGGAGGTCGCGAGGCTTGCAAACGACAGCGACTACGGCCTCGGGGCGTACGTCTGGACGAGGGACATCTCGACTGCCCACCGGCTCGCGGGCCGGATCAGGAGCGGCTCCGTCTGGGTCAACACCGGCCAACGCGTCGACCCCGCCGTTCCCGCTGGGGGCTACAAGCAGAGCGGGTACGGCCGCGAGCTTGGCACCGAGCACGTGGACGAGTACCTGAACGTGAAATCGGTCTGGATCAAGACGGGCTGACGCACTGAAGCAGGCCACCATTTCGCATCTGCGTCCATCGAGCGACGGGCCTCAACGCCGCCGCAGTAGCGTCGATCAGCAGCCTCCCTGCTCCGTCGCGCAGTCTAGAGGTCGGTATGCAAGGCGACCGCCCGCCCCGTAAACGGGACGCCCGTATCCTCGACCTCCACGTCTGCCGAACCGCCGACGATTTCGAGCCCTAGCCTCTCCGCAACGGCCCGCGCGGGGGCAAGCGACGGCTCGACGGCGTCTTCCGGCAGATCGACGGCAACATCGACACGGTAGATGACCCAGCCCCCGCCCGGTGTGACCCTGGTGGTGATCACGCCCTCGATCTCCATCAGCGCATCCGCCACGCCAGGGGTCTCACCTGCGGGCGAATGAAACTTGATCGATACCGTCGCGACGAACACGCAGTCCAACAGAATCAGGTTACGAGGACGAGCACCAGTGCCGCTGCTCCGGCCGTGTCACCCAGTTCGAGGGTCTGGCGTCGATCCCGCTGTCCCGTCCGAAGTCCGTCCGACTCGGGACCGCTCGACGCGTAACCGACGCGTGGCCTCGAGGTCGACGATCAGCCCCTCGGGATCGTTCTCGGGATCGCCGAACACAACGACGCCGTAGTCTCGCTCTGCGCCTTCGATCGTGACGTACTCGTCGCGCACGTCGCGCTTGACGAGCTCGGGGTCGCGCTCGAGAGGGTTGCCCCAACCTCCACCCCCATTGTTCACGTAGCGCAGTCGCGCCAGTGGCGCCGTCGGCCACGACCGGACGCTGTACGGATACACGTACGTTCCGCCCGTGCTCGGGGCGTTCGATACAGGATCGACGACGCCCGCCACCGGAATCGCGTCTCGGTACGAATCTAGATCGAACTCGGGGATACCTGTGGGAAGCCCGCGCGGCTCCCACAGCCAGACGCCGCCTGTCGCCCCGTCCTTTCCCCCATTCACGCCAAACCCGGGTGGCCGCTTGAAACGAAGCGACATGACGTGGTGATCAGCGGCTTCGAGCCACAGCGAGTCGCGCACGAGGCCGGCGCCGCCTCGATGGAGCCCCGGCCCAGCCGTGTCGGGGACGATCTCGTGGCGGAGGACGACGACGGGCGCCTCAGACTCGATAGCCTCGAGCGGCGGCGCGATCCCGTTCGCCTGATAGTTGATCATCTGGCTCTCGGCGTCGCCGTAGCGGTTCGCCCCGAGGGGCCCGATCTCGCCACCGCACTGACCGACGGAGATCCAGGGGGTTCCGTCGGGGTGCGTCCCGTGCGCATTGTGAAGCTCCGCCCCGCCCCGGTCACCCGCCATCGCAGCGAGGCCGACGGCTGGAGCCAGCGCGCGGAGGAGGGCCGACGTCATCACCTGGCTCTGCTCCCAGTACGCGAGCACGACGCCGTGTGGCGGAAGCGCGCTCACGACCGTCTGATCCGGAATGACCAGATCGACACAGCGAGTGGCACCCGACGTGAATGCGCTACCAGGGTCGAACAGATACTTGAACGCGACCATGACGCTCGTCTTCGCGTCGAGAGCGGTGGCGTTGATGGAGGTTCTCGCCTGTCGCGACGTACCGCTGAAGTCGACCTCCGCACGCGGGCCGCGCTTGGTCACACGCACGCGCACGCGATACTCCTCATCGTCGTCGATCGCATCGCAGTCAGAGATGTCCTCCCCTTCCCAGACTCCGTCGGGGATCGACTCGAGCGCTCGACTCATCCGCTCGGCGGCCGCGTCGCACACGTACTCGATCGCGCCCGCCACAGCAGCGTTGCCGTAACGTTCGATCGACTCGGTCACGAGGCGGTCGCCGAGCTCGAGCTCGGCGCACACCGTTTTCATGTCTGGGAAGAGGACATCCCCTAGCCGAACGTTGTCGAAGATCATGCTCCACGTCTCGTGCACGGGTACGCCGGCCTTGTAGAGAGCGCGTGGCGACATGACGAGCCCGTTCTCGTACACGCTGATCTTCGCGATGCTGAAGCCACCCGGCACCACGCCGCCCATGTCGAGCTGATGCGCCTTGACGTTCACGAACGCGACGGGCTCACCCTCATGGAAGACCGGCCGGATGAAGAGGATGTCGTTGACGTGCGTACCGCCCCGGTACGGGTCGTTTGCGACGATCACGTCGCCGGGCTCGAGACGGTGGACACCGAACTCCTCGATCGTGTTTCGCACCGAGTCGGTCATGACGCCGGTGAAGAGCAGGATGCTGTTGCTCATAGCCGCAGTTGGGTAGTCGGCCCTCGGCGATCCGGCAAGCGTCGCCGCGAAATCGTAGAAGTCGCGCAATACCGGCGAAAAGGCAGCGGTGAGGAGACGGGCGCACATGTGCTGGACGACGTAGCTGAACCGGTTCGAAAGCACGGTTGCCGTGAAGCGGTCGCAGCCGTACCGTTCGAGGAAATCCGCATCGCCTAGGTCGCGGAGATACTCGCTCATGACTCCTCCGCGATGGCGATCTCCCCGAACCGTCCAACCTCTGCGAGCTGGCCCGGGCAGACGAGCGTGGTCGAGTTCCTCTCCCGGATGATCGCGGGCCCCCGTACAACCGCACCGATCGGAAGATCTTCACGGCTGTACTCACCGGCTCGAATCGGCTCGTTCGAGAGGTAGCGGAGCTCAATCTCCCCAATAGGCTCCACTACTCCGTCGGCGTCGCGTCCGAGGGGAACGTACTCGAACTTCTCGGCGGGAACGACGAGCTCGACGCGGTAGCTCACACCCTCGACGGGAATGTCTGGAAACCGGTTGCCGTAGCGGCGTTCGTACTCGGCATGAAAGGCCTCGACGAGGCCGTCGACGCTCTCGGCAGTGATGGGCCCATCAGGCACCGCGACAAAGGGCGTCTCCCAGCTCTGACCGTGCAACCGTCCGTCGAAGCTTCGACGGACGACAACGTCGACCGCCCCGACACGCTCGCGCAGCCGGCTCTCCATTTCCTCGAAGACCGCCGCAACCCGTCCAGCCGACTCGGGAGCAAGCGCGACGTAGGCGCTGCGGCTTTCGTAGTACACGAGATCGCTCGTGAGTAGCCCGAGTGCGGAGAAGAGCCCGGGGTGCGGCGGCACGATCAACCGCTTGACGTGGAGGAGTTGCATCGACGCCGGCAGGAGCATCGGCCCGGCGGAGCCGTAGGCGACAAGTGTGAAGTCACGCGAGTCGACGCCGTGGCGGATCGCGACGTTCGCGACCTCCTCCGCGATGTTGGCCGCGGCGATTCGATAGGCGAACGAGATCCGCTGGTCGAAGGTCAGCGGCGTGTCGAGCGAAGCGAACGCGGCGCGTGCTGCAGCCTCGTCGAGTCGGAGCTCCCCACCTGCGATGCCTGCCGGCTCGAGGATGCCCATCAGGAGGCAGGCGTCGGTGACCGTCGGTACGCGTCCGCCACGGCCGTAGCAGGCGGGGCCGGGGTCGGACCCGGCGCTTCCAGGTCCGACGAGCACGTCCCCGGAGGGCGAGATCGAGACGATGCTGCCGCCGCCCGCTCCCACGCTCGAGATCTCCGTCGAGAGCGCGTTGATGACGAGGTCGTGCTCGATCTCGAACGTGTTGTTGACGAAAGGCTGTCCCCCGACGACGAGGGAGACGTCAGTCGACGTTCCGCCCACGTCGCAGCAGATCAGATCGACGTCGGCGAGCGCCGACCCAAGCCGCGCACTGGATGCGGTGCCTCCGGCCGGGCCGGCAAAGACGATCCGAAACGGCTTCTCGAGCGCCTCGTCCCACGGTTGCAACATGGCGGCGCAATCGGCGAAGTTCAGCGTGCCCGAGAAGCCGAGAGCTCGTAGCTCCTCGTCGAGGCGGAAGGCGTAGCGCGTGAAGATAAGCTTCATCAGCACATCGACGACGGTCGTCGATGCCCGGGCATATTCCTTTGCGAGCGGCGAGGTCTCGGAGGAGATCGAGACGGGCAGATCCCCGAGCGTCTCTTGGGCGAGGTCGCGTAACCGCTCCTCGTGGGCGGGATTGACGTACGCGTTGAGAAGGCAGATGGCGACCCCGTCCACCGCGCAGCGCTCCAGCACCGCGAGCTGGCGACGCACGTCGTCGTCGTCCAGGGGAATCAGCACGCTCCCGTCCGCGAGCATGCGCTCGGTCACTCCGCGTCTCAAGTACCGAGGAACGAGAGGGCGGGACACGTCGCCGAAGGGGCGTCGCCAGGACGGGTCGGTCTGGGAGGCCGGCGGGTACCACACACGCCCGCGGTCGAGGATGTCACGGTGCCCTTTTGTGGTGAGGAATCCGATTTTCGGCAGATTCCTTGTGATCACCGCGTTGAGCCCCATGGTGCTGGCGTGGTTGAAGACGGCGGATCCTTCGACGCCAAGCCGTCGCGCGCCTTCCACAACCGGGCTAGAGGGGTCGCTTCGGCTACTGCTCACTTTCGTAACCTCGACGCGTCCGTCGACCACCCTCACCACGTCCGTGAACGTTCCTCCCACGTCGACGCCGAGCACGTCAGGCTTTCTGTCCGAGCGGCTGGTACGTACCGAGAAGCGGTGCGCGTTCGCGGCGGACGGATGCCAGGCACTGCTGGCATTTGCGGACGTCCCACCACCCTCCTTCTCCGAGCACGCGGTAGTCCGCGAGGTCCGCCGTTCCGCACTCCGGGCAGCTGCCCTCCACGGGGACGCGTTGCTCGTACAAAAAACGATCGGACGGGCGGGCGAAATGGTGGCTCACGACCGTGCCCCGTACGCGTAGGGCGGGATCGGGGCCCGAGACACCGCCGCGGACGTTCTGACCCACGCGGCGAGCCGGGTGTCGAAGGCGGTGCGGGTGTCGGCGAGGTTGAAACAGCGTGCAGAGCGAGGCAGCACGAAGACGGCGCCGGGAAACGCGAACACAACGGCAGGCGGCGCCTGCAACTCGCTGGGGACGTATGCCCGGGCACCGATCTCGACCTGCGTGTCTAGTTCGGCGACAGCCCTGACGTCCAGCCGGACATCGACGCGCAGGGGATCGCCGTCACGCACGTTGGCCCTGCTGCCCTCGGGACCGGCTACGCGGCTTCGATATCGACGAGAACGCGACCGTCAACGACACTGGCTGGGTAGGACTTCACTCGGTAGCTCTCGTCAGCCGTGCACCTCCCGGTGCGAACATCGAAGGTCCAACCGTGCAGAGGGCACATGAGGACGGCGGTATCCTGCTCGACGTGGAAGCAGCCGGGTGCGGCATCCCCGCGCACGACCGTGGGCCGTGCATGTCCTCCTACGAACGACTGCGTCTGGTGAGGACAAATGTTTCGGAGCGCGAATACCTCGCCCTTCCAGCGTACGAGCACCACTTCCCTGCGCCCCGCGCGGGCGACAGAGGGAACGCCCTCCTCGAGATCCTCGACCGACGCGACGTCGACAGCGGCCACAGTTACGCGGTCGCCAAGGCGGGCTCACGCTCGGGCAGCGGCCACCGGAGCACCTCACACGCGTTTTCGTAGAAGAGCTTCGTATGCCACGCCTTGGGAAGGTTGCGGGCCACGTAGCCGAGGTCGTCCATCGACCAGTGTGGATAGTCGGTCGAGAAGCAGAGCATCGACTCGACATCGTCGATGATAGAGAGCAACTGGATGAGATCGTCATGACTGCCGTCAATACTTTCGAGCGGCTGGATGCCGAACTTGACATGGTCATGGATGTACTCGCTCGGCAGCCTCTTCACCCACGGCGATTCGAGCTTGAGCAACGAGTACGAACGGTCAAGACTCCAGAGAAGCCCCGGCAGCCACGTGACACCGAACTCCTCGACGAGCACACGCGTGTTCGGATAGCGCTCGAATACCCCGTGGACGACCAGGCTAGCCGTATCGACCGGTCCACGAAGGTTTACCTGCGAAACCGACTCGTTCGTCGTTCCAGGGTGACCGATCGTCGGCTCGATCGTCGGGTGGATGACGATCGTGAGATTGGCTTCCGCAGCAGCCCGGAAGATAGGATCGTGGATCGGGTCGCCAAGGCCGCGTCCAACCGGGTCGCCGAGGATGAGAACCGCGTCGAGCTTGGGATGGTCGGCGAGCCGGCGGATCTCCTTCGCCGCCTCCTCGGGCAAAGCGGGCGACACAACGATGCCCGAATAGAGACGCTCGTCGAGGGCAAGCCACTGCTCACAGGTCCAATCGTTCGCCGCCCGGCAGAGCGCCGCGCCGAACCATGGGTTCGGCTGGTGCGCAAAGTTGCCGAGATTGTACATGAGAAGCACGCGGCGGATATCGCACGTATCGAGCAGCGCCTCGCGCATGATCTCGTACGTCGACCCAGGCGCGACGCCCAGATCGACGATCTCTCGGGAGTAGATCTCGCGGATCATCCCCCCCGACTCGACGAGGTTCGATGTCGTCGCTCGGCGCGGCTGGAACGGCATCCGCTGCTTCAGGCACGCCTCCGCGTACTCCCGCCACTCGGGAGCCAGATACGGGATCAAATCCGCTTCGCTCGCTGGCGCGTGGTGCACGTCGATGTCCATCACGGGTCCGTCGTATGCAGCCATCCTGCTCAGCCTCCTCGTGTTCGGGCGCCGGCGCCGAGCCCTTGCGCCGCCGCTGGCTTGCTGTCCGGGAAGCGAAAGAGCTCAAGCGCGTTCGTCCGGAGCACCCTACTGTGCCACTCTTCCGGAATAAGATCGACGACCTCGTCTTGCTCGGTCCAATCGGCGTTCGGGTAGCACCCCGCGTAGACGAGAAGACGCTCCGGATCCGGCAATGTCTCGATAACCGTACGGAACCTCGCCTCCGCATTCTTCGTTCCTTCGGGCGGAAGCTCCATCGAGTAGGTGCCGACGCGGAAGTGTTCGCCGAAGAACTGGCTCGGCAGCCGATCGAGCCACGGCGCATCCCGTGGGAGCATCCGCGCCCAGAAGTCCATCCGCTCGAGATGGCCAGGAACCCAGAGTGTCCCGCAGCCTAGGAGGAGCACACGCAGTGTGGGAAAGCGCTGAAATACGCCCTGCAGGATCAGACTCGTCACCTGAGCTGCCTGCGACTGCCACGACAGCGCCTTCCACTCCGCGAACGTCGTCGGGTTGGCGCCGACAACAATGGGCGCCTTCATATCGGCGGCGATCGTCGGCGAGTCCTGGATTACGATCGGCAGGCCGAGCTCGGCCGCCGCCTCGTAGATCGGGTGGTAGATCGGATGCCCGAGACCGAGACCGGCCGGACTGGGGACGAGGGCGACACCCACCATGCGCTCGTGCGACCCGATCCGCCTGATCTCCGCGGCAGCATCGGCGGGGATGGCACCGGCGACCAGTATCAAGCTGTAGAGCCGCTCGTCACGTGCTAGCCACTCCTCAACCGTCCAGTCGTTCGCTGCACGCGCCAAATCACGTGCGAAGTAGTGCGCGGAGAGCATCGCGCTCAGCAAGCCGTCGTCATAGCTCAAAACGACACGCTCGCGGCGTCCGTCGTCGAGGAGTTGCTGCCGGAACAAGTCGAAATCAGATCCCGCAACGCCGCTCGCGGGAACGGCGTCTGCGGACTTCGCACCTCGAGGATCGGCGACCCTGCGCGGACTCGCGATCACGGTCGGCGGCCCGAGAATCTCGGGATAGCCTTCTGGTAGGTACGGATACAGGCTTGTAATTCCCGACCACTCGTGGAAAGCACACGCGTCGATGATGGTTGCTGAGTTCATCGCACGAGCGTACCGTATGGTATACGGGAAGTCAACGGGGTGCGATCCGGGGGTGCGCCGCTCCCACCATCGGCAGCCGCTCTGGTGTCCCCTAAACGGAGGAGATTGGGTCGTGGACCGAACGGAGCGAGCAGTATCTCACCGGAATGGCCGTTGGTCACGCCGGCGGCGAGGTCGAACCCCGGTCTCGTTCGAGGCCACGAACGGCCGGGCGGATCATTGACGAGCGCGCGCGAAGCCGTTGGCCCGCCGGTTGGCCGTCCCAGCCGAGCTCGGCTCTCGATCACACTCGCCGGGTACCTCGTACGCTCGGCCGAGCTTCCCCGTCTGCCAGCTCTCGCCCGGGAAGCCGAGGCGGCCGGGGTAGACATGCTCGCCGTCCCAGACCACGTCGTGCTCGGGGCAGAGATCGCTGGCTTCCCCGAGAAGATCTCCTTCCCAGCGACGAACCCGTATCCCGAGCCGCTGACGTTGCTGACCGCGGTCGCGGCCACAACCTCGCAACTCGCACTCGTGTCCAGCACCCTACTCTCCCCCCTCCGACCCGCAGTTCTGCTCGCGAAGACCGCAGCGACCCTCGACGTGCTTTCCGGTGGGCGCCTCATCCTTGGAGTCGCGGCAGGTTGGCATCAGGCCGAGTTCGATGCAAGCGGGGTGCCACTGGCAGGCCGCGGAGCGCGGATGGACGACACGATGCGCGCCTGCCGCGCGCTCTGGGAGAATGCCCCGGCGACATTCTCGTCGGACACGGTCAGCTTCGAGAACATCCATTGCGAGCCCCGTCCGCTGCAGCCCGGGAGCCCGAGAATCTGGGTCGGCGGAGGTAACATCGATCGCACTGCAAGACGGCTGACCGACTACGCCGATGGGTGGATCGTACATCCCTCGGTAGCGCCACCTGTGATCGCCGAGGGGGTCGAGAGGATCCGCGAGGCAATGCGCTCCGCGGGGCGTCACGAGACACGACTCGACGTCAAGTGCGCGCTCCCGACGGACGAGCCGGAGATCGAGCGCGCCCTCGAGGCCGAGGTGCCTCCCCGCCTGGCGGCGGGCGTGACTGTCATCCAGGTGCAGGTCGGCGACTACGTGTCGTCCGCGGCAGAGGTGCCGCCGTTTTTGGAGCGGCTTGCTCGCGCCTTTGAGCAGTATCGCAACTACCCGTCGTAGGGCCGCGCATCCTCGCACTCGACCCAGTCAACTCGTAGGCCGAGGGCGCGAGGCCCGATACCGAACGGCATCGAGCAGGAAATCGAGACCGAAGACGAACAGCTCATCGCCATAGTCCGTGACATCGAAGAGGTCGCTGACCCGCGACGTCAGCGGAAAGCTCTCGGCATTGGGAACGACCGCCAGGCGCAACGCGGGGGCCGGCAGCGCCGAATCGGTCAGCCAGCCTTGCTCCTGAATCACGAATCCGCGCACGTAGCCAACGCAGGTCGCGTGGATGCGAGCCGCCTCGTCGGGCTGGAACCCGACGGCCAGGAGCAGCCCGATAGCCTCTTCGAAACGTCCCATGATCATCTCGCCGACGGGCGCACGCGAATTCAGAGTCGAGCGAAGGACGCCCGCGAGTTCGACGAACGAGCGACTCTTCCGGAACTCGTCGCGAAACGCTGCCAGCCGACCTCGATAGGCCTCGTCCCACGGAGCATCAGTCGCGAGCGGCGGTAGCTGTGCATGTACCTCCGCCGTCACACGCTCGGCGAGAGCTCCGATCAGCTCGCTCTTGTTCCGGTAGTACCAGTAGGTGCTCGCAACCCCGCATCCGATGTGATGTGCAAGCGCAGACATGCTGAATGCGTCGAGTCCGTCGCGCTCGACGAGCTCATGCGCTGCCTGCAGTATCTCTTCGTGGCTGAGCGAGCCTCGCGGTCGCCGCTTCGTCGGCCGTCGCCCCGTCGCATTCGCGCCGGTGGTCTGAGGTTGATGTTGCACGATAGGACCCTACCAATCGCGCTGCGGATAACCTGTGCCGAGAAGTTGTGGCGCGAGAGCAACGTTCCCACGAGTTCGACTCGAAAATCGACTTACCGTTCCAGCACAACCCTTCCGTCCTCGACGGCGACACCATATGCCTTCACCCGGACGTGCTCCGGATCGGCGACACACCGGCCGGTGTCGACATCGAACTCGTAACCGTGCCAGGGGCAACGAAGCATCGTGCGATCGGTGAGCCAGCGGTTGTCGACGTCGTCGCCATCGACGAGAGGCGTCAGCCAACCGCCAGAGAGGCGCGCGCCAAGGTGGGGGCAGATGTCTCGTAACGCATGAAGCTCGCCGGCGGAGGTACGCAGGACGACGACGGCGATGCCATCGACGAGCACCCGCCTCAGCGTCCCGGGGCTGAGCTCGTCCGACGAGAACAAGTCGTGCTTCATGAAGCGTCGAGGCGCGGGAACGTCTCGAGCGCGTTCTGATAGCGAATTCGATTGCGAAGTGTGTCGGGCAGGCCCTGGAGGACACTTGCCGAGTCCGCGTCGTAGTGGGGATAGTCGGTCGCGAAGAGAAAGACGTCCTCGGTCCCGCTCTGCTCGATCAGCGTTGCGAACTCACGCGCAGTGATCTCCGTCACCGGTTGAGTAGAGACCCGCACGCTCGCCCTGATGTGCTCGCTCGGCAGCTTCTTGACCCAGGGAACGTTCGCGCGAAGCTCACGAAACTGCTGATCCGCGCGGTTCATGAGCCACGGTACCCAGCCCACGCCCGTCTCGAGCGCGACGACCTTGAGCGACGGGAAGACGTCGAAGACGCCGTTGAAGAGCAGGCTCGTCAGCTGCCCGATCGCCACCTGCGGAGCGCAAAGCGTGTGCCATTCGATGTAGTTCCGCGGATGCCCGAGGATCGTCGGCGTCCCTGAGCCGTGATGCAGCGAGACGGCGAGGTCGTTGCGCACCGCGGCCTCGAAGATTGGCCTGTACAGCGGATCCCCGTACTGACAGTCAACGGCGAGCGGCAGAAAGACCTGAACGATCCCGCTGTGCTTGGCGACGCGGTCGATCTCGCGGGCCGACCACTCCGGGTTGTGACTGATGACGTGAACCGAGCCGCGATACCGATCGTCGCGCCCGAGCCAGTTCTCGATCTGCCAGTCGTTGTACGCCGACGTCAGCGCCATCGCAAGCTCGTAGTCGGTCTTCATGCGTGAGAAATGGTGGCTGGGGGATCCATTCAGGATCGCCGTGGTGACCCCCTCCTCGACGAAGAGATGCTGTGAGGTCGCCTCGATGTCGTCCGATTGCTGCGAGCCGTCCGCGTGAAGCCACTCCTCGCGTCCGCCGGTGATCGGTGCGAGGTACGGCATCGGGTCGATGGTGCTGCCGTACCACCTCCAACTGGGGCTCGAAAGATGGTGCCGCCAGATCGGATCGAGGAACGGGAACAGCTCGTCGACGTGAGCGTACCTCTCGTGGACGTCGGTATCGATCAGGAGCGTGCGAGCTGCTGCCTCGACTGTCGAGCCGCCCGGTCCCTCGGCTCGCTTACCGACTAGAGTGCCGACGTCGTCACCAGCCATCGCTCAAACCCTCCTCGGTGTACTCCTGAACACCTGAACGGACGCGGTCAAAGCAACGACATGACCGGATCGCTCGTTATCGTACATCCTACGGTACGATTGACCCCGATGGTTTTCTCCCACTTCGGGATCACCGTCAGCGATCTCGAGCGGTCGCTCTCGTTCTACTGCGATGCCGTCGGGTTCGTCGAGGATCGCAGAAGCGAGATGGCATCTTCTGCGTTCGCCCGACTGACGGGCCACCCGGGCCAGCCGCGCCTTCACGTGGCGTTCCTGTCGCTCGGCGGTGTCACGCTGCAACTGATCGAATACATCGAAGGTCAAGGGCCGAAACTCGAGCCGGGCCACAACAAGACCGGCTCACCCCACATCTCGATCGCGGTCGACGATGTTCGTGACACGCTCGCGCGCATCCGCAGCGTCTACGACGGCGCAGTGCTCTCCGACCTCGTGGAAATCCTCGCTGACACGTGGAGCTTCTACGTGCTCGACCCAGACGGCGTGCCCGTCGAGTTCATCCAGTATCCCGGCAGGTGACTTTCTCACCCGTCGTCGGAGGGTGCAGCCTGACGATCGTCGCGACTGAGAGTTCCTCCGCCCGGGGCGGTGGCCTCCCTGCCGAGACGTTGCACGCGGTTCGGCTCCGTGTGGAAAACACCAGGGCCGAACGGGTCTCGGTTCCGATCGCGGGGATCGAGATGATCACCGGAAGTGACCGCGTAGCTCCCGCCGAAATGCTCATCGAGTTCGCCGAGCTCAACCCCGGTGAGGCTGTGGAGGGCTGGGTCGTCTGCTTTCTCCCTCCCCACGAGCGGCCTGTCTCTATCCGCGTCATCGACGCGAGCGACGGCAAGACGAAGCTGCCGCTTTGACGGCTCAGCTATTCCGGCACCGCTGCGGCACGGCCGACGTCGGAGCAGCTACGCGCGACCTTCGACCGGCACGTAGCCGGGCGCGAGACTGATCGACTTCAGCTCTGTGTAGGCATCCCAGCCTTCACGTCCGTACTCGCGACCAACACCCGAGCGCTTGTAGCCGCCGAACGGGCCGCCGCCCCCATTGGGCGGCCCCTCGTTAACCGAGCAGGTTCCGGTTCGCACCCGTGCCGCGACAGCGATGCCACGCTCCGGATCCTGCGTGTAGACCGCGCCGCCCAACCCGTAGGCTGAGTCGTTCGCAACCCTGACCGCGTCGTCGGGATCCTCATACGGAATGACCGCCAGGACTGGCCCGAAGATCTCCTCCTGGGCGATGCGGCTGCTGTTGTCGACATCGGCGAAGATCGTCGGCTCGACATACCAGCCCCGCTCGAGCCCCTCGGGCCTCCCGCCGCCGAGAACAAGGCGGGCGCCCTCGTCCTTGCCGATCCGGATGTACTCCTCGACCCGGTCACGCTGACGCCGGGCGACGAGCGGCCCGAAGTCGGTGCTCTCGTCGTGCGGGTCTCCCACCTTCATGCTCGACACGGTCGAGACAAGCCCCGTGACGACCTCGTCGAAGCGAGAGCGCGGCGCCAAGATTCGTGTGGTCGCTACGCACACCTGGCCCGTGTTAGGCAGAGCGTTGGCCACAATGGTGGGCAGCTGCCGTTCGAGGTCGACGTCGTCCAGGATGATCGCCGCGGACTTGCCACCGAGCTCGAGCGTCACCGACCGGATGTACTCGCCGCAGATCGCTCCTACGCGCGCCCCCGATGCGGCGCTGCCAGTGAAGGCTACCTTGTCGATGTCCGGATGGCGCACGAGGTGCTCGCCGACGTCTCGCTCGCCGGCGATGATGCTCACGACCCCAGGCGGAAGCCCCGCCTCCGCAAGCGCTTCCGCGATGACGTACGCGCTTAGTGGGCTCTCGGGGGCGGGCTTGATGACGAGGGTGCACCCCATCAGAAGGGTCGGTACCAGCTTTGCGAGGAACGTCGGCACCGGGGCGTTCCACGGGATGATCGCCCCGACCACACCGACGGGCTCCCGCAAAACCAGCACCTTGCCGGCGTTCCCATCGCGAACCTCGCGCGTTGGGACATCGAGCGCGGCCGCGACCTTGGCCGACGTCGATCCGACCATACGCTCCGTGCCAAGGCCGATCCATTTGCGCGGGGCACCCATCTCGTCGATCTGGAGGTTCGTGAGCTCGGCAACTCGCGCGCTGAGCGCGTCGGCCATCGCAAGGAGGAACGCACCCCGCTGCTCGACCGTCAGCGACGGCCACGGGCCGTCGTCGAACGCCAGCCGCGCCGCTGCGACCGCACGGTCGATGTCGGCTGCGCTCCCAGCCGGCACACGACCGACGACATCCTCCGTGGCAGGGGATCGAACCTCGATGACGCCGGACCCAGCGGGCTCTGCCCAGGTGCCGCCGATGAACAAGGAATCGCGCGCGAACATGCTCTGCTCCTAGGTCGATGTGATGTCGGCGCGGCCGCTACGGCCTGCGCGAAGAACGGTCATGCATCCCACTCGACGGGGAGTGACGTAACGCAGTACGTGCTCTCCCCGAGCAGGAATTCCAGCTCGTCGGCCGGCCTCGTGAGCCTCAGTCCCGGCAGGCGCTCGAAGAGCATCGGGATCGCGACCGAGAGCTCGAGACGAGCCAGTCGCTGGCCTAGGCACTGGTGGATGCCGAAGCCGAACCCGATCTGGTGGCGCGCGTTCGCACGATGGATGTCGAAGCGGTCCGGGTCCTCGAACACAGCAGCGTCCCGATTCGCCGAATGGATCGCGATCACGACTCCCTCACCTGCTCGCACCGTCACACCGCCGAGCTCGACGTCCTCCACCGCGATCCGCCGCATGCCGATGTGGATCGCCGAGACGTACCGCAGCAGCTCTTCGACCGCGTTTGGCATCAGCTCGGGATCGGCGAGGAGCTCGTCGCGCTGCTCGGGATGCTCGGACAGCACGATCGTGCTCAGGGTGAGAGTCTTCGACGTCGTGTCATGTCCGGCGTGGAGCATCAGCAACGAGAGACCGAGTGCCTCGTCCTTCGTCATCTCACCAGCCTGAACATGCTGCCAAAGCTGTGTCAGCATGTCCTCGGCCGGCTCGTCCGCCTTTGACTCCAGGATCGGCTCGAGCAAGCCTCCGAGGCCACTCAGTGCCGCAGCTGCTCGTTCGGGCGTCTGTGTGTGCGCGAGAAACTGTCGTGCAAGCTCCTGGAACTCTTCGTGCTTCTCGTACGGAACGCCGAGCAGGGCGCAGATGACGAGCGACGGCAATGGGAGCGCAAAGTGCTTGTAGAGGTCGGCGGGCTGCGAACGCCGGCTGAAGTCGTCCAGCAGCTCGGACGCTAGCCGAGCGACCTCGGCGCGCAAGCCTTCCATCCGCTTGAACGTGAACTCACCCGTCATGAGCCGTCGGATCTCGCCATGACGGGGGTTCTCGAGGTTCTGCAGATAGCCAGGTGGCCTCGCCGGATCGTCGACACGAATGCCGGGGAAGTTAGGGCGGTCGACCCGCGCACTCAGACGCTCCTCCCGCATCGCGTCACGCACGAGCGCATAGTTCGACACGAGCCAGGGCTCACGACGCCCGTTCCAGATGCTGATGCGCTTGATCGGCTCATGTTCGCGCCACTCGTTCAACTCCTCTGGCAACACGAAGAGCGACTCGCGCTCGATCGGATACGGTGGGAGATCAGTCTGGAGCACGATTTTTCCTCGCTTTCATTAGTCGTCCCACACCTGGATGACCCGGCACGGGCACAGCTGTGCGGCTTCGAGTACGGCGTCGCGCAAACTGTCGTTCGGAGTGGGATCGATGAGCAGAACGGCACCGTCTTCCTCGCGCTGGTCGAACACTGTGGGCGCAGCGAGGTGACACTGCCCCGATGCACAACATCTCAACTCGTCTATTTCGATCCGCAATGCCACGTCTCACTCCTCCAGCCTTCAGCCGAGCCGACGCATCATTCGAACGTCACCAAGCTTCGGGCGCCCTCGCCTCGAGTCAGTGCGTCAAGCGCGTCGTTGATCTCCTCGAGTGGATAGCGTGCGGTCACGACCTCGTCGAGCATCAGCATCCCGCGCAGGTAGAAGTCGACGTAGCGAGGAATGACCACGCGAAACGGTGCGCTCCCGAGCATGGAGCCCTGCAGCTTCCTTTCCGCGCGCAAGAGATCGCTAGAGATCGGGATCGTCTGCCCGAAGAAGATGCCGACCACCGTCGTCGTCCCTCCCGGCTTCAACATCCCGAACGCCTCTGCCGTTGTCTCTGGGCGCCCGACAACCTCGAACGAGAAGTCGACCCCGCCACTCGTGAGTTCGAGCACCTGGGCCACCGCATCTCCAGTAGAGGCATCCACGACGTCGGTCGCACCAACGGTGCGCGCAAGCTCGAGACGCGCGGGAAGCCGGTCGACCGCCACGATCTGGAGCGCACCCGAGATCCGAGCGCCTTGAATGGCACTCAGCCCGACTCCCCCGCAGCCGATCACGGCGACCTTCGATCCGGGCGTGATCTTGGCGGTGTTAAGGGAAGCGCCGAGACCGGTCGTCACTCCGCAGCCCAGCAGGGCCGCCTTGTCGAGTGGCATCTCCGGCCGGATCTTCACGAGCGAGTTCTCGTGCACGAGCATGCGCTCGGCGAAGCATCCGAGCCCGGTCATCTGCCCCAGCGGGCGCCCTCCCTGCGAAAGTCTCGACGGTTCGTCGTCGCCGCGCGCGACGAAGCCTTCGCGCGTACACAGCGGGGCATGTCCGGTGAGGCAATTGTCGCAACGGCCACAGAATGGTGTCGGCGCCGGATAGGTGATCACGTGGTCGCCCGGCGCTACGTGCGTCACGCGATCCCCGACGCGCTCGACCACCCCGGCCGACTCGTGCCCGAGCACCATCGGCAACGACCGCGGGAACGTCCCAGCGACGTACCCGAGGTCGCTGTGACACACCCCTGCCGCCACTGTGCGAACAAGCACCTCGAGCTCCCGCGGCTCGTCGATCTCGACGTCCTCGACGACGACCTTGTCCGTCTCGTGAATGACCGCTGCCCTCATCTCACTCCCTTGCTGCTGTTCCGCGCTTGACGGTCATCCGTTCGGAAGGCTTGCCAAAGCAGGCCGTGAAGGCTACGTCGTATAGTCAAGCTGCTCCTCCCTGACCTCGAGCGAAGGCGGCACCTTACGCGTGAAGTCGAGGACGAGGCGCTTGGGCTGAAGCAGATCGCGTGTGATGCGTGGCTTCTCGCCGGGCCCGTATCTGCGTCCGTCGATCCAGTTGTACCCCTCGAGCTCGTCTGTGCCTTTACCGAGAATCGTTCCCGTCTCGACATAGTGCGTCCTGACCGCCTCGAGACCGTAGCGCTGAACGGGACATACCTTCATACACACTCCGCAGCCATCGGACTGAATCATCACCGGCAGACACCGTTCGGGCTTGATCTTAGCCTTCGTCACACCACGGTGGATCGCCCGCTTCTTGGGAATCGCCCCCGGAGGACAGCGCCGGACACACAGCTGGCACTCGTCGCAGATCGCATTGATGCCGTAGTCGACCGGTTTCCCGGTTTCGAGCCGCGCGCTCGTGAGGATCGCCATCATCCGCACCCGAGATCCCGCCTGGGGTGTGAGCAGCTGGCCGTTCAGCCCGAGCTGTCCCAACCCGGCCTCGACTGCGTAGTTGATCGTGACGAGCGGCCCCCCGGGCCCCTGAGGCTGTGCCCGGAAGCCCTTCGCCTGCAGGAACTCCGCGAGCCTCGCTGTCCGCTCACCAAGCTCGGAGTACGTACGCATGGTAGAGCGCTCCGCGTGCGCGCTCGGGATATGTTGAGTCGCGTGCCAGTCCTGTTCAAGGAGGCAGACGATCACTGTCCCGGTCTCGAGCTTCCCGTCATACCCTGCGAACACGTACTTGGGGTCGTAGGCCGCGAAACCGACCTGACTGAGCCCGAGACGTGAAGCCTCAGCGACCACCTCGGCAGTCAAGGCAGACGAATCGATGGTCTCGGCTGAGGCCGAGGGCTGCACCTCGGCCGAGGCCGTATGCGCAATGTGACTCAGCATTCGCACGCGCCGCGCGATCGTGGGCAGAACCCACGCATAGCCGTAGCGCCCGAGCGTCAAGCGCGCCTCGTGATGGAGAGCAAAGAACTCGTACACGGGAGACTCCGAGTAGGCACTCGCTTCCGCCTTCGGGTCTCGCCAGATTCCCGGCACGGTACGCAACTGCTCGGGGACATCAGCGCTCGCCGGAGCCCAGGGCGTCGGCGGGCGCCGCCAAGGCACAAACGTCGGTAGGTACTTGAGCCACGGCCGGTTCAGCCCACTCGCGCGCTCCGCAAGCCCGCCGAATAGCACATAGCCAAATTTGTGAAGCATCCTGTGCGCCGATCCGCGCACGGACTTCCTTCCTGAAGTGGGCGGCTTCCTCGCCGCCGACTTGCCCTGCTGAATAGCCACCGCGTCATCTCTAGCCTCGACCAATCCGTTCCCTCCCTGGGGCGACGGCGACATCGCCTTGCGCGACGACTATCGTGCGATTCGACTCGAACGACGTACGATATCGCGGCCGACCTCGCCAGTCAACAGCTGGGCGGAGGCCGAGACGGCCGTTACTCGGCCTTCGCAACCGTGATGCTAAGCGACTTCAGCCCGTGCAGGATGAAGTTCGGCAGATACTCGAACGTGTTCTCGTCATCGAGGCGGATCTCGCGCAGCCTAGTCGACACGCGCTCGATCGCCACCCGGAGCTCGAGGCGGGCGAGCGGCGCGCCGATGCAGAAATGGACCCCCTTGCCGAACGCGAAATGATTGCGCAGGTTGGGTCGATCCGGATCGAAGAGGTCGGGATCGGGGCCCCACACCGCAGGGTCGCGGTTCGCGGCGGCGTACACGGGAACAAGACGAGCACCAGCGGGGATCGGACAGCCATCGATCTCGGTGTCACGCGTCACGCGCCGGTACATGCCGGTGAGTGGGGAAGCAAGCCGCAGCACCTCTTCCGTGACCGCTTCGGCGCGTCCGGCCGGGTCGGCGCGCAGCGCGTCCCATTGGCCCGGGTTCTCGGCAAGCAGCCGGAACGCTTCGGCGAGCCCGCTCGTCGTCGTCTCGTTTCCTGCAACCAGGAGTTGGCGGACGAGCGACAGCATCTCAGCCATGTCGAGCGCGCTCGTGACGGCGCTGCCGTCCGCCGCCGTCTCGCCGGTCGGGACAAGCGCCTCCACCAAGTCGGAGAGGAGATCGCCTCGCGGCTCGGTGCGGCGCAGCTCGAGCTCGCCCGCGAGAAAGTGTTGCAACTCGACGACCCCTTCCTGCGCCTCGATCAGGCGCTCGTCGCTCGGGCGGGCACCGCTTGCGGCTGTGCAGTCGTCACTCCAGCGCTTCAAGTCCTGGATTCGGTCCGTCGGGAGGCCGAGCACATACGCGATCGCCTCGACGGGCAGGGGGATCGCAAACGCCTGCACTGCATCGAACGGAACGCCGTTCGGCATTGCGTCGATCAACCGGTCGACGATCTTCTCGAGGTCGGGACGCAGCTGTTCAACGCGCCGCGGCGTGAAATAGCGGGCGAGGATCATGCGATAGCGATCATGCCGTGGAGGATCGAGCGTGAGCAGCGTGGGCACGTACGGCCAGCCACGCGACGCGATCTCCTTGAGGCGGCGGTCGAGGTCGCCGGCAAACGGTTCTGCAACCTGCCCGAACTCGTTCGAGAACGTGTCGATGTCGCGCACGATCGGCGTGATCAGATCATGACGGGTCACGAGATGCAGATCGCAACCAGGCGCGTCGAACACCGCGTGCTGGTCACGCATCGCATCGAAATACTCGTGCGCCCGCTGCTGGAACTCGGGTGTCAGCGGCGCAGCCTGCGTCAGATCAGTTGACGATGACACTTCTGATCACTTCCCCTCGCACGATAGCCTCCAGTCCTTCGTTGATGTCGTCGAGGGCGATGCGGGTGCTGACCATCGACGACAAGTCGAGCCGGCCAGCCTCGGCGAGCCGGACAAGTAGCGGGACGTCTCGACGCACGTCGCACGAGCCGTAGAGGCAACCGAGGATCCGGCGCTCGGAAAGCATCAGATCACCAGCCGTCCAAGGGAATGTCGTGCCCGGCGGCTGCACACCAACCATGACGATTGCGCCGCCTCGGCGAGTCATCTCGAAGGCCGGCACGAGCATGTCGGGCCGTCCCGATGCCTCGAACACGTAATCGGCGCCCCGTCCACCTGTCAGCTCGCGTACCGCCTCGACCGCAGCCACGCTGCCCGGATCAGCGCTGGCTGTTGCGCCGAGGCGGGAGGCTGTGTCGCGCTTCAACTGCACAGGATCGATGGCGATGATCGCCGCCGCGCCGGCGATCCGCGCACCCTGCACGATCGACTGCCCGATGCCACCGCAACCGACGACTGCTACTGCCGAGCCGGGCTTCACGCGCGCAGTGTTGATCGCCGCGCCCACGCCGGTCATGACAGCGCAGCCGATGAGCGCGAGCTGGTCGAATGGAAGGTCGGTCTCGACAGGACAGACCGCGTCCTCGTGCACGACCATTGCCTCGGCGAACGTGCCGAGCCCGCAGAAAGCGGCGGCGACCGACCCGTCGTCGCGCGTCACGCGCGGGGTCGATCCAGTTGAGCCGAAGCGCTCGCACAGGTTGCTCTGCGCACTCGCACACCAAAAGCACGTCCCGCAGGTGGGCACCCACGAGCCGACGACACGATCGCCGACCCGAGCACGACGTACCAGGCGTCCAACCTCGACAACCGTGCCTGCCCCTTCGTGCCCGAGGATGGCCGGGCAGTCGATCGGCGCATCGCCCCGCACACGGAGCAGGTCGGTATGGCAGATGCCGCTTGCCGCGACCGAGACCAGGACGTCGTTATCTCCCAGTGGAAGAGGTTCGACTGTCTCGACCGACAGCGGCTTGCCCGCCTCGGTCAGGATCGCAGCACGCACGGCCGACTCCTTCCCACGCGCATCAGCGACATCCTCGCTCATGACCGCGCGCGCGTTCCCCCGTCATCGACGAGAACGCGCGGCGCACCTGATCGACAAAGAGCTCCGGCTGCTCGAGCGCGGCGAAATGGCCACCGCGCTCCGCCTCCTCGTAGAAGCGGAGGTCGGCAAAGTTCCTCTCGCACCAGCGCCTCGATGGCCGACTGATTTCTCTGGGAAAGATCGACACGGCCGACGGAACCGAAAGCGGCTCCGGCCATGTCTGCCGGGAGCCGTCGGGCCTGCGCAGTCGACCGGTCTCCCAGTAGAGTCGAGCGGACGAGGTCGCCGAGGCCGTCAGCCAGTAGAGAGTGACGATGTCGAGCATTTGCTCCCTCGAAACCGCGTCGGTGGGATCGCCGTCGTGGTCCGTCCAAGCCCAGAATTTCTCGACGATCCACGCGCACTGACCTGCCGGGGAATCCGTCAACCCGTAACCGAGCGTCTGGGGTCGCGTGGCCTGCTCAGTCGAGTATCCTCGGCCCCATTCGAGATGACTCGCCCAGTCGTCAAGAGCCAGTCGCTCCCGGTCGGTGAGATCCGTTTCCTCGTCGACTTCGGGCCATGTGACGAAGAAGTTGACGTGCAGGCCGAGTACGGAAGTCGGGTGGCGTCGAGCCAGGGCCGCGGACACGACGGCACCCCAGTCACCGCCCTGCAGCCCGTAGCTGGAGTAACCCAGCCGCACCATGAGCTCAGCCCACAGGTCGGCGATCCGATCGACACCCCAGCCCGGAGCGTTGGGCTTCCCGCTGAATCCGTAGCCAGGCAATGTCGGGCAAACGACGTGGAAGGCATCGTCGGGATCGCCTCCGTGAGCTAGCGGATCGGCAAGCGGCTCGACTACGTCGAGGAACTCCAGTACTGCGCCCGGCCAACCGTGCGTCAGCAACAGCGGAGTCGCACTCGGATCGGGCGAGCGAAGATGAAGAAAATGAACGTCGCTCCCGTCGATCGACGTGACGAATTGCGGTAGCTCGTTCAGCCGTCGCTCACATCGGCGCCAGTCGTAGTCGTCCTGCCAGTAGGCGCAGAGCTCCTGGAGCCAGCGCAACGGCACACCCTGGCTCCAGTCCTCGACAGTCTCCGAGTCGGGCCAGCGGGTACGGCGCAACCTCGCTCGCAGATCGACGAGATCGTTCTCAGGAATGCTCGCGCGAAAAGGTGTGATCGTGCTCTGCATCAGCGCTCGACAACCGTACAGGTTACGGTACCCCTCTGCCCAGGCGGATCATGGAGAACGAGGAACTGCGTCAGTCCTCGCGCACGGTGACGGCGCGAGGACCCACCGCCCTCGGCGATGTGGAGTCGCCGCGAAGTTCCGCGCCTCCGTCTGGGACACTCGCTGGCGGAGCGTCTGCGCGAGTCCTCAGGCTACTCTCATCTTCTCTCGAAGGAGCGGTCACCATGACACACGCGCGGCACCACCGACAGGGCGCGCAATCCGACCGCTAGGTACAAAAGCCCTCTTTCCCCAACGACAGTACCCCGACCTCACGAACCTGTACGGGTGTACGTACGACGTCCGGTAGCTTGTTCTGACAGTTCTGGCGACGGGAGGAGAGAACATGAGGGTTCGGGTCGGCGCAACGTTCCCGCAGATGCACGTCGACTATCGCTCCTGGCGAAACGCGTGCGCCGAGGCGGATCAGCTTGGCGCTGACATGATCTTTGCCTGGGATCACTTCTATCCACTGACGGGCGAGCCCGAGGGCATGCACTTCGAGGGACTGAGCCTCCTCGCAGCGCTCGCAGAGGTCACAGAGCGAGCCGAGATCGGCACACTCGTCCTCTGCAACTCCTACCGCAACCCGAACCTCGTCGCAGATATGGCGCGCACGATCGACCACATCTCCGGCGGCCGCTTCGTCCTCGGCATCGGAGCCGGCTGGTTCGAGAAGGACTACGACGAGTACGGCTACGAGTTCGGCACCGCCGGGAGCCGCCTGCGCTCACTCTCGGCCAATCTGCCGGTGATCAAGGATCGTCTCGCCCGGCTGAACCCACCACCGCTCCGTGAGATGCCGATCCTGATCGGCGGCGGGGGCGAGAAAGTGACGCTACGCATTACGGCCGAGCACGCGAACATCTGGCACGGCTTCGACGATCCCGAGGTACTTCGTCACAAGAACGCCGTGCTCGACGACTGGTGCGGACAGGTAGGGCGCGATCCGGCAGAGATCGAGCGGTCCGCGATGGTGCGGCTCCAAGACGGAAGCATGGCCGACCCCGATGAGCTCGTCGACGTGGGCACGACGTTCCTGGTCTGGGGAGGCAGGGCGCCGTATGACCTCGGTCCGCTGCGAGAGCTCCTGGCGTGGCGCGACGCGCATAACGCCGTCAGCTGACAGCAATTCACGGCGACCAGCCGCTCCATTCCTCGATCTCGATCGCAAGGACGGGCACGTGCGGAGGAGCGTCCCTGTACTGCTCGTATCGCGCAACGAGCGCCGCAATCGCCGCCTGTGCCTCGATGCCCCCGTCCAGCACCCGTGCCCGCCCGCGAAGCCTCACCCACCAGAGGCGCGTCCAGTCGTCCAGGTATTCGTCGACGAGGACAGTCACATCCGGACGGCGGCGGGCATTCTCGACGCGCCTGAGCGTCGTCGTTCGCTTGGGCTTCAGGTCGACTGCCGAGTAGAGAATATCCCGCTCAAGCGCGAAGACGATCGGGACGAGATGGGGTCGACCGTCGTCGTCAATCGTGGCGAGACGCGCCACACGCGCCTCGTTCACGAGACGCCGCAGCGAAGCATCCATCGTAGTCGCCGGTAACTACCCGACGCGGTTTTTCGTGACGACCACGTCGATCGCTTTTAGCCCGCGGAGCAGGAAGCTCGGGTGATAGCGAAGCTCCTGGTCCGGCACGAGCTGGATCGTCTCGACCCTGCGAGAGAGGCTGTCGAATGCTACCTCCAGCTCCAGGCGAGCCAGCGGTGCGCCGATGCAGAAGTGGATGCCCTTTCCGAACGTGACGTGCTCGCGGAGGTTGGACCGGTCGGGGTCGAACGCGTCGGGATCCGGACCGAAAACGTCCGGGTCGCGATTCGCGGCCGCGAACATGGGCACGAGACGCGCGCCACGCAGGACCGGACACCCTCCGAGCTCGGTGTCGTGTGTGGCGATCCGGTACATGCCGCTTACGGGAGCCGCTAGGCGCAGCACCTCTTCTGTCACCGCCGCTGCGCGACTGGGGTCAGCCTTCAGCTTGCGCCACTCCGAGGGGTTCTCCGCCAGGAGGCGCACTCCTTCGGCGAGCGCGTTCGTTGAGGTCTCGTTTCCCGCGGCCAGCAGCTGCCGCACGATCGAGAGCATCTCGGCCATCTCGAGCGGCCTCCGCAGCGGCGACCCGTCGGCGTCGAGCTCGTCGGTCTCGATCTCGGCCTGAACGAGGTCGGTCATCAGGTCGTCGATCGGCTCGCGGCGACGCTGTTCCAGTTGCTCGGCGAGGTACCGCTGGAGCTCGACGATGCCTCGTGCAGCCTCCAGCAGGCGCTCGTCAGACGGCGTCGCTCCCGTGCCCGCGGTGGCGTCATCGCTCCAGCGCTTGAAGTCGGCGAGGCGCTCGTTGGGCAGGTGCAGGACGGCCGCGATTGCCTCGATCGGAAGGGCGACGGCCAGACTAGGAACAATGTCGAACGGCTCGCTTTCTGGGAAGGCGTCGATCAGCCGCGCAGCAATCTGCTCGAGTACCGGGCGGAGCTTCTCGATGCGCCGCGGCGTGAAATACGGCGCGACCGTCCCGCGATAGCGCGTGTGCTGGGGCGGATCCGACGTGAGCATCACCGGAAGATACGGCCAGCCCGTTGACGCGATCTCGGCGATCTCGGCGGCAACGTTTCCCTTGTACTGCTCGCTCGGCTGCCCGAAGGCGGATGAAAAGGTCGATGTGTTCCGGACGACCGGCGCAATCAGTTCATGTCGCGTGACGAGGACAAGATTCTCTCCCGGCACCTCGAACACCGGCTGGGTGGCCTGCAGCTCGCGGTAGACCTCGTACGCCGTCTCCTGGAAGTCGGGGGCGAACGGCTTGATCGCCGGCAGCCCGAGAGGCGCCGTGCCAGCCACGTCTTCGGATGTCGTGTTGGGTAGCATCGCAGCCTCCCGAGGAGATCGTCAACTCCGAGCTTGCCGGCCCAGCCATGGTTCCACTTGACCGGCAGCTCGTTCACGCATCGACTAGTGGCGGGACAGCGAGCCTATCAAGCAGATGCGCATTCTGAAACGGCCGCCGCTCAGACTCTCGAAGCCACCGTCGCTCACAGTTCGTAGGGCACGTCGAGCTGGCTCGCGCGCTGCGGACTTCCAGCACTCCTAGAGGCTCCACGAGCCGGCGTCTACGCGCCGGCTGCCCTGCCTGGGGGGACGTTGCTCTGGATGAACGCCTCGCGCCGAGCAAACCGCCACCGTCCATCCTGGCACCGCGTCAGTTCGTCGAGGTAGCGACCAAAGCTCCGCAGCACCGGACCCTGCGGGCCTTCATCGAGCCGGGCGAACCCGCTTTCGACCGTCGCATGATCTCCGTCAAGTCGGATCTGCGGCTGAAACAGTAGGTGCTTATGGAACATCTCCGGAGCATGCGTATGCCCGTGGAAGGCAGCGGCGATCGCCCCTCGTCCCACCAGCCGGCGCTCGACGAACCCGACGTCGCGCTCGGGCGTGGGGGCCCAGAGAAGCACTGCGTCATCCGTCCAGCAATCGAGGAACTCCTCTGCCCGGCCCTCATCGAGCGCATGTCCGTAAGCGTGAAGGGTTTCCCGGATCGACTGCTCGTCCTCCAGGCGCCTGAGCCGCTCGACGACGTCTCGGCTCAGCTCGGGGCTTCTGGCTTGCCAGCCGAATCGTCGCCGCCAGAGAGATACGCCTCTTCCAACTGGCCTTCAACCTCGGCGACCGTCCCGGCCAGCACGACGCGCCCACCGCGCATGACGAGCACGCGATCAGCCACGCGAAGAGCCTGCTTGACGTGCTGCTCGACAAGGAGGACGCCGACGCCATTCTCATCCGCAGCTGCCCTGACGGCCTTCAGCAGGCGCTGGACCACGAGCGGCGCCAGACCAAGCGACAACTCGTCCGCGAGCAACAGCACCGGCTGCCGGGAGAGGGCGCGCGCAAGCGTGAGCATCTGCTGCTCGCCTCCGGAGAGGAGCCCGCCTCGTCGCTTGAGCAGCGGCTTGAGCTCCGGAAACAGCCCGAGCGCGATGTCGTCGTCGCCTCGGCCGATCTTCAGGTTTTCTCCGGCGGTCAGCTGAGGAAAGACGGATCGCTCCTCGGGAACGAACGCGAGCCCGTTCCGTGCCCGGCGATGGAGCGGCGACGTCGTTCGTTCGCCGCGGAAGAGGACGTCTCCAGAGAGCGGCGGCAACTCGCCCGTCAACGCCAGCAACGTCGTCGTCTTCCCCGCGCCGTTTGGGCCCAGCAGGGCCACGACCTCGCCCGCCCGCACCTCGAGATCGATACCTTCAACGACCGGGTGCTTGTGGTACCCAGCGGACAGGCCTCTGGCCTCGAGCAACACGTCCGGAGCCATCACGGGCGGAAGCTGTGTTGTGGTCGCGTGATTGAGGATACTCATACTTCTACCTGCCAGTTGGTGGATCCGCAGAACCCTACAGAATCGGCAATCCTCAGTCCATCAAGCGCGTCGAGCGACGATGAACGCTACCGACACTACGCTCCCCGCCGCACCCGTCGAATCAACCGCGCCCGGGATGGGTCTCGTCTCGGCGGCGGCGAGCATAGCCATGGGAGTGGTCACGTTGAGCATGATCATCGTCAACGTCGCCATGCCGGCGATGAGTCGAGATCTCAACGCTCCCTTGGCAACGATCCAATGGGCCTCGACCGCCTTCGTCCTAGGCCTCATGACATCGGTGGCGCTCACGAGCTGGGCGAGTGCACGCTTGGGCGTGAAGCGCCTGCTCCTCGGAGCGCTCGCTGTTTTCATGGTGGCATCGGCGTTGTCCGGAATCTCGTGGTCTATCGGAATGCTCATCGCTTCTCGCTACATCACGGGACTTGCCGGCGGCATCCTGTTTCCGCTCGGACAGGCGGTCGTCGTGCGCGCCGCGCGTGGCGTGGGCATCGCCAAGGCCATGAGCGTGCTGAACGCGCCAATCCTCGTAGTACCCGTGTTCGGGCCGCTGCTCGGCGGTGTGCTGATCGTCGGGCTTAGCTGGCGGTGGGTTTTCTTGATCTGCGTCCCGATCGCCGGAGTTGGGCTGGCGCTCAGCGCGCGCGTGCTCCACGATGACGAACCGGAGCCGTCTGGCCCACTAGATCTCGGGGGCCTCGCCCTGCTCTCGAGCGGTCTCGTCCTTGTCGTCTACGGCCTCTCCCTGCTGGGCCACGGCGCGACGGAGAAGCGGGCCTGGCTCGTGATGGGCTGTGGCGCCCTCCTGACCATCGCTTTTGTGCTCCATGCCCAGAGACGAGGGCAGCGTGCGCTACTGAACATCTCCCTGTTCAAGAAGCGGACGTTCGCTGCGCCGGTCGCAATCGCTGCACTTTTCAACTTCGTTCTGTTCGGCAGCGCTGCCGTTGTGCCGCTCTACTTCGAGAGCGTCCGTGGTCAGTCCGCCATCGTGGCGGGCGCCCTCGTCGGCGCCCAGGGTCTCGGCTCGCTGCTAGGCATGGTTGCGAGCGGCAGCCTGACCGACCACTACGGGCCTCGCAGCGTTGCTTCGATCGCGGCGGTATTCGTGCTGCTCGGAACGGTTCCGTGGGTCTTGCTCGGAGACGCCGGAGGGTATGCATCACTCCTCATGGGACTCGTAATCCGTGGCGCGGCTCTCAGTGCCATGATGATCGCGGCGTACGCGGTCGGATACGAAACACTGGACTCCGCGGCCATTCCAGGTGCAACAGCCGCGTTCAGCATGGTCGGCCGAGTCAGCGCAGCCGCTGGCGTCGCGGTGGCCGCGGTCGTGATCCAAAGGAGGGCGCCTGATGTCGTGGACAGTCCGGGCGGAATCGACGCGGGCGCGGCATCGTCAGCGTTCTCCACTACGTTCGCGCTCTTGGCAGCCGTTGGGGTCGCAGCGTTGGTGCCCGCCCTGATGCTCCCTGGCCGACGACGGCGACCACGGTCGCAGCTGAGGTGAACAGATGCCGCACGGCAGTCCGTCGAATCGATCGCGCCCCCACAGGCCTGACGACCAGAAACGGGCGTAGCGGCCGGTCAGTCAACGGCCGCTACGCTCGCGCCGGCCCGCACACGGGCGGTCTACTCGTCGTCGTACGGAGTCTTTGGAACTTTGATCGGGTTCTGCGGCCAGTGCGCTGCGAACGCGAGGCCCTCGCCGAGCAGGCCTTGGCTCACGCTGTCGAGCATGAGGCGCTTCACCTGCTGCATGAGGATCGGCCGGAACAGCTTCACCGTCATCGGCGGCGACTTCAGGATCTGCCGCGCGAGCTCGTATGCGCGCGGCACGACGTCCTCACGCGGCAGGACCTCGTTGAACAACCCGAGGTCAAGGCACTCTTTCGCGGAAAGCTCCTGACCCGTGAGCATGAAGTAACGCGCTCGGTTGAAGCCCATCAGCAGCGGGAAGATGGTCTGAACACCGTCGCCGGGGACAAGACCGAATTCGAAGTGGACGGCATCGGCCAGGATCGTGTGCTCCGCGGCCAGCACGATGTCGCAGAGCAGCGGGATCTCGGCGTGGATCGAGCATGGCCCGTTCAGGGCCGCGATCATCGGCTGCTCAATCTCCATCAGGTCGAACTCGAGCCGTTTGCCGTGCGAGTGCGCGTCGATCCACTCGACCGCGCGGTTCGCTGCGTCCTCCATTCCGGAACGGTCGATCGCACCCGCGTGGAGATACTCGCGGCGCAGGAACGCGTTGCCGGAGCCCGTCAGGATGATGACCTTGTTCCCGGGGTCACCGCCGACGTCGCGCCACACGTACGAGACCTCATGGTGGTTGTCGAATGACCACTCGAACTCGCCGCCCTCACCGTTGTGGAGCTGCATGAGGAGAATGCCGTCCTCGGAGCGCTCCATCTTGATGTGTGGGAACTTGTCCTTGTAGTCCTCGAAGGGGATTGGCTTCATTCAGCTCGTCCTTCCGGTTGAGAGTTGCTGTCAGCCGGCCACCACGCTCGTCGGTCCGCCGTGATTTGTTTTCTACCATACGTTCGACAGAATGGTGACGACACCAGACGCACGAGAAGAGGAGACGACGATGGCCTTGCAGGCGGACGATCGCGCAGCTCTGCACGATCTCTATGCGCGTTACGCGCACACCTTCGATCAAGGCGACGGAGCTGCGTGGGCGGAGCTCTTCGCGAACGACGGCGTCTTCGTTCCGCCAGGGGTGGACGAGGTCGTCGGACGGGACGCGCTACGCGCCTTCGTCGAAGCACGCGCCGCCGACCTCCCCGGCATGCGGCACCTGATCACGAACGTTCTCGTCGAGGAGACGGCCGACGGCGCGCAGGGAAGCGCCTACTTCTTCTGCATCCGGCTTGGCGGTGACGGAGCCGTGCGCATCCGAAACTCCGGACGCTACGACGACGTGTTCGCCCAGGTCGACGGCCAGTGGAGAATCACACGGCGGATCGTCGTTTCGGAGCTGCCGGCCGAACTCGTCGACGCGCCGTTTGCCTTCGAGGCGGTCGTGTAATGCAGACGATCCCAGCATTCGGCTCGAGTCCCACACCCGGCGCAGGCTTTAGGCTCGGACCGCGGACGTGACCACAACCCAGTCGACCATGCGCACGTATGCACAGATAGTCCGGGCGTCGGCCGAGCGCTCGCCCGACACGGACGCACTCGTCTTCCCGGATGCTCGCCTGACGTATCGCGAGCTGCTCGTGAACGCGATGTGGCGCGCACGCGAGCTGCAGGCGCTCGGAGTCACCCGGGGCGGCAGGTTCGGCGTCCTGATGCCGAACTCGCCGGAGTTCGTGGAGCTGCTCGTGGGAGCTGGACTGCTCGGCGCGACGCTCGTCCCGATCAACACGCGCTTCAAGGCGCGGGAGCTGCGCCACGTGATCGTGGACGCGGAGCTGACCGCGCTCGTGACAACGGATGTCATGGACGAGCACGTCAACTTCAAGGCGCTCCTGTACGAGGCGTTGCCCGGCCTCGAGGACGCAGCTGCCGGCGCGCGGCTCGAGCTGGCCGACGCGCCGTTCCTGCAGGGGCTGGCGCTCGTCGGAGAGCGCAGCGCACCGGGCTTCGTCGACGGCGGAGCGCTGCGCGCGCTCGCCGCGACCCAGCCGGAGCCGACCGCTGGACCTGCTCCTGACGACATCGCCCTGATCCTCTACACCTCGGGTACGACAGCCCATCCGAAGGGCTGCATGCTCACGCATCGCGCGATCGTGCTCGACGCCGAAGGCATCGCGGAGCGCTTCCAGATTCCGCCGCACGATCGCTGGTGGGATCCGCTGCCGATGTTCCATGCAGGTGCGCTGATGCTGATGTCCGGCGTCTTCGTCGCAGGAGCGACGTTCATGAGCATGGCCCGCTTCGACCCCGATGCTGCGTTCGACCTGATCGAGCGCGAACGCGCAACGGTGCTCTATCCACTCTTTCCGACCATCACGCTCACGCTCATGCACCATCCCCGCTTCGCAAGCCTTGATCTGTCAGGCGTCAGGCTCATCACGAACGTCGCCCCACCGGACGTTCAGCGGCAGATCCAGGCGGCATTCGAGCCGGCCGTGCTCATGAGCGCCTACGGCATCACCGAGCTGTGCGGCACACTCGTCTTCACCGAGCTCGACGATCCCCTCGAGGTGAGGGTCAACACATGTGGCGTGCCGCTCCCCGGTTTCGACCTGCGCATCGTCGAGGCGGAGACAGGCGAGCCGCTGCCGCCGGGAGAGCGCGGTGAGCTCGTGGGCCGCGGCCCGAGCCGATTCGAGGGCTACTACAACAACCCCGAGCAGACGGAGCTCTCGATCGATCAGGAGGGGTACTTCCACACCGGTGATCTCTGCTCGATCGACGAGGCGGGCCGGATCTCATTCCACGGCAGGTTGAAAGACATGCTCAAGGTCGGCGGCGAGAACGTCGCCGCGATCGAGATCGAGTCCGTATCTCGCCACCCACCCCTCGATCAAGCTGGCGCAGGTCGTCGGCGTGCCCGACGACCGGCTGCTCGAGGTCCCGGCAGCCTTCGTAGAGCTCGTACCCGGCGCGAGCCTGACCGAGCACGACGTCATCGGGTACTGCCAGGGGTCGATCGCGTCGTTCAAGGTGCCCCGCCACGTGCGCTTCGTCGAGGAGTGGCCGATGTCCGCAACCAAGGTCCAGAAGTTCAGCCTCCGCGATCAGCTCGTCGAAGAGCTCGGGTCGCAACAGTGAGCGAAGCTGCCGAAGGCGCCGGCGGGCGAGATCTCTTCTCCCTGGCGGGAAAGACCGCGCTCGTGACGGGCGGGGCACGAGGCGTGGGGCTGATCTGCGCCGAGGCGCTCCTCGCTCACGGCGCCGCCGTGATCATCACGACGCGGCGCGAGGAGGCCGCGGCCGAGGCGATCAGCCATCTCTCGCAGCATGGGCCCTGCACGGCGATCGTCGCGGATCTCTCGACCGAGGCGGGCGTCGCGGCGCTCGTAGACGAGCTGTCCCGACAGCGCGATTCGCTGCACATTCTCGTCAACAACGCCGGCGTCACCTGGGGCGCCCCGTTCGAGGAGTATCCGGCGAGCGCCTGGACGAAGGTCCTCAACCTCGATGTCGCCTCTGCCTTCCAGCTCGTGCAGCACACCGTCGATCTCCTCGAGGCAGCCGCGCAACCCGGTGACCCCGCTCGCGTCGTCAACATCGGATCGGTCGACGGGAGCGCGGTCGGAACGTTCGACAACTTCGCCTACTCGGCAGCGAAGGCCGGGATCCACCACCTCACGCGCGTGCTCGCCCGCCGCCTCGGTGGCCGCGGAATCACCGTCAACTGCATCGCTCCCGGCCCGATCCGCACGAAGATGACCGCAGAGCTGCTCGCCGACGCCGAGCCGCGGCTCGTCGCAGCCACCCCGCTCGGGCGGCTCGCGGAGAGCGACGACGTCGCGGGCGCGCTCGTCTACCTCACCGCGCTTGGCGGTGCCTACGTCACCGGAAGCATCATCCCCGTCGACGGCGGAGCGACGATCACGACCTGGGGCGCAGCAGCCGCCCAGTGAGCTCGCCCGACCTGACGGCGTTGCTTGCACGCCACGTGGCGACTCTCGAGGCCGAGCAGGTCGCGGCAGCCGACATCGAACGACTCCGCCACTGCGTCCTCGACTGGATCGGAGTGACGCTCGCCGGGGCATCATCTTCTCCCGCACGCGCAGTTCGAGCGATCGTCGCCGACGGTCCCGCCGACGCCTCCGCAACGGTGCTGGGCACCGACCGTCGCTGCTCTGCGCGCGAGGCAGCCCTCGCGAACGGCGTGGCGGCACACGCCCTCGAGCTCGACGACATCGCGCGCGCCATGGGCGGCCACCCCTCCGCGTCGATCTGCGCCGCGACGCTCGCGCTCGCGGAGACCAGGTCCGCAGACGGCGCCGACGTGGCCGCGGCCATCCTCGCCGGTTACGACGTGGCCTGCCAGGTCGCGATCGTCGTCGGGCCGGCACATTCGGCGGCCGGCTGGCACGCAACCGGGACGATCGGAACCCTGGCGTCGGCCGCCGCCTGCGCGCGAGTGCTTCGGCTCGACGAGGATGCAGTGCACCGGTCCCTCGGTCTGGCGGCGACACAGGCTGCGGGCCTGAAGGTCTCCGCTGGAACGGCCGGCAAGTCGCTGCACACTGGCAAGGCGGCCGCCGACGGCATGCTGGCGGCACTTCTCGCCGAGCGGGGTGCGACCGCGCCCGCCCGCGCGGTCGACGAGCTCGCGGCGGCGGCCGGCGCGGGCCTCGACTCTCGCTCCTCCCTATCGCCGATCGAGCCAGGCGTGCGCTCGATCGTCTTCCGCCACCATGCGGCCTGCGGTCTGACAAACCCTGTGATCGACGCGATCCTCGACCTCCGTGCGACCCATGCCTTCACGGCCGACGACGTGGAGCGGGTCGAGGTCGAGGCCGGACCCGCCGTGCTCGATGTGTGTAGCTACAACCTGCCGAAGGACGAGCTCGAGGCGCGCTTCAGCCTCCCGTTCTGCGCCGCCCTCGCGCTTGCCGGACGGGACACGGGCCAGGCCGGCTTCACTGCCGAGACGGTCGCCGATCCGGAGCTGACGGGCCTCTGCTCTCGGGTCGTAGCAACGAAGCGCGACGCGGCGCCGGCACGGGTGACGATCGAGCTCCGCGATGGGAGGCGGCTCTCGGCCGTCTGCGAGTCGGAGCCCCCTGCTAGCGACCGCGAGCTTCCCGCGCAATGGCTACGACTCGTCGCCAAGTTCACAGCCCTGACGGTGCCCTTGCTCGGCGAGGAGGCCACCGCTCGCGCGATCGAGCTGGTGCGCGCTCCCGGCCTTGACGGCCTGCTCGCAGCAACGGTGTCCGCAGCCGCGCCGTAAGCCAGACGCTGCTAGACGCCGAGTGCCGTGCCGGGATCGAACTGGATCGGCACCGCCTCGGGGGCACGCTGGTTGAACCTGCGCTGATGCGTAATGGTTGTGCCGTCCGCCAGCCTGAGGTTCGGCAGCCGTGCGAGCAGATGCTCGAACGCGATCTGCGCCTCGAGCCGCGCAAGCGGCGCCCCGATGCACATGTGCATGCCGTAGCCGAAGGCGAGATGGTGTTTCGCGACATCGGGTCGGCCCACCCAGAACCGCTCGGGATCGTCGAACCGCCCGGGATCCCGGTTCCCCGAGCCCCACACGAGCAGGATGTTGCTGCCCGCCGGAATCTGGACCCCATGTAGCTCAGTGTCGAGGGCTGCGATGCGGCTGCTCCACTGAACCGGCGACTCCGTGCGCAGCGTCTCTTCGAGAAAGGGGCGCATTCGCGCCGGGTCGTCGCGCAGAGCCGCTATCTCCTCAGGGTGCTGCAGCAGCAGGAGCATCGAGTTCGAGAGGAAGTGCATCGTCGTGCCGATCCCCGCACCGAAGAGGCCCACGGCCTCTGTGACGAGGTACGGAACGTCGAGTGCGCCGTCTCGCTCGACCTGCGCGCGGGCGAGCAAGCTCAAGTAGTCGTCCAATGGCCGCTCCGCGCGGTCGACGATGAATGCCTTCATGTACTCGGCGAGATTGCGCTTGTTCAGCGTCTCGCGCTCCTGCTCGGCGCGTGAGGCCAGACGTGTCCCGCGCGGGCCCTGGCCGCTGAACCACTCGGCGAACTTCGGCTCGTCGTCCAGCGGCATGCCGAGGATCTCCATCGTGACGAGGCGCGGCAGGCGCTCGGCGAACTCGGTTCGGAACTCCACTTCGCCGCGCCCGATGAAGCCGTCGATGAGACCATTGACGATCACCCGGATTCCGGGCTCGTAACCGCGCAGACGGTCGCGGGAGACGAGGAAGGCGTTCAGTTGCCGGTTCCGCTTGTGCTCGGGATCATCCGAGAACGAGAGGGGCCACGGCCCCGCGTCGTCCCCGCCGACCCGAGGACCCCCGAGCACATGCTCGTTGGACGGGCCGACGAGGCTCGAGAAGATCTCCGGGTTGCGCACCACGTGCACGATGTCCTCCCAGCGCGAGATCATCACGTCGCCGCTCGGAAGCACGTGAACGGGAGCCTCCGCCCTCAGTGCATCGTAGAACGGGTAGGGGCACTCGATGACGGAGTCCGACGGGTATTCGAACGCCTGGACACCGCTGCGATCAGCTACGTCGGAGATACTGCGAGTGTAATCCACGCATGACGTAGGCTGCCCGTCGGATGGTGGGCTCCTGGCAATCCTGATCACAGGCGGAACCGGGTTTCTCGGCTCCCACATCGCGCGCCACCTCGTACGCGTGAAGCAGCGCAACGACGTCGTGCTCTTCGATCTCTATCCGGCGCTGGAGCGGATCGAGGACATCCGCGATCAGGTGAAGATCGTGACGGGCGACGTTCTCGATCAAGGCGCCCTGCTCGACACCATGGCGGCAAACGACATCGATTGCGTCGCGCACCTCGCCTTCATGCCCGGAACGGCGCACCCGGACAGGATTGTCCCCTATGTCCAGATGACCTGCGTCGGCACGGCGACGGTCTTCGAGGCGGCCCGGCTGCACGGCGTCAGGCGCCTCGTCAACGCGAGCTCGATGGCCGTGTACGGGGCAGCTGTCGGTGTAGAGCTCGACGAGGACTACAACCCCCGGCCGACCGTGCTCTACGGGAGCTGCAAGCTATGGACAGAGCAGCTTGCCGAGATTTACAGGCAACAGCATGGCCTAACCGTCCTCAGCCTCCGCGTCGCCGCCACGATGGGCCGCGGCCGGCTCCGAAGGGCCTCGAATGCGGCCGGCCTGATGGGAGAGGAGAAGCCCCACTTCATGGCCTTCCCCGAACTTGCTGCCCACGGCCAGCCGGTCACGATGCCGCCGGACGCCCAGATAACCGAGTTCCTCTATGCGGCGGATGCAGCCGAGGCCTGGTGGCTCGCGCTCACCGCGCCGCCGCCCCCCCACGCCGTCTTCAACCTGACGGCAGGACGCTATCCCGTCGGAGAACTGACGGCGGCTATGCGCCGCCTCCTCCCGCAGGCAGACATCTCGGTCGCGACCGAGCCGTTCCTACCTGGGCCGCTCCTGAGCAATAGGCGCCTCGTCGAGGAGCTTGGCTTCAGGCCGACGTACACGCTCGAAGCCGGTCTCGAGGAGTACCTCCTACAGGTCCACGAGCACGAGCGCTGACCGCGCTTGGTCGTGAGCTCCTCGTGCCTGGCCAAAGGAACGAGAAGGAGGCCCACGCTGGTGGTTGTGACCCTAGACCTCCCACCCCCAGCCGGTGAGCAGAGCGAGATCGTCACGCAGCCGTTCCTCGGGATCGTCGCCATCGACGAGCTCGTACACCGTCGGCCCCGCGAACCCGATCTCGCGCAGGGCCTTCACACAGGCGGCGAAGTCCACGTCGCAGTCACGCACGCTCTCGTGCGCCCACCGGTCGTTCCAGGCGCCGCTGACGTGCATGACCGCGAGCCGGTCGCCGAGTGCCCGGATCCCCTCCACCGGCGGCTCCGTCGCAAGCGTGTTCGCCGCGTCGTATGCCCCGCGGAGCCAGTCACTGCCGATCTCGTCGACGATGTCTGCTACCTCGCGACCGGTCTGCATGAAACCGAACGGGACGGTCTCGAGGCAAAGCGCGACCCCCAGTCGCTCGGCCGCCGGAACGAGCGACTCGAGCTGGCTGACGAGGGTTGCTCGAACGTCTTTCAGGGGTGCTGGGTTGAGCGCGAAGAGCCTCCCGGGTGCGAACACGACGAAACCGGCACCGAGGTCGTGGGCCAACTCGAGCGACAGCTCAAGATGCCGCCGGGAAAGCTCCGCGTACTCCGGATTCGTGCTCACGAGGTTGAGCTCCGTCGGGCTGACGCTCGGGCACTCGAGATCGAAGCGCTCGAGCAGGCGGCGCACCTGGTGTCGCTCGTAGCTGCCCGAGCCCGGCAGGAACAGATGCGGCGGGGTCGGCGAGACGTCCGCAAGCCGGTACCCTGCGCGCGCGATCGACTCAAGCGCCTGCCCGAGCGTGTCCCGCAAGTGCAGGTAGCCAAGGGTTGTGGCCCCGACGCGCAGCATCAGTTGCGGATCGACCTAGCCGTCCCGTTTGAGCACGATCGCGAGCGTCGGGCAGCCGCTCTCGGCTTCCTCGGCGAGCTTGACGAGCTCCGGGTCGTCCACCACCTCCTGCAGGACGACCGCCGTGTCGGCATCGTCCGGCAGGTCGAACAGCTGCGGCGCGATGCGCTTGCACATCGCCGAGGCCGCACAGAGCTCGGGGTCGACGCTGAGGTGGACCGAGGTAGTCATACGAGGTCCACCGCCTCGAGCGCCCGCTCGGTGGCTGCGAGGAAGGCGTCGATGTCCTGCTCGCTGACGGCGGTCGAGAGGAGGAAAGCGCCGAAGGAGAACAGGTAGTAGCCCTCGTTGTTGAGCGCGAGCGTTATGTTGTTCACCTTGGCACGATCGACCTTGAGCAACGACTCGTAGTCGACCACCGGCTCGTCGGCCCAGTGGACCGCGAAGAGATGCCCGAAGCCGGTCGAGCGGAGCGGGATGCTGTGCTTGCGACCGATCTCGTCGATGCCGTTGCGAGCCCTCTCGCCTAGGCCTTGGACACGGGTGTGCTCCTCGGGCGTCAGCAGCTCGAGACAGGCGATGCCGGCTGCGAGCGAGGCCTGGTTGCCGCCGAAGGTCGAGGCGGCGACGACGGGCGCCTTCCAGCCGTTCAGCTTCGGCTCGAGCAGGTTCATGATCTCGGCCCGACCGCCCACCGCACCGAGCGGGAGACCGCCACCGATCGACTTGCTTAGCGTCGTCAGGTCCGGAAGCACCCCGAAGTGCGCCTGGGCGCCGCCGTAGGCAACCGGGAAGGTCACGACCTCGTCGTAGACCAGGAGGATCCCGTGGCGCTCGGTCACGTCACGGAGCCGTTGCAGGAACTCGGTCGTTGCCGGAATCATCCCGGCGACGCCCATGATCGGCTCGACGAGCACCGCGGCCAGATTGTCCTTCTCCCGCTCGATCGCCTCCTCCGCCCCGTCCGGGTCGTTGAACGGCAGGACGACGACTTCCTCGACCGCGGACCTCAGCACGCCCGCCGGGACGGGATTCGGGTCGTAGCTGATCCCGTTCGCAATCAACAGATGATCGGCGACGCCGTGGTAGCCGGCGGACATCTTCGCGATCTTCTGACGACCGGTGTATGTACGCGCGAGCCGCAATGCGATCTGGTTGCAATCGGTGCCCGTGACGGCGAAGCGCACCTTCTCAAACGAGGGCATCCGCTCGACGAGCAGCGTCGCCATCCGGTAGCCGAGATCCCACTCCGGCGAGCCGAACTGAACGGCCTTGTCGAGTTGCGCGACAATGGCGTCGCGGATGACGTCGTTGCAATGGCCGTGGATCAGGACCCAGTCGCCGATCCGGAAGTCGTGATACTCGTTCCCGTCGACGTCCCAGACACGCGAGCCCTTGCCACGCTCGAGCAGCGTCGGATACGGCAACTGGTACCACATCCCACCGCTGTGGCCGCTCGGAATCAGCTCGCGCACTTTCTCGAGCAATTCGCGGGAGCGCGGCGTCCGCTCGCGGTAACGACGCTCGGCCTCGGCGTGCAACGGCACGCCGCCCGGGATTGCTACCTGCTCGGCGGCGGCCGCGCTCATGACGCCACCGCCACTTGGATGTGGGGCAGCGTCTCCGCCGCGTAACGCTCAAGATGCTCCAATTTCTCGTCCACGGAGGTCGTCTCCTTTCCAGCGTGCGGCCACGGCATCACGACCACGTCGGTGACGCCAGGCTCGAGGATCTCGAGAATCTCGTCCGCGGTGGCGGCGAGACAGGGAACGAAGAGGTCGAGGCTCGCGGGATCGCGATCCTCGGCGGCGAGGGCTTCGCGCACGCGGCCCAGCATCTCGGGCACCGCAGCGAGCCCCTGAGTGGGCATGATGAAACCGTCGCCACGCTTGGCGGCGCGCTTGAGGGCAGCGTCAGAGTTGCCCCCGATGACGATCGGGATCGGCGGAGGAACGGGCTCCATCACGAGCGGGGGGATCGAGAAGAACCTGCCCTCGTATTCGACGGGCCCCGGCTGCCAGAGCGTGCGCAGGAGATCGATCATCTCGTTCGTTCTCGCCCCGCGGGTCGCGAAGTCGACCCCCAACACGTCGAACTCCTCGCGCATCCAACCGACGCCAACGCCAAGCACGACGCGGCCGTTCGAGAGCCGCGCGGCGGTCGCGGCCGCCTTCGCGAAGACCACCGGATTGCGGAGCGGGAGGATCAGGACGCCCGTCATGAACCGTAGCGACGACGTCACCATGCTGAGCGCGCCGATCAGGGTGAGCGGGTCGGGCCACGGGGTGTCGACGCTGAATGGTGGCTTGCCGTCCGGCGTGTGCGGATAGCGGCCGTCGACCGCGTGGTGGAGAAAGAGGTGGTCGGGAAGCGTGATCCCGTCGAAGCCGAGCCGCTCGATGGCCGGGACGAGATCGAGCACATCGCGCTCGGGTAGGAACCCGCACGAGATGTGGACGCGTGGGCTCAAAACGATCGCGGCAGCCCGAAGCTCTCGGCGAGGAAGTTGCGTCCCATCTCGTTGTTGATCGGCGCGACCCGGTAGAGGCGCATGTCGCGCCAGTAGCGCTGCATGTCGTACTCCATCGCGTAGCCGTAGCCGCCGAGGACCTGCATCCCGCGGTCGGCGCCGGCGAAGCAGACCTCCGAGGCGACGATCTTCGCCATCGTCGACTCGACGCCGCACGGTCGTCCGTTCGCCTGGAGCCACGCCGCCCGATACGTGAGCAGCCGGGCAGTCTCGAGGCCGATGTAGGTGTCGGCGATCATGTGCTGCACCGCCTGGAACTGGCCGATCGGCTTGCCGAAGACGATGCGCTCCTTGGCATAGGCGACCATGTCCTCGAGCACGCCCTCGAGTGCGCCCGAGCAGTTGGCGCCGTTCATGATCCGCTCGCTGTTCAGCGTCTCGGCGAGGATCCGCCAGCCGCTGCCCGACCTCGCCGAGAACGTCCTCGTCCGCGACGAAGACGTCGTCGAGCAGAACCTCGCAGCTGCCGAGCGACCGCATGCCGAGCTTCGGGATCGGCGTCGCGGTGACACCGTCGGCCTTCGCGTCGACGAGGAAGACCGTGATGCCGTGGGACGGCTTCGCGACGTCGTCGTCGGTGCGCGCGACCAGGAAGAGCCGATCCGCCGCGTGGGCGAGCGTCGACCAGATCTTCGTGCCGTTGACGACCCAGCCGCCGTCGACCTTCTTGGCGCGGGTCTGCATGGCGCCGAGCACGTCGGTGCCGCCGCCCGGCTCGGTGAGCGAGATCGCGAACATCAGCTTGCCGGCGGCGATCTCGGGAAGCAGGCGGCTGCTTCTGCTCGTCCGTCCCGTGCGCCGCGATCGTCTTCGCGTCGAAGAGCGTGATGCCGAGCAACCAGTAGAGGCCCGCCATCGTTCGCGAAAGCTCCTCGTCGAGGATCACCTGCTCGAGGATCCCGCCGCCCTGTCCGCCGTACTCCTCGGGGATGCCGACGCCGGTGAGGCCGTTCTCGCCGAGCTTCTCCCAGAGATCCCACGGGAACTCCTCGCGCGCCTCGACCTCCCGGCAGTAGTCCTTCGAGAACTCGTTCTCGACGAGCTCGCGGAGCGAGCTCGCGGAAGAGCTGCTGCTCCTCGGTGAAGCTGAAGCTGAGCCCGGAGTCCGTCAACACGTCGGCCATGTCTAGGAATCTAACAGGACAGACCACATCGACCAAACGTTCGGTTTATGATTGGCCCACTCATCATGTCTCGCGCGGACTACAGCCATGTGATCGGGCACCGCTTCCCGGGCGGGACGACGACCGTCCCGTACTGGATGAACCGGCTCTGGGGCGACGCTGTTGCGGCGGAGTCCGACCCGTCGCCCGATGTGCACCCCGTTCTCGTCTACTACGCCGCCGTGCAGGGCTCGGGCATCGTCTTCCAGGACATCTTCGACCTGATGGAGGCATCGGAGGACTCGGGGATCATGGTCGGCGACCAGCGCTTCGAGTTCACCCGGCCGCTCCAGATCGAGCACGAGTACGCGGTCGAGGGCGGAATCGTCGACGTCGTGCGCAAGGAGGGCCGTCGAGCCGGCGTCTTCGACATCGCGACGTTCGAGCTACGGGTTCTCGAGCCGGACACGCGCGAGCCCGTCGCGGTCAGCACGACGAGCTTCGTCTTCCCACGCCGGGAGGCAGCCGCGTGATTCCGTCTCAGTTCGAAGTCGGCGCCGAGCTGCCGCCACTCGTGATCGAGACGGTCGACGCGGAGAAGATGAAGATCATGGCAGCGATCCTCCGGGATCCGAACCCGATCCATTTCGATCCCGAGCGAGTCCGGGAGCTTGGAATGGGCGATCGAGTCGTGAACCAGGGTCCGACGCATCTCTCGTACCTCCTCAACATGGTCACGAACTGGTCGGGCGGCGTCTCGACGCTTCGGTCGGTCGGAGTCAGGTTCCTCGGGAACGTGTTTGCAGGCGACCGCGTGGAGTGCACGGGTCGCGTGCTCGAGGTCGATGAGGCGGCCGAGCTTGCGACGCTCGAGGTAGAAGCGCGCGTCGGCGATCGACTCGTGCTCCAGGGCAGTGTGGTGATCACGACCCGGACGGCTCCAAGCACACCGTGACCGATGGCGGCAACGGGCGTCCGTTGAACGTCAACGGACGCGTGGTGTACGTGGATGCCGATCCGCTCACGCCCCTTTTACTCGTCCTCCGCAACGATCTCGACCTGAAGGCTGCAAAGCTCGGCTGCGCGCTCGAGCAGTGCCGCGCGTGCAAGGTGATGGTCGACGGCGAGGCGGTGACGTCGTGCACGACCCCGGTTGAGCTCGTTGTAGGCCGGCAGGTCGTCACGGCGGAAGGCTCGGGGCTCCGGCTCGACTGCACCCGGTCCAGCAGGCGTTCGTCGACGAGCAGGCGACGCAATGTGGGTACTGCGTTCCTGCCATGACGGTCGCCGCGACTGCGCTGCTCGAGCGTCGGCCGAGCCCGAGCGAGGCAGAGATCCGCGAGGCCCTTTGGGGTCATCTCTGTCGGTGCGGCTCGCATCCGCGAATCCTCCGTGCTCTTCGACGTATGAGCTCACGCTGAGCGCTAGCGACCCGAAGAGCGGCACCGACCATGCGAGGAGCGCCGGCGACTCCAGTCTCGGCCGCAACCCCGAGCTGGACACGTGGATCCGAATCGACGAAGCGGAGACCGTCACCATCTTCACGGGCAAAGTAGAGATCGGTCAGGGCATCAGCCGCGCGCTCGCGCGGGTGGCGGCCGAGGAGCTGGACGTCGGACTGGGCCGAATCAACGTACGCACAGCCGACACCGGCGAGGGGCCGGACGAGATCATCACCGCAGGCAGCCTCTCGATGTCGCAGAGCGGCAGTTCGATCAGACAGGCTGCGGCCGAGGCACGAAGCCACTTGCTCGCGCTCGCCGCGACCGAGCTCGGCGCCGACGTCGGCACGCTCAGCGTCGACGACGGAACGGTTACTACGAGCCGAGGTGCTTCGATCACGTACTGGCAGCTCCTCGGCGGCCGACGGTTCGAGGTGCCCGTCCGCGGCGACGTCACTCCGAAGCAGCCGGAGGAGTACCGAGTGGTCGGACGATCCGGCCCTTCGGACGAACTGGTCGCTCTCGTCACGGGAACGGCGCGGTTCCTCGACGACCTCGCGCCGCCAGGGATGTTGCACGCACGCGTGCTCCATCCGCCCAGCCAGAGCGCTGTCCTGATCGACGCCGACGTCGAAGCCGCAGCCGCACTGCCGGGCATCGCCGCGGTCATCCGCAACGGCGGCTTCGTCGGCGTCGTCGGCGAGCGCGAGGAGAATGTCATTCACGCGCACGGCGCACTCGAGGCCTCGGCGAGCTGGGAGGAGCGCGACGCGTTGCCCGAACAGCGAGAGCTCGCAGCCTGGCTGCTCGAGCAGCCGACCGAGGATTACCTCGTCGTCGGAGGCGCACCGGTCGACGGCCCTGTGCCCGTCGCCGAGCCCGCGCCGGCCAATGCGTCCGCGACGATCGAGGCGACGTTCACCCGGGCCTTCCAGATGCACGGCTCGATCGGTCCCTCGTCCGCCCTCGCCGAATGGCGCGGCGGGGCGCTCACCGTGTGGTCCCATTCGCAGGCCGTGCACATGGTGCGCCCGGCTCTCGCCCAGGCACTCGGAATGGAGCAGGACGACATCCGCGTCGTCCACGTCCGCGGTGCCGGCTGCTATGGGCACAACGGCGCCGACGATGCGGCCTTCGAGGCCGCGCTCCTTGCCCGCGCTGTCCCCGACCGGCCGGTGCTGCTCAAGTGGACACGCAGCGACGAGCACGGATCAGAGCCCTATGCACCGCCGGGGGTCGTGCGCACCCGCGCCAGCCTCGACGGCGAGGGACGCCTGCTCGCATGGGATCTCGACGCGTGGGGTACGACGCATAACGCCCGCCCGTTCCCGTTCGGCGAGCGCACCGGCTTCGCTGCTGCATGGCGCCTCGATCCACCCGTCCCGCGCGAGGTACCGGGGCCCCTGCTCCTCCCGGAAGCCGGCATCCACCGCAACGCGACGCCGATCTACGACGTCCCTGCAAAGCGCATCGTCAAGCATTTCATCCGCGCTGCGCCGCTGCGAACCTCATCGACCCGCGCACTCGGCGCATACGTCAACGTCTTTGCGATCGAAGCGCTGATGGACGACCTCGCCCGCGCGGCAGGCAGCGACCCGCTCGACTTCCGCCTCTCGCACCTGGAGGACGAGCGCGCGCGAGCCGTACTGCTCGCCGCGGCGGAGCGGGCCGGCTGGGGCCCGGCCGACGGCGAGCTCGGCCGAGGCTCGGGACTGGCTTTCGCGCGCTACAAGAACTCCGCTGCGTACGCCGCCGTCGTGGTAGACGTCAGCATCGCGGACGACACCGCGCAGATCTCGGTCGACCGTGTCGTGATCGGCGCCGACGCGGGCCAGGTCGTTGACCCGAGCGGCCTCATGAATCAGCTGGAGGGAGGCGCTGTCCAGTCGATCAGCTGGACCCTCTACGAGGAGGTGGGCTTCGACCGCACGCGGGTAACCTCGCTCGACTGGGACTCGTACCCGATTCTCCGCTTCGACGCTGTCCCCGAGATCGAGACCGTGCTCGTCGACCGCCCTGGCGCACCGTACCTCGGTGCGGGCGAAGCGACGCAAGGCCCGACCGCCGCTGCAATCGGCAACGCCGTCCGAGCCGCGCTCGGAGTCCGGCTCTACGATCTGCCGCTGACGCCCGACCGCGTGCGCGACGCGGTCGCGGCGCTGTAGAGGACGCTAGATAATCCGAGCTGCCTCGGCGGCTGCGCCCACCGCCGCGACGAAGTCGGCCGGCCGATCCGCATCGCCGATGACGACGACCTGTCGTCCGTCGAGCGTCGCCGCGAGAGCGTCGCCGCGCGGCCGCCAGCCGACGGCAAGCGCAATCCAGTCGGCGGGCAGATCGTGCTTCGTCCCGTCCTCTGACTCATACACGACATTGCCCGGCTCGATGCGCGTCACCTTCGAGCTCGTCAGCACCTCGGCGCCCGTCGCACGGAGCTCGCGCACGAGGCGGCGGCGGGTGATCTGCTCGATGCCATGGCCGATCGACTTCAGCATCTCGACGATGACGACGTCGTAGCCTTCGGCGATGAGGAACTCAGCGGTCTCACAGCCGGTTGCGCTCCCCCCCACGACCACGATCCTGTCGCCGGGCTCCAGCGGCACTCGGCGATAGAGGATCTCCTGCGCGTCGACGACCTTCTCGCCATCGATGCCCGGAATCGGCGGGAAGAGCGGGTCGGCGCCGGTCGCGACGACGACGACGTCCGGGCTCTCGCGCTCAACATCCTCAGCAGTCACCTCGACGCCCGGATGGATGTCGATGCCGAGCTCGGTCAGCAGGCGCGTCTGGTAGTCGCGGAATCGCAGGACCTCACTCTTGCTCGGTGCGCGCGACGCAACGTCGAGCTTGCCTCCAATCACGCCGTCCCGCTCCCAGAGGGAGACTCGATGCCCGCGAAGGCGCGCGACGCGCGCCGCCTCCATGCCGGCGGGCCCCGCGCCGACGACCATCACGTTTCGCGGCTCTGCCGGCACGAGCTCCCACGTGCTCTCCGAGCCGAGCTCGGGGTTTACGGCACAGCGCATCTCGTAGCCGCGCGCGATCAGATCGACGCACGCATTGCACGCGATACAGGGACGAACGGCGTCGGGATGGCCCTCCTCGACCTTCCGGGGCCAGTCGGGATCGGCAAGGAGGCCTCGGCCGATCATCACGAGATCCGCAGATCCCTCCGCCACGACCTGCTCGGCAAGCAGAGGGTCGTCCAGGCGACCAACGGCGATGACCGGGATCGAGACCTCCTGCTTGATGCGCGCGGCGTACGCGACCATGTGCCCGCGCGGCACGAACATCGGTGCGACGGTCACCTGGAGCGAGTGCCAGGTCCCCGCGGAGATGCTGAGACAGGCGACGCCGACCTCTTCGAGCATTCGTGCAACCTGCACCTGGTCCTCGAGGGTGTAGCCGCCTTTGGTCAGCTCCTCGCCGCTCAGGCGCCAGAACAGCGGGATGTCGACCGCCTCGATGATCGCACGCGCGACCTCGAGCACGAAGCGCGCACGGTTCTCGAGAGCTCCGCCGTACCCGTCGGTGCGCTGGTTGACGACCGGCGAGAGAAAGTCCGAAGGGAGGTAGCCGTGAGCGCCGTGAACCTCGACGAACTCGAAGCCCGCCTCCTGGGCGAGGCGCGCCGACACGGCGTACTGCCTCACTGCGACCTCGACCTCCTCGCCGCTCATGGCATGCGGCACCGGTGCCATCGAGTTGAGCGCGACCGCAGAGGGCGCGACAGATGGGCCCGAAGTGACCTGCCGCCCCGGGTGCATCAGCTGGAGGCCGACCGTGGCGCCGTGCTCGCGGATCGCGTCCACGACCCGGCGCATCCCCGGGACGAACTCGGGTCCGTGCAGCCGGGGCTCGTGGCCGTGTGACTCGGGCGTGACAAGTGCTGCCTCGACCGTGATCGTCCCGACACCCCCCTCCGCTCTGCGTCGGTAGTACGCGACGGTCTGGTCGGTGACGTACCCGTCGTGGTCCGACTGGCAGCTGCCCATCGGCGCCATGACGAGCCGATTCTTCAGCCGCAGTCCCGCGAACTCGAGGGGTTCGAAGAGGGCAGACACCGCTGTCGTCGTCATGCGCCGGTGGAACCGGTGCGTGCTAGCTCCTCCGCTCCCGGAGCGGTCTTGCCGGCGACGTCGAGCATGGCGAGCCACGAGAACGTCAGAGCCGGAGCAAGTGTGACGCCGGGGCCTGGATAGCGCCGTCCCATTACCGACGCCGTTGTGTTGCCCGACGCATAGAGCCCGTCGACGACGCTGCCGTCCTCGCGCAGCACGCGACCCCGCTCGTCGGTGACGAGCCCGCCCTTGGTACCGAGGTCTCCGGGGTAGAGGGCCACTGCGTAGAACGGAGCAACTTCGATCGGTGCCAGGCACGAGTTGGGCTTTACGCGCGGATCGCCGTAATACGTGTCGTAGGCGTTTTCGCCGCGATGGAAGTCCTCGTCGACGCCCTGCTTCGCAAGGCCGTTGAAGCGCTCAACCGTGGCCGTCAGCGCGTCGGCCGGAAGTTCGCAGAGTGAGGCAAGCGCGTCGAGCGTGTCTGCCCGCTTGAAGTAGCCGTTGTCGATCAGATGCTGCGGCGTCCGTCCGGGGAGAAATGCCGCGAACGGGTATCGGTTCCTGTAGCGCTGGTCGAAGATCAGATAGGACGGGATCGCCGGTACCTCGCGATTGCGCTCGAACATCGTCTGGCCGGCCAGAACGTAATCGGTCGACTCGTTGAAGTAGCGCACGCCTGACTGATCGACGATGAGCGAGCCAGGCTTCGAGCGCTCGGAAACGTGGAAGATTGCAGGGCCGTTTGGCGGCAAGACGCTCGATGGGCCCCACCACGCCTCGTCGAGCAGCGCCGTCGCGGCGCCGACCGACTGGCCGAGGAGCAAGCCGTCGCCGAGGTCGCCGGCAAAGGCCGATGTCCAGGTGTTCGTGATCGGGTGCGGCTGGTACTTCTGGCGCAACTCCTCGTTGCGCGCGAAGCCGCCGGCACCGAGATGCACGGCGCGACGAGCCTGGATGCGAAGCGTTTTGCCGTCGCGCTCGGCGACGACCCCGGTGACACGACCGTCTTCGACGACGAGCTCCACGACACGGGTCTCGAGCCACACCGGAATACCACGGCTGATCGTCTGGTAGAGCAACTGGCCGACGAGGGCGCCGCCGCCGCCGACGAGCTTCTGACGACGCATCTTCGCAACGAAATGGTGCGCGTAGATGCGCGCGAGCCGGAGGAAGCCGCTGAATGTGCGCTTGGCAAGCACCACCTTCGCAACATCGAGGGTGCCGAGCGGAAGATTGCGCGGGAAGCCACGGGGCGGGATCTTGTCGACCCACTCGCCGAGCGCACGCGTGTCCCAGATGACCGACTCGACGCCGCGGCCGACCTCACTGCCGCCGGCTATGTGGGGAAAGTAGTCCGGGTAGCCCGTGGTGCGGCGAAACTTCAGCCCGAGCGACTCGAGGAACTCGATCATCTTCGGCGCGTTGTCGACGAAAGCCTCCTTGCGCACGCGAGACGAAGCCGGCGGCAGGTCGCCGATCAGGTTTTCCATGTACTCGAGCGCCACCTCGCGGCTGTCGTGGTCGCCGTCGGCGAGCATGAAGTGGTTGCACGGCACCCACATGCCGCCGCCCGCAAGCATCGACGAGCCGCCGACCATCCCGGCCCGCTCGAGAACGATGGGCTCCAACCCATTCGCGTGTGCGGCAAGCGCAGCGCCCAGGCCGGCGGCTCCTGTGCCCACCGCGACGACATCTGCGACGTGATCCCACTCAGCCATGCGACCTCCAACAGACGTGCTCGCCGCGACGAGCAAAGGGGAACCCAGCATACGACTCAGCTACGACGGCGGTCAAGCAAACGGTTGGTCGAATTATACGCCGAGCGCGACGGCGATCCGGCGCCAGTCGGCGAGAGGAAGCCCTTGTTGCTGGGGCCCGATCACCTGGACGCAGACGTGATCCGCGCCCGCGTCTCGATGCGCGGCGACGCGCGCAGCGATCGCGTCTTCGTCACCCCAGGCGACGATGGCGTCGACGAGCCGGTCGCTGCCGCCGTCGGTGACGTCGGACTCTTCGAAGCCGTGGCGCAGGAGGTTGTTCACGTAGTTGGGAAGCGCCAGGTAGACGGCCATGTGGTCGCGGGCGAGCTCGCGTGCCGCGGTCGGGTCGGTCTCGAGCAGGATGGCCTGCTCGACCGCGAGCAGCCGGCCGGCTCCGAGCCGCTCGCGTGCGAACCGCGTGTGCTCTACGGGCACGAAATACGGATGGGCCCCGGCCGTCCGCTCGCGGGTGAGCTCGAGCATGCGAGGGCCGAGGGCGGCAATCAGACGGCGTTCGCGTGGCACAGCGGGCGCGAGCTGGTCGAGCTCGTCGAGGTATTCGACCATCTTCGAGAACGGCTTCCGGTAAAGACCGGGCTCGTGCCGGTCGACGAGCGCCGCGTGACTGATGCCGAGACCGACGTGGAAGCGCCCAGGGTGTCGCGACTCGACATCCGACCAGACAGTCGCCACCTTCGCTGCGTCGAACTGCCAGACGCCGAGAATGCCCGTGATGACAGGTATCGAGGTCGTGGCCACGAGCAGGTTGTCGATCGCGGCGAACACGTCGTCGCCGCCGTTCCCACCCGGGACGAAGAGTGCGGTGTACCCGAGCTCCTCGAGCTCGGCCGCTGCTGCGGCGATCTCCCTGGCGTCGGGATGGCGGCGTAGACCCCCGCTCCACACGCCGACACCGGAGAGCAGCTGGAGCGACATGGCGCGATTCTATGCGACAGGAGTATCGTCCCAGCATGAGTTCCGTGGGCGTGATCGGACTCGGGCGCATCGGCGGCGGCGCTACGCGCGCGCTCGCCCGCGCCGGGCATGACCTCGTCGGGTACGACGTCTCGCCAGCAGCGATCGACGCTGTCGCGGACGTGGCCCGCGGCGCGGCGTCACCCCGAGAGGCAGCTGAGGGACGGGACGTGGTGCTCGTCGCCGTCTTCGACGACGCCCAGGTGCGCGACGCTCTCGACGGGCCCGACGGCGTGGTCGCGGCTCAGGCGCCGCCCGCCGTCGTCGTCATCCTCAGCACCGTCAGCATCGAGACGATCGAATGGGCGAGTGACCTGGCCAGCAGGGCGGGGATCGGCCTGCTCGACTGCGGCGTGACAGGCGGCGGCGGCGCGATCGAGCAGGGACAGATCGTGGCGCTCGTGGGAGGCGATGCCGAGACCTTCGAGGCCGCACGCACGGTGATCGAGGGCTTCGGCGATCCGGTTCTGCACATGGGCCCGCTCACGGCGGGTATGAAGGCGAAGCTCGCCCGCAACGCAATCGTGTTCGGCTGCTGGTACGTCGTGGCGGAGGCCGCGCGGCTCGCTGCGACGGCGGGGGTCGACGTCGAGAAACTCGTCGAGGCGTCAGAGGCCGCTGACCGCTGGTCGGGCGGGCCGATGGCGCTCCTTGGGCGGCACAGGATCCGTCCCGACGACCTGGCCTCTGCAGACGAGGCATCGGTCGCGCACCGCAAGCAGCTCGCGAGCTACGCCCACAAGGACCTTGGCGCGGCGCTGTCGCTCGCCGCCGCGCTTGGCGTCGACCTCCCGGGAGCAACCATCGTCGAGGAGCGCTTCGACGACGCCGTCGGCCTGACGCGGGCTCCTCAGTCCTGAGCGGAAAGCGCCTTCCTCAGTCCCGAGCGGCCATGTTGTCCTCCACCCACTGCTCGTAGGCCAGAGCGTACTCGGCACTCGCAGACTCGATCCCGAGCGCTGCCCCGAACGTCTGTCCGCCGACGACGACGAACGAGATCATGGCCACGAGCTCGACGATCTCTCGATCGGTGAAACGGAGTCGAAGCTCCTCGAAGAGCGCTTCGTCGACGCTCTTGGGATCGTCGGCGATGCGCCGAGCCAGTCGAACCGCGAGCTCCTCCCGGTCGTCCTCGTACACGGCCTTGGGATCACCGAACGACGCGCAGAAATGGCAGCCGATCTGAGCGGCCGTCGAGCGCCGGACCTCTTCCTTCAGCTCAGGCGGCAGCACCCCACCGAAGCGGACGACCGGCCCGAGAGCCGACCACGCTTCTGCGATGTCGGGGCAATGGGCGAGCACCTGCATGTACGGGCTCGAGTAGCCGGATTCTTCCGCTGGCGCGATTCGCGGCATCTCAGTCCGACTCGGCGATCGCGAGTGCGGAGTTGGCGGCGGCCTGGACTGCGGTCGCATTTGGCCAGCCTGCGTAATACGCAAGATGGAGCACGAGCTCTCCGAGTTGCTCGGCGTCGAGCTCGCCGTTCCTCAACGCACCGAGTATCTGCGTCTCGAGGAGATCCACGCGACCGAGCGAGGCCGTGAAGCCGATCGTCGCAAGCCGGCGGTCGCGCACGGAGAGGCCCGGTCTCGCCCAGATGGACGCGAAGAGATGGTCGACCGTCTCCTCGGTCAGCGGCCCTCCCTGCGGGGTGAGCGACGCCAGGCGGTCGCCGAGCCCGCGGTCGTCGCCGTAGACCTCGACGAGCTTCGCGAGTCCCGCATCCCTGATCGAAGGGTTGTTGCCCACGCGATCGACCCTACCAGGGTCGCCACGCAATTCGCGAGCCTCGAGCGTCGTCTGCGGCCGGGGCACCGCAGCTGCGATGATCCTTCGCGTGACGGAGCACGTTCTTCCGCTGGCGGGTATCCGCGTGGTAAACGCCGGAGTCAACCTGCCGGGCGTCGCCGCAAGCGCACGACTCATCGGGCTCGGTGCAACTGTCACCAAGGTCGAGCCGCCGACCGGCGATCCGATGGAGTCTGCCGCGCCCTCGCTCTACGAGGAGCTCACCGCGGGTCAGCACGTGGTCAGACTCGATCTCAAGCACGGGAGTGGACGCGCGCAGCTTGGTCGGCTGCTCGGCGAGGCGGACGTCTTCCTCACCTCGACGAGGCCGTCGGCGCTCGCGCGGCTCGGCCTCGCCTACCACGAGCTCGAACACAGCTACCCGCGCCTCGTCCAGGTCGCGATCGTCGGGCATGCCGCCCCCGACCAGGAGCTCGCCGGTCACGATCTGACGTATGTCGCGACCGAGGGACTCCTCGGCGACGTACTCCCGCGGACGCTCGTCGCAGACCTCGGTGGTGCCGAACGCACCGTCTCGACCGCACTCGCTCTGCTGCTCGCCCGCAACCACGACCCCGACGCCCCCCGCTACGCGGAAGTTGCTCTCGCGGAGAGCGCCGCCTACTTCGCCCTCCCCCTGCGGCACGGGATCACGACGGCCGGGGGCCTGCTCGGAGGCATGGATCCCTTGTACGCGGTGTACGAGGCCGCCGAGGGAAGGGTTGCGATCGCAGCGCTCGAACCGCACTTCCGGCGACGGCTGACAGAAGCGCTCGGAGTGCCGGCCACCGCCGAGGCGCTTGCCGCCGCCTTCGCAGCTCGCCGGGCCGCCGAGTGGGAGGAGTGGGCTCACGAGCGGGACATTCCGCTCGCTGCAGTCGCCGAGGTACCACGTGCGCGGCACGCGAATTGAACTCTCGAACCGCCGTTTGAATCAGGTTATGATGGACGGTCCGTGCTCCGATCTGACGTACGCGACTCGATCGCCTGGCTGACGCTCGACCGTCCCGAGAAGCTGAACGCGATGACGCGCGGCTTCTTGCAGCGAGCTGCGCGACGCCATGGCCAGCGCGGACGCAGACCCCGACGTCCGCGTCGTCGTCTTCCACGGCGCCGGCAAGTGCTTCTCGGTCGGCGGCGACATCGAGGGCTTCGGCGAGCTCGACGGCGACCGCGGACCGTCGCGCCTACATCCGAGGAGGCGATCGGCGCGCTACTCGCGGTCGAGGAGCGCGCGAACCCGACGATCGCAGCCGTCCACGGCCACGCGCTCGGCGGCGGCTGCGAGCTGACCATCGTCTGCGACCTCGTCGTCGCCGACGAGACGGCTCGCTTCGGCACGCCCGAGACCGCCGTCGGCCTCGTGCCCGGGCCCGGCGATCGTCCGCGGCCGCTCGAACCTGAACCTGCACTGCGCTCAAGTACATGATCTTCACGGGCGCAGCGCTCGACGCCGCAGCAGGCGCTCGCGGCGGGCCTCGTCAACGAGGTCGTGCCTGCCGGCGAGCACGTCGCGCCGAGGCGGAGGAGTGGGCCGAGACGATCGCGCAGAAGGCGCCGCTCGCGCTCGCGGCGGCCAAGGCGTTCCTCGGCGCGAGACGCTGGGAACCGGTTCGACGCACGTCGTCGACGCGGTCGCGATGCTGCAGGGCAGCGACGACCTCGCGCGAGGGCATCTGCCGCCTTCAACGAGCGGCGGCGCCGGAGTTCGAGGGACGATGAGCGACGACGCGACGGAGCCCGGGAATCGGTCGAGCGCCTGGCCGAGCTCGAGCAGCGGCGTGCCGCGGCGCTCGCGATGGGCGGCGCCGGAGCGGGTCGCGCGCCACCACGAGTCCGGGACGCCTGACCGCGCGCGAGCGCCTCGACCTCGCTCGTCGATCCCGGCTCGTTCTTCGAGATCGGGCTTCTCGCCGAGCCCGAGCACCGGCGCGAGAAGCTCGCTCCGGCCGACGCGATCGTCGCCGGGCTCGCGCGGATCGAGCGGCCGCAAGGTGTGCGTGCTCGCGGTCGACGCGACCGTCCTCGCCGGCACGACCGGCCAGGTGAACATGCGCAAGCAGAACCGGATCGCGCTCTGGGCCGCGCTCAGCGCGGCCTGCCGCTGATCTGCCTCAGCGACAACGACGGCGGCCGGATCCCCGACGTGATGGGCTGGCGCTTCTCGGGGCTGCCGTTCGACTTCCAGACCTTCGTGCAGGCCCCGGAGGGCTCGCCCGCGATCCCGCGCCTGATCGCCGTCGTCGGAGCGAGCTTCGGCGACTCGGCGCTGCACGCCGCGATGGGCCACTACGTCGTGATGACGAAGGACTCGGCGATCGCGCTCTCCGGGCCCCCCGTGATCGCGGCGGCGATCGGCGAGGAGCTGACGGCCGACGAGCTCGGCGGCCCGAAGGTCTCGACGCGAGATCAGCGGCAACGCCCACCTCGTCGTCGACGACGAGCAGGCGGCGATCGCCGCGATCCAGCGCGTGCTCTCCTACCTCCCGGACTCGGCCGACCACCCCGCACCGCCGCCGCCCGCCGTCGCGCCGGCCCGAGACGCCGAAGAGCTGCTCACGCTCGTGCCCAGCGACCCGAGGCGCGGCTACGACATGCGCAAGGTGCTGGAGGCGATCTTCGACGCGGACAGCATCCTGCCGTGGGGCGAGAAGCTACGGCGCCAGCGTGCTCTGCTGCTTGGCGCGGATCGAAGGGCAGGCGGTCGGGAGTCGTCGCGAGCCAGCCGATGCAGCGCGCAGGCGTGATGGACGTCCCCGCGCTCGACGAAGGAGCCGCGTTCGTCGACCTCTGCGACACGTTCAACCTCCCGCTCGTCTTCCTGCAGGACGTGCCCGGGCTGATGATCGGCTCGGATGCCGAGCGCGGCGGCATCCTCGGCGGCTACGAGCGCGTCGTCGCCCGGCTCGCGCGCGCCAAGCGTGCCGAAGATCGCCGTCGTCGTCCGCAAGGCCTACGGCGGCGGCCACTTCGCGCTCGGCGGCCGGCCGACGCACCCCGACCTCGTCCTCGCCTGGCCGACCGCCGAGATGGGCTTCATGGCGCCGGCGACCGGCGTCCGCACCGTCTACCGCCGCCGGCTCGAGGAGATGCTCGAGCAGCGAGGGCAAGGAGGCGCACGACGCGCTCGTCGAGGAGCTGTCCGCCGACTGGGCGCGCGAGTCCGAGCCCTGGGAGGCCGCAGCACCGTACTTCTCGACGACGTGATCGACCCGCGCCGCACGCGCGAGGCGATCGCCGACGGGCATCGACTTCGCGTGGGGCAGCGGGCCCCGCATCAGCTCACAGCACGCTAACCAGGGAGGAGCCCATGCCGGCAGGACCATTCGCTCACGTCTGCTCTCGTCGTCAGCGACCTCGACAAGGCGATCGAGGACTGGCGAAGATCCTGGCCGAGCTCGATCCCGGCCAGCTCGAGGAGCCGATCGTCCTCGTCGAGCGCTGGGAGGCGGGCGAGGACATCATGGCCTCGGCGACGTTCGTCAACCCGAGCGGCTGGAGATCCAGCTGCTCTCGGCCCGCTCAACGACGGCCCGCTCGGCCGCCGGCTCGCGAAGCGCGGCGAGGCGTCCACCACATCTGCTTCACCGCACCCGACCTCCCGGACGCGGTCGCAGCGAGCTCGACGAGAGCGGCGTCAAGCTGACGAGCACCGAGCTCGCAGAACGACCCAGAAACGCCCGTGGCAGCACTGGACGTTCATCTCCCCCGAGTCGAGCCACGGCCGCTCGTCGAGCTCGCGTACCCCTACCGCCGGTCGACGGCCCCTGGGAGCCCGGCGAGGGCGTTACCGTGCCGGCCGAGCGGGAGGCCTGAGGCCGCAGGCGAAGGGAGCCACGGCGCCTGGTGCCTGCTCGCACCGTTGCACTCGGGGCCGCCGCGTCGCGCTGGCTTGGTGTGCCCACTTCAGTCAGACAGGCCAAGCCGAGAGAAACCCGTGCCTGACTTCAGTCAGGCACAACCGGCCCGATCTGCAGCAACGGCACACGGCCCGGGTGATCAGCGCCCATGCTTCCTCAAACGTTACGAGAGCGCACTAGGCGACGGTTTGGCGCTGCGAATCGACGCGCGGCGCCTCGGCGATCCCGCGCGCGTCGAGCTCGGCCGCCAGATTCTGCCGTGAGGACGAACTTCTGGATCTTCGTCCCCGACATCGGCCACTCGGTCACGAAGCGGACGTAGCGCGGCACCTTGAACGTCGCGATCTGGCCGACGCAGAACTCGATGATCTCGGCCTCGGTCGGCGTGCGCTCCCGGCCGAGCTCGATGAACGCAGCCGGCACCTCGTCGTAGCGAGCGTCCGGCACGCCGACGACCTGGGCGATCTTGACCGCGCGGATGGCGCACGAGATAGTCCTCGATCTCGAGCGCGACGACGTTCTCGCCGCCGACCTTGAGCATGTCCTTCAGCCGCCCGGAGTAGCGAAGCCGACCGTCCGCGTCGATCGAGCCGAGGTCGCCGGTGTGGAACCAGCCGTCCGCGTCGATCGCCTGCGCCGTCTGCTCCGGATCCTTGTAGTAGCCCTCGAACCGGGGTAGCCGCGGAGGCAGAGCTCGCCGACCTCGTCGGGCTGCGCGCTCGGCGCCGGTCTCGGGATCGACGATCTTGATCTCGACTGCCCGGGACGACGGTGCCGAGGGTCTTGATCCGGACTCCATCGCGGATCGTCCGCGATCGCGAGGGTCAGGTTGCTCGAGCACTCGGTCGCGCCGAACGAGGAGACCTGGATCGCGGCCACGGCATGCGCCGCTGCAGGTCGCGCAGCCGCTCGGGCGTCGCGATGTTCTGGACGAGGCGCAGATCGAGCTGAGGTCGGACTCCGCGTAGCGCGGGTGGTCGAGGACCGCGAGCCAGATCGGCTCGAAGGCGGGGTAGGCGACCGTGATCCGCTCGTCCTCGAGCTGGTGCAGCGACGATCGGGATCGAAGTGCCCGGCGTGGACGAAGGTCGCGCCGATCCCGAGGCAGCCGAGCATCGGGACGATCCCGCCGATGTGGAACAGCGGCAGCGGATCCCAGAAGCGATCGTCCTCGGCCGCAAGGAACTTCGTTCGCTGCACGGTGATCGCCGTGGCGGACGAGCGCCTCGTGGGTGAGCAGGCAGCCCTTCGGCTGCGCCGTCGTGCCCGACGTGTACATCAGCAGCGCGACGATCGCGGATCCGCACGCGCTGTCTGCAGCGTCCGTACCTCGGCCTCGGTGACGGCCGCCCCGGCCGAATCGAACTCGCGCGGTAGCAAGAAGCCGCGGCGACCTCGCCGACCGAGGTCGACGACCTGTCGCAGCAGCGGCGCCGCCTCGAGCTCGAGCGCTCGCGGCTCCTGGCCGGCCGCGTCCGGGAACATCTCGCGCGATCAGCTCGCGGGTAGTCGGTCGCACCCTCCGGCCCGGCCGCCACGAGCAGCACCGTGATGTCGGCGTGCGCGAGTCACGTGGCCAAGCTCGTACGCCTTGAAGCGGCCGTTCACCGGCACCGCGACCGCCCCGAGCTTGGCCGCACCGAGGAGCGCCAGCGACGAAGTCGAGCCGGTTCGGCATCAGGATCCCGACCTTGTCGCCGGGCCCGATCCCGAGCGCGCGGAACGAGCGCGCGAAATCGTCGATCCGCGCCGCCAGCTCCGGATAGGTGACGCGCTCTTCCGGGAAGACGAGGGCGTCATGGTCACTACGCCACTGCCGCCGTCCGGTCGACGAGATCACCGAGCGTCGTCGCTTCGATCCACATCGTCCGGAATCTAGTCGAGCGCCTGGTGGTGGTCAAACCGTGATCGAACGAACGACCGGTAGACACTGAACAGACAAGAGCGCTACGATCGCCGGATGTCTGGGGCAGCAACAGGACTATGCCCGACGACCGACCAACGAGAACCGAGCGGCCTCGCCTCGGGTCTGAGATCAAGCAGATGAGCGGTCGCCGGTTCCTGATCGACGACCTGCGCGCGCCCGTGCTCACCGCCGATCAGGAGCGGTTGATGCGCGAGGCCGACGAGCACCCCGTCGATCTGACCGAGCAGGCGGTGCTTGCCGCCGCGAGCCGCCGTGTCGGCCTCGACGACTTCGGGCCGGACGACTTCCGGGTGCGCCTCCGTCTGATCCTGGCAGAGGTCGACGGGCACTCGAACGCGACGGGGCTCCTACGGGCGACCTTCTTCAACCGCTGCGTCGGTGTCCTCGGGAACCGGCTGCAGGCGATCGACCTGCTGCGACGGCACCCGGAGATCCACGACCTCGAGATCAAGAGCCCGATCATCATCGCCGGACTGCCACGCTCCGGCACGACGCACATGCTGGGTCTGATCGGAGCAGACAGCCGGCTACGCTCGTTGCCGTTCTGGGAGTCGCTCCAGCCGATTCCGCTTGCGGGCGAACGTCCCGGCCCGGACGGGCTCGATCCTCGCTACGTCCGCGCGCAACAAGCTTGGGAGCGGCTCCAGCTCGTCAACCCGATGATGGCGCCGTATCACCCGATGGATCCCGATCACATCCACGAGGACCTCGAGCTGATGGTGCCCGACATGGCGTCGTACAACTGGGAGTGGATGTTCAGGATGCCGCGTTGGCGCGACTACTACTTCTCCCACGACCAGACGCCGCACTACGCATTCGGCAAGACGATGCTGAAGATCATGTCCTGGCAGGACGGCGTCTCGAAGCGCTGGGTGCTGAAATGCCCACAGCACTTCGAGCAGCTCGGCCCGATCATGACGGTCTACCCCGACGCGCTCGTCGTGTTCATGCACCGTGACCCGGTCGCATCCCTGCAGTCGATCGTGACGCAGATCGCCTATGTGATCCGAACACGAGAGCGCGTGGTCGACCCCGACTACTACATCGACTATTGGGTCGATCGCGTCCAGCGCCTGCTCGAGGCGTATGTGCGGGACGTGAGCCTCGTGCCGAAAGATCAGCGGTTCGACGTCCGCTTCGACGAGTTCGTCCGCGACGACATGGCGATGGTCGAACGCATCTACGAGGCCGCGGCCCTCCCGATGACGGGTAAGGCGCGCACCGAGATCGGGGCGTATCTCGACGACCACGAGCGTGGCAAATACGGGGCGATCGACCACGATCTCCAGCGCGACTTCGGTGCCGATCCCGACGAGCTTCGCGCGCGCTTCGCCTTCTACACCGATCGCGTCTTCGCGACCGACGGGACCGCGTGAGCGTAGCGCCGCCGTACCGCGACGAGGCACGGGGCGAGTCGCTACGGTTCACGACCTTGGCGACCTCCCTCCTGAGCCTGCCCACGCCGAACGGCGCCGAGAGCGGAGATCCCGCAGCGTGAGCGGTGGTGATCACGATGCGGCCCGACGCATCGCCGACGAGGCAGGCCGGTTGCTCCTCGAGGTGCGCGCGGGGCTCGAGGAAGGCGCTTCGCCCGACGACGTCCGCGCCGAGGGTGATCAGCGCTCGAACGCGTTGCTCCTCGACCTCCTGCGACGCGATTTCCCCGACGACGCAGTTCTCTCCGAGGAGGCGCCCGACGACCTGCGGCGCCTCGACGCACGCCGTGTCTGGATCGTCGACCCTCTCGACGGTACGCGCGAGTTTGGAGAGACCGGACGCGGCGACTGGGCAGTCCACGTCGCGCTCGTCGAGGACGGAGCCCTCACGGCGGGGGCGGTAGCTCTCCCGGGGCAAGGCATGACCTATGCAACGGATTCACCCACCACGGTGACGGAGATCGATGCTCGCTCACCCCGGATCGCCGTCTCGCGCACCCGGCCGGCCGCAGAGGCACAAGCGGTCGCAGCGGCGCTCGACGGCGAGCTCGTGCCGATGGGCTCGGCCGGCGCCAAGGCCATGGCAGTGGTCTGCGGGGAGATCGACGTCTACGTTCACTCGGGCGGTCAGTACGCCTGGGACTCCGCGGCGCCCGTAGCCGTCGCGGCTGCCGCGGGCCTTCACACCTCGCGCGCCGACGGATCGCCACTTCGCTACAACCAGGCGGAGAGCTGGCTGCCCGATCTGCTCATCTGCCGGCGAGAGCTGGCTGCGGACGTGTTGGCCGTCCTCCGCGGATGAGCTTCGACGGGAAGGTTGCGCTCGTCACCGGTGGCGCGCGTGGGATCGGAGCTGCGGTGGCGACACGGCTCGCCGCCGAGGGAGCCAAGGTCGCGGTGACGGACCTCGACGTCGAGGATGCGCCCTCGCAGGCCCTCGCGCTGGCGTGCGACGTCACCCAGCGCGACCAGGTCGAGGCGGCCTTCGACGAGACGGCGGCTACGCTCGGTCCCGTCGACGTCCTCGTCACCTGCGCCGGCGTCACACGCGACAACCTCATCCACAAGCTGAGCGACGACGACTGGGACCTCGTCATCTCGACGCATCTCCGTGGCACGTTCCTCGCCGCCCAGGCCGCCCAACGCCAGATGGTGCCGCGACGGAGCGGCTCGCTGGTCCTCATCTCCTCCACCTCGGCGCTCGGTAATCGCGGACAGTCAAACTACGCCACCGCCAAGGCGGGTATCCAGGGGCTAACGAAGACGCTCGCGCTCGAACTCGGGCCGTTCGGGATCAACGTCAACTGCGTCGCTCCGGGCTACGTCGAGACGCGGATGACGCGCGGGATCGCCGAGCGGACGGGCCGGGACTGGGACGAGCTCAAGGCGGAGATCGCGAAGGACATCCCGCTCGGCCGGATCGGCCAGCCGGAAGACATCGCCTCGGCGATCGCGTTTCTCGCAGGGGAGGACGCCAGCTGGATCAGCGGCCAGGTCCTCTATGTGCGCGGCGGCCCGTGATGTCGCGCGACCGAGCGCTCTAGCGCTGACCCCAGATATTCGCCTCGACTTTCGCCTCGGGGCGCACACCCGTACCAGCGAAGGCGCCGGGGTAGTGAGCCTCGATCGCCCGCACCATCCCCTCGGGCCAGTGCACCTCGCAGTCACCGATCAGCGACCGGCGCCGCGTGTTGTCGGAGATGAACGACTCGCGGCTCTCGTCGCTCGGCGTGAACACGAGCTCGATGCCTGCCTTGTCCGCCAGGTATCCCATGTACTCGCGAAGGCCCACCGGCTCGTCGCCCGCGAGATTGACGATCGTCGGAGTCGTCGAGGCAACGTCCCAGAGACGTGGCACGAACAGCCTCACGTCATCCGTGCTGATCGGCGACGAGTAGATCTCGGAGCCGTCGGCGGGAACCCAGATCGGCTCTCCGCCAAGGATCCTGCCGAAGAACTCGACCGGGACGCCGCCCCAGCCGGTCGGGCCGTAGCACACGTTGAGCCGGGCGATCGTCGTCGGAAGGTCGAGCACGCGTGCGAAGGCACGCACGGCGCCTTCCGCCGCGAGCTTGCCAACCGGATAGGTGGGCGCATAGGGGGCGTGGCCGCCGAGCATCGCGTCCTCCGAGAGTGGCGTGTCTGAGGTCGCCGGCTTCGTGTAGACGCCGAACGTCGAGACGAAGATGAAGGCGTCGGCGCTGCGGCAGTGGTTCATCAGCTGTCCTGCGCCGACCGCATTGGCCTGAGCTGCAGTATTCGAATCGGGCTGGCCACGGTATGGCGCGGCATGCAGCACATGCGTGAAGTTGTCGGGAAGGCCCTCGAGCGAGCCCTCGCCCATCGTCCAGTTGAAGGTCGTGATCCCGTGGGCTTCCAATTCGTCCTTGACAGTCGGATTTGAGAAGCGCGCTGCAGCCCACACCTCGTTGTCCGCGGCCATCGCCTGGGCTACAGGACGAAACGCCTGCCCCGTCGCTCCCGTGAACAGGATCTTCTTGTCTCTCACCGCTCACTCACCCCTCTGGGTCGCTGACGTCTTGCTGGGCTTGGACATATAGACCGTCGGGATCACGGACTATGAAGACCCCCCGTTTGCATCCCGGGCGCGGCTCGTACCACCGGAGAGGCAGAGCAACATCGATGCCTCCCGCCAGCAAGCGCTCATGCAACTCGACAACGTCGTCGACTTCGATGCCGAGGTGCCAGGCACCGGGGTCGTACAGCGCGAAGCGCGTCTGCGATCCGCGTGGGCGCGTCCACTCCATGATCTCGAGGAAGGTCGCGCCGATAGGAGCGAGCGCAACCTCGTACGCGCTGTCATCGACCTCGAACATCCGCGAGACGACATCGCCGCTGCCGCTCGTGCGAGTGCCGGCCTGCAGGCCGAAAGCCTGTCTGTACCAGCCGAGCGTTCGCTCGAGGTCGGAGACGGTGAACGCAACGTGATGGAATCCGTTCGCGAACCGTAGACCGTGGCGATCGCCGTCGCTCGCTGGTAGCTGAATGAGCTGAATGCGGAAGCCGTCCGGATCGTGACAGTAGAACGATAGAACGCCCGGCATCAGCTCCAACGGCTCGGTCGTTGACGCAACGCCACTGTGGGCGAGGCGGTCGTGGACGGCGCAGACATCGGGCGTGTGCACCGCGATATGCGCCGCGCCGACATCGTTGTTGCGCCCCGTGAGGCGGTGGCCCCGGGACCGAGCTTCGATGAACTCGAGCTCACGGCTCCCGAGTGAGACGAACGCGACCTTGACCTCGACATTCGGAGGTTGGAATACGTCGACCGTACGGATCGCGTCGAGGTTCTCCTCGTACCAGGCGAGCGACCGGTGGATGTCGGAGACACTGATTCCGACGTGGTCGAGCGCTACCGTCATCCGGCCCGTCGCGGCGTTAGGAATCTGCGGCGGCTTTGGCGACCGCCTCATCCTGCTCCGCCGTGCCGCCGCTCGCCCCCACGCCGCCGACGACGTCGCCGTCGATCACGACCGGGTACCCGCCGACGGCAGCGATGAAGCGCCCGCCCGTGGCGACCGCGGCAGAGGCGAGAAACGACGGCTCGTCGCCCACGAATTGCTTGAGCGTGCCGGTGGGCAACTTGGCCGCTGCCGCGGTATACGCCTTGCTGGTGGCAATCTCGGTCGCAATGAAGGCGCAGCCGTCCATGCGTGACAGCGCGACGAGGTGCCCACCCGTATCGACCACCGCGAAGGTCATGGTCGTGCCGAGCTGCTCGGCCGCAAGAATGCCGCGCGCGATGACGGCGGTCGCCTGCTCGAGGGTCACGCCGGCGACAGTACCACGGTGACCTCGGCGAAGCCACATACTTGCAGCCGTCAGCATGTAGTTGTTAGCGTCGGTCACAACGCCCGTCGAGCAAGGAGAAGCGCGTCATGAAGATCGGAATCCTCCCTCGGCGAGCACCTCCCAGACCCGCTCCACCGGGCGCCTGGTCTCCCACCAGTAGCGCATCGACAGATCATCGAATCCTGTGTCGTCGCAAAACAGGCCAGACCGGAAGCTGATCCTGTACGGGGCCCTCGGCTCGGACGTGTAATTGACGATCGGCGTCCGGAAGCGCCCTTCCCAGCTCACGTTCGTCTCGTTGAGCAGGCGGCACGCGTCGCAGCCCGAGCTTCAGCTGCTTCCCGCGTGCCTTCAGGAGGTGCGAGCCGACGTCCGAGGGTTCAGGATGACTCGAACGAGATGGGCTTGGGCTTAGCCTCGCTGTCGCTGGCTGCGACGCGGCTGAGCACCGCCGCGAGGACCCGGGCCTCGTCGGCGGTCAGGAAGCGGCCGAAGCTCTTCTCGACAGCGCGGCGATCGACCAGGCGAGCGCGCTCGAAGGCCTTCCTGCCGGCAGGAGTCAATCGGATGATGCTCACGCGTCTGTCGTCGGGGTCGGTTCTGCGCGCGATCAGGCCGCTGCGCTCCATGGCCTGGACGATCCTGCTGAGCGCGGGCTGGCTGAGTGGTGCGACGTGCGGCAGGACGTCGCTCAGGCGCATCGCCCCGTCGGAATACAGCTCGAGTGCCGCCAGCACGCCGAAATGGTTCGGAGGGATGCCACATTCGGCGGCGAGCGCCTTAGCTGTCTCCCGGGACGCCACGCGGTAGGCGGCGACAAACGCACGCCAAGCGAGATGGATCTCCTCGGGAGCTGCCGGAGCGGAGGAGTCTGGGGCTGGCTCGGACACGGCTTTGACGGTACTCGATCGCGCGGTCGCGATTCCCTCGGCTGGGCTAGGCATAGCGGTCAGCGCGCAGCCGTCGACCAGGTTGGTTTCGGCGGCCGGTAGTGGGGATCACGGGACACGGGTGCGAAGAGCATATAACTGTGCATCTGAGCGTGGAGCTGGACCGGCGGCAACGCGCTGACGCCCGTCAAGTGGCGGCCGGCGACGGTGCGGCCGCCTGCATCTCGTCGTCCACCGTCCCGAGGTACGCCGCGATCACGGCTGGGTCGCGGCGGATCACCTCCGGCGTTGCGTCTGCGATCTTCCGGCCGAAGTCGAGCACGACGACCCGGTCGCACGTCTCCATCACGAACGCCATGTCGTGCTCGACCAGCAGGATCCCGATCCCCCATTCGGACGCGAGTCTCTTGACCACCTCCCCGAGCTCGACTGATTCGCCTCGACTGAGTCCGGCGGCGGGCTCGTCGAGCAGGAGGAGCGACGGGTCCACGGCCATGGCTCTCGCGATCGCGACGAGCCTGCGGTGGCCGTACGAAAGCTCCTGCACCGTCTCTTCGAGCTCGCCCTCGAGCTCGAACTCGCGAACCGCGGCGGCGGCAGCGGCAGAGAGCGGCTGATGCGTGGGAGCAACGATGTCACGCGCATAGTCGAGCGCGTTGCACCGATCCGAGGCGACCTGCAGGTTCTCGCGCACGGTATTCTGCTCGAACAGCTCGAGCGACTGGAACGAGCGACTGACGCCGAGCCCCACCCTTTGATGTACGGGAAGCCCGTCGATCTGCTCCCCGTCGAGATAGACCATCCCTTCGGACGGGCGTACGAAGCCCGTGATCGCGTCGATCAACGTCGACTTGCCCGCGCCGTTCGGCCCGATCAGGCCTACGACTTCGCCCGGACGTACCTCGAGGCTCGCCTGGTCGACCGCCGTGACGCCGCCGAAGCGAACGGTCACGTTTTCCACGACAAGCGTCACGGGCCGTGCGCGCACGCGTGGGACAACCGGCATCGGCTCCGCGGCCGCCAGTGGCAGGCCGCGTTTGATTCTGCGCTTCTCGCTCTGGCGCTTGAACCTCCGCACCTGGAGCTCGACGAGCCCGTCCGGGTGCACGTTGACGAAGAAGAGCACGGCAAAGCCCCCGAGCAACGTGAGCCAGTACCCAGGCGGTGAGTTGAGGATCTCGTCCGACATCCACGTGCCGATACCACCCGAGGCAAACTGAGAGCCGAGCAGGGGGCCCATGACGAAGCCGACACCGCCGAAGATAGTGAACCCAACGACCAGGATCGATTGGAACGGCTCGTACTCGAAGAACGGGACGGTGGTATTGCGAAATGCGAGGACGAGACCCCCGATCGCAGCGACCGAAGCCCCCAGGATGAACGCGAAGAGCTTCGTCTGGAAGACGCTGATCCCGAGCGCTGCTGCTGCGCGCTCGTTGGTTCGCACCGCCATCAGTGCACTGCCTGCCCGGCCGCGCCGGACGTTCGCGACGGCAACGGCACAGACGCTGAATGCGACCAGAGCGAAGATGGCGTAGCGCTCCGGATACCGGTCGAAGTCGATTGGTATGCCGAAGAGGGTCTGGCGCCCGACGGGGGTGCCGTCGTTGCCGCCCGTGAACGTGCGGCTGTTGAAGATCATGTAGTAAATGGCCGCGCCGAGGCCGAGGGTGACGACGGCGAGGTTAATTCCGCGTGTTCGCAGCGCCGGCAGGGCAAAGAGCACGCCGATCGGGACGGCGGCAAGGACCGCGGCGACGAACGCGACCTCGAACGGCACCGACCACAGATCGACCAGCCGAGCGGCGATCAGCGCCGCGAGGCCCGCCATCGCCATCTGCTCGAACGACAGCTGGCTCGTGTAACCGAGTAGCACGACGACGGAGAGCATGATCGTCGCCCACGCCAGCGAGACGACGAGCGCATCGAGCAGCGAGTTCGGGAAGAAGACGTACATGAGAGCGATCGTGACGGCGACCGCCGGACCGACGATGCGCAAGCGGATGCGGCCCGAGCCGACTGCGGGCAATCGCTCGACGAAAGACCCGCGCACCGGCAGCCCCTTCCCACGCACCGCGATCACGAGGACGATCACGAGGAACGGAAGCGACCACACGAGCCCTGTGATCTCCGTGTCGAGCGCCTCGTTCAGCTTCGCCTCGTAGTAGGTGATCAGGGAGCTCGCGACCCCAATGCCCACCGCCCCGACGAACGTCAGAGGAAAGGACGAGAAGCTCCCCAGCAAGGCGGCTGCAACCACCGGGATCACGAAGAACGGGATCGTCACGGCGTCGACGCCGATCAGCGGAGCCAGCATGACCCCGGTCAGGCCAGCGAGAGCGCCGCCGATGCACCACGAGATGGTGGCCAGCAGGTCCGGTGACCAGCCGAGTGCCGAGGCGCTGCGGGCATGATCCGCGCTGGCACGGATCGCCAGACCGATGGGAGTGAGCCGGTAGGCCGCCCAGAGCACAACAGTGACCGCGGCAGCGATCCCGAGCATCCAGAGGCGGTCGACCGGGACGAAGACGTCACCGATCGTGAAGGTGTTGGTGGGGAAGATCGGATCGACCGTCTTGCCGTTCGTCCCCCACACAACCGCCACAAAGCCGGTGATCAGGAGCAGGAGCCCGAGCGTGGCGACGACTCGCGCGAGCGACGACGAGTGCCGCAGCCCGCGCAGCGCCACGATGTACACGACGGGCGACAGCAGGGCCACCGTCGCAACCGAACCGACGAACGCGACAACGGTCGACCAGCCCCATTCCATATGGAACTGCCAGTAGAGATACGCGGCCAGCATGGCGATCGCACCCTGTGCGAGATTGAGCACTCCCGAGCCGAGCTGGATCGCGACAAGTCCTTGCGCGAGGAGCGAGTAGACGGCCGCCGTGCCGATCCCGAGAACCGCAAACTGGAGGAAGATCGTCATGCAGGATTCAGCGCATCTGGTCGGGTGTGCGATGCCCGGCGGCTGCAATAACGCGTCCGAACGGGGCAACGACCTGCGCCTCGTAGATGCCGTTCGTCTTCACTATCCGACCGCTCTCGATCGTGAATCGATAGCGGAGCGGAGCACGGTGGACGGTACCGTCGGGCAGTGTCCCGACGAGCGTCTCGTCGACCACGATCTCATCGCCGTCGACCTGGACCTCGACGTCCTCCTGCCGATAGTCGGGCACGAGCCTCACCATGTCCTCGAACAGCGCCACCTCGTTCGGACCGAGCACTGCGCCGTCGACGGTCTCGTCGTTCGCCATCGGCGGCGTATGAGTGATCTGCACGCGTTGGCCCCAGACGTCGACGAGGAACCTCGCCCACTCGACCGGGCCGTTGCCGATCGCTTCTCTCATCCCCGCGGCCAGCTCTTCGGTGTCGGTCATCCTTGCTCCTTGTCCCGGGATAATAGAGGCGTGGGGCCCGGTCGGGCCCCACGCCTACACTCGACCTTCGAGCTTGCTACTCGCTCGAATCCGAGCTGATTGTGAAGCCGCCGTACGAGGAGCCGCTACACGGCGTCGGTGTGAAGTACGTGCCCTGACAGGGGATGCTCTTGGCCGCGACCGTCGCAGTCGCGACGAGCGTTCCCGCCGCCTGGGCGACCGTGACGCCGTAGCGTCCCTGGCCGTTCGTCTTCGCGGTGGCGACGCTCTTGCCGCCTGCGGTGATCGTGACCGTCTGGCCGCCGATGCCCTTACCGCCGGAGGTGAGCCGGCCGCTGATCGACACGCTCCCACCCTTGGTCGTCTTCGAGCTGACCGTCACCACGTTTGGCGTCCTCGCGACCGACTGCGACTCCACATTCCCGGCTGCATTGGGCTTGCCCGTACCGGGGCTGTAGGGCGTCGTCAGCCCATGCCAGAGGTACCAACCGTCGAGCACGCTGTAGACGTCCTCGAGCACCAGCGATAGGTCGAGGAGCTTGGTGCCGGCGACGGCACGTCCAACCGTCCCCGCCGGTACGTCGGGCGGCGGCATGCAGATCGTGATCGTCGAGGCAGCGAAGCCCGAGTAGGGCCCCGAGAGCACGAAGTCGACGTAGACCGGGACCTGGATGCTCTGACTCCCGCCGAGACCGATCACCCAGTACGCGTTGTGGACGGCGGCTCCCGTGCAGGCGGCAGCCGCGGCCGCCATGGTGAGAGTCTGCCCACCCACTGTGACGTTGTCGGCCGCGGTCGCGACTGCGATCGACCCGGTTAGAGTCGCGGCGGCGGCGCCGCCGTCCCCGACCGATACCTTCGCAGTAGCTGTGCCGACCTTGTCCCCCGGCCCCTGCGCGAAGGAAGCCAGGTAGTCGGCCGGGGCGAACAGGACAAGCCGTGCCAGGGGATCGTCGGAGCCCCCTTGCGAATAGCTCAGCAGCGTTGTCCTCGGCGCCCAGGATGCGGCGAGGCTCGGGGTCACAGCGGCCGACGCCGCGCCAACCCAAGCAAGCGTGACGAAGACCGCAACGAGCCCGACCAGTATCGAAGAATGTCGTCTCATAGCCATCCTATTTCTGATATCCGATGAGCTTGTAGAAGTTGAGCGGATACGGCTGCGCCGGCGCGAACTTCGTGCCGTCCCAGCGCCCCACGAACATCTGCCCGTTGTTGACCGACGGATAGGCGGCCGGGCCCTTCAGGCCCGGACTCCATTTCATCGCGCCGAGAAGATCGATGTTCTTGCCCTTCTTTGCCGCGGCGATCATCGACGCCGTCGTCACCGGGCCCTTGATCGTGTCGGCAAGCTTCTTCACGCTCCACGTGAAGAGCCAGCCGTTGAATGTCGTCGGATTGCGTATGTCAGCGCTGTCCGCAGAGGTGCCTGCAGCCACGAGCTGCGTGCGATAGAGCTTCTGGTAAGACAGGTTTGAGTCGAGATCGGGGATCGGCAGCTGCCCGAGAATATATGTGCCAACGCCCTTGTTCGGCATGGAATCGGCATTCGCCTGGCTCGAGAAGGGGGACGGCGTCGCGAACTTGACCCCGTCGTTGATCGGCACGCCGAACTGGACGAGCGTCTTTGCCAGCTGAATATTCCCAACCTCGGAGTTCTGCGCCAGGATGCAGTCCGGGTTGAGCTGCTTGATCTGCTGTGCGACAGTCGCGTAGTCGGCAGTGAAAAGCGGGAACCAGACCGCTCCGACGAAGCTGCCTTTCTTGAGTCGCTCGGAGGCAATACGCGCCAGCTGTGTGTTCTGCCGTGTCACGAGCAGATCCGCGGATACCGTCATGAAGCGTTTGCAGCCGCCGTACTTCACGAACCATGCCGCCATGCCACCGTTCGCGACGGGGCCAGACGGAGAGACCGGGAACATGAGCTTATCCGCGGTCGCCCCCAGCGCGAGCCCGCCGATGTCCGGGATCCCCGCGGGCGTCAGGATCGCGCGCGCCTGCAAGTCGAACGAGTTGATCTCGAACACGCTGTCGACCTTCTGCTCGATCGCCTTGCGAGCGCATGCCTGAGACCCGGTGAGCGTGTTGACGGTGTCGCATGGAATAATCTCGAGTTGACGACCACCGACCCCTTTCTGCTGGTTGATCGCCTGCGCGGCAGCTTTCGCACCGATGATCGTGTTCGTCTGATTACCTGCGGCTGCAGTGAGCGGCACGATGATCATCAACTGATACGGGTCGGCCGCTTTGCTTGCGTTTGCCACTCCCACGGCCGTCGTGAGCAGCAACCCGACCGCAAAGAGGCCGGTAAGTAGGCGCCACTGATGTTTCATGATCGGATGTTTCTCCTTTCAATCGCCGGAGGACCGCTCTGGTGACGACCTCCGAAGGGTGTGCGAGGTCGGTCGGTCACCAGCGACCGAGCGCGAACTCCACGTTTCCGACGAGCTCTTCGTCGCGGTCTCGCTGTGTGTACATGCTCCAAAGGAGGTCAGCCATCGCCTCCGGATCGATGTCGCTGCCGGGTCGAATCACCCCGGCCACTGTTAGCAATCCGACGTAGACACCCGAGTCCGCGACCTCCTTGTTGAGTGAGCGGGCGTACATGCGCAAGCCAGCCATGGCGATCCCGGGGCCAGCGTGCGTCACGAGCGGATAGCGGCCCGCGGCACCGATCGTATAGAGCAGGGCACCGTCGCCACGCTCGACCATCGCCGGAAGCACGGCGCGCGTCGCCGCGACTGCGCCCCGCGTGAAGCTCTGCTGATAGTCGAACGTCGCGAGGGTCGTCTCGGCACCTGAGCGCATCTGCTCGCGACCCGGAGTCGGGTTCCAGGTCAGGACGTCGATGCCTCCGAGCGTCTCTGTGGCGCGGGCAAGCGCCGACTCCAACTGCGGGACGTCGGTAGCGTCAGCCGGGAACGAGCTGGCAGCGATGTCCTCGTCGGCGAGGATGCCAACGAGCTCGCCGAGTCGATCTGCGGAGCGAGCGACGAGTCCGACACTGAAGCTCTCCCGGCCGAAGCGACGGGCAAGCGACAGGGAGAACCCGGGGCCGGCACCGACGATCACGATCGAACGCGCTACGCCCATGGAGCCCGCCACCGGCGCATGCTCTCAGATGCATCTATCTCCGTCAACCTGACGGCTCGTGCAACCGGCAGGCGGAAGCTTGCTGGACATCGCATGCTCGAAAGACCCCTTTCTCGCGACCGGTATTGCATTGGACGGCGGCCCCCAGCGAAAGTTGAGATGCCGGCCATACGGCGCAAGGCCGCGGGTTTAGGCGCTTCGAGCAGCGGTTTGCCACTGCCTGAGCCGGGCGCACGGCAACACCCGAGCGCACTCCCCGCGCCTGGCGCCCGCGCCTCCGCCGATCCAGATCAATTTGAAAATGTAATAGATCTCATAAGTTAGATCAACTTCTAGCATGCACAGCCACGCGGTGCACGCTGTTGTTTCCGTACCCGAGCCGGTTCCATGTCGGAGTGTCGGGCTGCACAACGCCGTCGTCGTCCCGCGCACGCACCTCGAACAGATGGTCTCCGGGCGGCAGCTCGTAGGTAACGGACCACCGCGCGAGATCCCAGGGCTCGTCCGGCGAACGGAAATCCGCTCGCTTCCATGGCCCCGCATCGACGCGCACCTCGACTGCCTCGATGCCCGTGCCGCCCCACGCGATCCCGGCCAGCTCGACCTGCCCGGCCTCGACCGTCGAGCCGTCGAGGGGATGCGTCAGCAGCGCGTTTACCCTCATCTCGTGCAGGGCAGCCCCGTCAGCTTCGGTGCCACTGTCGAAGATACGGTAGTCGTCGCTCTGGAACGGACCGGTGAACGGCGTCTGGACGACCTCGATTCGCTGGAGCCACTTGACCGAATCGACGCCATAGCAGCCGGGAACGATAACTCTGAGAGGTGCCCCGTGACTCGCCGGTAGGGGTTCGTCGTTCATCTCCCAGGCGAGGATCACATCGCCGGAGAGAGCACGCTCGAGCGAGATCGAGCGCGCAAAGTGCACTCCGTCGAGATCGCGGTGCACGCCTTGATCGGCGCCCTCGAAAACGACCTCACACGCGCCCGGCAGCGGCACGGCATCGGCGAGCAGAGCGGCGAGCGAGGCTCCCGTCCACCGTGCCGACGAGATCGCGCCGGCTCCCCACTGAACGCCGTCGGTGCTCGGCTCGAACTCGTCGCGTCGATGGCCCGCGCATTCGAAGGCGACCCGCAGACTCCGGCCAGGCAGCTGCTGTAGCTCCGCGAGCGACCGCCGACACGGCCTCTCCACCGCTCCGGTGACCTGCAGCAGCCACGACGCGGGTTCAACGGTCGGCGTCGAGAAATGACTCCTGACGAAATGGAGATGTGTCGGCAACTCGTCCAACTCGAGCGCCGAGAGCGGGGCCGGCCATACCTCGGGGTCACTGGATAGCGGTGGAGCGGCCCGCTCGGAGGCCAGTTCCGTCATCCAGTCTCCCCGCGCCAGGCAACCGGAGCTCCCGTTTCGTCTCCCTCGCGTACGGCGAGGTCGAAGACGTGGTTGATACTCGTTCCGCACGCGCGGATATCGGCGCCGTAGACATGGAGCGAGATCGCGAGCGAGTCGCCGCCGTTCGCGACCCGATGGATGTTCTCCGCGGGCGGAACGAGGACGCCGACGCTACCCGACTGCGCGAACACCGTCCCGACGGGCACGAGCCACTGCTCGCTGCCGTCGCTGACGAGGTGGTAGCGGGTCTCCTCCTCGCGTCCCTTTAGGACGCCAACGACGCACCAGCACCGGTGGTCGTGGATCGGCGTCTCCTGATCGGGATTCCAGACGAGCGAGACGAGGGAGTAAAGCCCTCGTTCGTGCACGTGGATGAGATGTTGGCAGTAGTTCGCGGCGGCGGGAACCCGATAAGCATCAGGCAGCACATCCGTTTCGCCGAGGAGCTCCTGGAGATGACCTGCCGCGGCACGAGCGATGCACGGCGGGCTGGACTCACGCTCGACCGTCTCGTCCATCGCATCGATGAACCGAGTGAGCGGTGTAGCGAGGGGTGCCGCAATACCTGGGCTGAACGTCGACATGGGCGTAATCCTAACAGGTATTCGCGACGATACTTACTTTTGCATTTAAAGTCACTTTACCTCGGAAAGTAATAAAACGGACGCACAAGTCGGGTGCTTCCGGGGTCCCTGATCGAGCCGTTCGACTGGCTGAATTAGGTCAACCGCTCACGGCGAGAGACGCATGCGTGCCGCCGTCCACGGGCAGGCTGACACCCTGACGAAGCAGGCTTCGTCTGAAGGGAGGAAGAGCGCCGATCGCCTCCTCGTCACCGGCGCTGATCCCATCGGGGAACGCTCGAGCAACCAGCGCACCCACCGACACGCAGCGTTCGCTCGCGATGTGTCAGCCCGACATCTTGGCCATGACCTTGCGCAGCTCGGGAACGTGGGCCAGGTGAGCGAAGTAGCCGCCGTCGACGTGCAGGACCTGGCCGGTCAGGAATGCGGAGCGCGACGACGCGAGGAAGAGCACGACCTCAGCGACATCGCTCGGCTCGGCGAGCCTCCCCAGGAGCTTGCTCTCCACAATGGCGTTGCGTATCGGCTCGGGCATGCTGCCCTGCAGTCGAGCGGTATTGATCAGGCCCGGGGCAACGCAGTTGCAGCGCACCCCCCGGTGGGCGTACTGAGTGGCAACGTAGTAGGTGAGCGTCTGGATCGCCCCCTTGGAGCATGCGTACGCAGACGCGAAGTCGTCACCGGCGCTGGCGGTGCCCGAGCCGATGTTGACGATCGCCGCGCCGTCGCTTTCGAAGAGTGCCGGCAGCGCGTGCTTGCACATCAGCATCGTGCCGCGGGCGTTGACGGCAAAGACGCTGTCCCAGGTTTCGGTCGACATCGAGAGCACGTCGGCGTCCTCACGCAACCCCTGCCGTGCGGCGTTGTTGACGACGATGTCGAGACCGCCGAACGTCTCCACGGCGAACGCGATGAGCCGCTCTACGCTCTCCTCATCGGAAATGTCCACGTTCGTATGTGCGGCGCTCCCGACTGCATTCACACTCGCAGCTGCGTCCTCGAGGGTCGAGCCGGGCAGATCCGTGAGCACGACGCGAGCTCCTGCAGCGGCGAGCATCGTCGCCGTCACAAGGCCTAGACCGCCCGCCGAGCCAGTGACGATTGCAACCTTTCCGTCGAGCTCCATACCTCACTCCTTCCGCGCTCCATGGTGACGAGCACCCCCTCGCCGAGGCAATCTAACAGGGCAGCGCGCCGCTCACGACCGCTCGTTCAAGCGACAGTCTCTACCAGCGCCACGGGGATTCAGCGATGCCGTCGGGATCGCCTACGAACTCCTCGACCCTGTTCCGGGAGAGCGCCATGTCGAAATAGAGGTCGGCGATCTGATCCGGATCGACCCTGAATCGACTGGTCGTCGGGTTGTCGGGTCCAGGATCGCTGCCACTCCCGATCACCAGTCCCGCCACGGTGATGGTGCCGGCGTAGATGCCCTTCTCCGCCAGGCCGGCATTGAGGACGTAGACGTAGTTCTTCAGCCCGGCGAGCGCGATGCCCGTGTTTGCGTGTGACGGGATCGGCAGCGTGCCCGAAAGCGCACCCGTGATGAGCAGCGCACCGTCGCCTCGCTCGAGCATGCCGGGGAGCACCGCCTGCACTGCGGTGATCGGCCCGAGCACGTAGCTGTCGAGGTGCGGCAGCAGCGACGCCACCGTCGTCTCGACGGGCCGCACGACGCCTCCCGATCTCTGCTCCGCAGGCTGGTAGGCGAGCACGTCGACAGAGCCGAGCTCCTCCCCGACGTGCGCGAGCGCTGTCGCAAGAGCCTCGCGGTTCGCAACATCGGCCGGAAACGCAGCGGCCGTGATCCCTTCGGCCGCGAGCCCGTCCACGAACCCGGCGAGGCGGCTTTCGGTCCGGGCGAGCAGCGCGACCCGATAGCCCGCGCGCCCGAACCGGCGCGCCATCGACATCCCGAGGGCGGGTCCCGCTCCCACGATTGCGATCGTCTTCACGCGTAGCTCCTTTTTGCCTCATGAGCCGAGCTGTACGAGCATCTTGCCAAGCTTGTCCCCAGCGAGCATGCGCACGAGCGCACGCGGAGCCGCCTCGATCCCATGCTCCGTCGTGTCGTGCGCGCGGATCACGCCGGAGCGGAGCAACGGGCCGACCTCTTGCCGGAAGGCGTCCAGCTCATGCAGGTGATAGCGGACGCTGAAGCCGAGAAAGCTGAGACTACGCGGCACCGCGAGCCAGAGGTCGGGCCTTGCGGCTGCGTCGCGCTCTTCGTGCTCGGAGAGCTTTCCGCACAGGATGATCCGCGCATGCGGCCTCGTCGCAGCGACTGCCGCCTCGAGGTGTAATCCGCCTACGTTGTCGAAATAGACGTCGAGGCCGTCAGGTGCCACCGCCGAGAGCTCCGCCCGCAGGTCGCTCGCCCGCCGGTAGTCGATGACGTCGTCGACCCCGAGCTCCCGGAGGAATGCTGCCTTCTGCGCGCCGCCCGTCGACCCGATCACGCGCGCCCCCTTCAGCTTGGCAAGCTGGCAGGCGATCGACCCGACCGCGCCTGCGGCAGCAGAGATGAACACGGTCTCAGACTGCTCGATCCGTGCCATCCGCACGCCTACCCACGCCGTGAGCCCGGTGATACCGAGCGCGCCGAGATAGAGCTGCGGCGGAAAGCCGCTCTCCTCGATGCGCTGAAGCCTCTCGCCGGGAGCCGTGAAGCGCTCGCGCCAGCCCAGCATCGAATGCACGAGATCACCCGGCTCGAGCCCTGCGTACCGAGACGCCTTCACGCGACCGACCGCCGGCCCGGCCAGCGGCTCGCCCGGAACGAAGACGAGCTCGCTCGGGATCATGCTCTGGCCCGGCAGCGCGGACTCTCGCATATAGGGATCGACGGACATGAAGAGGTTCTCGACCTCGACCTCGCCAACCGAAGCCGCGGCGACGTCGACGCCGACGACGTCGAAATCCGCCTCGGCGAGAAGGCCGCCCGCAAGCGGGCGCACGAGCCTGACCTCCCGCGAGACCGCCATTGCCGCCTACTATCTCACACGTTCGGCTCGGCGAAGATGCTCGGCGAGACGCAGTACGGCGGCGGGGTCGCGCAGACCGCTCCGACCGCCGATCGAGGCCTCTCGGACGACCCGATGCTTGGTGTGGCGAGCTCGACTCGTACTCCGGTAGCTCACCGGGCGATCGCCCGACCGGACCCGACGCGGGAGGAGTATCTTCACGAGGTGGCCGCTCTCTACCGCAAGTACCGCCCTCGTGGGTTCGCCGACGTCGTCGGGCAGGACGCGGTCGTGCGAACGCTGCGGAACGCAATCGAGCACGACCAGGTGCGACAGGCGTACCTGTTCGCCGGCCCACGAGGCACAGGCAAGACGTCGATGGCGAGGATCCTCGCGAAGGCGCTCAACGCCGAGGGCGGGCCTACGACCGACCCCGATCCCGACTCGCGTCTCGCACGAGCGATCGCTGCGGGTTCCGCTCTCGACGTGATCGAGATGGACGCGGCCTCGCAGCGCGGCATCGACGACGTTCGCGAGATCCGAGAACGCGCGATCCTCCAGCCCGCCGAGGGCACATACAAGGTGTACATCGTCGACGAGGCCCACCAGCTCACCGACGCCGCCTGGAATGCGTTGCTGAAGCTGATCGAGGAGCCGCCCCCGCACCTCGTCTTCGTGTTCTGCACCACCGACCTCTCGAAAGTGCTCGCGACGGTGCGCTCACGCTGCCAGACGTTCGTCTTCCAGCGGCCGCGGCTCCCGGAGCTCGTCACGGTGTTGCGACGGGTCTGCGACGGGGAGGGGATCGATGCCCCCGACGCGGCGCTCGCGCTCGTCGCGCGCGCCGCGCGCGGATCGTTTCGGGACGCCGTCTCGACGCTCGACCAGCTCTCAGCCGCAACGGAGGGCTCGATCAGCGTCCAATCGGTCCTCCAGCTGGTCGGCGCGGTCGACGAGGACTCACTCTTCCGGCTCTGCGACACAATCGTCGATCGCGACACGGCGGGCGCGCTCGTCCTGATCGAGGAGCTCGCCGAGCAGGGACACGACCTCGGTCGCGTCGTGATCGACCTCGTGGAGCATCTCCGGCATGTGCTCCTCGTTCAGCACATCGGCCATGTACCGGAGTCCTTGCCGCTCACGGAGGAGACGCGAGAGCGGCTCCGGGAGCAGGCGAACCAGGTGCCGGAGCCCACCGTGCTGCGCCTGGTCGACCTGCTGGCCGCGGCGATCGAGGACATGAGGCAAGGAGGTGACCCCCGTCTTCCACTCGAGCTCGCGCTCGTGAAGGTCACACGGCCCGCCGCCGATCTCTCGCGCGAGTCGCTCGCGCACCGGGTCGAGCTCCTCGAGGAGCGGGCCACACATGCCGGGCCGCCCGTCGCGGTGCAACGGGCCCCCTCCCCCGTGCCCGTGCCCGCGACGGCCCCGGCGCCTACGCCGATACAACACGAGGAGCCCGACGCTCCGACGTCGGCTGGCGACGCCCCTCTCCTCGAGCTCCCGCAGCTCCAGGACGCCTGGTCACGCAGCGTCATCCCGGCCGTCCGCGCGCCCTGGCTCGCGACACTGCTCCGCGAAGCGCGTCCCTCCGCCCTCGACGGCGACGTCCTGACGCTCGAGTTCGCGGCCGACGCCGACTTCCACCGCAGGCAGGTCGACGACGCGAAGAACGCGGCGCTCCTGCACGAGGCGCTCTACGAGGTGACCGGCCGGCGACTTTCGGTCAGCACCACACTGGCCGACACATCGGCCGACGCATCCGCAGACGAGGACGAGGGCCCACTACGACGAGGACTCCGTCCTCTCGCTGCTGAAAGACACCTTCGACGCACACGAGATCGAGGAGCGCTAATGGCGAAGTTCGACATGAACAAGATGCTCAAGCAGGCCCAGCAGATGCAGGAGCAGATCATGCAGGCCCAGGAGGACGCGAAGAATGAGATCGTCGAAGCCTCGGCCGGCGGCGGGATGGTCACCGTCAAGGCGAACGGTGGCGGCGAGCTCGTCGAGATCATGATCGACCCTCAGGCGATCGACCCGGACGACCCGGAGTTGCTTGCCGACATGGTCCTCGCGGCGGCCAACGAGGCACTCCGCTCGGCCGGAGCGCTGGCTGAAAGCAAGATGCGCGGCCAGATGCCCGACCTCGGGGCGCTCGGATTGCCAGGGCTGTAGGCGCACGCCCTCGTCCGAACGGGACGGTTACCCTGCGTCGGTGCTCAGCCCGGCCGTCGACAACCTCGTCGCTCAACTCACGCGCCTGCCCGGAATCGGCACGCGTACGGCCCAGCGGCTCGCGTTTCATCTGCTCTCCGCGCCAAAGCCCGACGCCCTCGCGCTCGCCGCCGCGATCGAGGACGTCAAAGCGCGAGTGCGCTTCTGCGACGAGTGCGGGAACCTGACGGAGGAGGCTCTCTGCGCGGTCTGCCTTGACGCGCGGCGGGATCGCAGCATTGTGTGCGTCGTCGAGCAGCCCGTCGACGTCGTCTCGCTCGAGCGCACGCACGAGTTCCGCGGCCTCTACCACGTTCTCGGCGGCGCGCTGTCGCCGCTCGACGGTGTCGAGCCGGCCGACCTCCGGATCGACGAGCTGATGCGCCGCGTGCAACGCAACGGCATTCAGGAGGTCGTCCTCGCCACCAACCCGAACATGACGGGCGAGGCGACAGCCGCCTACCTTGCCGAGCGGCTGCGCACCTCCGTGCGGGTCACCCGCCTCGCGAGCGGCCTGCCGGTCGGCGGCGATCTCGAGTATGCCGACGAGGTCACGCTCGGCCGTGCCCTGTCGGGTCGCCGAGAGATGTGACGGGGGCCCCACGGGGTTTGCAGCGCGTCGCGAGGAGCGCGAGCGGGATCCGGAGCAGCGACACTAGGGCACAGATCGCGAACGCGAGGACGTAGGCGGACTCGGACCGAGCCGCTGAGCCACCGATCGTGGAGCACTCGAAACCGAGGGCGAGCGGCCACTTCGAGCCGTACCGTCGCGAGCCGTACCGTCGCCCCACCGGCCCACCGACCAACCCGCCATCAGGCCCATCGCTAGTTACGATCGTCCACGGCTCGTAGCCCGATCCACACGCGATCAGGGCAACGACAGCTGTAGCGTCCGTACACTGCGTCGATGGTCGCGTCCCGTGCCACGAGCACGACAAACGCCCGGGCATCTTCGCCGCGGAGCGACAACCTCATCGTGATGAAGTTCGGCGGCACGTCGGTCGCCGATCCCGAGCGGATCGTGCGAGTGGCCGCGCGCCTCGCGGCCGCGCACGATCGAGGGCAGCGCGTGGTTGGCGTGCTCTCGGCCATGGGTCGCACGACCGACGCCCTGCTCGATCTGGCCCGGCAGGTGTCTCCCGCGCCGCATGCGCGCGAGCTCGACATGCTCATGTCGACCGGCGAGCGGATCTCATGCGCTCTTGCGGCAATGACGCTGATCGAGCAGGGCCACGACGCGGTCTCCCTGACCGGCTCGCAGGCAGGCATCGTGACGGACACGGTGCACGGCAAGGCAAAGATCGTCGAGGTGCGTGCGGAGCGGATCAACAACGCTCTCGACGAGTCGAAGATCGTGCTAGTCGCCGGCTTCCAGGGAGTCTCGACGGACGCGGAGGTGACGACGCTCGGCCGAGGTGGCTCGGATACGACCGCTGTCGCGCTCGCAGCGGCGCTCGGGGCCCGCGCGTGCGAGATCTACACCGACGTCGACGGTGTGTTCACGGCCGATCCGAGGCTGGTGCCACGCGCGCGCAAGCTCGACGCGGTCACCTACGAAGAGATGCTCGAGATGGCGGCTTCCGGCGCGCGCGTGCTGCAGTTGCGTTCGGTCGAGTTCTCTCGCAACCATGGAGTCGCGCTCCACGTCAGGTCGGCCTTCTCGGCCGCCGAGGGCACGTGGATCATCGAGGAGGACGAGAGAATGCTCGAGCAAGCGAGAATCTCGGGCGTGGTGCACACGCTCGAGGAGACCCTCTACCGTGTCGAAGGCGTGCGCGCAGCGACCTTGTTCGCCGCGCTCGCCGAAGCCCAGGTCAACGTCGACACCATCCTTAAAACCGGTCGGGAGATCGTCTTCTCCGCCCCGGACGCGGACGACGCTCAGACCGAGCGGGCGCTCGAGGCCGTTGGCGCTCGCTGGAGCGCCGAGAGCGATCTCGGCAAGGTGAGTGTGATCGGCGCCGGTATGAAGAGCCATCCGGGCATCGCGGCGCGTGCGCTTGGAACGCTCGAGTCCGTCGCGATCGAGCCGCGAGCGATCTCGACGTCGCCGATCAAGATCGCGTGTCACATCCCGAGGCGCGACGTCGAGCGGGCCGTGATCGCGCTGCACGACGCCTTCGAGCTCGACCGATCGGAGGTCGTCGTCAATGGCTGATCCGAGGATCGGCGTCGTCGGAGCGACGGGCGCCGTCGGCACCATCACCCTGCAGCTCCTGGCTGAGCGTGGCTACGACGACGTTCGAGCGTTTGCGTCGGCGCGCTCTGCCGGAACGCTGCTTCCGTTCGGCGACCGCGAGATCACCGTGGAGGAGGCAACCGTCGATGCTCTCGGAGCAGGAGATGTCGACCTCTTCCTGTTCTCGGTAGGAACATCTGCGAGCAAGGCCCTCGTCCCTCCCGCAGCGGCCTCGGGCGCCGTCTGCGTCGACAAGTCGTCGGCATACCGCCTGGTCGACGGCTACCCGCTCGTAGTTCCCGAGGTCAACCCCGGCAGGGCACTCGAGGCACTCGAGCGCGACGGCATCATCGCGAACCCGAACTGCTGCACGATCCCTCTCACGTGCGTGCTGAAGCCGTTGCACGAGGCGGCCGGCCTGCGCCGCGTTCGCGTGGCCACCTATCAATCCGTGTCGGGCGCGGGCGCGCAGCGGATGGATCAGCTGCGTGCCGAGCCCGTGGTCGAGCACAACCTCGTGATGGACTGGTCCTGGGAAGGAGACGACTCGGACGAGGAGGCGAAGCTCCGCGCGGAGACCCGGAAGATCATGGAGCTTCCCACGTTGCCGATCAGCGCGACGTGCGTGCGCGTTCCCGTGCTCGTGAGCCATTGCGAAGCGGTATGGGTCGAGCTGGAGCAGCCGCTCGCTTCGGTCGAGGCTGCGGCGCTGCTCCGAGACGCGCCCAGCATTCGTGTGCTCGACCTGCCGTCGTTCCCGACGCCGAGCGCTGCGGCGGGTGCGGACGAGATCCTCGTGGGACGGATCCGCAAGGATACGGCGGTCGAGAACGGCCTCGCGTTGTTTCTCGCGAGCGACAACCTGCGCAAGGGCGCCGCCCTCAATGCGATCCAGATCGCAGAGCTCGTGCTCGATCGCGTCACCGCCTGATGCGCGCTCGAGGTCAGGCCTAGGCGCCGCCCCTGCGAGCCGTGCGCATGCGAGCTCTCCTCGGAGCGATCGCCGTGGGAGCCGTGGCGCTCGCAGCGGCTCTGCCTGTCCCCGGGGCCATGCACGCCGTGCAGCCTTCGTCGACACTTCTCGCCGCCGGCGACATCGCCTCGTGCGGATCGACCGGCGACGAGGCGACCGCGAGGATCCTCGCGCGGACACCGGGAACGATCGCTGCGCTGGGCGACCTCGTCTACGACAGCGGAACGGCCACAGAGCTTCACGACTGCTACCAGCCGAGCTGGGGCCGCTTCCTCGCTCGGACTCGCGCGGCTCTCGGCAACCACGAGTACGGGACGGGCAACGCCAGGAGCGCGATCGCCTACTTCGGCCTCCCGGCCGACGGCTGGTATAGCTACGGCCTCGGAGCCTGGCACATCGTCGTGCTCAACTCGAACTGCGCGCTAGTCGGCGGGTGCGGCCGCGAATCGGTGCAGGTGCACTGGCTCGAGAACGACCTTGTCACCCATCCCGCGCGCTGCACACTTGCCTACTGGCATCATCCCCGCTGGAGCTCCGGTCTGCACGGCTCCGACAGCGAGCTCGGAGTCGTCTGGCAGACGCTCGCGCGCGCCAGGACCGACGTCGTGCTGGCCGGCCACGACCATGACTACGAGCGTTTCGCCCCGATCTCGGGAATCAGGTCGTTCGTCGTCGGAACCGGCGGTAAGAGCCACTACCCGATCCTCCTGCCTCTGCGCCGGCCGAAGAGCGAGGCGCGAAGCTGGTCGAGCTTCGGTGTGCTTCGCCTCACCTTGCGTCGGACTGGCTACGACTGGCGCTTCCTTGCCGTCGCGGGCTCGTCCTTCGAGGACAGCGGCTCCGGCACGTGCCGTTAGACGCGCATCCAGCGCTCTAACGAGGCGGCACCGGCAGCGGCGGTGGCGTGAAGGCGTCCTGGACGACGCGGAGCACCTTCGCGCGCCGCCCTTCCTCGACGGGTGCGAGACCACCGAGGTCGAGCCGGGCAAGCTCGACGCGCCCCTGTGTCCGGACCGTGGTGAAGCCGAATTCGTCGAGGAAGTCGCGTGGGAAGACCGTTCGGTGGACGAAGAAGCGCTTCTCCACGGTCTCGCCCTCGGGGTAGCGGTACGCGAAGGCCTCCAGCCCGCGCATGCCACGGTCGCGCGCCTCCCCAATCGCTGCGAGAAAGAGCGACTGCTCGACCCAACGCGCAGCGCCCTTGACGAGATACGCGCATGTGACGAGCACCGCATCGTCGGACGGAGGCCCTGCCGGAAGGTCGGCAGCGCGGGGGAAGAGGGCCGACGGCCCGTACTGCATCGATCCGAGGACGCGCCCGTCGTCGTCGACGTAGATGGAGCCCCATTCGCCCCACTCGTCCTCAGCCTTCTCGGCCCAGCGCTCCTTGCCCGCCGTCCGGTTGCCGCGCGACTGCCACCAGACGCAGTCGTGGCAGACGAGAGGTGTCCGTTCGATCGTCGCACCGGTCAACCCGATCACGCGCACGGTCATCGTCTGCATTGTCACAGAGCCGGGGCTCGGAGGACGAGCTCCGTCACCTCCGGACGGGCGAAGAAGCGGAACGGCACGAACGTCGTGCCCGTGCCCGGCGAGACGTGAAGGACCGTAGACGGCAGACGCACGAGGCCCGCTACGGCCCGCTCGGTCGGGTGCGCCAGGGGAAGTCTGCCTCCTGGATAGGGAATGCAGATCTGGCCGGCATGGAGATGTCCGGCGAGCACGAGACCGTAGACGCCGGGCGGAAGCCGACGCGCAATACCGGGGAAGTGGGAGAGCAGGATCCGTAGCTCCGCCGACACGTCGGACAGCCGGCAAGCCTCCTCGACACCGGGCGGATAGCTGCGTGGGTCGAGCCCGGAGATCTGAACCCGTACGCCGCGAAGGTGCCGCACCTCGCTCGCGTCCTCGAGCAACGTCCCGTCCGGAAGATCGCCGATAGCGCCGGGCCGGGAAAATGGGTCGCGGCTCGCACGAACGTCATGGTTCCCGAGGACGACGAGCGGGCGATCGAGCAGGGCGAGCAGACGGTGGAGCTCAGGCAGGCCCCTCGGATGCGAGACGAGGTCACCCGTCACGACGACGACGTCGGGCGCTCGAGCGGCAACCCACTCGACGGCTTTGCGTGTTGCGCGCCGACCTCGCGATGGCGGTCCGAGGTGAAAGTCGGAGAGATGACCGACCCGGATTCCGTCGAGGGCCGCGGGTAGCGCGGGCAACTCGACTTCGAGGATGCGCGTGCGCAACCACCCCGCCTCGTACCAGCCCCAGGCGAGCGCACCGAGGCACAGGAGGACGACGCCTGAGACGAGCCAGGTCAAGGCTGCTCGGCGAGCAGCGAGGAGCTGCGCTCGACACGTCGGGCCTTACCCATTCTGATCCCCTACCGACCGCGCACGAGCTCGAGCGCACACCGTCTCGCCAAGTAACACTCTGTTACTTGGCGCGGGCGACGTCAGACGGAGAGCTTCTCGACGACAGGAGCGACCGAGACGACGTGGCGCTTGAACTTCAGCTCCGACGACTCGAGCCCGGCCGCCACCCCGATCAGCTGCGACAGGTGCAGGATCGGCATGTTGAAGTCCTTCCCGGTCTGCTTCTTCAGCTTCGACTGCCACGCGTCGAGCGACAGGTGACAGAGCGGGCACGGGGTCACCATGACATCGGCACCAGCCTCCTTCGCCTGCTCGATCGGCTGGATCAGCTCCGCGAGCGCCGTCTCCTCCCGCGCCTGGATGATCGGGAACCCGCAGCACTTCACCTTCGCGGGGTAGTCGATCGCCTCGCCGCCGCAAGCGGAGATGATCCGCTCGAGCGACTCCGGACGGTCCGGGTCCTCGAAGCCCATGATCTTCGAGGGGCGCAGGATCTGGCAGCCATAGAACGGAGCGACCTTGAGCCCTTTCAATCCCTTGTGCGCAGCCACCTGCAGGAGCTCATAGCCCTCGCCGGCACTCACCAGCCAGAGAAAGTGCTTGACCTCGACCGTCCCTTTGTACGCCGGCACGCCGACCTTCACGAGGTTGTCGTTGACTCGTTCGCGTAGATCGGTGTCGATCTGGAGCTGATAGTTCGCCTGCCGGAGATTGAGCGTGCAGACGTTGCAGACGGTCATCAACGTGTCGCAGCCGGTCGACTCCGCGTACGCGAGAATCCGGGCGTTGAGGTGGAGGTAGTAGTCCGGCTCCGCCTCATGGATGTCGCCGGCGCCACAACACGTGACCGACTCGAGCTCGATCAGTTCGAGGCCGACCTTCGGCGAGAGGGCGCGCGTCGAGATGTCGAGCTCCTTCGCCGAGAGCGACGCGAGGCACCCCTTGTAGTACGCGACCTTCTTCACGCCTTCGCCTCCTCGGTATCGACCTCCGGCACGAACGGCTCCGGGATGAAGTCATAGGGGTTGCGACCCTCGCTATCCCCGTGCACGCCGTGGTGGTGCTCGATGCGGGAGAGGGCTTTCTCACCCTGCACAATGCCGAGCGAGCCTGAGCGATCCTGGGACTTGACGATGTCGTAGAGAGCCCGCGACTCGCCGATGTTGTCGGCGACATGCGGCGGGAACGGCGGCGGCACCTTGCCCTTGACGGCAAGTCCCATCGCGAACTTCATCTCCTTGATCGAGGCGAGCACCCCCTGGGTCTTCGGCACCAGCTCGGTCTCCCGCAGCCACCCCGTCGTCTTTGCGGAGACGACGAACCATTTCGCGTGCCGCGCGCCCATGTCGCGATCGATGCCGTGCTTCATCGCCTCTGCCCCGAGCTTTGCGATCGCGTCACGCGGATCCACGCCTTTCGGGCAACGCTCGTTGCAGAAGTAGCAGCGCGTGCAGTCCCACAGGCCGTGCTCCTCGGAGTACTTCTCGAGCCGCTCGACCGTCGTCGCGTCGCGCGCATCGCCGACGAACCGCATGCCCTTCGCGAGCGCGGCCGGGCCGAGGAACTCGGGATCCGATTCCATCGAGTTGCACTCGGACACGCAGCACCCGCACTGGATGCAGAGCGACTCCTTGTGGATAACCTCCATCTTGCCGGCGGAGACGACGTTTTCCTTCTCCGTTGCCTGGTCGTAGCCGGGGCGGAGGTAGGGATCGACGGCGCGCAGCTTGCCCCAGAAAGGATCCATGTCGACCACGAGATCCTTGACGACGGGCAGGTTGCCCATCGCTGAGATGACCGGGACGTGGCCTGCCTGCGCGATGTCGTACATGCGCGTCTTGCAGGCGAGCACGGCGCCGCCGTCCATCCGCATTCCGCAGGAGCCACAGATCATCATGCGGCAGCTCTTGCGGTAGGCGAGCGACCCATCGATACGGTCCTTCACCGCATCGAGGCAGTCGAGCAACGTCGCCTCGTCGCCCACCTCGACCTCGTACTCACGTAACGCCTTCGACGCGGTGGCGGCGTCGTAGCGCCAGATCTTCAGCCCTACTTGCACGTGGTCCTCCTCGTCGAGCGCCGCGAATGCGAGCGTCGTGTCAGCGAGCGCCGCGTCAGCGAATGCCGCATCAGTACGTCCGCTCCATTGGCTCCCATTTCGTCGTCCGAACCTCTTTGTACGAGAGAGCGGGCCCGTCGCCGTTCCACTGGGAGATCGAGTGCTTCATGAACTGCTCGTCGTCCCGCGTCGGAAAGTCGTAGGGACGCGAATGAGCACCGCGACTCTCCTGGCGGGCCAGCCCTGCCTGGAGCATGCACGCGGCGAGGTCGAGTAGGTAGCCGAGCTCGATCGCCTGCGTCAGGTCATTGTTGAAGACCTGGCCCTTGTCTTCGATCACGACGCCGCGCTCGTAGCGCTCGCGAAGCCCCGCGAGGATCTCGAGCTGATTTTCCATCTTCTCGGCCTGGCGGAAGACTCCGAAGTTCTCGAGCATCGAGGCGCCGAGCTCGTCGCGGATCTTCCAGGGCCGCTCACCATCGGTGTTGTCGAGCAACGACTGCACGTCGCGCTCGGCGTCGCGTAGGGCGGCCTCTCCGGCGCCGTTTTGCGACGTGCCAGCGCCGAGTGCGGCTTCCGCTGCATGCAGACCCGACCGGCGGCCGAAGGTGATCGTCTCCATCAGGGAGTTGCCGCCGAGGCGGTTCGCCCCATGCACCGACACGCAGGCGACCTCACCCGCGGCATAAAGGCCGTCGATCCCGGTCAGGCCCCACTCGTCTGTCTCGACTCCACCCATGTGGTAGTGCGCGCCCGGCCGCACCGGAATCGGGGCGTAGATCGGATCGATGCCCGAATACGTCATCGCAAGCTCGCGCGAGCCGGGGAGGCGGGTGAGGATCTTTTCCGCACCGAGGTGCCGAAGGTCGAGGAAGATCGACCCGTTGACGCCCCGGCCCTGGTCGATCTCCGTCTGCTCGGATCGAGAGACGACGTCGCGCGAGGCGAGCTCCATCGCGTTCGGCGCGTAGCGCTTCATGAAGCGCTCGCCGTCCTTGTTGATCAAATACCCGCCTTCACCGCGGCAGCCCTCCGTGATCAAGATCCCGCTCGGATACATCGTCGTCGGGTGGAACTGCATGAACTCCATGTCCTTCAGCGGAAGGCCGACACGAAGCGCCATCGCCATTCCGTCGCCCGTGCAGGCGTACGCGTTCGTGGTTGCGCGATAGAGCCGGCCGGCGCCACCCGTCGCGAGAATGACCGACTTGCCGGTGATCAGCTTCACGCCGCCGTTCATCAGATCCCAGCAGATCACCCCCGTGCACCTGCCGTCCTCAATCACGAGGCGCCAGGCGAAGTACTCCTCGTAGACGTGAATCGGGCCCTCGTCCATGCGCTTCATCAGCTGCTCGTAGAGCACGTGGATGAGCACGTGGCCAGTGATGTCGGCTGCGTAGACGGTGCGGGGCGAGCCGGCCGCCCCGAACGGGCGCTGCGCGAGCTTGCCCTCGTCGTTCCGCGAGAAGACGGCACCCCAGTGCTCGAGCTGGTAGATGTCGTCCGGCGCCTCGCGCGTGAAGATCTCGATTGCGTCCTGGTCGCCGAGATAGTCGGAGCCCTTCACCGTGTCGAATGCGTGGGTTTCCGGGCTGTCTTCAGCCGTGTTGCCGAGCGCAGCGTTGATCCCGCCTTCTGCCGCACCCGAATGGCTGCGGGTCGGATGGAGCTTCGAGACGACACCGACGTTCGCGCCACGATCGTGCGCCTCGATCGCCGCGCGCATCCCGGCGCAGCCCGCGCCGACGACGAGTACGTCGTGCATCACCTCCACGTGCATGACGCTACCTGATCGGGTGTCCGTTGCGGGCGCTCAACGAGCACCCGCAGCGAGGCGCGGCGGACGCACGAGTAGTGCCTGACTGAAGTCAGGCACACGGCCGCCCCCATAGTCCACGTGCCTGACTTCAGTCAGGCACTACACGCTGCAAGTCTCGGATCCGCAGTGGGTCGAGCGACAGACTCAGGCGGGCCCGGGCCCCGCCGTAGCGATCGCCTGACCTGCGTCCACCGCGAACTTCTCGAAGTTCTCGGTGAAGAGGGCCGCAAGCTCTGCAGCTTTCGAGTCGTACGCAGCCGCATCCGGCCACGTCGAGCGCGGGTCGAGGAGCGCTGCGTCGACCCCCGGAACGGCAACCGGGACGGCGAAGCCGAAGGTGACGTCGGTGCGGAAGTCGACGTCGTCGAGCTCTCCCGCGAGCGCCGCTGCGAGCAGACGCCGCGTGGCCTGGATCGGCATGCGATGGCCGACGCCGAACTGCCCGCCCGTCCACCCCGTGTTGACGAGCCAGACCGTGGAGCCGTGCTCGTCGAGCTTCTCGCCGAGCATCTGCGCGTAGACCGCCGGCGGCTGCGGCAGGAACGGGGAGCCGAAGCAGGTCGAGAACGTCGCCTGCGGCTCGGTCACGCCGATCTCGGTACCCGCCAGCTTCGCCGTGTAGCCGGAGAGGAAGTAGAACATCGCCTGGTCGCGGGAGAGCCGCGCGATCGGCGGCAGGATCCCGAAGGCGTCCGCGGTCAGCATCACGACCGAGCGCGGATGGCCCGCGCGCTTCGCAGGTAGCGCGTTCGAGATCTGCTCGAGCTTGTAGGCCGCGCGCGTGTTCTCGGTCTTCGAGTCGTCGTCGAGGTCGAGGACGCCGCGCTCGTCGATCACGACGTTCTCGAGGACGGTGCCGAACGTCTGGGTCGTGCGATAGATCTCCGGCTCGGCCTCCTCGGAGAGGCGGATAACCTTCGCGTAACAGCCCCCTTCGATGTTGAAGACCCCGCTGTCGCCCCAGCCGTGCTCGTCGTCGCCGATCAGCGAGCGCGACGGGTCGGCCGAGAGCGTCGTCTTGCCGGTGCCGGAGAGGCCGAAGAAGATCGCGACGTCGCCATCCGGCCCGACGTTCGCCGAGCAGTGCATCGGGAAGACTCCCTCGAGCGGGAGGCGGTCGTTCATGATCGTGAAGATGCCCTTCTTGATCTCCCCGCCGTAGAAGGTGCCCCCGATCACGATCTCGGTACGACTCGGGTGCAATGCGATGAACGTCTCGGTGCGCGTGCCGTCCTCAGCGGGCTGCGCCTGCACCTGCGGTGCGTGCAGAACAAGGGCGTCGGGAGTAAACGTCGCGAGCTCCGCGACCGTCGGCTCGATGAACATCGTCGACGCGAACAGCGCGTGGTACGGGCTCCCCGTCAGCACGCGGACGGCGATGCGATGCGCCGAATCCGCGCCGGCAAAGGCATCGACCACGTAGAGGGGATCCTGGCCCTCGAGGTGGGCGACGACCTTCGCGCGCAGTCCGTCGTAGCGCTCCTCGTCGAGCGGCTGATTGACCACACCCCACGCGATTCGGTCCTTCGAGCCGGGCTCCTCGACGACGAACTTGTCCTTGGGCGAGCGGCCGGTAAAGCGCCCCGTGTCGACGGCAAGCGGGCCGCCTGTCGCAAGCACACCATCCCCTTGCCTGATCGCGTGGGTGTACAGCTGCGTCGTCGTCGGGCTCCAGACGACCGTACCGGCCGGCGTCAGCCCGTGCTCCTCGACTCCAACGCGGGCTCGAGTCGGCGTGGTCGTCATCGGAGCACCTCCTGGGAGTGGTGGTAGTGTCGTTTTGGCAACAAGAGTCAGGTCAGCGGCGGGACGAACTCCGCTCCCACACGGCCGCTCATCGTACGCGGTTCGGTCGCTGCTCGCGCCGCTAGATCACGCGATACCCGCGATTGGAGCCTCCAGATCCGCGTCGCGTGCGACGAGAGCAGCGTACCGTCCGCCGTTCTCCAGAAGCTCGTGGTGCGTGCCGGACTCGGCGATCCGGCCGTTCTCGAGCACGATGATTTGATCGGCGTCGCGGACGGTCGAGAGGCGATGCGCAATCGCGATAGTCGTGCGGCCGTGCGCGAGCCGCTCGAGCGCCTGCTGCACGAGACGCTCCGTCTGCGTGTCGAGAGCCGAGGTCGCCTCGTCCAGCACGAGGATCGGCGGATTGCGCAGGATGGTTCGTGCGATCGCGATCCGCTGCTTCTCACCACCGGAGAAGCGGTAGCCACGCTCTCCCACCATCGTCTCGTAGCCCTCCGGCAGCGACACGATCAGGTCGTGGATCCGGGCGGCCTCGGCGGCGGCCTCGATCTCCTCGTCGGTCGCGGCGGGCCGCGCGAAGCGGATGTTCTCCCGTACGGTCGCATGGAAGAGATAGGTCTCCTGCGAGACGACGCCCACAGCGTCTGCCAACGACTCGAACGTCACGTCACGCACGTCGATCCCGTCGATCCGGACGGCCCCGTCCGTAGCGTCGTAGAGCCTCGCCACGAGGTAGCCGCACGTCGTCTTGCCGGCACCGGTCTCCCCGACGATCGCCGTCTTCGTGCCGGCGGCCACGGTGAACGCGACGTCCGCCAACGTCCAGTCGGCCTCGCCGTAGCGGAACCACACGTGGTCGAAGGTGACCTCGCCGCGCGGGTCGAGCAGCCGGCGTGTGCCATCGACGACGTCGACGGGCTGGTCGAGGTAGTCGAAGATCCTGTCGAAGAGCGCAAGCGAGCTCTGGACGTCGACCTGGACGTTGAGGAGCGCCGCTGCGGGGAAGAAGAGCCGCGTCTGGATCGTGGTGAACGCCACGAGCGTCCCGAGCGAGATCGCGGCGTTGCCGTTCGCATTCGTCCAGCCCGCAAACCAGTAGACGAGCGCGGGCATGATCGCGAACGTTGCCTGCATCGCTGCCATCATCCAGCGCCCCGCCATCCTGCTCCGCACCTCGAGGTCGGCGAGCCGTTGCGACTCCTCGCCGAATCGCGCAGCGAGATCGTCCGAGCGCCCCATCGTCTTGCCGAGCAGGATCCCCGAGACGGAGAGCGACTCCTGCACGATCGAGGAGACGTCGGCGAGCGAGACCTGCCGTTCCGTCGTGATCGTGCGTCGCTGCTCGCCGACGCGCTTGGTCAGATAGACGAAGAGCGGCAGCAGCGCCAGCGAGAAGACCGCGAGGCGCCAGTCGAGTAGGACCATCGAGACGATCGCAGCGAGCACCGTCGTCACGTTCGACAGCACCGAGGTGGCAGTCGAGGTGACGACGTTATCGATGCCGCCGATGTCGTTGGCGATCCGGCTCTGCACCTCGCCGGTGCGGGTGCGCGTGAAGAACGCGAGCGAGAGCCTCTGGAGGTGCCGGTAGACAGCGGTGCGGAGGTCGTGCATCACGCTCTGGCCGACCTGGTTCGAGAGCAGCGTCTGCCACACGCCGATCGCGCCCGTGATCAGAGGGATCGCGATCATCCCGAGAACGAGCGCCGTCAGGAGACGAACGTTGTTGTCGGGGATCGCGGTATCGAGGACACCACGGAGCAGAAACGGCGACACGGCTCCGATGGCGGCGGAGAAGACGATGAGGCTGCACACGACGACGAGCCGCCGCCGGTACGAGCGGAACAGCGAGAAGACCCGTCGGAGGTTCCTCTTGCGCACTGCTTTGTCCGCGGGACGCTCCGGCGGCTCGCCCGTCATCATGTGCTCGAAGCGGTGTCCCGGCATACGACCAGGGTACGTGCCGGAATCCGCTGCCCGCGGGTCGGATCAGGCCAGTCGGTGATAGAGATCGGCGACCTGCCGTGCGATCGCGGCCCACCCGAAGTGGGACACGGCGCGAGCCCTTCCGCTCCGCCCCAGTGCCGAGGACAGCGCCGGATCGGCAAGGAGCGTGTTGACCCGGTCGGCGAACGCTGCCGCGAACGCGACCGGGTCGGCGGGAGCCGACGCCTCGCCCTCCGCCGGCTCGAACGGCACGAGCAGGCCCGTCACACCGTCCTCCACGACCTCGGGAATGCCGCCGACGTCGGTCGCGACCACGGCCGCCTCACAGGCCATCGCCTCGAGGTTTACGATCCCGAGCGGCTCGTAGACCGACGGGCATGCGAATACGGTCGCATGGCTCAGGATCTGGACGACGTCCTGGCGCGGAAGCATCTCCTCGATCAGCACCACTCCGTCGCGAGACCGACGGAGCCGGTCGACCTTCCCCGCGATCTCAGCCGCGATCTCCGCGGTGTCCGGGGCTCCGGCACACAGAACCAGCTGCGCGCCCGGCTCGAACCGGAGCGCGGCATCGAGCAGGTGCGACAAGCCCTTCTGACGCGTGATGCGCCCGACGAAGACGACGCTCGGTCGTGCCGCGTCGATGCCGTGACGTTCGAGCGCCTCCGTGCCGGAATCACGCCGGTACTCGTCCGTGTCGATGCCGTTCAGGACGACCTCCACCCGATCCGGGTCGATCGTCGGATAGCACGCCAGGATGTCGCCCCTCATGGCGCTCGAGACCGCGATCACGGCGTCTGCCGACTCCAGCGCGGTGCGCTCGCAGAAGCATGAGAGCGCATAACCGCCGCCGAGCTGCTCGCGCTTCCACGGGCGCAGGGGCTCGAGGCTGTGCACCGTCGCGACGTGCGGCACATCATGCGCAAGCCTCGAGAGGTGGCCGGCGAGATTCGCATACCACGTGTGGCTATGAACGAGATCGGTGCCCGAGGTCGCGCGCGTCATCGCAAGATCGACCGACATCGTCTCGAGTGCGGCGTCTCCTTCGAGCTCGTCCCAGGCAGCGTGCGCGTGCACAGCGGCATCAACGCGGCGCGACCCGAAGCACTGGACGCGGAGGTCGACATGCCGTCGGAGCTCGCGCGCGAGATATGCAACATGCACGCCCGCCCCGCCGTAGACCTCCGGCGGGTACTCCCGCGTGAGGAGGTCGACCCTCACGCCTCGACGCGCTCGCCCTTGCCCACGACCACGATCCCTCCCGACGAGACGTGGAAGCGAGCGCGATCGGCGTCGGGGTCGACGCCGATCGTGGCCCCGGGCTCAACCGAGACGTTCTTGTCGAGGATCGCGTTCCGTACGACCGCGTCGCGACCGATGTCGACGCCATGCAGCAGCACCGAGCCCTCGACCTCTGCATAGGAGTGAACGCGCACCCTCGGCGAGAGGATCGAGCGCCGAACGGTCGCCCCCGACACGATCACGCCGGCGCAGACGAGTGAGTCGCGCGCCGTGCCCGTCCGGGCACCTTCCTCCCAGACGAACTTGGCGGGAGGCAGCGGCTCGTTCCACGTCAGGATCGGCCACGAGTCGTTGTAGAGGTCGAACATCGGATCGACGGAGACGAGATCCATGTGGGCGTCGTAGTAGGCGTCGAGCGTCCCGACGTCCCGCCAGTACGCGAGGTCACGCTCTCCGGCGCCCGGGACGTCGCTGTCCGAGAAGTCCCAGACCTGTGCGTCGCCGCGGGCGACGAGCGCCGGGATGATGTCCCCACCGAGATCGTGGGTCGAGTTCTCGTCCTTCGAGTCCGCGACGACGGCCTCGATCAGAGCGTCGGCGTCGAAGACGTAGTTCCCCATCGACGCGAGCACGCGCCCGGGGTCGTCGGGCAAGCCGATCGGGTCGTCTGGCTTCTCACGGAAAGCAGAGATCGAGCGCCCGCCGGGGCCTGGCTCGATCACGCCGAAGCTGCTCGCCTCGGCGATCGGCACGCGGATCGCAGCGACGGTGACTCCGACATCCGCCTCCACGTGCCGTGCGACCATCTGTCGTGGATCCATGCGATACACGTGGTCGGAGCCGAACACGCAGATCACGTCGGGATTGTCGTCGGAGATGAGGTTCAGGCTCTGGTAGATCGCATCGGCAGAGCCGGCGAACCAGCGCGGCCCGTGCCGCATCTGCGCGGGAACTGGAGCGACGTAGTTGTCGAGGAGCGGCGAGAGCCGCCATGTCGTCGCAAGATGACGATCGAGGCTATGGCTCTTGTACTGAGTAAGGACCGCGATCCGCCAGTAGCCGGCGTTCACGAGATTCGAGAGCGCGAAGTCGATCAGTCGGTAGATACCGCCGAACGGGACCGCCGGCTTCGCTCGATCTGCCGTCAGAGGCGCGAGGCGCTTGCCCTCACCCCCCGCGAGCACCATGCAGAAGACGCGCGGTGGCCGCGACGTTCGCACGGCTAGCTCCTCGATCTGCGATCAACCTGCATCGTGTCCTTAGCCTCGCAGAATCGAGCGCCCGTCGCTTGTCAGTCCGAGACGCTCAGCGCACGCGCGCAGCAGGTCGGTGGGAGCAGGCGCTCGTGCCACGGGATCGTGGCTGTCGGGGCGTGACATTGACGGGCTGCCGAACCGCGCGACCGCTGCATCGGCTCATCGAGGTCAGCGCCACCTCGCTTGCCCACAAGAGGACGCGCGCCGCACTCGGTCCCGCGATGCCCGACCCAATGACAGCTATCGTCATCCTGACCGTGATTCTTCCCGCCCGCCAATCTGGAGCGCCATGTCCGATGTAGCCGTAGCCACAGTGCGCGAGCACACGACACGTACGAGCCAGCTGATCACGCTGCTCGCGGTCGTCGTACCGCCGCTCGGCCTGCTCTCCGCGGCAGGGCTCCTGTGGGGCGTTGCGGTCTCGTGGGTTTCCCTTGCCGTCTTCTTCGTGTTCTACGTCCTCGGCGGGCTCGGCACGACCGTCGGGTTCCATCGACTCTTTACCCACAAGAGCTTCGAGACGACGCGTCCTCTGCGCGCGACCTTCGCGATCCTGGGCTCGATGACCATGCAGGGGCCGATTACGCAGTGGGTGACAGACCACCGCAAGCACCACGCGCTCTCCGATCAGGACGGTGACCCTCATTCACCCCACGCCGGCCAGGCGGAGAGCGCCTGGGGCGCCGTGAAGGGGTTCGCGCACGCACACGTGGGCTGGCTCTTTCACCTGAAGGGCATGGAGCGAGGCGCCCAGTACGGCAAGGACATGTACGACGATCGCATGATCCGCACGATCGACCACCTCTACCTGCTCTGGGTCGTCCTGACGTTCGGGATCCCGTTCATGATCGGGTACCTCGTCGGCGGCCTGAGCTGGCAGTTGGGTCTCGAGGTGCTCGTCTGGGGTGGGCTCGTGCGCGTCTTTGCCTACCAGCACGCGACCTTCTCGGTCAACTCGATCTGCCACATGTTCGGCCGGCGCTCCTACCGCTCGCGTGACGAGAGCCGGAACAACTGGCTCGTCGCTGCTCTGACGTTCGGCGAGGGTTGGCACAACAACCACCATGCCTTCCCGAGCAGCGCCCGCCATGGGCTCGACCGCTTCCAGGTCGACATCGCGTGGATCACGATCCGAACCCTCGAGAAGCTCAGGCTCGCCTGGAACGTCCGCGTTCCCGGTGAGGGCCAGCGCCGGTTGCGCCGGCTCGCCGACGACCCGGCGTAGCTGCGAGGCTCGCCCCCTACGGCGCCGTCGCGACGGCCGTGAATCGCGCTACGTGCACGGCCGTCAGGTCGATCCACCGACGCCACTGCGGAAGCCGCAGCAGCTCACCCGACGGCCGCCTCAGGGCCGCGCCGTGAACGCCGCGCCGGATCAGGGTGTACGTGCCATGCGCTCCAGCCGCGAGAGCACGTTCGAATCCGATCCGCGAGCTCGCCGCGCTGACGCCCGGAATGCCGGGCAGAAAGCTGTCCCACGTGCCGTGGATGACGTCGAGCCTTTTCCCTCGCACACTGTCCAGCGCCACACGGTCAGGAATCCACGGGGCAAGCCCTACGAGCCCCTCCACGGCCGGTCGCGCAAGCACGGGGATCGCGACGCCGCCTCCCATCGAGAAGCCGACGAGAAGCACAGACGTCGCACCCTGCGCTTCCACGAGGTCCAGTGCCGCCCGGGCGTCATCGATGCATGGAGCGAGATCGGTCCAGCTCTTCACCCGATAGCGGACCTCGGCGAACGCAACGCTTGGAAACCGTGGCGCCAACTCCGCGACGAGCAGCTCGCTCGTCGCACTCCACGTTCCCGGGGTTCGGCGCGCCGAGCCGCCGTTGAGGAAGACGAGCGCACAGACCGCGCCCCCGTTGCGGATACGCACCTCTGCGCCGGTCCTCAGAGCTTGCGTCGTCGTGCCGCTCATCGCCCGCCCGTACATTCGCGCAATACCCGTGCGACGGAGCGGGCACGATGCGCGTAGCCGTCCGGTGTCGCGTGGATTCCGTCGGCCGCGAGCCACTCGGGATGCTCGCTCACCATCCGCGCCCAGTCGACGACGTGCAGGTTGCCTGAGCGCTGCGACTCCTGCCGAAGGACGTCGTTGAACTCTACGTAGGCATCCCCGTCCCGGGCGATCGTCGGCCACGCCACGCAGCGATCGGGCCCAGCTAGCCGCAAGACGGTGCGGACGTCACGGCGAAACGCAGAGACCGCGGTTGGGTCATCGTTCGTGCCGAGGCTGATCACGAGCGCGGGAGCGAGCGTAGAGCCTCCTGCCCGTAGCTCGTCGATCCCTGTCGCCGTTCCGCGCCCACTCTCGTCGTTCGCACTGATGCGCCACCCGCGGAGGTAGCGGGAAAGGTACGGCTCGATACCGACGTTGAGTGAGTCTCCGACGAGGGAGACGGCGCTCGGATGAGCACTCTGTGGCCTGCTGCTGTCACGTCCGATCAAAACGACAGCGACGACAGCCGAGACAACGAGCAGTGCGAGGGCGAGAAGGAGAGGTCTGCGCATCGGTGGCAGGCGACGGGGGCCCTGGAGCGAATCGGTTCACATGGACCCGCCGAACAGCACAAGCCTGCACATTGCGATCGACCGCTTCCTCTCGAGCCCGAGCCTGTCCGATTCTACCCGCCGAGCCTACGGTTTCGATCTCCGCGACTTCGCAGCCTGGCTCGACGCCGATGCCACGACGCTCGACGCAGTGGACGTTCGGGTGCTCGCCGCGTACACGGCGGAAATCGGTCGCGCGCGACGCGGGCTGTCACACGCGACGATCGCCCGGCGCCTGGCCGCGGTGCGCTCGTTTCTGCGATTCACGTTCGGAGCTTCTCGCGTGCCGGGCGGGGTGACCGCACCGAAGCGTCCCAGGAGGCTCCCGAACGCTCCGAAGCGCGACGAGGTCGACGCAGCGATCGCCACGGTCGCCGGCGAAAGGCCGCTCGATCTCCGCAACAGCGCGCTCCTCGAGCTCATCTACTCGTGTGGGCTCCGTAGCGCAGAGGCGGTCGCGCTCGACCTGTTCGACCTCGACATCGAGCAGGAGTCGCTACACGTCCGTGGCAAGGGCGGCAAGGAGCGTGTCGTCCCACTGGGAGAGGAGGCTGCCTACCAGGTTGCGCGCTACATTCACGAGGCACGTCCGCAGTTTGCCCGTGGAGCGAACGACGCCCTCTTCCTGTCCGCGAGCGGGCGCAGGCTCGACACCAGCACGTTGAGGCGCCTGATGCACAACCCCCACCGGCTCAGGCACGCCTACGCCACCCATCTCCTCGAGGGTGGAGCCGACCTGCGAACGATCCAGGAGCTCCTCGGGCACTCGTCGCTCTCGACCACCCAGATCTACAGCCACGTCGATGCAGGACGGCTGCATCGCGTCTACGACGGAGCGCACCCGCGCTCGGGCACGAGAGGCTCGACGTGAACGTGGGGTGCGTGTCGGAGAGGGCATGCACCAAGCGGCGCGGCGTGCAGGCCCCCAACCGCGCGTGCGCCACTTTCACAGCAAGCCTTCAGTAGAGGAGCCTGATGGGCACCGACGAATCCCTCCCCCGCGCCGTGCCGACCGACGACTCAGACGTCCAGAGCTTCCTGCTGCTCCTCGCCGCGCAGCGCTCGCCGCGCACGATCGACGCATATCGCCGCGACCTCGCCGCGTGCGGTCGCTCGTGTGGCAAGCCCGTCGGCGCGTCGAGCCGCGAGGATCTAGAGCAGTGGGTGGCGGAGATGCGCGCGGTTCCACTTGCGCCGACCACCATCGCTCGGCGGATCGCGGCTGTCCGCTCCTACTTCCGTCATCAGATGCTGATCGGGGCTCGTGGCGACAATCCTGCCGCCGAGCTCACGCTGCCGCGCCGCCCGCGCAAGCTCCCGCGGACGCTGTCACCGGCCGAGTCGGAGCGACTGATCGAGGCCGCCAACGGCAGCACGCCCCGGGCGATGCGCGATCGCGCCCTCGTCGAGCTTCTTTATGCCGCGGGACTCCGTGTCTCGGAGGCCGTCGGGCTCGAGCGCGCGCGGGTCGATCTCGACGCGCGGATCGTCCGAGTCGTCGGCAAGGGCGGCAAGGAGCGTCTCGTGCCGCTCGGGCGACCTGCTGCCGAGGCGCTGCGCCGCTACCTCGCCCTGGGCCGCCCGCACCTCGATCGACGCCATCGGGGCGACCTCTTCCTCAACGCTCGCGGCGGTGCCCTGACGCGCGCCGGGGCCTTCCTGATCCTCCGCAAGCTCGCGGCGAAGGCGGGGCTGGAGCCGGAGCGTGTCCACCCCCATCTCCTCCGCCATTCGTTCGCCACGCATCTGCTCGAAGGGGGCGCCGACCTCCGCAGCGTCCAGGAGCTGCTCGGCCACGCCGACCTCGCCACGACCGAGCTCTACACGCACGTCTCCGATACCCGTAGGCGCGACTCCTATTTCGCAGCCCACCCGCACGCCCGCCGCGGGCCGAGAAGATCAGGCTGACGGCTGAGCCTGGGCGATGGCGAGAAGCCGGGCCACCGCCTCCTCGCCGGCTCCGACGAGCGTGACGTGACCGAGCTTCCGCGCTGGGCGAGGCTGCTTTCCGTAGAGGTGCACGTGCGCGCCCGGGATCGCGAGCAACTCGTCGAGTGACGGCAACGAGCCGACCAGGTTCGCCATCACCGAGGGAGCAATCGCGTCGGTGGCACCGAGCGGCAGACCGAGGATCGCGCGTAGGTGATTCTCGAACTGGCTCGTCTGAGCGCCGTCGATCGTCCAGTGCCCCGTGTTGTGGACCCGGGGAGCATATTCGTTCGCAAGCAGTCGCCCGTCGGACTCGAAGAGCTCGAGAGCGATCACGCCCACGTAGCCGAGCTCGTCGAGCAGGAGCGTGACGAGCCGCTCCGCTTCCCCCTGGCGTGCGTTCGCGGCTGGCGCGCGCGAGCTGCGGAGGATTCCGTCGGCGTGCACGTTCTCCGAGACCGGCCAGAAGCGCGTTTCGCCGTCTCGCCCGCGCACGGCGACGATCGACAGCTCGCGGTCGAAGCGAACGAGCTCCTCGGCGAGATCGCCCTCCTCGAGCGGGCCGGCGACCTCGACACGCCTCTGGCCCCTGCCGTCGTAGCCGAGGCGCCGCGTCTTGACGACCGCGGGCAACCCGGTGTCGGCCAACGAGCCAAAGCGAGGGGTCGGGATCCCGAGTCGCCGGAAGAGCTGCTTCTCGACAAGCCGGTCCTGGCCGAGCTCAAGCGCGCGCGGCGGGGGCAGCGCTGCACTGCGTAGCGCGGCCTCGACCGGGACGTTCTCGAACTCGTACGTCACGGCCGTCGCCCCGTCGGCGAGGCGATCGAGCAGCACAGGGTCGTCGTAGGCGCCCACGAGCAGCTCCCCGACCTCGCCGGCGGGAGCGTCAGCCGACGGATCGAGGAACCGGAAGCTCAAGCCGAGCGGGATCCCCGCCAGCGCGAGCATCCGCCCGAGCTGACCGCCGCCGATACACGCGACGAGCGTCATGGCACCTGCAGCGCAGGCCGTGCCAAGTAACACTCTGTTACCTGGCAGCGCGCGACGGAGGCGGCCGCCGGCCGGGGGGCGGTCGGGATTGCCGGCGTGATCATCCTCCTCGGCTTTCGCGTGCCGTCAGACGGATGGGTCCGGCGCGTCGAGCACAGCCTGGGTCTGGTCGGCCCGGAAGCGAACCAGGCGGTCGCGAACGCCAACGTCGGTGCGCGCCACGATCGCGGCTGCGAGCAGACCTGCATTGATCGCCCCGGCCCGGCCGATCGCGAGCGTGCCGACCGGCACACCGGCCGGCATCTGCGCGATCGAGAGCAGCGAGTCGAGGCCCCCGAGAGCCTTGGACTCGACCGGGACGCCGAGTACCGGGAGCGCCGTCTTCGCTGCGGCCATTCCCGGCAGGTGTGCTGCACCACCGGCGCCCGCGATCAGAACCGCGAGACCCCTAGCCTCGGCACCGGCCGCGTACTCGAACAGCAAGTCGGGAGTCCGGTGCGCAGAGACAACGCGCTTCTCGTAGGGGATGCCGAGCGCGTCCAGCGTCTCGGCGGCGTGACGCATCGTCTCCCAGTCGGAGGCAGAGCCCATGATCAGGCCGACGAGCGGTACTGCCGAGGGCGAGTCGGTCATCCCGTGACGATAGCGGGACGAGCGGCGCGTTCCCGCTACTTCTTGCGCGCCGCGTCCGCCCGCTTGCGCAGCAGCGTCCCGACCGACGCCGCGGTCTTGCGCACCTCTGCATCCTCGTCGTCCGAGTCGGCAAGCCCGGCCAGGAGCTGGATCGTGTCACGTTGGGGCGGGCCGTTCTTCAGACAGACGATCGCGAGGCGCCGGACCGCAACGTTCGGGTCGCGGGCGGCAAGCTCGTGGAGGAGCGGTCGGTACGGGTTAACATCACCGGGATGCGTCCGCGAGAGCCCTTCGAGGGCGATCAGCGCCGAGCCGCGCGCAGCAGGGCTCTCGTCCTCTAGCCCGCGCCGGAGCAGCTCCAGCTTCTGGCGAAACCGAAACTGCGCAATCGCGCGGTACGCCTGGGCGCGCACCCGATAGTCCGGGCTGCGCGCAGCGGACTCGAGCTCGTCGCCCCAATCCGTCCGTAGCTGGGCCAGCTCGCGCTCCTTGCCCTCGGAGGCGAGCTGATCGGCAAGGGCGGCCGCTTCGCTGAGACTCACCCGACGGCGCTGAGCGTACGCGCACCCGGCCCGACATAGCGTGCCGCAGGCCGAACGAGCTTGTCGAGTCGCTTCTGCTCGAGGACGTGGGCCGACCAGCCGGCCGTCCGCGAGGACGCGAACATCGCCGGCGCGAGCGGAGGCGGGATCTCCGCCACATCGAGCACGACGGCAGACCAGAACTCGACGTTCGTCGCGAGCACGCGGTCCGGCTTGCGAGCGTGAAGCTCAGCCAGGGCAGCCTGCTCGAGCGCCTCTGCCACGTCGAAGCGGTCCGAGCCGAGCTCCTTCGCCGTGCCACGCAGCAGCCGCGCGCGCGGATCTTCGGCGCGATACACCCGGTGGCCGAAGCCCATCAGGCGATCGCCGCTGTCGAGCAGATCCTTGACGAACTGCTCGACATCGTCGGCAGCAGCCGCAGCATCGAGCATCGGGAGCACACGTGCCGGCGCGCCGCCGTGGAGCGGTCCGGAAAGAGCTCCGACGGCTGACGAGAGCGACGCCGCGCAGTCGGCACCTGTCGACGCCACGACACGAGCGGTGAAGGTGGACGCATTGAGACCGTGCTCGGCGGTGCAGATCCAGTAGGTGTCGATCGCCTGCACGTGACGGGGATCAGCCTCGCCGCGCCACTCGAGCAAGAAGCGCTCGGCGGTGGTGGAGCCGCTGTCGATCAGCGAGCGGTCGACCCGGCCGGCGACGCCGTCGGCGACGCGAGCGGACTGTGCGACGACCGAGATCATCGTGGCGGACAGGCGACACAGGTCGTCGCGGGCCGTCTCGTCCGAGATGTCGATCAGCTGGCCGAGACCCCATTCTGCACCGAGGTGAGCAGTGACGCTCTGCAGGTCGGCAGGCGCATTGCCTGTCAGATCGCGTGCGGCGTACGGCTCAGCAGGAGGCAGGCCAGGCTCGGGGTTCTCGTCGACGAGGAGCCCCCAGACCTTCTCGAACGGGGCGACACCGACGAGGTCCTCGATGTCGACGCCTCTGTAGCGCAGGGCGCCGCCGTCCCGATCAGGCTCCGCAATCTCGGTCTCGAACGCGACGACGCCTTCGAGACCGGGCTTGAAATCGCTCATCCTTCTCCTCTCACCGCTCCTGCCCACTCTCTCTACAGAACGGACGGTACACGAGCAGGAGATTGCGGGCGCGCGCATAGAATCGCCGCCGTGAAGCAGGGACAGGCTCTCGAGAACGCAACGGCACGATCCGAAAAAGGAGGCAGGACCATGAGCGGCAGGAAGAAGGTCACGGTCGTCGGCGCCGGCAACGTCGGCGCCACGTGCGCGCAGGAGCTGGCGCGCCGGGACTACGCAGACGTCGTGCTCGTCGACATCATCCCGAACTTCCCGCAGGGGAAGGCTCTCGACATGAACCAGGCCGCCGCCGTCCTGGGCTACGAGCCGAACATCACGGGCACGAACGGCTACGACGAGACGGAGGGCTCGGACGTCGTCGTCATCACGGCGGGCCGCCCCAGGTCGCCGGGCATGAGCCGCGACGACCTCGTCACCACCAACGAGGCGATCGTCGCAACAGTGACGAAGGAGATCGTCAAGCACTCACCCAAGACGATCATCGTCGTCGTCTCGAATCCGCTCGACGCGATGTGCCACGTCGCCAAGGCCGTCTCGAGGTTCCCGAAGGAGCGCGTGTTCGGCATGGCGGGGATCCTCGACACCGCACGCTTCTCGGCCTTCATCTCCTGGGAGACGGGCGCATCGATCAAGGACGTCACAGCCATGGTGCTCGGCGGCCACGGTGACCAGATGGTGCCCGTGGTCTCCGCGACGACCGTCGGCGGCGTGCCCCTCGAGCAGCTGACGACGAAGGCGAAGATCGCGAAGATGGTGGAGCGCACCCGCAAGGGGGGCGGGGAGATCGTCAATCTTCTGAAGACCTCGGCCTGGTACGCACCCGGCGCGGCCGCCGCGCAGATGGTCGATGCGATCTGCCTGGACGAGAAGCGCGTCCTCCCGTGCACGGCGCTGCTCGAAGGCGAGTACGGCGTCAGCGGCCTCTACATGGGCGCCCCGGTCAAGCTCGGAGCGGCCGGGATCGAGGAGATCGTCAAGCTGAGGCTTACAGCCGAGGAGAAGAAGATGCTGCGCGACTCCGCGGCCGCCGTGCGCGAAGTCGTAGGCGTCCTCACGAAGAAGTAGCGCTCCCGTCCAGAGTTAAACCTCACTGCCGGGAAGGGCCGTACGATCCGGCCCTTCCCGGCAGCCGCCAAACAAACCGGACTCCCGGGCGTCGGAACGACTGCACGGCAAGACACGCCGAATCCGAACGCAGACAGGGAGACCCACGTGGTCAGGAACACGCTCCGAGCAGAGCTCCGCCGGCACGCGCGCGCAGCGCTCGAAGTCAGCGGCTCCGTACCGGCTGAGCGGGAGCAGCTCTGCCGGCAGATCGTCGCCGCCGCGCTGATCTCCGAGGTGACGCATCCGAGCTCGATCGCCTATCAGGCACTCGAGGAGCTCGTCGACATCGCGCTCGCGGACGAGGAGATCCTGCTCACGCTCGACGAGATCGCCTGATCTGACCCGTGCTGGTCGAGCGCACGCGTAGCGCCCGGCCCGAGCGACTACCCTTCGCTGCGATGGAGCTCGGCCTCACAGGACGCACGGCGATCGTGCTCGGAGCATCGCAGGGCATGGGGCTTGCGATCGCGACGGCACTTCGGGCCGAAGGCGCGAACGTAGCGATGTTCGCGCGGAACGGCGCGACCCTCGAGAGCGTGGCGGCCGGAATCGGCGCCCTTGCGGTGCCGGGCGACCTGACCCGGCCTGCGGATCTCGACATGCTCGTCGACAAGGCGCTCGAGGCCTACGGCGGGCTCGACATCGTCGTCCTCAACGGCGGCGGCCCACCGCCGGGGCCCGCCACCACCATGAGTGTCGACGACGTGACGGCGGCCGTCGGGCTCCTCCTCACTCCCCATGTGCATCTCATCGGGCGCTGCCTTCCCTATCTCCGTGCGAGCGGGAGCGGCCGCATCGTGGCGATCGAGTCGACCTCGGTTGCCGAGCCGATCGACAATCTCGCGCTCTCCAACTCGATCCGTCCCGGAGTCGTCGGCTGGCTGAAGACGCTCGCGCGCGAGCTTGGCCCGGAGGGGATCACGGTCAACAGCATCGCGCCCGGCCTGATCGACACCGATCGGCTTCGATCGCTGTTCCCCGACGGCGTCCCCGCCACCCGTCTCGAGGGCATCGCGCTGCGCCGCCCCGGAACTGCGGCCGAGATCGCCGACGTCGTCGCCTTCCTTGCCTCGGACCGAGGAAGCTATATCTCAGGCGCGTTGCTCAAGGTCGACGGCGGCAGCACGCGCGGACTTTTCTAGCCCGATGCATCGGCTGCCCACGCGCGGCTTGCTCATCGGAGCCGCAAGCCTGATCGGGGTCGCCGTGCTGTTCGCGTGGTCAGTGCCGTCCCACGACTACCTCTATCTTCCCAACCAGGCCGAGCCGCTTGCCACGCGAGTCGAGGTGCCGGGCACGCGTGATACGCATCCGGGCGGCGGCATCTACGCTCTCGACGTCTCGATCCGCAAGGCGTCGTGGCTCGAGCGGCTCGCCGCTTTCACACGCCCCGGAGGAGCGACGCTTGTCCCGGGCTCGGTGGTGACGCCGGACGGCGGGTCGCTCGGCGACGAGCTCGACCAGGGCCGTTCGCAGATGACGCGCTCTCAGCAGATCGCCGCCGCCGTAGCGCTCCGCGCAGGCGGCTATACCGTCAAGTCGAGGCCCCGCGGCGTGATCGTCGAGGGGATCCTGCGAGACGTTCCCGCGGCCGGCGTGCTCAAGGACGGCGACGTGATCGTCAAGGTCGACGGCGATCCGATAAAAACGACCGCGCAATTGCGTCGGACGGTCTCGGCGCTCTCGCCCGGAACCGAGGTGCAGCTCACCGTCCGCCGCGACGGAGAGCTCCGCGTTCTCACCGTGCGCACCGTCGCGTCGGCGCAGACGCCGAAGCGCGCCCTGCTCGGAATCGGCATTGCCCAGGATGCGACGATCGTTCTCCCAGTCGAGGTCAAGATCGACCTCGGGAGCGTCGTCGGTCCGTCCGCCGGCCTCCCGTTCGCGCTTCAGGTTCTGAACCGGCTCGGGCGAGACGTCGACCGCGGCTTCCGCATTGCCGCCACCGGTGAGATTGAGCTCGACGGCTCGGTCGAGCCGATCGGCGGGGTGAAACAGAAGACGATCGGGGCCCGCCGCTCCGGGATCGATGTGATGCTCGTCCCGGCTGGGGACAACGCAGCCGCGGCACGGCGCTATGCAGGAGACATGCGCATCATTCCGGTGACAAGTTTTCAACAGGCGTTGCAGAAACTGGCAACGCTATCGATGAAATAGCCCAATTTGCAGGCTTTTGGCCCGACTGGCAACACCCGGAAATTGCGCCGTTTTATCCGCAGCGCCACTTGCCGACCGGAGCCGTGGGGACCACAATGGCCCCTGTTCCTTTCGGCCGTAGTAGAGTCAACTACACAATGAGCAACCACACCAAAGCATCCTGTAGCGATTGCTACTTCCGCCGAGAGGGTCTGTGCGCGCTACCGGGCAACGATCCGTGCCCCACGTTCCGGTCCGCTGCAACATCTCTAGTTCCCCCGCGCCAGCCGCGTCTCGTCGCCCGACAGGCACCTCCCCTCGCCGCGGGCACCGCAGCCTGATCTCTGGCTAGCGTCGATGCGGCTGGCGCCGTAGACTCCTCCGCATGGCAGACCCGCCGTCGCAACCTACGGGCTCGCCGCCAACGCCGACAACGCCGCGCAAGGCGGCCGACCAGGAACGGGATATCCCGTGGCGGCTCATCCTGCTAGGAGCGGTGACGATCTACGTGATCCTCTTCGCCGCGCTGAACAGCGACGAGGTGCGCGTGCACTTCATCTTCTTCACGACGAGCACGAGCCTGATCGTGGTCATGATCATCGGGATCTTGCTCGGTGCGGTCGGCGGGTACCTCTTCCGTGAGCTGCGCGCTCGGCGGCGGAAGGCAACGATCGGTAAGACAGCGCGGTAGCGCCGGCTCGGCCCGCCCTCTACAGCAGCGACGCGAGGATGCCGACGCCTTCGGCGATCCGCTCGGGCGACTCGAAGCTGAACGCGAGCCGAGCGGCCGAGCGGCCCCCAACGTCGGGAGCGAAGAAATCGGCGCCCTTGACGAACACGACGCCTGCCTCCGTCGCCCGTTCGAGCAGGTCGGAGGCGTCGATCTCTCCGGCGAAATCGACCCAGAGGAAGTAGCCGCCCTCCGGGCGGCTCCATCTCGTCCCGGCGGGCAGCTCCCGATCGAGCGCCGCGAGCATCGCGTCCCGCCGCACCCGGAGCAGCGAGCACACGCGCTCGAGATTTGGTGCAAATCTGCCCCGGTCGATCAACTCGAAGACGACCGCCTGCGGCAGCAGCGACGGCGAGATGTAGGTGGAGACGGCCTGCTCGTCGTAGGCCCGCGCGAGGGCCGCAGGCACGACGAAGTATCCGATCCGTAGCCCCGGTGCAACGGTCTTCGAGAACGAGGAGGTAAACGTCACCCGGACCCCGCCTTCCAGCTCGAGGAGGGACGGCAGCGGCGCGCCCTCGTAACGGACGAGCCGGTACGGATCGTCTTCGAGCACGGGCAGGTCGTACGTGACCGCGAGCTCGGCGAGACGACGCCTGCGCTCGACGCCGAGCGACCGTCCACTCGGGTTCTGGAATGTCGGAATCGTGTAGAGGAAGGAGACGTCGCCTCCCTTCGCAAGCTCGCGCTCGAGGGCGTCGAGGTCGAGACCCTGGTCGTCCAGCGGGATCGTGACGATCTCGGCCCCCCGCGCCGCAAGGACCTTCAGCGGACGATCATAGGTCGGGCCCTCGACGAGGATCCGCCCCGGCCTGGCCGCAAGCTGGACGGACGCGTAGATGACGAAGCCCTGGAGACCCCCGGCTGTGACGAACACACGGCCGGGCTCGACACCGTGCTGTGCTGCCAGCGACTCGCGCAAGGGCCCGTAACCGCCGCCCGTTCCGTACGAGAGGATCGTGGTGGCGTCCCGCTCGAGCGCCGCTCGAGCGCAGTCGGCGACGAGTGGCGGGTCGAAGCACGCCGGGGTCGGCGCGCCGCGGGCAAACGAGATCGGGGCCATAGCGATCAACACTAACGATCATGCGTCTGCGGCTGTTGGCGTGCCCGCCCGCCCGCGACGCACCGTGCGCGTGCTACGGTGCACGAACGGGTGGCGTGGTGCTGCCCCGTGAGATCAGCTTCCTCGGCTTTCGCAGTTTGGGACAGCAGGTCTCGTTCCAACTCAAAGAGGAGCAGATCAGAACATGACGGACCCAACCTTCGCTGCGCTCGGGCTCAGCCCCGACATCGTGGCAGCACTCGCCGCACGAGGCATCGAGAGCCCCTTCCAGATCCAGGCGCGCGTGATTCCAGACGCACTGCGCGGCCAGGACATCCTTGCCAAGTCGCCGACAGGCTCGGGCAAGACGCTCGCGTTCGCGCTACCGCTCGTGGAGCGCCTGGACGCCAAGGGAGCCCGTCCGACTGCGCTCGTGCTCGTACCGACACGTGAGCTCGCCGTGCAGGTCACCGAGGAGCTCGAGTCGCTCGCGCCCGCCCGCCGTCTCTCGGTCGCATCCGTGTACGGCGGGGTGCCGCTGAAGGCGCAGAGCGACCGGGCTCGCAAGGCGCATATCCTCGTCGCGACCCCGGGGCGGCTCCTCGACCTCGCCGACCGTCGGCTCGTGTCGCTCGACGGAGTGACGACGCTCATCCTCGACGAGGCCGACCGCATGCTCGACATGGGCTTCAAGCCGCAGGTGGACAAGATCGTGCGCCGCCTCAGCGATAAGCGCCACACGATGTTCTTCTCCGCGACGCTCGACGGCGCCGTCGGTGAGCTGGCGCACGCCTATACGCAGCACCCGATCCGGATCGAGGCCGAGCTCCAGAGCGAGCAGGCCCCGGGTGACATCGAGCATCGCTTCGTACCGGTCACCTCCGACGACAAGGTCGAGAAGCTCGTCGAGTTGATCGATGAGGCACACGGCCTCACGCTCGTCTTCGTCCGCACCAAGCGTGGTGCCGACCGGCTCGTCGAGAAGCTCGCGCGCCACGAGGTGACCGCAGTCGCGATGCACGGCGACATGCAGCAGCGCGCGCGAGAGCGGGCGCTCGAGCGCTTCGAGACCGGCAAGGTCTCGACGCTGATCGCCACCGACGTCGCTGCCCGGGGACTCGACCTCGACGACATCACGCATGTCGTCAACTTCGATCCACCCGAGGACGATAAGGGGTATACGCACCGCATCGGCCGCACGGGTCGGGCGGGCCGCTCGGGTACGGGCATCACGCTCGTGCTACCCGAGCAGCAGGGCGACGTGAGTCGCGTAGCGCGGATGAACGGGCAGCACGACACGTTCGAGGCGACGGGCATGAAGACAGCGGCGCCAAAGCTCGTGTACTCGTCGAAGCGGCGCAACTCCAAGTGGGGCGCGACGCGGCCTCGCCGCAAGATCTAGTCGCAGCCCTGCGGGCTGCGACTTTCGCCTATCGGCTCGGTTCGGTCTTGTCTTCGTATTCGCTCGTCACGACGAGCCGCATCGCGCTCGGCAGCTCGTACAACTCGAAGATGGCTTCGTCGGCAGCGCGCTCGTTCGCGCAGAGTTCGGCGACGAGTGGGACAATCCGGTCGACACTCGCGCGATGCTCGCGCTCGACAAGCTCGCGGATCGATCGCTCCCGTGGGTCGACACCAAGGCGCACGCGGGGATCAGCGCGGACTCGCGCGGCGGGACGAGTGGCCAGGGCGCCGACCCGAGCGCGCGAGTCGGGAACGGCTCGGCGTCGACCGCAGCGGCATTTACGAGCGCGGCGAGCACATCGTCACGCGACCCGCTGAGCCGCCGGTAGGAGAGCTCGTCGGTACCCGAGCGATCGAGGACGACGATGCAGGTGTAGTTCGTCGCCCCTGCGAACACCTGGCTCGCGCCGAAGTCGATCACCTCTTCGACCAGGGCTCCGTCTGAGAGCAACCCTCGTAGTTTCGTGTCGTGAAGTCAGGCCACTCTGGCAGGCGCTCGACGAGAAAGTGCTCGGAGAACAGCCAGCGGGCCTCGTCCGAGCCGACTCCGAGCGGGAGCGTCTTCGATCTCACACGAGGAAGAGCGTGGGCCGCTCGACGGGCGGCTTGTCCGCGCACAGCGGGCTCACGGAAGCGTGACCGAACCGTCCTCGGCAAGCGACCAGCCGGGATTGTGCGCAACCTCCCACGGATGGCCGTCGGGATCGACGAAGACGCCGGAGTAGCCACCCCAGAACGTCTCGCCGCCCGGGCGCGGGATCGTAGCGCCAGCCGCCTCGGCGCGTGCGAGCAGCGCGTCGACCTCCGCCCGTGAGCGCACGTTGTGCGCGAGCGTCACCCCTCCCCACCCCGCTGTGTCCGTCACGCCGCTGTCCTCTGCGAGGGCCTGACGTCCCCACAACGCGATCGCCATCCCGCCGGCCTGGAAGAACGCGACATCCGGCCCGCTCTGGGACGACGCGCTCCAGCCAAGCTCCTCGTAGAACGCACGCGACCGCTCGACGTCCGCGACGCCGAGCGTGAGGAGGCTGAGCCGCTGCTCCATCGCGCCAGCGTACCCGCCCCAGGCGTGGCGGCCGGGACGACCGGGCGGTGCTGGCCGGAGCCGGGTTCATGTACGTGTGCTTGGCTTCGAGTGGTGCCGCGGCCGCGGGCAGGACGACACAGAGCGCAATCGCCGGCTCGTCGCTGACTATAGGCACGGTGCCTGGCACCGCCGCCTACAGTTAGCGCTGGGACGGTGCCCGGGGCCAGCTGTCAGCCGCGTACGAGATCGGCGACGAGCTGAGCGGTCTCGGTCGGAGTCGTCCCGACGCGGATGCCCTTCGCCTCGAGCGCCGCCTTCTTGCCTTCGGCGGTTCCCGACGAGCCTGAGATGATCGCGCCTGCGTGACCCATCGTCTTCCCGGGCGGCGCGGTGAAACCGGCGATGTACGCGACGACCGGCTTGGACATCGAAGACTCGATAAATGCCGCGGCCTTTTCTTCTTCGTCGCCGCCGATCTCGCCCACCATGACTACGTACTTCGTCTCCGGATCCGCCTCGAAGCGCTCGAGGATGTCGATGAACGACGAGCCAACGACCGGGTCACCACCGATCCCGACGATGGTGGAGTTGCCGAGACCCATTTGCGTAAGCTCATGGCCGATCTGATAGGTGAGGGTTCCCGACCGCGAGACGAGCCCGATGCTCCCCTCACTGAAGATCTCTGCAGGGATGATGCCGACGTTCGCCTTGCCCGGTGACAGGGCCCCGGGGCAGTTCGGCCCGAGCATCGTGATCCCCTTCGGACGGATGTACGTGTAAACGCGGAGCATCTCGTGCGCGGGCAGGCCTTCGGCAATGCAGATCACTGTCGAGATGCCGGCGTCGACAGCCTCATAGATCGCATCGGCGGCAAAACGCGCCGGAACGAAGACCATCGTCGTATTCGCGCCGGCCTCTTCGACAGCGTCGCCGACGCTGTCGAAGATCGGAACGCCCTCGAGGTCCTGGCCGCCCTTGCCTGGAGTCACGCCCGCGACGACCTGGGTGCCGTAGCGCTTGTTGCGGAGCCCGTGGAACGACCCTTCGGCGCCGGTGAGCCCCTGGACGACGAGCCGCGTCTCCTTGTCGACGATGATGGCCATTAGTGGGCAACCACCCGACCGCGAACGAGAATGTAGTCGAGGGTCAGGGTGTCACCCTCGACGCGGCTACGAAGCAGCGCCGTGCACTGCTCGGCCTCCTCGCCTTCGCAACCGCAGCGTGCGAGCCAGTCTCCATACGACAGCGAGCGCTGCATCGTCGAGAGCTCGTCCACCTGGACCCCCGCGCCCTCGAGCAGTTCTCGCCACTCGGCCTCGGAGTAGTTCTTCACATGCGAGGGATCGCGGATCACCTCTGCCTGCTCGACGGCAGCGCCCATGAACAGCACGTCCTCGACCAGCACGGGCCCACGGGAGACGCGACCAATCTCCCTGAGCGCAGTCCTCACGTCGGAGAAGTGATGTGCGGCGAGCCGCGTCGCGACCAGATCGAAGCTGCGGCTCGCGAACGGTAGCTCCTCGGCACGCGAAACGACGGTGGGGCGCATCGCGGGCGAAGGATCGATCGTCGTCACCGTGAAGCCGGCGCCCTCGAGCCGTCGTGCGAGATGTCCGCCGCCTGTCGCAACGTCGAGAGCATGAAGCCCGGACCCGTCGCCGGCCCACTCCTCGAGCAGATCGAGATCGGGCCCAGCTGCGTGCGTTGGGCTCCGACGGTAGGCCTCGGCGCGCTCGTCCCAGAGGCTCGTCACCGGGCAAGCTCCACTGCCCGGGCGGCGGCCTCGAGCATCGTCGGCTCAACGAACAGGTTCGGCGGAGCCGCGTCCGCGAGGATCTGACGACCCTCGACCGCGTTCGTGCCGTCCAATCGAACGACGATCGGCAGCTCGATCGCCATCGTGGCAAGCGCCGCGAGGATCCCGCGGGCGACCTCGTCGCACCGGGTGATCCCACCGAAGATGTTGAAGAAGAGCGCCCTCACCTGTGGATCCTTCGTGATCACCTCGAGCGCCTTGACCACGCCGTCGGCGTCGCCGCCGCCCCCGAGATCGCAGAAGTTCGCCGGACGGCCGCCCGCGAACGTGACAACGTCCACCGTCGACATCGACAGGCCCGCGCCGTTGCCGAGCACGCCGACCTCGCCATCGAGCTTCACGTAGGTCACGCTCTTCTGGCGCGCGAGCGCCTCCAGCGGGTCCGCCGCCTCGAGGTCGCGCATCTCCGCGATCTCCGGATGCTTGTAGAGCGCGTTGTCGTCCACCGTGAACTTCGAGTCGAGGGCTTTGACCTCCCCGTCCGGGGTGACGATCAGAGGGTTGATCTCGCAGAGCATCGCGTTGCAGCCGACGAATGCCGCATAGAGCTTCTCGACGATCGCCGCGAGCTGCTTCTGCTCTCCGGTTTCGGTGACGCCGCCGCCGTATACGAGCCTGCGCGCCTGCCAGGGCTGGAACCCCTCGAGCGGGTCGACGTGTAGCCGCACGAGCGCGTGCGGGCTTTCCTCGGCCACCTGCTCGATCTCGACACCGCCCTGCGTCGTGAACATGAAAAGGGGACGCTTCTCGCCTCGATCGAACGTGATCGAAAGGTAGTACTCCTTGGCGATCTCGGACGCCTGCTCGATCCACAGCTTGCGAACGACGTGGCCCTTGATGTCGAGCCCAAGGATCGCGTGCGCGTGCGCCTCGGCCTCGTCCCGGTTGGCAGCGAGCTTGACGCCGCCGGCCTTGCCTCGGCCGCCGGTCAGCACCTGCGCCTTGACGACGACCGGACCACCGAGCTCCTCCGCCGCAACCCGTGCCTCCGCCGGCGTCGTGGCAACCCGGCCGTGCGAGACGGGAATGCCGAACTGGGCGAAGAGTTGCTTGCCCTGGTACTCGTACAGATCCACAGCGAGGCGAGGGTATCAGCAGATGACGGCGCATCCGCGCGGGAACGCACTCAGACGTCGAGGCGCAGGGGGGATCGCCCTCGGCGTGCTCGTTGCCCTCGTAGCGGCGGGTTGCGGCTCGTCGCGAGAGACGATGCCGACGGTGAGCGCCGCGCCACCGCAGCGGGTCGCTCTGGACTGGGAGGAGCCCGTCAGCCCGACGAAACTCACATTCGGAGTCCAGCACTTCGAGGTGACAGCGAGCGGCTGGCGCGCAAAGGTCTCGGTCAGCAACCAGACGCAGGCCGACCTCGTCGTGGGCACCACCAGCCAGTTCGGCGTGATGCTGTTCCGCACCGGAGAGCCCGACGAGCTCGACCAGCGCAACGCGGCTGGCGAGCTACCCGCCGTTCGCAGCGCGGTGACGTTCCAACCGCCGCTGCCGGCGGTCGTGCCAAAGCAGACACGCTGGACCGGGACGATCTCCGCGCCGGGAGCGCTCGCGGCCGGGCGGTTCGTGCGGATCGTCTTCGGGCCATTTCTCGCCTCCGAGTCAGCCTCGCTGCCGACGCCGCTCATCTGGATCACCGATCACACCTACAGGCTGCGTAGCTGATGGGCCGCCGGCGTCGGGCACGATGCGCGCGATCAAGCGCAGCCCGGACTCGGGCTCGCCGCCGCAGCTCACGGGTAGCGCTGGCCCCTCCTTGCGCTCGACCGAGACGGATAGGTCGCCTGCCTGCGTTGCGAACCGGTGAACGCCCTCGGTTGACCCGAGGAAGGCGATCTCGGCGGGCGAGCGCTCCCCGAGATGATCGCGCAGCGCGAGCTCAGCCGCCTGAACCTCGGGCGAATGGCTGACCCGTCCGCGCGCGTGCTCGAGGGGCATGCGGCCCGCGAGCAGCATGTCGACGATTGAAGGAGCGTCCGTCGGCCGCACACGTCCCAGCATCATCCCGAGCGGGAGAGCAAGCACGTTGGCAGCAAAGCGATGTCCGCCGAAGTGCGTGCACTGCCAGACAGCGTCCGCGCCGAGCCGCTCGACGAGCGCACGATGAACCGGCACGCCGAGCCTCGAGCAGCAGGCGTCCCGTCGGCCGTGAACACACACGAGCAGCAACGGTTGATCGACCGGCGCGCGCACCGAGCCCGCGTCCAGATCGACGTCGAGGATGTCGTCGAAGCCGTCGAGCGCCTCTTGCCGAAGCGTCGTCCCGTCCTCGCGGACGTCGGCGAGGATCAGCGTCGAGCCGCGGGGCCGCCGCCGACCCGGCTGCCGGATCAGGAGGACACGGCCGGGCGTCTCTCCTTCCTCCCATTCGACCAGACGTTCGATCACCGCCGGCGGGAGGACGCTGTCACGTACGGCGTCGCGGCCCCACGCGCCGTCGGCCTCCAGCAGAAGCCAGCGTCGGGCGTGGGGAGCCGTACCTGCCATCGGCTCGCCGGCTGCGCGCGAGAGCGTAGAGCAGCTACTGGGCGGATCGGCGGCCACGAGCCGCGTATTGTGCCGATCACGTGACGCTCCCCGACCAGCTCACCATCCTGCGCGCACTCGCCGTCCCGGTCGTGATCCTGTTGTTCGCCTGGGATTTCGACGGCCACGCCTACTGGGCGACGGCCGTCTTCGCGATCGCGATGGCGACCGACCAAATCGACGGCTGGCTGGCGCGGCGCCGCAACCAGACGACTGCATTTGGCTCGCTGCTCGACCCGATTGCCGACAAGGTTCTCGTGCTCGCGGCGCTTGTGATGCTTGTTGGAGAGACTGTCGCACCTGCCTGGATCGTCGCGTTGATTATCGCGCGCGAGTTGATCGTCTCCGGGCTCCGGCTCGCGGCGCTCGAACGACAGGTGGTCATCGCCTCCACCGAACTCGCGAAGCTGAAGACGTGGGTACAGGCGATCGCGGTCGTCGTCGCGGGCCTGGCCGCTGCAGGCTTGTGGAGCGACGAGGTCGCATGGTGGGTGCTCCTGGCCGCCCTCGCCCTTACCTGGGCATCGGCCGTCGACTATGCGCGAGTGGCACCTCAGCTGCTCCGAGGCTAAACGGCTTCAGGCCGCCCATGCAGCGATCGGCCGCGGGTGACGGTCCGATCCCTCCCCCTCCAGGTCGTGATCGTCGCCACCCGCGGCCGGGTTGCACGCTACCCGTTTCGAACGTCGACGTGATCCAGCGGACTCTGTGGCGGGCTCGGCTACTCAGGCGTGAAGCGGTACCCCATGCGCGCCTCGGTGACGAAGTACCTCGGGCGCGCGGGATCCGGCTCGAGCTTCCGCCGGATCTGCGCCATGTAGACGCGCAGGTAGTTCGTCTCGGTCGAATATGCGGGGCCCCACACGTCCTGCAGTACCTGGCGCTGGCTCACGAGCTTCCCCGGATTGCGGACGAGCAACTCGACGATCCCCCACTCCGTCGGCGTCAGCCGCACCTCACCGCTCGCCGTCACCACCCGCTTCGCCGCGAGATCGACGGTGAAGTCGGGCGTCTCCACGACCGCCTCCTCGTCCGCAGGCGCCCCGCGCCTCAGCGCCGCGCGCAGCCTGGCCAGCAGCTCGTCCATGCCGAAGGGCTTCGTCACGTAGTCGTCCGCACCGGCGTCGAGTGCGGCAACCTTGTCGCGCTCAGCCTCACGAACGGACAGCACGATGATCGGAACGGCGCTCCAACCTCGCAGCCCGCGGATCACCTCGATCCCGTCGATCCCTGGCAACCCGAGGTCGAGCACGACGAGGTCGGGGTGATGACGCGCCGCGACCGACAGGGCGATCTCGCCGGTTGAGGCGAGGTCGACCTCGTAGCCGCGCGCCTTCAGATTCGTGGCGAGGGCGCGGAGGATCTGTGGCTCGTCGTCGACGACGAGGATGCGCGTCACGAGTAGACCGGGAGTTGCAGGATCATGGTCAAACCGCCGCCCGGGGTGTCCTCGACTTCGATCGCCCCTCCCATGGCCTCGACGAAGCCCTTCGCGACGGCAAGTCCGAGCCCGACTCCCTCACCGGCCGATGCATCCCCGAGCCGCTGAAACGGCTGAAAGATCCTGTCGCGCTCGTCGGCTGGGATCCCTCGTCCGCGATCGACGACGCGCACGTCGACTGTGTTGCCGACGAGACAGGCATCGATGCGCACTGGTGTCCCGTTACCGGCGGACGCGCGTAGCGCGTTGCCGATCACGTTCGCGAGCGCCCGCTCGAGGAGGCCCGGGTCGGCCGCGACTCGGGGAAGCGATTCTGGCACGTCGACTACGACTTGGTCGAGCTCTCCGGCGAGACTGGTCAACGCCGCGGGAACGACCTCCTCGAGCCCCACCGGCACCCTCTCGACCTCGAGCGCGCCGGTCTGCAGCCGGCTCATGTCGAGCAGGTTGCCGACGAGAGCGTTGAGCCGGTCGCTCTCCTGGTCGATCGTCTCGAGAAACTCGTGTCGGGCGTCGGCGGTCCACTCGATGTCGTCTTGTAGCAGGCTCGTGACCGACGCCTTGATCCCTGCTAGCGGCGTTCGCAGATCGTGCGAGACCGCGGACAGGATGGCTGTTCGCAGCTCGGTCGCCGCCGCGAAGCTTGCCGCCTGACGTGCGCCTGCCGAGAGCTCCTCGAGGTCGAGGGCCGCCGCGATCTCACGGGCGAAGGCAGCGACGATCCGCTGGTCGTCGCTTGCGACGGGCGGTCCCGACAGCACGAGCACGTGCCGCTCGTCGAGGTCGATCGCGGTTCCGTCCGAAGGCGCCGACGCCTCAGCTGAGCCCACCGCGGAATCGACCTCCCAGGAGGTGCCGTTGCGGTGGAGGACCGTCACTCCGTCGAGGCCGACCGCGCGACGCAGCGTCTCGAGCAGAGATGGCACGGAGTGCGCACCGGCAAGGTGCTCGAGCACGTCGACCTCGGCGCGAACGCTCGTGGCCAGCGCGGCACGGCGCGCAGCCAGGGCAACGAAGCCGCTGACGATCCACGCCACCGAGAGGAAGACGACGAGTGCGAGCAGGTTCTCCCACTCCTCGATCGTGAACGTATGCAGGGGCGGCGTGAAGAACCAGTTCGCAAGTGCAGATCCCGCTACGGCAGCTGCCAGAGCAGGCCAGAGCCCGCCGAGAGCGGCGACCCCGACGACGAGCAGCAGGTAGAGAAGGAGCACGCTCGGGAGCCCGAGATAGTCGCGCAGCTGTGTGAGCACCACGGTCAGGAGGGGGAGTGCGATGGCCGCCACTAGCAAGCCGAGCGCCTGACGCCGGCGAGGCAGCGCCGGGACGTTGCGGGATCGCGAGACCGGTGGACGTTCGGCATCGGTCTCTGCCTGGCTGATCACGTGCACGTCGATCCCGACGCCGGAGTCGCGGATCACGCGATTGATCACGGAGCCGCGTGTGAGCTCGGCCCAGCGAGACCGCCGAGTCGCTCCGAGGACGATCTGTGTCGCGTTGAGCGAGCGAGCTGCCGCGACGAGCGCCTTGCCGATGTCGCCGCCGACGATCTCGCGGTAGCCTCCGTCCAGTTGCTCGAGCAGAACGCGCTGCGCGCCGAGGAAGCGCGCGGCATCTCCCGCGAGACCATCCTGCGGCTGCACGTGAACGCCCATGAGGTCTGCCTTCGACCGCGCTGCGATCCGCGCAGCCCGGCGGACGAGACGCTCGCCGTCGGGTGCCCCCGTCAGCGCGACGAGCACGCGTTCCCGGGTCTCCCAGGGCTGGTCGATGTGATGGCGCTCCCGGTACTCCCGCAGCGCCTCGTCGACGCGATCCGCCACCCAGAGCAGGGCGAGCTCCCGCAGGGCTCCGAGATTCCCGACCCGGAAGTAGTTGCCGAGTGCGGCGTCGACACGCTCGGCGGGGTAGATGTTGCCGTGAGCCATCCGCCGCCTGATGGCCTCGGGCGCCATATCGACGATCTCGATTTGATCGGCCCGGCGCACGACCTCGTCAGGCACCGTTTCCTGCTGCTTGACGCCCGTGATCTGCTCGACGACGTCGTTGAGCGACTCGAGGTGCTGGATATTCAGCGTCGAGATCACCGTGATGCCCGCATCGAGCAGGTTCTCGACGTCCTGCCAGCGCTTCTCGTTCCGTGATCCGGGCACGTTCGTGTGCGCGTACTCGTCCACCAGGGCGACGGCTGGGTTGCGCGCGATCACCGCGTCGACGTCCATCTCCTCGAATGCTGTCCCGCGATACTCGATCCGGGCGCGGGGAACGACCTCGAGGTGGCCGATCATCTCCAGGGTCCGCGCCCGCCCGTGCGTCTCGACGACACCCACGACGACGTCCGTCCCACGTTGCGCTCGGCGGCGTCCCTCACCGAGCATGGCGAACGTCTTGCCGACACCCGGCGCTGCGCCAAGGTAGATGCGGAGGGTACCGCGCGCCATCTGCCTTGGTGAAGCTACCCGCCGGAGCTTGCTGCTGCGTCGAGCGCGAGGTTGAGCTCGAGCACGTTTACGCCCGGTTCACCGAGGAACCCGAGTGAGCGACCGTCGGTCGACTGATCAACGAGAGCGAGGACACGGGCAACCTCGAGCCCCCGCGCCCCGGCGACTCGAGGTGCCTGGAGCCGGGCGTTCGTGAGCGAGATGTGCGGGTCGAGTCCCGAGCCGGAGCTCGTCACGGCGTCGACGGGAACCCGGGCGTCGCTGGCAAGGCCGTTGTCCTTCCGATATGCGGCGATCCGGTCCTTGACGGCGTCGATCAACTCCGGGTTCGTCGGACCGAGGTTCGACGCGCTGCTCGCCGCGCCGTCGTAGCCGTCGCCGGCGGCCGACGGGCGAGAGCTGAAGTACTCGCGCCCGGTAAAGCTTTGGCCGAGCAAGCGCGAGCCGACGACCACTCCGTTCCTCCGGATCAGAGAACCATCGGCCCGGCCCGGGAACGCAATCTGAGCGATACCCGTAATCACGAGCGGGTAGAGAATGCCGACGAGCAGGGTCAGCGCGACGAATGCGAGGAGTGCCGGAGCGAGTTGGCGTCGCATCAGACGATCCCCAGCCCGGAGACGACGAGGTCGATCAGCTTGATGCCGACGAACGGTGCGATCACGCCGCCGAGCCCGTAGACGAGGAGGTTGCGCCGGAGCATCGCCGCGGCCGACATCGCGCGGAAGCGAACACCGCGGAGCGCGAGCGGAATCAACGCGACGATCACGAGGGCGTTGAAGACGACGGCCGAGAGGATTGCGCTGCGCGGGCTTCCCAGATCCATGATGTTGAGCTTGTCGAGCACCGGAAACGCCCCGGCGAACATCGCCGGGATGATCGCGAAGTACTTCGCGATGTCGTTCGCGATCGAGAACGTCGTCAGCGCGCCGCGTGTGATCAGCATCTGCTTGCCGATCTCGACGATCTCGATCAACTTGGTCGGATTGGAGTCGAGGTCGACCATGTTCCCGGCCTCCTTCGCAGCCTGCGTGCCAGTGTTCATCGCCACGCCGACGTCCGCCTGGGCGAGCGCGGGCGCATCGTTCGTGCCGTCACCGGTCATCGCGACGAGATTGCCGCCCTGCTGCTCCTTCTTGATGAGCGCCATCTTGTCCTCGGGCGTCGCCTCGGCAAGAAAGTCGTCTACGCCGGCTTCGTCCGCGATGGCCTTTGCGGTCAGTGGGTTGTCGCCGGTGATCATGACCGTGCGGATGCCCATGGCGCGAAGCTCTGCGAAGCGCTCGCGGATGCCGTCCTTGACCACGTCCTTGAGATGCACGACGCCGAGCGCTCGCCTACCCTCTGCGACGACGAGAGGCGTGCCTCCGGAGGCAGCGATCGCGTCGACGCTCGCTCCGAGCTCGGTCGGGATCGTGCCGCCCTGCTCCTCCACCCAGCGCCTGATCGAGTCGGCCGCGCCCTTGCGGATGCTTCTGCCGTCGATCTCGACGCCGCTCATTCGGGTCTGTGCGGTGAACGGCACGAGCGCGGCGCCGTGGAGGTCTCGGCCACGCAGGGCAAAGCGCTCCTTCGCGAGCACGACGATCGATCGGCCCTCGGGGGTCTCGTCGGCAAGGCTCGAGAGCTGCGCCGCGTCGGCGAGCTGCTCCTCTGTCACGCCGGGCGCGGGGACGAAGTCCGCGGCCTGGCGATTGCCGAGCGTGATCGTTCCGGTCTTGTCGAGCAGGAGCGTCGAGCAGTCCCCGGCAGCCTCGACGGCCCGGCCGCTCAGGGCGAGGACGTTGCGCTGCACGAGCCTGTCCATCCCGGCAATGCCGATCGCAGAGAGCAGTGCGCCGATCGTGGTCGGAATCAGGCAGACGAGGAGTGCGACGAGGACGATCACGGGCTGCGCCGCTCCCGAGTAGGCCGCGAACGGCTGGAGGGTGACGGTCGCGAGCAGCAGAATGATCGTGAGTCCGGCGAGCAGGATGTCAAGGGCGATCTCGTTCGGCGTCTTCTGGCGGCTTGCACCCTCGACGAGCGCGATCATGCGGTCGAGGAAGCTCTCACCGGGGCGCGCGGTGACGCGGACGACGATCTCGTCCGAGAGGACGCGTGTGCCCCCCGTTACTGCCGACCGATCGCCACCGGACTCGCGAATGACCGGCGCCGACTCGCCCGTGATCGCCGACTCGTCGACTGTCGCGATGCCCTCGATGACGTCGCCGTCTGCAGGGATCACCTGACCGACCGTGACAACGACCTCATCCCCGACACGGAGGGCCGAGCTCGCAATCTCCTCGCACGCGCCGCCCGCAAGACGCCGGCGGGCAATCGTCTCAGCACGGGTTTTGCGAAGCGTTGCCGCCTGAGCCTTCCCGCGCCCCTCCGCCATCGCCTCGGCGAAGTTCGCGAAGATCACCGTCACCCAAAGCCACACAGTGATGAGCCCGGCAAAGACGTTCTCGCTCGTGCTCGAGTTACCGAGGTTCTTCAGCCACAGGAATGCGGACAGCAGCGCGCCTACCTCGGTGACGAACATGACGGGGTTGCGAACCATCCGCCGCGGATCGAGCTTGCGGACGCTGTCCGCGAGCGCCGGTAGGGCAATCGAGGGATCGAGCAGCGACGTGGTCTTGGCGGTCATAAGGTGAGGTACTCCAGGACGGGGCCGAGCGACACCACGGGGAAGTACGTGAGTCCTACGACCGTGAGGACGACGATCGTGAGCAGCGTCGCGAACAGCGGCGTCGTCGTCGGAAACGTGCCCGCCGTTGCCGGTGCGGGCTGCTTCCGCGCTAGCGAGCCGGCGATCGCGAGGACGGCGACCATCAGGAAGAACCGGCCGCAGAGCATCGCGATTCCGAGCGTCGTGTTGTACCAATCGGTGTTGCCGGTCAGGCCGCCGAACGCGGAGCCGTTGTTGTTCGCCGCGGATGTGAACGCGTAGACGACTTCCGAGAGCCCATGTGGCCCCGGATTGAGGATCGACGACTTGGGATTCGCGAGGACCACGGAGGCCGCTGCGAAGGCGAGGATCACGAGCGGCACGATCGCCAGATAGACGACGACCAGCTTCATCTCTGTCGCCTGGATCTTCTTCCCGAGGTACTCGGGAGTGCGCCCGACCATCAGGCCGGCGATGAAGACCGCGAGCAGGGCGAAGACGAGCATGCCGTAGAGACCGGCGCCGACACCGCCCGGGCTGACCTCACCGAGCATCATGTGCACGAGCGGAACCGCCCCACCAAGTGGCGTGAAGCTATCGTGTGCGGCGATGACGGCACCGGTCGACGTTCCGGTCGTCGATGCTGCGAAGAGACCCGAGGCGGCCGTGCCGAAGCGCACCTCTTTCCCTTCGTAGTTCCCTCCGTAGGCCCCGGCCTGATCGATCAGGGGGTTGCCGTGATCCTCGAAGTGCATCGCGAGACCTGCAGCGGCGATCCAGATGGCGAACATGGCTGCGAAGACGACCCACCCCTGACGCTGGTTCTTCGCCATCCGGCCGTACATGAACGTGAGCGCAAACGGGATCCCGAGCAGGGCGATCATCTGGAGCAGGTTCGTGAAACCGGTCGGGTTCTCGAAGGGATGCGCCGAGTTAGCGTTGTAGGGGCCGCCGCCGTTCGTACCGAGCTCCTTGATCGCCTCCTGACTCGCGATCTGGCCCCCCGGGATCGCCTGCGTCGCACCGGTGATCGTCCTGGCCTCCGTAAAGCCCTTGAGGTTCTGGACGACCCCCTGGCTCGCAAAGAGCAGTGCGACGATCACCGATAGGGGAAGGAGCACGCGAACGACCCCTCGCGTGAGATCGACCCAGAAGTTGCCGATCGTCGAGGAACGGCGGCGCACGAGCCCACGCACCAGCGCGACTGCGACGGCGAGCCCCACTGCGGCCGAGACGAAGTTCTGAACGGTCAGCCCGACCGCCTGGGTGAGGTTGCTCATCGTCGCCTCGCCGCTGTAGTTCTGCCAGTTCGTGTTCGTCACGAAGCTGACGGCGGTATTGAAGGCGAGCGGCGCTGGGACGCCGGCGAAGTCGGTCGGGTTGCCGGGCAGGAGGCCCTGCACCCGTTGGAGCGCGTAGAGGCCGATGACCGACACGAGGCTGAAGGCGAGCAGGGAGAGCGCGTAGACCGACCACGTCTGCTCGCGCGTCGGGTCGACGCCGCACACACGGTAGACAAGCCGCTCGGCCGGCCCAAAGATCCGGTCGGCGAGCCCGTAACGCCCGGACTCCTCGCTCTCGCCGAACACCGCGGCGAGGTAAGGGCCGAGCACTCGCGTGACGACGAGGATCGCCGCAACGAGCGCCGCGAGCTGGAGCCAGCCCGACGTGCTCATCGCCGCCGCGCCGTGCGCAGGCGCCTACGCACCTCACGCGCAGAAACGGCGATCAGGGCGCCGCCGCTTGCGATTCCGATCGCGTACTCCGCGCAGAGAACCGCATCGAGAACGTCGGTCCCCGCCACGTCACTCAGCCGAGGCGCTCGGGGAATACGAGCGCGTACACGAGATACGCGAGTGCTGCGACGGCGAGGACGAGCCCGAGAGCGTCTTCGAAACTCATGCCTCGGGCTCTCCGTCCGAGCGATCGTGCTCGACGAGCGCGTCGCAGGCGCGGACGAAGAGCGCCGCGCCGGCAAAGAAGGCGACAACGATCAGGAGGAGCAGAAGATCGGCCATGCCTCCGTTCTAGAGCATGGGCTCGGCTCCAGCCGGGTGCTTGACGCAATCCCTACGCCGTCGAGTCGAACCTTGACGGCTTCTTAGCGCGCGGCGCGCGGCCGCGAGGGATCAGGCCTGCGCGTCGACCTCGATCGCGCCGGAGGGGCAGTCGAGGACGGCGTTTCGCGCTGCGTCCTCGAGCGCCGCTGGGACCTCGCCGTCGTTTTCGGTGTAGGCGTAGCCGGAGCCGTCCAGCTTGATCACATCCGGGACGATGCCGACACAAATCCCGAATGCCGCGCACAGATCCGAATCGACGATGAGCTTCACGATCGACTCCCACGGACGCTCGCGGACGGCCGGGTGGAATCGCGCCGATCGGTTGTCGCCGCCAGCCGGGTGGGCTCAGCTAGAAGGTCGGCCATTGTCACAGGCAAGCACACTCCCTCTCGATGCGCCCGCCGGACGACGGGCAGCTCGAGGAGTCTGCCACACGCTGTGCCGGGGCCTCAAGACGGAGGCTACGTCCCCGAGCTCGAGAAGTGCTGGTAGTCCACGGCGCCACTCCAGCGACCACCCCAGTCCCAACCGTCCCGCCGGAAGGCAGCGACGAGGGCTCCCCCGGGAACGGCCATTCCCGTCCGTACCTCCGAGCGGTCGAGATACGGCCGGCTCGCCCGGTGCGACGTGCGCCCTCCGCTCACGTAGGGGTTCTCAATCGGGTTGATGTCGATCGCACGCCCGTAAGCGTGCTCTGACCAGCGGCGGGTACCGTCGACATAGCGACAGTTGAACGCCGACGTATTGTCTGCTTCGATTGAGCGGAAGTCGCTCCCGCCGTATGCGTCGATCGGCTCCATCCGGCGGATCGCGACGCCGGATTGATAGAGCCGACGGAGGATTCGAACCACTCCGCCTGCAACGTCCCGGTTGACGATCAGGGTTCCTATTCGGTCACTGCCGTCGAAGCCGTGGTGGGTGACCGTCACCAGGCGCAGGTCGCCAAGTGCTACCGGACAGCCCGGTCGCCACGAAACGCCTGTCATCTGTGCTCGCCGATCTGCTCCGAGCGGCTGGATGCTCGCGGCGAAGGCGGCCCATCCCGCCGACACGGGGTCGAGCATGGCGAGCAGAGTGACGCCGGCGATCGCGATCGCGCGCCTCGCTGCAGATTGGTGTGTCGTGGAACGCCGGAGCTCGCTGCGCACGTCGGAGATCATCGCATCGCTCTCGTGCGCCGGCGCGGCTGAGGGGGAACGCGCTCGTACTAGTCTCTGCACACTGTTCACGCGTACGCGGTCATCAAGGCGAAGCAGCTATCTTCGGCGCTGGCGTGATCAGTGCACCAAATCCGGGCCGGTAGCCATGATCGCCGAAGCACGGCAAAGACTTGGTGGCGCGCTCCTCTACGGTGCGACTGCTCGACGGGTGCTCCCTCGCGGAGGTCGCGCGCTCAGCGCGAGGCTCCTCCACCGCGAGCAACGACTCGTCTTCGTCGTCGGCTGCCCGCGGTCCGGGACGACATTTCTCGGCAACGCGCTCGGTGCGCAGCCGGGCTTCGTCGACCTCGGCGAGGTGGCGCCGCTGAAGGCGATCCTGCCGGTGCTCCCGCGCCTTCCGGAGCCGGAAGCGGCGGAACGGATGCGGAAGGTCATTGAGCGGGTGCGTCTGCTCTCCGCGGTACCCGGGCTGCGCGGAGTGGAGCAGACGCCCGAGCTGAGCTTCTCGCTGGGAGCAGCGATGCTCGGGTACCCACACGCGCGCGCGATCCACATAGTCCGCGACGGCCGCGATGTCGTGTGCTCGCTGCGCGACCGCGGCTGGCTGAGGTCAGGCCGTGACGGCACCGACGATGCGGGTCTCTCCTACGGGGCATACACCCGGTTCTGGGTCGAGCGGGACCGGGCCGATGCGTTCTCGGATGCGAGCGAGGTGACACGCGCCGCCTGGGCCTGGCGACGCTACGTGTCGGCGGCGCGCAGCCACCCCGAGCGGACACTCGACGTCCGCTACGAGGCAATGGTGCGCGACCCGGAAGGTGTCGCCAGACTGATCGCCGCGCACCTGGAGACGGATTACCTGCCGCTGGCGGCGGCGCTCGGCGACGCGTTCGACGAGTCGATCGGACGCTTTGAGCGCGACCTCTCGGCGACTGAACTGGAGGACGTCGAGCGCGAGGCCGGCGCGCTTCTGCGTGAGCTCGGATACGCGGCCGGCTAGAACTCTGCCTCGGCCGGGATCGCGCCGTGGACCGGGCTGAGCCGTGCCCGACGCTCGACCAGTGCGAGGACGGCAGTCGGCACCGCGGCCGCGGCCGTGATCGCGATGACCCACCAGAACGTGTTGGCAAAGGCAGCCGCGGTCGCGCCGCCGTCCGCAGTGATATATCGCTGCAGCACCACGGCGAGCAATGCAGTACCAACGGAGCCACCAACGCGCTGGACGATGTTGAGCTGGGGCGTTCCGTCGTTTACCTGATCGCGCCGGAGCACCGACAGCGCCGCAGTCCAGGCCGGGATGCCGGCGAGCCCAATGCCGAACCCCCTGACGACCATCGCGACGGCAATGACCGAGTACGGGGTCGTGCTCGTGATCATAACGAACGGCAGCGTGGAAACGAGGCAGATCAACGTGCCAATGAGCGCCGTCAGACCGCCGCCTAGACGCTCTGTCCCTCTCCCGGCGAAGAGCATCGCACTCGCCATGCCGGCCCCCTGCGGGATCATCAACAGGCCCGTGTGGAGGGCGTCCTCGCCGCGCACCGTCTGGAAATAGAGCGGAAGCAGGATCATGCCGCCGAACATGACCGCGCCGATCGCGAACGATGCGAGCGAGGCCGCGCCGAAGGCCTTGTTCGCATAGAGACGCATGTCGAGCAACGGGTTCGAGATGCGCAGCGCGCGTACGACGAATGCGGCGACGGACACGATACCCAGCACGAGCGGGACGGACTGCTTCACGCCGACGACCGTCCCGGTCTCACCGATCTCGGCGAGCGCGTAGATGATCCCGACCAACCCGCACGAGACCAGAGCAAGTCCCATCCCGTCGAGCTTGCCTGCGACCTCGGGATCGTCTTTGGGTAGGAGCTTGTACCCCGCGACCAGTGCAGCCGCACCGATCGGAATGTTGATGAAGAAGATCCATTCCCATCCGACGTAGTCGATCAGGAGACCGCCGACGGTCGGCCCGAAGACCGGCGCGAGGAGGATCGGGACGCCGATCACGCTCATTACCCGTGGCAGGTTTACCGGGCCCGCCGCCTTGACGAGGATCATCTGGCCGAGGGGTGTGAGCATTCCACCGCCGACGCCCTGAAGTACCCGGAACGCGATCAGCGACCCGACCGACCAGGAGAGCCCGCACAGCGCCGAGCAAACGATGAAGAGGAAGAGTGAGATGAGGTAGAGCCGGCGGGATCCGACCCGACGCGCCGCCCACCCGGTCAGCGGGATCACGGCCGCCAGAGCCAACATATAGCCGGTGACGACCCACTGGACGCTCTCGAGCGAGGCGTCGAGGTCGATGCGAATCGTCTCGAGCGCGACGTTGACAATCGTCGTGTCGAGGAACGACATGATCATCCCGAGGACGACCACGAGCGCGATCTTCCAGACGAACCGGTCGATCGGCGCTCGCTCCCCTTCGGCGACTGGGACGGACGAAGACTCGATCCCTGAAGCTTAGATGGCTAAGCGCTTTCGAACGGAGACAACGCAGGCGAGGACGACCCGACGAGGATGACGAGCTCGCGCTCACGCCGCCAGTGTTCCCTTTCGCAGAGACCCGGCCGAGCGGCTGCCACGCAGTCAAGCAGGAGCGGGTGAGCCAGAACACGGAACAGGTTGAGTGGGCGTCCGTCTGGGCCGGTCCGCATCGTGGTGAGGAGTTCGCGCTGGACGTCGTCGAGCGGGTCTACGTCCGCGATCCGCTAGGGACGGCGCCCGTCAAGCAGTCGCAATGCCATACGGCCCGAGCACCTCAGCGGCGAATCGCTCGATGTGCTCGATCTTCTCCGCTGCCGTCGTCGCAGCCGGGCCCGCCGCGCGCCACGGTAGCACGACAATCGTGTCCGGTTCGAGCGCGAGGGCCCGTTCCAGCTCTTCGGCCGTTGTCACGGGGGCAGGGACGACGAGCTCGAACCGGCCGCCGTCTCGATCCGCTTCGCGCAGGAGACCACGTAGCTTGTCGACGATCGGCGGCAGCTCGTCAAGCGGCATCATTGGCGCGAAGTAGCCGTCGCCGAGCCTCGCCGCGCGCCGGAGCGCGGCGTCGGACGAGCCACCGATGAGCACGGGAACCCTCGGTGGCACCGGCTCCATGAGCAGGGGCCCGAACGAGAAGAATCTGCCGTGATGCTCGACCGGACCCGCTTTCCACGCCTTCCGAAGCACCTCGATCGCCTCGTTCGCGATCGCCCCTCGGCGCTCGTAGTCCACGCCGAGAGCTTCGAACTCCGCGCGCTGCCAGCCGACCCCGACGCCAAGCGTGAAACGGCCGCCGCTCACGATTGCGGCAGTCGCGGCGGCCTTGGCGACGATCAAAGGATGGCGGAGCGGCAGGACGAAGACGCTCGTTGTCACATGGAGGCTGGTCGTCCCACGGGCGACGGCCGACGCTAGAGCGAACACGTCGGGCCACGGCGTGTCGAGCGGGAATGGCGGCTGGCCGTCGGGCGTATACGGGTACGCGCCCGGTTTCGTGTACGCCATGAACAAGTGATCCGGCAGCGTGATGCCGTCGTACCCGCACCGCTCGATCACGGGAGCGAGCTCGAGGACGTCCTGCTCGGGCATGAAGCCGCACGACACGAAGACGCGGGGACGAGCCATGCGAGGAGCCTACACCGCGTCGAGAAAAAGGCGTCGGCTGATCTGGTGGGCTTTGCGGCGGGGCTTGGCACGCCACGTGAGGGGTGGCGATGCCTGGTGTCGGAACCCCGGCTACGCAATGGGCACGGAGCATGTCGCATCAGCGATATTCGGATCCATGGCGTCCGCCGGGTCTGGGTTATCCACCAAACCCGTGCCAATCTTGGCGCTCGGGACGGGTCGCGACGACAGCAATAGATCGGGTCGCTGCGGAGGCAGCAGGATCGCTTGGAATGGAGCGGTTCAGACGTCCTGCGCGAGCCGCGTATGCAGGAATTTACTGTATCGGGACGGCGAGATTCGAACTCGCGACCCCCCGCTCCCAAAGCGGGTGCGCTACCAGGCTGCGCCACGTCCCGTCGCGAAGAGTCTACGGGCGGCGACGGGCGCTGGTGGTCGATCGCGGCGGGCGCGGACGAGGATAGTCTCGTCGTGTGGTCGAGACTGCCCTCCCAGCCGTCTCGCGCGCTCGGCACCGGCGACCGCGACTCGGCTACGCGATGGCGATTGCAGCAGCAGCGCTCTTCGCAGTCAACGGAACCGTGGCGAAGGTGATCCTGACGTCGACCGGGATCACAACACAGCGCCTCACCGAGCTCCGTACCACTGGTGCGCTGATCGGGCTCGGGCTCGCACTCGTTGTGATCGCTCCGCGCTCGCTCCGGATCACGCGCGCCGAGATCCCACTGCTCGCATTTTACGGAATCTGCGGATTCGCGCTCGTCCAATGGTTCTACTTCGTCGCGATCCAGCGTCTCCCGATCGGGATCGGGCTGCTGATCGAGTACACCGCACCGGTGCTCGTCGTCGTCTGGGTGCGCTTCGTCTGGCGCGAGCCTGTGCGCAAGCGCGTATGGGCCGCCCTCGCGCTCTCGCTCGCTGGGCTCGCGCTCGTCGCGGAGATCTGGAGCGGTCTCGCCCTCGACGGTGTCGGGGTCGCTGCCGGCTTCGCAGCCGCCGCCGCGCTAGCCGTGTACTTCCTCGCGGGGGAGCACGGCGTCGGTCAGCGCGACCCATTCTCGCTCGTCTTCTGGGGCATGTTCTTCGCCGCCGTCTTCTGGGCGATCGTGCAGCCCTGGTGGAGCTTCCCGTTCTCGCTGCTTGACGGTGACGTCTCTCTCCTCGGCAATTTCAGCGCCGACACCGCGCCCGTCTGGGCGCTCTCGCTCTGGATGATCGTGCTCGGAACAATCCTTCCGTTCACCCTGAGCATCGGGGCGCTCCAGCATCTCCCCGCCACCCGTGTCGCGGTGGTCGCAATGCTCGAGCCAGTGCTCGCGTCGATCGTCGCTTGGGCGTGGCTCGAGGAGACACTCTCGCCGATCCAGCTGATCGGCGGCGCCGTCACGCTCGTCGGCATCGCGCTCGCCCAGACGTCTCGGTAGGAGACCACGGGCCGCCCCAGCCTTGTAACAGTCTGTTACAAGGCTTCGTCCCGCGCGGCTACGCTGTCAGGATGGTCGAGCGGCTCCTCCTTGCTTCTCCCCGTGGCTATTGCGCGGGGGTTGAGCGGGCGGTCGAGACCGTGGAGCAGGCGCTGAGCCACTACGGCGCGCCGGTGTACGTCCGCAAGCAGATCGTCCACAACATCCACGTCGTCCGCGATCTCGAGGCGCGAGGAGCGATCTTCGTCGACGAGGAGTCGGAGGTCCCGGCCGGCGCCACGGTCGTCTACTCAGCGCACGGCGTTGCTCCGAGCGTGCACACGAGCTCGGCGGAGCTCGACCACAACGTGATCGACGCGACCTGCCCGCTCGTGACGAAGGTGCACGTTCAGGCGCGCCGCTATGCGGACGAGGGCTACACGGTGATCCTGATCGGACACGCGGGCCACGAGGAGGTCGTCGGGACGATGGGCGAGGCGCCCGAAGCCACGATCCTCGTCCAGGACGCGGGCGAGGCAGAGGCGCTCGATCTCCCCCCCGACACGCGCGTCGCCTACATCACCCAGACGACCCTGTCGGTAGACGAAACCGGGGAGATCATCGCGGTGCTCCGACGTCGCTTTCCGGAGATCCGCGCTCCCAAGAAGGAAGACATCTGTTACGCCACCTCCAACCGGCAGTGGGCGGTCAAGGAGATGCTTCCAGAGATCGATCTGCTGCTCGTGATCGGCTCGCGGAACTCCTCGAACTCGAACCGGCTCGTCGACGTGGCGCGGGCCGCCGGCGTCAACGCACACCTGATCGACGACGAGACCGAGATCGACGAGACGTGGCTCGAAGGCGTCGGCACGGTCGGGGTGACTTCGGGTGCGTCAGCGCCCGAGCGTCTGGTCAGCCGTGTCTGCGACTGGTTCCGGGTGCGTGGCGTCGACCGGATCGAGCCGTTCCGGATGGCCGACGAAGATGTCACATTCAGGCTCCCTGTCGAGCTCCGCCGCGAGCTCGTCCTCGCAGAGCGCACGCCTTCTTCGTAAATGCCCGCTCGCCCGGTGTCCGCTCGCCTGGCGCTGCTCACCTTTACGGAACGACGATCACCTCGGCGCCGAGTTGTCGCTTGACCTCGGCCGCAACGTCACCGCCCATGAGACGCGAGAGAAAGCCGTGGTGGTGGGAGCCGACGACGACCAAAGACGCCTTCCTCTCCTCCGCTGTGTCGACGATCCTGCTTGCGGGCTCGCCGACCGCCCAGACGTAGTCGGCGGCAAGTCCCGCCGCGTCGATCTGCTCGCGTGCGTGCGCGAGCATCGCAGTAAGCTCAGGTGGCTCCACAAGCGGGATCATCTGCGCCGGGGTGTCATCGAGGCTGCCGAAGTTCTGTGGGCCCTCCGGGTCGAGCGTCATCTCCGCTACCGCGACAACGACGATGTGGTTCCGCGAGCTTCGGCCCTCGTCGATCGCCCGAGCGAGCGCGCGGCGCGCTGCGTCGCTGTCGTCGTAGCCCACCACAATCGGACCGCTCATAACGACAGCATTGCACGTCGACCGGCCTTGCAGCCGCGCGACCGCCGGCGGCGGCCCGTCATCCCGGACCGTCTTACGCCCACTTCGGACCCGCCCAAACGTGGCAGGGACATGTCCCGGGGTCTGACCCCCATGACTTACGGGCACGCCGTGGCGGTGAACATCCTGCAAATTAGCCCTTTCTCAAGCTGCAGCTGCGAGACCGAAAAGCTCGCAAATAGCGGCGGGTCAAACCTTCTCGACCGCCAGATTGCCGCCGTCTGCCACGACCGTCGCCGCCAGCGTCTCGGACTTGATCCAATCCGCGTGCTCGAGCAGATCGGCGTCGGCGGCCGTGAGCGTCAGCGCGATGCGATCGGTCAGCTCGAGCCCTGCCTCCTTCCGCATCGAGTTGACCTGATGGATCAGGTCGTAGACGCGACCCTCTTGCTCCAGCTCGGGATCGAGCCCAATGTCGAGCGCGACCGTGAGACCGTCCTCCGCGGCAACAGCCCAGCCTGGTTTGCCCGACCGCTCGACGAGCACCTCGTCGGGCCCGAGATCGTGATCGAGCACCCGGAAGCCGCCACCGGCAAGCTCTTCGAACTGACCTGCCGCGAGGGCAGCGCGTACCGGCGCAAGCTCCTTGCCAAGACGGGGGCCGAGCGCGGGAAGGTGTGGCTTCACGTGGAGCTCGGTCGCTTCGACCTTGCCGAGCTCGACCTCCTTCACCCGGAGCTCGTCGCGAATCTCGTCGAGATGAGCGCCGTCGAGCACTGCCCCTTCGACAACGAGGCGCCGCAACGGCTGGCGCAGCTTCAGGCCGGACGTCTGGCGCGCCTGCCGCCCTAGCTCCACGACCCGACGGAGCTCGGCGACCTTCGCGAGCAGAACGTCGTCCGGGGTGGTCTCGGCGGGCCACCCGGCCAGGAAGAGGGAGTCCGGCGCGTCCTCCGCGGCTCCGGCTACGAGCGCTTGCCACAGGTGCTCGGCGAGAAACGGCATGACGGGCCCGATCACGCGCACGCCCTGCACGAGTGCGACCCAGAGAACGCGCAAGGCGGTCTCGTCCCCCTCCCAGAAACGCCGTCTCGAGCGGCGGATATACCAGTTAGAGACGTCGTCCACGAACGCGTCGAACGCGCGGATGACGTCGACGGTCAGGAACTCGTCGTATGCGGCCGTGGCGTCGATGACGAGTTTCTGCGTGCGAGCGACCAGCCAGCGGTCGAGCGGCCGCAGGTCTCCGTTCGACACCTCGCCGAGATCAGCGTACCGCGGAGCGAACGACTCGATCCGGCCGTAGTCGACGAGAAACCGTGCGGAGTTCCACAGCGTGAGCAGCTTCCGCTTGATCTCATGACCTGGGCCGAACCCGAAGAGGAGGTTCCGGTCGGGCGGTTGTGCGCAGTACTGCCAGCGCATGACGTCCGCACCCATGCGCGCGAACGCGTCTTCCGCGTCGATCATGTTGCCCCATGAGCCGTGCATCTCCTTGCCGTGCTCGTCGAGCATCTTCTCGTAGCCGAGCACGCGGCGGAACGGCGCCCGGCCGGTGAGCGCCACCGACATGAAGAGCTGCGAGTAGAACCAGAGCCGGATCTGCTCGCGCATCTCGGAGACCCAGTGCGCGGGGAACCATTGCTCCCAGTAGGCGTGGTCTGGTAGATCCGCGGTCGTGAGCCCTTTGGCGGCGCCCGTCGCATATCCCTGCTCGACGTAGGCCGGGCTCTCCCAGCCGAGCGTCGAGAACGGGACGATTCCCGCATCGAGCCAGACGTCCCCTACCTCCTCGATCCGCGTGACGGCCTCATCGCACTCCGAGCAGCGGATCCGGACGTCGTCGATCCACGGTCGGCGCAGCTCCTCGAGGCCCTCGAGGCCTCCGAGGGCGCGCTCCTCGAGCTCCGCACGTGAGCCGATCACGTTCAGGTGCCCGCAGCTGCACGGGTAGAAGGGCAGCGGGAGCCCGTAGTACCGCCGACGCGAGATGTTCCAGTCGCCCATGTTCGCTAGCCAGTCGTCCATGCGCTTGCCCATGTAGCCGGGCGTCCAGTCGATCGTCGCGTTCGCGTCACGCATCGGCTGCCGGATCTCGGCGACCGTGATGAACCAGTCGTCGGAGAGCCGGAAGATCAAAGGTGTGTGACAGCGCCAGCACTCCGGGTAGCGGTGCTCGTGGCTCTCGGCGCGGACGAGCAGGTTGCGCTCGCCGAGGTCGCCGATGATCGGCTCGGCGGCCTCAACCGTCGACATGGCGTGCAACCACCCGTACTCGGCGTAGAAGCGGCCGCTCTCGTCGACAGGGGCAAGGACGTCGAGCCCGTGCAGCTTCGACAGCTCGAAGTCCTCGGCACCACAGCCCGGCGCGATGTGGACGATCCCTGTTCCCTCGTCGAGCGACACCTCGTCCCACGGGATCACTCTGTGCTCGACCGCGCCGCCTGGGCCGCTCTCGTCGAAGGGCCCGCGGTAGCGGAGGCCGACGAGCTGCGTCCCGGCCGACCGCCGGACGAACCTCGCGTCCGGGAACCGTGCTACCGCAACCCAGTCGCCCGTGTCGAGCATCCCGTACTCGGCACTCGGGTTGACGGCGGCGGCGACGTTGGCGGGAAGCGTCCACGGGGTCGTCGTCCAGATCACGACGGACTCGCCGTCGCGGTCGAGCAGCGGGAAGCGGACGGTCAACCCGGGATCGACGCGATCGACATAGCTCCCGTGCAACTCGTGCGCGGAGATCGACGTGCCACAGCGCGGGCACCACTCGGTCGCACGGTGGCCCATGGTGAGCCAGCCCTTCTCGTGGACGATCCGCAGGAAACGCCAGATGTACTCGATGTTCGTGTCGGAGAACGTGAAGTAGTCGTTGCCCCAGTCCATCCACTGGCCGAGACGCTTCGAGCCGCGCGTCAGCTCGGCCGACGAACGGACGACGACATCACGGCATCGGCGCGCGAACTCGGCGAGGCCGTACTCCTCGATCTCGCGCTTGGAGTTGAGCCCCAGCTCCTTTTCGACGCCAACCTCGATCCAGAGGCCCTGACAGTCGAACCCGTTCTGGTAGCGCTGATGGAAGCCCCGGAGCGCTTTGTAGCGCTGAAACACGTCCTTCAGCGTCCGACCCCAGGCGGTGTGCACCGCGAGGCTCTTGTTTGCGGTGACCGGCCCGTCGATGAAGCTCCAGATCGGCCCATCCGCGTTGAGCGCGCGCAGCCGCTCGAACGTCCGCTCACTCTCCCACAGCTCGAGGATCTCGAGCTCGAGCGTGGGATGATCGGGTTTGTCCGGCAGAGGTGCGAGCATGCCGGTCGATTCTAGATGGGCAGTTCTGTCAGCTCGGGGAAGAGCCGGGGCATCCCCGTCGTTCTCCTTGATAGAAGATGCTCCAACGCACCGAAAGGATTTTGGATGGCAGTCGCAGTAAAGACCGAAACGTTCCAGCAAGAGGTGCTCGACAGCGACGTCCCGGTGATCGTCGACTTCTGGGCAGAGTGGTGCGGGCCGTGCCACGCCGTTGCGCCCGTGCTCGACAAGATCGTCGAGGAGCAGGCCGGCAAGGTGAAGCTCGTCAAGGTCAACATCGACGAGGAGCGCTCACTCGCCGAGCAGTACGGGATCGCCTCGATCCCCACCATCATGCTGTTCGACGGTGGCGACCAGACGGCGTCGGTGATCGGCGCGCAGCCGAAGGGCGCGATCGAGCGGGGCCTCGGGCTAAGCGCGTAACGAGCTCGACAACACGCGGTTTCGTGAAGGGCCGGCGGTATGCCGGCCCTTCACGTTCCGGGAGGCTCCATCCGCCACGCTGCGAGCGCAGCGAGCAGCGACGGGAACGCGAACTCGGCGCGCGGCGGTAGCGCAGCAGGCGCGAACCATGCGACCTCCGAGACGTCGTCAGCCGCGGCGAGCTCGCCGGCCACGATCCGGGCCGTCCAGTAGAGGTTGAGCGTTGCGTTCGCGTCGGGCTCGTCGTCGTACCAGTCCATGAAGATCCCGACGAAGCGCACCGGCTCGACCTCGAGCCCGGTCTCCTCGCGAAGCTCACGACGAAGGCCGTCCAGCGGATGCTCGTGCTCCTCGAGGTAGCCGCCGAGACCGTCCCACAGGCCGAGCCGAGGCTCGATCGCGCGGCGACCGAGGAGCACGCGACCCTCGTCGTCCTCGACGAGGGCCGTCACCGTCGGTGCCGAGTTGGCGTATCCGACGAAGCCGCAGGCCTCACATGTGACGCGTCCGGGAGCAGGCGCAAGCTCACGGGCGCAGCGGGGGCAGTAGCGCCAGCTGAAGAGAATCGCCATGACGAGACGTTAGAGAACCCAACGCGATTGGCCGCTTTCAACCGCTGCGTCGCGCGAGCCGGGTAAGGGAGATTCGTGCCTGATTTCAGTCAGGCACCACGGGTTCCTCCTTGCGTACTCCACTCGGCCAGAACAGCATCCGCGAGCGAAGGCCAAGCGGCCCTCGCCCAGTCGCCAAAGCCCTGCGTCGTGACGCAGGCGCACGCCACGCCAGCTGCAGGATCGATCCAGAGAAACGTGCCGCTACGGCCGAAGTGACCGAATGTGCTCGGCGAGTTCCGCTCACCCGTCCAGTGCGGGCTCTTGCCGTTCCGTAGCTCGAAGCCAAGCCCCCAGTCGTTCGGCGTCATCCGCCCGAAGCCGGGCAGGACGCCCTCCAGGCCCGGGAACTGCACCGTGGTCGCCTCCGCGAGAGTCTGGGCGCCGATCAGCCGAGGCTCGAGCAGCTCTCGCCCAAGCGCTAGCAGGTCGTCGAGGCTCCCGCGCATACCTGCACCGGGGTGACCGGACGTGTCGATCCGAAGGCCGAGCGGAGCGGTGATCGCGGCCTCAGCGTATGCGGCGAACGGCATCTCCGCGTGGTGCGAGACGACGCGTGCAAGAACACGAAAACCCTCGTTGGAGTAGAGCCTCCGCTCACCCACCGGCCGCAGCCGACCCTCTCCCTCGAACGGCAGTCCCGAGGCGTGAGCGAGCAGGTGCCGAACAGTGGAGCCGGGTGGACCAGCCGGCCCGTCGAGGTCGACGATGCCCTCTTCGGCCGCGACGAGCACGGCGAGTGCCGTGACGATCTTCGTAACCGAGGCCAGCGGCACGACCCTGGTGCGATCGCCGACCGCATCGAGGGCACCCCGGCGCGATGCGACGCCGGCCGCTGCAAACTCGACGTCCCATTCCTCGATCAGGCGAAGCGCATCCATGCGGGGCGATACTAGAGGCATGGAACGCAGGCTGATCGCAGGACATTCGCCGTTCGAGGCCGTCGCAGGCTTCTCGCGCGCCGTCGTCTCGGGGCGGCTCGTCCACGTCGCCGGAACCGCACCGATTCCGCGCGACGGCGCACCCACGCCGCCGGAAGCGTATGCGCAGGCGCGGCTCTGCTTCACCCTGATCGCCGAAGCGCTCGACCGGGCCGGCTCGTCGTTGGAGCACGTCGTGCGCACGCGGATGTTCCTCACCGACACCGCGGACTGGCCAGAAGTCGCGCGTGCCCACGGCGAGGTGCTCGCCGGAACGAGGCCCGCCGCGACGGCGGTGGTCGTCGCCGCGCTGCTCGACCCGAGCTGGAGAGTGGAGATCGAGGCCGACGCCGTTGTTCCCGAAGGAGGTCCGGCTGAACCCTGACCTCGAGGCGGCCTGATGCTCGGCCATGGGCATCCGGTGCCGGCGGCGCTCGTCTGGTGCGCACCTGGCGAGCCGGCAGTGCAGCTGGCCGCTGCCCTCGGCGGAGGGCTTACGCTGCTCTGCTTCTACCCATACGACTGGTCACCGACGTGTACGAACGAGCTCTTGCTCCTGCACGAGCGACGCAGGGATCTGGCCGCCGCGCAAATCCGTCCGGTCGGGATCTCACGGGATTCGCCGTGGTCGCACCGCGCATTCGCAGAGGCGCTAGGGATCGACCTACTCCTCCTCTCGGACGCGAACGGCGAGGCCGCCCGAGGGTTCGGCGTCGCATCCGAGCGGGCGGGGATTCAAGACGTCGCCGACCGCGCCGCCTTCGTGGTCGAAGACGGCGCTACCGTGCGAGCCTCATGGCCGCTCGGAACGGAACTGCCGGACATCGACGCGCTGATCGCAGCCGCACTCGAGCTCTCGCGCCTGTAACGCTCGCTCTAGCGCTCTTCACGGCGTGCGGGCTGCTCGCAACGTGGCCGGCAGTACGCCATGCCGGTGACCACTACCTCGGTCTAGAGGCACCGGGCTACGGCGGACCGCCCGCCGGCGACCACCTTCAGCTCGCCTGGGCGTTCTGGCTCCCGGGGCACCAGCTCGAGCGTGCCGCTTCGCCGCTGCGCGATCCCTATTCGTTCCAGCCGGAGGCGAGCGCGACGCCCAACCTCCAGGGCTGGCTGCTCGGGCTACCCTACTGGCCGCTCGATCGGCTCCTGGGTGGGGTGCTCGCCTACAACCTGATCCTGCTCGCCACGTTCGTGTTGGCCGGCGCAGCGTGCGCATGGTGGCTCTCGACCCTCGGCCTCGGACTAGGCCCCGCGCTCGTGGGCGGCGTGGTCTTCGAGCTGGCGCCGTACCGGGTGGCGCAGAGCACGGGGCACCTCCTGGCGCTCATCTCGTTCCTCCTGCCAGCGTGCCTCCTTCTAATCGAGAAGAAGCGCTTCGTCTGGGCTGCTCTCGCACTCGCTGCGATCCCGCTGAGCGGACAGGAGCATCTCGCGCTCGGCGCCATCCCGTTCGTGGTGGCTTACGGCTTCGTCCGGCTCGAGGCGCGAAGCGAGAGGCTATGGGTAGCAGGTGGCGGCGCTGCCGCGGTTGCCGCTGGACTGCTCGTGCACCGCGTCGTAATCGAGGGCTCGACCGCAGCAGGCGGGCGGTCGCTGGTGGACGTCGCCAACTACGCGGCAACTCCGTCCGACGTGCTTCGGCGCGGAATGGAGAACGGGCTCGAGCGCTTCATCTTCGCCGGTTGGATCGTCCCACTCGTCGCCCTCGCCGGGCTCGTCGTCCTGGCGCGGGCAGGACGACGCAGCCTGGCGGTTCTCCTGAGCCTCGCGGTCGTCGTCCCATACCTGCTCGCTCTGGGAACGCACCTCCCGTTGGACGCATATCGCCTGATCCGCGACATCGTGTTTCCGCTCCGCTATACCCGAGTGCCCGAGCGGCTGCTGCCGATCGCCTGCCTGGCGCTGGCGGCCCTTGTCGCCTACGCCGTAGCGGCGCTACCGCGCCGCGCGTGGGTCGTCCCGGTTGCGCTCGTTCTGGTCGCGGTCGACCTCCACGTCACGCTCTTCGCCGCGCTCGACGCAGATCCGCACAACGCCGCTTACGGCGCCATCCGCGGTGACGGCGCACTGCTCGAGCTCCCCATCTTCCGCCCCAGCCAGCACTACGGGAGCGTGTACCTCGCCTACGCCATCCAGTCGCCACGCAACCGACCGCTCGGCTACTCGACGACAGCGCCGGCCTCCGCGCTCCAGTTCGCAGATAAGCACGCGGCGCTGTCGTGCGGAGCCGGCGCCGTCCCCACAACAGTGCGCTTCGTCGCCGTGCACAGAGCGCTTTACGCCCAGAGCCGAACGTACTCGATCACGTGCGCAAGCCAGGCCGAGGCACACCTGCGTGAGCTGGGCTGGAGGCTCGAAGGACGTGACGGCCAAGTCTCGGCCTGGAGTGCACCATAGCGCGGAGGCCACGCCCTAGGAGGTCCGCGGCTCCGCCTCGTCGCGGAGGAGTTCCCGTGCGATCACGAGACGCTGGATCTCGTTCGTGCCCTCGTAGATCTGCGTGACCTTGGCGTCGCGCATCATCCGCTCGACGGGGTATTCCGTCACGTAGCCGTATCCGCCGAGGATCTGCACCGCCTCGATCGTCACCCACATCGCCGTGTCGGTGCACACGAGCTTCGCCATCGCCGAGGCCTTCGTCAGCTCTGCGCCGCGGGCTCCGCCGTCGACCATGCGGCCGAATCGATAGAGCAGCGTGCGCGCGGCCTCGGTGCGCGTCTCCATGTCGGCGAGCTTCGCTGCGATCAGCTGGTGCTGGACAAGGGGCCGGCCCATCGTCTCCCGTCTCCGCGCATACTCGAGGGCGTAGTCCGTTGCCCCCTGCGCGATGCCGAGCGCCTGAGCGGCAATCGCGGGACGTGAGCGATCAAGGATGCGCATCGCGAGCCGGAAGCCGCCCCCCTCGTCGCCGAGCCGGTTCTCGAAGGGAACCTTGCAGCCGTCGAACGCGAGCTCGCCCGTCGTCGAGCCGCGGAGACCCAGCTTGGGCTCGAGCCACATCACCTCGAACCCAGGCGTATCGGTTTCGACGAGGAACGACGAGATCCCCGCGTGGCGCGCGTCCGGGTCGGTCTTGGCGAAGACGATTGCGAGCCGTGCCACTCCGGCATTCGTGATGAAGCGCTTCGTGCCGTCGAGCACGTAGCCGTCACCGTCTCGTCGGGCGCGCGTGAGCATCGCGGCTGCGTCCGATCCCGATGACGCTTCGGTGAGCGCGTAGGCCGCGAGCCATTCGCCCGTCGCGAGACGCGGGGCATACCGAGCACGCTGCTCCGTCGTGCCCCCAAGCCCGAGGCCGAGCAGCCCAAGACTCTGGATCGCGAGGATCAGGCCGCTCGTGGCACAGACCCGCGAGACCTCCTCGATCGCAACGAGCGAGAGCAGCGTCCCGGTCCCCGTCCCCCCGTCCTGCTCGTCGGCGAAGAGGCCGAAGATGCCGTGCTCGCGGAAGACGTCGACGACGTCCCAGGGGAACTCCGCCTTCGCGTCGATCTCCGCCGCCCGCGGTGCGATCCGCTCGCGCGCAAGCGCCCGAACGAGATCGCGTACGTCCCGTTGATCAGGTGTGAGCGGATCCCAGCTCACGGCGCCACGTGAGAGCGCTACATGCCCATCGAGTGATACCCGGAGTCGACGTAGAGCGTCGTCCCGGTCACATTGCGTGCGTCGGCCGAGAGCAGGTACGCCGCGGCCGCGCCCACGTCCTCCGCGTCGATCGGGCGGTGGAGCGGAGCGCGCTCCTCGAACATCGTCTCCATGGTGGTGAACCCCGCGATCGATCGCGCCGCCAGAGTGCGGACAGGACCAGCGGAGACCGCGTTGACGGTAATGCTCTTCTGACCGAGATCCCAGGAGAGATAGCGAACCGACGCGTCGAGGGTGGCCTTCGCCACGCCCATCACGTTGTAGTGCGGGACCGCCCTCTCGCCACCGAGATAGGTCATCGTCACGATCGAGCCGCCGCCGCGCGACTCCATCAGCGGCTCGGCGGCCCGCGCACAGGCCACGAGCGAGTAGGCGCTGATGTCGACGGCCAGCCAGAATCGATCGCGCGGGGTATCGGTGAAGCGTCCCTCGAGATCCTCGGCCGCGGCGAACGCGACCGAGTGGACGAGGACATCGAGACCGCCACCGAACGCGCTGGCCACCTCGCCGAAGACGCGTGCGACGTCATCGTCGGAGCGAACGTCGCACGCGGTCACGAGCTTTGCGTCCACGCTCTCTGCGAGCTCGCGGACGCCCTTCTCGATCCGCTCCCCCTGATACGTGAACGCGAGCTCGGCGCCCTCCTCGTGGAGCCGCTTTGCAATCGCCCAGGCGATCGAGCGGCGATTGGCGACGCCGAGCACGAGCGCCTGCTTTCCTTCGAACCTACCGGCCACCGAGCGATCGTATCCCGTTTTCGAGAGGGGCTCCGCTTGGAGGTGACCGGCGCCACGGCCACATCACGCCTTTGCGCCCACTAGGCTGGCGCCGTGAGCGAGCCCCCACGCGTAGCAGTGATCACCGGCGCCTCTTCGGGAATCGGCGAGGCCATCGCACGAGCTCTCAGCCGGAAGGGATGGCTCTGCGTCCTCGTCGCTCGCCGTCGGGATCGCCTCGCCGCCGTCGCCGAGGCGACTGGAGGCGAGATCGAGGTCTGCGACGTCAGCGACCGTGCGGCTGTCGATGCGATGGCGACCCGCGTGCTCGAGCGTCATCCAGCCGTGCACCTGCTCGTGAACAACGCGGGGATTCCCGCGCGCGGGACGTTCCTGAATATCGACCCGGACCTGATCGAGAGGGTGATCAGGGTCAACTACCTCGGCGGCGTGTGGTGCGCGCGTGCGCTCCTCCCCGGTCTGCGGGCCGCCGCGACATTCGGCCGGGGGGAGGAACGTCACGCCGACATCGTCAATCTGGTGTCGGTGGCGGGAACGGTCTCGTTCGCGCCCGCCGGCGCCTACGCCGCCGCGAAGCACGCACAGCTCGCCTTCAGCCGGTCGCTTGCTGCGGCTCTCCGCGGCAGCGGCATCCGTGTCCATGCCGTCCTCCCGGGCTTCGTGGAGACCGAAGGGTTTCCGCAACGGAATCTGCGCAGCAGTCTCCTCAGACGCTTCGTGATCGATCCGCCGCGCGTCGCCGCGGCAGTCGTGAGCGCGGTAGAGAAAAATCGCCTCGAGATCGTCGTCCCCTGGTTCCCCTATCGCCTGGTCGGCATCATGCAAGCACTCTCGCCCCGCCTGCTGGGCATGTTCGTCAGCATGTCGAAGGAGCACGGCGACCCCGACTAGAGGTGTGTTAGAGACCGCCCGGTGTCCGAGCGACGTACCAGCCGACGTCGACGTCGAAGGCGGGCGCGGGAGCGAGCCCTCGGATCCCCGGGCGCTCCTCCTCGGGCACGCCGGCGAGGTCGAGATACCGCTCGAGATCCCTGCTCTCGCGCGTGACCTCGTTCGCGAGCACGACGAGGTCGTTGGCCTCGAGCTGCTGGCGAATGTCCGCGTCGGAGAGCAGTCGACTGTGCAGCGGGTCGCGAGCCCGCTCGAAGCGATCGAGCGCGAGCGCCTGGAGTGGGTCGGTCGGAGCGAGCTGATCGACGAGGAGCACCCTGCCGCCCGGCCGCACGACTCGTGCGAGCTCGCTGACGACTAGCTCAGGGCGCGCCACGTGATGGAGCACGCGCGAGCAACCCGCTAGATCGAAGGCTCCCACCCCAAACGCAAGCTGGGTGGCGTCGCCCTCCTCGAAGCGCACGTTCGCGAGGCGCAAGCGTTCGCGCGGCGGCGATCAGCTCCTGCGAGCTGTCCACACCGACGACCTCGCCGACGTACGGGGCGAAAGCAAGCGCCAATGCGCCCGCGCCGCACCCAACGTCGAGCGCTGTCCGAACATCCGACAGCGGAGCGAGCAGGCGCTCGACGCGCGACTCGAGCTCGGCAGCCCTCTCGTGCTGGCGGGCCAGCCGCAGGGCGACGATGTCAGCCATCGAGCACGACCCGCTGCGCCCGTTCGGGCGAGGAGACGATCCCGCAGACGATCTCGTACGCGATGGTCTCCGCGACCGCGGCATGCTCCTCGGCCCGGATGCCGTTCCCGATGATCGTCACCTCGGTCCCGGCCGGAAGTTCGTGGGGAAGCTCGATCGCGAAGGCATCCATCGACACGGTACCGACCACGCGGCAGGGGTCACCTTCGACAAGCACGTGCCCGCCCGTTAGATCGCGCCGGAAGCCGTCGGCATAGCCGATGGGGACGATCCCGATCCACGTAGCGCGAGCTGCGACGAAGCGGCGGCCGTAGCCGGTGCTCTCACCCGGCTCGAGGCGGAGGACACGCCCGAGCTCCGATCGCCACGAAAGCGCCGGACGGAGCCCGTCGACGGCCGGGTCACCTCCGAAGGGCGAGACGCCGTAGAGCGCGATACCACAACGCGCCGCGTCGAGCCTGGCGGCCGGGAAGCGCAGGGCACCGGCGCTGTTCGCAAGATGCCGCGTAACGTCCGACACGCCGTTGGTCGCATCGAGGAACCGGGCGATCTGGAGCTCGGTGAACGCCTGATCGCAGTCCGCCGACGCGAGGTGACTCATCAGCCCGACGACGTCGCTCCCGCTCGCCGCAAGCTCGGAGAGCCCCCACCTGCCCATACCGGTGTCGAGCTTGAGATGCACGGGAATACCCTCCGGCCCGGGCCCCGCGGCGGTGACGAGCTCGAGTCGCGCAGAGCGGGCGGCGTCGACGTCGGCCGGATCGACCGGGCCGAGCACAATCACACGGCTACCCGGTAGCGCGTGGCGTAGGACGAGCGCCTCCCGAATCGTTGCAACGCAGAGGACTGTCGCGCCGGCATCGAGCGCCGACCGACCCACGTCCACCGCCCCGTGCCCGTAGCCGTCCGCCTTCACGACGGCCCAAAGCTCCGCACCTTGGAGGATCCGCGCGAGCGTGCGCACGTTGGCGCGAATCGCTCCGAGATCGATCGTGATCTCCGACCGGGTCACACCTCTAGGCTACTTCAGCTATTGATGGCGGTTCTCCGTGCCGCGCCCTGGCCGGGAAGTAGCTTGACTCTCGGGCTACGCCTTGGCTGCTACGGGCAAGCTGAGGCAATCAGGGCAGTCTCCTGAACGCAGAGTCCGGATAAGCCAAGCTTCCCTTCCTTAGCTCGTTCCGGGGAAGGAGCTAGACGTCGATCGTCATCCCGTCGTAGGCAAAGGTCACGTCCCGGCCTTCGGCTCGCAGCAGCTCCTCGAGTCGGAGCAGGTCGTCGTAGGAGAGCGTGTCGAGCTCCTCGATATGGCTGAGCACGACCCTTCCCGCAGCGAGCTGATCGATGATCCCGAGCGTCTCCGCGAAGGTCGCCTCGACGACGAGGATGGGATGGCGCTCGTCGATCCGCCGTTCGCCGGTGAACACGTCGTGCTCGCAGACGCCCATCGGAATCACGGCGAGGTCGACGCCACGTACGTCCTCAGGGGGCTCCCAGCCGTTCGTCTCGTCAGGGGCTATCAGCAGGCGGCGACTGCCGTCGCGAAGCTCGAATGCGTACACGTAGTCCTCCGCGAGCCGAAACGGCCGAATCTCGACACCGTCGATCGTGACGCTCTCACCGTCGGCCAGCTCATGGATCCGCACCCAGCCGCGCTGCCGCATGAACTCGAGGTGCGCCATGCCGCCGAGCCACACGCGGAAGTCGGCGGCGACCTGGTCCGGTAGGTAAACGTCCGTCACGATATTCCGCTTCGCCGCGGGCGGCCAGGTGCGGAAATCGCCGTTGCGCGTCTCGAACACGCGCCTGCCCATGGTGTGGTCGGGATGCCAGTGCGAGTAGAAGCAGGCGGCGATGTCGCCGATCTGCGAGCGGTTGAGCTGGAGCTTCGCCTCCTCCGGAGTGTCGATGAGTACGTTCGGGCCATGCACGAAGGTGCTCGGGCCCGTGCGAGAGTAGGGCAACCCTCGTTCGCGGGCCTGGATGCATACGCGGCAGACACATCCCGGCCGCGGAATCGTGGCGGCCCCACCCGAGCCTAGGATCTCGACGCGCATGGCCCTGATGCTACGGCGTTGAGTGCCACGCGCCGCTGCCTGTTCGCGTCGGTGTCAGGCACTGATGCCAACAGGCAGCTGCCCAGGCAGCTGCCGCAGCTCAGGAGCGCGCGTGCGCTGACGCGTGGATCTCTAAGCGGATCTCTTTTAACCCAAGGCTGCCGGCAACGCCGCCACAACATCGCTCGCGATCAGGCCTGCCGCGTTCGGCACGGCGGTTGCAGCGATGCCGTGCGCGATCGCTGCCGCCGCAGCAGCCGTTCGCGCGTCGAGCCCCTTCGCGAGAAACGCAGCAACCACGCCCGTGAGTACGTCGCCGCTCCCGGCGGTTGCGAGTGAGGGTGGCGCCAGGTCGCTCACGATCGGGCCGACCCCGGGGCCCGCCACGATCGTGTCCGCCCCCTTCAGGAGGATCACGGCGCCGAACTGCTCGGCCGCCCGCGCCGCGAGCTCGAGCCGGTGGGCGCTTACCTCGGCCGCCGGGACGTCGAGGAGCCGCGCGAGCTCACCCGCGTGCGGTGTGAGGACTGTGGGGCCCTCGCGCGTCACCGGCTCGAGACCGAATAGTGCGTCGGCATCGATCACGACCGGCAACCGAATTCGCTCGAGAAGCTCGCGGACGAGTTGGCCTCGCTCCGGGGAACGACCGAGCCCCGGCCCGATCGCGACGGCATCCGCTCGGCCTGCGGCCTCTACGATCGTGTCGGCCGCGGACGGGCCGGCCCACCCGAGCTTGACTGGCTCAAGCGTGATCGCCTCGACGACGGCTAGCGACTCCTCGGGCACGGCGAGCGTGACGTAACCGGCATCGGCGCGCAACGCCGCCATCGCGGTGAGACACGCCGCACCCGTCATTCCCGGTGAGCCCCCCACGACCAGGACGACACCTGCGGTGAACTTCGAGTCGTGGGGCGCCCTGCGGGGCACGAGACGGAGGATCGTCTCGTTTGCCCGCGTCGCAACGGTCGACGACTCCTCGAGCCCGATGTCCGCTACGACCACGCGACCCGCATGGAACCTGCCCGGCGCCACGACGAGCCCGACCTTGCGGCCATGGAAGGTCACTGTCAGCTGAGCCTCGACCGCGACTCCCGCGACCTCGCCCGTCGAGGCGTCGACGCCGGACGGGATATCGATGGCAACGATCGGCACGTTCACGGCGTTGATCCGCTCGATCACCGTGACGGTCTCTGCACGGGGCACACCGTGAAACCCCGTGCCGAAGAGAGCGTCGATGATCACGTCATATCCGTCGAGCCCTGTTCCGTCCGTCGTGACGATCGCCTCGCGCCCCCCTTCCCGAAGTGCGCGCGCCGCGACCTCACCGTCCCCGCCGTTCGAGCCCTTGCCGCACACGACCGCGAAGCGCCGCGCGCGCGGGTACGCGCGCATCGCCTCGCGCGCGACCGCCGAGCCTGCACGCTCCATCAACTCGGGAGCGCTGCCGGGGAAGCCCGGGTAGCCGGCCTCCGCCGCATGCATTTCAGCCGCCGTGTAAAGGGGCTCAAACACCGGCGGCGTCCTCGACCACGCACACGGCGGCTGCGAGCTCTCGCGAGTGCGTCATCGAGAGGTCGATCTCTCCCGCCGAGATCCGCGCTGCAAACGCGGCGGTCTTGCCGCCAAGCGTCACGCCAGGCTTCCTGCCCGCGCGACCGACGATCTCGATCTCCTTCCACGTAAAGTGGACACCGCAACCGAGCGCCTTGCCGACCGCCTCCTTGCCCGCGAACCGTCCGGCGTAGCTCTCGGCGGGGTTCTTGCGGGAGTCGCAGTAACGGCGCTCCGCCTCGGTGAAGCAACGCTCACGGAATCCCGGTCGCCCGAGCGCCTTGCGGATGCGCGCGATCTCGATCAGATCCGTGCCGACGCGCGTCACAGGTGCTGTTCGAGCCAGTCGGGGAAGTTCGCGATCGAGCTGAGAACGGCGTCGGGGAGGATGCCGCCGTCGAGGACGTCGGGCCTGAACTTCCCGGTACGGACGAGCGCCGTGCGCATTCCGAACAGTTGCGCGCCCCGAACGTCGGCCTCGATGTCGTCGCCCACGATCCACGTGAGCTCGGGCTCCGCGTCGAGCGCGTCGAGAGCTGCGGCGTAGTAGGCGGGGCTCGGCTTGCCGAGGACCGTGGCCTCGACACCCGTCGCGTACTCGAGGCCTGCGACGAACGCGCCGGAGTCGAGGAGCGGACCCCGACTGGTCTGCCACCACTTTCCTTTGTGCAGGCAGTAGAGGTCGGCGCCCGCCTGCACCTCGGCGAAGGCACGGCCGATGTTCATGTAGCTGAACACCTGGTTCGGCTCGACTGTCTCGTCGCAGCCGCCGATCAGGACGGCGTCGGCGTCGTGCCCGACGATCTCGATGCCGTCGAGGTCCGGCACGATCCCGGCCATCACGAGCGCGAGAACGCGCTTGCCGCTCAGCTCGCGGGCGGCCGCTCGCGCCGTCGTCTGCACTTCGTCGTCTTCGAGGTCGAAGCCGATCTCCCGGAGTTGTTGCGCGAGCGTCGCACGCGGCAGAGTCGAGTTGTTCGTGACGAAGCGCAGCGAGTGGCCGTTCGTGCGCAGCGTCGCGACCGCGTCCACTGCGCCGGGAATCGCCTCGCCTGAGACGTGGAGGACACCGTCGATGTCGAGCAGGATGCAGGCCATGGCTCCGTATTCTGCTCGAATGCGCGGCCGAACACCCGAACGGGCTGGCAGGATGCGGCGATGGCGGGCGAAAGCGAGTCGATTCGCGTGACGCGCTCCGTGACGCTTCCGCTCGCGGAGATCGAGATTCGCGCGTCAAGATCAAGCGGGCCTGGCGGACAGCACGCGAACACTGCCGAGACGCGGATCGAGGCGCGCCTGACCGTGGAGGCGTCGACGGCGCTCTCCGACGCACAGAAGCGGCGTGTCGTAGCCAAGGCCGGTCCCGTCCTCCGAGCAGTTGCCCAGGACGAGCGCAGCCAGGCGCGGAACCGCGAGCTCGCGATCGAGCGGCTCGTCGAGCGTCTGCGCGCGGCACTGCGCGTCGAGCGGACCCGTGTCCCGACTCGACCGAGCCGCGCCGCACGCGAGCGGCGGCTCGACACGAAGCGCCGGGAGGCGCAACGGAAGCGCGAGCGACGAGCGCCCGGGGCCGACGACTGACGTGCGCGCACCGCTTTCTCCCGACCATGTCCTCCCGCACCTGAGGGGCTCGTTCGGCAGCCCGTACACCTGCCAGCCGGAGTGCGAGTCGACGCAGCAGCTTCTCCTCGGCACCGTCCTCCCGGAAGGAGCGGTCGCGGTGACCGAGCGGCAGACGGCCGGCCGCGGACGCATGGGCCGCGTCTGGGAGGCTCCGGCCGGCTCGTCCGTGCTCCTCTCGGTCATGCTGCGACCGCCCGCCGGCCGCCGCCTGCCGGAGATCTCGCTCGTCGGCGGACTCGCCGCAGCCGAGGCGGTCGAGGAGCAGACCGGGCTCGAGGCTGCGATCAAGTGGCCGAACGACGTCGTCGTCCGCGGCGAGAAGGTCGCGGGCCTGCTCGCGGAGGTGCGCGACGGCGCGGTCGTGCTCGGCATCGGCATCAATGTGAGCCAGGCGCGTGAGGAGCTCCCGCAGACGCCGATCGTCCCGGCGGGCTCGCTTCGCACCGTCACCGGGCGGATCGTCGAGCGCCGACTCGTCCTCGTGTCGTTCCTCGATCTGCTCGAGCGCCGCTACCGGACATGGGTGGCGGACGGTCTCGGCGCGCTGCACGAGGCGATCGCAGCGCGAGACTTCCTGCGCGGACGGGCAGTGCTGGTCGACGGCGAGGAAGCGACAGCGACCGGAATCGACTCCCAGGGCCGTCTCGGCATCGTCGTGAGATCCGGTGCGCGGCGAACGGTCGAGAGCGGCGAGGTGACGGTCGCAGTCAACGCAACAAACACGTCCTGAGGTCGTGGCGAGCTGACCGTGGAGCGCCCGTCTGCAGCCAACGCGTATTACGGACGTCAGGCCCCGCAGGCTCAAGGCACGCCCGCCCTACAATTCACACTGAACTTCTACTGACGGGCTCTCTCAGATCGACGAGGACGAAACCCGTCACGCGTCTCAACGTCGTAGGCGCCCACACCCGGGCAATCGGTCTGCGATGCGCCCGTCGCCAGGTCGAACGCAAGCTCGTGGAGCGGGCAGAGCACGCTCGAGCCCGAGACGATCCCGTCCTCGAGCGGACCCCCCTTGTGCGGGCACACGGCGAAAGCGCCCGTCAGAGATCTCGGGGGGCATGCGCCAGCGCACGGCGGTCGCGCGTGCGTTTACGGTGGGACCGAAGGTGCTCCTCCTGGACGAGCCGTTCGGCGCGCTTGACGCGCTCACCCGCGGCCGTCTCCAGGAGCAGCTCGTCGAGTTGTGGGACAGCGAATCGGACACCGAGACCGTACTGATGGTGACCCACGGGATCGACGAGGCGATTTTCCTCGCCGACCGGATCATCGTGATGGCAAACCCGCCGGCCCCGTCCGTCGCGGCGATCATCGACGTTCCGATTACGCGACCCCGCGTCAAGGCCGAGCTCGCCTCCCACCCGGAGTTCCAGGCCGTCTACGAGCAGCTCGTGCATCTCCTCGAGCACGACCTCGACCCGGAGCGGGTCGCCGCAGCTGCAGCGTAGAGCTCGCATCGAATGACGTCCTGCTGTGCCTGCCTGCAGAGGCAGGCACGATGCGTATCGTCGGCTCCGGCGATCCACGCGAACGCGCGCTAGCAGTCAACGGGTGGTGCCTGCCTAAAGGCAGGCACACCGGGTCGCGCTACAGGCTCGCAAACTTCGAGTTCATGCGCGTCAGACGCCGAGCACGCGGAGGAGCGTCTCGAGCCGCGCAAGCTCCTCCGGAGTGTCGGCGTCGGTCAGGAGCCGCTCATCGAGCTCGACGGAGCGGGGGTTTGCGCCGCGAAGCGAGAGCGATCCGCGCGTCACCCGATCCTCGAGCTCGGGAAGCATCGCCTTCGAGTAGGCGCCAGGCAGTGGCCCGGTCATTGCAACCGCAACAGCGTCACCGAGGATGCGCAGCGCAGACGACGTGAGGAGAGGACAGTCGACTGGGATCACGACGCAGACGTCGTGCGAGGCTGCACGAAGACCAGCGATGACGCCGTATATCGGCGCGCGCTCGACGACCCCGTCATCGAGCAGGGGAAACGGGAGCGACAGGCCTTCGGCCTTCTTCCCCACAGCGACGCGCTCGTCGCAGGCTTCGCCGAGAACGCGCCACGCGCGCTCGGCCAGCGTCTCTCCACGAAACTGTGCGAGAGCCTTGGGGCCGCCGAACCGGTCCGACGCACCCCCGACGAGAAGAACGCCGGTCAGTCCTCCCACAGCGATGACTCCGAGCCAAGTACGGAATGGTGCAACGCTGTCGTCAGGTAGACAACGACGTCTGTCTGCGGGAGGCTGGAACTGATGGCGCCCAGCGTAGCCGTACGCCACCCACCGGTCCGGCGCCCCGAGCTGGGAACGCCGGACCGAGATGGCAACGGAGAGGCGCTACGCGGTCTCTTCCTTGTACGGCGGGAAAAGGAGCGAGTGCACGACGGCAGCAAGCACACCACCGGCGAGCGGCGCGACGATGAAGATCCACAGGTCGTTGAACTCGGTGCCAACGATCGCGGGCCCGATCGAGCGTGCTGGGTTGAGCGAGGTGCCGTCCACCCGGATGAGGCCGATGTGCGCCATCACCAGCGTCAGCGGGATGGCGGCAAGCGCAGTCGCCCGCGACCCGGCGCTGCGCGACGCCTGCAGGATGACCGCGACGAAGATACCCGTCACGAGGAACTCGAGCCAGAGAGCATCCCATGTGGAGAAACCGGGTTGAACGGCGTTCGTAGTGGTCGCGACGGCGTTCGAGGAGTACACCGCGAGCATCGCAAGCGACGCGACGACCGCCCCGACGATCTGCGCCACGGTGTAGCCGACGAGATCGCTCGCGCTCAGGCGCCTCGAGAGGAACATCCCGAGCGAGACCGCGGGATTGAAGTGGCCGCCCGACACGTCGGCGAAGGCGTACAGGCCCGCGAGCAGGGCGAGACCGCACCCGAAGGCGATCGTGACGACAGCAGCATCGCCGCCGCCATTCTGGAGGGCCGCCAGCGAGATGCCGGCGACGAGCGTGAACGTGCCTAGTGCCTCGGCGAGGAGGCGTTGGGCCTGCTGATTGAGCATACGGAGCTCTCCTTTCACATGTGAGGGCGCCGAGTCTCGCATACGACGCAAAACGCGGGCAACGCGTAGATTCGCGTCGTGCCGCTCGCATCCTCTCTGCACGAGAGGGAGCCCGTGCTGCGGATCGGCACGGTGCAAGCGAGCGAGCCACGAGCGGGCCGCTGGCGCTGCGGCCGGGCCCTCCGTCTTCTCGCCGCTACTCCACGGTAACGGTCTTCGCGAGGTTGCGCGGCTGATCGACGTTCAGCCCACGCAGCCGGGCGATCCGGTAGGCGAGGAGCTGCAGCGGCACGATCGCCAGCACCGCCTGAAGAAATGCAGGCGCCTCGGGCACGTAGATCACGTCGTCGGCGTGGTGCTGGATGTCCTCGTTGCCGTCGGTCGCGACCGCCACGACGTGCGCGCCGCGCGCCCTGACCTCCTGGATGTTCGAGACGATCTTGTCGTAGACGTGAATGCGCGTCGCTACGACGACGACGGGCGTATCCTCGTCGAGGAGCGCGATCGGCCCGTGCTTCATCTCGCCGGCCGAGTAGGCCTCGGTCGGGATGTACGAGATCTCCTTCAGCTTCAGCGCCCCCTCGAGCGCCACCGGCAAGCCGATGTGGCGGCCGAGGTAGAGGAAGAACGGCTTGTCGTAGTGCTTCTGGGCGATCTCCTCGATCGGATGGCTTCCGTCGAGGAACGCCTTCAGCTTGTTCGGCAGCTCGTAGAGCTGGTCGAGAATGAACGTGAACTCGTCCCGTGGCAGCGTGTGCCGCAACTGCGCGAGCTTAAGCGCGATCAGGAAGAACAGGGAGACCTGCGCGGTGAACGTCTTCGATGCGGCGACGCCCATCTCGATCCCCGCCCGCGTGTAGAGCACCGAGTCGACCTCGCGCGTGATCTGGGAGCCCATCATGTTCGTGATCGCGACGGTTCTCGCCCCCCGGTCGCGTGCGAGCTTCATCGCGGCGATCGTGTCCCGCGTCTCGCCCGACTGCGAGACGCCGATCACAAGCGTGTCGGGCCCGAGGATCGGGTTGCGATAGATCCACTCGCTTGCGATGTCGTGCTCGACCGGAACGCGCGCCCATTCCTCGATCGCATACCGCGCGACGACGCACGAGTGGTAGGCGGTGCCACAGGCGACGAGCACGATGCGCCTGAGGTCGAGCAGCTCGGTGTCGGTGAGCCCGAGGCCTTCCAGCTCGAGGCGGCCGTGCCTGACGCGATCCCCGATCGTCTCGGCAATCGCGTCGGGCTGCTCATAGATCTCCTTCAGCATGAACGTCTCGTAGCCCGCCTTCTCGGCGCTCTCGTCGTCCCAATCGAGTGTCGTCTCGGGCCTCGTGACCTGTGAGCCGTCGACGCGCGAGAACACCGAGCCCGCCGCAGAGACCTCGACGATATCGCCGTCCTCGGGAAACTGGACGACGCGCGTCTCGCGGAGAAACGCGGACGGGTTCGACGCGAGGAAGGTCTCGCCGCTGCCGAGCCCGACCACGAGCGGGCACTGGTGCCGCGCGGCAACGAGCACGCCGGGATGAGCGCGGTGGATCACGACGAGGGCGAAGTGCCCCTCGAGCTCGGCGAACGCAGCGCGGACAGCAGCCGCGAGGTCGCCTGCATAGTGCTCCTCGACGAGGTGCGTGACCGTCTCGGCGTCGGTCTCGGACGTGAAGACGTGGCCAGCAGCCTGGAGTCGCTCCTTGAGCTCGCGGTAGTTCTCGACGATTCCGTTGAGGACGATGGCGACCTCGGCGGGGTCGTCTCCTGCGAGCGGGTGCGCGTTCGCCTCGGTGACTCCACCGTGCGTCGCCCAGCGGGTGTGGCCTAGGCCCGTTGTCGCCGGCGAGGTCTCGCCCCCGGCGGCGTCCTTCAGGTTCTGAAGATTCCCGACCGCCCGCGTGTAAACGAGGCCGTCCTGCTCGAGCAATGCGATGCCGGCCGAGTCATAGCCCCGATATTCGAGGCGCTCGAGGCCGTAGAGAAGGATCTCCTTGCACTCACGCGACCCGACGTACCCGATGATTCCACACACGTGTCAGCTCCTGTGATCGCTCCCGCCGCCGCTGACGGAATTGTGAACGTTGGCGCGGTCGCCCGCTATGCCCCCCTCCCCGGGTGCTGCACAAGACACGCCCAAAAAGACGCAAAAAGCCCGGATTTCACCCGAGCTCACGTCGCACAAGCTCAACGAGGGTAGCAGAGAGGCGCTGCGCCTCGGACGCCGTCTCCGCCTCGGCGAGAACGCGGATCAGCGGCTCCGTTCCGGAGGGCCGCACGAGCACGCGGGCGCGACCGGCGAGCTCCGCGTTGAGCCGCCCTGCCTCGTCTCGCACCGCGGGCGGGAGCTCGCGGCGAGCGACCGGAACGTTCGCCGTAACCTGCGCGAAGCGCGGCATGATCGCGGCCGCTTCGGAGAGGGGGCGTCCGTCAAGCGCTGCGCAGAGCGCGAGGGCCGCGGCAAGACCGTCCCCCGTCACATGCCCTTCGAGCAGGATCAGATGGCCGGACTGCTCGCCCCCGAGCACCCCACCTTCCCGACGCAGCGCCTCGAGGACGTGGCGGTCGCCGACGTCGGTCGTCACGACGCGAATCCCGTGCTCGCTCATCAGCCGATGGAAGCCGAGGTTCGTCATCACCGTGACGGCGACGAGCTCGACACGCCGAGCGAGCGCGACGATCGAGATGATCTGGTCGCCGTCGACGACTGCTCCGGTCTCGTCGACCGCGAGCATGCGGTCGCCGTCGCCGTCGAACGCGATTCCGAGGGCGTGGCCACCATCCCGCACGGTCTCTTGCAAGCGCTCGAGGTGCGTAGCGCCGCAGCCGACGTTGATGTTCGTCCCGTCCGGGTCGCTGCCGATCGCCGTTACCTCAGCGCCGAGACGGCGGAGCAGGCCGGGCGCGATGTGCGAGAAAGCGCCGTTCGCACAGTCGACAGCGATCCTCATGCCGGAGAGGTCGGTTTCGAAGTGCTCGATGATGTGCTCCGAATACAGCGGGGCCGCATCGTGAAGCTCCTCTATGCCGCCGCCGCCGGAGCCCGGCCGCTCGAGTAGGCATTCGATCTCCTCCTCTTGCGCGTCGAGGAGCTTCTCGCCGGTTCCCGTGAAGAACTTGACCCCGTTGTACTGAGGCGGGTTGTGGGATGCGGAGATGACGATTCCGAGGTCAGCTCCCGGACTCCCAGCGGCGAGAAGCGCAACGGCGGGGGTAGGTACGACCCCGGCGAGCAGCGCTGCGCCGCCGGCACTCGTGATCCCACGCGCGAGCGCTGCCTCGAGCTCGGGCCCGGACCCCCGCGTATCCCTGCCGACGAGGACACGCCCTCCTCCAACCCAGGTGGTCGCCGCCCGACCCAGCAGCTCGACCAGGTCGCCCGTCAGCGCCTCACCGACGATGCCACGGACGCCGTCCGTGCCGAAGTAGCGCCTAGCCACTCATGCTCTCCTCGTTACTCCGTCCCCTGCAGTCCCAGGTTCCCTCACGCTCAGCGGTGCGAGGCGGCGCCGGAGGCCGGCTATGCCGGCCGGGAGACACCCCCGACCAGTCAACCGCTGCGTCCCCGCGGTTTCCTGGCGCGTGCTGGGCGTGCGCGGCCGGAGGGGACGGTACGTGAGTACGGCCCCTGAGAGCCGGGTGCTCTCAGCGGTGCGAGGCGGCGCCGGAGGCCGGCTATGCCGACCGCTGCGTCCCCGCGGTTTCCTGGCGCGTGCTGGGCGTGCGCGGCCGGAGGGGACAGTACGTGAGTACGGCCCCTGAGAGCCGGGTGCTCTCAGCGGTGCGAGGCGGCGCCGGAGGCCGGCTATGCCGACCGCTGCGTCCCCGCGGTTTCCTGGCGTGCCGCTGAGCGTGCGCGGCCGGAGGGGACAGTACGTGAGTACGGCCCCTGAGAGCCGGGTGCTCTCAGCGGTGCGAGGCGGCGCCGGAGGCCGGCTATGCCGGCCGGGAGGCGGCGCCGGCCAGGGAAGCGCGGAGGTTAGCGCTTGCTGAACTGAGGGGCCTTGCGCGCCTTGTGCAGGCCGGCCTTCTTGCGCTCGACCTGACGGGCGTCGCGCGTGAGAAAGCCCTGGCGCTTGAGCGGGACGCGGAGGTCCGGGTCGGCCTCGACAAGGGCGCGGGCGATGCCGTGCCGGACGGCACCGGCCTGGCCGGAGACGCCGCCACCGTGCACGCGGACTCGGAGGTCGTAGGTTCCGGCGGCGCTCGCAACATCGAACGGCGCGAGCACCTGGACGCGGTGTGCGGCGCGCGGGAAGTAATCCTCGATCGTCCGGCCGTTGATCCACGTCTTCCCGTCGCCGGGCCGGAGGATCACGCGGGCGACCGAGGTCTTGCGCTTCCCGGTGCCGAGGTACTGGGCGATCTCTGCCATCAGGTCTTCAACTCCTTCGGGGCCTGGGCCTCGTGCGGATGCGCGGGCCCGGCGTACACCTTGAGCTTCCGCAGTTGGGCAGAAGCGAGCTTGTTCCTCGGCAGCATGCCCTTCACTGCCTTGCGGATGACCTCCGTCGGCCGGCGCTCGAGCTGCTCGCGCAGCGTCCGCGTCTTCAGCCCGCCGGGGTAGCCAGAGTGACGGTAGACCATCTTCTGGTCGAGCTTCTGGCCGGTCACGTGGATCTTCTCGGCGTTGACGACGATGACGAAGTCACCCGTATCTACGTGCGGGGTATAGCGTGGCTTCCCTTTGCCGCGCAGGGTGTCGGCGATCTGGGTCGCGAGCCGCCCGAGCGTCTTGCCCTCGGCATCGACGACATACCAGTCGCGCTGGATCTCTCCCGGCTTTGCGGTGTAGGTCTTCATGTCTGGAAAGAGGGCTGGACGAGGCCGCGCACGGTTGCTTGGCACTGTCCGCCGAGGGCGGATGGTAGCAGGAATGGAGTGGTCTCCTCGGCGCCGTCCTCCGGGATCACCGAGCTGCCAAGTAACAGTCTGTTACTTGGCAGCTCGGGTTCGGCTCTACGCTGCTTCGGCAGCAGCCCGCACGGGTCGGATGCTGCGCGCGAGGATGATGAGCGCCGGCACGGCGACGAGACCGGTCGCACCGAGCGCGACGGCGGCGACCCCGATCTGGGTGTACGCCACACCGCCGAGGAGCGCAAGGCTCGCACCCAGCAGCCCGCCAACGAGATCGGCGAAGCCGACGAGCTTTCCACGCTCGAAGGGGGTCGCGTACGTGACGAGCTCGGCGGCGGCCGCGACGTACGAGACGTTCCAGCCGAGCCCGAGCCCGAACAGCGCGACCGACGTCGAGAGAATGCTGTCTGCCCAGAGCAGGAACATCGTCGAGGCGCCCATGATCGCGAGACCCGCTACGGCCGACCGGTGGCGACCCACCCTGTCGATGACCTCGCCGATCACGAGCACGAGGGCGTACATGCCCACGATGTGCGCGCTGATCACGTCGAACACGTCTGCCTGGTCGTGGTGGTGGCCGACGACGATGTAGCCGGTCAGGTTCATCACCCCGACCATCACGGCGTAGCTCGCCCAGGTCGCCACAAGCGCCGTGCCGACCCCGGGTCGCCGCAGGATCTCGGCGAGCGGCGCCGCCTCCCCGTCTCCCTTCTCCTCGCTGTCACTGCGCTCCGCTGCGAGAGCTAGAGCAATCGTTCTCGGATCGGGTCGTATCGAGAGAGCGAGTACGAGGCCCACGAGCGCGATCCCTCCTGCCGCAAGCCAAGGCACCACGAGGCTGTCGAGCGCGAGCTCCTTCCCCGCGAAGAGGGGGCGGAAGACGAGCGGGCCCAACGCGGCGCCGAACAGCGCGCCGAAGAGCGCGAACGAGATCGCGCGGGCCTTGCGCGAAGGCTGGACCATGTCGGCCGCGGCCGTCCTCGCGAGGATCACCGTGCCCTGGGCGATACCGATCAGCACGAACCCCGTGATCACGAGCGCCGCAGCGTCGGCCGCGCACCCGAGAGCGGTGATCGCGCAGCCGGCCGCACCGACCGCAAAGCCTCCGGCAATGATCGGCACGCGGCCGTGCGCGTCCATCAGGCGTCCTGCCGGGAGTGCCGCGAGCGCAGCCGATGAGAGGAAGATCGCCGGCCCGAGGCCGAGGATCGACTCGATGCCGGTGACGAGGACGAGCGTCAGCGTCGCGACCGCGACGGCGAGCTGGATCATTCCCGAGATGCACGTCAGGCACGCAGCGAGCAGCGCGATGTTGCGCTTGACAGGAAACCGCTGCACAGGGCGATTCAAGCACGATCCTCCTGTGCTCGGCTCGCTGCGATACGATGGAGCTAGCGCGGGGAGCTCGAGGCAATCGGGCTGAGAGGGCGGCTGGAGAGCGCCGCCGACCCGAAGAACCTGATCTGGGTAATTCCAGCGGAGGAAGCGCATGACCGCACAGCCCCACGCAGTTGTCGTCATCGCCGGAGGCGACGTCCCTGTCGGCGCGCCGCTGGCAGCAGGGGCCACCGTGATCGCGGTCGACTCCGGCGTCGATCATGCGCGCCGGCTCGGGCTGCAAGTCGACCTCGCCATCGGCGACTTCGACTCAGTCTCCGACGCCGGGCTCGAGTGGGCGCAGGAGTCGGGCGCCGAAATCCGGCGCCATCCCGCGACGAAGGATGCGACCGACCTCGAGCTCGCGCTCGACGCTGCGCTCGAGCTCGAGCCCGCTCATGTCCTCGTCCTCGGCGCGGGCGGTGGACGCCTCGATCATCTTCTCGCGAACCTGCTCCTGCTCGGCGCCGCGCGCTTCGCCTCTCTCCCGATCGACGCGTACCTCGACGGCGCTCGCGTCGGGGTCGTGCGCGGGGAGCGGGCCATCTCCGGCGAGCCCGGCGATCTCGTCACGTTGCTTCCCCTGCACGGCGCCACGCGCGGAGTGACGACGACGGGGCTTGCCTACGCATTGGCTGATGCAACCATCGACGCCGGCTCGACGGTCGGCGTCTCCAACGTCTTCACAGAGCGTGAGGCCCGTGTCGCAGTTGGCTCGGGTGTCTTGCTCGCGATCCAGCCGGACGACGCCCGATGAGAGCACACGTGGCGGCGGCCGTGCTGATCGTGCTCGCCGTCGCGGGCTGCGGCGGCACCGTGAAGCAGACGGAGGTCGTCCTCGTCACCCACGATTCGTTCGCGATCTCGAAGGACGTGAAGGCGGCGTTTGAGCAGGAGAGCGGCCTCAAGCTCACCATCCTCCAGTCGGGCGACGCGGGCGAAGCACTCAACAAGGCGCTTCTGACCGCCGGCAACCCACAGGGAGACGTCTTCTTCGGCGTCGACAACAACCTGCTGTCGCGGGCCCTCCACAACGACGTCTTCACCCCATACGACCCGCCGGCTCTCGCCGGGGTTCCGGCGGAGTACGTCCTCGACCCCGACCATCGCGTCACGCCGATCGACCGCGGCGACGTGTGCCTGAACGTCGACAGGGCATGGTTCGGCTCCCGCGGCTTGGCCCCGCCGCGGGCGCTTGCCGACCTGACCAAACCCGAATACAGGGGTCTGCTCGTCGTCGAGAACCCCGCGACGTCGACACCTGGGCTTGCGTTCATGCTTGCGTCGGTCGCGCAGTTCGGCCCGGACGGCTGGCTCGACTTCTGGCGCAAGCTGCGCGCGAACGACGTCCTCGTCGTCGACGGCTGGGAGGAGGCGTACACCGCGCGCTTCTCGGGCGCCTCGGGCAGCAGGGGCAAGCGGCCGATCGTCGTCTCCTATGCATCGAGCCCGCCCGCCGAGGTGATCTACGCAACGAGGAAGCTGATCGAGGCGCCGACTGCCGTGGTCGAGGCGTCGTGCTTCCGCCAGATCGAGTTGGCAGGCGTACTCCGCGGCGCGAGCAACGAGCAAGGCGCGCACGAGTTGATCGATTTCATGCTCTCCAAACGGTTCCAGGAGGACATGCCGCTCCAGATGTTTGTCTTCCCTGTCGTGCCCACCGCGGTGCTGCCTCCGGCCTTCGCGAAGTACGCCGTAGTGCCGATGCACCCGCTCGATCTACCGCCGGCAGAGATCGAGGCGAACCGCGACCGCTGGATCGGCGAGTGGACGAACGCCGTGCTTCGCTGAGCAGGTCGTGGCGCCTCGTGCGCCTCGGGATCCCGCTCGTCTTTGTCGGTTTCTTCTTCGCGTTCCCGCTCGTGACACTCGTCGCGCGCGGCCTCCACGCAGACGGCTCCTTCAGAGCGCCCTGGAGCGCCCTCGACGGCGGAGTGACGCTCGAGCTCGTCTGGTTTACCCTCTGGCAGGCGACGGTCTCGACGGTGCTCACGGTAGCGGTCGGCCTCCCCTGCGCACATGCCCTCGCCCGCTATGCCTTTCCCGGCAGGGGCATCGTGCGCGCTTTGGTCATCGTCCCCTTCGTGCTCCCCACGGTCGTCGTCGGCATCGCGTTCCTCGCCGTCCTGCCGACCGCCCTCGACCACTCGATCTGGGCCATCCTGCTCGCACACGTCTTCTTCAACGTCGCCGTCGTGACACGAACCGTCGGCTCCTACTGGGCTCTCGTCGACCCCCGAATCGGCGATTCGGCCGCAACGCTCGGCGCAGGGCCGGTCCGCCGGTTCGCGCTCGTCACGCTGCCGACGATCGCCCCTGCGGTACTTGCCGCCGCCTCGATCGTCTTCCTCTTCTGCTCGACGTCGTTCGGCGTCATCCTGATCCTCGGTGGCAGCGGCTACTCCACGCTCGAAACCGAGATCTACACCCAGGCCGCACGGCTGTTCGACCTCCGCGAGGCGACGGCGCTCGCGCTGATCCAACTCGGCGCCGTCATCACGCTGTTGCTGGTATCAGGCCGGTTGGAGGCGCGCCTCGGTGCCGGTCGCATTGGGATGCCACCGGCACCGCCGCGACCCCGCGGACGCCGGCAATGGCTTCAGGTCGCTGCCCCCCTCGTGCTGCTCGGGCTGCTCGTTGCCGTTCCGCTGGCGGCACTCGTGGAGCGATCGCTCGCGACTCCTTCGGGCTACGGGCTCGAGCTTCTATCGTGCACTCGGGAACGAGAGCAGCGCCTTCCTCGTCCCGCCGTTGGAAGCGGTTGCGAACTCCATAGTGTTCGCGCTCGCCGCCACGACGATCGCCCTCACCGTGGGCGGGCTCGCGGCGGTCTCGATCGCACGACGCGACCGCAAGGCGCCAGCCGAGCGCACCCTCGACTTGCTGCTAATGCTGCCGCTCGGCACATCCGCCGTGATGCTGGGCTTCGGGTTCGTGATCGCGTTCGACACGCCCCCGATCGACTTCCGCTCCGCGATCTGGCTCGTGCCTGTCGTCCAGGCACTCGTCGCGATCCCGTTCGTCGTCCGCACCATCGTGCCGGTGCTCCGCTCCATCGACGGGAGTCTCCATGACGCTGCGGCAGTGCTCGGCGCGTCTCCCGCACAGGCCTGGAGGGAGGTCGAGCTACCCCTGCTCACGCGCGGGCTCGCCGTCGCGGCCGGCTTCGCCTTCGCGATCTCGCTCGGGGAGTTCGGCGCCACCGTCTTCATCGCGCGCGCCGATCATCCGACCCTTCCGGTCGCGATCTACCGCTTCCTTGGCCGGCCCGGCGCCGTCAACACCGGGCAGGCGATGGCGTTGAGCGTGATCCTGATGGCGGTCACGGCCGCGGCCGTCCTCATGACGGAGCGCGTTCGGCTTCGCCGGGGCGGGCCGGTCTGATGCTCATCGCCGACGGCATCGACGTGCGCTTCGGCGAGCACCAGGCGCTCGTCGGCGCGAGTCTCGCCGCAGAGCCAGGCGAGGTGCTCGCGGTGCTGGGGCCGAGCGGCTGCGGGAAGAGCACGCTACTGCGCGTGATAGCCGGGCTGCAGCAACCCGATGCAGGCCGCGTCGTGCTCGACGGAGCAGAGATCACAGCCCTTCCGACCTACAAGCGCGGAGTCGGGTTGATGTTTCAGGAGCACGCACTCTTCCCGCACCGCGACGTCCGGGGGAACGTTTCGTTCGGTCTGCGCATGCAGGGCGTCTCGGCCGATGACAGCGAGCGGCGGGTCGCCGAGCTGCTCGAGCTCGTCGGCCTCGCCGGGTATCAACGACGAAGCGTCGAGACGCTCTCGGGCGGTGAGCGCCAGCGGGTCGCCCTCGCCCGCGCGCTTGCGCCGAGACCGCGTGTGCTCCTGCTCGACGAGCCGCTCGCCTCACTCGACCGGCCGCTCCGGGACCGGCTCAAGGACGACCTCGCACGCCTCTTCGATGCGCTCGACCTCGTCATCGTCTATGTCACCCATGATCGGGGCGAAGCTCTCTCCCTTGGCCATCGCGTCGCCGTCATGCGCGCGGGTACCGTCGCGCAATGCGCGACGCCGGATGCGATCTGGGCGTCGCCCGCAGACGCGGGCGTGGCTCTCTTCCTCGGGATCGGGACGCTCGTCGGCGGGAAGATCGTCCGTCCTGAGGCCGTTCGCGTCCGCCGCAGCGACACGGGCAACGCGGTCGTCGAGTCCGCTCGGCGGGACGGCCACGCCGTCGTCCTGCGCCTGCGGCTCGATCGAGGTGAGAGGCTCGACGCTCTTATCGTCGGGCTCGATCATCCGCAGACGGGAGACCGGGTCGAGGCGACGATCGACCCTGACGGCATCGTCGACGTTGGTGGTCCCGCTCCATCGTCTAGATGATTGATGCCGATGATCCGCCGTAGAGTCATCGTCCAGGGGCACGTGCAGGGTGTCTTCTTCCGCGAGACGGCCCGACGACGGGCCGTCAGCGTCGGCGTCGCGGGGTGGGCGCGGAACCTGCCGGACGGAACGGTCGAGCTCTGCCTGGAGGGTCAGCTGGACGCCGTAGAGGACCTCGTCCGCTTTTGCGAGGAGGGCCCGCGAGGCGCGCGCGTCGACTGGGTCGACGTGGCCGCCGAGGAGCCCGAGGGCATCGTCGGCTTCACCGTGGAGTGATGTCTGTTGGCACCGTCGCCAATAGTCAGTGTCTGACACCGCGCGGCGTCCGCGGCCCGTGACGCCTTCCACCAAGCGCAGGCTCCTGCGCATCCGAGGCTCGACCGGCGACGGAGGCGCTCCATCCGAGCCGAGCGCTTACTCCCACTCGATCGTCGCAGGCGGCTTCGACGAGAGGTCGAGAGCGACGCGGTTCACGCCGGGCACCTCATTGATGATCCGGTTCGAGATCGTCTCGAGCACCTCGTAGGGAATCCGAGCCCAGTCGGCTGTCATCGCGTCCTCCGAGGTGACGGCACGGATCACTACGGGATACGCGTAGGTTCGTTCGTCTCCCTGCACGCCGACGGACCGGATGGCAGGGAGCACCGCGAAGCTCTGCCAGAGATCACGATAGAGGCCCGCGCGGCGGATCTCCTCCTGAAGCACGGCGTCGGCCGCCCGCAAGATCTCGCAGCCGCTCGCGCGTGACGTCGCCGATGATCCGGATCGCGAGGCCCGGTCCCGGGAACGGCTGGCGCCACACCATCCGCTCGGGCAGCCCGAGCTCCTCGCCGACGCGACGCACCTCGTCCTTGAAGAGGAGGCGCAGTGGTTCGACGAGCTCCATCCGCATGTCGGCAGGGAGACCGCCCACGTTGTGGTGCGACTTGATCTTCGCCGCGACGTTGCCGTCGCCCCCAGACTCGATCACGTCCGAGTAGAGAGTTCCCTGCACGAGGAAGGGCACGTCACCTAGCTTGCGTGCCTCGTCCTCGAACACGCGAATGAACTCTTCGCCCACGATCTTGCGCTTTTCCTCCGGGTCGGTCACGCCAGCAAGGCGACCGAGGAAGCGCTCCTCGGCCTGCACGTGTACGAGCGGCACGTGAAAATGACCGCCGAACGTCTCGACAACCTGCTCGGCCTCGTTCGCACGCAGCAGCCCATGATCGACGAAGACGCACGTCAGCTGGCCGCCTACCGCCTTGTGCACGAGCAGCGCTGCGACAGCCGAGTCGACCCCGCCGGAGAGCCCGCAGATGACACGCTGCAAGCCCACCTGCTCGCGAATCCGTGCGACCTGCTCCTCGATCACTGCGGCGGCCGTCCACGTGGAGGGCGCCTCGGCGACCCCATAGAGGAAGTTCTTGAGGAGATCCTGGCCGTGAGGCGTATGCCTGACCTCGGGGTGGAACTGCACGCCGTAGAGGCGGCGCTCGGGATCCTCGAAAGCGGCGATCGGAGTAGAGGGCGATCCCGCGGTCACCGTCGCTCCGCTCGGAGGCGCGACAACGGAGTCCCGGTGGCTCATCCACACGACCTGATCGTCGGGAAGCCCTGCAAAGAGCGCACCCGAGTCGACGTGGAGCTCGGTCTTACCGTACTCGGACACGTCGTTCGACTCGACGACCCCGCCGAGGTCGCGGGCCATCACCTGCATCCCATAGCAGATGCCGAGCGTCGGGATGCCGAGCTCGAAGATACGTGCGTCCATCTGAGGCGCCCCCTCGGCGTAGACGGATGCGGGGCCGCCGGAGAGAACGATCGCAAGCGGGTTCTTGCGCCGGACCTCGTCGGCCGTGATGCGATGGCTCACGAGCTCCGAATACACGCGGGCCTCGCGGATGCGTCGGGCAATGAGCTGGCTGTACTGCCCACCGAAGTCGAGTACGAGGACGGGGCGCTCCTCGGGCGCCGCATCGGGCACCGGCAGCGGCACGACCTGGCCCACGCTCACACCAAGCCTCTAGTCACGATCGACGATAGTTCGGCGAGTCCTTCGCGATCGTGACGTCGTGCGGGTGGCTCTCGCGCAGCCCCGCACCGGTGATCCTCACGAAGCGTCGTGCCGAGCTTCATCGCCTCGATCGTCGGCGCGCCACAGTACCCCATCGATTGCCGCAGGCCACCGACGAGCTGATAGACGATCGGCGCAAGCGGTCCCTTGTAGGGCACGCGCCCTTCGATCCCCTCCGGCACGAGCTTGTCGACGTCTTCGACATCCCCCTGGAAGTAGCGGTCCTTCGAGAACGAACGTGCCTTCATCGCGCCCAGCGATCCCATCCCGCGGTACTCCTTGAAACGCTCGCCCTGAACGAGGATCACCTCGCCGGGAGACTCGTTCGTCCCCGCGAGCATCGACCCGAGCATCACCGTGTCCGCGCCCGAGGCGATCGCCTTCGCGATATCGCCCGACGACGTGATCCCGCCGTCGGCGATCACCGGCACACCGTGCTCGAGGGCAACGCACGCAACGTCGAAGACGGCGCTTACCTGCGGCACGCCGACCCCAGCAACGACGCGGGTCGTGCAGATCGAGCCCGGCCCGACACCCACCTTGAGCGCGTCGACGCCCACGTCCACGAGAGCCTCAGCGGCTTCGGCAGTCGCGATGTTTCCAGCGATCACCTGGATCTCCCAGCGCTCCTTGATCGTGCGCACGAGCTCGATCACCCCGCGGGAATGGCCGTGAGCCGTGTCGACGACGAGAGCGTCGACCTCCGCGCCGAAGAGCGCCTCAGCGCGTTCGAGCGCATCGGTTCCGACGCCGACGGCTGCCGCAACGCGAAGCCGCCCCTGCTCGTCCTTCGTCGCGAGCGGGTGCTGGACGCGCTTCTGGATGTCCTTGACGGTGATGAGACCGCGCAACTGCCCGTCCTGATCGACGATCGGCAGCTTCTCGATCTTGTGCGCCCCAAGGATCTCCTGTGCCTCCTCGAGTGTCGTGCCGACCGGCGCCGTGACCAACCCGTCGCTCGTCATCACGTCGCCGACGCGACGTGCCGGGTCGGGGCCAAAGCGAAGATCCCGGTTCGTCAGGATCCCGACGAGGCGACCCGCGGCGTCGGTCACCGGAACACCCGAGACCCGATAGCGCTCCATCAGGGCGAGCGCGTCGGCAACGAGCGCTTCGGGAGGGAGCGTAACGGGCTCGACGATCATGCCGGCCTCGGAGCGCTTCACCTTGTCTACCTCAGCCACCTGGTCCACGATCGAGAGGTTCCGGTGCAGGACTCCGAGCCCGCCTTCGCGCGCGAGCGCGATCGCAAGGCGCGCCTCGGTCACTGTGTCCATCGCCGCCGAGACGATCGGGATGTTAAGGGCGATCGTCCGGGTCAGCCGCGTCGTCGTCGCGACGTCGTTGGGGAGCACGGCCGACTCGGCCGGGACGAGCAGGACGTCATCGAAGGTCAGGCCTTCCCGGCCGAACTTTCCCTCGAAGTCGAAGTCGGGCTCCACGCTTAGATGCAGCTTAGCGGGGTTGTCCGCTGGAGGGCCTGAGGGCCGCAGCGAGCCCGTCTCTAGGCGGGCTGCAACTCGTGCACCTCGACGGCGGCGACAAGGCGGTGGGCCTCCTTAGGGTCGAAGCGCCCTGCACCGATCTCGAGGACGGAGGCTGCGCCCGCTGCGACGGCAAGCCGTAGCGACTCCTCGACCGAGCGCCCCTCGCCCCGCGCGACGAGCCACTGCGCGAGCAGGACGTCGCCGGCACCGACGACCGAGGCCGGCTCGAGCGCTGGGGCGACCACTCGCAGCCGAAGGACGTGCCTGTCTTCGCGAATGAGGGCGTAGCACCCGCTCTCAACGGTGATGTGAACGTTGCGCGCTCCCATCTCCGCAATCGCGTCGAGTGCCATCAGGAAGTCGGCGTCCTCCTCCAGCTCCTGACCAACGAGCTGCTCGGCCTCCCGCTGGTTCGGCGACACGAGGAACGGCTCCGACTCGAGACCGAGCCGCAGCGGCTCTCCTTCGGCGTCGAGCACGACCGGTACCCCGCGTCGAACGACCTCCTTGATTGCCTCCGCGTAGAACCCGTCGTCGACTCCGCGCGGAAGCGACCCCGCGAAGACGACGGTCTCGGCACCGCGCGATAGGTAGCTGAGCTTCTCGACGAGCGTCTCGAGCTCGGCCACGGTCACCTTAGGGCCCCACTCGTTGATCTCCGTGTACGTCCCCGACGTCGGGTCGACAACCGCAGTCGAGGTACGCGACTCCTCCTTGATGCGCACGAAGTCGTTGAGGATCGCCTCCGCAGTCAGCTCCTCGACGATTCGCGTGCCGGTTCGACCGCCGGCGAGCCCCGTCGCGACGACGGGCACGTCGAGCCGTTTGAGGGCGCGTGCAACGTTGATTCCCTTGCCACCGGCGATCGCGAGGACGTCCGTTGCGCGGTGGCGGTGCCCGAGCTGGAAGATGGGAACGCTCAGCGAGCGGTCGAGCGCCGCATTGAGCGTGACCGTGACGATCACGACAGGCCTTCCCTCACGAGCAATCCCTCCTCACGAGACGAGCCCGACCAAATTGTGGAACGTACGCTCAGCGTAATAGCGTGCTCGCGCAACGGTACCGGGCCGAGCGACCGCCTCGGCGGCGACGAGCGGAGACGACGCGACGACGCGGTCGCCGTCGAGCACCCGCACCCGGCCGAGCTGCTCCCCCTGCCGGACGGGGAGCGAGACTCTCGTCGGCGCGACAATCTCCTGAACGAGCGTCCGACCCACGCGAACCGCCCGGACGACCGTCCGCGGGGCGATCAGCCTCACAGATGGACGACCCCAGCCTGTGCCCGCCTCCGCATACGCACGCTCGGTCGAGACGGCGACGACCGGAGCGTACGCCGCAAGCCCGTAGCGGAGGAGCTCGGCGAGATCCGCGTCGCGCCGGGCACGACTCGTGTCGCCGAGCACCGCGGCGTAGACGACGTACCCGCGGCCACGCGCGGCAGCCACCTGCGACCAGCCCGCGGCGTTCGTGTGCCCGGTCTTCCCACCCACGAGACCCGGCAGCTCTCCGATCAGGTCATCGGTCGTCTCGAGCGACCGGCCGCCGGAGATGGAGGCGCTCTCGGTACCCGACGCTCGACGGATGAACGGGTTGCGTAGCGACACGCGGAGAAGCGTGACGACGTCGCGGGCGCTCGAGACATGACCGGGCACGTCGAGCCCGTGCGGGTTCTCGAAATGCGTGTCGGCCATCCCGAGCTCGTGGGCCTTCGCATTCATCAGCGCGACGAACCGAGGCAGGGATCCCCGCCCAACGTAGAGCGCCAGCGCCGTCGCGGCGTCGTTGGCGCTCGGGATCAGCGTCGCGAGCACGAGCTCCCGCACCGTGAGCCGCTCGCCCGCTCGCAGGTAGGCGGTTGACTCGCCCACCGCCGCGGCCGCGGCGGGCACCGTCACGACGGCGCCGAGACGCGCATGCTCGAGCGCGACGAGCACGGTCATGAGCTTGGTGATGCTCGCGATCGCACGGGCCTCGTGCTGCGCCCGCTGCGCCAGAATCGCGCCATCGGGACCGCCGACGACGACGTACGCAGGCGCAGCGACGGAGGGCCCGCCGGCCCCGGCGCTTGCCGTGACGCTCAGCGCGAGGACAACGAGCGCAGCTACGACGAGAGCCTTCACGACAATCATCCGACGTTCAGCCGCTGGCCGATCCGAAGATTGACCGGGTCGACGTCGGGGTTGAGGGCGATCAGCGCTTCCACGGTCGTGCCATAGCGCTGTGCGATGACCGCCAGCGTGTCGCCGGGCGCGATCACGTACGTGCTCGCCGTCCGACCCACCGTCGTCGAGACAGGGCCGCCGGTTGGGATTGAGTCGTGCTGGACGAGCGCTGCGCGCACGACGAGCACCGCGATCGTCGTGGCGACGAGGAGCGCGGCCGGCGCGGCGACCCGGGCGACACTCGACCTCGTGCGGCCGTCGACCATCACCAGCCTGCCGCGGCCCAGATCTGGGACGCGAGCCGGGCAGCCTCGGCGCCGGCGGCGCTCCGCCAGTCGGCGTCCGCCTCGCCACGAGCGAAGATGATCGACCGCGATGCGTTCACGAGCGCGCTCGCCGGCCCGCTCGTGAACGCGCGTGCCACGTCAGCGGGGGTCGCACCCTGCGCCCCCACCCCGGGGAGCAACAGGATCGACTGCGGCATCAGCCGCCGCGCCTCACCGATCGCACGCGGATACGTCGCGCCGACGACGGCGCCGACACTCGAGAGTCCGTGCGTCCCAATCAGTTCGTCACCCCAGGTCCGGACGAGCTCGGCGACGTGGTGCCAGAGCGGCCGGCCGTCGGCAAGGGCGACGTCCTGGACGTCGGCCGCGCCTGCATTGGACGTGCGCACGAGCACGAAGATCCCCGCGCCCTGCCGTCTGCAGGCCGAGAGGAAAGGGTCGATCGAATCCTCGCCGAGATACGGGCTGACGGTAAGCGCGTCCGCGAGGGGGAGATCCGCTCCCCGAGGCTCGAGGAAGGCCTCGGAGTAGGCGCGCGCGGTCGAGCCGATATCGCCGCGCTTCGCATCTGCAATGACGAGCAACCCCGCCTGCCGGGCGTACGCGCAGACCGCCTCGAGCGACGCGAGCCCATCCGCGCCAAGCACCTCGAAGAACGCGGACTGGGGCTTGACGCCCACTGCGTACGGGGCCACAACGTCGATGATGCCCTTGCAGAAGCGCTCGACGGCTGCTGCGGCCTGAGCACGGCCGAGAACGGCCTCACCGCGAAGCTCGACGGGAAGCAAGTCGACACGCGGGTCGAGCCCGACGACGAGTTGGCTGCGCTTACGCTCCACCGCCGCGGCGATGCGATCGGCGAAAGGAATGACCTCGGCTCCCGAAACGACATCGGTGTCTCGGGTCACACCAAGAGAGTAATTGTTGGAAGCCGGAGGCCGGCGGAAAGCCGGAGCGGATGGTGCGCCGGAAACGATCCGACACTCCATCCGCTCGCTTGATGCCCGGGAAGCGTGTCGCATCCCGGCGTGGAGCCCTAGTTGACTGCTTTCTTCAGCTGGCTTCCGGCCGAGAACTTCGGGACGGTAGCGGCGGCAATCTGCACCTTCTGCGTCGGGTTGCGGGGATTGACGCCCTCGCGCGCCGCACGATGAGTGGTGTGGAACTTTCCGAAACCTGTGAAGGTCACGGTCTCACCCTTCTTGAGTGCCGCGGTGATGGTCTCGAGGACGGCGTCCACCGCAGCACCTGCGTCGCGCTTGGAGAGATCCGTGCGGTCCGCGATCTGGTCGACGAACTCCTGCTTTGTCACTTGCCTTCCTCCTGTCTCGTTCGCTAGACCGGCTGTTGCCGGGTGACGCTGGCCGAATCCTGACCGTCGAGGACCCTAACAGGCCCGTCCGACTGGCTCAAATAGGCGCAATCCGACGGGTTACACACCTCCCCCGACGACCGTCGCAAAGATGATGAGGATCCGGTCGGACGTACCTCGGCGGCAGACGCCCACGAAGGCCGCAGGTTCGGGCCGCCGCCGCCGCGCGCGACTCTAACGTGATCGGCCGTCGCTAGTGGCTTGATGTGAGGCAGGTGCGCGTAAGGGACCCAGTAGCAAGCGACGCGGTGGGTCTCGGCCGGACGCCGGCGCACGTTCGGATCAAGCCTCGTCGAGAAGCTGTCCGGCCTGGAAGAGCGGGTGTAGCCGGACGCCCATCTGCGCCAGCGCATCCGCCCCTCCTTCCTCGCGATCGACGACGCACACGGCGGACCGAACGACGAGCCCAGCCGAGCGGAGCACGGCAACCGTCTCCGCGAGTGCACCGCCGGAAGTGACCACATCCTCGACGAGGCAGATGAGCTCGCCGCTCTCGTACGCGCCCTCGATCCGGTTCGCCGTGCCGTATTCCTTGGTCTCCGCGCGAACGATCACGAAGGGCAGGCCGGAGGCCAGCGAAGCTGCAGCAGCCAGAGCCACCGCCCCGAGCGCCGGCCCCGCGAGACGTACCGCGTCCGGCTCGTGTTCGGCGACCACCGCTGCGAGCCGGTCGCCCAGGTCACGCAGTAGGTCGGGCTGTGTCTCGAAGCGGTACTTGTCGAGGTACCAGCTCGAGCGCTTCCCCGAGCGGAGCACGAAGTCCCCGTGCAGGAGCGCGCGCTCGACGAGTCGGTCCCCGAGCTCGTCTCTCATGCGCGAAGCACGCCGCTTGCCGCCGCACGAATGGCCTCGACGCCCGCCGTGTCGTCCGCGAGTGTGAGGGAGGAGCCATCCGCGTACGCGACCGTAACGGCGCCGCTCGCGCGCCGCCGCGCGACCACCAGGTAGACGGCGAGCCCGACGGCTGCGAAGACGAGAAGCCTACGCATCGCGGCCGCCGGGGTCGGCGGCGAGGCGATGGAGACACTTTTTGAGGTCGTAGACGACGAGGCTCGCGATCGGATCGCGTGCCGTCACCGCTGCCGCCACGAGATCTCCCGCGCGCACGACGAACACGCCGCCGTCGGGCAGGCGCACCTCGACACGGTCGACGGAGATGTCCTCACGCCTGATCGCACCCGCCCGCTCGAGCAAGCCCGGCACCGCTGCTCCGAGTGCCTTGGCGCGGCGCGAGTGCGGTGGGGCGGAGCCGAGCAATGAACCTTCGACCGAGAGGACGGCTGCGGCCTGCACCTGCGACGAGAGTTGCAAGAGCTCCGCGAGCGCGCCGTCGACGTTCATGCCAGATGAGTAGCACACCGCCGCCCGGGGCTAGGCCCATACTCACTGAGTGCATCGCCTGCCGGTTCGCGCGACGTTCGCGAAGTTCTTCAACGACCGGGGGACGCACCTCGCGGCAATGGTCGCGTATTTCGCCCTCGCGTCGTTCGTCCCACTGACCTTCATCGCGCTCGCGCTGCTCGGCCTCACGGGCCGCGCCAACGAGCGCAGCGCACTCGTCACCTACCTCAAGGACATCCTGCCCGCGGACTCGTCGGTCGAGAACATCGTCCGCGTCGTGAACACGATCCAGCAGAATGCGCGGACGCTCGGCATCGTGGGCGCAGTCTTCCTCCTCTGGAGCTCACTGTCACTCTTCAGCGCACTCGAGTCGGCGTTCAACATCCTCTACGGGCGCCCCAATCGGGGGTTCCTGCGCGGCAAGGCGCTCGCGATCGTGTACATGATCGCGGCGCTGCTCGCCCTCTTCACTGGCCTCTTCGTGGGTACCGTCGGCTATGACCTGCTCCAGCGCTACGCGCCGGCGGTCTTCGGGAACTCAGTCGTCGCGCTTGCACTGACGATGCTCGTGTCCGCAGCGGCCTTCTTCGGCTTCCTCGTCTCGGCCTATCACCGGCTAACCAACGCGCGCCTCTCGTACGCCGAGGTGCTGCCCGGCGCCGCTGTCGCGACGGTCGCGATCGAGGCAAGCGTGCAGGCACTCCCTCTCTTCGTTCGCCTCTCGGCGGACGTTTTGACACTCCAGACGCTCGGGACGACCGCACTCCTGATCGTCTGGCTCTACGTCCTTGCGAACGCGATCATCTGGGGGGCTGCGTTCAACTGGCAGCTCGCGTACGGCTCGACGGGACGCGAGCCCGGGCCGAAGCGCTGACGACAAGCGCTCGTGACAGGACGCACGAGGGACTGTCCCCCGCCGAAAGCCACGCAGCGACGCCGAATTAGGGTGCGTCCGTCACGAGGCTCGGCTCTTCGCAGGCTGCTGTCCGCGACGAAGCGCGTCTGCGAGCTGGGTCGCCGCCCGAGCACGATGTGAGTTGTTCTGCTTCCAGGAGTCGCCCAGCTCGGCGACCGTGCGCGTCTCGCCCACGGGCACGAAGATCGGGTCGTAACCGAAGCCCTCGTCGCCGCGGGCGCTCGTCGAGATTGAGCCGTCGAGCGAGCCTCGTGCGACGACCTCGTCGCCCTCTGGTGAGATCGCGACGATCACGCACACGTACCGCGCCTGCCGCAACTCCGTGCCGTCGAGCGCGGCGAGCATCGCCGCGACGCCGTCGGCGGCCCAACGGGCCGACTCGACCCCGGGGCGCCCGCTGAGAGCATCGGCCTCGATGCCGGAGTCTTCCCCCGCCACCCAGCTACCCGTAGGGGCGTGCTCGCGCCCGTGCAAGGCCTTGATCCGGGCGTTGTCCTCATACGTCTCGCCGTCCTCGACCGGCGAACCGGCGGACTCGACAGGATCGATCTCCCACTCGGGAAGCGCCCGCCGGAGCTCGACGAGCTTGTGCGGGTTACCGGTCAGGAGCAGCAGCCGGTCTACGGCTGCCATGCGGAGGCCGCCTGCTGGGCCGCAGCGAGACCGTCGATCCCGCCGGCGGCGAGATCGAGCAGCCGATCGAGCTCCTCTCGGGAAAACGGCTCGCCCTCTGCCGTCGCCTGCACCTCCACGAGCCGGCCGTCGCCCGTCATGACGACGTTCATGTCGGTCTCCGCGGTCGAGTCCTCGACGTAATCGAGGTCGAGTACCGGGTCGCCCTGTACGACCCCGACCGACACCGCAGCCACCGACGTCGGCAGCGCCTTCGAGAGCCCGAAGCGCTCGAGTGCGATCCGCGCGGCGACGTAGGCGCCCGTGATCGACGCGCAGCGCGTTCCGCCGTCGGCCTGGAGAACGTCACAGTCGAGCCACAGCGTCCGCTCCCCGAGGGCCTCGAAGTCGCAAGCGGCCCGGAGCGCCCTGCCAACGAGTCGCTGGATCTCCACCGTGCGACCATCGGGACGGCCGCGGGTCACTCCGCGCTGCGTTCGCTCGCCGGTGGAGGCAGGGAGCATCGCGTACTCGGCCGTCATCCACCCGCGTCCCTTGCCTTTGAGCCAGCGCGGCACGCCCTCCTCGATCGTTGCGGTGCAGAGCACACGCGTCTTGCCCTGCGACCAAAGCACAGCCCCGTGGGGCTGCTCGAGGAACCCGGGCAGCACGTCGAGGATACGCAGCTCGTCGGCGCGGCGGCCGTCGTGGCGGGTCATGCGACAGCCGCCTCCAGTGCGGCGACCGTGACGTGCTCCACCTCTCCGAGTGGTAGCTGCACAAAGCGCTTGCCCATCGTCCTGAATGCGTCCGCATCTCCCGTCGTGAGAACCCGATGCCGCCCGTCGTGGCGCGGGTCGCTCGCGATCCCCTTGCGCGAGAGCGTCTCGGCAATCTCACGCGCCGTCTCCTCCGCAGAGAATACGAGCGTCACGTCGCGGCCGAACACCCGCTGCAGGATCGGCCTGAGCAGCGGGTAGTGCGTGCACCCGAGGATCACGGTGTCGACACCGGCGCCCTGAAGTGGTGCTGCGTAGCCCCGCACTGCGTGCACCGTCTCCTCCGAGAACGGATCGTCGCTCTCGATCAGCGGGACGAGGCGCGGGCACGAGACCTCGGTCACCTCGATGCCCGCGTCGAGCGACCGGATCAACGCGGAATACCTGCCGCTCGCCACGGTCGCCTCGGTCGCGAGGAGGCCGACGCGTCGGTTCCGCGTCGCCTGAACGGCGGCGTGCGCCTCCGGGGCAAGGACGCCGACGACCGGAACCTCGAGCTCGCGCTGGAGGTAGGGCAATGCGGCGGCGGTCGCGGAGTTGCAAGCCGCGACGATCAGCTTCACGCCCTCGGCCTCGAGAAACCCGGCGATCTCGCGTGCGAACCTTCGGATCTCGGGTAGCGGCCGCGGGCCGTACGGCAATCGCGCCCCGTCACCGAGGTAGAGAAAGTCCTCGTGCGGCATGGTGACCAGGCACTCGTGCAGAACGGTGAGGCCGCCCACCCCCGAGTCGAACACACCGATGGGGCGCGGATCCATGCGCGGATTGTAGGGATGGGTGCGTACGACCCGGCGGCACCACTCGTCCGACGAACCCGTGCGTGACGGCCCCGGCTGGACGGGTCGGCGGGCCGATCATCTGCTCGCCACGCCAGCTGAAGCCGCGCGAGCCAGGCGAACCGAAGGGCGGAACGGCGGGCCGGGCGTATCTTTCCGTGGGTGCCGGCAACGCTTCGGATCGGGACGTGCAGCTGGGCCGACGACGGCCTGATCCGCTCCTGGTATCCGCGCGGTGTCTCGTCTGCCGAGAAGCGGCTGCGCTACTACGCCGAGCGGTTCGACACAGTCGAGGTGGATTCGCCCTTCTATGCGCTCCCCGCTCCCGATGTGACCGGCCGCTGGGCCCAGCGCACGCACGACGGCTTCGTCTTCCACGTCAAGGCGAGCGGCGAGATGACCCACCACCGCCCCGCCCAGCAGGAGCAGGCATTCGCTGCCTTCCGCTCGGCGCTCGAGCCGCTCGAGCTATCCGGGAAACTCCGCGGCGTGCTGCTCCAGTACCACCCGAGCTTCGTGCGATCGCGGGCAGCGCTGAACGAGCTAGAACGCGTGCGTGCGCTCCTGTCACCCCTTGTCCCGCTGGTCGAGTTCAGGCATCGCTCGTGGCTCGAGCCGGACGTACGGGCGGAAACGCTCGGCTTCCTCGAACGACACGGTCTCTCGTACGTGTCCGTCGACGCTCCGCCCACACGGGCGGCGAACGTCATGCCGCCGGTCGCCGCCGTGACCGGGCCCGTCGCCTACGTGCGGTTTCACGGACGCAACGCCCGGACGTGGAACATCCGCGCCGAGAAGTCCTGGCAGCGATTCGACTGGATGTACGAGCCCTCCGAGCTCGCCGAGTGGGTCCCGAAGGTCGCCGACCTCGCCCGAGAGGCGGATCAGGCGTATGCGCTCTTCAACAACAACAAGGACGACTTTGCGCCGCGCAGCGCCGGGATCTTTCGCCGGCTGCCTGGACGACGCGGGAATCGCCGCGACGGGCGGGCTCGAGCCCCCGCCCGAGCGACCGACGCTCTTCTGAGCGCAGATCCAGGATCGTGGCAGCCTCCGGCGAGCGCGGGAGTTCCGGTCAGGCCGACGGAGACGTAGGCAGATCGGGGTCGCTCGACCAGGCATGCCAGGAGCCGACGAAGTTGCGGGGACGATAACCAGCCGCCTCGAGCGCGTGCGTCGCGAGTGAGGAGCGCTGGCCCGAGTGGCAGTACACGATCAGCTCGGCCCCGGGGGGAGCGCCTAGACGTACGCGAATCGAAGCGGAATCCAGCGTCATCAGCTCGCGCAGGTCGACGTTGAGCGCACCCGGGATATGGCCCTGCCTGGGATCGCAAGGGTAGCCGGTCACTCCCTCGTACTCCTCGGCGCTCCGCACATCCAGGATTACGAGCCCCTCGTCGCCGAGACGTGCAGCGAGCTCCGCGATGTCGACGTCGCTCACGACAGCCCAGCCACGATCTCGATCTCGACCGCGATCGACGGCCTCTCCGCCAGACGGTCGAGCCAGCCCCGGATCGCAGAGAAACGCTCGAACGTCATGCCGATCTGCGCGCGCGCCCGCAGCAGCCATGGGATGTACGCGACGTCGGCCAGACCGAACGACGCGCCGGTCAGGTACGGCGTCAGGGCGAGAACGTCCTCGAGGACGGCGAGCTCGGCAGCGAAGGCCTTTTCGGCCCCGTCCTCACCCCGACGGAGGTCGTAGAAGGCTCGGCTGAAGGCGTCGTGTCGGAAGACGAGAACCCGCGCGGCCGCGCGTACTGCGGGGTCGGCGGGAAGAAGCGGCGGCTCCGGGTACGCCTCCTCGAGATACTCGTTGATGATCTCCGACTCCGAGAGCGTCCAGCCGCCGGCCTCGAGCACCGGTACCTTGCCCAGCCGGTTCTTCTCGTAGAGCCAGTCAGGCCGCTGGGCCAGGTCAATCTCGACGGTCTCGTAGGTAATGCCCTTTTCCGCGAGGGCGATCCGGACTCTGGCGCAGAAGGGACAACGCTGAGCGTTGTAGATGGTCAGCACCCCGATAACGCTACCGGTCGAGCAACGTCGCTCCAGCGAGCTCACGTGCAGCATCCCAGCCGTGTCCGACGTCGGCGAGTCCAAGCGCATGAGCGAGAGCGGCGAGCAACTCGGCGGGCGGGGGCAGCTCGAGCGGCGAGGTCGCTACCGGCGTCGCTGCCCGCACGGTCTCGCGATCCGCGCCCGTAACCCGCTCGATCACCACCGGGTTGGCATTCAGTGCGACGACCTCGCCCGGGGGAAGCGGCCCGTGGAACTCCGGCAAGGACGCGTACTCGTCGACGATCGCGCCGCGATCGAAGAGAATCAGGCGGACGACGGCGTCCAACTCGATCCCGAGGACGATCGTCGCGAGCCCGGTGCGGGTCGAGATCTCGCGCGCCAGCCGGCGCAGGACCGCGGGATTGCGATCGCACGCGTCGTCGTACACGGTGACGTACCCGCCGCGTGGCTCGGTTACGACCGACCCACGTGAGCGGCCCGGCAGGCGCGGCACGTAAATCTCGACGGCGCGCACGATTGCCGCCACATCGTCCGTCTGGACATGAATCGACCCGAACGACCGGCCCCTCGGCGGCTTGTCTTCGAGGCGCCGCTCGAGCTCCGCAAGCGGAGCGACGAGCGTGACAACCGCTTCCCTGAAGCCGAGCCCCGCGTAGAGATCCCGTGCGGCGCCGTTCGCCATCGTCACCTCGAGGTCGAGCGCCTCGACGCCGTCGGCGGCGAAGGCGGCGCGTACGCCACGGAGCAGCTCGGTGGCAACCCCTGAGCGCCGAGAGGCCGGAGCGACGTAGAGAGCGGTCAGGCGCGAGAGCCGCGGACCGGTGCGCCGCGCGAGCGCCATGCCGACGATAGCGCCGCTCTCCTCCGCCACGACCGCTACCTCAGCGGCGACGATTTGACGGATCTCGGCGAGCTCGCCCGCGAGATCCACGTCGGCGTAGATCGGCGGCGGCACCTCGGCCTTCTGCGCCCGCCAGAGCTCCTCCACAATCGCCATGTCCTGCGCGGTCGCCCTCCGCGTCGTCACGAAAGCGACTCCTCGACTCGGGCACTGGAGCGCGCCAGCGCCCGACGGACGTCGTTGAGGTCGTCGAAACCGTCGAACGAAACGCCCTCGCCGGCCAGATAGCGCGCGAGCCCGGCGCGGGCGAAACGCCGCTTCGCCGCGAGCGACACGCACCGGTCGGAGAGGCCGTCGCCGACGTAGGCATAGTCGCCGAGATCGACGACGATCGCGCGCTTGCACGGCTCCCCGCACACGCTGCAGACATCCGTCGAGCGGAACCGACAGCTCCACCCGTCGGGGCCGACCGAAAGGCGGTTGGCGCGTACCTCGACGTTCACGCCCTCGCGCGCGAGGATCGGCTCGATCAGGTCGTGGAAGCCGGCCGAGACGACAACGGGAGCATCTTCGCGGACGAGATCCGCGAAGCCGGGCCGGATCGCGACGTTCGCCACGAGCCATTCGACGGCCTCCTCCAGCCCGACCTCCAGCGTCGCGAGCTGGGTGGCGATCACCTCCTGGAGCGTGACCCGCTCCTCGCGGAGGGTCGTCTCCGTTCGCCCGTAGAGCCCCGCATCCCCGAACTCGCTGAGGAGCATGTGCAGGGTGTCGGTCTCGGTGACCGTCCCGTCCCAGTCGAGCGCAAGCCTCACGCAGCGGGCCCGATCGTGTTGCGCAGGACGCCTATCCCCTCGACCTCGAGCTCGACGACATCCCCCGGCGCGAGCCAGCGCCCGTCCTCCTGCTCGAGGATGGAGCCGCCCGTCACCGTGCCTGAGCCGATCAGGTCGCCGGGACGCAGCACGGTGTTGCGGCTCGCGTGATCGACGAGATCGCCCCACGACCAGTGCATCGTGCCGAGGTTTCCACGAGAGCGCTCCTCGCCATTGACTCGCGCCACCATCTCGAGCCGCAGGTCGCCCAGCTCGTCGGGGGTGACGACGACTGGACCGAACGACGTAGCGAAGTCCTTTCCTTTCGACGGGCCGAGCCCGAGCGCGACCTCGTCGAACAGGATGTCACGAGCGCTCCAGTCGTTCATGATCGTGAACCCGCCGATCTCACCCTCGGCACCGATCACGGCCGCCACCTCGAGCTCGTAGTCGAGCTGAGCGGTGCCAACCGGGTACGGAATCTCGTCCTCGTGACCGCAGACCGACGATGCGTTCAGGAACGAGAAGACTGGACGCTTGTACCACTCGTCGGGCATCGAGTGACCCTGGAGCCGCCACGCATTCACGACGTGTCCTTCGAAAGACACGAAGTCCCGGATCGTGGGCGGGTTGAGGACGGGCGGCAGGAGCTTTACCTGGGCGAGGGGATATTCGGCGTGCTCGCGGGAGCGGCTGCCACCGGTGAAGAACGCCTGGAGCGTCTGGGCGGCGAGGTGAAGCACGCGGTCGCCTTCGACTCGACCAACCCAGCCACGGTCCATGGGCTGCTCGAGCGGATGGAACATGCAGAGGATCACGAGCATTGAAACTACCTTCCCCGGAAAGCGTGCGTGCGGGCCGTCGGCGACGGCCGCGAGAAGTACCTATGGCTCGGTATGGACGAGAACGTCCGTCACCGCGGGTAGCGCTGCGCAGATCCTCTCCTCGATGCCGCTGGCGAGATCGTGCGCCTCCGCCAGCGAGCCCGCGCCGCCGATACCGAGCGTGAGCAGCACGACGAGGCCGCCGTCGGTGCGCACGACGCGCGTCGTGCGCGGTGCGATTCCCGTCGCCTCGCGCACGATTCGCTCGATCTCTACCGGGACGAGAGCGAGCTCCTCGCCCGCTGCGCCTTCGTCCAGTGGCTCGAGGTGGGTGTGCACATCGTCGATCTCCGGCACGGCGACGACGATCGCCCGCTCGACGGCCTCCGCGACGGCGTGGGCGGCGTCGAGCGATGTGTTCCCCGGCAGCTTCAGGTGCAGCGAGACCTCTGTCGCACCGCCGACCTCGATCACCGAGAGGTTGTGAATCTCGCGGACGAGGGGAACGGCGAGCGCTGCGGCGGTCGCGCGCTCCCGCAGCTCGCTCTCCGCGACGCCGGGCTCGACGTGGACGACGACGTCGATGCCCGGGACCGCTTCGCGCAGCGCCTCCTCGACGCTGTCCGCTGCCGCGTGCCCCTGGCCGACCGCTGCCCCTGGCGGCACCCGGATCACAACGTCGGCGAAGTGGCCTCCGGCCGCCTGGCGGACGCGCAAGCGCACGAGCTCGATCGGCAGGTCGATGCCCGCGATCGCGCGCTCCGCCGCGACCACGGCGTCCTCGGGCGCCCGGTCCATCAGCACGTCCACGTTGCGGCGCATCAGCCTCGCCGCCGCAGCGAGGACGAGAACCGCGACGAAGAGCGCCGCTATCGAATCGCCCTGCTCCCAACCGGCTCGGACACAGACGAGCCCGGCCAGCACAGCAAGCGTCCCCATCAGGTCGCTCCCGAAATGGAGTGCGTTCGACAGCAACGCAGGGCTGCGGTACCGCCTGGCGGCCCGTCTCGACGCCACTGTCCGCGTCGCGTCGAGCACGATCACGACGGCCACTGCAACAAAGGCCCACCAGGCCGCGTCCACCTCGATCTTCACCCAGCCGGCAAGACGAGCGATCGCGAGCCCTGCCACTGCGAAGCTGACGACGGCCAGCACCGCCGCCTCGAAGAGCGCCGCGAGGTGCTCCGCCTTCCCATGCCCGTATTGATGTCCCGGGTCCGCAGGCCGGCCGGCGTAGCCGATCGCAAAGTAGGTGAGACCCGCCGCGACGAGATCGGTGCCGGAGTGGAGGGCCTCCGAGACGAGGCCGAGGCTGCCGCTTGCGAGCCCCGTGACGAGCTTGATCGCGAGGAGCAGAGCAGCAACACCGACCGACGCGAGCGCCGTGCGCCGCTGCGGAGTCATGGGCGAGAGGCTAGATGATGATGCCGTGGGCAAATGGCTCCGATGACTCTCGCGCGCGCCATCGACTACGCTTGCCCCGCATGGTCGAGCCGACGCGCGACGACATCGACGCCCTTGTGGGCTCCGCGACGCCCCAGTTCGCCTTTCAGCTGCGTGCGCGTGTGCGCGAGCTCGTCGCGGGCCTGCCACCCGACCATCCGGTACGCCGCCACGGCGAGGAGCAGATGGCATTGCTGGAGCGGCTGGGGCACGCGTCGTCGAAGGCCGATGGCGGCGGTCGCGAGTCTCGAGACCGGGTCGGCTGGGACAAGATCCCGTCGTCCGCTCCCGCGTCGGCGCCGCTGCCGCATCGGCACGACTGACCTTCTTCGGATGACGTTCACCGGAAAGTCCGTCGTCGTCACCGGCGGCTCACGAGGCATCGGCCGGGCCATCGCTCTCCGCTTCGCCGAGCTCGGCGCGGCCCGCGTCGCGATCGGGTACCTGCGCTCCGACCGCGCTGCGGAGGAGACGGCCGAGGAGCTTCGTGCCCGCGGCGCGGAGGCCGTGCTCGTCCGCGGCAACGTCGCCTCCGAGAAGGTCGCAGCCGAAGTCGGGTCGCTCGGCCCCTTCGACGTGCTCGTCCACAATGCCGCGACCGGCGTGATCCGCCCCGCGCTCGAGACCGAGGACAAGCACTGGGACTGGACGCACAGCGCCAACGCGCGGGCCCTGCTCTCCCTCGCGCGCGCCGTCGCGCCGTCGATGCCGCGCGGATCCTCGATGATCGCGATCTCGAGTCTCGGCGCCGGGCGTGTCCTCGAGAACTACTCGCTCGTCGGAACGTCGAAAGCGGCGCTCGAGGCGCTCGTGCGCTACCTCGCAGTCGAGCTCGGGCCGCGAGGCATCAACGTCAACGCGGTCTCGGGCGGCGTCGTCGAGACGGACGCCCTCGAGCACTTCCCGAATCGCGACGCGATGCTCGCGATGGGAGCGGCGAACGCTGCGGGACGCATCGTCACGCCCGCCGACATCGCGGCGGTCGTGACGTTCCTCAGCTCGCCCGAGGCAGACATGATCCGGGGCCAGACGATCGTCGTCGATGGCGGGTACTCGCTGACCGCGTCGTAAGGCCGTTTCGAGCCGCGCGTCCCGCAAGGCTGCGACGGGTAGGTCATTTGCCCGCCGGCCTTGGCTGCTGCCACACTGGAAGCGCTATGGGGGGAACACGCTGGGGGAGGGGGTCCCGTGCGCTCGCGCTTGTCGTGCCGCTTCTCGCGGCCTTCGCGGCGGTGCTCCTCGTCGCCGCGCCCGCGCCCGGCCTCGCCACCGCAGACGCACTGCCAGACATCGTGTCGGATCCCCCCGACGGTGCCTCCCTGCAGACCTACGTCGACGCGCCTGCGACGCCGACGACCCCTGCGAAGACGCGACTTCTGCTCCGCTTCGACGGGTACGTCGACAACCGGGGAACGGGAGCGCTCGAGTCTGACCGGCACCAACCCGGTCGACTTGAAGATGACGACTGTGACCCAGCGGATCTACGATACGGGCTCCGGGCACCAGGACGACTCGAGCCGCAACCCGACGATGCTCTACGAGTCCGCCGACGGGCACAATCACTGGCATCTTCGCTCGGCAATGCGCTACGGGCTCTACGACCTGTCGAAGACGGCGCTCGTAGCACCCGCATCGAAGATTGGCTTCTGTCTCGCCGACTCCGAGTCCGTAGTCGTGCCTAGTCAGGCCCCTAAGGCATATCCCCTGCCTGGCGACCCGTTCTGCCAGCAGAACAACACGGCGGCGCCGAGCGTCACGATGGGGGTTTCCGCAGGCTGGCGCGACCGGTATCCCTCGTTTCTCACGTTCCAATGGGTCGACGTCTCGAACGTCCAACCTGGCCGCTACTGGCTCGGTGCCGAAGCGGACCCCGACAACGTGATGATCGAGGCGAACGAGGCCAACAACGGCACAGCGTTTGCGGCGAACGAGACGGTCGTTCCGGGCTGGGTGGCGCAGCCGCTCACGATCGCCGCGACGGGCGGCGGTGCGATTCAGGTGCCGCTTGGCGCGACAGCGTACGGCTCGCCGGGAGCAGTCGTCTACCGGATCGAGAGCGCTCCTGTCTCTGGCTCCCTCAGCGCCCCGGTCGGAACCGTGCTCGCGCCGGGGACGGCGCTGTTGTACACGCCTGGGCCATCCTCGAGTGGTTCCGACAGCTTCTCCTACTCGGCACATGACGCCGACAGCCCATTCCCGTTCCAGCCCGCCCGGGCGTCCGTCACGGTCAGCGGGTCCGGCGCAACCCCGGGGGTGACGGTATCGGGGGCCCCGGCCAGCCTCCTCGTGACGTCGAGCGCACAGCTGAGCGCCACCGTCGGTCGGCGGCCAGTCGGCGGTCATCTGGAGCGTCGACGGGATCACTGGCGGCAACTCAGCGGTCGGGACGATCAGCACGTCGGGCCTCTACACGGCGCCGGCGGTCGTACCGGTGGGCGGAATCGTGCGAATCCGCGCGACGAGCTCCCAGGCCTTCGGCGAGGCGATCATCGCAATCCTGTCTCAGCCGACGCCCGCCCCGGCGCCCACTCCTGCACAACCCGCGTCGCCGCCTCCCCCCGTCCCCGCGCCGGCTCAGCCGCCTCCTGCCACACCACCTGCCGCGCCGCCGTCCATGTCGGGCGCGGTGGTATCGAGTGCGGCCGTCCCGCCACCGGTGAGCGCGATTCGAGCGATCGGGCTCGGCCGCCGTGGGCAGTCACTCCTCGTCAGCGCAACGGCGACGCGTGCCGGAACCGCGCGGATCATCGCCCGCAAGAGCGGCAAGATCCTCGGCTCGTGCACTGTCCGCACCCCGGCCGGTCGGTCGCTGGCATGCGCCATCAGGGTGCAGCAGGGCCTTGTGACCCGTGGGACGAACGTGACCCTCACGCTCGTCGCCGGTGCCAAGGTCGTAGCCTTCCGACACGCGGTGTTCCGCACCACGTATGGAACGAGCCGCGATGGCCTCGAGTACTGGACGAGGCCGCCGGCGTCGGTCGGGCTCGCACACCACCACGGCCCGTAGGCGTGAGCTATCCGGCGTGACGGGTTACTCTGCGCGCGACGTCCCGGGCAACGTGCCCAGCGACCTGGGGATTCTCCTGGAGGCGGCGCAACGAGTACTCGTACCAACGTCGCCCGTACGGCACGTAGATGCGAACGACATGACCGGCTCGGACGAGCTCCGAGGCTCGGCGCTCGCGAACGCCGAGCAGCATCTGGATCTCGTACTGCTCGTGCGAAAGTGACGATGCGCGTGCGAGCAGCTCGGTGAGCAGGTGCTCGTCATGGGTGGCAGCGGCGACGTGGCACCCGGCGTCCAGAAGGGCGTCCAGCGCCGCAACGTAGCTGCGCCTGATCACGTCGGGATCGCGGAATGCGATCGCCGCCGGCTCGATGTAGATGCCCTTGCAGAGGCGGACGCGTGGCCCGAGCTGCGAGAGGTCGGCGATGTCGGCGAGCGTACGCCGCAGACATGCTTGCAGGACGATCCCCACGTTCTCGTTGCCTTGCTCGCGGAGGTGGGAATAGAGCGCAAGCGTGTCGTCCACACAGCTCGAGTCCTCCATGTCCAGGCGGATGAACGTTCCGTCCCTCGCAGCCTCTTCAACGAGCTCCGTCACGAGTCGACGACACAGGCTGTCGTCGAGCTTCAGGCCTAGCGCGGTGGGCTTGACGCTCAGGCTCGAGCGCAAGCTGTCCGCCGCAATCGCTCCGAGCGCGGCTCGGTATTCGCCGGCCAGCACCAGGGCGTCCTCTCGTTGCGTCAGCTCCTCGCCGAGCACGTTGATCGTCGCGAGCTTGCCGGCGGCGTTCAGCTGAGACACGACTCTACGAGCATCCTCGAGCGCGGGGCCGGCAATGTACGGCGCGGCGAATCGCTGCACGACCGCTCGTGGGACGACGGGCAGCAGCCGGGCGATGACGCGATCGAACGGCGCGGGAAGCCTACCTTTCGCGCATGAAGCCCTGGCGCGCCGCCGACACCAGTGCGACGGCCTCCGGGAAGAGGACCCGCATAGCGTCCCGGAGAGCCATCGTCTGCTCGTCGGGGGCTCCGGTGACGTCGACCTGCGCGAGAGCCGCGGCCGCGAGCTCCACGGCCGTGTTCAGCGTCAGTGTCGCGAACTGCTCGCGCTGCGCCTCCTGCACGGACTCGGCCTGCTGCTCGGCGAACTCCCGCAGCCCTCGTAGGAGATCGTCGGGATCTCCACCGAACGGAAAGCCGAAGCCACCTTCCACGCACCAACCATAGACGATCGAGGGGAGGCAGCCAGTGCGGCCTATTCGAGCGGAACGCGGTACGTCGACTCGATCTCTTTCACGAGCTCGTCGATCGCGTCCTGCGACGCGCGGAGCGCCGCGGCGAACGGTGAGCCGGCCATCGGATCCAGGGCGAGCTCGAGACGTCTCGTCGCCGCACCGATCTCGTCGAGGCGCGCGGGGGTCGCGAGCTGCGGCGCGACGCCGATCGTGTGCTGGAGCGCGCGCACCGCCGCCTCGGCCTCCTCGATCCCCGCCGGCTGCTCGCTGATCCGCACCGCAACGAGTCGGCCTAGGAGATCATCGAGATCCCCGCCGCCGGCCGCCTCCTCCGCGATCTCGCAGAGCGCGGCGATCGCGACGGCATCGCGAAGGTCGCGCCGGCTCGTGATCGGTGCCCCGCCGCCGTCGACGGCCAGCCACGTTCTCGCGCCCACGTCGGACTCGAGAGCGCACACGTAGACTCGGCGTCCCTGAGAGGGCTCGGCCGCGAGCACAGCCACCACACGGTCGTCGCCGTCCGTGTCGGCGACGAGCTCGGCGATCCGCTCGAGCTCACCGACGAGAGACATCCGTCCAGAATAGAGGTCGATGGTCGAACACCTGCCGCCGCTCGAGAGCCGACCCGACCATGCGGTAGGCCTCTTCGAGCCGCTGGGACCGACATACGGTCGGGTCGGGGCAGCGCTCTCGTTCGGCCAGGATCCTCTCTGGCGCCGGTTTCTGGTCGGCTGCGTGCCGGCACGCGGACACGTCCTCGACGTCGCAACGGGTACCGGTCTCGTAGCCGAGCGGCTGGCGCGTCGCGGTCAGCGCGTCACCGGAGTGGATCAGAGCCGCGGCATGCTCACGGAGGCGCGCCGACGGCTCGGCGGACGCGTCGAGCTCATCGAGGCGAGCGCCGACAATCTCCCCTTCCCGGCGGCGTCGTTCGACCACCTGACGTTCACGTACCTCCTCCGCTACGTCGACAGTCCGGCGGACACGCTCCGCGAGCTTGCGCGCGTCGTCCGGCCAGGAGGGACGATCGCGTCCCTCGAGTTCCACGTGCCCGCCGGCGCCTGGCGCCCTCTCTGGGATCTCTACGTACGGTTCGGGCTGCCCGCCGCGGGTCGGGCCATCTCGCCGGGCTGGCACGAGGTCGGACTGTTTCTCGGCCCGTCGATCGTCGACTTCTACCGGCGCTACCCTCTGCGCGATCAGGTCGCCCTCTGGCATGACGCGGGTATCACGAACGTTCGTGCGCGCACGCTGAGCCTGGGCGGAGGCGTCGTGATCACGGGCAGGCGAGCATGAGGGCGCCCGAGCGCCCCGCGTTCTACGCGGTCGGGGGCGGCGGCTGGCGCGGTGCGGTCACGCTCCTCCATCTCCCGTACACGGCGTGGCACCTGTCCTACGTCGTCGTCGGTGGTTGCCTCGCCGCGACCGTCGCATGGGGCCGACTCGGTCTCACTGTCGTGGCGTTCGCGCTCGCGCTGGGCGTCGGCGCACATGCGCTCGACGAGCTGAACGGGCGTCCGCTCTCGACCTCGTTGCCGGGCCATGTGCTCGTGCTGGCCGCGATCGCCTCGGTCGCTGGAGCGGCGGCGATCGGCATCTTCGTCGCCGCCACGTTCTCCTGGTGGCTCCTCGTATTCGTCGGTATCGGAGCCTTCCTCGTGCCTGCCTACAACCTCGAGCTCTTCGCGGGTCGATTTCACACTGATCTGTGGTTCGCGCTCGCCTGGGGCGCCTTTCCCGTGCTCACAGGCTTCTTCGCGTGTGCTGGAGAGCTCCAGCCCGAAGCCCTGATCGCCGCTGCCTGGGCGACGCTGCTCTCGCTCGGGCAGCGGAGCCTCTCGACCCGGGCGAGAGCGCTCCGGCGCTCGACGCGGTCGGTGACCGGGTCGGTGGAGCTCACGGACGGCACCACCGAGCCACTCACGGTCGCGACGCTCCTCGCGGGGCCGGAGCTCACTCTGCGCCTTCTGACGTGGTCGACCGTCGCGATCGCGGCATCGCTCGCGACCGCCCGCGTCGCATAGAGTGACGCCCGTGCTCGGACGACGAAAGCGTCAGTCGAGCGCGCAAGCGCTCGACTCGATGCGGGACGAGCTCCACGCGGCGGTGGAGGAGGAGACAGCCGCCCACGTGGAGGAGCTCCGACGCACAGCTGCCCGTGCTCGTGCCGATGCGACGTCCTTGCTCGTCGAGGAGGAGCGTCGTCTCACGCTGGAGCGCGAGCGAGCGCTCGCCGACCACGAGCGTCGTCTCGGGGAGCTTCTCGCTGCATCGCTGACGACGACCGAGGGACGGCTCGATGAGCGCCTGCGCCGCCTCAGCGACGATCTCGACCGCGCACAGGCTCACGCCGAGGCACAGCTGGAGCGCCTCGAGCGCCGGCGCCGTGAGGCGATCGCCGAGGTGGAAGCGCGCATTGCTGCGGAGGCGACCGAGCTTGGGAACTCCGCCGACGAGCAGCGCCGATCCGTCCAGCGACTCCGTGCGGAGCTCGAACAGGCCGCCAACGCCGCAGTGAGCGAGGCGCTAAGCGAGCTCGAAGAGCAGACGGTCGAGCGGCGGCGTGCGATCCAGGAGATCACCGAGCGCCTCCGCGCGAGGGAGACGGAGATCGCCGAGGGGATCGAGCGCGCCGGGACGGATCTTCGCGCCCAGCTCGACGTCTCCTTCGTCGAGGCGGAGCGGAGACTGCTCGAACAGCTTCACCGTGTGCTCGAGCGCGAGGTGGATCGCCACGTACAGGCGGCCACGCTGATGTTCGACGAGCGAATGCGCGAGATTCGCGAGGACGCTGCCACGCGGCTATCGCGCGAGCTCGACAGGGCGATCGACATCCTCACACGCGAGGAGCTGCCACGACGGCTCGACGCTACTTCCCCCTGATGGCGCAGCGGACATTCATACGAGATGTGGGGAAGTAGCTGATCGTTTTAGGCTCCGCCTTGATTTTTCCGAGCGGTATTTCCAAGGCGAAGCCCATACGAAGCTACTTCCCCCGCCAGTCTGGCCCGTCTCAACCACGACGAATCACGGGGGTGGTAGCAAAAACCACCCACACAACTCCGACATCGTGTGGCAGGGTTCGTCGTAGGGATCACGAATTCCCCGAAATCATGGCGGAGACCACCGAGACACCGGTCGAGCGAGAGGGCGAGCAAGCCAAGGTCGAGGGCTGGCGGCTCCACGTCCTGATCGAGGCCGGCTACCCGCTCCCACTTGCCGAAAAGCTCGCAGCGAGCGGCGCCGACCTCCACGAGGCCGAAGAGCTGGTTCGCAAGGGCTGCAATCCCGTCACAGCCGCCGAAATACTCCTTGTAGAGGTGTCGCGGGGAACCGAGCGGTCGCAACGCGCCGTTCGCTCTCTCGTCACACACCGACGGATCCGTAGACGTCGCCGCTGCACGGCCCGGCTTCACCCCTAGGCCGAATGGACTGACGCAGCAGTGCGACGCAGCAAGGCCGCGCGAGATCCCAAGCGCAGGAGCGCCTTGTAACAGGTTGTTACTCGCCAGCCCCGGGGCGCCGCCGCGACCGGCAGACTGGTCAGGTGAAGATCGAGCGCGCTCCAGTACGGCGACCGGCGGGTCTACCCTGTCGCGGGGTTCAACCGGGGAGTCGCCGCGTGGCTCGAGCGGCTGCCCGGAGCTCTGGGTCGAGGGCGAAGTCACCGAGCTCCGCCGCCGCCCCGGCTGGGCGACCGTGTTCTTCACGCTCAAGGACCCGGAGACCGGAGCCTGCCTTCCCGTGTCGATCAGCCGCCAACGCTTCGACCGGCTCGAGCTCGCACTCTCGGATGGTGAGCGTGTTCATGCCCTCGGCCGAGCGGAGCTGTTCGAAGCGCGGGGCACATTCGCCTTTCGTGCGACGACGATCGAGCGGTTCGGCCTGGGCGCCCACCTGGCGGCGATCGAGCGTCTGCGGAAGTCACTCGCCGCGGAAGGGCTCTTCGCCGCAGAGCGAAAGAGACCGCTCCCCCGCTTCCCACGGGCAGTGGGCATCCTCACCGGGGTCGAGGCCGCCGCGCGGGGTGACATCGTCACGGCCATCACGACACGGTTTCCACCTGCCCGCCTCGTCGTCAGCGAAACACGCATCCAGGGACGCGGAGCGCCGAAGGCGATCGTTGCAGCGCTCGCTGCGCTCGCCGCCCACGACGCGGTCGACGTCATCATCGTCGCGAGAGGCGGCGGCAGCTTCGAGGATCTTCTGCCCTTCAGCGACGAGTCCGTCGTTCGAGCGATCGCAGCCTGCCGTGTCCCCGTGATCTCGGCGATCGGCCACGAGCAAGACACACCGCTCTCGGATCTCGCGGCGGACGTGCGCGCGTCGACACCGACCGCGGCCGCACGGCTCGTCGTCCCGGACCTCGACCAGCTTCTGGCCGGGCTCGAGCGCGCGCGGGACGCGCTCGAGCGCTCGGTCAAGAGGCGGCTCCAGCTCGATACCGAGCGCCTCGGCAGGCTCATCGATCGCCTGCGCGTTGGCCCAGAGCGACTGCTCGAGCGAAAGCGCGCGGCGATCGACCTCGCAGGCGGCAGGCTGCGAGCTCTGTCACCGAGAGCAACCGTCGCACGCGGGTACGCGATCGTGCGGGCAGCGGACGTCGTCGTGCGCGACGCCCGGTCGGTTCCAACCGGCTCGCGAATCGATGTCGAGCTCGCGGCCGGGCACCTATCGGCGACTGTGGAGTAGAGGTGAGCGCGTGAGTGAGGGCGACGCCGACAGGACGTTCGAGAGCCTTGGTCAGGAGCTCGAGGAGATCGTGGGCAAGCTGGAGCGGGGAGACGTCCCGCTCGATCAGGCGATCGTGCTCTGGCAGCGTGGCGAGGTCCTCTATCGTCTCTGTCGCGACCGCCTGGATACGGCTCAGGGCTCGATCGAGCGGCTCTCCGGCGGACCTCCCGCTACCTGATCGACTCGACCGTGTCGGCTCGCCCGCCGTCGGCCTCGAGCTCGTCGACAAGCGCCTCCTCTGCCGACTCGGTCTCCTCCTCCATCGCCTTCAGCGAGCCGAACGACAGTCCCTCGCGCGCGAGGAACACGAGCCCCACACCTACGCCGACGGACATCTCGACAACCTGGAGGACCAACCCGAACGCAAAGCCGGTGGCGTAGTCGACGCCGTACTGTTTGAGCGGGAGCGCAACGGCCGCCTGGAGGAGACCGACGTTACCCGGCCACAGCGGGAAGATCGTCGCGACGTTCATCAGGACGAGGACCAGGCCGGCGGCCGGTAGGCCTGCATCGTCGATGCCGAAAGCGCCCATCACGGCGTAGACGGCGAGGAGCTGGGCCAGCCAGCCGAGACACTGACAGACGACAGCAGCAAGAGCGGGAACGGGCGCGGTCAGCACTGCAAGCCCCTGGCGCGCCATGACGATGAGGCGTGCAGCGGTGCCTCCGGCCTCGGTTCCCCGACCGCGCCGATGCCGTTGGGCCGAGAAGAAGCCTAGGGTGAGGAGCGCTCCGCCCACGATCCCGAAGATCACGAGGCTCGTGATGGCCCAGTGCGGCAGCTTTGCGGTGAGAAGGACGTACACCACGAGGAGCGCGACGGCGGGGAGGTCGAAGAGCCGGTGAGCGAAGACGGTGCCGATCAGCGTCGCGGTCGTGCCGCGACCGTGTGGCAGCCTCCGGCGAAGCACCGCAACACGCGCCAGCTCACCGGCGCGTGCGGGCAGCACGGCGTTGCCCAGCAGACCGACACCGAACGCGGAGAAGACCGAGCCGAACGGCGGATGCGGAGCGGGCAGGGCCTGGTTGATGGTGAGCCGCCAGGCCAGGGCCCGCACGACCACCGACAAGAGGTTGAGCAGCACGGCAGCGCACACCCAGCGCCAGACGACGAAATCGAAGGAGTGGTAGGCGGTGTTCCAGTCGGGGCCGCGCCACCAGATCGCGAGCAGCGCACTTGCGAGCAGCAGCAGCACCACCACGCCGCGTGCCCACGGGTTGCGCAGTGCGCTCTCGAAACGGTTCACGCCACCGCCGCCGGCAGGCGCGCTCCCTCGATCACCGACTCGTAGATCCCGACGAGGCGACGGCCGATGTCCGGCCAGGCAAAGTTCGCAACCGCGTATTCGCGACCGGCTGCTCCCATCGCAGACCGGGCGTGCTCGTCCTCGAGGAGCGCGACGACGGCCTCAGCCAACGCCCGCGCGTCACCGGGCGGCACGGTGCGAGCGACGTCCTCAGTCACCACTTCCCGGTAGCCCGGAATGTCGGAGGCGACGACCGGCAGGGAGCATGCGAACGCACGCGTCAGCACCATGCCGAAGCTCTCACCACCGAGCGAAGGAGCGATGAGGGCTTTTGCCGAGCAGAGCTCGCGCGTCAGCTCGTCCTGCGACAGGAAGCCGAGGATCTCGATGCCGTCGTCGGGCACGCGCAAGCGCGCGAGCAGCAGACGAACCGCGAGGGGATCGGCACCCGCGATCCGGAGGCGCACGCCGGTCCGGCGCCGGATCTCGGGGAACGCGCGCAGAATTACGTGTAGCCCTTTTCGTGGCTCGTGCCGGCCCGCGAACACGATCGTGTCGTCGCGCCCATGCGGGTCCGCCTCGTCGGGGATCAGGACGCCGTTCGGGATGACCTCGTACGGGCCAGGCGCCCAGCGCTCGATCGACTCCCGCGCGCGCTCCGAGACGGCGATCCGATGATCGATCCGTGAAAGCAGGAAGCCCCAGACCGGCATGCCGCCCTTCATCCAGCCGAGGTCCCCCGAAGCGTGATGGGTCGCAACGATCGGCATGGTGCCGATCGCGAGGCAGGAGACGCAGATCGCCGGCGTCATCGGTTCGTGCAGGTGGAGAACGTCGAACCGCTCCCGTGCGAGGACTCGCCGGATCCGCGGAAACGTACGCGGGCTGAGCACGATGTTGGGCAGCGAGCCGTTGGCGGGAACGATCACCGACCGTCCCACGGGGATCACGTTGGCCGGTGGGTCACCGTGTCGACCGACACGCGGGTGCAGGACCCGCGTGAACTGTCCCGGGGGGTCGTTGCCCATGATCAGCCTGGTCTCGATCCCGAGAGCCTCGAGCGCGGCAGCCTGCAGCTCCGCATGCTCGACGACAGCCCCCCAGAATGACCAGGAGAACGGCACCACGATGCCGACCTTCACAGGAGGGACTATATGGCCGCCGGCCCGGCCCCGTGGCGCAAGCGCATCCCGCGGCAGGCGCCGACGCGCTCAGGCGAGCGGGTCATCGAGCACGCACTCCCAGATCTCCACGAGCTGTTTGAGCTGAGTCTCGCTGAGATGGGAGAGAAAGTGCATCCGGATCCCTTCCCGATGGCTCGGCCGCGCCCGCATGAGCGTCTCCTCCCCATGCGGCGTCAGCTCGGCCCACTGGCCTCGTCGATCGTCCTCGCAGCGCGTCCGCTCGACGTAGCCCTCGCGAACGAGGCGATCGATCACCCGGGTCAGCCCACTTGGGCTGAGCAGGATGGCATCCGCTAGGTCCGACATCCGGAGGCGGCGGCCCTCCGCTTGGATGAGCGCGACGAGCACGTCGTAGACGCCGAGCGAAAGCCCCTCCTGCTCCTCCAGCTCTCGATCGAGAGCGCGGACGATGACGGCATGAGTTCGAAGAAACCCGCGCCACGCCGCGTACTCGCTTTCTGTCAGGGTTTGCTTGGCATCCTGTTGCATATGCAATTACTCTGGTAGTTGCTGATACAAATAAGACCGGGATTATTGCAGACCTCACGCGGCTACGCCAACCTGGAGGGAGACATGCGCTTCGAGGGTATCCATCACGTCACGTGCATCACGGGCGACGCTCCACGGAACGTCGCCTTCTACACGGAGGTCCTCGGCCTGCGGATGGTCAAGAGGACCGTCAACCAGGACGACCCAACGGTCTACCACCTCTTCTACGCAGACGACGCCGGCAGCCCCGGTGCGGACATCACGTTCTTCGAGTACCCCGGGGCACGGCGTGGTCGCGCCGGTGCGGGCATGGTGCACACGGTCACCTGGCGGGTAGCGTCACAGGCCGCGCTCGACTTCTGGGAGCAGCGTCTCTCAGGAGAGGTCAAGGTGCTCGACCGGGAAGGCGACCATCTCCTGTTCGAGGATCCCGAGGGTCTTCGCCTCGAGCTCGTCGCCACGAAGAGCAGCGACCCACCGCTCAGCGCCGACCACCCCGGGGTTCCGCACGCACATGCGCTCCAGGGCTTCGAGGGGGTGCGCGCGTTCTCGGCAGCACCGCAGGCGAGCGCTCCGCTCTTCGAGCAGACGCTCGGATTCGTCGCGACAGGCGGCGCCACCTGGGAGGCCAGAGGGACCTCTCGCGGCGGTCGCTACACCTACGACGTGCCACCGGCCGAGCGCGGGCTCCCGGGGGCAGGCACCGTGCACCACGTCGCCTGGGCTTCCACGATAGAGGACCACGCCGCCTGGCTCGAGGCGGTCGAGGCAACCGGGATGACCACAAGCGGGATCGTCGATCGCTTCTGGTTCCGCTCGATCTACTTCCGCGAGCCGAGCGGCGTGCTCTTCGAGATTGCGACGCTCGGCCCCGGCTTCGCGATCGACGAGGACGCCGACCACCTCGGCGAGCGCCTGATCCTACCGCCGGCCTTCGAGCACATGCGTGCGCAGATCGAGCCGGCGCTCACGCCGCTCCCGAGTCCGTCTCGCCGATGAGCGGTCTCCACGCTCTGCAGCGACCTGCGACGAATCACCCCGAAGGGGCTCTGGTCCTGATCCACGGCCGTGGTGCCGACGAGCGCGACCTTTTCCCCTTGCTCGATGCGCTCGACCCGAACCGCCGCCTGCTTGGGCTCACCCCCCGCGGGCCGCTGGCGCTCCCACCCGGGGGCGCGCACTGGTATCGGCTCGGTGGCATCCCGACACCCGATCCGACGACGTTCTTCGAGTCCCTGGACGCGCTCTCGCGGTTCCTCGACGAGCTTCCGTTCCCGCCCGATCGCATCGTTCTCGGTGGCTTCTCGCAGGGAGCCGTGATGAGCTTCGCCGTCGGGCTCGGCGCCGGCAGGCCACGCCCGGCTGGGATCATCGCGCTCTCCGGCTTCGTCCCCCGCGTGCCGGGCTTCTCCCTTGATCTCGAAGGGTTGAGCGGCTACCCGATCGCCGTCGCGCATGGCAGCCTCGACCCGGTCATTCCCGTGGCCTTCGGCCACGAGGCGCGGGACCTCCTCGTCGGGGCCGGCGCAGACGTCCTCTGGCGGGAGTCGCCCCTACCGCACACGATCGACCCCGATCTCATTCCGGAGCTCGAGGAGCTCGCGCGACATGCCCTCGAGTCCGGAGTCGGCGCGTGAGGAGCACGCACGAGGGGCTCGCCGAGCTTCATACTCACCTCGGCGGATCGGTTGCCTCCGACATCCTCTGGAGCCTGGCCCACGAGCAGGGCATCGCCCTCCCCGTCAAGGACTTCTGGGAGTTCGATAGCCTCGTCACCGTCTCCGACGCCCGCGGGGTCGAGAGCCTCGATGCGCTCGACGCCATCTACCACTGGACGGAGCTGATCCAGTCGTCGCCTCTCGCCGTCGAGCGGTCGGTATACGGAGCGATCGGCGGCGCCTACCGCTCGCAGCAGATCACGACTCTGGAGCTCCGGTTCAACCCCATGAAGCGCAACCGCGGCGGAGAGCGCGACCTGGACCACATCATCCTCGCTGCGATCCGCGGCCTCGACCGCGCGCGGCTCGAGTACCCGCAGGTGCGTGCCGGGTTGATCCTGATGATGGATCGGACGTTCGACGCGCGCCAGAACACCGTCATCGTCGAGAAGGCGATCGCCTGGAAGAAGCGAGGAGTGGTCGGCGTCGACATCGCGGGACCTCGTCCCGGCGGACGCCGATACGACTACAGGGCGATCGAGCCCATGGTGGAGACGGCACGTGCCGCGGGTCTCGGCGTCACGATCCACGTCGGGGAAGAGGGCGCGACGGGGGCGGACGAGATCGGCGAGGTGATCGAGCACCTACGGCCCGAGCGGATCGGCCACGGCATCCTCGCAGCTGGCGATCCCGAGCTGATGCGACTGCTCCACCGGGCAGGCACGGTGCTCGAGATCTGCCCGACCTCCAATCTCTTGACGAAGGCGCTTCCCGACGAGGAGGCAGTAAGGGACACGTTCCGCGCCTTTGTCGAGGCAGGGGTCGCGTTCACGATCGCAACCGACGGCCCCGAGATGATGCGCACGCACCTGCGCGACGAGCTCGAACTGCTCGAGCGGATCGGCGCCCTGACCGCGGACGAGCTCGTCCAAGCGAACGCGCGCGGTCACGCCGCAAGTTTCCTGCCGTAGAGCGACCACCGCTCCCGCCCAACCCGCCTCGGTCGGGTGACACCTACCGTTTGCGCGCGAGAAACTCGAGCAGGTCGGAGCGAGTGAGAATCGCTGCGGGCCTTCCCCCGTCGCTGACCACCACGGCTGACCCACCACCCGACAGGTCGGCAAAGACGTCGTCGAGCGTCGCGTTCAGTTCGAATGCCCCGAGCGGCGGATCCATGGCGAGCGCGACATCGTCGTCGAGGGCGTCCGGGTTTCGAAAGACACGATCGAGGAGGCTTCGCTCCTGGATCGAGCCGACGACATCGGAGAGCCCAATGGGCGGCGCAGTCCGAACGACGGGGAGTTGGGAGATGCCATAGCGCTGCATCAGGTCGATCGCCGAGCCGACCTTCTGGTGCGACTCGATCGTGACGAGCTCGGGTAGCTCGCCGCTCTCGCCACGCTTGTGCCTCAGCACCTCGTCGATCGTCGGCGCGACCCCCGTGCGCTCGAGGAAGCCGTACTGGAGCATCCAGTTGTCGTCGTAGATCTTCGAGAGGTACGACCTGCCGCCGTCGGGGAGGATCATCAGCACGCTCGCAGACGGGCCGAGCCGTTTCGCTACTGCGAGCGCGGCCCAGGCGGTCGAGCCGGACGAGCCACCGACCAGCAGCCCCTCTTCGCGAGCAAGCCGCCGCGCCGTGACGAACGAGTCCCTGTCGCCGACGCGGATCCACTCGTCGACGACCGACGCATCGAGCGTCGCGGGCCAGGTGTCCTTGCCGATTCCCTCGACGAGATACGGGCCGACCGGGTGTAAGGCGTCCGCCGTAAAGACCGAGCCCTCGGGATCCGCGCCGACGACCAGGAGGTCGGGGTTGCGCTCCTTCAGGTACCGGCCGACGCCCGTGATCGTGCCGCCCGTTCCGACCGAGATCACGATCGCGTCGAGCTCGCCGCCGGTCTGCTCCCAGATCTCCGGCCCGGTCGTGCGGTAGTGGGCGTCAGGATTGGCGAGGTTCGTGTACTGGTCGGGCTTGAACCCCCCCGGGATCTCTTCGGCGAGCCGGTCGGAGACCGAGTAGTAGCTCTCCGGCGAGTCGTGCTCGACCGCCGTCGGCGTGATCACGACCTCGGCGCCGTAGGCCCGCAGGGTTGCGATCTTCTCCTGGCTCATCTTGTCTGGCATCACGAAGATGCAGCGGTAGCCCTTGGCCGCCGCGGCGATGGCGAGACCGACCCCAGTGTTCCCGGACGTCGGCTCGACGATCGTCCCTCCGGGCTTCAGCTTCCCGTCACGCTCGGCTGTCTCGATCATCGCGATCCCGATGCGATCCTTGTTCGAGCCGCCGGGGTTCATCAGCTCGAGCTTCGCGAGCAGTGTTGCCCCGATCTCGCGACCGAAGCGGTCGAGGCGCACGATCGGCGTGCCGCCGACGAGGTCGAGCAGGGATGGGTACGTCCTCGGCATGTCGCAGCTAGCGCTTGGTCAGAGCGCCGCGACCGCGACCTCAGGCGCCTCGTCGAGCTCTTCCGGACGGATGAAGATCAGGGTCGCAATAACCCCGGCCACCGAGATGCCGGCCAGGATCCAGAACGCCCATTGCGCGCCGGCGGCGAGCGCCTCGGGCACGGACGTTCCGCTGTTGACGAGGTGGTTGAAATGGCTGATCGAGACCGACGAGGTCACGGCGACGCCAACGGCGCCGCCGATTTGCTGCGCGGTGTTGATGAGGCCCGACGCGAGCCCGGCCTGGTGGGCCTGGACACCGGCGAGGGCGGCGATCGACACCGGGATGAACGTGAACGGCAGCGCAATGCCGACCGCGAGATAGCCCGGCAGGAGATTCGTGGCGAACGATCCGTCCGCCGGTAGCTCGCTGTACCAGACCATCCCGCACAGGAAGAACAGGAAACCGACGACCATGATCGGCTTCGGGCCGACCCGGGTGACGAGCGCCTGAGCGACGCCCGCTACGAGCACCGACGTGGCCGCGGTCGCGGCGAACGTCACCCCTGTCTTCAGAGCGGAGTACTGCAGAACCTGTTGCACGTACAGCGTGAGCAGGAAGAAATTCGCGAACACCAGGGCTCCCGTGAAGAGGCCTGCGATGTTCGCTCCCGCCACCGTCCGCACCCGGAAGATCGAGAGTGGCATCAGTGGATCGCGCGTGTGGCGCTCGATCAGGACGAACGCCGTGAGAAGCACGACCGAGACGGCGAGAAGCAGCAGCGTCCGCGTCGAGCTCCAGCCGTCGTCGGGCGCTTTGGAGATTGCGTAGACGAGCAGCGCGAGCCCCGCCGTTACCGTAACCGCTCCGCCGATGTCCGACGCGCTGTCCCGATCGGAGCGGCTCTCGCGCACGAAGCGGGGTGCGAGAAGGAACGCCGCCGAGCCGACGGGGACGTTCACGAAGAAGATCCACTCCCAGCCGAGGTACTTCGTCAGCACGCCGCCGGCGAGGACGCCAACCGCTGCACCGGAGCCGCCGATCGCGCCCCAGATGCCCAGTGCCTTGTTCCGCTCGGCCCCCTCCTCGAACGTCGTCGTGACGATCGAGAGGGCTGCGGGAGTGATGATCGCCCCGCCGAACCCCTGAAGAGCCCGCGCGGCGATCAGCGATCCCTCGGACCAGGCGAGGCCGCAGAGCAGCGACGCGACAGTGAACACCGCCACGCCCACGAGAAAGACACGCCGACGCCCGAGCAGATCGGCAGCGCGACCTCCGAGCAGGAGGAAGCCGCCGAAGGCGATCGCGTACGCCGTGATCACCCATTGCAGGCTGTCGCGGGAGAAGTCGAGGTCCGCTCCGATCGAGGGCAGTGCGACGTTCACGATCGAGACGTCGAGCACGGTCATGAAGAACGCCGCGCACACTACGGTGAGCGCCTTCCAGCGGTTGGGATCGGGCTCGGCCATCAGCACTCCTCGTCCGTCTCGCTTCGCCACGGTCCTCCGAGTTCAACGCGCAGGTCACGGGTGTCATTCCCGTTCCGGTACCACTCAGCCATCAATGGCGAAAATGCCGGCGCCGGGTGAGTACCATCGCTGCACCAGCCGCCGCGACGGCAGCGCTCACCTCGTCGTCACGCTTCGAGCCACCGGGCTGGATGATCGCGGTGATCCCCGCGTCGAGCGCCAGTTGCGGCCCGTCGGCGAACGGGAAGAACGCATCCGAGGCGAGAACGGCGCCGGCCAGGTCGTGCTCTTGCTCTCGCGCCTTCTCGACCGCGATCCGCACGGAGTCGACGCGGCTCATCTGGCCGGCGCCGATCCCGAGCGTCTGGCCGTCGCGTGCAATCACGATCGCGTTCGATGTGACGTGCTTGACAACAGTCCACGCGAAGAGGAGATCGGCCCAGCGCACGTTGCTCGGCTCGCCGCCCACCACTTCCATCGCTGCCCGAGGGTCGGGCCCCGTGTCGCGCTCCTGAACGAGCAGGCCGCCGAGCACTCGCTTGTAGTCGCGCTCGGTCGGTACGAACGCGCGACGTTCCACGTCGTTGAGGATTCGCAGCGACGGCTTGAGCGTGAGCACCTCCATCGCCGCCTCGTCGTAGCCCGGCGCGAACAGGACCTCGACGAACTGCTCGGCGAGTCGCTCGCCGAGATTTGCCGAGACGGCGTGGGTAAGCACGACAACCCCTCCATAGGCGGAGACGGGATCGGCTGCGACTGCCTTCGCATACGCCTCCTCGATCGATGGCGCGACGGCGACGCCACAGGGATTCGCATGCTTGACGATCACGCAACCCGGGCCTTCGAGCTCGCGAGCGAGGAGGCGCGCGGCCGAGAGGTCGTTGAGGTTGTTGAACGATAGGGGCCTGCCGTGGAGCTGGTCGACGTGCGAGAGGAGGTGGGTACGCACGCCGCGTTGCGCGTAGTAGGCGGCGCGCTGGTGTGGGTTCTCGCCGTAGCTCAGCTCCCCGACGCGATCGAACGACGCAGTCAGCGTCTCCGGAAAGCCTTCGTCCGCGAGGTAGGTCGCGATCGCCGCGTCGTAGGCCGCCGTCGTCGAGAAAGCCTTCGCCGCCAGAGCACGACGTGTCCCGGTGGCAATGCTGCCGGAGCGCCGGAGCTCCGCGAGCAGGGGCTCGTAGTCGGTGGGATCGCAAAGCGCGGCAACGAATGCGAAGTTCTTGGCCGCGCCACGAAGCATCGCAGGCCCGCCGACGTCGATCTTCTCGACCGCCTCCGCCTCGCTCGTGCCGAGGCGCGCGATGGCGTCCTCGAACGGATACAGGTTGACGCACACCAGGTCGAAAGGGAGGATTTCGTGCTCTTCGAGGTCGGCGAGGTCGTCCGCGATGTCCCGGCGCGCAAGAATCCCTCCGTGGACGTTCGGGTGGAGCGTCACGACGCGGTGGCCGAGCATCTCCCCGACCCCCGTCAGGGCCTCGACACGGGTCACTTCGAGCCCGTCATCCTCGAGGTGACGGGCGGTGCCGCCACTCGCGACAAGCTCCCAGCCGAGCTCGCTGAGGCCTCGGGCGAAGGCCGCGATCCCGGTCTTGTCGTATACGGAGAGCAGCGCCCTCATGAGTCGATCAGCTCTTTCACCACGGCGGGCAGCAGGCGGTGCTCCACCTCCTGGATCCGCCGGTGCAGCGTGCGCACTGTGTCCTCGGCATGGACTGCGACCGCCTCCTGGCGAAGCACGCGGCCGGTGTCCACGCCCTCGTCGACGAGATGGACAGTTGCGCCGGTGCGATGGACGCCGGCGGCCAACGTCTCCTCAATCGGGTTGACGCCGGGGAACTGCGGCAGGAGCGACGGATGGACGTTGACGACGAGCTCGGGGAATCGCTCGAGAAAGACGGGCCGGAGAAGCTGCATGAAGCCCGTACAGACGACAAGCGTCACGCCGTGACCGCGTAGCCAGGCAGCCATCGCAGTGTCGCGTGCGTCCCGGTCGTCGTACTCGTCGAGCGGGAACGCTGCGACCGGGATCTCCTCGGTCGCAGCGCGATCGAGTGCTCGCGCACCGCGCGCGCTCGACGCCACGGCGGCGATTGGAATGCCGGCGTCGACGAGGGCCTGCAAGTTCGAGCCCTCCCCGGAGGCGAGCACGCCGACTACGTGGCCCACACGACCCCCTCGCTACCGGCCTCGACCCGGCCGATCACGAGGTCGCCGGCGGCGACGTCGGCGGCCGGGATGATCGCGCAATAGCCGATTCCGATGTTGAAGACACGTCTCAGCTCGTCTTCGCGGACGCCGTGAGCCACGAGCCAGTCGAAGACGGGCGGTCGTTCCCATGCCTCCGGATCGACGGTCGCCCCGAGCCCCGGCGGTAGCACGCGCGAGAGGTTGCCTGCGATACCGCCCCCCGTGACGTGAGCGAGCGCGCGGACGTCTGCTCTCTCTCTCAGCGCGCGCACGTCCCCGAGGTAGAGCCGTGTCGGCGGCAGCAGCAGCTCGGCATCGAATGCATCGTCGCCAACGATCCGGCGCACGAGCGAGAAGCCGTTCGCATGGATGCCTGCGGACGCGAGCCCGAGCACGACGTCGCCCGCCTCGACGCGGGTTGCGTCGATCACCCGTTCGCGGTCGACGACACCGACACACGTGCCGCAGAAGTCGATCTCGTCCTCGCGATAGATACCGGGGAGCTCGGCCGTCTCTCCGCCGAGGATCGCGCAGCCGGCGGCCTGGCAGATCGTGGCAGCTCCCTCGATTAGCTCCGCGACCTGCTCGACGTCGATCTCGTTCGCCGCGACGTAGTCGAGGAAGAAGAGCGGTTCTGCGCCGGTCGTCAGCACGTCGTTAATGCAGTGGGCGGCGAGATCGGCGCCGCACCAGCCGAGCTTGCCGGCGCGTCGTCCGAGCACGAGCTTGGAGCCGACCGAGTCAGTCGAGGCGGCGAGCAGGCGACGTTCGTCGATTGCAAACAATCCTGCGAACGCCCCGAATGCGCCAGCGACGCCCGGTGTGGCGGTCGACGCGACCGCCGAGCGCAACCGCTCGACGATAGCGTCGGCCGTCCCGAGAGATACGCCGGAGGAAGCATAGGTGCGGTCTTCAACCACAGCTCGAGTCTACGGCGACGCGCGGCTGACGAGCCGAGTAACGGCTCCTGGTGCAGGCGCAGCCGCGCGTGACGCCTGGGCCTCGTCGTCTCGGGGTCAGTCCGCTCGACGCCGTGACCCATTGCGGACGTCGAGGTTCAGGTCAGGAGTATCGATCCGACCACGACGAGCGTGGCACCGAGCGCGCCTTTCCATGTGAAGGGATCGCCGAGGAATGCGGCGGCCAGGAGAAAGACGAGCACGACACTGAGCCGGTCGAGGGCTGCGACACCTACTACCGGCCCGTGGCGTAGCGCAAGGAAGTAAAACAGCCAGGAGAGAGCGCCGGCGGCGCCCGAGAGGACGATGAACGCAAGGGAGCGAACCGAGACCTCGCGGACTGTCCCAGCCTTCCCGAGCACGACTGCGAGCGAGACGAGTAGCGCAGCCATGACGACCGCGCGGATTGCGGTTGCCGTCGTCGTGTCGACACCGCTGATCCCGACCTTGCCGAAGATTGCGACCAGGGCGGCGAAGGCCGCGGCGAGCAGCGCATAGGCGACCCAGATACCCATCTGACTAGCCTAAGCGCGACGCCGCACCTGCGTTCGGCAATGCGGGGATCACGGGCGAGGCGTTCAGGCGGTGTTCAGGGCGCCTCCCCGATGGTCTTGCGATGGATATGAACAGCCCTGCCGCGAGATCGCTGCGCCCGCGAGTGGGGGCCCGAGGAAGCTCGGGAGGCCGACCGAGCGCGGCGCGGCGGATGCTGAACAAGGTCCCGGAGGTCACGCTCTACTTCTGGATCATCAAGGTGTTGTGCACGACGGTTGGGGAGACGGGCGCGGACTTCCTGAGCGACAACATGGGCTTGGGCCTGTCGAGGACGACGTTCGTCATGTCCGCCGTGCTGATCGTCGCGCTGGTGTTCCAGTTCAGGCTGCGTCGCTACGTACCGGGGGTGTACTGGCTTGCGGTGGTTCTGATCAGCATCGTCGGCACGCTGATCACCGACAACCTAACCGACAATTTCGGCATCTCCCTCGTCGTCACCACGATTGTCTTCAGCATCGCCCTCGCGATCACCTTCGCGGTTTGGTACGCGAGCGAGCGGACGCTCTCGATCCACACGATCGTGACGACGAAGCGGGAGGCGTTCTACTGGCTTGCCGTGCTGTTCACGTTCGCACTCGGCACTGCAGCCGGCGACTTGACGGCGGAACGCTTCTCGGTGGGGTACTGGCAGTCCGCTGTCCTTTTCGGCGGGTTGATCGCCGTCGTCTACGTGGCGCACATGCGGTTCGCTCTGAACGCGATTTTCGCGTTCTGGATCGCCTACATCCTGACCCGGCCTCTGGGAGCGTCGATCGGCGACTACCTCTCGCAACCTCGCGCCGACGGCGGTCGAGGGCTCGGCACAACGGTTACTAGCGTGGTCTTCCTGCTCACGATCCTCGGCGTTGTCGTCTACCTGACGATTACGAAGAAGGACCGGATCGAGAGCCAGGTTGAAGTTAGACGTCGCGCAGCCCCTGCGCTGGACGGCGGAGCTCGTGTCCTCGTTGTCGCAAACAAGACGTCCGCGACACCGGCGCTCGTCGAGGCAGTACGCGACCGTGCCGCCGCCGGTCGGGCTGAGTTCGTCATGCTCGTTCCGAACCTCGCCCATGTCGCATTCGACCGCAACCGCCCTAACGTTCGCGAGGGAGAGCACCTGCTCAGCGAGGCGCTGCCGTCACTCGAGGCAGCAGCCGGCGCCGAGGTCGAAGGCCGGGTCGCATCCAGCCCAAACGCCTACGACGACATCGTGCAGGCGTTGAGCAACGAGGACTACGACGAGATCATTCTCGAAACTCCACCGAGCCATGTTTCGCATTGGCTCCACGTTGACCTCCGCGAGCGCATCGCAGAGCTCGGCTACCCTCTGACGACGGTGACGGCGACGCACTAGAGCGGCAATGCGAGCGTGGCGCGACAGTGCATCCGAACGCAACCGCCGCGCGACCATTGAGACGAACGGCGCACCACGTGCCATCACGGCGCTGCCAACCGTGGTCTCCCCAGCCCGCGATACTGCGAAGGACGTGATCGAGCCCAACGTCATCGTGCTCGAAGACGATCCGGAGCTTCGAGCCCTGCTGACGCGCGGCCTGCGCGAAGAGGGGTTCCGGGTCGTAGCCGCAGAGAACGCGTCCGAGCTCGTCCATTTGCTGCCCGGGAGATCGCCGGACGCGCTCGTCGTCGACATCGGTCTCCCGGATGCCGACGGCCGTGACGTCGTACAGGCGCTCCGCGCACGAGGTGTGACCGCGCCGGTCATCTTTCTGACCGCGCGCGACGCCCTTCCCGATCGCCTCGCCGGCTTTGCAGCCGGCGGCGACGACTACCTGACGAAGCCATTCGCGTTCGCAGAGCTGGTAGCGCGCCTGCACGCGCTGCTGAAGCGCGGCGGCAGCGACCACTCGCTCGAGGTGGGCGAGCTCCGCCTCGATCCCGGCACCCACGCTGCGTCCTGTCGAGGCGCGACGTCGGAGCTCACGCCGACCGAATTCCGTATCCTCGCGCGTCTCGCGGCCAGGCCGGGCGACGCAGTACGGCGACGCCAGCTCGTCCAGTCCGCCTGGCCACATGGAGCGATCGTCCACGACAACACTCTCGACGTGTATATCGCGCGCCTCCGCCGCAAGCTCGCGACGCTCCCCGACGCCCCTGAGATAACCACCGTGCACGGAGTCGGCTACTCGTTGCGATGATCCGCCGGTATCGCATCGGCGTGCGCACGCGGCTTCTGCTCGCAGTTGTCGGCGCTCTGGCCCTCGCGCTCCTGATCGGTGTGGCGGCTTTCAACCTGCTGCTCGACCAGAGGCTCTCGGACAGCGCGACCGCACTCGCACGGGCCCAGGCGCAGGCGGTGATCTCCGCGCTCGATGTGGTCGACGGCAAGCTTGTCGCACCGGAGGGACCCGATGAGGGCGCGACGATCGGCAGCCCTGTCTGGGTCTTCACCGGGACAACAGCGCTCGTGGAGCCACGGGTCGCACCGTCCCTGACGGTGATCGCAACGTCTCTCGTGCATGGCCCGGAGCGCACCGTTCGCGTGAACGAGACGATCCGCCTCTACGCCCTCCCGGTCGTTCACAACGGTGAGCGGGTTGGGACAGTCGTCGCCGGGGTCCCTCTCGATCCCTACGACGAGACTGCGACCATCGCGTTCATCGGCTCGTTGTCTCTCGCGGTCATCCTCCTCGCCGCCGTCACCGTCCTGACGCACTGGATCCTGGGCAAAGCCCTCCTGCCCGTCTCGCGCATGACCGAAGACGCCGAAGCGTGGAGCGACCACGACCTCGACAAGCGCTTCGACCTCGGGGAGCCGTACGACGAGCTGACCCGGCTCGCGGCCACGCTCGATGCGCTCCTCGAACGCTTGTCCGCAAGCCTCCGGCACGAGCAGCGCTTTACTGCCGAGCTCTCGCACGAGCTGAGAACCCCGCTCGCGAGAATCGCAGCCGAGGCAGAGCTTGCGCTGCGCAGGGAGCGAAGCAGCGACGACTACCGCGCCAGCCTCGAGGCGGTGCAACAAAACGCGGAGCAGATGACGCGCACTGTTGAGGCGCTAATCTCAGCTGCCCGCCAGGAGGCCGGACTAACTCGAACGACGAGCGACGCGTGCGATGCGGTCGGTGAGGCCATAGCGGCCGTTGAGAGCCAGGCTGCTGCTGCCGGAATCGAGATCCGACTCTCCAATCGGAACAAGCCGCTTAGGGTCGCCATCGAGGACGGACTGCTCGAGCGGATCGTCCACCCTCTCCTCGACAACGCCATTCAGTACGGCGCAACGAGCATCTCGGTCGACCTCCGGCGTAACGGGACAACCGTCATGGTCGACATCGTCGACGACGGAGTCGGCGTACGCGAGGACGAATCCGAACGGATCTTCGAGCCTGGAGCCCGCGGCGCGGCGGCAAACTCGGAGGTACGTGGGGCCGGTCTCGGCCTCGCCCTCGCGCAACGCCTCGCCCGAAGCGCCGGCGGCGATATCGTTGCCACGCCCAGCGACGCCGGGGGTCGGTTTACGTTGCGGTTGCCGCTGGCCTGATCGCTTTCCGAACATCGCGCCTGGACGCTTCGCCTGCGTCACCACGCCGGCGTCAGCGGCCTGTCCGAGTCCTGTTCAGGCGCACGTCAGGTGATCGCACAGATGATCTGACGATGAGGAGATCTTGATCACGCGCACGTTTCAGCACACATGAGACCGAGCCCCCTCGACCCGCTCCGTCAAGCGAAGAGTGGGCGTCTCGGCAGGCGTCGGCGCTTCGCTCCACTCCGTCAACCTGGCTGGAGCGAGGCCATCCCATCGATTGCGGCGGTGCTCGCGCTTGCCGTCGCACTTGTCAACATCGTCTCGGCGCTGACGCCGCATGTCCCGTGGCGGATCAGAGTCGTCACGAGCTTCGAGCCTCTCGCGGCGCTGCCGGTCATCCACGCAGTCGCACTTCCGGCGGGCGCGTGTCTCGCAGTCATTGCGACAAACCTCGCACGGCGTCGGCGTCGCGCACTCCATGCCGCGGTGCTCGTTTTACTCGTCGTCGGTGGGCTTGACCTCCTGAGGGGCCTCAACGTAGGGGAGGCGACCCTGAGCTGGGGTCTCGCCGGGTTGCTCTGGTGGGGCCGGGACGCCTTCGTCGTTCGCGCCCGGCCGCTCGCCGCGAGCACTCTGCCTTGGCCGATCACGCTCCTCATCGCCGCAGCAGCCACGCTCGCTGGCTCGGCGGTCGTGGCTGATCTACCCCCAGGTTCGGGCGCGCTCGTCGTCCTGCGCGAGACCGCAGCCCTCCTCGTCTGGACACAGGGCCCGACTCAGCTCCAGACGGCGTCAGGGTTGCTGCACGTCTGCATGGGATTGCTCGGCCTGGTCATCTTTCTCGGCGCCGCCTGGATTGCCTTCCGTCCCCTGGCTTCCGCGCGCCTGGTTACGGACGAGCGGGCACGCCACGCTGCTCGCGATCTCGTCCGTGTCCACGGAAGGGACACGCTGTCGTTCTTCAAGCTGCGACGGGACGCCCATCACTTCTTCTCGAACGATGGCAAGGCGTTCCTCGCGTACCGGATCGAAAACGGCGTTCTCCTCATCTCAGGCGATCCGGTCGGGCCTGCTCCAGCGCTTCCGAGCCTCCTCCGAGACCTCTGCGCGTTCGCAGAGCTCCGCGGTCTCAAGCTCGGTGCCGTCGGCGTGTCGCGCGCGCTCGTGCCGTTATACGAGCGCACGGGAATGCGGGCGTTCTACATCGGTGACGAGGCAATCGTGGATACGCAATCGTTCTCGCTCGAAGGACGTGCGATCCGAAAGGTTCGTCAGTCCGTGACCCGGCTCGAGGGCTCCGGGTACACCACCGCGATCGAGCGTGGCGACGAGCTCGACCCTACGACGTTCTCGGAACTCGAGCGCATCTCCTGTCTATGGCGCGCAGGCGCACCCGAGCGCGGCTTCGCGATGACCATGGACTCGCTCGGCGGCGAGCACCGAGCCGACACGTTGTTCGTCGTCGCGCGAGACGCGAACGGTCGTGTCCGTGGCTTCCTCTCGTTCGTTCCAACGTATGCAAGGGCGGCAATGTCTCTCTCGCACATGCGACGTGACCGAAACACGCCGAACGGTCTCACGGAGTTTCTCATCGTCCGCTCGATCGAGCTCATGCGCGAGCGCCGTATCGACGAGGTCTCGCTTAACTTCGCCGCCTTCGCCCGGTGGATACGGAGTCCCGACGGGTGGCGTGAGCGCGCACTGCGCCGACTCGTCTCGCTGATCGATCCCTTCTTTCAGATTACGAGCCTCTATCGGTTCAACACGAAGTTCGAGCCGCGCTGGGAGCCGCGCTACCTTCTCTATGAGGGGCCTCTCAGCTTTCCGCGCGTCGGCCTGGCCGTCCTGCGCGCGGAAGGCCATTTTCCGCGGTTCCGCGCAAGCCAGTGAGTGACGGCGATCCGGTCACCGAGCTTCCGGGTCGCTGCACTAACCGCCGACGGCGCCGAGCACAAAGTCGGTGCCGAACCCAAGCGCGAGCCCGCCGAACAGCGCCCAGGTGACGAGCGGCTTCATCTCGAACGCGCGATTGACGCCGATCAACTCGAGGAGCACGTAGAGGATCGAGCCCGCCGCGAGCGAGAGAAAGAGGATCGAGAGCGCATCGCTCGTCCAGGCCTGTCCCACGAGCGTTCCGACCAACGTCGGCCCTCCGCCAATCAGTCCGAGTAGCGCCAGGAAACGCCAAGCCGGCGGCGGCTGCTCGCTCGCGAGAGGCGCAACGATCCCGAAGCCCTCGGTTGCGTTGTGCAACGCGAAGCCGACGACGAGCACGATCGCGAGCGACGTCTCACCGCTGGCAGCCGATTGCCCGATCGCGAGCCCCTCGGCGAAATTATGGAGCCCGATCCCGGTCGCGATCAGGAAGGCGAGCGTCGCGGCCTCCGAACGCCCGACACCGTGGCTCGCTACGCGTGAGCGGCGCCGCTCGAGCCACTGCTCGTAGTAGACGAGGCTCATCAAGCCCAGGGCGACGCCGCCCGCGAGCAGCGCGGTGAGAGCGACGAACCTCGGCCAGCCTCCCTTCCCGTCGACCGCGTCGGTGAGCGACATCTCGACCGGTTCGACCGCATGGGCGAGAACGTCCCAGAGCAGGAAGAGGAGAATGCCGGTCGCCATCGCGCTCAACGCCGCTCGAACCCGCACGTCGGTGTTGCGCAGACGTCCGACAGGCAGGCCCAGAAAGATCGTGCCACCTGCGATCGCGCCGAGAACCAGGATCTCGGATGAAGTCATGTAAGGGATACCTTACGATAGATGTGAGCAGAGCTGCAAACAAGCCGGCGGCTTCGTTCAGGTGTCGTTCAGGTCGTGGCTTCTAGGCTTGACGGCCGTGACCGCTCCCCCAGCATCCGCCTTGCCCAAACGGTGAACGCCAAGCATCCCGCTCTGGTGTGGGGCGCAGCAGCGGTTGGGATCGCGTTGATCGCCCTCGCTGTCGTCTACTGGATCGAGCCGGCACGGTCGCTGCCGACGTTCCTCCCGGGCCATGAGAGCGGCTCCGGCCACCATCACGTGAAGCACGGAATCGCCGCCTTCTTCGTGGGTGCGGCTCTGCTCGTCTACGCCTGGTTCCAGACAGGTGGCGGGCGCGCCGAGCCCGCGTGATAGCGGCGTCGCTGATCAGCTACGGCCAGGCGATCGTCCTGGGTCTCCTCCAGGGGGTCACCGAGCTGTTCCCGATCTCGAGCCTCGGCCACAGCGTGATCCTCCCGCAGCTCTTCGGCTGGGACATCCACCAGAACGACCCGTACTTCATCACGTTCCTCGTCGCAACGCATCTCGCGACGGCGCTCGTCCTGCTCGCCTTCTTCTGGCGCGACTGGGTGCGGATCGTCCGGGGCATCGGGCGGAGCTTGCGCGACCGAGGGATTGCCGACGACGACACCGACGCCAAGCTCGGCTGGCTGCTCGTCGTCGGCACGATCCCCGCCGGTGTGCTCGGGCTCCTGCTCGAGCACGCGCTTCGCGATGTCTTCGCCTCGGCGCTCTCCGCGTCGATCTTCCTCGTCGTCAACGGGCTGCTCCTGATCGGCGCCGAGGCTCTCAGACGCCGCGCGCCGCAGACCGCGGAGGACGATGACACCCGGATCGCCCGCCAGACCAGCTTCCCGCAGTCGTTCGGTGTCGGCGCCGCACAAGCGCTGGCGCTGATTCCGGGGCTCTCCCGGTCGGGAGCCGCGATGGGCGGCGGGCTCCTCGTCGGGCTCTCGCACAAGGACGCCGCTCGCTTCGCGTTCCTGCTCGCGACCCCGATCATCGGCGCCGCCGCACTCCTGAAGCTGCCCGAGCTCGCCGGCTCGTCGGGCGACGGCGTCCGCGGTCAGGCACTCGTCGCGTCGCTCTGCTCGGGGGCGACCGCCTACGTCTCCGTCCGCTTCCTCATGCGCTGGTTCGAAACGCGCACGCTGATCCCGTTCGCCGTCTGGTGCCTCGCCTTCGGCAGTGCCTGCACGGTCTACTTCCTCGCGACCTGATTCAGGACGGGAGCTGCAACCCGACGTCGGCTACGCACGAGCCGGCTCGAAGCGCAGCTTTGCGAGGTTCCGCGCCTCCGGTACGCGTGTCGGGTATTCGCGGGTGAAACAGGCGCGGCAAACCGTGTCGGCCGCGAGCCGCGTGGCCCATTGCATTCCGTCGATCGAAAGGTAATGGAGCGATGTCGCGCCGATGAAATCGCGCATCTGGTAGACGGAGCGGTGCGCTGCCGCGAGCTGCGCGTCGTCGCCCATGTCGATGCCGTAGAAGCACGGCGAGATGACCGGCGGCGACGAGATCCGCACGTGGACGTCGGCAGCGCCTGCCTCGAAGAGCATCGCGACGAGCTGGCGCATCGTATTGCCGCGCACGATCGAGTCGTCGACGATCACGATCCGCTTGCCGGCGATCTCGTCGAGCGGGTTGAACTTCAGCTTGATCCCCTGCTGGCGCAGCGTCTCGTCGGGCTCGATGAATGTCCGCCCCACGTAGCGGTTCTTGATCAGCCCCTCGTTGTACGGAATGCCCGACGCGCTCGAGAAGCCGATCGCGGCGGGGGTGCCCGAGTCCGGGATCGGCATCACGAGGTCGGCCTCTGCGGGCGCCTCCTCGGCGAGGCGCTCTCCCATCCGCACGCGCGAGCTGTGCACCTCGATCCCGCCGAGACGCGAGTCCGGCCGGGCAAAGTAGACATGCTCGAAGACGCAGAGCGCGTCCGTTGCCGGAGGCAGCGCCTGTACCGACCGCAGCCCGTCTGCGTCGACGAAGATCGCCTCGCCCGGACGGATGTCCCGCTCGAACTCGGCTCCGATCAGATCGAGCGCGCACGTTTCCGATGCGACTACCCAGTCGTCGCCGAGACGGCCGAGCGCAAGGGGGCGGATGCCATGGGGATCGCGGAAGGCGACGAGCGTGCCTTCGGTCAGCGCAGCGACGGAGTACGCGCCCTCGAGTCGCGCCATCGTGCGTGCGACTGCCTCGCTGAGCTCGCCGGGTTCGCGGGCGAGCAGAGCGCCGATCACCTCAGTGTCGGAGGTCGTTTGGAGACGTGCCCCGTCGGCGAGAAGCGCGTCGCGAAGCGCGGCCGGGTTCGTGAGGTTGCCGTTGTGTCCGAGCGCGACGGTGCGCTCCTGGCCGTGGTGCACGAGCGGCTGCGCATTCGACCAGTGGACGCCGCCGGTTGTCGAGTAGCGGGTGTGGCCGATCGCGACGTCCCCTGGCAAGGCCTGGAGCTGTTGCTCGTCGAAGACCTGCGGCACGAGCCCCATCTCCCGGATCACAGTCAGGTGTCCCCCATCGGAGACGGCGATACCCGCCGACTCCTGGCCACGGTGCTGGAGGGCGAAGAGCGCGAAGTAGGAAAGACGTGCGACGTCACGCGCAGCAGAGTGGATGCCGAAGATGCCGCACATCAGAGCGTCGCGTCCCACGCGGCTCGGAGCGCGTCGACCGGGACACCGAGGATCGCGTTGCCCCCGACCTCGCCGATCCGGCGAACCTGTACGTCCGCGCCGAGCGGGTCGACCTCGACCTGGTCCTGTGGGACGGCGAGGATCGCCTGGCCGCCGCCCTCGCCGAAGAGGGCAACCGGATCGTCCGGCAGGTCGAGGGTTGCGCCGAGGCCCGAATGGATCGCCGCTTCGGCGAGCGCCACCGCAAGCCCGCCTTCGGCCACGTCGTGGACGAGCGTCGAGCGCGGCGCGGCGCGCCAGAGATGTGCGACGAGGGCCGCCTCGGCCGCAAGCTCGAGCTGAGCCGGGCTGCCCGACAGGGTACCGTAGCGGGCCTGGTACTCCGAGCCCGCGAGCGAGACCTTGCCTGCGCTCGCCAGCAGGACGACGTCGCCCTCGCGCCAGGCAACGGGCACTCGCCGGACGTCCGGCACAAGCCCGACGCAGCCGACCGCCGGCGTCGGGTAGATCGAGCGACCGTCGGTGTCGTTGTAGAGCGAGACGTTGCCGGAGACGATCGGCAGGCCGAGCGCCTCGCACGCCTGCGCCATGCCCTCGATCGCCTCGGCGAGCTCCCAGCCGACTTCCGGCTTCTCCGGATTGCCGAAATTGAGGCAGTCCGTGAAACCGAGCGGCTCGCCCCCTGCGCACGCCACGTTGCGTGCCGCCTCGAGCACGGCGAGAGCGCCGCCGAGGAACGGATCAAGTGAGCCGATGCGGCCCTGTCCATCGAGTGTCAGAGCGAGCCCCTTGAACGACGGCCGCAACCGCAGCACAGCGGCATCGAGGCCCGGGCGCCTGACGGTTCGCGACTGCACGAGCTGGTCGTAGCGCCTGTAGACGAACGCGCGGGAGCGGAGCGCGTCCGAGCCCACCAGCTCGAGCAACACGCGGGATGTCGGTGGCGCCGCGACGATCTGCATCGCCGGCGAAGCGACCCGCGGCTCGCGCTCGACGATATAGCGCGGACACTCGTCGGTTAGGTAACGCGCGAGAATCGAGCCGACGACCTCGCCGTCCCAGAGCGCGCGCAGCTCACCCGTGGCGGTGACCTCGCCGATCACAGCGTGGTGCAACTCCCAGCGGTCGCAGACCTCCTCGACCTCGGCACGCCGCTCCGGCGCGACGATGGCGACCATCCGCTCCTGTGACTCGGAGATCATCACCTCCCACGGCTCCATCCCCTCCTCGCGACGCGGAACGTGATCGAGGTGGACGTCGATCCCATAGTCTGCGGCCATCTCGGAGAGCGACGACGCGAGCCCGGCCGCGCCACAGTCCTGAAGCGACTCGACGAGCCCGCGCTCGACTAGCTCGAGCGACACCTCGATCAGTCTCTTGCCTGTGAAGGGGTCGCCGATCTGCACCGACGGTCGCTTGTCCGCGTCCTCCTCGCCTAGCTCCTGGCTTGCGAGCACGGAGGCACCGCCGATGCCGTCGCGGCCGGTCGTCGCCCCGTAGAGGATCAGCAGCGAGCCGGCGCCGGTCGCCTTGGCGCGCGTGAGACGGTCAGCCGGCAGCAGGCCGACGCACATGGCGTTGACGAGGCAGTTCGAGGCGTACGACTCGTCGAACACGGCCTCACCGCCGACCGTCGGTACGCCGACCGAGTTTCCATAGGCACCGATCCCCCCGACGGCGCGCCCGAAGTGGTCGTCGGGCGCGCCGAAGCGCAGGCCGTTGAGCAGGGCGACTGGACGCGCGCCCATGGCGATGATGTCGCGCAGGATCCCGCCAACCCCCGTCGCGGCCCCCTGGAAGGGCTCGACCGCCGATGGGTGGTTGTGGCTCTCGACCTTGAACGCAACCGCCTCACCGTCGCCGAGGTCGAGCACGCCGGCGTTCTCGCCGGGCCCCTGGAGCACGCGGTCGCCCGTCGAGGGCAGGCGGCGCAGCAGGAGCGCGGAGTGCTTGTAGCCGCAGTGCTCCGACCAGAGCAGGGAGAAGACGGCAAGCTCGAAGTGGTTCGGGTCCCTTCCCATCAGGCCCCGGATGCGCTCGAGCTCCCCGTCGGTCAGGCCGAGGGCGCGATGGAGCGGCTGTTCCGCAACGGAGCTCAGAGGGGCCATTGTAGCCGCGGCGAGTCCGGTGCCAGAACCAACCGCACCAGCACGCGCGACGGGTCAACTTCTTTCGGCCCGCTTAGAACCCGGATCGGGATGACGGGCGGCAAGGCCTTCATTCCGATGCGAGGTCGGTCTTAGCCGAACGGCCTTATTCGCGTGGGCTCGATGGTAATTCGCACACGGGTCGTGCTGGCAGGATCGTGCGCTCGCAAATCGTCGGCGGATCTACCGTTCGCCGCTGCGATACGTCCCGCGAACTCGTAGTCCGGATCCAGGTCGACAATGCCTCGCCCCCTGATCTCGAGCGTCCTGTGCGGGTTGTCGGGATCGACGATGAGGATGCTGCAGAGTGGGTTGCGCCGAAGGTTCTTGACCTTCTGCTTGCCGTCGGTCGCGGTCATCCGCACCCGTCCGTCGTCGAAGAGGAAACCCATCTCCGTCACCTGCGGAGTCCCATCGGCGCCGACCGTCGCCAGCGCGCCGAACCGCGGCGGCTTGTCCAGCAGGTCGCCGTACTCTTCCGGTACTTCAGCCATTCTTCCCCCTGCGATCGCGTTGTTTTCGGACCAGCGAGACTACCGAGTCCGCCCGTGCCGTCCGACCAGATCGCGCCCATACCGTGCGCCGAGCGGGTGCGCCGCGTCCCGAGCCCACCCCTCTACGATGACGGCGATGCGCCGCCGCGACGCCGCTTTGTTGCTTCTGCTCGCGGCGATGTGGGGCTCCTCGTTTCTCTTCATCAAGGTCGGCGTGCACGACCTCGAGCCGTCGACCCTCGTGCTGTTCCGGGTCGGCGTTGCTGGACTGCTCCTCCTGCCGCTAGCCCTGCCGCGCGGCGGCAGCAGGCTGATGCTCGACCATTGGCGTGCGCTTCTCGTTCAGGGCGGCGTCAACCTCGCGCTCCCGTTCTGGCTCCTCTCCTTCGCGGAGACGAGAATCGATTCCGGTCTGTCAGCCGTGATCCAGGCCGCGTCGCCGATCTTCCTCGCTGTCCTCGCCGTGCGGATCGATCGGAGCCAACGGGTTCGTGGCGCCCGCCTCGTGGGGCTCGGGATCGGGTTCGCCGGCGTCGCACTGCTCGTCGGAAGCCAGAGCGGCGGGGATCTCGTCGGGGCGATCGCCGTCGTCGGCACCGCGCTCTGCTACGCCGCCGCATCGCTCTTTGCAGGCAAGGCGCTGCTCACCATCCCGCCGCTCCAAACGGCCACGGGCGCGCTTCTCGGTGCGGCGTTGCTGATCGCCCCGGCCGGCCTGATCCAGCTCCCCTCGCAGGCACCCGGCTGGAAGAGCTCCAGCTCGGTGATCGCACTCGCCGTGATCGGCTCCGCTCTCGCGTACCTCGTCTACTACCGCATCATCCAGAGCGCCGGCGCCTCGCGTGCGATCCTCGTCACCTATCTCATCCCAGCGTTCGCGCTCTTCTACGGCGCGGTCATCCTCGACGAGGCAGTGACCACGACGGCGCTCGTTGGCCTCGCGCTCATCCTCGCCGGCACAGCCGCGGCCACCGGCGCGCGCGGTCAGCGCCGACGAGGCTGAAGGTCCCCTCGTTCGAGGGGTGTGCCGGCGCGACCTCGGCGTCCGATAGCGAACTCGAGATGTGGGGGGAGCCGCCACTCCCCTCCGCCCCTTGAGCATGGTCGATCCTGCGGTGACCGAGCACGAGGAGTTGCGGGGGGGCATTCGTCGACCGGAGCGCCGGAGCATCGGGCTCGCGGATCTGGCCGTGCCCGATCCGCGCCCGAAGCTCGCGCCGTTCCGCCCGCTCGACGAGTCGACGGCGGCGCTGTCCGAGAGCGCGCGTGGCTCTCGTCCGGTGCGGATCGTCATTCGCGCCCTCCAGTTGGTGTGCGTCGTCTACGCGGCGTTTCTCGTCTACTGGATCTGGATTGCGAAGGACGTCGGCGTCGCAGTGATCCTCGACGACCCGCTCTTCTACACCTACTCGCTGCTCGTGACCGTGTACGTCTGCACTCGCTTCCTGCTCGCGCCACTCTATCGCCCGACACCGGATCGGGGCTACCGCCCCACGCTCGCGATCGTGATCCCAGCCTTCAACGAGGAGGGGTGCATCGAGGCCACGATCGACGCCTGCTACTCGAGCGACTACCCACCGGAGCGCGTGCAGGTCGTGGTCGTCGACGACGGCTCGACGGACGGCACCTGGGAGCGGATCCTCGCGGCGCGTGACCGCAACCCCTCGGTCGTCTGCGTGCGCTTCCCGACCAACCGAGGGAAGCGGGCCGGGATGGCCGAGGGCATCCGCCGCTCGACCGCGAACTTCTGCGTCTTCATCGACTCGGACTCCGTGATCGAGCCCGACGGCCTCGCGCTCCTCGTGCAGGACTTCGCCGATCCGGACGTCGGCGCGGTCGTCGGGCACGCAGACATCCTCAACAAGACGCAGAACTGGCTCACCCGCATGCAGCAGGTGCGCTACTACATCGCGTTCCGCGTGATCAAGGGAAGCGAATCGATCTTCGGTGCCGTAACGTGCGCGTCGGGCTGCTTCTCCGCCTACCGGCGCTCGGCGATGATGCCGATCCTCGAGCGCTGGGAGAGTCAGCGGTTCCTCGGTCGCAAGGCGACGTTCGGCGACGATCGAGCGCTCACGAACTACGTCCTGCGTGACTGGCGGATCACCTATCAGTCGCAGGCACGCTCGCATACGCTCGCCCCGGACCGGCTCCGCGTTTTCGGAGTGCAGCAACTTCGTTGGAAGAAGTCGTGGCTGCGCGAGTCGCTCCATGTCTCGAAGTTCATCTGGCGGAAGAACCCGATCACAGCTGCACTTACGTACATGGGCTGCCTCTTCCCGTGGGTGGCGCCGATCATCGTGCTCCACGCCGTCTGGTTCCGCGCGCTCGGCGCCGGCAGCCCGCTCTTCTACGTCATCGGCGCCTATGTGATGGCTGTCCTCTACTCGCTCTACTACGCCGTTGCCCGGAAGAGCCCGCTCTGGTGGCACGGCGTCACGTTCGTCGGGATCTACATGGTGTTCCTGGTCTGGCAGACGTACTACGCGCTGTTCACGATCAGGAACACGAACTGGGGAACCCGCGCGTCCACGCACGGCGACGACCAGGCTGAGCCGGTCGTCCTGATGCCCGGAGCCGCACTCGAGGAGACGGCCGCGTGAAGGGCATCTGGCGCCGGCGCTCCGATCGGCCGCGCTGGCGGATCGAGGCGCTCCTGGGCGTGCTGATGATCCCGCTCAGCGTGCTCCCGATCTACTTGTACATGGCACACACGGCTGACGGCTACCTCATGTACTTGCACGGCCGCTATCAGCTGCTGCCGCCGGCAACACCCGCGCTCTCGCAGGAGACCGCGGCAGTCGCGCGAGCACAGTTCGCAAGCCGAATCGAGGGCGTGCCGGTGCTCGTGTATCACGGGATCGGCAAGCCGCGTCAGCCCCATGGCATCGACGGCCCGTACGTCGTCTCACGCGGCCGGCTCGCGGAGCAGTTGCGCGGGCTGCGAGCGGCCGGCTACTCCTCGATCACGATTGCCGAGCTCGTCGCCTATCTCCGGGACGGCGAGACCGCCGGGCTCCCGCGCAAGCCGATCCTGATCACGTTCGACGACGGACGCACCGATGCGATGCTCCAGTCCGATCGGATCCTGCGCGACACCGGCCTTCGGGCCGCGATGTTCGTGATCGGCCGCAGGGCGTCGACACCGAGCTTCGCCTTCGAGAGCTGGGACGACCTCGAGCGCTACGCGGCGAGCGGCCGCTGGGAGCTCGCGAACCAGACCGACGACCTTCATGCCGTCTTCGACGACGTCAAGGGACGCTTGCCGGTCTCGGCGCTCGTCCACCCCACCCCCGGCGAGTCGCTCGCCGATTTTGGGTCACGGATCGCCGGCGACCTCGATCGCGCGCAATCCGATCTGCGCGCGCACGGCGCGGCGCCGATCGCCTTCGCATACCCCTTCGGGGACTGGGGGCAACACATGAGCCCTGCCGTACAGCGCGTCGTCGGGGACGCCGTCCGGTCGCGCTTCCTGCTCGCGTTCGATCAGGATCGTCAGTCGGGCTGGCGCTTTGCAATTCCGGGCGACGACCCCATGCGCATCAGCAGGCTCCGCGTCCTCAACTGGTCCGGGCAGGAGCTGCTGCAGCGGCTGGCAGAGGCCGCCACCCTGACGACAACGGCGTACCGCGAGCGGGGCCTCGACGTGTCGACGACGAGAGCCGAGATCGGCGCAATCGCCCAGGCGCCCCGCTGCGCGACGCCCCAAGCGTCGCCCGTGAGCGCCGAGCCTCAGGTCGCCGAGCGCGTCGTCGCACTGAGCTTCGACGGTGGGCCTTCCGCCTATACGCCGCAGGTGGTCGACCTTCTTGGCCTCTACCACGCCCATGCGACGTTCTTCGTCGCGGGCCACAGCATCCAGGGACGAGCACCCCAACTCTCCCGTATCGTCACGATGGGCAACGAGATCGGAAACGCCGGGTGGAACCCGCGGCGCGCGCTCGGGCTTCCGGCCGGTGAGCTTCGCGGCGACCTCCTGCGTACCAGCCGCACGATCGCCTCGCTCACGTCTGTGCGCCCGTGCGTCACCCGCCCTCCCTCACGCGACTCGGCCGAGCGCCATGCTGCGGTCGCACGCGGCCTCGGGATGACGACGACGCTCTGGTCGCAGGATCCAGGTGATCTCGGTCTGCGCTCACCCCGACTGATCGCGCGCCGCGTCCTCGACGACGTGCGTCCTGGAGGGATCGTTCGCCTGCACGACGGCGGCGCCGACAGGTGGGCGACCGTCCAGGCGCTCCCGGAGATCCTCCGATCGTTGAGCGAGCGAGGCTACCGCGTGGTCACCGTCTCCGACCTCCTCACCTGGCAGTCACGTTCACGCACGCTCGCATGGAGGAGCACACGATGAGGACGCCCGTCCCGTTGACGACACGATTCCTGCTCGCCGCCGCGCTCGCCCCGGCGATCCTTGGGCTCGCCGGGCCCGCGGCGGCGAGCCACGCGGCGCGCTCCACGACAGTCGCGTGCCTCGCTCCCGCGAAGCTCGTCTTCACACGGCAGACGGGCAAGCTCCGGGGAACCCTGCGCTGGAAGCTTGCCGGAGGCTTGCCCGCCGGCGCCGCCTACCGCGTGTACCGGAACGGCGCGGTCGTTGGCCAGACGCATGCCAAGCGGCTCGCCGTCCGCGTGAGTCCGGGCAAGAGAGTGCGGTTCGCCGTCAAGGTCGCCCTGCCAAGCGGCGGCACGCTCTCCTGCGTCGGAAGGCTTTCGACGCTCCTTCGCTGGCGACTGCCGACGCAGCCACTCGACCTCTCGGTGGTCACGACCGACACCGGCGCGCTCTTGCGTTGGCGCGCGGCGCGCCGCGGAGACGGCAAGCTCGCCGGCTACCGGGTCTTCCGCGATGGTGTCTCGGTCTCGCAGACGAAGCGTTCCTCGTTCGCCGTCACACTCGCATCGCTTCGAACCTACGCCTTCGCGGTAGCGGCGGTCGATCGTCAGGGCAAGCTCAGCAGGCGCTCGGCGGTCGTCCGCGTGAAGACGGGGCACACGGGCCCCACGATCCCCGAGGGCCTGATCGGAGAGGCCGACTCCGATACCGCGATCACGCTGCGCTGGCAGCCCGTCGAGGCGCGGCCCGGCGCCCGGCTCTCGTATCGCGTGGTGCGGAACGGCGCAACCGTGGCTCAGACGGCGGCGACGGTGATCACTCTGACGCGACTGTTCCCGGCGACCTCGTACGACTTCGCCGTGATCGCCGTCGACTCGCTCGGCTATGCAAGCGACCCAACGCCCACCCTGAGCGTTGCAACGAAGCAGCCAACGCAGGCGTCCGGTGGCGTCCACAGCTTCCTGCTGGCATCGACGGGGGCGAGCTTTTCCGACTTCCAGACCCGCTACGCACAGATCTCCACGATCTACCCGACCTACTACGACTGCACGTCGAGCGGGACGTTCGTGGGGAACGACGATCCTCTGGTGACGCGCTTTGCCACCCTGCGCGGCGTGCGCGTGATGCCACGGCTCAACTGTCAGCGCACGGCGACGCTTTCGACGATCCTCCGCGACGCGACGGTGCGCCAGCAGACGATCGACTGGATTGCGACGACCGTCGAGCAGCACGGCTACTCGGGCGTCAACCTCGACTTCGAGGCTGGTGCTCCCGCCGACCGCAACGCATACACGGCGTTCGTTCGAGACGTGGCTACACGCCTGCACGGCATGGGCCGAAGCCTCTCGATCGCCGCATCGCCGAAGTTCAAGGACCAGCCGAGTCACCCGCGGTCGGGCTTCTTCGACTACGACGCGCTCGCCCAGCAAGCGGACACGATCTTCGTGATGAGCTGGGGCATCCACTGGTCGACCTCGGCCCCAGGTGCGATCGACGATCTGCCGTGGGCCACTCAGGTCGCGAACTACGTCGCCGGACGGACGAACAAGCAGCGCTTCGTGCTCGGCTACGGGATGTACGGGATGGACTGGCCCGCCGGTGGCGGCCCGAGCCATCCCGGCACCGCTCTCGAATACGCGGACGTCATCGAGCTTGCGGCGCGCTACGGAGCGGTGCCGGTTGTCGACCCGGTGTCGGGCGCACCCCATTTCTCGTACACCGACGGCGCTGGCGTCCCACACGATGTGTGGTACACCGACGGGGCGTCGCTAGCGCAGCGGATCGAGCTGGCACGCGCTCGCGGGCTCGGCATCGGCTTCTGGCGGCTCGGCCGCGAAGACAACAGTATCTGGCAGCACCCGCTGCTCCAGGCCGGCGTCAGCTGGCCGTGAGCACCGACATGCTTGAGCAACGTCTGCGCCGGGTGAGCTGCGTGGGAGAATCCCCGCGTGTCCGCGCGCTCATGTAGCCGACTCGCCCTTGCATGCGCACTTGGCGTGTTCCTCCTCGCTCCCGCGGCGCATGCCGCCATGTCGGCAGAAACGGCGCTCGCGGCGCGCTACAGCCCCGTCGTCCGACTCTCGGTGCAACCCGAGGAGTGCGGCCCCGGGGAGCCGTACAAGCCGATGGACGTCAATGCCCTCTTCGGCGCTCCTACCGTCGCGCTCCGCGGCCCCTGGAACCGCACGGATCTCGTCAAGGTCGGGCCGACTGCCGAGGATCTCTCGCGCGGCCTCTGGGAGTATCACCTCGACTTTCCGGGGAACCCGCTCAACCCCGGCTGCATCTACGAGAAGTGGGCTCGCAGGCTAACGGAGGGGCGATCCCCGACGGCCTATGCGCATGTCGTTACGGATCCCGGCTACCCAGGGAAGCTCGCTCTCCAGTACTGGCTGTTCTACGCGTTCAACGACTACAACAACAAGCACGAGGGTGACTGGGAGATGATCCAGCTCGTCTTCGCCGCCGACACTGCCGCGGCAGCGCTCGAGAGCGCGCCGGTCGAAGTCGGCTACAGCCAGCACGAGGGCGCGGAGCGTGCGGCCTGGAGTGACGACAAGCTCGAGCTCGTGGAGGGCACCCACCCGGTCGTCTACCCCGCCGCCGGGTCGCACGCAAACAAGTTCGAAGCGGCGCTCTACCTCGGGAGCTCGGCAAGCGCCGGCGTCGGCTGCGACGACACGACCGGCCCGCACCTCGACGTCCACCCAACCGTCGTCACGATCCCAGGCGATCCCGAAGCTGCACGTCGCGCATTCCCCTGGCTTGCGTTCGAGGGTCGCTGGGGCGAGCTCCAAGTGGCGTTCTACAACGGGCCGACGGGGCCTAATCTCAAGAAGCAGTGGACTGCGCCGATCGCCTGGGCGAGCGACTGGCGGGACGAGAGCTACGCGATTCCCGGGGGCGGTTTCTTCGGAACGGGCGCGACCGACTTCTTCTGCGGAGCAGTCGCACACGGCTCGAACGCGCTTCGGAGGGCCATCGACGACCCGCTACCCGTACTGCTCACGCTCGGAGCCCTGCTCGTTCTCGCCGTCTACGGCCTCACTCGCACCACCTGGCGACCGGCTGCGCCGCTCCGGCTCGCGCGGCGGCGGACGTGGGGACAGACCCTCACCGCGGCCTGGCGCATGTACGCCTCGCGGCCACGGCTCTTCCTCGGGATCGGCCTCGTGGTGATACCGATCAGCGCGGTGATCACGATCCTGCAGAGCGTGATCTTTCACGCTTCCAGCTTCGCCGGGGTCGAGACCGGCGGCGAGGGTGGCGGCTTCTTCGTGGTGGCGCTCGTCGGCGTCGGGACTACGCTGACGCTGTTCGGGCTCGGGCTCGTCCAGGCCGCAACGGCGCGCGCGCTCGTCGAGCTCGACAACGGCCGGCCGGTCGGCCCGATCGAGGCCTACCGAATGGGGCTGCAGCACATCTGGTCGCTCCTTGGGGCCCTCGCAATCGCAGTGGCGGTCGTGACGACGTTGAGCGTCTCGCTTTTCCTCGTGCCGATCGGGATCTGGCTGGCCGTGCGCTGGGCGCTGCTCGCGCAGGCTGTCGCGCTCGACGGCCGGTCGACGTTCGGCGCCCTGCGCCGCAGCGGCCAGCTCGTCAAGCGGGAGTGGCTCAAGGTAGCCTCGCTCGTCGTCGTGGCCGCAGCGATCGCGATCGGGATCGGGCCGCTGATCGGCGCCGTCCTGATCCTGCTCACGAGCGTCCCGTTCGCGTTCCTCAACATCGTGGCAGGGGTCGTCTACGCCGTAGCGATGCCGTTCGTCGCGCTCGCGACCACCTACGTCTACTTCGACGCGACCGTTCGTGAGAGCCTGGCTCCTACGACCACCGCACCCGAGGAGCTACCCGCGGAGATCCCCGATCTCGGCGTCAGCGCGTCGCCGCCGTAGCCTCCCCGCTGGTCACAGCCTGCGTATGCGATCGCCGGTGCGAACGGTGCCCGGAACGACGACCTTCGCGTTCATTCCGCGGAGCCGCAGCGCGCGTCCGGTCGGAGAGTTCACGAAGCGGATGGCGGCAGAGCCGAAGCGCGTACTGAACTTCGCGCAGCCCGTGTGCGGTTCGGTGCTCACTTCGAGCACGGCAGCCCCGATCGCGAGCTGCGTTCCCGGTGGCAGGTTGTCGACGCTGAGATCGAGATCGACGTAGAGCTGGTCGCCGGCGAGGGCCCAGCGATCGCGGTCGACGGCGATCAACGCCGCAGCGCGGGCATTCATGAGCGTGAGTTGCGCCTCCGGGTCGGCCGAGCCGTCCGGCGTGCTGCGGCTGCCTCGTCTTTTCCACGAATCGCCGACGAGCCCGTCCGCGAGATCGAGCGCTGCTTCGTCGAGTACCTCGCGCAAGCCCACGTCCTCTCGCCGGACGATCAGCTCGAGGGCCCCTTCAGCCGTGGGCGACTTCCGGATCTCCTCGAGACCGGCTTCGAACTCAGCCGCACTCCTGTGCTCCACGGTGCCAGTCATACCAGGAACAGCGCCTGGGAAGCGCGGATGCGGTTGAAGGAGCCTCCTCCCACGGCTTCGTCAGGATTCGATGCCGCGCTCGATCAGCTCGATCCGGTAGGAATCCGGATCTTGCACAAATGCCAGGAACGATCCACCTTCACGAACCTGGTATGGGGGACGCTCCGGCTCGATTCCCTGCTTGGCGAGTTCCGCGAGGGTCGCGTTGAGATCCTCGACGCCGAGCGCGACGTGCCCGTAGCCGGTGCCGAGGTCGTAGCTGCGGCCATCGTGGTTGAACGTCAGCTCAAGCTCTTCTTCCTGACCCGGCGCACCGAAGAAGTAGTTCGTCGCCTCCAGTTCGCCGTTGCGAACGATGTCCATCTCGCGCCGGAACTCCAGTCCGAGCGCCTCGTAGAACGCGCGCGATTTCGCCGGATCGGTGATCCGGCACATGGTGTGAAGAAACCTCGTCATGCGGACATCCTGCCACGCGACCGCACGGCGCGAACTCGCATCGGTTCAGCGCTTGCTGTCCTACAGCCTTGTAGCTCGGGAAGGCGTATGGCCAGGCGCGGATCGCGCTCACCAAGCTGGCCGGGCGACTAGCCTTGACGATGTCGGCTTCCTGGTAGGAGAGGTGGTGTGCCATGAGACGTCGTTGAGTGATTGGCCGCCTGCCCGCTCGGTTCGAGTGGGAAACTCTCTTATCTGGAAAGGAAGCCGAGCATTGGCTGCTGACGTGGATCGTGTGCTCGACGCCATCCGTGAGATCGCCGGAGGCGTCGCGCTAGAAGCAGGTCGGGTCGATCGTGAGCGATCGTACCCGGCCGAGAATATGAAGGCGCTAGCCGAAGTCGGCGGGCTCGGACTCGTTGTCCCGGCCGATCTTGGTGGTGCCGGTGGCGCTCTAGCGGCGCTGGCGGAGGCGTGTGAGGCTGTCGGAGAGGCATGCGCGTCTACGGGGATGGTTTTCCTGATGCACTCCGTGACGGCCGCGTCGATCGCCGCCGGCGGAGGTCCGAGAACCGAGGAGGCGCTCAGGGCGCTCGCTGCCGGTATGAAGATCGGGACGCTGGCTTTCAGCGAGCGGGGCACCGGCGCCCACTTCTACTCGCCGGAGCTCCGGGCGGAGCGCGCGAACGGGGGAGTGCGAATCTCGGGTCGCAAGAGCTTCGTCACCTCGGCCGGCCAGGCAGGCATCTACCTCGTGCTGGTGCAGGGGGAGGTAGAGGGGACAGCAGATGCGTTCATGGTCGCCGGTGAGGCGTCGGGTTTGAGCGCGGAAGGCGTCTGGACGGGAGTCGGGATGGCCGGCAACTCGAGCACGGTGCTCGCGTTGGACGGGGTCGAGGTAGGCCTCGACAGTCGCGTGGGTGAGCCGGGCGGAGCGCTGGGGCTCGTGTTCGAGGCGGTGGCACCGTTCTTCCTCGTCGGTCTTGCGGCTGTGAGCGTCGGAATCGCATCGGCTGCGGCAACCGCGGCGACCGCTCATGCTCGGAATCGTCGCTACCCCGACGGCAGCTCACTGGCCGAGGTGCAGTACATCCAGCACCTGCTCGCCGACATGGACATCTCGGTGAGGGCGGCCCGGCTGCTGGTGCGCGAGGCCGCCCGGTTGGGCGAGGCCGCCGACCCGGCCGCGCTTGTCGCGATCATGGAGGCAAAGGTCGCGGCGACGGAAGCGGCGATCAGCGCCACCCAGAAGGCCCTCGAGGCAACGGGAGGGCAGGGGTACACCTCAGCGCTTCCGATCGAGAGGCACCTCCGTGATGCCCGAGCCGGGTCGGTCATGGCACCTACGAACGCCGTTCTGCGTAGCTGGATCGGTAAGGCCCTCGCCGGCCTGCCCGTGCCATGAGCAGCCAAGACGACACGATCCTTGTCGGCGCGGTCGCCTACCACGAGCGCATCGTCCCAATCTGGGAAGGGTTCCGCACGTACTTCAACCAGGGGGGTCTTCCCGTCGATTACGTGCTGTACTCGAACTACGAGCGACTCGTCGAGGCTCTGCTTTCCGGCGAGGTGGATCTCGGCTGGAACACGAACACCGCATACGTCTCAGCCGAGCACCGAATCGGCGGCAACGCCCGGGTGCTGGGGATGCGTGACGTGGACGCAGACTTCCGCACCGTGATCGTGACCCGCAGCGGAGAGGCATTCGACGAGCCGTCACAGCTGAGCGGCAAACGACTCGCGCTCGGCAGCCGGGACTCTGGGCACGCTGCCATCCTCCCACTCCACTATCTGGCCAAGGTCGGGCTGGAGGCAGAGCGGAAAACGACGCTCGTACGGTTCGACACCGATCTCGGCAAGCACGGGGACACGGGGGACTCGGAACTGCTCGTCCTCCGTGCCGTCGCAGACGGCGACGCGGACGCCGGAGCCGTCGGCGACGCAATGTGGGCGCGGCTGCGGGCCGAGCGGTTCGAGCCGAGCTCCAGACTCGAGGTGGCCTGGGCCAGCCCGACGTACTACCACTGCAACTTCACCGCGCTACCGACGTTCGACCCCGAGCTGGCAGCCAGGTGGCTGGACGCCCTGCTCGCGATGGACTACAACGACCCCACCCTCCGGCACCTGATGGACCTCGAGGGCGTCAAACAATGGCGGCCGGGCGACAAGACCGGCTACCAGGATCTGACCCAGGCGATGCTCGAACAGGGCTACCTGGCTTGAGCATCCGGCGCGTCGAGGCAGCCACTCTCGAGCTCGGCGGCGGGCTCGAGGTGCTCCTCGCCGCGTCACTGGAGAACCTTCCCGTCGGCGGGGAGCTCGAGATCGCGACGCCAGCACGCAGCGTCGCGCTCGAGCTCCCCGCCTGGGCTCGAATCTCTGGTCACGAGCACACAGGCGACGCCACCGAAAGATCGGGCGGCCAGGTCCTCTACCTCGTCCGCATCCGCCGCGGCAACGTCGAACGCATCCTGGCCGACCCTCTACCCGAGCGTGGCGCCCCCCTCCCGCTCCGGCGCGGATCGCTTCGCACCGAAACGCTTCGCGACGCCGTGGGCGAACCACCTCCGGTCGTGTCAGCACGGGCTGCTCTCGCGCCACTGGGGGCGATCGTCGAGACCGGAGCACCCCCATACGCCTGGAGGCTCAACCAGCGTGACCACCTGTGGGCCAACGAGCTCGCCGGTCTCACACGTCGAGCGGCACGATCGCAGTGGGACGCCAGCACCGACATCCCCTGGGAGGCCGCCACAGGCCTTCCAGACCGAATCGAGCGGGCTGTCGCCCAGGTCATGACCTATATCGCGCAGAACGAATACGCAGCGCTTTACGTCCCGTCGCGCTTCCTCCCAGACGTCAACCCGATGTTCACGGAAGTCCTGCTCTGGCTCTCAAGCCACATCTACGACGAAGCCAGACATGTCGAGGTCTTCACCAAACGAGCCCTTGCAGGCGGCGCCCGCTCCTACTCCCTTGCGTCGACCGAGCTCTCGCTCCAAACGCTGCTCGACGAGACCGACTTCAGCAACTCGGCTCTCCTCCTCAACGTGCTCGGCGAAGGCACATTCCTCGACCTCCTCCGCTTCGTCGAGCTGCACGCCCCAGATGCCGCAACGGCAACGGCCGCCCGCCTCGCCCACCGAGACGAACGCCGGCACGTCCACTTCGGAATCGCACATATCCGACGACGAATCAGCCTCGACCCCGCCGAAGCGATCACACTCACCGGTGCCGTCGAGAACCGTGCCGCCAAACTCACCAGCCTGACCGGACTCAGCCCGATCCTCACCGAGGCACTCACGGTCATGACCGCACAATCTCTCGGTGCAGGCGATATCGGAGAGGCCGCGACCGCGGTCCAGGACCTCGTAAACACCATGGGGCGAAATCGCATCCGCCGCCTCCAAGCTGCCGGATTCGACAAGCAGGGCGCCTCTTACCTCTCCGAGCTCCACACACCCAACCTCATGTGACCCTCGTCGCCGAAGCCTGCAGCCGCTCGAGCCGCTCGCTCACCCAGCTTCGAGGTGGAGCATCGGCTGGTCGTCTTCCCGAGAGCGTCCGCGAGCAGCCAGTCGGGCCCCTCAGGAGGGAGCGGCACGGTTCAGCTCGTCTGGACGCCCATCGTGACCCTCCCGATGTACGCCGACCCGCTCTTCGTCAGCTTCACCACCGACTTGCTGCCGCCGTTTCGGTAGATCGAGTCGGCCGCATTCCGCGGATCTCGGTTCGGTCGGCTCTTGTACGGCGCCTGCGTGTACACCGCATCGGTGATCGCGTCGGGGAAGAACAGCTGCCCGGTGTGGATCGTCGCGCCTCCGAGGTGGACCTTCACGTGGATGTGAACGGTCCGTCCCGGATACCAGCCCGGGTAGATCGTCTTGAAGCTCGCGAGCCCGTTGGCGTCAGTCCTCTGGATCCCGCGAAGGAACGTCAGGCCGTCGGTGCCCTGGGAGGACGTGTCGGAGTAGATCCCGCCAGCGTCGCAATGCCAGATGTCAACGGCTGCACCCTTGAGCGGCTTGCAGCTCGACACGTCGAGCACGGTCGCCCGGAGGTCGAGGAGCACACCGGGCTTCCCCTCGCGAACATCCTTGCGCACCTTGTCCCCTTCGACGTAGTACGGGCCCTCCGTCATCTCAGGAGTCAGCACGCAGCTGACGAGACCCGCTGCCACTGGCAGCCGGGCCCGTACCGGCGGCGCCCGCGTCGTGCGCCGATTCGAGCTTCCAGGCAGAGGCGCCGAGCATCGTGGCAGCGGCTCCACCGAGCCTGACGAGGGAGCCGCGTCGTGTGAGACGTCCACCGTCCTCGTCGGCGTCGCGACTATTCGGGTTCGTATCCATGCGTCGATCCTACGACAGCCACCTGAGCATCTCCTGAGAGATTGCGGAGAGTTGGCTCGGAGTTCTACGCGTCCATGACTCTGACGGGGCTACCGGCGAGGAACGCCTCGACGTTCGCAACGGTATCCGTGAAGAACGTCTCGTAGGCGTCGTCGGTCACGAACCCAAGGTGCGGCGTGAGCACCGTCCTCGGTGAGCTTCGAAGCGGATGGTCGCGCGGCAGAGGCTCCTCGTCGTAGACGTCGATCGCGGCGCCACCAATCGTCCCGTCGGCGAGCGCAGCAAGCAGCGCCGCCTCGTCGACGATCGGACCGCGCGACGTGTTGACGAGAAGGGCGGTCTCCTTCATCAGGGCGAGCTCGGCCTGGCCGACGAGTCCTCGCGTCCGCCCGCTGAGCACGAGGTGGATCGTGAGCACGTCGGACTGCCGGAAGAGGTGATCCTTGGAGACGAGCTCGGCACCCGCGTCGGCTGCACGTTCATGCGTGAGGTTCTGGCTCCAGGCGAGACAGCGCATCCCAAACGCCGACCCGACGCGGGCGGCTGCGCTTCCGAGACGGCCGAGGCCGAGGATGCCGAGGGTCTTGCCGTGCAGGCCAACGCCCACCGTCGTCTGCCACCCTCCTGCGCGCACCGCGGCATCCTCCTTCGGGATCTGCCGCGCGAGCGCGAGGATGAGCGCCCAGGTGTGCTCCTCGGTCGCGCCGCCGTGGTAGCCGGTCCCGCACACGATCACACCCCGCTTGGCGGCTGCCGCCAGATCGATTGCCCGATTGTGCATCGCGGTCGTGACGAGGAGCTCGAGTCGTGGGAGCCGCTCGATCAGCTCCGCCGGAAATGGGGTGCGCTCGCGCATCGTGCAGACGATCTCGAACGGCTCGAGTGCGCTCGCGACCGCATCGAGATCGCCGAGGTGCTTATCGAAAATGGTCAGATCGTGGCCGGCGGCCTCGATCCGACTCCAGTCGCCGTACCGACGCGCCACGCCCTGATAGTCGTCGAGCACTGCGATGCGAGCCATCAGGCAAGCAGCCTAACGCTCCTCCGTCGCTTCTGCGCCAGATTTGCCACATAGCTGTCACTTCTCGCTGGCTATGTTGCCCATATGACAACGGCAACCACACCGTTTGGCAAGGCTCGCGTGCTGGAGGAGGTGACGCTTCCCCAGCACGCAGGAGAGAAGCGGTTCTCGTCGCGCGTCCAGCTCCTCGAGACCGCCGACGGGCAGCGCCTCGTTCGCTTCTCATACGTGACCGGCAAAACGGGCCGACGCGGACCCGTGACGCTGCGTGAGATCGACGTCAAGCGGCTCTGGGAAAAGCTGGAGCGCGCCTCGCTGTTGCAGGAGGCGCTCAGGCCGTGACGGGCACGTCCGCTACGAGGCCGGGCTCAGCCGCAAACGCGCTCGCGGCCGCGACCAGTCCCATGAGAACTGGCAGCCCTCCTACCGGCCCGAGGAGAAGGTCGACGGCATGCTCGGGGTGAGGCATCAGGCCCATAACGTTGCCCCGCTCGTTGACGACGCCGGCCACGCGATCGACCGAGCCGTTCACATCCTCCGTGTAGCGCAGCACCACCTGATCGCGCTGCTCGAGTTTCTGCAAGGTCGCGTCGTCCACGTACCAGTTGCCCTCGCCGTGCTTGACCGGGATCACGAGTTGGTCGCCGACGACGCACCCATCCGTGAACGGCGTGCGGGCAGTCTCGATCACCACCGACACGTCCGCGCACACAAACTGCTGCTGCCGGTTGAGTCGCAGGACGCCGGGCAGCAACCCTGCCTCACAGAGGATCTGGAAGCCATTGCAGATGCCGAGGACGGGGGCACCTGCGGCAGCGAGGTCGCGCACCGCCGCCATGACCGGCGCAAACCGGGCGATCGCGCCACAGCGGAGGTAGTCGCCGTAGGAGAAGCCACCGGGCAACACGACGCCGGTCGTTCCGTTCGGCAACGCAGTCTCCGCATGCCAGACCGAGAGTGGCTCAGCCCCGAGGCCGGAGAGCGCGAGCACTGCATCGCCGTCATCGTTCGAGCCGGGGAAGGTGACGACGGCGATGCGCGGGCGCCGCACGTCGGTCACGCCTCATCTCCAAGCGTCACCTCGAACGACTCGATCAGCGGGTTCGCGAGCAGCTCGGCAGACATCCGCTGGAGCTGCGCGAGCGCCTCGTCGCGGTCGCTCGTCTCGAGCTCGACGTCGACGAGCCGGCCTATCCGTGCCTGGGCGACGGGAAAGCCCAGGTTGCGGAGGGACGCCTGGACGGCCTCGCCCTGAGGATCGAGGATCCCGGCCTTGGGCCGGACGAGCACGGTCGCTTTCACAGAACCACCTTCGGGTCGGCGAGATAGCGATCGAAGGGAATCCCTGTCAGTCGCTCGAACGCATCGATGTATCGGCCGCGGGTGCCGGTGACGACGTCGTCGGGAAGCGCCGGACCTGGGTCGGTCTTGTCCCAGCCGGTCGTCTCGCACCAGTCGCGGACGAATTGCTTGTCGAAGGACGGCTGCTGGCCGCCCGGCGCATACTCGGCCGCGGGCCAGAAGCGCGACGAGTCGGGAGTGAGCACCTCGTCGCCCAGCGTGAGGACACCGCTCACATCGACACCCAGCTCGAACTTGGTATCCGCGAGGATGATCCCGTGCTTTGCTGCGTGGGCGCTTCCGTACGCGTAGAGCGCGAGAGCTGCGTCGCGGCCACGCCGGTAGAGATCGACACCGCAGAGCTCTTCCGCCTCAGCCTCCGTGATGTTCAGATCGTGACCCTCTGCGGCCTTGGTCGCCGGCGTCACGATCGCCGAGGGCAGCTGATCCGACTCGAGAAGCCCCTCCAAAAGCACATGGCCGCAGACCGCGCCGGTCGCGAGATAGTCCTTCCAGCCCGAGCCGGAGAGGTAGCCGCGCACGGCGAACTCGACAGGGAGCATCTCGAGCCGCCGACACTCGCTGCTGCGACCATCGTCGCGCAGGTCGAGCAGGTGGTTCGGGACGATGTGACGCGTGCGGGCGAACCAGAACGCCGACAAGCCGGTGAGCACGCGGCCCTTGTCGGGAATCGGCGTCGGCAGCACGACGTCGAACGTCGAGATCCGGTCGGACGCGACGAGGAGCAGGCGCTCGTCGTCGAGAGCGTAGATCTCGCGCACCTTGCCACTCGCGAGGTGCGTGGTCAGCTCAGACACGGCTCGGCTCGGGGGTCGCAACCGGGGCGAGCCGGTCGAAGACGAGATCGACATGCGCTGTGTACGCCGCAAGGTCGAAGACGACGTTGGCATCGATGCGCTCCGCGAGCTCGGGATCGGCCCGCACGAGGGCGGGAAAGTCGAGGTCCTCGTCCCATGCCTGCATCGCATGCCGCTGTACGTGCCGGTACGCGTCGTCGCGGGACAGACCCGACTCGACGAGCGCGAGCAGCAGCCGCTGGCTGAAGTAGAGGCCGTGGCTTGCGTCGAGGTTCTCTCGCATGCGCTCTGCTCGCACGACGAGGCCCTCTACGAGCCAGGCGAAGCGGTCGAGCATGTAGTCGACGGCGAGAAACGAGTCTGGAAGCACGACCCGCTCGGCCGACGAGTGCGAGATGTCCCGCTCGTGCCAGAGAGCGACATTCTCGAGACCGACGAGCGCGTTGGCGCGGACGACGCGCGCAAGACCGCAGATGCGCTCGGCCGTGATCGGGTTGCGCTTGTGCGGCATCGCGGATCGAGCCCTTCTGGCCCTTGCCGAACGGCTCCTCGACCTCCCGCACCTCCGTACGCGCAAGGTGCCGGATCTCGGTCGCGAACCGGTCGAGCGACGACGCGACCGAGGCGAGCGCGCTCAGCACCTCCGCGTGGCGGTCGCGCTGGAGAACCTGCGTGGACGAGGGTGCAGGCTCGAGCCCGAGCTCGAGGCACGCGATCCGCTCGACCTCGGGGTCGGTCGCCGAGTACGTCCCGACGGCGCCGGAGAGCTTGCCGACTCTCAGCCCCTCGATCGCGCGGGCGAGGCGCTCCCGGTCGCGACCGAGCGCGAACGCCCAGCCGACGAGCTTGAGACCGAACGTCGTCGGCTCCGCGTGGACGCCGTGCGTTCGCCCGATGCAGAGGGTCACCCGATGCTCCTCGGCGCGTCCGACAACGGCAGCCAGGGCCCGTTCCAGGCCTGCGAGCACAAGCAGGCCGGACTGCTGGACGGCGATCGAGAGCGCCGTGTCGAGCACGTCCGACGACGTGAGGCCGTAGTGGAACCAGCGCCCCTCGGGCCCCAGTGTCTCGGCGACGGCATCGACGAACGCCGCAACGTCGTGGTTTGTCTCACGCTCGATCTCCGCGACGCGCACGGGTGACGGCGGCCGTGCGTTCGCGCGGATCGCAGCAAGGTCGGCACCGGGGACGACACCGACACGGCCCAGCCTACGAGTGCGGCGATCTCGACCTCGAGCCAACGCTCGAGCTTGGCCTCATCCGACCAGATACGCGTCATGGCCGGGCGGGAGTAGCGTTCGATCACTGCTTCAGTCTAGCCCGCCTCGTGGTCGGCGAGCTCCAGCGAACCCGACTGTCGCCAGCTTTCGTGGCCGCTCCGTCGCCCACCCGTGCGTGAGTGCGCGAGGCGCGCCTCTCTATGCGACGAGCGATGCCCCGAGCGCTATGTCGTCACGCCGACGTACTCCGTCCCACGAGATCAGGTCGGCACCGGCATAGGCAACTCGACGGGCTGCTGCGAGGTCGCCGCCGAGCCCGGTGACGTTGAGGATCCGCCCGCCGTTCGTGACGAGCCGTCCGTCGTAGAGCGCCGTCCCGGCGTGGAAGACGAGCGCTCCGGCGGCCTCTGCCGCTTCCACGCCCGTTATCTCGGCACCGTTGTCTGAGCTCTCGGGGTAACCACTCGCAGCGAGCACGATGCTCACCGCAGCACCCGCGCCGCGTGCCAGCTCGACGCCCGTGAGGTCCCCGGTGGCAGCCGCTGCGAGCGCCATGAGCAGGTCCCCCTCGACGAGCGGCAGAAGCGCCTGTGTCTCCGGGTCGCCAAAACGGCAGTTGAACTCGATCACCCGCGGCCCGTCCTCGGTGAGCATGAGCCCCGCGTAGAGGAGGCCGACGAACGGTGTTCCACGTTCGGCGAGCGCACGCAGCACCGGTATGTGAACGAGCTCGACCAGCTCGTCGATCTCCGCAGCCCCGAGCGAGGCGACGGGCGCATAAGAACCCATGCCTCCGGTGTTTGGCCCCTTGTCGCCGTCGAACGCACGCTTGAAGTCCTGCGCCGGAGGCAGCGCGAGGGCATGCGCGCCGTCGCACAGGGCGAAGAGCGAGACCTCCGGGCCCTCGAGCAGCTCCTCGACGAGGATCGAGCCGCCGATCCGAGCGGCTGCCGCAAGCCCTGCAGCAAGCTCCGCCTGGGTCGTACACACGAACACCCCTTTGCCCGCGGCGAGGCCGTCCGCCTTGACGACGCAGGGAACGCGCGGCTCGGCGAGCCGGGCAGCGGTAGGAACGCGCGCCGCGTCCATCACGTCCTTTGCGAAGCCCTTCGAGCCCTCGATCCGGGCAGCGCCCGCACCCGGCCCGAAGACGGGGACACCCACCTGACGCAGAGCGTCCGCCAACCCGGCGACGAGCGGTCCTTCGGGCCCGACGACGACAAGGTCGGCGTAGGTCGACCGTGCGAGGCCGAGAACTCCCTCGATGTCGTCGGCTCGCACCGGATGGCACTCGCCGAGCCGCGCGATTCCCGGGTTGCCAGGGACCGCGTGAAGCGCGGAGAGAGATGACGACTGCACGATCTTCCAGGCCAGGGCATGCTCGCGGCCGCCCGAGCCCACGATGAGGACGTTCATGGGGGCGAGTCTACTGTCATCCCTTCCCGCCGAGCTCCGCCTCGACCTCGTCGAGCCAGAGACGATGAGCATCGACGATTCGGCGGCCCAGGCGGTGCACAAGCCGTAGATACCTGGTGCGGTGCGGTAGCTCCAGCGCGCGCGCATCAGCGGCCTCCAGGGAGGCGGCAATCGCGTCGAGCTGCACCCTCATCGCGAGCAGGCTCGCTAGGAGTGCTGCATCGTCAGCCGCCACGTCTGCAGCGAGCAGACGTACAGGGGCTTCGCTTTGGATCCTGGGGAACGGTGTCGGCTCCGGCAACCACTCGCGTAGAGCCAGCTCTCCTCGTGCCGTGAGACGGTACACCGTTCGCGCACGCGTTCGGCCGACGGCCTCCTCGGCAGCCAGATACCCGAGGCGCGCGAGACGCTTCGGCTCGCTGTACCAGTGGCTCTCAGCGGCAGCCCAGTAGGGCGTGCCGCGGCGCATCATCAAGACGATGTCGTGAGGCCCGGCACCTCCGGGACCGACGAGCGCCAGCACGGCGTACGAGAACGGGTTGAGTTCTTCCCTTGACATAGCTCTATTTTGGAGTTATAGCTAAAGCTCTATTTTGGAGTCTATAAGAAGGGAGAGCACGATGTCTTCAGCATCCATCGAGGGCGTGGTCGCTCAGCCGCTTTGGTTCTTCGTCAACCTCGCGAGGATTCTCGTGTCGCCAGAGGAGACGAACGGGTCACTTGGAATCGTCGAACTGACGGGCACGCGCGGCGAGATGCCACCCCTCCATATCCACCACCGCGAGGACGAGACGTTCGTAGTGCTCGAAGGCGAGCTCACGCTCTTTACCCCCGAGGGTGCGCGCACGATCCGCGCCGGAGAGGCGGCGTTCGCACCACGCGGCATTCCTCACGCCTATCGCGTGGAATCGGCGCGAGCACGCTGGTTGGGTGTCTCGACCCCCGGGGGCTTCGCCTCATTCGTCGCCGCGGCCTCCGATCCAGCAGAGGTCGCCGACGTTCCTCCGGCGGGTCGCGAGGTCGACATGGACCGCCTGGCGGCCGCGGCCGACGCCCACGGCCTGGAGATCATCGGTCCGCCCGGACTGCTCCCGTAGGCGCCCGGTCGGTGCGAGGCCCGGGCTCCCCGCAGGGCCTGACATGCTCGTCCTGTCGGCGCCCGGCGGCTAGACGAGAACGCTCGCCCGCGCAGCACCCGTGCCAACGAGCGTCACCGGCACGTCGAGTTCGCGCTGGACGAACATCACGTAGGCGCGTGCAGCGTCGGGAAGTGACGCGATCGACGTCGCGTCGTCGAGCTCCCGGTTCCAGCCCGGGAGCGTCTCGAACACTGGGCGACAGTGGTGGAAGTCGCTCTGATGGGCGGGAAACTCGGATGTCTCGCGGCCATCCGGAAGCAGGTACCGAACGCAGACCGGCAGCTCGGCGAACGTCGAGAGCACATCGAGCTTCGTCAACGCCAGCTCGGTGATCCCGTTGAGACGAACGGCATAGCGGAGCGCGACGAGATCGAGCCAGCCACAACGACGCTCGCGGCCGGTGACCGTGCCGAACTCACCGCCGAGCTCGCGAACGCGCTCTTGCGCGTCACCCTCGATCTCGGACGGGAACGGCCCTTCGCCCACACGCGTGACGTACGCCTTGGAGACTCCGAGCACGTGTTCGAGTCGATGGGGGCCGATGCCAAAGCTGACAGCTGCGCCCGCCGCGATCGGGCTCGAGGAGGTGACGAACGGGTAGGTGCCGTGGTCGAGGTCGAGCAGGGTGCCTTGGGCGCCTTCGAACAGCACGCGCTGGCCATCGCGCAGGGCGCGATCGACCAGAAGCGACGTGTCGGAGACGTAGGGGCGAAGCCGCTGCGCGTATCCCTCGTAGGTGTCGACGACCTCCTCTGCGTCGGGCAGCGGCAGCTCATAGACCCGCTCGAGCCAGACGTTCTTCTCGGTGATCGCCACCTCGATCTTCTGGCGCAGGATCTTTGGCTCGAGGAGATCCTGGACGCGGATGCCGATCCGCGTTGCCTTGTCGGCATAGGCGGGGCCGATCCCGCGGCGGGTCGTCCCGATCTGAAGCCCACCGAGACGTCGCTCACGTGCGCCGTCGATCGCAACGTGCCAGGGCATGATCAGATGCGCGTTGCCGGAGACGTGTACCAGCCCAGCGGTCTCGTGGCCCCGCGCCTCGAGGTCGTCTAGCTCCGAGATCAGCACCTGCGGATCCACGACGCACCCGGCGCCGATTGCGCTCGCCTTGCCTGTGATGATCCCCGAAGGGATGGCGCGGATCTTGTAGACCTCGTCGCCGACCACGATGGTATGACCCGCATTCGGGCCACCCTGGTAGCGGCAGACGAGGTCGGAGTCCTGGGCGAGCAAATCGACGATCTTGCCCTTGCCCTCATCCCCCCACTGCGCGCCGACGATCACAGTCGCTGGCACGTGCCACAGTGTTGCAGGTCTTGCGGCGCGCCGCCGAGCCTCGGGTCGTGCGGAGCAGTCCTTGCGTGACGACGAGGTCGACGACCTTGCCCACACCCTCCCCGGACTTCAGGTTCGTGAAAGCAGTGCCAACGCGTCGCTCCCGGGTGGATGGACGACGACCGCATGGCAGACGCTCTACCCTCCGGACAGAGAGCATGCAACCCCGCAGCGCGGCCCTCGTGGGTCTCGCGTGTAAGAGCGCTCGTGCCCGCAGCGAGCTAGACGTCGAGCTCGAGGCGATGGCGCCACGTCGGTGCAAGCTCCTGTGCAACCAGGCGGGGCAGGCCCCGTCCCTACGATCCAGCCGCGAGGTCGGCGAACTTGGCATACCGCTTGAGGAAGCTGAGCTTGACCGAGTCGGTCGGGCCGTTGCGGTGCTTCGCCAGGATCACCTCGGCGAGCCCCTGCGAGTCGGATTCCTCGCCGTTGTAGTACTCGTCCCGGTAGACGAACGCTACGAGATCCGCGTCCTGCTCGATCGATCCGCTCTCACGAAGATCGGAGAGGATCGGGCGCTTGTCGTGTCGCTGCTCGACGGCGCGGGAGAGCTGCGAGAGCGCGACGATCGGGACGTCGAGGTCGCGTGCGAGAACCTTGAGCGACCGCGAGATCTGCGACACCTCCTGAACCCTGTTCTCGGGGTTCGAGCCGGACGTCATCAGCTGGAGGTAGTCGACGATGATCATGCCAAGCTTCGGCTCGCGTGACTTGAGCCGCCGGGCCTTCGAGCGCAGCTCCATCATCGTGATCGAGCCGGTGTCGTCGACGTAGATCGGCGCCTTCATCAACTTGTCGCACGCCGCCGTCAGACGCGGCCAATCCTCCGGTGAGAGCCGGCCCGAGCGGAGGCGCTGCGACTCGACCTTGGCCTCGCTGCACATCATCCGCTGCGTCACCTCCGACTTCGACATCTCGAGAGTGAACAGCGCAACCGGGGTGTCGTGGCGGACTCCAAGGTTCACGGCCATGCAGAGCGCGAGCGCGGATTTCCCCATCGACGGCCGCGCCGCGATGATCACGAGGTTGCCGGGCTGGAAGCCAGACGTCAGCTTGTCGAGCTCGCGAAAGCCGGTCGGGATGCCGGTGATGTCCGTTCCCGCCTCGAACAGCTGCGTGATCCGCTCGAAGCTCTCCTTCAGCAACTCCTCGATGTGAGCAAACTCGCTCGTCGCCCGCTGTTGAGTGAGCTCGAAGACGCGGCGCTCGGCGCGATCGACCAGATCGGTGATCTCTCCGGACCGGTCCCAGCCGAGCTGCGCGATATCGTCACCGACGGCGATGAGCCCTCGGAGGGTCGCCATCTCCTTAACGATGCGCGCGTGGTAGCCGACGTTCGAGGTTGCCGCCACGAGGGCGACAAGCTCGTGGATCTTCTGCTTGCCTCCCGCAGCGTCGAGCGCATCCTTCTTCTCCAGGTGATCGACGAGCGCGATCGCGTCGACGGGTTCTCCGCGTTGGTACAGCTCGATCGCAGCGCGGTAGACGACGCCGTGGCTGGGCCGGTAGAAGTCGCCGGCGTCGATGATCTCCGACGCCGTCTCGACCGCGCGAGGCGAGAGCAGCATGGCGCCGAGCACCGACTCCTCCGCCTCGAGGTTGTGCGGAAGGACGCGCACGGGCAAGGCTGTTTCGATCGTGGCCACGGAGGACATCAAACCCGCACCGTACGAGACGTGCACCCTGTGGACGGCCTGGGGATCCGACGTGCAGCGGGGCGTCGCAAGCGCCGGCTCCACGGTCGGCCAAGGGGCTTACCTAGGCGGGATCGGAGCGATCGGAGGAACATACGTTCCCCCGATTCTTCCACATACCCCGGTCGCCACCCTCCGATTTCCCACAGAGCTAGAGCACACTGGGGAGAAGGTCGGCTCCGGGCTGTGGAGAGAATTCCCGCTCGAAGCGGGAACGACGTCGCGTTGTCCCCAGGGCGTCCACCGGGACGCGGGCAGGCTGGGGAGAACCGGTCGGGGCGGACGGGCCCGCCCGCCCCGACTCGATCATTCGGCGTCTGCGGCCTCCGAGACGGGGCTTTCCGCCTCATCGCGCGCGGCCCCGGCCTCGACTTCGCCCCCGGCCTCGGCCGGGGACTCGACCTCCTCGAGGTACGTCAGCTCGTCGACCTGTGGGGTGGCTGCCGCGGCCGCCGCGGCGGCCTCCACCGCCTCCGCAGCCTCCATCGCCGCGAGCTCCTCCTCGGGCGGGAGCTCACCGCCTTCGGGCACGACAAGTGTCTTCACCTCGGCCGTCACGCCGTCGTAGACGTCGATCGCGATCGCATAGCGTCCGATCCGCTTGATCGTGTCGATGCCAATCTTGCGGCGGTCGACGCGGATCTTCCGTGTGCGCCAGATCTCGTCGGCGACGTCGGTCGGCGTTACAGAGCCGAAGAGAGCGCCCGTCGGCCCCGCCTTCACCTCGAAGCGAAGGACGGTTGTCCGCAGGATGCCTGCCACCTCCTCGGCCTGCTCGGCTGTGCGTGCCTCGTGGCGTGCCCGGTCGGCCTCGACGCGCTTGATCTCCGCGACCCTGCCGGGCGTCGCGTTCTCGGCAAGCTTGCGAGGCAGCAGGAAGTTACGAGCGTAGCCGCGCTTGACGTCGACGACCTCGCCGCGGAGGCCGACGTGCTCGACGTCCTTGAGAAGGATCACCTCCATCGTGCTACCCGCTCACGTACGGCAGCAACGCCATCTCTCGGGCCCGCTTGACAGCCACCGCGACCTGGCGCTGATGGCGCCGGCAGGCGCCCGTGATGCGGCGGTTGCGGATCTTGCCCTTCTCCGAGATGTAGCGTCGAAGCTGGTTGATGTTCTTGTAGTCCACCTCCGTGACCTTGTCCTTGCAGAAGTGGCAGCTCTTGCGCCGGCCGGGCGCCGTGCCGGCGCCGGGGCGCTTACGCGGTGGGGCTTTCTGTGCCATGTCGGTCTCCTAGAACGGGATGTCGTCGTCGGACGGGGACGTGGGGAACTCGGCGCTTGCCGAGGCGGCGCCGGCTGCCTGTGGGATGTAGGTGCCGCCGCCACCCTCGCCGTCGCCTCGGCCGGCCAGGAACTGAACGTTGTCGGCCACCACGTCGACTGCCTGGCGCTTCGCACCGTCCTGGGTCTCCCATTCGCGCCACTCGAGACGACCGTCGATCGCCACGGGTCGCCCCTTGGCGAGGTACTGCGCGCAGTTTTCGCCCTGTGCGCCCCAGACGGTGATGTCGAAGTAGTTCGGCTTGTCGACCCACTGGCCCGAGTCGTCCTTCCGGCGGGAATTGACGGCAAGGCGCAGCGAGCACACCGCGGTCCCCGAAGGGGTGTGCCTGAGCTCCGGGTCGCGCGTGAGGTTGCCGACGAGAATGACGCGGTTGATGTTGGCGGGCATGGGTTACTCCTCCTCGAGATCGAGCGACGGGTCGTCGCCGACATCGTCGCTCGTCGGGGCGCCCACCGCTACGGGCTCTCCTGGACCCCCCTCGGAGCGACGGGTGGCCATGAAGCGCATCACCGAGTCGTCGATCTTGAGGACGCGCGTGATCTCGTCGAGCGTCTCGGCGGTAGCAGTGAGGAGGAGCAGGTGGTAGCTGCCCTCGTCCTTGTGGTCGATCTGGTACGCGAGCTTGCGCCGGCCCCAGACGTCGTGGCGGTCGATCGTCCCGCCACCCTGCGCGACTTGCTCGCCGATACGGGAGACGATCTCCGACTGCTTCTCGTCGGGGAGCTCGGGGTCCAGCATCAGCAGGATCTCGTAGTCGTTCATGGTGTCCCTGTACTCCTTCCTTCGGTCTTAGTCGGCCTCACCGGCAGGTGCCGCTGGGAACAGGCGGCACGAGGCGAGGCAGGAAGCCCGAAAACTGTAGCTGCCGCCGCTTGCGTCGGTAGGATCGATCTGTGCGCAGGCTTATCGGGTGGGTCGTCGGACTGCTCTCTCTCGCCGCGCTCGCCCGCCTTCTCGGCCGGCGACGCCGACAGGGGAACACGTTGACGCCACCCTGGCCGCCGACCCCAGCCTCTCCACAGGCCGAGGCGCCCTCCGTGCCGATTGCGCCGGAGGCGACGATCGGTGAGCGGCGCGCCGACGTGCACGAACAGGCGCGCGCGACAATCGACTCCATGCGCGACCGACCACCGGCCAGCGGCGCAGACGATGCCTAGCGACCAGGACGCAAGCGACGAGCTGACACAGACCCTCGGCGAGCTCCGCGGTGAGGTGAGGGCGCTCCGAGCCGAGGTCAAGCGCCTTGGCGCAGAGCGGCCGGCACTGCCCAGTGAGGATGCACCGGGCTGGGACGACCCGACACCGGAGAGCCATGCCTGGGTGAGCTCGCTGACGGCTCCTGCTGCTCGGCAGGCTTCGATCCCGCGCTGGATCCCGGAGGTCGCCTTCCTCGTCGCGGTCGCCGTCGCCGTCGCCGTCGCCGACCTGGAGCCGATCGCGATCGTCGCCGTGATGGCAGCATCCTGGGCGATCGTCGCGCTCGTCGAGCTCGCACTCGCGCACGGCGCTCGCGACACGGAGCCGACGTACTGGGCCCCGAGTCCGCTCGAGCAGCCGGCGCAACCCGATCCCGCCTGGTTCTCGCCTCCTGTCGAGCACACGCTGCTCGAGGATGGTCGCGCACCGGAGTCCGAGACAGCGATCACGAGGCTCCCGGTCGCCCCGGATACGACGACCGTTACGAAATGACCTTGGCGTACGCGGGCGGCCGCGTGCCTGCGTCTAGGCAGGCGCTAGTCGTCGCCTGCCCGCGCGTGTGACCGCGAGGCTTGTGCCTGCCTTCAGGCAGGCACCATGCTTCTCGTCAAGCGCACGGGTCCGCGTTGATCGTGAGCCAGTAGCCGGGCGGGTGGTGCCTGCCTGAAGGCGGGCACGGGCCGTTGGCGACGCGGGTGGTGCGCGCCTGAAGGCAGGCACGCGGCCCTCGAGCACAACGTCGTCCACGTTCCCATTCGAGCGTCGGGATGAGTAGTTTGACGCGGTGCTGTTCCCGACCGCAACGTTTGCGATCTTCTTCATGATCGTGCTGCCGCTGTCGTGGCTCGCGATGCCCCGACCGCACCGCTGGCGGCTCTTCATCATCGTCGCGAGCTACGTCTTCTACAGCTGGTGGGACTGGCGGTTCGTCTTCCTGCTCGCCGGTTGCACGGTCTGGAACCAGCTCCTCGGCCTTCGCATCCACCGAGCCTCCGACGATGCCGTCCGCGCGAAGGCGCTTCTGATCCTCGCCCTCGTGGGCAACGTCGGCGTGCTCGCGTACTTCAAGTACTACGACTTCTTCGTGAGCTCGTCCGACGGGCTTCTGTCGGTCGCCGGGCTCGACACACCAGTCGCGTTCCGCTCGATCGTACTGCCGGTCGGGATCTCCTTCTACACGTTCATGGCGATCAGTTACGTCGTCGACATCTACCGACGCGACACCGAGCCGGTACGAATCGACCTGTTCGCTGCCTATCTCTCGTTCTTCCCTCATCTCGTGGCCGGCCCGATCGTGCGGCCGGGCGAGTTGATCCCGCAGCTTGCGACGGCGCGCGATCCCCGCCGCGTCGATCTGAGCCGTGCCTGCTTCTTGATCGCGACGGGGGTCTTCAAGAAGGTCGTTATCTCCAACTTCCTCGCCGCGAACATCGTCGACGAGGTCTTCGGGGCTCCGGGCCAGCACTCGTCGCTCGAGATCCTGATCGCGGTCTACGCCTACGCCGTCCAGATCTATGCGGACTTCAGTGGTTACACGGACATCGCGATCGGCATCGCGCTACTCCTCGGCTTCAAGTTCCCGCAGAATTTCAACGGCCCTTATACGGCGGCGTCGCTCCAGGACTTCTGGCGGCGCTGGCACATGACGCTCTCGCGCTGGTTGCGCGACTACGTGTACATCCCGCTCGGCGGCAACCGCAAGGGCGAGTTCAACACGTACCGGAACCTGATCCTGACGATGCTGATCGGGGGACTGTGGCACGGCGCCGGCTGGACGTTCATCGTCTGGGGCCTGATCCACGGCGTCGGGCTTGCTATCGAGCGGCTGCGACGTGGGCCCCACGCCGACGACGCGGCGATGAACGGACGGCAGCGCCTCGTCGGTCGCCTCGTGACATTCCACGTCGTCTGTCTCGCGTGGATCTTCTTTCGCGCTGACTCGTTCGCAACGGCCTGGGAGATGCTGACGGGTCTGTTCACGCGGTGGGGCGAGGCATCGCCACTCGTGACGGCGGGCGTACTGCTCGCGATCGTCGTCGGGATCGGCTCGCAGTACCTCCCTGCACGTATCCCGACGGCGGTGATGGCGCGCTTTTCACGACTACCGACCGCCGGCCAGATCGCAGTACTGGCGCTCGCGCTCATGCTCACCCACGCGATGGGCCCCGAAGGCGTGGCACCCTTTATCTACTTCCAGTTCTGATGATCAGCCAGCCCGACCCGCAAACCCGAGCCTCTGAACGTGCGCGCGAGCGCCAGCGCCAGCGCAATGAGGACGGACGCCGTCTCGTATCTGCCGGCCGTGCGATGAGCGTCATTATCGGAGGCCTTCTCGTCGCCTGTCTCCTGAACGCCCCAGGCTTGCACAAGACCGCCTACAACCAGGAAGCGGGGACGCGGCGGGATGTCGCACTTGCGATCACGGGGCCGCTCGCGGACGTGAGCCATGCCCTTCTCCTCGACCGTCCCCGCGACGCCGTCAAGTGGGCTCTCGGCCGCGGAGACGACGACACGATCGACACCCAGATCGTGCTGCCCCCGCAAGCGGCGCCCTCACCGGCCCCGGTGGTGGCGCCGCCATCGCCGACGCGCGGCGTACCGGTCAAGCCCGTTGCACCTGCGAAGCTGGCGTTCACGCCCAAGCACCCGTTGCGCCTCTGGATCGCAGGCGACTCGCTCGTGATCGTGCCGGGCTGGTCGATCACGCGTGCCGCAGGCGCGAGCCCCGTGATCGACCCCGTCGGCGGCGTCGACGGCCGGGTCGCGACAGGCCTCGGCCGCCCCGACGCCTTCAACTGGTTCGCCGAGATCCACAAGCAGATGGTCGATTTGAAGCCGAAGGCGGTGATCCTCGCGTTCGGCGGCAACGACGACCACTCGTACATGACCGGCCTGCCGTCGGGGGCACGGATCGGAGAGTTCGGCTCGGCGAGCTGGCTACGCGAGTATCGCCGGCGCGTCGCGGGCGTCATGGACACGGTCGTCCGAGGCGGTGCGCAGTTGATCTGGATCGGGTTGCCGATAACGCGCAGCCCCGCGCAGACCGTGCGGTTCGACACCGTCAACGCGGTCGTGCGCGGGGAGGCACTCAAGCGCGCAGCCCACGTGTCGTACCTCGACACCTACACACTGTTCGCGGGCCCGTCCGGTGGCTTCGCCGAGTACCTCGAGGACGGTGCGGGCCGCGAGGTCAAGATGCGCGCAGGCGACGGCGTCCATTTCGAGCGCCCCGCCGGCGACGTGATCGCTCGGGCCGTCCTCAAGCGCCTGAACGCGGTCTACGACCTCACGAGCTGGAGACGCAAAGCCAAGAGCTCGTAGCGATCCCGAGGTGACGCTCATGAGCTCGCGTTCCAACAATCGCATCCTCCGATGCACGTGCGCCGACGCAGTCTGGAGGCACGCTCCAGGTTCCCTCCCAAGCCATCCCGCCACGTACACGATCGCGGGCACACGACGTCCCGGTCACGGCTCTGGCCTTGCCGTGACCGGAACGCAGTGCAGGAGGGTCATGCATCTTGCTGAGCTCTCAATGAGAGCGTGCACATCCGATCGGTTTTATTTGTACATGCGAGTACGTTGCGACCGGGTGTTGTCCGCGTTGCGCCCGCGTTAACGCGACAATTGTTTCGTAGCGGGCTCCGTTTGACCCATCGGGAGTGGGTGTCGGCCGTCGGCAGCGGTCAGAGACACCGCCGACGCGAGCGGGAGTGAGATCGTGAAGATCGCACCCTCTCCCGCCGCGGACGAGACGGTCGCCGTTCCGCCGTGAGCCGTTGTGATCGCAGAGACGATCGCAAGGCCGAGACCCGTTCCGCCCCGCAGCCGGGAACGCGACGGATCGCCGCGGTAGAAGCGCTCGAACACGCGCTCGAGCTCGGCGAGCGACAAGCCGGGGCCGTCGTCGGAGATGCGCAGCACAGCAGCACCGTCCTGCGGCAAGAGGCTGATCCGCGCACCGGTCCCGGCGGGGGTGTGCGTGCGGATGTTTCCGAGCAGGTTGTCGACGACCTGGCGCAGCCGTCCCTTGTCGCCGACCACGATCAGGCCGGGCGTGGACGCAAGCTGCAACGGGTGGTCGGACGAGATCGCGCGCGCGGCCTCGACCGCCTGCTCGACCACCTCGGCGAGGTCGAAAGGTTCTTTCGCCAACGGCCGGCCCTCGTCGAGCCGTGCGAGGAGCAGAAGATCGTCGACGAGCACGCCCATTCGCTCCGCCTCCATCTCGATCCCGCCCATCGCGCGGGAGAGGTCCTCGGGGTTCCGATCGGCGCCCCGCCGGAAGAGCTCTGCATACGCGCGCACAGCCGACAACGGCGTCCGCAGCTCGTGCGACGCGTCGGCAACGAACCGCCGTAGCCGGGCTTCCGACGCCTCACGCTCGGCGAAGGCGCGCTCGATGTGGCCAAGCATCGCGTTGAGCGCGAGCCCGAGGCGGCCAACCTCCGTGCGCGGCTCGGCACGGGCGATCCGCTGGCCGAGATCGCCGGCGGCGATCTCGGCAGCTGTATCCCCGATGTCGTCCAGGGGACGCAGGCTCCGGCGCACGAGCCAGAAGCTCGCAAGCGCCGCCACAGCGAGGACGGCCAGCGTGACGGCGAGCTCGATCCGGAAGAGACGCGCGAGCGTGTCGTCCCGCTCGTTGAGCGGCAGCGCCACCGAGACCGTGGCGCCGATCGGAAGCCGCATGGAGCGGACTCGGAACGACGTCGACGTGGTTCCCCGTCCGGGCGCGGTGAACTCCCGTTGCGGGACGGTCGGGTCTCGCCCGGGACCCGGTGCGGCACTCGCCCCTCCGCCAGCGTCGCTCGGGATGCCCAGGTCGGCCGGGAGCTGGGGTCCCCAGATGGCCTGTCCGTATCTCGTGGGCGCCTCGTAGACGACGGTTCCGTTGACGTCCCGTACCTGGATGAAAACGCCGCCGGCCGCGCTTGCCAGCGTCGCGATCTCACCGGGATCGAGCCCCCGCTGGTCGTAGATGCCCCGAACCACGATGCCCGCAGCGGCGTCGAGGGAATGCTGAACCCTGTTGTTCAGGAACGAGCGGAGCGCCGCATAGGTCGCGATGTCGGCCACGAGCAGGCCCGCCGTCACGAGGACGACGGTGAGAACGAGTAGGCGAGCCCGCAGCGACACGGCGGGATGAGCTAGCGGTCGCCGACGCGCAACCGATAACCCACGCCACGAACCGTCTGGATCAGGGGCGGGCCGTGTGCGTCCAGCTTGCGGCGCAGGTAGCTGATGTACGTCTCGACGTTGTTGCCGTCGCCGCCGAAGTCGTAGTGCCAGACGTTCGCGAGAATCTCGCTCTTCGAGAGCACCCTGCGCGAGTTCAGCATCAGGAACCGGAGGAGGTTGAACTCGGTCGAGGTCAGCTGCACTTCCTCGCCTGCCCGCGTGACCTCGTATGTCTCCTGATCGAGGACGATGTCGGCAAAGCGCAGGACGGTGCGCTGATCCTCGTCCGCACCGGCGCGACGAAGGATCGCGCGGGTGCGAGCGACGAGCTCGGCGAGGCTGAACGGCTTCGTGAGGTAGTCGTCGCCACCGACGTTGAGACCGACGACCTTGTCCTCCGTCGCGTCTTTGGCGGTGAGGAAGAGCACAGGGGTGATCGTGCCCTCGGCACGTATGCGCCGCGTCACCTCGAAGCCGTCGAGATCGGGAAGCATGACGTCGAGGACGATGAAGTCGGGGTCGTCCTCGGCCACCTTCCTGAGGGCATCTCGGCCTGTCACCGCTGTGCTGACGTCGAAGCCCTCGTATCGCAACGCGGTCCCGACCGCGTCGACGATCGACGGCTCGTCGTCGACGATCAGGACACGCGTGCGCGGGACGTCGGAAATCGCCTGGGTTGTCGTCATGGCCTGATCCTGACAGACATACCTGAGAAATTCCTGAGAAGAACTACGAGGCGATCGCGAGTCACGACGGCCTCGAGACGAGCGTGGCTTCCACCGTGCGCTGCTTGCCCGAGCGGACGACCGTCAGGCTGACGGTGTCACCGGGCTTCTTCGCGTCGATCGCCGAGCGGAGCTCGTCCGACGTCGCCACGGTCTTGCCGCCGACCTTGACGATGACATCCCCGTTCGCCGTATAGGGCAGGCCGTCGATCGTCTGGGAGCCCGTCCCTGCCGAGAGACCAGCCTTCGCTGCCGGTGAGCCCGCCTCGACCTTGCTCAGCTGCACACCGCTCGGGAGATCGAGTTGGCTCGCGGCGGTTGCGGTCACGGTCACGGGACTGACCCCGAGGTACGCATGCTCGACCTTCTTGCCGGCGATCAGCTGGCTCGTCACGCGGTCAACCGTGTTGCTCGGAACGGCGAAGCCGACGCCGTCGCTCCCACCCGACTCGGAGTCGATCTGAGAGTTGACGCCGATCACCTTGCCGGAAGCGTCGATCAGCGGACCGCCCGAGTTCCCGTGGTTGATGGCGGCATCCGTCTGGATCGCGCCCGTGATCGGTGCGCCGTTGGGCGCGTCGATCTCGCGGTTGAGAGCACTTACGATGCCGGATGTGATGGTGTCCGCAAGCCCGAACGGGCTGCCGATCGCTACGACCGGCTCACCTGTGGTGACGTTGTCCGAGTTCGCGAGAGCGAGCGGCGTCAGCAACGAGGTCGCGACGTCGACGTGGACGACTGCGAGGTCGGTCGACGGATCCGTCCCGACCAGAGTTGCCTTGGCCGTGCTTCCGTCCTTGAACGTCACCTTGAACGAGGAGCCGCTCTGGACGACGTGGTAGTTCGTAACGATGTTGCCCGCGGTGTCTAGAACGAAGCCGGATCCTTCGGCGGACCGCGTTCCGCCGGACTGGTCGAACGGCGCCTGCGAGGAGCTCGAACCCGTCACCGTGATGTCCACGACGCCGGCAGACATTCGCTCGTAGATCTGCTCGGCCGTCAGGCCAGAGGTGATCGCCGCCGGCTGAGTCGTACCGGCTCCGGCTGCCGCGGTGGTGGCGCCGGGCGAACCGCCGCTCCCGTCGAGCGCGGTGACGGCCGCTGCTCCGGTGGCCACTCCGATCGCTACCGCGCCGGCGACTGCCGCAATGCGCACGCCGACCCGCTTCCGTTCGGGTCGGGCCTCGATGTCCTCTCGTGCTTCCATGTCCCGCCTCTCTCCAGTTCGCCGTTGTGCCGGTTATCGAGCCTCTATCGGAGCAGGCGAACCTGAGAACCGCCTGTGAGCTGACTGCGTCGTTCCTGTGAGCCCGGAGCAGGGATCTGCATGTCCCATCCAACTCCGAGCGTTCTCTCAGCTTTCTCTCAGAATGGGCTGCGACTCTGAGATTAGGTCGTACGGCAAGGTGCCCCTCCACTCCGCCCTACGACCCGCGAGCAGAGTCCCCGTGAAGACGGGCAACCGCTCTCGACCGCCGGCGCCGACTCCCCCTACAGGCGCCGGGGTCGAGAGCAGAGCCGCGCGGTACAGACTCCCTCACGCCCTCCAGCGAGCATGAAAGGCGCTGCCGGCGCGTCCATCGCTATTGCGTGTCGGCGTTGGCGCGCGCCTCGTAGGCTCCGACCACCGCGTGGGTCGCGACCTCGGGGTCGTCTGTGATCAGCAGCGATGCGACGTCGGTCTCCGACACGAGCCCGCGCCCGATCGTTTCGACGCGTAGCCACGCGAGCAGGTCCTCCCAGTAGTCCCTGCCGAAGAGCACGACCGGGAACACTCCGATCTTTCCCGTCTGGATCAGCGTGAGCGACTCGAAGAGCTCGTCGAGCGTCCCGTAACCGCCCGGGAAGATGACAAATCCCTCCGCGGCCTTCACGAACATGGTCTTGCGCGCGTAGAAGTGATGGAATGTGAGCGAGATATCGCAGTAGGGGTTCAGACCCTGCTCGTAGGGCAGCTGGATGTTGAAGCCGACCGACAGCCCTCGACCGTCCCGCGCCCCGCGGTTGGCGGCCTCCATCACGCCGGGGCCGCCACCCGTCACGACAGCGAAGCCGGCCTCCGCGAAGCGCTTTCCCGTACGCCGTGCCGCATCGTATGTGGGCGACCCCTCGGCCACCCGGGCCGAGCCGAAGATCGACACGGCGGGCCGGTCGATGCGCTGCACCGCTTGGAAGCCGGCCAGGAACTCTGTCGCGATCAAGGAGACGTCGCTCGCGAGGGTCTCCCGCTCGCGGTGGAACAGCCTGCGATCGAGCCCCGCGCGACCGCCGTTCTCCGCCGGCAGATCGCTCACAGACGCGACTGGGGAACGTGCGCGACGACCATGCCGGCGACGAGCGCAACCGCGATGCCGAGATAGAGACCCGTGGCGAGGAGCGCCTTCCGATGCGCGAGCGCCTCGGTGGCGGCGCCGCCACCGTGCCTGAGGATCTTGATTGACCGCCAGGTCTGACCGCCGTCGAGCGGTCCGAGGGGAAGCAAGTTGAACAGGTTGAGCAGGAAGCCGGTGTAGCCGAGCGCGCGCAGCATGTCGCTGTCGTTTGCCTCGCCGGCGACGAGCATGGCGGCCGCGCCGAGCCCGCCGACGAGCGGGCCGGCCATCGACACGAGCACGTTCCGCCAAGGGTCGAACGGCGCTCCCTTGATCGCGACGTACGCGCCCAGGAACGGCACGAAGACGGGTAGCGATGGTCGTAGCCCCTGCCGGCGCGCCTCGAAGAAGTGGCCCAGCTCGTGGATCAGGATGAGGAGCACGAAGCCCGCGGCGAACTGCCAGCCCCAGATCAGCGCATAGCCTCCGACCGCGATGAAGATCGAGAAGAACTTCACGAACGCGAAACCGAACTTGAGTGCGAGCCCGGCCAGCACGACGATCGCCCGAGCCGATCCGGCGCAGGAGTTGACCGGCCGTCTGAGGATGGCGGACAGCGCTCGGCATCGTCTCCGGCTCCGGCGCGGAGCGCGGCTCGTAGCTCGGTGTGGGATCGAGTCCGGTCATCGCTCTGTCGTATCGGCGGAAACGAGCGTCGACCAAAGGCAGAGGCTCGAGGCCATCACGGCCGACGATCGCGCGTGTGGGCTCAGGATCCTTGGCCGATCCACGTCTCGCCTCCTACGTAGATCTCCTTCTTCCACAGCGGCACCGTCACCTTCAGCTCGTCGATGGCATCGCGGCACGCAGCGAGGGCATCGGCTCGGTGTCGAGCAGATGCGGCGATCACGACGCTCGACTCGCCGACCTCGACGGCGCCGGTGCGGTGATGGATCGCGATCGCGCAGAGCGCGTAGCGGTCACGCAGGCGTGCGCCGAGGGCGGCCATCGTCTCCTCGGCCATGCCCTCGTACGCCTCGTACTCGAGGCGGATCACGTCTCGACCGCGTGAGTGGCCGCGCGTAGTGCCGGTGAAGGTCGCGATCGCACCGGCCTCGTCGGTCGCGACCTCGCGTACGACGTCGTCAAGCGAGAGCGGCGTCTCCGCGAGCCTGAAGTCCCCTCCGGACACCGGTGGGATGATCGCGACCTCGTCGCCCTCCACAAGCCGCGCACCGTCGTCGACGAACGCCCGATTGACGGCGAAGCGGAGCCCGTCGGGACGGTCGCCGAGGCCGAGCGCCCCCCAGACGTCGTCGACAATCGCGCCGGCGGGCAGATCGAGCTCGAGACTCCCGGTCCCTGCCCGCTCGCGCACAGCGGCGAAGAGCCGAACGGCAACGTGCATTGCCCGAGAGTAGATGACGATGACGGCCCACAGACGCCCGCGGAGCCGACCGCCCAGTGGCGCTGCGATACTCCTGGCCGTCGAACCGTGCGGATCCTGCTCGTATCTCAGATGTATCCCGGGCCGGAAGACCCCGATCTCGGGGTCTTCGTCCAGACGATTGAGCGCGAGCTCGTCGCAAGAGGACACGAGCTCGAGCGAGCTGTCGTCGACCGCCGCAGCGGCGGCAGGCGGCGCCAGCTTGGCCTTGCCTGGGCGGTACGGGACGGCGCGAGACGGTTCCGGCCCGACGTCGTCTACGCGCACTTTCTCGTTCCGGCCGGCCTGTTCGCCGCCCTCGAGACGCGCGCGCCGCTCGTCGTGACGGCGCACGGGCAGGACGTTGCAAACGCCGAGCGCCAGACCGGCATTCGTGCGATGACCGCGCTCGTCGCGCGACGGGCACACACGATCGTAGCCGTCTCGGCCTGGCTCCGAGACCGTCTGGAACGGTCCGTGCCAGATGCGCGCGGCAAGATCGAGGTGATCGACTGCGGTGTCGATCTCAACCGCTTCGCCCCGATCGACGCCGAGGCTGCACGGCGCACGGTCGGGTGGGCTCCCCGGCGCCCCGCATACCTGTGCGTCGGCTCGCTCACCGAGCGCAAGAACGTCCTCAGGCTCGCGTATGCCTTCGAGCAGCTCGGCGAGGGCAGCCTTGCGTTCCTCGGAGACGGGCCCCTGCGTCCGGCTCTCGAAGGGCGCTCTCGGATCCACCTGGCCGGGAGGGTCGCGCACGACCGGGTACCGGAATGGCTTGCCGCCGCCGACGTCGTCTGTCAGCCAAGCCTCAGCGAGCCCTTCGGCCTCGCGACGCTCGAGGCGATGGCCGCAGCTCGCCCGGTCGTGGCGACACAGATCGGAGGGCCGCCGGAATTCGTCCCGCCGGGAGCCGGGATCCTTGTCGATCCGCTCGACGGCGACGCACTCGTTACGGCGCTCGAGCTGGCCGCCGCCCTACCGCTTCCGAACGAGGTCGGACGATCCGCCGCCGAAGGACATGACGTGCGACGCCAGGTGAGCCTGATCGAGGAGATCCTCGAGCGCGCGATCGTCGACCGACGCTGACGCCGACGCAGAAGCCGCCGCTGGTACGATGGCCGCCGCGATGGTTCCGCTCTTCTCGGTCTTGCAGGTGCTGCTCAGCTCGGCTCTCGTCGCGCTCGTTCTCGCGCATTCAGGCAGGGACACGGGCTTTGGTGGACTGGGCTTCACGCCGGCGTCGCAGGGAGGAACCCACATCGTCGAGCGCAACCTCACGCGGGTCACGGTCTTGGTCGCGTTGCTCTTCGCTGTGAACACCGTCGTGCTCTTCAGAGTGATCTGATCGTTGGCCAGCTGGCGCTACAATGCGCCGGCCGCGCGCTGGTGGCGGAATTGGTAGACGCGCAAGGTTGAGGGCCTTGTGGCCGCAAGGTCGTGGAGGTTCAAGTCCTCTCCAGCGCATCGTATGAGTGAGGCCCCGGAAAGGGGCCTCACTCATATCAGGGCGAGCGGAGCAGCGGGCGAGCGGCCAGGCATTGACGCCGTCCGGAAGGATCCCTACTCTTCACCACGAACACGTGTTCGTGCAGCTTGGCACATCTGCACTACCCCATTCCGTCGGCTAGCGACTCGGAGGAATCGATGCTCACGACCAGGCAACAGGAGATCTGGGGGTTCCTCGTCGAGTACGTGGACGCGCACGGCTACCCGCCGACCGTCCGAGAGATCGGCGAGGCCGTCGGCCTTGCATCACCGTCCACCGTTCACGCGCATCTCGCGAATCTCGAGCGAGCAGGACTGCTCCGCCGCGATCCGACCAAGCCGCGCGCACTCGAGCTCATAGGTCATCGTCGCGTCGATTCGGACGGCGACGTAGCACCCATCCGGAAGCTGCCGCTGCTCGGTCAGATCGCGGCCGGTGGCCCGCTGCTCGCCGAGGAGACGATCGAGGACGAGATCGCCGTTCCCGAGCCGCTTGGACGGGATGCCGACTTCCTCCTTCGCGTCAAGGGCGAGTCAATGATCGAAGCCGGCATCCTCGATGGCGATACCCTGGTCGTGCGACGCCAGAGCGACGCCCGCGACGGTGACATCGTGGTGGCGCTCGCAGGCGACGACGAAGCAGCCGACGAGGCCACCGTCAAGACGTTCTACCGTGAGGGGACGCGTGTGCGGCTTCAGCCGGAGAACGCCGCGATGCAACCGATCTATGCGAGCCACGTGCAGGTGCTCGGCAAGGTGATCGGGGTGTTCCGGAGCGTTCGGTGACCCTCGCTTACCTCAACCGAACGCTCGACCAGGAGCTCGCTGCGCTCGCCCGTGGCGCGAGCCTCGAGTGCCCGGTATGCGGCGAGTTCCTCTGGCGTGCGCCGACGGCCCTCGCCTGCACGGAGTGCGGCTCGATCCTCGCGGACGGCACGAGCATCCCAGAGATCGCGTTACCATCGGTAGCGCAGGCCGGGTGACCGCGAGCCTCACGGCTCGAGGAAAGTCCGGACACCGCAGGGCAGAGCGCTGGGGAAATCCCAGACGGCGAAAGCCGATGGACAGTGGCACAGAAAGGAGACCGCCGGCGGTTACGCCGGTAAGGGTGAAACGGTGGGGTAAGAGCCCACCAGCTCCGTGGCGACACGGTGGCTAGCCAAACCCCGTTCGGTGCAAGGCGAAGCAGATCCCGTCGACGCGGCCCGCAGAGGGATCGGGTACGCCGCTCGAGCTGCCGGGCAACCGTCAGCCTAGAGAGATGGTCACCCAAGACAGAATCCGGCTTACAGGCCTGCTACGGAAAAGCCCTGGTCACAGGGCTTTTCTACGTGTCGAGTCGATCACAACGTGACCGCCACGTCACCGACCCGCCTGCGCGCTGAGCCGCTGCAGGCTCGCCCGTCTAACGTACGGACCCCGAGACGGAGGAGCGAGCGATGCGAGTGGTGGTGAACGAGTTCATGAGTCTGGACGGAGTGGTGCAGGCACCAGGTGGCCCGGAGGAAGACAGCGACGGGGGCTTTGCCCACGGCGGCTGGTCGATGCCGTTCTTCGACCCCGAGGTGATGGGCGCGGCAATCGACGAGGGCATGGGCTCGGTCGAGGCGCTGCTGTTCGGCCGGCGCACGTGGCAGGGGATGGCCGCAGCGTGGCCCGACCGGGCCGGGGACCCGTTTGCAGACCAGATGAACGCGATCAAGAAGTACGTCGTCTCGCGAACGCTGACAGCGGATGACCTGACCTGGAACAACACGACGTTGCTGTCAGGCGATCACGCCGTCGCGGAAGTCGCTGCTCTGCGCGACTACGACGGCGGCGATCTGCTGATCTGGGGCAGCGCGAGCCTCGTCAGGACCCTGATCACCGAAGGCCTGGTCGACGAGCTCAACCTGATGATCGAGCCGATCGTGCTCGGCGGTGGCAAGCGGATCTTCCCCGAGGACGGTGCGGTCCGGCCGTTGCATCTCGTCAGCTGCGTCACGGCCGGCACCGGCGTACTGGTCTGTACGTACCAGCCCAAGGAGTAGGCGCGGCAGTCTGGACGACCTCGCCCTTGGACCAACCGCCCAGTGCACGTCAAAACGCGTCGCGACGTTTGGGCGGTGGTGCGCTTCGTGGGGCTCTCGGCTGTCTACGCGGCCCGCAGCACGATCTCGATCGCCGTCCCCTGCCCTGGCACGGAGCGCAGCGAGAAGCCGCCGTCGATCGCCTCGGCACGGAGTCGCATGTTGCGAAGCCCCTGGCCACCCGCCGGATCCGACTCCTCGAAGCCAATCCCGTCGTCGCGGACGGATACGACCCGCCGGCCGTTGCGCTGCCTGACCCGCACGTCGGCCCGACTGGCTCCGGCGTGGCGGCGAGCGTTTGCGAGCCCCTCCTGGACGATCCGGAAGATCTCGATCTGCTCATCAGGCGCGAGACGGACGGTCGGATCGATATCGACCTCGACTTCGAGAACCCCGTCGGCAGTGAGGAAGTCCACGTAGCGGCGGAGAGCGGAGTCGAATGGTGCGCGTCCACCCGCCGAGGACAACGCCAGAACCGCAAACCGCGCCTCCTGTTGAGCGGCGGTCGACGCACTCTTGAGCCGCGGCAGCACCTCTTCGAGAGGGGCCCCTGACTCCAGCATGGTGACATGCGTCGAGAGCGCGAAGAGATACTGCGCCAGCCCGTCGTGAATCTCGCGAGCGACGCGGGCGCGCTCGTCGGCGACCGCCCGTCCAAACTCGGCCTCGCTGATCGCCCGCCAGACGCCCACAAGCAGGACGCCGTACGACAGCAGCCGCAGGAAGTCGCCCTGGAGCACGTACTGCCCCGAGAGCGTCGGAGTCAGGACGTAGTGGAGATCGGCGAAAAGCGTGAGCGTTAGCGCAAGACAGAGCCAGCTGTCGAGATCGCGGCCATAGCGCCTGTAGCGCAAGCCAAAGCCGATCAACGCAACGAGGCCGAGCAGCGCGAGCGCTGCAAAGGACAGGGTCAGAGCCAAGCTGCGGCTCTCGCCCGGAGCGGCGAGCGGCGCGTAGGAGCGCCCCGATGCGAGAGCGAGCCAAGGCACTGCGAGCAAGGTGGTGGTCGTGGCGAGCGCGAGAAGCAGCGCTGGTGCTCGTTCCTGTACCCGCCGATGCGTGAATGGCGCGATTGCGATCAGCACGGCTGCGATCAGGTCTGCAGCGATGCCCGCCCACGCCTCGGTTGCAGATAGACGTCCGCCGGCTAGCACCGGGGCAACCCCGAAGGCGAACGTCCCTAGCCCGATGGCCCAGAAGCCGCCGGCGAGCACGAGGTCCATCAGACGCCCCTCGACCCTGAACCTGATCGCCGCCAGGATCGCGACGATGGTGGCGATCACGGCGACGGCCGTGTCGAGCACGAGGCGGGCCGGCGGCAGCCGGTAGCTGTCGCTGAGATCGGTCGCGGTGACGAACAATGCTGTCGCGGAGGCGAGCAGGGCGATCAGAAGCAGTTCGCCGACGAGCCACTGCCCGAACTTGTCGGTGCGGTTCACCTCCACATTCCCCTTGTCGGCATGGCGCGCGCTGCCGATAAGCCACATGTGGACGAGCGCATCCTGATCGTCGACGACCATCCGCTCACGCGTGAGGCGCTTTCGTCGCTCCTCAGTCAACACGGGTTCGACGTCGTGGGCGAAACCGGTGACGGCGAGGAGGCGATCGAGCTCGCGGAGCTCCTGCATCCCGATCTTGTGCTCCTCGACCTCGCGATGCCGGGCATGAATGGGACAGTCGCGCTCCCGTTCATCCGCACTGCGGCACCGGCCTGCGAGGTCGTCGTCCTGACCGCCTCGGGGATGGAGGCAGACTTGCTCGCCGCCGTTCGCGCCGGCGCGGCGGGCTACCTCCTGAAAAGCGAGCCGCCTGAGCGGATCGCTGCGTTCCTCCGTGGAGTGGCCGGCGGTGAGGCTGCGCTCTCGGGCGCCGTCGCGCGGCGGCTGCTCGACCGCGTACGCGACGGTGGCCGGTTGGAGGGCGGCGTGCCCGACGCGATCGCCGCGCGACTCTCGGCCCGAGAGGTGGAGGTTCTCGTGCTGCTCGACGAGCACCTCGGAACCGATGAGATCGCGGCGCGCCTCTTCATCTCCGAGCACACCGTTCGCTCGCACGTCAAGAGCCTGCTTCGAAAGCTCGGGGTCTCGTCTCGCCGTGAAGCGCTCGAGCAGCTCGCCAGCGCGCGGCGCTGAGGCTCATCTCGCGAAGCCGACGCGCGCCGCCTCGACAAGCGAGGGCAGCGTCTCGATGTTGTACCCCCCTTCGAGCACTGCCGCGACACGAGGCGCGAGTCCCGCACAACGCCGAGCGAGATCGCGGAAGCCATCGGCCGTGAGCCTCATGCCTGCGAGCGGATCGTCGACGTGCGCGTCGAACCCCTGTGAGACGAGAACGACGTCGGGCTGGAAAGCGGCGACGCGCGGCTCGACGAGCTCGCCGAATGCGGCTGCGTACTCGAGGTCGCCAGAGCCGGGGGCGAGCGGGATGTTGAGGATCGTCTCATCGCTCGTTCCCGGCCCGCCGGTCCCCGGATAGAGGGGCCACTGATGGAGCGACACGAATAGCACCGAATCGTCTCCGCGAAAGCTCGCCTCGGTCCCGTTGCCGTGGTGCACGTCCACATCGACGATCGCTACCCGCTCGGCACCGAGCGCGTGCTGTGCGTGGCGGGCCGCGATGGCGATGTTGTTGAAGATGCAGAAGCCCATCGCGGAGCCGCTCAGCGCATGGTGGCCGGGCGGCCGCACCAGCGCGAAGCCTCCGATCTCGACGGCCACGCACGCGCACCCGGCGCCTAGGCGTGCGGCCGCCCACGTCGTGGGGCCCGCCAAGGTGTCTCCGTCGAGCCAAACCTCGCGATCGACCGCGGCGATGGCGTCGACGTAGGCCGGCTCGTGCACGTGCTCGATCTCTTCACGCGTGGCGGCCCGCCCTTCGACGTACGGCCCTGCGATGTCCAGGATCGCCTCGAGGCGCTCGCGGCGCTCGGGATGAGCGCCGGTGGGATGGAGCTCTGCGAATGCCGGGTGGCTGACGATTTCGATCATCCGATGTGCGCCAGGCGCTCGGCGAGGCGGCCGAGACCGAGGTCGGCCGCCTGAGACGAGGCCCGCTGCCAGTCGGGCGCGCGGTCGACCAGCTCGGGGAGCGGCGCATCAGAGTCGAGCTGTGCAATCCGCTGAAATCGCCTGAGCCCGTCGGCCTCGGCCTGAAAGCGGCCTTCAGCAAGAAGCGCAGCGAGCGTTCCGAACTCGGCGAGAAGCGCGGCCGCAGTCTTCTCCCCGACACCCCGTGCGCCCGGAATGCGATCCGACGGATCGCCTCGAAGCGCGATGAAGTCGACGACCTGGGACGGATCGACGCCGTAGCGCTGCCGCACCTCGGCGGGGCCGATCCGCGCCATCGAGCTCGTCCCACGTACCGGCTGGAGAATCGTCGTGCGCGAGTCAGCGAGCTGGAACGCGTCGCGGTCGGACGTCGCCACGAGCGTGATCCCGTCGCGACCTCGCTCCTGCGCCGCGGCTGCAGCCAGAAAGTCGTCAGCCTCGTAGCCCCGCTTCTGCGCGCAGATAATCCCCGCCGCGCCGACGAGCGCCGGCAGAAGCTCGAGTTGCTCGACGAGCTCGTCGTCGAACTGCCGGCCCGACTGGTATGCGGGCAAGAGCTCGTTGCGGTAGGTCGGAACACCGATGGTGTCCCAGGCGACGACGAGGCACGCGGGGTCTCCTCCTCCCAGAGACGAACGAGCATGTTCATGAAGCCGACGAGCGCGCCGGCAGGGCGCCCCTCGGCGCGCCGCATCGACTTCGGTAAGGCGTGATAGGCGCGGTGTGCGAACGAGTCTCCATCGACGGCGAGCAGCGGTCGCGAAGCGAGCTGCTTGTTCGCCTCGTCACGAGCGAGGTCAGACGCACTGGCTATGGTGTTTTTAATGGGCAAGACTCTCATCATCGCCGAGAAGCCTTCGGTCGGCCGCGATCTGAGCGGCGCGATGCCCGGCAAGTTCGCCAAGCACGACGGCTGGCTCGAGTCCGAGGACACGGTCATTACGTGGGCTGTGGGCCATCTCGTCCAGCTGGTCGATCCGGAGGAGTACGACCCGAAGTTCAAGCGCTGGCGCATGGACGACCTACCGATCGTCCCAGAGCGCTTCGAGCTTGCAGCACGCGACGAGCGGTCGAAGAAGCAGCTGAAGGTCATTCACAAGCTGCTCAAGCGGGACGATGTCGTCCGGGTCGTCAATGCTTGCGATGCCGGGCGAGAAGGCGAGTTGATCTTCGCGTACACGTTCGAGACCGCGAAGGTCGACAAGCCAATCGAGCGCTTGTGGCTCAACTCGATGACGAAGTCTGCGATCCAGGACGCGTTCGGCCGACTCCGGCCGGGAGACGACTTCCACCAGCTCGAGGAGGCTGCGCGCTCGCGCTCGGAGGCCGACTGGCTCGTAGGGATGAACGCAACGCGCGCCGCGACGATTCGCTTGCGTCGCGCCTTCGACGGCGCCGTCTCACTCGGGCGGGTGCAGACTCCAACGCTCGCGATGATCGTCAAGAGGGAGCTCGAGATCCAGGCATTCGTGCCCGAGCCGTACTGGCTCGTGGAGGCGACCTTCGCCGCCGTCGGCGAGCGCGTGTACGCCGGCCGCTACCTGGGCGGCAAGCGGATCAAGGAGGACGAGGCCGCCCGGATCGTGGCCGACTGCACCGATGCGGCTGGGACGATCACCAAGCTCGAGAAGACCGACGAGCGCGAGGCGCCCAAGCCCCTCTACGACCTGACGTCGCTCCAGAGGCACGCGAACACGCTCTTCGGCTTCACCGCGCGCAGAACGTTGGGAGCCGCACAGAAGCTCTACGAGGACAAGAAGCTCCTCACGTATCCGCGGACGAGCTCGCGCTACCTCTCGAGCGATCTCGTAGACGACATTCGTCCCACGGCCGCTCTCGTCGGCGGGAACGCCGAGTACGCGAAGGCGGCGCGCTACGTCGTGAACTTGGACGCCCTCCCTCTCGAGCGCGTCGTCAACGACGCCAAGGTCACGGACCACCATGCGATCATCCCGACGCGATCCGACCAGAAGCTCGAGAAGCTGAGCGATGACGAGCTCAAGATCTACGACCTGGTGGCTCGCCGGTTCCTCGCGGTCTTCCACCCGGAGGCGGAGTACGAGCGAACCCGGGTCGAGACGACAGTAAAGGAGCACGTGTTCCGCACATCAGGTCGCCGGATGGTTGCGGCCGGATGGAAAGCCGTGTACGGGGAAGAGGCTGACTCGTCCGACGCGGCCGAGGCCGATGAGGGTGGCGATCAGCTGTTGCCGCTTCTCGAGCAGGACGAGGACGTGACGACACGCGAGGTAGCCGCGCTCAAGAAAATGACTCAACCGCCCCGCCGCTTCACAGAGGCGAGCCTGCTGTCGGCGATGGAAACGGCGGGCAAGTCCATCGAGGATCGCGAGCTCCGAGAGGCAATGCAGGAGTCGGGTATCGGAACTCCCGCAACACGCGCGGCAATCATCGAGCGACTGCTGACGGTTGGGTACATCGAACGTGACGGAAGGGCGCTCCACGCGACCGGCAAGGGCGTCCAGGTGATCAAGCTCCTCGACGGGCACGCGCTGACCTCACCGGAGCTCACTGGCGAATGGGAGCACAGGCTGGCCGACATCGAGGCCGGCACGGCCAGTAGGCAGGCGTTCATGACCGACATTGCCGAGTTCACGAGGGAGACGATCCAGGAGCTCGATCAGCTCAAGGACGTTCCGATCGAGCGTGCGAATCTCGGACCGTGCCCCGTCTGTGGACGCGACGTGATCGAGAACCGCAAGGGCTACTCGTGCTGGTCGAAGGACGATCCGGGCTGCGGATTCGTGATCTGGAAGCAAAAAGCAGGGAAGACGTTGCCGCCGTCGGTCGTGAAGGAACTGATGGCAACGAACAAGACGACCGAGGCGGTGCGGGGATTCCGTGGCCGCTCAGGTCGGACTTTCAGCGCCAAGCTCGCGCTCACGCAGAACGAGGAGGGCCGCTGGCGCGTCGAGTTCGACGAGGAATGGGCGCGTGCGCCACGACCGGAGGAAACACCTACCGAAGCGGCCGCGGCCGCGGCCGCGGCCGAGTAGCCGCACTGCTTCTCTCGGCCGTTGTCTACAACGCGGTCGAGCCGGAAGGCTCAGCTACCGAGAAATAGTCATGGCGGACTACGCCGACTACCTTTTTCCGGTTCAGCCGTCTACACTGTGTATGGGCTTGCCCAGGTTCTTGTGCGTGTACCGACCGGCTTCGCCGCCCCAGGCGGAATACCGGTGCGGTTGCGTGCGTTTGTATCTACGCGAGCTTGACACCGTCTTAGGGATAGAGGCAGGAAGAGCAGGGTACGATAGGGAAGCTTGACTCCGACCAACGAGGGCAGCACCCGAAAGGACTGAACACCTCTTTGACGCAGAACCAGCTGAACGAACTGTTTGAATCTGACCAGATCAAGGCGCTCATCGAGCGTTCGGAGGAGCGCGGCTTCGTCGAGCCCACGGAGCTCGAGGCATTCGTGCTCGAGCACGAGCTGAACGAGGAGGAGGCCGAGCAACTGCAGCGCGAGCTGGAGACGATCGGCCTCGACGTGGGTCTGGCGCGCGCGGCTTCCGGCGCTGCGGCGGAAAAAGAGAAGGAACAGGCCGAGGTTGAGGTCTGGGCGGCTGAAGCACTTTCCGGCGCAGCTGACAGCCTCCAGCTCTTTCTCGCGGACGTCGGCCGGCACAAGCTGCTGACCGCCTCGGAGGAAGTGACGCTTGCGAAGGCGATCGAGCGCGGCGACCCGGTCGCGAAGCGCCGCATGATCGAGTCCAACCTTCGTCTCGTTGTCTCGATCGCCAAGGGCTACCGCGGCCTCGGCGTCCCGTTCCTCGACCTGATCCAGGAAGGGACGCTGGGCCTGAATCGCGCCGTCGAGAAGTTCGACTGGCGGCGTGGGTTCAAGTTCTCGACGTACGCGACGTGGTGGATCCGGCAATCCGTGCAGCGCGCCGTCGCCAATCACGCACGCACGATCCGTGTTCCTGTGCACGTCGTCGAGCGTCAGCAGAAGCTGTCGCGGGCGGCGCGTCGACTCGAGGTCGAGCTCGGCCGTGAGGCTACGAAGGAGGAGCTCGCGGAGGCGACAGGGCTGCCAATCCAGCACGTCGACGAGGCGCTCGGCGCCGCGCACGCGTCCGTCTCGCTCAACCAGACGGTCGGCGCAGACGACGAGGGTGAGCTCGGCGACCTGTTCGCGGATCGTGAGGCCGCTGACCCGTTCGATGAGGCTGAGGAGTCGCTTCGACGCCAGGGCGTTCGCCGGGCGCTCGATGCTCTGCCGGAGCGTGAGCGACGGATCCTGGAGCTCCGCTTCGGGTTCGAGGGTGAGCCGTGGACGCTCGAGGCCATCGGCCACGAGCTCGACCTGACGCGCGAGCGTGTCCGTCAGCTCGAGGGGCAAGCACTGTCGCGCCTCGCGGCTCTGCGCGAGCTGGCCTCGCTCGCAGCCTAGAGCAGAGCCTCGATCGAGCAGGAAATGTGAAGGCCCCGGACTCCGGGGCCTTCACCGTTTTCACGGACGATTTTTCGAGATCACGCCTCTGTGCTGCCCCGGCGCATCGTCCCTTCCCCCGTTCGAGGTACTTCATTCGGCTAAAGCGCGTCCACTACAAGGCCGATACCGGAGCCAGTGGACGCTGCAGAGCGCAAGGAGATCCTCAGTCGCTACCGTGACCACAGCCGTCGCTTCGAAGCGGCGGCTGCCAAGCGCGGCAGTAGCCGCGCGGGCGCGGTGATCCCGTTCGGACCGCCGCTACTGCGGGAGCTCGAACAGGAGCCGACGGCGCGCGAGATAGAGGTGTTGCAGCTGGTCGCCGACGGTCTCGTCAACCGCGAGATCGGTCAGCGGCTGTATCTGTCGGAGGAGACGGTGAAGTCCCACGTCCGCCACCTTCTCGCCAAGCTGCAAGCCCGCAGCAGAGCCCACGCCGTCGCGGTTGGCTTCAGGCGTGGGCTCATTGCTTAGCGGATTTTCATTCGCCTGGAAGCCTGCCTGCCTACCCCATTCGAGGGATGCGGGCAAAGGAACCCAGGGGGAAGATTGGGTCTACCAGACCCGGATGCGCGACGTGCTCATAGCGCTACTCCTCGATTGGGAACTGACGGCTCCTAGATCGTATACCCCTTTCGAGGGATAGCGCAAGCAGGAGCCACTGAACTAGACATGCAGCGACGAGTCACCACATACGTCAGTAGCGTCACATTCATCGCGATCCTATGCGCCGCAGGGCTCGTCGCCGGTGGATATACGCTCGGCAACCCGTGGGCCGTTCTGGGTCTCGCCTTGGCCGCAGCCGTTGCGGAACGAAGTACGGTTACGCTCACCAACACGGCACAAGCCTCGCCAGCCGTACTTCCTACTCTCTTTGCCGCCGTTGTCCTAGGGCCACTCGTCGCGGCTGTCGTTTTCTCGGCCTCGATGCTGGGTGATCCCGAGTTGTTTCACCGAGATTCCGAAGCGCGAATCCCGTTCCAATTTCTGAAATGGGCGAACTACACGAGTGTCAGATTCATCGTGGGTGCGGCGATGGGACTCACCGCTACCGCAGTAATCAACGGTGTTCCCAACGAGGTCGGAGCAATCGTTGCAGCAACGCTCGCCGCTAGCCTCATCGGCGAACTGCTCGAAGTTGCGTTTTCGGCCGCCACAGCACGTGTGCGCGGATTCTCTGCAAAGGACATCGTGCGAACGATCCTTCCGATCGCGATCACGTCGGTAGCGGTTTACGCACCAATCGCCGCCGTGTTGACTCTCGCGTATCGGGAAGTATCTCCCTGGACTGCGCCGCTCTTTCTTATCCCGGCGATCGCCGCGAATCGTCTTTTCGGCCTATTCCGGGAGCAACGGCGTCTAATCGAGAGTCTTGCCCAAGCCAATGAGACGTTGGAAGGGGCGAACCTCGCCTTCGCAGGAGCACTGGTTGCCACGCTCGACGCACGAGACCCGTATACCGCGGGCCACTCGGCGGCGGTTGCGATCTACTCGCGCGACATCGCCGAGCGCATGGGACTCCCGGTCGAGGTGCAGGAGCAGGCGTACCTATCCGGCCTCGTCCACGACATCGGCAAGATCGGCCTTCCGCCTGGCGTGCTCGAGAAGCCCGGGGCACTAACGCTCGAAGAGCGCCGCGTGATGCAGGAGCACTCCGTCATCGGAGAGCGCATTCTTGCGCAGGTCGGCGATGAGTACGAGGAGGTCGCGCGGATCGTCCGCCACCACCACGAGCGCATGGACGGCGAGGGCTACCCCGACGGGATCGTCGCGGAGGAGATCCCCGTGCTGTCGCGGATCATCGCCGTTGCCGACGCCTACAACGCGATGACGTCAAACCGCCCGTACCGCGACGCGATGCCGACGCCAGTTGCACGACTCCGTCTGGCACAGGCGGTCGAGAGCCAGTTCGACACGGCCTGCGTGGCGGCCTTCGAAGCGATCCTCGCCGGCGAGGACGAGAGCTACCGCACAGCGCAGCGGCCCGACTTCTTCAACTTCGCACAGGCGAACGCCGAGCGATTGATCGAGGAAGTCCTCGGCTCAGCCCAGCCGATGGTCGAAGTCGCCTAGCGCCCCTGCTCACGCGCGGCCTGGACACGCAACGCCGCACGCGACCGAATCCCCAGCTTGTCGAAGATGTGCTGAACGTGCACTTTCACTGTGGACTCGCTGATGAAGAGCGCCCGGGCGATCTGCTTGTTCGTCAACCCCTCGCACACTAATCCGTGGATCTCTGCTTCTCGTGGCGACAGACTTTGCCTCTGACCCGATTCGGATTCGTCACCTCGAAGCGCCTTGATGTGCTCGATATCCCCTGAGCTGCTGAAAAAGCGTCGTACCGTCGAGAGTTTGTCCATCACACTCATCGCCGTCACGAATAGCTCTGGACTAGCCCGGTAGGCGCAGACGATGGGATCGACGGCAAGTACTTCGTGCGCGGCGATGAAGAGATCTCTGACGCCTTCAGCGGCCGATACCTCACGCCTCTTAAGCGATACAACAACGAGCGCTCCCCGTGCGAGATAGTGAGCGGCGGACTCACGCGTCCCGACCAGCGCTCTCGTCGCCAGGTCCTCGGCTTCGTCGAGCCTCCAACAACAGGCAAGAGCAAGACTCCGCGAAGCCTCCGCCTCTGCGCACATAGCGCGGGCGGCTCGATCAACATGATCGTCTGGGATCTCTAGCTCACAAGCTCGCTTCGTTTGTCCGGTTTGGAGCAGCAGCCGCACTTCAATCGCGTAGTGGTTGAGATGAACGTAGGGATCTGACGTGTCGTCGATCGAAATCCTCAAGCGACGGAGTTGATCCTTCGCCCCGACGAAATTTCGGGTGCCCATGTGGGCGACGGCCATCGCACAATGACGATGCGGAGACGCAAACGCCAAACGACCCCTTTCAACCTCCGCGGAGAGAGCCTCAGCCACCTCAAGCGCAGCCTCGTACTTGCCCGCCATCGACAACGCAAAGGAGTAGGTGTTCAAGAACGATGATCGAACCATTGGATCGTCAACGTGGTCGATGATCTCCATGGCTCGAGCACCATCCGTCAGTTCGATTCGGTTCCCGTACCTCATCTGAGCTCCAAGTCGCCGCCCCGCTGCTTGCATGACCTCCCTTGGAGAGGCACGCACAGCGCTATCGTCGAGGGACTGAAGAATCGTCAGCCCCTCCGCGAGTTCGAGATCTGCTGCGCACATCTGCTCCCCCCATCGAGCCTCGCGAGAATCACCTTCGGTCAGAGCAGCCGTTGCGGCTTCTCGAAAAAGCTCAAGACCTTCCCTATCCTCGGATGCAGCGTGCGCGGCTCTCCCAGCGAGCATCAGTGCCCGGAACACCATTCGGTCATCCGCCGGGAGCTCCCTGATCGCACGGTCCGCGAAGACCCGGCACTCGGTGTAACGGCCGCTTCGAAGCGCGACCTCGGCTCGGGCGATCGCGAGTGCCGGGGTGTCGAGACCCGCGCTTTCCGCGCGGCTCACCCACCGCTCGATCGTGGCCAGGCGGCTCGCGGAGAGCAGGTCGTCGAGCGCTTCGGCGAGGAGGTCGGCGAGGTCGACCGCGGATCCTCCTATCGCCACGAGCTCGAAAGCTGCGTCCCAATGACGACGGGCGCGGTAGATCACCTGACACGCGGCAACCGCAGCGGAGTCGACGTCGTGACCTCGCTCTCGCGCACGTCGGCGGAGAAAGTCACGGGCGAGCGGGTGGAGCTCGAGACCCGACGGCCGATGATCGAGAATGCCGACGGCGACGGCGGCAGCGACGACCTCCGCGCCGGTTCGGCCCACCATCGCGTCGACGATCTCGGCATCGATCACGGGCGCGAGGGCGAGAAGCTCCAGGCCGACACGCTCTTCGGTCGAGAGCTTCTCGAACACCTCCTGCGCGAAGAAGTCGTAGAGCTGACCCGGAATGTCCTCGGGTGGCTCGTGTGCGCCCGACACGACGCCTGCCAGGGAGATCACGGCCGGCCAGCCGTCAGCGAGAGCGAAGAGACCGGCGGCGATCTCGGCGCTTTGTCCCTCGAGGACCTCGTTCGCTTCCTCCTCGGTCATCGCGAGCGACGAGGTGCCAAGCTCTGCGACGCCCCCGTACAGGAGATCCCGCGCCCCCACCCAGGCCGGGCGGGCGCGACTCGTCAGCAGCACGTTGACCGAGCTCTGGCGAACCAGATCGGCGACGAACCCCTCGGAACTCGGCGACCCGCCGATTAGCTGGTAGTCGTCGAGGACAAGCCAGGCATCCTCCGGCCAGTCCCCGAGCGCCTCTGCCAGCATGCCCGCCAGCACCGAAGCCTCGTCCCGCGGGCTTGGTGTCGCCGCCAACCGCTCCAGAACCCATCGCTCGCACCCTGGAACGATCTCGGCGGCCGCCATTGCGACGCCCTTGCAGAGGTGCGCCACATCCGCAGCGGCGCTCCGTACGACGTACCACGCCGGTCGGCGACCTCCATGGGCCGTCCACTGGTACGCGAGCGTCGTCTTCCCGTAGCCAGCCGGAGCTATCAGCATCCGAACGCGAGCCTCGGGACGATCGAGAGCGCGCAGCAGCCTCGGCCGCTCGATGATGCGCCGGCCCGTAAGTCCCGAATGCATGCGTCCCTGCTCCATTTTCGCCCTCGTAGACTGACTGACAGTATGCGCCAGAGCAGGCAACGCAAGTTCAGAACTCGCGATTCCACTCGAAGGTGTTGGGGGCGCCCGCGGCGGGCGGGGGTTGCCGCGGGCGCCTGCCGTCCGTCCCCCGGCTCCTATGAGCCGAGGCTTTGCGCGAGAGGGTCGTCCCCGGTCAGCTCCCGGTACGCAACGGGAATCTGCCGCCGACGTGCGACGCCGAGCTTGTGACGTAGAACGTCGCAATGGGACTTCACCGTGCGTGGCGAGATCCCGAGCCGCACGCCCACTTCGTTGTTCGAGCATCCCGCAGCGATGAGCGCGATCACCTCGCGCTGCCGATCAGTGATCATCAGCGACCTCTCGGAGATGAGTTTGACCATGACGGCCAACGGTAGGGCGTGCCTGAACCGGCAACTATCGGCCGCTCGGAGTAGCTAACGGTCTATTCCGTCTACGCGGGTCTACGGCGCTTGCTGTTAGCTGCCGTTTGTCGATACTGTCTACACGTCCTGTTGTCGATCGAACGGTGGGTCATCCAAGGTGGCAAAACGAGCCCGCATCCCTCATTTCGATAACCCCGCCGCAGTAGGCGAGCGACTGCTGGACGCGCGGACGGCCGCCGGCCTCAGCCAGCGCGACCTCGCCTTCGCCGGCTGCTCCGCCGCGTATATCTCACGGATCGAGCACGGCGAGCGCATCCCCTCGCTCCAGGTCATGCGCGAGCTTGCCCGACGCATCGGTGTGTCGGAAGAACAACTCGCGTACGGACGCAGCGACGTCCTCGAGCCGAAGGTTGCACAGTGCGTCCGCGACGCCGAGGCAGCGGAGACCGCAGGTGGCGCAGACGGATGTCACCGAGCCTACCTAGCACTCTCCCGCGCGGCATCACGGGCCGCGAAGGCTAGCGTCTAGGCGAGGAGAGCGTCTAGCATCAGCACCCATGTCGGCCACCCACCTCGACGCGATCGTGGTGGGAGCGGGAGTAGTCGGGCTCGCAACGGGCCGCGAGCTGGCTCGCGGCGGCCGGCAGGTCGCCATCCTCGAGCAGTTCGGCATAGGTCATACGCACGGATCGAGCCACGGGACCGCGCGGATCTTCCGCCTCGCCTATCCCGACCCGCGCTTCGTCAGGCTTGCGCGGAACGCGCGCGAGCTGTGGCGCGAGCTCGAGAGCGAGGTGGGCGAGACGCTGATCGACCCGGTCGGGTCGCTCGACCTCGGCTCGATCGCAACGCAACACGCAAGCGCGCTCGCGACGTGCGGTGTCCCGTTCGAGCTCATGGCCGGGGCGGCCGCCGAGCTTCGCTGGCCCCTCGCCTTCACACCCGAGGAGGGCGTCCTCTTTCAGGCCGACGGGGGCGTGATGCATGCCGATCGAGCGCTCGACGCACTGCAGCGGTCGGCGCTCGCGTCCGGCGCCGAGCTCAGGGAGCAGACACGGGCGACCCTACTCCGTCAACGGAACGGACACGTGGAGGTGGACACCGACGGCGGCGCGATCACGGCCCGGACCGTCGTCGTGACCGCCGGCGCCTGGGCCCGCAGGCTGCTGGGTGCCTCTGGCATCGATCTCGACGTCGTTCCCACCTGTGAGACCGTCGGCTACTTCGACGTTCCTGGCGCCGGGGAGCTCCCGACGGTGATCGACGGGACAACACCCTCCGATGCAAGCGACTACGACCTGCCGCGCGCCGGCGTCGCCTCGTACGCGCTGGCCGCTCGCTCGATCGGCCTCAAGGCTGGGCTGCACCACTCCGGGCCGCCCATCGACCCGGATGAGGAGCACAGCCCCTCCGAAGGCGCGGTGCGCTGGATCAGCAGCTGGGTTGGCCACCGCTTCCCCAAGGCCGACCCCGAGCCGACCGCCGTCGAAACGTGCCTGTACACAAATACGGTCGACGAGTCGCTCGTCATCGAGCGCCACTCGCGAATCGTCGTCGGCTCGGCCTGCAGCGGCCACGGCTTCAAGCTCGCGCCCACGACAGCACTCGCGCTGGCGCGGCTCGCCCAGGAGGCGACACGGTAGGTCCGCGGCCGGCCGAGCGGTCAGCACCGGAGACGCTCCAGGCACACTTCGCTCATGCCGCCAAGCCCACGACCACCCAGGCCGCGAGCGAAGGGCACGGGGGGTGGCCTCACCTTCGGCTCCACCCGGGCCGGAAAGATCTGGCTGATCCTCGGCGGAGCCCTGGCCGTCGCCGCCGTGCTGATCGTGATCAGCATCGCCTCTGGCCGAGACACGAAGGCGAAGCGAGCGGACACAAACGTAATCGCGATGCTCGCAGGAATCCCGCAGGTCGACAGCTACCTCGGTAACGCTACGGCGCCCGTGACGATGGTCGAGTACAACGACCAGCAGTGCCCGTACTGCAAACAGTACTCGGACGACGTGCTGCCCGGGCTGATCGACCGCTACGTCCGGCCCGGGAGGGTTCGCCTCCAGGTTGTCCCGTTCCCCATCCTCGGCCCTGACAGCGTCAAGGCCGCGCACTACGTCGTCGCGGCCGGAAGACAGAACAAGATGTGGCAGGTCTCGGAGCTCCTCTATGCGAACCAGGGACCGGAGAACAGCGGCTGGGTGACAGACGAGCTCCTGACGAAGGTAGGGAATGCAGTCCCCGGACTCGATGTCGCGCAATGGAAGCGTGCGGCGCAAAGCGCAGCGGTTGCCGCGAAGGTCGACGCCAACGTTGCAGAGGGCCAGGCAGCCGGAGTGGTATCGACACCCTCGTTCTTCATCGTCCAGCCGCCGAACAAGCCCGGGCAGTTCGAGCCGTCGAGCCTCACGCCCGCTCCGTTCAACGCACGGCTGAACGAGGCGCTGAACTAGATGAGCGACCGCGTCCTGCGCGGTGCGCTCCTCGTCGTCGCGGGCCTAGGAATCGCTCTCGCCACGTATCTCACCTGGGTGCATTACGAGCCCGCGGCTCTCGTCTGCACCGGCAGTGGCGGCTGCGAGAAGGTCCAGCAGTCCGACTACGCGACGATCGTGGGAGTTCCGGTGGCCGTGCTCGGCCTCGTCGCCTGGATCGCCGTGCTGGCCCTTACGCTGTGGAACGATCCACTTGCACGAACGCTGACAGCAGCGCTCGCCCTCTGCGCGGCGCTCTTCGCCGGCTACCTCGTAATCCTCCAGGTCTTCGTGATCGACGCAATCTGCGTCTGGTGCATCGTCAACGACGCGGTGCTCGTACCGCTCCTCTGCCTGCTCGCGCTCCTCCGCCTGCGCGACGTCGAGGATCGCGCCGTGGGCGCATGACGGGAACGGTGAGCTCCCGTTACCAGATTCCGGGTATCAGTCGGCGCGTGCGTCCGGCATACAGGACATAGGGCTCCCCCAGCTCGCTTCGGAGCAACGCCTCTTCGCGCGGGATCCGCTCGAGGTAGCCGATGGCAGGGAGCACGAGACACGCAACGACGCTGAGGCCATTCCCGAGCCCGATGCCGACTCCCAGAAAGATGAGAATCGCGCCCGTGTACGACGGGTGACGCAGGTGTCTGTACGGCCCGTCGACGACGAGCCTGTGGTCGCTGGCAACTTGCAGATTGCGGGTGAACTCGGAGCCGAGGCTCCGAATCGACGCAGCCCGCAACGCAAGGCCGGCGAGACCGACACCGAATCCGAGCGCAACCCACAGCCACGCGGATCCGGGCAGCGCAGCGGCGGTCACCTCCTTGGCGACAAGGACGCCACCAACGAGCCCGGCGATCTGCCACGCTTGCAGACGCCAGTACGTCCAGTCCGCGACACGCCGGCCCGTATCCCCGCGAAAGCGGCGGCTCTCCGCCACCACCGATGCAACGAGCGGGCCGAACACCAGCACGGTCGCCGCCGGACTATCGAGCGCAATCGGAGTTGACACGGGCACAGACACTACGTCTTCCGCCCGGCTACCGACGCCTTCCGAACTCGCGGGACTCGCCCGACCATTAGCCCGTCAGCCGTCTCATTCTGTCTTCAGGCAAGTGTCGGCACCTCGCCGATCGACAATGGTCGCACGCTCCTCGGGTAAACGCCCGGGCGCACGAGCGAGGCTACTGGACGTATGCTCGGTCTGTGCCACGCCTCTATGGAGACCGGATCAGTGATGCCGAGAGCTCGGAATTGATCGCACGGCTCCGGGCACGCGGCACCTCGGACGCGATCGTCGCAGCCGACACCGTCGGCTCGGGGCCGAGCCGCAACACGACCTCCGCCACCTCGGTTCAGGCGCGCGACGCGATTCTCTTCGAGCTGCGCGCATGGAAGCGACTCGATGAGGAGGCACCCAACCTGGCCGGGCTACGGGACCGGCTGACCCGACCGCAGCAGGGGCGACGCATCATCTAGGGCCGTTTTGTAGCCTCGACCGGAAGCGACGGCACTGATCACGCGTTGTGTGTCATCAGGCAGGATGAGCCGGTTGTGCCTGACTGAAGTCAGGCACGGCGCAGTTCGAGGCTATCCCGGCTTCTCGAGGCCTACATCCGAACGAAGCTCGCGCATATCCGACTGGGCGCTAAGACGTCTCCTCCCACCGTCGACCGTGCGACAGGCTCCTCCGGCCCGGGTCCTCCTAGCGGACTCCCGTTGCGCTGTTCTTGGCCGTCGAGTGAAGCGATGCGAGGAGGAAGGTGAAGAGGGCGATGAGGCAGGCGTTGCGCCCCAGGAGGATGAGGACGCTCCAGCCTGCGTTGCGGAGGTCCCAGTAGCCGTTCCAGGTGCTCAGGAACTGTGTGCATACCAAGGCGATCACGAGCAGGGTCGTGGCGCGACGACCGGCACGCCCGCCGGCCAGCGGCACGACGGCGGCCAGCATCGTGAGGTACTGGGGCGAGAGCACCTTGCCGAGGGCGGTGATGGTGACGGCGGCCGCAAGAGCCGTAACGAGGCGCTCGTCGAGCTCCGGGCCGCGCCAGTAGAGGAGCGCGACGAGCGCAACTGCCGCGAGTTGCGCGATCGACGAGAGCAGGCCGACGGCGTCCGGTAGCGCACCGCCGAGGTCGATCGATCCCGGGGCGCCGTAGATCCAGCGGCTGTTGTAGACCCCGATACGGTCGAGGCCGAGCAGGATGGAAGCACCGATACTCTCGATCTGGAGATGGCGCTGGGCCTGGCTCTTGAGGCTGTACCCGACTCCTCCTGGGGCGATCGCGGCGAACGGCACGAACGCGAGCACGATGACACTGGTGAACGCAACCGAGGCTCGCAGGAGCCCATGTCTCCCGCGCTCGCGTAGCGTGCGGATCCCGGCGACCGGGAGGGCGGCAGCCGGGAAGAGCTTGGCGGCGACGGCGAGCCCGAGTGCTGCAAGCGCCCCCGTCTCTCTCCTGAGTAGCAGCAGCAGGAGCGTGGCTACGAGGAGAAGAGCGGGCCAGGCGTCGTAGCGATTGAGGTAGACGTGTCCAATGAGCAGGGGCAAGAGTGCAAACGGCGCGAGGCTCAGGTATCTGAGCCGCGACGCTCGCAGCGCGGCAAGCGTGCGGGCCCCCAGCACGAGCGTGAGCGCGCCGCAGAGCGCCATCAAAAGCTTGAAGAGCAGGTAGTAGTGGTCGCCGTCGACCACCTCGGGGGCGACGAACGGTGGTAGCGCGCCGGGCGGGAACTCTACGTAGAAGTCCCTGTACGGAACGAGCCCCTGGTCGACAATCCTCGTTCCGAACTCGCGATAGTGAAACGTGTCACCCGGAAGGCTGGCCGACAGCAAGCCCCCGTAGGAGACGAGGCAAGAGGCGAGGTGGACGATGACCGCCACGGCGGCAGCGATCGGCCAGAACGGGCGCGTCTCCGCTGAAGCACATCCGTGAGTCGAGCTGGCAGGGCGCTCGCTCAGGCGGTGGCTCCTCCTTTCCGACAAGCTTGGGATCTCTCGACAGGAGCGAGGACCAATGTGTAGCAGCAAAGTGCGACGGTGACGAGACGCCTGATCCGTCTGTCCGACGTGGTCGTCCTCGGCGGGATCGTCGCCGGCGTTGCGCTTCGCGTGTGGATCCTCGCGTCGTCGATGGGAACCCTCGACGGCGACGAGGCGGTGTGGGGGACGATGGCGCGCCAGCTGCTGCGTGGCGACTTCAGCGTCTTCATGTGGGGACAGGGATACGGCGGCACACAGGAGGTTCTCCTATCCGCCCCACTCGTGGCGGTACTTGGCGCCAACGCTCTCGCCATCCGGCTCGTTCCGATTGGACTGTGGGCCCTCGCCGCGATCCTCCTCTGGCGCGTCGGGCGTCGGCTGATCGGGGAGCCGGCGGCGCGCTTTGCCGCGGTGCTGTTCTGGATCTGGCCGACCTATTTCGTCTGGAAGTCGACACGAGCGCACGGCTTCTACGGGTCCACGCTCGTGCTCGGACTCGTGGTGCTGCTCCTCACGTTGCGGTTGCGCGAGCGGTGCTCGCGCCGCGATCTGGCGCTACTCGGTCTCGCGCTCGGCTGCGGACTGTGGGCGAGCCCGCAGATCGCGATTTTTGCGGTTCCAGCGATCGTGTGGCTCGTCCTCAAGCGTCCGCAAGTGCTGCAGGGAGCCTGGCTCGTCGGGCTGGCGGCGGTCGTCGGCGCGCTGCCGTGGCTTGTCGCGAACGCCCGCCGCGACTGGGAGTCGCTGAGTCCCGGGGTTCCGCGCAGTGATGGGCTCGCAAACATCCACAACCTTCTGGTGGCGACGACTCCGACGGCGCTCGGGCTGCGCGTGCCCTTCTCGCTCCAGTGGATCGGGGGAGCATACGTCGGCGCCGCGCTCTATCTGGCCGCGCTAATCACACTGGCCGCCGTCCTCGTGCGGCGGCGCTCTCGACTCGGCGTCCTGATCCTCATAATCCTGCTCTTCCCGCTGCTCTACTACATTTCACCGTTCACGTGGCTAAACGACGAGCCGCGTTACCTCCTTCTGATCTCACCTGTCATCGCGTTGGTGATCGGAAGCACGCTGACGACGTCACGACGCGGCGCAATCGTCCTTCCCTGCGCTCTGGCGTTCTCCGTCATCGGCCTCGGAATCGTCCAGCGAGGCGACCTTGCAGCTGTACGAGCGGATGAAGGGGTGGTCGTACCCGACGATATCCGGCCACTCGTCAGGATCCTCGGCGACTACCGAATCTCCCACGTGTATTCCGGCTATTGGCTGGCTTGGCGGCTCACCTACGAGACGAGGGAGCGCATCATAGGGGCAACGACGAACGAAAATGTCGCCGTCATCCGTGACCGGCGCGTCGATCCGAACGACGCGTACCTCGGTCGCTACCCACCCTTCTACCGACGCGTCAGGAGCGACCCGAACGCAGCCCACGTCTTTCTCGCCGGCGGAGATGCCGAGCCACGGGTCAGTGCGCTCTTACGGCGCACCGGCTACACGCGAATCGAGGCGGGCGGATTCGTCGTCTACGTCCCTCCGGGCACTCGACGTATGGGCGGTGCGCGACCGATCGGAGTCCGCGTCCCTTGGTGAACCTCAGGCGAGTGCCTCCACCGCAGCCTCAGCTCGCGCGGTCAAGGCTCGCGCGGCGGCGATCGTCGGCCTCTGCGGGTTCACTGCGATTGCGTTGCCGACGAGCACTCGCATCGGCCGTCGCGGCCAGAGCTGACGCGTGGCTACCAGCCGGATCGGAATGAGCGGCACGCCGTGTGCAAGCGCGAGCCTCGCGGCGCCACGCATCCAGACGCGATTGCCAGCAGGCTTCGATGTCCCGCGCGGGAACATGCCGAGCACCTCGCCCGCCATCAGCAACTCGCCTGCTCGACTCATCGCGCCCGTATCGCCGTTCCCGCGGGCGACCGGGAAGGTGCCGTAGGCCTCCATCGCCCAGCGAATGCCCGGGTAACGCCAGAGCTCGGCCTTGGCCATGAACCGGACCCGCCTAGGGGTTGCGATGCAGAGAAACCATGGATCGATCAGCGACTCGTGATTCGCGACGAGGATGCATGGACCAGCTAGGGGCACATGCTCGGCGCCACGCAGATCGACGCGGTAGAGCCGCGTCAGGAGTCGCCGCATGCGGAGCCGCTCCGAAATGTCCCAGAGGATCACCCCGCGCCCGCTACTCGAGAGCGAGCATGGCAAACGAGACAGCGGCGGTGACGATTGCGACCGGCCTCCGACCACCGGCCACGCGCCGCTTGGCTGACCGACACGGAACGGGCTGCGAGACGCTCATCGTCGAAACACTATTTCCAACCCGTGAGAACATGTGTTCCTACGTCGCGAGTCGAGCCTCACGCGTTCGTAAGGCACTCAAGGGCACTCTCTGACCAGGGCGGGGGCCAGGAGGTGGAGCCCGCCGCTCGCCTCGCAGCTGCGAGTTAGCGCTGGCGCGCAAAACCTACCTCCGGGGTGTTTCACCTCGTGATCGCGCTAGAAGCGTCGTTAGTGCCACCGCATGAGCGCCCGGTCTATCGCTCGACGTTGCGCGAGCGAACATCGTGGCGCGCACCCGGCTTCAAGGTCGTGGGGCCGAAAGTGCTAGGTCATCGGCACCTGGCGTAGCACCTTTGGCGTGATCAGGTCGAGGATCTCCGCCAGAGTGTCGCCCGTCGCCGTGATGCCGTGGTTCCGCAGGCCGATCACTGCATGGGCCGGATCCGGCTCTCGATCGATCAGCTCGGCCACGCTCTCAGCGAGCTCCTGCGTCCCGCACGGATAGTTCACGTCGGTCGCGGGAATGCCTTCCATCCACGCGTGGACATGCAGGATCGCTCCCACGTCGGGATGCGCCTGGTAGATCATCCAGTGCTCGATCGCGTCGACCGACACCCGGCGCGGCTCGATCGCGGGCGGAACGCTGATGATCATCTTCGCGTCCGGCGCGACGTAGCCGGTCACCATCAGGATGTCCCTCCCCGCGACGTCGAGCTGGGTCTTGTCGACGCCGCTCGCACTCATCCAGAATCGCGTCGCATCCTTCCGGGCAGAGAGGTTGCCGTACGACAGCCCCCCGACCTGATACAGCCTCATCACGGCGATGTCCCGCTCGTCGAGGAACTCGTGCACGGGGAACGGGGCTGGCAACAGGTCGAGCT
>CAWERG010000006.1:0-52088 GCA_963811415.1 uncultured Actinomycetes bacterium | reverse complement strand
GCGGAACCGAATACGCGCGACAGTTCCTCGGCCTCGCCGGTCGCCCGATGATCCTGCCACGTCAGCGCTGGCCGTACAGGCGCACCTTCGGTGTCCACGAGGATCAGCGTCGGAGTCTGACCTGAAAGTCCGATCCCTTGTATCAGGGCGCTCGCTCCACAGGCACCGACGATCTCCCGTACGGCGGCCAGATAGACGGATGGATCCTGCTCGGCCACTCCCTCGGGACCGTAGGTCGACGGGTAGGGCACCGTGTGCCGAGTTACCACGTTTCCGCCTCCGTCGAGGAGGAGGCCCTTCGCGGAGGACGTACCGAAGTCTAGACCGAGCCAGTTGCCGGCGTTCATTGCGCTCGCGCGTCGACGATCCCGCGCGCCTGGGCCGCCAACATCCGCACACGATCGAAATCCCGAGCAGCGAGAATCTCCGGGCTGACCATCCAACTGCCACCGCAAGCACGTATCTGAGGCACTGCGAAGTACTCGGGAAGAAGATCGGGCGTGATGCCTCCAGTTGGCACAAATGAGACGTCCGGGAAGGACCCGACAGGACACGCAGAGCTCGCGCGCCGCCGAGCGCCTCAGCCGGGAAGAACTTGAGCGTCCGTACGCCGAGGCGCCGGGCGAAGTCTATTTCGCTCGGTGTCGCCACGCCCGGGAGAATTGGAACACCGCGCTCCCCACAGGCTTCGACGATTTCGGGATTGGTACCGGGGGAGACGATAAAGTCGGCCCCAGCAGCGACGGCCTCGGAAACCTGTGTCTTTTCTAGGACAGTCCCGGCGCCGAGCAGCATTTCGGGGAACATCGCACGAATCGCACTGAGTCCCTGCAGCGCATCAGGCGTGCGCAACGTGATCTCCGGCTCCTGTGATGCCGCCCTCGATCAGCGCCGCTGCGAGCGAAGCAGCCACACTCGCGTCCGGCAGCGTGATGATCGGAACGACGCCAAGCTGGGTCAATTTCTGATCAAAGCTGCCGTCGAGCACCCGGAGATCCTTCGTGCGAACCAACTCTCCGCGCATGCGCGCCCGCCCAGAGGCGATCAGAGCTCGGCATGACTCAGCCAACCGCCATCGACCTTCATAGTCTCCCCGGTCATGAACGCGCTCTCGTCCGAGAGCAGGAACATGACTAGGTTCGTGACGTCGGCGACGCTTCCGAGCCGCGCGAGCGGCGTGCGGCGGACGATTGCCTCACCGTCGAGCCGTCCCGTTGCAATCATCTCGTTGGATGCCTCGGTCGCGACGAAGCCCGGCGCTACACAGTTGACGCGAACCTTCGGTGCAAGTTCTACGGCCGCGACTGCGGTGAGCTGTATGACCGCGGCTTTCGCGGCCGCATATGCAGACCGGCCCGACGTTGCGACAGGCATGCATGGATGCCATGTTGACGACGGCTCCCTGCCTGTCGCCGCAGGCCCGCGCGAACCCCCGCAGCATCAGGTACGTCGTGACCAAGCTCGATTCGATACACGCGCGCCACTGTCGAGCATCGGAGTTCACCAAATCTACGGTGTATCGCGCCCCAGCAAAGTTCACGAGGAGATTTCGAGCGCGAAAGTCGTCAGCGCGGCTCGCAAAGAAACGCTCGACGGCTGCCTCGTCGCTCGCGTCGACCAGATCCTGTTCCCACGCCGTCGATTCGGCAGCGCCCCCACGCGACAAGGCGACCGTCTGGGCGCCAGCGGCGTGCAGCGCTCGACAGACGTCGGCACCAAGCCCGCTGGAACCGCCGACGACAATCGCAAAGCTTCCGTCAATATCGTTCATACGCCTCCAAACTACGAAGCCCGTCCGCGTTGGCAACTGCATTCATCCGGCGCGTATGCGAGCGTGGTAATCCGATCTCACTAGAAGCTTACGGTGGCCTCGATCTCGACGAGCAACCGAGGGTCGATCAGCGTAACGCCACCGATGAGAGTCGCGGCAACCCGATGGTCATCACCGAAGAACGTCTCAGGTGGCACAGACGGAATCATCAGGCGTCGAAGTAGTGGCGGGGCTCCAGGCCGCGGGATCGTCGGGGAGTCCGATGACGACGGTCAGCCGCTCGCCGTGTGAAAGTCCTCGAGTGACGTGGCCCTTTCCGTCCGTGTCTTCCAGGAGCATCATCGCTCCCGGCCCAAAACGACGCCTTTCGCCTGTCGAGGTCTCGACCTCGCTCTCTCCGGTGAGCTGGATGATGAACTGGCGCCGCGGCGCGTTGTGGGCCTCCGTCGAGGACGCCTCTCTGACGACCTCTCGGAGAAAGACGTCGGTTGCCCGGGATGGCTCCGAGAGCCTCACGAGAAGATTCGAGTCGTACGCGACTCCTTGCGTCTCGCTGGCGAGCGTCACGTCCTCGAAACGGGAGTCCCGGCCTCGTCGGTATAAAGCCGCACGTACCGCAACATCAGGTGTCCACTACTAATGTCATGGGCGGATCATCCGGCATTCCACCGGCACCTTCTCGCCGGCCTCGACAGCTGCGCGGAGCCTCTTCGCCGCCCGACGAATCAGTACGTCCGCGCCTGCGTAGTTGACGGCAGACGTGGATTGATAGTTGTTCCGATCCGGGTCAGCTGTAACCCGTCGGCATCCCAACATGTACCAATGGTGGGGTCGTCGCTCACGCGGCCGTAAGCATGAAATTCGACCGCGTAAAAGCAATCCTTCGGCCCGGAGCTCACGAGCAAACGGGGCGGCACGGGGGCCGTGCTGAGGGTCGACAGCGTCATTCTCCCGCCTCGTGTCATGAAGCCACCCGAACCAGTAGGCAACACTGGGATCGCCTCCCGTGCCGGCGTCGACGAGCTCGAGGCCCGTCAGAGCTATGGCTCGCCCGTGTGCTTCGCCATGAATGCCCGACTCGCGTCGCCACGCCCGGGAAAGGATCGTGGGAGGAGCGTCTTTCATAAACGCCGTAGCCCTCCTCGAGGTGGGGCTTCACCGTGACCCCGATCACCGACCGCTGCCGCCGCAAGACAGATGCCCATGCCCTAGAGTCCCGCCGCCGCGGCTAGTAGCTCGACTTCTGACATGTCGCTTGAGGCGGGCAGGCAAATGACCTCATCCGCGCCAGCCTCCCTAAAACCGTCGAGGAGCTGGCTGAGACTGTCAGCGTCGGTAATGAGTTCATCGATGACCTTTTGTGCGTAGGCGCCCTGGACGTAGTACCGACGGATGTTCTCGGGCGCGTCGGTCTGTGCTCGATCTCCGAGGGCGAATTGAAGTAGTGCCGTGGTTCGGGGGGTGTCGGCACGTCCGGCAAGTTCCCAGGCATGCTTGAGTCTGGTCAGGCCTACTGCGAATCGGTCGGGGCCTCCGTCCCCCATAGTCCAGCCGTCCGCATACTGTGCTGCCCTGCGAAACGCCTCGTCGTGCCAGCCGCCAATCATGATCGACGGTCGCTGACCGACGATCGGCAGCGGGCCTACGCGCTCGTTGGTCTCCGAGCCAGTCCGCATCCCGTTCCAAAATTCCGACAGCTCGATCAGTTGGCGATCGAAAGCCTTACCACGCGAGTGAAAGTCAAGTCCGGAAACCTCATAGTCCTCGGACGTGCCCCCAACGCCAAGCCCCAGCACGAGCCGGCCCTGTGAGAGGTGGTCGATGGTAGATGCCTGTTTGGCCAGCAGCGCATTGTTCGTCCGAAGCGGCCCGAGCACGACGTTGGCGACGAGGCGGACGCGCTCGGTCACAGCCGCGGCCGTCGCTAGCGTCACTAGCGGCTCGTAATTGAGATAGGCGAGGCGGTCGATGACGGCGACGGACGAGAAACCCAGCTGCTCGGCCTTGCTGGCCCAATCCAAAATGACCCGCCGGTCGACGTCCTGAGTGGCGTTGGGCAGGTTGATTCCGATATCCACGATTCCGTGCTTCCCGCGCACCCTATGGAGACTGACTCGATCGTCGCGGAACTTACGCTGACTGTCCAGCTGCTGACTGTCCAGCTTGATGGTCGGAGGGTAGCGCCGAGCCATCTCCTCAGGAACGGGTGCCTCAGCGCGCTGCCGGACGATGATGTGCTCTTCACACGCCTAGACGCTGGCTCAGCACCCTCGTTGAACTTCGGATAACCTCGTTCGAAGGACGAGCCCATGGCCCCCTCTGGAACAGCTTGCCGACGATCAAGCCGCCGCGGGACCAGAATGGCGGCCCACGCCCGGCGCTTCGCCAAATTCAGCCGCAGCGTAGCCGGCGATGGATTTGTTTTTCGACGTCGCGCCGTCCGTGCCGCTGACGAGCTTTCCCACCATAACCGGCTACGACCTTCTCAAGTGCGATGGGCCAAAGCGAGCCACTTGGCTCTCGAGCGCGAGCCGGCCGGATTCGTGACATCCGTCCCGCAGATCACGCTGAACGACGGGCGGGCAATTCCTCAGCTCGGGTTCGGAGTGTTTCAGATTCCCGCTGACGAAACGGCCGACGCTGTGCGCACGGCACTTGAGACGGGCTACCGTCACATCGACACCGCTCAGGGTTACCGAAATGAACGAGGCGTCGGTGAGGCGGTACGTACGTCCGGACTTTCCCGAGGCGACATCTTCGTGACTAGCAAGCTCTCGAATCCCTGGCACCGCCCGGATGACACGCGTCGCGCCTTCGAGATGACACTTCGCGAGCTCCGCCTCGACTACGTTGACATGTTCCTCATCCATTGGCCGCTCTCAGCCTCGTATGGAGGCGATTTCCCGAGCACGTGGAACGTCCTTGAAGAGTTTCGCGCGCAGGGGCGGGCGCGCTCGATCGGCGTGTCGAACTTTCAGCCTGACCACCTCGCGCGGCTCAAACAGGAGACTGCGACTGTCCCGGCTGTCAACCAGATCGAGGCGCATCCTTATTTCCCGAACGACAGCGTACGGCGTTACGGCGAGTCCCGCGGGATCGTGACGCAAGCGTGGTCTCCGCTGGCCCAGGGCGCGATCCTGACGGACGAGTCGCTGGTGAACATTGCGAGCACGTACGGACGCGGTGTTGCGCAGATCGTGCTTCGCTGGCACGTGGAACGCGGAAGCGTCGTCTTTCCGAAAGCATCGACACCCACGCGCATCCGCGAGAATTTCCAGATCTTTGACTTCGAGCTCGATCCCGTCGACGTCGCCACGATCGATGCACTGTCACGCGGGGAGGCCGGGCGCACCGGCCCGCATCCCGACGACGTAACGGTCGACTCGTGGTAGTTCAGACGTTCAGGAATTGAGCAAGCGACGCATTGGCCCGGGGTTCATCCCACCCGACCATTCATCAGCGTCGGGCGCCAAGGCACCCCATGAGGATGAGAGCATGAAGCCTGCCCCGGCTCCGAAGATTACGCTCAAGATGGCGCTGTTGGGGTGCGATCCTGAGCCGTTGCCTGCGGGCCGGCACGGATCCTCCCGTACCCCGAGTTGTCGCTCTCCGCTTATGCCGACCGGCCGCCCGACTCATGCTGGATCACGACCTGTAACCGACCGCGAGCTCATGCGCTGCGGGCTGCGTCCGCCGCACTGGAACTCGTCGAGCCGGTGGTGCTTGGCGAGCGGCTCGGGGCGCCTGGGCGCCACTCGCTACTCGGCCGCGAAGACGCTCGGCATGGCGAAGAGGTTATCGAGCCCCGGCTTCTCCAGCGGCGGACGGTCGAGGAGCTCGACGAAGCGGTCCCACGTTTCGGGTAACTAGGCGAGTAGGTCGCGTAGTTGTGCGAGTTGATCGTCGACGATGCGGTAGTAGGCCCAAGAGCCGCGTTGTTCTCGCTCCACGAGCCCGGCTTCACGGAGCACCTTGAGGTGGTGGCTGACAGTCGGTTGGGTGAGACCGAGCGGCTCGGTGAGGTTGCAGACGCACGCCTCGTTGATCGGGCTGGGCCTGGATCAGGCTGAGTAGCCGAAGCCGTGTCGGGATCTGCGATCACCTTCAAGCAGACGCGAGACGTTCCGCCTCGCCAGCGTCGAGAGCGCCCTGCAGGATCGGCGGGCAGCACGTCGACGAGCGTGGCGAATGTCGTCGTCACCCCTTCCATATTGACACACATCTATAGTCGCTGCCACACTGCCGTATAGACCGCTGTCTATGTGTGGGAGTCGGAGACGATGGGCCAGGCGCTCGACCCAGTCACCCAGAACCACATCAACAAGGCTGCCGACGCGCTCGCTACGCGAGTTCGAGGGCGTCTTCTCGCAGGAGACGATCGCCCGCTACATCAGCGAATCGATCGATCTGCTGGGAGACGCGTCGATCAACGTGTTCGTGCCCGTCCTCGCGCACCGGTTCGCGCGCGAGCGGCTCAAGGCGCTCGCCCAGGTCGAAGGGAGATCGTGACGAAGGAGCAGCCCGAGGTGCTGTTCGTCTGCGTCCACAACGCCGGTCGCAGCCAGATGGCGGCCGGGCTCGTGAAGCTTCGGTCCGAGGGCCGTATCCACGTCCGCTCGGCGGGAAGCGCTCCCGCCGACGCAAATCAACCCTGCCGTCGTCGACGGCGCATGGAGCGAGCTCGGCGTCGACATGAGCGAGGAGTTCCCGAAGCCACTCACCGACGAGGTCGTGCGCGCCGCGGACGTGGTGATCACGATGGGTTGCGGCGACGCCTGCCCGATCTACCCCGGCAAGCGGTACGAGGACTGGGTGCTCGACGACCCCGCCGAGCTCAGGACCTCGAGGGGTCCGGCGCGATCCGCGACGAGATCGACGCGCGAGTGCAGAAGCTCGTCGGCGAGCTCCTTGCCTAAGCCGCGACTTGCGCGTCGAGCCCTCGCCGAAGCACTCGCAACCTTCGCGCTCGTGTTCGCCGGCTGTGGCGCGATCGTCGTCAACTCCGAGCGTGGTGGATCGCTCGGCGCGGTCGGCGATCTCGCTCGTCTTCGGCCTCGTGATCATGGCGATGATCTACGCCACGGGCACCTCTCCGGCGCGCACATCAACCCGGCCGTCACGCTCGCGTTCACCGCCGCGCGTCACTTCCCCGTCCGGGAGGCCGGCGTCTACATCCCGGCCCAGCTCGCAGGAGCAACGCTTGGGGCAATCGCTCTCCGACTCGTCTGGGCTGGAACCCCTGCGAACCTGGGAGCCACCGTGCCGAGCGTCGGCGACTGGAGCAGCCCTCACCTACGAGTTCATCCTCACCGCGTTCCTCATGTTCGTGAGTCATGGCCGTTGCGACCGACAACCGAGCCGTTGGTGCCGCCGCCGCAATCGCGATTGGCGGCACCGTAGGACTCGACGCCCTCTTCGGCGGCGGCGTAACCGGCGCCTCAATGAACCCCGCACGTTCCTTCGGACCCGCCCTCATAGCCAACAGTTGGACGGACTTCTGGATCTACATCGTCGGGCCGCTCGGGGGTGCCATCGTCGGAGCCGTCCTCTACCAGCTCGTGCGCGGCGACACCGCTCTCACCAGCGCATCGACCGACACGACCGAAAAGAGGGACGATGCGCTACCGCAACTGCTGCGACAGTGACTGCTGCGGCCGGCGACTGACACCTGCCGCTGACCCCAAGGGGTCGGTCGAACGAGACGCCCTCGGATGGTCGGCCGACGCTGACTGTCGAATCGTCGCTGATCCACCGGAGACAGGAAATGACGCCACCGTTTCAGTCGACTACCGGCCTGCCGGCCATCGACGTCTTGGCCTGATCCGCCCCCGTATTTCCGCAGGCCTGGCTCCATCCACTGCTCTCTGGAGGCTGTGGCGGCTCCCTCATCCCCTGATCGAAAGCCCGCTGTGTGCTCAGCCGCAATTGATGCGAACATGTGTTCGTGTGGAACGGACCCCGGCAAACTGAGGACATCAAGGCGGCGCTCGACCGCCGCGACGTTCTCGCGGTCGAGCGAATCGCGCGTCAACAGGGCGGCCTGAGCCTCCACGGCGCCATGGCGTTGCTCGAGCTCTACGCCGTCAAGGGATCGCCGAAGCTCGGCCCGGCGTCGGTCAGATGGCTCAGGCGCTTCCTGGACGAGCACCCGCATACGCGGGTCGACACGATCATCAGCATCGGGGCGGCGTTCGACCACTTGCAGCGTGGCGAGACACACCTCGCAGCCACCATGCTGCGCGAGTGCATCGGAGCGGCAGCGGCTGACGAGTTCCTGTAGGCGCCGAGGGATCAACGGGCGATCGGAATTCCCCCACGGTGGGTGTTTACGCAGCCCGAGCGCCACGCTAGATTCGCCTCGCAGCTTGCGGAGCCCCGCTTCGGGTAAGTCCTTCGTGACAGCTCCAGCCGCGCATCAGCGGTGGTGCGGATCGGGCCGGAACTCCCCCTCCGGCCCGGCCCGCTGTCCTGGCGCTGAGCCGATCGTCTCCGAGTGGAGGCCCGCCTCCCGCGAACCGAGCCATCTCACGCGGCGGCTAGCCTGTTGGCGCCGGGCCGGCCTGCCAACTCGCGGGCGACGACCGGGATGCCGATTACAGAGTCGAGCGGCGGAGTAACGAACAGGAGGAGCACGCGTGAGATCGTTTGGAAGGCCTGCTTGACCCGCGACGGCTTTCTCCGCCGAGCGCTGCTCGCGCTAGTCGCGCTCGGCGGCGGACGGTGGACGGAGAGCGCGTCAGGCGCCGGCGCCGTGATCCGAGACGTCGGGGTCCGCAACGCGTCGAGGGCCTTCGTCGGCGACCGGCCGGGCTTTGCGACGATCAGCCCACGTAGTGCTGGCCCGCGAGCCGGGGCAATCGTCGACATCGTCGCCCGACGTCCCCTCGCTGGGACGCTGGAGGTCGTCAGCCGAAACGGGGTCGGCGTCCGCCTGATCTCGCAAACCCCTGTCTCACTCGACGCAGGACGCAACGAGATCCCATGGCGGCCGGATCCATCGGTCAAGCCGGGCTCCTACATCCTTCGGCTCCGCCAGCTCGACGCGTTGCCGGCGCCGGTTCTCGGCTCGGCCGTCGTTCGCGTGCTCGACGTGGAGGCGACGTTCCGGCAGCGCAGCGCCCTGCCGGGCGATCAGGTGACCCTCCGCGTCCAGACCGACGCGCCCTGGCTGCGGCTGACCATCCTGCAATGCGGGCCCGAGGCAGGTCCCACGAACAGCAACTACGAGATGCGCGGCCTGCCGGTTGGCGAGCCCGTGCGCATCGACCTGAGCCACCGACGCGGTCGCCTCACAACCGTTCCCGTCACGCTCAACGTGGTCTCGAGCGGCCTGTACGCAGCACGCCTTGACGGGCCTTCCGGGCATCTCGGGTTCGCGCCGATCATCGTCAGGCCACTGACCCCGACGCAACGCGTCGCGATCGTCCTCCCTACGACGACTTGGCAGGCCTACAACTTCTACGACAGAAACGGCGACGGCTTCGGAGACACGTGGTACTCGCTCTGGTCACAGAAGCGCATCAACCTTACGCGCCCACACCGGCGCCGAGGTGTCCCCGAGCGCTTCCGGAGCTACGACGTCCAGTTCCTCCACTGGCTTGCAGCGCGTGGTCACGCCGTCGATACCTATGCAGACGAGGACCTCGAGCTCTTTCCCACACCCGAAGCGCTACGCGCCGCGTACGACCTGATTGTCTTCCCCGGGCACACCGAATACGTCACGAAGCGGTTGTACGACCTCGTTCAGGGCTACCGCGACGCAGGCGGCCGCCTCGTCTTCCTTTCTGCGAACAACTTCTTCCGACATATCGTCCGGGACACCACCCACGCCCGCTTGGTGGGCGAGTGGCGCGATGCAGGAAGACCCGAGGCCGCGTTGCTCGGCGGCCAGTACCTCGCGAACGACAGCGGCCAGCGGCAGCAGCCCTACGTCATCCAGGGGGCCGACGCGGCGCCCTGGGCGTTTGCGGGTACGGGGCTCACGAACGGCTCCTCCTTCGGCCGCTACGGGATCGAGATCGACGCGACGACGCCCGACTCCCCCCCGGGCACGGAGATTCTCGCACGCATCCCCGACCTCTTCGGCCCGGGCCGTTCGGCAGAGATGACCTACTACGAGACTCCGACCGGCGCGCGCGTCTTCTCGGCGGGTGTCCTCAACTTCGGCGGCACGATCATGCTCTGGCCACAAACCCAGAGGCTGCTCGACAATATCTGGACTCGGATGACGAGCGACGTCGTCGCGCCCCCGTGACGCTAGCGTGACCAGCGGAGCGTCGTATCTGGCCCGGCCACCCACAAGGTTGCCGCGACCGTCGCCGAAGCGAACCGGGTCATGGGCAGAGAGCGATCTCGGACCCGCCGACAGCGGCAGCTACACCAACTACTACATGGTCGAAATCCATGTGCGCGACGGCAAGCACCTCGTGCACAGGAGTTCTTCGACAGCGTCTACCTCGTCCAGACGCTCGCCGCGCCGGAGGTCCGCGGCAATCCGAAACCGCGCGAGAGTAACAGCAAACAGGTGACGAGGACGTGAGCGGCTCGATTGCGGACATCGCCTAGTACGCTGCCTTGGCTCTCTGTCCGGTTCAGGCCCGGACGTATGGTGTGACGATGGAGATCGGGGTCCTGTCGCTGAGCGACATCCAGGCCAACCCGTCGACTGGAAGGCCCTTTCCCACCGGTGAGCGGATAGACGAGATCGTCTCGTATGGCATGCTCGCCGACCGGCTCGGGCTCGACGTGTTCGGCCTGGGAGAGCACCACAGCCTGGATTTCGCCGTATCGTCGCCCGCCGTCGTGCTGGCGGCGATCGCCGCGCGAACCACGAGGATCAGGCTGGCGAGCGCCGTCACCGTCCTCACCACACTCGACCCGGTTCGGGTGTATCAGGACTACGCGTCACTCGATCTCCTGAGCCACGGACGCGCGGAGATCACGGCCGGGCGCAGCGCCTTCGCCGAGCCCTTCGCGCTCTTCGGCGAGAACCCCTCGCACTACGACGAGCTCTTTGCCGAGAAGCTCGATCTGCTCCTCGAGCTGCGCGCGAGCGACCGTGTCACCTGGTCGGGAAGCTTCCGTCCCCCACTCCACGACGCGCAGATCGCGCCCCGGGCCGTCGCCGAGCCCCTACCCGTTTGGGTCGGGGTCGGAGGAACACCCACGAGCGCGCAACGGGCGGGCAGGCTCGGGCTGCCGATGGCACTCGGGCTGATCGGCGGCGCGGTGCAGAGCGCCCGCCACACGATCGACCTCTACCGGCAGGCGGGCGAGGAGGCCGGACACCATCCCGACGTGCTGAAAGTGGGGATCGTCAGCCATTTCTATGCCGGCGGGGATCCGGCATCGGCGCGCGACCGCGCCTTCCCCTTCTACCACGAGTACCTTCGCCCGAAGACGCCCGGAGGCCGCGGCTTCGTCGTCGACAGGCGCTCATTCGACGCCGGCTCGGTCAGAGGAGGAGCGATCATGATCGGCTCGGCCGAGGAGATCACCGAGAAGATTCTCGATCTACGTACCTTGCTCGGAGCCGACCGCTTCCTCGGCCAGATCGACTTCGGCGGCCTCCCACGCTCGATGGTCGAGGAGTCGATCGCGCGTCTCGCCACCGAGATCGCCCCCACCGTGCGCGCTCACTAACGGGCGAGGCTCGGCGCGCATACCCGCCGCGGGGGCACGACCGGGTCACTACGAGCCCTTCGCCACTCGCCACTCCGGGTTGTTCCTGCCGGAAGGCAGGCACCACGGCTCGTCGATCAGTGACGCGGCGCCTGCACGGGCTACGCGGTCGTTCGAGCGGGCTCTTCGACAGCGTCACGCGCAAGGCTGTCGTAGAAGTCCTTCACCTGCGCGAGGACGCGCGCGCCCGCCTCGAGATCCGCGATCGACATCACGCCCAGGAGCTCGGCCCAACGGATCTCGAGCTCCTCCTGTCGAGCTGTCTGGACCGCGCGCCCCTTCTCGGTGAGCCGGTTGTGGACGACACGCCGGTCGACTTTCGAGCGCTCCCGCTCGACGAGCCCGTCCGCTTCGAGGCCGTCCAGCATCTGCGTGACGGTCGCCGGCGTCAGCTCCGCGGCTGTCGCCAACTGACCGCCTGTGAGCTCGCCATCCGCGGCGAGCAGCATCAGGAGGAACAGCTGCCCGCTCCCGGTCGTGCCGGGCCCGCGGGACTCGCGGCCGCGCAGCCGACGGGCTGCAGCATGCATCGTGCGAAGCGCGTCGCGGACATCCAGAAGTGCCTGCTCGTGTCGATCAGCTGCCACGCGTCGCGAACTCCCGTCCCGTGTAGGCCACGGACCAGATCATATGGTGCTCAACGGTCACTGCAAGCCGCAAGCGTCAGCTCATCGTGAAGCGGCGCCGTGTCGAGCGACCCGAACCCGAGCCGCGCCGCGATCTCCTCCGAGGACGGACGCGTGCCCCGGCGAAAGAGCGCGCGGAGTACGTCGCCCGTCTCCGACCTGCGCCACCAGTCCTCACCGACCACGGAGCGCAGATGCCGGCGCAGCTGCGCGGAGCGGATCCAGGCGCGCAGATAGTCGGCCGAGTAGAAGCCGCCATCCATGTCAGCGAGATACCCGTCCGCCGCGTACCGTAACCCCGTAGCAGCGGTCAGACCGTCCGCGTAGCCTTCTGCCGTCCCGCCGTCGGTCGGAAACCTGTCCCAGAAGCCCAACTCGAAGCGAAGCTTTGCCGCGTAGCGCCGGAAGAGAAAGGACTCGAGAAACGTCGTCGCCTCCGCATTGTCGAGCGCCTGGCCGTCGGAGAGCCCGAAATGGAGCGCGTGCCAGCCCGGCTCACGCGAGATCGCCTCGACGATGTACGAGTAGATCTCGGTCAAGGCGTGGTCGCGCGACAGCCTCCGAAACTCGAACGGCAGCGCGGGATCGCAGCCCGCGTAGTGAAGCGCGTGCCCGGCCTCGTGCAGGAACGCCGCGTAGTCGTGAAGCCCACCCTGGGCGCGCGTGATCAAGTGCACGAGCCGCGGCGGATCGGACGCGATCACGCACGCACGGGGGGACTTCTGTGGCCGATCGTCGAGGTCGAGCCGGATGCCGGGCTCAGCCTCGATGTCGAACCCGATCCCCTTCAACGTCGCCGTGCACACGGGAACCGAGCGCTCGCGCGAGTACGTGGTCGCCAGGGGCGAAAGCCGCCTCAGCCAGCCGGCCTGGCTCGACGCCGGCTCTGCGTCGCGTTCGGGGCCGAGCAATCGCTCGTGCCAGCGCTCGCGCAGCGCATCGTAGGACCCAGTGGTTGCGTCGCTCACAGCGCGTACGCAAGCCTCGAGCTCGCGCAGCGAGATGCCCTTCTCCCCTTCGCTACGCAGGACCGCGTCAGGCTCGCCCGAGAGCTCCGCCTCGAGCTCCTCGCTGGCGCCGAGCAACGCGCGGCGCTCGTCGTTGAACTCCGCCGAGCCTGCTCTGTGGAGCTCGCCGAGCCGATCGCGATCGCGATACCCCAACTCGATCGCGAGCCGTGCCTGGGCGTTGCGCAGCGAGATCTCCTCGCCGCGCCAGGTCAGCCGGGCGCCGAGAATCGCATTCTCGAGAGCGTCTGAGCGCGCGGCGAGCTCGACCTGGACGATCCCGCCCTCACAAACCTTGCGGAGGCGATACAGCCGCTCTCGCTCGTCGTCTGCAGCTGCGGTCTCGGCCTCCTGAAGAGTTGCGAGCTGCTGACGGGTGAACAGATCGGCGTAACGTGCGACGATCGCAGCCTGCTCGGACACCTCTTTCTCCCCCACGCGCACCAAACGACCCTCCTCGGAGCGCTCGAAGAGGTAGTGCGCCAGCCGCTCGCCGAAGGCGTCAGACGAGAGCGTGACAGTCATGCCGCGAGCTCCGCCCCCCGCCGGATCCTAGCGAGCGCGGTCTCCTTGCCCAGCAGCTCGACGCTCTCGTAGAGGCCCGGCGAGACCCTCGATCCCGTCACCGCGACGCGGATCGGCGCAAAGACCGTTCGGGGCTTCTCCCCGAGCTCGTCGCAGAGATCCTTGAGCGCCTGCTCGATCTGCTCGGCCCCCCAGGGGTCGACGCGCTCGAGCGCGCTCGCCGCTGCAGCGAGGATGCGTGCGTCGAGCAGTGCGGGCTCCGGCTCGACGTCGCCGAACAGGAAGCCGATGAACCGCGGTGCCTCGCCGAGTCGACCGATCTTCTCCTGAACGAGCGGCGCGGCCGCACGCACCCGAGCCTCGTCCCAGTCGATCCCACGCTCGCGTAGGAACGTGACCAGCGCGTCGGCGTAGGCCGCGGCGGAAAGCTCGCGCAGGTAGAGGCCGTTCATCCAGTCGAGCTTGGCGTAGTCGAAGGTCGCCGGGCTCGTGCCGACGCGCTCGAGCGTGAAGCGCTCGATCAGCTCGGCCTCCGACATGATCGTCGTCTCGCCGTCCGGTGCCCAGCCCAGCAGCGCGAGAAAGTTCATCAGCGCAGCCGCGCTGTAGCCCGCCTCGCGGAATTCGTCCACGGCAACCGCACCGTGCCGCTTGGAGAGCTTCTTGCCATCCTCCCCGAAGACGTTCGGGACGTGCGCGTAGACCGGCGGCGGCGCTCCCAGGGCGTCAAGCACGACGAGCTGCTTGGGGGTGTTCGACACGTGGTCGTCGCCCCGAATCACGTGGGTGATCCCGTCGATCCAGTCGTCGACCGGAGAGGCGAAGTTGTAGGTCGGCCGCCCATCGGAGCGGAGGATGACGAGATCCTCGAGCTCCGCTGCCGGAAACTCGATGCGACCCTTGACCGCGTCGTCCCAGCCAACCGCGCCGGCGTCGGGCATCCGGATCCGGATCGCGCCGTCGTCGACGTAGGCGGCGCCCTCTGCGACGAGGCGCTCGGCCTCCTGCCGGCAGCGATCGCTGGAGTCGAGCTGGAACCGCGTCTCGCCGTCCCAGCCGATCCCGAGCCACGCAAGCGAGCGCTCGATCTGAGCGATCGAGTCAGCCACCTCGCGGCTCGTGTCGGTGTTCTCGATCCGGAGCAGGCACTCGCCGCCGCGCCCGCGTGCGTACAGCCAGTTGAACAGGAACGTACGGACGCCGCCGATGTGGAGAAATCCCGTCGGGGACGGTGCCATGCGAACCCGTACGGTCACGGCGTTAGCCTAGCGGCATGCTGTTCGGTGCCCACGTATCTTCGTCAGGAGGGATCTCGCGGGCGATCGACCGAGCAGAGGAGCTCGGCTGTGATGCCGTCCAGGTGTTCACGCAGAGCCCGCGGATGTGGCGGCCGACGAACCATAAGCTCGAGGAGGTCGCACGTTTTCGCGCTCGCCGCGACGAGGCCGGGATCGGCGCAGCGGTCTGTCATGCGCTGTACCTCGTCAACCTCGCGAGCCCCGATCCCGGCGTCTACGAGAAGTCGCTCGTGGCGATGCGCGCCACCCTTGCTACAGCCGCGGCGATCGGCGCCGACGGAGTGATCTTCCACGTCGGCTCGCATCTCGGCGCCGGGCTCGACGTCGGTCTGGAGCGCGTCGTGCCCGCCCTGCGCGAGCTCCTCGCGCTTACGACCGACGACCTCTGGCTCCTGATGGAGAACTCCGCCGGGGCGGGCGGCACGATCGGCCGATCCGTCGACGAGCTCGCCACGATCTACGAGGCACTCGACCGCCATCCGCGGCTCGGGGTGTGCCTCGACTCCTGCCACTGGTACGTCTCGGGCATCGACGTGACCGACCGGGAAGCGCTCGCCGCCGCTGTCACGCACCTCGACGAGAGGATCGGCCTCGACCGCCTCCGCTGCCTTCACGTCAACGACACCAAAGCGCCGCTCGGATCGAATCGTGACCGTCACGAGTCGATCGGCCTCGGGCTGATGGGAGAGCGGATCGGCGTCTTCCTCGCTCACCCCGCGTTCCAGGGGCTCCCCGCGATCCTCGAGACTCCCGGGCCTGACGGCCATGGGGCCGACGCAGCCGAGGTCGCGCGGTTGCGCTCGCTGTTCGGGGAGACCGCATGACCATCGAGATCCGCGCGGCGCGCTCGACCGACGCGGCCGGGATCCTCGCGATCGTGAACGACGCGATCGCGAGCACGACATCAATCTGGACTGACGAGCCGCGGACGCTCGACGAGCAGAGAGCATGGCTCAGCGCCAAGCGCGCGGACAGCCTGCCCGTGCTCGTCGCAGTAGACGGCGACTCGGTCGCCGGCTGGTCGTCGTTCGGCACCTTCCGGCCGTATCCGGGCTATCGATTCACCGTCGAGCACTCGGTCTACGTCGCGAGCACACATCGACGCCAGGGCCTTGCGCTGCGTCTCATGGGGGAGCTCATCAGCGATGCGAGGGCGCGCGGGTTCCACGCGATGGTCGGAGCCGTCGATGCGACGAACGAGGCGAGCGTACGCCTCCACGAGGAGCTCGGATTCAGGGAGGTAGCGCGCATGCCCGAGGTCGGGACGAAGTTCGGGCGCTGGCTCGATCTCGTGCTGCTGCAGCTGCTACTGACTAAGAGGCCTCAACAGGAACCCCATGCTTAGGAGAACGTCTCAGGACAAGCCCTGTGCCGCCGGCCCGGCCCAGTCGACGAAGCGTCAGTCTGAGACGAGCTCTAACGCCGGAACACGACTTGGTCAGCCCTCGATCTGGGCGAAGATGCGGAAGCTCGGCCGCGGCCGCGGCGTCTCGTGGAACTCCGGGTTGCGACAGCCGAGGTCGTCCGCGCGACCCTCGTAGCAAGCGGCCACCTCGACTCGACACATCGGAAGCGGCGCCCGCTGTGCTCGGATCCCACCGAAGCCGCCCCGACGCCGCTGGGCGGCCTCGAGCAGGTCGAGGTCGATCTCGACGGTGAAGACCTTCTGCATGCAACCCATGTACGTGTGGCCCCAGGCCTCGTAGGCGTATACGAACGGGCACGAGCGCTCGATGCACGCGCCGGGATGGACGATCCGATCGCAATGGACGCCACAACGACGGCACTCGAGCTCATCCTGCGGATGGAGCGGCAGCTCGGCGGTGGGAGAAGCGTGTGCGTGCTCGGTCATTTGCCGCATTGTGGGAGTCACGACGCTAGGTGCGCAAGACTTGACATTCACCGGGATTTCAGGCAGTGCGCAGCACATCGACGAACGCGAGCAGCTCGCCGGGCGTGCTCAGCACCGCATCTGCGGACCCGTCGACCGCGTCCACGTTCCCGAACCAGACGGCGTGGGCGGTGCGCAACCCGAGCGCTGCCGCCCCGTGGATGTCCTCAACCAGGCGGTCGCCGACGAACAGAGATTCGTAGGGGCCGACGCCGAGCACCGCGAGCGCGCGCCGGAAGCCGGCGGGATGTGGCTTGCGCTTACCGGTCTCCGACGAGAACACGGCGACGTCGACTCTCGCGGAAACGCCTAGCCGATCGAGTTCAGCGTGCGCGAGCGCGGGTGGGTCGAAGGCGTTCGACACGATGCCGATCGCCAGCCCTGCGCGCCGCAGAGCGTCCAGAACATCGATGACTCCGGGCGCAAGCCGGTGCGCGGCGCGCCACGCTTCGTGCTCTGCTGCAACGAAGCGCCACGCGTCCGCCGCGTCAAGTTCGGTGCCCAGGTCGCGGAAAAGCGCGCGGACGACCTGCACGTAGTCGACCTCGTCCTCGCGCGGCGAGATCAGCTCGGGAAGAAAGGAGTCGCGGAAGCGCGCGCCGAGGGCCTCAACCGTGGGCAACCCGGGCAGCGCGCCGAGCGCCGCGAGCCCGGCCTCCTGCCCGGCGGCGGCGAGCCCAGCGTCGTAGCCACCCTCGACGAGGGTGCCACCCCAGTCAAACAGGACGGCCCTCAGCACCCTGGGCTCGAGGCGGCGATGGCGCATGCTCCTGCGAATTGCTCCACGAGACCCACGATAGAGCTGAAGCCAATACTCCGACCCAAAGAGCTACTTCTCCGGATCGCCCGACCCAACCGAGGGCGACCATAGCGCTCATCTAGGGTAGGGAGATGGTGCGCAAAGCCCTCTTCGCCGGACTGCTTCTCGGTCCGGTGACGATCCTCGTCCACGCGTTCACCCACGTGAGCGACACGACGCTGTTCGTACTCGCCGCGCTCTCCCTGATCCCGCTCGCCTGGCTCATCGGCGAGGCGACCGAGCACGCGGCCGAGCACACGGGCCCCGGTATCGGCGGCTTCCTGAACGCGACCTTCGGGAACGCGCCCGAGCTGATCATCGCCCTCCTGGCCGTGAACGAAGGGCTCAACGAGGTCGTGCGCGGCTCCTTGACCGGGAGCGTCGTGGGCAACCTGCTCCTCGTCCTCGGCTTCTCGCTCGTCGCCGGTCGGGGCGACGTGAGCTTCGACCGGCGCTCGAGCTTTACGTCGGTACTGCTGATCACGGCAGCGGTGGTGCTACTCCTCGTGCCGTCGATCCCGGGCTGGGACGGAAATCCCGAGCGTCACAACCTAGCGGTTCTCTCCCTGCCGGTCGCCGTTGTTCTCCTGCTTGCCTACATCGTCACGACGGCGATCTCGCTGCGGAGACATCGCATGCTCCACATCTCAACCGGCGAGGACGTCGAGGGTTGGTCGCTGCGGCTCTCGCTCCTCGTCCTCGGCATCGCCACGGCGATTACGGCGCTCGTCGCCGAGACCCTGGTCGGAACGCTCGAGTCGTTCGCCGAGCAGGTCGGGCTGAGCGACTTCTTCGTCGCCGCCGTGATCGTCGCAATTGTCGGCAACGCCGCCGAGCACGGCGGCGCTGTGCTCGTCGCCCACCGCGGCAAGGTGCAGCTCGCCGTGGAGATTGCGATCGCGTCAGCAGCCCAGGTTGCCGTGTTCCTGATCCCCGCCGTGGCGATCCTGTCCTGGCTGATCGATCCGCTGGCGCTGAGCTTCCGCGTCGTCGAGATCACCGCACTCGCCGGATCGCTCGCCATCGTCCTCATCGCGCTCGGTGACGGCCGGGCGACGCGAAGCCGTGGGGTTGTCCTGATCGTCGCGTACGCGATCGCTGCCGTGGCGTTCTATCAGGCCGGAGACCGCGCTCTGTCGTGACAGGGTCGTGGCGGATCCTGTAGCCTCGCACGCCATGCGGGCCATCGCCTTCGGCATCGCCATCTGCGCTGCGGCATCGCTGCTCGTCGGGTTCGGAGGACGCAGCCAAGGGCTCAGCGAGCTTCGCGTCTGCGGCAGCAGCAGCTTCGACAAGAGCATGGGACGATGCGCGCAGAGCACACTGACCGGTGTGCGCACGAGCACGCTCTACTGCTCGGTCAAGACGACTGGTCACGCGGGCGATCGCTTCACCGGAGCGTTCGCGTTCAGGGGCCACGTCTTTCCAACCCAGAGCGGCACGGTCAGCAGCGACGGCTGGATCTACACGTTCCTCACGATCGGCGGCGGCTCGTTCCCGGCCGGGCCCTGGTCCTGCTCGGTGTCAGCCGGCAGCGACAGGGCGAAGCTGACCTTCAGCACGGCCGGCTCGACCGCTGTCGTGAGCAGCCCCGCCGCGTGCCTGACGTCCCGCACGGTCCTCGCCGGTGCGGTGCGCGCGTGCATGGCAGACAACAGCAAGAAGCCGCTGCCCGCGACGGCGGCGGTGACGTGCAGCGCTATCTACGCGCTTGCCTCGGGGCAGACCGCAAAGGCAGAGGTCATGTACAAGGGCGACTCGACCGGACTCAAGGTCGTCCGCAAGGTTCCGCTCCCGGTCTCGGTGTTCGGCGTGCAGATCACGAAGGCAGGCGGGCTGCCGGCGGGCGACTACGCCTGCGTCTTCTCGCTCGCCGGCAAGACGCTCGCGACGAAGTCGTTCAGCATAGCCAGCTGACCGCTACCCTCATTCGATGGACCTGGCGCTCCTCGACGAGCTGATCACGGAGCGCCGCCAGCCCGCCTATCGCGGGCGACAGGTGTGGGAGTGGGCCGCACGCGGGGCTGCCGGCTACGAGGCGATGACGAACGTGCCTGCGTCGATCCGTGCGGCACTGACCGACGATCTCCCCTTCTCCACCCTCACCGTCGAAGGCGAGGAGCTCGCACGCGACCGAACGCTCAAGGTGCTCTTCCGGACCCACGACGGACACCCGGTCGAGGCAGTGTTGATGCGCTACCGGGACGGCCGTCGCTCGATTTGCGTCTCGTCGCAATCGGGCTGCCCGCTCACCTGCACCTTCTGCGCAACCGGTGCCATGCAGTTCGGGCGCAATCTGACCGCATCCGAGATCCTCGACCAGGCTCTCCATTTCAGGCGGATCGAGCCGATCGACCATTGCGTCTTCATGGGCATGGGCGAGCCGTTCCTCAACGTCGACAACGTGCTCGAGAGCGCGCGTCGGCTGCCGGACATCGGCATCACGCACCGCCGCACGACGATCTCGACGGTGGGCTGGCTGCCGGGCCTCTCGCGCTTCGTCGACGAGGTCGACGAGCCGATCCGGCTTGCCCTCTCGCTCCACGCTGCCGACACCAGGTTGCGCTCTCGCTTGATGCCCGTCAACGACCGCTACCCGCTCGCCGACGTGCTCGCGGAGTGTCGACGTTACGTCGAGCTGCGCGGCCGGCGCGTCTACGTCGAGTACGTGATGCTCGCAGGCGTCAACGACAGTCCCGAACAGGCGCGCGAGCTCGCGGCCACGCTCGGCTCCGACGCCTTCAAGGTGAACCTGATCCCCTACAACCCGACGGGGATGTTCGACGGCTCCTCCCGTGACGCGATCGCGGCGTTCAAGCACGTGCTCGACCGCGCGCGCGTCCCGGCGACCGTGCGGCTCACGCGTGGCAGGGACATAGCTGCCGCGTGCGGGCAGCTCGCAGCCGCCTCGGCCTAGGGAACGCTCCTCCGCCTGCCGGCCCCGCAGAACGCCTGCGCGGCGGGGTCAGACCTCATGACACGTCCCTTGCGCACATGTCGTTCTAAGCCAAGCGCCGCACGAAAAGCGCTGGATTTCGACTAGTTCTCGCCGTCTGCGCGGGGCGCCTGCGCGGCAGGGTCAGACCCAATGACACGTCCCTTGCGGACATGTCGTTCTTAAGGCGCAGCTCGGGACGCGCAGCGCGAACGCGCTCAGTCTTGCTAGTTCTCGCTCGGCTGAGGCTCCCTGGCGCCGTTACGCGGCTCGAGCTCGCTCGGCGTCGTGCGCAGGAGCTTCGCAGCCCACACTGGGAGCCACCAGTTCCAGCGCCCGAGCAGCACCATCGTGGAGGGCACGAGGAGTCCCCTGATGATCGTCGCGTCGAAGATGATCCCCGCTGCGAGTCCGATCGCGAACTGCTTGATGTCCGGACCCGGGCTCATCGAGAGCGAGAAGAACGCGAACATCAGGACGAGCGCGCCGCTCGTGACGAGCTTCCCCGTGCGCGCGAGTCCGAGCGCGATCGAGCGGTCGGTGTCGCCCGTCTCGTCGTAGGCCTCTCGCATGCGCGTGAGCATGAAGACCTCGTAGTCCATCGAGATCCCGTAGAGGAAGGCAAAAATCAGCAAGGGGATCCACGAGATGACCGCATCGGTCGCCTCCACGTTCCAGATCAGGTCGCTGCCATGCCCCTGCTGAAAGATGAACACGACGATGCCGTACGCAGCGCCGAGCGAGACGAGGTTGAGGATCACGGCCTTGAGCGGGAGGACGATCGACCGGAACGCGCGCGCGAGCAGGATGTACGTGAAGATCAGGACGAACAGCAGCACGTACGGGAACTTGCCGTACACCGCCTTGATGAAATCGCGCGACTCCGCGCCCGCACCGCCGAGTGTCGCCTGAACCCCGCCGCCGACGGAGCGCTCGAGCTGCGGAAGTGTCTTCTCCTGGAGATCCGAGATGACCGTCTTCGCGGCACGCGAGTTGGCGTCGTCCTCGCCGAACGCCTCCACGAGGCCGGTGCTGCCCTTCTGCCAGCCCGCGGGGGTGGCGGCACCTGCAATACCAGGAGCGACCGCAACCCCGGCCGCGACCGCGCTCGTCGCGGCGGCGGAGCCGTTCTCTACTAGGACGATGTGCGGCAGGTATACGCCGTCGGGAATGCCGGCCGCGGCGATGACCTCGCGCCCGGTTTGCGCGTCGCCCGCGCCGGGCTCGTTCCTGAGCTCCGCATCGCTCGGGTTCATCTGGAACGCGGGGATGAGCACGAGGACGACGATCGTCAGTCCGGCCGCGAAAACGAGGAGGGGTCGCCGCAAGACAGTCCGAGCCCAACGCCCCCAGAAGCCCTGGTCGGGATCGGGGGTATCGACAAACCGTTTCGGCATGACGCGGACGCTGTTGACCTTGGGCCCGAACAGGGAGAGCATCGCCGGCAGCAACGTGATCGCGGCAAACACCGCGACCAACGGGATCAGCATGCCCCCGAGACCGATCGAGCGGATGAACGGGAGCGGCAGCAAGATCATGCTGAGGAGCCCGATCGCGACCGTCGTACCGGACACGATCACCGAGCGACCCGCGTGGGTCATCGTCTGGACGATCGCCTGCTCGGTCGACTCCCCATGGGATAACTCTTCCCGGAAGCGAAAAATGACAAGGAGCGCGTAGTCGATCGAGACGCCCAGACCGACGAGTGCGACCAGGTACTGCACGATGATCGAGACATCCGTCACGTATGTGAGCCCGAAGACGCATAGGAACGTCGTGAAGATCGACGCGGCGGCGATCAGGAGTGGCATCAGAACGGCCGGAAGCGTCCCAAAGACGAAGAGGAGGATGATCAACGCACCGACGGCGCCGAGGAGCGTCTCGAAGAGAACGCTAGACCCTGCAGTGCTGCCCTGGGACTTGTAGATCGGGTCGCGTCCGGTCAAGTGGCTCGTGACGCCCTCGGGTGTCGCTTTCGCGATCCTGGCCCGCATCGCGTCGATCGGCGGCAGGGTGTCGAACGTCGCCTCTCCCGGCGGGTAGATCGTGGCGACCATCGTGTGTCTGTCATTCGACACGTACATCTCGCTCCTCGTGTCGAACCACGACCCGATGCGGACAGGTTGAGGCATCGGCTTCTGCGTCGTGACCGCAATCGCCTGCTCGATACCCGGCACCGTCGTGATGTCGCGGGTCGGGTCGGTGAAGACCGCGACGAGCGGCGCCTGCTCGCCCGACCCGAACGTGTGGAGCGTCCGCTGGTTCGCCTCGTAGGCCGAGTAGCCGGGGATCGAAAAGGCCTCGAACCAGCGATCGGCGAGCCGACCAGCCGCAATAACCCCGGCGACCAAGAGAACGAACCAGAGACCGATCACCATCCAACGCCGACGGATGACGAAACGTGCAAAAGCCTCCATCCGCGACAGGCTACCGACTGGGCTCAGCCTCGCGACGGCTCAGGCTGCTCCAATCTGAAGACGACGTTAAACGGCGGTTCTGGGTGCGTTCAGTCGTCGCGCAGGAACGACGGAATCTCGATCTCGACGTCCGGGGTCGTGACGGTCTCGAGAGAACGACCGGACGCGCGGGAGGCTCCGGCGGCACGCGTGAGGTCGCGGCCACGGCGACGCGGTCGTGCACCGAAGCCCGTTGCGATGACGGTCACGCGCACCTCCTCACCCATGCTGTCGTCGATCACGGCGCCGAAGATCACATTCGCGTTCGCGTCTGCGTGGCCGGTGACGACCTCGGCGGCCTCGTTGACCTCGAACAGTCCGATGTCTGGCCCGCCCGTGATGTTGAGCAGGATGCCCGTAGCGCCGTCGAGCGTCTGCTCGAGTAGCGGCGAGGACACGGCTGCCCGCGCGGCCTCGGCCGCGCGGCTCTCGCCCTTCGCGGTGCCGATGCCCATCAGCGCGGAGCCGGCATCGCGCATGATCGTGCGCACGTCGGCGAAGTCGAGGTTGACGAGGCCCGGAACCGTGATCAAGTCGGTGATCCCCTGCACGCCCTGGCGGAGGATGTCGTCGGCGATCCGGAAGGCCTCGGTGACCGGTGTGCTCTTGTCGACCACCTGGAGCAGCCGATCGTTCTCGATCACGATCAGCGTGTCCACGCGATCGCGCAGGCTTTGGATGCCTTCCTCTGCCTGCGCTGAGCGGTGCCGGCCCTCGAACGCGAACGGGCGGGTGACGACGCCGACGGTGAGCGCGCTCAGCTCCCGCCCGAGCTCGGCCACGACCGGGGCAGCGCCCGTCCCTGTGCCACCACCTTCACCGGCCGTGACGAAGATCATGTCCGCGCCCTTGAGCGCCTCCTTGAGCTCGTCGCGACTCTCACTCGCCGCTTCCAGGCCAACGGCGGGGTCGGCGCCCGCTCCAAGCCCACGGGTCGCCTTCGAGCCGATGTGGATCTTCACGTCGGCCTCGGTGGCAAGCAGCGCCTGAGCGTCGGTGTTGACGGCGATGAACTCGACGCCGCCGAGACCCGCCTCGACCATCCTGTTGACCGCGTTCGTGCCGCCGCCGCCGACACCGACGACCTTGATCACTGCGAGGTAGTTGCCTGACGGGGAAGCGCTCATCTCAACCTGCCTCAACGTGAAGCTCTCGTCGAGCTATGGGTGGGCAATGACACGGAATGTGAACGAAAGGCTTGAGCATCGAATCGGAACCTTGCGGCTTGTTCGTAGCAACTGTACGAACTCCTTGTCGGCAGTGTCAACGAAACACTCAAGGGGCTGTTGAGGGTTCACTGGCTGCCGCAGGCTGTTCCTCAACCTGAGGTAGAGGTACCAGGCTTGCCACTGGGCGCTCCGGAACGCTCACGTCGAGATAGACGGTTCCTGCCGGCAGCCGCCGCAGCACACGGGCGGCGACGGCGAGCTTCAGGTCGGCGTCGGTCGGCGCACCGAGGAGGAGCTCGAGCCCCGAGCGAAGCCGCACCGTCAACGTGTCCTCTGAGACGACGACCTTCGAGACACGTGTGCTGAGCTTCGCCTCCGAGGCGACGACGACGGCGCGTGCGGCCGTCGCGAGCTCTCCTGTCACGATCTCGCCCACCACGGGCTCGGTGTCGCCGGTGACCCAGATCCGTGGCAACCGCGAGAGCGAGCGCCTGCTCGGAGCGACCGTCTTGATCACGCGTCCGCGGCTCGAGACGACCCAGGTGTCGGCCCCGTGCCGGACAAGGGCGACGCCCCGTTCCTGCACGATCGCGATCCGGAGCCCGTGCGGGAACGCACGGTCGACGGACGCGTGCGCGACGAAGGGAATGCGCTCTACGGCCGCTTCGACGACGGCTCCGTCGAGCTTGAGCAGGCTCTGGCCGGTGTTCGCCGCAAGAACGCGCTTGACACGCGCCGCGACGGCAGGCGACGCGCCGTCGACCTGGACGGTCCGCACCGCGAAGAGCGACGACTCCCGTGCGACGATCCAGGCGACGAGGCTCGCGAGCAGGATCGCGAGCGCCACGACGAGTGACCGGCTGGTCGGGATGAACGCGTTCACCGAGGGCCTGACCCGTGGGCCCAAGCGAGAGATCGAGTCCGTTGCGCCCCCGAGCCGGATCGGGCGACGCCGCGTCTTGTCGAAGGCTCCCCCTTCAGCCATCTCTCTCTGTTCGCCGTGGGAGCCCCAGGTCCTACCGCTCAACGAATGGGCGGCAGAGCGATCTTTCCGAGGAACGCGACCTCCCGCTCGAGCACGACTCCGGTCTCCTCGTGTACGCGACGTCGTGCTTCGACCATCAGCGCGACGCAGTCGGCCGTGCTCGCATCACCGGCGTTCTCGATGAAGTTCGCGTGCTTGGCCGAGACGACGGCGCCACGAACGCGATACCCCTTGAGCCCCACTCTTTCGATAAGGGCGCCTGCGCCGAGCGCGCCCACGGGATTCTTGAAGACGGAGCCGAACGTCCTCTTGCTCGTCGGCTGGCTCGCCTTCCGTAGCGCTACGAGCTCCGCGACGATGCTCCTGATCTCGTTCGGCGGACGGGGCTCGAGCCGGTACTCGACCTCGACGATGACCTCCGAAGGCCCGAGACGCGACGTGCGATACGCGAGCCCGAGCTCGACCGGAGAGCGCCAGCCGAGCCCCTCGGCGCTCGCAACGAGCGCCCTGCTGAGGATCGACGCCCAGTCGGAGCCGTAGGCGCCCGCGTTCATCCGCACACCTCCGCCCGCCGTGCCGGGAATCGCACATGCGAACTCGAGCCCGCCGAGACCGGCGGCGCGCGCCCGATGCAGGCTGACCGCGTTCGTCGCGCCGCCCCCGGCGACGAGCGTCGTGCCGCGAACGCTGACAGCCGCAAGGGCACCGGTGAGCCGCAGGATGAGTGCGTCCACGCCGTCGTCCGCCGCGAGGACGTTCGAGCCGAGTCCGAGCACCGTGACGGGCAGGTCACGCTCAGCCGCCCACGCAATCGCCGCGCGCACCTCGCCGGCCGAGGACGCCTCGGCGTAGGCACGGGCCGGGCCGCCGGTCCCGACGGTGGTCAGGCGAGCGAGCGCCATCCCCTCCTCGATTCTCACGACAGCGGTACCTCTGGAGCCGACGGGTCGAGCGCTGCGACAACCGCCCGCGCGATCTTCCAGGGCTCCCCCACGCCGAACGTCACGAGCGTGTCCCCCGGGCGCAGCCAGGCGAGCGCCAGCTTGACGGCATCGGCGGGAGCCGGCGCCCAGCCGACGCGCGTCCCCCGGGGAACGGCATCGACGACGAGCTTGCCGGTAACGCCCTCGCGAGGCGTATCGCGCGCACCGAGGACGTCCGTGACGATCGCCGCGTCCGCGAGCCCGAGCGCGGCACCGAGCTCGCGGTGGAGCTGGCGCGTGCGCTCGTAGACGTGGGGCTGGTAGACGGCGATCAGCCGCCGCGTCGTCAGCGCGCGGGCGGCGCGGAGCGTCACCTCGAGCTCGGTGGGGTTGTGGCCGTAGTCGTCGAGCACGCGGATACCGCGTACTTCGCCGACGAGCTGGAGTCGCCGGTCGACGCCATGAAAGCGGGCGACAGCGCTCGCGGCCTCGCCGCGCGCGACCCCCGCCAGCTCGAGCGCGGCCACGGCAGCCGCAGCGTTCTGTCGGTTGTGCTCCCCGGGAATCGCTAGCTCGAAGTCCACAGGCTCGAGCTCCCAGCTGCGGACAACCCGCGGGACGCCCGCGAGCCACGCGTCGAAGAAGGCATGCAGCTCGGCCTCGGAGCCGTAGGCCGCGTGGTGATCCAGCTCGATGTTGGTGATGACCGCGATCTGGGGCGCGAGCAGGCCGATCGAGCGGTCGGACTCATCGCCCTCGACGACGAGCCAGCCGTCCCCCGCGCCTGCGTTCCCTCCGAGCTGGGGGACGACCCCGCCGATGATCCAGGCGGGATCGTGGCCTGTCTCGCGCAGTGCGAAAGCGACCATCGCCGCTGTCGTGGTCTTCCCGTGCGCGCCACCGACGACGATCGAAGGACGCGCGGCCACGAGCTCCGCAAGGAACACCGCCCGCGGAGCACCGTCCGCGCGACCGAGATGTGCCGTTGAGACGACGACCTCCCACCCGTCGGGCGGCGACGGCGTCGGGCCGATGTCGACCTCGATCCCTGCGAGCGTCCCCATGAAGATGGTCTCGCGGAGGTCCCAACCCCGCACGTCGGCGCCAAGCGCTCTGGCGATGTTCGCGTACGCGGAGAGACCCGAGCCGCCGATGCCGACGAAGTAGATGCGACGGCCTACCATCGGGCCGTCAGCGTGAGCCAAGCTGGATCACCGCCTCCGCGACCTCCTCCGCCGCCCGCGGCCGTGCAAGAGCCCGCATCGCCGCTCGCATGCGCGCCAGCCGCTCCCGGTCGGCAAGAATCTCCTCGACGAGCGCCGGAATGCGGGCGAGCTCCTCGTCGGGGACCACGACCGCGCCGCCGCCGCGCGCGAAGTAGCTCGCGTTCGCCGTCTGGTGGTCTCCGGTCGCGTGCGGATACGGCACGAGGACCGCCGGCGTCCCAGCGGCAGCGAGCTCCCAAACGGTTCCTCCCGCACGGGAGATCGCGAGATCAGCCGCCGCGAGAGCCTCACCGAAATGATCGGTCTGTGGCAGCAGCACGTAGTCGGTGCGGGTAACGCGCGAGCGGAGCGATGCGAAGTCCCGTTCTCCGGCGATGTGGAGAACGGCGGGGCCGCCCTCAGCGTAGGTGCTCACGGCGAGCTCGTTGAGCGAGCGTGCCCCTGCGAGCGCTCCGAAGACGGCGACGACCTCGCCCTCCGCCGGAAGGCCGAAGCGCGCACGACCCTCGGCCCGCGAGGCGCCCGTGTGCGCAGCCGGGATCGGCCTGCCGACAACGGCGTATTTTGCTCCCGAGTGGCCCGGGAGGTCGTAGGCGAGCAGGACCTTCGCAGCGAAAGGTGCAGCCAGGCGGTTTGCAAGCCCGAGGTGTGCGTCGGCCTCGGTGAGTACGGCAGGTATTCGCGCCAACCAGGCCGCGAGCACGACCGGCCCCGCCACGTAGCCCCCCGCGCCGAGGACGACATGCGGCGTCCTCTCGCGCAGGATCCGCAGCGCGGCAAGCGGCGCGCCGACAGCGCGAGCAGCGGCACGCGCCTGCGCCAGACCCGGTCTTCGCGGCAGCCCGGACACCTGGAAGGTGTCGAGCTCGAAGCCTGCCTCGGGGACGAGTCGCGATTCGATCCGGTCAGCCGAGCCCGCGAAGCTAACGGTCACCCCACGGTCACGGAGGACCTCAGCGACTGCGAGCGCGGGTCGAACGTGACCGGCTGTTCCGCCGGCCCCGATCACGCACCTCAGATCCGACGACGCGATCATTCACGGCGATGTTAAGGAGTATTCCAACAGCAGCGAGGAGCACGAGCAACGACGAGCCGCCGTACGAGACGAACGGAAGCGGGATCCCGGTGAGCGGGGCGATGCCGAGCACCGCCGCGAGGTTCACCGCAGCCTGACCGCAGACCAGCGTCGTGACGCCCACCGCGAGCCGCTTGCCGAATGGATCGTGGCACCGGAGTGCAACCCGGAACCCCGCCCACGCAAACGCGGCGAACGCGGCGATCACGAGCGTCGAGCCGATCAGGCCGAGCTCCTCGCCGATCGTCGCGAAGATCATGTCGGTATGTGCCTCGGGCAGGTAGGAGATCTTTTGCACCCCCTGGCCGAGGCCTTTGCCGGTGAAGCCGCCGGACCCCATCCCGATGATCGCTTGCAGCGTCTGGTACCCCGTTCCCTGGGGATCGCTCGTCGGGTCGAGGAAGCTGAAGAAGCGTGCTCGCCGATAAGGCTCGAGCCAGATCGCGGCCGTCCCGAGCGCGAGGGCGATGGCGATCGCCAGCGCCATCAACCGCGCAGGAACGCCCGAGACGAAGAGGATGCCGGCCACCATCAGTGCGAGCGCGATGGTGGTGCCCAGGTCCGGCTCGATCAGGATCAGCGCCGAGAAGACCAGGGTCACGAGCCCCACCGGACGAAAGAGCGTTCCGAGAGTCCGCGGCGGCGGCCGCCGCGCGAGATAGGCGGCGATCCACACGCACAGCGCAAGCTTCGCGAGCTCCGACGGCTGGACGCTGACCGGGCCGAAGAGGAACCACCGGCGCGCACCGTTGATCGGCGGAGCGACCACGAGCACCGCGACGCAGAGCGCGAACGCCCCCAACAGCAGCGGACGAGCGAGCAGCCGCAAGCGGTGGTAGTCGAAACGTGACAACGCGATGAGCGCGACGAAACCCGCTGCTGCGTAGATCACCTGCTTCACGAGGTAGAGCATCGGGTTGCCGTTGCCGATCGCCGCGGATGCAGACGTCGCGCTGTAGACCATCACGAGGCCGAACGCGACCAGTCCGAGCGTGACGAGCACGAGCACCTGCTGGTCAACCCTCGAGGCCGCGAGAGCCTGGGGAGAGATCCTTGCGCTACTGGCACGGCTTCGCCGCACACGCGTGCGCTCGACCTCGATACGCTCATCAGCGGGTGGAGGCACGGGGTGGCCCCTCGCGCTGCGCCGCGCCCGCGGGCTCGCGGACGTGGTGCTACTCATCCAGGGCCGCGACGATCCGCCTGAAAGCGTCGCCACGCTCCTCGAAGCTCGTGAACTGGTCAAAGCTCGCGCAGGCGGGTGAGAGCAGTACGACGTCTCCGCTCCGGGCGGCCGCTGCTGCAGACCGCACGGCGCGCTCGAGGTCTCCGGATTCCTCGAATGGAACACCGAACTCCGTGAGTGCAGCCGCAATCGCCGGTGCTGCGACTCCGATCAGGTATGCCCTCGTACCGGCAGGGAGATCCGCGGCGAGCGGCACATAGGACTCGTTCTTGCCGAGTCCGCCGAGGATGATGTGCAGCGGCGCATCGATCGCTGCCACGGCGCGGCGAGCGGCAGCGACGTTCGTCGCCTTCGAGTCGTTGACGAAGCGAATGCCAGCGACCGTGGCGACCGTCTCGATCCTGTGCGCTACGCCGGAAAAAGCACGCAGCCCGGCCGCAATCGCATCGTCTGGGATACCTGCGGCCCGTGCCGCGGCCGTGGCGGCCGCTGCGTTCTCGCGGTTGTGGAGGCCGGGAATGCGAGGTTCGGCGGGGAGCGGATCGTCAGCTGAGAACTCGACGCGCCGACCGTGCCCAGGAACAGGCCCGAAGGCGCGCGGCACGACTGCGACATCTGCGGGCGTCTGGTTCTCGAAGATGCGAAGCTTCGCTCCTGCGTAGGCGGCGAGCGATCCGTGCCGGTCGATGTGATCGGCCTCGAGGTTGAGCAGGACTGCCACGTCTGGCCGAAAGGTGTCGACGTCCTCGAGCTGGAAGGAGGAAAGCTCGCACACGATCCAAGCGTCGTCCGCGATCGCCCCTACGAGCGACGTCAGTGGCCGACCGATGTTGCCGACCACCTCGACCGCCTGGCCTGCCTCGCTGAAGATCGCACCGAGGAGCGCGGAGGTCGTCGTCTTCCCGTTGGTTCCTGTCACGCCGAGGATCCGGTGTGGTAGCAACCTGGCGCCGAGCTCGATCTCGCTCCAGACGGGGATGCCGAGCGCCCGCGCGTGTGTTACGAGCGGCGCCGAAGTGGGCACCCCAGGGCTTTTCACGAGCACGTCGATCCCCTCGTCGAGCAGCATGGCCTCCTCCCGTCCGAGGTGGACTTCGACACCGGCCGCACGGAGCCTTCCCGTGTCGATGCCGGTGCTGCGATCGACCCCGACTACCTCGATCCCGTCCGCGCGAAGTGCGAGCGCTGCGGCAAGCCCAGACCGGGCCAGGCCGAGCACGAGCGCGCGTCTCACAATCGGAACCGCAGGTAGTAACGGTAGTAGAGGGCGAACCCGACTGCGCAGAAGATCGAGCACACGATCCAGAAGCGCACCATGATCTTGGTCTCCGACCACGCCTTCATCTCGAAGTGGTGGTGGATCGGCGCCATCAGGAACACCCGCTTCCCGGTGCGCTTGAAGCTCGCGACCTGGATCATCACGGACAGCGCCTCGATCAGGTAGATCCCGCCGATGAAGACGAGCAGCACCTCGGTCTGCGTGAGCACCGCGAATCCGGCGAGTGCTCCACCGAGCGCCATCGAGCCGGTGTCGCCCATGAAGACCTCGGCGGGGAACGCGTTATACCAGAGGAACCCGATCACGCCTCCGATCAGCGCGGCACCGAAGATCGCGAGGTCGAGGTAGTTGTCGCTCCGCTGGCCGGGCACGGGGCTCGAGCGGATCCAGGAGATGACACAGATCGCGAGAAACGTGAGCAACGAGATGAGTGACGTCCCGGCAGCGAGACCGTCGAGGCCGTCCGTGAGATTCACCCCGTTGGTCGTGCCCGCGATGATCACGAACAGGAACGGGTAGTAGAACCAGCCGAGGTCGATGTTGACGTCGATGATCGGAAAGTAGATCTCGGTGTCGAAACTCGGGATCCGATTCACGGCGAGTCCGACCGCGACCGTGACGAGCAGCAGGAACACGAGCTTCCAGCGCCCGCTCAGCCCGAGTGAGCGCCGCCTGCGGACCTTGATGTAGTCATCGAGGAAGCCGATCACCGCGCACGCACCCGTCAGGAAGAGGATGGTGAGGCCGGGCACGGTGTAGAGCGACAGTGCGAAGAACGGCACGAGCGTCGCGACCAGGATCAGCATGCCGCCCATCGTGGGCGTCCCTTGCTTGACGATGTGGCGGGCCGGGCCCTCCTCGCGGATCTGCTGGCCGACGCTGTTGCGGCGCAGCGCCTCGATGAATCGTGGACCGACAATGACCGCGATCACCATCGCCACTAGCCCGGCGAAGAGCACACGCACCATTAGCTGAGCCCTACTGCATCGTGGCAGTCGGTGAATCCGCCGGGCAGGCCGAACTCGCAGGGGTGGGAAGCTCCCGAAGAGGGATTCCCAGCCCGACGTTTCGTGCGCGTTCGCTGCGTGCCGGCCTTCAGGCGGGCACCCGTTGACCAGGCTGCCCCGATCGTTCTAACACGGACGCGGACGACGCGCGTTCTGCCTGCCTGAAGGCAGGCCCGTCGCATAAGCCGAACGGATCCTCGTTGGCGAGGAAGCGGCGCCGAGAGTTTCCAATCCGGGACGTCCAGCTGCGGGCGTCCACCATCGCGGCCGGTGTGCATGTGGGCTGCCGCCCGCGCGGTGCCTGCCGGGGCGTGCACGATCACGACCATGTCCGCGCTACCTTCGCCAGCTGTTCCGGGACGCCTTCCAGCGCTGCCGCGCGCGAACCTTTGACGAGAATCGCATCTCCTGGGCGAATTGCGTCCGCAAAGCCGTCGGCGGTTGGCAGCCAGCGCATGGTTTCGACTCCTGGCTCCATGTAGTGCCGCGCGAGTGGCCCAACCGCGATCAGCACGTCGACCGTCCCGCTCAAGACGGCACCGATCTCCCGGTGATAGGAGACACTCTCTGCGCCGAGCTCCGCCATCTCGCCGAGGATCGCGACCCTGCGACGGTCGCCGGCGCGCTCGGCGAGGTCGAGGAGCGCAGCCCGCATCGACGTCGGGTTCGCGTTGTACGCGTCGTTGACGACGAATCCGCCGCCGGGAAGCTCGACGGACTCGCCCCGCCAACGCGAGAGGGTGATGCGATCCGCGCCCTCGTGCGCGCGGTCGAGCGGCAGCCCAAGGGCCTCGTAGGCCTGGAGCGCAGCAAGCGTGTTCTCGACCATGTGCCTCTGCTCGAAGGGGAGCGAGAGAACGACGTCCGTCGCGCCAACGCTAAAGCGCCACCGCTGCCCCTCACGCACGATCTGCGTCGGGTCGAAGGACAGCACCGCGATGTCGGCCCGCCCCAGGAAGGGCTCGAGCTCGACGGCGTCTGCCGGCACAACCGCCGTGCCGCCTGCCGGCAGAGCGGCGATCGCCTCGGCATTCGCGCGGGCGACGTTGTCGATCGAGCCGACCAGCTCGAGGTGCTCGGGCCCGATCGAGGTCACGACGGCAACATCGGGACGCGCGATCGCGCAGAGCGCAGCGACCTGACCGAGGCCGCGCATGCCCATTTCCGTCACCAGCACCTCCGTGTCGGGCTCGAGCCGGCAGACGGTCAGTGGTAGCCCGATCTCGTTGTTGAGGCTCGCCTCGGCCGCGATCGTGGGAACGACGGCTCCGCAGAGCGCGCCGAGGATGTCCTTGGTCGACGTCTTCCCGCTCGAGCCGACGATCGCGACGACCCGCGCGTGCGAAAGACCGCGCACGAGCCCGGCCAGCGCGGCCAGCGCCTGCTCCTGATCGTGCGGCACGAGCGTCGCGGCGCCCCGCTCCCGGGCCTCGTCCACGTACTCGACACCGCGGTTGAGTGCAACGAACAGGTCGCCCTCCTCGACCACGCGCGAGTCGGCGTGGATGCCCGTGATCGTCTCGCCGCCCCCGGCCAGCTCGCCGAGCGCGAGCGCTTCGATCTGCGCGCGGGCGACGGGAATCAAGGCGATTCGCCGAAGCCGAGCCGGTTGAGCGCCGCAAGGGCGACGAGCCGGTCGTCGAACGGCTCGACGATCCCACCGACATCTTGTCCCTGCTCGTGGCCCTTTCCTGCGATGACGACGACGTCGCCCGCCCCGGCTAGCCCGATCGCGCGGCCGATTGCCGTCCGTCGGTCGGGGTCGATCTCGACGTCCGGGCCCGTCCCTTGCAGGATGTCCTGGATGATCGAGAGCGGCTCCTCGCTCCGGGGGTTGTCGGACGTGACGATCGCGACGTTCGAACGATCGCGCGCGATGCGGCCCATCAGCGGACGCTTGCCGCGGTCGCGATCGCCGCCTGCGCCGAACACGGTGATCACCCTCCCCTGACCGAGGTCGCGCGCCGCCTCGAGCACGCGGTCGAGAGAGTCCGGCGTGTGCGCATAGTCGACCACGACGGCAAAGGGCTGCCCAGCGTCGATCGCCTCGAAGCGACCCGGAACGCCTGCCATGCTCCGGACGCCGTTCGCGATTGCCTCGTCGTCGAGATCGAGCAACAGGCCGGCGGCAACCGCACCGAGGATGTTCTCCACGTTGAACCGGCCTCGAAGCGGCGTCTCGATCGGGATTCCGGCTGCGACGAACCGGCTCCCGTGGGCGTCCAGCTCGAGCTCTTCGGGTGCGACTTCGGCATCGTCGGCGAAACCGAAGGTGACGAGAGGGGCCCGGTGCGTATCCGCGAGCTCGCTGGCGAGCAGCCGCCCGTGCTCATCCCCGACGTTCACGGCCGCCGGAGGCGGCAGAGGCCCCGTGAAGAGTCGCCGCTTCGCCTGGAAGTACTCCTCCATCGTTCCGTGCAGATCGAGGTGATCCTGACTCAGATTGGTGAAGACGAGCGCATCGAAGCGAACGCGGTCGAGGCGGCGGAGCACGGAGCCGTGGGACGACGCCTCCAATGCCACGCTCGTGTCGCCGGCAGTGAGCATCTGCCGGAAGAGGCGCTGCAGATCGATCGCCTCGGGCGTCGTGTGGGGGGCGACGCGCCGGCTGCCTCCGACGACCCACTCGACCGTGCCGACAAGGCCCGTTGATCGCCCTGCGGCCTCGAGGATAGAGCGCAGCAGGAACGCCGTCGTCGTCTTGCCGTTCGTTCCCGTGACGCCTGCAACCTCGAGCGCGGTCGTCGGCTCGCCGAAGAAGATGTCCGCCGCAACCGCCATCGCCGCGCGCGCATCGTCGACGACGAGTTGCGTCACCTCCAGCGGGAGCAGCCGCTCTACGACAAGGGCTGCGACGCCGCGCTCGACTGCGAGCGGGCCGAAATCGTGACCGTCCGAGTGCGCGCCCGGAACACAGAAGAACATCGCCCCGGGGCTCGCCAGGCCGGCGTCGTAGGCGAGCTCGAGGATGTCGAGGTCGCGCTCTCCCACGACCTCGGTCGCGGCAAGCGCGCTGATCAGAGCCTCGAGCTGCACGGGAAGGAACGCTAACGGTTCCGCTGCCGCGGAACCCGTTCTGGGCACGACCCTCCCGCGTTTCCTGGATTCCGCTAGCGCCTCTCCGGAGCGTCCGGCGGCACCTCGAGGTACTGGAGGTCGAACTTCGCGATCTGCGCGAACGCGGGAGCGGCCACGACGCCGCCCCAGATCTGGCCGTGCGGCTCGTCTACCGCCACCAGGATCGCAAGACGGGGCTTCTTGGCCGGAACGAGCCCGACAAACGACGCGACGTACTTCGCGGCGTAGCGCCCGTTCTCCGGCTTCGCGGCGGTACCGGTCTTCCCCGCAACGGTGTAGCCGGGAACGGCAGCCTGGGTGCCTGTTCCCTCGACGACGACGTCACGCAGCATTGCCATCACCTGGCGCGCGGTCGACTTCCGCACGATCCGCTTCGCCCGGATTCGAGCCACCGGCTTTCCACCGATCCTCTGGATCAGCCGAGGCGTGTTGCGCACACCGTGGTTGCCGATCGCGGCATAGGCGGAGACCATCTGGATGGGCGTCACCGCGATGCCCTGACCGATCGGCACCGTCCCGATCGTGGAGCCCGACCACTCGTCGAGCGAGAGCACGATCCCGGGGCTCTCGCCCGGGTAGTCGATGCCGGTCGACTTGCCGAAGCCGAAGCGCGTGATCCAGTTGGCCAGCCGACCAGCACCCAGCCTGGAGGCGATCGTGACCGTGCCGACATTCGACGACTCCGAGATGATCTGCTTGACGGTCATCCGCTCCGTCCCGCGGATGTGCGAGTCGTGGATCGTGCGGTCGGCGACCTTGATTGAGTACGGCAACGTGAACGCCGTCGTCGGCGTCACCACGTTGTCCTCGAGCGCGGCCGTCAACGTCACGAGCTTGAAGGTCGAGCCCGGCTCGTACGTGTCCGTAACGGCGCGGTTCCGCCGCCAATCAGGCGGCTTCGTCGCGAACTTGTTCGCATCGTAGATCGGGGCGTTCGCCATCGCGAGGACGGCCCCCGTCTTGACGTCCATGACGATCGCGGTGGCCCCCTTCGCACCCCACGCGCGCACCGTTTGCGCCAGGATCGCCTCGGCATTGGCCTGAATCTGGTCGTCGAGCGTGAGCACGACGTTCTTTCCGCGTTGCTCCGGGTGTGTGTCGACGATGTCGATCGCCTGCCCGGATGGATCCTTGACGACGACCTCGCTTCCGTCCTTACCCGCGAGCGTCGTGTCGAGCGATGCCTCGAGGCCCTCGAGGCCGCGGTTGTCGACCCCCGCATAGCCGAGGACGCTCGCCGCAACGGTCCGCTGGGGGTACGTCCGGAGCTCCTCTGGATAGAACCCGAGGCCCGGCAGCGCCGTCTTTGCGAGCTTCTCGGCACGGACGGGGTCGGCCTTCCTGAGGACGTAGGTGAAGCTCGTGTCGCGGTTGGCCAGCAATGGGTACAGCTTTCGTGGATCGAGGCCCAGCGTCTTCCCCGCCGTCAAGGCGGTGGTGCGAGCGTCCGCGATCCCCCGTGGGTCCGCGTACACGGTGGTTGCCTGCTCGCCGATCGCAAGCGGCTCGCCGTTTCGATCGTAGATGGTGCCGCGGCCCGCCGGCAGCACGACCGTCGAGCGGTTCTGACGCGCCGCCTGTGACTTGTACGAGCCACCTTCCACCCCCTGAACCCAGACCGCGCGACCGAGGGTCGCGCCGAAGACGAGGACGAAGGCGAAGGTGAGGATCCGGATCCGGCGGTCTCGACGCTTCCCCGTCACCGCGGGTCGAGCTCCACGTAGGTCGTCGTCGCGGCATCCGCCGGCACGAGCCCGAGCTCGCTCCGCGCATCCGACTCGATCCGCGCGCTCGCGCCCGCTGTCGACAGTGAGGACTCGAGTCGCGCGTTGTCGGCGATCAGGCTCACGCGCTCCCGCGAGAGCCGGTCGAGCTGCACGTTGAGCTGGAGCACGACCACGTTCACCGCGACGATCCCTGAGAGCAGTACCGCGATCAGGACGATCCAGAGCACCCCGCCCGCCATCGGCCGCCGCCGGGGGCGCGTTGCGGACTGCGCGTTGCGCCGCGCGACGCCGCCCTCCAGCCTCGACGGCCGGCGTCTCGGCGAAGACCGACATCAGGTGCGCACCGCGGCCCGCAGTCGCGCCGACGCCGCGCGCGGATTCAGATCGAGCTCACGCTGCGAAGCGCGCACCGGGCGGCGCGTGAGGATGCGTAGCTCGGGCTCCTTGCCGCATGCGCAGACAGGAAAGTCCGGAGGACACGTGCAGCCGCGCGCCTTCTCGACGAGGAAGCGCTTGACGATCCTGTCCTCCAGCGAGTGGAAGCTGATGACCGCGAGCCGACCGCCCGGCCGCAACATCGAGAGCGCCGCCGGCAGAGCAGCGTCGAGGACGCCGAGCTCGTCGTTCACGGCGATCCGGAGCGCCTGGAACACCCGCTTGGCCGGATGGCCCTCGCCGAAGCGAGCCGGAGTCGGGATCGCTCCCTTGATCACGTCCACGAGCTCACCGGTTCGCACGATCGGTCGCTTCTGCCGCTCAGCAACGATGGCGCGTGCGATCGACCCTGCGTAGCGCTCTTCGCCGTAGCGGCGGAAGATCGTCGCCAGCTCTCGCTCGTCCCAGGTGCCGATGATCTCGCTCGCGGACGGCTCCGAGCCCGGATCCATGCGCATGTCGAGCGGCGCGTCCGTTGCGTACGAGAAGCCGCGCTCAGGCCGATCGATCTGCATCGACGAGACGCCGAGATCGAAGAGGATCGCATCCGCCTTCACGTCGTTTGCCGCAAGCTGCGTCAGCACAAGCCCGAAGTCGCCGCGGAGGAACCGCGCATCGATGCCCGTCGCGCCCTTGAGTCGGTCGAAGTACTGCTTGACCGACGGGTCCCGATCGATCGCAACGAGCTTCCCTTGCCCGTCGAGGTCGTCGACAAGCAGCCTGCTGTGGCCACCTGCCCCGAATGTCGCGTCGACGACAGTCTCACCCGGTTGCACCGACAGGAGCTCGCGCACCTCGTCCGCGAGGACGGGGACATGGTCAGCTCCGTTCGTTGGCAAGACGTTCGGCAGCATTCTCCGCACTCCCTTCAACCGCTCGTAGGTGCTCGGCCCAGGCGTTTCGCTCCCAGATCTCGAGGTGGTCGTAGACGCCGGCAAGGACGATCTCCTTGTCGAGGCTCGCGTGCCGCAAGAGCGTGCTCGGAACGAGGACCCGGCCTTGCTTGTCGAGCTCGGCCTCTGCCGCTCCGCCGAAGAAGTAACGGCGGAGCTCTCGCGTCTCGCGGGAGAGAGGATCGAGTTGCGCGAGGCGCGACTCGACGTTCATGCCCCACGCCTCGCGGGGATAGACGTCGATAGTGGCCTCGAGGCCCTTGGAGAGAACGAGGCCTGCTGCGAAATCGTCACGGAATCGCGCCGGGATCGTGACGCGGCTCTTCTCGTCGATTGAGTGCTCGTATTCGCCAAAGAACATTTTCGCCTGCCGAAGCTCGGGTGGTGGCTCCCTGCTCCCACGATGCCCCACTCTAGACCACTTTCCCCCACTTCGCAACCCCAAGGTGCCAGCGGACGTGCGAACGTGCGCAAGCCGCGCCACGACCGCCCGCCGTTGCCGGTCCTAGGTCAGGCCGGCTTGACGGGGGCCGGCGCCACGCCGCGGCCCGTCAGAGCCGCTGCGCCACAGCGGGCGGCGAACGCGACAGCGTCGTGGGACGAGAGTCCCAGGCCGAGCGCGTAGGTGAGCCCGGCGCCGAAGCAGTCGCCGGCACCATAGGTGTCCTCGAGCACGCCCGGAATCGGCGGAGCCGTAAAGGGCCCTCCGGGCTGGCTCCAACCACCCAGCGCTCCCGCCGTTGAGACGACGAGGGCGGGTGCAAGCTCGAGGTCGCCGTGGTGGTACCGCTCGCGGTCGTCCTTCCCACTCCCGACGAGAGCATCGAGCTGGACGGCGGCGCGCCCGATCGTCTCGAGCTCGCGCGGCGTCGCGACGAGCACGCGTGCGCGGCGCGCCCAGAAGAGCGCGTCGACGTCACCCGCGACGAAGAACACCGCATCAGCGTCCGCGAGCTCGTGCCAGGGGAGCGAGTCGTCATGGCCTCGGGGCCGGTGCTTCTCGCCCAGCGTCGTGATCGTCCGCTCCCCGTCCTCGTCGATCTGCGTCAGCGCCCACCGCTGCGGCCGGTTCACAACCGAGGCGTGCACGCGAACGCCACGCTCGACCAGCTCGGCCCGCGCTCGGCGGCCGAGCTCGTCGTCGCCGAAGACCGTAAAGAGCGTCGCCGCCCCGGCGAGCTCCGCCAACTGGATCGCCGCAACCGCCCCGCCACCGCCTGCCTGCTCCCACGTCTCGGTCGCGTGAGCGATCTCTCCGGCCGCGGGGACGCGATCGACGCGCGCGAAGCGGATCCACTCGACGTGACCGACAACGGCGACCTTCACGTCCCCTACTCTCACAGATCGTGCCCCTCGCGCGTTGAAGGGGATGATGCACGCAATGTCGATTCCGCCGTTCGAGTGCTTCTACGAGGAGACGCGAGACGATGTGCTGCGCCTCCTCCGCCGCCGCCTGGGCAGGCAGCGGGCAGACGACGCGTTTCAGGAGACGTTCCTTCGCGCCCTCCGCGCGTATGGGCGCCTTGAGAACGCCGACCATCTACGTGCATGGGTGCTGACAATTGCCGGCAACGTCGCGATCGACGCGTTCCGCCGCGAGCGTCCGGCGGGCGAGCTCCCTGAGACAGTCCATGAGGATGCGCGGCCGGCGTACGAAGAGCTCGGCGAGTTGACCGACGGCTTGCCACAGAAGGAGCGCGCGGCCGTAGTGCTCCGCTACGGCTACGACCTCACCTACGACGAGATCGCAGCCGCGATCGGCTCGTCGACCGATGCCGCACGCCAGGCGGCATCGTCGGGCGTGCGCCGGATGCGCGCGCGGACGACGAGCTGACAAAGGAGGACGAAATGACCGTTCCAACGACCCTGGACGAACGTTTTCGCGCATCTGCCGCACGCGCGGGTCTGCTCGATGCCGGGTACGACGTCGTCGACAGTCCGATCGGCCCGCTCCTCGTCGCGGCAACGGAGCGCGGCATCGTGCGGATCTCGTTCTCGGCCGGCGGCGAGGGCGAGCTGGAAACCCTGGCGAGAGTCGTGGGGCCCTGTGTGCTGCGCTCCTCGCGTGCCGTCGACGGCGTGCGGCGAGAGCTCGACGAGTACTTCGCCGGCTCGCGCCGGGCGTTCGACCTCGAGATCGACCTGCGAGGCGCCGCCCCGTTCACGATCGAGGTCCTGGGCGAGCTCGCCCGCGTGCCGTACGGCGAGACGTCGACCTACGGTGCCCTCGCCGCCCGCGTCGGCCGTCCGAAGGCAGCGCGCGCGATCGGGATGGTCATGAACAGGAATCCCGTGCCGATCGTGCTGCCGTGTCACCGCGTCGTCGGCGCGAACGGGAGTCTCGTCGGCTATGCGGGCGGGCTCGAGATCAAGGAGCGGCTGCTTCGGCTCGAGGGCGTCTTGCTCGACGCCTGACCGCCAGAGGTCTCGGGCTCGGGAGACCTGCGTGCCTGCCTTCAGGCAGGCACCACCGGCTCGTCAAGGGACACGCGCTCAACATGAGCGCACCCGACCTCTACGCGGATAGTGCCTGCCTGAAGGCAGGCACGGAGTCCAGTCGCACGGGCACGACGCGTGCGAGTCGAGCACGCGTCCGGACGGCCGATCGAGATCCGCAGACATCGTTCGCGCTACCGCTCCCGAGCAAAAAGTGGGTCGACTGCCACGGGCAGCGGCGACCCAACGCCGACAAGCCCGCCGCGGCGCGCACTGCTGCAAGGGCGCAGACGCCGATTCCGACAGACAGGGGCTTAGAAATCGCCTTACGCTCGTCAGCTACACCCGAGAGTAGGTCCCCGTTCGCAAGGCCACTTCCGCTTCGACCACGCACCGTGGGTCAGAGCCTGGGCGCAACTCACCGTGGCCGCCCCTACTCGAGCAGCCGATACCCCACGCCCCAAACGTTGACGACGAACCGCTCGCCGTCGCCCGCCGCCGCAAGCTTGCGACGCAGGCGCGATGCGTGCGAGTCCAGAGTGCGCGTGCGCACGGCTGACCTGAATCCCCAGACCTCGCGGAGGAGCTCTTCCTTCGTGAAGACTCGGCCGGGCTCGCTGCCAAGGAGCATCGCGAGTTCGAATTCCTTGCCCGCGAGCTCGACCGCGCGACCGTTCACCTCGACGCGGCGCGTCCGCCGGTCCGCCCGGATCGGGCCGGCTTCAACCACCTCGGGGCGGCCCAGCGACGTTCGGCGCAACAGAGCGTGGATCCGCGCCCGGAGCTCTTCGTAGACGATGGGGCGCCCGACGACGTCGTCCGCGCCTCGATCGAGCGCACGTACCCGGTCGGCCGGCTCCGCCCGTGGCGGCGTCATGACGATGACCGGAACGTCTCGCCGCCACCTGCGGCCCGGCTCTCCTTCGCGCAGCCGTCGACACAACTCGAGCTCGGCGGCCAGAACGAGATCCGGCGGCGACTGCTCGACGAGATCGAGCGCCTCGCCACTGCGTCGTGCACCGACCACCTCGAAGCCGTCGTCGCGAAGCTGACGCTCGAGGTGCGTACGAGCGCCGGGCTCCGGCTCGGCAACGAGGACTGCGTTACGCATCCCTCGACGGTAGGCGCCCGCACGCCCGAGCGCCAGATGTCCCTTGGAGCGAGTCTGCAACTTTTCGTCCCCAACCGGCAGTTTTCGCCCACGCCGATTCGGCCGCTACAACCGCCCTGATCGAGCGATCCCCCAGATCAGCCAGAACCCGAAGATCCCCGACACGATGAAGCCGATGAACGAGAAGAGGTGGAGACCCATGACGTGTGGCCCGTCCTTGGCGAGCACGCCTACGATCGACGAGCCCACGAGGCCGCCGAGGATGACGAGTGCGACCGAGATCCGGTTGACGCTCACATCGATGTGATGCGACAGATCGTCGATGCCCGGATTCGAGATACGTACCTCGAGCTCCCCGTCACGAAGGTTCTCGAGCACGTCCGAGACCTGTTGCGGAATCCTGCCGGCGACGGAGGCAAGCTCCCTCGTCTCTCGCTGGCCGCGCATCAGCATCCGGCGCGGCTTGTATCGCTCGGCGATCAGCTCACGCGCATACGGCCGCGCCACCTCGAAGACGTTGAAGTCGGGATAGATCTCGATCGCGACCGAGCCCAACGTGGCGATCGCCTTGTCGAGGACGACAAAGCGCGTGGGCAGATGGAGGTTGAGCGAGTAGATCAAGTCGAGCGCCTCGCGAATAACCTCGACCGGATCGATCTGAGCGAGACCGACGCCGTAATAGCGGTAGTAGACGTCGTCGAGCGCCGCACGGAGATCATCCTCGCGCTCGCGCGGGTAGCGAACGCCCAGATCGGCAAGACGACGCGGGAGCATCTCGACGTTCTCGGTCGCAGCGTCGACGAAGAGCTTCGTCAGCCGTCCCATGTCCTCATCCGTGAGCGCCCCGGCCAGGCCGAAGTCGACGAGGCCGAGCCGGTCGTCCTCCAGCACGAGCACATTGGCGGGGTGGGGATCGCCGTGGAAGAAGCCGTGGCGGAAGATCATCGTCATCCAGGCGTCGGTGAGCCTGTGGGCGATCGCTCGTCGCTCCTCGAGAGAACGGGACTCGAGATCGAGGTCCGCTAGCTGTACGCCTTCGAGACGCTCGAGCGTGAGCACGCGCTGCGTCGAGTAGCTGCGCGCAACCTTAGGGATGACGACATGCTCCGAACCTGCGAAATTGCGGCGAAATGCTTCGGCGTTGCGCGCTTCGTGCTTGTAGTCGAGCTCCTCGCGGATCGAGCGCCCGAACTCCTCGACAAGTGCCTGCGCGTCGACGAAGTCCAGTGCCCGGATCTTCTCGCGCGCGAACTTGGCTGCCGAGCGCAGCAGAACGAGATCGGACTCGATCTGACGGGGAGCGTCTGGTCGCTGAACCTTGACGATCACCCGATCGCCGTTCGGCAGCGTCGCACGGTGTACCTGGCCGATCGACGCCGCCGCAATCGGTTGCTCCTCGAAGTCTGCGAAGGCGCGCTCCACCGTCAGGCCGAGCTCGGCGCGAACCACCTCCTCGACCTGCGCGAACGGAAACGGCGTGACATCGTCCTGAAGCTTGCGCAACTCGACGACGATGTCCTGCGGGACGACGTCCGGCCGGGTCGAGAGCACCTGCCCGAACTTGACGAACGTCGGCCCGAGCTCGTCGAGCATCTCGCGCAGCCGTCTGCCCCGATCCGAGGGCGCGTCCGCCGGCGGCTGCCGCCGGCGCTCGAACAGATAGCCGAACCCGTGGCGCGTCGCCACGCGCCCGATCTCGGAGAGGCGCCCTACTGTCCCCAGCCGCTGCGAAGCCATGCCGGCAGTCTCGCAGAGAACGTGAGGGAACCCATGGTTCCCTCACGAGCCCCTTCCTTCCCGCTTGTTTCACGGCACGACGTTCGGTTGGCCTCCCGCCGGGCGAAGCCCGGCTCCGGCCCTCGATCGCTCAACACGGCAGAACCACTGGGAATCCGCTCTCGAGCCGTCGAACCGCGAACCGACCCGCGCCTTGTAACAGAGTGTTACTTGGCGTGCGTGCGCCCGGGGTTAGGCGTCTCTTTCGAGCAGCCGCAGGCGGTGCTCGAGCTGCGCGATGCGGAGCGCGAGGTCGTCTATCTCCTCCCGCCGGACGAGACCGACCTTGGCCAGTACACGCTCGGAGACGTCATCGCGGCGCTCGCCCAGCTGCTCGGCCTCACGACGCCAACTTGTCATCGTGTCCCGCACCGCGGTGCGCATCGCAGAGCGGTCGACGCCGACCCTCTGGGCGAGCTCGTCGGCGAGCTCGTCGGTCGCGGAGGCCGTCAGGCTGGCCCAGCCAAGCCCGGCGAGCAAGAGCTTCTGCACCGAGCCGCGCTCCTCCATGGTGTCGTCGCTAGCGTGCACGCCCGTGCGGCCGTCGACTCCGCCGTTCCCGACGCTGATCGCGCTTGGTCGGGTCGCCCGCCGGCCTCGCCGGCGCGACTGCCGTCGCAGCGGCAACAGGCACCGGCTCGTCGGCTACAGGATCGGCCTCCTCGGTCGCTGCGACGGCTGTGCCACCCACCGAGCCGAGCGCCTGGCCGTCGTCCGTCCGGCGTGCGAACTCCGGCTCGCGCGACTTGAAGACGTAGACGAGGGGTGCTGCCACGAAGATCGACGAGTATGCACCGGATCCGATCCCGATCAAGAGAGCAAACGCGAAGTCCTTCAGCGTGGCGCCACCGAATACGAGGAGCGAGACGATCGGCAGCAGCGTGATGAACGTCGTCGCGAGCGACCTCGGGATCGTTTCCCAGAGTGAGACGTTCGTGATCGTCTTCATCGATGCACGGCGCATCAACGGGATGTTCTCGCGGATCCGGTCGAAGATGATGATCGTGTCGTAGATCGAGTAGCCGAGCACCGTTAGAACGGCAGCGACCGTCGCCGTCGTCACCTCCCGGCCGACGAGGGCGTAGACACCGATCGTGATGATGATGTCGTGCGCGAGCGCGATGATCACGGGTAGCGCGAACTTCCACTCGAAGCGCAACGAGATGTAGCCGACGATCAGCAGCAGCGAGACGATGATCGCGAGGATCGCCGAGCGCGCGATCTGCCGCCCGAAGCTCGCCGAGACCGACTTCGCGTTGAACGAATCGGCGTTGACGGTGCGCTCGAGGTCGCTCTGGAGGGTCTGGATCTCGGACGTCGTGAGCGCGCTCGTCCTGATCTGGAAGCTCTTGTAGGCGTCGCCCTCGGCCTGACCCCGCCCCTGGATCACGGCTCCGCCCTGCCCGATCTCCTTCGCCTGGGTGCGGACATCCTCGAGCGAGACGGGGGCGCCCGTGTTGAAGTCGACCTGGGTGCCACCCTTGAAGTCGATCCCGAGGTTGAGACCGTTGATGGCGAGCGCGCCGAGAGCGATCACAACGACCGTACCGGAGATCCCGAACCAGAGGTTCCGGCGGCCGATGAAGTCCGCTTTGAGCCAGGAGGGGATGCCTCGCCCCGATGCGCCCATCAGCTTCGGGTTGTCGATCCACGAGTAGCCGGCGAGCAGCGTCAGCATCGCGCGAGTGACCAGCACCGCCGTCAACATCGAGACGGCGGTGCCGATCAGCAGCATCAGCGCGAACCCTCGAACGCTCGCGGTTGCGACCGCGAACAGGACGAGCGCGGTGATCGCCGTCACGGCGTTCGCGTCGATGATGGTGTGGAAGCCCTTCGTGTAGCCCTGCGAGATGGCAGCGCGCATGGAGCGACCGGCCCGAGACTCCTCCTTGACGCGTTCGAAGATCACGACGTTCGCGTCGGCTGCGACTCCCAGCGTGAGAACGAGGCCCGCGATGCCCGGAAGCGTGAGCGTGACATTGAAGGCGAGGACGGCGAGGTACAGGAGCGCCGCGTAGATCGCGAGGCCCGTGACCGCGATCACTCCGAGGAACCGGTAGAAGACGAGCAGGAAGAACGCGACGAGCAGGAGGCCGATGATCCCCGCGATCTTCGCCTCGTTGAGCGAGTCCTTGCCGAGCGTGGCCGAGACCGTCGTCTGATCGAGTGTGACGAACTTGACGGGCAGCGCGCCGGTCTGGAGCACGAGGGCGAGGTCCTTCGCCTCCTTGATCGTGAAGTTCCCGCTGATGATCGCGCCGTTGCTCCCGGAGATACCGTTGGGCAGATCGGTGAAGTCGACCTGCGGCCAGGAGCGGATCTCGCGGTCGAGGACGATCGCGAAGTGCTGATTGAACAGATCGGCGTCGGCCTGGCCGCCGGCGAGGTTGTAGCGCTGCTTGCCGCGGATCGAGAGGCCGCGCGTGATGTCGGCGAACTTGTCGGCGCCCTTGTTCGTGAACTGCATCGTGACGATCGGACGGCCGCCACCGCCCGCGCTCGTGTCGAAGTCCTGCCGCGTCCCAGAGAGCTTGAGATCAGCTCCGGTCATCTCGGGTACGGTCGGCGGCTCGTACCGGAACAGGTACCACAGCCGTTGATCCGCCTCGGCGGCGGTTGCGCCGGGGCAAAACTGGCCGGGCGGGCACGAGACGACGACCGTCTTGGCGGGCGTCCCGAACAGCTTGTAGCCGTCGGGCACCTTGCCGCCGAACTTCCGAAGCGCTCGCTCCGGGGTTGCAACCGGACCGGCGACGAGCTTCTTCTTCCCGTTGAAGAGGTACCACGCGTCTGAATCGGCCTTCTTCACGAGCGCCTGCTGACCCGCAAGCAGCGCGTAGATAGACGAAGTCGCGACGGGATTCCCCGATGCGTCGACCGAAGGTGCCCGGAGGTTCTCCTCGAGGTCGAAGAGCTCGAGCTGGGCGGTCTTGCCGATCACGTCCGCGGCAGCTGCTGGGTCCTTGATGCCCGGCAACTGGATCGCGATCTGGTCTTTCCCTTGCTTCGTGATATTCGGCTCCGCCACGCCGAGCTTGTCGACGCGGTTTTGCATGATCGTGACGGACCGCGTGAGATCCTCAGACGTCAGCGGCCGGTTCTTCGGCGGCACGGCCTGAAGCGTCACTTCGAGCCCTCCCTGGAGGTCGAGCCCAAGGGTCGCCTTCTTGTGGAACGGCGAGCTCGGGATCACGAGCAGCGCGAGCGCGACCATCGCGCCAGCAACGGCGAGCAGAACAACGGATGCGGCGCGGCGACTCATAGCTCGTGGTTCAGGCTAGCGGCGCTCGTGCGCCTGGCTCCCGACGGGGTCTCCCTCGCGTTCTTCGTGGTCGACATCGACTTCCCCTTCGGGCTCAGGTTCGTCGGGATCGACCGATCCGTCAACGGCCTCGTCCTCGTCGGTCTCCTTCTCGACCGCGGCCACTGCCCGCTTCGCGACCCGAACCCTGATCCCTTCGGCGATCTCGACGACGAGGTCGCCGTCCTCCTCGACCTCGTGGACGATGCCATAGAGGCCACCAACGGTAAGCACCTCGTCCCCCGGCCCGACGCTTGCGAGCATCTGCTGCTGCTTCTGCTGGCGGCTGCGCTGCGGCCGGATCATGAGGACCCACAGAAGCGCAAAGAGCGCGATGAGTATGAACAGCGATCCAGCGTTCAAGATTCCTCCTCGGGGCCGGCCGCGAGCCGACTGAGTGTGTTCTCGTAGTAGGACGCGAAGTCGCCCGATTGGATAGCCGCGCGAGCGTCCACGGTAAGTGTGACCACGAACGACAGATTATGCATGGAGAGAAGGCGTAGACCGAGGATCTCCTCCTGGTTGACGAGGTGGCGGATGTACGCGCGAGAGAAGCGGCGGCAGGCTGGACAGGAGCACGACTCGTCGAGCGGTCGCGGGTCACGCGCGTAGCGTGCGTTCCGGAGGTTGAGCCGCCCGCGCGACGTCAGCGCGGAGCCCGTGCGCGCCGTGCGCGTCGGCAGGACGCAGTCGAACATGTCGATGCCGCGGGCGATCACCTCGAGAATACCGACCGGGTCGCCGATCCCCATGAAGTAGCGCGCCTGGCCGTCTGGCAGGAGCGGCGTCGCCCACGAGACCGTCTCGAGCATCAGCTCGTTCTCCTCACCTACGGCGAGCCCGCCGAGCGCATACCCGTCGAAGCCGAGGGCGGTGATCTCCTCGATCGACTGCCGCCGGAGCTCAGGGTGGGTGCCTCCCTGGGCGATGCCGAAGACGAGCTGGCCCGGAGCAGGCTCGAGCTGGCGCTGGCGTGCCGCCCACAGGGTCGTGCGGCGCACCGCCTGCCGGAGCTCGGCGAGCGATGCTTCGGCGGGCGGGCAGATGTCGAAGCACATCGCGACGTCGGAGCCAAGTCGCCGCTGGATCCCAGCAGCCACTTCGGGAGAGAATCGCTCGAGCGCCCCGTCGTACACGGAGCGGAAGGTCACGCCGTCGTCGTCGGTTGCGACGAGCGTGTCGCGCAGCGAGAAGACCTGGAAGCCGCCGGAGTCGGTCAGGATCGGGCCCTCCCAGCCGCAGAACGCATGCAAGCCGCCGAGCTCCTCGATCAGCGTGTCCCCGGGGCGAAAGTGGAGGTGATAGGTATTGCCGAGAATCACCTCCGCACCCAGCGCGCGCACCTCGTCCGGATCGAGCGATTTGACGGTCGCCTTGGTGCCTACCGGCATGAACGCGGGCGTCTTGATCTCGCCGTGCGCCGTGCGGAGCGTGCCTGCGCGTGCCGCGCCGTCGGTGGCGGTGAGCGTGAAGCTCACGTGCGGTCGTTCGGCTCGGCTCTGGTTCCCATGCGCCCCACAGTACTGCGACCGTCCGGCGGAGCTTCGCGCTGATCGGCACCGGTGTCAGACACTGACAGTAGGCATGTGTCTGACACCGGCGAGGCGCTCCACGCGTCGGGTGCACAGGCTGTGGTGCACAGGCTGTGTCTTGTCTAGTGTCTAGCGTTTCCGGCGAATGCCTAGGGAAGGATGAGCATCGCGTCCCCGAAGGAGTAGAACCGGTATCGCTCGCGGATCGCCTCCGCGTAGATCTCTCTCGTCTCCTCGATCCCTGTGAACGCCATCACGAGAGCGAGCAGGGTCGAGCGTGGCAGATGGAAGTTCGTCAACAGCGCGTCGACCCGGCGAAACGCGAAGCCGGGCATGATGAAAAGCTCCGAGCGGCCTTCCGTCTTCCCGCTGAGTGCAACAGTCTCGAGGGTGCGGACGGTGGTCGTCCCGACGGCGAGAACCTGCTCGGCGCGCTCGATGCGCGCCCACTCCTCGGCACGAACCCGATAGCGCTCTCCGTGCAAGGTGTGCTGCTCGAGTCGATCCACGGTCAGAGGCCGGAACGTGTCGAGGCCGACGTGGAGCGTCACGCGTGCGACGTCGAGCTCGGCCAGGAGCTCGGGCGTGAAGTGAAGCCCGGCGGTCGGCGCGGCGGCCGAGCCCGACTCGTTGGCGTAAACCGTCTGATACCTCGCCGGGTCGGCAAGCGGCTCGTGGATGTAGGGCGGAAGCGGAGGCTCACCGGCTGGTTCGCCTGTCAGGCGCACGCGCCAGCGGCCCTCGACGATCGGCTGGAGCAGCTCGACCCCGCCGATCGTCTCGCCGGAGCGGAGACGGCGGGACGGCCTCGCGAGCGCCTCCCAGACCCCATTTCCGACGCACTCGAGCAGGAGGATCTCGGCGGCGCCGCCACTCGCCCGCCGGCCGCGGATGCGCGCACCGACCACGCGCGTGTCGTTGACGACGACGAGCTGCCCGTCGAGCAGCGCGGGGAGATCGGTGAACGCACGATGCTCGATCGCACCCGTCCCCTGCCGGTAGACGAGGAGACGGGACCCGTCACGCCTCAGGGTCGGGTGCTGCGCGATCAGCTCCGGCGGCAGGTCGTAGTCGAGCTCGGAGGATCTCATCCGATCGCCACAGTAGCCTTCCCGCCATGGACGAAAACGTGCTTCAGCAAACGCAGGAACGTATCGCGCAAGCTCTCTCGGGAGCTGCTGCGACGCGGCTCGACACGGCGCGCGTCGATGCAGCGCTCGAGCGCTCGCGCTCGCAGATCGAGGCACTCGCCCGCGCAGCGGACGAGCTCGAAAGCGCCCTCCCCGGCCGCGTGAGTGCGGCCGTACGTGAAGGGTTGCGCACGGAGGTCGTGCCCGTTGCACGCCAGATCGCCGAGATTCGCGGGCTCTTGAACGGAGTGGTGCGTCGACTCGACGATCTCGAGACCGCGCTCACCGCCGAGCGGCACGCGCGGATCGACGACCTTGCTCTCCTCGTCGACCTCGTGTCCTCGGGCTGGAGGAGCGTCGACGAGCGTCTCGCCCGCCTCGAGGGCCGCCAGGCGAGCGCCGACGTCGTGCGGCTGCCAGCCGACGCCGCAGCCGCCTGAAAGCTCGCCGACGGCGAGAAAATGCGCGTCATGTCTGAGCTCGGCGTTGCCGACGCGCGCCGGACACCTGACGCTCGAGGAGTTGCGCTGCGTCGGCGCAGTCCAGCGCGCCCCCTTGCTTGCGCTGACCGCCTCAGTCCGACGGCCGCGTCAACGGACGGTGGTCGGCCTAGGCGCGTCGCTGCCTGCGGGCAGGACGAGCCGGAACCGGCTGCCCTCGCCCGGTGTCGAGTCGAGCTCGATCCGCCCGCCCAGCGCGACCGCAAGCTCGCGGGCGATCGGCAGGCCGAGCCCGGTTCCGTGGTTGTCGCGCGAGTGGAACGGGCGGAAGATGCGAGCCTGCTCGTCACGGGAGATCCCGGGGCCCGAGTCGACGACGTCGAGCGTCACGCTCCCGTTCGTCCCGCCAACGACGAGCCCCACTGAGCCGCCGTCGGGCGTCCACCGGAAAGCGTTCTGGAGCAGGTTCGAGATCACCTGGAGCACGCGATCCCCGTCCGAGACGATCGTCGGAGCGTGGTCATCTCCCCGCAGCGAGTAGTCGATCTCCCTTCGACGTGCCTCCTCGCCGAACGCGGAGTAGGCCTGCTCGGCGAGCCGACCGAGATCGACCTCCTCGGTGTGCACGGTGAATCTGTGCGCGTTCAGCTTCGCTAGATCGAGCACGTCTCCGACGAGCCGCTCGAGCCGCACTGCCTCGGCCGCGACGACGTCGAGCGAGCCCTGTACGAGGTCGGGATCCTCGATCAGCCCGTCGCGAATGGCATCGACGTGCCCGCGGATCGCCGTCAGCGGCGTGCGGAGCTCGTGCGAAACCGACATCAGGAAGAGTCGCTCTCGCTCCTCCGACTCGGCAAGCCGCGCGGCCATCTCGTTGAACCGCTCGCCGAGATGGCTGATCTCGTCGCCCCCACGCCCGACCGGCACGTTGACGCTGTAGTTCCCTGCGGCGATCTCGTCGGCCGCCTCCGAGACAGCCCGTACGGGGCCCGTGATCCGGCGTGAGAGATACCACGCGAAGCCGCCGGCGATCATGATCCCTGCGAGGAAGGCGAGGGCGAGTCGCTGGACGAGTGGTAGCCACTGTCCGCGCAGCGACGAGGCGGGCTTCGCGACGATGATCGAGCCGAACGAGGCCGATCCTTTCTCGAGCCTGAGCGGCTCGGCAGCCGCAATGAGAACGCCGCTCTCGCCGGGCGGAGTGAACTCGAACGTCACCTCCTTCTCCGCATCTCGGGCGGCCGGAGGCACCGACTTCGGGTCGATGCGCTTTAGACCCGAGAGCTGGCCGGGGAACACGCTCGTGCCGACGTAGAAGATGCGGTCGCCCGTCGTCTGCTCCAGGGTCGCCGCGGCGAACACGGGCACACTCGAGCCCTGGTCGACGGCCAGCCGCGCAAGGTCCGCGTAGAGCTGTGAGAGCCCGGAGGCCTCGCGCCGGAGCTCCTGAAGCGACTGTTGCCGGGTATAGCTCTGGAATAGCCGAAGCGCGATCCCCGTCGCGACGACGCCCATGATCACGATGCCCAGCAGGAAGAGGGCCGGGAGCCGCGTTCGTAGCGACCCGAACATGCCCTTAAGGCTACGCGGCGGGGGCGCTGGAGCGCTCGGAGGCGACCTTGTAGCCGACGCCCCAGACCGTCACGATCGGCGACGCGTCACCGAGCTTGCGGCGTACCTGCCGCACGTGCACGTCCACCGTGCGCGTGTCGCCGGCGAACGTGTAGCCCCACACGCGCTCGAGCAACTGATCGCGCGTGAGCACGAGCCCGCGGTTGTAGAGAAGCTCCCACAGCAGGTCGAACTCCTTCGGCGCCAGCTGGATCTCCGTATCGCCGACGAGCACCTCACGGCGGCCCGAGTGGATCGAGAGGCTGCCGTGGCTGAGCTCCGCGCCTTCGTCGAGCTGACGATCGGACGTCGATCGTCGCAGGACGCTCTTCACGCGCGCCACCAGCTCACGCGGATTGAACGGCTTCGTGAGGTAGTCGTCGGCACCGACCTCGAGACCGATGATCTTGTCGACATCCTCGTCCCGCGCCGTCAACATCAGGATCGGCACGTCCGACGTCTTCCGCACACGACGACAGATCTCGATGCCGTCCATGTCGGGCAGGTTCAGGTCGAGCACGACGAGCGAGGGAGGCTCGGCGGCCATCTGCGTCAGCGCAGCGCTCCCGGTCGTGACTGCGCGGACGCCGTAGCCGGCATTGGTGAGATAGAGAGAGACGAACGACGCGATCGAGGTCTCGTCCTCGATGACGAGGATCGTCTGCTGGCCGGTCACGATTTCGCGCGCACGCTGGTGTCGGCGGTCGTTACAGGGCCCGAGCCGCCGAACTCGACGCGCAGGGGCGGGGCTCCGATCGCCGTGCACGTGGTCGGGCTCG
>CAWERG010000005.1:0-202048 GCA_963811415.1 uncultured Actinomycetes bacterium | reverse complement strand
AGAATATTGTCTACTGCTGTCAAGCAGATGTCGAGTGATATACCGTGAGAATATGCGTACCGTTGCAGGAGATTCGCGGTTTGGCAACGGGCGCGGGTTGCTGGGCGCTCCTCCCGCGGTGCGGCTGACGCCGGCGAGCCGCTGGTGAGCCAGTCGACGGTCGGTCACGAGGCTGTCGTCGATCGTGACCGCGAGCTCCTCGTTGCGAAGCTCACGGTCCCGGCTCTTCGGGTCGGAACCGTCTCACGGGCGGGTCTCGTGGGACGCCTGGCGTCGTCCGAGCTTCCCGTCGCGAGCGTGATCGCGCCGGCGGGCTACGGTAAGACGACGCTGCTCGGCGAATGGGCCGCTAGCGACCCCCGGCCCTTTGCTTGGGTCGCCCTGGACAAGCGAGACAACGACCCGTCGCTCCTGCTCGCACACGTCGCGGCTGCTCTCGGCGAGAGCGAGCCGGTCGACGAGTCGGTCTCGGCGGCACTCTCCTCGACCGTCATCTCGATCTGGACGAAGGCGATGCCAAGGCTAGGCTCGATGATCGCGTCGCGCACGGTCTCGTTCGTGCTCGTGCTCGATGATGTCCACGAACTGTCCGACGGCGAAGCGTGCGACGCGGTTGCCGCCCTCGCTCAGCACGTGCCGGACGGTTCGCAGCTCGTCCTCGCGGGGCGCGTCGACCCGCGACCGGAGGCCGCGAGGATGCGGGTTGCCGGACTCCAGCTCGAGATCGGCACCGAAGACCTGGCCCTGAGCTTGAGCGAGGCGTGTGCGCTCTTCGATGAGGCCGGAACACCCCTGCCGAGCATGGAGGCGCGCAAGATCCACGAGCGGACGGAGGGCTGGGCCGCTGGTCTCTACCTCGCAGTACTCGCGCTCCGCGGAGTTGACGGCGCGCCTGGCGCTCTCCCATCCGAGTTTGCCGGCGATGACCGCCTGGTGGCGGACTACCTGCGGGTCGAGCACCTGTCGCGGCTGCCGAAGAAGCAGCTGCAGTTTCTCACGCGCACGGCCGTTCTCGACCGCATGTGCGCCTCGCTCTGCGACGCTGTCCTCGAAGCGACGGGCTCTGCGCGGCTGCTCCAGTCGATCGAGCGATCCAATCTGTTCCTCGTGCCGCTCGATCGCAGCGGCGTGTGGTACCGCTACCACCACCTGTTCAGGGATGCGTTACGCGCGGAGCTCGAGCGGCGCGAGCCGGCTGCCGTCCAGGGGCTGGAGCGGCGCGCGGCAGACTGGTGCGAGGAGCACGGTCTCGTCGAAGCCGCGCTGGCCTACGCTGAGTCTGCCGGCGACACGGATCGGGTGGCACGCCTCGTCTCGATCCACGGCATTCCCTTCTTCCGGGCGGGTCGAGTGGCGACCGCCGAGACGTGGTTTCATCAATTCGACGACCCTGCGCTGATCGTTCGCTACCCGATGGTGGGAACCCTCGGCGTGTGGGTGCACACGCTGCGCGGCCGACCGATCGAGGCAGAGCGTTGGGCGAGCGCCCTCGAGCTCACGACGGCCACCGCCCCGCTTCCCGACGGCAGTAGCTCGATCCAAGCGTGGATCGACGTCGTGCGCGCGGTTCTCTGCCGGGACGGGGTCGAGCAGATGAGTACCGACGTCGAACAGGCGCTGCTCGAGTTGGGCCCACGCAGCCCGTGGCGTCCCGTGGCATGGCTCTTCGCAGGTGTTGCGTCGCTGCTGCGGGGAGACGTGGAGCATGCGGATGCGCTGTTTCTCGAGGCCTCGCGGGTGGGCGGAGGCCTTGGCGCGACCTACGCTACGGTCGTAGCGCTTGCCGAGCGTGCACTGCTTGCTCGGGAGCGCGGCGATCACATGGCTGCGCGCGAGCACGTCGCGCACGGGATCTCCCTCATCGACGATGAGCGGCTCTGGGATTACACGCCCACTGCGATCCTTTCGGCCGCGGCAGCCCACGTCGCGCTGCAGGAAAGGGATCGCGAGGGCGCGCGCGGACATCTCGCGAATGCCCAGCGCCTGCGCCCACAGCTCACGCGCGCGATGCCGCATATCGCCGTGCAGACGCGACTCGAGCTGGCCTCGGCGCACCTTGCACTGGGCGACACGCCGGGCGCCGAGGCCCTGCTGAAGGAGATGGCGGCAATCATGCGTGATCGTCCCGATCTCGGCCTGCTCGGCGCCCGAGTCGTGGGTCTGCGAGCACAGATCGCGTCCTCGCAAGGATCGTCGACCGGCTGGGCCTCGAGCCTCACCGCTGCCGAGCTCCGGCTGCTGCCGCTCCTCACGACGCATCTGAGCTTCCGCGAGATCGGTGAGCGCCTCTACGTGTCGCGGAACACCGTGAAGACGCAAGCGATCTCCACGTATCGCAAGCTCGGTGCCTCGAGCCGCAGCGAGGCCGTTGTTCGGGCGTCGGAGCTCGGTCTCGTTGACGTCTCGGTCACCGACGGGGTGGATTTCACCCCGTAGGCATGATGCGCGCTGTCCGCGGCTGCGATCGAATCCGTGGTTCATGGAGTATCGGGAAACACTGCGAAAGCTCGCTGTTCGCGACGATCACTTCATAGCGGCAACACTCGCCGAGGATCCAACCTGCGCTGCCGCCGACCTGATCGACCGGCGGACGCTCGCCCTGGTCAGGCTCGGCGCGCTGATCGCGCTCGATGCGGCCGCTCCCTCGTACATGAATGCGGTCGAGGAGGCGCTGGCAGGCGGCGCGACACTGGACGAGATCGTTGAGGTGCTCGTCGCGGTGATGCCGACCGTGGGCGTTGCCCGCGTCGTCTCGGCTGCGCCGACCCTCGGCCTCGCCGTCGGCTACGACGTCGCCGACGCTCTCGAGCGGCGTGAGGAGATCGTCTCGTAGGCGCGAGTTTCCCCCGCCCTTGGTCCGAGGGGAAGCCACGATCGTGTGCAGTCTCTCGTCACTCTTGACCGGAGCCGAGGAATCTGATCGTGATCGCCGTGCGGCGTTTTGCGCAGGATGGGCCGGTTGTGCCTGACTGAAGTCAGGCTGAGAGCTAGGTCGTCCCTGCGGGCTCCGATGCTGCACGCAGATCCGCCATCCGTGCGCGGCGCTCGGTCGTGAGCTCGAGCACGACGATCTGGATCGACGCAGCGATGGGCACGGCAATAAGAGCGCCGACGACGCCGAATAGCGCGCCGAAGAACATGACGCTCGCGATCACGACGAAGCCGGACACGTCCGCGGCCTTGCCGAGGATCGTGGGCTGCAGGACGTAGTTCTCGAACTGCTGGTAGACGAGCACGATCACGAGCATGATCACTGCGGGCGTGACGCCCTGCGTGAGCGTCGCAAGGACGACGATTACCCCTGCGATTGTGGCCCCGACCATCGGAATCAGGTCGAGGAGACCCGAGATGATCCCGAGAGCAAGCGGGAAGGGCGCCCCCAGCGCCCACGCCGAAAGCCCGTAGATCGTCCCGCAGATGATCGAGATCGCGATGTTGCCGAGCATCGTGCGGGAGACGGCGGTGATGATCCGATCGCTGATTCGCAGCCACCTATCTGACCCTCTCGGATCGAGCAGCGTGTCGACCGCGCCGATCAGCCGTGGCATGTCGATGATCAGGAACAGGGTGAGGAAGGTCGCGGTCACGGCCATCAGCACGAGGCTGAATGCCGAAACGGCGACGCCGAGGATGCCGCCCGCAGCCGCGCCGATTCCCTGCGCGACCTGCTTGATGTTCTCCTGCGTGACTTCCGGGGCGTGGCTGTTCGCGTCGATCTGCTTGCCGACCGACGTCTGACGGAGATCCTCGACGATGTTCGGCAGGTCGTTGACGAGACCCGCGAACGACCGCACAATCGGCGCCAGCAGCAGCAGGAGGAACACGACCGCGACGACGATCAGCGCAAGGATCAGGATCGTCGACGCCGCGCCCCGGCCCCAACCCAGCTTTCGTTCCATGAGGCCCACCACCGGATCGAGCACGAGCGCCAGGAACAGGGCAACGAAGAACGTCATCAGCGTGCTACGCACGTCGAGCAGCATCCAGCCGGCGAAGACGAACGCCGCTACGACGAGCACGCTCTTGATCGTGATGGTGACGCTTACCGCGCGTTTGCGACCGACTGCGGGAACCCGGGCTGGCTGATCCACGCAGAGAGGCTACTCCTCACGTCGGCGGGCACGCGCTGCGCGCCTGGCCGCCTTCTTCTCCTGGCGCCGTCCCTTGTGCTCTGCGCTCTGCTCTGCGGCTTTCTCCTTGGCTCCCGTGTAGGACTCGGTGACGAGCAGCTTCCCTCCCGTCCAGCCAAAAACCCAGACGACGAGGATGATCGCGAGCACGACGTTCCAGGCGGTCACGATGATCTGCTGGCCGAGCGAGTAAGCGGTAGCCTCCGCCGGTGTCGCCACCTGATTCAGCGCGGCGACATTGGCCGCCTGCGTGATCCCGACGCCTCCGGGCGTGAAGGAAACCGTGTTGGCAAGCGAGTTGCCACCGAGTACGGACATCACCGAGTGGAAGGTAACCGGGATGCCGTACGCTGCAAGGAAGATCGCCGTCACGCCCAGCTTCGAGAGCCAGGCGACGGCCGACGGCGCAGCGACCTTCACGAAATAGTCGCGCGGACGGGCGAGGATCGCGCCTCCCTGCTTCGCCTTCTCCCACAGGCCGTGCAGCCTCCTCCAGAAGATCCGGCCGAGGATGAAGAGGACGACGCCGCCGCCCACGATGATGATCGCGGAGAGCGCTGGGTGGTTGGAGAAGCCGCCGAGCTGCAGATCGAAGGATCCCGGGACGCTCAGGAAGAGGTAGAGGTAGACGAACGTCCCCGCGGCGGTGAAGAAGATCTTCTGCACGACCATGCCACCGAGCACGCCGGCGAAGGTGGCGCCGCTGATCAGCGCGACGTACATCAACAGCGATGCGAAGGTGCCGATGTTCGCGGGCAGGAAGCCGTTCATCGCGACGCCGGCCGCGTAGGCGGCGAGGATCTGGCGGTAGTTGACACCGCCGGTTGGATAGGCGGCTTGGAGGATGAAGTACCAGGCGAGGGCCGTCATCGACGTTTGCACCGTTTGCAGCGCGAGCGCCGGCACGATGTACGCGAGCGAGATGCTCGTGAGGGTGTCCCAGAGATCGGAGAACCAGCCGCTGATGTCGCACCCGAGTAGCTCCAGCACGAGCAGGACGGCGGCCGTCCCGCCGAGCCACGCGAGCACCTTGAGTAGGCGGCGCGCGCGCGACCGGTCGTGGAACGGCGTGACGGTCGCGACGGCTGCGCTCGACGTGCTCACGCGAGGAGATTACCCGGGAAGGTGGACACCTGCGATCCGTGCATACGAGCGCGGGGAGCCGGGTGCCGCGGCTTCTGCGGCGCGCTGGCTGCGCGGATCTCGTCGGAGGATCGCGAGCAGGCCGCTGAGTGCTCTGCCAGGCTCAGTGCCGGCCGGCGCCCGCCCACCGTTTGGCGGGCGGGCGCGGACGACGCTCGACCTACTGTCGGGCAAATGCCGCCCGGGCCTCCGCCGCGAGATCGACGAACGACTCGCCGCTGACGTCGATCATGAGGCGCTTGATCGTGCCTCCGAGGAACGGCCACGGTGCGATGCCGGAGTAGTCGTCGGTCACGGGCTCAGCTCCCGAGCGACCGACGATGAGCCCGCCGCCGCCGAGGCCGAACTTGCCCGGCTGCGTTATGATCCCGGCCTCGCCGACGGCCTTCTCGCGGATATGGAGCGTGAGCGTTCCCTGTGTCGGCATGGTCGTGTTCTGGCGCTCGAAGGTCGCCGAGAGCACGACATGCCCCGTAGGAACCTGCTCGTCGGAGACGATCGTCTGGACGTGCTCGCCGACGAAGTTGTAGACGTAGACGAGCCGTCCGTCCTTGATGTACAGAGCGTGTCCGCCGAAGCGTGAGCCCTGGGAGAAGATGACGCCTCCCGCCTCGGCCGTCTCGATCTCCAGCTCGGCGGCGATCGTGTAGTTGCGGTTGCGGATGTTCGGCGCGACCGATTCCGGCACCTCTGCGCCGCCGGGGTAGTACGTGTAGCGGGTTCGTGGCCTCGAGAGCTGGGGTCGGTCGGCACCGAGGATCTCGATGGCGCTCCGCGACTCGAGCGGCAGCGCCTGCAGCCTCCCGGCCTCCGCCCACCACAAAGCGATCAGCTCCTGCAGCCTGTCTGGATGCTCGGCGGAGAGATCGTGACACTCGCTCGGGTCGCTCCCCGTGTCGAAGAGCTCCCAACGCTGCTGGTGGAAGTCGCCCCACGACTCGGGTGCAGCAGGCACTGCGGTCGCCGCCTTCCAGCCCTTGTGCCAGATCGCCCGTGTTCCGAGCATCGAGTAGAACTGCGTCTCCTTGAGCGTGGGAGCGCTCGCGTTCGGGAAGGTCGCCGCGAAGCTCACGCCTTCGAGCGGCTTCTGCGTGTACCCGTTCACGACGTCGGGCAGCTCGACGCCGAGGCACTCGAACAGGGTCGGCACGATGTCGACAGCGTGGTTGTACTGGCGGCGGAGCTCGCCCCTCGCGTCGAGGCCGGAGGGCCAGGAGACGATCAGCGGGTCGGCCGTTCCGCCCTCGTAGTTCGCGTAGCGCTTCCACAGCTTGAACGGCGTATTGAACGCCCACGCCCATCCGGTCGGATAGTGGTTGTAGGTGCGCGTGCTACCGAGCTCGTCGAGGTACTTGAGGTTCTCCTCGATCGTGTCGGGGAGGCCGTTGAAGAACTTGTTCTCGTTGACCGAGCCGTTCGGCCCACCTTCGCCCGAGGCGCCGTTGTCGGATACGAGGACGACGATGGTGTTCTCGAGCTGGTCGCTCTCCTCGAGGTGGTCGAGCAGCCTCCCGAGCTCGTGATCGGCGTGGCTGAGGAAGCCGGCGTAGACCTCGGCCATGCGTGAGAACAGGCGCCTCTCGTCGGCCGAGAGCGACTCCCAGGGACGAACGGTGTCTCCTGCCGCCCACGGCTTGCCGTCATGGCTCGTCGTCTGCGCGTACGGGTCGATCGGCGACAGCTCGGTGCTGTGCGCCACGATCCCGAGCTTCTTCTGACGCTCGAACACGATCTCTCGGTAGGCCTCGTAGCCCATGTCGAACTTTCCGGCGTACCTGTCCGCCCACTCCTTCGGAGCGTGGTGCGGCGCATGCGCAGCACCTGGGCAGTAGTAGAGGAAGAACGGCTTGTCGGGCGCCACGGCCTTCGCGTCCTGGATGAACTCGATCGCCTTGTCGGTGAGGTCGACGGTCAGGTGATAGCCGTCCTCGGGTGAGCTCGGGGGCGCCACCGGATGGTTGTCGTAGACCAGGTCCGGGTACCACTGGTTCGTCTCACCGCCCAGGAACCCGTAATAGCGCTCGAACCCACGGCCGAGTGGCCACTGTCGCTTCGACGAGGCTAGGTTCATCTCGTCCTCGGCGCAGAGGTGCCACTTGCCGACGATGTAGGTGTTCCAGCCATGCTCGCCGAGCACTTCGGCGAGGTTGGCGCACTCGAAGGGGATGTGCCCGTTCGCGTTGGGGAAGCCGGATGTCGCCTCGGTGATGCAGCCCATGCCGTTGGTCGTGTGATTTCGACCTGTCATCAGGCAAGAGCGGGTAGGCGAGCAGAGCGCAGTCGTATGGAAGTTCGTGTACGTCAGCCCCTGGTCGGCGATGCGCTTGATGTTCGGCGTCTCGATCAAACCCCCGTACGGCTCCATCGCCGAGAAGCCGACGTCGTCGAGCACGACGTAGAGCACGTTGGGCGCGTCCGGCGGTGCGATCGGCTGGGTGTAGGGCTCCCAGTCGGGGGTCGAATCCTTGATATCGATGTTGACAACGCCTCTGAATGGCTTCTTCATGGTCCCTCTCTCGTCACGCGAATCGGTTGCTGGGAGTCACTCTCTCGGGTCACTAGGAGACGGCTTCGACGTGTGAGTATCTTGAGTGAGCATGCCTGTAGCGTCGTGGCCGCGGACTCCGAGAGCTTCGCGTCATCTCCGCCGAGGTGCATCACCCCGTTCGGACGATTCGCCTGTGCTCACTACGCGAGCACAGGCGATCCGTCAATCGCTTCGGGCGGCGGCGCGGTGGCGTCGGCGGGCTTCTCCTGCGCGAGCGAGATCGCGACGGCGCCGAGAAGTGCGAGTGCGAGCCCGATGAACGCGACGACGACGTGCCAGGCCGGGCGGCTGAGACGCTCGTCGAGGAGGAGAGTGCCGATCGCGATCCCCACGAGCGGGTTCGCGACGGACACCGTGGCAACCGAGGGAGCGAGACGACCCGTGCCGAGGGAGACCTGCTGGATCACGAAGCCGAGCACGCCCGCGATCGCCAGCGCGTACGTCTCCCAGTGCGACAGCATCGTCCCGACGCTCTCGTGGAGATACTCGAGGGTCGGCTTGGTAAGCGCGGCCGAGAGGCCGAAGAGGATCCCGGCGACGGTGCCGTAAGCTGCCGCCTTGACCGAGAGCGAACCACGGCTCCCGAATACGAGGAGCGGGACGCACAGCGCTGCGATGATCGCGATCGCGATCGCCCATTCGCTTCCTGGAGCGTTCTCGTTGCCGCCCGCCGGGTCGCCGAAATAGGTGAAGAGCGCGAGGCCGACGAGGATTACGGTGGCGCCGATCACCTCGCGCTTGCCCACATGCTGACGCGTGAGGAAGTAGCCGAGCGGCAGGGCGAAGACCACGGTCATGACGAAGAGCGGCTGGATCACGACGACGCGGCCGCGGTCGAGCGCCATGGCTTGGAAGACGTAGCCGACGAGGAGTGCGATCGTTCCGATCAGCCACATCGTCTGGCCGACGAGGCGCAGCAGCGACTCGGGATCGCCGAGTGAGATCGTCGGCAGATTCAGGGCGCCCTTCTGCTGGAGCGCGGCTGCCAGAGCGAAGAGGAACGCTGCGATGAGTGCGAGGGTCGCCGCCATCGCTGGAGCCTACGCCGCGTACCGGTTACGGGCAACCAGGGTCATGCTCCGAGCCTCGGCGGCCCGCCGATCCCCTGACGGTCGCCGACAGGTGCCCGATCGGCGTCCGGGGAGCCGGAGAAGGCTGTTGCCACAGTTGCCGCGAGACGCTCACGCTCGAGATCGACGGCGTCGACGTATTCGGGCAGCACGGACTCGCGCAGGGCGTCGAGCATGGACTGGAGTCTGCGAGCGACCTGGATCGACACGGCGCCGTAGCGCCGGATCTCGGTGACGCCCAGCGAGAGATAGTCCTCCCAGCGCTGCGACGGCATCACCACACGCAGCGCCCCGCTGTCGTCGCGGAACTCCCAGCGTCCATCCAGACCCGGCGTGCGCCCGATCAGGCTGAGCGTGTCTTCGAGATGATTGACGATCTGAACGGCTGTGGTCGGATCGTTCACGGCGGGCGAGAGCGCTCTGATGGCGATGTCGACGAGAATCCGCAGCGCGAAGCCGGGATCCTGCTCGATCGTCCGCTCGATGCCGAGGGCGAGCATTCCGGCTACCCGGCGCTCGGCGAGCTTCGGCGGGGGTCCCGGCGTGTGGATTTCGGCGACCGTCGCGCCCGTCGAGACGAAGTCGCCGATCCCGTGCCGGAGGATCAGGACCGCATCGTTGCGAACTGCCCAGCGAAGCAGTCCGGTGTCGTCGATCGCCTGCACCGCGCCCGACCGTCCGCTCCTGATCACGAGGGTGGGCTCGGCGGCCAGGATCGTATCGAGCTCGGCCCCTGTCTCGGAACGGTGCCGCGACGATGCGAGCGCAGCCGTCGTACGTAGCGAGCGCCGGCCTGAGCGGGCGACGAGCGAGGCCACCATGACCGGCCGCATCCGATGGACGAAGCGATCGAGGAAGACCAGGAACAGGATGAGCCCGACGCCGAGTAGGAGTCCGGCGACCGTCACGCCCACACTGGGGACGACCTCGTCGATCTGCCGGAGCAGAGCGAACGAGAACGTGAGTGTGCCGATCAGGACGGCGAGCGTCGCCTTGAGCACGCTGTCGCGGTACCAGAGGCGCATGTATCGGGCCGAGAACGTCCCGGTCGCCATCTGGACGATGAGCACGCTGACGGTTACGACAAATCCGGTCAGCCCGACCGAGGCCCCCACGATCGTCGTTAGAATCGTCAGCGCGGTGTCCGAGGAGTAGTCCCACCCCGCAAGCCTCGCGGTGTCGTCCTCGAGCCAGACCGACAGCTGGCTCAGGAGCACGCCGAGGATCCCGCCGGCGAGCGGCAGCGCCCACAGGCTCCCCTTGAGGCTCTGGCGCAGGCGGAAGACGACACCCCAGCTCGGCACGTTCACATCCTCACAGACGCGACGGCCCGCACCGGCCCCTCACGAGGGGACGATCACGGTGTGTAGCGTGCGCGGGATGGTCGACGGCAGCGCACGACCGGGCGCGCACATCGCACTCGCAACGCTCCCGAATCTCCGCGATCTCGGAGGATGGGCCACCGCCGAGGGTGGGCGGGTGCGAACGGGTGTCCTGTACCGCTCGACTGCGCTCGACAAGGTGGAGGGTGAGGACGCTGACGTGCTCGCCGGTCTCGGTCTGCGCGTCGTGTACGACCTCCGAACCGAGGGCGAGCGGAGCGCCGAGCCCGACCGCGTACCAGCCGACGTCGACTACGTCGTCGCGGATGTGCTCGAGGGGATTCCCGGCTCGCCCGCGACCGCTCTGTTCGAGCTGCTCTCCGACCCAGCGGCTGCGCACGAGCGCTTCGGTGACGGCAAGGGCGTTACCCTGTTCGAGGGGGGCTACCGCGTTTTCGTCAGCCTGCCGAGCGCCCTCGCTGCGTACAGTCGGCTCTTCACCGGCCTCGCGCACGACCCGACGCGACCGGTGTTGTTCCACTGCACCACCGGCAAGGACCGGACGGGGTGGGCCTCGGCCGCGCTGCTCATGTTGCTCGGGGTGCCCGACGAGCTCGTCCTCAGGGACTACCTCCTCACGAACGAGCAGCTACGACCTGCGTTGCAGCCTCTGTTCGACCGGTTCGAGGGTCTCGGCGGCGACCCGGAGTTGTTCGAGCCGATGCTCGGAGTGCGCGAGGAGTATCTCCGCGCCGCGCTCGACGAGATGCGTGGCCGGTTCGGGACGATCGAGGGTTACTTCGACAACGGCCTCGGGCTCGACGCCGGCGCGCAGGACGTGCTCCGCGAGGCGTTCACCGAGAGGTAGCCGTCGGGATGGCGCTGACCGTTGGCTCCGGTTCGAGACGGCTGTGTGGCCGCAGCGCATGTGCCTGACTGAAGTCAGGCACATGCGCCCTGCCGCCCGCCGTGTCTCTGCCTTCAGGCAGGCATATGCGGCTTCGCGGCCCGCCGCGTGCCTGCGTTCAGGCAGGCACCACGCGGCGAGCAAGACGCTCAGGTACGAACTACACGAGCTAGCGCGAATCCTCTTGGTAGTCGCTCGTGGAGAGCGCGTAGATCACGAGCACGCCGAGCGCGATCGCAGCGGCGCCGAACCACGGAGCGTAGGAGAGGATGAGGAAGCTTTGGATGATGACGACAATCGCCCAGATGTAGCCGACCACGCGGCCGAACGTGTTGCCGCCGAGGAGGGAATAGCCGGCGAACAGCGCGAGTCCGGCGATGACGAGATCCCAGATCCCCCACCAGAAGACGTTGCCGCCGAAAAGGCCGTTGCTGAGGTCGCTGATCTTCGAGCTATCCGCCAGGTATGCGATACCCGAGATCACCCGGAGACCGGCGACCGAGAACATGATGACGGCGGCGAAGGTGAGCCAGCCGGGTCGTTTCAGCGCATCGAACGTTTCGGACATACGTCCTCCTCAGGACTTGTGGGATCAACGTCGAACCGGCGTAATCGAATCGCGCTGCACGCCGGATGTCAACGTCGGCAGGGAGCCGGACGGAGCGCGGCTCACCCGAACTGTACAGGCGCGTGCCGCGAAAGCCTGAGCTTGTTGAGTCCTACTTCGGGCTGAATGTTGACGAGAACCAACCGTTCCCGCCGGTCGCGAAGACGCCGGATTCTTAGGCGTCGGGAGTCGGCTCGCTGCTCGTAGTCCCGAGCAGTTCGATCGGGTTCGCCAGGGGCTCGGCATGGCCGAGTCGTGCGCGGAAGACGTGATAGCTCCAGGCCTGGTAGAGCAGGATGACCGGCAGCAGGACGAGCGTGAAGATGCTGATCACGACCAGCGTGTAGTGGGCCGAGGACGAGTTCGTGATCGTGAGGCTGTCGGCGAAGCTCGTCGACGAGACCATGACGCGCGGGTAGAGCTCGGTGAACAGCAGGATCACGGCCAGGACGATCGTGGCGGCGGTCGCAGCGAAGGCCGCGCCCTCCCTCCTGCGGCGCACGAAGAGCGCGGCCGCGAGCGCGGCGGCTACTGCGACGACCACGAGGACGACACCGGGGAGCGCGTCCTGGTCGTTCCTATCGATCCCGACGACGAGCGTCCAGGTGAGGAAGGCGGCGCCGAGGAGCAGGGCCGGGACGGAAAGCCATGCCGCCAGAGCACCGGCGCGGGTATGGAGGTCACCGGTAGTGCGTAGCGTCAGATAGACGGCGCCGTGGAGCGCGAAGAGCGCGACGAACGCGATGCCGGCGACCACGGTGTACGGGGTGAAGAGGTCCCAGAACGTACCGGTGAACTCCTGCTCGGCCGAGATCGGCAGGCCATGGAGCAGGCTCGAGAGCCCGATGCCCCAGATGAGTGGGATCCCGAACGCGGCGATCGTGTTGACCCACGTCCAGGCACTGCGCCAACCGGCACTTTCTGCCTTGCCGCGCCATTCGAAGGAGATGACCCTGACGATCAGGAGCACGAGCAAGAGCACGAATGCGATGTAGAAGCCGGAGAACATGGTCGCGTACCAGACCGGGAAGGCGGCGAAGGTGGCAGCGCCGGCGATCACGAGCCAGACCTCGTTGCCGTCCCAGAAGGGGCCGATCGCGCCGATCATCGTGTCGCGGTCCTCGCGGCTCTTCCCGAGCACAGGCAGGAGCATGCCGACCCCGAAGTCGAAGCCCTCGGTTACGAAGTAGAGCGACCAGAGACCGCAGAGGATCCAGAACCAGGTCGTCTGCATCAGTAGCTCGGCGCCGGCACGAGGGTCGGCGTCTCTTCCTCCGCGACCTCGGGCGGGTCGATGCGTGCGTAGCGGCGCATCAACCAGAAGTCGACCACGGCGAGGATCACGTACAGCGTGATCAGCACGACCAGGCTGAATACAACCTTGGCGGTGGTCGAGGTGGGAGAGACCGCATCAGCGGTCTTCTGGAGGCCCCACACGATCCAGGGTTGGCGTCCGGTCTCGGTCAGGATCCAGCCCGCGAAGCAGGCGAGAAACGGGAGCGCGATCCCGCCGACGGCTGCCCGTTGGAACCATTTTGCCTCCACGACATCCCGCCGCCAGAGGAGCCAAGCACCCCAGAGCGCGAGCAACAGCATCAGACCGCCGAGGTAGGCCATCACGCGCATACACCAGTAGGCGAGCTCGATCATCGGCATGTAGTTCCCCGGCCCGAACTCTGCGGCATCCTGTGCCTGGTTCTGGTTCAGCCCGACGACCTTGCCCTGGAACGAGCCGGTCGCGAGATACGACAACAGGCCCGGGATCTCGATCGAGAAGCTCGGGGTCGGATTGCTCTTGCTGAAGCCACCGATCTGGAAGATCGAGAACGAGGCTGGCTCCTCGGTCTGCCATAGCGCCTCCGTCGCCGCGATCTTCATCGGCTGCGCCTCCGTGGTCACGATCCCGAAGGCGTTCCCCCAGTAGAGCTGGAACGCCGTCAGCGGCACCAGCAGCAAGATCGCGAGCTTCGCCGCTGACCTAAACAACCCGATGTTCCTACCCTGACGCAGATGCCAGGCGGAGACGCCGAGCACGACAAACCCACCTGTCAGGCAGCCGGCCAGGATCACGTGCACATAGGCGAAGAACGCGAACTTCTGGAAGAGGATCGAGCCGATGTCGTTCGCCTCGGCCCTGCCTGTGGCCTCGTTGATCTCGTAGCCGACCGGGTGCTGCATCCACGAGTTGGCCACGATGATGAAGTAGGCCGACAGCCATGTTCCCGCCCAGACGAGATAGATCGTGGCGAGATGCACCTTCGGGCTCAGCCGTTCGCGGCCGAAGACCCAGAGCCCGATGAAGGTCGCCTCGAGCATGAACGCCCCGAGCCCCTCGATCGCCAACGGGCCCCCGAAAACATCGCCAACGTACTTCGAGAACGTCGACCAGTTCATCCCGAACTCGAACTCCTGCACGAGACCGGTCGCGACCCCGATCGCGAAGTTGATCAGGAACAGCACTCCGAAGAATCGCACCAGCCGCTCCCACTTCTCGTCCTTTGTCCGGTAGGCGAGCGTCTGCATGATTGCGAGCAACGGAGCGAGACCGAGCGTCAGCGGCACGAAAATGAAGTGAAAAAGCGTCGTCGCCGCAAACTGCAACCGCGACAGGTCGAGCGCGCTCGAGGCAAGTGTGCTCACGGCGCGACTCGTTTGAGAGTCATGCACTACTTTCGCACGGGGTTACGCGCCCGTCCATCATCCCGTTTGGACGATTCTGCTGGTGCCGGCAGCTCTGCAGCTAGCAGCCGTGACGTCGATTTCCGCCGCCGACGCGAACGGAAAACGTTCGCTGCGCCGCCGTACAGGTCGTTGGGCTCGTCGCCCTGACCCAAGCGCTACTGCGGCGACAGCGGTACGAACGGCAGGAGCTCGTCCTGGCCGGGCTGGATGATGCCGTACATCGACTCGGGCACCTCGTTCCACGCACCGGCGAGGTCGCCGAGCGGCTCGGAGACGACGAGCCGCGACTCGTCGGCGACCTGGTGGAGCACGGGGTTGTCCGGGTACTGCGCGCGTAGCGTGCGGACGTCCGTGGAGAAGAAGAGCGTGCGCGAGCTCCCTTCGCTCGAGTAGCGGAAGGCCCATACTCGCTCGCCGTCGGTCGTTGCGACCGTCATCTGGAGCGGATGTTCGACGCCGTGCTCCCGACCGGTCGCCTCGATCAAACCGACCGCCCGAGCGACGGCGCTCGGCGGGTCGTGCTCGAGCCCTAACGTGAGCGCGAGGTAGAAGAACAGTTCCGAGTCGGTCGAACCGCCGATCTCCGGATAGAGCTCCGGGTCGACTGCGAGCGCGAGGTCGCGCTTCACGTGGGGAAAGTCACGGATCGCCCCGTTGTGCATCCACAGCCAGCGCCCGTGGCGAAACGGGTGGCAGTTGGTCTGCTGGACGGGTGTCCCAGTCGACGCCCGGATGTGGGCGAAGACGAGCGGCGACCGCAGATGGGCTGCGAGATCCCGCAGGTTGCGGTCGTTCCATGCGGGCTCGATGCCGTGGAACACGCCGGGTGTGTCCCCGACGCCGTACCAGCCCACGCCGAACCCGTCGCCGTTCGTGGTCGTGGCGCCCATGCGCGAATGCAGGCTCTGGTCGACCAGGGAGTGAGCGGGTTTGAAGAGCAACTCCTCCAGGAGGACCGGGGAGCCCGAGTACGCGAGCCAACGACACATCGTTGTGTAATGGAACCCCACTTCGATCCTGTTTTCATCGTGCTGTTGGGATGAAGTCGAAAGAAACCCTCGGATGCCTCGCCGCCCGCGGTGGTTGTAGTGTGGCTGCAGCTGTGCTCGCGGCTGTGCCACCTCCGGACATCGGATCGCTCGTGGTCGTGTTCGCTGCAACCGCGATCGCCGGCCGTCGGCGCGAAGGGGGAGATAACGCGTTCGGCGACAGGGAGCTCTGAGCCGAAGGGGTGAGTGGCGTACCCTGCCTGCAGGCACGCCACTCTTGTTCGTCAGGCCGTCTGGTGGCTCTGCACCTCGAATGCAATCTCCTGCGGCGGTGCCGCGAAGCCGCCTTCGATCCCCTGCGCCATGCGAGGCATCAAGGTGCCGTCCCGGAACTGCTCCCAACTCTCCTGTGAGTCGTGGATCGCGACGATCGTCCAACCGCCGGAGGAGGGGCCGGCGGCGTGGAAGATCTGTCCCTCGGGAAGCCCGCCGCCGCTCGGGTGCACCGCAGCGAGCGATGCCTCGTACTGCTCCTTCGTGCCGCCTGCGAATGTGTGAACAACACCGTACGCCATCTCCGTTCCCCTCTCGCTCGCTGGGTTACTGCAACCGAATGCGGATTATCTCGCGTCTGGAGCCTCGGCCGGGTCGGAGGTCATTCCCGCAGACGAGTGGGTGGCGATGAAGTCCGAGGGGAGGGCACGGCCTGACCTGCCGCGGCCGATGAAGCTGAGGCTCCACTGGAACGCGGCCGTAAAGCGATTCTTGAACCCCGTCATGAACGTCAGATGCACGAAGAGCCACATCACCCACCCCGGGAATCCCGACACGCGGAGACCGTGGAAATGGACGATTGCGCGCCGCCGCGACACCGCCGCCATGCTTCCAGCGTCTCGGTACTTGAAGGGAATCGGCTCAGCACCGTTCTCGACCCGCTTCTTGAGCGTCCTCGCTGCATGAATCCCCGATTGCATCGCGACCTCCGCGACGCCCGGCAGGCCGTCGAGGCTCATCATGTCTCCCACCGCGAAGACCTCGGGGTAGCCGACAAGCGAGCAGTCCGGCTGAACCTGGATGCGGCTCGCGCGGTCGCATTCGGCTCCGCTCGCGTCGGCCAGCAGCCTCGCGAGCGGGGACGCTGCAACCCCGGCGGCCCAGATCGTCGTCTTGGCCGCGTAGCGCTGGACGACGCCATCGGGCCCTTTCACATCGACGCCGTCGCCGTCCACGTTCTCAACGATCGAGCCGACGTGGATCTCGACGCCGGTTCGCTCGAGCTCGCGGGTGGCTCTCTCGGAGAGCCTATCCCCGAACGACGCCAGGATCTCCTTGCCTCCGTCGAACAGGATCACCCTCGCCTCGCTTGGATCGAACCGCGCGAAGTTTCTCACGAGGGCTCGCCGGGAGAGCTCGGCGATCTGTCCCGAGATCTCGACACCCGTGGGTCCTCCGCCCACGACGACGAACGTCAGCCAGGCCTTTCTCGTCTCGGCATCGTCCTCGAGCTCGGCCATCTCGAACGCGCCGAAGATCCGCGTGTGCTGGAGGAGCGCGTCGTCGAGCGTCTTCATGCCGGGTGCCCATTGCGCAAACTCGTCGTGGCCGAAGTACGACTGGCCGACTCCGGCTGCGACGATCAGGCTGTCGTACGGAAGCGTCAGCGCGCGACCGTCGGGGCGGGTAGCGGATACCTCACGCGCGACCAGGTCGAATCCCGTCACCTCGCCCATCACGACAGATACGTTTTCGTGCTTCCGCAGCACGTCGCGGGTGGCCGGAGCGACCGCGCCCGGCGCGAGAATGCCCGTTGCCACCTGGTAGAGCAACGGCTGGAAGAGGTGGTGGTTGGTGCGATCGATCAGCGTTACCGCGACGGGCGCGCGTCGGAGGAACTTGGCGGCGAAGAGCCCGCCGAAGCCGGCGCCGACGATCACGACACGATGGGTTCCGCTATCGGACACGTTCCCGCCCGATCGACTTCACGGCGCGTCGCCCTCGCAGTACCCGGTGCGAGCCGGCGGTGGCGGTGCGCCGGCGGCAGCCCCCAACCCCTCATCCGGAGGCCGCGGCCCAGCGTCTCTCTGAGGCATATTCGCCTGTTCCTTTAAAGGTGGGACTTGGCGGACGCATTCTCTCACGGTGCGGCGTGGCCAGAATCATCCCGATCGGATGAAGGAGCGCGCTCGTCCGTCTGTTCCGGGCGCGAGGGACCGCCGGCCCCCGGCGCTGGGCCTTCGACCCGAGTCGGGGTGATGCCCCATTCGCCGGTCGTCGAAGCGCCGGGCTCCAGGCGAATCAGCCCCTCACCCGAGCGGAACGCGTTCGGTGGACACGTCATCGGCTCCACAGCAAGGCTCCGCCGGCTGACGTCGGAAAGCTTGTCGCCGGTGAAGAGCATGACGTACCGGTAGCTCTCGTCGAGCCAAAGCGTGATAGCCGCACCGTCGTGCGGGGCGCTGAGCTCGATGCGTGCAAATCCGTCGTCGCCGCGCGTGAAGTCGGTGAACGCGTGATCGAGCCGGGTCGCGTCGATCGCCCTGCCTCGCAGAAAGTCGAACGGTGTCCCGGCAACCGGGAGCCGGTCGACCGGAATGCCACGCTCGTCCGAGCGAAGGACAGTGGCTGCGGGAATGCGGAGTAGCACCGGATCGACGGTTGGGGTGCCGACCGTCAGATAGGGGTGTGCGCCGCTTCCATAGGGACATGCCGACCGACCCAGGTTCGTCGCCGTCGTCCGCACCCGGAGGCCCTGGCCGCCGAGTGCGTATTCGATGCGCAGCCGGAGCGAGAACGGGTAGCCCGGCTGAGGGTGAAGCACGTGCTCCATCACGACGCGGCTCGCCTCGCGCTCGGCGACGTTCCACGCTGCCCAGCGCACCAACCCGTGGATTGCGTCCTGCTCCTCGGGGTCGCTGAGGGGGAGTTGATGACGTCTGCGGTCGAACTCGTACGACCCGTCTTCGATCCGGTTGGGCCATGGGATCAGGACCTGCCCGCGTCCGGACGGGCTCATCTCGTCGACGTCGTAGCCGTCGAGCAGATCGCGACCGTGTGCAACGTACGAGCGTAGGCCGCCCCCGACCTCGACGACGACCGCACGCTGCTGCCCGTGGGCGATCTCGATCTGCTCGCCCGAGGGAGCAACGGGTGGCGTGGCCGGAGCCACCCGAGTCAGCCGAGGCGCGCGAGCAGGTGGTCGCCCACGCGCAACGCGTTGGCCATAGCGGTGAGGGCGGGGTTCACCGCGCCGATCGACGGAAAGCAGCTCGTGTCGACGACGTACAGGTTGTCGAGCTCGTGAGCTTTGCAATTGACGTCGAGCACCGAGCTCGCAGGGTCGCTGCCGAAGCGGCACGTGCCGGCCTGGTGGGCCACACCGGCCACCGGGATCTCGTTCTTCATGTACGCAAACCGATGGATCAGGTGATCCGGGTTCATGTCGAGCTGACCGAGGATCGACTTGAGCTTCGCGTAGAGGCGTTGCTTCGGGATGTCGTTCGTCGGCGTGTAGTTGAGCGTGAGCCGGCCCTCGCCGTCGAGGGTGACACGGTTCTCGGGCCGGGGCAGATCTTCCGTCGAGAGCCAGAAGTCGATCGCATGGCGGGCGATCCGCTCGAGTGACCAGTGCGGCGCGAGCCTCGTCTCGGCTGGCTTCTCGCCGTGGAACATCGGGGCCTGCGACTTGCCGACCATCTGGACGTTCCCGAGAGGGAACTCGAAGTCGTCACTGCCGAAGTAAAAGTCGTTCAGCCCCAGCGTCTTCTGGAACACCGTTGGGTTCTCTTCGCGCGAGAGCGCGAGCACGGCCTGGCTGTTGTGGAACATGTAGTTGCGGCCGACCTGGTCGGAGCCGTTGGCGAGCCCGTTCGGATGCCTGTCGCTCGCGGATGCCAACAAGAGCTTCGCCGAGTTCGCCGCTCCCGCCGAGACGACCACGATGCCGGCCCGGAACATCGTCGTCTCGCCCTCGTGCTCGACGACGACGCCGACGACCGAGGTGCCGGCGTCGTTCGTCTCGAGCTTGATCGCCTTCGCGTTCGTGAGCAGCGTGACGTTCGGTCGCTCGAGCGCAGGCCTGACGCCGAAAACCTCCGCGTCCGACTTCCCGTGCACCGCGCAGGGGAAGCCGTCGCAGTTCATGCAGCGTACGCACACGCTGTACGGCATGTTCGTCTCGTCCAGGCGGATGCCGCATGGCGCGTGGAACGGGTGGTAGCCGGCCGCCGCGAGATCGTCCGCGAGCTGCTGGATGCGCGGCTCGTGCGAGACCGCCGGGAACGGGTACGGCGCGCTGCTGGGAGGCTCGGTCGGATCCTCGCCGCGCGCGCCGTGCACCTCGTACAACTGCTCGGCCTGCGTGTAGTAGGGCTCGAACGCGTCGTACGAGACGGGCCAGGCCGGAGAGACGCCGTCGTGGTGTGCGAGCTCGCCGAAGTCCTCGGCTCGTAACCGGTAGAGCGCCGCACCGTAGAGCTTGGTCGCGCCGCCGACGAAGTAGTGCACCTGCGGCTGAAACGGCTTGCCCTCGGCGTCGTACCAGGTGTCTGGCGACACGTAGCGGTTGTCCACGAAGACATCCTGCGCGAGCCAGTTCTGCGGCTCCCGCAGCAGCCAGTCACCGCGCTCGAGCAGGAGAATGCGCTTGTCCGAGGGCGCCAAGTGACGGGCCAGGGTTCCGCCGCCGGCGCCTGTGCCCACGATGATCACGTCGTAGGAGTCCATCAGTACCCCTCCAGGAGCTCGGGGACGACAATCCGCGCGGCGGCCTCGATCAGCGCGAGATGAGAGAACGCCTGCGGGAAGTTACCGAGATGCCGAGCGCTCTCGACCTCGAACTCCTCGGCGTAGAGGCCGAGCGGAGAGGCGATCCGGAGCAGCCGCTCCATCAGCTTGCGGGCGCGCGGGAGGTCGCCCACGATCGCGAGCGCGGACACGAGCCAGAACGAGCAGATGAGGAAGGTCCCCTCCTTGCCCGAGAGACCGTCGTCCGTCTCGTCGGTGCGGTAGCGCAGGACGAAGCCTGACTCGGTCAGCTCGTCCGCGACGGCCGTCACCGTCGCTAGGAGGCGCTCGTCTCCTCCGGGCAGGAAGCCGAAGATCGCGGCAAGGAGCGTGGACGCGTCCAGGGAGTCGGTCTCGTAGTGCTGCCGGAGAATGCCGCGGTCGCTGACGCCGCGCGCCAGGATGTCGGCGCGGATCTCCTCAGCCGTGGCCAGCCACTCCGCGCTCAGAGCCGGGTCGCCGCGGATCTCGGCGAGGCGCGCCGCCCGGTCGAGGGCGACCCAGCACATCAGCTTCGACGAGACGTAGTGCTGCGGCTCGCCGCGCGCTTCCCAGATGCCCTGGTCGGGCTCGCCCCAGACGCGCGTAGCGCACTCGGCCTGGGCCTTGACGATCGGCCAGAGGCGCCTGGGTAGGCGCTGGCTCCGGCGAGTGTGGAGGAAGATCGAATCGAGGACGGCGCCGAAGACGTCGTTCTGACGCTGGTCGAATGCTCCGTTTCCGATGCGCACCGGGCGGGCGCCGTCGTAGCCGGAGAGGTCGTCGCGCGTCGACTCGGTCAGGTCACGCCGCCCGTCGATCCCGTACATGATCTGCAGGCTGCCGTCCTCGTTCGTCTCGAGGTCGGCGACGAACTGCATGAACTCGTCGGCCTCCCAGTCCAGGTTCAGCCAGTGGAGGGCCTGGAGCGTGAAGGTCGTATCTCGCATCCAGGTGTAGCGGTAGTCCCAGTTGCGCTCGCCTCCCGGCGTCTCCGGCAGCGAGGTCGTCAGGGCGGCCACGGTCGCGCCGGTGGGCATGTAGGTGAGCCCCTTGATCGTGAGGGCCGAGCGTTGGATCGGGTCGCGCCACCGGTGGTCCGGGATCCGAGCACCGCTGAGCCAGACGCGCCAGAAACGGGCCGTTGCAGCGATCCGGGCCGCTGCTTCGTCGACGTTCTCGGGTGCCGAGAGCTCCTCTGCCCAGGAGAGAGCGCAGAAGCAGCGGTCTCCAGGCTCGAGGACGTGCCGGCCGCGCACCCGGTTGCCCTCGACGCCGAGTGCGAGGTCGGACCGGAGCCTGATCGTCAGCCCCGCCCCGCTGGCGTCCGCCGCATGGCGACCGCCCTCCACGAGAGTCCACTCAGCCGGCGTGCGACCGTAGTCGAACGCCGGCTCGCAGACGAGCTCGACCTCGACACGTCCCTCTAGACACTCGACGGTTCGTACGAGCACGTGATCCGCGTCGTCGTCCGCGGGCGGCCGCGTGTGCGGCGTGATCTCGTCGTCGTGATCGCGGGGACCCATCGTCAGGGCGTCGCGGACGACAACCCAGCCCGACGGGGTCTTCCACGTCGTCACGAGTACGTTCGTTCCCGCCTCGTATGCTCGGGTCGTCGGGTGGTTGATCCCGTATGGGCCGAAACGGAAGGCGCCGGCCTCGCGGTCGAGCAGACTGCCGAAGATGCTCGGTGCGTCGAAGCGGGGCACGCAGAGCCAGTCGATCGCGCCGTCGGGGGCGACGAGGGCGCCCGTGTGGCAGTTGGAGAGGAAGGCGTAGTCGGCGATCGGCGGGAACGGTGAGGATCCGGACGGGTCCGGCGTACCGTGTGGAGACTTCTCTGCGATGCGATTCACCTCGCGATCCAGGGCTCGTGCCAGCGCCCGTGCCCTGAAACGAGCGCCGTCGCCGCGTCGGGCCCCCACGAGCCTGGTGCATATGGGTGTACGGGGGGAGGGGCGTCGAGCAGCGGCTGCATGATCCGCCAGGTCTCCTCGACCCCGTCCTGGCGCGTGAAGCGTGTGCCATCCCCGACCATCGCAGCGTGGAGGAGCACCTCGTACGGAGTGGGCCCTTCGCCGCCCTCCAGCGCGAACTCCATGTCGAGCTCGATCTGCCCCGCTCCGTCCTGGTCGGCGCGGTGCGCGTCGACGAGTAGCCGGATTCCGGTCGAGGGATCGAGCTTGACGACGAGCTGGTTTGGTTCGAGCTGACGACCCCTGACCGCGAAGAAGCCGAGCTGCGGGGGGTGCTTGAAGACGAGGCGCAGCTCGGTCTGGGTGACCGGGAGGCGCTTGCCGGTGCGGATGAAGAATGGGACGCCCGCCCAGCGCCAGTTCTCGATGTCCAGGCGCAGTGCTGCGTATGTCTCAGTGGTCGAGTCCGGGGCGACTCCGTCGATCGAGCGATAGCCGTCGTGCTGGCCGCGCACGTAGTGGGACGGATCAGCCTCCACCACGGCCCGAAAGAGGGAGACCTGGGCGTCCTTGATCGTGCTCGGATCACCTCGGGAGGGCGCTTCCATCGCGGCTGCGCCCACCACCTGCATCAGGTGGTTGACGACAACGTCGCGCAGTGCGCCGACCGGGTCGTAGAAGTGGCCGCGATCCTCGACTCCGAAGTCCTCGGCCATCGTGATCTGAACCGACGCCACGTAGTTCCTGTTCCAGATCGGCTCGAGCATCGCGTTGGCGAAGCGAAGGTGAAGGATCTCCTCGAGCCCCATCTTCCCCAGGTAGTGGTCGATCCGGTACAGCTGCGACTCGTCGATGTACTGGTGGAGCTCGGCAGCGAGCGCCTGTGCCGAGGAGCGGTCATGTCCGAACGGCTTCTCGACGACGACGCGGCCCGTGCGCGTGAGGCCGGCATCGGCGAGGCCCTTGACCGTTCGGCCGAAGAGGAAGGGCGGAATCTCGAGGTAGAAGACCGGGCTTGCTGTGCCGGCGATCGCGGCGGCGAGCTTGTCGTAGGTCGAGGGTTCCCCGAAGTCGCCGCTGACGTAGGAGAGCCTGGCCGCGAATCGTGAGAACACGGTCTCGTCGAGTTGCTCGCCGGTCCCGACGATCGACTCGCGGGCACGGTCGATCAGCTGCTCGACCGTCCAGTCGTCGACGGCGACGCCCACGATGGGGCACGTGAGCAGCCCGCGCTGCTCGAGGCGGTAGAGGGAGCGGAACGTCATCACCTTGGCAAGGTCGCCCGTGATCCCGAAGATCACGAACACGTCTGCCGCCTGTGCTCGATCCGTCGTCATGGCGCTGTCCTCCTCGTCGTGCCGATCCAGCTCAGGCGACAACCTTATGCTCGCGCCTGCAGTCCTGCATCGTCCGTTCGGGATGAAACCGTGGGATAGGCCCCCACCTCGAGGGGGACGTGTAACGATCTGGCACTCGGACGCCGTTTCATCCACTCGGGGTGATGGCGCCGAGAGCGCAGCTGCCTAACCTCGAGCGAGGATGTCCGAACAGTCAGCCGGAAATTTCGGGCCGAGCGCGGAGCGCGCGCGCGTGGACACGTTCGGTCAGCTGGAGAACGGCCTGCGGCAGGCGAGCGACTGGTACCTCTGGGGCCCGTATCTCAGCGAGCGCCAGTGGGGCACCGTTCGCGAGGACTACAGCCCGAACGGCACGGCCTGGGAGTACCTTCCCCACGAGCACGCTCGCTCGCGCGCCTACCGGTGGGGCGAAGACGGCCTCGCCGGCTTCTCCGATATCGAGCAGCGCCTCTGCCTCGGTCTCGCTCTCTGGAACGGGCGGGATCCGATCCTGAAGGAGCGGATCTTCGGCCTCACCGGGAACCAGGGGAACCACGGCGAGGATGCCAAGGAGTACTGGTGGTTCCTCGACGCCGTGCCAAGCCACGCGTGGAACCGCTGGCGCTACCACTACCCGCAGGCGCCGTTTCCCTACGCCGACCTCATCGACGAGAATGCGCGTCGCGGGAAGCAGGATCCCGAGTACGAGCTGCTCGACACGGGTGTCTTCGACGATGATCGCTACTGGATCGTCGAGGTCGACTACGCGAAAGCCGATTCGCACGACGTCCTGATGGTCGTGCGCGTCACGAACGCAGGCCCCGAGCCCGACACGCTGCACGTCCTACCTTCGGCCTGGTACCGGAATACCTGGTCGTGGGAACTCGACGCCGAGAAGCCCAGCCTTCGCGCGGGCGCGGGTGCGAGCATGCTCACCGAGCACCCATTCCTCGGCTCACTCGAGCTCGTGGCCGAGAGCAGCCCGACCGGCGAGCCCCCGACAGTGCTGATGTGCGAGAACGAGACGAACGACCGGGCGCTCTTCGGCTCGGGCCCGGAGACCCCGTACCCCAAGGACGGCATCAACGACTACGTCGTCGGCGGCAGCGCGACCGTGAACCCAGAGGGTCACGGCACCAAGGGCGCGTTTCACTACAGCCTGGAGATCGAGCCCGGGGCGACGGTCACGTTGCGCCTTCGGCTGCGCCCCGCCGGTGCGACCGCTTCGGCCTGGGAGGACTTCGACGACGTCGTCGCGCTCCGCAGCAGCGAGGCCGATGCCTTCTACGCCGAGCTCACACCGCCCGGTGCCGGGGCGGACGAGGCGAACGTCATGCGCCAGGCGTTTGCGGGAATGCTCTGGAGCAAGCAGCTGTACGCGTACGACGTCGGGCGCTGGCTCGACGGTGACCCGACGCAACCGCGGCCGCCGCTCTCGCGCCTGGAGGGGCGCAACAAGGGTTGGAGGACGTTCGACGCGTTCGACATCATGTCGATGCCGGACACGTGGGAGTACCCGTGGTTCGCAGCGTGGGACCTCGCATTCCACTGTGTGGCGCTCGCGCGCGTCGATCCGGCGTTCGCGAAATACCAGCTGACCCTGCTCTGCCGGGAGTGGTTCCAGCATCCCAACGGGGCGATGCCGGCCTACGAGTGGGCGTTCGACGACGTCAATCCGCCGGTGCAGGCCTGGGCGGCGCTCGAGGTCTTCGCGATCGACGGTGGGCGTGACTTCGACTTCCTCAGCCGGGTCTTCGACAAGCTGCTCGTCAACTTCACCTGGTGGGTCAACCGGCAGGATGCCGATGGCTCGAACGTCTTCGAGGGAGGCTTCCTCGGGCTCGACAACATCGGGCCGATCGATCGCTCGCACCTACCGCAGGGACACGCGCTCGAGCAGTCCGACGGAACCGGCTGGATGGCGTTCTACGCCCTCAGCATGGCGGGGATCGCCTCGATCCTGAACCGGCACGGCCGTCCCGCGAACGATCTCGTGCTCAAGTTCCTCGAGCACTTCGCGCTCATCTCCGACGCGATCCGCACGCAGGGCCTCTGGGACGACGAGGACGGGTTCTTCTACGACCAGCTCCGGCGTCCCGACGGCTCGGTCGTGCCGGTCAAGGTCCGCTCGATCGTCGGCATCCTGCCGCTGCTCGCGGTGGCCGTCGTCGACGAGCAGGCCCTCGTTCGAGCTCGAGCCGTGGGGAAGCGCTTCGCCGATCTCCTCGACCGCAGGAATCTCGAGCCGGACCTGCTCGGGTCGAGGGGCGAGCTTCGCGGTGAGCCTGGACAGAGACGCCTATTGCTCGGAGCGGTCGAGGTCGAGCACGTCCTGCGCCTCTTCGAGACCCTCTTCGACGAGAAGGCGTTCCTCTCTCCATACGGCCTGCGCGCACTGTCCCGCGAGCACCTGGATCGTCCCTACCGGCTCGAGGTCGGCGGCGTCGAGGCTGCGATCGACTACGAGCCCGCCGAATCGACGACTGCGATGTTCGGCGGCAACTCGAACTGGCGCGGGCCAATCTGGCTTCCCGTCAACTACCTGGTGGTCAGCGCGCTGCTCCGCTACGCCCGTTTCTTCGGCGAGGAGATGACGATCGAGTATCCCACCGGTTCGGGGACTCAGGAGAGCCTTGGCACCGTTGCGGAGGACGTCCGCCGCAGGCTGATCTCGCTCTTCCTCGTGGGGACCGACGGCCGACGGCCGTGCTTCGGTTGGGTCGACCGGTTCCAGCACGATCCGGCCTGGAAGGACAACCTGCTGTTCAACGAGTACTTCCACGGCGACAACGGCGCCGGCCTGGGCGCAGGCCACCAGACAGGGTGGACGGGCCTCGTGGCGGACATGATCCGACGAAGCAACGGCCACTACGTCCCGACGCTCGGAGAGCTGATGGAGCAGGCGTCCGTCGACGCCGACCCGTGATCATCCGCTTCGGTCCGGGCGTGTGCGGCGACCTCGGTGCGTCTGCGGCTCGGGAATGGCTCGTGGCCGACGGCGTCGGCGGCTATGCGATGGGCACGGTGGCCGGTCTGCGGACGCGCCGCTACCACGGCCTGCTCGTGGCCGCTGCCGGCGGCCCGGCAGGCCGGATGCTCGGGCTCGTTTCGCTCGACACGGTCCTCGTCCTCGGCGATGCGCGGTTCCACCTTGCCACCGGCGAGTGGGGAAACGGCACCGTCGACCCCCAGGGGCACACGTTGCTGGTCTCCTTCGAGGTCGAGCGCGGGCTTCCGCGCTGGCGCTGGCAGGTCGGGGACGTCCTGCTCGAGCGGGAGCTCGCGCTCAGCCACGGCAGACCGGCGGTCGGTGTCGTGCATCGTCTCGTCCGGGCGGACCGGCCCGTCCGTCTCGAGCTGACGCCGCTCTGCACCTGGCGGAGCGTGCACGGCGAGCGGTTCGCCAACGGGTCGCCCGACGTCGAGCCGACCGCCGACGGGTTCGTGTTCGAGAATGCGTTTCGGGTCGTCGCGAGCGGCTGGGAGCCCGGAGGTGCCTGGTACCGCGGTGTTCGCGCACGCGAGGAGGCGGCACGCGGGCTCAACGACCGGGAGGACGTCTGGGCCGCAGGCACGCTCAGCTGCGACCTTCGTCCCGGCGAGCACTACGAGGTCACTGCCGCCGCTGCACCGTTCGAGGGAGTCCTGCCCGCGGCGGCGGCGATCGTCGTCGCAGCGAAGGACCGCGCCGACGGTCTCGTCCGTCGCGCGGCGGCTGCGGATCCGATCGACGAACAGCTCGTCCTCGCCGCCGACTCGTTCATCGTGACGAGCAACGGTCCGACTGCCGTCGCCGGTTATCCCTGGTTCGGTGAGTGGTCGCGCGACCTGATGACCGCATACGAGGGCCTCTTTCTCTCCACCGGGCGCGCGGACGAGGGACGCCATGTCCTCGAGCGCGCTGCGGCCACCGTCTCGGAGGGGATGCTCGCGAACACCGCCGATACCGGCACGCTCGAATACAACACGGCCGACGGAACGCTGTGGTTCGTCCACGCGCTCGGCCGGCACGTTGCCGTCACCGGCGACACCGCCCTCGGACGCGAGCTGCGCCCGGCGCTCGAGGCGATCGTCGCTGCGCACATCGACGGCACGCGGTACGGGATCGCCATCGACCCGGTCGACGGTCTACTGCGCCAGGGAGAAGAGGGCCTCGCCCTTACCTGGATGGACGCCCGTATCAACGGCGTGCCGGTCACGCCGCGCGCGGGCAAGGCGGTCGAGATCAATGCGCTCTGGATCAATGCGCTCGCGGCAGCCGGCAGACTCCTCGGGACAGACCGGTGGGTGTCTCTTCTGGCGACCGCGCGCTCCTCGTTCGTCACGCGGTTCACCCGATCCGACGGCTTCGGGCTGCTCGACGTGGTTGACGGGCCCGCGGGCGACGACGCGTCGATTCGACCGAACCAGCTGCTCGCAGTCTCCCTCCCCGAAGGGCCCCTCGCAGGCACCGCTAGCGCGGGCCTTGCTCGCTCCGTCGTGGACGCCTGCCGGACAGCCCTCCCGACCCCGCTCGGACTCCGCTCCCTCTCCCCGGATGACGTGCGCTATCGGGGCCACCACCGGGGCTCGCCCGCCGAGCGCGACACGGCCTACCATCAGGGCACCGCCTGGCCGTGGCTGATCGGCCCGTACGTCGACGCCGCGCTCCGGGTGGGCGTTGCCGCGGACGGAGCCCTCGACGGGCTGGAGGGGCATCTCGCCGAATGGGGCGTCGGCTCGATCTCGGAGACGGCCGAAGGGATTGCACCGCACGTGGCAACCGGATGTCCGTTCCAGGCGTGGTCAGTCGCCGAGGTCCTCCGCGTCCGTCGCAACCTGGGCGCTCAGCCGTGACCCGGGTTTTCACCGCTGGGGCTAAGAACTCGTTTCAGCATGAAGCCTTGTGCCGCCGGCCCGGCCGGTGCGGCGCGCACAGGCCGCCCCGTCGACGAAGCGTCATTCTGAAAACGAGTTCTAACAGGAGCCGGCCGGACCGGTGTGGGCGGGGTGGCCTTCCTGCCGGGAACGACGCCTAAGCTCTAGGGGTGCGGTCTCTCGATCCGCGTCTCGTGCGCCGCGCGCGTGCGGTGCGCTTGACGATTGTCATCGACTCCCTGCTTGGAGTCGGTGCGGCCTTGCTGGTCCTAGCCCAGGCAGTGTTGCTGGCACACGTCGCGGCCCGGGCGTTCGCTGGGGCGACGCTCGGAGATGTGGCCGTCCCGCTGATCCTCCTCGCCGTCGTGAGCGTTGCCCGGGCCTCGGCGCTGTGGGCATTCGCCGTCGTCGGACGCCGCGCGGCGGACTCGGTCATGTCACAGCTCCGGCTCGATCTCGTGGCGCGCAGGCTCCGTGACCAACCGGCCGCGCTCGACGGCGCCGAGAGCGCCGAGGTCGCCACTGCGGGGGTCGCGGGCGTTGACGCGCTGGAAACGCTGTTCGCCTCGTACCTGCCCCAGGTCGTGCTCGCCGTCGTCGTGCCGCTAGCCGTCCTGGTTCTCGTCGCAGCGATCGATCCCCTCTCGGCTGCCCTCATGCTTCTCACACTCCCGCTCGTGCCCGTCTTCATGTGGCTGATCGGCGTTGCGACGGGCCACCGCGCCCGCGCCCGCTGGGAGGCGATGTCGCTACTGGCGACCCACTTCCTCGACGTCGTTCGAGGCTTGCCGACGCTGCGGGCGTTCAATCGCGGCGAGGCCCAGGCCGAGGCGATCGAGCGGGCGAGCGACGCTTACAGGCGAACGACGATGGGAACGCTGCGCCTGGCGTTTCTCTCCGGCACGGTGCTCGAGTTGGCGGCGACGCTCGGCGTGGCGCTCGTGGCCGTTGTCGTCGGCGTGCGGCTGGCCGAGGGTCGGATCGCGTTCGAGCCTGCGCTGACCGTGCTCGTGCTCGCACCCGAGCTCTACCTTCCGCTCCGCAACCTCGCGGCGCGCTTCCACGCAAGTGCCGACGGTGCCGCGGTCGCGACGCGCCTCCTCGACTTGATCGAGGACGGTCAGTCGCTCCCGGCCGGGAGCCTTGTGCCGCCGCGCCCCCGGGAGGTGTCGCTGCGGCTCGAGGGCGTCACCTACGCGTATCCGACCGGCGCGGGCCCCGTCCTCGAGAATGTCGATCTGGAGCTTTCCCCGGGTGAGATGGTGGCGCTCGTCGGTCCGAGCGGAGGGGGGAAGAGCACGATCGCAGCGCTCGTCCTCCGACTCTGCGCGCCCGTTGCAGGACGCGTGACGGTCGGCGGAATCGACCTTGCGAGCTGCAGCTCCTCGGCCTGGCGCGCGCGTCTCGCGTGGGTGCCTCAGGAGCCGACGCTCTTTCGCGGCACCATCGCCGACAACATCCGGCTCGGCGATCCCGAGGCGGGCGACGTGCAGATGCACGATGCTGCTCTACAGGCCGGCGCGGAGGGCTTTGTCCGATCGCTCCCGGAAGGCTTCGACACGCTTGTGGGTGAGGGCGGTCGGCCGCTCTCGACAGGAGAGCGGCAGCGGATCGCGCTGGCGCGCGCCTTCCTCCGCGATGCGGATCTCGTCGTCCTCGACGAGCCCACGGCGAACCTGGATCGGGCGAGCGCGGAGATCGTCGGCGACGCGATCGAGCGGCTTCGCCGCGGGCGCACGATCCTGCTCGTGGCACACAACATCGAACTGGCCGAGCGCGCGGATCGCGTCGTGCACGTGAGGGGCGGCCGCGTAGCGGCCGCGTCGGTGAGCGCATGAGCGATCTGCGGCGACTGCTCGGGCTCTCGGGCATCTCGCCCCGCCTGGTGGGCGTCTCGGTCCTGCTCGGAGCTCTCACAGTCTGCTTCGGCGTCGGCCTGCTCACGGCGTCCGGCTATCTCGTCTCGCGTGCGGCGGAGCAACCTCCGATCCTCTCGCTCACCGTGACGATCGTCGCAGTCCGCTTCTTCGGCCTGGGACGGCCACTCCTGCGCTACCTCGATCGGCTCGTCTCGCACGATCTCGCCCTTCGGGCGCTCGGGCACGTGCGGAGCCGCTTCTACGCACGGATCGAGCCGCTCGCTCCCGCCGAGCTCGAGGGCTTCCGGCGAGGTGATCTCGTCAGCCGGATGGTCGGGGATGTCGACGCGCTCCAGGGCCTCTACCTCCGCGGCATCGGTCCCCCGCTCGTGGCTCTCGTCGCCGGTAGCTTCTGCGTCATCTTCGCGACGATCGTGCTGCCTTCGGCGGGACTCGTGCTCGCCGCGGGCCTCCTGATCGCGGGGGTCGGGATCCCGATCATGTCCTCCACGCTCGCGCGCGACTCGGGTGGGCGCCAGGCCGACGCCAGGGGAGCGCTCACCGCGGATCTCGTGGAGCTCCTGCGCGGAGCACCCGAGCTCGTCGTCTACGGGAGGGAGGAAGAGCGGCTTGCCGATGTGACCACGGCCGATCGCGCGCTGGCTCGGCTGGGGCGACGGGGTGCGCTCGTCGCGGGGCTGGGCGAAGGCCTTGCGGCTCTCGTCGCCTGGCTGACCGTTGTCGTCGTGCTTGCGCTCGCGGTCTCGAGCAGCGCAGCGTCATCGCTCGACCGCGTGCTGATCGCGACGCTAGCGCTCTTCGCCCTCGCTGCGTTCGAGGGAGTTGCTGTGCTTCCGGCCGCCGCCCAGGGTCTCTCGACGACGCTTGCGGCGGGCCGCCGTGTCCTCGAGCTTGCCGATCGCGTCTCCCGGTTACGCGATCCCGAATCTCCGGCACCCCCACCGGCGAGTGCCGCGGTTGCGCTGGAATCGGTCTCGGCGCGCTACGAGGCGAGCGGCGAGGTCGTGCTCGAGAACGTGAGCCTCCGGCTCGAGGAGGGCGCACGCGTAGCCCTGGTCGGAGCGAGCGGCAGTGGGAAGACCACCATCGTCAATCTCCTCCTGCGCTTCCTCGATCCCGCTGAGGGGCGGGTGACGATCGGCGGTCGCGACATTCGCGAGCTCAGCCAGCTCGACGTTCGGCGAACGTTCGCCGTCGCAGGGCAGGAATCACATGTCTTCAACTCGACGATTCGGGAGAACCTCCTGATCGGGAGGCCCGAGGCGACGGACGCCGAGCTCGAGGAGGTGCTTGCGCGGGTTCGTCTCGGCGATTGGCTGGCGGCTCAACCAAGACGCCTCGACGAGCTCGTCGGTGAGGACGGGGCACGTCTCTCGGGCGGGCAGAGGCAGCGCCTCGTGATCGGGCGGGCACTTCTGTCGGACGCCCCTGTCGTGATCCTCGACGAGCCGACGGCGCACCTCGATCCGGAGACCGCTGAGGCGCTCGTGACCGACATCCTCTCTGAGGCAGGACGGAGATCGGTGCTGTTGATCACCCATCGGTCGGAGGGACTCGACCTCGTCGACGAGACCGTCGAGCTTCGCGACGGCTTGCTGAGCAAGGCGCGATAGGCTCCGAGGCATTGCGGGCAGCTCATCACTCTCTGACTCCGGACGCGGCTGCTCGATGATCGTCCCATGAGCCTGGTCTGGGCTGCTCTCATCGCTCTCGCGGCAGCGGCTGTCGCCGTCGGGGCGATGCTCTTCGTCCGGCGCACCGCACCGGAGGGCAGCTACTTCGAGGACGGCGACCGCGCCGCGGGGGTCTTCGGCGTCCTCGCGACGGGCTTCGCCGTGCTCCTCGGCTTCGTCGTCTTCCTCTCCTTCGAGAGCTTCGACACGTCGCGCAGCGGCGCGGAGGCCGAAGCGGAGATCGTGGCGCAGCAGTTCGAGACCGCCCAGCTCATGCCGCTCGCCGCGCGCGCGAAGCTCTCTGGCGAGCTCGTCTGCTACGCCCGCGACGTGATCGCCCACGAGTGGCCTTCGATGGAGAGAGGAGACCTCGGCAACGCCGTCAACCCGTGGGGCGCGAGGACGTTCCTCACGCTGACGACGATCGAGCCCCGCCTGGCGTCCGAGCAGGCGGCCTACTCGAAGTGGCTCGACCAGCGCTCCGACCGGGAGTCCGCTCGCGCCGATCGCACCCACGGCGCGGAGGGCGTCATCCCGGCACCGTTGTGGATCGTGCTCTTCCTGTCCGCTGGGGTCATCTTTGGCTTCATGCTCCTCTTTGCCGACAGTGGTGAGCGTGCGTTCGTACAGGCGACGATGATGGGCGGCGTTGCGATCGTGATCTCGTCGACGCTGCTCCTGCTCTGGTTCCTCGACAATCCCTACCACGGTGGGCTGGGCGGCCTGCGGCCGGTCGCGATGGAGCGCACTCTCGCACTGCTCGAGGGTGAGGCGACGAGGATCGTCGGGCCGTTCCCAACGCCGTGCGATGCGCAGGGAACTCCGCGCGGCGGCTGATCGCAACCGGGGGCACAAGCAGGCCGGAGGGACTCCGTGCCTGACTTCAGTCAGGCACCACCGGCCCGAGCTTGCCCCGAACGTCGCACGGCGCGCGTGAGCCCCCTTTGATTCGATGAAAGCGCTACGAGAAACCGCACTGGTTCGCACGGCACGGTCGAGCGTGGGCCGCGGTCCTACGCCTGATCGCGTTTCGTCTCGAGCGTCCCGAGTCGGCCCTGCGCTGCTGCTGCGCCACTCTCACCGCCACCTGGCCCGCGCAGGATCCAGGCAAAGCCGACCGCGATCAGCGCGCCGAGGATCGGCCCCACGACGTAGGCCCAGTAGCTCGAGAAGTCCCAGTTCGCGAGGTCAGGCCCGAACGAGCGCGCGGGATTCATCGAGGCGCCGCTGATCGGGCTCGACCAGAGCCCGGCGAGAATGATGTAGCCGCCGACCCCGATCGCGCCGAAGACACCGATGTTCTGCGCTCCAGAGGCGGTGCCGAGGATCGTGCTGACGAGGCCCACGGTGAGCACGAGCTCGATCAGCATCGCGTCCGTATCGCTGATCCCGGGCCCGGGCTCGGTCGCACCGAGTGCCCCGAGCTTGCCGAGCACGGCCCAGAGAAAGAGGCAGGCGAGCGTCGCGCCGACGAGCTGGACGACGATGTACCCCGGCACCCTCCTCCAGGGGAAGTCCCCTCGCGATGCAAAGGCGATGCTGACCGCAGGGTTTAGGTGCGCGCCCGATACTGCACCCATGAAGAGGATGATCGCCATCACCATCAGGCCGGGGGCGGTTACGGCGGCGGCGCGGCTGATTGCCCCGTCCGACTGAGCGCCCACCACGGCGCCACCTGCTCCGACGAGAACGAGGAAGAATGTCCCGAGCAGCTCCGAGAAGAGTCGTCGCCATTCGTGGGATGGGTCGTCGAAGTCGAAGCGCCCGACGAGGTGCTTGTGCTCGAGCGCGACCAGCGCTTCCTCGGCCTGACTGATCTTCTCCACGTCTTTCCTCCACGGACTCGGGGACGGTGCATTAGAACACGCTTCGGTCTCGTTTGAAAGTCACGAGCCGGCAGGCTCGCCTTCCGGGCCGCTCGCCTGCAGCAGTCGCCCCGTGTTGCCGACGGCCCAGGCGAGGAGTGCGCCGACGATGAAAGCAATCGCGCTGAGATAGATCGAGAGGAGGAAGGCGAAGATCGCAGCGGCCGATCCGTAGACCGCCGCGAAGTCAGTCCGCTCGGCGAGGTACCAGCTCAGCCCCGCCTGGATCACCTGGAAGCCGAGCGCTCCGGCAGCCGCACCAACTGCTGCGTGAAGCCACGGTGGCTTGGTGCGGGGCAGCAAGCGGTAGAGAAGCAGAAAGACGGCCGCGGTGAGAACAAGGGGGATCGCAACGCCGAAGAGTAGCCCGATGCCGTACGGCTGCCAGTCGAGCGCCGTGTCGATCCGCTCGCTGACCTTCGAGGCGATCTGCTCGAGCCACGAGAGCGCGATTGCGAGGATCAGGAGGAAGACGATGCCCACGACGAGCAGCCCGTCGACCAGCTTGCCGCGCGCGAAGTCGAACCCGACGCCGTCGTCGAAGATCACTGCGAGCGCCTTGCGGACCGACGACATCACGCCCGTCGCCCCCCACAGCGCGAGCACGAGGCTCACGAGACCGACGACGCTCCAGGGAGACGGAACCGACGCGATGATGTCGTCGACACTGGTCGCGCCCGTATCGGTGAGGTGCAGGCGGGCCGCGAGTTCGTCGACGAGTTGTTGCCTGCGTGCGTCGTTCCCGGTGAAGAACAGCCCGATGACCGTGGAGACGAACGTCGCGAGCGGCACGAGCGAGAAGAGAGCGCGATAGGAGATGGCGGCCGCGAACTGCGACAGCCCCTTGTGCCCGTAGACCGCGATCACGGCCCGGGCGAAGTCGAACAGCGTGCGTGGAAGCCGTCGATCGCTCGGCATTGCGTGACGGTACCCCTAGCGAGCGGACGCCAAGTAACAGTCTGTTACTTGGCGCTCACCGAGCACAGCCGCTCCGGGGACGGGCCGCCACGGGCACGTGAGTCGCTCGTCGCCGCACGGATCGGTAGCGTTCCCGCTCGTGTCCTACGAGGAGACGATCTCCGACGCGGTCAAGGTGGTCGAGGCCGTGGGCGCGTCGATCATGGTGCTCGGCGGTCTGGGCGTCTTCATCGTCTACGTTCCGCGGCTGTTGAGAGCGTCGACGCGCGCGGGCGCGTACGAGGAGCTCCGTCGTAACCTCGGCCGCTGCATCCTGCTCGGCCTCGAGGTGCTGATCGTCGCCGACATCGTCCGGACGATCATCGTCGACCAGACTTTTGAGAGCGTCGTCGTGCTGGGTGTAGTCGTGGTCGTCCGAATCCTGCTCAGCTTCTCGCTCGAGGTCGAGATGGATGGGATGTGGCCGTGGAACCGCTGGCGGCGCGAGGGTACCGAGCCGCCCGAGCTGTGACGTCGCCCGAGCGTGTCGGCCAAAACGGTGAGACTCTCAGCCTGACTTCAGTCAGGCACCACCAGGCTGAACCTGCCACGAGCGTCCAGCATGCGGTCTGCGTCGACGCGTTGTCGTTTCAAGCTTGCGCGTCGTCCTCCGTGCCGTTCTGATGCTGAGGACTAGCGGTCGCCGGTCCCGCTCAGAGGTGGATCTCAGCTCTCCGGCGAGTTGACGCTGCTCGTCGACGACGGCGAGGTGACGCTCAGGCCGTACGGCACCGTCGTCCAGCGAGGGGTCAACCGCGCCTGGGTCAATCGGGGCACCGAACCGGCGCTGATTGCGGCGGCGGTCGTCGATGCCGAGCCGCTCGAGCGCAAGCGCTCCGGCCCGCGTGGGATGGATGCCGCAGCCCAGTTGAGCAACTGATCGAACCGACGGCGGGCGACAGATTGCGGTGTTATCTCTCCGGTGGCTCCGCTCGTCCCCTGGCTCTATCCTCGGCGTGGTAACGAGCGACCAACACCCTCTCGACCCCGTTTCGCGGGAACTTGAAGCACACAGGTCTGCGCCGTCGGGTTCTGGGTGGCGAGGTCGACGGCGCTCGAGTAGGTGGCCGTGGAACCGCTCTGCCGAGAGGAGGCCGGACGCACCAGTTCGTAGGGGCCGGGCCTGCCGGCCGGTGAGTGCGGGGCCGCGTCGGTGGAGGCAAGCCTCGTCTCTACGCGGCCGATGGGTTCGGTCCCGGCGGGTCACCGGTCGAGTGCACCGTCGGCGCAAGCCTTGCGGACACGACGTAAGAGACCACGACGGCGACGATCACGAGCGGTGTGAGTGCGAGACCGTCGGCCTGGAGGAAGACCATGGTGAGCAGGACAGCGACCAGGGGCAGGCCCAGCATCGCCACGGTCATCGCACCGATTCCCATCGCGACGCCGGCGATCGTGGAGAGGCCGGGAAGGTGGGAGAGGGCGAGACCGCCCGCTGCGCCGATGAACATCCCGGGGAAGATGGGGCCGCCGCGGAAGCTGCTCAACGACGCGGCGTAGGCGAGACCTTTGCAGACGATGAGCAGGATCAGCGCACCGACCGTCCAACCCGCCGCGCCGTCGATCAGCGGCGCCAGGGCGTCTTGTCCGGAGAAGAGCACCTCCGAGACGCTGCGATTGGTTCCCTCGGCGAAGATGACCGCGAGCGCTCCGATCGACAGGCCGACGACGGGGGTCAGGAGCAGGATGCGGCGCTCGACGATGGGCTGGAGCAGAAGAGCCAATTGGCGGATGCCGCTGCCGAGCACGGCTGCGACGACACCGATTGCGATCGCCCAGAGGAACTCGGCGCCGGTGGGGGTGCCAAGCGCGGGAATGTCGGGGACTCCGAGGGAGAACGTCCCGAACCCCGTCCAGCTGTTCAACCCTACGAAGATGAGTGAGCCGACGCCTGCGGCGAGCAGACCCGGTACGAGCACGACGCCGAGCAAAGGGCCGCCGATCCCTGCCGCCTCCATCAGAAGGAAGGCAGCGACGAGCGGCGAGCCGAGGAGCGTGCTGATGGCGGCGAAGCTGCCGGCGACACCGATCACCGTGCTGGCCATCGCGGGCGCGTCTCGTTTGATCAGGTGCACGGCGAGAACGCCAAGCCCGCTGCCGATAGCGATCAACGGGGCCTCCGGGCCGAGGACCGCCCCCAGGCTGAGAGTGGCGAACGCGGCGAGGATGATGCCCGGGAGGTCGACCGGTCGAGTAGCGCCGGCCGCCTTGAATCCCTCGGCCGGCTTGTGACCGGCGGTTCCCGGCAGGTAGCGGATGGTGAGAGCTACCAGCAGACCGCTCAGTGTGAGCAGGGGAAGCGGCCACCACACCGGTGCCTCGTCGAAGCCGATGTCTACCGGAAGGGTCTCGAAGAGGTACTGCTGGGACTCGGCAACCACCTTCAGGAAGAAGTAGGCGAATGCCGCCACCGGGAGGCCGATGAGCGCGCCGAACGCGAGCAGCACAAGGTAGCTCCTACTTCTGAGAAGAGCGGCTGGATCGGGCAGCGAGGCTGCGGGCGTGGGTGTGGTCACTGCATCAGTCTCGATTCCCCGACGCCCGGGCCATCAAGCGTTCCGTCCCGCTGCCTGTCGGGGAGACCCCAGGCACGTGGTCCCCCCGACGCATTGGGTTGTCCTCTATTCGGCTCCGGCGGCCGCGACGCCCACCGCGATCAGGTCCTTGGCATGGATCCACTCGTCGGCGAGCGCGATGCCGCCTGCATCGACGATCGCGTTGCGGAGCGGGATCGCCCAGAGGTGCTCGAGCAGGACGATGGCTGCGGTGGAGCCGTTCGGGATAGCGTCGGCGACGTACCACGCCTCGTCCTCGGGGATCAGATGGCCGTCTGCCATCGCGGCAGCGCCGAGCTCCGCACCGGCTTCGACGGCCTCGTCTTCGCCGTAGCCGAAGCCGACCAGCGCACCCGCGATCGCGCCCATCTCAAGCGCTTCGTCCTGGCTGAGGTCGCTGACCTGGAGCGCCGTGACGTTGCCCTCGTCATCCTTCTGCACGACGAGCGCATCGACGATCTTGACGAACTCGTGCTCGCGCAACCGGTCGAGCTCGGCTGCGATCTTGCCTGTGAAGTTCGGCTCGGCGAAGCCGAGCACGAGCATCTGTACGGGGCCAATTGCCATACCGCTCTCCTCTCTGCTCACGAGCTCGCGAGCAGCTTCTGCTTCTGCATGTCGAATTCGGCCTGGGTCAGCACGCCCTCGTCGAGCAGCTTCTTCAGGCTCTCGAGCTGGGAGACCATGTCGGCCCCGCCGACCTGCGGAGCAGCGGGTGTCGGAGGCGGTGGGGCGTACTGCGGCTGGGCTTGTTGCGCTTGCAGGTCCGCGAGCTGCGCGTCCTGCTGTTGCTCGGCTGCCTGCGCCTGCGCGGACTTCGTGCCGGCGTGGTGCGCGACCGCCGCGACACCACCGACGACGGCTGCGCGCCTGAGCGGTCTTCGTCTCATCATCTCGGTACTCTCCTCTCGTCGTTCGACGGGCACGGCGGCGCCGTGAACGTCAGCGTATTCGATCAACCAAGGCTAGCTCCGACTGGCACGTTGTGCGACCGTGTGAATTTGCCAGCGGCGGGCGCGGTTCGCGTCGTCCGATCGGGGTGAACTTGCGTCCTCGTAGGATGCGCCCATCGACATGACGATCCCGTATCCGGAGCCCCCGCTCGCCGGGACGACTTTCGTTCTGCGACCGTTCCGGGAGGACGATTTTGCCGCGGCGTCCGAGCTCGGTCAGGACAAGGCGACAGCGCGGTGGGTGCCGGCTCTGCCGGCTGCCGACGGCGCCGCTGTCGTGGCGTTCTTCGAGGAGTGCCGGCGGGCGGGTGAGCTGCTGCATCTCGTGATCGCGGACCGGATCGGTGACGCATATCTCGGCGAGGTGATGGCGGCGCCGAGCGAGCATCGGGTTGCCGAGCTCGGTGTGGGCGTCGTCCCGGCCGCGCGTGGCCGCGGCCTGGCGACCGAGGCGCTGCGGCTGCTCGCCGAGTGGGCGCTCGGAGCGCTGGGCCATGCGCGACTCCAGGTGTTCGTCGCCCCCGAGAACGTCCACGCGCTGCGCGCCGCCGAGGGTGCGGGCTTCCGCCGCGAGGGGCTGCTGCGCTCGTACTGGGAGAGCGATGGCGCGAGGCTCGACGCCGTCGTCCTCTCGCTCCTGCCCGCAGACATGGGCAGCGGTTTAGGCGGGGCAGCCGGTAGGCCGCTGAGGAACTCGGCCACGTGAAGTAGCTAGAGTCCGACGATGCTCCCGGTGATCATCATCGCCGCCGTCGTCGTGCCGCTGCTCGTGATCGCGTTCGCGGCGACACGCCGTTCCAGAGCTGCCGGCGAGCATCCGGCAGTCGAGGACGACGCTACCCGTGCGCGCACCGAGCAGGAGTTCGCGGCCGCCGAGGCCTACCAGGCGGAGTGGCGCGCAGAAGAGCGCGCGGAGGAGCAGAAGCACCCCCGCGAGCGGCTCTGAGCCCGCTAGCTCGAAGTCGCGACGACGATATGCGTCACGGGGATGCCGTAGCGTGACTTGGCGCTCTCGACGACCCCGTCCTCGAGCCAGTTGGTCTCGTTGCCGGCATGGGTTGCGAACACGATCTCGTGTGCGGGGAACTCTCGCAGGGCGTCGTCGGCGGCCTGGAGCGGATCCGCTGAGCCGACTCGGCCCGACGCGCTGACGCCGGCGTCGCTGAGTGCCTTGACCGTCGCGTCGAGATGCACCTGGGCCTGTTCGTGTGGGGTCTCGTCACCCGTCCAGCGGGCAAGCCGGGATCCGAGCGCCGGTGCGATGACGTAGGCCTCGGTCGGGCGTCCTGCGGCGTGGCGTACCACGAGATCGCTTAATTCGGGCGTTGTGCAGCTCTCGTCGGCTACGACGACGATCCTGAAACTCTTGTCGACGGGCACGACGACTACTGGAGCGTCAGCTGCGGCGGGGTGACGGTCGCGTTTTCCGAATGCGCGTGCGAGGAGGACGATCAGCACGAGCGCGGCGATGCCTACGAGCGCCCATGCCCAGGCACCGAGCACGGACGCGATCATCAGCACGAACAGCACGCCGAGGATCACCGCGACGATCGGTATTGCCATGAACTCGGTGCGTGACGTGCCTTTCATGAAGCGTCTCTCCTCTCGCTCGCAACGCCCGCTCGTGGACACGGGTCGGTCTCTGTATTCAACAGGGTCTCTCCCCTGAGATCATCATTCGCACGGGATGAAGCGTGCGGCGCGCACGGATCGTCCGATCTGGATGATGCGCCGCGGCTCCGGATGAGGCAGTCTATGGTCGTGACCCGCCTGATCCCGCTCGCCGCGCTCGCCGCTGCTGCGCTCCTCGCAGCGGGCTGCGGCTCGAGTAACGACTCGAGCAGCACGAGCTCGACCACCGAGTGGGCGAACGGACTGTGCAGTGCCGTCTCCGACTGGACGAGCTCGATCTCGTCGGTTGGGACCTCGCTCAAGAGCAACCCTTCCAAGAGCTCCCTGACCTCGGCGGTGGACGAGGTGAAGGGCTCCACGGAAACCTTTGTGGACGACCTGAAAGGCCTCGGGAAGCCCGACACCGACGCGGGCCAGGAGGCCAAGTCGACGATCGACACGCTCGCCGGCGAGCTGTCGACGGACGTCGACACGATCAAGAGCGCGGCCGACGGAGTGTCGGGGCTCGCGGGCATCGCGACGGCATTTACGACGGTCAGCACGACGCTCACGACGATGGGCGGTCAGGTCAGCGCCGCGTTCGACAGCCTGCAGAAGTTGGATGCGAAGGGCGAGCTCGAGACCGCGTTCTCGGACGCGAGCTCCTGCAAGTCGCTCACGAAGTAGCGGTCGGCCGGGCCTCCTCCGCCGGGCGACGGCTCGAGGGCCGATCGTCCGCTCAGCGCGCGGAAGGCCAAGTAACAGTCTGTTACTTGGCTCTGCGGTTGGCGCTCTGTGCCGGCGGCGTTTACCCGGCGGGCAGCAGGAACGCCAGCCTCTGCCAGCGGTCGATCTCGCAGCCGTTGCGCCTTTGCAGGTGCACCCAGACGCGACTGTCGCCGATCCGGCCCGAGACGATCGCATGGGCCGGCCCTCCGTAGATCTGGGAGCAGATCGTGTCGGCGGGGGTCGGCGCGAACGGTCGGCGCAGGTCGGCCAGCGCTCGACAGGCGGCGGCGCGGCTCTTGAGCGTGCCGCCGATGGGATCGCAGGTCAGTGAGTAGCGCTGACGGGGTGGGCGCTTGCCCTCGTGTGACCAGTAGGTGATCGTGAGGGACGTGCTCGGCGGAGCCCCCACCGCGGCGGCGCTGGACACGAGAGCCGCGGCCGCAAGGAGGAGCACCACGCGCATCATGCGGAGGATACGCCGCTAGAGTCTCACCGTGTCACTCTCCGGCAAGCGGATCCTCATCACGGGCGGCGCCGGATTCATCGGTACGACGCTCGCGCGTCGGCTCGCCGATACGAACGACATCGTCGCCTTCGACAACCTGCACCGTGATGCCCTGAGTGCAACCGACCTGGTCGATCACCCGCGTTTCACCTTCGTGCAGGGCGACGTGCTCGACCTCGCCCACCTGACCGAGGTTGCCCAGGGCACGACCCATTTCGTGCATGCGGCAGCGATTGCCGGCGTCGACACCGTCCTCGCGAGCCCCGTTCGGACAATGCGCGTAAACACGATCGGGACCTACCACGCGCTCGAGGCGGCGCTCGCGACCAGGGACACGGTCGAGCGCCTGATCGAGTTCTCGACGAGCGAGGTCTTCGGCCAGCATGCGTTCAACGTCGCCGAGGGGCACGTGACGACGATCGGGTCGGTCGGCGAGGCGCGCTGGACCTACGCTGTCTCGAAGCTCGCGGGCGAGCACATGGCGCACGCCTACCACGACGAGCTCGGGATCCCGGCGGTTTCTTTGCGGCCCTTCAACGTCTACGGGCCCGGTCAGATCGGCGGGGGCGCGATCCGGGCGTTCATCGAGGCAGCGCTCGAGGGGCGTGACCTCACGATTCACGGCGACGGCTCGCAGATCCGAGCGTGGACCTATGTGGACGACATGGTCGAAGGGTTGCTTCTGGCTCTCGAGCATCCAGCGGCCGTCGGCGAGAGCTTCAACATCGGCAACCCGCGCTCGGCGGTGACGATCTACGATCTCGCTCAGCGCATCAAGCGCCTCACCGGCTGTGCCGGCGAGATCGTGTTCCAGCCACTTCACTACACCGACGTCGAGTTGCGGATCCCGAACGCCGCGAAGGCGCGCGAGCTTCTCGGATTCGAGGCGAACGTCGAGCTCGACGATGGTCTCGCGCGCACGATTGCGTGGTACCGCGAGCGGCTCGCAGCCCCGGCATGAGCGCTGATCCCGTAGTCGGGCCGATCCGACTCGCCCGGCCAGACGTTGGCGAGGAGGAGCTTGCGGCGGTTGCGGAGGTGCTTGCCGGCGGCGCGCTCACGATGGGCCCGAAGGTCGGCGAGCTCGAGCTTGCGATCGCGGAGGCGTGCGAGACGGCTCATGCAGCCGTCGTCTCTTCGGGCACCGCGGCACTGCACCTCGCGCTCCTCGCGCTCGGAGTGCGCTCCGGCGACGAGGTGATCGTCCCCGCCTACACCTTTCCGGCGACTGCGAACGCTGTCGAGCTCTGCGGCGCGCATGCGGTGCTCGTCGACATCGACCCCGAGACGTTCAATCTCCGTCCCGAGCTCGTCGCGGAGTGCGTCACGGGCCGCACGCGCGCGGTCGTCGCCGTCCATCTCTTTGGTCGGCCGGTCGACTGGGACACGCTCGCGAGCGCCGTGCCAGAGCGGGTCGCGCTGATCGAGGACGCGGCCGGTGCGCTCGGCGCGCGCTATCGTGGACGGGCTTGCGGGTCGCTCGGGGTGCTGGGCTGCCTCTCCTTCCATCCGCGCAAGATCGTGACAACAGGCGAAGGCGGGGCGGTGACGACCGACGACGCGGAGCTCGCCGACGCGGTACGGCGCTTGCGGCATCACGGCCTGACGATGCGCGACGGCGAGGTCGATCTCCCCGAGCCGGGGCTCAACTACCGGCTGCCCGACGTCCTCTGCGCGATCGGCATTCCTCAGGTCGCGCGCCTCGAGGCGTTGCTCCGGGAGCGCGAGCGCGTGGCAAGTCTCTACGAGGAGCGCCTCCGCGAGCTCGTCGCGCCTCCGGCCGCGGCGGCCGGGGACCGGCACGGCTGGCAGGCATACGTGGTCTCGCTAGAGCGACGGGACCAGGCACTGCACGCACTCCGTCGTGACGGCATCGAGGCACAGATCGGGACCTATGCCCTCCAGCGCTTCGCTGCGTACCAGGATCGCGGCGCGTTCCCGGGGGCCGAGCGCGCCTTCGCGCATGCGCTCGCGCTTCCGTTCTCGACCTCGCTCACCGACAGCGAGGTCGATCGGGTCGTCGAGGCACTGTCACATTTCCTATGACGTAGGTCCGGTGGCTGAGCGGTTTGGCGCGTCTGTAGGTCGTTGAGGAAGGCCTTGATGGACTCCGAACAGGAGACGCTCGCAAGCGAGAACGACGAGCCGATCGGCGGGCGGCGGCGTCGACCATCCCGCATTGCGGCACTGCGGGCGCGGTCGCAGCGGCTCGGCGAGCGAGCTCAGGTCGAGCGGTCACGACACGGGACCGTCGACGCGTTGTTCGAGATGGCCGACCACGACGCCGAGGTCGGTGGCAGCATCATGGCCGGGGCGCTCGCGTACCGGCTGTTCATCTGGCTGTTGCCACTTGCTCTCGTCGCGGTAGCCGGTCTCGGGATTGCCTCGAGCGCGGCGTCTCGTACACCGGAGAGCGCCGCGAAGTCGGCGGGGCTCGCGGGCCTCGTCTCGAGCTCGGTCGCCGGAGCCGCCAACAGCAGCGCGCGCTGGTACGCGGTACTGATCGGGATCCCCATCCTGGTCGTTACGACGCGGAGCGTCCTGCGGACGCTGATCGTCGCGCATCGGTTGATCTGGACGGATCTGCGCGGCGCGATTCCCAAGCCGACGCTGGGTGCGACTCTCAAGCTCCTCGCAGCGCTCGTCGGCATGTTGGTCATCTCGGGCCTTGCCGGCGCCGCCAGAGGGTCGTCGTTCGAGGGCGGGTTGCTCGTGACCCTCGCCATCCCGTTGCCCTACGCTGCGCTCTGGCTTCTGATCTCGCTGCGCCTACCCCACCGCGACGCCACCTGGCAGGCGCTCATCCCGGGCGCGATCCTGATGGGCGTCGGCCTGGAAGTCGTCCACGTCGCGACGGCATACTTCATCGCTCCACAGGCGGCCAGCAAGCAGGGCACCTACGGGTCGCTCGGAATCGCCGCAGCGCTCCTCCTCGGCCTGTTCCTCATCAGCCGGCTCATCACTGCCACCGCCGTCCTCAACGCAACCCTCTGGAACCGGCGCGCCGTTATCGAGCGGGACGGTCCTCGAGGTACTTCTTGAGTCCGAGAAACGGAAGGATGAACGCCGCCAAGAGTGCGGCGGCCCAGACGATCACGGTCGCCGCGAGCCATGTCCCCACGCCGCTGATCGAGAGCCCATCCGAGACGAGGTCGGTGACGATCAGCGACACCAGGGTTGCGATCAGAGAGACACCCCCGAGTGCGGCCGAGCCTCCACGCCGCAGCGCGCTCACCAGGAACGGCTGAGCGAGTGCGAGCACGGCCGTGAAGATGACGACGGCGAGGATAAACGCCGTGACGTCGATCTCTACGCCATCCAGGACGAGCGACGCAACGATAAGGCCCACGGCATTGGCGGCGAGCAGTATGCCCGTTCTGACAATCAACCGGATCATCGCCGCGAGCCTACACCATCTCGCGGAGAGGTTGTCTGCTCCGAGCGGGCCCTGGCAACGAGTACCCGCCGACGCTAGCCCTCCGCCGCAACGGAGGGTTAGCGTCGGCCCCAGCTCAAGCCTGGTCGAGCTCCGCGAGGCTGATCTCAAGACCGAGCGCGCGAACTATCTTCCCGGCCGCGGACGCCACGCGGGCAGAGCCCACGATCGGTGCGATCGCCGCGAGCATTCCCTCAACCTGATCGGCATCGACGTTCACATCGCCGGCCAACTTGAGGTTCAGCATGTAGGAGACAGGCGGTGCGTCAACCGCTACGAGAGCGGCAAGCCGCACCAGCATCAGCGACTGGTCGTCGAGATTCGACGCCTCGACTCCCGCCAAGTTCATGGTGGCAAGGAGGTTCAGAATGGGCGAATCGGAGGCCTGGTCGGCCATCACTGCTCCTTCGTTTGGTTGATGAGACAGCTCCGATGCTGACAGATCCCACGCACCAGGCCTATGCCGGCTGCCCGCAAAGGTCTATCTGCCAGCACTAGCGCCCCGCCGGGCCGCTCTACAAGGCATCCTGAGTCAGTTGGGCTTCGACGGCTCGGTGCACGTTGCCGTGGATGTGGTCGGTGCCTAGTGCCGAGACGATGCCGTCGGCGCTGAGCATGGCCATCACATGCGGCCTGACGCGGGCCAGGCGCAGGGTGACGCCATCGGCTGCAGCGAGTTGGTTGATCTCGGTCAGCTTGGAGCAGCCTTGCGAGTCGATAAAGTCGACGCCTTCGAGGTCGAGTACGAGCGCATGCGTTTTGGGTGTGCCGTTCTCGATCGTCTCGCGCACGCGCTCGCCGAGAGCCTCGGTTGTGGCGAAGAAGAGCCCGCCGTCGAGGCGCAGCACGGCGATGCCAGGGAAGATCTCGTCCTCGGGGTGCGTGTCGATGTCGCGGTAAACCTGAGTGCCGGGCTCGCGCCCGAGCGCGGGTATCGCCGGCGAGGTAGCGACGTAGATTAGCCAGCCAAGCGAGAGGATTACGCCGATCACGACACCGGCGAGGACGCCCGCGGAGAGCACTCCGATGATCGCCGCGACAGCGATCAGGAAATCGAACCGTGCGACTCGGCGGAGTCGTTTCAGCTCGGTGATGTCGATCATTCCGAAGACGACCGCATCGATGATCACAGCACCAAGCACGGCTTTCGGCAGGCTTGAGAAAAGCGGGGCGAGCACGATCAGCGTCGCCAGCACGAGCGCGCCCGTTACAAGCGAGGCGATCGGTGTTCGTGCTCCTGCCGATTCGTTCAATGAGCTGGCGGAGAGGCTCGTTGAGACTGGCATCCCTTGGAACACTCCGGCCCCGACGTTCGCCATGCCTTGTGCGACGGACTCCTGGTTGACGTCGATCCGGTAGCGGTGTCGCGTCGCGAATGAGCGCGCGTCCCCGGCGGTCTGCGAGAAGCCGATCAGCAGCAACGCAACCGATGCGATCGTGATGACGGTCAGGTTGTCGCCGACGAGGTCGAGATCGGGCAGCTCGGGTGAGGGCAGTCCGCGAGGCACATCACCAACGAGCGCGACCCCGTGTGAACCAAGGTCGAAAAGCCACGATGCAAGCAGGCCACCAACAACGAGCACGAGTGCGCCAGGGATGGTTGGGACCGTGAAACGGAGTCCCAGGATGACGGCGAGTGCGACGACACCAACGGCAAGTGTTGCCCAGTGAATGTCGTCCAGTGAGCCGACCCAGGTCGCGAGCTCGCGCCAGGCGCTATCGCCTTCGGCCGAGGTTCCCGTCAGCTTTGGCAGCTCTCCGACAACGACATCGACCGCAGCCCCCGCGAGGAATCCCGTCACGACGGCCTTTGAGAGGAACTGCGCGATCCACCCCAGCTTGAAAGCGGCCAGGAGGAGGAACAGCGCGCCGGTCATGAGCGTTATCGCCGCGACCAGCTGGGCAGCCCGCGCACCTCCAAGACCGGTCACCAAGACCGCGCCACCCGCCACTGCTGCAAGCGAAGAACTCGGGCCTGTAGAGATCTGCCTCGATGTGCAAAACAGCGCATAGATGATCGCGCCCGCCGCCGCCGCATAGAGCCCGTTCTGCAAGGGCACACCGGCAATACCCGCGTAACCGAGGTTCTTCGGCACGATCAACGCCGTCACCGCGATCCCGGCCGCAACATCTCCACGCAGCCACGCGCGGTCGTAGCGCGGCAGCCACGTGACGATCGGGAGGAATCGACGCACGCTCACGATCCTCGCATCCCGACCAAAGCGATGCTCAGGGACCTGCGGTTGTCGATCCTCTCAGATGCCGGGCCTGCCGCACCCGAAGCCGCTGGCACGCCCCGCCCTCATCGGCGGCGCGGCGTACTACGCGGGTAAGAACGGCCAGCAGCGCGTACCGGGATCAGGAGCAAGATCAGGCAGATCGCTGATCTGCAGGCGCAGCAGTACGCAGTTCCCCGTGAGCCTTGACGGGCTAGGTGGGTGGGGTGCCTGGAAGTGTTTCTTTGGAGTCGCCAGGCTGCCCAACTCGTGCCGCCGATCCCCGACCTGCAGAGGGGTAGTCGATGGGCAACCCTACGCCGGGGTTAGCGACCGATGGGTAGGGAAGGATGGGCCGGGGAAATGTCGCGAACCGGGGACACGGTGTGGGTGGCTTGCGGCGCTTGGCAGCCGGCTTCGGCCGGACAGGCGGGGCGATCGGGGGCGTGAGCACCCTGGCGCAGACGATGGCGCCGGTTCCCCTGACCTCGGAGGGCGGCCCGCCCACCATGTCCGAGCGCTAGTTCTCACGCGCCGTAGAGAAAGGTGTCGCTCTCGGATCACCGGGCAGTGATCGTCGGCAACGCGGCAGGGTGCGGTTGGCCGTACCTCGAAACACCTGTACCCCCGCCAGTCTCCGCATCCGAAGAGGCTCACACTTCAGAGAGATGACGGAGACCATCGGGCCAGGGAGGAAAGACGCCAAATGGGTAAGCAGATGACGAAGAGATCCAGCACCACCGTTCGTTACGAGACGCACACGACGATCGACCGACCTATTAGCGACGTGTTCGCGCGTTTGGCCGACCTGGACGGTTATAGGACCTGGATGCGCCGCACAGGTTTGTTCCGCCGGTCAGGACAGACCTCCGACGGCCCTCCCGGCCTGGGAACGGCGTACTTCGACGCCACGAGGATGGGCACGTTCCGCGGTGAGGTGACCGACTACGAGCCACCGGTGCGAATCGGTTTCCGCGAGACCCTCCGCTGGTTCGGCTCCGACCTGATGGAGGCGCGACCGAACTACATCCTGGAGGTTGACCGGGACAAGACGGTCGTTCATCACGTCGCCGAGGGCGAACTCTTCGGAATGATGCGGTTGATGAAGCCGGTCGCAGCCCTATTGGCCAGAAGCGAGCGGGCCCGAACCGTGAAGTCCTTGAGGCGTTCGCTTGAATCAGGCTACTTCCCCGACGCCCTGAGGCCCCCTGCCTCCCTTCGATAGCACGCGGTAGCCGCCGGTGAGGATCGCGGGCACTGGAGACCAGGGTCATTGCGGCACACGGGTCACATCCTTCACGTGACATTCCCGAATGCTGGCGCAGGCGAGCCGCCACGGGAGAGGTCGGCTGCGGGGCCCGGCTCGATGGCGAGCGCAGGCCCCGCTACCGCAAAGGACTAGGGCAGGAGGTGGAACTCCAGGTTGGAGTTATTCCCGCTGCCGTTTCCGAGCGGACGGACAACGACGTAGCCTCTGGCTCCGGCGTACTTGCCTGTCCCGCCGGTGATCGGCAGTGTCAGGCTCGATGGGCCGTTGATCGTCTTGGCCATGCCATCCACGATGATCGTCCCGCCGCTGAGATAGGCCGTGACGGTGAACAGCGTCGTCTGGCTTGTGTGGCCAACGTTCACGAAGGTAGCGATCCCCTGGTCGTGGCCAGCGGCTGCGCCCTTCTTCGTTCCCGCCCACTTGTAAATGTTCTCGGAGATCGGGAACTGATCGCCAGCAGCGGGCTGGCGGTCGAACATGAACCCATTAATCGGCTGACCCTTGCCGTTATCCACCGCAAGCAGGCTAAACACCTTCGGATTCCCGGCAGCTGACGCCGATGCCACCCACACAACGACGGACATCACGACGAGCGCGAGTACGAGCGCGTACTTCCTCATTGTTTCTCCTCTAAGAGATGACCCACCTCCCCGACGAAACGGGAGCCTCAGACCGTAAGACTCAGAATGGCCTCCGAAGTTACCGAACCTCCGAACGGACACACTCGCGCCCGTCGCCGCTACGTTGACATTTCCAACATCACGGGGGGCAGGCGACTGAGTCGTCAATCATCGGCTCGGAGGCGGAGGCTTGGCCTAGCTTCTCGACAGGAGCACCGTAGGGGTGTCCCTCGCATCAAGGAGGCATCGACGTCCGCCATCATCGTCGGCATCAGCGACTCTCCATGCTGGTCGTCACCCTAATCGCGCTGCTCTGCGGCGATCCGGCAGGCGCTACACCAAGCGCAAGCGCGCGGCGTCGCCTCCTCCGCCGACCGCCCAGTAGCGGGCATGCCGCCGCAGAGTTTCAGGCGGTCATGCGTCCGGCCACCGTGTATTTGGTGACCGATGTTCGTCGACCGGGAGTATCAGCGGGTGTCATCGCGTTCAGGGCAGCGTCGCCTCGAGCGTAGTCGTCCTCGTTTTCGAAGAACAGGATCACCTGCGAGGTGTTTGCGGATTCGTCGTGGAGCATCAGGATCTCGGTGGCTGGGATGTCGTCAGGCCGTGGGTCGTTCTCGATCTGCTTCGACAGCTCTCCCATGTGCTGGCTATCAACGCCTTCAAATGTGACTGCGCGAGCAAGTGCCATCTTCGCCTCCTTGTCGTTGACGACCAACTGGTCGGGGGTCGCGTTGTCCGGTGCAGGCGACGGGCTAGCGCCGAATGAGGTTGTGGACCTCAAAGACGTCAGGCGGGCCGGTCATCACGATGCCCTCGGCCGTCAGGATCGGCATCAGCCGCTCCCCGAATGCGTCGAACTGCGCCTGCGAGTCCCAAATCTCGCTGACCCGGAGATCGCCTTCTGCCCCGAAACAAATGTGATAGTCGAGTCCGTCGGGCGGGAACTGCCCCGCGGCCTTGATCTTCTCGATCGTGGAGTCGTACTTGGCCTTAGCAAGGCCCGTGGGGGTGAAGCGGACAACGAGACTCATACGTCCTCCAATGCTGCGTTGCAGGTCGGCTCGACACTACTCCTCTGGGAGCACAGTTCCCTCGGGGCACCACATCTTCTCTTTTCCGTAACACGAACCATTAACGGGGGCTCTGCAGACGGATAGCCTCTCGCAATGGATTCGGGGCGGCTGGTGTCATTCGCTGTTCTCGCGTCTCTTGACGAGGATCAGCGCGCTGAGACGACCCGCAGCACCGGATCGCGCAGCCCGTGCTTCGCAGCCTAGTGGGGTAGGGCGCTCGCTACGGGCGCGTGGGCTGAGGAATTGCCCGGCGTGCTGGTATGGTCGGAATGGTGTTGCGATACGTCGGAATGGCGTTGCGATACGGAGGAGGAACGATGAGACGGATTCTGGTCGTGGCGCTGGTCGTGACGGCGCTAGCGGGTGTGGGTGGTTCGGCATTCGCGGCTAGCCGCCATGTGGTGCAGGCGCAGACTGCCGACAAAGCAGACCTGATCAAGACGGTGAACGTGACCGCGAACGAGTTCAAGTTCGTGTTGAGCGCTAAGAGCGCGTCGCGAGGTCTGGTGATCTTCAAGGTGAAGAACGTCGGGGCGGTATCCCATGACTTCAGCATCCACGGACGAAAGACCAAGCTGCTCTCGCACGGTCAGTCAGACACTCTGCGGGTCACCTTCCTCCGCAAAGGAACCTACGCCTATAGCTGCACAGTCCCTGGCCACTCTGCCGCCGGGATGAAAGGCGTCTTCAAGATCACCTGAGCCCGGATCTCAGACAACGGCGGAACGATACGAGTACGGCTGGTGATTGTTGTCGCCGCCGGTGCGCTCGCGTCGAAGGGTGACGTGACGCGGCCTCTCGCCATCGGATGTTGCTGCTCTAGCCGCAACTTCCTTCATGTAGGGACTGATGGACGCACCCGCTTGCGAATGAGCCTGGCGAGGTAGACGACGATGACGAGGTTGATGGTGAGGCCGCCGCCCTTCCAAATGCTCGGGTGGCGCACGAACTCGTAAAGCTCGAAGGGGATCAGCAGTGACGTGACGGCAAGCGTGAGGTACTCGGCCCACAGCTGGTCGAGCCAAAGGCCGACTCCCTCGACAATCTCGATCCCGCCGTAACCGATGGCCAACGCGCCGGCAAGCCTCAGCTGTCCGGTACGAAGTCTGTGCAACCGCAGCACGAGGGCGTGGAGGAACGGCCGGTGGGGATCGAGCTCCACGGCCCGCGTCGCCCTCTCTGCCAGTCGACCGTAGTCACTGCCGAGATGGAACAGGAGATAGCCACCGCCAACGCCAAGCAGGACGCCGCGCAGAACACGCTCGGCTGCGATCAGCCGCAGCACACGCCGACTTCGAAGAAGGTCACCCGCCTCAGTCATGATCCGTGTCTCCGCAACGAAGTGCTCATCCTGCAAGATTGCAGTGTCGGCACTGCGTCGCCTGCGAGATTCCGATCCCGCCGACCACGATCGGGGTGAGGAGTCCGATGGCGTGGAAATGATCTCCCCGGAGACGGCGTTCGTCGTCTCCGGCGCCTGTGCCGGTGTCTAGGTCGGCTCTGGGTCTTGTTCTGCGATGACGGTGGTGACTGGGAGGCCGAGGTGGCTGAGGCGGCTTGGCAGGTCGGCGTGGAGCCAGTGTGAGAGGTGGCGTGGCAAGGTCGAGAGGATGATCTCGTGGAACTTGCCGTCGTGGACGGCTTCCTCGATCGCGTCCATCGGGTCGTGCCGGTAGGAGACCGATCCGGTGGCTGCGCCTGCGGCGGCGTCCTGGACGAGCGGCAGCGCCCGTTTGAGCATTCTTTCTCCGTCTGCGTGCCTGTGGTCGCGTTCAGCTTGGGTGATCTCGGCGTGCTCGGAGAGGTTCGGGATCAGTAGGTGGAAGCGGGCCGCACTGTTTGCGGCTCGGGCGCGGATCGCGTCGATCAGCGCCACGTTGGCTGCGGTCTCGTGGGCGACCACGAGCACGTCCGCTGTCGTTGTGAGCGGCCGATACCTGACCTCTGTAGCGTCCTTGCGGGTGACCGTCAGGAAGATCACCACGATCAGGATCGCCGTAAGGAAGAGCGCGCTCGTGACGGTAGTGCCGAGCCCGAGGCCGCCGTCGGAACGGGGCTGGGAAAGGTAGTCACCGATCGAGGCTCCGAGCGGACGAGTGAGAATGTAGGCGATCCAGAACGCGAGCACGGCATTGAGCCGGAAGGCGTAGTGGGCGACGGCCACGGCTGCGATGAGGCTGGCGAACAGGAGCAGCGAGACGAGGTAACCGAGACTCAGCCGTTCGGCGGTTAGGTCGCCGGCGGCAGTGCCGAGTGCGAACGTGAACAGGACCGCGAGCCAGTAGAACGCCTCCCGCCGAGTCGTGTAGATCGTGTGGATCGAGAGCGTCCGCTCCGATATCCACCAGATGGTGAAGACGAACGCGAGCACGATCGAGAAGGTGACAGTGGTGACGACGAGCGAGACGCCATAGTTGTCGGAAAGGTTGTCGGTGATCTGGGTGCCGACCACGCTGATCAACACGATCCCGAGCCAGTAGATCCACGGCACGTATTGGCGCGCCCGGAACTGGAACACGAGTACCGCAAGCAGTGCCGCGCCAGTCAGGAACGTCGTCTTCGTGAGACCCAAGCCAACGTTGTCCGACAGATAGTCGGACGCCGTCTCTCCAACAGTCGTACAAAGCACCTTGATCACCCAGAAGTACAGCGTGACCTCCGGCACCTTGTTCAGCATCTCGCGCGCACCGAAAGGCGGCCGCCCCGCTACCGTCGTCGACATCAGGCCACCGTAGCCCGGGCCACGCCACCCGGAGGCCAAACACTCAAAATTGTTCAGTTCACATTCAGGTGCAGCGCGAGCCAGGCTGACCAACGACTGGCACGAACGCTAGTCAACTGACTACCTCGCGTAGATACGGTGAACTACCCCGCCTAGGCTGAAGACGTCGATCGAGCCCCGCGCCCCGCGTGCTCTCTTCCAGGCGAGACCGCCAGACCAGCGCCATCAGACCACACCTATCTCCACAAAGATCCCGCCCGTTCCACGATTATCGGCTCCCACGTCCGGTCGGCGGAAGATGAATTCTTAAGAAGCGTTCGCGATGTAGGTGCGCGTTCAGGTGATGTTCAGTCCCTAGTCCGTAGGATCCGCATTTGTGCCTGATGTTCTTGCGGTTGCCTTGCTCCCCGGTCCGGTGTTGACAGCCTGAGGGTTTGGTCGCCGGACGGTCCTGGAGGGGCGTAGCGCCGGAGAGATCGTCCGGTGTTCGGCTCAGGATGGGCCGCTCGACCGAGGAGGAGATCGGGTTGAGCGAGCAACGGAAGTACCGGAGTTGGACGGCGCAGCAGAAGCTGGAGATCGTGCTGGCCGGGTTGCGCGGCGAGCGGACGGTGAGGGAGGTCTGCCGCGAGCACGAGATCTCGGAGACGCTCTACTACGGGTGGCGCGACAAGCTGCTCGAGGGTGGCCGTGAGGCGCTCGCGGGCAAGGACGAGCGCAACGGCGAGAAGGAGCTGCGCCGGAAGGTCCGTGAGCTCGAGCGGGCGTTGGGTCGCAAGACCTACGAGCTTGAGATCGCGGGGGAAGCATTGCGGGGCTGGGAGTGAGCGAGCGCGTCGCCCGGTCTCGCGAACTGGTCGCACGCGGCTTCGCCGCGGCGACGGTGGCGCGCGTGCTGCAGATCAGCCGCCAGGCGATCTACCGGACGCCGAGGCCGAGGACGGTGCCGCAGCGGCGGCCGGTCGACGATCCGGTCGAGGCCGCGATCGTCGAGGAAGCGTTGGCGAACCAGACCGACGGCTACCGGATGGTGACCGCGTTCGTGCGCCGCAAGCTCGGGATCGCGGTCAACCGCAAACGGGTGCTGCGGGTGATGCGGGAGCGTAAGCTGATCCAACGCCGCCGCCCGCTTGCAGCGGCGCAAGCGTCCCGGCTTCTTCCGGGTCGAGCGGCCCCGGCAGCTGTGGCAGCTCGACATGACCTCGATCTGGGTCGCCGAGCACGGCTGGACGTACCTGAACGCGATCATCGACTGCTGCACCCGCGAGATCGTCGGCTGGAGTCTCGAGCTGCGCTGTCGCGCCGACGAAGCGATCAGCGTCGTCGAACAAGCGGCCGCAGGCCCACGGGATCCAGCCGGGCGAGCTGACCCTCGGCAGCGACAACGGCTCGGCCTTCACCGCCCGCCGCTTCCGCGAGAAACTCGGCGAGCTCGGGATCCGCCACCGCCGCGGCGGCTACCGCGACCCCGAATCCCAGGCGTTCATCGAGTCCTGGTTCGGGAAACTCAAAGAACGGGAGGTGTGGCTGAACGAATACGAGACCCTGGACGACGCCCGCCGAGGCATCGGCGGCTACGTCGACCGCTACCACCACCGGCCCCACTCGGGCCTCAACTACCGGACGCCCCACGAGGTCGCCCGGACCTGGGAAGATCACCAACCACTACAAAAACAGGCGGCCTAGCCTGTCAACACCGGCGGGGAGCACGTCACGGTTGACGCCGTTGATGTGACGAAGTGCTACGGGGATCTCGTTGCGGTGAATGGGATCTCTGTTCAGGTCGGGCAGGGTGAGGTGTATGGCGTGCTTGGCCCGAACGGGGCCGGGAAAACGACCTTTATGCGGATGCTGTTTGGGACAACATCACCCAAGACCCCCAATACGAGACATACACCGACACCCACTCCCAAACCTGGCAACTCGCCCATCCCGTCCTCAAGGAGCTGCGGCCAGCTGCGATTCCGCGTCATCGGCCATCACGAGCAACCCAACAACGCCTCATCGAGGTCGCCGCCGAACTGGCACGAGCGCATCTCCGCGACGCAGGTATGGCGGTCCCCGCTGACTCGCATGATGCTTGTTTCAGTTATGGGCTCTGGAAGGAGGCCGCAAGCAACCCTAACCGTCGCTAGCGGTCGGCCAGCAGAGGGGTCGCACGTGCGACGGTTCGCCTAACTTCTACTCCTCATCTTCGAAATCGGGTGCCGGGGCGTAAGGATGCGGAGCACTATGACCTTCGCGCTGTTGGGCGCGTACCCATTCGCGTAGCCCTGCATGCTCCCACGTTTGAACGAGTGACTCGCGAATAATCTCCTGACGCTTCTCGGGCGGTAGGGCTCCAATGCGCTCGATTGCATCTTCGGGAGCTTGCTTTGAAGCGACTGCGTCGCGCATCCGTCGCAAGAACTCTTTCGGTGTGTAGAAGCGCTCGATCGCCTCCGCGAGAAACCAGTCTTCGTCAACGTCCGGAAGAGGTCGCTCTGCCAGGTATCGCGCTCTATAAATCTCGTACCCGAAGGGACCTAGTCGCTTTTCCATCACCTCACAGAGATCGCCAGAGGCAAGGACGAAATCTCCCACGTTGGCGCGATCCCCAGTCCGACGCCTAAGGAGCTCAGCGGGATAGGTGTTCCGAGTAAATAGCTTCTGGACCTGTTGGTTGATCCCCTCAGGTACTCGCCCAAGAAGCTCTTGCACTCTGTTGATCCCTGCCAATGCCGGGATAGCGACGCGGTCGATTCCTAATGCGATCTCATCGGAGCTGACGTCGCGCATGCTTGCTTGCGGTCGGAAATGGACATCTTCACTGATGGTGCCGTAAGCCCGAGCATAACTCAGGCCGACAAGTAGTCGTTCATGCGCATGCATAAGCGGTAGCGCAGTCTGAAGACGGCTTCTCACACTAGTAAGAATTCGTCCGGGCTGTCTAGGGATACCCGATAACGGCCCAGCCGCGTACCAGACTCGCGAGAAGTCGATTTCGTTAGTCTCGAGTTCGCCGATCTCCGCGTAGATGCGGCCGATTGACCATTCGACGTTTCGGCTCTCTTCACCGTAGAAGGTTGATAGATCTTGCTGAACCGATAGACGCTCACGAAGCTCGCGAAGGAGCAGCAAATGCCGGTAGTACGGCTCGTCGTTAGTCTGGCTAAAGCAAGCGAGGTCAACTAAGGTTTCAATGACCTTTCGCGTCCCAAAACTTTGTTCATCCAGTGAACGTTCAAGAATCACACGAGCCATAACATCATCCGGCTGGGTGTCGTCTACACCGACGATCTCGTCCCACCCCATCACTGAGACGCCTGCTTTCTCAATCTCGTCGATTACCGCATACACGAAATAGTCTCGGGAATCAGCGTGCCCTGACCCGATGACGAAGCGATATCCCGCCTCGTCAATCGAGAGAAGACGGCGCAGGTCGTTCCCCGCGCGAACAAGCGCATGAGCCCAAAACCTCCACTTCTCACGATGGTCGGCATATCGATCATCCCCGGCAACTGAATCTCGAGAGGGCAACGGGTCGCTCATCGCCTGGATGATTGAGTGGTTGCAGAACGGCAGGGCTGAGGAGTGTCGTCGTGAGGGGAGAGCATCAAAGCATCCCTAGTGCCGGCGATCTAGCCTCGTTAGCGCTCCTTCGATCAGATACTCCCACATCACCCCTGCCGTTTCGGCACGTCGCTGCAACCCTTGGCCTGGAAACTCAATCGTCAGCTCGCCCCCGCCACTCCAGTAGTGATTCCAAACGCTGTCGAGCTCGGTCGCAGCGAACGACGCGACCCGAGCAGCCGTCCGCATTAGGCTGACGACATGCATGTTGGCGCGATGTACGCGCGTAAGGGGGGAGTCGACGAGCTCGAACGCGTGAACGCTCCAGGCTGGCCGCCCGGCTGACCTGGCGGCTATGACAGCGTCCTTCTTCGTACCGAAGGCAAAGACGGCTGAGAGGCGGGATGGGAGTAAGGGATCGATCTTCCGACGAGCGACCTCGGCGTTGTGCTCGACCAGATACTCGTTCGTGACGGACATGTGGTGCTGTGCCATGACAGGAACGTCGTGCTCGGGGTTCTCGACGAACCTCAGGTATTGGAGGCTCCCATCGAGGTATTTGGTCAACACCTGCTTGTCGACGCTGCAGGCAGTGAAGGCAGCGGAGGCTAGATAACCCACTTGTAGGGCGTTCCACTCGGCGATCGGGTTAGCGGGATCAATCGATACCCAAAAGGCGGACGGAAGCTTCAACAGCGGTGAGGGCGAGGTCATCCGACGCTCAAGTTCCGCATAGCGGCTGGCTTCCATAACGAACAAGTCTGCCGAGCCGCCGAGACGGACTGGAATGAGCGCAGAAGAGTGCCCATCAAGACTTCCAAGCACCCCACCCACCTAGCCCCCGTGAGCCTTGACACTCGCGTTATGTGAGTGAATAATCACTTTATGGCAGCGTCGACGTCAACCAGGCAGACGGCCGAGGAGCGGCGCGTCGCCGTGCTGGATGCTGCGACGCATGAGTTTGCGCTCCGCGGGCTCCACGGCGCCTCGACCGACGACATCGCGCGCGCAGCGGGTATCTCGCAGCCCTATCTGTTCCGGCTCTTCGGCTCGAAGAAAAAGCTGTATCTGGCTACGGCGAAGCGCTGCAGCGACGAGCTCTACACCGTGTTCTCGGAAGCCGCGAAGGGCAAGTCGGGAGCAGAGGCGCTTGCTGCCATGGGCCAGTCATACGGCGAGATCATGCAGGACCGGGACCGCCTGATGCTCATGCTCAAGACGTGGACGTCGAGTGACGACCCCGAGATCCGAGCCCTCAACCGTCGGGCCTGGCGCAACCTCGTCGACCTGGCCGAGCAGGTGTCCGGGGAGCCGCCGCTCGTCGTCCAGCGCTTTTTCGCGAGCGGGATGCTGATCACGATCCTGATGGCCATGGACCTCGTGGCAGACCCGGAGCCGTGGTCGGAGCGTCTGCTGCAGGCGTGCAAGGACGCAATGCAATCGTAGGGATACCCGTACCACCGGGAACTCTTTTTTTGTCTACATAAGAGAGTAACTACTCACTATCAGCACCAGGAGGACAGCCATGACCCGCGCAACCACAATCTGGACGTTCGTGATCACGTCGATCGCTCTCTTCATGGTGTCGCTCGACAACCTCGTCGTCACGACTGCGATTCCTGTTCTCAGGGAGGACCTCAACGCGTCGCTCTCGAGCCTCGAGTGGACCGTGAACGCCTATACCCTCACGTTCGCCGTGCTCCTGCTGACAGGTGCTGCGCTCGGCGACCGCTTCGGGCGCCGCCGCATGTTCGCAATCGGCGTTGGCATCTTCACCGTTGGCTCGGTCGCCGCCGCGCTCGCCCCGAGCGTAGAGCTGCTCAACGCCGCACGGGCGATCCAGGGCCTCGGCGGAGCGATCGTGATGCCTCTCACGCTCACCATCCTGAGCGCGGCCGTCCCGCCCGAGAAGCGCGGGCTCGCGCTCGGTGCCTGGGGTGGCATCGGCGGCCTCGCGATCGCCTTCGGACCGCTTGTCGGCGGAGCGATCGTCCAGGGCATCTCGTGGCAGTGGATCTTCTGGCTCAACGTGCCGATCGGGCTCGTCCTCGTCCCACTTGCGCTCAGCCGGCTCGAGGAGACGAAGGGCCCGGCCGGTCGGCTCGACCTCCAGGGAGTCGGGCTCGTGAGCGCGGCCCTGTTCGGCATCGTGTGGGCACTCGTGCGCGGCAACGCCGTCGGCTGGGAGAGCCCCCAGATCATCTCCGCCTTCGTGGCCGGTGGTCTTCTCCTCGCAGCGTTCGTCGCCTGGGAGCTTCGCGCCTCCTCGCCGATGCTGCCGATGCGGTTCTTCCGCAACGCGACCTTCAGCCTTGCGAACGCGGCGTCGCTCTTCATGTTCTTCGGGATGTTCGGCGCGATCTTCCTGCTCGCGCAGTTCTTCCAGACCGTGCAGGGCTACTCGCCTCTGCAGTCCGGCTTGCGCATCCTGCCGTGGACGCTCGCCCCGATGTTCATCGCTCCGCTCGCAGGCGCGATGTCGGACAGGGTCGATCCGCGGAAGCTCCTGGGGACAGGCCTTGCGCTCCAGGCGGTCGCCCTCGCCTGGATCGCAGCCGTCTCGACGCCGACCGTCCCGTACTCAGACCTGATCCTGCCGTTCATGCTCGCCGGCGTCGGCATGGCACTGTTCTTCGCGCCGATGGCGAACGTGGTGCTCTCGGCCGTGCGGCACGAGGAAGAAGGGCAGGCCTCCGGCGCGAACAACGCCATCCGCGAGCTCGGAGCCGTCCTCGGCGTCGCGGTGCTCGCGGCGATCTTTGCGAACGCCGGCGGCTACAGCACACCGACGACGTTCGTGGACGGGATGAACAGCGCGGTCTACGTCGGGGCAGTAGTCGTGGCGATCGGAGCAGTCGCCGCGTTCCTGATCCCAAGCAAGCGCCGGCCACAGGTGGTCGAGCTCCCGGCGAGCGATCAAGTCTTCGAGGCCGAAGCCGCCTAGCTCGAGACGCCCCTATCCGAGCATCAAGCCGGGCCGCCGGAACTCTCCCCGAAGAGAGCCGGCGGCCCGGCGCTTCGGTCCTCGGTTGCGGCTCAGGACGAGGCGAGAGTGATTGCAAGGCCGCCCAGCATGCCGAGGAGGCCGGTGACGCCAAGGGTGAGAACGGCTAGACGCCCGAAGTGCGAGGCTCGGCTGACGTGGAACGCCTGATCAGTGAAGAGCGACGCCAGGAGCAGCACGATCCCGACCAGGAGCAGGGCGACGGCCGCCGCGGGGATCCGGTCGACCGCGTTTTTTGCGGTGACGGCCGCGGTCCCTGGAGCGGAGTACGCGACGACGCCGGCGGCGGGCTTTGGGACGACAACACGTTTTGCCGCTGCCGCAGCGGCCGCGCTCTTCGCTCGCTGGCGCTTCCTCGCTGCCAACGCAACCCGCTTCCTCGCGGCCTGCCTGGCAGCCGCGCGCGATCGCGCGGCCTGTGCTGCAGCTCGTTGACCGCGGGCCGCTGAGGCCCTCGGCGTGGGTGTCGGTGGGGACGGTTGCACCGCGCTTGCTCCCTGTTGGGGCTGGGGCGTCGACGCGGCTGGCGGAGCGGGCCTTGGGGGACTAGGGGGTGGCGGGGTCGCCGGGCTCGGTGCGGGAGGAGCCGGGGTCGGGGGGGTGGCGGCCGGCACCGTGGTCGTGGTCTTGGCGCTCTTCGGCGTCGGTGCAGGCTTGGTCTTGCTCGTCTGTTTCGCAGGAGGCTTTGTGAGCGTGAGCGTGATCGGCGGCGGAGGCGCAGGTGGGATCTGGACCGTGATCACCCCGTCCTGGTCGGGTTGTGGATCGCCCGGGTCCGCGGCCAACCCGGCGCCCGGCAGCGCCAGCGCGAGCGTCGACACGACGCACAGGCAACTCAGGCGATTGCGTTCCACACCGAACCGGTCTCCTGGATGGACAACGCTCCTCCGAGAGAGCGGGGGCTGCGGCTCGCACTCGCGAAACCGGGCGCGGGTACCTCGAACCGGATAGGCCACGAGGCGCTCGAGCGCGTCCCTCTTGGGCTCTCTAAGTCTGACGTGCCACACAGCGTGCCACAAATCGGCGCCCGCGTGTGCGAGCGCGCGGCCCTACTTCGGCGGCTGGTAGTCCAGGCTGCCGAAAACGGTCAGCGGCGTCGTGCCGACCCGAACGGGAACCGTCCAGTCGAAGACGTGCTGTGCCTTCTCCTTCGCCTCCGCCACCTTTGGCGGCAAGCTCGTGCTCATCCAATGGACGCGATGGTCGTGCCACTCGTAGCTGTTGCCCGTCGCCACCCGCTTCCAGACCGGCGGAGCCTTCGGATTCACGGCTGCAGGCAACTTGACCTGACCGTAGCGGTCGTCGTTGAGGTACGTGGCCGCCGAGCGAACATTGCGGTAGACGCCGCCGCTCCGGAACGAGAGGTAGGGCTCGCTCTCGTAGCCGAGCACCTGAACCGTCTTCCCGCTCTTGTTGACGAGTCGGATGCGATCGCCGAGATCGAGCACGACGATCGTCAGTCCCGGCACGGTCGGCTTGACGCGCGTGATCTTGGAGCGGAGACCCAGCGCGGGGTCACCTTCGTGCGCCGTCGCCGCCGAGCAGAACGCGAGGACACTAACGACGGTGAGGGCGAGAGCGAGCTTCCTCGTTGGCGGCCTCATGGCGAGCCCTTTCTGATCGGCGCTGGAATGGAGACTGACCATTCGTCGAAGTCGCCGCGGCGCACGTCGATCCTGAACGTCCACGTCCCGGCGATCGGGAAGATCGCTCCGCTGAGTATGTAGTGGCCCGGGCCCCCCGGTGTCGACGTGAGCTGGAGCGGCCCGATACCCTCCTCGGGCAGCGAGGCCGATACGCGCGCCTCGTCGACGCTGGCCGGCTGGCCGGTGGTGCGATTGAGCAGGTACAAGTGCATCTCGTTGGCGCCGGTCGCTGCGGGGTCGATCACCATGTTCAGGTCGAACGGACCCACTTCGACGTCTCGGGAGACAGGCCCTGAGGCCACCGCCGCGACCGCCTTGGCGGGAGGCTCCGCAACGAGCGCGGCGGTAACGCCGAGCACGGCGACGAAGATCGTGAGCTCGATCGCCGCCGCACCCACGAATCGGCGCCGGTCGCGCACGCTCGCAGCACCGGAGCGAAGACGGGGAACGGAGAACCTGTTGTTGAACGCTCCGAGCGCGAGCAGCGGGAAGAGCAGCGCTATTTTCGCGAGCAGGAGACGGCCGTAGGTCGTATCCCACAGGCCGCTGACAGAGCTGACTTCGAGGATGCCGCTGATCGCTCCAGTAACGATCAGGGCGCCGACGGACACCAGCGCCGCTATTGAATAGCGCGGCACCGCTCGAGACGCGAAACTCCAGCGAGCGCTGCGCGCCCAGAGCAGGGCCAGCATGAGAAAGGCGAGGCCGCCCGTCCACATCGAGGCGGCGGCAACGTGAACGCTGTCCGCGACGACCGCGTACCAGCCTTCGACGTGCGCATGGCCCGCCAGCGCGGGCGTGAGCACGAGGGCACCGGCCAGACCGACCGTCAGCGGTCGCAGGGCGCGCTCCCGCGCAGAGAGCCGCGAGCTCAATGCCAACGCGATTCCGGCGAGAAGCGCAGCGAGGATGGCCCGGGCCAGCCAGACCTTGCCGAACTGGGTGTCGAGCACGTCGCTGATGAGCGAGGAGCGGAAGGCCGAGCCGAGGCCGAGGCCGGCCGCCGAGGCACCCTGCAGGCCAATGCCGACGAGCGAGAGAAGCGCTAGTCCGCCGGCGCAGCCGGCGACCACGAGCCACAGTCTCCTGCGGATCTCCGCGAGCCAGGGCAGCACCCCGGCGAGCATCGCCACGCCGCCCGCACAGAGCAGGAGCAGCGAGAAGGTGAGGAACCTGGCGACCGCAAACGTGCCGTCGACCGCTTCCGAGCCGCTCTCCGCATCAAGCACCTCCTCCACGACGCCACCGCCAGGCGAGGCCGAGCCCACCGAGAAGAGGAACGCCCCGTGGACCGGGTGGCTGTCGGCCGACACGACCCTCCAGGCGACCGTGTAGGTGCCGCTGGCAAGGTTCGGAGGCAGTGTGACTGCGACCTGCTCAGAGCTCGGCCGGGTCGTCTCGCCCGTGCCGATCGGGTGGGCGTCCTTGTCGTAGACCTTCACCGATCCGAAGGCCGTCTCGACCGGCTCGTTGAAGCGCAGCACGACTTCGCCGGGAGGCGTAGCAAGCACCACCCCGTTGGTCGGGCTCGTCTCGATGATGATGGCGTGCGCGAACGCAGCCGGGGTCGCAGCGAGTCCGACCAACACGGCTGCAGCCACGGCAAGCCCCCCGCTGAGCCGCCACTGCGGGCTGGAGCTCCTTCGTCTCATGCTCCGGTGTCTCTCCGGCGCCAGAGCGATGCCACCAGCGCTGCCACGGCAACGGCGAGCGCAACAGCGGCCAGGACGATCGGGACGGTCTGGCTGCTCTCACTCTCCTCCCTGGCATCTGCGCTCGCGCTGCTCGCAGTCGTCGCGCTCGAGCCGCCGCTGACGACGTCGATCACTTCGGACGCAGGTGCAGACTCGCTGATCGTCGTGCGCGGCGCCGGTGAATCGGAATCGGCCGCGCCGATCCAGCGGACGACCTCACCGCCCTCGTAGGTCTGCAGCACCTTCCATTCGAGCACGCCCTCTTGCACGGGGTTTCTCGCGATGAAGCGAAATGCGGCATAGAAGTCCGCCGGAATCGACCCGGAGGTGAAGCGCACGATGTCGACCCGGTCGTTCCGCCGCACTACGACCGTCTTCCATCCGGCCTGCCGCTCGACGAGAAGGAAGCCGATCCCGGCCGGGATCTTCACCTCGACCTCGACCGTCGGCACGTCACGCTCGTTCGGGACAGTGAGCGTGTACTGCTGGAGGTCGGCAGGACGCGACTGCGAGGGCTTGATGATGGCGTGGGCTGCTGCGGCCGCCGGCAGCAGCACGGCGAGCGCCCCCATGCAGGCGATCGCCAGGAAGTAGCGCCACCCGGCGCGGGGTTGGAGCGCCGAAGCGCTCCAACCCCGGCCGAAGCCGCTCAGGAGGTGACGATTGCGACGCACGATGCCGGCGTAGCTGTTCCCGGTGCTCCCGACCAGCTGACTGTCTCAGCCGGAACGCCCTTCGCCGAGCCGTTGTAGAGCTGGTCAACCGAGAAGCAGAGCGACATCGGTGTCGCCGGGTTCGAGAAGCGGAACTCGAACACGCCGTACATTCCCGGCTTGATCAGGTTGCCCGGCTTCGCCCGCCAGGTGATCTTCGTGGTCTTCATGATCGGGTCACCCGAGGCGTTCTTCTGCCCTGTGTCGACACGATCGAGCGTGACGTCCCAGTCGGGCGTCCCGCGCACGGAAATCCCTTGCTGGACAGCGTCCGGCACGGTCATGATGACCTTGTAGGTCGACTTGTTCGAGCGCTCGTTGGGCACGCGGAGCACGTAGGTGCCAGAGGCTGCCGTAAGCGACTTGCCCTGCGGCAGCATCAGGGTGACGGTCGCATGCGCGCCTGCCTGCGGCACGACGACGACCGCCGCGACTGTCGCCGCAACTGCGGCGAGAACGAGGAACTTCTTCATGTGACTCTCCATTTCGAATTGACCTGTCATGAGTTCGGAACGGCACCAGCGGGATCGCCCGCACGGATCGGCCACCCGACCTTGAACGGCTTCCAGAGGCCCTTTCGCTTGACCCGCCCGGAAAATGTCAGCTGGTACGCAGCCGGCTCCGGAAAGACGAACGACGCCCGCTTCGCGATCGGACCCGTACGCAGGACATCGCCGGACGAGCTCGTGATCGTGAGCTTGCAGAGGCATGTCGCCCAGGTGAACGTGCCCGTCCGCGTAGCGACGCTCGTGATCACGACGATCGCCGGTGAGGCGGCGACCGGCGCATCGTCGGGATCGACGTGCAGGGTCGCCGTGACGCCGTTGTTCGTCATCGGCTCGTGCGCGGCTGCACTGCTCGTGCACACGAGCGCGATCGCGATGGCGATCAGCAGCCTCTGAAGGCGTCTGTCCATGGGTGAACCCCTCCCTGATTCTCCGACCAGGGGAGCGACGGCTCTGCCGTGCTCTCCAGCCGGCTAGGACCTCGAGTACGAGGGCGCGAACAGCACGCGCCCGGTCTGGTCAGATCCAGGAGGAGGGAGGCCCGCGCGTCGGATAGCCGAGCGCGAGGACGCCGGGCCGAGGGGCCCAGACGTCTGCAGCAGGTATCGAAACGGCGCACGCGTGGCCGCTGAATGGAGTCTGCACGACGGCTCGCGCGACCTTTGCCGCCGCGCGGAGGACGACGCAGGCGAGGAGGTAGGCGAGCAGCGCGAACGGCAGCTGAAGCGCGAGGCCGATCAGAAACGTGGAATCGGTCGCCGTCGACCAGGGGACGACGCGCCCGTGCACGAGCCGTTCGAGGTGCTCCTGCACGACGAACACCGCCGGCGCGAACAGTGCGAATGCCCAGAGCGTCGGCTGCCAGCGCGACGAACCGCCGATTAGCCCCCGCACCTGGGCGAGGAACGCTACGACCACGAGCGTCGCTCCGATCGCGATCGCGAGCGGGGCATAGGTCAAGTACCTGTGTCCCGAGGCTGCGAGCAGTGCGGTCCGCTCGGCCTGGTCGGGCGCGACAAGCCGGTACGCAAGACTGTGCGCGAGCTGCGATCCGAAGACCGACAACACCCCGGTCAGCAACCACACGCCCGTCCGACGCGCGATCAGGGGACCGCAAATTGCGCTCATCGCCTGATCGTTGCGCTCGTCGCATCAGCTGTCAACGAACGCGGCTTAAAACCATACTTCCGGCGTTCCGTTTTTCAGACTCCCGCAAGGTCACTCGCAGAGCCCGCACGGGCGTCGAGCCGGCCTGGGCGACAATCATCTAGGGTCGGGCTTCGCTGACAACGCCGCAGCTCCGATCTTGCGCCACTGCGGGCGTCCACCTTCTCGCAGGGGGCGGCTCGTGACGCTGAGCGGTAGGCTCGACCCCTGCCTATGGCTACTCCCGATGTCTCATCCGCTCCGGTAAGCGGTCGCGGCGTCGGCGAGCTGACTCCCGAGCTGTCCGTCGTCGTTACGGTGCTCGACGAGGCCGGAGTGCTCGAGGAGTTGTACGACCGCACGGTTTCGACGCTCGCTCAGGTCGGACGGAGCTTCGAGCTGATCTTCATCGATGACGGCTCCACCGACGGCAGCTTCGCTGTGCTCGAGCGTCTGCACGCCCGCGACGAGCGCGTTCGGGTCGTACAGCTCACACGGAACTTCGGTCAGCACCCGGCGATGCACGCCGGGCTGGTGCGCGCCCGCGGCCAGGTGATCGTCACGATGGACGGCGACCTTCAGAACCCGCCCGAGGACATCCCGAAGCTCGTCGCTGCGTGTGATGCCGGGCATGACGTCGCGAGCGGTCGCCGGACCGAGCGGGACGACTCGTGGGGGCGCACACTCCCCTCGAAGCTGATCAATGGAATGCTGCGCCGGTTCACGAGGGTCTCCATCTCCGACTTCGGTTGCGCGTTCAATGGCTACCGGCGGCGCGCCGTCGAGCCGATGCTGGGCGCCATCGGTCGGCAGAAGTTCACGAAGGCCCTCATCCTCTCCGGAGGCGCGACCGTCATCGAGGTCGACGTCGGCCATGCTCCCCGAAGAGGTCGCTCCCGCTACTCGCCGTTCCGCCTCACCCGGCTCTCCCTGCACGTGCTCGCGGGGTTCTGGCCGCAGCCGATCCAGTGGGTCGGTGTCATCCTCGGGATCACGTGCTCACTCGTTGCTACGGCGCTCGGCATCTACGGCATCGTGTACTGGATCGGCAAGGAGAACTTCCCCGGCCCGCTCTTCGGCGGAACGGCTGTTCTGTTCGTCCTGGGAATCCAGGGCTTCATCCTCGCGCTCGTCGGCGAGTACCTCGGGCGCATCCAACGGGAGGTCGAGGGCCGTCCGCTCTATACGATCGAGCGGGAGTTATGACGAACGGAGCAACAGCCAACGGCAGCCGACGCAAGCGCGTGCTCGTGACGGGCGGCGCCGGCTTCATCTCTTCCACGCTCGTTCGGCACCTGCTCACGCAGACCCCGTACGACGTGGTGTCGCTCGACGCACTCACCTATGCCGGCAACCTCGAGAACCTCGCCGACCTGATGGGCCACGAGCGCCTGTCCTTCGTCCACGGCGACGTTCGGGACGCGCGGCTTGTCGAGGAGCTCGTCTCGAACGTCGACGTGATCGTCAACGCCGCCGCCGAGTCTCACGTGGAGAAGTCGATCGAGGAGGGCGCCTCGGAGTTCGTGACGACGAACGTCGAGGGCACACAGATCCTCCTGGACGCGATCCGGCAGCATCCGGTCGAGCGGTTCGTTCTCATCTCCTCGAGCGAGGTGTACGGAACGGCGGTCGCAGATCCGATGGACGAGCAGCATCCGCTCGAGCCGCGTAGTCCGTATGCGGCGACGAAGGCCGGTGGGGACAGGCTGGCGTACAGCTACTGGGTGACGTACGAGCTGCCGATCGTGATCGTCCGTCCGTTCAACAACTACGGTCCGCGACAGCATCCGGAGAAGGTCATACCGCGCTTCATCACGCAGGCGCTCTCGGGAGAGTCGCTCACGATCCACGGCGACGGCCACGCGAGCCGGGACTGGCTCTACGTCGACGACGATGCGGAGGCGATCGAGGCGATCATCGCGGCTCCGATCGAGGACGTTGCCGGGGAGGTCCTCAACGTTGCAACAGGAGTCGACATCACCGTGGGCGAGGTGGCCGATCTCGTCCTCGCCGCAGTCGGCAACACCGAGGCTACGAAGGCCTTTGTCGACGAGCGTCCGGGGCAGGTCGATCGCCACATCGGCTCAACCGAGAAGACGGAGCGACTGACCGGCTGGCGGGCGCGGACAGGGTTCGTCGAGGGTCTCGAGCAGACGGTGGCCTGGTATGCCGAGAACGAGGCCTGGTGGCGGGAGATCCTGCGGCGCGGCGACCGCGTCTCCTCGTTCTAGGGGCCGGCCCGGCACAGCTAGGCCTGCTCGCTGCCGCCCGCGCGCGCGGCGTGCACGTGATAGCGGCCGACCGGGATCCCGCAGCAGTGGGCTTTGCGCTCGCCGACGAGCGCGCACTCGTTTCGTCGGAGGACGAGCAGGCGCTCGAACGACTGGCGCGTGCGCGCGAGGTCGACGGCGTCGTCTCACCTGGCAACGACTGGCCGGTGGCGATCGCTGCGCGGATCGCCGAGCGGATGGGGTTGGCGCACCCGATCGATACGGCAACAGCACTCGTCGCGACGTCGAAGGCGCGGCAACGCGAGCGCTTCGCTGATGCCGGCGTACCCCAGCCGCGAGTCGTTGCCGCGGGCGAGGACGACGTGCCCTACCCGTGCGTCGTCAAGGCGGCCGATCGCCAGGGGCAGCAGGGGTTGACGCTCGTCCGTCGCCGGGCCGAGCTCGAGCAAGCGATCGCGACGGCGCGGGCGGCGTCGCGCGCAGGATCGGTTCTCGTCGAGGAGTTCACGAAAGGACCCGAGCTCACGGTCAACGCCGTCTCGATCGACGGCCGGTTCATCCCGCTCACCGTCACCGACCGGCTGCTCGCGCCGGAGCCCGCGTTCGGCGTCGCGCTCGCGCACCTGTGGCCGGCTGCCGCCATGTCGGCCGTCGCCGTCGAGGCCTCGCGCGCCGCCGTGGCCGCCGTTGGCATCACGGCGGGCCCCTCATACACCCAGGTGCGCATGACCGCTGACGGGCCGCGGGTGATGGAGGTCGCCGCACGGCTCGGCGGTGGGCACGACGCCGAGCTTTGCGAGGCAGCGCTCGGCATCGACCTCAACGCACTCGCTGTCGCATTCGCCCTCGGCCAGCCGCTTTCGGACTCGGCCGTCGTGGACATGCCACGAGGTCTGACCCCGCCCGTCGCCTCACGGATGCCAGTCTCGTCGCAATTTGCGACCTTTTCTCCCGCCGCCGACCACGCGAGAGTGGCCGAAGACAGCGCCGGTGCGGACATGCCAGCAGGTCTGACCCCGACAATAGGCGGCGCGTGCGTGCTCTTCCTGGTGGCACCCGAGGGAACGCTTCGCGAGACGCACGGGGTCGAGGAGGCCGGTGCGGGAGCGGGGATCCGGTGGATCAGGCTCTACCGTCGAGCCGGGTGGAGATTCGCGCCGCTGCGTCGCGGGTCGGACCGGGCGGGCGCGATCCTCGCCGTGGGAGCCGACGCCGCTGAGGCGCTCTCACGCGCCCGCCGTGCGGCGAAGACCGTACGCTTCGAGGTCGATGCGGACGAGGCGTAGGGCACCGCTCGGCTTTCAGCCACCGGCGATCGGCGACGAGGAGATCGCCGCCGTAACCGAGACCCTTCGCTCAGGCTGGCTCACGACCGGTCCGAGGGCGCGTGAGTTGGAGGAGCGGATGGCGCAGTACCTGGAGGCCGAAACTGTGCTCGCGGTGTCATCCGGCACGGCGGCGATGCAGCTCGCGCTGCTCGCCCTCGGGGTCGGCTCCGGCGACGAGGTGATCACGACGCCGATCACATGGCCCGCCACGGCAAACGTGATCGAGCACTGCGGCGCGACCCCGGTCTTCTGCGATGTCCGCGCCGACGACCTCAACATCGACCCCGCTCTGATCCCCGCGCTCATGACCGACCGCACAAAAGCGATTCTTCCCGTGCACCTTGCCGGGCAGTCGGCCGATCTCGACCCGATCCTCGCGCTCGGCCTCCCCGTCGTCGAAGACGCCGCTCACGCTGCGGAGAGCCGCTACCGCGGACGCAAGATCGGCGGGATCTCCGCTGCGACCTGCTTCTCGCTCTATGCGACGAAGAACATCGCTGCCGGCGAGGGCGGCCTCATCTCGACGAATCGGAGTGACGTCGCAGACGCGATCAAGGACATGCGACTCACGAGGCGGGGGGACGGCGCACACTACGATCAGGTCTCGCCCGGCTTCAAGGCGAACCTGTCCGACATCCTTGCCGCGATCGCGCTCGTGCAGCTTCGCCGAGTCGGCGAGCACGCCGAGCTTCGCGCCCGCCAGTTCGCGCTCTACGACGAGGGGCTCGCGGGCCTACCCGGGATCACGCCGCTCGCGCGCGACGATCGCGACACGCACGCCTACCACCTCTACATCGTGAGGATCGACGCCGAACGGGCGGGCGCGACCCGCGACGCCTACCAGCAGGCGCTCGCCGACGACCTGATCGCAACGAGCATCCACTTCCTCCCAGTGCATCGCCTCACGTGGTTTCGCGAGCGCTACCCGAAACAGGAGTCGCTTCCGATCGCAGAGCGTGCCGGCGCCGAAGTGCTCTCGCTGCCGATCTCACCTGCCCACAGCGAGGACGACATCCTCGACGCAGTCGAGTCGCTGCGACGTGCACATCAGCGGTTCAGCGGATGAAGCGAAGTGCACGCATCGTCGGCACGCTCGTGTTCACCGGGCTCGCCGTCCTCTATCTCGTCTGGAAGATCGACCTGGGGACGACGGTCGACGTTCTCGCCGACGCCGACTTGGCGTGGCTTGCGCTGTCGATCGCGATCATGATCGGCTCGGTGCCGTTCATGGCGCTGCGCTGGAAATGGCTGCTCGCTGTCAAGGGCATCCACGAGCGCCTCCTGTGGCTGACCCGCTCGTACTACGTCGCCTATGCGGCGGGTCAGATCCTCCCGACGTCGATCGGCGGTGACGCGGTGCGCGTCGTCGAGACAACGCGTCGCCACACCGGCCGCATGGCCGACATCACGGGTGTCGTCCTGCTCGAGCGGGGTCTCGGGGGCGCTGCGACCGTGCTGCTCGGCGGCATTGGCTTCCTGCTCGCGATCGGCCACTACGACGTCGGCGCGTACCTCTGGCTCGAGGGGCTGTTCGTCGCTGGGACGATCCTGCTGTCGCTCCTCTTCTTCGCACGCCGCGCGCGACCGTTGCTCGCTCGCATCCGGCCGCTTCTGCGCGTGCTCCGGGTCGAGCGTCCGCTGCGGGCGCTCTACGAGGCGATCCACCACTACCGGGACCACCCGCGCATGCTCCTCGAGGTCTTCGTTTTCACGACGGCCGTGCAGGCAGTGCGGGTGCTCGCGATCTGGGCCTGCGCACGCGCCGTTGGGATCGAGGACGGCCCGCGCCTCTACTTCGTGATGGGCCCGCTCTTTTTCCTCGTTCTCCTCGTTCCTTTCACCCTGAACGGCTTCGCGGTGCGCGAGGCGTTCTTCGTCAGCTTTCTCGGCAGCGCCGGCGTCAACGCGGACGTCGCGTTCGCAGCCGGCTTCCTGTTCTTCATCGTGACCGTCGCGAATGCGGCGCCCGGGGGCTTCATCGTCGTTTGGGAGGGAGTGCGAGGATCGCGGGCCGTAAAGCCGACCACGGAGCACCCGTCAGCCGGGGCTCCATGAGCGACGCGTCGGTCGTCGTCGTCACCTACAACGCCCTTCCCTGGATCGAGCGCTGCCTCGAGAGCGTTCGCGGAGTCGGCACCGTCGTCGTGGACAACGGCTCGAGCGACGGAACGGTTTCGCTCGTGCGCGAGCGCTTTCCCGATGTGCAGGTGATCGAGCAGGAGAACAGCGGTCTCGCGGCGGGCTGGAATCGTGGGATCGACGCGACGACGAGCACGTACGTCTTGATTCTCAATGCAGACGCGTGGCTCCTCGGCGACGCACTCCAACGGCTTGTCGCGTTTGCGGACGAACGTCCTCATGCGGCCGTTGTCGGCCCGCGGCTGTCGAATCTCGACGGCTCGCTGCAGCGCTCGGTGCGCGGCTTCCCAACTGCATGGCGGCTCGCGACGGAGTACTTCTTCCTCCGCAAGCTCGCCCCGCGGAGCCGTGCGCTCAACGCGTTCTACGCCGCAGGGTTCGCCCACGACATCGAGCGTGAGGCCGAGTTCGTGATGGGCGCCTGCATGCTCGTTCGGCGCAGCGCGATCGACGAGGTTGGCTTGCTCGACGAGGACTTCTTCCTCTTCAGCGAGGAGACCGACTGGTGCTACCGCTTCCGGCAGGCGGGGTGGCACGTCGTCTTTACGCCCACGGCCGAATGCATACATGTCGGCGGTGCATCGCACGGAGGTCGGCTGTTCCGCGAGAACGTTCGCGGCCATCTCCGCTTTCTGAGCAAGCACCGTGGCGCGGCCGAGGCGGAGCGCGCTCGCGCAGTGCTCCTGTGGGCGCTTCGGCTGAGGGGGCTCGTCTTTCGGGGCGAACGGGGACGGATGTACCGGGACGCGGCGCAGTGGCTCGCCACCGGCGACGTCTCTGCTCTGCTCGCAGCATGAGCGGCCTCCTCCTGTACATCCGGCTCGCCGCTGCGACCGCCGTGGTGCTCGCGCCAGGTTTCCTCGTTGCGCGGGCGCTCGGCCTCCGGGGTGTTGCGGCGGGCCTCGCGTGGGCGCTCGGCGTGATTTTTGCGGCGTCGGCGGTCATGTTCGCCGTCCACGCCTCGCTCTCGCTCACGCTCGTCCTCGTGATCGGAGTGGGACTCGCCGCAGCGCCATTCGCTCGCAGGCCTCCGCCGGGCGAGCGGGTTCCGGGAAGCGCCAGCGTGCTCGTTGCGGGAGCTCTGCTCGGCATCCTCCTCTGGCACGTGGCCGGGGAGATCGGCGGGGACGGGCTCTTCCACCTCGCGCGCGCCCGCAAGCTGGACGACCTCGGCTCGCTCTCGCTCCACGCCGTCGGCGAGTTCAAGGACGGAGGCCTGCACCCCGGCTACGCCTTCCCGCTCTGGCACGTCTTCCTCGCGCTCGTCGCCCGGGTCGCCTTCGTCGACCCGGCGGACGTTGTCCTCCACCTCCCCTCGATCCTCGCCCCCATCGCCCTGCTTGTCGCCTACGAGGCTGGCTGGGCGCTGTTTCGCCGTCGGGGCGCCGCGCTCTCGGTCGTCGGCGCCAGCGTTGGCATCGCCGTCTTCGCGCCCGGGCACGGCGGCGCCTATACGGCGCTTGCGCTCCCTGCGACGGCTTCCCGCCAGATCCTCGTGCCCGCCGCGCTCGCGCTGGCTCTCGCAATGGTTCGCACCCCCCAGCGCTCGCTGATCGCGTCCGCCGGCGTTGCGTCGTTCGCGCTCGCTGTCGTGCATCCGACCTACGCGATCTTCCTCTGGGTTCCGTTCCTCGGCTTCCTCGGCGTTCGTTGGGCATGGACCCGCACTGACGTGCGCTCGGGGGCGCTTGCGCTCGGCGCCCTCGTCGCCCCTGCGTGCGCATTCTTCGTGTGGCTCCTCCCGACGGTGAGGGATACCGCCTCGGTGGGGCCGGACCGCGTCGAGCGCACGCGGGCGCTCGAGCAGTATGTGGGCCAGCTCGACGTCTCGTCGCTGACGCGCTTCCACCTCTCGCCGGAGGTGTTCGTCCGGAGCGGCGCAGTCGCGGTTGCGGCACTGCTCGGAATCGGTCTCGCGGCGTTCGCGCCCCGCCGACGTTGGAGCGCTTACGTCGTGGGGGGCTCGCTTGCGATCTTTCTCGTGACCCTCGTCCCCTGGCTGTTCGTTCCGTTCTCGGATGTCGTCTCGATCTCGCAGGCACGTCGGCTTGCCGGCTTCTTGCCGTTCGCTTTTGCGTTCGCCGGCGCAGCGAGCGCACTCGTCGGACTGCTTCGGATCTGGGCCGTGCCGCTCGGCTTCGTCTCGGGAGTCGTGCTCCAGATCGCCTATCCCGGGAGCTTCGAGTATGCGCTCGAGCGGGGCGGCCCGGGTTGGGCGACGTGGATCGGCGTGGCCGGCGCGCTGATCGCGCTCGCCGTCGGGTTTCGGCGCACGGCATCGCGTGAGGGCCGGGGCGCACTCGTCGCAGCGGCATTTCTGCTCCCTGTCGCCGTGCATGGGTTCTCGAGCTGGTCGCCGTCGCCGCTGCGAGCGCCGATCGCGTTGACGCCGGGTCTGATCCAGGCCGTTCGCTCGGAGGTGCCGAAGGGAGCAGTCGTCTTCGGCGATCTCGAGTCGAGCTACCGACTGGCGGCTCTCGCGCCCGTCTACGTCTGCAACGCTCCTCCCTCGCACGTCGCGGACACGACCGAGAACCGCCCGTACGAGCGCCGGCGCGACGCGAGCCGATTCTTCAAGACCGGCGATCTCTCGATCCCGCGGGCGTGCGGTGCGGCGTGGCTCGTACTGGACAGGAAGCGCTTCGATCCTCCGGGCGACCGCGGCACTGCCGTCTATCGCGACGGCCGCTTCACGCTCTATGCCCTCAGGCCGTGACCTATCTGTATCGGCAGAACGGCCCGACGACTTTAGCCCTCGTTCGAGGGAGCTTCGCCGGCATCCGCCAGCGCCTTCCCGTCACGTCCCGCCTGAGTGCGGTGTCAATCGGACAGAGGCTCTGGAAGTACGATCGCGCAGATGAAGGTGCTCCTCGTCACGCTCTACTTCCCACCCTCGGGCGGCGGAGGGGTGCAGCGGCCGCTCAAGCTCGCGCAGTACCTTCCCGCGCTCGGGATCGAGACGCACGTCCTCGCACCCGACGACTCGAAATGGATCCACACAGACAGCGAGCTTCGCGTCCCGACCCAGGCCTGGGTTCACCGCGCGCGCTTTCTCGGACCGAAAGGTCGCAAGCCGGCGGAGGAGCTCTACGGCAAGCGGGGGCTCGAGCGGGTGATCATGGAGGCGCGCCTTGCCGGGCGACGACTGCTCGTCCCTGATGAGAACGTCAGCTGGAACCTGACGGCGATTCCGGCCGCGATTCGGATCGCACGGGCCGAGGGGATCGACGCAGTGATCACCACCTCACCCGCCGGCTCCGTGCATCTGGTGGGCGCCGCCGTGCAGCGTGCGACCGGGGCACGCTGGGTTGCCGACCTGCGCGACTCGCTCGTCGCGCACGCCCACCGACGGGCCGAGAGCGCGGCTGTTCGCGCGAAGGAGCGCGTCGGGCTCGAGGTGGCGAAGCTCGTCGCCCGGCGGGCGGACGCCATCACCTGCGTGAGCGACGCCATCGCCGACGAGGTGCGGGAGCTCGAGCCGCGAGGACGAGTCGCTCACGATCTCGAACGGCTGCGATTTCGACGATTTCGCCGGTCTCACGCACACGCCGGGCGACCGGCTCAGGATTACGCACGCTGGCAGCTTCTTCGGCAAGCGCGACCCGAGGCCGTTCCTCCAGGCTCTCCACGACTCCGGTCTCGACATCGAGGCGCGCTTCCTCGGCGACTTCCGAGCGGCAGACGGCGAGTGGGCGCAGCAGCTCGAGCTCGGCGATCGTCTCGATCTCATCCCCTACGCGCCGCGGGCGGAGTCGCTCGCCCTGCAGCGCGACTCGGAGGCGCTCCTGCTGCTCATCCCGGAGGCAGGTGGTCGCGGCAAGGGTGTCCTCTCGGGCAAGGTGTTCGAGTACATCGCGGCGGGACGCCCGATCCTCGCTCTCGTCCCTCCCGACGGCGCTGCCGCAGACCTCCTGCGTGAGACGGGCACCGGCGTCGTCGTCCCGCCGGAGGATGTCGATGCCATCTGCGAGGCGCTCGTCGATCTCGACCGGCGCTTTCGGACCGGGGGCCTACCGGACGTCGAGCTTTCCGAGGACGTCCGGCATAGCCTCTCGCGGCGTGCGCGGGTCGAGGAGATGGCCGCCGTCCTCGAGGAGCTCGCATGAGGGCCGCCGACGGGCAGCGAGCTCACGCCGCGGTGTCAGACACCACCAATTGTCACTACGTCGCCATTGCTGTCTTCTGTTCAGTGTCTGACACCGCTCAGCGCCGGAGCGCGCGATGAGGCGCATTGCCCCAACCGAGCTGCTCTTTTTCGCCACGGTCGTCACCGTGACCTTCGCGAAGGTGCAGTGGCAGGTCGCAGGGACGCTGTCACTCTCCGACGTTCTCACCGCGCTCTTTCTCATCGCATTCCTCGTAAGGCGCGTCGAGCGGCTCGACGGCCGCATCGCCCGCTGCTCGGCGGTGACGCTGCTGTTCTTCGCGGCCTTCCTGGCCGTCTACCTGAGCGGGTTCTTCAACCTCGGCACGGCTGATGCGCTCGACCAGTGGACGAAGGGGCTCGTGAAGTTCGTGCTCCACTTCGGCTTCCTCGTCGCGGGTTGCGCGCTCGTCGTGCGCCGGGGCGAGCGCTTCTACTGGTGGACGCTCGGCGTATTCTGCGGCGGTCTCGTGCTGAACGCGCTTTACGGGGTAGTCCAGCTCGGTGTCGCGGAGGCGACGGGCGCGAACCTCGACGCGCGGGTGCTCTCGCCGCTGACCGGAGGCGCGAGCCAGATCAACGTCTACGGAGCCGTCGGCACGGAGGACGTCTACCGCCCGAACGCCCTCACCGGTGACCCGAACCACCTCGCGATCGAGCTGATCATCCCGCTGCTCGTCCTGCTACCGCTCTACCTGAGGCTCGAGCGCGGGCACCGCCTGCGGCTCCCGCTCGTGCTCACGCTGATGTTCCTATTCGTGATGGAGCTCGCCACGCTCTCGCGGAGCGGCTTGCTCGGGCTCGCCTGCGGGATGCTCGTCCTCCTGATCCCGTATCACCGCAAGCTCGCGTCGAAGTCGTTCTTGCTCCCGCTCGGAGGCGTGGTCGTCATCGTGGGCGCGATCGTGGCGCAACGGGCGAGCTTCTTCGAAGTCGTACTTCGCTCTCGTGTGAGCGCGGGGGACGGTGGGACGTCGACCCATCTCGGCGTCTACTCGTTCATCCCCGACGTGCTCGCCTCGCACCCGCTCCTCGGCCTCGGCCTCAACAACTTCTCCGTGTACTACGCATTCGTCACGGGTCGCACCAACTTCGGCCCGCACTCGTTCTACGTGGCGCTCCTCGTCGAGACGGGGCTGATCGGTACGGCCCTGTTTGCCGGGTTTCTCGTCTACCTGTTTCGTCGCCTGGGCCGCGGCCGTGCGATCGGGCGTGCGCTCGCCGCTGCCCGCGACCCGCTCGCGGCCCGCGTGCGACCGCTCGCTTGGGGCCTCACCGCGGCGCTCGTCGGCACGATGGCCGCGAACGCGTTCTACCTGACCATGTCCTTCTACTACTTCTTCGTGTTCGCCCTGCTCGCGATCGTGCCGCCGGCGGTGTTCGGGCCGCGGCTCGCCGCTCGATGAGAGTCTGCGTCTTGACGACGTCGTATCCCCGCCACGCTGGAGACGTCGCCGGCACGTTCGTGCAGGACGCCGTCGGCCATCTGAGGGCGGCGGGAGTGGAGGTAGTGGTCGTCTCGCCCGCGGGTTTTCGGCATTTCGGAATCGCCTACGGAGCCGGCATCGTCGGCAACCTTCGGCGCCGCCCCTGGAAGGCGCTCCTGCTTCCCCTCTTCCTACTCTCGTTTGCGCGAGCGGCGCGGAAGGGGTCACGGCACGCCGATCTCGTCCACGCGCACTGGCTCCCGTCAGGCCTCGTCGCGATGGCGACAAGGCGGCCCTTCGTCGTACAACTCTGGGGGACGGATGTCGAGCTCGCGCGCCGCCTGCCGCGGCTGGCGCGTTTCGTGCTTCGCCGTGCGGCGCTCACTGTGTGCGCATCGACCGCACTCATCGACGCAGCGCGTGAGCTGGGGGCGCGAGAGACCCGGCTCGTGCCGAGCGGTGTCGATCTTCCGCAGACGGTGGCTTCGGCAGTCGAACCGCCGCACGTCCTCTACGTCGGACGCCTCTCCGAGGAGAAGGGCGTGCTCGAGCTCGTCGAGGCGACACGTGGCCTGCCGCTCGTCGTCGTAGGTGACGGCCCGCTTCGGGAGCACGTGCCGTCCGCCTTGGGCTTCGTCCCGCATGCAGAGCTCGGTCCCTATTACGAGCGCGCGGCCGTTGTGGCTTGCCCGTCCCGCCGGGAGGGCTTCGGCATGGCCTGCGCCGAAGCGATGGCGCACGGCCGTCCAGTCGTCGCAACCGCTGTCGGCGGGCTGCTCGACCTCGTGGACGACGGCGTGACAGGTATCCAGGTACCGCCGCGTGATCCTCGCAGTCTCCGCGCGGCGCTCGAGAATCTCCTCGACGACTCGGCGTTGCGCGCGAGGATGGGCGCTGCTGCACGGGAGTGGGCGCGAGCAAGGCTTTCCTGGAGCGCAGCGACGGGGGCGATGATCGAGGCCTACGAGTCGGCTATCGAGCGTGTCGGGGGTGGGGCCGCGCGACGGCCGTGACGCGCGGCCTCAACGTAGTCCCCAGCGTTCAAGCGTGTCAATAGTGACCACCTTCGCGAAACTCGGAACACTGCGTTGGCCGTGCGTGTACAGGTGAACGATCTGGCCGGTGGTCGAGCCCGTTGCGGCCCACACCCTCGTACCCGTAGCGATGGTTGACCCCGATGAAGAGCGACCAGATCACGCAGCCGGTGGCGGCAGCGGCGAGAATGACTGGGAATCGCGCCGCGAGTGCCGCGACGCCGATCACGAAGAGCGGGAACAGTCCTGTGAAGAAGCGTTGCGAGAACGAGAGGCCGGCCGACCACCAGTCGCCCCAGAGCGCGTAGATCCCGATCACGCCCGCTCCTGCGCATATTAGTCCCACAAGCGCAGGACGGTCGATCGTCCTGCGCTGCGACCGCCAACAGCACGAGCCCGACCATGCCGACTGCCGTCAGCGGTGTCCACAGGAAGAGGCCGCGGTGAACAGAGAACAGCATCTTGGCCGGTGCGAGAAGATCGAGATGAGTTGTCCCCCCCTGGAGTGGGCTGCCCAATGAGTCCTGGTCGGGGGGAGCACCGACCGTCCCATACGGGATCCCGCGCGCGATCGGGATCAACGCGAGCAGGAGCCCTGAAACGGCCAGTGACACGAATACCACGCCGAGCGTCCACCAGCGTCGCGCCAGCGCAAAGGCCAGCAGGAACCCGGGCACGGCGGCGATGTTCGCATACCTCGTCGCGACGAGGCAGGCAAGAGTCGCACCAAGTAGGATCGCGGTACGGTTAGACTCGTCGCCCGAACGCACCGCACGCACGAGGAGCCATGCCGCAACCGTCAGGAAGAGGGCGTCCGCGACATGCGTGTACGAGGGCTGGTACACGCCGTAGTACCAGAGTGGCGTGCCGAGGAGCGCGACGAGGATGACGGTGGATCGCGGAAGATCGAGCTCCCGGAGGAGGCGATCGGCTGCGACGAGCGTCAGGAAGAGGGCCAGAGCGGCGGCGATCGTGATGCTCGGATCCCGGAATGTGTCGTCAGTCTGATCCCCGAGCGGCAGTCCGGCAAGGCGACCGAAGACGTAGAACGGGGTATTCCAGAGCCCAACGCCAGTCTGATACGCGATTGCCACGACATCGCTGCCGACGAGGCGCCGCGTGAAGTTGTAGTAGACGACGCCATCTCCGCTAACCGTGAACGGCGCGAACGCCGCGACGAGGACGAGGTAGGCGCCGAACGCGATCAGAACCCCTCGGCCGAGCCACTCGGAGATCGCAGCGCCACTTCTCGACACTGTACGAACGATGGCTCTTCCGTTGGGCACGTCGACCCGAGGCTAGCAGCGAGCTCGTCAGTGTCGACATGGCGTACGCGTATCGACGGATAGCCGAGTTAGCGTGCCCGTAGTCGCTTCGGGAATCCGCCGTCGTTTGCGGGAGCCGAGTGCGGCTCGACGGCGACGCCAGTTCCCGTGATCCTGCGGTAAGCGGTTGACGAGCGTGGGCAGGCGCGGTGTCGGTCGTGTCAGTGGTCGCGATCACAGTTGGGAGGGCGCGGCAGCTGGAGGGCGGCGACTCATCTCGTCGAGAGCGTCGGCCAACGGTCAGCGGCGCCAACGCCAAAGACTTCCGGAGACGCCCTTTAGGCTGTCGAGTTCGGTGCGCTGACAGGTAGCGGCGCAACCAAGCAATTGCACAATCCGTCGTTTCGGGGTGTGGTTGCGGCGGCAGCCGCCTGTGCGATCACTGCGAAGTTGCTTCTCACCCTCCCAGGACGAGGCACCGCCGCCGCCGTTTCACGTACGGATCACGTTCACGCCTCCGTTTAAACCGAATGCGTTCGGCCCGCCGAACCCAGAGTGACGGTGATTCGGCGCCCAGGTGGGGTTCGACCTATACCGACGGAAAGCGGATCGCGAAGCCCGCCTTCAGCCGGGCGCGTAGTACGGATAGGTGCCGGCCGGGACGTTCATGGCAGCTGTCGCGAATCCGCGATAGACGAAGCCGGTCGGCGGAGGGTCGCATGTCAGGCCCTTCTCGGCGACGAAGTTCGCCACGGTGGCGCCTCGATACGCGGGGTCCGACTCGGCCTGTCCGGCCGTAAGGCTGAGAAACTTACCCTCCAAGCAGTAGCCGATCGGGGAGTTAGTCGGCGGGATCGAGACGGGTGCACCCCGCGCCAGCGTGCCATGCGTCACGGCGGGACTGCGTCCGAAGCGGGCAACCCTGTTCGGAATGATCAACGCTCGCCTGCGCTGATAGGCGATCCCCTGCGTGGCGACGGACCCACGCGGGATGATGTGGAACACGCACGGGCTGAGGCCGCCACCCGGAGCGGCTATCTGGACCCGCCATGCGTGCCCCGGCTCGACCGGCACGGTCACCGGCTCCAGCGCGTCGACGGAAAGCGCGACGCCGGCAGGCACTCCTTCAACCGCCCGTAGGGTGAGCTGGAGGTACCCATGGGCACAGTCGTACGCGGTCACCGACACGGGCCCCTCGGCGAGCGTACCGTCGATCCGCATGGATAGCGCCGGGGGCCCGCTCGTGCGCCATAGCGCAAGACCACGCTGATCCCCCCCTTGCGCGAGTGCTCTCAAGCGCTTTCCAACGAGAGTGAGGGCCGTCGGCGCGACGGCCAGGCGCTCGCGCAACGTCCTGCCGTCGTCCTGCACGAGCGTTCCGTCGGCCCGAGCTTCGACTCGGACCCCGCCGTGGATCCTCGCTCCGGGCGAATCGGTGAGTCTCGCCACGGTCGTCACCCGCTCGTTCCAGTACGCCTGATGCCACACGCCGTTCCACCACGGGGCTCCGTCGTCAAGGTATGCAACGGGGCCATCGACTGCGCGATCGAGCCAGCGTGTCGATGACACACCGAAGGCTTGGTGCCGGTCGAAGCGCGCATTGTCCGCGATCACGTGCTGGGCCACGAGAGATGAGCCGCCGAGGGCGACGACCACCACGGCGGCGATCGCGGGCGCGAAGCGACGAGGCGCTAAGAGAGCGATGCACACCAGCACGCCAACCACGAGCGGCCAGACGTAGTCGAGGGTTTGTATCGAGGCCAGGCGAGCGAGCTCGCGCAAGGGCAGTGCCATGAACGCGTCGGGAACCGCTGCGGCTCTGGCGAGCTCCCTTGTCGGCAGGAACAGCGCCGGAACGGCCAGGGCGAGCCCGGTTCGGAGCGGTGACGCTCGCGAATTCGGACGACTGCCAGCGTGAACGTTGCGAGCAAGGGCAGGCCGACAACGATCAGAAAGCCGTCGCCCGCCTCCGGACGACCAGCGCAGCACTGCGGCCGGCTCGTACCCATCCAGCACGCCGGCATACGACCCGAGAAGCCCACCGCCCGGGCCGACCACCAGCCGAGCGAGCATGAGCGCCCCGAGGCCCGCGGCCAGGACGAGCCCGATCGGGAGAAAGCGGCGAACCGACCTCGGCTGCCGCTCGAACAGTGCCATGAGGGCGATCGCGGCAACGGCTGCCGGCACGAGCGCGAGCGCCTGGAAACGTGTGCCGATCGCGAGCGTGATACCCGCTGCCGCCAGCGCTTGGTTACCCCAGGTGGAGGAGTTCAGAGCTCGAGCGAGCAGCCACAGGGCAAGGGTCGTTACGGGAAGGAACGCCGCCTCGAGTCATGATCAGGCCCGAATAGGCGAGTCGCGGGCATCGCCACCGACATGGCGGCAGCCGAGAGCGCCCACCACTGAGACACCAATCGTTGCGTCCAGAAGTAGACGATGACGGCTGTCAGCGAGACGAGCACGGCCTGTACTGCCTTCAGCACGATCAAACCCGTGGCCGGCCCAAACGATGCCAGCGGAAGGCCCGCGAAATAGGGGTAGAAGCCGTACCAGCCACCCGGAAGCCCGAAGAGCCGCGTGTCTCCGGTTTCCCAGAACGAGCGGCCGAGAATCGCGTATGCCATCTCGTCCGGCGCTATCCACGGTCCGAGCACCCCCAGGGCGGCGGCAAACCGCCCGGCGGCGGACGCCGCCACGAGCACGATCAACGCCATGGTCGCGACGTTCGGCGACGACCTCCGCCGAGCGCCGGTCACGTCTGTTCCGAAGACGGCGTCGGGCTTGGCTCCCATGTACGAGAGCACCCTACTGCCTCTCTGCGGCCCGACATTGCCGCCCGAAGCGGCCAAGTGACATTCGTTCACACTGGCGCCTCCCGAGCGAGCTAACGCCGAGCAGCGCATCTCGCACGCCATCGTCTGCTGACTGAGTGTGGCTCGCGCGGGGAAGGATGCCGTCATGCCGAAGATCCGTCGTATTCGGCGGGACGCGGCGAGCGTCCATCGGTTCGTCGCTGCGGAGAGGTGTCGCAGGTTCCCACGCTTGGGACTCGCGGGCCGCCGGGCCTCGGGCGCTCGAGGACGCCCGCCTGACCGCACGGATCCGGGAGCTCAGCCGCTTCGCCACGTGCGCACCGAACCGCTGCTGGGTCACCGTCATCGAGGTCTTCGACAGCCGCGAACGACGCCACAGGACCCTTGGCCAGCGCTCCTCTGCCGACCCTGGTCCCGACCTGTCGCGAGCGTTACCCGGGGAAGGTCGCTAGTCCGCGGGCACTAGACATCGGTGCACCATTCGCACGGCGATTTTCCCCAATCAAGCGACGACGCCAACGCAGCCTGGATCGGTGAGCGCGGTGGCTAGCGGACGACGACTGCGCTCGGCACGAGTTACTTCCGATGCGTCGCATCGAGTCGTATCGCGGTCTCGTGCTCTGAGACCCGCTCAGCGCTTCGACGACGAGCTGCGACGCGTACCGGTGCAGACGGTGCGCTGAAGGTTGTCGCCGTGGTGTTACTCACGATGCCCGTCACGGCAGCCCGCACGCGTCGCCCGACGAACTTCGTGGGGAGCGCGAGCCGGTGCGCCGTCGCTCCGCCGACGGTTAGCCAGTGGCCGTCACGACGGATCTGCCACCGGATCGAGACGACCTTGCCGAGGGACGCACTGACGCTGAGCCTCTTCCCGACGAGGGCGCTACCCTGGAGCTTCGCCGTCGGTGACCGCTTCACCGGCGAGGTCGAGCTTGGAGCCTGGTCGGCCGGTGGGGCGATCGGGGCGGGAGCCGTCGACGTGGCAGGAGCCGGGGCGGGAGTCGCGGCAGGTGCCTCGGCGCTGCTCCCAGCCGAGCCGCCGTTGCTCGCGGCGGGGCTTGCTGCCGCTGGCTGCGACGGTGGAGCCGATGAGGTTGTCACGGCAAGCGTGCCCGCGGCAGACGCCGAGCCCGCGCCGTTCGATGCTGTCACAGTGACCTGGATGACAGTGCCGGCGTCGGCGGCGACGATCGGGTACGACGCAGTTGCAGCTCCAGCTATGGGCTGGCAACTACCGCCCGACTCGCACCGCGACCAGGCGTACGCGTAACTCGTCGGGGCGCCTGACCACGAGCCGGTCGAAGCGGAGACCGTCGACCCCACGGTCGCTACGCCACTGATCGTCGGCGGCGCGAGATTCGCCGGTGCCGCGCCGATACTCGCGCCCAGCGCGCGCAGGGTTCCGAGCGCGTCGACGCGCCCGCCGAAGAGCCAGTTGCCGGGCAGGAGTGTCGCGCCCGTGCGGAGCGCGTCGGCGACCTGGGTCGCCGTCAACGCGCCGTTTTTGTAGGTAAGCGCGAGGCCTGCCACTCCCGCGACGAACGGCGAGGAGAACGACGTTCCGCAGGCGTTCCCGTACACGCCGCCCGGCTTGGTCGTGACGACGCAACCTGGTGCGGCGAGCGAAACCCACTGCCCGTAGTTCGAGAACGAGTAGCGGTTGTCTGCCGAGTCGGTCGCCGCGACTCCGATGACGCCGGGAAGGCTGCTCGGGTACGCCGGGGCCGGCGAGGCGTCATTGCCGGCGGCTGCGACGACGACGACGCCACGTTGGCGCGCGTAGGCGACGGCGTCTTCGAGCGTCTGGCTGCTGTAGGGGGAGGAAAGCGAGAGGTTGATGATGCGCGCTCCGTGGTCGGTTGCCCAGACGATGCCGGTTGCCACGTCCGAGAACGTGCCCTGGGCGGGCTGGCCGGCTGGGCCGTCGAGCACCTTGACGGGCAGTACCGTGCATGCCGGGCAGGTGCCTGCAACGCCGATGCCGTTGTTCGCGCGCGCAGCGATCGTGCCGGCGACCTCGGTGCCGTGCCCGTTCGTATCAGCCCACGAGCCGCCGCTGATCACGTTCACGCCATCCCCGAGCGCTCCCTGCAAGTCCGGCTGGGTGGGGTCAACCCCGGAGTCGATCACCGCGATCTTGATCGAGGGCGCCCCGGTCGTGATCGCCCATGCCTCGGGGACGTGCGGCAGTGTGAGCGTCCATTCGAGCGACTGCGGGTCGTTCGAAACGGCAGTCGCCGTTGCGGTCGCGTTCAGCTCGGCGTAGGCGACGTGCTGATTCGAGCGCAGGCTCTCCAGGGCTCCCGCCAGATCGTTGTCGGGCACCGCTGCGACGACGATGTCGAGCTGGCGGATCGTCGCGTCGGGGACGACGCCGGCCTGCGCCAGCGCCTCGCTCACGTTCGTTTCGGTCGCAGCGGGCTGGAATCTCACGAGCAGTGTGGTCTCGGACTGCTCGGCCGCCGGCGCGGGATCGCTCACGATGAGCGCTCCCACGGCGATCAGCGCCGTGGCTGCGAGCTGGCACGTGCGGCCTCGTCGTCGCCGAATCGCTCCCATACGCACGTGTCATCGACCCGGCTAGGCCCCGTGAGCTCCCTCGAAAGGGGTACCCCGTCTTAGGGCCTGGGTGCGCCAGCTCGCGGCCCGAGCGCCGCGATTCCGCGGCTAGACTCGCTAGCGATGAGGCCGCTGAAGATCCTGTTCCTGGGCTCGCTCAGCGCTCTCGCGTGGACGCACGTTGCGTACCCCGCGGCCGCGGGTCTTGCTGCACGGCTGCGGCCCCGCGCTGTTCGCAGCGAGCCTACGGCCGAGCCGACCGTGGCGGTGATCGTCGCCGCCCACGACGAGGAGTCGGTAATCGAGCGCCGGATCGAGAATCTCCTCGCGCTCGACTACCCGTCCGAGAGGCTCGAGATCGCCGTTGCGTCCGATGCGTCCACGGACCGTACGAACGAGCTCGTCCAGGCGGTCGCTGCCCGCGAGCCGCGCGTGCGGTTGATCGATTGCGAGCGCGGCGGCAAGGTTGCCGCGCAGGACCGGGCCGTGCGTGAGACGACGAGCGAGGTCGTCGCCTTCTCTGACGCGAACGCCACCTGGGCCCCGGACGCCCTCCGACACCTCGTTGCGAGCCTTGCCGACCCCGACGTCGCCTACGTGTGCGGGCAGCTGAAGCTCGACGAAGCCGAGGGATCGAACCGCGAAGGTCTCTACTGGCGCTACGAGGTGTGGCTGCGCGAGCAAGAGTCGCTGCTCGGGTCGGTCACCGGAGGGAACGGCTCGATCTACGCCCTCAACCGAGCGGACTACATCGAGGTCGACCCGCGTTGGGGGCACGATCTCTCGCTGCCGTATCGGATGGTTCAGGCGGGCCGGCGGGCCGTCTACGAACGGGCTGCGCACGCCTTCGAGAAGCCTACTCCGACGAACGAGAGCGAATATCGCCGCAAGGTGCGGATGTTCGAGCACTGCTGGGAGATCACCCTACGAGGCTCGATGTTGCGGGGCCTCCCTCCGACCTATCTCGTCGAGGTGATCTCCCACCGGCTGCTCCGCTACGGAAGCGGGCTCCTCCACGTCGTGCTGCTGGGGACGAGCCTTGCGCTCGTAGGTGAGGGCGTTGCCTACGAGCTCGTACTCGCAGGACAGCTCGTGCTGCTCGCTGCCGCTGCGGCCGGCCAGTCGATCGCCCGCTACTACACGTTGGTCAGCTGGGCAACCGTCGTCGCGCTCTGGAACTACCTGAGGCGAGGCGTTCCGGCGACCTGGGACGCAGCGGAGGGAACCCGGTAGGTGAGACGGCCGCGCACGGGACGGCGCGCCCGCCGGCGCGAGCTATGAACCGCGCGCTCGACGCGATCTCGGCGGCCGCCGGTCTCCTGGTTGCCGGCCCGTTCCTCGCGGCCGCTGCGCTGGCGATCAAGATCGATGACGGAGGCCCAGTCCTCTACCGGCAGACCCGGGTCGGCAAGGACGGCGTCGACTTCGAGCTCCTGAAGCTCCGCACGATGATCGTGGATGCAGAGCAGCGAGGTGCCGGCTATGCCGTCGACAAGGGCGATGCCAGGATCACCCGCGTCGGCAGGTTCCTGCGGCGCACGTCGATCGACGAGCTTCCGCAGCTCTGGAATGTCGTCCGAGGTGAGATGAGCATGATCGGCCCGCGTCCGACGCTTCGCTATCAGGTCGAGCGCTACACGGAGCGGCAGCACCGACGCCTCGACGTGCTCCCGGGTCTCACAGGTTGGGCCCAGATCCACGGGCGAGCGTCGCTACCTTGGGCCGAGAGGATCGAGCTCGACGTGTGGTATGTCGAGAACCGCTCTCCGGCCGTCGATCTGAAGATTCTCCTGCGAACACCACTCGCGCTCTTCGGTGGCACCTACAAGGGTGCTACGGGCGGCTGGGCCGACGGCACCGACCGTAGCCGCGAGCTGTAGCCTCTGACGCCGTGACCGCGGTGCTCTTCACCTGCGCCGGCCAGCGCGTGGACATCGTCACCGCGTTTCGCCGAGCCGGAGCCATGACGGTCGCGGCCGATCTCGACCCGCTCTCGCCCGCGCTCTGGCACGCCGACCGCAAGGCGCTCGTGCCGAGGGTGGGCGATGCGGCCTACATCCCGGCGCTCGCCGCCTTGATCGCCCAGCACGACATCCGCCTGATCGTGCCGCTCACCGATCTCGACCAGGAGATCCTCGGTCACGCTCGCGACGCGCTCGCCCCGGCGCTCGTCCTTGTCCCGGCGCCCGCGACATGTGCGCGCATGGGCGACAAGTATCTCGCGCACGCGTTCTTCGAAGAACAGGGAATCCCGAGCCCGCGCAGCTGGTTGCCGGCTGCGGTGCCGGACGATGCGCGCTATCCCCTGCTCGTCAAGGTCCGTGAAGGGTTCGGCTCCCGTCACATCTACCGTGCCGCCGATCCCGACGAGCTGGCGTTCTTCCTGCGCTACACGTCTGTCGACTCGTTCGTGCAGGAGGTCTGCCTCGGCGAGGAGTTCTCAATCGACGTCTTCTGCGATCTCGAGGCGCGCTGCCTCAACGCTATTCCCCGCACGATGATCCAGTCGAAGGGAGGGGAGTCGATCAAGGGGATGTCGATCGCGGATGACGAGCTGATCAGGCACGCCGTGTGGGTTGCGGAGACGATCGGCGTGGTCGGTCCCGCCAACATCCAGTGCTTCCGCGAGCCCGACGGGACGCTTCCGGTCACGGACGTCAATCTGCGTTTCGGCGGCGCGTTCCCGCTCCCGCTCGCCGCCGGCAGTCGCTATCCCGAGCTCGCGCTCGCTCTTGCGCGTGGCGAGCGGCCCGAGCCGCAGGTCGGGGCCTTCCGCGCCGGTGTGGTGATGACGCGCTTCTTCGGTGAGCTCACGCTTGCGCCTGGAGCCGACGGCGAGCTCGAGCGGCTGCCCCCACCGTGACGCGCCGGCGGTTGCTCGTCCTCGCGGCGGCGATTGCTCTGGTGGCAGCCGGTGTCGCCGTCGCGTACGTCCTCGCGAAGCAGCGGGCAGGGCGCGACGTCGCAGGCTCCTCGACGAAGGAGTTCGTGACGACGGCCGCGCCGAAGCCGAGGCCGCCGGCGACCCCGGGCATCGTCTGGCCGACCTACGGCTTCGACAACACCCGCGACAGGGTCTCGCCCTATGCGCACCGCCCGCCGTACCGGCAGGACTGGGTATTCAACGGCCGGTCGCTCCTCGAGTTCCCGCCTGCCGTCGCCTACGGGCGCCTCTACCTGACGAACAACCCGGGCTTCACCTTCGCGGTGGACGCCGTGACGGGCAAGCTCGTCTGGCGCCACGCCTCCGGGCGCTGCGTTGCGTCGAGCCCTGCCGTCGCGCAAGGGCTCGTCGTCCAGTCCTTTCTCAACCGGCCGCCCTGCAACGCGTCGCCGACCTCCTCGATCGACGGCCAGGTCGTGGCCTTCGACGAGAAGACGGGTCACGTGCGGTGGCGCGCACGAGTAGGGCCAACCGAGTCGTCGCCGCTGATCGCGAACGGGAATGTGTACGTCGGAGACTGGCGCGGCATCGTGTACGCCCTCTCCCTGCGTACCGGAGCGATCCGGTGGACGTTCCAGGCGAGCGGGCAGGTCAAGAGCGCGCTCGCCCGCTCGGGATCGCGTCTCTTCTTCGGCGCGTACGACGGGCACCTCTACGCGCTCGACGCGCGCGACGGCTCCCTGCTCTGGCGGTCGTCGTCGCAGGACAGGCTCGGCGGCCTGGGCCGTTTCTACTCGACCCCGGCGATCGCGTATGGGCGCATCTTCATCGGCTCGACCGACGGCAAGGTCTACGCTTTCGGCGCTGCGAGTGGCGACCTGCTGTGGTCGCAGAGCACCGGGAGCTATGTCTACGCGTCGCCGGCCGTCTCGAGGCAGCTCGTGCTTGCGGGGTCGTATAGCGGTCTTTTTTACGCGCTCGACGCGGCGACAGGCGCAGTCCGCTGGTCGTTCGCTGCGAATGGTCCGATCTCCGGGTCGGCGACGGTGATGAGTGGGCTCGCGTACTTCGCGACGCTGCGCGGGCGTACCTATGCGCTTGATCTCCCGACGGGTCGGCAGGTGTGGTCGTTTCCGGACGGCAAGTACTCGCCCGTGGTCGCCGATCGCGCACGCGTCTACCTCGTCGGTGAGGGACGCGTCCATGCGTTGCGCGGCCGCTAGCCGAATGCGGTGTCAGACACTTGTCAAATGACAGTGTCTGACACCGCATTCAGCCGCGCTCGCGAGGGTTCTGCGATGCGCGCGATCGTCATCGGCGCCGCTCTGCGCATCGCCTCGCGGCCGACGAGGGGGCACAGAGCGCGCACTACTTGCGGTCGCGGCTGGCAGTCCTCGACAGCGTTCGCGGCCGGACGTGCCCTCCGGTACAAATGGGTCGCTGCTAGGGTCGCGACGCGATGAGCCAGTCCCCGGAACGCGGCCCAGTCGAGCTGGACGCGGAGACAGAGGTCGATCTCCGCTCGCTCTGGCAACGCATCGCCGCACGCTGGTGGCTCGTCGTAGCGGGCGCCGTAATCGGCGCCGTGCTCGGCGTCCTCGTCGCAAGCGGGAGCGGCGGCTCGTACAGCGCTGCGGCCCTGCTCTATCTCGGCCAGCCGTTTACTCCGAGCGGCGGCGGCCAGATCCAGAGCCTCGCGACGAACCCGCGCACGGTCAGCGAGATCGCGCGCTCCGAAGCGGCGATCCGCGCCGCGGCTGCCGCATCGGGACTGAAACCTTCCAAGTTGCGCGGGAACATCTCTACGAAGCCGATCGTCCAGGCCGGCCAGGCGAAGACCACCTCACCGCTCGTCGAGCTCAAGGTGCTCGCGTCGAACCGCGTCAAGGCTGCGGCGGCGGCGAACTCGCTTTCTCAGACCGTGGTCGACCAGGTCTCGACCTACGTGACGGCGAAGGTCAAGCTGCTCGACGCTCAGATCGCCTCGAGCACCACCGAGCTTTCCGACATCGACTCCCGGATCAAACTGGCGAATGCGCAGCTCGCTCTCGTGCAGTCGAGCAAGACGCTCTCCGATACGGAGAAGCTGATCGCGGTGACGAACATCAACAACACGCTCAGCTTCTCGGAGCAGCGCCGCGGCACCGTCCAGCAGGAGCTCTTCCAGAACCAGCAGCTCCTCTCCCTCGCACGCAACGTCGAGGAGAGTCGCATTGTCCAGGAGGCGGTCGGAAGGAGCGAGACGGCGACAAGCAGGCGCAACGCCGCCGCGATCGGCGCGCTGATCGGCATCCTGCTGGGCGCGCTTGCGGCCTACCTCGCCGATCCGATCCTCGCCCGCAGGAACTCGAAGGCCGCTCAGTAACCTTTACGTCATGGTCGACGGGAAGCGGGTTGCGGTCGTCGTGCCTGCCTACAACGAGGAGCACCTGATCGTCGCGACGCTCGCCGGGATTCCGGACGTCGTCGATCGCGTCTTCGTCGTCGACGATGCCTCGCCGGACGCGACGGCGGTCTTGGCGCGTGGCGTCGGCGACCCTCGCGTCGAGGTGATCGTCCACGAGCGGAACCTGGGGGTCGGCGCCGCGATCGTGACGGGCTACAAGCGAGCGCTCGCAGAACGGATCGACGTCACGGTCGTCATGGCCGGTGACAACCAGATGGATCCGGATGAGCTACCAGCGATCGTCGAGCCCGTCGCTCGTGGCGAGGTCGACTACGCGAAAGCAAACAGGCTCGTGACGGGCGAAGCCTGGGAAGTGATCCCACGCAGCCGCTACCTCGGGAATGCCGTGCTGTCACTCCTCACCAAGATCGCATCCGGCTACTGGCACGTCGCAGACTCGCAGGCGGGGTACGCGGCGATCTCGATCGGAGCGCTCGAGCGGCTCGACCTCGATCGGCTCTATCCCCGCTACGGCTTCCCGAACGATCTCCTGGTTCACCTGAACGTCGTCAACGCAGCCGTGCGCGATGTGCCTTCACGACCGATCTACGGTGTTGGCGAGCGGTCCGGGATCAAGATCCGCAAGGTCGTGCCGCGCATCTCCTGGCTGCTGTTCAAGGCGTTCTGGTGGCGACTGAAGGCGAAGTACGTCATCCGCGACTTCCACCCACTCGTCTTCTTCTACGGGCTCGGGACGTTGATGACCCTCGTCGGGCTGGTCCTCGGCGTGATCGAGGTCGTGCTCCGCATTGCCGGGAACGCGATCACGACACCGACGATCGTGCTCGTCGCGCTGCTGCTCATCTCCGGCAGTCAGTTCATCCTGTTCGCGATGTGGTTCGACATGGAGTCGAACAAGGAGCTGCGCTAGGACGTTCGCCAACGCCCGTTCGCGGGCGCCAGCAGGCCGCATGCCCAACGGTGCAAGCGCGCGACTACGTCAAGCCTCGCCCTCGCAGGCTGTCTCTCGTCCGCCGCGGCTCCGGCGGGCGAGTGCCTCGCGCGTGAAGCCCGCGCCGGTAGCGAGTTGGGAAAGCAGAACCAGCGAGGCACAGACGAGGCCCTTCGAGAAGCCTGCGCGCAGAAGGCTGAGGTAGAAGCTGGGGGGCTCCCGCCAGTCGGCACCCGGCTTGGAGCGGGCGAAGCGGAAGGCGCCCCGCCCGTACCGAACGTGCTGGCGCCAGAAGCCTCTCAGCCCGAGCTCAGGGCTGTGCGCAACCGTTGCCGACGGTTCGAGCGCGAGCGTGGCGCCCGCGGCTGCGACCCGGGCGCACCACGCGCGGTCCTCGGCAGCGGCCGTCCTGTATCGCTCGTCGAACGGTTGCGTCAGGACGAGGGATCTGCGGCATGCGAGATTGTTGGACGGTATGAACACGCGGCCACGGAGTCGAAGCTGCGTCGACGCCTGGAGATGACGGGTGATCAACTCCGATGCCTCGACGAACGGGTCCCCGGGCCGCCCGTTGACAGTCGTTCCGCCGACCGCATCCGCGCCCAGTTCGAGCATCGCAAGGAGCCGGAGAGCCCAGTCCTCAGCTGGTTCGCAGTCGTCGTCGGTGAAACAGACGACGTCGCCGATCGCGGCCTGTGCGCCCGCGTTGCGAGCGGCGGCCGGGCCTGTGCCGTGGATCCGCAAGAGCCGCGCGAGCGGCTGTGCGGCAACGAGGTTCGAGATGCCGTTCGAGTCGGCGCTTCCATCGTCGACGACGACGATCTCGAACGGGCCGATTCCCTTCTGTGCAGCGACCGCCTTAAGGCAGCGCTCGAGCGCCGCGGGTCGGTTCTTCGTCGGCACGACGATCGAGACTCTCGTCATCGCGCCACCCCGATCGCTAGCACGAGGGCCGTGGTCAGCATGGTCGCGGCAACCAATCGCCGGTCGAGCAGGTTCGGGAAGAGCGCCGCTCCGATCAATGCCGTGACGGCCGTGCCGGCGAGAAGCGCGATTGTTGCGCCTTCAGCCCCGAGCGTGGGAACGAGCACAAGCGCCGCGATCAGGAAGACGACCGTCCCCATAGCCGTCGACCACAAGCGCGTGCCGGGACGGAGGTGGACGGCCGCTGCCGCCGCGACGGCGCCGGTGAGGGGAGCCAGCGGGATGGTCGCGAGCGCATACGAGAGCGCGTCGTCAGCCGGAGCAAATCGTCCGTCGGCGAAGAGCCGGAGCACGGGACCTACGAGCACGGCGCCGGCGACCGAGGCAGGAGCAAGCACGAGCACCGCACGTCCAGCCAATCGCGTCAACAGCCGTCCGGCTGCGGTCACATCCCCCGCAGCGAGCGCTGCAAGCCGCGGCAGCGCAACAGTGAAGACCTGCCAGACGGCGTAGGTTGCCGCGATCGCGACGCCTGTCGCGAGCGCTGCGTAGCCGGTCTGGACGCGAGAGCCGGCCAGGAGCGCGACCACAACGACACCGCCGCGATGCATCACCTGCACGAGCAAGCCGTTGATCGCCTGGAGGAGAGCGAAACGCGATACGGCGGTCGGCACCGCTGCCGTCGGCTCGCCGAAGAGGTGGCCACTCACAGCCCAGACCCCGAAGACGAGCGCCCCGGCGGACGAGAGTGCGATCGCCAACAGCGCTCCCGTCGTTCCGGCGACGAGGTACAGCGGCAACACGGTTACGACGAGCAGGAGGTTCTGAACCGGGTAGCGAAAGCTCCAGAGCCCAGGTCGGTCGAGCCCGAGAGCGAGCTGGAACGCCAGCGTCGCCCCCGCGTCGAGTGAGATTGCGGCGAGCACGATCAGGGTTTGAACCGGCGGGAACTCGTGTGGAGCGACGAGCAGGAGCACGGTCGCCACAACGCTCATCAGCACGACCCCAAGCGCCCGCCAGCGGATGGCGCGGAGCGCGAGTGCGCGGGCGAGACCGACGCGGTCCGCTGGGGTTGCTGCCGGGATGAATCGCGCCATCACCGCCCCGCCACCCAGTGCGAACGATGCGGAGCCGAGGGTCACGAGGCCGAGTGCGAGCCCGAACGTGCCGTAGTCGGCCGGGCCGAGCAGGCGCGGCACGAGCGTCAGGAGGGCAGCGAGTGTCACCCATTCTGCCGCCTTGCCGATGAGTGCGACGGTTACGCCGACCCGCGGCAGGCCGTGCGGCTGGAGGGCAGCCTTGGCGGAGGTCACGCCGCGACGCTCTCGAACAGCTGCCGCAGCCAGGCCACATGACGGCCCGGATCGTGCTCCCGACGTACTCGCTCGACGACCGCATCCGGGAGCTCTGCCGCGAAGGCGTCGCCTGATGCGATGTCGACCAGGCATGCCGAGAGCGCGTTGACGTCGCCGTTGGCGAAAAGCGACCCCGTCACTCCGTCTTGGACGGTCTCCGCGAAGCCACCGGTCTCGCTCGCGACGACCGGGATCCCACGCACGAGAGCTTCCACGGCGGTCAGGCCCAGCGGCTCCGCCCAGAGCGATGGCGCAACAAGCGCCCACGCATCGGCGAGCTGCGCCTCGATCTGCGCGGATGGAAGCCAACCGGTGAACACGACCGCGTCGCCGAGACCGAGCTCGACACCAAGCCGCTCGAGCTGGTGCCGCAGAGGCCCGTCGCCAACCACTCTGAGGCGTGCTCTGGAGCCACCGTCACGAACCTGGGCGAGAGCCCGCAGAAGGGTCTCGAGGCCTTTCTCGCGCGCAATGCGACCGGTGAACACGAACAGGGGCTCCGCGGCGCGCTCTCGGCGAAAGCCCGGAGACGGCGACTCGACCGGCCAGGCCGACCACGCTGCGTCGATGCCGGCGGCGGCCAGCTCGTCGTGAAGCCACCGGCTACACGTGACCACCGTCCCCGAAGCCTGCACCTCTTTCCGGATACGGGCGTACCGCGGGCGGTCGCGTAGCCAGTGCGCGAGCGACACGCAGCCGCCGCGCCAGCACACCGTGCCGTGCTGCACTCGGCAGCGGGAGCCGTCCGGGAGGAGCTTCAAGCCGTTGGGGCAGATCGGCTTGTAGTAGGCCACGTTCAACACGGTCGGCACGTCATGGAGCGCCGCGAGAACCGACGGCGACAGGTGCATCTCGAACATGCTCACGTGCACGACGTCGGGCTCGAGCTCGGCGATTGCCCGGCGGACGGTGCTCGCAGCGAACGGGTTGACGATCTGAAGCACGGCTTGCGGTCCTGCACGGCGCGAGCCGAGCGCGACGTAGTCGGCGACCGCCTTACCGCCACCGACTCCGCTCGTGAGCAGTCTCACCTCGTCGCCCGCCTCGCGCAGGCCGTCGGCGACCAACGTCAGGTATGTCTCGATCCCGCCTCCCTCGGTCGGCCAATCCGTGACGAGCAGTACGCGCATCAACCGGCTCCTGCGCGCTCGGCGGCAATGACGACCTCCAGGCTGCGCAGCCCGTCCGCAAGGCTCGGCAGCTCGACCTCGTCACCGCGGACGGCGTTGACGAACGCCCCCAGCGAATAGCCCCACGAGGGCTCGCTCTGTGGGCGGATGAGCGAGCGGGCGCGCCAGGCCAGCACTGCGCGAGTCACCGTGCGAGCGCGAACGCCGGTCAGCGACAGGCTGCGCGTCCGACGATCGACCCGCAGCACGCCCAGTTCCCCGACCAGCTCGAGTGAGTGAGCCGGGTCGCAGGAAAACGAGAAGAACGAGGACGTCATCGTCCCGTCGTGGAGGGTGAGCTGCACCGAGGCCGAGTCCTGCTCGGTTACGTCCGAGCGGACCGTCGCCTCTACGCGCTCGACGTCGGAGCCAAGCAGCCAAGGAATCAGGTCGAAGTGGTGGGAGCCGAGGTCGAGGAGGACGCCGCCGCCCTGATCGCGCTTCTCCTTCCAAGCGGGCAGCTTCGCCGACTCGCAGAACACGGTTGAGACCGAGCGTACGTCACCGATCGCACCGGCACGCACCAGGTTGCAGGCCCGGGTGATGAGCGGCTGAAAGCGGTAGTTGAAGCCGATCGCAGCGACCACGTCGGTATCGGATGCAGCTGCGGCCACCTGTCGACCTTCTGCGAGCGTTCCGGCGATCGGCTTCTCCAGATAGAGATGGCGTCCGCTCCGGAGCGTGGCTAGCGCCAGCGGCGCGTGCATTCCACTCGGGGCGGTCACCACGACCGCGTCGACGTCGACGCGCGCGAGCAGCTCGCTGGAGTCGGTGACTGCCACAGCGTGGGGCGCCAGCCGACACGCTCGCTCGCGCGCGGCCGGGTCGGGATCTGCCACAGCAGTTACGCGTACTCCGGGAAGCCTGCGAAGCACGCGCAGGTGAACGGCGGTCGCCGTGGCGCCGCATCCGATTACGCCGACCCGCACGGGAGACGGCACTAGAGATACCGAGCCCGGTGAAGCTCGTACTCCGCGAGTCTCACCGGTGTCCGGCCCATGCCGAGGAGGTAGCCCGCCACCTCGCCTGCGGCGGTCGCGACAGCGCACGCGAGGACGGCGCCGAGCGTGCCCCTGGGCATGCGCCTGCGGTGATGGGCCCATTGGCGCGACCTGACCGCCTTGCCCGCGATCAGGAACGGGATCACGGGCGCCGCGGCGACGTAGAGCAGGCGTCGAGCGCGCGACCAGCGGCGGGCCCGGGCAGAGCCCCAGAATCTCCCCGAGAGGAAGCGTTCCGGCAGGAAGCCGTTGAGCGAAGCCACGTTCAAGTGTGCGAGGCGCGCAGCGGGCTCGATCAGAAACCGTCCTCCCGCCGTGCGAAGGTCGAGCTCGAGCCCGCTGCCGTAGTCCAGCATCGGCGCGAGGCGATCCCCGAACGCGAGGAGGAGGTCGCGCCGAAAGCATGCGTTGTAGGTCGAAAGCTCGCTGATCTCGCCGCGTGTCACCGGCTCGACCCAATGTCGGTAGGTCAGCATGAGTCCCGCCCAACTAAGCGCCTGATCCGGATTTGCGTTCTCGACGACAGGCGTCACTGCGGCGTAGTCGCCGCTGGCGTGAGCGGCCAGGAGCGCTTCGAGGCAGCCAGGGGCGGGAAACGAGTGCGTCTCGCCGATGAACACGAGAGGACACGATGCGGCGTGGACGGCGGCGGCCCGAGCTGGGGAGAGCGGGATGACGGACTCCACCTCGACGATCCGAACGGCTCCGAGCTCGCTCGTCAACGAGGCGTCAAGGCACAGCTCCTGCTCGGAGCGGCAGGCGATCACGAGCTCGATGCGGTCGCGCACGGTCTCCGCCGCAAGGGCACGGATAACACCACGGATCGTCTCGAACGTGTCGGTGACGACGACGTACGAGAGCTCGAGGCTCATGCGTAGCGCTCCTTGTGGGTCTCGTACTCGAGCATGCGCTCCTCGGCAGGTCCCACTCCGGCGACGTAGCCGACAGCTTCGCCGAGCGCCCAGAGTGTGCTGCCGGCGACGACCGCTGCCATCGTCCCCCTCGGTAGCCGGTTGCTGCGGCGCGCCAGCTGCGCCGCTGGACGTACCCGCACCAGGCGGATCAACGGCACGAGGCAGGAGCCGGCGCAGTAGGCGAGTCGGCGAGCGAGCGGCCAGCGCCGGCTTCGCCCCACGGCAAACAGGCGTCCACCGAGGTATCGCTCGTCCGTCCACGGCCCGATCCGCGCAATGTTCAGGTGCGAGATACGGGCTCCGGGGGCGTGCGAGAAGCGTCCACCGCGTGAGACGAGCTCCGCGTCGAGTGGCATCCCGGGTTCGAGCAGCTCCGGCAGACGATCCCCGCAGGCGAGAAGCGCCTCGCGCTTCCAGGAGGCGTTATAGGTAGGCGGGAACGCGATCTCCTCGTCGGTAAGAGCGTCCGCGAGCCAATGGCCGTAGTCCATCAGGAAGCCGGCCCAGCTCAGAACACTCCGCGGGTTCGCGTTCTCGAGGCCCGGTGCGACCGCCACCCAGGCGCCTTCGTGTGCGGCCAGGAGACGCTCCGCCCAGTCCGGTGCCGGGAACGCGTGCGTCTCGCCGAGGACGACGACGGGTGCACTGGCCGCCCGTACCGCAAGCGCACGCGCCGGTCCCATCGGCAGCAGAGGAGTCTCCACCGAGCGCACGGACGCGAGCCGGGTCGGGCCGGCGGGAAACCCGAAAGCGTCTCGGGAAGGGCACGCGACGACGAGCTCGATCTCGCCGGCAACCGTCTGCCGACCGAGGTGCTCGACGACGCGGCGGATGGTGGCATACCGATCCGCGAGCACGATGACTGAAAGGCGTGCTGCTGAGCCCACCTTCATACACTGACGTAGAGCCTCGGGTTCGTCTACGGTGGCTCGTCCCCGACCCGTTGGCGATTTCACGTGACCTTGGCGGTGCTCGCTCACGGCGGCTCCTGCTCCCTGCACGACAATCGCGGACACGGCATCATTGCGCGGAGCTAACGAGTCGGGAGTGCCGATGTTGCAGATGCCGCTGCGACGGGCCATCGGTCATTTGGCAATCAACCTTTGCCTCGCTACGACGGTCGTCGTGCTCGTACCCGCACCGTTTGCCGGAGCTACGCCGCCGGTCACGCCGGAGCGCGTCACCCTGATCGGGGACTCGGCCGCCACCGCGATCCTCTGGTATCCGGACGCCCTCTCGATTCTCCAGCAGCGTTTTGACGTCGTGATGCAGGTCGCCGTCTGTCGCCGCCTCACAGGTGAGAGCTGCCCGTACGAAGGATCCGAGGCGCCCACCCTGCTCCAGGTCGTCGCGGAGCAGGGCCGGGACCTCGGCGCGACGGTCGTCGTCGTGGCGGGCTACAACGACTTCCAGCAGACGTTCGCGCGCTCGGTCGAGACGTCGCTCACGGCGCTCCGGCGCGCCGGTGTGCAGCGGGTCGTCTGGGCCACGCTCAGTGCCGCTCGGACACCCTATCTCGCGATGAACGACGTTCTGCGGGCGGCGGCCGCGCGACACCCCGAGCTGACTGTCGTCGACTGGAACAAGTACTCGCGCAGCCATGCCGACTGGTTTCAGACCGACGGCATCCATCTCTCGGAAGCCGGCGGCACAGCCCTGGCGGCCTTCCTGCGCGCAGGGCTCGAGCGCCTTGACAGCAGCTCGCCACGGATCGTGGCTCTCCCTGGTCGGCCCCCGGTCGCCCACCTCGGTCGGCGCTACACGTGGCGCCTGGCAGCGAGGGGAGGAGTTCCCCCGTACCGCTGGATCGTCGACGGCGCTCTGCCGCAAGGCATCTCGCTCCTGCCGGACGGGACGATCGCCGGCATGCCGAGAAATCCCGGCGACTTCGGCGCGCTCGTGCGGGCGATCGACGGGAGCGGGCGAACGGCCACGTTCCACGCACGACTGATCGTCAGGCCCACCTGACGCCCAGCCAACCGTCGCACCTGCGGCCTGAGCAGTCGTTGGAGATCTGTAAGGAACGCGTTCGGCATCCAGTTGCGGCGCTACGATGCCCCGATGCCAACGTCCGTAGTCACCGGGGGAGCGGGGTTCCTGGGCTCGCACCTCTGCGAGCGGCTGCTCGCTCTGGGCCATCGTGTTGTCTGTGTCGACAATCTCGAGACCGGGTCGCTTGCGAACGTCGAGCACCTTCGCGGCGAGGAGTTCGTCTTCCTCAACCACGACCTGACCGGGCACGTCGACGTTGAGCAACCCGTCGACTACGTCTACCACCTGGCGAGCCCCGCCAGCCCGATCGACTACCTGCGGTTGCCTTTGCAAACGCTGAAGGTGGGCTCGTACGGCACCCACAACGCGCTCGGCCTCGCCAAGTTCAAGCGCGCCCGTTTCCTCCTCGCGTCGACGAGCGAGGTCTACGGCGACCCGCAGGTGCATCCGCAGCCCGAGACGTACTGGGGGCACGTCAATCCAATTGGCCCGCGCGGCGTCTATGACGAGGCAAAGCGCTACGCGGAGGCATTGACGATGGCGTATCACCGACAACAGGGAGTCGACACGGCCGTGGTTCGGATTTTCAATACCTACGGTCCCAGGATGAGGCCTCACGATGGTCGCGCGATCCCGACCTTCATGCGCCAGGCGCTCGAGGCAAAGCCGATCACGGTCTTCGGCGACGGCTCGCAGACGCGGAGCTTCTGTTACGTCGACGACCTCGTCCGCGGGCTCGTGCTGCTTGCCGAGTCGGGGGAGCATCTGCCGGTCAATATCGGCAATCCGACCGAGATGACTCTGCTCGAGCTTGCCGAGGCGGTCGTCAAGGTGACGGGGTCGTCGAGCCCGATCGTGCACGAGGCGCTTCCTGTCGACGATCCCCAGGTACGTCAGCCGGATATCACACGTGCCCGCCAGTTGCTCGGCTGGGAGCCGGAGATCGGGCTCGACGAGGGCCTCCGGCGTACGCTCGCTTCGCTCGGCCGCGATCCTGCCGTTGCGTAGCGTCGTCGCCATCCTCGCTGTGGTCGTGGCGGCCGCAGCGCTCGTCGCCGTGCCCGAGGCGGGTGCGTCGCGCTACCTCCAGAACGGGATCTACGACGATGCGCAGATCCTGTACGGCAATCCCGACAAGGTCTTCCCGACGCTGAAGGCGCTGAACACCCAGGTCATCCGAGTGACCCTTGCCTGGGGCGGTCCCAGCGGGGTCGCGACCTCGCGCCCGGCGCGTCCGACCGATCCTGCCGATCCTGCGTACAACTGGGCGACATACGACCGCACGGTGCAGTTTGCGGCGACGTACGGGATCAAGGTGATCTTCACCGTCCTCTTTACGCCGGCCTGGGCCAACGACGGCCAGGGGCCGAACGTCGCGCCGAAGAACGCCAACGACCTCAAGCTCTTCGTCCGCGCGGCGGCGCGCCGCTACGACGGCACCTACGTTCCGCCGGGTGGCAAGGCGTTGCCCGGCGTGCGCTACTGGGTTGCCTGGAACGAGCCGAGCAACCCCGTCTTCCTGACTCCGCAGTGGAAGCGGGTCGGGTCGAACTGGGTGGTGCAGAGCGCACGCGACTACGCTCGGATCTGCAACGCGGTCGTGGCCGGGATCCGCGCGATCAAGAAGAACGGCGGCAAGGTGGGTTGCGGCGTCACCGCCCCACGTGGCAACAACAACCCGAACAGCAGCCGCCCGTCCGTCTCGCCGCTCGTTTTCCTCTCGGCGATGAAGGCGGCCGGGGCGAAGGGTTTCGACGCGTACGTCCATCACCCGTACTACGGCGATCGTTCGGAGACCCCCTCGACCCCGCCTCCACCTGGCTCGCGTGGTCAGGCGCCGACCGCGATCACGCTCGGGAACTTCGCGGTGCTGGAGCGTGCCGTCAAGGCGGCGTACGGCAACGTTCGCATCTGGATCACCGAGTACGGCTACCAGACGAACCCGCCTGACGCGCTCCTCGGCGTGTCCTACGCCAGGCAGGCGGCGTACATGAAGCAGGCGTACGCGACTGTGAAGGCGGATCGGAAGGTCGACCTCTTCCTCTGGTTCCTGCTCCAGGACGAGCCGGTGATCGCGGGCTGGCAGTCCGGGCTCGTCACGGCGACAGGATCGAACAAGCCGGCGTTCGCCACGTTCAAGAAGCTGCGCGGCTAGCGCCGCATAGCTGGCTGCACCGCCGTTCCGCGGCGTCTTCGCTGATCTCACACCTGCGTTACCGGGACCGAGACGGCAGCGAGCACGAGGCGCGGCGGCGATCGACGTAGACGGACAGATCGGCGATTGTCCTGGTGCGTGCGAATCGGGCGCGGAGCCCGGCGAGCACAGCCGGCTCGGTGCGGAAGGCGCGGCCGGCAACGACCGCCTGAACGCACCAGCGGTCGATTGTCTCGAGCACCGACGTCGGGGTGAGCGAGCCCGTCTCGAAGCGAAGGAGCGCGGTGTCGACGAGCGGTCCGGGGGATTGCCGATGCGCCATTACCCCGACCATCGGCTCGTCGGTTGCGACAAAGTCCGCGGGGCCTGTCGCGGCCTCCACCGCCGCAGCCGCGGCGACGAGAGCAGCTTCTCTCCGGCACGTCGTCGAGCTGGACCCGGCGCATCTGCTGGACGTAGCCGCCGCCGAGGACGATCACCAGGATCACGGCCGAGAGCAGCTGAGCTCTCGGGCGCGCACGGTTCCATGCTCCACCGATGCTCAGTGCCGTCGCGAGGGCGAGCGGGACCGGCAGCGCCACGAGATGGTTGTAGTGCAGCGGCTGATGAACCGCGAGGAAGACGAGCGCGACCCCGGCCCAGCTCCACATGGCCACCTCCGCTCGGTCGACCACGCGTCGGCCGATGCGAACGACGAACAGTGCGAGACCGGCCGCGGCGAGCCAGACGAAGGGTGTACGCAGGTTGAACAGGCCGCGGATCTCCTTCCAGCGGTCGATCACGTCGGCGGTCGCTCGAGCGTCGCGGTGGTACTGGATCACGCTCTCCCAGAGCTCGGGCAGCGCGGTTACGTGGATCAGCAGGGAGGCCAACAACACGGCACCGGCGGCGATCGCTGCGGCTGCGAGTAGGCGCCGACGTTCCCGTGCCACGGCGATGAGCAGGGCGGCGACCGGCAAGCACACGACAGCATCGAGCTTCACGAGGAGCGCGAAGGCACAGACCGCTCCCGACACGGCGGCGATCACGGTTGCGTGCCGTCGCCCTGGTACAGCAGCGGCCAGCCCGACGCCGAGCAGCGCGAGCCAGAGCGCGGGCAGATCCGCCAGGATCCGTGCGCCGAAAAGCGGAATCGGCGGCGCGATCGTCAGCAGGGCAACCGCGAGGAGTCCGGCCATGACGCCCGCTCGGCTTCGACAGAGCAGCCAGGCCCCGGCCGCACCGGCGGCAGCGAGTAGGACGATCCCGACGCGCATGCTCGTGACACCGAAGCCGAAGATCGCGGCATCTCCGCGGAGGAGGGCGTAGAAGCCGGGCGGCTGGGCCACGAACACGTCGTTGCCCAGCGACTGGCCGTGCCGGAGAGCATCGACGGCGAGCAGGTAGACCCCCTCGTCGAAATCCGGTGCCGTGTGCAGCAACTGGGTGAGGAGAACGGCCTGCGCTCCGAGCAAGCCCACGAGCACGCCTGCCTCGAGCCATCGCCGCATCGCCGTGATGCTATGCGACTGGCGCGCGTGTGAGGACGGCAGCGTCCGTCGGCTACGGTCTTCCTGAATGGAACGCGCAGCCGACCGGTACTGGCGTTCAGCGCTCGTCGTCGCCGTCTCTCTGCGGATCGTCGTTCCCCTCGTCGTGCTCGCTGCAGAGGATCACAAGCTCCCAGGCGTGCCGCGCTACGTTTACGGCCCTCTTTACGGCGACGCGAACGGCTACTACTCGGCGCTGCGCGAGGTGCAGTCCGCGGTCGGTCGCGTGCCGCACGCGCTGCTCGCGATCGTGCTCCTCCTCGTTGCCGCGGCCTGCTGGGCGGCGCTCGTCAACAGACGGCGGCAGTGGGTCCCGCCGTGGGCCGTGTTCGTCGTGGCGAGCGCCGTGGTGGCGCTCGCCGTCACGCTCGTGATCCTCGAGATGGACGACACGGGAGCGGCGGTCGTCGGCTGGTCGCTCGCATGGGCAGCCGTCGAGCTTCCATTTCGGGCGATCGGCATCGTGCCGACACCGTCGGTCGCGTTCGGCTTTGGCTTGTTGCTTTCGCTCGTTGCCAACGCCGGGACAACGGTGGCGACCGCGTATCTGGCCCTCTCTGCGACGGGGCGAAGGAGCGTCGGGGTCGGGGCAGCTGGGCTCCTCGCGTTCTGGCCCCTCGTCATCGGCCCGCTCACCGACGGGCGCGCGTGGGAGAACGGCATGTGGATCGTCGACACAGGGCTCGGTCTCTACACGGAGCCCTTGTCGACCGCCTTGGTGGTCTGCGCGCTCCTGCTCGCCCTACGACTTCCGGATCAGCCGCTCGCGGTCGCGGGTGCGGCGTCGCTGCTCGGATTCGCGACCGTCGTGAAGCTCAGCAACGTGACGATCGTCGCTCTCGTCGCGGTCGCGCTCCTCCTGCGGCTGGGAGCAAGGGCGATGCTGCCCTTCGTGCTAGCAGGTGTCGTCTGGGTGCCGGTGCTCGTCGCCTACTGGCCCAAAGGGTACGTCGGGATCTACGACGGGCAGACCTCCGCGAGTTCCCATCCGTGGGGCGTCGGCTACGCCGACGAGGCGTGGTTCCACTCGACGCTGTTCACGCCTCTCGTCCTCCTGCTGCTCGTTCCCGTCGCGGTCGTCGGGCTCGCGGCACTTGACGGCTGGTACGCGCGCGTGCTGATCGGAGGCACGGTCGTCGTTACCGCCGTGCTCTACAGCTTCTACGACGTGACGTCGATCCACCCGCGCTTCCTTTACGTCGCGTTGCCATGCATCTTCGTCCTCGATGCCGCCGGGGTCGCGTGGCTCGCGTCGCGATTTCGTCCGCACGGGGCCGTCCGGAGGCCACGGCCGTCCACGCCCCCCGGTTAGAGTGCGGCCGATGCAGCCGCGCTCCGAGTCGACCAAGTGGCCCGGTGAGGAGCGCCGTCACCCCCCGATGTCCTCGCCGACATGGCTCGTGCGCTCCAACATCGCCAGCTGGCTCCAGGAGGAGGCCGAGCGAGCGCGCGAGCGAGGTGGGAGCTGCCGCGTCCTCGACGTCGGCTGCGGCCAGAAGCCGTACTACCCGTTCTTCGAGGGCATCGCGAGCGAGTACGTCGGCGTTGATGTCGTCGAGAATCCGGTGGCCGAGCTACTCGGTCCGGTCGAGAGCCTGCCGGTCGCAGATGCCTCCTTCGATCTCGTGCTCTGCACGCAGGTGCTCGAGCACTGCGACGTTCCCGCCCAGGCTGTGCGGGAGCTGTGCCGGGTCACCGCTCCAGGGGGTCGTGTCCTCGCATCGACACACGGGGTGCAGGTCTACCATCCTTCGCCTCACGACTACTGGCGTTGGACACACGAAGGCTTGCGCCGGCTGTTCGAGGAGAACGGGCGCTGGCAGGAGATCTCGGTCGAGCCACGCGGTGGGAGCGCTGCCTGCCTGTCCATGCTGCTCGGGACGTACGCCGAGATCGCGTGCCGACGCGCCCGGGTGACGAGACTCGCGAGAGGCCCAGTGTGGCTGCTCAACCAGGCTGGTCGGGCGCTCGACCGGAGGGTCTCGCTCTTGCGAGAGCCCGTACCGGGAGCCCTGTTCGCGAACTTTCACGTCACAGCCGAGGTGGCTGCCGGGGCATCGGGGGGCTGATGCGACTCCTTCGCAGGAACACCCTCGGCGTCTACGGGGCGTGGGGCGTGGCGATCGTGTCGGGCCTCGTCGTCACACCCGTGACCTACAACGCGCTCGGTAAGACCGAGTTCGGGCTGTGGAAGTGGATCGGGTCGATCACGATCTTTCTCGCGCTGCTCGATTTCGGCGTGGGGCCTTCGATCGTGCGGTTCGCGGCGGCCTACCGTGGCCAGGGCTCGACGGAGGAGACAAATGCGCTTGCCTCCACTGGTCTCGTCGTGTACGCCGCCATCGGGCTCGCCTCGATCCCCGTTGGACTCGCGCTCGCCTGGGCCGTTCCGTACCTGATCGACATTCCGAGCGACCTCGACTGGGATGCTCGGGCTGCGACGGCTCTCATCGTGCTCGGCCTTGTGCTCCGGTTTCCCTTTGGGCTCTTCGGGAGCCTCCTGCTCGGCCAGCATCGCTTCGACGTCCAGAACCTCGGGAACGCGATCTCGCTCGTCGTCTACACGGCGCTCGTCGTGATCGTCCTCCCGCACGGCGGTGGCATCGTGCTGCTGAGCGCATTCGCGCTCCTCGCCACGATGATCCGCCTCGCCGTTCCGCTGCTCTGGCTCCGGCGTGAGCTTCCCGACTTGCGCATCCGGCGCTCGTACGTCACGCGCCGCCGCTTACGCGAACTCGGCGGCTTCAGCGGTAGCAACTTCCTCGTCCAGGTCGCCGGCAAGGTCGTGTTCTCGACGGACGTCGTTGTTGTCGGCATCGTGCTCGGGCCCGTCGCGGCGGCGCTCTACGCGATCCCGGCGAGTCTCTTCAGCCTCGCGTTCGGGGTTGCGACGGCCGGCCCGAGCCTTCTCTATCCGGCGTTCGCCGAGTTGGAAGGTGCCGACCAGATCGAGCGCCAGCGCCAGCTCATCCTCGTCGCGCTCAGGATCGGTATGGCGTTCATGCTCGTACTGGCGCTTCCGCTCCTGCTGATCCCCGACCAGCTGATCGAGGCATGGATCGGCTCCGTCCAACACGAGAGCGCCGTCGTGCTCGCTTTGCTCGCTCTCGTTCTCATCGTTCACCAACCGATCTTCCTGCTCACCCAGTACCTCATCGCGCGCGGCAAGCAGCACCGCCTCGCGTTGACCGTCACGGTCGCAGCTGCGGGAAACCTCGTCCTATCGGTGGTGCTCGCCTTGACGGTCGGTCTCTGGGGCGTCGCGCTCAGCACGCTCCTGCTCGACTGTGCAGCGCTCGCGTACATACTCGTGGCAGTGGCAGCGCCGGCGGCGGCGACCCCGGTTCGGCTACTGCTTCGTGCCTCGCTGCGACCGTTCCTGCCTGCCGCTGTCAGCGCGGTCGTCGTCCTCGTCCTGATCGACCGTGCCTTCGATCCGGAGACGCTGCTCACACTCGCGCCGATCGGCGTGCTCTGGGTTGCGGCCTGCGGCGGCTCGATGTGGCGCTTCGGCATCAGCAGCGACGAGCGTGCGCTCATCACGAGGACGATCGGCCTCCGCCGGAGCGGCCGCTCGCCGTCGGCCGAGACGCTGTCGGACCCGCCCTTCTAGGGACGGGTGACGGCGGCGGCCGCATACACGTCCATTGTTTGCTCGGCCATCCGAGCCACCGAGAATTCCGTGTGGGCTCGCGTCCGCCCGGATTCACCCAGCATTTTGGCCCGCACCGGGTCGTTCAAGAGGTCGAGCAGCCCTCCGGCGACGCCATCGCTGTCACCGGATGGGACGAGCAGGCCGGTCGCACCGTCGGCGACGACCTCGGGGATAGCGCTCACCCGCGTAGCAACGATGGGGAGCCCAGCGAGCATCGCCTCCAGCAGCACGATCCCGAAGCCCTCCCAGCGGGAGGTGTGAACGAAGATGTCTGCACGTTCGAGCCAGTCCCGCACCTCGAGCCTGCCCGGGAGCACGACGGCATCGTCGAGGTGGAGCTCGGACACCAGCGCGCGCGTCTCGGCTTCGAGCGGCCCGATCCCGAGGATCGCGAGCATGGCACCAGGGTGCTCGGTGCGAGCCCGCGCGAATGCTCGCAGCAGGGTCGGGTGATCCTTCTGCGGCGTCAACCTGCCGATCGCGAGGACGAGCGGCACATCGGGCGGGATGCCGGCAGCCTCCGGCGTGAGCTCGGACGCAGCCGACGGAATCGCGTCGAGTCCGTAACGGATCGTCACGAGCTTCTCCCGCGGCAGACCGACCGATTCGAGGAAGCGCCGGACCGCGTCCGAGATGGCGATCAAGGCATCGGCCCGGCGCGCGAAGGCCCTGTCGACGTAACGAAACGGCCCGGCGAGATAGCGGTCGTCGTTGTGGCGGGAGGACACGAAGGGAACGCCGAGCCGTCGGGAGGCCATCGAGCCGTAGATGTCGCCGTGGACGAGGTGTGTGTGGAGGAGATCGGGGCGATCGCCCCGGAGGGCGGCGACGACGTCTCGGGCCATGCGTGGGCTGACGTCGCGTCCGCAGGCAACGTGACGGTACGGGACGGCCAGCTCGTCCAGCCCCTCGTAGAAGCGTTGCGCATCCATGTCCTCCACGTCGAAGCCGACAAAGCGCGCGTCGATTCCGCGCGCCCGCAGAGCGGGGAGGAGTGCGAGCAGATGCCGCTCCGAGCCACCGACGCCCGTGATCTTGTGGATGTGCGTGACGATCATCGCCCGACGATGCTCTCGTAGAGGAGCTCGACGTCGTCGGCCATTCGCGAAGTCGCAAACCGTGCCCGCATGTCGTCGGCGCCGAAGTGGCCGAGGCGCTTCCGCAGCGCTGGGTCTCCTGCAAGCCGGGCCAGCCGCTCACCGAGCGCCTCGACGTCGCCGACTTCGACGAGGTAGCCGCTCAACGTGTCGCTGACGACCGTCGCCGTTCCCCCTGCGTCGGTCGCAACGACCGGGCAGCCGGTCGCGAGCGCTTCGATCGCGACGACCGGCGTGCCCTCGTTCTCCGACGTGAGCAGGAGCGCGTCGAAGACCGGGTACCACTCGTCCATCCGTCGCTGGAAGCCGACGAATCGGCAGCGATCGAGGATGCCGAGTGCGCGTGCGTGCTGCTCCGTTGCTGCCCGCCCGGTGCCGTCTCCGACGACGACGAGAACCGCATCGATCCCGCGTGACACAGCGGCGTTGAGCGCTGCCACCAGGTCGAGGGGTCGCTTGATGTCGGTCAGGCGACCGGCCCAGCCGGCGACGAATGCGTCGTCGCCGATCCCGAGCTCCGCACGTCGCTCGACTCGCAGCCGGCCCGACGCCGGGGTCGCTGCCGGCAGCTCGAACCCGTACGGGATCACCACGAACCTCTCTCGAGGCGCAACGCCGAGCTCGACCAGCTCGTCGCGGACCTCCGCACTGACGGCTACGAGGGCGTCAGTTCGTGGTGCGAGCAGCCGCTCGGCCTGGAGGAAGGCACGCTCGCGGCGGGCGCCGAAGTAGCCCCGGAGGACGTGCCCGTGAAAGGTATGCACGACGGCGGCAGGTCGACGGCGGACCAGGCTAGCCGCGATCCGTCCGGTCGCCCCCGCCTTGGCGGTGTGGGTGTGCAGGACGTCCGGCAGTCGTTCGCGGAGGATGCCTCGGAGCTCGCGGATCACGGTCGCGTCGTGGTGGATCGAGAGCTCGCGTTGAAGTGCCTGGAGCCGACGCACGGGTACGCCGCGATCGATCGCCGCATACTCCATCGACTCCTCTCCCGCTGCGAGCGTGCCGGCGACCACGAGCACCTCGTGTCCGCGACGTTGCTGTTCGGCGGCAAGCTGGATCACGTGTAGCGCTGCCCCGCCGACGTTGAGACGGGCGATCACGTGGACGATCGACGGCGGCGGGGAGATCACGAGCGCAGAGCCGCCGGGGCAGTCGCGACGGGAGTCGCGCGTGTGGTCACGGCGGCGACGAGCGACGCGCCTGCTGCGGCCACGCCGAGCGTCAACCAGAAGGTCGCTGCTATCGGCGTGCCGCCGAAGAGCGCAGCGCCGGCGAGTGTTCCGAGCAGCGAGCCCATCCACGCGGAGGGGACGTACGCGGCAGATCCGTCCGCTCTTCGTCCGGGCCACCTTCGTCCGGTGGCAATCGCTGCCGAGGCGGCCGCCACGATGAGCGCGAGGAAGAGAAGAGCGCCCGCGGTGCCGAGCTCGTAGAGCACCTGATCGTAGGTCTGTTGCGGGACGTAGACACCGTCCGCGGACGGGAAGTAGTTGGCGGGCTGGTCACTGAAGCGTCTCCGCGCCGCTGCGAGGTAGCGGGCGAACTCCTTGGCGGGCAGATTGCCGTACCAACCGGTTCCGGCGATCGGTGCGTCGATGAATACGCGTCCGCCGATGTATACGAAGATCAGGCGCTGGCTCACGCTGCCGCCTCCCTCGCCCTGCTGCTGGGACTCGCCGACGCCGAACCAGCGGTTCAGGAACGTGAGGTCGCCGCTCCGGAGCTCGTAGGTGCCGGCGGTGACGGCGACGGCGACGACCAGCGTCAGCGCGATCGCGCGGAGACGGAGAGCGTTCCTGACCGCCGCGACGGCGATCAGCGCTGCGACGGCGAGATAGAGGCCGAGCAGACTCGCGACCGCGGCACCCAGCGTGACTCCGGCGGCGCCGATGACGCCCGCCGCGAGCGGTAGGCGTCCAAGCCGCTCGTCACGTGAGTAGAGCCGCGCGAGCCCGAACGCGAGGACCATCGTCGACAGCGCTGCGAGATCGTGCTCTCCCATGAACGACGCCTGCCGCTTCCCAGGGTCGCCGGCGAACCCGACGATCGCCCAGGCGACGGCGACCGCGTCGATTGCGACCACCGCCCCCACGAGCAGCCACAGTCGCTCGACGTCGGTGAGCAGAACCACCGCTGCGAGACCGAGCGTCGCGAGCTCGACGAGCTTGACGGCGGTGACGAGGGCATCGGTGCCGTTCGGGACCGCCGTTGCGACGAGCCAGGCGGAGAACGCGCCGGCCGCGAGGACCGTCGGAAGGGCGGCGCGAGGCAGCCGCTGTCCCTGCAGCAAGCGTCGAATGACTCCGATCGCGAGGATCGCGATCGCGACGTCGGCGGGCACGATCGAGACCGAGCTCGAGCCGAACGATATGTCGAGGCTCGGTTGGTCGCGTGCGCGGATCAGACAGAGCGCGACCGTGACGAGGAAGACGACGTAGAGCGGATCTTTCCCCGAGCGCCAGAGCTCGCTGTGCCGGAGGCCCGCCATCAGAACGGCCTATGATAGTCCCGCTTGTTTCCCGGCCTCCGGGGGACGGCCACTCCCGCATGCGCATCGTCTTCCTCACGGGCATCTGGCCACCGGACGTCGGCGGACCGGCGACCCATGGTCCCGACTTCGCGCGCTTTCTCCTCGCACGGGGCCATGCGGTGAGGGTCGTAACGATGGGCGACGGCGAGCCGACCGATCGGCCCTGCCTGGTCGAGGTCGTCGACCGTGGGCGGCCGTTTCCGATCCGCTACCCGGCCGTTGCGCTGCGAGGCGCCCGGGCGGCGCGGAACGCCGACGTCGTCTACGCGACGGCGACGTATGCGGCCGCCGCTGCGGTTCACGTGGCGACGCGGCGCCCACTCGTCGTCAAGCTGGTCTCCGATCCCGCGTACGAGCGCGCCTATCGCTACCGCGTCTTCGGTGGCACGCTCGAGGAGTTCGAGCACGCCACGGGCGCGACTGTCGTGGCGCTGAAGCGGGCTCGCACGCTTGCCCTGCGCGCGGCGCGGACGATCGTCGTCCCGAGCGCATATCTCGCCGCGTTCGCCGAGCGCTGGGGTCTCCGCGCGAGGATCGTGGTGGCATCGAACCCGGCGCCAGACGTCGGGGCCGTCGTCGCGCGAGAGTTCGAGCGGGGCACCGTTGCGATGGTGGGTCGCCTCGTCCGCCACAAGGGCGTCGATGTCGTGCTGGAGGCGATAGCGCGCGTTCCGGCTTCCCGCGTCGTAATCGTCGGAGATGGCCCCGAGCGCGCGGAGCTCGAGCGCCGGGCTGAGGCTCCGGACCTGGCCGGCCGCGTGACGTTCGTCGGTGCCGTAGGGCGGGCCGAAGTACTTTCCATCCTGGCTGGGGTCGAGTGTGCGGTGCTCGCGAGCGATTGGGAGAACCTGCCGCACGCGGCCGTGGAGGCGCTCGCCGTCGGCACCCCCGTGGTAGCGACGGCGGTCGGTGGCGTGCCCGAGGTCGTGCACGACGGCGTCAACGGCCTGCTCGTTCCCGCACGACGCCCGGACCTGCTCGCTGCTGCGATCGCACGGCTGCTCGGGGATAGCTCGCTTCGCGCCGGCCTCGCGTCGGCTGCGCGCCCGTCCGTCGAGCCGATCGCGCGCGAACGGGTCTACGGCGCGATCGAGAGGCTTCTGATCGAGGCCGTGTCGTGACCGGCGAGCGGCCCCGGGTGCTCTTCGTCGGCCGCAGTCGCTACCGGCTCCCGTTGCCGCACTGGCTTGCGAAGAAGTGGGATGCACTGGAGGTGCAGCTCGACTACCTCGTACTTGGCGCGGCCGAGGCCGGTAGTCCGCTCCGATCGGAGCGCTTTCGCCTGCAGCCCCCGCTCTCGTCGCGAGTGCTCGATGCGCCGGCGTACTACCTGCGGCTTCCCTTTCGGATCAGGCGGCAGCTCGCCGAGTTCAGGCCCGACGTGATCGTGGCGGGCGATCCGTACGTGGGGGCGGCAGCTCTCATCGGCCGGCGGCTCGCAGGAAGTGACACGCGTCTGATCGTCGAGGTGCACGGCGACTGGCGGACGTTCACGCGTGGGTACGGCTCGGGTGCACGCCGGGCGTTCTCGCCGCTCGCCGACTACCTCAGCCGTGTCGCCGTGCGCCGCGCCGACGCAACGCGGGCGCTCTCCGGCTTCACATCGGGGCTGATCGAGTCCGTTCGCGGGCGACCTGCGAGTGCGGCGTTCCCGACGTACAGCGACCTGTCCGCCTTCACCGAGAACGCCGTGCAACCGTTGCCCGAGCGGCCCGTCGCCGTCTTCGTTGCGGCACTCGAGGCGTACAAGAACGTCGACGGCCTGGCAGCGGCGTGGCGGCGCGTAGCCGCCGAGCTGCCGCTGGCGCGCCTCGTGATCATCGGACAGGGCTCGAAGCAGCACGTCGTCGACGGGCTCGTACGAGAGCTTCCGGCGCAAGTGGAGCACCATCCGCGGCTCCTGCCGAGCGAGGTCGCCGTGCAGCTCGACGCTGCGACCTTGCTCGTCCTGCCGTCCTGGCCCGAGGGCTTGGGGCGCGTCGTGATCGAGGCATTTGCGCGAGGGCGCGGGGTGATCGCGACCGGTGCCGGAGGTGTGCTCGACCTCGTCACCGACGGTCGGGAAGGGCTCCTGATTCCGCCGGCCGATACCGACGGGCTCGTCGAGGCACTCGTCCGCGTGATGTCCGACCGAGAGCTCGCCGGGCGGCTCGGCGCCGCGGCGCATGTCCGTTACGCGGACTGGCACTCCACACCCGAGAGGTTCGCGATCCAGATGCGTGAGCTCGTCGAGCGCACCATCGACGGCTCTGCGCGCTGATGCGCCTCGTCTTCCTGACGCAGGTCATCGATGCAGACCATCCCGCCCTGGCCCAGACCATCGACCTGGTCGGGACGCTAGCCCAGCGCGTCGAGGAGGTGACAGTCGTCTGCGACCGTGTGGGCCGCCACGACTTGCCGGCCAACGTGCGATTTCGGCCGTTCGGGACGTCGTCCCGACTGCGTCGCGGACTGCGCTTCGAGCACATCCTGTCGTCCGAGTTGCTCGCTCGCAGGAAGCCAGACGGCGTGCTGTCGCACATGATTCCGATCTTTTTGACGCTGGCGGCGCCGCTGGCTCGCGCCCGACGTGTTCCGCTGCTCCTCTGGTACACGCACTGGAACGCCGATCGCTCGCTGCGTCTCGCTGTGCGTCTCGCCGATTGCGTTCTCAGCGTCGACGAGCGTTCGTTCCCGATCGAGACGCCGAAGCTGATCGCTACCGGGCACGCGATCGACGTCGAGCGCTTTTCGCCCGACCCCCGCGGCCCAAGGCGCGCCGACGGGGCGCTCAGTCTGCTGGCGCTTGGTCGTCTGACGCCGTGGAAGGGGTACGACACGCTGCTCGCCGCGCTCGCCCTCGCCGTCGGGCGCGGTCTCGACGCCACCCTCGAGATCCGTGGCCCGGCACTCACGCCCCCCGAGGAGGCTCATCGGCTCGAGCTCGAGCGCACGATCGCGACGAGCGCCACCCTCCGGGATCGCGTCGTACTCGCGGGACCGCTCCCGCGTGACCGCGTTCCCGAGCTCATGCGCGGCGCGGACGCGCTCGTCAGCGCCACCCAGCCGGACCGGGCCGAGACGCTCGACAAGGTGGTCTACGAGGCGGCCGCCTGTGGTACCCCCGTCATCTCGAGCAACATCGCGCTCCGCGAGTTTCTCGCCGGCCTGCCGGTCGAGTTGCTGTTCGCCCGGCGCGACCCCGAGGCGCTCGCGGCGGTGCTCCAGGCGGTGGGCGCGCTCGAGCCTGCAGCGCGCGCTGCGATCGGGCGCACGCTGCGTGAGCGGGTCGTGCACGGTCACTCCGTCGAGTCGTGGGCAGACACCGTGGTCAGAATCGTCGCCGCCAGACGGTGAGCTGCGCCTCGTTGACGCCGTGTCCGGCCGTCCAAACCGGCGATCTTGGATCCACTTGGGGCGCCTGGCCTTGCGACCCTGAGATCGATGGTTCCATCGACGGCGGTTTACCGGCCTCGTCTAGAATGCCGCCCACGAGTTTCGGATCCGAAAAAGGAACAATGAGGAGAGTCATGTCGAACGCAGCCCCTGTTGAGCGCCCGTATTCGACCGCCGACGTCGAGCGGCTCCGCGGGTCGATCCACGTCGAGCACACGATCGCGCGCCTCGGTGCGGAACGGCTCCGCGCGCTACTCGCGAGCGAGCCCTGGGTGCCTGCACTCGGAGCCCTCACGGGCGGTCAGGCCGTCCAGATGGTCAAGGCGGGCTTGCAGGCGATCTACCTCTCCGGCTGGCAGGTGGCGGCCGACGCGAACCTCTCGAGCCAGACGTACCCGGATCAGAGCCTCTATCCAGCGACGAGCGCTCCGGCGCTCGTGAAGCGCATCAACAATGCGCTCCTGCGTGCAGACCAGATCGCGACGGCCGAGGGCGACCTCTCGACGCACTGGCTCGCCCCGATCGTCGCGGACGCCGAGGCCGGCTTCGGCGGCGCGCTCAACGTCTTCGAGATCATGAAGAACTTCATCGAGGCAGGCGCTGCGGCGGTGCACTTCGAGGACCAGCTCTCCTCCGAGAAGAAGTGCGGCCATCTCGGCGGCAAGGTGCTGATCCCGACCTCACAGTTCATCCGCACGTTGATCGCGGCACGGCTCGCGGCCGACGTCGCGGGTGTGCCGACGCTGATCGTGGCCCGCACCGACGCCCTCGCCGCAAACCTGCTCACGAGCGACGTCGACGACCAGGATCAGGCGTTTTGCACAGGCGAGCGCACGACCGAGGGCTTCTACCGCGTGAAGGACGGCATCGACCAGGCGATCGCCCGCGGTGTCGCCTACGCGCCGTACGCCGACCTCGTGTGGTGCGAGACCTCCGTCCCCGATATCGCCGAGGCCGAGAAGTTCGCCGCGGCGATTCATGAGCGCACGCCCGGCAAGCTTCTCGCGTACAACTGCTCGCCCTCGTTCAACTGGCGCAAGCATCTCTCCGACAAGCAGATCGCCACGTTCCAGAAGGATCTGGCGTCGCTCGGCTACCGCTTCCAGTTCATCACGCTCGCAGGTTTCCACTCGCTCAACGCCGGCATGTTCGAGCTCGCACGCGGCTATCGCGACGATGCGATGACGGCGTACGTCGCGCTGCAGGAGCGCGAGTTCGGCATGGAGTCCGAGGGTTATACGGCTACGCGCCACCAGCGCGAGGTTGGCGCCGGCTACTTCGACGACGTCCTCGAGACGATCACGGGTGGCATGAGCTCGACGCTCGCGCTCAAGGGCTCGACGGAGGAGGAGCAGTTCGAGAGCGGGGCGACGGTCGCGTGAGTGCGGTAGACGTTCTCGACGACACCGCCGTTGCGTTCCTCACAGAGCTGCACCGCACCTTCGGTCCGCGGCGCGAGGAGTTGCTCGCGCTGCGCGCCGAGCGGGCGCGTGACCTGGCGAACGGCGCGCTCCCCGACTTTCTGCCGGAGACGGCATCGGTGCGCGAGGGCGACTGGAAGGTTGCTCCATACCCGCCGCAGATTGCCGACCGGCGAGTGGAGATCACGGGCCCGGTCGACAGGAAGATGGTCATCAACGCGTTGAACTCCGGCGCCAAGGTTTTCATGGCCGACTTCGAGGACGCGAACAGTCCGACGTGGGAGAACGTGATCGACGGTCAGCGCAATCTGAGCGACGCGCTCGACCGGACGATCGAGCTGACGACGCCGGACAAGTCGTACCGCCTCAACGACGAGGTCGCGGTGCTCTTCGTGCGCCCGCGCGGCTGGCATCTGGTCGAGCGGCATTTCGAGGTGGACGGAGCTCCGATGTCGGGGAGCCTGTTCGACTTCGGCCTCTACTTCCTGCGCAATCACGCCCGAGGTGGCCACTACTTCTACCTGCCGAAGCTCGAGTCGCACCTCGAGGCACGACTCTGGAACGACGTCTTCACCTTTGCCGAGGAGCGGCTTGGCGTCGCGCACGGAACGATCAAGGCGACGGTGCTGATCGAGACGATCCTCGCCGCCTTCGAGATGGATGAGATCCTCTACGAGCTCCGGGATCACTCGGCTGGTCTCAACGCCGGCCGTTGGGACTACATCTTCAGTGTGATCAAGAAGCTCGGCCACAGGCCCGAGTTCGTAATGCCCGACCGGTCCGCCGTCACGATGGCCGTGCCGTTCATGCGCTCGTATGCCGAGCTGCTCGTCAAGACGTGCCACAGGCGTGGAGCGTTCGCGATGGGTGGGATGGCGGCGTTCATCCCCTCGCGTCGCGACGCGGAGGTGAACGCGGTCGCGCTTGCGAAGGTGCGCGAAGACAAGGAGCGCGAGGCGTCGCAGGGCTTCGACGGCACATGGGTCGCGCACCCCGACCTCGTGCCGGTTGCGAAGGAGGCGTTCGACCGCGTGCTCGGTGATCGGCCCAATCAGATCGACCGCCAGCGGGACGACCTCACCGTGGGCGCAGCCGACCTGCTGAACGTCGCTGCGACTCCGGGTGAGATCACCGAGGAAGGCTTGCGAAACAACGTCGCCGTCGGCATCCAGTATCTCGCCGCGTGGCTGCGTGGCTCGGGCGCGGTCGCGATCTACAACCTGATGGAAGATGCCGCGACGGCGGAGATCAGTCGCTCGCAGATCTGGCAGTGGTTGCACCACGGCCGGATCTCGCACGAGGACGTCGAGCGGATCACGGACGAGGAGATCGCGAAGCTCGGAGACGGCTACGACGAAGCGCGCGAGCTCTTCGACGAGGTCGCGACCAGGGACGACTACGTCGAGTTCCTCACCGTGCCCGCGTACGCGCACATCGACTGAGCCGCCGCCAGATCTGGCCGCGGGGCGGCGATCCACTTGCTGGGGCCTTGTCGCGCTCCAGCTGAAACCGCCGCTCTCGGCAAGTGGTTGTGTCTGGCTGAAGCTGTCCAGGCAACCGGCTGTGGACGGGCGCCGTGTGTCTGACTCCAGCCGCGGACAACCGTCCGGCGAAGAGCACCTATGTGCCTGACTTCAGTCAGGCACGACCGGCCTCATACTGCCCGAGCGGCACGTGGTGCAAGATCAGCGCCTCGCTCCGCTAAATGGCGACGAACCCGCACTAGCCGACGACCGAGATCCAAAGACGCGTGCTCGACGTACCATCGGGAGGTGTCCGTCGTACGTGTGCTCGCCGTGCTCGCAGCTCTCGTGATCGGGACGATCGTGGTGGACCCTCGAGGGGCGCACGCCGCCCCACCACCCCGCGTGACGGTGATCGGCGACTCGGTCGCCTCGGCGCTGACGTCGCTTCCGGATGCGGTCGATCAGCTCGGAGCCGGTATCGACCTGCGGCTCGAGCTTGCCGTATGCCGCCGGCTCGTCGACGAGAGCTGTCCGTATCAGGGCGCGCGTCCGCCGACGGCCCTCGATCTGATCCGGGACGACAGCCGCCCGCTCGGTTCGATCGTCGTCATCGACGTCGGCTACAACGAGTTTCTCTCCAGCTTCCCGGATTCGGTCGCGACCGTGATGCAGGCGCTCGTCAAGGCGGGTGTAGAGCACGTCCTCTGGGTGACTCTGAGCGAGGAGCGCGGAAGCTATGCGACGATGAACGGGCAGGTACGTGACGCAGCCAAGCGGTGGCCGCAGATCACGGTCGTCGACTGGAACCAGGCGAGCGAGGGGCAACCGTGGTTCGGCGACGACGGTCTCCACCTGAACGCAGACGGCGCGCGCGGCCTCGCGACCCTGCTTCGCACGGCGATCGTCGGCGCGTGTGGCCAGAACTGCGTGCCGCCACCGTCGCCGCCAACACGGGTACGCGTTGCGATCCCCGTCCTCGCCAGCGCGCCCACGCTATCCCTCGACTTGCCGGCGGGCTGGTCGCTCGCCGAGGGTCGCTGGCAGCGCTGGTCGGGTATCGAAGCGGGGTGGCTCGGCCCCACCGCGACGGGGAGTAGCGCGTTACCGGGGACGTGGCGCGCTGGTGTCCTCCTGCGACCGGCGGGAACGAGCCTCGCATCCGTTCGTCGAGAGATTCTCCCGGCCCCTGCTGCTCTCGAGGGCTGGAAGGGCGGGACGAGCGTCGTCGGCGAGCGCTTCGTTTCGGCTCGCGGGGACCGGGCCTGGCAGCTCGATACGCGCCGCACCTCCCCGGCCGGTCCCGTCACACTGCGCTGGACGTTCGTGCGCGCCGGAACGGTGCCTGTCGCGTCGGGCGGCACGAAGGCGCTGATCTACGCCTTCCGCACCTCGTGCGGGCCGGTTGCGTGCACCGGCACGCGTACGCCGATCTCACAGATCGTGCGCTCGTTCTCCCCGGGCTGACGGAGCTTCGAGAATGGCGCGTGGTACCGTTTTCCCGCATGGGAGGCCTCGGGCTCTACATCGTCTTCCTCGTCCCGCCGCTCATTCTCGGCCTCGTCGTACAGCACTGGCTGAAGCAAACAGTCGCGGTCAACATGGCTGTGAATGTCCAAAGCGGGCTGCGTGGGGCCGATGTCGCGCGCCGGATTCTGGACGCGAACGGCCTTCCCGGTGTTCCGGTCGAGCAGGCACCCGGCGGCCCGCTCTCCGACCACTACGATCCGCGCAAGAAGGCCGTATTCCTCTCTGAGCCCGTCTACTCCGGCCAGGCGGTTGCCTCTTCTGCCATCGCCGCCCACGAGGTTGGGCATGCGATTCAGCACGAAAAGGCCTACGCGCCGTTCCGGCTGCGCTCGGCGATGTGGCCCGCCGTTGCCTTCGCGTCGAACGCATGGTTCTTCCTGCTCATCATCGGCGCCTTGCTCGGGGCGTTCGGCTTCGTCAAGTTCGCGATCCTGCTGTATGCGGTCGTCGTCCTCTTCCAAATCGTCACGCTGCCGGTGGAGTTCGACGCCTCCCGCCGCGCGCTGGTCCAGCTGGCGGGCCTGGGGCTCGTCACGGAGCCGGAGCGCGCCGGGGCGAAGAAGGTGCTCACCGCTGCGGCCATGACCTACGTCGCGGCGGCGCTCGCGGCGTTGACGCAGCTCGCGTACTACGCACTCGTCTTCCTCGGCAACCGCAACTGAGCGCGTCTACGGGCGTGTCGCCAGAGGCTCGAGCATGGTCGCCGACTCAGGCTCGCCCGTCGTCGTCTTGCGTGCGAACGGACGCCCGCGTGGCAGCTCTCGCGCAACCGGTTGCTCGTGTCGCGTGCACAGCGTCCCGAGCGTGAGCGTCTCGCACCCTGGCGCGTTGCAGGCGCCGATCAACATCGTCTTCGATGCACCCATGTCCGTCCTTGCTCCCCTCTACCGCCGGTTCGCCGTGGCGGTCTCTGGAATGGATGCCGCAGGCTCTGGATGTCGGCACATCGACACCTCCCGTCGATCACGCGATCGAGGGAGGATGGGCGCATGAGGGTCGTGCTCTTGATCCTCCGCGCGGGAGCGGTGGTGGTCGTTGCAGCCGGTGTCTTCGCGCTGCTCGACAGAACTCCCGACGACGCGACCGTGACCTCGGCGGCCGTGTCGAAGAGCCAGGTCGCTCCGGCCGCGCAGCCGCCCGCCGCGGAGGGTGTCGCCGCCGAGCCGGTCACGATCGCGGCGACCGGCGACATCGTGATGGGGAGCACCTCGGGACTTCCGCCCGACGGCGGACGGACGTTCTTCTCGTCGGTCGCTCCGGAGCTCGACGCGGACGTTGTCCTCGGCAACCTCGAAGGCACGTTGTCGACGGGCGGGAGCTCGAAATGCGGGCCCGGCAGCACGAGCTGCTACGCGTTCCAGACGCCCCCGTCGTATGCCCGCTGGCTGCGGCGCGCGGGCTTCACGGTGCTGAACGTCGCGAACAACCACTTCGGCGACTACGGCGCGTCGGGCGAGGTGCAAACGCTGGCGGCGCTCGACGAGGCAGGCCTGCTGCATACCGGGCGGCCCGGTCAGGTGACGATCCAGCGCGTCGGGAACGTGCAGGTTGCACTCGTCGGCTTCGCGCCGTACCCGTGGGCGCAGGATCTCACCGACATTCCGGCGGCGCGGCGCCTTGTTCGCAAGGCCGCGGCCCGAGCAGACGTCGTGGTCGTAACGATGCACGCGGGTGCTGAGGGCACCGACCACCAGCACGTCGTGCGTGGTACGGAGACGTTCCTGGGCGAGGACCGCGGAAACTCCCGTGCGTTTGCCCACGCGGTCGTCGACTCGGGTGCCGACCTCGTCGTCGGGTCTGGGCCCCATGTCCTGCGGGGGATGGAGTGGTACAAGGGGCGCCTGATCGCCTACTCACTCGGCAACTTTGCGGGCTACAAGGTGTTCGCGCTCGGCGGCCCGCTCAGCCTGAGCGGGATCCTCCACGTCACGCTTCACGGTGACGGCTCCTACGTTCGCGGCAAGCTCGTCGCGACGGAGCTCGTCGACGGCGGCTACCCGGCTGTCGATCCCGCCGAGGCGGCGCACGGCATCGTGAGGACTCTCTCCAGACAGGACTTCGGCGCGAACGGCGTGAAGGTTTCGCCCACCGGTGGGCTCGGGCGATCGTCCTAGGGCGCGGGCCCGCACCTTCCCGGACGAGGGCCAGGCTCGCTCAGGCCCGGGTCGGTGCCACAGTACGATAGGGCGAGATGCCAGAGCGAGCCTTCGACGTCGTCGTCCTCGGAGCCGGGGCCGCAGGTGAGGTGGCGGCGGGGCGGCTGGGCGAGAGCGGTCTCTCGGTAGCCATCGTCGAGCGGCGGCTCGTCGGGGGTGAGTGCTCGTTCTACGCGTGTATGCCGTCCAAGGCGCTGCTGCGCCCTCTCGACGTCACGCAAGAGGCGCAACGGGTACCGGGAGTCACCGTCGGCCCGATTGACGTTGCGGCCGTCCTCGCGCGGCGCGACGAGGTGATCGCCCACCTCGATGACAGCTCGCAGGTGCCGTGGCTCACCGATCGCGGCGTCACGCTCGTCCGTGGAGACGGCGTCATCGACGGCGAGCGCCGCGTGCGTATTGGCGGCGACGTCCTCGTGGCCGACCGGGCGGTCGTGGTTGCCACGGGATCCGCGCCGACGATCCCAGACATCCCGGGGCTGCGTGACGCGCAGCCATGGACGAACATCGAGGCCACGACTGCCGCTGCCGTGCCTCGGCGCCTCGTCGTGCTCGGCGGCGGGGTGGTAGGCGTGGAGATGGCTCAGGCGTGGGCAATGCTCGGCTCCGAGGTGACGCTCGTCCACCGCGGTGCGAGGTTGCTCGAGCGTGAGGAGCCGTTTGCCGCCGACCAGGTTGCCGCAGCGCTGCGCGAGGCCGGTGTCACCGTCCTGCTCGGCACGTCGGCGAAGAGAGTGAGTCGGAATGGCGCCGTGCGGGTCGTGCTCGACGAAGGTACCGAGGTCGAAGCCGACGAGGTGCTCGCCGCGTTCGGACGAACACCCGGTACGCGAGGCATCGGTCTCGAGTCGGTCGGGCTCGAGGCCCGCGGGCCGCTGACGGTCGACGACCGCCTGCGAGTGCCAGGACACGACTGGTTGTTCGCGGTCGGGGACGTCAACGGGCGTGCGCTCTTGACTCACATGGGCAAGTACCAGGGGCGGATTGCCGCGGATGTGATCCTGGGCAAGGACAGCCGCCTGCGCTCCGATGGAGCAGCTTCGCCGCGAGTCATCTTCACCGATCCGCAGGTGGGCGCCGTGGGTCTCACAGCCGAAGCTGCGCGCTCCGCGGGCCTCGAGATCCGCGTCGTCGACGTCGACACGGGCGGGAACGCGGGCGGATCGTTCGTCGGGCGCGGTGCCGCTGGAACGGCCCGGCTCGTTGTCGACGAGGCACGTGGCATCGTCCTCGGCGTGACGATCACAGGCCCCGAGATTGCGGAGGCGCTTCACGCCGCGACGATCGCCGTGGTCGCCCGGGTGCCGCTCGACGAGCTCTGGCACGCGGTGCCGTCCTTCCCGACGAGAAGCGAGCTGTGGCTCCGTCTGTTAGAGGCCTACGGCCTCTAACAGACGGATGTGGGCTTCGCCTTCGTTTCCTCCCTGTCTCCGAAACTGCTTGATGGAGTCACCAGGGCTGAAAGGAGAATCGAAGGCGTAGCCCAAATATCAAGCTGCTTCCCCGGCGGCTGCTCGAGATCTACCAACAACGTTAATCCGGGGAAGCAGCGGAAACGTTGCGCCTGAGAGGCTAGCCAAGGCAGACTTACAGGAGGCTGCGTTCTCGGGGGAGGTGGCTGTGGGTTCGGAGATAGTCGGATCTGTTGCGGAGCAAGCGCGATCGCGCGCTACCTCTGCCCGTGAGCTCGCGATCGAGGCCCTCGGCCCGTTGACGATGCTGGGCGGAATCGTCTGGGCGCTCGCCCAGCCGTATCGGATCGCCTTCTTCTATCCGGAGGGCAAAGGCTTCTACGACTACGTCGTTCAGCCGCCGCTGCTCGTGGTGCTCGTCGGGCTGGCGTTCTGGGTGCTGATCGCCCGGCGGCTCGTCAAGGACCTACGCGAGCACGATGACGCCGCGGGCTGAAACAGTCCACTGGCTGTTCGCGAGCGGTTTTCTCCTGCTCGGCCTGCTCCTGCTCGCGGAGGCGATCGTGGGCCAGGAGGTGTGGACACGGCGGCGGTGGCGCGCGTACCTGTGGCCCTCGCTCGCATTTGCCCTGGGCTTCCTCCTGTGGCCCGTGTCCGTCTTCTTCACGAACTCCACGCTCCACATGATCGCCCACGCCTCCTGGGCCGAGTTCGCGATGCTCGCCGGCGCGACCCAGCTCGCGCTCGTCCGCGGGAAGATCCACAGCCAGTGGTGGACGCTCGCCGTGTGCGCGGCGCTCGTCGTCTCCGGCCTCGCATTCCTCATCCACGAGCAGAACCCGTGGTTGTTCTCCCGCGCGGCGTTCCTCCACCACGCCCTCGGCTGGACGCTGCTTTTGGCAGCGATCTTCCCGCTGGGCCAGGCCATCCGGCCGGGTCACTTCGCGTGGCGCGCCGGGTTTGCGATGACCTGGATCGTCGTCGCCGTCCTGCTCTACTGCGATCGCGACGTGGCGCCGATCTTCGGTCACCTCTCTGAGCTCGCGGGCGGCCCGCGGTGAAGCGCGTTGCACTCGGTCTCGGGCTCATCGCACTCGTGCTGCCGGCGCCGAGCTTCGCGCATGCCACGCTGAAGCAAGCGACTCCCGCGATCCAGTCGCGTGTCGAGACGACCCCTCCGCTGATCCGCCTGCGCTTCGATCAGTCGGTGGAGATCACGCCGCGTGCGATCGAGGTGTTCTCGCAGGAGGGGCGCAAGGTATCGGCGTCCGCCGTCACATCCGGAAACGACATGTTCGTCAGCGCGCGCCTGCAAGAGCTACCCCGAGGCGCGTACACCGTGCGCTGGCGCGTAACGTCATCCGACGGGCACACGGGATCGGGTGTCTTCACGTTCGGCGTCCGCGTCGCAGCGCCACCTCCGACAGAGGCGTACGGCTCGACCGGCCCGGGTTGGAAGGACGATCTGATCCGCTGGGCGCTCTTCGTGTCCCTCGCTCTCGTCATCGGCGTGCTCTCGCTCCGCCTGCTCGTGCTGCGCGGGCCGCTCTCGCCTCGCGTCCGGAACCGGATCTACCTGCTCGCCGGCATCGGAGCCGTCGCCACGATCAATGTCGGGATCGTCGGCTTTGTGCTGCGGGCAGCCAACGCGCTTCAGCTCCCCTTCGGTGACCTACTCTACGGCGACCTCTCGCCGTTTGCGACCAAGACACGCTTTGGCGAGGCCTTCGTCGCCATGACCCTCGGCTTTGCGCTCGTCTCCGGGCTGCTTGTGCTCGGTTGGATCTTCGACCGGGACGAGCTGCTCGTGCCAGCGCTCCTGCTAGCCGTCTGCTTTGCCTCGGGTCTCTCGCTGTCGGGGCACGGCGCGACGGAGCCAAACTCGACACGGCTCTCCGAGACCGCCGATTTCCTCCATCTGATCGGGGCGTGCGTCTGGGTCGGTGGGCTCGTGGCGCTCGTTCTGTGCGTCTGGCCGCTGGCGCCCGAGCGGCGGCGCTCGGCGTTTCTCGGGTTCTCACGCGTCGCGACACTCTGCGTCGCCGTGCTCGTGCTCGCAGGCACGTACCTCAGCATCGAGCGGCTACCGACACTCTCCGACCTCTGGACGACATCCTACGGACAGACGCTTCTGGTCAAGCTCGGGCTCGTCTCCACCGCCCTGCTGTTCGGGGCGGTCCACAACTTCATCGTTCGTCCGCGGCTCCAGCGTGGCGACGACGCTCCGCGCGGGCTCCGGGGCAGCCTGATCGGCGAGAGCGCGCTCGCTCTCGCGGTGCTCGTGGTCGCAGCGGTCCTCGTGAACTCCGCTCCACCGCCCCCGGAGGTCGGCTCGGCTCCGACACGCGCGTCCGCGAGATAGCCTGTGGCGTCGTGGCCGAGCCGAGAGCTGAGCATCTGACGCAGCCGCAGCGCGAGGCGCTGGAGGTCGAGCTTGCCGAGCTCGAAGGCCCGCGGCGCGCGGCCGCCGTGCAGGCGATCAAGACCGCGCGCGAGTTCGGCGATCTCTCCGAGAACTTCGAATACCACGCGGCGAAGAACGAGCAGGGCATGCTGGAGGCCAGGATCCGGAAGCTGCGCCACAGGCTCCAACACGCCGTCACGGTCGAGCACGAGACGGACGACGAGGTCGGAGTGGGCTCGATCGTCGAGATCGAGGACGGTGACGGTGAGCGCATGGAGGTCGAGATCTCGAGCGTGGGGGGCGTCTCTCCCGACTCGCCGCTCGGCACGGCTCTGATGGGCGCTGCAGTCGGGGACACCGTCGACGTCCCCGCTCCCCGCGGCGCGTGGTCGGCGCTCGTCGTCTCGATTCGCAGAGCGTAGAAGGCTCTTGGCCTCGGCCGGGGCCGCTCCGACAGGTGCCAACTCTAGAGTGCCGTCTGTGGAGGAGAGCGTCAGCGTCCTCGATCACGGCTTTGTGCGCCTCGACGGCGCCCTTGCCGACGACCTGTCAGTTGCGAATGCGGCCCGGGTGAGCTTCGCGCGGCGGAAGGAGGCGCTCGAGGGGGAGGACGAGGGCCTGATCCGCTTCCTCATGCGGGAGCGCCATGGCACGCCGTTCGAGCACAACGCGTTCCGCTTCCACGTCCGCTGCCCGATCTTCGTCGCCCGGGAATGGTTCAGGCACCGTATTTCGTCCTTCAACGAGTTCAGCATGAGGTACGCGAAAGCGACCGACGACTTCTACGTTCCCGACGTCGCGGATGTGCGGTCGCAGGTCGGCAAGCCGGGCGCGTACTCGTTCGAGCCCGTCGACGAAGAGCTCGCGCACCGCACTCGGGAGGAGCTTCGCGAGGTCTACGACCACGCGTACGCGACGTACGAACGGCTGGTCGAGCTCGGCGTCGCCCGCGAGCTGGCGCGGGCAGTCATGCCGGTCGGCGCGTACACGGAGTTCTACTGGACCGTAAATGCGCGTTCGCTTATGAACTTCCTCTCGTTGCGCAACGCCGAGACGGCACAGCGCGAGATCCGTCAATACGCCGAGGCGTGCGAGAGGTTCCTGGAGCAGCGTATGCCCATCACCTTCGCCGCGTTCCTCGCGAACGAGCGGCGCGCTCCGTAGAGCAAGCACACCAAGTAACAGACTGTTACATGGCGGTGGCGCAGCTTACCGACGCCACCGCCATGTGACGTTGCCCTCTAGCCGACGCTTGCGAATCGAGCGGCGACGGCGTCCCAGTTGACCACGTTCCAGATCGCCTCGAGGTACTCGGGCCGGCGGTTCTGGTACTTGAGGTAGTACGCATGCTCCCACACGTCGATGCCGAAGAGCGGCGTCTTGCCGTCGAGGATCGGCGAGTCCTGATTCGGGGTCGAAAGCACGGCGAGCCCGGTGCCGTCGTGCACGAGCCACGACCAGCCGGACCCGAATCGCTTCACACCAGCGTCGATCATCTGGGCCTTGAGCGCGTCGAAGTCGCCGAAGGTCGACGTGACGGCGTCGCCCAGCGCTCCGCTCGGCACGCCTCCACCGTTCGGGCCGAGGGTGTCCCAGAAGAGCGTGTGGTTCGCGTGACCGCCGAGGTTGTTGCGCACCGCGGCGCGCTTGCTCTCGTCGATCAGCTCGAGGTCCGTGAGCACGGCCTCGATCGGCCGGTCGGCCCATTCGGTTCCTTCGAGCGCGGCGTTGGCGTTCGTGACGTAGGCGGCATGGTGCTTGTCGTGGTGGATCTCCATCGTCTGCGCGTCGATGTGTGGCTCGAGCGCGTCGAATGCGTACGGCAGGGCTGGGCAGGGTATAGCCCATCTGTGTCACTCCTTGTCTCTCGGAACGATGTCGAGTCAAGGATATGCTCCTGCGCGTCCCGTCGAGATGGAGGTACTCAAGTGGCGTCCTTGGAGATCAAGCCCCGTGAGCTCAAGCCGGCCCTGCTGGAGCTCGACGGGATCTCGCGTGCGAGCGTGGAGGCGCACTACACCCTGTATCAGGGCTACGTCCGCAAGCGAAACGAGATCCTCGGCAAGCTGGAGTCGGTCGATCTCTCCGCGGCGAACCAGATCTACTCCGACCTGAGGGCGCTCAAGGTGGACCTGACGTTCGCCCTCGGCGGCATCAAGAACCACGAGATCTACTTCGAGCATCTCGGTGGCCCCGGCGGTGATCCGACGGGTGCGATCGGCGCGCGCATCGAGCACGACTTCGGGTCGACTGCAGCGTGGCGGGATGACCTGAAGGCGACCGGGCTGGCGGGGCGCGGCTGGGCCTGGACGGCCTTCGACTGGGACGAAGGCCGCCTGTTCAACTTCATCGGCGATGCGCAGAACACCTTCCCGGTGTGGAACGCGACGCCGCTCGTCGCGCTTGACGTCTACGAGCACGCCTACTTTCTCGACTACCAGACCGATCGTGGCGCGTACATCGAGGCGTTCTTCGCCAACCTCGATTGGGGCGTTGTCAACGGTTGGATCCAGACGTACGGGATCCCGGCGCCGTGAGCCGGTTTGGCGCGCTCGAGACGTAGGGAGCGATGCTCACCGACGCCTGTGTCGTTCTCGCCGGCTACCTCGTCGGGTCGATCCCGTCCGGGTACTGGCTCGTCCGGCTGGCCCGGGGCGAGGACATCAGGCGCTATGGCAGCGGCAACATCGGGGCGTCCAACGTCTGGCGGTCGTTCGGTCGCCGACTGGGCATTGCCGTCGCGTTCGTCGACGCGCTCAAGGGCTTCGTGCCCGTCGTCGTCGCGCTGTCGGTCGCGGGCGACTGGGTCGCCGTCCTGACCGGTGCCGCGGCGATGGCGGGCCACGCTCGCCCGCTCTGGCTCGGCCTGCGCAAGGGGGGCAAGATGGTCGCGACGGCCGGCGGTGTGAGCCTCGCGCTTGCCCCGCTGCCTGCCCTCCTCTGCGTCGTCGTGTGGGTGCTCGTCTGCGCGCTCACCCGCTACGCGTCGCTCGCGTCGCTCGCGGCCGCCGTGGCGCTGCCGTTGCTGTGTCTCGCCTTCGGGGAGCCTCTGGCCACCATCGTCTTCGCGTTGGCCGCGTCGGGGGCGGTCATTGTGCTGCACCGCCACAATGTCGTGCGCTTGTTGCGAGGTACCGAGTCTCGGCTCACGCTCTCTCGCGCCGCCCGCGTCTGACACACGCAGCCGCCCTTGGCTCGGGCGAAGGCAGCGACGCCGTCAACAAAGAGGCTGTGTCTGCCGTCCCAGTACCAGGAGGGTGACCGGGGCGGGCCGCGTGTGCACAACGCGCCCGCCCCGTTATCGTGCGCTTCCGCGTTAACGCAACAGGCGGGAAAGGCGACGATCCTTCAAGAGCCGCCCCTCGGTCTGGCACGAAGGGCAGTAGAAGATCGTGTGCTCCTCGAAGGCGACGCGCGCGATCGGCGTCCCGCAGCGTTGGCAGGGCTCGTCCGAGTCGCGTATGCACGCGGTAGACGTCGTCGTCGCCCTTGCCTGCGATGCGCAGAGCGAGGGCGCGGCGGAGATCGCTCTCGATCGCCGTTCTCAGCGTTCCGACCTCGGCATCGCTCAGCTCGGTCGAGAGACGGAACGGCGAGAGCCGACCCTCCCAGAGGATCTCGTTCGCGTGGGCGCGACCGATGCCGGCGAGCGCTCGCTGATCGCGCAGCAGCGGGTGCAGCTGCCTGCGCTCGCGCCGTAGGATCTCACGGAGGGAGGCGTCGTCGAGCTCGAGCGCGTCGGGACCGAGGTGGGCCAGGTCTTCTTCCAGCTGTCCCGGTGTGACGATCCAGACGCCCGCTCGCTTCTTCTTGCCGGCCTCGGTGAGGACGAGTGTGCCGCCGTCGGTGAACGACAGGCTGAACATGGGCGTCTTCGGCACCTTGGCGCCGGGCGCGAGATAGCGCAGGCGTCCGGCGCTCATCAGGTGCACCCGGACGATGATGTCACCGCCCACGATGGGGAGAACGAGGTTCTTGCCACGGCGTCGCGCGCCTGCGAAGGTACGGCCGGCAAGGGCAGTCGGAGGAGGCTCGAACGTCTTCAGCGTCGCGATATGCGAGGGTCCGGATCGCTCGATCGGCGACCGCGACACGAGCGGGTCGAGCTCTCTGACCCACGCTTCGACCTCGGGTAGCTCAGGCATCGCGCATCCCGCGCTCGACGGTATCTCAACACTCCGGATCGAGCCAGCCGAGCCCTTCGTGAGACCCGATGTAAAAGACCTGTTCCCAAACGACCGTTTCGGTTGTACGATGCGCGTCCTGATGGTCCCGGGCGAGGCCGCCACCCGTCGCCTGCATGCATGTCGCTGAAGGTCGTCTTCGTCCACCCGCGAGGAGAAAGCCGAGGTCCATGCTCACCGTCGAGATCGCACTTCCAGACGTCGAGGAATTCCACAAGCTGCTCGAGCAGGGGCAGGAGAAAGGGTTCCTTACCTATGACGAGATCGTCGCCGCCACGGAAGACGTGGAGCTCACGAAAGAGCAGATCGAGGACTTCTACACCTACCTGATAGACCACTCGATCGAGCTGATGGAGGGCGAGCTCCACAAGTCGCCCCCTCACGAGCAGCCGGCGCTTGCCGAGGACGACAAGTCCACGCCCAAGCTGGACCTCACCGTCGAGCCGTCGCTCGACTCGCTCCGTCTCTACCTCCGCGAGATCGGCAAGGTGCCGCTCCTCACTGCCGATCAGGAGATCGCGCTCGCAAAGCGCATCGAGCGTGGCGATCCCCTTGCGAAGACGCACATGATCGAGGCCAACCTCCGTCTTGTCGTCTCGATCGCGAAGGGCTATCTCGGCCGTGGCCTCTCCTTCCTCGATCTGATTCAGGAAGGCTCGCTCGGTCTGATCCGGGCGGTCGAGAAGTTCGACTACCGGAAAGGCTTCAAGTTCTCGACCTACGCGACCTGGTGGATCCGCCAGGCGGTCACGCGGGCGATTGCCGACAAGGCTCGCACGATCCGGATCCCGGTGCACATGGTCGAGAAGCTCAACAAGGTCGTCCATATCGAGCGCCAGCTCGTCCAGCGACTTGGGCGTGAGCCACGGCCCGAGGAGATCGCCGAGGAGCTCGATATGGATCCCGACGAGGTGCGCGATATCCAGCGCGCGGCACAGCTGCCCGTCTCGCTCGAGAAACCGATCGGCGAGGAGGACGAGTCGTCGCTCGGCGACTTCGTGCCGGATGAGCAGGCCGAGTCGCCGTTTGACACGGCGTCTCTCTCCCTTCGGCGCGAGGACATCGAGCTCGCGCTCTCGTCCCTTCCTGATCGCGAGCGCCGCGTGATCGAGCTGCGCTTCGGCCTCTGTGGCACACCGCCCTCTACGCTCGAGGAAGTCGGTCGCGCCTTCGGCGTCACGCGCGAGCGCATCCGCCAGATCGAGAACAACACGCTCAAGAAGCTCGAGGGGCTCCCGGAAGCACAGGCATTGCGGGACTGCGTTTAGGGCTCCGTGGGGGGAGCCGTCTGGTTCCCCCCACGAGGTCTCTCGACGCTTGTTGAGGTCGGCAGTAATCGCAGGCGACGCCGGGATTCGCCTGAGCGCGGCGCCTCAGTCGTGCCGGCAGCAACCGTTGTCTCTGAGTGCCGAGTAGCCTGCCTCACCGAATCGAAATGGGCCCGCTGGGCCAACTGCAACGTGTCGTAGTCCGTCCCGCGGACGCCTTGTAACAGACTGTTACTTGGCCGCGCTGAGCGTCGTCACGGACTCAGCTGACGGGCGGCGATCCGAGCGTGTCGATCAAGGACTGACACGTCGAGGAGTCGGACACCGCTGCGTCGATCTCGGTGTCGAGCGTGCGAACGTTCGCGGTGGTTTGCGAGATCACCTGTCCGGTCGCCCGCAGCTCGCTTCCGAGTACGGACAAGGCGGACGCCTGGCTCTGTTTGCCGCTGGCCCACGCGTCGAGCGCGGCATCGGCGCGTGCGACGTACTTCGTGATGGTCGCGGCGAGGTCGTCGGTCTCCGTCTTCACATGCGTCGCTCCCTCCGTTGCGGGTGGCGTGAGCGCGTTCATGTCGCTCGCGAACGTCGTCGCGGCCGACGAAACGGGGGCCAGTGCGGTGCGCGCCTGAGCGGGTGTTGCCAGGTCCTGGGCGGAGATCGACGATACAGCTGCGGCAACCGGTGTGTAGAAGCTCGCCGCCGCCTGGCAATAATCGTCGGCCCACTGTGCCGCTTCCGGCGAGACAGTTGGAGCGTCCGAGCCACAGCCCGCGACAGCCAGTCCAAGCACGATGATTCCAGCAAGCAGGGCCGTCGTCCTCATGCGTCGAGTCTAGTAGCTTCCGGCAATGGGACCCTGGCTATGGCAGGAAGCCGGCCGCGTCGAGGGCCGAGAGCCCTCGCTCGCGGAACTCGCTCGCGGTCTGCCCGACGTCGGTGCCCGGCGGCGTGAGCGCGTAGATCGTCAGCGAGCACGTGCTATTACCGACATCCGAAACGGTCACGCGCGTCTCGGCGAAAGGGGTGGCGGCCGACGCCGCATGCAGCAGGATGGCGCGCGCCTCGTCGAGTGGGGCTCCGAGCCGCACGGGGAGTGTCGCGGTCACTGCCCGGCGCGGATCCTTCGCCGACCTGTTGACGATCACCGAGCTCGTCAGTTGCGTGTTCGGGATGAAGATGCGGCGATCGTCGTCTGTCGCGAGCGTCGTGTAGATCAGATGGATCGCTTCCACGAAGCCGGTCGATTCGCCGATCGTTACCCGGTCGCCGAGGCGGATCGGCTGCGTCAGCGCAAGCAGGACTCCCGAGCCGAAGTTTCCTAGTGGGGTACTCAGCGCAAGACCGGCGAATACCGCTAGGACGGCGCTCGAGGCGAGGAGGGCGCGTCCCACCTGCTGCGTCGCGGGAAAGATCGAGAGGATGTTCCAGGCGACGATCGCGGCCGCGATCGCCACGATCGCGCGCTGCAGGAAGCTGAACGTCGTTTTCCGCCGCATCGCGCCTTCGGGCTCACGAGCATCGAGCGCGCGCTCGTAGCGCGCGAAGGCGCGCCGCAGCACCCAGCGCAGAAGGAGTACCCCAGCGATGCCGACGGCGGCGGTGACGATCGCCTGGACTGTTCGATCCGAGAGCTCCACCGACCACGGATTTCGGCGCGACGGCGCCCAGGCCTTCGTGCAATCAGACGGTCGTGGCCTCCGCCACCGGCTCCTTGTCGAGCTCGAAAGCCGCATGCAGCGCACGTACGGCCTCGGGGATCGACGAGCGGGCGATCATGCATGAGATCTTGATGGGCGACGTGGAGATCATCTGGAGGTTGATCTCGAGATCGGCGAGCGTTCGGAACATCTTCGCCGCCACGCCCGGATGCGAGCGCATTCCCGCGCCGATCAGAGAGATCTTGCCGAGGTCGTGGTTCTCCTCGACGGTCACCCTGCCGAGCGCCTCGCGTGTGGCGTCGATGGCCATGCGCGTGGTCGCGACGTCCTCCGTCGGAACCGAGAACGAAAGCTCGGCTCCACCGTGGACGACGTTCTGGATGATCGTGTCGACATTCACGTGCGCGTCGGCGACGGAGTCGAAGATGAGCGCGGCGATCCCGGGCCTGTCCGGGATGTCGCTCAGCGTGAATACGACCTCGGTCTCGCTGTGCGTAACAGCGGATACGATCGGCTGCTCCATTCCTTCGACCTCCTGGATCCATGTGCCCGGCTCGTCCGAGAACGTCGAGCGGGAGTGAATGCGAACGCCGTGGTTGCGTGCGAGCTCGACTGAGCGCAACATGAGCACCTTCGCCCCGGCGGCGGACATCTCGAGCATCTCCTCGTACGAGACAACCAGGAGCTTGCGTGCGGATGGGACGATCCGGGGGTCTGCGGTGAAGACTCCCGCGACGTCGGAGTAGATCTCGCACTCCGCGCCGAGCGCGGCTGCGAGGGCAACGGCCGTCGCGTCCGTCCCACCGCGTCCGAGAGTCGTGATGTCACGGGTATCGGGAGCGAAGCCCTGGAAGCCCGCGACGAGCACGATGCGGCCTGCGTCGAGGGCGCTGCGCACGCGGTCAGCGTGGATTGTCGTGATCTTCGCCTTGGTGTGGGCTGCGTCGGTCATGATGCCGGCCTGCGACCCGGTCAGCGATACGGCTTCGTGACCGAGGTCATGGATCGCCATCGCAACGAGAGCACAAGAGATGCGCTCGCCCGTCGAGAGAAGCATGTCGAGCTCGCGTCCGTCTGGTGACACCGAGACCTCGTGTGCCAGCTCGATCAGGCTGTCGGTCGTCTTGCCCATCGCAGAGACCGTGCCGACGACGTCGAGGCCCGCCTCGCGCGCCCCGACGAGCCGCGCCGCGACCCTTTTCATCTTCTCCGGATCGGCGACCGACGAGCCGCCGAACTTCATGACGACGGTCGGTCGGGTCGGGGCGGCCTTTGCGCTCATGGCTTCTAGTGTTGCAGCACGGACGAAGCGCGCTCGAGAGGAACTGTTCCGCGGCAGGTCGCCGACGATCCCATTGAAGGCAGGAGATCGATTCTCGCTCGGGAAGCGTCTGGCAGCGCGGTAGCTGGCCGCAGTAGCACGGACGGGTACGGGCACCCGGCTCGGCTTCTCCGCTTCTGGGACGAGGCGGGAGGCCGAGCCGACCGATCCGCAACTCTATGTCGCGTCATCTATTCTTCCCGGTGACCGAGGGAGAAGTATGGCCGACCAGCGAGAGGTCGCGGAGATAGATTCGGGCGCGTTTGAGGGAGCGCTCCGTGGTGGCGCGGACGTGACCGTGCTCGACACCCGGGAGCCTGAGGCGTTCGAGGCCTGGCACGTCGAATCGGCAGGTCAGCCGATCGTCAACCTGCCCGCTGCCGAGGTTCTTGCCGACCCGGAAGGCGCGCTCAATCGTGCGGGCGTACCGACGGACGCACGCCTCCTCGTGCTCTGCAGAGCCGGAACGACGTCGAGGGCCGTCGCGGCGGCTCTGGAAGGTCGCTCGCCAGGCGTTCTGAGCGTACGAGGAGGAATCATCGCGTGGTCCCGCGTGCTCCAGAGTGACGAGATCCCGGTCGGCGGGGTTGCCTGCATCACTCAGTTCCGCCGTGAGGCGCGTGGCTGCCTCTCCTACCTCGTGGCAGCGGGAGGTGAGGCGCTCGTCGTCGATCCGGCGCCCGGGATCGATCCCTATCTGGACGCCGCTGCGGCCGCAGACATTCGGATCACCCATGTCCTCGACACGCATATCCACGCCGATCACGTGTCCGGCGCACGCGAGCTCGCGCGGGCGACAGGAGCGCGGCTACATCTTTCCGACAAAGCGCTGCTCCGAGGCGTCAGGTTCGCCGAGGAGGTCGATCCGTTGCGAGACGGCGAGCGGACCCCGCTGGGTGAGGCCGACGTTCGTGTGACCGCGCTGCCCGGGCACACGAGCGACATGACAGGCGTGCTGGTCGACGGGCGCGCGCTGATCGGCGGCGACTCGCTTTTCGCCGACTCCGTCGCGCGGCCGGACCTCGAGGTCGGAGACGCCGGTGCAGCAGACGCTGCGCGCATCCTTCGCGACACCATTCACGCGCGTATCGGCCCTCTAGCAGACGACGTGCTGCTTCTCCCGGGTCACTACGCCGGAGGTCGTCTCAGCGGCCCCGTCGCTCCGACCCTCGGTGAGGTCAGGCAGCAGGTGCGCGAGCTCTCGCTCGACGAGGACGCGTTCGTGGACTACGTGCTCAGCGCCATGCCCCCGCGTCCCGCGAACTACCTCCAGATCATCGAGGTCAACCTCGGCGAGGAGCTCGCAGAGGACGTCGTTCGAGGCCTCGAGGTCGGCGGTAACAGCTGCGCGGCGAGCGTCGCCTGGTCTAGCTAGAGGCGTGATGTGAGATAGCGCGGTTCGGGCCTGCGCGCGGCGCTTCGCGGCCGCTTCGGCACCAGGCATCCAGCGCGCCTCCACTTTCACATCAAGCCTCTAGCTAGAGCTTGACGAGCTCGCGGCGCGGAGCTTGCGAGTCCAGACCGAGGGCGGCATGAGCAAGCTCGGTGGCGACCAGCGCGAACACGTCGTGACGTCGTGCGTAGGCCCGGGTGAACTCGACGGCCCCGTTGAGCTCGAGGATCGTCCAGCCTCCCCGACCGTCGGGTAGGAGGTCGACACCGACGAGTTGGGCGTCGACCGCCCTCGCGGCGAGCACAGCGAGCTCCCTCGCTTCGAGCGGAGCCTCAGCAGGGGCGCGGCGCGCTCCTAGCGCGACATTGGTTCTCCACTCACCCTCCGCGCTGATCCGCTTGACCGCTCCGACCACCCGACCCGCGGCGACGACGATCCGGAGGTCGTAGCCGAGCGGCGGGACAAGGTCCTGGACGAGAGCGCCGTTCGCGCGGAACCACTCCTCCTGGGCGACAACCTCCAGATGCGCTTGCAGATCGACCGGATCGTCGCAGCGGGTGACTCCCGCGCCCCAGCTGCCGAAGCGAGGCTTCACGACTGTTGGTCCCGAGATGCCCGCGAGCTCGTGCGCGGCAGGGCCGAGCAGCCTCGTCTCCGGATGGGGGAGCCCGGCTCTCTGGAGCTCTCTTGCCGTGACGAGCTTGTCGTGACACGCGAGCAGCGCCCGGTCACCGTTGAGCACGCGCACTCCGCGCGTTTCGAGCTCGGCGAGCGCCCAGAGCCCCTCGTCGACACCGTCGAGGGTCGGCAGGACATCGAGACGGCCAAGCGCGACATCGCCGGGGTCGAGGGTTGCGAGCGCGTCCCCGGGAGTGAGTTGTTGCCAGAGCGGGGCGCGTGTCGGCCACGAGGTGAGCGAGACGTTCGTTCGAGTTAGGCGATGGGCGATGATTGCAAGACGCATTCCGGTATTGGCGCACATGAGCGCGATCGATGCAAGGCCCGGCCCCTGTTCGTTACCTCTTGGACGCCACAACGTCAACTACGAAGAGGGGTGCACGGATGTTCCAAGAACCAAAGGCGCAGCCAAAAACAAAGCCTCCTTCCACAGCCGGCGGCTCCACCGCCTACGCGAGCGCGTTTGTGCGGGGTAGGATCGGCAGTCGTGAAGCTCTTGCGCCTCGGAGGCTCGGACCTGCACGTGTCGCGCGTCGGCCTCGGCTGCAACAACTTCGGTCCGATGATCGCCCCGGGGATGGATGCTGCGGCCGTGCGCGGCGTCGTCCATGCGGCGCTCGACGTCGGGGTCACGTTCTTCGACACCGCCGAGATCTACTCCGCCGGAATGAGCGAGCAACTGCTCGGCGAGGCCCTCAAGGGCCACCGCGACGAGGCCGTGATCGCAACGAAGTTCGGCGGACGTCCCGAACCTGACGACGATCTGGCCACCGGGTCACCGGCGTATATCCGGGCCGCGATCGATAAGTCGCTCGCGCGACTCGGCACCGACCACGTCGATCTCTACTACTACCACCGCCCTGACGGCGTGACGCCGATCGAGGAGACGCTCGTCGCGCTCCACGAACTCGTGCAGGCTGGAAAGACCCGTGCGATCGGCTGCTCGAACTTCAGCGCCGAGCAGCTTGCGGAGGCCGACGACGTCTCCCGCGCTCAGGGAATTACGCGGTTCGTGGCCATCCAGAACCAGTACAGCTTGATCGAGCGCGACGCCGACCTCGAGCTGCTCCCGCTCTGCCGCGAGCTCGAGATCGGGCTCGTCCCTTACTTCCCGCTCGCGAGCGGGCTCCTGACCGGCAAGTACCGACGCGATGAGCCCCCGCCCGACGGAACGCGGCTTGCGGGGCCGATGGGGGCCAGAGTTCTGAACGAGGAGGCGTTCGACATGATCGAGGAGCTGGGCGCGTTTGCCGCAGCCCGCGGCCATTCGTTGCAAGAGCTCGCGATCGCCGGTGTCGCTGCGCAGCCGGGCGTGACCGGCGTGATCGCGGGGGCGAAGACGCCCGAGCAGGTGCAGGCGAATGCCCGTGCGGCTGAGTGGGAGCTCGACGCAGGGGAGCTGGCAGACCTCCCGAGCTTTGTTGGAGCCGGCCTGCATTTCTGATCGCCTGCCGGTCGGCGGCGACCACAGGCCACACTGAGGCGCATCCCCGCCGCCGAAGCGCCTCCCCGCGTGCCTGCCTGAAGGGCAGGCACTTTTGTGCTCCTCGTGCCTGCCTTCAGGCAGGCACTACTCGTCTGGGCTAGCGCGCGCCTTCTTGGTAACGGCTGTGCCGTGACCCCAGTTGTCCAAGTCGACCGGTGCGGCCTCGTGCCTGCCTTCAGGCAGGCACTACTCGTCTGGGCTAGCGCGCGCCCTCGTGCGAACGGCCGTACGCGACCCTAGTCCCAGACGACGGGTAGGCGCGCGGGGCTCCGCATCATCATGCCGACGATCGCTGGGTGTGGCTCGTCCGGGTCGAGGCGCAGGTTCGGCAGTAGCTCGAGGAGCGCGTGAACGGCTTCGTGCATCTCGATCCTGGCCGTGTTCATGCCGGGACAGAGATGGGGGCCGAAGCCCCAGATCAGGCCGGGGGGGACCTTCCCGATGCATGTCGAAGGTGTCGGGATCGACGTATGTCTCCTCGTCGCGGTTACCCGATGCCGCGGCGAGGGTGATCCCTGCTCCCGCCGGAATCCTGACCCCGCGTACCTCGACGTCCTTGGTCGCGAGCCGGCCGAACACAGTGGTCGCCGCTTCGAGGCGGTTGGCCTCGTTGATCGCCTTGGGGATCAGGGAGGAATCCTGCCGCAACTCGTTCATGATCTCCGGCCGCTCGAGCAGGCACGTCATCACGTTGAGGAACGTGCGGGTCGTCGTCTCCGACGCCGCCGGCAGGAGAGAGCGGACGAAGGTGACGATCTGGTCGTCGTCGAGCTTCTCTCCTTCGAACTCTGCGCGCAGGAGATGCCCGATGAAGTCGTCGCCCTCTGAGCCCTCTGCCCGCCGCTGCTCGACGACCTTCTGAATCGAGCCGTAGAGAGCGTGCGACTCACGCATCGCACGCTCGATCGCTCGCGCAGTCTCCTCGGGCTTCGAAGGGTTCACTCCCGAGAGCGCGAGCAGCATGGTGAGCCCAGAGCGAGCGAACTCGTCGTAGGACGCCTGATCGTCCGGGAAGCCGAGGATCCGGTAGATCATCCTGACCGGGAAATGGAGCGAGAAGTCGACGAGGTTCGCACGCTTCTTGGGTGCCAGCTCGGCCACGAGCTCTCTCGCCACCGGTCGCATGATCTCGTCGGTCCAGATCTCGACGAGGCGGCGGGTGAAGGCCGGCATCAGCAGGCCACGGAGTGAGCGGTGCTCGGCGCCGTCCATGCCGAGCACGACGCGGCCGAGCAGCGGCTCGAACACGTCCATGATCACCGAGCTCGAAAACGTTCCCGGGTCGCGCAACGCTCCGACGATGTCGTCGTAGCGAAAGAACGTGTAGATCGGCCGGCTTCCGTCGAGGGTCTGCGCGAAGGACGGCAGCCCGAACTCGGCCATGATATCCCCCTCCATCACGGGGGTCATCCGGCGCCGCTCTGCGAACACCGGGTACGGGTCGCCTACCGTGGCGGAGCCGAGCTCGGCGCTCAGCTCCGCGAAGACGTCCTCACTCGTGGCGGGCACTGCTCGTGCTCCCTTCGACGGATGCAGGGACATGGATCCTCCCGGCAGTGTCCCAGACCGTCCCTCACCCGGTCAATTCGCGCAACGTCGCACCGTGCGTGACGGTTCGGTGATGGCATCTCAACGCGGAGTGGGCAGCCTAGTGCGTCTGGATCGCGCCACCGAACCGCGAGGCCGTGCCGTCAAGCCTCTAGCTCGAGACGAGCGTAGTAAATGCCGCTCAGACGGCTGCGTCGATGGGTTGTTGCAGCGCGACCAGGCTTGGCTGCACCTCGCAGGCCTCCTCCCAGCTCAGCACCTGCAGCGACACCGTGAAGGGCCCGCCGCCGTGGAGCATCGAGCAGAGCACCCCGAGCTCGATGATCTCCTCGTCGCTGAAGTGACGACGTAGCTCGTCGAATACCTCGTCCGAGTCGACCTCGTTGCGCTTGTAAAGGTCGGCGTAGCGGACAGCGGCTTTCTCGCGCGGACTGATCCCCTTGCTCGAGTCGAGGTCGGTCAGCTCGAGTACCACGCTCTCCGACAAACCCTCCTCGACGGCGAGCTTCGAACGGATGCTGGAGCAATAACCACATTCCTCGACGACCGACATCCGGATGCGCACGAGCTCCTTGAGCCTGTGGGGCAGCAGTCCCTCGGTGAAGACCGTGCTGCAGAACTCGATCCACTTTGCGCCGATCTCGCTGCGTCCATAGACCCTGATCATCCGCTCGTCCGGGGTTCCCGTTGCCTCACAGCGCCGTAGCACCCTTGCCACCAGCTCGTCCTGCGGCTCGCCCTGGATCGGCTCGATACGTCCCATATCGCCCTCGCTCTCCACTCCGTCGGGATTTTCGACGTACTGTCTTAATGAACTGTGCCCCAGGGTTATACTGCAGTATAGTGTCGACGTCCAGCGGAACCCCGTCGGGTGCCAGCACTGCCGCAGCGGTCGGCAGGCGCGAGCGTCGCAAGCAGGCGAACGGCGAGCGCGTGCTGGACTGCGCGCTGAGGCTCTTCGTCGAGCAGGGCTACCACGAGACCTCGATCGACGAGATCGCCGCGCGCGCCGATGTCGCTCGCGGAACGGTGTTCAACCACTTTCCGCGCAAGCGCGCGTTTCTCGAGAGATGGGGCGACCGCCGTCGCGAAGCGTTGCGCCAGGCGCTTCTCGACCAGCCCGAGTCCCTCGATACGGCGACAAGGCTCGCCAATGCCGCAGGCGCCTGGGCCGATCTCTACGAGAGCGACCGGGAGCTCAGTCGCCCGCTCGTCCGCTACTGGCTCACGTCCGGCGATCAATTCCTGCCCCCGAGCGGAACCACGAGCGCGTTGCTGGCGGACGCGATCCGACGAGGGCAGCGGCAGGGAGACGTCCGCGCGGGCATCGATCCCGACGTCGCCGGGCTCGCCCTCTTCGACGTCATGCTCGGTGTCCTTTTCCGGTGGGCCGCTGCCGACGCCCCCGCGCTCGGCTCGCTTCGTCCTCAGCTGCTCGCGAGCCTCGACGTCGCGCTGGTCGGCCTCCTGACCAGTCGCTAGTCGGCGACCTCTATCACGATACGGCCGAGGACGGCGTTGTCACGGATCGCCTCGAACGCGGCGTTGAGCTCGCGCAGCGGGAAGGTCGCGCCGATCACCGGGTGGATCCGCGCTTGGCGGACGAGCTCGAGTGTCTCGGCGATCTCGGCGCGGCTTGCGTAGCGGGTCCCGGTGACGGTCACCTCTTCGCCGATCAGTCGAAACGGGTCGAGCGCGAGCGTCGCGTTCGGCTGGTAGCCGAGCGCGACGAGGATCCCTGCACGACCAACGGCCTGCGCGCCGGCGGCGAGCGTCTCGCTCGAGCCGACGGTGTCGACGACGGCGTAGATCTCGCCGCCCGCTCTCTCCCGTGCCTCGTCGGCCCAGTCCGGTCTGTCGCCCGCGACGACGGTATCGGCCAGCGCGAGCCGTAAGATCTCGTGGGCCTTCGCCGAGTTGCTCTCGACGGCGATCGCGTGCCCTCCGAAGGCACGCACCATCTGAAGTGTGTGGACGCCGAGCCCGCCCCCTGCTCCGATCACGGCGACCCGCTGACCGGGTTTCAGCCCGAGCCGCTTCGAGACGGCGTGGTACGGCGTCGCCACGGCGTCCGCAACGATGCCGGCGGCCGCCAGCGTCACGCCATCCGGCACGCGCACGAGATTATGGGCCGGAACCACGACGAACTCGGCGAACGCTCCGTCACACGTGCTTCCCAGGAAGCCCCGGAATTCCGTACATAGGGTCTCCCGCCCGGAGGCGCACCACGTGCAGTGGCCGCACAGGAGATAGAACGTGGCGGTGACACGAGTGCCTTCGGGCCAGTCATCGACCCCGGGCCCGACGGCTGCAATCCGCCCGCCGAGCTCGTGCCCGAGCACACGTGGCGTGGTACCGCCCAGCCTGCCCAGTCGGGCGTGCTCGAGCGTGAGACCCGCCCCGACGGCGACGACCTCGACGAGCACCTCGCCGACGCCCGGCGAGGGCACCGGGCGACTCTCGATCGTGAGTTCGCCGCCGAACTCCGCGAGAACCATCGCGTCCATCGTCGCGGTCATGCTGCGATCGTAGTTCCGGCGTTGCTCTCAGGTCACCCGAGCTCGGAGAACGGGTGGCGGCGGTGCCGTCACGGCGATCACCCGCGCCGGTGCGGTGCCGACGGCGGAGCTCGTCTGGCGCTCGGTGCGCGCGAGATAGGCGGAGTCGCCTTCGTGCAGCACGAGTGGCTCCTTCCCGTCTCGCTCGACCATCAGCGTGCCCTCGAGGATGTAGAGGAAGACCTCGCCGTCGTGGGGTGGAACGTCGCTAAGCGCCTTCCCGGGGTCGTGAAGCGCAAGTACGGGCATCATCAGCCGCCGGGTGTCTGGCGCCTGCAGGAACATCTGGAACCCTTCTTCCGGAAGCTCGAAGCGGCGCGCCTGTCCCCTTCGGATGACTTCGGGTCGCGGGACCCGCTCCTCCGAGAAGAACTCGTCGAGGCTGACTCCGTAGAAACGCAGCAGTCGGTAGAGCCGCCCGAGGCTGATGTCGCTGCGGCCCTTCTCGACGAGTGACAGGAATGAGGTCGAGATACCGGTACCGCGCGCCACGGCAGCCAGCGTGTGGCCACGCGGCTCCCGTAGCTCGCGCAGGACGCGACCGAGTCGCGGCTGTCCGAGCGGGTTGGCGTCGGTCGGTTCGGCAGCGGGATTCGCGGCGTCTCGAATGTCACGCATCATCGCGTTGTCCAGTTTAGTAGTCTCACCGAGCAGAGGCCCGCAAAATACTGGAGTCCCGCGCAGCGAGTTGCCGGCGCTCCACCTCCAGAGGAGCGTTGCGTCGATGGCGTCGTACACGAGCCGTACTCACCAGCTAGTCGAGAACACGCGCTGGGATCCCGAGCGGGAGGCGGAGTGGATCGCGGACGACATCGCGATGTCGCCGAGCGGCGCGAACAGCTACCTCGTCGCGAGCGGCGACGGGGACGTCGTCATCAACACCGGAACGCCGTATCAGGGGGCCCGGCACCGGGAGCGATATGAGACGCTGCTCGGACGTCCGCTCGACGTCCGCAAGATCGTGCTCACCCAGAGCCATCCGGATCACATGGGTGGCTGGGCCGCGTTCGACGGGCCCGGGGTGGAGACGATTGTCCAGGCGTTCTTCCCCGACGGTCGCCTCGACCGCACGCTCCTGAAGGATTTCTTCATGCCACGCTCGCGACGCATCGTGGGCGGCTTGAACCCGTCACCGGAGCATCTGCGCACCTGGTTCCAGGGAACCGATGAGCCCGAGGTCACGACGTTCTTCCACGACCGCTACGACTTCGAGGTCGACGGCCGGCCCTTCGAGCTGTACGCGACGCCGGGCGGGGAGACGCTGGACGGCCTGATCGTCTGGCTGCCGAAGGAGCGGGCGGTGTTCACGGGACAGTTCATGGGCGCGCTGCACGGGGCGTTGCCTCATCTGTACACGCCGCGTGGCGATCGGCAGCGCAGCGCAAGGTTCCATCTGCGCGGCCTCGAACTGCTGCTCGAGCTGGAGCCGGAGCTCCTGATCACCGGCAGCCCGGGGCCGATCAGGGGCGCGGAGCGGATTCGCGACGACGTTACGAAGGTCCGCGACGCGATCCAGTACATCCACGACGAGACGATCCGTGGAATGAACGAGGGCAAGGACCTCTGGACGCTGATGCAGGAGATTGAGCTCCCAACGGAGCTGGAGCCCGCCGCAGGTCGAGGGCCCGTCTGGTGGTACGTCCGAGCGATCTGGGAGGAGCACGTGGGCTGGTTCCGGCACGAGCTCACGACCGAGCTGTACCAGGTGCCTCCAAGCGCCGTCTGGCCCGAGCTTGCAGAGCTGGCGGGAGGGCCGGCTGCTCTTGCTCGGGCGGCGTCCGCCCACAACGAGGCCGGTAGACCGGTCGAGGCGCTTCACTTCCTCGAGATCGCGCTCGCCGCGGATCCGGGCAACGCGGCGAGCCGTAGAGCCCAGATCGTCTCCCTCGAGCAGCTGATCGACCGCACCGGCGGCGCCACCTACGACGAGATCGCGTGGCTCGAGAGCGAGCTCGCGCTGGCGACGGCTGCCCTTGCGCAGCCGTCGGGCGGCGAGGAGGGCGCGTGAGCACGAACCTCTTCGACCTAAGCGGGAAGGTGGGGCTGGTGACGGGTGGGAACCAGGGGCTCGGGTTCGGCTTTGCGACGGGCATCGCGAAATGCGGGGGCGACGTTGTCATCTGGGGCCGCCGCGCGGAGAAGAACGAGGAGGCCGCAGCCGCGCTCCGGTCCTACGGAGCCCGCGTCTTTACCCAGTCGGTCGACGTCTCGGACGAGGGACGTGTGGTCGCGGCCATGGCCGAGGCCGCGGCCGAGATGGGGCGCATCGACTGCGTCGTTGCGAACGCCGGGATCAGCTCGCGCCCGCCGTCCTTCCACGAGATGCCGTCGGAGATGTACCACGATCTGCTCGGGCCGAGCCAGCACGGGGTCTTCTACACGCTGCGAGAGGCGGTCAAGCACATGGTTGCGCGCGCTGAGGCCGGCGATCCCGGCGGCTCCCTGATCGTCTGCGGCAGCTTGCTCGTCCTTCGAGGCGTGCCGCGCCTCGAGCACTATGCCGCGGCCAAGGGCGCCGCTCTTGCGATGACGCGCAGCATCGCCGTCGAGTACGGCGGCTACGGCATTCGCGCGAACATGGTCGCGGCCGGGTACTTCGACACCGGGCTGAAGCGCGACGCGGAGGTCGTCGCCCAGAGGGAGGAGCAGATGCGGCTGCATAACCCGATCCCGCGTGTCGGCTACCCAGCCGACGTTGAGGGGATCACCGCGTACCTCATGAGCGACGCGGCGACCTACCACACAGGTGACCTCATCGTCATCGACGGGGGCTCGTCCGTTGCGATGTAGTGGACTCAGCGGATGCCCGGCCGGCGACGGACCGACGCCGAGGCAGGAGAGGACCGGGACTTCAGGGTGAGCGGAGATCTCGATTCGAGCGGGACGGCGGCGCCTGCGTTCGAGTATCCCTCGCCCGAGGTGATCGAGTGCCCGTTTGCGTTCTACCGGTACCTGCGGGACGAGTCTCCGGTCCACCGCTTACCTGACGGCACCTATCTCGTGTCACGCTGGGACGACATCGTCCACGTCGTTCGCAACCCGGAGCTCTTCTCGAACATGATCGGGCCGCTGAACGACCAGATCCTGGGCGGGCCCCGGGTCGGTGGGGACGACAGCGGGCCGTGGCCACTGCCGTTCACGGACGGAGCCGAGCATCGCCGCCAGCGTTCCTTCTGCTCGCAGCTCGTCACACGGAGCCGACTGAGCTGGTTCGAGCCGCGGATCGAACGGCTCGTGGACGAGCTGATCGACACCTTCGCGGCCGCGGGAGCAGTCGAGTTCCGCTCGGCCTTTGCCGAGCCTCTGCCGAGGCGGGTGATGATGGAGACGTTCGGCTTCCCCCGGGCGGAGGAGGACGACATCGTTCGCTGGACGTCAGGGCAGGGGCCGGTCGGAAGCAAGCTGGCATCGCCCGAGGAGCAGGCCGCAGAGCAGCAGCGGCGACTCCATCTGGCCGAGTACTTTCGCGTCGAGATCGAGGAACGTCGCGATCATCCGACTGACGACTTCCTGACGGAGATCGTGCAGGCGCAGGTCGCGCGCGACGGGGAGCTCGACCTTCCGTACCTCCTGGCCGAGGTTGCGAACCTCTTCGCCGCCGGGAATGCCACGACGGCACACATGCTCGCCAGCACCGTGCTGTTGCTCGTTCAGCACCCCGGCGAGCTCGAGCGTGTCCGCGCAGATCGATCCCTCATCTCGCCCCTCCTTGAGGAGTCGATGCGGCTCGAGTCGCCGATCCAATGGAATCAGCGGGTCGTAGTGCGGAACGTTGAACTCGGCGGCGTCACGCTGGAGGCGGGCAGCCTGCTGCTGACGATGTGGGGAGCTGCAAACCGGGACGAGCGCAAGTTCGACGATCCGGATGCGCTGTTCCTGGAGCGCCCGTCGGTTGCGAAGTTCCAGACGGCGCTCGGCTACGGGATCCACACCTGCGTCGGCGCACCGCTTGCTCGGCTCGAGGGTCGGATTGCGGTCGAGCGGCTGCTCGACCGGCTGCCCGGGCTTCGCCTCGCTCCCGGCAAGAGCGACATTTCCCATATCCCGAACGTCAATCAGCGTGCGCCCAAGGCTGTGCACGTCGTCTACGACCCTTCCTGAGGAGAGGCGTATGCAACTCGAGGGCAAGCGCATCGTCGTCACCGGCGGTGCCCGGGGAATCGGCGAGAGCGCGCTGCGCGCGTTCGTCCGCGAGGGAGCGTCGGTCGCATCGCTCGACGTCCTCGACGAGGCGGGCGAGCGGGTAGCGCGCGAGGCCACGGCAAGCGGGCCCGGGGTGGCGACCTACCGCCACTGTGACGTCAGCCGTCGGGCCGAGGTCGGCGTCGCCTTCGGCAGCGCAGTCGTGGAGCTCGGTGGCCTCGACGCGCTCGTGAACGTCGCAGCCGTCGAGCGTCGCGCTCCCGCCGAGGACATCGGGGACGAGGAGTGGGACCTCACCATGAACGTCAACCTGCGAGGAACCTTCCTCACGAACCAGGCGGCGTTCCCTCATCTGCGCGACAACGGCGGCGGCCGGATTCTCAACTTCGCCTCGGGCGCAGGCCTCTACCCCTATGTGAACGGCGCCCACTACTCGGCGTCGAAGGGGGCTGTGATCGCGTGGACGCGAACGATTGCGCACGAGTGGGCGCGGCACAGGATCACCGCGAACGCGATCTGCCCGGTGATCTGGACGCCAATGTACGAGGAGAGCCGAGCCCGCTACAACGAGGAGGAGTTGGCAGCGCACGAGGCGCTGATGGCGAAGCGGATCCCGCTCGGCGGAAGATCGGGCGATCCCGACACCGACATGGCTCCCGTCCTCGTGTTCTTGGTCGGCGACGGGGCACGATTCATGACCGCCCAGATCATCTCGGTCGACGGCGGCATGAACCCGCTTCGCTGAGCGGGCCAACTGCGTGCCGGTCTCTCGGCGGGCGCCAGCCGTCGGTAGGCAGGCCAAGAGGGTGCGCACGAGCAGCTAGCCGGCGTCGCGGTGAGAATTCTCCCGCGGTGCCGAGAGGTGCTCGGGCAGCCCTTTTAGCACAGGGTGTCGGGCGTCACGCGTCGACCCCTGGGATCTTCCGGTCGACATAGCCGTGCCGCAGCATTTCCTCGACGTTGCTCCCGGCCGGCATGCGGAGGTTCGGTGTCTTCGCCGGTGCGAACTCGCCGCCGTAGGCCCGCTCGTGGATCTCGTCGGCCGTGGCACCCGCTTCCCAGGCGACGATCATCTGGTCGGGGTCGACCCAGGTGCCAAGCGGGTTCGCTGCGAAGACGGGCGAGTTCATGACCATGTCCTTCGAGAGCGCCCAGTCGCCGAAGTTGTCGCATTGGAGCTCGACTTCGTTGTCGTCGGGATCGCGGTAGTAGAACGACGTCGTCGGGCCGTGATCAACGGTCATCGCCGGTGTGATGCCGATGTCTCGCAGGCGCGCGTAGTTTGCAAGTAGGTCCTGCATCGAGTCGTACTCGAAGGCCACGTGGTGGAAGTCGCTGTAGTGGAAGAAGTCGGCGTCTTCTCCTTCGGCTGCGAGGAATACGAGTCGATGGTTGGCTTCGTCGTTCGAGAGGAAGGTTCCGAACGGGAACGGGATCATGACCTCCATCAGCGTGACCTTGCCGTACCAGTCGACCATCTCGTCGACGCGACGCGTCTTCAGTGCCATGTGATGGAGCTGCGGCGCGACGGCTGTGTGTGGGAGCTTCCGAGCTTCTCCTGACCCCGTTGCCTGCGAGGACATGGTTCCTCCGATTCTCGTGCGTGAAGGGCAGGGGCGTGCGCGTCAGTCTGCCACGTCGCCGTGCGCGTCCCGACGCTAGTCGATCGCGCGGCGGTAGAAGCCCCGTACGCCGATCGCGAGCAGCGTGATGTTCGCGATCGGCATCACTGTGAGGCAGACCCAGACGGCGATGTGCGGGACACTAGGCACGAGGGCAGCGCGAAGCCCCTCGCTCGCGTAGGTCATCGGGTTCCCCGCCGTGACGATCTGGAACCAGCGCAGCTGGTCGAGCGACGGCCATGGGTACTGGCTGCAGCCCGTGAAGAGGAGCGGTGTGAAGACGAGCGCGAAAATGATGTTGATGCTCGTCGGCTTGACGGCAGTGCCGAGCACGAGCCCGAGGCTCGCACCGGTCAGGGAGGCGAGGAGGAGGACGGCCAGGAAGAGGGGCAGAGCGTCCCAGTGCCAGGGGATCGAGCCGAGGACGAGGATCCCGATCGGAATCATGAGGGTGGTCGCTGCGAGCGCGCGGAGCGTTGCGAACAGGACCTTCTCCGCGGCGACGAGGCCGGTGCTGATCGGCGCGAGGAGGCGATCCTCGATCTCCTTCGTCCAGCCGAACTCGATCACGAGCGGGAACGCGAGCGCCTGCATGCCCGTGACGACGGCGGTGAGCGCGAGTAGACCGGGGAAGAGCAAGTCGGCGTAGCCGGGTTGCGTGTAGCCGAGCGAGCCGAGCACCTTGCCGAAGACGAAGAGCAGGAAGAGAGGTTGCAGGATCACCTGCGCGAGGAATGCGGGCAGCTCGCGCCAGGTCACGTACAGGTCGCGTCGCAGGATCGCGAGAAACGCCCGAGTCTGACTGTGCCCCGAACCGCTCATCGGAGTGCTCGCCCCGTCAGACTCAGAAAGACGTCCTCGAGGCTCGCCTGCCCGATGGCGACGTCGGCGAGCGGGAGACCGCGCTCGTTTAGTAGCGCCGCCGCAGGTCCGACGAGGAGCGGCGCCTCGCCCGAGACGTAAAGCCTCACGTGTACCGCGCCGCTCGCTGCGTCGGTTTCCACACGCTCGACACTCTCGACGCCCGGTAACCGGCCAAGCCCTTCCACGAGCTCTGTGAGCGCTTGGCCAGCGACTGCCATGGTGCTCAGCTCGAGGGTCGTCCCGCCCGGCAGCCCGCGCACGAGCGCCTCGGGGGTATCGATCGCGAGGAGCTTGCCGTGATCCATGATCGCGACCCGGTCGGCGAGTTCGGCGGCCTCGTTCATGTCGTGGGTCGTCAGAAGAAGCGTTACGCCGCGCTCCTTCAACTCCCGCAGACGGTCCCAGACGAACAGACGAGCTGCCGGGTCGAGCCCCGTGGACGGCTCGTCGAGGAATAGCACCGAGGGCTCGTGCATCAACGCGCGCGCGATCATGATTCTCTGGCCCTGTCCTCCGGAGATGAAGTCGGGCTTGCTGCTCCCACGATCGAGGAGCCCGAACTGGTCGAGCAGTGCATCTGCCCGGCGTCCACGATCGGCGGTGGAGACGCCATGGTAGGCCGCGTGGAAGATCAGGTTGTCGCGGATCGAGAGTGCGCGGTCGAGGTTGCTGCGCTGCGGCACGACCGCAAACCGGCTCCGTGCGGTGACGGGGTCGCGCCGGATGTCCACGCCCGCCACGTACGCGTCGCCGCCCGAGGGGCGCGCGCGCGTTGTCAGCATCCCGACCGTGGTGGTCTTGCCCGCTCCGTTCGGCCCGAGCAAGCCAAAGACCTCTCCGGTCTGGGCTGAGAACGAGATCCCGTCCACGGCGTTCACCGGCGAGCCGGGGTAGCGCTTGACGAGATCCCGAACGACCACGCTGTGCTCGGTCACTCCACCTTCCCTACGAGTGCGCGTTGATGGTCGAGACGACCTTTGGAGCGAACGCGAGCAGCGGCTCCGTCAGGCTCAGAGATGATGAGCGCCGCTCACTCGCCGGCTTGGATCAGGTCGGCGGCGTGCCAGGCCATCGCCATGATCGGCGCATTGAGGTTGCCGCTGACCATCGTTGGCAGGACTGACGCGTCCATCACGCGGAGGTGTCGTACGCCACGCACGCGGAGCTCGGCATCGACGCCGTCGCTCTCGTTCGGTCCCATCGCGCAGGTGCCGCACGCGTGATAGCCCGTGCCTCCGTAGAGAAACCCGGCCTTGATGATGTCATCGTCGTGGTCGACCGCTTCGCCCGGAACCGTCTCGCTGAGGACAAGCTCCGAAAGTGGTGACTCGTGGAACAGCTCCCGCATCCTTCGGAACATCGCCACCGAGATGCGGCGGTCGTGTCCGGTGGCGAGGTAGTTGGGCTCAATCCGCGGCGGCGTTGCCGGGTCCGACGAGACGATGCGGATGCTGCCCTCGCTGGTAGGACGCAGGACGAATCCGACGATCGAGATCCCGGGCCGACGCTCGACCGGAAACCGTTCGAACGGTAGACCGCGGGAGAACGGCGCGAGCAGGAGTTGAGCGTCGGGACGCTCGCTTTCGGGTAGCGACCGAAAGAACGCGACAAGATCGAAGGCTGACGTCGAGAGCGGGCCGCGCCGTGTGGCGAGGTACTTCATCCCCGTCATGCCCTGTCTCGAGCGCGTGGAGAGCATCCGGTTGTAGCCGATGCTCCGTCGGAGCCTCGCCTGCAGGGGGAAGCAGCGATGCTCGCGCATCCGCTCGCCGATGAGCGGGCTATCGCAGCGCACGACGACTCCTGCGTCTCGCAGCACGGCTGCGGGGCCGATTCCCGATAGCTGCAGAAGCTGAGGCGTCGCAATGCTCCCGGCGCAGAGGATTACCTCTCGCTTTACGTGAAAGTCGATGGTCTGGGCGCCCTTGCGGGCGCGGACGCCGATGGCCGTGTCTCCCGCGAAGAGGATCTGCGTCGCGAACGTCTCGGTCGCAACAGTCAGATTGTCGCGTGAGCTGACCGGGCGCAGGAATGCTGTGGACGCACTTACGCGCAGCCCGTTCTTGATCGTGCGGGGCGCGTAACCGATGCGCTCATCGTCGCTCGAGTTGACATCCGCCTGCCGTGCCATGCCCAGGCTCTCGGCGGCGTCGATCATCGCCTCGGATGCCTCCTCCTGCTCTGGGCCGACGGTAACGTCGAGTGGGCCGCCAACCCCTCGAATGTCGCTCGCCCCGAGCTCGTGATTCTCGATCGCCCTGTACGCCCGGACGATCGTCTCCCAGTCCCAACCGGGGTTCCCAAGGGCGCTCAGCGCGTCGTAGTCGGGCGCGAAACCACGGTTGTAGACCATGCCGTTGATCGAGCTCGAGCCACCGAGCACCTTCCCACGAACCCAGTCCTCGGTCTGGCCGGCGGGGCCGAACGGGCCGACGGGGTAGTGCCATGCGTGGGTCCTGCTCTGACCCGTGAAGAACAGGAACTTGGGAACCTTGTACATCGGGTTGCGGTCGCGGCCGCCGGCCTCGAGCAGAAGGACACGGGACGCAGGAGCCGCGCTCAGCCGATGCGCCAGCACGCATCCGGCTGACCCGGCGCCGACGATGATGTAGTCGAACTGGCTCAAATCCCAACTCCGCCTAACGGCAGAACGCCGTGCCATTCCCGTTCAGGCAGACAAGGCCAAGCAGCACGCGCTGCTCATCCAGGACGATCAGCCGCCGGTCCTGATCGGCTGCGATCAGCGCGGCAACGTCCGCCACCGGCGTCTCCGGCGACACCCATCTCAGGTCGGTCTGCAAGAAGCCGCGGGCCTGCTCGTCGTCGCGGGCCGCCTCGGGAATGTCCTCGCGTCTTGCCGCGCCCGCGAGGACCTCGCAGTCCGTGAACAGCACGATACGGACACGCGGATTCCTGAACATCTCGCGCACTTCACCGACAGCAACATCCGCGCGGAGACTGTGCGGACGAAGCCTCATCACGTCCAAGACGCGAAGGCCGAGCGCCTCGTCGTACGGAACGTCCTGCTCGCCCATCACGGGATCGTAGTACGCGGCTCGGGTTCAGCACGAGCTTGGCCGCAGTCCGATGGCCTCGCTAGCTCTCGTGGCGCCCGCTCATTCGGATGCGGCTGGACCTGGTCCTGCCCACGATCGCGCAGCCGCTTCCATGCGCGAGGCAAACTTCGGGCGGCGATGCCTTCACGCGCGTGGCAAACGGGGGGTCTAGCCGACGGCGTCGAACTCGATGTGCAGTTCGTGGAGGCCCCGGAAGATTGGTGTCCATTGATTCGCGAAGTCGTTTTTGCCTTCGGCGAAGCGAAGATTGCCCATGCGGGCAAAGATTCGCTCGAAGGCGATCATGGCTTCTAGGCGCGCCAGCGGCGCGCCGATGCAGAAGTGGATGCCGTGGCCGAAGGCGACGTGATCGCGGACGTTCTCACGATCGACGTCGAACTGCTCCGGGCACTCAAAGACGCTCTGGTCCCGGTTAGCCGCGCCATAAAGTAGGAGGAGGATCGAACCTGCGGGAATCGGTACTCCCGCGACCTCACTGTCCTCGACGGCCAGACGGGGAATGATCTGGGTGGGCGACTCTACCCGGAGGCCTTCCTCGACGGCTTTCTTCAGTGCAGGGCGACTCGCCCTGGCTCGCTCCATTTGCTCGCCGTTTTCGATGAAGAGCTTCATCATGCTCGACATGAGGTGCGCGCTCGTGATGATTCCCCCGATGAAGAGCACGGTGGCGTCCGCCACTAGGTTCCCCATGTCCAGGGAGCCGCGCCGTTCAAGGTGGCGCTGCACGTGCAGCGAAAACTCGTCGTCGCCGGGACTCTCGACACGCTCCATGGTTCGCTCGCGGATGAACAGGCCGAGGTCGACGATCGCATCGCGCGCGGCCTTCTGGTTTTCGGGCGCTGCCCAGCGCGTGCCGAAGCCCTCGTAGCGGCCCCAGGCGATTGCCCGCTCCAGGTAGTCGAGCGGCAACCCGAACAACGTCAGGATCACCGAAGCGGTCAGCTTGTTAGCGAACTCCTTGACGAACTCGCACTCGCCTCGGTCGATGAACTGATCGATCAACTCGTCGACGAACCCACGGATCATCGGCTCCTGCCGGCGCAGGGGACCCGGCTTGAACATCTCGAACGCCACCCGCCGTTTCCAGGTGTGGTCCGGCGGGTCGGATGTCGCAATGCCCCACGAGTAGTCAGGGTTAACGTGATCGACGAGCGTCGCCGCGCGCATCCAACCGTTGTCATAGGCCGAATGATGGTTCGAGAAGACCTCGGGCCGGCGCGTGACCTCCAGGATGTCCTCACGCCGCGAGACGGCGAACTCTCCGGTCGGGAGTCGTCCGGGAGGCCCTGCCTGGAGGGCCGTGTACAGCGGGTACGGACACTGCATCGTTTCCGCGGACGGAAACGGCGTTTCGGCGATCACGCGATCCCGGGCGTCAATATTCTGCATCCGATCGTTTATATCATCTGCGGAGATGTCAAACCGCCCCGAAAAACCCGAGTCTGAGAACGAGCTGATCGAACAACCGGGACTGGGCGCGACGCTTCGGAATCTCCGGCGCGAGCGGAACCAGACGATCGCGGAGGTGGCGGACGCCACCCAGATCTCGAACTCGTTCATCGCGCTTGTCGAGAAGGGGAGGAGCGATATCAGCCTCGGCCGGTTGTACCGGCTTCTGCGGTTCTACGGCGTCGGTCTGGGGGAGCTGCTCCCAAAGCGGATCGGCAAGAGCGAAGAGCCCGTTCGCCACGGCGAGGCACGGCAGGTGAACCTTCCCGGCGAAGGCATGCATGCGTTCCTGCTCGCGCCCGACAGCGACCGCCGGATGGTGCCGTTGCTCGGCGTCCACGACCCAGGGGCGCGGGTCGCGGACATCCCTCCCTACGACGCCGAGTGTTTCCTCTACGTCCTTAGCGGCAAGCTACTCATCGAGCGTGAGGGCAAGGAACCTGTCGTGCTGGAGGAGGGTGACTCGTTCTACTTCTCGCGGACGGAGACCTTGACCAGTTCGACGCTCGGCGATCGCCCAGCCCGCGTGATCGCCGTCTTGGCACCGCGCCCTGCATAGGGAAGGCTACTTCCGCAGGTACGGAACGTCTCGCCCGCGTTGCCGGGCGGACGGTGAGCTCTCCGCGCGCGCCATGCGGATGCCTCCCACACGAGAGTAAGGTCCTCGTCTGAGGGTCGAACCCCACCGCGTCAAGCAAGCCCCGGGGGTGACCACGACGCGACTCTCGCGACACTCCAGCGAGCGATGATGTGGACGAGGTCACACGCCATCGACAGAATATTAACGCCCGCGCGAGCCTGCTAGTACAATCGACGAAACTGAAAACACGGCGAGAGGACGAGCAAATGTCCGTTGTCGAAGACTCCCCGACGATCCTGGGCGAGCCGATAGAAACGTTCCTAGTCGACACCGACGTCCACGAGGTGATGCCCACCGCGGACGTCCTGAAGCCGTACCTGGCTCCGGAGTGGCACCGTCTCATGAAGTACGGCCCGGTGCTCGGATCGGGCCTCCCTCACGTCCAACCCAACCAGCAGGCTTACCGCACGGAATGGCAGCAGGGTGGCGGCGACACGGCGGACAGAAAGTTCTACGGGGTCGCGGCGACAAGCGTCGACCTGCTGCGAGAGCAGCTCCTCGTCGGCGAGAAGGTGTCGGTCGCGATCCTGAACGGGTTCTACTACTACTCGGCCCAGCAGGGATGGTACGAGCAGGCGGCGGCGATGGCGTCCGCCTACAACGACTGGCAGATCGAGCACTGGCTCGAGCAGGAGCCGCGGCTGCGCGGCTCGGTCCACGTCGTCGCTCACGATCCGGAGCAGGCGGCGCGCGAGATCGACCGTGTCGGCTCTCATCCGCAGATGGTGCAGGTCTTCCTCCCGGTCGTCCACGATCGGGAGTACGGCGACCCTAGATACCACCCGATCTACGAGGCGGCTGTCCGGAACGACCTCGCGCTTGCGCTGCACTTCGGGATGAACACGGAAACGCCGCTCGGGTGGATGCGCTACTTCATGGAGTGGCATACGCTCGCCTCGCCGACCGTCTCGGCGTCTCAGGTCGTCAGCCTCATCTCGAACGGTGTGATTGACAAGTTCCCTGAGTTGAAAGTCGTCGTTCTCGAGGCTGGACTCTTCTGGGTCCCCTGGCTGATGCGCAGGTTCGACATTCACTACAAGGAGTTCCGCAGCGAGATCCCCTGGGTAAAGCGGCTGCCGAGCGAGCACATGCGCTCCAACTTCCGCTTCGCGACCCAGCCGATGGAGGGGCCGCCCAGCGAGCTGGAGACGCTCTGCGAGCTGGTCGGATCGGACGAGATGTTCATGTTCGCGACCGACTACCCACACTTCGACGCAGACTCGGTCGACAACGTCCTGCCCAACACTCTGCCCGAGGAGTTGCGGAGGAAGATCCGCTACCAAAACGCGATCGATACCTACCCGAAGCTGCTCGGCCGATGAAGCACGAGCTCTTTCCCGCCGACGAGCTCGAACCAGGCGATATGCGCGTTGTCCAAGTGGACAGGATCGCGCTCGTCGTCTTGCGGACGCCCAGTGGCCGCTTCCATGCTCTCCGCGACGTTTGCCCACACTACGGCGCGCGTCTCTCGCTCGGCCGGTTGAAGCCGTACATGGTTGAGGGCACCACGTCGATGACCTACCGGCACGAGCCAGACCAATTCGTCCTCCACTGCCCTTGGCACCAGTACGAGTACCGAGTCGAGGATGGACGGTGTCCGGCCGATCCCACCCGTCTCCGGGTGCGGGTCTACGACGTGACCGTGGAGGACGGCATGGTTTATGTCGAGCGCTGACGGCGCAAAAGAGCTGCGGGCCGGAGTCATCCTCGCCGGCCCGCTATTCGCAGCCGCCGAGAGTGTGCCCAGTCTCCCTATTCTCGCAAGGCAGGCAGAGGAAGCCGGCCTCGACCTCGTTGTGATGCCGGATCACCTGGCTCTCGGGCCGACGACAGACAACTATCCGTACAACACATTCCCCTACGTCCCTACATCGCCGTACCTCGAGCCGATGACGGCACTTGCTGCGGCGGCGGCGGTGACCAAGCGTGTCGAGTTGGCCTCAGCCACCCTGAGCGTCCCGCTTCGCTCCGCGCTGCTCCTCGCGAAGACCTGCGCGACCCTCGACCTTCTGTCGGGCGGCCGCGTTGTGCTCGGTGCGGGCACCGGGTGGCACGAGCCGGAGTTCATGGGGGTCGGCGTGCCTTTTGCCGGGCGGGGAGACCGTATGGATGACACGCTTCGCGCCTGCCGAGTACTCTGGCGCGACTCGCCGGCAAGCTTCAGCTCGCCCAGCGTCTCCTTCGAGTCCCTTTATGGCGAGCCGAGGCCGCTCAGCCCCGACAGCATCAAGATCTGGGTCGGAGGCAGCAGCCTGACCCGAACCTCTCGGCGCATCGCGGACTACGCCCAAGGCTGGATCCCTCCGCCGACGACCCCGGCCGCGGAGATCGCCGAAGGTGTCGTCCGGCTCCGCGAGTCCGTAGGCAGCGCGCTACAGGATGTCGCGTTCACGCTGAGAGCGCTCGATGGCGACATCAGGCGGTCGCTAGAGGTCGGGATGCCTGAACTGAGGGAAGCGGGAGTGACGGTCGTCAACGTCACGGTCGGACACTTTGTCAAGTCCCTCGCGGCCGCGCCTGCATTCTTCGAGCGCTTCGCGTCTGCGTTCGACGACCATCGGTGAGGACAGCGCGTGCAAAAGGGTCGCTGGATGACCGACCGATCTGTTCCGCTGCGAGATAGATGCCGGAGCCGATCGAGGCCGAGCCGCTGGATTCGCCTCGACCTTCAGTTCGCGCCTTTCGACCGGAAAGGAGAGAGCTAAGGATGGAAAATGACCAAAGGAACGCACGGATCTTCGGAGTGCTGTTCCTCACCACGTTCGTCACCTCGATCCCTGCACTCGCTCTCTACCAGCCCGTTCTCGATGACCCAGCCTCATACATCGCCGGTGGCGGCCACGACACTCAGATCTATGTCGGAGTGCTCCTGGAGCTCCTGCTCATAATCTCGAACGTCGGGACAGCCGTCGTCGTCTACCCGATCCTGAGGCGACAGAATGAGACGCTCTCGCTCGGCTACGTCGCCGCTCGCCTCGTGGAGTGCACGTTCATCGCAGCCGGCATTGTCTTCGTGCTCGGGATCGTGAGTCTGCGACAAGACAGTCCGGATTCCTCTGCACTTGCCGTGTCGCTCGCTGCACTAAAGGACTGGACATTCCTGCTCGGCCCCGGCTTCATTGTCGGCTGGGGGAACGGATTGATCCTCGGCTACCTGATGTACAGCTCCCGCCTGGTGCCACGGTGGATGGCGTGGCTTGGCCTCATCGGTGGGCCACTCATCATCCTTTCGGGCATCGGCACCCTGTTCGACGCCTGGGACGCAGGCAGCACGGTGCCCGCCATCACCGTGATCCCCGAGTTTCTGTGGGAGCTGTCGCTCGGCGTCTATTGCGCCGTGTGGGGGTTCAGGCGAGACTCCCCGATCCTCGCGCAGGCCACACGCTGACGCAGCATCACAAGTCGGCCCTTCTCCGTTGTCAGATAGAGCAACAGCAACACTGTTAGGACTCGGCGATCTCGCGTTCGGCCGCACCCCTCAGCATGCGCGGGGATGCTCGATCCTCGCTCCCGTCGCTGCTTGCGGCTACCAGACGGCAAGCGGGTGCGGCGGGACATCTGGCTTGTACTCGTTCGCGATCGCGCGCTCGCGAAGCTCGTCGAGGCCCACGCCGCGGCTGCGTGCCTCGATCAGCTTGCGCGGATCGACCGCCTGGCCGTTCGGGTTCGTCGCCCACTCCGCGCTCAGCACGCGCGCCAGCCCGGCCCGCAGGCTCTCGTGCGCCGGGGCGGTCAACTCGACTGTGTTCCTGTCCGGATCCTTGTAGTAGAAGGCGAACGAGCTGCCGTTGTGGCACCAGCACGCGACCGGCTCGATGCCAAGTTCGTGGATCCGCTCCCACGACTCGAGCAGCTGATCGATATCCTCGTACTCCCAGGCGAGATGCTGGACGCGCGAGTAGTCGAGCCGGTCGGGATTGTCCTTCAGCTGCGACGTCGTGATGAAGCCGCCGCGGTGGTGATGCTCGTCGCTCGTGACGAACGTCATCCTCGGCAGCGGTTCGATGGCTGGGAGCGGCGCCACGATCTCGAGGCCGAGCACATCGCGATACCAGGCGAGCATCTCCTCGTGCCGCGTCGTCGCGATCCCGAAGTGATGGATCGTCGGACGGATGATCCGCCGACCGGCGCGATCCTCGCCGGGCAGGATGTCAAGGTCGGTCACAGACATCGGAACTCCTTCTCTCGCGTTCGATCGGCTTCGAGGGTCAGCCGGCTGCATGCCGGCCTGGGTGGAGACGCTGAAAGCACATTCACGTCCCTCGCGAACCACGTCATCATACCGCGCCCTCTCCTGCCAGTGAGACGGGAAGAAGAGCCCGCAGTGGAGAGAAAGAGCCCGGACTCCACGGCCGGATCGGATGTATCGTCCGGCTACGGTATGACGTGGGCGACTGAGACTGAAGGGCGGACGGCGTTGGAGCGCGTGCTGCGAAAGCGGCCTGAGGTGTTCGAGTATCTGTCCGCTCCGTCGCGGGCGTCTGGTCATCCGGCAGCGTCGAACCGGCGATTCCTTGGGTTGTGTCGCCTTGCGATCGCGGAGGCTCCGTCTTCCGTCGGCGGTCGAGGGTGAGCCGCCGCACGAGAGAGTGACCAGGCCGACCGCCGACGTCGTCCTGGGCGCCGACTCGAGGTGGGCGTACCGGCTTCCCGGAGAGTTGCGCGCCCAGGGTGCGGTAACGGGAAGCGGCGAGCTGCTGTGGCCTCTGGCGGCAGCCGGGAAGGTCGTGCAATCGCTGCCCGGGCTCGGCCTCGGCATCCTCGGCGGCGAGGTCTACCTGCCCTTCGGCGCGGCCCAGGCGAGTTTTCTCGCCGGGTGGACGACCACGCCGGCCTGGGCGCTCGGCCAGGCGTGGCGCTCCTTCACGGAGCGTGCGTCCGCGCAAGCGGAAGCCGTTCTGGCAGCCTCGGCGACCCCCCGCCCGACCGTCGCAGCAAGGGGCTCCGAGCTCGTGTTCCTCGCCGTCTGCTCCGAGCTGGAATGCCGGCGCGAGCTCGAACGGGAGTCCTCGGCGAAGACGTCCGTGAGCACGTCCGCCGCCACGCCGACCTCCCCCGAGGCATCGCCGAGGCGACGGTGATCGCTCCGCCGCGAACGCCAGGCGGCACAACCTCACCTCGACAACAGCTGCGAACCAGCTCAACATGAGCTTGATGCCGATGTCGCGACCCTCGATGAACTCAAATGATCGGAGTTGTCGGCACCGGCGAGACCCGGTGGAAGCTGTGAGGGCGGCTTTGGGGCCGCCCTCACAACGTTCCGGTAACTGTGTCCTACGTCTCGAACCGGTTAGCGATCCCAGGCCGTATCCATGTCCTGAAGGATTTGGGCGGGTGTTTTTTGTCCGGTGAAGAGGCCGGGTAGGAGCGTGACGAAGGTGGGGATGAAGAGGCCTTTGTCGGGTCGTGGCCATCCCGCCGTGGGCGAGTAGACGACCTTTCCGGCCTTCATGTACGGGCCGTCGGCGCTGAGGTCCTTAGGCAGGATGCCCGCTTTGAGGTCGTCGCCGGAGACGCCGGCACCGATCTTTGCGAACAGTCGCGCCTGCGCCGGGCGCATGACGAAGTCGACGAACATCCTTGCTTCCTTCAGGTGCTGCGTCAATTTGTTGACGAGGATGTTGGCGCTGCCGTTGCCAGTTCCGACGACAGTGTCCTTTGCGAGGTCGGCTGGAAAGGGGCCCTGGTTCAGGTTGATGTTTGGGTTGATCGCTCGCACGGCGGCGTGGTCGGCCGAGTTGGTGACCCACATCACAGCGTCGCCTCGGGCGATCAGGCCCTGCGCTGCGGCGACCGTGGTTCCCGCCGGGGCTGGCTGGAAGCAGTTCGCGTTCCGCATATCCACGATTACCTGCAGCGCTCGCTGCCACAACGGTGATGATGCAAACGTCGTCTTCTTCTGGATCCGCTTCACCGTCCATTTCGGATCAAGGTTGTAGACGTAGTTTTCGAGGATCGGGACAAAGAACTGGATCTGATGGCTAATCCCGGCCATGCCCTGAGCAATCGGGATCTTCCCCGCAGCCCGGATCTTCGCGCAGGCGTCCAGCAGCTCTGAGAACTTGGTCGGGGGCTTCACGCCGAGCGACTGCATCAAGTCCACGTTGTAGGAAAGGCCAGAGGTGGAATAGCCAACCGGGGCCCCGTAGATCCGCTGCTTCACCGTGATGTACGGCCGTGCCGCGTCGACCACACGCTTCTTCCATGGGCTGCTAGAGAGATCCGCCAGCCTTCCTTGCGAGCCGAACGCATAGAGACCCGCGCTCGAGCTGCCACCGACGTTCGCGGTGAAGAGATCAGGCGCGGTACCAGCCTGGAACTGCGTCAGTAGAAGCGGATCCTGCTGCGCGAATGGAACAAAGGTTCCCTGAATGTCGATGCTGGGATTGACGCGTTCGAAGTTCGCGATCATCGCCTCCCACTGTGCACGATTCTCATTCGGCGCTGAAAGTCTCAGACTGACCGTCGCGTCGGACTTCGCCGTCGCCGCAGCCGTCACCGTGGCCGCCAGCAAGATCACCAAACCGAGCATCAGCGCCGTCGCCTTCCTGCTCATCAAATCTCCTCCTTATGGATATGCCAGATCACAGACCATTTTCTCGAGATCGGGCACGTTCTACGACGCTACTCCATGTGGTTGGTTAGTCCAAGCTCGGGCCGCGAGGTCGCTGAGCCCGGTGGCGAATGCTTGTGCCTCGCGTCGAGGAATCGCCGAGACCGGGGCAGTGACGGGCGCGCGCTCGAAGGCAAAGTGGCGCTGAGAAGTGGAACCGTTGGTGGCCAGCCTCGTGCGGCTGCGATTTGAACATCGTGAGCAGCGCTGAGACGGTTCGCGTCTGAGGATGGGGGAGCAGTCACGTCGCTCGCGCCGATCGACCTGGCCGAACCGATCAGGTGCAGCGATGGGTTCGCGAAGAGAGTAGTGGGGCGGGCGCGCGCGACATCCGCCGCGCGCGCCCGTTCCGTTATGGCCTAGGGCTTGTCCCAGAGCGCGTCCATGAACTCCAGGATCTGATCGGGAGTTCGCTGTCCGGTAAACAGCCCGACCACCTGCGTGTAGAGGTTCGGGATGAACAGGCCCTTGTCTGGCCTCGGCCAGTCCGTGACTGGCGAAAAGGCCGACTGGCCGCTCTTGAGCAGGGGGGCGAAGTCGCTCATATAGTCGGGGAGAATCGCCTTGTTCCAGTCGTCCGGCGCGATGCAGCCCTGCACCTTGCAGTAGACACTGTTCTGCTTCGGTCGTGCGATGAAGTTGATGAACGTCTTGGCCTCGTTCGGGTGCTGCGTATTCGCGCTTGCGGCTAGGTGGAGGGCAGAGGTCGTTATCTGCGCCTGGGTGTCCTTGGCCTGGTCCGCCGGGAACGCGAACATCCCGAGATGGAGGTCCGGATTGAGGGCTTGCAAGCGCGGGATGAGGTTGACGGAGCCGTTCAGCATCGCCGCCTGACCGCTCGCCATCGTCGTGAGCTCGACGGGACTGGTCATTCCCTGCGGAGACGGCTGGAAGCAGCCGCCGTCCCGCATCTGCACGATCGCCTGCATCGCCCGCTTCCACAGCGGCGAGCCCGCGAACGTGACCTTCTTCTGGTTCCGTTCGAGCGTCCAGTTCGGATCCTTGTTGTAGACGAACTCGGTTATCACGTTCGACGCGAGGATGACCGGCGCGGTCAGGCCGGCCATGCCGGCGACGATCGGGGTCTTGCCGGCCGCCTTGACCTTCCCGCAGAGCGAGAGCAGCTCGGGGAACGTCTTCGGGACGGTCAGCCCGAGCGACTTGAACACGTCCTTGTTGTAGATCATCCCGTTGGGAGCAATTCCGGAGGTAAAGCTGTAGATCTTCTGCTTCACGGTCACGAACCTGCGCGCCGCTTTCGGCTGCCGCTTCCACCACGGGTTTTTCGGCGTCAGGTCGAGCAACTTCCCCTGGAAGCCGAGGGCCCAGGTCGAGTTCGGCGCGGATGCGCCGGCCCGCGTCGAAAAGAGGTCGGGCGGGTTGCCCGCCTGGATCTGGGTGAGCAGGAGCGCGTCGTACTGTGTGATCGGGGCGTACGAGGCGTCGATCTTGATGTCCGGGTAGGCGTTCTGGAAGTTCTTGATCATCAGGTCCCAGCCGACCCGGTTCTCGGCGTTGGCCTGAAACTTCAAGGTCACCTGCTCTGCTTTCGGCTGGGCGGTCGCCGCTCCGACCCCAAGAGCCATTACCGCCACCAGCGCGCCAATCAGAAACGTGCACTTTTTAATCATCTGCCTTCTCCTCCTTCGAGCGTTGCCCGTCAGGGCGATCTAAATGATGTTCTACCGCATGAATTTCTACCGTATAATTTTCTGCCGCAGAACCTCCCGCAGAATGGCCTACCGTAGAAATTACGAGACGGAAGACGGAACTGTACAACGGACGGCGAACGTTTGTCCATCCTGTTACAACGGCTTCTTCGGTGAGTCTCCTCTCGACATGCCTGTTCCGAGACCGTTCTCGAGGCCGGCACCGTCTTCGACGATGCTCAAGTACGGTTAGTTAGGCCTCGAGCTGCACCGCGAGGTCGCTAGACCGGTCGGCCTGCACCCGTCGCCACGTACCGAGGAGTCGCCGCGGGTGGGGGAATGACCGAAGCGAAGTGACTGGAGCGCACGCAGGCAAGGTGACGCCGAGCAGTAGGACCGGCGGCGGCCAGCGTCTGCGGCTGCGCTCGCTCTTAAGCGCCGAGGGCGCAGCCCTCGTCCCGCTGTGTCCCACGACGCCTTGCGCCTTGGATGCCGTTCGCCCGCATCAGCCGTTCGACCCGGCCGCGGCAGACCTCCTTGCCGGTACGCCGCAGCGCCCTCCACATCGCCAGGAGTGGTAGGCGAAGTAGTACACCTGCCAGACCGGCACCGATGCGCTGACTGAGAGCGGCCCATCCGCAACCGACTCGACGTCGAGAATCGTGCGCAGGCACGCCACCGGTATATGCGAAAAGGCACCCGCGGCAAGGGGCCATCGAGGTCGACTTTCAGACGCCTGGGATACACCGCTGGCGCCGCAGATGAGCACTGCCGGCACGGCCGCAAACGGGGTTTCCGCGTGTAGCATCGAGACTAGAATCGTCGGCGGATCGTCCGACGACGGCTGCCGATCAGCGCGGCTCAGCATCGTCTCGAAGGAGGTTGGGCATCGGTTCCGACGACATCGCTATGCGATCGTGAGCTCGGCCGAGCAAGCCGCGCGCGCGTACCTCGACGCGGCGACCGTGGCGGACGAGTCGGCCATGAGGGCCGCGCTTGCTGAAGATGCCGTGCTTGTCCTGCCTCGCCCGTCGAGCAGTGGACTGACGATCAAGGGCGGCGCGAATATCGCCGCGTTCGTCGCCGGCCTGGGCAAGAGGTACGTGGGCTCGGTAGCCCGTTACGGGGCTGTTGTCGCGAACGAGACGACGGCCGCGGTTGAATGGCGCCGGACGGCGAAGCTCGCAGAGAACGGTGCCGACTACGACCAGTACTACTGCTGGATTTTCGAGGTCGTCGACGGGAAGATCGTCGAGCTCCGGGAGTACACAGACACCGACTACGGGCGGCGCAATGTCGACAGCATAGCGTCCGAGGTGCTCGCGCGGCATGCTACGGAGGACGCATGAGCGGCTCGCGCCTCGAGGGGAAGGTTGCGATCGTAACTGGTTCGACGCGCGGTATCGGCCGCGCGATCGCGCTTCGCTTTGCCGAGGAAGGGGCGAAGGTGGTCGTCACGGGCCGGACGGACTCAGACGGCGAGCGCGTGGCGCAGACGATCCGTGAAGCGGGTGGCGGCGCCGTCTACGTCCACACGGACGTCACCAAGGAAGACGATGTCGCCCAGGCGATCGCGTCGGCGGCGGAGGAATTCGGGCGGCTGGACGTGCTTGTGAACAACGCCGGCGCGTCCCCCCGGATGCCGAACCGGCGCGACGCGGCCGTGGCCGATCTGGAGCTCGACGTCTGGGAGGGGCTCATGCGCGGAAGCGCGACGAGCGCGTTCCTCGCGACGAAGTACGCGATCCCCGCGATGGCGGCGTCGGGCGGCGGCGCGATTGTCAGTATTTCGACGGGCGCCACGCGTCGCGCTGTCCCGGGCCTCGCCGGACACACTGCCTCCAAAACGGCGCTTGAGGCGTTGACGCGCTCGGCCGCCGTCGAGGGAGCCGCCCATGGCATCCGCGCCAACTCGATCATCGTCGGCTACATCATCGATAGCGCTGGTCACGAGAAGGACATGGCCGACCCGGCGTTCGTCGCCGCGATCGAGCAGCGGACCCTGACGCGCCTCGGCCGCACCGACGACATCGCCGCCGCCGCCCTCTATCTCGCGTCTGACGAGGCGGCCTTCGTCACGGGCGCGAGCCTGCTGGTCGACGGAGGCGCGAGCGTCATCTGAGCAGCACCACAGCCGGGATGGGCCGCGGGGGCTGCGACGGCCGGCACCTCGATCAAATTTGACACGCGGACGACGACACGTCATCAGAATCGGGCGAGCCAAAGTCACGTCGCGGAGTGGATCTGCTTCCTCCTCTCCGACCGCTCGGGCTGGCCGACCGGACATTCCGCGTCGACGGCGGTCTTGGTGCGCACGGCGCGCATCACGCGGGCTTCAAGAGGTTCATGGCAGAAGCCGCGACGAGCGCGACGTAGCTCCAGAATGCCTAGTCGGTCCGTCTCGATTCGACTCTGCGTGGCTGCAGTGATGCAATTCCGGCACGGCCACCCGCCGCAACTCCTATGACGGCAGGCCGCCATCGGAGTGCTCCTTCAACGCGCCCCCGTGCTCACGGCGTTGTACGTCGTGGTTAGAGACGCGGGCCTATCACTCGCCATGTGGCGTACCCATTGACTAGCTAGGATCCTTTGCATGGCCCCAACGGCGACCGGGAAACAGCGCCGCGATGGCCGGGATGACCGGGAGCTCGGGGTCAAATCCACCCGTGAAGCCTGCACCATGCAGGGTTTCATCGAGGCCACGCTGCAGGACACCGGTCGACGCGTTGCCGCCGCGATGTACCTGTCGACCGTCGTTGCCGCTGGCTGGCGGAGATATCTGTCCCTCATCACCATCGAGGGCTTGCGAGCCGAGCCGGATGCACCGTTCAAGAGGCATCGGGCGTTGTCGGAGGCTGTACTCGACCGCCTCGGCAGGGCCGCGAGGGTGGCCCGGGGGTTCTCCGCGTAGATGCCGAAGCAGCTGACCCTGAATGTTAACGGCGAGGGGCGCCGCGTGGATGTCGAGCCTGGCACGCCGTTGCTCTACTTCTTGCGCAACGACCTCGGGCTCTATGCAGCCAAGTTCGGCTGTGGGCTAGAGCAGTGTTATGCCTGCGCGGTGATCGTGGACGGCGAGGCCGTTCCCTCGTGCGCGACCGCGGTCGAGGCGTTCGTCGGCAAGCGGATCACGACACTCGAGGGGATTGGCACGCTCGAGAACCTGCATCCGTTGCAGGAGGCCTTCCTCCAGGAGCAGGCGGCGCAGTGTGGCTACTGCATTCCGGGCATCATTGTTGGGGCGAAGGCGCTTCTTGACCGGAATCCGAAGCCGACCGATGCGGAGATAAAGGACGCGTTGGCCCCGCACCTGTGCCGCTGCGGGTCGCACCCACGCGTGATCAGGGCTGTCAGGCGCGCGGCCGCTGCAGGTGTGTCCTCGTGAGGACCGTCGCGCTCGAGGAGCACGCGGCGGTTCCCGAGCTCTGGGATGCTGTCGGTTTCACGCTCCCGCCGCCGCTCCGGGCGCGTCTCGAGGACATGGGCGAAGGACGCATCGCCGAGCTCGACGCGAACGGGATCGACTTCCAGATCATGTCCATGCAGCCCGCCGACTGCGACGATCAGGCGCTCTCGCGGAGGGCGACGCTCGCCTTCAACGAAGCCGCGGCGGCCGCCATCGCGGCCCACCCTACCCGGCTCGCCGCGTTCGCGACGCTGCCATACCACGATCCGAAGGAAGCGGCGGCCGAGCTTGAGCGCGCCGTCACACAGCTCGGCCTTCGCGGGGCGCTCGTTGGCACGCGAACCGGAGCCGGCTTCCTGTCGGAGGAGGCGAACTGGCCGATCTTCGAAGCGGCAGAGGCGCTCGGCGTCCCGATCTACGTGCACCCGTCGATGCCTCCCAAGGTGATCTTCGAGGGCTACTACGCTGATCTCGGAGACCCGCTCGGCCGCGCGCTGTCGATGGGGCTTTGGGGCTGGCATCTGGACACCGGGATGCACACCGTTCGTCTCATCGCCCGCGGCGTCTTCGACCGCTTTCCGAAGCTCCAGGCAATCGTCGGCCACATGGGCGAGGGCATCCCGTTCATGATGGCCCGTATCGAAGAAGGGTTCGCGGGACTGGCGAGGTTCGTTCCCGGGTTCGATGTCCCCTTCGAGCGCCCGTTCCGGAACTACTTCCACTCGAACATCCACCTCACGACCAGTGGCTTCTTCGACAACGTGTCGTTACAGTGCGCGATCACGGCGGTCGGGGTCGACAGGATCATGTTCTCCGTCGACTACCCGTACAGCTCGAACGGCGAGGGCCGCGCGTTCATCGACGCCGCTCCCCTCGAGAACGGCGACCGCGAGGCGATCGCCCACGGCAACGCCGATCGCCTGTTCGGCCTGAGCTAGACGAGGGTGGCTTCGGCCGCCGCGGCCCGCACGCGATCCGGTGTTAGCGGCAGATCGCGCACGCGGATCCCCGTGGCGGCATAGACCGCGTTCGCGATCGCTGCCGGCGCCGGTCCGGCCACCGCCTCGCCTGCGCCGAGGATTGCGTATCCCGGCCGGTCGATCAGCGCGACCTCGACCTCCGGGATCTCCGGGAAGGTGAGGATCGGATACGACTCCCAGTCGACGCTCGTGATCCGGGTGGCGTCGAAGGTGACGCGCTCTTTCAGCGTCCAGCTCGCCGCCTGCACGAATCCGCCTTCGAGCTGGTTGGTGAGGCCTTCCGGGTCGATGATCTCGCCGGCGTCGGCGGCGATCACCGCACGTTGGAGACGAATCTCCGCGGTCGCGTCGTCGACGGTCACCTCGACGAGGACGGCGACGTAGGTCTGCAGGTTCTTGAACTGTGCGAACGCTAGGCCCATCCCGCGGCCGCACTGATCGACCCGCTCGTTCCAGCCTCCGAGCTCAGCGGCTGTCGCCAGCACCTCGCGGGCGCGCTCGTCCTCGAGATAGTCGAGGCGGAAGGCAAGCGGGTCGCGCTCCACCGCCTCGGCGACCTCGTCGATGAACGACTCCAGCGCGAATACATTCGCGAAGGCACCGAGACCGCGCAGCGTCGACGTCCGGATCGGCCACGTGGGAACGAAGCGCTTGACGATCCGCCGGCCTGGAAAGGTGTACAGGGGGTCGGCGTTCCGGTGCAGCATCGTGTGGTAGTTGAGGCTCGGGATCGGCGGCGGCGCAGCAAGCGGCGGGTCGCGATGCCACGAGCCGATCAGGAAGCAGCCGTCCTGGCCGGGCCAGCCATACGCGTTGTGCGTGTTGCTCCAAATGTCGTGATTCCAGCCGACGACCCGGCCATCGGCGTCGACGCTCGCCTGCAGATCCATCACCGACGCCGGCCCGTAGCCCTCCCACGCGTGCTCGTCCGAGCGGCTCCACTGAATGGCGACGTGGCGGCCCGGAACGGACCGCGCGAGGAACGCCGCGTCGAAGGCAGCGTCGTCGCAGCCATTGTGTCCGTAGGCTCCAGGGCCGCTGACGTGGACGACGCGAATATCCTCCACGTCGACGTCGCCGAGCGCGAGCGCGAGCTGGTCGCGAAGCCTGTACGCGACCTGTGTCGCAGACCAGACGGTGAGACGGCCCTCGTTCCAGACAGCTGTCGCGGCCGCCGGGCCGATCGACCCGTGCATCGTGTACGGGCGCGAGTATGTCGCTCGCACCGTCTGCACCGCCTGCTCCGGTATCTCGATCGGCGGCACCGGCTCCGCGACCGGAACGCCGCGAACGACTGGAAAGTCAAGCGTCGGCTGCTCTCGGAGCCATTCAGAGAGACGTTCGAGCGGGGGCAGCGTCGGCTGCTCGTCCCAGCGCGCAGTCCCCGCCAGCGCCGCGGCTGCGGCGATCGCCTGCTCCTCGCGCTCGGCCACGACCCCGAGGTAGCTGCCGTCGCGCACGACCGCGACCACGCCCGGGAGCTCCTGTGCCGCGGCGACGTCGACGGTCTCGAGCGTGGCGGCTCGGCTGGGCGGGCGAACAACCCGTGCGTGCAACATCCCGGGAAACGCGACGTCGTGCACGTACGCAGCCGTCCCCGTCACGATCGCGGGAAGGTCGACGCGCGGAGCAGGCTTGCCGACAATGCGGCGCTCGGACGGCGGTTTGGGGTCGACGGCGCCGGTCACCTCGACCCCAAAACGGCCGCCGGCGAGCAGGCGCCAGTAGTCCGTGCTAGCGCCGTCGGGAGCCGAAACCGTGCCGTCCTCGACCCGCAGCTGCGCGACAGGCGTCCCCAGCTCGGCGGCGGCCAGCTCGAGGAGGTATGCCTTTGCCTCGGCGGCGGCCTGGCGCACTGCATTACCGCTCTCGAGCATCGAGAGGCTGCTTATCGTGGGCCCCTCGTCCGGCCCGGTCTGGGTGTCGAGCGTCCGGACGCGGATTCGGTCGAGCGATACGTCCAGCTCCTCGGCGCCCAGACGGGCGATCGCGGTCACCAAGCCCTGACCCAGCTCCACCTTACCGGTCGAAAGCGTGATCGTCCCCCCGGCGTCGATCCGCACCCACGAGTCGAGCTCGGGATTCCGCAGCAGGCTAGGAGAAAGAAGCGCCATCGACGGCTCAGACAGCCGCGTGGATGGCGCCGAAGGGCGCACGCGAACGATCGAGAAGCGAATCGACGCTGATCCGCGCGTTGGAAGCGAGATTCTCGAAGTCGTGGATGGCACCGGCGACGACGCGGGGCTCGGACGGCACACCCGTCTCGATCAAGAGTCGGGCGCAATTCACATTCTCGTCGCGGCGGGAACTGAGCGTATCCGTAAGACCCTCTCCTCGCCGACGGACGCTCGTCACCGGGCTAGGCTACCAGCAGAGCCGTCGCAGCTCACCTCGGGCGGGGCACCGGCAAGCCAGCTCACCGAGTATCTCGCCGCCACCCCGCGATTTGCTTGTCGGGATCGACCGCGACGGCTGAGCTGGACGGCGTGCGAACCCCTCGGCATCCGTCCCTCCAACGGGGCTTCGCCCCCAGCCACTATGGCTCCCTGACGAAGAGAGGGCGGGCGCGCGCGACATCCGCCGCGCGCGCCCGTTCCGTTATGGCCTAGGGCTTGTCCCAGAGCGCGTCCATGAACTCCAGGATCTGATCGGGCGTTCGCTGTCCGGTAAACAGCCCGACCACCTGCGTGTAGAGGTTCGGGATGAACAGGCCCTTGTCTGGCCTCGGCCAGTCCGTGACTGGCGAAAACGCCGACTGGGCGTTCTTGAGCAGGGGGGCGAAGTCGCTCATATAGTCGGGGAGAATCGCCTTGTTCCAGTCGTCCGGCGCGATGCAGCCCTGCACCTTGCAGTAGACACTGTTCTGCTTCGGTCGTGCGATGAAGTTGATGAACGTCTTGGCCTCGTTCGGGTGCTGCGTATTCGCGCTTGCGGCTAGGTGGAGGACAGAGGTCGTTATCTGCGCCTTGGTGTCCTTGGCCTGGTCCGCCGGGAACGCGAACATCCCGAGATGGAGGTCTGGATTGAGGGTTTGCAAGCGCGGGATGAGGTTGACGGAGCCGTTCAGCATCGCCACCTGACCGCCCGCAAACGTCGTGAGCTCGACGGGACTGGTCATTCCCTGCGGAGACGGCTGGAAGCAGCCGCCGTCCCGCATCTGCACGATCGCCTGCATCGCCCGCTTCCACAGCGGCGAGCCCGCGAACGTGACCTTCTTCTGGTTCCGTTCGAGCGTCCAGTTCGGATCCTTGTTGTAGACGAACTCGGTTATCACGTTCGACGCGAGGATGACCGGCGCGGTCAGGCCGGCCATGCCGGCGACGATCGGGGTCTTGCCGGCCGCCTTGACCTTCCCGCAGAGCGAGAGCAGCTCGGGGAACGTCTTCGGGACGGTCAGCCCGAGCGACTTGAACACGTCCTTGTTGTAGATCATCCCGTTGGGAGCAATTCCGGAGGTAAAGCTATAGATCTTCCGCTTCACGGTCACGAACCTGCGCGCTGCTTTCGGCTGCCGCTTCCACCACGGGTTTTTCGGCGTCAGGTCGAGCAACTTCCCCTGGAAGCCGAGGGCCCAGGTCGAGTTCGGCGCGGATGCGCCGGGCCGCGTCGAAAAGAGGTCGGGCGGGTTGCCCGCCTGGATCTGCGTGAGCAGGAGCGCGTCGTACTGTGTGATCGGGGCGTACGAGGCGTCGATCTTGATGTTCGGGTAGGCGTTCTGGAAGTTCTTGATCATCAGGTCCCAGCCGACCCGGTTCTCGGCGTTGGCCTGAAACTTCAAGGTCACCTGCTCTGCTTTCGGCTGGGCGGTCGCCGCTCCGACCCCAAGAGCCATTACCGCTACCAGCGCGCCAATCAGAAACGTGCACTTTTTAATCATCTGCCTTCTCCTCCTTCGAGCGTTGCCCGTCAGGGCGATCTAAATGATGTTCTACCGCATGAATTGCTACCGTATAATTTTCTGCCGCAGAACCTCCCGCAGAATGGCCTACCGTAGAAATTACGAGACGGAAGACGGAACTGTACAACGGACGGCGAACGTTTGTCCATCCTGTTACAACGGCTTCTTCGGTGAGTCTCCTCTCGACATGCCTGTTCCGAGACCGTTCTCGAGGCCGGCACCGTCTTCGACGATGCTCAAGTACGGTTAGTTAGGCCCCGAGCTGCACCGCGAGGTCGCTAGACCGGTCGGCCTGCACCCGTCGCCACGTACCGAGGAGTCGCCGCGGGTGGGGGAATGACCGAAGCGAAGTGACTGGAGCGCACGCAGGCAAGGTGACGCCGAGCAGTAGGACCGGCGGCGGCCAGCGTCTGCGGCTGCGCTCGCTCTTAGAGCTAGTTTCAGAATGAAGGGACCCGTTTCTTGACGATGAAGCCGTCGGCAGCTGTCCTCAAGCTGGGAGGGGATGCGGGTGCCTTCTTCGCCGTGGGTTGTGTCGGACGAGCTATGGGAGCTGGTCGAGCCGCTGCTACCGAGGAAGGAGCGGCGTTCGTCCTATCCGGGCCGGAAGCGTCTTTCTGATCGGGAGGTGCTGTGCGGGGTCCTGTTCGTGCTTCACACGGGCAGGGCCTGGACGCATCTGCCCCAGGAGCTCGGGTTGCTGCGGGCGGCTGGAGAGATCGAGTGGTCGCGCGCGATAGCCGTTGACTCGAGCCAGATCCAGGCGAAAGGGGGCTCCGAAACGGGCCCGAGTCCGGTCGATCGGGGCCGTGCGGGCGCCAAGTACCATCTCCTGACCGATGCGCACGGGACACCGCTGGCCTGGACTTTGACCGGCGGCAACCGCAACGACGTCACCCAACTGCTGCCGCTGCTTGGCCGTGTGCCCGCCGTCGCGGGTCTACCAGGCAGGCCTCGCTGCCGACCCGAGAGGGTGGTCGCCGACCGCGGCTACGACCATCCCGACTACATCCCGTCGGTATTCGACGGACAACTTGGCCAGGACGTCATGTTTCCGACGAGGTTGACTTGCAACAAACCATACAACCAACCCCTGGTTCGACCTTGATCCTCTGTGGAGGATGCTGAACATGGACTGTGTTACGCTGGCACACGGTGTTGGGAGAGTGGCGGACATTTGCGGGGCTCTGACCAAGGTGGCTGAGAGTGGCGGTCGAGATTGAGCGTTACTGATCCAGTTGAAGTGACGACGAGGTCGCGTACTGCGTCTCGGTGGCGTCTGGGCCGCCGGCGGCGTGGAGGGCCTCGTCAGGTGCCTTGGGTGTTGTTGGTGCCCGGGTTGGTGTTCGCCTTGGCAGTGCACTTCGCGGCGCCGATCGCAGGTAGTTGGTATGCGTTTACTAGTTGGGACGGACTTGGCAGCCCCCAATGGATTGGGTTGGGGAACTTCCGTGAGATCTTCCAGACGGACGCGCTTCGCACTGCGTTCTTCAACACCCTCAAGTTGGCGGGTTGCTTCGTCGTGCTGGTGAATGTAATTGGGATGGCATTGGCGCTGTCGTTGAATGGCCTGTTGAAAACACGGTTGCTGTTGCGCTCGTTGCTGTTCGTGCCGACGGTAATGAGCTCGCTGGCGGTTGCGTTCATCTGGCAGTACATCTTCGACTATCAGGGCGCCTTGAACAAGTTTCTCGGCTGGGTTGGTCTCAGCTCTTGGCAGCAGGCGTGGTTGGGAGATCCGCGCTGGGCGCTGTGGACGGTCTTGGTGGTGTTGGTGTGGCAGTTTTCTGGCCTGACGATGGTGATCTACTTGGCGGGCCTTCAGGGAATTCCAGACGAATTGCATGAGGCAGCGACCGTGGATGGGGCGTCATCGTTCATGCGATTCCGGCGTGTGACTCTCCCGCTGTTGGCGCCGGCGATCACGATCAGTGCGACGCTGACATTGATCTTCGGGTTACGGGTGTTCGACCAGGTGCTGGCGTTGACAGGCGGCGGTCCGGTCGGGGCGTCCGAGACGCTCTCGACGCAGGTATGGAAGCAGACGTTCGTGTTCGGGCGATTCGGCTTTGGAGCAGCGTTGTCGTTAATGCTGGCCGTATTGGTCTTCGTAGTTTCGATCACGCAGCTGTTGATATTGCGGGCGCGCGAGGCTCGTCTCTGATGGGAATGCACCGCTATCGCCGTCGCACGTTGGCGCGTGAGCTTCTGCTCGTTGCGGTTGTCGCTTTCTACTGCATTCCGATTTACATAATGGTTGTGATGTCGCTCAAGTCGAATTCGGAGGTCTACACAAAACCGCTTTCGATCCCCACATCGCCGGTTTGGGGTAACTTCAGGACAGCCTGGCAGGGTACGTCGCAGTTAACGATTGGGCATGCGCTAGTAAACAGCCTCGTGATCACCATCTCGAGCGTCTTGATAGTTATTCTTTTCGGCTCGCTCGCAGGCTGGGTGCTCGCAAGACGCCAGTCAAAGCTATCGACTGGTCTATTCCTCCTGTTCATAAGCGGGATAATCGTGCCATTCCAACTCGGGGTCATCCCTCTTTACGTCGCGATGAGACACCTCAGCCTGGTCGGCAATCTGTACGGCATGGTAATCCTGAATATTGGTTTGTTAATGCCGCTAACTGTTCTTCTCTACACGGGATTTGTCAGGGCGCTGCCTCGTGAGTACGAGGAGGCAGCGCAGGTTGACGGAGCCGGCCTGGGACGAACTTTTTTTCGCGTGGTGTTTCCGCTGTTGCGTCCGGTAACCGGCACGGTGGCCGTGCTCGCGGCACTGATCACGTGGAACGAGTTCTTCCTTCCATTGATCTTCCTGAGCGGAACCACCCATCAACCGATCCCCGTGGCGCTCTACGGGTTCGTCGGAGAGTTCGTCAGCCAGTGGAACGTGATCTTCGCCGGGGTGGCGATCTCGATCGCGCCGATGCTTCTCTTCTTCCTCATCGCACAGCGGCAGCTGATTAGAGGATTCACGGGGGGAATCCGTGGATGACCCCGACTGAGCTGACGCGCCAACCGAGGATTGCGCACCGGTGGCGAAATAGTTTCCCATCTCCTGTCAAGGAATCTGCGCCTACTTCGCGTTATCTAAGGATCGAAGACGGCACCTCGCGTCGTACGTGCAGCGTCAGGCTGTGAAGGCTGTGGAGAACAGTGTGACCGGCGACTACTCGTCCTCGTAGGGGTCTGGGGCAGGTTCCTGATTTGCGGCGGGCGCCAAGGCTGCGGCCGCAGCGGTGCCGACAACCTGCGAGACCGGTCGGCCGGTGCAGGTGCTTAGCTGCGACGACAAGTTCTGCCGAGCGCTGCGTCGGCTTGCGCCGGGTCGGCCGTGTCGAACAAGGTCGCGACGATCGTGAGTTACGGGGGGCTTAGCTTAGGCGACAGCTGCCTGTCGATGTGACTCGCGCGAGCCGATTTGAGTATGCTCGCCACGCATTGCGTGTTCTCATCGTCGGCGGGGGGATCGGTGGCTTCGCCGCTGCTGCAGCGTGCGTAAAGCACGGGTTGGAGCCGGTCGTGGTCGAACAGGCGCCGGAGATCGGTGAGGTCGGAGCGGGGGTGGGGCTGAGCCCGGCGACGATGAAGGCGGTCGCATATCTCGGGTGCGAGGAGCAGGTGCTCGCAACGGGCGTTGCCCACGATTCGAGCGAGTGGCGCGCACTTGAGACAGGGCGTGTCATGTGGAGCAGCGACGACCGTGTTCTCGCCGAGCGCTACGGCGCCCCATTCGTCTCGATGTACCGGCCCGACCTGATCGACGCCCTCCGCTCGGCCGCCCCCGGCGCCCAGGTCGTTGTCGGCAGCAGGGTCGTCGGATTCGAGGAGACCGCGACGGACGTTCTGGTCGCACTGGAGAGCGGGGACGAGTTCCGCGGCGACGTGTTGATTGGAGCGGACGGGTTGAAGTCGGTGGTGCGGCAGCAGTTGTTCGGCCAGGAGGATCCGCGCTTCGTCGGCATATCGGCCTGGCGGGGCGTGATCCGGCTGCCGGAGGATGGGATCTTGCCTGGGTCGGAGGTTAACTGGCGTCTACCCGAGCGCCTCTTCTACGCGGGCCCGGCGGGGTTGATCATCACCTATACCGTGCATGGCGGCGATCTACTGAACGTGGTCGCGGACGTCTTCGCGAGCGACGAGCGGAGGGAGTCATGGTCGCTGAGCGACGATCCGGAGCAGGCTCGCCGGGCGTTCTCGAGCGGTTGCGACGACGTGCAGGCCGTGCTTGCGGCCTTGGACGAGACGTTTGTGACTGCGTTCTACGACCGGCCTGCCCTCGCCCGCTGGAGCACCGACAGGGTGTCGCTGGTCGGCGACGCCGCCCACCCGATCGTTTCGCATGCGGGGTCGGGTGCGGCGATGGCGATCGAGGATGCGGTCGCGCTCGGGCATGCCCTGGGGCGGCACGGCGCAGGTGGCGTTGCCGCCGGGCTGGCCGAGTACGAGGCGCGGCGTCGGCCGCGCACGACGCGGGTCATGGTCTATGGCAAGCACAACATCGATTCCGCGATGGGGATCGAGCGCGACGAGGCCTACCGGGTGGCCGAAGAGGGTCGGCGGGAGGGCCGGGCGCGGCTAAACGTGTCGGAGCGCTTCATCGACGGAGACTGGCTATGGGGCCATGACCCTGTGCGGGAGCTCGAGGATCTGCCCGCCGAGCTGCGTGCGCCGACCCGACCGGAGGCGCGCCGCGCCTTCGACGCTTGGCGAACGGCGCTGGACTATGACGATCTGCCGACCTGGCGCACGCAGCGCGCCGGCTACGAGCGCTTCTGCGCGCGCGCGTTTCCACCGCCTGACAGCCTCCGCTGGGAGGAGATCGATTGTGGCGGAGTCGCGGCGATCCGCGTCACGCCGCCCGGCTCCGGTGGGGGACCGCTCGTGCTCCATCTCCACGGCGGCGCGTTCTCCTTCGGCTCCGCGCGCGGCTCCGTGGAGCTGGCGGGCAGGCTGGCGGCCGCGGTCGGCGGCTCGGCGGTCGTCGTCGACTACCGTCTAGCCCCCGAGCACCCGTACCCCGCCGCGCTTGAGGACGCGCTCACGGTCTACCGGACGCTGGACGCCGAGGAGGTGCTTCTCACCGGTGAGGACGCCGGCGGCGGTCTCGCGATCAGCCTGGCATGCGCGTTGCGGGATGCCGGCGATCCGTCGCCAATCGGGCTCTACGTCGTCTCTCCACTCTGCGATCTCACGCTCTCGTCGCCGTCGATCGACGACGCGCCCGATCCGTGGCTGACGCGCGAGGCGCTGATCGACTTCGCCTCCTCGTACATCCAATCGGAGGATCCGCGCACCCCACTGCTCTCCCCCGTGCACGGGGACCTCGCCGGCCTGCCCCCGCTGCTCGTCCACGTCGCGGCGGGCGAGGCACTGGAGGACGACGCCCGCCGTCTCGCGGAAGCCGCCGAAAGAGCCGGAGTCCCCACGACGCTCCGCGCCTTCCCGGACACGGTGCACTCCTTCGTGCTCTTCGACTTCCTCCCTGAGACACGTACGGCGCTGGACGAACTGGCGGACTTCGTTCGCACCAGCGCATCCGTCCCGCGCTGAGCCAAGGCTCTCAGCCCGAGCCAGCCAACACCTCCTATGGGGGGGCTATCTGCCTTTCGGGTTCGCGCGATGCGGCCGGCACGGCGCCCGCGAGTCAGGAGCTGTTCGCGGGCTCCCGGCGTCCTCGCGACACGCGTATCCGTCAGCCCAGCGTCACCAGGGGATCGGACCGTCGTCACCGGAGAATGTCCCGGTCGGGCCGTCCTCGTCCAGAAGAGCAAGGTGAACGGCCGCTCGAGCGCCCTGCTCTACCGTGCCTGTGCCCTGAAAGTTATTGATCGCCGTGGCGATGAAGCCTGGCGAGGCGACGTTGACCTTGACATTCGTCGATGCAAGCTCGGCGGCAAACGCGACGGTGACCGCGTGCAGCGCCGCCTTCGACAACGCGTAGTTGCCCAACATCGCGCGCTGCGGGTTCGTTGGATCCGAGTTGAGTGTGAGCGAGGCGACGCTGCTGCCCATGTTGACAATGCGTCCGTTGGGTGCTTCGCGCAAGAGCGGCAGCACCGCCTGGGTGACCGCGATGACCCCGAGCACGTTGGTCTCCAACACCGCACGCACCTCATCGAGAGCGACGACGCCCAAGCGACCGGCCTCGATCGACGACAGATCGGGCGGCGTCGGCGCCACGCGTCCGACGCCGGCGTTGTTGACGAGCACGTCGAGCCGACCGAACTCGTCACGAATGCGACTCGCGGCGGCATCGATCGAACCCTGATCAGTCACGTCGAGCTGAATCGCTCGGGCATCCTGCCCAATGCCCTCCGCGGCTATCTCTCCATTGCGTTGGTTGCGGGAGCCAACGAGTACGGTGAAATCGCGCGCGGCGAGCTCCGTAGCGATCTGGAGCCCGATCCCCTTGTTTGCCCCAGTGACGAGAGCGACAGGTCGGTAATGCATCGGCAGACCTCGATTGCGAGTGAGTGGAGTAACCTGTCGAGCAACGCTACCAACTGTCTCCGGCTCGGTGGTCTCGTCGTGATCGTCCCGCCTTATTGGGCATTGCACGGAGTGCCAGCTGCGCCGCAGCTGCTAGGCGAGGTGTGATCTGCCATTCTGCGCGAGTGGGCGCGTCGAGCGCACCGCCAGGCCAGCGATGCCTAGCCGCGCATCATCAGGTCGGTCAGGCGATCGCCGTCGCGGCGACGCGACCACCAATCGAGCAGGCCACGCGCAAATCGTCCCGCTCCAGCTCGACGATCTCATCTGCGCCGTCAACGGCCGCGGCACTTCATATATATTGGGTAGGTGGCGCGCCTCAGGACACGCTTGGACGTCGGGCAGGTGCCGAAGGAACCCTTCGCGGTCACGGCAACAGGGCCGGACGGGACGGTCTCCTAGCGATGTCGCGGATTCCCCGTCTTCCGTCGGCGGTTGAGGGTGAGCCGCCGACAATGATGACGATGCTCGCGCATGCCTCCGGGCTGCGACCGAGGTATCTCGAGCTCCGCCAGTCGCTCTGGCGGAGCGAGGTCGTGCCCCCCGAGACGAAGGAGTTGATGCGCGTCCACGGGGCGCGCAAGATTGACTGCTTCTTCTGAAGGAACATGCGCTTCGCCGTGGCGGAGCAACGACTGGTCGAGGAGGACGTCGTCGAGCAGGTCGCTAACGGCTTCGAGACGTCGGCGCTGCCCGAGCGGGACAAGGTTCTGCTCCGCTTCGTCGATGCGTTCCTCAGCGATCCGGCCGGCCTCGCCGACGACGTGCGCCAGGACATGCTCGACCACTTCACCGAAGAGCAGATTGTCGAGTGCGCGATCTTCCACGCCGCGTCCTTTTCAAGGATGTTGATCGTGCTCGGGCTGGAGCCGCCGGAGATGTCCACGACCGTCGCTCCGATCGCCATGCTGACGGGCGACGCCAGTTCGCCCGTTTAGTAGTCGGCGTACGGGGCGACGCGCCGTGGTATGGCGTAGAGGAAAATGATCGGCGTCGAGGCGCATGACGGGCTCCAGCGCAGCTTCGTCAGCGTGTCGCGGTCCCTCCTTGGTCTGAAAAGGGCGAATCATGTGTAGAGTTAGCACATGACGTGGTTGACGGAGACTGAGGGGCAGACGCCGTTGGAGCGCGTGTTGCGTAAGCGGCCTGAGCTGTTCGAGTATTTGCCCGGTTCCGTTGCGGGCGTCTGGTCCGCCGGCATTGTCGACCCGGTGATCCTGGAGTTGTGTCGACTTGCGATCGCGGAGGTTCATCGCTGTCGTTCCGAATTGTCGCTCCGCTATGCCGAGGCTCGTGAGGCTGGCCTCACCGAGGAGAAGATTTCTGCGCTGGGGTCGTACGATTCGTCGGAACTCTTCTCCGACCGCGAGCGCCTTTGCCTGCGTTTGGCCGAACAGTTCGCGCTGGATGTGCATGGCGTCACGGACGAGGACTTCGAGATGCTGCGGACGCACCTGTCGGATGCCGAGGTCGTTGCGCTCGTGTACTCGCTCGTGGTGTTCGACGGGCTCGCACGCTTGCGCGCGCTCCTCGACATCGAGCCGTTGGCGAACGGACCTGTCGTGATCAGCGCACCAGGCCCGGAGGGGCCGGTCTACTAGCGATGTCGCGGATTCCCCGTCTTCCGTCAGCGATCGAGGGTGAGGCTCCGAGCCTGATGACGATGCTCGCTCACGCCGGCAAGACTCAACTCCCCAACCACGAGCTCCGCCAGATGCTGTGGCGAAGCGAGGTGGTCCCGGCCGAGACGAAGGAGTTGATGCGCGTTCGCGCGGCGCGCAACGTCGATTGCTTCATCTGTCAGAACACGCGCGTCGGCGTCGCTGACGAACAACTGGTCGAGGAGGACGTCGTCAAGCAGATCGCCGGCGACTTCGAGACGGCGGCGTTGCCCGAGCAGGACAAGGTTCTGCTGCGTTTCCTCGACTCGTTCTACAACAACCCGGCCGGTCTCACCGACGAGGTGCGGCAAGGCATGCTCGACCATTTCACCGAGGAGCAGATCGTCGAATGCGCGATCTTCCTCGCCGCGGGCTTCGCGAGAATGCTGATCGTGTTCGGGCTGGAGCCACAGGAGATGTCCACGACCGTCTCCCCGATCACCACGATGCGGGGCGAGCCGGCGCGGATGACAGAGCTGGTGCAGACAGCGCCGTAGGCACCAAATCGGCGCACCCCTGCCCTTTGGCGTTCCGATGCGGCGCGCTCGGAGGTGCCGATGAGCAATGAGCGCGCGAGCTCGCCCGCACAGCGAACGAACAACCACCACTCGAAATAACTGCGTCCATCCCCTGCTCCTACACTCACTCGACTCTCAACGGGTGGTTATGCGGCGTGGTCCTTGCGTCCCCGTGCAGGTTCATCCGGCGCCCTCCTTGGGACTAGACAGCCCCAAGACAAGGATGAAAGGTGGTTAGCACCTACACCTAGCGTGCCGTCTCTGCGACTTGCGGCCGTTCGCCCGTTTCGATCCAGGCCTGGATCGGGGCGTGCATGCGCTCATCCAGGTACTCGATCGCGAGCCCGCTCTCGGGCGAGCGCTCCGTCCAGCACGCCATCGTCCGCCCATCAGGCCCGAGGATGCGGCCCTGCAGCCCGACCCCGAGGCCCCGCAGGCGCTCGATCTCGGCATCGACGTCCGCGACGAACATCCCGACATGGTGTAACCCGGCGCCCTGCTTCTCGAGCGAGTGCATCCCCGGACCGCCCGTCGTCTTCGCCTCGACCAGCTCGTAATAGGGCGGCCCGTCCTTCGACCAGGCAAGGTGCGAGACACCCTCATGAGGCTCCTCATCACCGAACTCGCCCGGATCGATCCGGCTCTGCGTAATCATCCTCTGCGGCTCCTGAAACCTGACCCCAAGCACCTCCTCGAACCACCTGATCGCCTCCCCCATCCTCGGGACAAGCACACCCACATGATGAAACGTCGGATTCCCCACCGAATCCCTCCTCACTCGAAAGCCTGTGCGCACCTAGTCGTCTACCAGAACACACCATCCGCTGCCTCGTACGGTCAGCGCGAGAGAGTGAAGTGTTTCAGGATGCGGCACCGCTCGTATCACTGAATCGGCGCTCGCGAACCACGCGCCTTTCGGCCTCGGTGCGGGTCGGTCAAGCGGCCGGCCGTCCTGGCGTGACCGTACATCGGGTTGGCCTCGAGGGCCGTCCAGCGGCCGTCCGGGTCGAGCGTGTAGTTGGCAACTCCACGCACTTGTATGAGGCCGTCCCTTCGCGAATCGCAGCACCTGTCAGCGGAGAACAGCCGCCGTGTGCTCCGTCAAAGGCGCATGCCGCCGGTTGCCCGGATGCGCTCGCCGGTGATCCATCCGGCGTCTTCCGACGCGAGGAAGGCCACGACACGGGCGATGTCATCGGGCTCGCCCACGCGACCGAGGGCCGCCAGCGCCGCGAGCTGCGCCGTCCGCTCGGGGCCGTACGCCAGGTCTCGTCCGTCGAAACCGGTCCTCACCGCCCCGGGGGCGACGGCGTTGACGGTGATGCCTCGCCCGCCCAGCCCCGCGGCCAGCGACAGCGTGATCGAGTCGACAGCCGCCTTGGTGGCCGCGTAGGCGATCGTGGCCGGGTAGGCGTTATGCGACGAAACCGAGGAGAGGTTGATGATCCGGCCGCCGTCGGGCATCAGCGAGAGCGCGTTCTGGGTGACGAACAGCATGCCCTTGACGTTGGTGTCGAAGACGCGGTCGAAGAGGGTCTCGGTCAGCGCGGAGATATCGGCGCGCCCGCTGATCCCGGCGTTGTTGACGAGGATGTCGAGCGTCGGGGTTCCACGCTCGGCGAGTTCCTGCCCCAACCGTTCGAACATCGACGCGATCTCGCTCGTCTTGGAGATATCGGCCTGCAGGGCGAATGCCGACCCGCCGGCGGCGTCGATGTCGGCCACCGTTTCGTCGCTAATGTCGCGGTCGATGGCGGCCACGAGCGCCCCCTCGCCGGCCAGCCTGACAGCGATCGCCCGTCCGATCCCGCGCCCCGCCCCGGTCACGAGCGCCGTCTTACCGGCAAGACGGCCGCTCACGCGGCGATCCGCTCGGCGAGGGCGGCTCGCACCGCGTCGGCGATGGCGGTGAACGGGTGCTCTGCCGGGGCGGCGAACATGCGGTTGTGGCAGATCGAGACCGATAAGCCGCTGCCCGGCTCTGCCCACGCGATGGTGCCCCCAGCCCCCGTATGAGACAGCACGCCGCCCGGGAGGCCGGGCGGAACGAGACCGGGGGCGTCGGTCCACAGCCCCCCAGCCCCGATCGGCAAGGGGCGTCCGTAGGTCTGGTCGTCGAGCTCGAAGTCTGTGCGAGGCTCGAGCAGTCCGCGCACGCACTCCTCGGAGAGCAACGGCTTCCCGCCGTTCGCGAACACGGAGAACAGCCGAGCCGTCGACCGCGCGTCGGCGATCGCGCCGACCGCGGGTATGCACGCGGCGTGGACGTCGGGACGGTTGAACACCTCAGGGCCAAGCCTGACCTGCCCCGGAACCGCAATGGTGTCCGCGGTGGGCGCTTGGGAGAACGTCAGCTGCGCCACGCGCGGCTCGACCTCGGCCGGAATGCCGAACCAGAACGACTCGACGCCGAGCGGCGCGCAGAGCTCCTCCTCGACGATGCTGGCGAAGGACCGGCGGAGTGGATCGGTGCGACATACAACTTCGCCCAGGAGCCATCCGAAGGACAGCGCGTGATAGGCATTCGTCGTGCCGGGCGGGAACATCGGCTCGAGCTCGGCGAGGCGCTGCGTCATCCACTCCCAGTCTCCCAGCCGCTCGGGCGTGACGTCCGGGGGCATCTGCGGAACGCCGGCGCGATGCGAGAGCACGTGGCGCGGCGTGATCAAGTCCTTCCCGTGCGTTCCGTATTCGGGCCAGTAGTGCTGGATTGGCGTATCGAGCTCGAACAGGCCACGCCCGGCCGCCAGGTGCACGGCGAGCGCGGTGATCGCCTTGCTCGTCGAGAAGATCGGGAAGACGGTCTGTCCGTCGACCTCGCCGATCCACGCGTCGATGATCAGCTCGTCGCCGTGGTACGCGGCGACCGCCACTGAGTGCTCCCCCAATGCCACGGCCCGCTCGAGCGCCGAGTCGAGGCTGGGGCTGGAAAGCGGGCCGCTCATGCGTCCCAGTCCACCAGTAGCTCCTCCACGCACCAGTTGCTCTCGGTGAGCATGAGGTCGAGCTCGTCGGGGGAATGGATCATGCGGAGCCCGGGCAGGCGCTTGAAGATCAACGGGATTCCGACCGTCAGCTCCATGCGGGCCAGGCGCTGACCCAAGCACTGGTGCATCCCGAAGCCGAAACCGACGTGATGGCGCGCGTTGGCGCGGTGGACGTCGAACTCGTTGGCGTTCTCGAACTTGCGCGCGTCGAAGTTGGCCGCGTGCAACGCGATCACGACCCCCTCGCCCGCCCGCACGAGCACGTCGCCGACCTGCACGTCCTCGGTGGCGATCCGGCGCATGCCGACGTGGATCGTCGACGTGTAGCGGAGGATCTCCTCGAGCCCGTTGGCGAATACCTTTGGATCGGCAAACATCGCCTCGCGCTGCTCGGGATGCTCGAGCAGCGCGATTGTCGCCAGCGTCAGCGTTTTCGATGTCGTGTCATGTCCGGCGGACAGCATCAACAGCGACAAGCCCAGCGCCTCGTCACGGGTCATCTGACCGTCGTCGACATGCCCGGCCAACATGGTCAGCAGATCCGACGAAGGATGCTCTCGGCGTTCGTCGAGGAACGGCTCGATGACCTCCCTGAGTCCGGCGATCGCGGCGTGAGCGCCATCCGGAGTGGCGCTCGTAGTGAAGAACCGACTCGACAGCTCCTGGAAGCGCTCATGCTCGCTGTATGGCACGCCGAGCAGCCCGCAGATGACGAGCGACGGCAAGACCAGCGCGAAGTCGCGATAGAGGTCAGCGGGGCGGGGGCCGGCGACGAACTCGTCCATCACCGCATCGGCGAGCCGCTCGATCTCCGGACGCAGCTGTTCGATGCGCTGGAAGGTGAACTGGCCCGTCATCATCTTGCGGATTTCGTCATGACGCGGGTTGTCGAGGTTGGAGAGAAACCCCGGCGGACGCGGCGGCTCGTCGACGCGGATGCCGGGGAAGCCCTCGCGCGCCACGTGGGCGCTGAAGCGCTCGTCGCCGAAGACCTGGCGTGCGAGCTCAAAGCTGCTCACCAGCCACGGCTGACGACGACCGCCCCAGATGCTGATCCGCCGGATCGGTTCCTTTTCGCGCCACTCCTCGAGCTCGGCCGGCAGCGAGAACAGGCTGGAACGCTCGATCGGGAGCGCGGGAAGCGAACTCTCGAGCACGGCGGCCTCCTCAGTTGTCCTTGACGACGATGACCGAGGCTGGACAGACGAACGCGGCCTCCTCGATCACGTCCCGTAGCTCCTCCGGCGGATCCTCCAGAAGCAGGACGACCACGCCATCCTCATCACGTTGCGCAAAAACCGTGGGCGCAGCCAGCACGCACTGCCCCGAAGCGCAGCAGCGCTGCTCATCGATCTCAATGCGCATCACGTTGTCGCGACGGACGTTGTAGATGCCGTCATGCGACAAGACTCTCCGCAGTCAGTTCGGTGAGTCGCGGCGCAACCTCCTGCGCGTACAGGCGCATGCTCTTGATCGTGTCGTCGTGCCCGAGATGACCGGCCTGACCCATCATCAAGAATTGACCGAAGCCACCGACTCTCGTGTGGAACATCCGGATCTGCTCGAACACGTCGTCCGGGGTGCCCGCGAAGAGCAGCCCCCCCTCGATCAGTTCGCCGATCGTCTTGTTCACAAACGGGCTCGAAGCCCCGGCCGCGAGCGGCGAGCCCGGCACCCCAGCAGCGATCGCGGCGACCCGCGCGGCTGGAGGCATGTAGCCAGGTGGCGCCGAGAACTGCCCCGGAGCCTTGTTCGAGGTGATGTACCACATCAGCTGCTCGGCTCCGGCGAGTGCGTCGGCCTCGTTGTCAGCGACGAACACCATCCCCGCATACGCCAGTTGGTCCTGGGAATATTCACCGTTCGCCTCGTGCCGATACTGCCGGTACGCGTCGAAGATGACGCGGGTCTTGTCGGTGCCCTGCAAGAAGGTCGCGGCCGTGTACCCGAGCTCGGCGATCTTCTTCGTGCTCGTTGGGTTCAACGTCGCCACCCAAACGGGCGGATGCGGCTGCTGGTACGGACGGGGCCAGATGTTCACCTGCCGGTGCTCGAAGAACTCTCCGGTCCAACTGAACGGCCCGTCGTGCGACGTCCACGCCTTGACGATCAGGTCATGTGCCTCCCAGAAGCGGTCGGTCATGCTGATCGGCTTGCTGTTGGTAGCGGACACCTCATACGGCACGCCACGAACCAAGCCGCAGCTGAGGCGCCCGCGAGAGATGACGTCGACGAGCGCCATCTCCTCCGCAACGCGAACCGGGTCGCTGCGATTCGCGACGGGGTTACCGAGGATCAGGATCGGCGCCGTCTTCGTCTCGCGGGCGAGGATCCCGGCGATGATCGGTCCCGCAGGGTCCATGCACGTCGGCGTGGCGTGATGCTCGTTCAGCATCAACCCGAATCCGTACTCCTCGGCGGCCAGCCACTCATCCAGATAGCGATGCCACAGGTCCGCTGCGCGCTTCGGATCGATGATCCGGTTCGGCAGCGTTACCCGGACTGAATCGTAGGAGGCCGGATCCGGAAGGTCGGGGTACGCGGTCTCGCTGAAATACCAGGTTTTCATTGAATGGCCTCCGGTTGATGCGCCGGCGACGTGTTTGCGAATCGCGAGACGACATCGATGAACTCGGTCGGGCGCTCGAGGTGCGGCATGTGTCCGGCATTGCCGATCAGCTCAAACCGGCTTCCAGGGATTGCGGCGGCGAAGGACTCTCCGTAACTCGCGGAGACAATCCCGTCCTCCTCACCCCAGACGACCAATGAGGGGACTTCGACCCGGGCGAGGCGTCGCTGGAGCTTCCTATCGTAAAAGTACGGCTGCCACGCGTAGACAGCGGTCGCCTCCTCGGCTCTCGTCATCCGTTCGAAGTCGTCCTCGGACATTCGCGCGACGCCCAGGAGGCGGTCGCCCATGCTAGCGTCGGCGAAGGCGGCTGCGATGACCTCTGCGCGCGAGGATGCAAAGAGGTCGAGGACGTCGCGATCCTCACGTCCACCAACCCGGATCCCGAAAGAGTCGACGAGCACCAGTCGGGCGAGCCAGCGGGGTCGGAGCGTCGCCAGGGTAGCGGCCACCCAGCCACCGAGCGAGCAGCCCACCAAGGTTACTCTGTCGAGCTCGAGTTCATTGACGAGATCGTCGTACAGGAACGCCAGATCCTGAACAGAATCGCACCATGCAGGCCGCTCCGCGCTTCCATAACCCGGATGCACCGGCATGACAACCCGGTAGCGCTCTGAGAGCATCGCCGCAACCTCGGAGTGCCTCTCGAGGTTGAATATCCCCGGCAGGAGGACGAGCGGCTGGCCTGACCCTTCGACGCTGACGTCGAGGTCGATCTCAGCATTCGTTCTGGGAAATGACCGAACTTTGGACTGAGTTGCCATACGACTCCTCATGCTCGTTTGCCGGAGCGGCTGAGCAACGTACGTGAGGAACCTAACAGCGGCCGTGTGTTCTGTCAAGCTTACGGTTGAACCTTCTGTATGACTTACCTGAGTCGCGAAGCGTTTGCGAGATCGCATGACCGTCCCTACGATACGTCCCATCTACGGTATGGCACACGGCGACATCCGCATCGGTCTGAAGCCCTCCTCACAGGACACCACGGTCGAGGAGATCCGTGCGGTCTGGCGGATTGCCGACGAGGCCGGCTTCGACCACTGCTGGACCTTCGATCACTTCGCCGGGATCGTCACCGACCCGGTCGAGGGGACACTCGAGGGCTGGACACTGCTCGGCGCGATGGCAGAGGCGACGTCGCGCGTCCGGATCGGTTGCATGGTCACGGGCAACACCTACAGGCATCCGGCGGTGCTCGCCAAGATGGCAGTGACGGTCGACCAACTCTCCGGCGGGCGGCTGGAGTTCGGCATCGGCGCCGGCTGGGCGGAGAACGAGCACCGGATGCTCGGCATCGAATTCGGGACGGTCGGCCAGCGGATCGATCGCCTGGAGGAGGCGTGCCGGCTGATCAAGCGGCTGTGGACCGACGATCGCGCCGACTTCGAGGGTCGCTACTACACGCTCGTCGACGCAATCGCAAACCCGAAGCCGGTACAGAAGCCGCACCCGCCGGTCTGGATCGGCGGCAGCGGCGAGCGCAAGACGCTGCGCGTGGTCGCCGAGCATGCCGACGTCTGGAACGCGCCCTCGGCCGCCGTCGACGTCGGCCGCCTGTCGGCCGTCCTCGACCGGCACTGCGACGACGTCGGGCGCGACCCGAAGGAGATCCGCCGCTCCGTCCAGTTCCGCGTCGAAGAGGGTGTCGGCACGGCGCTCGAGCAGGCGCAGGCCTACGTCGACCTTGGCGTGACCGACCTCGTCTTCTACGTCCGCACCGGCGGGGCGCGGGAGGCCGAGGAGCTCGCCGCGCTGCTGCCCACGCTCCGCGAGCTGGAGCCGGCATGACCGACGCGCACCGGATCTTGCTGCCCGACTGGATCGGCGACCAGCCTCCGCGCTCGACCCACGACTTCGGACCGCTGACGATGGCTCAAACCGCGCTCCTCGTCGTCGACCTCCAGAACGCGTTCATGCAGCCCGGCTACATGCTCGAGATCCCGAAGGCTCGGACGATCGTTCCGACGGTCAACCGCCTCGTCGTCGAGGTGCGCGAGCGGGGCGGCACGGTTGTGTTCCTCCGCCACACGATGAGCGACGAGCCCGGCCGGCGCATGCCCGACTGGCAGCTCGGCGATCCCGACCGTGCTCGTCGCGCATACTCCGAGCTCGCGGCCGAGACGGATGGCAACCAACTCGACGCCGGGCTCGACTTTCGACCGTCCGATCTCGTCGTGCGGAAGTACCGGCCGAGTGCCTTCCTTCCCGGTTCGTCGGATCTCGACTCACTGTTGCACGAGCGAGGGGTAGACACGATCGTGATCACCGGCGTTGCCACGAACGTCTGCTGCGAGAGCACGGCCCGCGACGCCAACATGCTCGACTACAAGGTCTACGTCGTCGCGGACGCCACCGCGGCCGCGAACGACGACCTGCACAATGCCGCGCTGCTCAGCCTCAGCTCGTTCTTCGCCCGTATCGTGTTCGCTGAGGATCTACTCAAGCTGACCTAGCTGGTCCACGGCGCAGGCCGGCCGCTGCGAGAGTCCCTTGATCAGCCTGAGTGCGTTGCCCGAGTTGTCGCCGCTTTGCAAGAGCTCAACCGAGCGCGCGTTCGCCACCATCGTGGCACCCGGCAGAACGGCCTCCTCGCGGCCGAGCCGCGCGAGCGGCTCCGGTCACGATGGCGACGTGCCCTTCGAGCCTCAACTCTCTGACATCAGAAGCTCCCCGTCGCCGAGCTCGATTCTAGGCACAGACCGAGCGGGCGCCTGCGCCGACGTTGACCACAACCCCATGACTACGCTCGAGGACGGTGCCGGCGTCTGGTCGTGCCCTCGTCGAGTGGTCCTCGGCCGGCAGTCGTCATCCGGCGCTAGGGCGTTCCGAGCTCGGCGGCGCGCTGCCGGATTCCGGTGATCAGAAAGTCGAGCCCGAGTGCGAACTGCTGGTCGTCGTAGCGGGTCACGAGCTCCAGGTCGGTCACCCTCGAGACGAGCGGGTACAGCGCTGGGTCGGGCACGACGGTCGTGCGGATCCCGTCGGTCGAGGGCGGCTCGCTCCGCGACAGCCAGCCACGCTCCTGGATGACGAACCCGCGCACGTACGCGAGGCTGGTCACGTAGATCCGCAGCGCCTCGTCGGGCGTGAACCCGCCACTCGTCAGCAGCTCGAGCCCCTGCTCGACCCTCCTCATCGCCGTGCCGTACACGCCGGAATAGAGCGCTCTTCGCTGGGCCATGAATATCTCAACGAAGGCGCGGCTGCGCCCGAACTCCCGGCGGAACACCACGAGGAGATCCCGATAGGCGTCGTGCCAGGGCACGTCGCGCCGCGTCGGCGGCAGTTCAGCGTGCAGTCGGCTGCTCACGTGCTGCCCGATCGCCGTGATCAGATCGTCCTTGACCCGGAAGTGCCAGTAGATGCTCGTCACCCCGCAATCGAGCTTCCTCGCGAGCGCCGGCATGCTGAATTCGTGCAGCCCGTGCAACTCGATCATTTCACACGCGGCCTCGATGATCCGCTCCTGGGTAAGCGACCCGCGCTCCAGGCGCCGGCCCTTGCCGCCACGGACGGTCGCCGGGCTTTCCTCGACTTCGGTCATACGCGTCAGACTACGCGAAAGCCGTCGATCCCTACTCTACTGTCGCCCTTTCGGCAGGGCGTACGGCACCGGTGTTCGCCGCCGTTGTACTCTGGCTCGTAAGCGCCCGGTGCTACTCGAGGACGATCACGTTTCGACGGCCGTTGTTCTTCAGCATGTTGCCGACAGTGACGTCGATCCTCGAGGCCGTCGCATCCGCTGGCCAGCTCATCGAGCCAGCAGTCGCCCCTGAGCCGCCCCTAGGTAGACCGGGATCCTCACGATGCTGTGCTCGTGCACGAGCCGGGCCGACCATCTGCGGCATCGGCTCGCCCCCTGCGAGAGCCTGGGCGGCTCGTCCTCGCGGCGGGCGAGGGGCCCCTCTCTCCTGCCGCTTGAAGCAATTGAGTTTCGCGTTTGTTGAGAGGTCCTCGGGCGCCAGATGAGGCGGCTGCGGCGAGTTCCTCGGGACGTGTGAAGGACGACCAGTCGTGCCGTCAGGCGATCGGTGAGGCATAGACGCCGTCCTCGAGCGTCGCCGGATCGGGCGCCGGATCGGCTTCGGCCTCGGCCAGGCCTGCCGCTACCTCATCGACAGCAACGGCACGCAGCGCCGCGACCTCGTCCTCGGTCATTCCGTCCGCCAGCAGGCGGAGAGCGAGCCTCTCGATGGGGTCACCGTACGCGGCGCGCAGCTCGGCGGGCACGTACGTGGCGCCGTCATGGGCGGCATGGCCGTGGCCGCGGAGAGACAACGCCTCGATCGCCTGCGGCCCGCCGCCGTCCCGTGCACGCTCGACGGCCCGGGACGCCGCGGTATAGACGGCAAGCACATCGGTGCCGTCGACGCGCTCGCACGGGATGCCCCAACCGCCCTGGAGCCGTTCTGCGATGTTGGTGTTCCGCATCTGCCGCTCAGTCGGCGTCGAGTACGCGTAGTGATTCGACTGGATCACAAAGACAACCGGCACGTCCAGTACGCCAGCAAGGCCCAGCCCCTCATGGATGTCGCCGACGGACATCGCGCCGTCTCCCCAGAAGGTCATCGCGACGCGCGGCTCGCGGCGACGCTTGAACGCCAGGGCTGCCCCGACCGCGACGGGGCAAAGATTGCCCAGCATCGAGACGAGCGGGAACACGTTCCGCTCCGGGACGCCGAAGTGCATGTTCCCGTCGCGGCCGAACGTCGGCCCGTTCGCCCGGCCGAGGAAGTTCCGGAAGACGTGCGCGACGCTGACGCCGCGGGCGTAGTGGCACGCCTGCTCGCGGTTCAGCGGCGCGACGACGTCGTCGGGCCCGAGCGCGAGCCCGCAGCCCGCTGCAACGCCTTCCTGACCGAGGCCGGTGTAGACCGACCCGCTGATCTTTCCCTGCCGGTAGAGGATGATGATTCGCTCCTCTGCGTAACGCTGCAGGAGCATGAGGTGGAACAGCCGCAGTCGCAGCTCGCGCGGGACGTCCGGCGCATCGATGGCAGGCTCAGTAGGCAAGAAGCTCCTCCAGGCGCGCACGCACGCGGGCCTCGTCGGGCAGGAACGCATCCTCGAGCTCCGGCGCGAACGGAACGGGCGTGTCGGGCGGAGCAACGAGCGCGGGCGGCGCGTCCAGCCATTCGAACGCCTCCCGCGCGATCAGCGACATCAGCTGCCCGGCGATGCCGGCCGAACGCTGGGCTTCCTGCAACACGAGCACCTTCGACGTCCTCCGGACAGACGCGATGACGGACTCGGCGTCGAACGGCCAGACCGTACGGAGGTCAATGATCTCCACGTCGAGCCCTTCGCTCGCGCGGATCGCGAGGTCGACGCCCGCTGCATACGTGACGACGGTTGCCGCCGCGCCCTCCTGTACGACCGCTGCCCGACCGAGCGGAACACGATGCGAGGAGTCCGGCACCTCGCCGCGGACAGTGCGGTAGAGCGCCTTGTGCTCGAAGAAGATCACGGGGTCAGCATCGTCGATCGCGCTGCGCAGCAGCCCGTACGCGTCCGGAACGTTCGACGGGCAGACGACTTTCAGGCCGGCGACTCCAGCGAACCAGCCTTCGGGGCACGCCGAGTGGAACGGTCCGCCGCGGACGCCGCCGCCGAACGGCGCGCGGATCACGAGCGGCAGCGAGATCCCCGACCGCCAGTGGGTCTTGGCCGCCACGGTCACGATCGCGTCGAACGGACACGAAATGAAGTCGGCGAACTGCAGCTCGACGACCGGTCGCTCGCCCATCCACGCGGCACCGATCGCGGCGCCCACGAAGCCCTCCTCGCAGATCGGCGTGTCGATCACACGCTCGCCGCCGAACTCGTCGAACAAGCCCTTCGTCACGCCGAACGCGCCCCCGAAGTGGCCGATGTCCTCGCCCATCAGGAACACGTGCTCGTCGTCGAGCATCGCGTGGCGAAGCGCCGCGTAAATCGCCTGGGCGAACGTCGCCGACCCGACCTGGCTGGCGTCCGGTTTGGCGCTGAGGTGCACACTCATATCCGGCTACCGCCGGTGCACGTGCCGTCCCGGGCGTCCAAAATCCACCCGTGCCACGGGCACATGAGAACCGGGTCGGACGTCATCTGGAGCTCGCGCCGCGCGGCGAGGACGATGCCGGGGCGCCGTTCTCAGGCTCGTCGAAAGCGGCGACGTCGATCGTCGGCATCTCAGCAGGCCACCGCGAAGGACAGTTCGGGGCGTGCTCCTGCGGCCAGCCGAACACTTCGTGGGCATCCTCTACGAACGACTTGCAGTGCCACGCCTTAGCGGCGCTACGAGCGACGTGGGCGAAGTCGTCCATCGACGATTGAGTGTAGTCGGTGGAGAAGCACAGCAGCGGCTACATCGAAACAGCGAGAGCAGGCGAACCAGCCCGTCGGGCCCCGCGCCACATCTTCGAGCGGCTGCGCGCCGTACTTCACGTGCTCGCGAACGCAGTCGCTCGGGAGTAGCCGTACGACGGACACTGGATCTTCGTCCGACCGGTGCAGTGGCGGGCGCCGACGACTGTGCGTCAACGAGCGGCGTCGCCCATCCTACGACAGCCGCGCGCCCATGTAAGGATTACAGACGCTGCCAAAAGAGAGAGGATGATCGCTGTGGCGTTTCTGCACATCACGTTGATGAGGTTCAAGCCCGACACCGCGGCGGCCCAGATCGCCGAGGCGATCGAGGAGGGTAGGGCGTTCCGCACGGTCGAGGGCGTGGATGTCATGGCCGCGGGAGAGGTGGCAGCAGCAATGAGGCTCGGCGACGGGCCGAAGGACGGATTCACCCACGCTCTGGTGCTCCGCATCGCAGACGAAGAAGCGCTTGCGCGGTACTGGGATGACCCCCGGCATGCCGTGCAGCAGGAGACGATGGTCCCTCGGTTCGCCGAAATCGCGATCGTCGACGTGCCGCTCTAGGATCAATACGATGTCCGTGGGTTGGGCGTATTCCTTCCGTTCGCGCGATCCTTGACCGCGGGACAGGCCCGGTCCATGCGCTCGTCGCGCATGACCTCAGGCCCGAGTGAGAGAGAAGGGGAGGAGCACCGTTGAGTCCTACAGTCGACGTCCAGGGCCACTACATGCCCGGATCCCACTGGCGCGCGCTGAGCGAGGAGGTCGAGCGCAGCCCCGCGTTCGCCTCGCTAGCGCGCGGCGTCGTCGCCCCCGCGCGCGGCCCCGGAAGCCCCGTGGCGAGCATCGACGACGACCGTGTTGCCCTGATGGACGCGGCGGGCATCGACGTGATGGTCCTTTCTATCCCGCCGCCCGGCGCTGTCTTCGGCGCGGAGGAGCGGCGGCCCGAGCTTGCCGCCGCCTTCAACGACGATCTCGTCGAGGCGGCGGCCCGCTACCTGGGTCGCTTTCTCGTGCTCGGCACGCTGCCGCTACCGCTCGTCGACGAGTCGATCGCCGAGGTCGAGCGCCTCGCCGCGATGCCGCTGGCCCGGGGGGTGCTGGTGAACGTCGACAGCACCGACTGGACGCTCGACGAGGGGCGTTTCGAGCCGCTCTACGAGCGACTCGCGGCGCTCGAGCTGCCGCTCTTTATCCACCCGACCGTGGAGAAGCTGCCGAACGCGTACCTGAAATACGGCCTGGTGAGTAGCGCGGGGGCGATGGTCGGCACGACGCTCACGGGCCTGCGACTGATCATGTCCGGCCTGCTCGACCGCGTCCCGAAGCTCGACCTCGTCATCCCGCACCTAGGCGGCACAATCCCGTACATCACTCAGCGCGTCGCGGACGCGAACGGCACGGGCGACGCGGAGCACGAGATCGCCTACTACCTCCGTAACCGGATCTGGACGGACACGTGCAATTACTGGCACCCCGCGTTGCACTGTGCGGTCGACACCTTCGGGACGGAGCGAATCATGCTCGGTTCCGACTACCCGTTCCGGGGCGCCCTCGATACCTGCGTTCGCGACATCCGGACCGCGGACATCCCCGAGGAGACGAAGCAAGCGATCCTCGGCGGGAACGCCCAGCGATTCTTCTCGACCAACCGGTCGTGAGATAGTCGGCGGAACCGTTCGGCTCGAGGAGGCGAGGGGCGCCGCTGAAGATCATGACGATCGCGAACTGTCGAGGTGACCGAATCTGGAGCGGAGTCCCCGGCAGGCCCGCCAGCACAACCTTCGCGCCCCCGATCGGCGCCCACCCAGTCCGGGTCGATTGCGGCGGCGTTGTTGTGGAGGATGTCGACACCACCGTAATGCGACTTCACGCCCGCGAACGGCGCCAGCACGACATCCTCCGACGAGACGTCGGCGTGCCGCCCCGATCGCCGAGCCGCCCTGACCCGTGATCTCCTCGGCGAGGCGCTCTGCCCCCTCGCCGTCCATGTCGACCACAACGACGCTCGCGTCTCGCTACTTGAGACGCTGCCCCGTTGCGTTCTCTCTCCCCGGCGCCGCCGGTCACGACCGCCACCTTCCCCTCCAGGGCGCGCCATCATGTCCGGAAGCAATACGCCGTCATTCGTCCACGTGGACGATCTGGTCATCACGAACGTCGTGGTTGGGCGCTCCACCCGCCGGCGAGAATTCTCCGGCATAGGCGCGTCGGTGGAGCTCCTCGAGCGTCATTCCGCCCTTACGTGCCTCGATCAGCTTCGCCGGATCAACCGGCGTACCGGGCGGGTTCGCTCGGAACTCCTGCGAGGTCAGCGTGTACTCCAAGGACTTCGCCGCGTCGCCGAAAGCGTCGGCATTCAACTCAACCAGGCCGCCGTCCGGATCGCGGTAATAGAACGCGAACGTGTTCCCGTGGTCGACCGTGAACACCGGCGTGATGCCGAGATTCTGCAGCCGCTGCCACGACTCGAGCAGATCGTCGATCGTCTCGTACTCCCAGGCGACGTGATTGATCCCCGGCGAGAACCGATTGATCTGATCCTCGAGCCCGGGCACGCTGAAGAACCCCATGCGATGGTGCATGTGATCGTTGGTCGTGAAGATGGAAGGGGAGGGCGTCGCCGGCGGGTTGCCTTCGATTGTCGGCTGTTGCCCGAGCACGTTCCGGTACCACCTGAGCATCTCCTCGCGGCGCGGCGTCTGCGTCCCCGTATGGTTGAGCGTCGGGCAGATCACCCGCGCCCCCTTCTCGTCGAGCACCTCGGCTTCGAGCGTGTTCGTAGTCACGAGCGTCTTCGCAGTTATCGGTGGCCTCCTTCTCACTTCCCTGGTGGTTGCACGACGTATGGCGGCAAACGACGACTCCCTCGCCGCTCCCAGCCGACAGTGCACATGCGATGACCGACGATGGTCGCAGATGACGCATGCGAATACAACCTGGGCCGGGGTAGGGACGGACACGTTGCTACCTAGTCGGGGTAACTGCCGATCTGGATCCGACCCGACGAGCGCGTTGGCTCTCCCGGCGGATGTCTATTTCGATGCCGTGTCGCGGCTCAGAGTTGGGATGAGCGGCCTGCGCTCGCGGGCGCGGGTGTGGCGACGGAGGGCGCAGGCCCTGGCGCAGGCGAGATCAACTGTAGGCGGCAGCGCGGTCGACAAGCGGCTGGACGGCGTCAATCCACTCTTGAGCCCGGCCGGTGGTCGTTCGCGCGCCCTGATCCTCCGCGTGAAGGATGAACAGTTCCGCGCCGGCCGCATGCATCACCTCGAGCGCGCGCTCCGAAAGATCGTCCGCTGGCGCCTTGATGATCGGTAGAACGATGATCGACTCCGGATCGCGGCCTGCCGAGTCGGCCGCCTGGCGCAAGGCGACGACATCGGCCGCGAACTGGTCGAGATCGCCGATCAACGGATACCAGCCATCGGCGTGGCTCACGACAAGGGGGATGGCGCGCTCAGCCTGATGCACGCCGACAAGGCACTTGGGACCGCCAGCCTGCGCCGGACGGAAGCTGGGAATCAGCGGCGGAAAGCGAACGAACTCCCCGTCGGCTTCCGCAACGTCGTCGCTCCACAGCGCCTTCAGCGCGTCGAGGCATTCCGCATAGCGCGCCCACCGGGTGGGGAAATCCACGCCGAACGCTTCAATCTCCGCTCGCAGCCACCCAACCCCGAAGGCGAAGATCGTGCGTCCGCCGCTGTAGAAGTCGAGGCTCGAGATAGTTTTCGCCAGCCGCATGGGATTGTGCTGCGGCAGGAGCGAGATGCCGGTGCCGAGCGTCAGGTGCGTGGTCGCGGCTGCGGCCATAGCCAGAGCGATGTAGGGATCGGCCCAGCGCGCATAATGGGCGGGCAGCTGGCCGTCGTTGCCCCAGCGGTAGCGGGTGTTGTTGTCGACGGGGACTGCGATGTGCTCGGGCGCGAAGAGGGCGTCGAATCCGGCCTGCTCGAGGTAACGGGCGAGCGCACCAACATCGCCACTCTGATTGGTCAGTTCCACCGCGACTCCGACTTTCATAGCCGATCTCCTTTGTTATTCGATCTTCGCGACCATTTTTCCGTGCACTCGCAAGGACATTGCTCAGCGCCGAAAGCCATGCGCGAGGCAGTGGGGATTCGTATAACACGCGCCTTGTGCGGTGCCGGAGGCAATGTTCGCGATTGGGCACCGCCTGACTCGGTCATCGACTGAATCGTCTAGGCGCCCCGATGACTGTCGCGCTGCATGACGAAGCTCCGCGCGCCCCTCGCCTCGATCCGGTCGAGTTCGACGATCACCGCAATGCCTGCGCGATCGGGATCCTGCGCCTGCTCACGCTCCGGCGCGTTTTCGTAGACGAGTCGGTTGATCTCTGGGTCGGTCGACACCTCACCTCGTCCGAAGAACGTGTACAGCTGGTGCCCGGCGATATTGAGATAGAAGAGCGTAAGCTCGGGTCTGGAGGCGATCGCTTTCGTGAGTCCCTCGTCGCGCTTTCGAACCCAGATGGCAAGCTGCTGCGGCCCGAAGGCCTGCGTGCTGCCGCGCCGTGAGACGCGGGGCCAGCCGTCGTCGCCGTTGTATGCGACGGTGAAGTAGTTCCCGCTCTCGAACGCCCCCGAGATGACCGCTCGGGTCTCGTCGTCGATTTCAAGCGGGACGGCATTGTTGTCGGTCATGGGGACAAACGCTCCTCTGTCTGCAGGTGAATTCGATCCGCGCCGCACTGTGCGGCGGTTCGCCTAACCGGCGGTAAGAGACTTCCGGCGCCGCCCGTATACTGCACTAACTGGTCCCGGGTCGAGTCGGTCATGTGCCGCTCGGGCCGCTCGAGGCCGACGTACGCGCGGCGCGGCGATCGGCGGGCGACCGCCATTGCGGAAGTCGCTCGCGTGAGTTTGCGCAGTTTCGTATCCGCGGCCAGCGAGCTCACTGAGCCCGATCTCAGGTTATGCGCTTTTCTGTATCTCGATCCTGGGCAGTCGCGGGAAGATCGTCTCACCTGATCGGTATTCGACGTTGCAAAGGGCGCGGGCCGCCTCTATCGGCCTATCGAGCAAGCCAGCCGCCGTCGACGGCCAAGATACGCGCCGTGGACGTAGGCTGCGGCGTCGGAGGCCAGGAAAACCGCGGCGCCGCCGATGTCGGCGGCCTCGCCCCACCGTCCGGCGGGGATGCGTTCAAGGATCGAGCGGCGCGGTCCGGTCGGCCGCAGGGAGCGGTATTCGCCGGTGCGACATATCCGGGCGCGATCGCGTTGACGTTCATGCCCTTGCCGGCCCACTCGTTGGCCAAAAGGCGGGTGAGACCCACCACGCCCGCTTTGGAAGCCGTGTAGCTCGCCACGTGATACCGCCCTGGAAGCTCAGCACTGAGGCGACGTTGATGACTTGCCGCGGCCACGTTCGATCATGTGCCGCCCCGCGGCTGAGACAGGAAGAACACCGACTTTAGGTTCGTATCGACGACGGCGTCCCAATCGGCTTCGCTGAAATTCGGCCGTCGGCGAGCGGCGGATGATCCCTGCGTTGTTCACCAGGATGTCTAGCCGCCCGAATGCGGACACGGTATCGTCGACGAGGCCCTGGACGGGAGCCGTAGTCGACAGATCCGCTCGCAGTTCCTCCCCGCGCCGCCCCATGGCCACAGCCTGCGCCACGGTCTCCTCGCAGGATGAGCGACCAACGGCGACGATGTCCGCGCCCGCTTCGGCCAAGGCGAGGGCGATCGCGCGGCCGATGCCGGCGTTGGCACCCGTGATCATAGCCACCCGCCCGCTGAGATCGAATGAGGTCATGCTCGAGTCCTTACTGCAGTTGGCAGATGTCCGGCGCACAAAAGGCCGATCCGGGTCACAAGCTCATGCCCCCGTCGATGATGACATTGCTTCCGGTCATGAAGGCGGCCTCATCCGAGGCGAGCAGCACCGCCGCGGCCGCAATCTCCTCCGCCTGCCCGAGCCGCCCTAGGGGCTGGCGCGCGACAAAGGCAGCGCGCGCGGCCGCGACGTCTCCGGTAGCTGCGAAGCGCTCGTGCAACGACGGCGTCTCCACCGTCCCCGGGCTGATCGCGTTGCATCGAACGCCCTGGGCGACATAGTCGCGCGCGACCGACATGGTCAGGCCGATGACCGCGGCCTTGCTGGCGCCGTAGGCGAACCGCTGCGGCGCCGCCATGACGGACGAAACCACCGACGCGATGTTGACGATCGATCCTCCGCCGCGCGCGAGCATGCCTGGCAGGAAAGCGCGGATCGTCAGCATCATGGACCGCACGTTGATAGTCATGCTGCGATCGAACTCGGCCGGGTCGCAGTCCAGCAGCGCGCCGACTGCAACGTAGCCCACGCAGTTCACCAGCACCGACACCTCGGGGTGGACGCGCGCCGCCGCCTGCACTGCCGCCTCGTCGGTGACGTCGAGCACGTGCCGGCCCATCGAGGCGCCGCTCGGCTGCGTCTCGCCAAAACGCAGATCGGCCGCAATGACGGTCGCGCCCTCATCGACGAACCGTTCTGCGATGGCGCGCCCGATCCCCTGTCCCGCGCCGGTCACGAAGCAGGTCCTTCCTTCGAGACGAAGCCTGGGCTGAGTCATGGGCGGACCTTAACTGGCGTCATCCCAGGCGAGCACCGTGTGGCGCTGGATTCCGAGCTTCTGGATGCCTAGCTCGATCGTGTCGCCAACATCGAGGAATCGCGGTGGCTCCATGCCCATGCCGACACCCGGCGGAGTGCCCGTGGTGATGATGTCGCCAGCCTCGAGGACCATGAACTGGCTGACGTAGCTGACCAAGGTCGCGCAATCAAAGATCATTGTGCGGGTGTTGCCACTCTGCATGCGCTCGCCGTTCACGTCCAGCCACATCTCGAGCGCCTGCACCTCGGGAATCTCATCCTTTGTTACCAGCCAGGGGCCGACAGGGCCGAAGGTCTCGCAGCCCTTGCCCTTGTCCCAGGTGCCTTCGCGTTCGATCTGGAAGTTGCGTTCCGACAGGTCGTCGCACACCACGTAGCCGGCCACATAGTCGAGCGCCTCGTCCGTGTTCACGTAGCGAAGGTGCTTCCCGATAACGATGCCGAGCTCGACCTCCCAATCCATCTTGGTCGAGCCTTTCGGCTTGCGCACGTCATCGTTCGGCCCCTGAATGCAGGACACGGCCTTGGTGAAGAGGATTGGCTCCGTCGGCACTGGCATGTTCGCTTCGGCGGCATGATCGGAGTAGTTCAGACCCACGGCGATGAAGTGCCGCGTCCCGCCGACGGGCGGCCCATAGCGCACCGGCGCCTCGACCAGCGGGAGCGACGCCGGCGTGATCTCGGCAAGCCGCGCAAGGCCCTCGGGGGCCAGTGTGGCGCCCGTGATGTCGGATACCTCGGCGCTCAGATCACGTAGCCGACCATGAGCGTCGATCAAACCCGGCCTCTCTGCCTCCGCAGGCCCGAAGCGCACCAGTTTCATTTCCACAACTCCGTTCTCGCGCCTGCTGACTAGGCGGATCGGCAGCATCATTCGCTGACGTTTCCATCAGGGTAGCGGCGTAGGCGGCTGGGACTCCACCGTCGCCGCGATCGAGCGGCTGGGATGTCGTCGAGGGCGTAGGCATACTGCGAGACACCGGTCGTGGGCGTCCCATGAGGTAATCGACCGGTAAGACCAGTTCGCTGCGCCGTCAGCGAGACTGCCGCTACGCATGAAAAGGAGCTTCTGCGAGATGACCGACAGAAAGATCAGGGTGGGTGTCTCTGTCCTGCCCGCACACGCCGACTACGAGCAGATCCGACAGGCCTGGATCGAGGTCGATCAGCTTGGGGTCGACGCCATCTTCGTCTGGGATCACTTCTTCCCGCTGTTCGGTGACGACAACGGCAAGTACTTCGAGGGTTACTCGCTGCTTGGCGCGATGGCCGAGGTGACTCAGCAGGCCGAGATCGGTCCGCTCGTGACGTCGAACTCATACCGGAACCCGAATCTGCTCGCCGACATGGCGCGCACCCTAGATCATGTGGCTGGAGGGCGCTTCATTCTCGGACTCGGCTCAGGCTGGTTCCAGAAGGACTACGACGAGTACGGCTACGAGTTCGGCACCCCTGCGAGCCGGCTGCGCGATCTTGACGCGAACCTGCCCGTGATCAAGGAGCGCCTAACCAAGCTGAACCCTCCGCCCGTTCGCCAGATACCGATCCTGATCGGTGGTGGCGGGGAGAAGGTAACCCTACGGATCGCTGCCGAGCACGCCAACATCTGGCACACCTTCGGCCCGATCGACGTCTTACGGCACAAGCAGCAGGTACTCGACGAGTGGTGCCGGAAGGTTGGCCGCGACCCATCCGAGATCGAGCGCTCTGGCTACGTCGGAGAGCAGCTGCAAGTCTCGCCTGCCGAACTGCTCGCCGTAGGTATGACGTTCGTGATCATGCCACTACCCCAGCCGTACGACATCGGCGCCGTGCGCGAGCTCGTCGCGTGGCGCGACCGCGAGAACGCCACCCGCGAGACTGGCACAGAAGGCCGCCTGGCTGCACGATAATGGACAGGAGGTAGACGAGGCCTCGAACATGGCCGAGTCGCCGCAGCCGAGTGTCTCGCCGCGCTCGGCCAGGCGATCCAGACCCACGGCAGCAACGCCCTCGCCAGCGAGTACGCCCTCGCGATCCTCTGGGGCGCGGCCCGGCCACAGCGAACCGCGCCAGTCAGCCGCGAGCTGATCTTCAACGACCTCGCCCAGCACCCACTACGAGCACGCGTGGCGCCGCCTTGGCCGAGCGAGCGCCGCGTTGCCGGATCCAGCGACGGCGTCGTAGTCGCCGGCCGAGGCTGATCGTGGGCGGGCGCGCTCAGGCAGTCAACCGGCGGCGGCGGACGCGCCTGCCACGGCGATCTTCTCGTCGTCCTCGGAGCTCGCGCCGCTGACGCCGATCGCACCGACGTGCTCGCCATTACGGGATATGCCGACGGCACCCTGCCAGCGGATCATGGTTCCGGTTCCGCTCATCATCCGCTCCATCAGCTCGATGATCGGCCCGGCGGCGTCCTTCATCGTCCCGCTCGGCCGACCCGATAGGGCCGACGCGAGGGCCTTGCCGCGTGCGACCTCGTGGCTGAAGTAGCCGGCGCCGTCCATGCGTGCGAGGGCGACGAGGTCGCCGCGCCGGTCGACGACGGCGATGCTGACCTTCAGTCCCATCTCCTCGGCCTTCGCGCGCGCCGCGCGAATTGCCCTGTCCGCTTCGTCGAGCGTGATCACGATCTCTCCCTCCTGAATCGATAGTCGTACGACAAGCTAAACTACTCCGTCCGCAAGAGAGAGCATCGACAAGGGAGGACGACGATATGAAGCTGGCACGCTTCCAGGCGGGTGGCACGCCCCGGTGGGGTGTAGTCGACGTAGACGGTAGGTCGGTGCAGCCGGTGAAGGGCACGATCCTCGACTGGGGTGCGGCCCTGATCACCAGCGAGGACGCGCTCGAGAACGACGGGGCCGCGCTCGACCTTGACTCGGTCAAGCTGCTCGCACCGATCGAGCCAGAGAGCAAGGTCGTTGGTACCGGCACGAACTACATGGCGCACCTGGCGGCGCTCGGCGTCAAGGAGCCGCCGCCGTACACGAGCGCGTTCTACAAGCCCCGCACGGGCATCGTCGACCCGGGCGGCACGATCCGCTACCCGTCGGTGACCGAGAAGCTCGATTACGAGGTCGAGCTCGTGCTCGTGTTCGGCAGCCCGTGGATCCGCGACGGCAAGCGCGGCAGCCTCGACGTGCTCGGCTACACGGTCGGCAACGACATCAGCCTCCGCGACCAGAGGACCCCGCGCGGCGACATGGACACGTTCTCGCACAAGGGCTCGGATCACACTGCGCCGGTGGGCCCTTGGATCACGACCTCCGACGAGCTCGGTGGCCGCGGGACCCAGCCCGAGATCGACATCATCTGCCGCGTGAACGGCGAGGAGCGCCAGCACGACAACACGCGGAACATGATCTGGAACCTCGACCAGCTGATCGAGTTCGTGATCGCCCGGACGTCGCTGACCACGGGCACCATCATGTTTACGGGGACGACCGCAGGCGTCGGCCTCGAAGAGCCGGACAAGTGGCTGCTTCAGCCGGGCGACGTCGTCGAGACCGAGATCGAGGGGATCGGCGTCCTCCGGAACACAATCGGCGAGAAGGAGCAGGACGCGTTCTCGTGGCAGCTGCCCGAAGCTCAGCTCCGGCGCGAGGCGTCACCGATCTCGACGAGCGCCGAGTAGCGGCACATGCGGCGGCGCCTCCACCCGGGGGTTGTCGCTGCCGAGCAGAGGTAGATGCCGCGCAGCGCATCGGGTAGGGAACGAGCTTCGGCACGGGCACACGGGCCTGAGACTCACAGATCCTGGGTCGGCAACGTTGTGGTAGGTGCGCCTGCGGGGCCTGCGACGGCGCGTTCGAGTCCAGGCTCGCGAACACCTATCCCGCGAGCGCCTCTGCTGTGTCGTGTAGCGTGATCGCTTCCGAGGGGCATGACTCGGCGGCCTCCCGAGCGGCGGGCTCCGCCTCCGGGGAGACGAAGCCCTCGACATATGCGTATCCCTGTTCGTCCAGCTTGAACACGCTGGGGCTCAGTTCGGCGCAAACCCCGTACGCGCAGCACTTGGTGCGATTGACCTCCGCGATCATAGGAAGACGGCGAGGTTCTGCATGCCGATTGTTGCCTGGTCGGCGAAGATCGTGCGGCGGGCGATCTTGAGGCCGTCGTCGGTGCGGCGGATCCAGTCTGTGCGGCGAACGGAGAGCATCTCCATTCTGGACTCCTGATAGCGGTTGCGCATCAGCAGGAGCGAACAGCGGACCTCGTAGTCGATCTCGCCGCCCTCCGGGAACCGGAAGGCCCTGATATTGGTGATAAAGCGCCGCGTACGAGACGGCGGCTCCTCAGCCCACGCGCTCGCCGTCAGCGCGATCCGTGAAGCCTTCACAGTCAGCGTCATGTAGTCCTCGTTGAAATGGAACATCGTCTCCGCGAACTCTGAGCCCTCGTTCCGGTCCCTGGTCGACCGCACCGGCATCCGGTAGACGAGGTCCTCGGTGAAGCACTGCAGCCACTCCATGAGGGCGTTGTCGTCCAGCAGCGTGGCCTCGTCCTCGATGAACTCCACGATCTCCCAATGCAGCGGCTCGCCGACGTGAACCCGCTCGAGGCCCTCCGTCTTGCCCTCCTGCTCAGTCTGGAGTGCTGGCGGACCCTGGTGCTCCTCGGCGAGCGCCTGCTCGATAATTTGATCCTGAGCGCTCATCGCGTACCCTCCGTCATGAGCTCGAAGTAGCGCTGCCACCAGTTCCACTGGGTATCGTCCTTGCTGAACCCGGGGTACACGCGGCCGGGCCCGGGAAAGTCAGCGGGCGTGGGGCCCTCCCCGGTACGCGCGTGGTAGCGCATCGGCACCTGCGAGCCGATCACGCCCTTCGACGTCTCCGTCATCTGCGGGAAGGTGTCCGCATCGTCAGTCTCGATGAAGCCGCTGATCCCGAAGCCCAACGTCCCAGCGCGGCCCATCTTCTCCCGCATCTCCTCCGAGGCGCTCTTCTCGACCAGGTACCAGTTCACGAACTCGAACTTGTCGACGCCCTTGGGAACGAACGCGTGCAACGCGAGAACCGACGACATCTCTTCGCCGAGTGGGAAATTGATCGAGAACAGCCCGACGTTGGGGAACAGGGCGCCAACCCCCGGGGTGAAGTCCGTCAGCAGGCGCAGCGTAGCCTCGTCGAAGCGCTCCGACAGCTGCGGCCCCTGCTCGGGAGTCATCCCCGCCGGCGGCAGGATCGACAGCCGCTCCGCCGTCGTCATCTGCGAGTCCAGCTTGCCCTGAAGGAGAACTTGGTACGGCTCGCGCGAGTCCAGGCAATGCACGCTGTGGCCGTTGGCGCTGGCGTCGAAGCCGTACATGGAGGCAGTTGCCTGATCATCCCCGCCGCCCATGATCTGACCGAGCTCCACCAGCGACCGGTGCAGCGTCAGGGTGTGGTAGACATCCATGGCGGCCTGCTCCGAGGCGCACTTCCAATTGCCGTGGATCGTGAACCGCTGCGGCGGGCCCAGCACCTCCAAGCCCTCCGGGCTGCGGGCGTACATCAGATCCAGGTACCACTTCATATCGCCGAGCCACTCGTCCAGCGACGGCGCGTTCTCGTCCCAGTTCGCAAACACCATCCCCACATAGGTCTCGACGCGCGCCCTGCGCAACCCGTATTCCTCCTTGGGCGTGTCACCCCACATCTGCTCGTGCGCCGCAGGCGCACCAAGGAAACGGCCGGTGTTGGTGAACGTGAAACCATGATAAGGACACTTGAACTGCGTGCCCTTCCCACCCTCACTACGACAAATCATCATGCCCCGATGCGTGCACACGTTGAGCAGCACGTTCAACTCACCATCCGAAGACCGCGTCAGGATCACCGGATCCTCGCCGATATGGCGCATCACGTAATCGCCTGGATTCGGCACCTCGCTCTCGTGCCCGAGCATGACCCAGTTGCGGCCAAACAGCGTCTCGAGCTCCAGTCGATAGACCTCCGGATCGCTCAGCAACCGCCGCGACACCTCATAGCGATCCGGGTTCCAGAGCTCGGAAAACCGCGTCCCGTCACGCAACACCGGATCACGCTGCCCCAGCCTCTCGATTACAGCCATTGCCCAGCCTCCGTTGATCGACGATCGAGCAAAACGGAGATTACCAGCCTACGCATCAGACTATGGTGCGGCCGCGGACTCGCGGAAACTCCAGTGGGATGGCGCACAATGACGCCGCGTGAGGCCCGCTGATTGCGGCCGACTTGCAGGCGCTTGTCGACCTTGGTGAGCTCCAGCGCGAGGCGTCACCGATCTCAACGAGCGCCTATCCCTGGGCCGCGAGCGCCTCTGCTGTGTCGTGTAGCGTGATCGCTTCCGAGGGGCATGACTCGGCGGCCTCCCGAGCGGCGGGCTCCGCCTCCGGGGAGACGAAGCCCTCGACATATGCGTATCCCTGTTCGTCCAGCTTGAACACGCTGGGGCTCAGTTCGGCGCAAACCCCGTACGCGCAGCACTTGGTGCGATTGACCTCCGCGATCATAGGAAGACGGCGAGGTTCTGCATGCCGATTGTTGCCTGGTCGGCGAAGATCGTGCGGCGGGCGATCTTGAGGCCGTCGTCGGTGCGGCGAATCCAGTCTGTGCGGCGAACGGAGAGCATCTCCATTCTGGACTCCTGATAGCGGTTGCGCATCAGCAGGAGCGAACAGCGGACCTCGTAGTCGATCTCGCCGCCCTCCGGGAACCGGAAGGCCCTGATATTGGTGATAAAGCGCCGCGTACGAGACGGCGGCTCCTCAGCCCACGCGCTCGGCGTCAGCGCGATCCGTGAAGCCTTCACAGTCAGCGTCATGTAGTCCTCGTCGAAATGGAACATCGTCTCCGCGAACTCTGAGCCCTCGTTCCGGTCCCTGGTCGACCGCACCGGCATCCGGTAGACGAGGTCCTCGGTGAAGCACTGCAGCCACTCCATGAGGGCGTTGTCGTCCAGCAGCGTGGCCTCGTCCTCGATGAACTCCACGATCTCCCAATGCAGCGGCTCGCCGACGTGAACCCGCTCGAGGCCCTCCGTCTTGCCCTCCTGCTCGGTCTGGAGTGCTGGCGGACCCTGGTGCTCCTCGGCGAGCGCCTGCTCGACTAATTTGATCCTGAGCGCTCATCGCGTGCCCTCCGTCATGAGCTCGAAGTAGCGCTGCCACCAGTTCCACTGGGTATCGTCCTTGCTGAACCCGGGGTACACGCGGCCGGGCCCGGGAAAGTCAGCGGGCGTGGGGCCCTCCCCGGTACGCGCGTGGTAGCGCATCGGCACCTGCGAGCCGATCACGCCCTTCGACGTCTCCGTCATCTGCGGGAAGGTGTCCGCATCGTCAGTCTCGATGAAGCCGCTGATCCCGAAGCCCAACGTCGCAGCGCGGCCCATCTTCTCCCGCATCTCCTCCGAGGCGCTCTTCTCGACCAGGTACCAGTTCACGAACTCGAACTTGTCGACGCCCTTGGGAACGAACGCGTGCCACGCGAGAACCGACGACATCTCGCCCGTCGGAAGCGGGAAAGTCGACCGAGAACAGCCCGACGTTGGGGAACAGGGCGCCAAGCCCCGGGGTGAAGTCCGTCAGCATGCGCAGCGTAGCCTCGTCGAAGCGCTCCGACAGCTGCGGCACCTGCTCGGGAGTCATCCCCGCCGGCGGCAGGATCGACAGCCGCTCCAACGTCGACGTCTCCGAGCTCATCTTGCCCTGAAGGAGAACTTCGGTACGGCTCGCGCGAGTCCATGCAATGCACGCTGTGGCCGTTGGCGCTGACGTCGAAGCCGTAGAGGAAGGCCGCACCGGCCTTATCGTCCCCGCCGCCCGTAGTCTGATCGAGCTCCACCAGCGACTGGTGCAGCGTCAGGGTGTGGTAGGCGTCCATGGCGGCCTGCTCCGCGGCGCACTTCCAATTGGCGTGGATCGTGAACCGCTGCGGCGGGCCCAGCACCTCCAAGCCCTCCGGGCTGCGGGCGTACATCAGATCCAGGTACCACTTCATATCGCCGAGCCACTCGTCCAGCGACGGCGCGTTCTCGTCCCAGTTCGCAAACACCATCCCCACATAGGTCTCGACGCGCGCCCTGCGCAACCCGTATTCCTCCTTGGGCGTGTCACCCCACATCTGCTCGTGCGCCGCAGGCGCACCAAGGAAACGGCCGGTGTTGGTGAACGTGAAACCATGATAAGGACACTTGAACTGCGTGCCCTTCCCACCCTCACTACGACAAATCATCATGCCCCGATGCGTGCACACGTTGAGCAGCACGTTCAACTCACCATCCGAAGACCGCGTCAGGATCACCGGATCCTCGCCGATATGGCGCATCACGTAATCGCCTGGATTCGGCACCTCGCTCTCGTGCCCGAGCATGACCCAGTTGCGGCCAAACAGCGTCTCGAGCTCCAGTCGATAGACCTCCGGATCGCTCAGCAACCGCCGCGAAACCTCATAGCGATCCGGGTTCCAGAGCTCGGAAAACCGCGTCCCGTCACGCAACACCGGATCCCGCTGCCCCAGCCTCTCGATTACAGCCATTGCCCAGCCTCCGTTGATCGACG
>CAWERG010000004.1:0-894372 GCA_963811415.1 uncultured Actinomycetes bacterium | reverse complement strand
GAGCACTTCGCGACCAAGGGAAGCCCGACTTGAGCTCGCGAACTCGATCGTGCGGTGTCTGCCCGCTCTCGCCGTAACGGCGCTACCGTCCCGATCGACGGCGGCGCCCTCGCCGTCTGAGGGGAGTTGAGTCACGTAACCACACGAGTTGCGATCGAGGATGTTCTCTACCGCTCCGCCCGCGGCTTCGACGCGGCGGATTTCGACCTTCTCACCAAATGCTTCGCCGCGGATGCAACGATGACCACGTCCGAACGTTGCACGTCCGGATGCGCGCCTCTGCCGCACCCATGGACGCGCTCTGGGACAGCCCGTAGAGAAATCTAACTGCCGCCGTAGCTTCGCCGGGACTGCCCGGATGGGCATGAGATGCCCGGTGACCTCAGGATGATGGCCGGGCGTCTTCGGCGATCTCGACGAACCGGCAGACGGCGCTGACGAGGCGCATCTGCTCGATCGTCTTGCAGTCCGCGTCGAGCAGCGCCGGGCGTGCTCACGAGCACCGCGCGGCACTGGGCGCGCGAGGTGGCGACGTTGAAGCGGTGCGAGTCGAACGCGAACCCGATGCCGCGCGGTGCGTCCTCGGCGGTCGAGCTCGCCATCGAGACGATCACGACCGGCGCCTGCTGGCCCTGGAACTTGTCGACGGTGCCGACCTGGACGGCGGCCGGGAGGCGCGAGCGCAGCGTTCGCACCTGGGCGTTGTAGGGCGCGACGACGAGCACGTCGTCCGCGCGCAGCGGGCGCGTCGCTCCGTCGTTCCCGGTGAACGGCGAGCCGACGAGCGCCGCCGACCGCCGCCGCGACCGCGTCCGCCTCCTCCACGGACGACTGGCTGCGGTGCTCGTGCTCGACCTCGAGCCACGACCGGCCCGTTGCCGGCGGCGAGCGACCGCGTCGCGGTCACCTCGGCGGGCTCGAGCCGTCCCGTCGTAGTAGGCGTCGGAGGTGAAGCTGCAGAGCTCGGGCCGCAGCCGCCACGTCTCGGCGAGGAAGAGCCCGCGGTCGGGCGGGACCGTCACGTGCGTCGCCGAGCAGGTGCTGCAGCACCGACACGCCCGAGCCCTCCGGATGGGAGCCCTGCGAGACCTGCGGCAGCTGGTTCGGGTCGCCGAGCAGGACGAGCGAGCGGGCGCTCGTGCCGGCCGCGAGCACGTCGGCGAGCGACAGCTGGCCGGCCTCGTCGACGAACAGCACGTCGATCGGCCGCTCAGCCGTCGTGCATGTCGTCGCGGGCCGCGCGACAGCGCCCAGCCGGTGCCGGCGACGAGGTCGAACGACGGGGTCGGCGCACGCGTCGGTGTTCGCGGACGAGACGATGCAGCGGCTGACGAAGCGCGTCTCGTCGTCTTCGTCCTCGTCGCTGCGCGCCCGCTTCACCCCCCTGAACGTGAAGCCCTGCTCGTCCGCCTCGTGCTGGATCGCGCGCAGCAGGTTGTGGATCGCCTTGTGGCTGAGCGAGGTGACGCCGACGCGCTTGCCCGCGCGCATCAGCGCGATCGCCATCCGCGCGCCCTGCCACGTCTTGCCCGAGCCGGGCGGGCCCTGCACGAAGAGGTAGCTCTCGCCGAGCGAGAGCGCCGCCTCGACCGGGTCGCTCACGTCGAGCCGCGCGTCGGGCAGCCGGCGCTCGAGCAGCGCGACGAGCGCCGGGTATGCGCTCGTGTCCCCGTCCGCGTACGCGCGGACGAACCGCATCAGCGCCTCGCGCTTGACCCAGTCCTCGATCGGCTGGCCGGGTGTGAGCCCGCGCGGCAGCGGCTCGTCGACGCGCTTCGTGCTGCGCAGGAGCGTGACGATGCCGTTGTCGTCGTCGACGCGGACGCGGAAGCTCTTCGCGCGTCTCCGGGTCGAAGGCCTCGCGCGTCGATCTTGTGCTCCTGCGGCGGGAACGTCAGCCGGTAGGCGTGGCTGCGTCGCCTCGACCTCGGGCGGGTTCCCGTCCCACTCGAGCCCGCCGATCGCGGTGCGGTCGCGGATCAGCTCGTCGTCGTCGAGCTTCGGCCAGTGGAACCACTCCCACCACTGCGGGCCGCTGGTCGCGCTGGTGGTAGTCGACGAGGTGCGCGAGCAGCCGCCGCGGCTCGCCCTCCTCGCGCGCCGTCGAGCAGCCGTGCCTTCACCGCCTCCCGCTCCTCGTCGCGCGTCTCGGCCTCCTCGGTCCGCTCGCGCTGGTCGGGCGGGAGCCGCCACGGCACCTCGGCCGGCCGGACCGACAGCAGCCACTCGTGCAGCTCGAACGTCGAGCGGCAGTCCTCCTCGTTGTAGCGCTCGACCTCCTCGAGGATCGCGTCGTCGCCGGTCTCGACCCACTCCTCGAAGCGCACGACCGACTCGTCGCCGCCCGCGACCTCGGCGGTGCGCTCGAACCCGTACAGCTTCTCGATCTCCTTGATCGAGTAGCTCGACGTCGACGCGCGCAGCGCCTGCTTGACGACGCGGTAGAGGTCGACGAGCACCTCCTGGCGCAGGAAGTCGTCGACCTCCTGCTCGCGCGTCCCGTGCTCGCCCATCAGCCGGCGTGAGCGCCGAGCGCTCGTAGGAGGCGTAGTGGTAGACGTGCAGGCCCGGGTGCGCGGCGCGGCGTGCGACGACCCAGTCGACGAACCGCTCGAACGCGGCCCGCTCGCCGTCGCGATCCCTCCCCCACACCGCGTCGTAGACGACCACGCCAGCGTCGTCGCGATAGCAGTAGCCGAACAGGTACTCGAGCCCGCGGCCCGGGCTCGTAGAACGGGTGGCCCTCCATGTCGAACCAGACATCGCCCGCATCAGGCTCGGGAAGGAGCCGGAAGCCGCGATCCTCGTGGTCGGGCAGCAGCTCGTGCAGGTAGCGGTTCTCGCGCGCGGCCGCGAAGCTGGAGCGCGGCCTGGTGGCGGACAGCCTCGTACGTCTCGAGCCGTCCGTTCGCGAGCGGTCCCGCGACCTGCTCCAGCCGCTCCCGCAGGCTCTCGGGCGGCACGTCGCCGAGCGCCTCGAGCGTTCCGATCCCCGCCTCGCTCAGCGTCTCGGCCTGCGCCCGCCGCATGCCCGCGACGAGCGTGAGGTGGTCGTCGTCGACGCGCTGCTGCCAGCACAGGTGCCGGAAGTCGCAGATGCCGCAGTGGCCACAGGGCCAGCCGTACGTCTCCGGCTCCTCGGCGAGCGCCGCAAGGAATCGCTCGCGCACACGCCGGTAGTACGCCTCGTACTCGGCCACGCGAAACGTCTCCCGCTCGCCGCGCCCATTCTCGACGTGGACGCGCTCGACCGGCCGGCCGGAGATCCGCGCCAGCTGCTCCGCGTAGAACAGCAGTTGCAGCACATGAGCCGGCTTCGCGCTCCGCGCGAGCTTCGTGTCGACGGGCTCGTAGCCGCCGTCGGGCTGCCGCTCGAGAAAGTCGGCGAACCCGCGCCATCTCCCGTCGGTGAGATACGGCTGGTAGATCACCTCAGCCGCGCCCGCGAGTATCGCCTCCTCGGTCAGCCGCTGCGCCTCGCCTGCGTCGAACCCCTCATCGTCGTAGGTCGGGATCCGGGCGATCGAGCGGCCCTCCGCCTCCAGCCGAGCGAGATACGCGGCCTCGTGCTCGTTCCCCTTGCGGAAGATCAGCTCGCGGTGCGGCGACTCGAGCTTCGGCTTCACGATCTCCCCGCGCGCGGCCGCCAGCTCGAGCGAGCTCAGGTGCGGGCAGGCGAGAAACGACGAGAGATCGGACGGCGAGAGGGTGAGCCCGCCGTCGGATTGCATGCGCATGACAGGAGTATCGTCCGGTTGGCGGTCGCGTCTTACGAGGATCCGCCAAATCCAGATCAGATCCAGAACGCGATCGCGACCGGGGCGTAAGACCTCCGCCCCACCGGAGCGACTACCCGGTAGGCAACCGAACCACCACCGGGGGGGAGAACACATGAATCCGTTGCGCTGGAGAAAGATGACCTGGGCGATCCTGATCTTCAGCGGCCTGATGCTGGCGTGGATCGTCGCCGGCGCCTCGACCGAGGTGTGCGGCGACTACGCGCCCGGAACCGCAGACCGCGAGTCGTGCGAGCTCGGCGAGGACATCGGCACCGGCATCGGCGTCGCTGCGCTCGTCTTCCTCTGGTTCCTCGGCTTCGTCGTGCTCTCGCTCGTCTGGTTCATGACCCGTCCGCGCCACCGCCAGTGCCCGCGCTGCGGCACCGACGTGCGCAAAGGACGCACGACGTGCGAGAAATGCGGCTATGACTACGCGCTCGCGCTCGAGCAACCGGCGTCGGACAGCTTGTCCAACTAGAGGAAGAAGACGATGCTCGGCTGGAACGTGCGCGTCTGCAGGCAGGCCGACGGCGGGTCGCAACAGGCCACCGCGGAGTCAGGCCTTGGTGACCGGCTCGCGGTCTGGCAAGACCGGTATCGATGGTCTGAGTTGGCTCGACGCGCTCGCGGCGGAAGACCGAGCGGTCAATCTCGGCGGCGACGGCTATCCGTCCCGGTACACGGCACAGGCCCGATACATCATCGGCGCGGTCACCGACGGGCCACCCGGGGCGCGCGCGACTTGGGCGATGGGTCCGCACGACATCGTGACGGACGAGTGGGAAGGCACGACTGCGATCGACGAGGAGGTCGCCGAAGCATGCCGCCCAGACGAGTGGCTGCTGATCGAGGCCTGGGACGAGAGCTAGGCTCAGTCGCCGTGACAGCCGTTGGCCCTACGATGCTCACGCTCGGAACGTGGAACTGCAGGATGGGCTTCGACCGCAAGCACGAGGCGGTCGAGCGGCTTGGGTGCGACGTTCTGGTCGTCCCCGAGTGCCACAGCGAGCCGGTCCTCGCGCGCGATCCTGCTGTCTCGTTCGCCTGGAAGGGCCGGTATCCCCGCAAGGGCCTGGGCGTCTTCGGCTTCGGCGGCTGGCGCGTCGAGCCTGCGCCCGAGCCGACGCCACTGCCCTGGGTGCTCCCGCTACGCGTGCTCGACCCTGCAGGCGGCGAAACCGCGCTCCTGCTCGCGATCTGGACGGTCGCCAACAAGTCCGAGCGCTGGCCGAGCTACGCCGCGCAGCTCACCGAGACGATCGACGCGTGGGAGGCCGAACTGAGAGACGGCGCCACGATCCTCGCCGGCGACTTCAACTGCTCGGCGCAGGGACCATCGTCCGCACCCCACCGCGCCAACATCGAGCGGCTCGAGCTTCTCGGCATGCGATCTGCCTACCACGCTCACACCGGCGCGACGCACGGCGAGGAACCGCAGATGACACTCCGCTGGTTCGGTCGCGCCAGCCGCGAATACACCTACCACTGCGACTTCGTGTTTCTCTCCGCGACACTCGCGTGCCGCATGTCGGGTGCGACCGTGGGCGACATGGCCGAGTGGGTCGAGAGCAGGCTCTCAGATCACACGCCCGTGACCGCGACCATCGTCTGATCGAGGGGTCAGACGACGATAGCGTTGCGGATGCGGCGAGCGAGCTTCCGGTCAGCTGTGACGAGCGGCACATCAAGCGCATCTGCAAGCACGGCGTACAGCGCGTCGTAGGTGGTGATGCCTTTCGAGTGCGCAGCCTCGAGCGCCGCCGGGGCGAGCGTTGCGGACGCATGGATCTCGATCGGTGCGTCGCCAAGCGTGTCGAGAAGCGCGACAGCGTCGCCGAGCTGGTAGCGACCAGCGGCGACGTAGCGGCTGAGCGCGCTCGTCACCTCGGGGAGGATCAGGTCGGGCGCGTGCCCCGCCGTTTCCCCGCTCCCGATCGCGAGCAGCAACTCGACGGCGCGCTCGCTCTCGCCGTGGAGGGCGCGGACGACGACCGACGCATCGACGACCGCCTCAGCGGGCGTCGCGGTCACGACGGATGATCGTCTCGGGCTCGAGCCCGCGCGGATAGCCGTCGGGATACGCCTCACGGAAGCGCCTGTGTCCCTCGGCGAACCGCGCACGCAGAGTCTCGGCCCGCTCGATCCGCCGCGCCTCGGCCACCAGCGCAGCGACAAGCTCGGAGTTCAGCGAGCGACCGCGACCCTCGGCCGACGAGCGGAAGGTCGCGAGCGCGTCAAGCGGGACGTCGCGAATATGAAGGTTCGGCATCGCGGTCATGATATCACTGTGATACCACAGCGATCGCTACGTGTCGAGATGTCCCGTTCGGACGGGCTGCCCGCTCTCGAACCGCCTACCCGCCCCCCTCGTAGTGCCTGGCTTCAGCCAGGCACAACACGCCGCAGACCTAGCTACCGCCAACGTCAGCCCGCACGCAACTCAGCCACAACCCGACTAAGCTCATCCGCCTGCGGCCCTCGTCAATCATCGTCCACAAAGACGGCGACATGGAGCCCGGCTCTGGGTTCTGGTCGTTCGCGAAGGCGCTCGGCATCGACCCAGGGATGGAGCCGCGCGCTTCGACTTCTGGGTCGCCGAGATGACCGCTGCTACGAGCGATCGACCGTGAAGACGCTCGGCAGCTGCGACGTTCTCCAGAAGACAGGCGTCACGAGCTCACCAAGATGAGCTCTGATCCCGGTCGCACACCTCACCGCTCCGACGTCATAGGTCACGACCCGACCCTGACTTCAGGCTGATCGCATCGTCAGACGACGATCACGTCACGCCCCATGTGTGGCGTAATCCTAGGCCGCGTCGAACAGCCTCGGCTGATCCGCGACGCTGGCCACGGTGTACCGGAACGGCTTCCCTTCGCGCACAAGCCGTCCGGAAGCGACGCCGAGCTTGAGCAACGTCCGCGCTCGACCTCGGGTCAGCCCCAGGGCGGCACATACATCCGCTTCGCTCCTCGGCGCTGACAAGTAGCGCTCGATCGCCGACTCCATCTCAGCGTCCGTGGAGGCGGTCAGCTCGAGGTGCTCAGACACGGAGGCCCCAAGTCCGAGCGCCAGGGGCTCCTCTGCCGAGGCGGACTCGAGCGGACGTCCGCCCTCCGCCAGCAGCTCGCGATTCCCGGCGGGTGCGGCCGCCGAATCCCAGACCCACAGGGGCGCCCAACCGGCCTTGAGATTCGCGACCGCGCCCGCCCACGTCCACCTCTGCCCGACGACGTCGCGACGACAACCGCCGCATCCGAAAGGCAATAGATGAGCCGGTTCCTACCCATCGCGTTCCCGACGGTGAACCGTGCCTCCGGCGCGTACGGCGAGACGAGCGTCAGCAGCCCCTCGGCGAGGAACGCGCGCACGTCCGGCTGCTGCGTCTGACGGACGAGGCTGTCGGCGACCACACCGACCGCCGTGCCTTGCCCGCCGCGACTGCCGCATCCATCGCGTGCCCGATCGATGCCTCGCGCCGCACCCGAGACGACCGTCGCGCCACTCCCCGCAATACTCCGGCCAAGCTCGTCCGCGAACGCGAGTGCCTCCGCGCTCGCGTCCCGCGAGCCAGACGACCGCGATGCCCCGGTCAGGCACGACCTCCCTGCGACCGGCGCCGAAAAGAACGGCTGGCGCGCGGAGGCCGAGGCGGCGCTTGAGGGACTCCGGGTACGAGTCGTCCGAGCGCGCGACGATCCAGACGCCACGGCTCTCGAGACGCTCGAGCTCGAACGCGAGCGTTCCGCCACGCTCGAGCAGAGATGCGACACGGTCAGCAGAGTCTCGGCTGACACACAGCTGATCGGCGAGCTCCGAGGCGCTCAGCACCATGAGCGCGCCGGGGCGGCCCAGCTCCGAGCCGTGAATCGCCGCGGCCAGCTTCGCCCACTCGGACGGTGTCAGAGGCTTCGCTGCGCCAATCGCGATCGGAGCGCAAAGCAACGTGATGGCCTGCGAGTCGCTGGTCGCGACAGCGGTCAACCCGCGTCCTTCCATGATGGGCCAGCCTGCGCAAGCGCCATCGGAAACACCGCCTCGGCGCCCGCCGGCACGGAGCACACGAGCGCACTCGGTGAACGTCCACCTGGAGTCGACGACGTCGTCAATCAGAAGGACGGCTCCCGACGGCACCGCTCCGTGCACGGCGAAGGCGTCACGAACATTCCTCGCCTGCTGCTCGCTGTTTTCGCGGGTCTTCTGTGGGTCGGTTTCGTGGATCTTCTCGAGCGCAGAGACGTACGTCAGCCCAAGCAATCGTGAGACGCGCTGCGCGAGATCGGGCACGAGTTCAGGATGCCTGAGTGACGGGACGGCTGCTACCCAGATGGGTGCGGGCGTCGGGCGCCACGAGCGCGCCGATCTTCGGCGAGAGCCACCGCGAGGTCATCGTGAAACCGACGGTCGTGGTACTTCCCTCGTTTGACGAGCGATCCCCAACCGGCGTCTCCCCAGATCGAGAGCGCCCGCCCATTCTCAGCCCGCAATGCTGTCACGATTCCTTGCTTGCGTGGCTCGATCGGCAAATACGAGCGGCGAAGGAACTCGATTGCTTGCTGGACCGACGCCGGGTCGACTGATGCTGTCACGATCTCACCGGCGCAGTTCGCGCACCGTCCGCATCGGGCCGAGCTCGGATCGTCCAGTTCCGTGGTGACGAGTTGCATCAAGCATCCGTAAGACTCCGAAAACGACCGAATACGGTCGAGCTCGAGCCGGCGCCGTTCGGTGACGCCGTCCCAGCGCGCTACGTCCGGCGTCCACGGGGTCGGGGTACGGAAGTAGCCACCTCTGTCGCAGTAGATCGCCTGGTCGACCTGAAGAAAGGTGAGGCACTGCCTCAGGCGGCTCTGCCTCAGGTTGAATCGGGACTCGAGCTCCTTCAGCTTGATTCCCGGCTCCGCTTCGATCGCCGAGAGCACGCGCCGCAGCGTCGCTTCTCCGGGAAACGCCGTGGAGACGAAGTAGTCGTGGATCTCGTCGTCCTCGCGACCGTTCAGGAGCACGGCGATCGCGTCGTCCAGCGCCCGCCCGGCCCGACCGATCTGCTGGTAGTAGGCGACGAGCGACCCCGGCCGCTGGAAGTGGACGACGAAGCCGAGATCCGGCTTGTCGAATCCCATCCCGAGCGCCACGGTGGAGACGAGCGCCTTCACCTCGTTCCCGAGCAGCCGGTTCTCGAGCTCCTCCTTTTCGTCGTCTTCGAGACCGGCGTAGTACGCAGGCGGCGTCGATGCCCCTCGCTTCGAGCCAGCCGCGCAACGCGGACGCAGTCGGCAACCGTCAAGCAGTAGACGATCCCGGATCCCGGAAGCTCGGGCAGGTGACGATCGAGCCACGCGAGGCGCTCGGCCTGATCGACGAGGTGGATCGATTGCAGCCGGAGGCTCCGGCGCGCAAGGGGGCCGCGGATCACTTCGAGATCGCCGAGCTGGTCGACACACGTCGAGAATCACACGGTCGTTCGCGGTCGCGGTCGTCGCGAGAACCGGCACGTTCGGCGGCAGCATGCCGCACGACCCGGATGATGCGACGATAGTCGGGGCGGAAGTCGTGACCCCAGTCCGAGACGCAGTGCGCCTCGTCGACCACGATGAGGCCGATGCCGCCACGGATCGATGGAAGCACCTCTGTCTGGAACTCCTCGTTCCCGAGCCGCTCGGGCGAGACAAGCAGGATGTCGCACCGATCGCTGCGAGAGGTCGTCCTTGATCGCTGGCCCAGTCGTCGGCGTTCGAGCTGTTCAGGGTGAGCGCCCGGACGTCCGAGCCGCTCGGCCATGCGTGATCTGATCCCGCATCAACGAAAGCAGCGGGCTGATGAGAACGGTCGGGCCCACTCCCGGCCTCGCGCAGGAGCTTGGTCGCGACGAAGTAGACGACGCTCTTGCCCCAACCAGTTGCCTGAACGACGAGAAGGCGCGCGCGCCGATCGACAAGCGCTTCGATCGCCTCGAGTTGGCCGGGACGGAACTTGCGCCGAGGCCCAAGGGCCGCTTGGAGGCACGCTCTGGCGCGATTCGCGACGTCGGTCACGGGCGCGCGGGCGTGAGCGAAGTTAGGCTGAGCACAGTCACTCATGTAGTCTACGGTGACAACGATGTCGCGCGAAGCGTCAGGCCGCGACCGCAACAATCGAGACCTGACCCCCCGTTGCTGACCCGATCGGCCCGCTCCGCGCCGTTGATACGCGAGCGGCAGTATCTGCGTCGTTCCACGTTTCCACGAGCACTGGCCGGTCAGGTGGGTCGGGGTCAGATCTTGTCTGTTGCACCGACATTACGTGACGCCTCCCGGGCTGGTTATGCGCAATGTTCAAGACCTGACCCGGCTGCGCATCTAGCCTCCGCCGACGTCCACCCGCGCGCAACTCTCGCCCGTCCTCTCAGCCAGGGACGCCGACTCCTCGAGGCGCTCGAGCGCCTCGCCGCAACGCTGCCACTCGTCTCGATATATCTCAACCGAGGTTGACCTCCAGAGCTCGTAGTAGACGCGAGCGAGAACCTTCAGGAGGAACACATCAACGCTGTCACGCCGGAGCTGTTCACCAATCGTTCGTGCCACCTCTAGCTCACCTCGATCGGCGTGGAGCCCCATCGCACAGACGTACGCCGCCCGCGTCGTCTCATCGGAGGCATCGAGGGCAACGGCTGCATCGAGCACGCGCAGCGCGACGTCGTACTGCCCCTCCTTGCGGAGCCGCGATGCAAGCTTGACGAGACGCCACGCGCGCTGTGGACGCTCGAGTTCGAGAGCAGCATCGACGGCAAGCTCGAACGTGGCCGACTCGCTCGTGGTTCGCACCCGGTGGCGCAGCTGATCTGCGAGGAGCTCAGCGATCGTTGTATTTTCCATGCCCCAGGTATCGACAACAGTTGTCGAACTGTAACTCCAAACTACCCGCCTGCGTGATCTCCCGACGCGTCGAGCTGGGCGTGAACCCAAGCGAGGACATCGTGGAACGACTCACACACACTCGGCGCCTCGACCAATTGCTGAAGCGAGATCGCTGGCCGTCGTGTCAGCACCTCCTCCCCCCAACTGAGACCCGTCGCTACGTTGAGGCGCCCCAGGAGTCCGCGGCGAAGAACGACGTCGTCAAAAGGGCGGCCGGTTGTCGAGGTGCTGGAACCAGACCTCCAAACGTCCGTAGGTGTAGATGCCGAACGGCCACTGACCGACACCGTCCTTCTCGAAGACGGCGATAAACGAGCCGTCCTGCGTGCCCGAACCCCAGCCGGGACTCGTCTGCGGAAGCGCGCACCACGCGTCGATGATCCTGATCGCGACCGCTGCTTCCTGCTCCCCTCGTTTCGCTCAAGCTGAGCGACGAACCGCTCGCGGTCCCGAACGCGATCCGCGCGATCGGGGCACTGCCTTTTGCGACCCTCAGCGCCTGCCACCCAACCAATCACCGAGGGAACCAGGCCGCGGAAGCCCTCGCCAACGAACTGCTTTACCTCTATCGCAACGACCTCAGCGGGCCGCATCTGGCCGTTAAGAAACTCCACAACCCGTCTCAGCTCACTCGGAATCTCATCCAACACGAAGACCAGCCGTACGCGTCCAGCCTTGAGGTTTGCGGCCGCTTGAGCCCAATAGGATTCTGCGTCGGCATCGGGGCCTAAAACGGATGAGACCTCGGCATCGACTGAGAGTCCGTCACGCTCGCATCGCGTCGTAAGCAGCTCGAGGAGGCGCTCGCCTGGCCAAAGGGCAACAGCATGAGCTGCGTAGTCGAGCATCTGCCCAATGACCTCGCGCCGGATCCTTGAGTCGGAGCTGCGCTTCACCTCGACAAACGTCGGCACGCCATCCTGATCGAGAAAGACGTGGTCGATGCTCCACCGAATTGCACCGTCCTCGATGTCCTCGAGTCCTGCTTCGCGACGTACGAGAACCCGAACGTCGCGGCTCGTCGCCCGACATCTGGTCACCGGCGAGCAGGTCTGGGTGCTTCTCCAGAAGCCGCTGGAGCAGCGCCTCCGATTCGTACGCTGCTCCTTCATCTCGACAAGATCACCGTCGTCACCGACGAGATAGATTCCTGGGCTCACAGCCGCACCGCGGTGGCGCCAGTGGCAACGCCGTCGATAACGTCCGCGGCCTCCGTCATGTCAGTGCCGGCGCTCCACCCGCTCCGGGCGGTACTCCCGCCCAATCCGCATCGCCATGCGCTCATCGTGCTGGTCGTACGCGGCGGTACAGAGCACGTCGTAGGCGGGCGCGAGCCGGATTTCTCCCGGGTCGCGAAGCAGCGAGACGTTCTTAGCGTGCCCGTCGGCGTTGCCGAGCAGGTACCACGCGACGACGAGCTCGAGGAATGCGCGCGTCGCGATCGCCGGCCGCGCGGTCACCTCACGCAGTAGCGCGACGATCGTCGCCACCCCTGGGCCGCTCTCGGCCTCGTACTTCCGTCCGGGAGGAACGCCGAGCGCCTGGCAGGCGTCCTCCTGATGCAACCGTCCGACCGCGTCTCCGTCGACCACCCTGTCATAGCGCGCGACGCGAAGAGCGATGACGTCGCCGATCCTCACTGGCACTGCCTCGACAGCGGGCAGGCCGAGCCCGCGGATCGTGCCAAGGCAGAGAGCCTCGTTTACGACCGTGGCCGGAAAACCGGGAATCGGCGTCTTCAGGATGTGCGTGCTCGCCGCGGCCCCGAGCGGCAGCCCGTAGCGCACGCCGTCAAACCGGATCGGCGCCTTGTCCTGAGCGCCCGCGAGCGAGAGCCTGACGCCGACAGCGGCACCGCTCAAGAGCGGTCGTTGCGGGAGCACCGCCAGCAGTCCGGCGAGCTCCTCGTCGGAGAGCAACTGCACGCCGCTCTCCTCGGCGCCGACGGAGCCAATCGAGACCGCGCCTGCGCAATCGCCGCCCAACGCCTCGAGCAGGGCCGCATCGTTTTGCTCGCTTACACCAAGCCGGCGGGCCGTCGTCCGCCGCGCGTCTCCTTCCGGGAGCAAGCCGGCAAAGAAGGGCGCGCACTCCTCGTGCCCGAACGGTTCGGATCTGAGCGGCAACGAAACCGAAAGCGCCGTTGCGCTCGGCAACGCGAGCCAGTCGGCCGAGTACGCAAAGTCGTAGGTGGCCCCTCGCCGCGACCGCGTGATGGCGCCGACGCGGACGCCACCGAGGCTGACGTCAAGCCGGCGGTCGTCGTCAGCGGCGGGCTCGGTCATGTCGCGTCGCGCCTCGTGCCACGCGTCCGGAGCTCGACCTCGAGCCCGAGCGTCGCGAGCACGTGCAGCGTCGAGCCGACCCGGCACGTCGGCTTACCACGCTCGAGATCCCCGACAAACCGTGGGCCGGTACCGGCCGCCATCGCCAACTCTTCCTGGGTCAGGCCCTGCGCGCGACGCTCCGCCCGCACCAGCCGGCCAAGCTCCTCGCTCGTCATGGCTTCCCGAGCGGGAAGAATCGTGCGCTCCTGTGATGTTGCATGTGTCTACCTTCCCGCTCGGGAAGAAAGCTCCTTCATAGACGGCTCTGGGCGCTTGTTCTTCCCGATCGGGAAGAACAAGCAGCCACACATGCGCACGTTGCCGCTACCAATGGGTGCCTGCCTAAAGGCAGGCACACGGTGTACCCCCCGCCCTTCCCGAACTCGCCGTCGTAAGAAGAGAGGATCGGCGACGCGACTCCCTCGCACTGCGAAAGGAGAAGCCAATGATCCTCGAGACCCTTCAGCTCGGCGAGCCGCAGGAGCACCGCGGCATCGTCATCACACCCCTCTTCCCTCGGAATACGCCGCTCGCGTCCTACCTGACGCTCGACCAGGCGCTCCCACTCGGCCTGCAGATCACCGAGGTCAGCGAGTCCGGCGCCGTGCCCGAGCTCGCCGTTCAGAACCCGCTCGAGGAGCGCGTCCTCCTCTACGACGGCGAGGAGCTCATCGGCGCCAAGCAGAACCGCATCCTCAACGTCACCGTGCTCGTCGACGCCAGGTCGACCCTCGAGATCCCCGTCTCCTGCGTCGAGCAGGGCCGCTGGTCGCGCCGCAGCGATCGCTTCGCCTCCGCAGCACACCTCTCGAACCCCGAGCTCCGACACCGCAAGGCAGCAAGCCTCGCGGTCACCCCGCTCGCCCGCGGCCTCGCCCAGGGCGAGGTGTGGGACGCCGTCACCGACAAGGCACGCCGCATGCGCGTCGCCTCTCCCACCTCGGCCAACGCCGACACCTTCCGAAGCCACGCGAACCAGCTGAGCGACCTCGAGCGCGGATTCCCGCTCGAGCCCGGCCAGTGCGGCGCGGTGCTCGCGCTCGGCGACACGCTCTGCCTCGACTGGCTCTCCCGACCAGAGGCGTTCGCGCAGCTCTGGCCGAAGCTACGGCGCGGCTATCTCCTCGACGGCCTCGAGAGGCTCGACCGACCGAAGGCTTCCGAGGGACGCATCGCGGCGTTCGTCGACGACACGGCCGCCGCGCTTGCCGTCAGGCAGCCGTCCGCGGGCCTCGGCCTCGACGTACGCCTCCGCGGCCCCCGCGTGATCGGCTCAGGCCTCGAGCTCGACGGCGAGCTGCTGCAGCTCTCGACCTTCACCGACGAGACGACAGGCCCGGCCGGGCGTATCGTCCGCCCAAGCCGTCGGCGCTAGGCCGATCAACACTCCGTCCACCCCAAGCGAAAGCCAGAGCCGTCACGGATTGCGGATCCGCGGGACGGCAAGCAGCCCAGACACTCGGGCAGGTGAGCACGTGCCCGTGTAGCACTCGCCACCCGCAGGGGCTACAGACGCGCCCGGGAGGATTCGAACCTCCGACCCGCGGATTAGAAGTCCGCTGCTCTGTCCCCTGAGCTACGGGCGCTCGCCCTCACAGGGTACTCGGGCACAAGCTGGTGCGAAGCTCACTAACCGTGCGACGGGCGCGGCCGTGACCCAGGCCGAGTAGCGGTTTGTTACAAGGCGCCGACCTCTGTCACGGGCGAGATTGACCAACGGGCGCGGCCGGCACGCTGCTCTGGGCGCCGGCACACGGGAATGTGGGGGAGCCGTGTGGCAGCGGCTCCCCCACCCCGTCTCGGAGGAGGGTCGTGTCTAGCCTCGCGGACCGCCGAAACCGCCGCCGAAGCCGAATCCGCCACCGAAGCCGCGGCCCAGGAAGACAGAGATCTTGTAGCCCGGGATGTCGGCGTCGTCGAGTCCGGCCTTCAGGTCGGCCGCGTCGCTCGCGTCGATCCTGTCGTCCTTTACCGCCTGGTCGATGCGAGCGATCGCCGCCGCCTTGCGTGCCGCCCGGAAGGCGTCGTCGAGCTTCGCCTTCGTCGTTCCCAGCTTCGCCGCGACCGCGGTAGCGCTCGTGAACTGGATGGCGAGCTGCGGATTGTTCGAGAGGTCGTCCTTGAGATCGGCTGCGTCGTCCGCGTCGATCTTGTCGGCCTTCACCGCAGCATCGATCTTCGCATTGGCAACGTCGAGGATCGCCTTCTTCAGGGCGTCCACGGAGATCCCGAGCGTCTTCGCCGACGGTGTCAGGAGGTCGACCTTCTCGCGCGGGCCGAAGGGCCCGCCAGGGCCGCCCGGGCCACCGTGCGCGTACGAGGAGGTCGCTCCAAGGGCCAACACCACGAGCGACGCCAGTGATGCGAGACCCAGCAGTCTCTTCGTCTTCATAGATCGTCCTTTCGGAGGGTGGTTCCTGGCGCTCAGCCTACGGCCCGTTCTTAGGAGGGGCCTGGGAGCGGCATAGGAGTCGTGTTAGGAAAGTGTCAAGACTGCGAACTGACCGGGACGGTCAGATTTCGGCCGCAGCCTCGTGAATTGCCGCGGCAGCTGCCTCTCTAGCGCGTCTGACCTCGAGCCAGTCGATCAGGATCACCTGGATCGCCCCGGCAATCGGGATCGCACCGAGTGCTCCGATCACACCGGCGAGCTCCGCCCCGATCAGCACCGCGACGAGCACCGCGAGCGGCGAGAGCTGCACCGTCTTCCCGTAGACGAGGGGCTGGATCACGTGGTTCTCGAGCTGCTGGTAGACGATGAAGAAGGCAATCACGATGATCCCTGCGGTCGTCGAATGAAGTATCGCCACCGTGCCGACGATCACCGCTGCGATCGTTGCGCCGGCGAGCGGGACCAGATCGAGCAGCCCCACAACCACGCCGAGCGCGAACGCGTACGGGACGCCGAGCGCAAGCAGCACGACCGACGTGGTGACACCCGCGATCAGGCTGATCGCCAGATTGCCGGCGACGTAGCCGCCGACGGTGCGGTAGATGTCGCGGCCGATCTTGCGTGCGCGCGGCTGACGATCCTCGGGCAGCAGAGAGTAGAAGCGCTCGATCCAGGTCGGCCCCTCGAGCAACATGAAGAGCGTCAGGAAGGCGATCGTGATCGTCGCGACCACGATGCTGACGACGCTCCTCGTGACCGAGATCGCGGCATCCGACAGCCCGAGGATCCCCGAGACGCCGCTCTTGTCGATCGCGTCGCGGATCTTCTCGACGATCTGGTAGTCACGCTCGAGAAAGCCGAGACGCCCCCGCCCCTTCGTGATGTCCTCGACGTACCCCGGGACGGCCTTCGCGAAGTCGTTCACCTCGTTGACGATCGACGGCACGATCGTCGCCCCGATCGCGACGATCAAGAGAAGCGTCGTGATGAAGACGATCCCGACCGCTAGCCCACGCCTGGCGACGATCCCGCGCGCGAGCACCCATTCGACAGCGGGGTTGAGTGCCGTCGCCAGGAACGCGGCAATGAGGATCCAGATGATGACGCCGCGGGCCAACAGCAGCAGCTCGATGATCGCAGCCGTAGCGAGCACGACACCGACCACGACGAGAACGGCGCGGGGGCGAAACCGGATGAGCCGCTCGTCCACCCACGGGATGGTACGAGTCACCCCTGACGACCACGCTACGATTTCCTCTCGCGCGGGTGTAGCTCAACGGTAGAGCTCCAGCCTTCCAAGCTGGCTATGAGGGTTCGATTCCCTCCACCCGCTCCTCGTACCTGAATGATTCTAGCCGAGTTCTTTCGCTGGCGTTGCTTCTCCTGACGACGCTCGTGCGCGGCCTCCACTCGCCGCCGCATGATCCAGCCGCCGACCACCCAGATACCGCTCCGTCGTCGCAGACTGAGCATGCCCCATCAAGGACTGAGCCGTCCGAAGGTCAACCCTGATCCTCATCGAGGCGTGGTGCAAAGCCATGCTTCCGACGATGAGGCGTCAAACGACGACCAATCGCCGCAACCGACAAGCGTTCGACCAGACCGAGGAGCGGCGCATACGTGCTCAAGCTCATCCCGTTTCGGGCCTCGAACGAACATTCCGGCTCGGCCCGGCGAAGCGCACCACCTGGCGACGACGTGCTGCACAGGAGACCCGTGTGCTCCTTGAGCACTACGCCGACGAAGGAACGCACATCGCGAAAAAGAGTTTTGGTAGCCCTTCTCTCGGATGTCCATGTGCCAACGGAGACGAGGCCGTAACGGTCTTTGCCGGCGATAGTCGGCCCGTTAGCCTCGGCCGCTTCATACACATATGCCTCGACGAGAACGGCGAGATCAAGCGTCCTCTTTCCGGACAGGGTAAGGCTCCGAGCCGGGCCGCGCAATCCACGCACGAAATCAGCGATCGCCGATCCCACTTCATCCGGAGTGGTTTCCTGGACTCTGTGATCCCGAATTTCGTCGCGAACGCGATGCCGTCGCGGCGTCCCTTCAGCGCCGCGCCGAGGAAGCGCTCGCTATCCACTCTGGCGAGCTTCACGATCTCGTCGCAGGGCTTACGAGGTGAGCGCGGCGGCTCCCGCATCGTCGATCGGTTCGAGTACCAGCGGCTGGTTCGCCCCATATGTCCACTCGCCAAGCATGTACCGGCACTCGGAGTCGAACGGAAAGAAGAGGTTGCTGTGCCAGCTGACGTAGTACTGCCCGTCGGCGTCGACGTCGTGGCCGACGATCATCGTGCCTGGGAGGACGTTGCAGAGGATCGTATCGAGCCCCATGCCGGTGCGTCCGTAGCTCGCGTTCAACTCGCGCATCGCGCCGACCTTCACGCCGCTGTCGCGGGCTCCTCGTACATCGCACGTACGTCCCCAAGCGATGTCACCCTCGTACCGTCGTTGCCGTCCAGGAATGCGGTGCCATGAAAGCGGTAGTCGATCGGCTCGGCCAGGGTGGCCATGATGGTCTCGATGTCCCAGTTGACCTCGGCCCACCAGTGGTCGCGGACAACCTCGTGCATCCGCCGATGGACGGGATTGTCCAGCTTGGCGGCCATCGCATTCAGCTCGGCCAACGTCTCACTCGCCTTCGGGATCTGTACTGTGCTCATTAACGCTCCCTTCTCGAAATCGCCGATCTTCGCCGAAGCCAAATTGGATCGGCGCGAGGCTTGATATTGGAGTGGAGCAACTATTGAACGCGGTACTGTAGCTTCCTTCGGTCAGAGAGTCAAGAGACGCGAGGAGGTGTCGAGGGAGTGCGCGTGGTCGGACGGATCGCGGTCGGATCCGCGTCGGGATCGGCCGCAAGCCGGGAAGCGCCCGCGAAGTCCTTCGCCTCCTCCGTCGACGCGAACTCGTGAGTCGGCGAAACGCGACCGTAGGGCGTCATCGCTCCGGCGCGCGTGCGAGCTCGGCGGCGCGCGGCCTTGTTGTGAGCGTTGCGAGCTACCTCAATAGGACGATTCGCAACCCGCCTCGCATCTCGAGCTCGGCTGCAGGGTTCGTGGTGGACGTGTCCCGTGGACAGGCTGCGCAAGCTGCTCGGTCGGCGCGACCGCGTCACGGAAGCGATTCATACACGACGGGCGTCATCCCGACGTCGAGCACGGGACCGAGCTGTCGCCGCCTGAGGTACGCGACCTACATCACGCGGATCCGTGGTGGACGGCCTCGACATTGTGCCTGTCCAGGTCGAGCACGAAGGCACCGCAGTACGTCGGGTAATACTGCGGCCGCAACCCGGCTACTCCCCTTTCCCCAGCTGCTGGCCGCGCCGGCCGCCCGGTAGTCATCGCGGGTCCGATCCAGCGTGGCCCAGTTCCGCGGCGCGCTGCCGGATTCCGGTGATCAGAAAGTCGAGCCCGAGTGCGAACTGCTGGTCGTCGTAGCGGGTCACGAGCTCCAGGTCGCTCACCCTCGAGACGAGCGGGTACAGCGCCGGGTCGGGCACGACGGCCGTGCGGATCCCGTCGGTCGAGGGCGGCTCGCTCCGCGACAGCCAGCCACGCTCCTGGATGACGAACCCGCGCACGTACGCGAGGCTGGTCACGTAGATCCGCAGCGCCTCGTCGGGCGTGAACCCGGCACTCGTCAGCAGCTCGAGCCCCTGCTCGACCCTCCTCATCACCGGGCCGACAGAGTACTCGCCCGAATAAAGCGCTCTCCGCTGGGCCATGAATATCTCAACGAAAGCGCGGCTGCGCCCGAACCTGTAGCGAAACACAACGAGAAGATCCCGATAGGCCTCATGCCAGGGCACGTCACGCCGCGGCGGCGGCAATTCAGTGTTCAGCCGGCTTCTCACACGCTCCGCCACGGCCATCATCAGCTCGTCCTTACTACGAAAATGCCAGTAAATGCTCGTGACGCCATAATCCAGTTTCTTGGCGAGCGCCGGCATGCTGAACTTCCCCAACCCATCGACGTCGATCAGCTCACAGGCCGCCTCAACGATCCGCTCCTGCGTCAGAGCCCCCCGCTTTTGGCGAGGAGCCTTACCCCTGGCGCGTGCGATCACCCGACCCTGCTCGACCTCGGTCGTCATCCGGCGAAGACTAGTCGATGCGGGTCATTCGTAGCGTCGTTCGTTCGGTACTACACATGGCTCTGGTCGAGCCAACCCCTGGTGATTGTCCGCGACTGACTGGTGGTCACGAGCCGCAGAATGCGCGGGTGCGGGACGCGTCTCCGCCATCGCGCCGAGGCGATGTGCTCGCCCTCACCGCCGAACGAGGATCAAAGCAGACGACTTCGTCGCCCACGTCCGCGGCCACACGCTGCACGAACTCGCAATGAGCGCGTTGCTCTCTCGCCCGGAGTAGCATCGGTGATCGCGGGCGCGACGAGACCCGAACAGGTACGCGACAATATCGCGGCCGCGCAGTGGCAGCTGGGCGCGGACGACCTTCACGAGCTGCAGGCAACAGTCGCGCCGAACCGAAAACGCTAGCGTCGCGGCCCGCCGCTACACCGTCTGAGAGTGAGAAGAAAGGAGGGACGAGTCGGTCAGCTCGAGGAGGAAGGCTCGCTCGATGAACGAGGGTACCCACGCGTCCGCGACGATGATTCCGTTCGGTGCGGGTCGGGTGTGTCGCGGTTCTCACCGAATCCGACTCACGGGAGGTCAAAGCGCTCATGTCATCACAGGAGCTAGAAGGCAAGGTCGCGATCGTAACGGGGGCTGCGGGAGGGATCGGCTCCGAGACGGCGCGCGTGCTCGTCGCCGCCGGCGCGCGGGTCGTGCTCGCCGATCTCCCGGGCGCACCGCTCGCGGAAGCAGCTGGAACCGTCGTGGAGCCGAACCGCGCCGCGTATCACGAGGTGGACATCTCCGACGAGGTGAGCGTGCAGTCGCTCATGCGCTTCACAGCGGAGACGTTCGGACGGCTCGACGGCCTTGCGAATGTCGCTGCGCTCACGAGTATGCCAGACGACACCAACCTGATATCGATGACGGTCGAGGCTTGGGATAGAGCCTTCGCCGTCAACGCACGCGGAACGATGCTGATGTGCAAGCATGCACTCCCGCTCATGATCGAAGGTGGGGGCGGCTCAATTGTGAACATCAGCTCCGGCAACTCGTTCGGCGGCGAGTTCGCGCCGACGGCATACGCATGCTCGAAGGGAGCGATCAACACCCTCACTTCTTGGGTGGCAACGCAATATGGGGCGCAGCTCGTTCGTTGCAACGCTGTCGCTCCCGGCCTCGTGCACACGCCCAAGCTGGATGAGCACCTGCCGAAGCCGCTCGTCGAGATCATCGTCGACAGCAAGCTCATCCCGCGGATAGGCGAGCCGAGCGACATTGCGGAATGGGTCTGCTTCCTCATCTCGGATCGTTCTGCGTGGACAACGGGACAGGTCTTTCGCGTCGACGGTGGACACGGCGCGCACCAGCCGCACCTGGCCGGATTCAAGAAGTTCATAGCGGAGAGCGCCGCAGGCGCCGCCTAACGATCGCCGACACATCCGCCGTGATTAAACGACTGCGGGCATTTTCGATCGTGGTACGTAGAGGGGGAGGTTGTGACCGACGAATCGACGCTCAAGGTGGCGGCGCGACCGGATCGAGATCCAGGTGGCAGCGTTCCGGAGCACTTGCACCACTTCTACTTCGACCCGGACATCCACGAGCCGATCATGCGCAAGGCGCTCGTCGAGCTGATCGGCATCGACGACTTCGTCTACGGCGACAACCTCGGCGGCTCCGACAACTTCCACGGTGACCCGACCGACGAGATCGGGCTCTCCGAGGCGGATCGCGAGAGATCCGCAACGGAAACGCGATGAAGCTTCTCTCACGGCTCCGGGGGCAGTAGACCTGCGCAGGCGGCTTGACCCGGCACCGTTGTCATTACGGTAGAGCTTTCCTAGGAGTCATGGTGACCCCGGGATCCGCTCGCGGAACCGTTTGACTTTCCATCCGGTCGGCGAATACTGTAACACCTTCCGATCAAACTTCCGTTTGAGTCGGTCACGTGCAGGACTACCCAAGAAGGAGGGCTCCAACGTGCGGAACAAGTGGAGGATTTTGCTGCTCGCTCTCGTCGTTGTCGTCGCGCTCTCGGTGTCTGCGGCGGCTGCGACGGCTGCGGGGGCGAAGAATCAAGCGACGGTGACGATCTCGTTCGCGGCCAACATCGAGAACAAGCCTGCGTGGGATCTGATGATCGCCAACTTCGAGCGGGTCTATCCGGACATCCAGATCGAGGCCACTTACGTTCCCTTCTCGCAGTACGTTCCCCTGTTGCTGACCCGGTTGCAGGCCGGCAATGCGCCGGATGTGTTCGCGACGAACGCGGGCGCCGGGCATGCAGCCGCCGTCTACGCGCTCGGTTCTCAGGGGAAGCTGCTCGACTTGACCGGGCGCCCGTGGGTCAAGCGCGTACCGCCGTTCTTCCGCAAGCTCCTGCAGGTGAAGGGCCGCTTCTATGGCTTCCCGGGGGTGTTCCAGGTGCAAGGTCTCATGTACAACCGCGATCTCTTCAAGCAGCTCGGGCTCGCGATTCCAACGTCGTTCTCGGGGCTGCTTGCCCTGTGCGGGAAGATCAAGGCCGCCGGCAAGGTCCCGATCGCCATGGGCGCGGCGTCGGCGTCGTCCCCGCTCAACATGATCTCGGCCCTGGGGACGGACTTCGTCTACAGCAAGGACCCGAACTGGACGCTCGAGCGGATCCAGCACAAGGTCACATTCGCCAGCTCGCCGCTCTGGCAGCGGATGCTGCAGACGATCGTGCAGATGAAGGACACCGGCTGCTTCCAGCCCGTTCCCGAGGGGACGACCAACATCACCGAGAACGCAATGGTCGCCAACAGTCAGGCCGTGATGATGTTCGCGTCAGCGAACCAGGCCGCGCCCATCAGGACAATCAACCCGAACGTCAACCTCGGGTTCTTCCCCTTCCCCGCCGACAACGCGAAGGACACGAAGGTGACTGTTCACAACGGGAATTTCACCCTCGTCGTCTCGAAGACGACCGCCCATCCGACGGAGGTGAAGACGTTCATCAACTTCCTCGGCCGGACAAAGCAGAACACCCTCTTGGCCAAGGTCACCGATAGCGCCGCCGGCTACGACCTGATCAAGGGGAAGCTCCTCCCGGACATCTTCAAGGAGGTGTCGAAGGATCTGACGACCCCCGGCAAGTCGGCCACCGCATGGGCCTTCTCATGGCCCCGCCCCGACAAGGGACTGTATGTCCCGACCTTCTACCAGCAGGTCGTAGGGCTGTTCACCGGGCAACGGACGCCCGACCAGATCCTCCAGACCATGGACGCTCTCTGGGACAGGCCATAACACGGGCGGGTGGGGTGCGTGCCGCATCCGGCACGCACCCCACCCGCCTTATTTCGCGTCAAAAATGGAGATTACATGGGACGACTTAACGGCAAGATTGCCATCATCGCCGGCGCTGGCCGCGGCATAGGCCGCGCGACCGCCAAACTGTTTGCAGCGGAGGGGGCGAAGGTCGCCGTCCTGTCGCTGACGCCTGCAAACATCGATGCTGTCGTGAACGACATCGAAGCCACAGGCGGCACCGCGATCGGCGTTCAGTGTGACCTCAGTGACGGTGAACAGATCAATGCTGCGGTGCAAAAGGTCGTTGCAACCTGGGGCGGGATCGACATCCTCGTCAACAACGCCTTCGATACCTCGGTCGTCCACTCCTCGGTCATCGAACTGTCGGTTGAAAAGTTGCAGCGCAACTTCGATCTGGGGCCGATCGCCTATCTGCGCATGATGCAGGCTGCCTATCCGCATCTCAAAGCCAGTGGCGAAGGCCGGATCATCAACCTGGGGTCGACGGCCGGTCTCCTCGGCATGGTCGGGTACGCTCCCTACGGCATGGCCAAAGAGGCAGTCCGTGCGCTCACCCGCGTCGCCGCCCGAGAGTGGGGTGCCGATGGGATCACCATCAACAATGTCATGCCCATCGCCGACACCTTTGGCAGCGACAGGCCGCCCTTGCCCAACGTGCTTGATCGCAATGGATCCCCCGAAGAGGACATCGCGCCGGTCATCCTGTTTCTTGCCACCAAGGATGCCCAGTTCATCACCGGCTACAGCCTGACGCCCGACGGCGGCATGATCATCGACAGCGCGCGTTGATCTTCGCCGACGTGGCGCACCTAGTCGACGGCAAACGCACGCTCAGCAACTCGCGAACGCGATGTACGTCCAGCCGCACGATCCATCCATGCGCGAGCGAGCTTGGGACGAACGCCGCCTCGAGGATCCCGGCATACCGGATGTCGACCAGGTAGCGTCCGGCTCCCGTCAGGACGCGCCCTTCCAGGACCCGGTTCACGCAGGTTCGGTCGGATGGTGGCCGACGTCACGACGGCGCTGAAAGCCTCGGCGGCGGTGAAGTCCCACGACCAGTCGCCGTGCCGCGCTCGTCGGTGAACTCGGCAAACCGTGTGTCGGCGACCTCGACGGTCGGGCTGGTTGTAGATGTCGCGCATAGGAGCGGTGATCCGCTGCCAGTGTTTGCGGGAGGCGTAACGCAAGCTGTTTTGGACCGTGTCCCCCACGCAGGTTTGGACGGGCGCCTCCGCCAGGTGGTGCGAATCGACTCGGGGGCAAACCCTTCAAATCGTCGCAGCAGACGATCAGCGCGTCCTGCAAGCCACGATTGCGAAGCTCGGTCAGCATCGTTCGCACTCGCACACTCTCGGAGGTCTCCGCCGGCTTCGCGGCCGATCCCTCAAAGCGGGTAGGCGCAGTCCCGGATCGCAACCTAAGCGGCCGCGAGGGATCGAGGGGGCGACGCCGGCCACCGGCTAGCGCCGCGGGACCAGGGCTTACGAGGTGAGCGCTGCGGCTCCCGCATCGTCGATCGGTTCGAGTACCAGCGGCTGGTTCGCCCCATATGTCCACTCGCCAAGCATGTACCGGCACTCGGAGTCGAACGGAAAGAAGAGGTTGCTGTGCCAGCTGACGTAGTACTGCCCGTCGGGGTCGACGTCGTGGCCGACGATCCTCGTGCCTGGGACGACGTTGCAGAGGATCGTATCGATCCCCATGCCGGTGGGACCATGGCTCACGTTCAACTCGCGCATCGCGCCGACCTTCACGCCGCTGTCGCGCGCTCCCTCGTACATCGCACGTACGTCCCCAAGCGATATCACCCTCGTACCGTCGGAGCCTATAAATGCGGCGCCGTGAAAGCGGTAGTCGATCGGCTCGGCCAGGGTGGCCATGATGGTCTCGATGTCCCAGTTGACCTCGGCCCACCAGTGGTCGCGGACAACCTCGTGCATCCGCCGATGGACGGGATTGTCCAGCTTGGCGGCCATCGCATTCAGCTCGGCCAACGTCTCACTCGCCTTCGGGATCTGTACGGTGCTCACTGAAGCTCCTCCCCGAGATCGTCTCCCGTGTTCAATACCGAAGCAACGACAGTAGCAGTAGTAAGTCGCCCTCGTCGCAGCGATTCGTCGATATCTCGACGGGACGTTTCGAACTCGTGCAGGGCGTCTTGAACTCGTGCAGGTGGCAACGGACGCTGAAGCTTCGGCGTCTCGAGGCGGCGATCGACGCCACCCGAGTGCACGCACGCATCATCCTGCGCGGTCTGATATCGGAGCACGACGACCGTTCACGCCTCGAGCTTCGGGCCGTCCCGGCCGGCGGCGATGCGGTTGCCCTCGAGTGCTTCGCGGGCCCGGACGTCGCCGAACATCGCGTTGGAACCCGATGGGGTAGGACGCGGGCATGTGTGAGACATCGGCGAGAGCGTCCATCTCGGCCGGCGTCAGGGCGATTGAGGCGGCCTCGAGGTTCGCCGCCAATGGATCGCCGCGGCTGATCCCGAGCAGCACAGAGGAAAAACGACCGGCGGCTCAACCGGTGCGGGTAGCCGCCGGGAACTCTCGCAGCGTCTCCCGCCGGAACGCATACACACCCGCCGCGATGAGGGCGCCCAGGATGAGGATCCCCCACGGGGTGCGAAGCGCGTGGGTCGGTGCCCACGCGATGAGGAGCAGGAAGACGGCCGCCACTGCTCCCCAGACGATGAGAGGCTGCCCGTTCACGGTCGGCGCGAGCCACGCGCGGGCGCGCGTCGCCCAGCGGGTCGGCCCCGCCAACACGGTGCCGAGCACGATCGCCGTTCCGTAGCCGACTCCCGCCCAGCCGATCTGACCGAGGATCTCCGTTCCGATCAGCCAGGCGCTGTTGACGGCATCGTGCGTCGACGTGTTCGACAGAGCGTCGACGAGGTAGTTGCCACCGACGCGCCTGACGACAGGAGGATGATGGCGACGATGATGACGCTCCAGCCGATGTTGCGGAGGGCGAGCCGGCGCGCCCCGCGGGCGAGATACACGGCAAGGCCGTACAGCACGAGCACGAGGATCAGGAGCCAGACGCTCAGCTTCTTGACGGCCTTCACCGCCTTCTGCGCGGTCGACAGCTGGTCGGAGCGCAGGACGGTGATCTCACCGGCGGTGTCGGGGATCCTCGCGATCGCCGCCGGCGGCAGCCCGAGCTGCTCGGCGAGGTCGGTGACGAGCGTGTGGATGTCCAGCGTCACGTTCCCGTTGGCCGTCGAGATTCCCGGCCGCGCCTTGTCCTCGATCACTGCGATCAGCCGCTCATGGGCGACGCGGTTCGCCTCCCGCCACAACTCCTGGACGCGGGGGCGCGCAAGCAGGCGGTCAACGGCGTTCTCGGCCGGCCCGCGGAGCGCGGCGGCAAGCGTCGGCGCCAGCGGCTTCAGGTTCGGCGGCAGCTCGGACTCGAGCTCGGCCGAGACGTTAATGCTCGTATAGAGCTGGTTGACGAGGTAGACGGAGAGCGCCTGACGGACGTCCTGATCCTCGAGCAGGTTCGAGCTCGCGTTCACCCACGAGGTGGTGTCGAGGGCCTGGCGGTTGACCCACGTGGTGAGCGTCGCGACGAGCATGACGATCGAGGCGAGGACGATCAATATCCAGACGAGTCGTCGTCGCCAGGGTCCTGCAGTGGTCGCAACGTGCGCGGCGGCCGGCGCCTCGGACATCCGATCTTCTCCTCTGTCGGTCGTGCTCCTACGGACAGCCGGAGTCTACGGCTCCGCAGCCGCGAGGGATAGCAGGGCCGTTAAGTCGCGCCTGAGAAGCGTGCGGCCTCCTCCGAGCCGCCCGTCGCATCGCCGGCGCTGTAGGAGTGCGCGCCGACGCCGGCGAGCTGCCCCCCGTCGACGATCAGGTACTCGTCGCGAATCGGTCGATTCTCGAACCAGCACTCGAGGATCTCCCTCGTGCCCGCCGCGTACCTCGCCTGTGCCGAGAGCGACGAGCCGGACGTGTGCGGGGTCATGCCATGGTGGGGCATCGTCCGCCAGGGATGGTCTTTCGGAGCCGGCTGCGGGAACCAGACGTCGCCCGCGTAGCCGGCGAGCTGACCGCTCTCGAGCGCGCGGGCCACAGCATCGCGATCGCAGATCTTGCCGCGGGCAGTGTTGATCAGGTACGTGCCGCGCCGCATCTTCGCGAACATCGCGTCGTCGAAGAGATGCTCGGTCTCGGGGTGCAGGGGCGCATTGATCGTGATCACGTCGCACGCGCGCACGAGCGACTCGACATCCGGGTGGTACGTCGCACCGAGCTCCGCCTCGACCTCTGCCGGCAGCCGATGGCGATCCGTGTAGTGGAGCCCCACCTCGAACGGCTTTAGCCGGCGCAGCACAGCCGATCCGATCCGGCCCGCCGCCACGGTGCCGACCTGCATGCCCTCGAGGTCGTACTCACGAGAGACGCAGTCTGCGATGTTCCAGCCGCCGTCGACGACCCACTTGTACGACGGGATGTAGTTGCGCACGAGGCCGAGGATCATCATCACGACGTGCTCGGCGACGCTGATGCTGTTGCAGTAGGTGACCTCGGCCACGGTGATGCCGCGGTCGATGGCAGCCTGCAGATCGACGTGATCCGAGCCGATTCCGGCCGTGACCGCGAGCTTCAGTTTCGGAGCCTTCTCGATCCGCTCCGCGGTCAGATAGGCGGGCCAGAACGGCTGCGAGATCACGATCTCCGCGTCGGCCAGCTCTCGCTCGAATACCGAGTCGGGCCCGTCCTTGTCCGAGGTCACGACGAGCTCGTGGCCTTCGGACTCGAGAAACGCCCGTAGGCCCAGCTCGCCCGAGACCGAGCCGAGTAGCTCACCGGGGGTGAAGTCGATGCTCTTCGGCGTCGGCGTGGTCTGGCCGTCGAAGTACCCATCGATCTGCGGGATCTCATCCCGTGCGTACGCAGGCGGGTAGCCCGTCACCGGATCGTCGTAGAGCACGCAGAGCACCTTGGCCATTCCCGTTGCCTCCGTTCCTCGACTGGTTGCCTCGCCCCGCTCGCTTCGGAGCGGGCGGAGTATCTCAGATGGCCGCCGTCCGTCTCACTTCCCAGCACGCTTGCGAAGCGGGCAGCGCTTGCACCGCGGCCTCGACTTGCAGCACTTCTTCTTCGGCTTCCTCGACACCGATCAAGGGTAGCGCCGGATTTCGCGCACGAGGTACGCTGAGCTCATGTTCCTTCGCTCACGCCTGAAGGCCGAGCTGCCCGGGCCGGGCGACGCGCTGCCCGGCAGGGAGACCCCGATCGCCGTCACGGAGCCGCACGTCGTGCTCGGAACCTCGCTCGTGGCGCCCTTCCCGGCCGGCTCGGAGCAACTCGTCGTCGCGATGGGCTGCTTCTGGGGAGCCGAGCGGATGTACTGGCAGCTGCCCGGCGTGCACGTCACCGCGGTCGGCTACGCGGGCGGCATCACCCCGAATCCAACCTACGAAGAGGTCTGCTCGGGACGAACCGGTCACACCGAGGTCGTACTCATCGTGTTCGACCCGACTCGCCTGCCGCTCGAGAGCGTGCTGCAGACATTCTGGGAAGGGCACGACCCGACGCAGGGCATGCGTCAGGGAAACGACGTCGGCACGCAGTACAGGTCAGCGGTCTACACGTCCTCGGACGACCAGCGCGCCGCCGTCGACGCGACTCGCGACAGCTACGCTGCCGCCCTTGGCGCGGCCGGTTACGGGCAGATAACGACGGAGATCGCGCCGGCAGGCCCGTTCTACTACGCCGAGACGTACCACCAGCAGTATCTCGCGCGGAACCCGAACGGCTACTGCGGGATCGGCGGCACCGGCGTGGCGTGCCCGGTCGGGCTCGTAACGGCTCCCTGACAGCCAGCACGCAACCGGCGGTCGGGCCGTGACACTCGCCGAGCTCGCCGTCACCGTAGCCTTCCTCGCCGGCCTCGGGCTCGTCGCGCAACGGCTCGGAATGTCGGCGATCCCCGCCTATCTGCTCGCCGGCCTGATCCTCGGCCCGAACGAGCCCACCTTCCTCAGCCTGATCCAGCCTTCCGAGGTGACGGACTTCGTCGCCGAGCTCGGCCTGATCTTCCTCCTCTTCTTCATCGGGCTCGAGTTCAGCCTCGGCCGGCTCGCCCGCAGCAGCCGCCACCTTGCCCTCGGCGGCGGCGCCGACCTGCTCACGAACGGCGCAATCGGGATCGCGCTCGGCGTGGCGGCCTTCGGCCTCACTCCCGCAGCCATCGTGCTCGCGGCCTGCGTCTACGTTTCGTCGAGCGCAATCGCCGTCAAGGGGCTCATCGACTTTCGCCGCCTCGGCGACCAGGAGACCGATCTCGTGCTCGCGATCCTTGTCGTCGAAGACCTCGTCGCGGCCCTCGCCCTCGGTTTCGCAGGAGACGGTGGCGGCGAGCTCGCGTCCACCCTCCTCACCGTCCTCAAGGCGCTGCTCTTCATCACCGCGTCGATCGCAGCGTCACGTTGGCTAGCGCCGACGGCCGGCCGGCTACTTGCGCGCCTCCCGCTCGAGCTCTTCCTCCTCGCGATTCTCGCCTTCGTGATCGGCATGGCCGCGGTCGGGCAGGAGCTCGGCCTCTCGGAGGCGATCGGCGCGCTCATGGCCGGGCTCGTGCTCGCCGAGACGTCGATCCGCGAGCAGATCGAGGAGAGGTTCTTCAGCTTCCGGGACGTGTTCGCGGCGCTGTTCTTCTTCGTCTTCGGGCTCTCGATCGACGTGGGTGCGCTCGACACGGTCGGCGTCCTCGTCGCGGTCGCCGCGGTTCTGACGCTCGTCGGGAAGATCGGCGGCGGGCTCCTCGCCGGCCGTATCGGCGGGCTCACGAGCCGTCAGGGCTTCAACGCTGGCGTCGCGCTCGTCGCGCACGGCGAGTTCACGATCATCATCGCCCAGGTCGCAACCGAGAACGACGCGCTCACTGCGTCGCAGCGAACCGACCTCGTCGCATTCGCGGGCCTCTACGTCCTCGTCACGGCGACGATCGGGCTGGCGCTCATGAAGGAGTCGAAGCGGCTTGGTCGCCGCCTATTCCGTACACGTACACCTACAATCGTGGAGAGTTCGTGATGCCTGTCGACCTAAACGAGACACGCCTGCCCGGGATCGGGGTGAAGTACGGGTTCCGCACCGCACAGGGCTCGCGTCTCGCAGTGATCCTGCACAACGGTGGCGAGCGCGAGATCTACTACTACGCGCACCCCGGCGACGACGAGCCCTCCGCCGTCATCGACCTGCACGACGACGAGGCACGACAGCTCGGGGCCGTTCTCGGAGGGGCGTACGAGCGGCCGAAGATCGTCGAAGAGCTGGAGATGGCGCTCGGCGAGCTCCAGATCGAGTGGATCCCGGTTCCCGATGAGAGCCCGCTGATCGGCCAGACGCTCGCCGAGTGCGGCTTCCGCGCGCGGTCGGGCATCACCGTGATCGCGATCCTCCGGAAGCCCGAGGCGGTCGTCGGCGCACAGCCAAGCGACACGATCGAGCGCGGCGACACCCTTGTCGTCGTCGGCCACGCCGGAGACTACGCGGGCTTCCGACGCCTGCTCCGCGACGGCGCCTAGGACACCTCCTACGCGAACGGGTATCGCTACACCGCACACTCGGGTAGGACAAACGGGGTGTGCCTGACTGAAGTCAGGCACGGGGTTGCTCCGCGCGCGCCGCGCCGTGGTGCCTGACTGAAGTCAGGCACGGGGTTGCTCCGCGCGCGCCGCGCCGTGGTGCCTGACTGAAGTCAGGCACAAGCTCTTCCGCGCACGCGCCGCTGTGCCTGGCTTCAGCCAGGCACGATCCGCTCGCGGAGAGCGCGGGCTTTCGAGATCGCCCTACGACCGTCCGACGGTCGGGTCGCTCGTGAGCCGCTGCGCGATCGCGACGGGGATCACCGTCGCGACGATCACGACGAGCGCGATCGCGTTCACGACGGGCAACTGCTGTCCCTGCCGGATGAAACCGAAGATGAGCAGAGGCAGGGTGTTCTGTGCGCCGGCGGTGAAATAGGTGACGACGATCTCGTCGAAGGACAGCGCAAACGCCAGCAGGGCTCCCGCGACGATGGCGGTGGCGACCGACGGCAGTGTCACGTACCAGAACGTCTGGAGACCGCTCGCACCGAGATCGGCAGACGCCTCGAAGAACGAGCCCGACGTCCTTCGGAGTCGTGCGAGGACGTTGTTGTAGACGATCACGACACAGAACGTCGCGTGCCCGACGATGATCGTCCAGAACGACAGATCGATCGACCAGAACACGAAGAACGAGTTGAGCGCCATGCCCGTGATGATCCCGGGGAGCGCGAGCGGCAGGATGAAGAGGAACGAGATCCCGTTGCGGCCGAAGAAGTGGAAGCGGTTGAGGCCGAACGCGGCGAGCGAGCCGAGGACGAGTGCGACTCCGGTCGCGGTCAGCCCGGCCTCGATCGACAGCCGGAGCGCCGCTCGCACTTCCTCGTCGTGCCAGGCCACCGAGAACCAGTGCGTCGTGAACCCCGGAATCGGCCAGCTCTGGACGTTCGACGAGTTGAACGCGTACGTGCCCATGATCGCGAGCGGGATCCAGAGGAACGCGACAATGAGCGCGGCCCAGATACCAAGCCCGATCCGCGTGCCACGACCGCCGATCATCCGCTTTCCTCGGCCCCGCGAGGGCTGCGAGAGACATGTCCGGAGGTCTGGCCCCACGGCATGTCCGCTGCGGACGAATCGGACTGGGTGAACACCGTCCGGCCTGGGCGCGATCGCTCCGGATCGACGTGAGCTGTGGCTTTCGGCAAACCGAACGCCGGCCGCGAATACTCCTTCGTCCGTCCGGAACGGACATGCCAGTAGGTCTGACCCCGTTCACAACTGGCAGCGATATTCCAACCGGACGCTCGACCTCGATCTCCGCTCCGCCCGTCCCTAGCGGACATGCCAGTAGGTCTGACCCCGTTCACAACTGGCAGCGGCATTGGCGGGGATTCTGCGCGGTTCACAGGTTCTCGAACGCCCCCAGCCGCTTCATCAGGAACAAGTAGACGGCCATGATCGCGAGGGGCACGGTGGCGAAGGCCGCCGCGAACGGCACGTTGTTCGCCACGCCGACATTCGCGAACACCACGGTGCCGATCAACTGCGATCCCGGCCCGCCGACGAGCGACGGCGCGATGTAGTCACCAAGGGTCAGCGAGAACGTGAAGATCGACCCGGCGGCGATGCCGGGAACGGCGAGCGGCACGATCACGCGCCGCAACGTCGTCCAACTGCGCGCGCCGAGGTCGCCCGAGGCCTCGACGAGCGAGGGCGGAACGCGCTCGAGCGCCGCCACGATCGGCAACACCATGAAGGGGAACCAGATGTAGGTGTAGACGATCCACATCGCCCAGTTCGTATAGGCGATGTTGAGATCGGGAAGCCCGAGCTTGCCGAGCGCCCAGTTGAGCGCACCGTCCTCGTTGAGGATCAACCGCCACGAGTAGACACGCACGAGATAGCTCACCCACAGAGGGAGGAGCGTCAGCACGAGCAACGCGATCCGGGCACGCCGGGAGCGCAGGCCCACGATGAAGAGCGCGAACGGGAACGCGAGCACGATGCACGTCACCGTCACGGCAGCCGCGAGCCCGACCGTCCGGAACGCCACGGTCCGGTACGTCGGGTCGTCCCAGAGCGTTCTGAAGTTGTCGAAGCTCCAGGTACGGACAACCTCGCTCGTGAACGGATCGACGGACCAGAACGCGGAGACGAACAGCGCCGCGAGGGCGATCACGTACACGACCAGGAAGGCGGCGACGGGCGGGCCGATCGACCCGCCGGCCTTCAGGACCGGGCGCCGCCAGCCGAGCCGAGAGAGAGCGCGGAAGGCCCCTCGTTGCGGGGAGCCTTCCGCGCGGGCCTCAGAGGCCATCGGGCGCTGGGGCGCCTAGTGCTATCCCTTGATCTGCGTCCAGGCCTGCACCCACTTCGTGTAGTCCATGCACGCCGACTTGCCGTTGCCACAGTCGGCCACTGGCGTCTTCCAGAACTTGATCGAGCGGTAGTACGACTCGGGAGCGGCCGCGAAGAACTGCGCGCACGAGCCCTTGACGAGCGAGTTCATGATCGGGCACGCCTTCTTGTTCACCGGCGTCTCGCCGTAGGACACGGCCTGCTGCGCCTGCGCCTTCGGAGTGGAGATCCACTGGAGCCACTTGTATGCGCAATTCGGATGCTTTGCCTTGGCCGAGATCATCCAGGTATCGAGCCAGCCCGTCGCCCCCTCCTTGGGGATGACCGAAGCGACCGGGGTCTTCGCGGCGACCAGCGTCGAGAGCTGGTAGGGCCACGACGCTCCGAGCGTCGACCCGCCGCTCTTGAACAGATCGATCTGGTCAGACGCGGTCGCCCAGTACTTCTTGACGAGCGGCCGCTGCGTCTTGAGCAACGAGACGGCTGCGTCGAACTGGCTCTGCGTCAGCTCGTACGGATCGGTGATGCCGAGCGCCGGCTTCGTCTTCGACAGGTAGAGCGCTGCGTCCGCGATCTGGATCGGGTTGTCCGGCACGGAGATGTGCCCCTTGTTCGCGGGGTCGTACAACGCCGACCAGCTCGTGGGCTTCTTTTCCTTCTCCTTGTTGTAGAGCAAGAGGTTCGGGCCGAACTGCACCGAGACCCCGTAGTGCTTGCCCTTGACCGTGTTGCTCTCGGGCGACTTGAACGCGTTGAAGAAATCCTTCCAGGATGGGATCAGCGCGACATTCACCTCGGCGACGTCGTTGCCGTAGATGAGGCGCAGGCTCGCGTCGCCCGACGCCGAGACCATGTCGTACTGGCCTCCCCCTCCGGAGCGCATCAGGTTGACCATCTCGTCCGAGCTGCCTGCGTATTTCGTCTGCACCTTGCAGCCACTCGACTTCTCGAACGGCGCCACCCATTGCTTCTCGGTATAGCCCTCCCAGGCCACGAGCGTGAGCTTGCCCTCACCGGCCCCAACGGAGGTCGGGAGCTCCGCCGTGCTCGCGATGCTCGCGGCCGGCGCGACAAGCATGGCCACGGCGGCCGCTGCCACGAGCCACGCGCCCCGTGGACGAATTCGCCTCAGGTTGTCCCTCACAGTGCCTCCTTGATCGTCAGCTCGACGCCCGGATCCCAGCTGAGCCGGACGCGCTTGCCTTGCATCTCTCCTACATCAGACGCCGAAAGCTCGAGATTTTGCTGTACCACTTGTAATTCCCCGCCACCGTCGAGAGCGACGATAGTACGCGTCACCGGCCCGAGGTACACCGCCGCGCGTACGACGCCCGGCTCGCCTCCCCCCTGCGAGCCCTCGTGCATCCGGATCTTCTCGGGGCGCACAAGGAAGCGGCGACCGTCGCGCTCGAGGATGTTCGAGGTGCCGATGAACCCGGCGACGAACTCGGTAGCAGGCCGCTCGTACATCTCGGCGGGGCCGCCCACCTGCTCGATCCGGCCTCGGTTGAACACCGCGATCCGGTCGCTCATCGTCAGCGCCTCCTCCTGATCGTGCGTCACGTAGACGAACGTCATGCCGAGCTCCTGCTGAATCTGCTTGAGCTCGAGCTGGAGCTCCTGGCGGAGCTTCAGGTCGAGGGCTCCGAGCGGCTCGTCGAGAAGCAATGCCTGCGGCCGGTTGACGATCGCGCGCGCGAGCGCGACCCGCTGGCGCTGGCCTCCGGAGAGCTGTGAGGGCTTCCGCTCGCCGTAGCCCTCGAGCCGCACGAGCCGAAGCGCCTCGTCCGCCCGCTCGCGCCGCTCCGCCCGCGCCACCTTCTTGACACGTAGCCCGTACTCGACGTTGGTGAGCACGGTCATGTGGGGGAAGAGCGCGTAGTCCTGGAAGACGGTGTTGACGTCGCGATCAAACGGCGGCAGTCGCGACACGTCTTTCCCGCCGAGCTCGATCGTTCCCGCGTCGGGCCGTTCGAAGCCGGCGATCAGGCGCAGTGTGGTCGTCTTGCCGGAACCAGAAGGGCCGAGCATCGTGAAGAACTCGCCCCGGGCGATCTCGATGTCGATCCCGTCGACTGCGGCAACGGTGCCGTAACGCTTCTGGAGGCCTGTCAGCCGAACATCCGGGACAGGCTCATGCAGCTGCGTCAAGCGACTCCTCGAGCAACGAGAGCCCGTCGGCGAGGTCGTCGGCGTCGATCGTGAGCGGCGGCAGGAGTCGCAGGACGTTGCCGTAGAGCCCACAGGAGAGCAGGAGGAGCCCGCGATCGTAGGCGGCCGCGGTGGTCGCAGCCGCACGCTCCGGCGTACGCTCGGCGAACTCGATCGCCAGCATCGGCCCGAGCCCCCGCACCTCGCCGATCTCCGGGCGCCGAGCGGCGATCTCGCCGAGGCGACGGCGGAGCGTCTCGCCGAGCTCGACGGCGTGTTCAAGGAACGCAGGATCGGCGATCGCGTCGAGTACGGCGATAGCGGCGGCGCACGACAGAGGATTTCCGCCGAAAGTGCCGCCGAGCCCGCCCGGCGGTACGGCGTCCATCACCTCGGCACGCCCGGTTACGGCTGCGAGCGGCAGCCCGCCGCCGAGCGACTTGCCCGAGACAAGCAGATCGGGCTCAACACCCGCGTAGCGCTCGATTGCCCACACGGTGCCCGTGCGTCCGCACCCGGACTGGACCTCGTCGTCGACATACAGGATCCCGTGCCGGGCACAGAGCTCCGCGAGCCGTGCCGGGAAGTCCGGCGGCATCGGGATGAACCCTCCCTCCCCCTGCACAGGCTCGAGGACAACGCAGGCGACCGTCTGCGGATCGACATCTCCCTTGAAGAGATGCTCGAGCCCTTCGATCGCATCGGCAGACGTGATCCCGCGGTACGGGTACGGAGCCGGCGTCCGGTAGATCTCGGGCGCAAATGGGCCAAAGCCCGCCTTGTAGGGCTTCACCTTCGACGTCATGCTCATCGTGAGGAGCGTTCGCCCATGGAATGCATTGTCGAACACGACGACCGCCGGTCGTCCGGTAGCAGCGCGTGCGATCTTGACCGCGTTCTCGACGGCCTCCGCGCCCGAGTTGAGCAGCACCGAGCGCTGCTCACCGGGCCCGCAGGGCGAGAGCTCGGCGAGACGTCGACACACGTCGACGTAGGGCTCGTAGCCGCCCACCATGAAGCACTGGTGGAGGAAGCGGTCTGCCTGCTCGTGGATCGCACTGACGACGGGCTCGAAGCCGTGGCCCGTGTTCTGACAGCCGATGCCACCCGCGAAGTCGACGAAGGCGCGACCGTCGACGTCGACGATCCTGGCTCCATGCGCCTCGGCGACCACCAAGCGGGACGCGGTCACGCCCCGCGACACGTAGCGTGCCCGCTCGGTGAGGATGCGATCACCGTGCGTGCTCTGGCTCTGCGTCATCGTGCGCGGATTATGCCTCCGAAGAGCGGCTTTCGCAGCAATCGTAAGGAAACGAAGGGTGTGGCAGCCCGTACCACGCTCGCACACGATCTCTGCCACGATTCACCCAGATGCCGGTGCGCTTGCTTATCGTCGACGATCATCCGAGCTTCCGGGCATCGGCCCGGGCGATCCTCGAGGCCGGAGGCTTCGAGGTCGTCGGCGAGGCACCCGACGGAGCCGCAGCGCTCCTCGCGGTCGCAGAGCTCACACCGGACGTCGTGCTCCTCGACGTCCAACTGCCCGACGCGAGCGGCTTCGACCTCTGCGCGACGATCCTCGCGCGGAACGGCGCGGCCCCCGCGGTGATCCTCGTGTCCAGTCGCGACGCTGAAGACTACGGACCCCGCGTCGAGGGCAGCGGGGCGCTGGGCTTCCTACCGAAGGCCGAGCTGTCCGGCGAGGCGGTCACCGCGCTCCTGTCGTGAGAAAGCTCAAGTTCGCTCTTGCAGGTGTCGCGGCTATCGCCGCCAGCGCGACCGCCGTAGCGCTCGTCGCGACCAGCAACCATGAGCACGACAACCCGTGGCTGATCGGCCTCTTCGCCGTGACCGCGGGCGTCTCGTTCATCTTCGCGGGCCTCGTCGCGCTCTGGCGCCGGCCGGAGAACGCCACGGGCTTCCTGCTCGCCGCCACCGGCTACCTCTGGTTCTTCGGCTCGCTCACCGAGGCGGGCAACGCCTGGGTCTGGACGATCGGCTTCGTGATCGGGAACCTCGCGTTCATCGCGTTCATCGCGCTGATCCTCGCGTATCCGGACGGAAAGCTGACGCGCTTCGAGCGGTACCTCGTGGGAATCGCCGGCGGCGTCGTGATCGGAGCGAACCTCCTGCTGGCACTCGTGGACGAGACGCCGAGCACGGGTTGTGACGACTGCCCGCACAGCACGATCGCGGTCGTGGATGCTCCCGGTCTCGGGCGCGTGGTCAGCGTCGCGGCCACGACGATCGCGATCGGGGTCCTGATCGCGATCGGCATGCGCCTCTTCGCGCATTGGCGCCAGGCGAGCACGACGCGCCGGCGCACGCTCGTGCCGGTCTTCGTGTCGAGCGGACTTGCCATCGCTCTGCTCGTCGTCACCGTCGTCAGCGACCAGATCAACCACACGGCGAACTCGATCACGTGGCTCTTCTTCCTCGCAGCGTTCGCCGCCGTCCCGCTCTCGTTTCTCGCGGGCGTCCTGCGCACGCAGCTCGATCGATCCGCGGTCGCGGGGATGCTGCGGGCACTCGAGGCGGGTCGCCCGATCCGCGACGCTCTCGCAACGGCGCTCCGCGATCCATCGCTCGACGTTCTCTACTGGATCGACGAGAGCAACCGCTGGATCGGCGGAGCCGGCCAGGCGATGCAGGAGCCGACGCCGTCGCCGACGCGCTCGGTGACGATGGTCGAGCGGAACGGCCTGCGGATCGCTGCGCTCGTCCACGACCCGGCGCTCGACGACGAGCCGGAGATCGTGGAGGCGGTCGCGGCGGCGGCGGGCCTCCAGCTCGACAACGAGCGCCTCCAAGCCGACCTCAGGGCGCAGTACAACGTCCTCGAGACGATCGCCGACACGGTGCCGAGCCTGCTCGTCACGATGGACACCGAGGGACGGATCCGCAACCAGAACGTCTCCGCCCTCCGGATCAGCGGAGCCGGCTCGACGGAGGAGGTGCGCGGCCGCTTCTTCTGGGACGTTTTCATCGACCCGCACGAGCGGGAAGAGGTTCGCGACCGGTTCCACGCGCTCGCCCCGACCTTCGAAGGAGGCTCGTACGAGAACCCGCTCACGAACTCTGCAGGCGAGGAGCTCGTCATCGCCTGGGAGAGCGCGCCGGTCGTCGACGAGCAAGGGAACGTCGTTCGGATCGTGGCCGGCGGCATCGACATCACCGAGCGACGCCGGCGCGTGCACGAGATCCAGCGCGAGCGAGACGTGACCGAGACGGTGCTCCAGGCGATCCCCAACCTGATCGCGGTCATCGACAACGAGGGCATGATCGTCGATCACGACGACGACGAGCCCGACTGGGCGGGCGTCAACCCGGAGTTTCGCGCGCGGCTGCGCTGGCCCGACACCGAGCTCGTGCGCACGAGCTTCATCGAGAAGATCCTCGCGCCCGAGTACGCCGAGTTCGCGCGGGCCGCGATCGCCTCGGCCGCGCGGGGGGTTGCGTCCGAGCCACAGGAGTCCGTCTGGCTCGTCGCCGATGGGACGACGCTCGTGGTCGCATGGACGGCGACGCCGATCCCCGACGTAACGGATCGCCGCGACTCGCTCGTGCTGATCACCGGAGCCGACGTGACCCAGTTGAGGGCACAGGCGGACGAGATTCGCGCATCGCGCGCACGCATCATCGAGGCGGCCGACGAGGCGCGGCGGCGCCTCGAGCGCAACCTGCACGACGGGGCCCAGCAGCGCCTTGTCGCGCTCTCGCTCTCGCTCCGCCTCGCCGAGTCGAAGCTCGTCGGCGACCCCGAAGGCGCTTCACAGATCCTCGGGGCGGCGCGCGAGGAGCTCGGGCACGCGATCGACGAGCTGCGCGAGCTTGCGCGCGGCATCCACCCGACGATCCTCACCGACTGCGGCCTCGCTGCAGCGATCGGCACGCTCGCCGATCGGTCGCCGCTACCCGTCGAGGTCGACGTACGAGTGGAGCGACTGCCCGCCGCGATCGAGGCAGCTCTCTACTACGTCGTCTCGGAGTCACTTGCGAACGTCGTCAAGCACGCGAGCGCGACCGCCGCCCGCGTCGTCGTCGAGGAGGTCGACGGCCTCGTGGGAGCAGAGATCAGCGACGACGGCGTGGGAGGCGCCGACGCGACGGCCGGCACCGGGCTGGGAGGGCTCGCCGACCGCGTCTCCGTCCTCGATGGCTGGCTCACCGTCGCGAGCACCCCCGGCACCGGCACGGTGGTCCGGGCCGAGCTTCCGGTCGCCGCGCGCATGCCCACGGCCTAGCGATAGGTACGGAGCGCCGTACGCGCAGACACCTGCGCGCCGCACGGCGCCCGAGCCGAGAGCACGGCAGACTCTTCCCAGAACATCGGGAAGGAGGACGCAATGAGGTTCTGGAGCAACCCGACAACGCGTTACCGCAGCGCAACCCAGATCAACCTCGATGTGAAGCGAGCGGAGCGCCACGCCCGCCAGCCGCTCATCACGTCCGGCCGGCCGTGGCCGCGCTGATCAGGATCGGGACGAGGCCGCTTCCACCATCGCGCGAGAGACGAGGGGGCCGCCTCGTCCGGATCAACTCACGCACCCCGGCCTCGTAGAATCCGTTGGCATGAGCGAACTTCCTCTTGGCACCGTCACGCTGCTCCTCACCGACATCGAGGGCTCGACCGATCTGGCCGAGCGCGCCGGCGGCGGCTACGCACAGCTGCTCGGCGACGTGCGCCGGATTCTCCGCCGGCAGATCGAGACGTACGGCGGCATCGAGGTGAACGCGACAGGCGATGAGCTGCTCGCGGTCTTCACCGAGGCGCCGGCTGCGCTCGAGGCCGCGCTCGAGGCACAGCGCGCGCTCCGGGATGGAGCATGGCCGCCCGCTTTTCCCGTCCGCGTGCGGATGGGGCTCCACACAGGCACTCCGGCCGCCGACGAGGACGGCTACACGGGGATCGACGTACACCGCGTCGCGCGGATCGCATCAGCAGGGCACGGCTCGCAGATCCTCCTGTCGGAGTCGACTGCGGCGCTCGCCGGGGGCGGGCTGACGCGCGACCTCGGAGCTCATCATCTGGCGGGTCTCCCGGCCCCCGAGCGCGTTTTGCAGGTGGTCGTCGACGACCTACCCTCGGATTTCCCGCCGTTGCGCAATACGATCGGGACGCTCGGCGAGGCCATGCGCGTCGTTCTCGCCGACGACTCGATGCTATTGCGCGAGGGCGTTGCTCGACTGCTCGAGGAGGCCGGCTTCGAGGTCGTCGCGCAGTCGGGCACCGCAGACGACCTCTTGCGCCACGTTCCGATGCACAGGCCCGCGGTCGCGATCGTCGATATCCGAATGCCACCCACGCACACGGACGAGGGGCTGCAAGCGGCGAAGACGATCCGCGAGCGCTGGCCCGAGACCGGAGTGCTCGTCCTCTCCCAGTACGTCGAGCCCGCCTACGCGATGGAACTGCTCGCCGAGAACGCCGAGGGTGTCGGCTATCTCCTCAAGGATCGCGTCGCCGATCTCGACCAGTTCGCATCCGCGGTGCGGCGAGTTGGCGAGGGAGGCTCCGCGCTCGACCCCGCAGTCGTCAGCCAGCTCGTCGGGCGCAACCGGCGGGACGACCCTCTCTCGGCATTGACCCCGCGCGAGCGCGAGGTGCTCGAGCTGATGGCCGAGGGCCGCTCGAACCAGGCGATCGCGGAGCGCATGTTCGTCACGCTCCGCGCCGTCGAGAAGCATGTTACGAGCATCTTCACGAAGCTGGGGCTACCGGCGAGCACCGACGACCATCGCCGCGTGCTGGCCGTGCTGGCATATCTGCGCGAGCTCTAGTCCAGGCGTGAGCCCGTGCGTCGCCTCGAGCGCGCACGATCCGTTGGCGGATCGCCGCGCGCTGCATGCCGCCGCGGCGCCTGACGATGCGAGTAGTGCCTGCCTAAAGGCAGGCACACGAGGCGCCAGACGAACCCCGTGCCTGCCTTCAGGCAGGCACAACCCGCTCGCCCGCAGCCCCCGCTCGTACCCCAACCACAGCGCCAGACGATGCGAGTAGTGCCTGCCTAAAGGCAGGCACACGAGGCGCCAGACGAACCCCGTGCCTGCCTTCAGGCAGGCACAATCCGCTCGCCGGCAGCCCCCGCTCGTACCCAACCACAACGCCAGACGATTCGAGTAGAGCGAGCCTAAGGCAGGCACAGAGCCGGGCAGGTCGTGGCCGCGAGCCTCGGCCTACGAGCCGAGGCGTCTCCCTCCGATCTCGCCCCGGAGCCCGTGTTCGTGGTCCCACTGCACATGTCCGTCGAGGCGTCCGGACACGCGGATGTCGGTCACACCGTCCTCCGTCTCGCTTCCGCTGACGACGATCCCGGGAATGTCCGAATAGCGCACGAGCAGCATGCGGCCCGTTCCGTAGTCGACCCTGGCCTGGCCGCTTCGCAGCCCACCGAGCTCCCAGTAGTTGTCGTGCCACTCAGAGATCCCGTCAGCGGTGCTTCTCGCGAACTCGAGCGTCTGCCAGACTCCGTCGAGCACACGCGCAGTTAGAAGTCGACGGGGAACAGACGGGCCGACGAGGTCGCGTGTCGGCGCCGCCGGGCTGATGACCCAGCTTCTGCGCGCAGGGCAGCTCCCTGTCACCCTGCCGAAGCGCCGGACAAACGACCGCAGCGCGTGATCGGCGCATGTGACATTGCCGAGTACCGAGTGGCCCGCGTCCGGAACGGAGATCAGCGACGACTGGGGAAGGCGGGCGGCCACGGCCTGTGCCTCAGAGACGGGCGTGCGCGTATCCTGGCGCCCGACGACGAGGAGCGCGGGAACATCGGGGAGCGTGCCTGCTCCGACAGGATCCGGATCGTCGGGCCAGCTCGCGCAGAGAGCCTGCGTCCCAGCGCCGCTCATGACCGCTGCCGTCCAGGGCGCAGCCGGCTGGATGCGCGCGAGCGAGACGGCGAGCGAAACCTGGCGCTCGGCCGGTGTTGAGCCCGGCGACCACGGAGTCGCCACGTCCCGGCACGACGTGGCGAGGAAGAGTGCGGATGAGAAGACCTCGGCTCGGCTGTCCTCGTCGGTAACCGAGTATGCGTCCAGTCGAAGCAAGGGAGCGGGATCTCCCTCAACGGCAGCGTGCACTGCCCCCGGGAACAGCGTGCGAACGGACATGCTGAAGTCGCCGGCGGTGAGGAGATCGAGGAGCGCTCCGGGGTTCGACGGCCCACCGAACGTGTGCCGCTCGCGCCGTCCGCCGGCCATGATGACCGAGCCGGCGAGGGCATGGCGCTCAATGCGCCGTTGGAGCAACGCAACGTCACGCACCAGGCGCCTCGGCGTCTGCGCGCAGCGGCGCTTCGCGCACAGCTCGCGGAGAATCCGCTCAGTCGCCGCCGCGCGCGGTTGATCGAGCCCATCGTTCGCGGCCGGGTCGACGACCGAGTCCAACACGAGCGCCTGCACCGACGACGGATAGAGCTGCGCGTACGCCTGGGCCTGCAGCGTCCCATAGGAGACGCCGGCGACGACGAGCTTCGCCACGCCGAGCTCGAGCCGTAGCGCCTCGATGTCGGCAGCGACGCTGCGCGAGCCATAGAACACGCGGCTCGGCCCGAGCTCGTCGGCGCACTGCCGAATGAGCGCGGCGCGCTGGCGCGCTTCCCGCCAGAGCACGGTCGGCGTGGCGTGCGTCGCAAAGCAATCGAGAGCCCCGGACTGACCCGTCCCGCGCACGTCGAGCGTCACCACATCGAAGCCCGGCATCGAGCGCGCAAGCGTTCGCCGCCAGTCGGAAAGGCGGTTGGCTGCTTGCCCGGGTCCACCCGCGAGGGCGAGGACGACGCCCCTGCCGGTGCCGGACGCCGGCTGCACGCGATAGCGGAGTGTTAGCGTTCCAGGCGCGGCTGCAGTGGGATCGAGGGGAACGACGAGCCAGCCGCACCGATCGCCGCTGCCGTCGTGACACGAGGCGGACGCAGCGAGCGCTTCCTGTGCTCCCGCGACTCCGGCGAGCGCACAAGCGAGGGTAACCACCACCAAGCGAATCCCCAAAGCTCACCCTCCCCATCGGCGTTCTCACCACCGGTCGGGTGGTCTCTCGGAGCGTACGAACCCGCCTGCGTACTGTCACCCCTCGAACGAGGGACATGGACGGAAGCGTGACGAGATTCCGGCGCCGGCTCCCGCACTGAGGGAGTAGAGGTACCCGTACCTCAAGACGCCTGACCCCCGCACCGTCGCCACCGCCCGGCAGTGCGAGCCTTCGGAGGACACCACGACCTTCCGAAGGAGACCCGCATGTCACCCTTGAAGCGCAGCACAAACGTCGCGGCCCGGATGGGTCGCTGGAGCGCCCGCCACCGCAAGATCGCGATCTTCGGCTGGCTCGCGTTCGTCATCGTTTCGTTCGTCATCGGTGCCGCAGTCGGACTGCAGACGATCGATCAGAACGACACGAACGTCGGCGAAGCACGGACGGCCGACCACATGATCCGTGACGCCGGCTTCCCGGTCGACGAGCAGATGGAGTACGTGCTCGTTCAGACGAAGACCGGCACGATCCAGAGCGCCGCAGGACGCGCCGCGGTTGCCGATGCGATTACCACCCTGCAGGGCTTCCCGCAAGTGACGAAGCTGCGCTCGCCGTTCGCGGCCGGCAATGAGGGCCAGATCTCGAAGGACGGCCGCTCGGCGCTGATCCAGTTCAGCCCCAAGGGCGACTACGACCAGGCCACCGGCTACATCGACACGATCACGGCGGCGGTCGCCGGCGTGCAGAAGGACAACCCGACCGTCTACGTGGGCGAAGCCGGTTCGGCGTCAACGGGGAAGGCGCTCGACGAGATGTTCGGCTCTCAGCTCGCACGCGCCGGCCTGATCTCGATCCCGCTCACGCTGATCATCCTGCTGCTCGTCTTCGGCTCCGTCGTCGGCGCGAGCATCCCGCTTCTGCTTGCACTCTCGTCGGTGTTCGCCACGATCGGCCTCGTCGCCCTGCCGAGCCAGATCGTGCCGATGGACGAGGCGATCTCCGAGGTGATCCTGCTGATCGGGCTCGCCGTCGGGGTCGACTACTCGCTCTTCTACATCCGCCGCGAGCGAGACGAGCGCCGCGCCGGACGGAGCGAGACAGCGGCCCTCGAGGCGGCCGCCGCAACATCTGGTCGCGCCGTGCTCATCTCCGGCTTCACGGTGATGATCGCGATGGCCGGGATGTTCTTCTCGGGCGACAAGACGTTCATGTCCTTCGCTATCGGGACGATGATGGTCGTCGCCGTTGCCATGATCGGCTCACTGACGGTGCTGCCGGCGGTTCTCTCGAAGCTGGGCGACCGGGTCGACAGCGCACGCGTACCGTTCCTCTCGCGGCTCCGTCACGATGACGGGGAGAGCAGGCTCTGGAAGGCGATCCTCGATCGTGTCCTCGCCCACCCGCTCGTCTCCGCCGTCGCGGCGACCGCGGTGCTCCTGGCGCTCGCGGCTCCGGCGCTCAAGCTCCATACCGCACAGTCGGGCCTGGACGCGTTGCCGAAGTCGCTCGTCGAGGTGCAGTCGTTCAACAAGGTCCGGGACGCGTTCCCTGGTGGGGCCGAGCCGGCAATCGTTGCGATCACCGGTGATGCGAGCAGTCCTGAGCTGAAGGCCGCCGTTGCCGACCTGAAGACGAAGGCCCTCGCTTCGGGCAAGGCGCTCGAGCCGATCACGGTCGACGTCGCCCCGAGCGGCAAGGCGCTCACCGTCGCGATCCCGCTCGTCGGCAAGGGGACGGACAGGGTCTCGAACGATGCTCTCGCGACACTGCGCACCGACTTGCTGCCCGCAACGATCGGCGCCGTGCCAGGTACCACCTACGCGGTGACCGGAGACACGGCGAGCTCGTTCGACTGGAACACGAAGATGAAGTCGTCCGCACCGAAGGTGTTCCTCTTCGTGCTCGCCTTCGCCTTCATCCTGCTACTCGTCTCGTTCCGCTCCCTGATCATTCCGATCAAGGCGATCATCATGAACCTGCTCTCGGTGGCTGCGGCATACGGCCTGCTGGTCGCCGTCTTCCAGTGGGGCTGGGGGTCGAGCGTGCTCGACTTCCAGGAGAACGGCGGGATCGCGTCCTGGCTCCCGATGTTCCTCTTCGTGATCCTGTTCGGGCTTTCGATGGACTACCACGTGTTCATCCTCAGCCGGGTGCGCGAGTACTTCGATCGCGGTATGGACACCGAGCAGGCAGTCTCGGCGGGCATCCGCTCGACCGCAGGCGTCGTAACAAGTGCCGCCGTCGTGATGGTCTTCGTCTTCGGCGTCTTCGCGACGATGCCGATCATCGACATGAAGGAGATGGGAATCGGCCTGGCCGCAGCCGTCCTGATCGACGCGACGATCGTCCGGGCGGTACTGCTGCCCGCCACAATGAAGCTCCTCGGCCGCTGGAACTGGTACCTGCCGACGTGGCTCGAGTGGCTGCCGCGCCTCGAGCACGAGCGGTCGGTCGATGCGCCGGCGATCGAGCCGACACGAGCCGCCGCGTAAGACGATTTGGCTCTCGGAGCGGCTGTGGCCCCGGTATCTGCCGGGGCCACAGCCGTGTCTCGAGGGCCACGTCCCCGGCAGCCGGTCGCCCCTCGCTGCGTCCTAGGCGGCTCGCAGCTCGGTCTCTGCCTTCAGTCAGAGCTCGTCCGGCGTCCCCCACTCGCCGCACCGCCAAGGGTGGTAGGCGTCGGAGCCGCCGGCTTGTCGAGCGAGCCCACCTGCCGAACGTGAGACAGGCGAACCGGACGAACCGCGGTCGTCACCGAGTTGCCGCGTTACGATAAGCCGCTGCCTGCGGGCGGTCTCGCCGGAGTAGCTCAGCTGGTAGAGCAACGGATTTGTAATCCGTAGGTCAGGGGTTCGAGTCCCCTCTCCGGCTTACATATCTAGCGGGATTGCGGCCTTCTCGGAGGCCGCTCCCGCGCCATGGGGCAACGCTTGGGGCAACTGCTCCTCGAGCCTGCCTCATGACCTGTCCGTGATGACCTTTGCGTACTGTCATCTGCCCGGCGTCCCCACCGCTCAGGGGTCGGTTCTCCATGCCCAGAAGGGAGGGCTACCCGGCTTTGCCGAAGGGTGGTCCTCAAGTCCCCGCTGTGTGCGACCGAGGCCGGACGAGGGCTTGATCGTTCCGAACTGCTAACTGAGGTGCTAGGGCTGTTTGCTGGGCAGCCGACGGCCTGACCAGATCCTGCAGTACATGGGCTTGGACACGCTCTGTGTCAGGCCGTCGCAGTGCACGCGGCTAGGACCGCGCTTGCCCGTGTTCTGGGCCCGGAATCGTTGACAGTAACCACACGCAGTTGTATCGTCTGTAACTTCCGCGGTGCCTTTACTGCGCGGCACGGCCTGCCCGCTCGAAGGAGGGGATGTTCGTCCCGAATTTCTACCAGCAGGTAGTCGGGCTGTTTACCGGGCAGCGGACGCCCGAGCAGATCCTGCAGTTCATGGACGCGCTTCTGGGACAAGCCGTAACAGCAGCATGGGCACGCGCGGCCAGGGCCGCGTACGCCCCATGGCCGTACGTCCACCCTGACCCGGCGAGGATTGGAGGATAGGCAGATGACAGGCGGGGAGATGGAAGGGAGAGTCGTGATCGTGACGGGCTCGCAGCGGGGGATCGGCTTGGAGACGGCGAAGCTGCTTGTCGAGGGTGGCGCGAGGGTTGTGCTGGTGGACCTGCCGGGGACTCCGCTCGAGGATTCGGCGGCGAGCGTCGGGGACGCCAGCCGGGTGGCACACCGTCACGTGGACATCTCCGATGAGGCGAGCGTGAAGGACCTGATCGCCTTCACGCTCGACACGTTCGGTCGTCTCGATGCTCTCGACAACAATGCGACGGCGCGGCTCGAACTAGCGGGGGATCGGGACGTCGTGAACATGGACGTCGAGTTCTGGGACGGTGTTTTTGCCGTCAACGTCCGTGGCGGCATGCTCATGTGCAAGCACGCGATCCCGGCGATGGTCGATTCGGGGGGCGGCTCGATCGTCAACATCAGCTCGGGCATGACGCATGCGGGGCATGACGCCTACACCGCCTACGCGTGCACGAAGGGCGCGATCGAGACGCTGACGCGTTACGTCGCGACCCAGTACGGCGACCAGGGCATCCGCTGCAACGCGGTCGCGCCGGGCCTGATCGGGACGGAGAAGAACAGGTCAACAATGCCGCCGCTGTTCCAGAAGGCGATCGTCGAGCAGAAGCTGGTGGGTCGCCTGGGCGAGCCGCTCGACATCGCGCAGGCCGTGCTCTTTCTGCTCTCCGAGCGCGCGTCCTTCATCACCGGCCAGGTGATCCACGTCGACGGAGGCATCTACGCCCACAGCCCGAGCATGCTCGGCGAGCGGAAGGCTGTCGCCGAGTTGATGGGAGCCCAGTAGCGATGCCGCGGGTTCCTCGTCTTCCGTCGGCGCTCGAGGGTGTGGCGCCGAGCATCCCGACGATGCTCGCTCACGCCAGCGAGCTTCGACCGACGTTCCTCGAACTGCGCCAGCCGCTCTGGCTGAGCGAGGTCGTCTGAATCCACTATTTGGGTGGAGGCAGTTGCGAATATACTTGGGTAAACCCCTACAGAGGAGACGTCTAATGCTTCAAGAGCGTGAGATTCTGTTCAACCGCGTTCCGCGGGAGGAGTTGCCGGACTTCTTCCACGCAGCCTGGGACCATTCAGAGAAGAACGGCGACACCGTGCAGTGGGAAGTGCTGGCGAACTCGCCGGTTGCGGCACAGTGGTTCGCCGACTCCTATCGGATGCTGTACTACTCCGGAACGGTTGACCAGCGGTTGAAGCTGCTCGTGCGTTGCCGGCTCGCCCGCTCGAACGGCTGCGCCATGTGCAGTGCCATGAACACCGAGGCGATGCTCGCCGAGGGCTTCACGCCGGACGCGGTCGACGCCGTGACCGCGTGGCCGGAGCCGTTCGTCCCGGAGCCCTTCTCGCCAATCGAGATCGCGGTGCTCAACTACACCGATCAGATCGTGGCGGCGAACCTGAACGGAGCGCTGGATGCCGAGCTGTACACGGAGCTGCGTCAATTCTTCGACGATGCGGAGATCGTCGAGCTGGGCATGCTGATGTCGTTCTTCACCGGCACCTCGAAATGGATGATGGCCGCGGATCTCATGCCCAAGCTCGCAAGCTGCCCGCTCCCCGGCGCTGCCGGCGTCGACCCCACCCTCCACATCGTCCCCGCGCCACGCGTCGAGCCGCAGCCCGTCTCGAGCAACGGCTCGAACACGAACGCGCCGACATATTTCACCAGCACGTCGAGCAACCCAGCATCGTAGACACCCACGCCACCGCCCCGACCGCGCCAATCCGTCATGACGGCGCGGCGGCGTCATCAGCGGGTCGCACGCGGAATCAGCCGCGTGAGACTAACTACTAGGAGAGGTCATGTCAGGACGACTCGCAGACAAGGTCGCGCTCATCACCGGCACCGGCGGCGGCCAGGGGCGAGCGGCCGCGCTTGCCTTTACCGCTGAGGGGGCGAGGGTCGTCGGCTGCGACGTCAACGTCGATGGCAACGAGGAGACGGTGCGGCTTGTCGAGGCTGTCGGCGGGACGATGACGGGGATGCAGCCGATCGACCTCGGCGACGCCGAGGCCTCGAAAAGGTGGATCGAAGAAGCGGCGGCATGCTACGGCGGCGTCGACGTGCTCTACAACAACGCCGCCTCGGTGCGTTTTTCAGGGTCGATTCCCGACGTGCCGCTCGAGGACTGGCACTACACGATCCGCAACGAGCTCGACCTGGTCTTCTATGCGACGAAGTTCGTGTGGCCGCACCTCGTTGCCCGCGGCGGCGGCGTGATCATCAATACCGCGTCGGCGACAGGACTAAGGGCGAACCGGCACCTGCCGGCGGCGGCCCATGCAGCCGCCAAGGCGGGGGTGATCGGACTGACACGGCAGGCTGCCGCCGAGGGCGGGGCCGCAGGCATCCGCGTCGTCTCGATCAGCCCCGGCCCGATCGAGGGGCCGGCCACAACCGCGCAGTTCCAGGACTCTCCCGAGGTGTACGACCAGATCGCCGCATCGCTGCTGCTCGGCAGATGGGGCCAGCCGGACGAAATCGCACAGGTCGCGGTCTTTCTCGCCTCCAACGAAGCCTCATTCATCACAGGCGCGAATTACGTCGTCGATGGAGGCCGCACAACCATCTGACGGCTCGCTTGGCCGCCACGACATCGACGCCGTCTCTCTCTACCATGAAGACACCGACGGGTTCCGGCGTCGTCGTCCTTGATCGTGCGAGCGGCCCAAGCCAACTCCGCCGGCTCGAAGTCTGCGCCGACGTCTTCGGCGGCTCGTGCGTGCAGCCGTCGTGACCGGTCGCGCCCTCCAGGCCGAGCGCAGGCTCGAACCGGAACGTCGTTCCGGTTCGCTGCTCTATCCCGCGGACAGGCGCGGTGGGCTCGCTGGTCTCTCTCATGGAGGGTCTTTTCCTCAGATTCCCGCGCGACGGGCGAGACCTTGGCGCTCGAGATGTCGGCACCGCCCAGCCTTCCTCGTTGCCATTTGCTAAGCGGGACGGGAGCGCGCTGTTCTGCGGGGAATCAACATCGCGACGATCGTGCCGATCAGCCAGACGGCCGCACACACGAGAAACGCTACCTCGAAGCCGTGGTCTGTCGGCTGGCCGCTGCCCGCAATCGCGCTAGCGGCAACGATGCTTGCTACCGCCTGGAGACCCACTGAAGCACTGACCCGAGTGACGAGAAAGTTGAAGGCGACCGACTCGCCCGTGATCCGCGGGGGAACCGCCCCGATGATCAGGTTGGGGAGGGCGGCAAACGCCAAACCAGAGGCCCCGAACACGAGCGCGGCGTAGATCGCAACCTCGGCGACCGAGTCGTGTTCGTACGCGAGCAGTACAAGTGCCGCCGTGCCCACGACTCCTGCGAGCACCAGGGGATACGTATTGCCGATCCTGCCACCGACTGCTCCTGAGACGGGGCCGGCAAGCGCACCGACCAGCATCGCCGGGACGAGCACTAGGCCGGCCTCGGTCGCGTCGAGACCTAGCCCGTAGCCGGTCGAGGAGGGCGTCTGCGCGAGCAACGACACGAGCAAGAACATGGCGTTAGCCGCGAAGCCTGGAGGGAACGTCGAGAGGTTCGTCAGGAACACCTGACGAGAGCGCAGTGACGCGATGTTCGCGAGTGGCTCCTCGGTGTGCAGCTCGAGCCTCACCCAGGCGGCCAGTACCACCAGACCGACGGCGATCAACGCAAGCGTGCGCAGATCAGTCCAACCCCAGACGGGCGCGCGCGAAATCCCGACGAGGGGCAAGATCAGACCGATGGCGAGGACGACCGCGCCTCGGACGTCCACCCTTCCGCCGCTCTTGGCGACCGACTCTGGGATGAGGACGCGCAGACAGACAGTCGCCACGACGCCCATTGCGACGCTCGTCCAGAAGATCCAGCGCCACGTCAGGTGGTCGACGATCACCCCTCCGATCAGCAGGCCGACCGCTCCACCGCTGGCGATCGTCGCGGCGAGGAAACCAACGGCAAGCGCGACCTGGCGCCGTGGAACGAGTTCGCGCACCATCCCGAACGAGAGCGGAAACACCCCGCCGCCGACGCCCGCGAGCGCCCGTCCCGCAACCATCAGCCACAGCGCCGTCGACACGGCCGAGATCAGTGCCCCGGCCGTGAACGCCGCCATCGACACAACCAGCATCCGACGCTTGCCAAACATGTCCCCGAGACGACCGAGAATCGGCGTCGCCACGGCCGCAGTGAGGAAGTATGCGGTCAGCGCCCAGGCAATGTCGTTCGCGGTTGTATGCAAGCCCTGCGTTAGAGAGCGCAGCGCCGGAAACAGCATCGTCTGCGTAAGCGAGAAAGCAAGGCACGCACCTCCCAAAACCCAGAGAGCGCGATACGAATGACGAGAGCCCGCGACCACACTCACAAGCGCAGACTCTAGTCAGGGATGAGGCAGCCATAGCTCTCGTCGGTGTGTACGTACGTACGTCGAAATGTATGGCCGGCTCAGATCCGGGAGCGGATCCCATGTCGCACTCGAAGCACGGGACGAGGCTGCCATCGCCGAGCTGGGCAGTTGTGAGGGTTGGCTCGACCAGAGTCCCGTGCACTGCCGAACGACGACGGTAACGAATGGCCCCCATCGACTAGTCTTTGCCGGGATGACCGAGGTCGAGCAGAGTCGGGCGATCGCACGCGCTAAGGGCAAGGCTCCCCGCCAAAAGCGAGGGGCTCTGACGCAGGAGCGGATCGTCGAGGCGGCCTGTGAGCTGATCGACCTCCACGGGCTGGGCGAGTTCAGCATGCCGGCGCTCGCCAAGAAGCTCGATTATGGCGTCACGAGCATCTACTGGCATTTTCGTAGTAAGGACGACCTAATGACGGCGGTCGCGGAGCACCTGAGCATTCGGGTTCATGATCCCGTGCTGCCGCCGCCTGCACGCGACGTGCCCTGGTTCGACGCCTACCGGGATCTCCTCGTCAGGTTTCGTTCTGCGTTCGGGCGCAGCCGCACCTACGTCGAGGTGTTCATGGCGCAGCGGGACGCGCCCTACTCGGGCGCGTACTCGAGTGTCAACGTGATGCGGAAGATCGAGGAGGCGCTCGAGCTGCTGACAAGCGCCGGGTTCACACCCGACGAGGCGCTGCGGATCTACGTGACCTGTATCGGATACGTGCGGGGGTTCGTCATCCACGAGCGCGGCTGGCTGACGCAGAGCAGGCCGACCTCGGCGGACGAGATCCGCACGGCCGTTGTGCCCGACCCAGCGCTGTACCCGCTCGTCTCGAGGGTGACCGACCTGGAGCTCGCGACCCGGTACGACGACCAGCAGTTCGCACTCGGACTCGACTTTCTGATCACCGGAATCCGGCAGCGCGCCGCGGAGCTCGAACGGGCTGCGCCTGACGCGCGATGACGACTACGGTCGACGTTTCGCCGACTCACCAGAGGTCGCGCCGTCGGAGGAGGCGAGGGGCGGCTTCGTAAGCCCTTCCCGGCCCGCGGCCATCCCGAGACGGATCCGGCTTCGATCGTCGGCATGAACTATGACGAGACGGCCTGCGGCTACGACTCCAACCCGCACGGCCACAAGCTCGTGCTCCGCGGGATCAAACCGATCATCGCCCGGCGCAAAGCCACGCACGGCAATGTCCGCCTGAAACGTCCTCTAGATCCTTATCTCTCAACAGGGTCGTCACTGACGTCACGTACAGCACGTATCTAGGCTTGAGCTACAAGTACTGACGTGCCCGTATCGATCTTTAGGACGATAAAAAGGGCCGTCGCGCCCGGGCTCGCCCGGCAGACGCGCGAACGGTGCCTGTGTGGCCGCGGGCGGTGCCGGTAGTCGCGCTGTTCTTTAGCGTCGAGTAGCTATCAGAGGGAGCCGCAATAGCCCTGCTCGCCGTCGAGGCCAAACGCCGTGACCCCGCCGTCGCCAAGCCCGACGCCGACCAGGGTTCAGGCGGAGTCGTGACAGACAGCCTCGATGTTGTGTCCGTCGGGGTCGAGCACGAAGGCGCCGTAGTAGCTCGGGTGGTACGGCCGCAGGCCGGGACCACCGTTATCCTGCCCCCCCGCGGCGACCGCGGCGGCGTAGAACCCATCGACTGCGGCACGGTTATTGGCGCGGAAGGCAATGTGGACCGAATCGCCCGGGTCTCCCCCGTGAATCCAGAAGTCCGGCTTCCCGCCGACGCCGAAGCCGGCTGCGGTCTCAAAGGCGACGACGAGGGTGTAGTCGAGGGGCATGAGCGCCTGCTCATAGAACGCCTTCGAGGCTGAGAGGTCACGCGCGCTGATTTTCACGTGGTCGAGCAAGGACACCATCATATACCGCGAGGCATCGTCGCCGCGAAGCGTGCTGATGGTCCCGCCGGTCTAGAGCTCTGCCTGACGCGCTCGTCCATCTGTGGCGTGCAGCGCGCGACGAACACACCGAGCCACCTCGAGCACAGACTCGACGAGGCGACATTCCGGCCCAGTCCTCGTGCGTAGTCACGGGTTGTAGTCGAGAACGTTCTCGGGTCTCTTGACTCTCTGACCGAGGGAGGTTACGGTAGCGCAACCAGTATGTTAATTCGGTATCTGCTTTCTAGTATATGACTTCAGCATTGTGAGACCGTCGAACGCGCGGAGCGGTTCGCGTCGGACCGCGGCCACACGCCGCACGAACTCGCAATGAGCGCGTTGCTCTCGACGCCCGGCGTGGCATCGGTGATCGCGGGCGCGACAAGACCGAACAGGTACGCGACAACCTCACCGCGGCGTAGTGGCAGCCGGGAGTGGACAACCTCCGCGAGCTGCAGGCAACAATCGCCGAACCGAAACGCTAGCGTTGCGGCCGACACCGACACCGACACCGACACCGACACCGACACCGACACCGACACCGACCGAGACTGAGGAAAAAGGGAGGAACAATGCTGATCAACCTACATGCGCATGTGTTGACCTACGGGATGTTCGAACAGCATCCGCATTGGGGTCCGACGATTAGCGAGAGTGGACGCCTGAAGATCGGCAACTGGGTGCTCGGCAGCAAGGTAGAGGGCAAGCGTCCCCATCCCGCGGAGAACTACTCGCGCGAGCGACTGCTGGAGCGGATGGAGGAGCGGGGGATCGACAAGCTGATTGTGTGTCAGCCGGCGCATATGTACATGTACTGGGCCGCTGAGTTCGGGACGGAGTTCGCGCGGATCGTGAACGACGAGCTGGCGAAGTGGTGTTCGGCGGAGCCGGACAAGTTCTTTTTCTGGGCGCTGGTGCCGATGGGGGATCCGGAGGCGGCTCCGGCGGAGCTGGAGCGAGCGGTCAGTGAGCTGGGTGCGGTCGGGATGATGACGGGTGGCACGAATCTGGGCGGCCATGAGGTGCATCACGAGTGCTACGAGCCGGTCTGGGCGAAGCTGACCGAGCTCGGCGTCCCTGGGTTCATTCACGGCTACAACCAGTCGGCGGCCCTGGACTGGCACGATGACCCGTTCGATCTGACGTCGATCGTGGGCATGAACTACGACGAGACGGCCTGCATCTGGAACCTGATCAACGGTGGTGTGCTCGACCGGTATCCCGAGCTGCGCTTCTACGTGACGCATGCCGGTGGCTTCTTCCCGTATCACCTGGGCCGTTTCAACCAGACGAACCTGACGATGGCGCCGGATTCGGTGAACGAGAAGCCGGTCAAGGAGTATCTGCACCACTTCTACTTCGATCCCGATGTGCATGAGCCGATCATGCGCAAGGCGCTGGTCGAGCTGATCGGCGTCGACAGCTTCGTCTACGGCGACAACCTCGGCGGCGCCGACAACTTCCACGGCGACCTGACCGACGGGATCGGCCTCAGCGAGCCCGACCGCGAGAAGATCCGCAGCAGGAACGCGCTCACCCTGCTCAAGCGACTCACACAACCGGCGCCTGCCCGCGTGGAGACGTGAGCCCACGTATGGCGCCGAGAGGCAATAGCCGAGTTGCGGAGGCTCCACGGCCCGACCACAGCCCGTTATCGTCGGATCGCCAGCGGACCGTAGTCATCCCTGTGAGCCGGGCGGCTGGGCCGACCCCCTCTTCGATCCGCAAGCACGGGGCGGCGGATCTCCTTCGAGGCCTCGGCCACTTCTGGATCGGCGCGAGAGCCGCGGGCGCCCCGGTGCATGCTGCCTTCAGCGCCCGCGGCTCCCTCTCGTTTTTTCGCCCTTTTGCGGATTCGACCTCAGGAGGATGAAGATAGATGGCTGACGTGACGCTCGAGTCCCAGGAGCAGCTGCTCGATGACAATGGCGTGCATATCATCTGCCCGACATTGCACCACACCGGGAACCAGACGGCGCGGCGCGAAGAGATGCTGCACTGGTACTACAACGTGCTCGGGCAGCGCCCCACGGTTGAGGGGCATCCGCCGAGGCCGCCGCAGCGCGCGACCTGGACGACGAACGACTGGGCTCACCACCGGATGGGGTTCTTTGAGACGCACGGGATCGATCCGGACGCCAAGCCGAGCACGACGACGCCGGGGACGCAGCACGTAGCCTGGGAGTACGAATCGGTCGACAGCCTGCTGGAGTCGTGGGACCGGCTGGAGAAGCTCGGGATCAAGCCGGTGTTCGCGGTCGATCACGGGCCTAGCATCGCTTTCTACTACCGCGACCCGGACGGCAATTTGGTCGAGTTGCTGTGCGACGCCTTCGGCGACCACGAAAGGTCGCTCGCGATGGCCCAGTCGGAGCAGGTGTGGAACAACCCGCCGGGGATTCCGGTCGATCCGCGCCGGATGCTCGAGGCTCGCCGCGGCGGCATGTCGTGGGAGGACCTGCACGAGCGTGCCTACGCAGGTGAGTTCCTGCCGGCGAACGAGGAAGACCAGCGCACCGGCGACTACACGGACTAGGAACTGAAGCGCGGGACGTAAGCGCCCGCGCGACGACCCTGTCCGACTCAGTATAAATACCCGCGTCGCCGCAAGCCAACTTACACCCGTTACACCTAAGGAGGAGGAATTATGAAAAGAAACGCACTGGGCGTGATGCTCATGGCGGTCGTCGCCGTGCTTCTCTTTGGCGCTTCGCAGGCGTCAGCTAAAACGAAAGAGCAGGTTTCTCTGACATTCCTGGTCGCAAATCAGGTCCGCGTCGGCTGGGACATCATGATCGCCAATTTCGAGCGGGTCTACCCGAATATCGACGTGAAACCGGAGTACGTCGATGGTCAGGTATTTACCCCGACGATCCTGTCACGATTGCAGACCGGGACAATTCCGGACATCTTTCTTCCGGCCGGTCCGGGTGCGAGTAGCCCCGCGGCCGTCTATGCCTTAGGGTTTCAAGGCAAGCTGCTCGACCTGACTCCGAAGAACCTCTGGTGGAAGCGCGTCCCGAAACCGTTCAGGAAGTACTTCACGGTCAAGCAGCGCATCTACAGCGCGCCCATCGCGTACGCGCCTCAGGGGATGATGTACAACTCCGACCAGTTTCGGACGCTCGGTCTGAAGCCTCCGAGCACGTTCAGTGATCTTCTCGGGCTCTGCCAGAAGATCCGGGCCGCCGGCAAGATTCCGATCGCAGCCGGGTTCGCAGGACTCAGCGCGTCCGCCCTGTTCACGAACATCGCGATAACCAGCTTCGTCTATTCGAAGGATCCCGACTGGACCCTCAAGCGGATCCAGGGCAAAGTCACGTTCGCCGGATCACCACTCTGGCGGCGAGCGCTCCAGACCATAGTTGATCTGCGGGACGCCAACTGCTTCCAGCCAGCGCCTGCCGGCACCACTCTGGCACAGCAGTACGCATTGATTTCGAGCGGTCAAGCACTGATGATGCCCAGCGCAATCCTCGAAATACCTGCTATCGCCGCGATCAACCCGAGCCTCAACATGAAGCTCTTCGCGTACCCGGGAGATACCGCAGCCGACACTCAGGCGGAAGTCAACACCTCGCTGACCACCATCAGCATCAGTTCGACGACTGGTCATCCGAAGGAGGCCCGGATGTTCGTCGACTTCGTCTCGCGACCGAAGCAGAGCGCCGTCTTCGCCAAGGCGATCGGCTCGATCTCCGGCCCTGAGATCACAGCCGGCACCGTGCCCCAGACGCTCTCCGACATGGCGCCCCTCTTCAAGTCCGGGAAGGCACAGTTCCTTGCAGTATCCGGCTGGCCGCGTCCTGATCTCGGCCTCTACGTCCCGGGCTTGCTCACCCAGATCCCCGGACTGTTCACGGGGCAGCGGACAGTAGACCAGATCCTGCAACGCGAGGACGAAGCCTGGGCGCCCGTGGGGAAGAAGTAAGACACGCCTCGAACGTACTCGCTGATCGTCGGCCGGGCTGCCGAAGGAAGAGCCCGGCCGACGATCAGCAGTGCGGCGCCGGGCGTAGCCGTTCCTGCGGCTGCGCCACATCCACCTCGTCGGTTACGGACGATTTTCTGTTGGCTAAGGCTGGACGGACGAGCGATTCTGAATGCAAATCAGAAAGGAAGGCCGGCATGGCGATCATGCATGTGACTTTGATGAGGTTCAAACCCGAGGCCGACGAGGCCGACAAGGCCAGGGCGATGGAGTCGGGGCGCGAGTTCGAGAATATCTCCGGCGTTGACGTGGTTGCCAGGGGTGAGGTGGTTGCGGGGGTGCGGATGGGGGACGGGCCGAGTGAGGCATTCACGCATTGCCTGATCTTGAAAATCGAGAACGAGGAGGCGCTCGAGCGCTACCGTCAGGATCCCCTGCACGCTGTTCAACGCGAGACGATCGTTCCGCTGCTGGCAGAGATCGCAATTGTTGACTTGCCCGTATAAGCGTGACGACAACCTCCCGGCAGTGAAAGTGCTGAGGTCCTTACCACCGGCGTTGTGCTGAGGAATCCAGTCCCCTACCGCTCGTCTTCCTCGACCACGGGACGAGCGCGAGTGGATACCGCAGACGGTGGTCGGCCTGCCTCCGCTCTCTTCCCCCGAGATCGACGTGTGGCGACGTGGGGGATCCGATCTCCTCGAGCAGCCAGATGATCCGGTTCGACCGGGTTGAGGGAACGTGGTGAGCCGCCTTCTCTACGCCGTAGCGAGCTCCTTCTGCAGCAGCGGGAGGACTTCGGTGCCGAAGAGCTCGATCGACTCGGCGAGGAGGGGATAGGGTAGGCCACCGATATCGAGTTGGAAGAACTGTTCGTCATTGCCCCAGAGGGCGTGCATCTCGAGAAGGCGCTCGGCTACTTCGGCCGGGCTGCCGCAGACGGCGGGGCCGGTGGGGCCGACCTGCTCGGCGAAGTCGAACGCGGGAACCTCTCGCATCGCCTTGCCGACTTTGGCCATCTCGGTGTAGTAGTTGAGGTAGTAGGGCTCCCAGCGGCGCTTGGCGTCCTGGGAATTGCGGGCCACGTGCGCCTGAATACCGGCGGCGAGGCGGGCGTCGGCCGGGTCGCGTCCCTCCTCGGCCCAGGTCGCGCGGTAGTGGTTGACGCGCGGCATCGCGTCCTCTGGAACGCCCAGGACGTTACCCATCATTGCGGGGAGGCCGCGCCGCGCCGCCCCTTCCGGCGAGCCGAGGCTACGGCCGAGGCCAATCCAGACGGGGAGCTCACCGACGGGGCGCGGCTGCGTCGTGTGGCCCTCGATCGGCCTGCGGAACCTGCCCTCCCAGTGCACGTCCTCCTCGGACAGCAGGCGCAGTAGGAGGTCGGTGTTCTCCCAGAAGGCTTCGTCCGCCTCCTCGAACGCCGGGCCGAAGAGCTCGAACGGCTCGGAGTAGATGCCCTTGCCGACCACGATGTCGACCCGGCCTCCGCCGGAGGCGACGTCGAGGGTCGCATAGTCCTCGGCGATGCGGAGGGGGTCGAGGGTGACGATCAGGGTCACGGCCGAGCGCAGACGGATCCGCTCGGTGCGGGCGCCGATCGCGGCGAGCAGGACCGGCGGGGCGCTGATCGCGTAGTGGGGGGAGTGGTGCTCGCCGCTGGCGAAGCAGTAGAACCCCACCTGCTCGGCGAGCACGGCGGCGTCGATGATCTCGCTGATCCGCTGTGCCTGCGAGATCTGCCCGCCGTTCACCGGGTCGGGAAGGTGCTCACCCAGCGACAGAAATCCGATTTCCATTTCGTCCTCTCGTCGATTCGACACTTAGCGGACAACAAATTGACAAACTCCATGCAAATTGACAAACTCCATGCGCCAGCATACAAACTTGTCCGCGTGCGGCGCTGCTCTCCGAGCATATTATTTGACACGGTACATACTATTTGACACCGATACATATTGCTGCGAGTAGGCGTTCCGCCTGCTCACAGGAGGGAGCCTCAGCTTGAGCAAGACGCTCGCGCTCGTCAGCGCCGGTCCAGGCGTCAGTCTTACCCTCGCCCGACGCTTCGGCGCCGAGGGCCTCCGCACCGGCCTGATCGCTCCCCACCGCGAGAACCTCGACCGCTGCGTCGCGGCGCTCACCGCCACTCCGACCGTCGCGCCGCGGTGGCTCCCCTGCTCACCACCGTCTTGTTCCGGCGACCCGTGCGCGGGCCCGTCGTACCGCGGCTTCATCGTCTCGTCGGAGACTGCCGGGGGTTAGTCACGCGGCTGCGCGGCGAGCTCGTCGCGCCCGCACCGGCCGTCCCCTTTCAACCATGCGCCTATACCACCGCCCCGGCAGCCGCTCGTCGCGCGTGCTCTGGCTCCTCGAGGAGTTGGAGCTACCGTACGAGCTGACCGAGGTCTCCCACGCCGACGCCGACGGAGATGGAAGCCGGCGAGGCCATCCCCTCGGCCGCATTCCGGTCCTCGAATACGACGACGGACGCTTCGTCTTCGAGTCGGCCGCGATCTGCCTCCACCTCGCCGAGGGTCGCCTGATGCCGCCACCCGGATCGTACGAGCGGGCCCTCGTCTACCAGTGGGTGCTCTTCGGGATGACGGAGGTCGAGCCGAAGGTCGCGGAGGCTTACCGCACCGCCGTGACGGATCCGGAACGGTCCGCGGCAGGCGAAGGAAAAGCTGGCCGAGGCCCTGAACGCGGTCGAAGCCGCGCTCACAGGCCGCGACTACCTGACCGGCGAGTTCACCGTGGCCGACCTGGTGCTCGGCTCGCTCGTCGGAACAGCCCGGGGGTTCGGCCTCGTCTCACCGGGGCCTGGCGTCTCAGCTTGGGTCGACCGCGTCGAAGCTCGTCCGTCCAAGACCCGAACCGACGCCGTCGAGGCCGCCGCCAGGGAGCGACTTCAATCTGGAAAAGAACGTTGAGATTGCGTGTTCGAGGAGCCGGTTCGCGAGCCGGTAGCCGCGAGCAGACGTGACTGGCAGAGACTGTGGCAACAGGGCTATCTGTTTGCGGAAATCGGCAAGAATGACCCAGGCCGAGGCGCGCCAAGAGCGATGGCTCGATTTGTAAGCAGGTCAGGGGCCGAGTCCCCTCTCCGGCTTCCTGGGTGACGGGGTGGATTAGGCGCTAGCATTTGGGCAGCGTGCAGTGCACCGCCCTCCGTGCCCGCCGCCTCGCGGCCGTATGCACCATCTGTATCTCAGCGTTCGCGCTCGCCGGCTCGACAGCGGCGGCGACTTGGGCCACATCGCCCGCACAGCTCCTCGCACGGTATGCCCCCATCCTCGTGCTGCACCCGCAGGAGAGCTTCCAGCCGGAGCCGGTCGACGGGTTCCTCGCGGACTCCGATCTCGTCGACGGGCACTATGACCAGAGAAAGTGCCAGGCAGTCGGTGGCCCCGCCGCTCTGCCGTGCTACGTCGCAGCAGACAAGGCGCACGGCGGGGCGACAGCGCTCTATGGGGCCCTCTTCCGCAGCACGACCAGAATCGTGCTCGAGTACTGGCTCTTCTACCCATTCGACCTCTACAACTACGTCAGTCCGCTCGGCTCCGTCTGGCAAGCTCATGAGGGAGATTGGGAGGCAGTCGCGGTCGTCCTCGACAGGAAGGGCCTCCCCTTGCTCGCCGGAGTCAGCCACCATTGCAGCGGGTCACGACGCGAGTGGGCGAGGGTCGAGAAGCGGAGCAGCCACCCGCTGGTCTACGTCGCTCTCGGCTCCCACGCCAACTACTTCGCGCCCGGCCTCGCGCCGATCGCGAGCCGCTGTCTCCCCCCTCAGGCGCAGTCGCTCCTGCGCCAGTACGGGGTAACCCTCACTGACGAGGCCGCCAAAGGGCGAACGATCGCTCGCCCGCCTGTTATTGCCGTAACGAGTACGGTTCCCGACTGGATGAGCTTCCCGGGCACGTGGGGCGAGGAGCAGTACGTCCAGATCCCAAACCAGCAGCCCGTCGCCTACGGGTTCGGCCCGACGGGGCCGGCATTTCATTCGCTCTGGCGCCAGCCTGCCGCCACCGTTCTCTCCTGGCCAACGGGGTAGCGACCTCGCGCTAGGGCTGGCCACTCATGTGCGCCCTGGCTCGCAAAACAGCGCTGCCGGGAGCTCGGACTCGGTCTCGCAAAGCCTCCCGCTAATGACCCCACACCGAGGTCGGAACCTCCAGCCGCTCGCCGGTGCGGAACAACCAGGCACCCGTGTTGTCGACCGTGAGCTCATCGAGGCGCTCGAGCAGATCGCGCGCCACGTCGAGCGGGTCATGGCCCGCGGCGATGTTTGCGTGGCCGGCGTCGACGATCTCGCGCAGCAAGCGCGTCTCCATCGGCCCCGGACTGAGGACGATCGTGGCGACGCCACGTGTAGCCAACTCGTCCGCGAGGACGTAGGCGAACTGGTTTGTTGCGATCTTGGACATCTGGTAGCCGTAGTTCCGCTTGGCCACGCCGACGCCGGGACGGTACGTGGAGATCAACGCTACCTTCGACCCCTCCCGCAAGTTGCCGAGGACGCCCTTGATCGTCCTGATCGGACCAAACGTGTTGACGTCGAATTCCGATTTCAGCGCCGGGACATCGAGATCGTCGATCCCCTGTGCGTACGTGACGTTGATCCCGGCATTGCAGATGACAAGGTCGATCGGCTCGGCGCCCACGGCATTCGCAAGGCGCGCCATCGCCGTGTCGTCGGCGACATCGAACCCCTCGAGAATGGTGACAGGAAGCTCCTGCAGCTCGGGCGTCGCGCTGCGACAGACCGCGAGAACCTCGTCGCCGCGCTCCGCCAGCACTGAGCACAACCCGAGACCTAGACCACGCGACGCGCCCGTCACGAGCGAGCGCACGCTAGACCCCAGCCTTCCGAGGCGACGAAGGCAAACGGCAAAGACCCGTGTGCTGCCGGTGCCGCCGATTCAGTCGATCGTTCTTCATCACACACACTCCTTCTGCGATGACATCGGAGGAACTCCTTCGCGTAGACGCTGCGATCAGGCCGCCGCCGTGAAGACTAGAGCGCCTTCCAGAAAACCGTGGGTATCGCACGGCCAGATCTCGTCGGCCACTCTGGCCGTGAGATACCACGGCACGGTCAGCAATTGCCAATCCGCTCTCGAGAACGTGCGCGGACTAGACTCCGCGCCGTGACGTTCGAGGTCGCGGCCGAGGCATATGACCGGTTCATGGGCCGCTACTCGACGCAGCTGGCGCCCCAACTCGCCACCTTCGCCGGGATTCACGCTCCACAGCGAGCTCTGGACGTCGGCTGCGGGCCCGGGGCGCTGACGGCGGAGCTCCTTCGGAGGCTCGGAGCTGATGCCGTTTGCGCGATCGACCCGTCGGAGCCATTCGTTGCCGCAGCGAGGCATCGCCATCCAGGCGTCGATGTGCGGCAAGCCTCTGCCGAGCGCATCCCCTTCGACGATGCCAGCTTCGATGCCGCCGTCGCGCAGCTCGTCGTCCACTTCATGAGCGACCCGGTGGCGGGCCTGCGTGAAATGAAGCGCGTCACAACGGCGGGCGGGGTGGTGGCGGCCTGTGTGTGGGATCACGCCGGCGAGCGCACGCCGCTCGCCACCTTCTGGCAGGCCGCGCGCGAGCTCGATCCAGGGGTGCACGACGAGTCCGGCCTCGCGGGGGCACGCCAAGGTCATCTCGCCGAGCTGCTCGAAGACGCCGGGCTGAGATCGGTGCGCGAGATAACCCTTGAGGCGTCGGTAGCGTTCACGCGCTTCGACGAATGGTGGGAGCCGTTCACATTCGGTGTCGGCCCGGCAGGTGCCTACGCCCAGACGCTCGACGGGCCGGCACGCGAAGAGCTACGGACTCGCTGCCGGCAGTCCTTTCCCACATCACCGTTCACGCTCGATACCGTCGCGTGGGCCGCTAGCGGCCTCGCCTGACACCATCGAGCACGCGGTGTTCCGAGCCCCCTAGAGCACCCGCGCGAGCGTGTTGGCGTCCCCGATCGCAGCCTGAAGGCCGCGTGGGCTGCGCGCGTCACCGACGAGCCGCACATCGGGATGAACGTCAGCGAGCACGTCAGCGAGCGATCGCTCCGCGGCGTAGCCGGTCACCAGCACGACGAGATCACACTCGAGCTCGTCAGTCGCTCCGCTATCCAGGTGGCGCACGCCGACTCCGTCCTCCGTCACGCGCTCGAGCGCGACGCGCGTAAGAAGCGTGGCACCGGCGGCGTGCAGGCGACCGACGGCGGGCTCCCACTCCATCGTCGGGACGAGCCCTGGCGCGACGAGCGCGTGACTCGCGGCAAGCGTCACGGCCGCCCCCTCACGGAGGAGATACTCGGCCACGCCCACCGCAGGGTACGAGCCAAGATCGTCCAGGACGAAGGCGTTCCGGCCGGTTGCTCGCCCGCTGAGCACCTCGGTCGGGGTGACGACGTGCGGCCGCTCGACGCCCGGGATCTCGAGTAACGGTCGCCAGCGCTGGAGCCCGTCCCGACGGAAGCTGCTGCCCGTCGCCACCAGCACGACATCGGGATCGAGATCGGCGACCACCTGGGCGTCGACAGGTGATGAATAGGCGATCTCGACGCCGAGCCTTGCACACTCGTCGGCGAGCCAATCGCAGATGCCGCCGAACTCCTGCCTGAAGGGCGCAAGGCGTGCGAGACGCGTGACCCCGCCAGGGGCCGAGGTCGACTCCCGTACGATCACGCGGTGTCCACGCAGCGCGCTCACACGAGCCGCCTCGAGGCCGGCGGGACCGGCTCCCGCCACCAGGATGACGCGGCGCGCGGGAGCATCCCCGATGGGATCGATCGACGCCTCCCGGCCCACCTCAGCGTTCACCGCGCAGCCCATCCGGCCCGACGCGAACAGGCCGCCCACGCACCCCTGGTTGCAGCTGATACAGGGTCGAACCTCCGCCTCGCGCCCTTCGAAGCTCTTCGCGACGATCCCGGCATCGGCAATCGTCGCACGCACCAGCGAGACGAGGTCGGCGACGCCCGCCGCGAGCACGCCCTCGGCCTCGGCCAGAGTGAGGATCCGACCCGTAACGATGGTCGGAACGCTCAACGACCGCGTCAGCTGCTCGGCGTGCGGAAGCTCGTAGCCGTGGGGCTCGTGCATCGCGCCGATGAACTTGCCCGGGGATCTCTGAGTGCCGAGCGAGACGTCGACGAAGTCGACGACGCCCTGCCGCTCGAGCGCCAGCGCGAAATCGCGCATCTCCGGCTCGGCCGGCCCGCCCGGCGTCAGGTCGCTCGCTGACAGCCTGACGCCCACCGGGCAGCCCGGCCCGACCTCGGCTCGCACGGCGGCGAGCGCTTCTGCGCAAAACCGAAGACGGTTCTCCGCCGAACCGCCGTACTCGTCGGTCCTCCTGTTCGTCACCGGCGAGAGGAACTGGCCGATCAGGTATCCGTGCCCGGCGTGCAGCTCGATGCCGTCGATTCCACCCTGCTTGCATCTGCGCGCAGCCGCCGCGAAGCCTGCGACGACCTCGTCGATCATCGCCTTTGTCATCGCGATCGGTGCGGGCGCATAGCGCACGCCCGGGATCTCGGAGGCAGACCACGACGGAGACCCGTCGAGCCAGAGCGCATAGGCGCCCCCGTGCCAGAGCTGCTGGAAAACCTTGGCTCCGTGCGCGTGAAGGCGCTCCGAGAGACGCAGGTACTGGTCACTGACCTCGTCGCGGTAGGCGGGGATCAGCTCGTTGCCCTGTGTCGCCGAGCTCGGATGAACCGGCGCGATCTCGAGAATTGTCAGGCCCACACCTCCCGCAGCGCGCGCCTCGTGGTAGGCGATCAGGTCCTCGCTGATGCCGTTCCGCACGAACCCGGTGGTATGCGCCGCCCGCACGATCCGGTTCGGGAGCTCGACGTCAGCGAGTCGGAGCGGGCTGCTGGCAATGGGATAGCGAGTCACGCGACATTGTTGCCCGGCCGCGCCGATCACGCGAGCTAATCGTCCTGAACTCGGAGCAAGTAGCCGCCCGGATTGAACGTCAGGAGGAACTTCTCTCGGCTCGTGTCGATCGCGAAGCGGTCGTCTGTTGCGAGGAAATCCCGTACAGCCTCCGCCGGACCGGGCGCGTGACCGCGGTCGACAGGATTCCCGTTGACGTTCGTGTCCTCCACGATCAGGTAGCAGCCCGGGGACACGATCGCCGCGTACGCGGCGAGCTCCGCCGCAACGTGCTGCTGGGCGTGGTCGGAGTCCAGGATCACCATCGTCCGGCGACCGCGCACGCGCTCGCCGACCCAGGAGATGGTCTCGGGAGCCGTTGAAGAGCCGAGCCGGTACGTCACCCGCGGATGTTGAGGGCGGGGCCGATCGTCGATGTCGATCGTCAGCACCACACCGCCGCCGATGACATCCATGATCGACGCGAGATAGAGAGCGCTGCCCCCGTTCCAGGAGCCGGTCTCGACGACCACGTCGGGGCGCGTCTCGTGCAGGATCTCCTGGTAGACCCACAGGTCGAGGGGACATTTGAGGACGCCGACGCCGAGCCAGTGGGTGTTGCCCCAGGTGAGGTCGGGCTGCTCGTAGTAGAGGCGATGAAATCGCGAGATCACGCCGGGCCGCCGGAACTTCGAGTGGATAGTCGGTCTCATCGGATGCGCCCTTCCTGTCGGATGTCTCCACGCGCCGTGACCGCAAGGATGATCGATCGAGGCGCGCCGCGTTGATCGCGGCCTCCGCCGCGCCGGACACGGTTCGAGCGCGCCCGGGGGATCAGCCAGTTTTGGGACGCGCCGCAGGACGAAAGTGGTCAGCTCAGGTTTCTCGGTCAAGCCCCAAACTCGTGCGCCGAACACGACCGAATCGCGTAGCCGAATCGCCGTCAGCTGGAGCACGGGCTCCAGCTAGAGGCTTGCTGTGAGAGTGGCGCACGCACGCGGTTGGGGCCTGCACGCGGCGCTTCCCTGCCGGTCTCGCTGCTTGGTGCATGCCCTCCCCGACACGCACCCCACTCTCACAGCAAGCCTCTAGTTGTCGGACCAGTACTCCGTATCGGCCCCAGCAGGGACACAGATGCCGTACATGACGAGCACGGCGAGCGCAATCCCGGCGACACCGAGCCACGGCGTCGTCTGGATGTACGCAAAGCTCTCGATCAGGGCGAGGATCGCCCAGAGGCCGGCGATCCCACGGCCGAGCCCGCGGCCCTGCAACAGGTAGTAGCCGCCGAGGAGCGCGAGTGCCGCAACGACGAGGTCGACAAGACCCCAGGCATACAGGTTGTCGCCGAACAACCCGCCACTGAGGTCGGCCACCCGCGAGCTGTCCGCCAAGAACGAGATCGCGGAGATAACACGGAATCCGCCCACGGCGAACATCACCATCGCCGCGAACGTCGTCCAACCAGGACGCACGTCCATCGTCGTCGTCGACATGTCTTCCCCTCTCTGATCGTGCCGGGCTCGGACGCCGACTCTATCGCGACCGGACCGAAGAGTCGATCGGCGCTTCCTAGCGAGTCGTGGTGCGCTTGTACCGCCTCGTGGCGAGGGTCCGCAAAAGGCCGAGGAGAATGATGCAAAACCCGAGCGCTGCGGCCACCGGATGCTGGAGCGGCCAGACGTCAGGCGGCTGCTCGGTACCGCTGTTGCCAAACAGGTCGTGGTGAGCAGCACTGTTGTGCCGTTTGCGACAAGGCGGCGGAGGAGCGCCCAGAGCTCGTTGCGGCTATGCCGGTCGAACCCGGACGTTGGCTCGTCCAGGAACAGGATCGGCGGTTCGCGACGAGGCTCGCCGCAAGTGGTAGAGCCGGCCGATCAGCTCGAGGTTCGCCCCACCGGTGAGCAGCTCGTCGACGGTCGCCTGCTGGCCGGCGAGCCCGATCCGCCTGCGGACGTCGTTCGCGCTCGTCACGACGTCGAAGCCGTCGATGTGCGCCTGGCCTTCGTCGGGGCGCGAGAGCATCGTCAACACTTTGACGAACGTCGTCGTCCCCGCGCCGTTCGGACCGAGCAAGCCGACTACCGAGGCACGTGGCACGTCAGGGTTACGCCGCGCAGCGCCCAGAGATCGCCGAAGCGCTACCGACCCTTCCGCGCGCAAGACGGCGTCAACCGATTGCGACTGCCGGATTAGCCGTCGAATCCGAGAGTTGCGTGGGTCCCGTCGCAAAACGGCTTCGTGCGCGAGCCCCCGCAGCGACAAAGCGCAACCCGGTCGCCCTCGCGGAGCCGCCCACCCTGCGAGGCCATGATCCGCACCCTCCCCCGCACCACGAGCGGCCCTCCGGCAGTTGCACGTACTTCGACGTCGGTGGGGGCGCCGGCGGAGGTCGCTCGTCCCAGCCGTCTCGTCTCGAGAGCTCCCGACGGACAGCGAGCGACGGCCGCCTCGATCTCGTCGGCCGTCGCTGCGCGAACGTCGACCCACGGCCGCCGAGCAGGATCGAAGACCGCGGGCAACGTGCTCGCACAAACCCGGGAGTGCGCACAGAGACCTGCGCGCCACTCGACCACGATCTCGTCGCTCGCATACTCCCGCGCCGGGGCTTGGTCGGCGTCCTGCCTCATGTCGATCAAGGGTAGCCGCCCGCTTGCACTCGGCCGCGCGCGGAATGCCGACGGCTGAGCGCGCGTTCTTCCAAACGTGACGGCTCTCGAGATCGACGTAACCGACAACCCGGTTGAGCTGCAGTACGAGATCCACGTCGACGGTGTGCTCGCCGGCCTGATCCGCTATGTCCGAGAAGACGACGGCACGGTTGCGCTCGTGCACACCGAGGTCGACCCCGGTATCGAGGGGCACGGTCTCGGAGGGAAGCTCGTCGCCGGCGCGCTCGACGACGCACGAGCCCGCGGCTTGCGGGTACGCCCCCTCTGCCCGTTCGTTGCGTCGTACATCAAGCGCCACCCCGAATACGCGGATCTCACGTCACCGCCGGGGCGAGCTTCAGCCTGAGCTTCGCCGAGCGAGGGCGCCGCATGCCCATGACCGGGAATCGAGCTCTCTACGAAAGAACGGCGCGTGACGCCTGGTGCACGAGGATCTTGCGCTTGACGCGCTGGAGCGCGTTGTCGATCGTCTTCGTGTCGCACCCCAGCTCGTCGGCCATGTCGTCGTACGACGACCCTTCGAGGTAGAGGCGCAGCGCGTCTGCCTCGAGCGACGAGAGCCCTGAGCCAAGGCAGCCAAGAAGGCTCTGCAGCTCCTCCGTGGAGATGACGCGAACCGAGGGATCGTTCACGCTCGGGCCCGGCAGCGCATCGCCGAGCGTGCATTCCCCGTCCGACTCCTGGCCGGCGGGCGTATGGCTGAACGACACGTACGTGTTGAGCGGGGCGTGCTTGAAGCGCGTGGCAGTCTTGATCGCCGTGATGATCTGGCGCGTGACGCACAGCTCAGCGAAGCTACGGAACGACGTCTCCTTGTCGTGACGGAAGTCCCGCACGGCCTTGTAGAGACCGATCATCCCCTCCTGCACGAGGTCGTCGGCGTCGCCGCCTGCGAGGAAGTACGAGCTTGCCTTGAGGCGAACGAACCCCGCATACCGCTTCAAGAGGCCATCGAGTGCTGCCTGGCTGCCATTGCGGGCCTTCAGCACGAGTTGAAGATCCTCTAGCTCACGTTGAGCCTTCTGCGCGGTTTTTGGTGCAACGGCGGATCGGACGGACATGGAGCCCCCTCGTGTTTGCAGGTGTTTCGCGACCGAGCTCCCAGATCGGTTCGACGAACTCTCACCCTTAGGTTGAGGGCGAATCTAGCAGGAACTTGCGGGCGCTACAAGTCGATTGCAAATATTGCTCTGTGATAGGAACGTATGTTCGCATGCCGCGAACGAGGGCTCGGCGGCAGAACCGACAACGCGCGGGGCGACGCCCTCCGGTTTACGGCGTGCCGCGGCGCAGCCGCTCGAGCGCTGCCCGCGTATCCGGATCGAGTCGGTCGCGAACACGGCTCGAGCTGTCCTCTGCATGCTCGACTGGGGCGAGCTCGCGAAGGAAGCTCGACGAGCTCCGCTTGCGGACCTCCTGGCCTGACGTTCCTCGCACCGCAGCGTCGGACGAGACGAGGCAGACGAGCTCACCGCCGCGATGCTCGGCCGCGAGGCGCTCGAGCAGCGAGTCTGCATGCGGCGCAAAGCGCACGGCGAGCGGGCCGAGGTCACGCTCCTCACCTACGCCGTCGAATACGACGACGCCCCTCGCGCCCTGGAGTGCAACGAAGCTGACGAGCGCATCGACGAGCGCGGCCGCGTCCTCGTAGTCGCCCGCGTGGAGCAGGTTGTAGCCGTCGAACAGGTAGAGCGTCGGGTCAGGCACTGCGCTGGCGCCGCGCCTCGTAGAGCAAGACCGCGACGGCGACACTGACGTTCAGCGACTCCACCCCTGCTGTGAGCGGGATCGAGACCGTCGCGTCACACGTCCGGCTGACGAGCGGTCGCACGCCCCTTCCCTCCGATCCGAAGACGAGGGCGACCCCACCCGTCAGGTCTGTCTGCCACATGACGGTCTCACCGTTTGCCGCCGCCGCGTAGACCCAGAGGTCCACGCCCTTGATCTCACCGAGGTACCGCGCCAGGTTCGGCACGACGGCGACGGGCAGATGCTCGACCGCCCCAGCGGAGACGCGACAGACGGCAGGCGTGACGAGCGCCGCGCCGTGGGCGGGCACGACGATCCCGGTGGCGCCGGCGGCGGCCGCACCACGTGCAGCCGCTCCGAGGTTGCGTGGATCGGTGACCTGGTCGAGGCAGACCAGGAGCGGTCGCTCTCTCGTCGCGAGCTCATAGGCGTCGGCGTACGGGTACGGCTCGCACCAGGCGACAAGGCCCTGGTGATCCCGCGTCTCGGCGGCCTCGGCGAGCTCACGCTCCTTGTGCACGCGCACTCGAGGGCCCTCTGCGAGCCACGGACTCGTCTCCATTGCCCGCTCGGACGCCCAGAGCTCGAGCACCTGCCGGCGGCCGCGCAGCGCCTCGCGTACGGCGTTGCGACCGTAGACGAGATCGCGCGTCACGAGCGCGGCACGAGGCGGTATCCCGGAGGCTCCACGATGTCCTGGACCTCCCAGTCCGCATCATCGATCTCGGCGCGCAGTCGATCGGCCTCCACGAAGTCGCGGGCTTGTCGGGACGTAAGTCGCTGCTCCGCCAAACGAACAACACGTGGTGGCGGATTCTCGAATTGAGCCAATGTCTGAAGTCCGAAGACACGCAACCCTCGTCGCGCGAGCTCCATTTGATTGTCCGCCCGCCAGCGGTGGAGTACCGCAAGGGCCTCAGGCGTGTTGAAGTCATCCTCGAGCGCCTTCTCGAACGCGCTCCACGGGAGTGACTCAGTCGTTGCACCTAGATCGGCCGCAAAGGCCGCACGGAAGCTTCGTCGCTGCGATTCCGCCGCGGCCAGAGTCTCGTCGGAGAAATCGATCGGGTTCGACCAGTGGGCGGTGAGGAAGAAGAGCAGGAGCGTGTCGCGCCCCCACCGCTCGACGACCTCTCGCAGCGAGACCACGTTCCCAACTGACTTGGACATCTTCTCCCCTGTGAACCGGAGCATCCCGTTGTGCATCCAGATCCGCGCGAACTCGCGACCCGCCCCACGCGATTGTGCGAGCTCGTTCTCGTGGTGGGGGAAGATCAGGTCGCGCCCTCCGCCGTGGATCTCGAATGACGGCCCGAGGAACTTCTCCGCCATCGCAGAGCACTCGATGTGCCAGCCGGGGCGGCCGAGGCCCCATGGTGACTCCCACGAGGTGTCCTCACCCGTCTTTGTGGCTTTCCAGAGCGCGAAGTCGCGCGCGTCCTCCTTGAGCACGTTCGGCTCCTGGTCGACCATCTCGTCGGGCCGGTTGCCCGAGAGCGAGCCGTAATCCGGGAAGCCGGCTACGCGGAAGTAGACGTCACCCGAGGCGGGGTACGCGAGCCCGCGCTCGACGAGCGAGCCGATCAGAGCGACGATCTCCGGGATCGTCTCCGTCGCGAGCGGCTCGACGTCGGGGCGACCGAGCCCGAGTAGGTCTGTGTCATCCCGGTACCACTGCGCTGCCCGCACGGCGAGCTCGCCGCTCGCACCGGGAGCAGCGTCGTAGATCTTGTCGTTGACGTCCGTGATGTTCTCGACGAGCGTGACGTCGTACCCGCGCTCGCGCAGCCAGCTGCGCAGCCACATCGAGATGACGAACGGCCGAGCGTTGCCGACATGGATGCGCTGGTAGACCGTCGGTCCGCAGAAGTACATGCCGATCGGCCGCTCGCCGGGCGCGGGCAGCTGAACCTTGCGACCGCTGAGCGAGTCAGAGAGCCGCATGGGCCCTCCGAATCGCCTCATCGCCTGGCAGCGCAGCGATTACGGCCCAGAGCTCGGGCCCCCGCTCCGCGCCGGTCAACGCGAGCCTGACCGTCTTGAGGTCGCCGCCGACCGCCTTGAGCTCACGCACGATCCCCTTCGCGCTGTCGCGGTCGAGGGGGTCCCGAGCTCCCAGACGCAACTCGACGAACCGCTCGAGCGTCGGCCTGGCCTCCGCGCCGAGCGAGACGGGAGCCGGCTCGCTAAGGGAGCGGGCGACCTGGGCCGCCTCGAGCAGGGTTCGCGCGCCCCGCAGCGCCGCGGCCTGGGTGACGGGGGCTCCCGCTCGGGCCGCGAGCTCGTCGTCGGGCATCGCGGCAATTGCGTCGATCGCGAGCCGCTGTAGCCTCGGCATGTCGAGCTGAACGTCATGCGTAGGAAGCCCGAGCTCGTCGAGATACGCCCGCACGGCCTCATGCGGAAAGCCGTCGTCCCTCAGATCGGCGATCGACGCGTGTCCGTGGCGCTTTGCGAGCTTCTTGCCATCGTCGCCGAGCACGAGGCCGTGATGGATCACCTCGGGGAGCGCACCCCCGAGAGCGTGAGCGATGCGTTGCTGGACCGCCTCGTTCGGACGGTGGTCGGAGCCGCGGATGATATGGGTGATGCGCAGCCCGAGATCGTCTGCGACGGTGGCGAGCTGGTAGGTGGCGCTTCCATCGGGGCGTACTAGGGTCGTGCCCGCCAGCCGAATTGAGCCGTCTGAATCATGCTCAGCGCCGTTCGCGAGTGCCGTCGCGGCGGCGACTCGATAGAGCTCCGCGCGCTCACTCTGCCGCAGCGGCCCCTCGTCCCACTCGATTCCGAGCCACGCGAGGTCGGCCAGCAAGGCCGCCTCTCCACCCGGGACAGTCCGCTCGGCGTCGGTGTCGTCGATCCGCAGCACGAGCACGCCGCCCACGCGATCCGCGAACGCGCGGTTCGCGATAGCCGTCAGCGCGTTGCCGACATGGAGCGAGCCCGTCGGGCTCGGAGCGAAGCGGACACGGACCGACATGCTCCCAATCTAGAGGCTCGATCCGATCAGGGGAGTGATTGGAGCCAGCAACCGGACGTTCACGGCAGCAGCGAGCCTTAGCGTCGGCGTCCGCGCTCGTCGTGACAGCTCCGGAACGTCAGCTCCGCGATCTGCTTCGGAGTCGGCGCCCTCCGTGAGAGATTCCCGCCTGCGGCCAACCCATCGAGGACGATGTCGAGATACCGCGGCCACGCGCTCGGCGCCACGGGCTCAAGCAAGAGCCCGGCCTGCGCGACCGCATGGATCAGCACCCGGACGTCCTCGGTCGTGACATCGTGGCGGATCGCCCCACAGGCCTGCGCGCGGTCGAGGAGCTCGGCCACACTCGCCCGAAGCTCCTCCACGACCTCTCCGGCCTCGGACTCGTCGAGACGACCGTCCTCGACGGCCTCGAACAGTGCGCGGTCGCTGATAAACCTCGCTGTGAGATCGCGCAGGAACCGCTTGAAAGCGACGCCTGGGTCGACGCTCGCCAGCGCGCGACGCCCGATGCCCACGAGCTCGTGCAGCCGATGCACGAGGACCGCGACGAGGAGATCGTCCTTCGTCGGGAACCGGCGGAAAATCGTCGCGGTACCGACGCCGGCGCGCTCGGCGATCTCGGCGACGCTCGCATCGAGCCCCTGGTCCGCGAAGACGATGCGAGCAGCCTCGAGGATGTGCTCGAGGTTGCGCTGCGCATCGGCGCGAAGAGGCCGCACCGTCATTGCTCCCACCTCCGGTGTCCTCATAGGGCGGGCACGTCGGCAATGCCTTCTGCGGCGATCGAGACGACGTCCCGGCGGCGGAGCAGTACGTGGAGCGCCACGAGCGAGACCACCATGAGAGCGGCGGCGACGACGAAGGCGAGCTGGTAACCGTCGAGAACCGCGGCGGCACTCTGGGCGGCGCCTGGAACACCGGGGATCCCGTCGAGAACGTTCGACGTCTTGCTTGCGGCGAGCGTCGAGAGCACCGAGAGCCCGAGCGCGCTGCCGACCTGCTGCGAGGTGTTGAAGAGCCCCGAGGAAAGCCCGGCGTCGCGAGGTGCGACCCCCGTCGTCGCAAGGAGCGTTAGCGGCACGAAGGTGAGCCCCGTACCGAGAGACGTGAGCAGGAAGCCTGGCAGGATGTTCGCGACGTAAGACCCGTCGACCGGGATCTGAGAGAGCAGGACGAGCCCCGCCGTCGCGAGCACTAGCCCAACAGTCGGCGTCGCACGAATGCCGAAGCGGGGAATCAGCTGCTGCGCGAGCGCGGCTCCCGTCACGACGCCGAGCGTGAACGCGAGGAACCCCAGCCCGCACTGAATGGGCGAGTACCCGAGGATCCCCTGCAGATAGAGCGTCGCAAAGTAGAACATCGTGGCCAACCCCGAGGTCAGGAGCATCACCGCGCCGTTCGCGACGCTCAGCGAGCGTGACCGGAAGATACCGAGGCGGATGAGCGGCGAGCGCGAACGGCTCTCGATCACGACGAACGCCGTCAGGAGCGCAGCGGAGAGCGCCGCGAGGCCCAGCGTCCGCCCCGAGCCCCAGCCGTACTCCTGCGCCTTGACGATGCCAAAGACGAGGACGAGGAGTCCGGAGGTGACAGTCAGAGCGCCGGCAATGTCGACGCGCTGCGATCGCTGCTCCGTGCGCGAGTTCGGCACATAACGGAGCGAGAGAACGAACGCGGCGATGCCGATCGGGATGTTGACGAAGAAGATCCACCGCCAGGAGAGGTATTCCGTCAGGATGCCACCCAGGATCAGCCCGAACGCCGCTCCGCCGATCGCGATCGCGCTCCAGACGGCAAGCGCCCGTGCCCGCTCGGCGCCCTCGGCAAAGGTCGTCATGACGATCGAGAGCGTCGCGGGCGCGACGAGGGCAGCGCCGAACCCCTGCAGGCCGCGGCCCAGAGTCAGCACCTCCGAGGAGCCCGCGACGCCGTTCAGAAGCGACGCGGACGTGAAGATGACCAGCCCGGCGAGAAAGACCCGCTGGCGCCCCAGAAGGTCCGACGCTCGACCACCCAGGAGGAGAAACCCACCGAAGACGAGCGTGTAGGCGCTGACGACCCACTGCAGATTTGCCGGAGTGAAGCCCAGGTCGGCCCGGATCGTAGGAAGCGAGACGTTGACAATGGTTGCGTCGAGGACGACCATGAACTGCGCGATGCAGACGAGCACGAGGACGAGCCAGCGGTTCGCCTCGGGTCGTGCCGTGGGAGTCAACGCGATCTCTCTCCTCTTTGACTTAAGCGGACTCTGCAGTCCGCTTGAACGTAGCAGAAAGCGAACTACCCACTCCGCTTAGAGCTGGCCTCAGAACGACCGCTGAGCCCTGTGCCTGCCTTCAGGCAGGCACCATGCCCAGCCGCCACATCTCAGCTCCATTCCCGCTCAGAACTCCCGGGATGTTGGTGTACGCGGATCAGATCACCCAGGTGCCGGCGACGAGACGCGGCACGAGCACGTCGACGATCCGTAGCGTCATCCCCCAGAGCACGTGATCCTCGATCGGGATGCCCGCCAGGATCATCGACTCCCCGGTGTCCGCACGCGCGAAGGGCAGCAGGTGCCGGGCTGCGGGATCAGCCAGGAGCGCAACGGTCGGCGTGAGGAGACCCACGATCTCCCGCTCCTGGAGACGCCAGCGGATGTCCGAGGGGATGCGTCCGAGATAGGGCTGCACGCGATAGCCCGTCGCAAGTGTCTCGATCACCTCGAGCTCCGCCAGGATTTCCACGTGGTCACGTGACAGGCCAACCTCCTCCTCCGCCTCGCGGAGCGCCGTCTCGAGCAAGCCTGTGTCGCCAGGCTCGGGCCGCCCACCCGGGAAGGCGAGCTGACCACCGTGCACGCCGTGGTCACTCCTGACGACGAGGACGATCCGGAGCTCGCCGTCCGCGTCGCGAAAGACCGGCGCGAGCACAGCAGCCTCGATCAGCGGCGTGTCGGTGTTCATGGGTCGTATCGTACGAGCGCCGGATGCGTACGCTTCCTGCCATGGCCATCGACTACAGCCGCTTCGACGTACTGACGTTCGACACATACGGCACGTTGATCGACTGGGAGGTTGGGATAACGGCCGCGTTCCGCCGCGCACTGCCAGAACTGGCCGACGCCGACATGGACGAGCTACTCGAGCGCTACGGGAAGCATGAAGCGTGGATCGAGGCGGGACCGTACGTCAGTTACCGCGATGTCCTCGCCGCGTGCGCACGGGCGACCGCGGCAGACTACGACCTCGAGATCACAGACGAGGCCGTCGCCTCGTTCTCCGAGAGCGTTCGCGACTGGCCACCGTTCCCGGACTCGGGGGACGCGCTGCGGCGGCTCCAGACGCGCTTCGAGCTCGCGGTGATCACAAACTGCGACACCGACCTCTTTGCAACATCGAGTGCGCGGCTCGGTGTCGCGTTCGACCACGTGATCACTGCCGAGATGGCGCAGAGCTACAAGCCGAGCCACGTCGGCTTCGAGATCGCCTTCCGCACGATCGGTAAGCCTCGCGAGCGGATCCTCCACGTCGCACAGAGCCTCTTCCACGACCACGTCCCCGCCAAGGAGCTTGGTCTCGCGACCGTGTGGATCGACCGACGCCACGATCGCGACGGCGCGGGGGCCACCCCTCCAGCCGCTGCCCACCCCGATCTTCGCTTCACGACCATGTCGGCGTTCGCCGACGACGCCGTTCCGGAGGCGAGCTGACCAGGTTCGTCGCCCTCCTGCGAGGAATCAACGTGGGCGGCCGCCGTCCCGTAGCGATGCGCGACCTCTGCGCCTCCGTCACCGCCCTCGGCCACACCGACGTCTCCACCTATCTTCAGAGCGGCAACGTGCTCTTCACCGCTGCCGGCCGCTCCGAGGCCGCCGTCGCGCGGGCTCTCGAACGAGCGCTCGCGCGCGACCTCGGCCTCGAAGTCAGCGTCGTCCTGCGCTCCGGCAGCGACCTGAGGGCGATCATCGCGGGCGCGCCCGCGATGATGGAAACGGCAACCCTTCACGTGACGTTCCTACGTGGCGTCCCCGAGCCCGGTCGCGGCGACGACATCGACCCGAAGCCCTTCCTGCCCGACACCTTCCGGATCGACGGTCGCGAGGTCTACGTCTCCTGTTCAAACGGGTACGGCCGGACGAAGCTGAACAACGCCTTCTTCGAGCGCCGGTTAGGCGAAACGGCAACCACGCGCAACTGGCGAACGGTCAGTGCGCTCGCGGAGCGGTCCGTTCGGTGAGCAAGTCCCTGTCGGTCGAGGTCGTCTCCCCAGGAACGTGGGTCGTTCCCGTCCCGATGGAAGGCCCGCTCGACTGCGTCTACATCTATGTGCTCGAGGTGCCGGACGGTCTGCTGCTCATCGACGCGGGCCCGCCGGGCGAGCCGGCCCTCGCTGCCGTTCTCGGGGGATTGCGGACGATCGGTGCGACTCCGGACGACGTCACGGGGGTGCTCTTCACCCACACGCACATCGACCACTACGGGCTGGCACACGCGCTTCAGGAGCAGACGGGGGCCTGGCTCGCCGCGCACCCGAAAGAGCACGACGAGCTTTCCAGGCTCGCGGGCTACGACGCGGCCTCACTCGAATTGGATCTGCGCGCGTTCGGCGTGGCCGGGGCAGAACTCGATGCGATGCTGAGAGCCCTTGTGCCGCAAGCCGAGCGGATTCCGGCGACTGACACCTCCCGAGCGTGCGATCGAGGACGGTCAGACGTTCCCGCTGCGATACGGCGAGCTCGTCGCACTGCATACGCCCGGGCCATGCCGCAGGCCATCTCTGCTTCATTCACGCCGAGGCGGGAGCGCTTTTCAGCGGCGACCACGTGCTGGCGAGCACAACCCCCAACGTCGGCCTCACCTCGACCGACGGCGGCAGCCCTCTCGCCGACTATCTCGACTCGCTGCGACGCGTCGAAGCCCTCGACGGTCTGATCTCGTTGCCGGGCCACGAGGAGCAGGTTCCCGTCGCGCCGCGTGCCCGGGCGCTGATCGACCATCACGAGGCGCGACTGGTCGAGGCCGCGTCTGCCGCACGGACCGGGCAGACGACGGTGCGCGAAGTCGCCGAGAACATGACCTGGTCGCTCCCGTGGCGCGACTACGGCCCGCTCGACAACCTGCTCGCGATGTTCGAGGCGCGCGCTCATCTCGCGGTGCTCGAGGAGCGGGAGATCCTCGAGCGCGAGGACACCACTCCGCTTCGCTGGAGAGCCTGAGCCGCAGGCCGCGTACGCTCACCCGATGTCACGCTACCAGCGCAAGGACGGCGAGGAGCAACGCGCGACGACGCTCGGAGAGCCTCTACGACCTCGTCTTCGTCTTCGCGATCACGCAGGTCTCACACTTGCTGCTGGACGACCTCACGTGGGAGGGAGCCGGTGCATGCGACGCTCGCGCTGATGGTGGTGTGGTGGGCCTGGAACTACACGACGTGGGTTACGAACGAGCTCGATGCCGACGCGATCGTCGTTCGGCTGCTGCTGATCGGATTGATGCTCGCGAGCCTCATGCTCGCGGTCGCGATCCCGCAGGCATTTGGCACCCACGCCCTCCTCTTCGCCGGCTCGTACGTCGCGATCCAGGTCGGCCGCCACACGTTCCTGACATTCGTCGCGGCGAGCCGGGGAACGCTCGAGCGCCTCCGCGCCGGGCACATTCTCGCGTGGTTCGCCCTCTCTGGGGTGCTGTGGCTGGCGGGCGGCCTCGTGGACGGACAGGCACGCACCGTCCTCTGGCTCGCAGCGCTTGCGATCGACTACGTCGCGCCGCTCGTCGTCTACTGGCTCCCCTGGAGGCCAACGTTGGGGAGTGGAGCCTGGCAGGTCGAGACGTCCCATTTCGCCGAGCGGTTCCAGCTTTTCATGATCATCGCGCTCGGGGAGACAATCGTGATCACGGGCGCCACGACCTCCCAGCTCGACCTCGATCTCGCGCGCCTCACCGCCTTCTCGCTCGCCTTCCTCGCGACGGCTGCGATGTGGTGGCTGTACTTCACATACGTCGCGACGATCGCCGAGCGGCGGCTCGAGCAGGCGCACGGAGACGATCGAACGGCTCTTGCGCGCGACGGCTACACCTACCTGCATGTGGTGCTCGTGGCCGGCGTGGTCCTCTCGGCGGTCGGCGACGAGCTCGTGATCGCGCACCCGACGGATCGGCTGCCTGCAGCGGAGGTGATCGTCGTCGTCGGCGGCCCTGCGCTGTACCTGCTCGGGCACGCCCTCTTCCGCCTCCGGATGGCAGGCTCGATCAGCTGGAAGCGACTCGGCGGCGCCGTCGTGTGCCTAGCGCTCGGTTTGGTCGGCGAGGAGCTGCCGGCTCTCGCGCTCACCGCCCTCCTCGTCGGGGTGCTGGTGGCGGTGATCGGCGCGGAGCAGCTTGGCGCGCACCGGAGGCGGGCGCGGGGGAGCCGACCCCCTCGATCGACTCGACAACGTGGTCGGGTCAGACTGACGCCGGGCTGCGAGCCACCTCCGAAAAATTACGTGTCAGAATGGGGTTGCCCACGATCGAGAGGAGTCCGACATGCCTGATGTCACGCCGATTCCCGAGTCGTATCCCGTCGTGACGCCGTACCTGTGTATCGATGGCGCCTCCGAGGCGATCGCGTTCTACACGAGTGTTTTCGGCGCAACGGAGCGGATGCGCATGGCTGCGCCCGACGGCAAGGTCGGCCATGCCGAGCTCGATCTCGGCGGCTCGTTGATCATGCTGGCCGACGAGTTTCCGGATATGGGTGCGCTGGGGCCAAAGTCGATCGGTGGCTCGCCCGTCACGCTCCACGTGTACGTCGACGACGCTGACGCGGTCGTCGAGCGCGCCGTGGCGGCGGGGGCGACGATTGCGCAGACCCGTCGAGACGCAGTTCTACGGCGATCGGTCGGGATCGATCGAGGACCCATTCGGCCATGTCTGGAACGTAGCGACCCATGTCGAGGACGTCCCTCCCGACGAGTTGGAGCGTCGTGCGACCGCAGTGATGGCCGAGCTGGCCGGGTCCGGAGCGGGATAGGTCGATCAACGTGTGGTGCCTGACTGAAGTCAGGCACACGGGCAAGCTCGTGCTTGCCTTCAGGCGGGCATGCCACGCTCGCCGCGCGTGTGCGCTCGCAGCGACGTGCGCGTGGATGCTGCTCGCGCTCCATCCGGCCGCCGCAGCGGCCTCCTGTCCCGCACCAAGCCTTGGGGGCGTCTCCGAGCAAGGCATCCGAGCAGCGCTCGCCTCCGGACGAGACGCCTGGGGCGAGCGGCTGCTCGACGCTCCGCAGGGTCCAACGCTCGCCGGCGCCCGTCGGTTCCTGGCGCCGCTACTCCTCGCCCGAGGTCCCGGCCAGACGCCGCTGACCGACTCAGGCGTCTACTACGTGCCCTTCGGCCAGCCAGACGGGCCGCGCGGGGCCGGCACCGTCGCGCTCCACGTCGCTGACGGCAGCCAGATCATCGCGCAGCGCGTCGGGGGACGCACGCTGACGATTCTGGTCGGCCCGAGCGGCTCCGAGCGCTACGGCTCATGCCTCGCGCGGCTCGTGCCGGCCCGTTTCGCGGGCGGCTACCTGCCGATCCTCGAGACCCGCTATCGCGATGCGGTCGGCGTCCGCTACCGCCAGGAGTCGTTCGTGGCGCGGATCCCGCAGACTCGGTCGCTCGTCGAGCTTCATCCGCCTGGACGTCGACGCACGAAGTGTGTCGACGGGTACGAGCGTGCGTCTCGCTCCCTCGGTCTCGGGCTCGGCCGGTTGGCGCGACGCTCGGCAACGGAGCGACCACGCAGCTCGTCTTCAGCGCTGGAGGCAACCCGAGCGCCAGTGGGATCACGTACCGCGTCGCCACCGGGACACAGCGGACGATCTTCGCCGCGTGGCTCGCGACGCCGGGTCGGGTCGCGCGACTCGCGCTCGACGCAGCCGACCTACGTGACGGCGCGGGCGAGCGTCCAGCGCTACTGGGATGCGCGACTCGCGTCGGCAACGGCCGTGAGCGTGCCCGAGCCCACCGTGCTGAATGCGCTGCGTGCGACGCTGATCCAGAGCCTCATGCTGACGTGGCGCTATAGCATCGGCAACCCCTATGAGCAGTTTTCGTTCCCGGAGAGCCCAGACACGGCCCGGGTGCTCGCGGAATACGGATTCGACGCAGCCGTCCGCTCGGTGTTGCGGACTTCGCTCTCGCGCGACGAGGAGCGCTATCGATCATGGAAGCGAGGCAGTCGCCTCGTTGCGCTCGCTGCGTACACCAACCTGACCGGCGACCCGGAGCTCGTACGACGTGCAACACCAGCGCTGAGTCGCTGGGTCGCCGACTTCGCGCGCCAGCTCGACGCGAGCGAGAACGGGCTGCTCGCCGTGAGCGCTACTCGTCCGACATCCCCGATCGGGTGTACGGCCTGCACGCGCAGTCGGTGGTCTGGGAGGGCTGCGCTCGATGGCCGCCGTCTGGCGCAGTGACGACCAGGCCTGTGCTGGCACGGCGAGCGTGCCGCGGTCGCCGAGCGACTCGAACGCGGGCCTGCGACGTGCGGTCGCGAGATCGCAACGACGTCTTCCCGACGGTTCGCTCTTCGTGCCAGTGCGGCTGCTAGACGACGAGCAGCCGTACGACGTCGTCGTCGAGGCGCGGCTCGGCAGCTACTGGAACCTCGTCGCTCCGTATGCGCTCGCGTCGGGACTGTTCCCGCCGGCAGCCCGCAGGCGACGGGCGCCCTGCGCTACCTGGAGCGGCACGGCGGCGGCTGCTCGGCCTCGCGCGCGCGGGCGCCTACGCGCTCTACGGACGCGATGCCTTCCCGGCCTCGGGCACGAACCAGGTCTACAACACGAGCGTCGTGCGCTTCCTCGCCGACAACGACGAGGCCGACGACCTCGTTCTCAGCCTCTACGGCTCGCTCGCAGCCGGAATGACCCCGGGAACGTTCGTCGCCGGCGAGGCGGCGAGCGTCGCGCCGCTCCCCGGAACGCCGTACCGCGCGATGTACCTGCCACCGAACAGCGGCGCAAACACCGCATTCCTGGAGACACTGCGTACGCTACTCGTCCACGAGACCCGTTCGACGACGGGAGCGCCAACTGGGCTCCGGCTCGCGTACTCGACGCCGCGTGGGTGGCTCCAGCCGGGCAAGCGGATCGCGCTCACGGAGCGCCGACGAGCTTCGGGCCGGTTTCCTTCTCGATCACAAGCGCTTCCTCCAGCGCTCTCCGTGACGATCGACGCAGCCCGAGCGACTTCCTGCGTTCCTCGGCCTTCGGCTGCGGCTTCCCGGCCGGGTGCGGATCATCGGCGCGAGGCTCGACGGGCGCCCTTCTCGAGGATCAATCCGAGGACGGGGACGATCGATCTCTCGGGACTCGGCGGTAGCCACACGCTGACCGTGAGCATCGCGCGCTGACGGAGTGACGGAGGTGACGTCTGGTCGCGTGCTTCGTCTGCGACAGCCACGATGCCCTGGCAGCAATCGTCTAGGCTCAGGCCATGGCGTCACGTCGAGCTCTCGTAGGCGCCCTCGGCGGCGCGCTCCTCGTCGCGCTGACCCTGAGCCCGACCCGCGCGGAAAGCCGGCTTCCGCGAATCGAGAAGGTCGGCCAGGTCCGCGTGTGGAGGATCCAGTACCGGGCGCACACGGCGCCCGCCGGGACGCGTACATCGCGCTCCCGGCCTGGTACGGCCCGCGCAACAACCCCAGGATCCCACTCGTGATCTCGCCGCACGGCCGCGGCCTCACCGCTCGCGCGAACACCCGGCGCTGGGGTTGGCTGCCGGCCCAGGGCTGTTCGCCGTCATCTCCCCGGCCGGGAGCGGCCGCCGGCTCGAGAAGTACTCGTGGGGCGCACAAGGGCAGGTCGACGACCTCGCCAGGATGCCGGAGATTCTCCGACGCACGTTGCCGTGGCTTCGCATCGACCGCGAGCGCCTCTTTGCATTCGGCGGAAGCATGGGCGGCCAGGAGGTGCTCCTCCTGCTCGCGCGCCACCCGAACCTGCTCGCCGGAGTCGCAGCGTTCGACTCCGTCACCGACTTCGCGCGCCAGTACCGCAGTTTTCCGCGTATCCCCTGCGGGCGCGCGTGCGCACGTGTCTGGAATGGGCAGATCGGCGTCAGTCTTCAGTCACTCGCACGTCAGGAGGTCGGCGGGCCGCCCGGAAAGCGCCCGCTCGGCTATGTGCTCCGCAGCCCGCTCACCTACGCACGTACGATCTCCGGCCTCGTGCGTCCCGCTCCAGTTGTGGTGGAGCACGAACGACCGGATCGTCGCAGATCCAGGTGCAGCAGTCGGGCAAGCTCTATCGCGCGATTCGCGCGCTCAACCCACGAGCGCCGGTCCAGGCGTTCGTCGGCGGCTGGGCGCACTCGGCCGAGATGCGGGCCACGACCCGATTGCCGGCGGCGGTTGCGGCGTTTGGGCTAATACCATTCGTCTCCCCGAGAACGCTCTTCGGCGTCCAGGTGCGGGCCGCCCCCGCCGACATCTGTGGCGGCCAGACGACCTTCTCCCTGCCAAGCACCTCGTCCGGCTGACACGCCTCCCGTGACGGGCTCGGGACGGAGTGTGCGGACCGTTCTGACCATCGGTTGCGTTCTACTCGTCGTAGCAGCGTCGGTGGGCGCGACGACCTCGCCACCACGGCCGACGCAATCGCTTGGCCTGCCCTGGGCGGGCCGACTCGTCGGCGGACTGCTGTTACAGGACGAGGGCGATCATTTCGTGACCTGGGACGGCGTCCTCGAACGGTCACCCAATCGCGCAGCGCGCCGGTATGGCAACGGGCGGCTCGTCCACACCCTGCTCGTCGTAGCGCGCGATTACGCCGAGGCGCACCCGGCTGCCTCGCGCGTCGTGGTCGGCGATCTCTCCCGGCGCCTTGGAGGTGACTTCGGCGATCGCTTCGGCGCACCCGGCCACGCATCCCACCAGAACGGTCTCGACGTCGACGTGTACTACCCCAGGAAAGATCACCGGGAGCTGCCGCCGACGAGGCCGCGACAGATCGACACGGCGCTCGCGCAAGACCTCGTCGACCGCTTCGTGGCCGCAGGCGCAACCAATGTCTTCGTGGGATCCACACACGGGTCTGAGCGGGCCGCCAGCGATCGTGGAGCAGCTTCCGTCGTACCACGACAATCACATGCACGTGCGCATGGCGGGCGACGGCGTGCGAGCCGTGCTCGTCGGGACGAGCACCCTCGGACAGCCGATCCGGGCCTTCGTGCTCGGCCGTGGGGCGGCGCGTGCGCTCATCGTCGGCTGCATTCACGGCGACGAGTGCGCCGGGAGCATCGTGGCAACGCGGCTGCTCCACTCCTCGGTTCCCGCGCCCGGCTCGATCTGGGTCGTGCCAGACCTCAACCCCGACGGGCACGCGGCAAGACGACGGACGAATCAGCGTGGCGTCGATCTCAACCGCAACTTCCCGGGCACGTGGCGACCGCTGCCCGCCGCAGGCGAAGCGCCCGGCTCGGAGGTCGAGACCCGTGTCGCGATTGCTCTCATCCTCCGCCTACGCCCACGCGTGACGATCTGGTTTCACCAGCCACAGGGTCTCGTCCGGGCGCGAGGCTCAGGGGTGCCGACAGCGCGCCGTTACGCACGGCTCACGGGAATGCGCTTAGCGCGGCTCCCTCGACCACCAGGCTCGGCAACAGCGTGGCAGGCGGGCGCGCTGCCGAAGACGCGCGCGTTCGTGGTAGAGCTACCCGGAGGCGACCTCGGTATCCGCGACGCCGGACCGTATGCAGCCGCGATCCTCGTGCTCGCGAAGTAGCGGACGGCACACCAGCCTCAGGAGACTCCGATCAACCTCCTACGGAGCTCTGCGAGACCGCCCAGGTCGTTCCGATCTGGAGCGGTTCTACTGAGGTGGTCATCCCACCAAGCTCGAAAGGAGCAAACAGATGGGCATAAGCAGCATGAGCGGAAAAGGCAAAGCGGTAGCCCTCGTCGCCTCGGCGATCGCGATCACCGGCACGGGTGCGGCGATCGCCGCGACGCACGCGACGTCGTCGCCGCAGGAGGAGAGCCAGGCTCTCGTCGACGCAACCGCGAAGAACCTGGGCGTCACGTCGACAAAGCTGACCGACGCCCTCAAGCAGGCGCTGAGCGATCGGATCGACGCCCAGGTAGCAGCAGGGACGCTCACCGAGGCGCAGGGCACCGAGATGAAGGCCCGCATCGCATCCGGCGAGTTTCCCCTGCTCGGGGGCACTGGCCGCGGCGGACCGGGTGGCCACCACGGCCTCGCCGACCTCGACACAGCCGCAAGCTATTTCGGCGTGACCGAGGCGTCCCTCCGGACGAGCCTCGAATCCGGCGACACGCTCGCCGATGTCGCCAAGGCGAACGGCAAGACCGTCGAGGGGCTCGTCGCTGCTCTGACGAGCGCTGCCAAGACGCGGATCGCAGCCGACGTGACGGCAGGACGATTGACGGAGGCGCAGTCGACCGCGATCCTCGCCGACCTGGCCGGCCACATTACGGACCTCGTCAACGGCACGATCCCAGACCCTGGCGACGGCCCCGGCCCCGGCGGCCCTCCGCCGAGCAGCACGACCTCAGTCGCGTAGCAGCGACTCGACGACGCGCCCACGGATGGGGGGTTGTGCCAGCCACGAGCCGGCACGACCCCCAGCGCTCGCAGGGACGATGTCCGTAGTGCCTGACTGAAGTCAGGCACAGACGCCGGACTTGCATGGCGGCCTGTGCCCGACTTCAGTCGGGCACCACACGTCTCACGGTTCGACGCGGCCGGGGCTCGAGCGTCCCGACGGGCCTCACGTACTCGAGCCACACTCCTCGAGCCCGAGCTCCTGGGCTACGGCGTCGGCCTTCGCATCGAGCTTCCCGAGCGCAGCGGTGATCTCGTTCGACTTCGCCTCGTCGTTGTCGTCGAGGGCTGCGGCGAGATCGTCGAACTGATCGACCTCCTGCTGGAGCGCGTCCATCGCCTCGGAGAACTGCCGCTCGACCTCGTCGGGCGCGTTGAGAGCATTGAGCTCGTCGAGCTGATCCGACGCAATTCCCTTCCCCTCCCGCACGAGGTCGGCTGCCTCGGCCGGCGTCTGCGGGTCACCGAGCGCGCTGAACTTCTCGTCGTACTGCGCGCAGATCGCGTCAGCCTGGGTCTTGAACTCGTCGAGCGTCAAGCTGTCGCTCCCCGACCCGCCGCAGCCGGCGACGACAAGCGCGAGCGCCGCGAAAACACCCATCCCGAACCTGACCAGCACCGAAGACCTCCCCGATCGAAAAGAGCGACGGTCGCGAGCCTAAGCGACTGACAGGACGACCGTCAGTCGACGTCCTCGATCGCGGGGTCCGGCGCAAGGAAGACATCGTCTCTGCTGTAGTGACCGACCGCATCGAACCACCGCTTCGCCCGCAGTCCGACGCGCAGGTCGCAGTCGGCGACGACGGTTCCCTCCTGGCCGTACAGCGGGCCCGCGATCACCTTCCCGAACGCCGGCTCGACAATCGCAGCACCACCGTCTCCGAAGACCTCCTTGCCCTCTGGGAGCGGCAGTGGAAAGTCGTCCGGGAACGCCGAAGCCGGGATGAACTGGGGCACGGAGACGACGAATGCGCCCGACTCGATCGCCACGTGCCTGATCGTCGCGAGCCACCCGTCGGAGTCGTCGGCCGTGGGTGCGACCCACAGCTGCGGACCTCCCTTGTACACGGCGTAGCGTGCAAGCGGCATGCGGTTCTCCCAGCAGATCAGCCCGCCGATCCGCCCGATCCGCGTCTCCACGACATCGAGGTCATCGCCCCGTCCGATCCCGTGGAAGAGCCGCTCGGTGTGCGTCGGCATCAGCTTCCTGTGCTTGTGCAGGATTCCTTCCGGGCCAAGTAGGAGCAACGTGTTGTAGAGGCTGCCGGGTCGTTCGAGCTCGCGCTCGTTGACGCCGATCGCGCAGATCACGTCATGTTCGCGGCACGCGCGAACGAGCACGGCAACGTGGGGACCGGGCACGTCGACGGAGTTCGCCCAGAGTCGCTCCCACAGCTCATCGGACCCGTCGAACGACGCAGCCTGCCGCGCCCAGGCGTTCGACGGATAGAGCGGGACAAACGTCTCGGGCAGAACAACGAGCTGCGCTCCCGCGGCGGCCGCCTCGCCGATCAGTCGCGCTGCCTTCGCGACCGAGGCGTCGGCGTCCAGGATCACCGGCGTCGCCTGGACTGCCGCTACTCGGATCGTGTCGAAGGCCGTCATCTGGCGATCGTACAACTCAGGTTGGAACCTCAACCCAGCGGCGCTCACGACTCGAGAGCGCGACGGCGTCGCCGAGCACGTTCGCGACGTGACCGTCACGGAAGGTCGGGTAGTCGGGCTCCTCGGAGGGCACGCCAAGGGCGATGTCGGCATAGACGGCGCGGTACAGCTCCCGGAAGGTGTCGGCGTAGCCCTCCCCGTGCGCGGCGGGCAATTGCGTCCGCGCGCTAGCCGACGCGTGCATCAGGGCGGGATTTCGCATCAGAATCTCGTTGGGCCCGTCGCGATGGCCGAGCCAGAGCTCCTCGTTCCGCTCGGCGTCCCACGCAAGCGCACCGGCCGAGCCGTCGACCTCGATCCGAAGCGCGTTCTTGCGCCCGAAGCTCACCTGCGAGAGGACACACGAGCCGCGTGTACCGTGCTCGAAGCGCACGAGGATGTGCGCGAGGTCGTCGGTCGACATCGGCGCATCGACCCGCTCGAGACCCTCTGCGCTCGCGAACGTCTGAACCTCTCCGACCGGCCGGCGTCTCACCGGGATCACGGTCGCGAGGTCGGCGAAGACCTCGACGATCCGCTGGCCCGTGACGAATTGGGCGAGATCGAGCCAGTGCGAGCCGATATCGCCGACCGCCCGCAGCACGCCCCCCTTGTCGCCCTCCAGGCGCCAGTTCCAATCAGTCTCGAGAGCAAGCCAGTCCTGGAGGTAGCCACCGTGAACGCTCCAGACAGTGCCGATCTCACCGCGATGGACACGCTCGCGCAGCTCCTGCACGAGCGGGTAGAACCGGAGGTTGAAGTTCGTGCAGTGCACGAGCCCCGTGTTCTCGGCGAGCACGACGAGCTCGGCCGACTCGTCGGCGGTCATCGCGAGTGGCTTCTCGCAGACGACGTGCTTGCCGGCGGCGAGCGCCTGCTTCACCTGCGGGAAGTGAAGGTGGTTCGGGGTCGTGAGATGGACGACGTCGACCCGTTCGTCCGCGAGCAACGCGTCGTAGCGCTCGCTGACCGGACCGATCGCTGCTGCAGCGGCACGCCCGGGCGACGAGCCGACGATGCCGACGATCTCCACTCCGAGGCGTCGCAGCGCGTCGACGTGCACTCCCGCGACGAATCCCGTGCCGACGACGCCTGCGCGCAGATTGGACATCTGGGCCATCGAGAGCAGTCTGACGGTTCTCGGACGATTAGGCGACCTCGTCTTCAAGCCACGCGACCAGTGGCATACGTTTTGGAACCCCGGCGACGAGTGGGCGCGGATCCTCGAGATCATCTCGCCCGCCGGCTTCGAGAAGTTCTTCGAGGAGCTCGTCGCGGCAGGGCTGCAAGGACCACCCGACCCCGGCGAGCTCGCCGAGCTCGGCGCGCGCTATGGCCTCGAGGCCGACCTCGCGAGCGTGCCAGGGCTCTGCCAGGAGCATGGCCTGACGTTCGGCCGCCTCGGCTAGCGAAGGTCGAACGAGCACTGGTGTTTGTCCGTACGCTCCGGGTGTGCCTGGCTTGAAGCCAGGCACACCCGGAGCGGCGCGTAGCATGCGCACGTGGAAGCCCTGCTCCTCGCGTGGTTCCGCCGCTGCGGACGGGATCTCCCATGGCGGTGGACTCACGATCCTTACGCAATCCTCGTTTCCGAGGTGATGCTGCAGCAGACGCAGGTCGACCGCGTGATTACGCGCTACACGGAGTGGCTCGAGCGCTGGCCGACCGCCGCTGCGCTCGCAGAAGCCCCCCTCGCCGAGGTCATCCGCACCTGGCAGGGCCTCGGCTACAACCGCCGCGCTGTGAACCTCCACCGCGCAGCGCAGGTGATCGCGGCTGACGGCTGGCCCGCCGACTTGTCGATGCTGCCCGGTGTGGGCCCGTATACCGCCGCGGCGATACGGAACTTTGCGTTCGGAGCAGCCGTCCTGCCGGTCGACGTCAACGTCGCGCGCATCCAGGAGCGGACCGGGCACGCGTTCGGCCCCGAGGCGGCGCAAGCACTGATGGACCTTGGCGCGACCGTCTGCCTCGCGCGCGTGCCCCGCTGCGGTGAATGCCCGCTTGCGGGCAGATGCCCTTCGCAAGGACGGCGCTACGCGCCACAGAGGAAGCAATCGCGGTTCGAGGGCTCGTTCCGACAGCGCCGCTCAGAGCTGCTCCGACGTGTCGCGCAGGAACCGCAGGACGTGGGGACCCTCGACCCGGACACGGTGAGCTCGTTGCTGCGCGACGGGCTTGTGGAGCGCGCCGACGACAGGATCAGGCTTCCGGCCTCATAGACGGCGGAGCAAGGCGACCGCCTCCGCGGCGAGCCCCTCCCCGCGCCCGGTGAAGCCGAGCCGGTCGGTTGTCGTCGCCCGCACGTTCACGCTGCCCGGATCGGAGTCGAGCGCGCCGGCCAGCCGGCCGCGCATCTCGTCCCGATAGGTGGCGATCCGCGGTTCCTGTCCGACGAGCACGCAGTCGGCATTGACGAGTTCGAACCCTGCAGTGCGTACGTCGGCATACGCGCGGGCGAGGAGGTCGATGGAGTCCGCTCCGCGCCAGCGCTCGTCGTCGGAGGGGAAGAGCGCGCCGATGTCCCCCAAACCTGCCGCACCTAGGATCGCGTCGGTGAGCGCGTGCGCGATCACGTCGCCGTCGGAGTGGCCCGCGAGGCCGCGGCCGTGCTCGATCGGCACGCCGCCGAGCACGAGCGGGATGCCATCGGCGAATGCGTGGGCATCGACCCCGATGCCGACCCGGAGATCGCTCATGCACTCGACCCTATCTCGCACGCGAGATCGTCAGCAGCCGATCTGGCCCGCGGTGCTCGACCTGGAGTGTCGTATGGTCGATCGCAAAGCGGTCGTGCAATAGCAGCTCGAGCGATCTGCGGACTGCGTGACAATCGTCGCCGACGCGTACGAGAACGTGCGCCGAGAGCGCTGGGAAGTCCGAGGTGATCGTCCAGACGTGCAGATCGTGCACCTCGACGACCCCCGCCGTCCCAGCCATCGCTGCACCGATCTTCTCGACGTCGAGATCGCGGGGCGCGGCTTCGAGAAGCACAAGCACCGCGTCGCGCAGGACGAACCACGAGCTCGCGAGGATCAGGATCGCAAGGACGATGCTGAACACGGGGTCGGCGTAGAGCCAGCCGGTCGTGACGATCACGATTCCTGCCACGATCACGCCGAGTGAGCCGAGCGCATCACCTGCAAGATGGAGGAACGACGCGCGGAGGTTGAGATCGCGCCCGTCCCGGCGGAAGACGAACGCTGCGCCGAGCGCGTTGATCGCGAGCCCGACCCCGGCGATCACGACCAGCCAGCCGCCCGGGACGTCGGGTGGGTTGGAGAGTCGTCGAATCGCCGCAACAAGGACGACAATGGCAATCGCGATCAGGGAGACCGCATTCACGAGCGCCGCCAGGATCTCGGCGCGCTTGAGACCGAAGCTCGTGCGCGGAGTGGCGGGACGTCGAGCCAGCCAGACTGCGCCGGCAGCGACCCCGAGCGCGAGCACGTCGGAGAGGTTGTGCCCTGCGTCGGAGAGGAGCGTGAGGCTATCCGTCAGCACGCCTGCGACGGCTTCGACCACCGTGTAGACCGCGTTCAGGATCAGTGCGAGAACGAGCGCCCGGAGGCTGCTACCGCCGAGACCGTGCACGTGGGAGCCTCCACGTCCATGCGCGTGCTCGTGCGCATCAGGCACAGGGGCTTCGTTCTCCCTGAACGGCTTCACACACTGAGCTCAGTATGCGCGATCTACCTGCGAGGGCCCCGCTACGGACTCCGAGGCTTCGTCTCTCCTGCGACCGCACTGTGGGGAGGGTGGTACCTGACCGAAGTCAGGCGCGGGCCTACGCTCGGGGCCACGCCTCAAACGTAGGCTCTCAAGACAGCGGGTAGCTCGACAAGCGAATCGATCCGCGCCGACGCACGCTCGGCTCCTTGTTGCAGATACCCCCAAGGCCCGCGACGGATGTGAATCGCGGCGAGCCCCATCTCGACAGCAGGAACGACGTCGTTGTCGACGCGATCTCCGACGTAGGCGATCTCGTGCGGCGCCGCGCCCGCCTCGGCGATCAGCCGCACGAAGAACCCGGCCGCCGGCTTCTCGACGCCCCAGGAGGCCGACGAGCCGATCACGTCCGCAGGCAACTGCTCCGCATGTGCGAACCGATCGAAGTGATCCGGCTGGTTGCCTGCGACACCGACCCTGTAGCCCTCGTCACGGAGGGCGAGCAAGCACGGCAGCGCGTCCGGGTACAGATCCCCTCGCTCGAAGCAGGGCACGTCGGGACGGAGCGGCTGCTCGATTCCAAGCCGCCGGAAGGTTCCCCGCTCGCCGCGGACTATGCTCGCACCGAGCGCAGCCCACAGGACGTGATCGGGGATACCGTTCAGCTCGGCGAGCGTACGCCAGTAGCGTCGCTCGTCGATCAGCGTCTCACCGACATCGAGGAAGACCGCGCGGATGGCCATCGGCTCTAGGTGAGCTCCACGGCATCGTGGAGATCGGGGCGTGAGCCAGGCGTGCTGGGGCGCGTTACGAGACCGGCAACGATCCTTGACGGATCGAGGATCTGCCCTAGAGAACAGATCCTCTCCCAACGCCAACCGGACGCCAGTACTGTGACAGCCGTGGCGGTCACAGCACGAGCTGGAGCGGTCCAGTGCGCCTGGATCGCGCAACCGAACCGCGCGGCCGAACTACTCATCTAGCGCTCCTCGAGCCACGACTCGACGAGCGCCAGATCGCCGCGGTCGGTGATCTTGCGCAACCGCTCGTCGCCTTCGATCACGCGGATCCGACCACCGGCGCGCTCGACAAGCGCTGCGCAGTCAGTCGCATCGACTAGCTCGCCTGCGTAGGCACGGCGCAGCGCTCCCGCCTCGAAGGCCTGGGGAGTCTGCACGACCCAAAGCCCGGAGCGATCGACCGTCTCGACGACCGCGCCGTCCTTGACCCGCTTGACGGTGTCGGCGAGCGGCAGCCCGGGAACGACGCCGTCGACACCCTCAGCGAGAGAGCCCAAGAGACGTTCTAGCACCGCATCGTCGACAAGCGGCCGTGCCGCATCGTGGACGACTACAACGATCGCTTCGTCGGCGACCTCCGCCAGCCCCGCGTGCACCGACGCAGCTCGCGTCGCACCGCCGACGACGACCGCGCTGACCTTCGAGGCCACGAGCTCCTCCGCGAGCACGATCGCCGGCTCCTCCCAGCCCGGCGGGGCAACAACGACAATCGCGTCGATCCAGTCCGAGCGATCGAGCCGCTCGACGCTCTCGGCGAGCAGGGGCCGGCCTGCGAGACCGACGAAGGCCTTGGGCTGGTCGCCGCCGAGGCGGACGCCCGCCCCGGCGGCGACGATCACCGCCCAGACACCGCCCTGCGCGGGGACATCGGCGCCACTCACGCGTAGCCCGCCGCGTACGATCCGCGGCGCGACTCAGGTTCCCGGAGCTTTCTGCAGCGAAGATTAGAGGCTTGCTGTGAGAGTGGCGCACACGTGGTCGAAGGCCTGCACGCGGCGCTTCGCGGCCGTCTCGATCGGCACCAAGGCCTCAAGCCTTGCCACCGAGCGAGCCGTCTGCGCTGCTTGGTGCATGCCCGCCCCGACACGCACCCCACTCTCACAGCAAGCCCTTTAGGCGCTCGCCGTAGCGATCTTCGGCTTGGTGCGCGCCTTCTTCTTTGTGTTCGCAGGATTGGCGAGCACCTCCTCGAGCCACTCGGCGGCCTGCTCCTCATCCATGGCCTTCGCATACATCAACTCGGAGGCGAGGATCTTCTTCGCCTTGACGTACATTTGCTTCTCGCCCGTAGAGAGGCCCTTCTCGTGGTCACGCAGAGCAAGATTGCGGACGACCTCGGCGAGCTCCAGGATGTCGCCCGTCTTCATCTTGTCGCGGTTGTGCTTGAAGCGACGGTTCCAGTTCTTCGGCATCTCGGTCGACTCACCACTGAGAGCCCCTACGACGATCTCGACCATCTCCTGGTCGATCACCCAGCGGATCCCCACCTTCTCTGCGTTGTCCGTGGGGACGTTCACGGTCATCTCGTTGTGCAGGATCTTGATCGTCAGATACTCGCGCTCCTGGCCCAAAACGATGCGCGTGTCCTTGCTTACGACCGTGCCCGCCCCGTGGTGGGGATACACCACGTTGTCGCCGATATCGAACAAGCTTCGCCTCCCCTTGTCCGTCGCTTCACAAAAAAAGAGCCGACAGCTGGGTCTCTGCCGGCGAACCCCTTCATTCTAGCGGAAAGTGCGCTCAGATATTGAGGTAGCGCTCAACGAGATTGTGCTCCTGCAGGCGCCTCAAGCCCTCCTTGATCTCGCGGGCTCGAACCGTTCCCACGCCGTCCACTGCCTCGAGCTCCCGGAGCGATGCCCGAGCGATCCCGTCGAGGCCGTCAAGTGCCTCGACGACGCGTCGGATGATGGGTGGCGGCAGGCGCGGAACGTGCGAAAGCGCCCTGAATCCACGCGGACTGACGACTGTGTCGAGCGGGTTGACAAGCCGTGGAAACCCGAGGATCTCCGCCAGGGCCTCAGTCTCGAGAAGCGTCTGGTAGGGGATTGCCGAGAGCTTCTCGACTGCGGCTCGGACGGCTTGCAGGTCGTCGCTCGCGTGGTAGTCCGCGATCACGGCCGCCTCATTCGCAGGCACGTGCGTGCCGAGCTCGTCGAGTTGGGCCCGGATCAGCCGGCCCTCCGCACCGAGCTCGAGGCAGTCGCGCTCGACCTCGTGCACCATCCGGGCGGTCATCTCCGCGCGCTGGAGCACGCCGAGTACGTCGTCCAGAGCGACCGCGTTCTGGAACTCGAGCGCCGTGAGTCGAGTCAGCACCTGCTCGAGCCGCTTGCGGTACGTCTCGAGCGCGGCGAGTGCCTGGTTCGCCTTCGCGAGCACGATCGCCACGGGGTCGAGCTGGTAGCGGGCGTGGCCGACGAAGATCGTGACAGTCTCGCGCCGCTGCGAGATCGATACGACCAGAGCGCCGGTCTGCTTGGCCACCCGCTCGGCAGTTCGGTGCCTCGTCCCCGTCTCGTTCGAGGGGATCGTCGGGTCCGGCATCAGCTGAACGTTCGCGTATGCCAGCTTCGTGATCGACTCGTTGACGATGATCGCGCCGTCCATCTTTGCGAGCTCGTAGAACAGTTGGGGGGTGAACGGCTGATCGAGCCGGATCCCACCGGAATAGAGGAACGCGAGCTCCCCCGGATGGCAGATGACAACGAGGGCCCCTTCGTGCGAGCGGATGATGTCGTCGATGCCCTGGCGGAGATCGGAGCCGGGGGCGAGCAGTGCGATCGCCTCGATCACTCGCGGATCGGTCGTTCGCCGCTCGTCGTGGGATTGATGCGTCACCTTGGGTACTTCCATCTCTCGCTCTCCCTGGGAGTCACCGACGGGACGCCACGCGTGGGCGGGCTCGCCCCCACGCCGTGACACTAGTGTGCCATGACGGAACTCGCCGGAACGAGCTGGCGTGGGGCTCCTCGCCCGACATGCGGTGAACGGCGCGATTGTCAACCAAGTGTCGGTGAGGGCATCATTCTGTCGCACGCCAGAATCCTCGTGCCTGGCTTCAGCCAGGCACAACCGGCCCACAGCGCAGACCCACCGCCCGAAGCGACGCGCGCAGGCAGGCACGACACGGCGAGAACATCATCCACCGCAGGCCAAAATGCTCGTGCCAGCTTCAGCCAGGGCACAACCGGTCCGCAGCGCAGAGCCACCGCCCGAAGCGCCGCGCGTCAGCGACCGCTACCAGTGAGGCCTAACTAAACGCGCCCGCTCCCTGTCCACGACGACTCCGCGTGCACGGCATGGCGACCACCGCAGTCAAGCGGTCGCGTAGTCTGCCAGTGTCGCCGGTGTAGTGCCGCTCCTGGCCGACCGCCCGCTGCCGGGCACGAAGTCCGCCGATCTGTTGACCAGGTTTCGACAAATCCCAGGGGGTTCGATGCCCACCCGTTCGACCCAAGGTGTCTCGCTCGCGGCCGGCGCCGCCGACGTGGAGGCCCGCGCCGCTCAGCTCGCCGAGCGCATGCCGGACGCTCTCGAGCCGCTCGGCCGCGTCGCCTACAACTACCGCTGGAGCTGGGCCGAGGACGGAGACCGCCTCTTCAGGGACATCAGTCCGTACCGCTGGCGACTGAGCGGGGCGAATCCCGTGCATTTCCTCTCGACGCTTCCGTCGGAGGTGCTTCAGTCGGTGCAGCGCCACGACGGGCTGCGCGACCGGGTGCGAGCGCTCTCGGACGAGGTCGCCGCGGACGTGGCGCGACCGACGCCGGCTCGCTTGGGGATCGAGGGCCCGATCGCGTTCCTCTGCTCGGAGTTCGGCGTCCACACGTCACTTCCCATCTACTCCGGGGGTCTCGGCGTGCTCGCCGGCGACATCCTCAAGGAGGCGAGCGACCAGGCGCTGCCGCTCGTCGGCGTCGGGCTCTTCTACCGGAACGGCTACTTCCACCAGCGCCTCGACCAGACCGGCCGGCAGCTCGAGTACTGGACGATCAACGACCCCGACGGCCTGCCGATGGCCCCCGTCACGCACGACGGCGTCCCGCTCCGGCTCTCGGTGACCATCTACGGTCGCGAGACGTTCTTCCAGGTGTGGCGAGTCGACGTCGGCCGGGTCCCGCTCTTCCTGCTCGACACAGACGTTCCCGGCAACGACCCCGTCCAGAGGTGGACCACCTCGCGACTCTACGAGGGAACCCGGGCCGTCCGGCTCGCGCAATACGCCCTACTCGGAATCGGCGGCACTGCGAACACTCGAGGCGCTCGGGATCGACCCTTGGCGCATCCATCTGAACGAAGGTCATCCGGCGCTCGCTGCCCTCGAGCTCGCCGCTCGCGACGTGACGCGGGGCGTGCCGCTCGAGGAAGCCCTCGAGCGTACAGCCCAACGCTTCGTATTCACGACGCACACCCCCGTCCCAGCCGGCAACGAGACGTACGGGCCAGATGAGCTGCTGTCCGCTTTCGCGGATCTGCCCTCGCGCCTGGGCATCGACGATCGCGCCTTCCTCCGCCTGTTTCGGGTGCACCCGAACGACGAGAGCGAGTCGCCGGGACTGACGCCGCTCGCGCTGCGGGTAAGCCGGGTGCGCAACGGTGTTAGCCGGCTCCACGGCGAGGTTGCACGTGCCATGTGGCAGCCGATGTTCGCCGATCGCGAGGCCGATGGCGTTCCGATCACTCACGTAACGAACGGAGCGCACATCCCGACGTTCATCTCGCGGCCGATGCGCATGCTCTTCGACGAGCACCTCCCCGAGGGCTGGATCAACCGCGCCGCGGACCCGGCGACCTGGGAGCCGATCCTCGACGTTCCCAATGAGGAGCTCTGGCGCGCCCGACAGGAGGCTCGCTTCGTGCTGATGGAGGAGGTGCGCCTGAAGCGACAGCAGGATCGCCTGCTGCGCGGCGAGCAGATCGAGGACGTGCGCGGCGCGGCCGCCGCACTCGAGCCCGGTGCGCTCACGCTCGGCTTCGCCCGGCGGCTCGCGACCTACAAGCGCGTCGGGCTGCTCGTTCGCGACCCCGCGCGACTGTTCCGGATCGTCTCCGCGGATCCGGGCCTCCAGATCCTCATCGCCGGCAAGGCACACCCGCTGGACGAGGGCGGCAAGGCAACCGTTCAGGAGCTATTCGCGCTCCGCGACGGTGGCGCGGAGGTGGCCGACCGGATCGTCTTCCTCGAGGACTACGACATGCGGTTGGCCCGACACCTCGTCGCAGGCTGCGACGTGTGGGTGAACCTGCCGCGCCGGCCGATGGAGGCGAGCGGCACGAGCGGGATGAAGGCCACGTTCAACGGCGTGCTCCAGCTCAGCGTCCTCGACGGCTGGTGGGCCGAGGGCTACGACGGAACGAACGGCTGGGCGATCCCAGGCGACGAGGATCCCGATCACGAGTTGATGGACGACCGCGACTCCAAGCGCTTCTACGAGCTGCTCGAGCAGGAGATCGTCCCGCTCTTCGCGGATCGCGACGGCGACGGCGTCCCGCACCGCTGGTGCGACCTGGTCAAGCGGGCGCTCGTCACTGCGGCGCCTCAGTTCAGCGCAACCCGGATGATCGACGAGTACGCCGCACGAATCTACCCGGCATAACCACTTCCCAGGTGCTGTGCGGCGCTGGCGCGCTCGTGCTTGCCCCACCGATCGGTATGAGCCCACGACGCGCATGGTGCCTGGCGGAAGCTGCACGCATTCCGCGTTGCCAACGGAATCCGCGCGTCCACACCGCCGGGAACCTTCCCATACGCCTCCCCTCAGGCGAGCATCACGAGCAGCGCCGGCGTTTGACGTGCGCGTGCCTGCCGCACCGATCGAGCATGGACTACGACGCGCGTGGTGCCTGGCTGAAGCCAGGCACGCATCCCGCGTTCCGGACGAATCCACCTCGCCAGGACGTCATGCCGCCCGAACGTGCCCTGCGCCCGGCTCGCCACCCCCGTCGCCGCCGTCAGACGCCGTCGCACGCGCCTCCAGACCTAGCTCGAGAGCCGCACGAAGTGTCTCGGCCGACCGCACCGTCGAGGTGCCGACCGCGCGCGTGCCGGCCGGGGCAAGAACGGTCGCGACGCCGAGCTTCGCCGCCTCTTCGAGTCTCCGATCCGACTGCGCCGAAGGCCGGATCCGACCAGTGAGGCCGATCTCGCCGAACGCAGCCATGCCCTCGACCACTGGAACTCCGCGCGTCGCCGAGGCGATCGCCAGCGCGACCGCGAGGTCGGAGCCCGGCTCGTCGATGCGCACACCGCCCGCTACGTTGACGAAGACGTCCGCCCCGCCGAGCGCAAGGCCGGCGTGGCGCGCGCACACGGCCACGATCATCGCGAGCCGCTTCGGGTCGACGCCCGTGGCGACGCGCCTCGGCATCGCGAGATCGGAGCGCGAGACGAGCGCCTGCACCTCGAGGAGGATCGGCCGCGTTCCCTCGAGAGCACACGCAACCGCCGCCCCCACCTCACCGGGGCGGGAACGGCCGAACAGCTCGGACGGGTCGGCAACGCCGACCAGGCCGGCGCCCGTCATCTCGAACACTCCGATCTCGTTGGTCGAGCCAAACCGGTTCTTCGTCGCGCGCAGAACGCGGTGTGCGTTATAGCGGTCGCCCTCGAATTGCAGGACACAGTCGACGAGATGCTCGAGGACACGCGGTCCCGCGACGGCTCCGTCCTTCGTCACGTGGCCCACGAGCACGATGGTGACGCCGAGCTCCTTGCCGACGCGCAGCAGACGGGACGCAGACTCGCGCACCTGTGCCACCGATCCCGGGGCGGAGCCGAGCTCGCTCGCGTACAGCGTCTGCACCGAGTCGATCACACAGACGTCGGGGCGCTCGCGCTCGAGCGTCGCGCACACCGCGTCGAGCTCCGTCTCGGCGAGAATCTCCACGCCGTCCGCCCCTCCGAGCCTCTCCGCTCGAAGCTTGACCTGCGCCGGCGACTCCTCCCCCGTGACGAGCAAGGCACGCCGGCCCGACTGCGCGATCGCGCCAAGCGCCGTAAGCAGCAACGTCGACTTGCCGACTCCGGGCTCACCACCGACGAGCACGAGCGATGCCGGCACGAGCCCTCCGCCGAGTACGCGGTCGAGCTCTGCGACACCCGTCGTCACGCGCGCAGCCTCGGCGACCTCCACGTCGGCGAGTGTCCGCACGGGCCGCGGGCCCGCGCTTGCCCTCCGGCCGGTCTCCTGCCCCGTGAGCTCCTCGACGAGCGTTCCGAAGGCTCCACACCCCGGACAGCGTCCGAGCCAGCGGCCCGAGGCAGCCCCGCACTCGGAGCAGACATGCTGGACGATCACTCTTGCCATGTGGTGAGCCTAGACGATTCGCCGGACGGACTGTTGCTCATATTGCCAACTAACCCGAGATGGGTCGCGTCATCCCTTCGGTTTCCACGCGTACCCTTGCCGGATGGTGCGCACCCGTCCGCGTCGCGCAGCACTTCTCGCCGCGGTGGCTACCGCGGCGGTCGTCGCCCTCTCGGTGGCACCCGCTGCGCGCGCCCATGCGACCCTCGAGCAGTCCTCCCCGAGCGACGGCTCCACGGTGGCACGGTCGCCCGCGGTCGTCACGCTCACGTTCAACGAGCAGGTGGAGACCGCGCTCGGTTCGATCCGGGTCGTGGATGGGAGCGCTCGCCGGGTCGACACGGGCACGCTCTCGCAACCTACGCCGCAGACGGTGAGCGTCGGTCTGCGCCCCAATCTCCCGCAGGGGACTTACACCGTCACCTGGCGCGTGGTCTCTGCGGACTCGCACCCGATCGCGGGAGCGTTCGTCTTCGGGATCGGGATCGTTCCGAGCAGCACCGTCGCTACCGCGTCCCCGCCGGCCGCCGTCTCGGGCACCGTTACTACAGCATTTCGGATCGTCCGCTTTCTCCACTACGCCGCGCTGCTCGTGCTCGCCGGCGGCGTTCTCGCGCTCACGGCGATTCTGGGGGAGGCATCGCTGCAAATTCGCAGGACGCTCTGGGGACTCGCCGCCATCGCCGGGCTCCTGGTCGCTGTCACCTCGATCGCCGGGATCGTCCTCGAAGGCGCCTCGGCGGGAGGCTTCGGGATCCGCGACGCTCTCGACTGGCCCGTTGCCCGTGCGGTGATCGGCACGCGCTTCGGCGAGGTCTGGGCGTGGCAGGCGATTGCGGCGCTTGGGCTCGTCGTCCTCGCCGTCGCCTCCCGCAAGCGGGAGGACATCTCGCTGCGCATCGCGTCCCTCGCGCTCGCTCTGGCATTGCTGGCCACTCCTGCCTTGACAGGCCACGCAGTCGTGAGCGGGAGGCTCTCGCAGGTCGCGGACATCGCGCACGTCGCCGCCGCAGTCGGCGTGGATCGGCGGGCTCGCCTTCCTCACCGCAGCGCTCGCGCTCGCAGGCAGCGAGCGTCGATCGCTCTCGACGACGGCCGTGCCTCGCTTCTCGCGACTCGCCCTTGTCTCCGTCGTCGTCCTGCTCATCGGCGGCATCACCAACGCCGCGATCCAGATCGGCCCGGTCGACGGCCTCTGGACGACGACCTACGGCAAGCTGATCCTCGTCAAGTCCGGGCTCGTCCTCGTCCTGATCGGATTCGGCGCCTATCACCGACGACGCCTGCCGAGCCTGAACCTGAGGGCGGCCGCGACCGAGCTCGCGGTGATGGGGCTCGTGATCGCCGCGACCTCGGTGTTGGTCGGCGAGCCACCCGCGAAGGCCGCCACCGCTGCGGCGAGTGGCCCGTACGCCACTGCGACGGCGATCGGGCCCTACGACCTCGACCTCGTCGTCACGCCGGCGCGGGTAGGTTCGAATGCCGTCCACCTCTATCTGCTCGACCGAACAGGACGCGACGTGACGATCGACGAGGTGCACCTCGCGGCCACCCTCCCCTCGGCGGGGATCGCCGCGCTGAGCTTCGACGGCGCCCCGCAGGTCAGGGGCACTACATCGTCCCGGGTGTCAGGCTCCCGATTTCCGGGGACTGGCGCCTCCAGGATCGACGTGCGCAAGGGCGACTTCAACGTCTACTCGACGACCGTCACCGTCCCGATTCGCTAGCGCTGCCGCCGTGCCTGACTTCAGTCAGGCACCACACGCCTCGTTGATCGCAAACGAGCGGACCCCGCGACCTACGTGAACTGCCTGCCGAACCTACTACCGTCCGGGAGCATCGTCTAACGTTCCGATGTCGTGACCATCACGCGTACCCGTCTCCGTTGGGCGATCGCCGTTCCGCTCGTTCTCGCAGGCACGCTCGCCGCCCACTCGCTCGCCTACGTCGTAGTGTACCCGTCGTCCCGGACCGCGCACCGCCGAGCTTGCAACGACAGGTCATGGATACCTGGACCAGCTGCCGCTGGCACTCGCGCTGCTCTTCGGGTTCCTGCTCGTCGGCCTGACCGCGAACGTGATCGCGGTGATGCGCCGACGGAGTCCGTCGCGAGGCCTCCACCTGGCTTTTCGCGGCGCTACCGCCACTTGTCTTCGCGCTCCAGGAGCACCTCGAGCGCTACGTCCACAGCGGCCACATTCCCGGTCGACGCGGCGTTCGAGCCCTCCTTCGGAATCGGACTCGCCCTGCAGCTCCCGTTCGCCGTGCTCGCTCTGCTCCTCGCGAGACTTCTCTCCCGCGCCGCCGATCGGCTCGGCGGATGTCTAGGCACGCAGTGCTGGCCCGCACGCGTCAAAGCGGCCAGCGCGAGCGAGCCTCGCGTGATCTTCCTGCCACGCCTGCCGGCGCTCGCGGCCGGATTCGGGACACGCGGACCCCCAACCGGCTGAGACGTCTCGCACGGACGGGCAACCGCCCTCCGTCGTCTCTACGGAAAGGAACGATCTCATGAAGGCACGCCTTATCCTGGGCGCGACCGCCGCGGTCGCTGCGCTCGGCTTCGCCGGGATTGCGCAGGCACATGTGACGGTGCATCCGAACGCACTGCCGGCGGGCGGCTTTACCGTCGTCAACGTCAACGTCCCCAACGAACAGAGCAGGGCCTCAACCGTCAAGGTGACCGTTCAGGTACCGAGCGGGATCTTCTTTCTCTCGACCAAGCCGATCCCCGGTTGGACGGCGAAGGTCACCTACCGCAAGCTCGCCAAGCCGGTGAAAATCGGCGACGACACCTCCACCGAGGAGGTAGCAACCGTCGCTTGGACCGGAAAGGGATCTCTCGGCCGAATCGGGCCCGGCGAGTTCCAGCAGTTCCCGATCTCGATCGCCGTGCCCTCGAAGCCCAAGGGCACCGTGCTCACCTTCAAGACGCTCCAGACGTACTCGACGGGCGAAGTCGTGCGCTGGATCGGAAGCCCGACGAGCGACAGCCCCGCGCCCCAAGTGATGGTGGTCGGGGCGAAGGAAGCCGTTCAGGACTATCCCGCGGGGGTCAGTGCCATGAGGAAGCTGAGCAGCGGTGCCGTCTTCCTGCTGCCGCTCGGGCTGCTCGGGGTGGCCGGTGTCGGCGTGCTCCGGCGGCACCGCAGGGAACGGTGAGCCGGGACCGCCTCTTCGGGTCGCTCGGGGCCGCTGTCTGCGCGACCGTCATCAGCTGTCCCGCCGCCGCTGCCCACGGCGGCGGCGGGAAGCTGACCGGCTTCCGCTCGTCCGTCAGCGCGATCGTCCCGCAGGTTCAGGGTGTGTCCGTGATCGTGCGCGATTACGATGACCGTCTGCGACTCACGAACAGGAGCGGGAAGGTCGTGATCATCAAGGGCTACGAGCAGGAGCCGTACCTGTCGTTCCGTCCCGGCAGCGGGGTCTTCCGTAACCTGAACTCTCCGGCGACGTATCTCAACGACGATCGCTACGGTGCAAAGCCCATTCCGTCCGGAGTACGCGCCGGGGCCCGGCCGCGTTGGGCCCGGGTCTCCGGGGGGGACTTCTACGAGTGGCACGACCACCGCATCCACTGGATGAGCCCGATTCCCCCGCCGGCGGTGCAGGCCGCAAAGGGCGCACGCCACCACATCTTCGACTGGACGGTGCCTGCAACCGAGGGCGCAACGCCGTTCCGAATAGTCGGTAGCCTCGACTACCAACCGCCGCCCAAATCCCGTTTTCCGATCCTTCTCGCCGTGCCACTCGTCGTGCTCGCCGCTCTCACCGCCGGCGTCTGGTGGTTGCGGCGGCGGCTGGAGCGTAGAAACAGGTGATGATCGACATAGGTCTCAGGGACATCGACACGAGCTGGCAGTTCGCCCCGCTCGTCCTCTGTGCGAGCACGATCGTCAGCCTGCTCTTCCTGCAAGCATGGTTGCGGCTGCGACGGCGCGGGCGCCGAGATCTCGCCGGTTGGGACCGGCCGCTGCTTTTCTTCTGCGGGATGACGCTCGGCGTGCTTGCGCTGATCTCACCACTCGACACGATCGGCGAGCGCTATCTCGTCTCCGCCCACATGCTCCAGCACATGCTGATTGCCGACTCCGCGCCGGCGCTCGTGTTGCTCGCGATTCGAGGGCCGCTCGTTTTCTTCCTGCTACCACCGCTCCTCCTCCGCCCGCTCGCACGAATCGGGCCTCTGCGCGCCGCGCTCGGCGGCTTGCTGCATCCCGGCGTCGCGTTCGCCGCTTGGGCGCTCGCATTCGGCCTCTGGCACATCCCCATCGCCTACGACTTCGCTGTCGCGCACACGCCCGCACACGACCTGGAGCACCTCTCGTTCGTCCTCGCAGGCACGCTCGTCTGGGCGCAGATGATCGATCCCGCGCGGAGGGCCGCGTTGCGCCGGCCGGAGCGCGTGGGCTTCGCAGTTGCGCTGTTCGCCGGAGGACAAGCCCTCGCCTATGTCCTGCTGTTCAGCTTCGGTCCGCTCTATCCGACCTATGCGGATCAGCCTGAGCGGCTGTTCGGCATCGGCGCGCTGGCCGATCAGAGGCTTGCAGGAGCGATCATGATGGTCGCGCAGACGGTGTCGCTCGGGCTCTTCGCTTGGTTCCTATTTGGCCGCGGGCTGAGGAGGCAGCGAGCCGGCGAGGGCTCGGCAGCGCCGCAGACGACATAGCCCCATCTCACCCGCGCGAGTGTCCGGGATGGCAGCGGCGGGCGCCCCGATGTAGCGTCCGTACCGAAGCCGCTTCATCCTCCATCGCGAAAGGCCACAGACATGGAACAGATCAACGCTATCTCCGCGGGCAGGAAGCTCGTGCTAGGCGCAGGAGTGCTCCTGCTCATCTTTACCTTCTTCGCCTGGCAGAGCTACAGCAATGAGCTCACGGACGCGCTCGGCGTCGACTACAGCCGGAGCGCCTGGCACGGCTTCTGGGGCGTGATGATGGGCATCCTCCTGATCGTGCTCCTGGCGTGGGTGGCCGCACACACGTTCGGCGTGGCGGTACCAGGCGGGTTGCCCGTCGGGATGACGACAGCTGTGCTCGGCATCGTCGTCTTCGTGTTCGCGCTCCTGAAGAACCTCATCGACGACTACTCGGCCTGGGCAAGCTACGTCGGCGTGGTGCTCGCGGCACTCGTCGCGGTCGGCTCCGTGAAGGCCTTCCAGGAGTCGGGCGAGCCGATGCCGTCGATGCCTCAGACAGTGAAGGCCGACGCTCCTGCTGCTCCCGCCGCTCCCGAGGCGCCGGCAGCGGCTGCTCCTCCCGCTCCTCCCGCCGCTCCCTCGGAGCCGGCGCCGCCGAGCCAACCCGAGCAGCAGTAGGTCACGAGGCGTGCGCGGGCGGCCTACGGGTCGCCCGCGCGGAAACGCGGTGTGCCTGCCCTCAGGCAGGGCCCCCCGGACGCGTCCGGCTTTCACGTCCGCACGATCGGGCGGAACAACGGGAGAGTGTGCCTGCGGAGGCAGGCACACTCCCCGCGCGTTACTCGGTCGACGGCTCGCCTTCGGACGGAGCGTCGACGTCAGGCTGAGCTTCCTCGGCGGGCACCGTCACCTTGTCGGCTGTGACGCCCGGCTCGATCACGCGGATGTCGACGAGCGACTCGTCCTCGCCCGGATTCTCGCGACGGTCAACGAGGATCGTCGAGCCTTCGGCGAGCTCGCGTCCGAGCACGAAGTCTGCGAGGGGGTCCTCGATGAAGCGCTGGATCGCACGCCGCAGCGGCCGGGCGCCCATCGCCGGGTCGTAGCCCTGTTCGACGAGTAGCTCCTTCGCGTCGTCGGTCAGCTCGATCGCCGCACCGTGGATCGACATCTGATCGCGGAGCCGCTTCATCATCAGATCGACGATGAGGAGGATCTCCTCCTTCTCGAGCTTGTGGAAGACGATGATCTCGTCGATCCGGTTCAGCAGCTCGGGACGGAAGACCCGCTTCAGCTCGCCCATCACGCGGCCCTTCATGTCGTCGTAGGTCAGCCCCGCCTCGTCGCCGAGCGTGAACCCGAGCGACTGGTTCTTCGAGATCTGTGCCGCCCCGATGTTCGAGGTCATGATCACGATCGTATTGCGGAAGTCGACCTTGCGGCCCTGGGCGTCCGTCAGCTTCCCGTCCTCGAGGATCTGGAGGAGGATGTTGAAGACGTCCGGGTGGGCTTTCTCGATCTCGTCGAGCAGGAGCACCGAATAAGGCTTGCGTCGCACCGCCTCGGTCAGCTGGCCGCCCTCGTCGTAGCCGACGTAGCCGGGCGGCGACCCGACAAGCCGCGAGACGGAGTGCTTCTCCATGTACTCGGACATGTCGACCTGAATCAGCGCGTCCTCGTCGCCGAACAGGAACTCGGCGAGCGTACGTGCGAGCTCGGTCTTCCCGACACCAGATGGCCCGAGGAAGATGAACGAGCCGGAAGGACGCTTGGGATCCTTGATCCCCGCTCGGGCGCGGCGGATCGCCTTCGACACGGCGACGATCGCCTGGTGCTGGCCGATCACGCGCTTGTGCAGCTCGTCCTCCATGCGGATCAGCTTCTGCGACTCGGCCTCGGTGAGCTTGAAGACGGGAATGCCCGTCCACATCGAGACGATGTCGGCGATCTCGTCCTCCCCCACCTCCGGCTGCTCCTCGTCGGCTTCGGAGCGCCAGTTCTCCTCGAGCTCTTTCTTCTTCTGCGTGAGCTTCCGTTCCTTGTCGCGCAGAGATGCAGCCTTCTCGAACTCCTGCGCCTCGATCGCCGCTTCCTTCTCGTCGCGGACACGCTCGATCTCGTCTTCGAGCTCGCGATAACGGGGCGGCGCCGACATCGTGCGGATCCGGAGCCGGGAGCCGGCCTCGTCGATCAGGTCGATCGCCTTGTCGGGAAGATGCCGATCCTGAATGTAGCGGTCGGCGAGCACGGCGGCCGCGCGAAGGGCGTCGTCCGAGATCTTGCAGCGGTGGTGGGCCTCGTAGCGGTCGCGTAGGCCGCGCAGGATCTGGACGGTGTCGTCGATCGACGGCTCGTCGACGCGGACCTGCTGGAACCGCCGCTCCAGTGCTGCGTCCCGCTCCAGATACTTGCGGTACTCGTCGAGCGTCGTCGCGCCGATCGTCTGCAGCTCGCCGCGAGCGAGAGCTGGCTTGAGGATCGAAGCCGCGTCGATCGCACCCTCTGCAGCACCGGCACCGACGAGGTTGTGGAGCTCGTCGATGAACAGGATGATGTCTCCGCGCTGGGTGATCTCCTTCATCACCTTCTTGAGGCGCTCCTCGAACTCGCCGCGATACTTCGAGCCCGCCACGAGCGCGGCGAGATCGAGCGTGTAGATCTGCTTGTTCTTGAGCAGCTCCGGCACCTGATTCGATGCGATGCGCGACGCGAGGCCCTCGACGACGGCCGTCTTGCCGACACCCGGCTCGCCGATCAGAACGGGGTTGTTCTTCTGGCGGCGCGACAGGATCTGCATGACGCGCTCGATCTCCGTCTGGCGGCCGACCACGGGGTCGAGCTTGCCCTCGGTTGCCGCCTTCGTCAGGTTGCGACCGAACTGATCGAGCAGCTTCGAGCTCTTTGCCTTCTCTCCCGGGGGCGCGCCCGCTCCCGTTTGCCGCCGGCCAGGGCCAGAGAGCATGCGGATGATCTCGTTGCGGATCTTCTCCGCATCGGCGTCGAAGTCGAGCAGGATCCGCGCCGCAACGCCCTCGTTCTCGCGAACAAGGCCGAGCAGGATGTGCTCCGTCCCGATGTAGTTGTGGCCGAGCGACAGCGCCTCGCGCAGCGCGAGCTCGAGCACCTTCTTCGCGCGCGGCGTGAACGGGATCTGACCGGTCGTGACCTCGTCGCCCTGACCGACGATCCGGGCGACCTGGGCGCGCACCTCCTCCACCGTGATGTCGAGCGACTCGAGGACGCGCGCGGCAAGACCCTCCTCCTCGCGCAGGAGGCCGAGCAGGATGTGCTCCGTACCGATGTAGTTGTGCTTGAGGGCACGTGCCTCGTCCTGGGCGAGGACGACGACCTGTCGCGCCCGTTCGGTGAATCGCTCGAACACTCCTCGACCCTCCTTTCGCGATGGTGTCCGGAGGCCGCAAGCTCGCCGACTCCGGGTCGAAGTGCGTAGTCGCATGGTAGCCGACGGTCGGGAGGGCGCGACGCCGTGACGGGACCGATCCGCTCGCACAACCGCCCACCGACTGGCCGCCAGGGTCTGTAGCCTCACGAATCGTGAGGGCGAAGGTGTTGATTACGGGCGGTGCCGGATTCATCGGCTCCCACCTCGGCGAGCTCTTGCTTGCCGAGGGCCACGAGGTCTGGGCGCTCGACGACCTGTCGACGGGCTCGCTCGCAAACGTTGAGCGACTGCGCGACCAGAGTGCGTTCCACCTCGTCGTCGACAGCGTTCTCGCGCCAGCCGTCGTCAACGAGCTCGTCCACAAGTGCGACGTCGTCTACCATCTCGCCGCCGCTGTGGGCGTGCGCCTGATCGTCGAGCAACCGGTGAAGACGCTCGTGACGAACCTGCAGGGAACCGAGGTCGTTCTCGATCACTGCAACCGCTTTGGCAAGCGCGTCCTCGTCGCCTCGACCTCGGAGGTATACGGCGATCATCGGGAAGAGGTCCCGCTCGAGGAGGGCGCGCGCCGCATCTACGGTCCGACGACGCAGCGCCGCTGGGCATACGCCGACTCGAAGGCGATGGACGAGTTCCTCGCACTCGCGCACCACCATGAGCGCGGGCTCGACTGCGTGATCGCGCGCCTCTTCAACACCGTCGGCCCGCGCCAGAGCGGCCAGTACGGGATGGTTATTCCCACGTTCGTCGGCAACGCCGTCGCGGGCAAGCCGCTCGAGATCCACGGCGACGGGACGCAGACGCGCTGCTTCTGCCACGTCGCCGACACGATCCGGGCGCTGCGGGACCTGATGGAGCTCGACCGCTCAGGCGAGATCTACAATGTCGGCTCGACGAACCGGATTAGCATTCAGGAGCTCGCGGAAAGGGTGATCGCGCTGACGTCGTCGACGTCCGAGATCGTCTACGTCCCGTACGAGAAGGTGTACGAGCAGGGGATCGAAGACATGCTCCATCGCATCCCGTCGATCGAGAAGATTGCCGCCGCGACAGGCTGGCGCCCGGAGCGGTCGCTGGAGGACATCCTCGCGGACGTCGTGTCTGCCTTCGGCCCGTCCAGCCGCTGACGACTGCCCCGGAGCCTCCTCGAGCGTAGCTCCACCGGCGGCGGAGCTACGGGCGCCGCGGCATTCGTCTCGACGGACGCGTATGCGACCATAGCTCGAATGCCGGTCACGACCGCTTTCATCGATCCTGCCGAGATCAGCGGGATCGATTTGCTCGCCTGGCGTGACCTCGCCCGGCGTGCGGCGGAGCCAAACCCGTTCTTCGAGCCTGAGACGGTCATCCCGGCGATACGCACGCTCGGCGAGAGAGACGTCCGGCTGCTCGTGGCACGCGATTCCGACGGCTGGATCGGTCTCGTTCCCATCCGTCGCCAGACGAGATGGCGCCTGATGCCGATGCCGTCGCTCTCGGTCTGGCGGCACCCGTACTGCTTCCTTGGCACCCCGCTCGTTGCTGCGGAGCGCACGCGCCTCGGTCTCGGAGCACTGATCGATCAGGCTTTGAACGCGCGAGTCGCTTTCTTCGCCCTCGACACGATGTGCTCGGACGGCCCCGTTGGCGAGGCGCTCGAGAGCTGCATCGCGGAGCGCAATCTCAGTCCAGTGGTCTATCGGCGCTACGAGCGGGCCGCACTTCACCGCCGCGCCGAGCCGACCTACCTGGACGAGACCCGGAGCGCTCATCATCGGCGAGAGAGCAACCGCCTTCGGCGCAAGCTCGAGCGGGACCTCAGCGGCGCTGTCCACGTGGACGACAGGGCCGGAGACCCGACCGCCGTAGAGGAATTCTTGCGACTCGAGGCGTCTGGCTGGAAAGGCACGTCCGGAACGGGTACGGCAATGGCCTCGCGTCCGGGGCATGCGACTTTTTTTCGTGAGCTCTGCGCGGGAATGGCGGCCCGCGGAGCACTGCAGCTCGTCACGCTACGGATCGGCGAGCGTCTGGTCGGCATGCAGTGCAACCTGCGGGGCGGCAACACCCTCTTCTGCTTCAAGATCGCTCACGACGTGTCGCTCGGGCGCTACTCGCCCGGAATCCAGGTCGAGATCGAGGTGGTGAATCGCTTTCACGCCGAGCCGGGCCTGACGCTCGTCGATTCCTGTGCGGCCCCCGAGAACATGATGATCAACCGGTTGTGGCCTGACCGCCGTCGAATCTCGACCGTGGTCGTGCCGAGACGCGGCGCCGCCGGAGCGGTTGCGCGCTATCAGGGGCGTGGCGCTGCCGCGCTCGAAGCTCGACGTAGGAAGGCGAAGGCATGACCATGCTCCGTGTTCAGCGCGACGAGTTCAGAGCGGCGTTCGGCCGTCAGGCGGTGCTAGTCGAGCACGACCTCGCAGGACATCCGTTGCTCACCCCGGACGCGGTCGCGGATCTTGCCGATCGTCTCCCAGTCACGTCTGTCGAGCACAACCGCGGCGCTCTGCCAGCCGTCGTCGCCGACGGCGTGGTCGAGACGGTCGACCTGACGCCAGGCGAAATAGCCAGAGGCATCGACACGAACGGCTGTTGGATGGTGCTCAAGAACATCGAGGTCGACAAATCCTACGGCGAGCTCCTCGACGAGCTCCTCGATCAGGTGACGCCCGACCTCGACCCTGCCGAGGGATCGATGCGTCGGCGTAAGGCCTTCATCTTTCTCTCCGCCCCCGGTTCAGTCACCCCGTCCCATTTCGACCCGGAGCACAACTTCTTGCTCCAGGTGCGTGGCACGAAGGATATGACCGTCGGACGTTTCCCGGACGACGCTGTCGAGCGCGAGGAGCTCGAACGGTACTACGGCGGCGGGCATCGGAACGTCCCGTGGCTCCCCGCTGCCGAGCAGACATTCCCCCTGAGGCCCGGCGACGGGATCTACGTGCCGATCCACGCCCCTCACTGGGTTCGCAACGGCGAGGAGGTGTCCGTCTCGTTTTCGATCACGTTCCAGACCGCTCTCAGCCGTCGCGCTCAGCAGGTGTACATGGCCAATGCAAAGCTCCGGCGCATCGGCGTGAGCCCGCGCGGGCCGGGGGAACGGCTGCTCGTCGACCGGGCCAAGGCAGCGATGGTCGAGACCTACGGACGGCTACGGCGGATTGCGTGATCGGGGTCGCTAGCCCGTTCGACTTCAACCGACGTCTTCGGAGGCCGGGCTGAGCGGCTTCGGAGCGCCTTGGGCCAGATCGCGCGGGACGTCGGCGACGACGTCACGCTCGGAGCCCGTCCGGGCTTCGGAGTCGAGCACCGCGCGCGCACCGCTACCCGTGAGAAGCACTCCGATGGTCTGGGCGCAGATGGCGATGTCGACGAGCATCGTGCGATGACGTAGGTACCAGAGATCGTACGACAGCTTGTCCATGCTGCCGCCGGCATCGGCCGTGTAGCCGCGTCTGACCTGCGCCCAGCCGGTGAGGCCCGGCTTGACGAGGTGCCGCCGCGACCAGTAGGGCACACGAACCTCGAGGAACTCCATGAACTCGGGACGCTCGGGGCGCGGGCCGACGATCGACATGTTGCCGCGGAGCACGTTCCAGAGCTGTGGGATCTCGTCGAGGCGGGTGCGTCGTAGCAGACGACCGGCACCTGTGACACGTGGATCGTTGCCTTGAGACCAGATCGGACTGCCCGCAGTCTCTGCATCAGCTCGCATTGTGCGGAACTTCAGGATCGTGAATGGCTCACCGTGCTCGCCGACACGTGTCTGTCGGAACAGGATCGGCCCGCCGCTGAGGCGGACGGCAAGCGCGACGAACGGCAGCAACGGCAGCACCAGGAGCAGGCCCACCGATGCGATCGCGATATCGAAAAGACGCTTCGCGAGCCGCGAATAGGGTTTCTGGTACAGGTGTAGGATTCCGAGGAACCACGCGCGACTCAGATCGCGAACAGGAACCCGGCCGAACGCGTGCTCATAGAACTGCGGCAACTCGACGAGCTTGAATCCGACATCCGCGCTGTCGACGAGCTGACCGAACACAGCGGGGCGGTTTCGATCGATCGCGAGAACGACGATGTCGGGCCGTGTTCGAGTGATCACCTCGTTGAGATCGTCGAGCGATCCGAGCAGCGGAGCGTTGACGTTAAGGGCGCCGTCGTCGCTCACCACGCCGACGACGAGGAACGAGCCGGCCGCATCGCGAGCGAGATCTCTGACGAGGTCGTCGGCGCCGCCATCGCTGCCTACGAGGAGCACGCGACGTGGCGAGGCGAAGAAACGAAGGTAGGCGGCGTCCCAGAAGAGGAGGAGCGCCCAGATGGCCACTGTGCAGAACACGAATCGTCCTGCCGAGACCTGAGGCCCGCTCACAAGGAAGTCGATGGACGACACCGCTACGAGTCCGAGCAGGCAGCCGCGAGCGGCGGCAACAGGTGTACCGAGAGCGTGGAGATCGGTCGCGCTGGCTGTGAAACCAGCCTGCACGCAGACGAGCCACACGAGCGTGAACAGAAATGCCCATCCGGTACCGGCCTCGATACCAGCGCCGTCGACGAGCAACGGGATCGCGGCGCCGACGGTCACGGCGACAACACGCCCGGCGTGGTCGACGGTACGGTCGCGGAGCGTCACAGCTCAACGTCCGCGGTCATCGCGGCAGGGAGATAGGGTGAATGGGCGTAGCAGTTTCGGTGCATGACTAGGTGACGCACAGAGAGTTGCGCCTTGGTACGGCTGCGCCCTGGAGCACTGCCCTTCAGAGACGTGCCGTGACGCGGTCGAACTTACTCTCTCGTTATCGTCGTTCTCTTGTTTATGTCAAGACCCGTTCGAGTGGACCTGGCTTCAACGGTACGGCAGGCAGCGGACGTGTAGGCACTCGGAGCCCGCACCGGGCGCCGGCGTCGACAGCCCGCCTGCGGCACTCGGAAGCCGTGGTCGGTCCTCAGCGACTGGGGCGCCGAAAGGCGGCGTTACGCGGCTCGGTCACGAGGCTTTCTTCCCCTGACCTCGCTCGAGCATTCGTCGAGCAGGCGCAATCCCGTCCACGTAAAGCCTCCTTGCGAGGGGGGAGCGTCGTAGCTTCAAGCGCAACGCGATCGTCCCCGTGGTCAGGAGGGTCGCGCCCTTTCCCTTCACGGTCGACGGCAGACCTACGTACTCGGAGAGCGGTGCTACCCCGTCGGCGAGCTCGAGCTTGTACCGCTCGTCGCCGCCGAGAAACTCAACTCTTGTCACGCCCTCGGCTGCGGCCGCTTCCAGCGCGTCGAGGGTCGCGATGAGCCCCGGGGAGAAACGGCTCAGCTCGGGGTCGAATGCCAGCCGGTGGACATACATGGTCGAGCCCAGCACAAGGTAGTAATGGAACGCGACCGCCCTACCATCGATGCGGAGCAGGAGGATCCTCGCAGCGTCGATCGCGGCGAGCCGGCGGACTACGTCGGTGTGGAACGCCTTGCCCACGGGAGAGGTGAACTCCGACCCATCGGGACGACCGCTTCGGCGCAGATCGTGCAGCCGGAACGCCTCCAGCAGCGCAGCGGCGAGATCAGCTTCCGTTCGGGCGATCGAGCTCGTCAGATCCCCGCGAGCGGCGAGCTGTCGCCGCCGCCGACCGTGCAGATTGCGTTTCTTCGCTGAGGTCTTGGCTCGATAGGATTCGTCCCAGCCGCTGCTGAGGTCCATGAACGGCGCGGCGACGCGCTCGACGAGGTTCGTCTTGTGAATCGGTACATGGCGCAGGAAGACACTCCCTCGTGCCAGTCCGAAGAAGTCGACGAGATCGGCGCCGACAGCTCCAATGCGGGCGACCAACGCGGGCGCCACCACCTCTTCGAGGTCCGGACGGACAAGAAGGTCCGCAAGCGGCGCGTGCTGTCGACCCATGAAGTGCGCGATCCTGACGCCGGCGCGACCCGACTCGACTTCGAGTGGGACCCCGCCAACCAACCGCCCGTCGAGAAACGCCGCTTCGACGAGCATCCGACGAGCGGCCCCGTGATGCACCCACCATGGCTGTAGCCACTCCGAGAGCAGGAACGGGCACGGCCGGCGCATCGAAGCGACGAGCAGGTTCCAGTCGTCGGAGAACGTCGCAAACTCCGCGACGTCCGTGATTCGTCGATAGACGATCCGTGCCGCTTCCGGTGCTCGTCCGCGGACTGTCATCGAGAGATCATCCGCTCGTCGCTTGCCGGTTCGGGGGGATGCGTACGGTCATCTGCGCGCGAGACGCCCGTGCTCCAGAAGCAGAGTCTGGTAGAGATCGCGATGGCGCCGGCGACACTCCCCGAGAGAGAACTCCGCCTCGACGCGGCGGCGGCTCGTCAGGCCCAGCTCGCTGCGAAGCCCCGGGTCAGCGACGAGCATCTGCAGCGCCGCGGCCATCGCCTGCGGGTCGCCGGCCGGGACAAGGTAGCCGTTTCGGCCTTCTGCCACCAGCTCGGCGAGCCCGCCCACGCTGCTGGCGACGATGGGCAGTCCAGCGGCCATCGCCTCGAGCACGGAGATGGGAAGACCTTCCGATCGGCTCGACAGCACGAAGACGTCCGCGCGCGCGAGGTGGTCTGCGACGTCACTCACCTCGCCGTGGAACGTGACGCGTGGCCCCAGCGCCTTGGCCTTGCTCTCGAGCTCGACCCGTTGCGGGCCGTCCCCGAGCACGTCGAGGGTGATCGACCCTCGCTCGAGGAGCCCGACAGCCTTGATCAGCGTGAGGAAGTCCTTGGGCGCAGCGAGGCGCCCGACGGTGACGATCCTGACCGGCCGTCCTTCGCCGGCGAGCTCGCGCCGGACGGCAACGGGGGTGTCGATCCCGTTGTGAATGACGCTCGCACGATCCGCCCGACAGGTACGAGCCGCGATGCCCGCGGCCAGCTCGGTCTGTGACACACATACGACGGCAGATGTGATCGGGCTGACCAGGCGATCAGCCCAGAGGTAGAGCGAGGAGGCCACCCCGGTCGTTGCCTTGAAGGCCCAGCCGTGTGCCGTGAAGACCCGAATCGGGACTCGGGCGCAGTAGGCGGCAAGGCGTCCGAGTATGCCCGCCTTCGAGCTGTTGGCGTGCACGATGTCCGGACGCAGGTGCCGACAGAGCCACCACAGCTCGACGAGCCCGAGCATGTCGCGAAGCGGCGAGATGCGGCGCCGCACGTTGCGCAGCGAGACAAACTCTGCACCGCTCGCGGAAATGGCGTCGACGAGAGGCCCGTTGCCGTGCGCCGCGACGGTCACATCGAACTCGTCCGTCAGGCTCGGGACGAGATCACGGACATACGACTGCGCCCCGCCGACCTCGGCCAGCGTGATCAGCATGAGGAGCCGCGGCTTGGAACTCTGCACGAATGTCGGAGACTATCGCTCTCGTCGCAAGGCCTGCAGTGTGGGCAGCGCGCCCGAAACCTCGTGCGCTACAGTGACGCGCGGGACACCTCGGGGTGTACAAGCTCTCGAGATGGGTGATCATACGCGAGATGGATCGCGATTCTGTGACCAACCTCTCGAAGGCTCCAGATCGACATAACCTTGGACACTGAGCGTGACCCAGTCGCCGACTTGAAGGTCCTCCAGTTCGTGACGACGCTGAAGTTCGGTGGAGCTGAGCGCTTGGCAGTTGACCTCTCTCGTGCCCTCTCGCGCCGTGGCGCGGACGTAGTCGTCGCCACCGATCCGCTCGATCGGTCGGACGCGTTTACCGAACTGCTCGAGGCGGCGAGCATCCCCGTCCAACCGGTGGACTTTCCTCGAACGAACCCGATCTCCGTCCTCCGCAGCAGTTATCAGCTGGCGTCGATCATCGGGCGGCAACAGCCCGACATCCTGCATGCGCACAATCCGGCCGCGGGGACCGTGGCCGCGCTCGCTCGACTCCGTGCTCGTCGCCCCGAGCTGGGCATCGTCACGACCTACCACGGCGTGCGGCCGCACCGATTGCGGCTCGCTTCGCGGGTCCTGCGCTCGGGCGAGCTCGTGATCGCGGTCGGCAAGGCTGCGAAGGGACAGCTGCTCGACACCATGCCGAGCGACCGGGTCGTGCTCATCGAGAACGCCGTCTCGGTAGCGACCTCGCGGTCGCGCGCGGACGTGCGCGCAGAGTTCGAGGCAGGGGATCTACCGCTGATCGTCTCCGTCGGCCGATACGCGGCGCAGAAGGATCACGCGCTGCTCGTGGAGAGCCTCGGCGTCCTGCGCCGCCGCTCGCGGGTCGTGCGCGCTCTGATCGTCGGGACAGGCGAGCTTCGGCCTCGGTTGCAGGAGCGCATCGATGTCCTGGGCCTGGGCGAGTCGGTCACGCTCACGGGGTCGCGGAGCGACGCCCTCGACCTGATAGCAGCCTGTGATCTCGTCGTGCATACCGCGCAATGGGAGGGGTTGCCGCTCGTATTGCTCGAGACGATGGCGCTGGGCGTGGCAATCGTTGCCGTCGACGCGATCGGGGTCGATGATCTCGTCTCCGATGGCCAGACCGGCCTGCTCGTGCGCTCCCGCTCACCCGAAGCCGTAGCGGACGCGATCGAGTTGGCGCTCGACGACGACGACCTGCGCGCTCGCGTGGCACTCGGCGGCAAGGGGTACGTCGTGGCGCACCACTCCTACGACAAGATGGTCGATGAGCATGTGGCTGTCTACGAGCGCGCAATCGAGATGCGACGGCGCTGATCTCCTCGGGCACGCGTTCCGGCCACCGTCCGACCCGACGTCCGTTGGCGTCGAGCGTACGGACTGCTCTGCGCAGACGGCGTAGCCTCGCGACGGGCGTCGAGGGCCACTACTCGGAACGACGCGCCGGTTTCGTTGTCGGAGTCTGTTGCCCGCACCACTATCGTCCCGAGAGGGTGTGCCGGCGCGATCCGTGCCCGACACGATCCACTCGCCTGGTCCACGACGCAGATCTGAATCCCGTTCAGGAAGAACACCAGACGGGCGACTCTTGTATCGGAAGTGGCCGTGGCGCTGACGTCTAGGGCCCGGTACCGCGAGATGACGGCCGTGGTGCGGGTGATCCTGACCTTGGGTACGACCTTCTTGGGTGCGCTTCTCGCGGTGCCGGCCGGCGTCGTCTGTCCGCCTGGCGCTATCGGGGCGCCAGCGGCGCTGGTCGACGTCTCGGCTGTCCCAGGAAGGTTCACGATCGGAGATGACGGTGCTGCGGCGGACGGGGCAGGCGGCGCCGGGTTGGTCGAGGTGCCCGCGCTCGGCGGTGCAACCTCCGTGCCGGCAGCGGCAGGGCCGGCTACTGCAATTGGTGTCGAAGCAGTGGCAAGCTCAACCGCTCCGATATCAGGTCGAGCACCGCAGTAGCTGAGCGGCGTACCGTTGCACGTGTTCGCGTACTGCAATCCGTCGACGGCGGTCGCTCCTCTGTCGACGAGGTTGGAGTCGGCCGTCGGCGTGAACTGGGGGGCCGAGCCGACGCCGGCGGGCTCTCGAAGATCCGAAGCGGTCAATGGCACATTCGACGATCCGCCCGACCAGAGATTGTTGAACTCCGCGGTCTTGCCGGGGAACGCGGAAAAGGCTGAGGTGAATGATCCCGCGGTGAGGTTGTTCGACACGGTGACGTTCGCGTCGCGCCGCTCGAGGACGTTGATCGCCTCCGTCGCTCCCGACAGGAGCACGGTGTTGCTCGCAAGCACGAAACCGACCGAGGGCATGTTCCCCTGGGGGTCGAGCTGGCCCGAGTAGTAGAAGAACCAACCGCTGATATTCCACGCGCGATTGCTATAGATGTACGACGTCCCCTGCGGCGGTGCCGAGGTGTCGTAGTCGAAGAACGCTGCAGCATAGGGCGTGTCGTGGATCGCGTTTGCGAAGACGCGCGTGCCGTGCGATCGAATCGAAACGGCCTGTCCGTTCGGGACGTCGGCGATGTCGTTCCCGGAGATGACGTGGTTCGGGCCCTTCGCGTAGATGCCGTGCTTCGCCCAGGGGATCGAAGCGTTCCAGCCGACGTCCGAGATCGTGTCCCCACTGACGACAGCGCTCTTTCCTACGAGTGCGATCGCCGAGTCCCCGATGTGGCGAATCGTCGAGTTCCGAATCGACCAGCCCGTGTCCGTCGCCTGCCACGAGCCGATCCCGGTAGCAGCGCCGTTTTCGAGCAGACAGTTCGCGACTGTGATGTAGCTGCTGCCGGGCGGTGAGCCGGAATCGGCGAGGATCGAGCCGGATCCGTTTGCCGTCGTGAGGACCAGATTGTCGAAGGTGAGGTAGTTTCGTCCGGGCGGGAGCCAGACGGCTCCGGCGGAATTCGAGATCGTGGCGCGGCCGCCACCATATGACGAATAGGTGATCGCCGAGCCCGGAGCGCCTGAGATGGGCGGCATGATTCCTGCGTCGCCAAAGACCGTCCCTCCCTGAAAGAGGACGCTGTCGCCCGGCTGGAGCGAAGCGTTGTTCGTGCGGTTGACCGTCCTCCACGGAGCGCCGGGAGTTGTTCCGAGGTTCGCGTCGGATCCCGAGGGGCTGACGTAATACGTCGCCGCGTGGGCACTTCCGGTCGCCACCGCAAGCAGGAGGAGAGTGACGAGCGGGAGCCGTCGCATCCCCTCCCCATCGGGAAGGCCGACGGAGGGCTAGTCACCGATCTGAGGGATCATCGACAGCCGCACCAACGGCTCATTCGATCGATCTGCACGACTGGCTGGCTCGTCCACGCAGCTGGAATTGCCGGTTTCCGCGGAATGTAGGCTGATCCGGTGCTCGGCCGTGCCGTCGCCTGGAACGTCTTGGGCCAGGCCGGCACCCTCGTCATCGGCTTCGTCTCTTCGATCCTCGTCGCGCGCTGGCTCGGCCCGTCCGACCGGGGTCTCCTTGCCGTCATCGCGTATTCGGCCGAGGTCGTCGTCGCGGTCGCCGGTCTCGGTCTCACGTACGCCGTTATCTATTTCGTCAGCCTGAAGAACGCGAAGGCCGGAGGAGTGCTCGGCAACTCACTGCTGTACGGCCTAGGGCTCGCCGTCGTGTTCATTCCCCTCGCGATCGTGTTCCAACAGCAACTCGCCGACGTGCTCGGCGACGGAAACGGTGAGCGCGCGTGGGTGGTCGCAGGGGTCTTCGTGCCGATCCTGTTCCTCGACTGGAGTATCCACAATCAACTCTTCGGACGACTCCGGTTCGATCTGCTCAACATCTTCACCGTCGTTTCGAAAGTGATCGGGCTCGTCGCCGCGATCGTGCTCGTCGGCGTAGTCGGGCTTGGTGTCAGCGGCGCGTTGCTGGCCTTGATCGCCACCTCGCTGGTGATGATCGCAGCGACGCTCATCGTCGTGCTGCCGGATGTCCGCCCGTCGGTTGATCTCCGTCTCTTCCAGACGATGGTGAGCTACGGACTGCGCGTGTCGATCGGCTGGATCTTCCAGATCCTGAATTTCCGGGTCGACGTGATACTCGTGCAGCAGCTCACGAACCTATCGACGGTCGGGTACTACGTCATCGCTCAGATCGTCGCGGAGCTCGCGCTCACGTTTGCCGCAGCAATCCAGTCGAGCGTGACGACGTTGACGGCGCGAAGCGCCGGCGACGCGGACGAGGACGACACAATCGTCTCCTCGCTACGCCACCAGACGATCCTGACCACTGCAGCGATCGTGCTCGTTGGCGGGTTCGGACCGCTGTTGATCCATGTCGGCTACGGGAGCGCCTTCGACGCCGCAGTCGTGCCGATGCTCATCCTCCTGCCGGCAATGTTGCCGCTCGGAGCGGGGCAGGTGGTGACGGGCAACCTCCGCGGGCGGGCGCGGCCCGGGATCTCGTCGGTACTGGCCGGTGTCACGGTCGTCGTGACTCTCTCGCTCGACTTCGCCCTCATCCCACAGTTCGGTGTCAACGGCGCGGCGATCGCGTCGGCCGTGGCCTATACGTTCTTCGGCGTCGCGTCCGTGCTGACGATCTCGCGCATCGTCGGGATCGCGCCGCTGACGCTCGTCGTCCCTACGAGACGAGAGCTCGGCGTGTACAGGACGATCGCGGGACGCGTGGTAGTCAGGCGGCCGTCGCGCGCCGACTGAGCCCCGCCATCGTTTCTGCGGCCTGGCCGTCGAGGGCGTATCTGCACCACAGCTCCAGATTCAACGCACGCCAGAGCTCGAAACCCGCCTGGCGACGACCCGCGCGATGCTGCCGCAGCCTGTCCTGTGCGGCAGCCACGTCCACGAGCCCGCGCTCCGCCATCGTCGGCGAGGCAAACACGGTCGCGGCCAGATCGCCGAGCGCACCGTCGAAGTACCGCGCGAGTGGTGTGGCGAACCCGATCTTGTCGGTGCGATCTCGCACTATGGGTGGCAGCAAGTCACTCAAAGCGCGGCGAAGGACGGACTTCGTCACGCCTCCTCGCAGCAGCTCATCGCTCGGGAGGCTGAACGCGAGCTCCACGAGCTCGTGATCGAGGAACGGGACACGTGCCTCGATCCCATGGGCCATGGAGTTCCGATCCTCGTAGCGAAGGAGCTCCGGCAGCTGCGTGCGAACGAGCAACGCGTGGAGATGGCGATGGAGCGCATCTGACCCAGCAGGAGAGACGTCGCGTGGCCTCAGGCCTCGTTCGACCCCACGGAGCGTTCCGCCCACGAGTCCTGATGCGCCGTTCGCTCGCGCTCGCCGAAGGTCTATCGCTCGCTCGCCGACGAAACCCGTTACGAGGGATCTGGCGACCGTCGCCAGTGGGTACCCATGGAGCCGACCCATTGCCGACGCCTCGCGCCCAATCTCGAGGAATCGACCCGCAAGCATGAGATCGCGAAGTCGCGGAGCAAAGCTTGTGTGGTACCCAGCGAACGTCTCGTCGCCCCCCTGGCCATCGAGGACGACCTTGACGTCTGCTGCTCGAGCAGCTCGCATCACATACCACTGGGCGACATGACTCGTGGAGCCGAACGGCTCATCCTGGTCGCGTACGATCCGTAAGAGATCCGACTCGGCCTCCTCCGGGCGGAATGTCACCCAATGAGGCTGAGCACCAACAGCACTGACGACGGCCTCCGCATACTTGCGTTCGTCGATTGGCTCGCCCGGAAACGTGACGGTGAACGTTCGCTGTTGGAACCCGATCGCGCCGGCAGCTCGGGCGAGCGGTATCGAGGAGACGATCGCGGACGAATCGATTCCGCCCGAGAGACACGTCCCGAGTGGAACATCACTCCTCAGGTGAAGGCGCATCGACTCTAAGAACGCTTCGCGCACAACCTGAGCGAGGTCTCCTGATGGAGCGTCCCGCCGTTCGAGCCGCCAGTAGGGGCGGAGGCGCACCTTACCGTCTTCGAACGTCAGCGAATGTGCGGGTGGGAGACGGAGAATTCCGCTGATGAATGACTCTTCGTCGTGCTCCATTCGGCCGAACGCTAGGTAGTCGTACGCGACGCGGGAATTCAGCTCGCGCTGAGAGACCCCCGTAGCAAGGAGCGCCTTCAGCTCACTCCCAAACTCGAAACGGCCACCACGCGCGCGGTAGTAGAACGGCTTGATCCCAAACCGGTCTCGAGAACAGAAGAGACGCCGCTCTCGTGCATCCCAGATCGCAAATGCCCACATGCCTCGGAATCTCGCCTGGCAGGCGGGGCCCCATTCGAGATATGCATGAAGCAGTACCTCGGTATCCGTTTGCGAGCGGAACTGTCGTCCTGCGACCTCGAGCTCGCGACGCAGCTCGAGGTAGTTGTAGATCTCGCCGTTGAATACGAGGTGATAGCGGCCGCTGGCGTCGGAAAAGGGTTGATGGCCATCGGACGAAACGTCGATGATCGAGAGACGAAGGTGTGCGAGCGCGGCGACAGGGTCAACGTACGAGCCGCGGTCGTCCGGACCCCTGTGGGCGATGGCGTCAGCCATCCGCTCGACATCGCTGGCATCAAGCCGACCGTCGAGATCGACAATTCCTGCAATTCCGCACACGACTAGCTTGGGACGGGATCGATACGGGCGTGATGTGGGCCGGGCAGCCCGCTCGCATTCCCTCCCCTTTTCCCTCGAACGCGGGTGGAGGCCGCAACGGATTCGTGCCTTGCGCGAATGCCGCCGATCAGACCAATCGCCAGCCATATCCTGTCGGCTCCCTCGATGGCGTCGGACAACATGGCGTTCACGATGGCGCCGACAAGAAGCGCACAGACCAAAGCGGCCTCAGCACGCTCGTAACCCGTGGCAGAGCGGAGGATGGTCGTACCTGTCCAGATTCCAAAGCCAAGTAGGGCAAGTACGAGCGCGGCGCCAAGAATGCCGACCTCGGCTGCCTCTTCCAGAAGAATATTGTGCGGGTACTGCAAGATGCCGTCGTGAGTGGCGAAGCTCCCCGTGCCGGACCCGCTGAGTGGATTCTCACGAAACATCTGCCAGGCCTCATCCCACGACGCCGTGCGGCCGTTTGAGGATCGACCGACATCGGAGCCACTGAAGATCGCCGTTGCGCGCGACAGCGAGGACGAAGGGACGACGGCGGGCACGAGCGCGATCGTAAGAACGGCGGCGACGATGACGATGAGAGATCGCTGACGGTTCTGTCGGGACCATGGCAGCAGCGCCAGCAGCACCCCGATCGAGACTATGAGAGCAAGGAGAGGGCCTCGTGAGCCAGACGCGAGGAGCGAGATCACGAGGACGGGAAGCGCAAACGTTCCGAGAATACGGAGAAACGGCCGAACGGCCACGAGAACGAGAAAGATGCTGATGAGAATCCCGTAGGCCGCTTGACGCCCCGCTCCGATCGGGCTCTCAACGGACGACGTCGTGACGCGCGCGGAATAGTAGTCGAACTCGTCCCCTCCGATCAGCTGCTTGAGCAAGAGCATTCCATTCGCGATCCCGACGACGACAACGATGCCGAGGTATGTCGAGAACGTTCCTGAGTGCCGGGTCAGGAGTGCGCCGGCAATCAAGGCCAGCGGCGCCGTCGCTAGGAATATCTGGAGCTTCAGCGAGCTGTAGGTAGTCCCATCCGATCGGAAGACGAGAAGTGCGCCGAGCAGAACCGTGATCGCGAATGGGAGCGCGATGTAGCGCAGCCCAGCGAGCGACCCCTCCCTCATGAGCTCGAACGCGATGCCGAGCAGCGTCCAACCCGTCAGGAAGGCGAACACCGATCCAACCGGAAAGGGATTGTGCCCGAGGAAGCCGATTGCGACGGATGGCAGACCGGCGAGCGCGACCGGGTAGGCGACCGAGCGAGCAGCGAGGAGGACCGCTGGAACGCCGACGATCAGCGCAATGCCCAGGATGGGCTCGAGAAACGCCGGAGCGAGCAGGAGAGGCGCCGCGACGGCGACTAGGTAGTACGCGTGATCGCGGTTGACGCTCAGGACGCGGTCGCGCGCCATTGCCTTGCACGTCGCTCGGGATCGCTCGCCGGATAGTACGCGGCGTCTGGCGCGCGTGGCTCGAAGAGGACTACGCCGAGACACGGAACTGGGCTTCGCGTGAGGCCCGCCACGGCACTGCGAAGATCGTTTCGGCTGGTGCGACCAGCCCGAGCGACGACGATCGATGCGTCCGACGCGGAGGCGAGGAGCGAGGCATCAGCGAGATGCGAAACCGGAGGCGAATCGATCACGACGAGATCGAACTGCTGCTTCATCTCCTGAACGATCTTGCGGAGCCGGTCGCTCGCCAGGAGGCTCGCCGGATTCGGCGGGGTCGGTCCGGCGGCGAGGAGCGAGAGGCCGTCGCCCACCGCGATCACCGCGGATCGCAGTGACTGAGGCGATGCGGCCTTCCGATCGACAGCGGTGAGCATCCGCGTGGCTGCGGCATCCGAACGAGCTGCGATCACGTTCGTGAGACCCAGGCGACCCTCGCAGCCAAGGCGGATCGACAGCTCCCGGGTGCGAACGTCCCCGTCAACGACCAGAACTCGGTGGCCTGTGCGGGCAGCCGCACGGGCAAGCCCCTCGCAGACGGATGTCTTCCCCTCGCCCGACGCGTGGCTCGACACCGTGATCACCTTTACGTCGTCGTCGAGGGCGACGAAGCCGAGATTGGTTCGAAGCATCTGGTAGGCCTCGACTTCGGAGACTTCGTCGGGACGTCCCCGCTGAAGCGGAATCGAGGCCAGCACCGGCAACGCAACGAGGTCCTCGATCTCGGCGCTGGACTCGACGTTGCGATCGAGCGTGCTGCGACCCCACGCAAGTCCCATTCCGAGCATCAGCCCGAGCACGGCTCCGACGAGGATGTTGACCAGGGGCCGGGGCTTGATTGGAACCGAAGGAACGCTCGCGGGAGCGACCACGCTGATGCTGCCGCCGCGCGTTACGCCGTTGGCAATGACGGTCGCGAGTTGGCTCGTGAGCGCGCTTCGCGCCGATCGCAGCGAGGCTCGATCCTCAGCCCTCGTCGCCGAGTCAGCGAGGGCGCGAATCTGCTGTGTCAGAGCCGAGATTCGGCTCTGAAGCTGAGCAGTCTGGCTCGCAGCGTGCTGCCGCGTGTCGCTGCGAATCGTCGACACGAATGCTCGTGCTACTTCGTTCGCGAGCGCCGCGGCGCCGGCGGCGGACCCAGCGGTAGCGTTGAGCTGGATCAGGTTCGTGTTGGTCGTTCCATTCTTCACCGCACTGCCGCTGACGTTCTCCTCGAGGTCCGCGGTGGAGTAGCGACCGCCTGCGACCTTTGGGCGAATCCGAGCGAGGAAGCTCGGGGCATCGACGAGCGTCGCATAGGTCGACGCGAGGCCCTGGCTTGCTTGCTGGACGCCGATCGCCTCCGCACTCGAGCTCGCGAGATCGGAGTCGATCTGGATGATGGCCGAAGACTCGTAGACCTTCGGGCTCAGCTTCGCGGCGGCGTATGCGGCGGCGACGGTTACGAGGAGACAGATGAGGATGAGGAAGCGTCCTCGCCAGAGAATGGTAAGCGCAGAGTTTGAGTTTTCCATTGTCGGAGGGCGCTAAAGCAAAGGCTTCGGAGCGGTGCGGTCGTATTCTATCGGCATGGTCAGTCGCCACCATGAGCGGCAGGTGGCGGACGCGTGAGGATCGCGTACGTCGCCTATCTGACGGCGCGAACAGGCGAAGGCGTCAGGGCCAAGATCGCTGCACAGCTCCGTAGCTGGAGTGCTCTTGGCCACCAGGCGGAGCTGCTGTGCTTGACCCCCGACGCGACGGTTCCGGACTATGAGGACGTCCGGGTCTTTCCCTCGGCCGGCAAGCTGGGACGGTTGCAGGAGACGCGCCGGATCGCAGCGGCGCTTGCAGCATCGGAACACGATGTCGCGTACATCCGCTACGACCTCTTCGTCCCGCCGCTGCGACCCACGCGTCGCTGGCCGCCGGTCATCGTCGAGGTCAACACCGACGATGCGACCGAGTTCAGGCTGCGAGGTCGGCGCGTCGCGGCTTACAACATCGTCAACCGCCAGCTGTTGTTCCGCGGAGCCGCCGGCGCGGTCTTCGTCTCGCGCGCGCTCGCAACGTCTCCGTCCTTCGCGGTCGCGCCGACGCGGCGCCTGGTTCTCGGGAACGGCGTCGACCTCGACAACATCACCGAGGCTCCAGCGCCGGCGAACGAGCGCCTCCGCTTCGCGTTCGTCGGCTACCCCTCTCCCTGGCAAGCCGTGGACAAGGTCGTACGCCTCGCGCGGGCGCTCCCGGATGCGCGCTTCGAGATCGTCGGATTCACTCGGGACATGCTCGGCGACCCACCTCAGAACGTGATCGCTCACGGACCGCTCCCCCGCCACCGCGTGAGCGAGGTGATGGCGTGCTGTGACGTCGCGATCGGTACGCTCGGCCTTCATCGCAAGGGGATGGACGAGACGTCGCCGCTGAAGGTTCGTGAGTACCTTGCATACGGGCTGCCGACGGTGATTGGGAACCGAGACACCGACTTCAGCGGCCCACTCCCGTGGTTTCTCCTCGAGCTCCCGAACATCGAGGACAACGTCGAACGCTCAATCGACCGCATTAGTGCTTTCGCGGCTGCTGTACGTGGTCGCCGTGTCGCCCATAGCGAGATCGCAGCCCTCGATCTCAAGTTGAAGGAGAAGGAGCGCCTCGCGTTCCTGGCCGAGACCGCGGGGCCGCTCAAGCTGTCGTGATTCAGTCGCTTCGACGCGCTGTGCCGGGCGCGGCAGTTGGCGCGGTTCCGCGAGTCGCGCCTAGGTACTCCAGCAGCCGGCGCGTGCTAGCCGACGCCGCCATAGCGGAGACGACGGTAAAACGAACGGAGTGGCAATCCGGCGTCGTGGCCGCCCCCCAGCTTTGCGCGGAAATCCACGAGCCTGTCCCGGGCGTCAATTTGCGTTCGGTGCAGTCGCATCACATCGGTTTCCAGCGTGTTGATGCCCGATTCGGACGTGACAGCGAGCGTGTACCCCGCTTCGATCGCGAGGTCGACCTCGCGATCTCCGAAGAGGCCGGCAGGGTAGGAGAAAGCCGTGACGGGTCGACCCAGCTGAGCTTCAAGCCGAAGTCGTGATTCAGTGATCTCTGTGCGAGCGGCCGCCTCGTTGATCCTCGTGAGGTTGGGATGGGTAACCGAATGCGCCTCCATGCGCAACGCACCCGACGCGTCAAGAGCGCGGATCGTCTCCCAGTCGAGCACCGGGGGCTGCCTCGTGTACCACGTCATGGTGGCACTGCCATCGATGATCCCGGTGGGGAGAAACACCGTGCCCGTGAACCCGTGGTCACGGAGGGTGGGATCGACAACGTCAGCCATATCCTGGTAGCCGTCGTCGAACGTCAGTCCTACGACTGGCCGATCCGACGGGTTGTGGAGTAGGTCGATCGCGGTCACGAGGTCGACGACCCGAGCACCCAACTGCGCGAGCATCTCCATCTGTCGGCGAAACATGCTTGGCCTTACGCCGAGCTCGTCGCGCTCGTCGGTAACGCGGTGATACATCAAGACCCGCAGGCCTTCGGGGGGAGGGAGCGCTGGACGTCGCCGCATCGTCCAGACGAACGAACGAGTCAGCGTAGCCGTTGCCTTTGCGGGGTAGAGCAGGCGTGGTCCAAGCGTTAGTGACCGGTCCGCATTTTCGGGAGCAGGGTCAAGTGGCCGCGACATCACCCTCGACACGTCTCTATGAGTCGCACGATCGGGTTTTGCTCCAGCCGCAGTCGAACAGCAGGACACAGGGGTGAGGTGAGGGCATGTGCGCGCCAGGTGTTCGATTGTGTGGTCGCATCATCATCGGCTCTGCCCCTAGGGTATTGCCTCGCGAGGCCCACGTTGCTGGTTGGTTCTGGTTGGACTTCGATAGTCATCTTGCGCCGGAAGGCTCGTCGGCCACTCGACGTCGTCCAGTGCGCGACGCCCCAGGTTCGGACTTGGTCACAGCAACGGCTGCTCGTCCCGCAACTCCAGACGGAGCAACACCAGTAACAACAGCGTAGTCGTACGGAGATACGCGGAGCGTTGTGACCTCTGACCGCCACGACTTCCCACGGCCTGCCGCAGATGGGGAGACGGCGATAACCGATTGCCCTACGCGCAATCGATCGGAGGGATCCGGTGATTGGCCACGCCGGCTCCACGCCCGTAGCCAGCCACGAGCGCTTCGTGCCTGGTGACGCGGTGCGCCTGCTCGTGAAGCGGCGGCTCGCCAGCCGGGGCTCCTTCGTTGCCCATCGATCGCTGAGTACCCCTGTCGTGGGGCATCTGTACCAAGTGGATCGATCAGAGTCTGCGGCTAATCGAGCGACTGCCGGGAACCGGCCACGCAACTCATTGGCGGTCTTGACGTCCCTAGCCGACCTCTATGATGCGTCGGTCTTGGGCGTCCTAGCGTCGTTTATCCGCGCCAACCGGGCCGCGTCCGATGCCTTCAGTCGCCGCTTCGATGGACGGATCGATGGATCGAAGAGCGTCGGGGATCTCATTCATAGCCAGCTTCAACCCGGAATGTCCCTGTTCGACATCGGTGGCGGACGGCTACCGGCGATCGACGCTGACATGCGGGCGCAGCTCAATCTGCGCGTAACCGGCGTGGACATCGACGCGAACGAACTCGCAGCGGCCCCGCCGGACACCTACGACGTCACGATCGCCTCCGACATCGCCACGCTCGCCGGCCACGATTCGGAGGCTGACCTCGTCTACTCTCGGTCCGTCGCCGAGCACGTTGTCGATACGACCGCGATGGTGCGAACCATCGGGCGAATCACGAAGCCGGGTGGCCTATCAGTGCACTTTATGCCGAACCGTTACGCTCCTTTTGCGCTTGTGAATGTCCTTCTGCCGGTTGATCTGCGACGACGGCTCCTGTTCGCGATCATGCCCGAGGCCGAGGAGCGTGGTGTGTTTCCGCCGTACTACAACAACACCTCTCCGCATGCGATGGAGAAACAGTTTCGTGCTGCCGGCTTCGATCAGATTCGCGTCGTCGCGTACTACTCGTCCGACTACCTCGCATTTTTCTTTCCCGCCCATGTCGTCATGGTTCTCTGGCAGAACCTCATGCGCGTGACCCGTTGCCGGCAGTTCTGCGAGACGTTCACCGTGATCGCACGGAAGGATCAATAGCTCGTCCGTGACCGATCTGAACAGAATCGCCGGCGCCGTCCAGTGGAGGACGTTCGGCGAATCACTGGCACTCGCCTCGCCGCCGCTGATCGTCCTCGGCATCTGTATCGGCCTCGCCGACAGAAATGGCGGCTTCTCGCCAACGGTCTCCTATCCGGCGTCGCTGCTCGCGCTCGTCCTGCTCGTGTCGGTGGCCCTCAGCGGCCGTTGGCGCCTCCTTTCGCGGCCTGCTCTCATCGCGGTGCTCGCGCTCACCGCGTTCACGGCGCTGTCGTTTCTTTCGATCGCCTGGGCGGCGGCTCCCGCCAGTGCCTGGCACGGCGCCAACCTGACGCTCCTCTATCTCGTCGCCTTCACGCTTCTGGCAGCCTGGGCGGTCACCGCACAGCCCGCCGCGTACTTGCTGCTCAGCTTTGCCGGCGCCCTCACGGTCCTCGGTGCGATCGCGATCGTCAGCGGTATTCAGGCCGCCGATCCCGAGTCGGGGCCGCTCTACTACAACCGGCTCTCCCTTCCGATCGGCTATCCGAACGCGACGGCAGCGCTCTTCGGCATGGGCGCGTGGGTCGCTCTCACGCTCTCGTCGCACGCGTGGCTCAGCCGCGCCTTCAGGGGTACTGCCATCGGCCTAGCCGTTGCGCTAACGCAGCTCGACCTCCTCGCACAGAGCCGAGGGGCGGTGTTCACGACACCGATCGTCGTCGTCGTCTTCGTGGTGCTTGCGACTCGCCGGTACCTGGCTCTGCTCCCGCTCGCGATCGTGGCGATCGCCTCGGCCCCGATCGCACCGACCCTCGGGGATCTCTATGACGCCCGCACAGCCGCAGCGCAGCATGACGCCTTGCGAGCTGCCGGGGTAACGATCGTGCTTTCGGCGATCGTCGCCGGAGTAGGCGCGGCGCTCATCCTCCCGCGTACGGACCGCCTTCCGTCGCCGAGCCCTCGCAGGAGGACGGCGCTCCGAGCGGCCCTCGGCGCGGCGGCGATCGTCGCCGTGCTGGCGACAGCGGCCTTCGGCTCGGTTGACTCGCGAGCAAGCCGCGCCTGGCATCAATTCAGGCACGAGGCCGATACGAGTGGGTCTACGCATCTCGTCGGCCTCGGCAGCAACCGCTATGACGTCTGGCGGGTGGCGCTGATCGAGTTCAAGCAGCACCCGCTCTTCGGGATCGGTACGGACAACTTCGCCGTGCCCTACCTCGAGCGGCGTCGGAGCAGCGAGCAACCCGACTATCCACACAGCTTGCCGATTCGCCTGCTCTCGCAAACCGGGCTCCTGGGCACGGCGATATTCGCCGTGTTTCTCGTGTCGGCGCTGGTGGCGGCGCTTCGTCGCGAGGCGTCGCCCGAGCGGGGAGTCGCCGTCGCGGCTGTCGTCGCGTTCGTCGCCTGGATGCTCCATGCGTCGGTCGACTGGCTCTGGGAGCTCCCGGCGACCGGGCTGACCGCTCTCACCCTGCTCGGGCTCGCAGTCGGCCTCGGGCCGGCCCGCGTCTCCGCACCTGCGTTCCGCCTCGCGCGCGGGAAGCGAACAACGGTGATCGCCTGCGGCGGCGTCGTAGCGGTGGCGGCCGGCCTCAGCCTCGCATTCCCGTGGGCTTCCGCCCGCTATCAGAAGAGCGGCGTGAGTGCGTGGCGCGTGGATCCCGGCACGGCCTACGCAAGACTCGACCGTGCCGCGCAACTCAACCCGTTGGACGATCAGTCGTACGTTCTCGCAGGGGCCATTGCGAGCCGGCGGCACGACTACGTCCGGATGCGCGAAAGCTTCCGGCGAGCCATCGACCGAAATCGGCTCAACTGGTACAGCCACCTCGAGCTTGCCGTCGCGCTTTCGAACACCGGCGACCCGGCCGCCGCGAGGCGAGCGATCGGTCGAGCCCTGAAGCTGAACCCGCGCGAGCCGGTCATCCGTCTGGTGAGCAAACAGCTGCACGCGGGCGAGACCGTCGATCCGGCCTCCGTCGACGAGGCGCTGCTCGAGCAGATCGAGGGGCTCTGATACTGGCAGAACGGCTCAGGTAGGTGGATCTCGCCGATCGAGCGGGCCTCTGGAGGATTGACATATCCGACGCATCACTCACAGTGTGAGTACCTGCGAGACCGGAAACTGCATGACGGGGCGTGTGAAGCGTCAAAGAGGAGGGAAGTGTTGAAGAAGCTTGTTGCACTGTTGTTCGTCGTCGGGCTGCTCTGGGCACCTGCATCATTTGCCGCCGGGGGAAGCCCTGTGACGAAATCCGCGTACGGTGGGCACGGAAGCAAGCCGCAGGCGATCGTGGCCGGCGTAACTGCTTCGGATGACTCATTGCCGTTCACCGGCGCCGACCTCGGCATCTTCGTCGTCGCCGGCGTCGCGCTTGTTGGCATGGGCTTTGGCTTGCGCCGAATCTCGCGTCGCTCTGACCAGTAGGGGAGCCTCGCGGGGCCGGGTCGCGCGTCGCGCGAGCAGGTCCCGCGTGTGCTCTCGCGCCGTGCTTGAACAAGACGGCGAGCCTACGCGCGCCAGAGGCGATGACCGTTTCCGAGCTGAGCCTGCTCGTGTCCGTCGGTCGGCCTGCGATCCGGGTTCGGTGTCCAGTGCGCGAGGGGTCGGGCGGTTGGAGTACGCACGCCGCTAGCCACCCCTCCGCGGCCTTGAGGGCGTTTACCGGGTCGCCGTGATCGCGGTCATCGTGAAGCGCACGGGTGCCGCGTAGACGATGTATCGCTCTCTGGCGGAGAAGCGTGGGTGACACGCCTGGAGCGCGACGACCTCCCGGCCGTGCGTCTTCAGGCGCGAGAGGTCAGTGGCGGGAACGATCACCGACCGCGTGACACGGTAGTTGAACGTGCCGTAGGGAAGATCGAGCTCGATCGGATCGCCGCGCCTGAGGCGATCGATATTTCCGAACGGCGCTCCAAACGTGGTTCGGTGACCCGCGATGTAGACGAGCTGTCCCTCTCCGGGCAGGTACGTCCTCTCGTCCCAGCCCGGCCCCTTCCGCAAGGAGGAGTGGTCGGTGCCCGTGACGAGAATCATGTTGAGCCCCAGCCTCGGTACCTTGATGCGCCCTAATGGCTCACCGGTTTGGACAAGCCTGTGGGCCGTGTGCGCAACACGACGCTCCGCCTTCCGCGCGACGATCGCATCCACCTTCGCGCCTGACGCCGACGACGACCCGAGAGCCGCGCGCACGGTGGCCTCGAGCTTCGTGTAGCGCTGGGCGAGCTGATGCTGCTCCCAGCGCGTGTAGATGCCCGTGACCGGGTCTCCCCAGCGCCAGACCACGACGCCCCAGGCCAGCACGACGACGCCGGCGACGAGCAGGACTGTGCCGAAAATGCGTGCGAGTCGTCGTCCGCGCACACGTCTGTTAGTGCCGTCCATCACTCTCAGAGTACGGAGGTTCGAAGATGATGCGACCCCCGGGCGAGGATCAGAAGCGCATCACGTCGATCGGAGGGCAGGGAAGAGGACGACGTCCCGGATCGTCGCACGACCCGTGAGCAGCATCGTCAGACGGTCGATGCCGAGCCCGAGGCCGCCGGTCGGGGGCATGCCGTAGGAGAGCGCCTCCACGTAGTCCGGGTCGCCGCGCTCACCTTCGGCCTGATCCGCCTGCATCGCGAAACGGCTCTCCTGCTCCTCCGCGTCGTTGATCTCCGAGAACGCGTTGCCAAGCTCCATGCCGCCGGCGAAGTACTCGAACCGCTCGGTCAGCGTGGGATCGGCGTCAGTCGAGCGTGCGAAGGGCGAGATCTCGATCGGATAGTCGTGGACGATCGTCGGTTGGACGAGCTTTGGCTCCACGAAGTGGCTGAAGGCATGGTCGATGAGCTGGGCCCAGTCGCGATCCCCTCCGGTCTCGACCGATCGCTCGACGAGCGCTGCGCGTAGGCTCGCCTCGTCGCGGATCCAGAGGCCGTGCTCGGCAAGCGCATCGGGATAGCGGATCCGACGCCACGGCGCCTTCAGATCGATCTCGGCGTCTCGAAAGACCACGGTTGTTGACCCGACGACCTCAAGTGCCACCTGCTCGAGCAAACGCTCGATTCGCGCCATCGTGTCCAGATAGTCGGCGTAGGCCTCATACCACTCGAGCATCGTGAACTCGGGCTGATGCTTCGTCGAGACGCCTTCGTTACGGAAGTCCTTGCCGATCTCGTAGACGCGCTCGAGCCCTCCGACGATGAGCCGCTTCAGATAGAGCTCGGTCGCGATGCGGAGATAGAGATCCGCGTCCAGCTCGTTGTGGTGCGTGACGAACGGCTGCGCGAATGCGCCGCCGTACCGTGGCTGCAGCACGGGCGTCTCGACCTCGACGAACCCATCCGCGTCGAGCAGGCGACGGATCGTCGAGACGATCTTCGAGCGGGTGACGAACGCGTCGCGCGTCTCGGCGTTCATCAGCAGATCGAGGTACCGCTTGCGGTACCTCAGCTCGACGTCTGTCAGGCCGTGGAATGTGTCCGGTAGAGGATTTTGGTTTCGCGCGAGCACCTCGATAGCCTCAACGGCGAGGGACGGCTCGCCGCGGCGCGCCCGTGCGGGCCGCCCGGCGGCGCCGACGACGTCACCGAGATGGAGATCGATCTCCCCGGTCGAGCTCGTGTCGCAGATCAGCTGGATTCGCCCCGACCGGTCGACGAGATCGACGAATACGAGCTTTCCCATCCCTCGACGGGCCATTGCGCGGCCGGCGACGCGTCGGGATTCGGCAAGCTCCTCGCCGGCCGCGAGCGCGTCGCAATCGGTGAGGACAGACGCGATGTCGACCCGATCGGGGAAGCGCTTCGAGGAGGTCGGCTCCATGATGTCATCGCCCGCGTCCGGTGGACGCCGGCCGGCAGGCGCAGAGACTCTACGCGGCCTTGATGTCCATGATCTTGAACTTGAGCGACCCGCGTGGCGCGGAGACCTCGACGACCTCGCCCTTCTTGCGGCCCAAGATGGCGCGACCGACAGGCGACTCGTTCGACAACCGCTTCTCGGCCGGGTTCGCCTCGGCAGAGCCGACGATGAAGTACTCGACGGTCTCGTTCGCGTCCATGTCCTTGAGACGGACGCGCGCCCCGAGCGAGACAACGCTCGTGTCAACGTCGTCGGTGTCGATCACGCGAGCGTCGAGCAGGCGCTCCTCGAGCTGAGCGATCTTGTGCTCGAGCATCGCCTGCTCGTTCTTCGCGTCGTCGTACTCGGCGTTCTCGGCGATGTCCCCGAACTCCCGGGCAACACGGATCCGCTCGGCGACCTCGCGCCGTCGATCGGTGCGAAGAGTCTCGAGCTCCTGCTTAAGCTGCTCGTAGCCCTCGGGAGTAAGGATCACGTCCTTCACAAAAATGCGCCTCCGGAACGTCAGTCAGAGAAAAACGTGGCGTATTCGTTGCGCCACGCGGGCGGGAATGGTAGCTGGCATTCCGGACCAGGTCAACCACCGTGATTACCATGGGACGGAATGTCGATCGATCTTCGTAGCAGTTGGTACATTGCCAGCGTAGAAGTGCCGACACGTCTCGTGCTCGCGCCGATGGCCGGCGTCAGCGTCCAGGCATTCCGACGGCAGGGCAGGCGATTCGGAGCTGGGCTCGTCTGCTCCGAGATGGTCTCATGCGCTGGGATCGAGCACCGGAACGAAAAGACGCTCGGCTATCTGCGAGTCGCAGCAGACGAGCACCCGCTCGCGATCCAGATCTTCGGCTCGGATCCACGAGCGATGGGTGAAGCCGCACGGATGGTTGAGGACGCCGGCGCCGACATCGTCGATATCAACTTCGGCTGCCCTGTGCGCAAGGTCACGAAGACGGGTGCCGGCGCCCACCTGCTCGAAGAGCCCGAGCTTGCGTGCGCGCTCGTGGCCGCCGTGGCGAGCGCCGTAGAGATCCCGGTCAGCGTGAAGATGCGCCGCGGCGTGCTCGATGGAGCGAGGACGTGCCTCGACCTTGGACCGCGACTCGTGGCTGCCGGGGCGAGCTCGCTGACGCTCCACCCTCGCTCGGCCCAGCAGATGTACACGGGGACAGCCGATCACTCCCTCACGGCTGAGCTCGTGTCGCTCGTCGACGTTCCCGTGGTCGCCTCGGGAGACGTCACTTCGCGCGCTCGAGCACAGGCGCTGCTCGCAACCACAGGCGCGGCGGCGGTCATGGTCGGCCGCGGTGCGCAGGGGAATCCCTGGGCGCTTCGCGAGATCGTCGACGGCGATGCCGGGGAACCAACGCGGGAGGAGGTCGTGGCCGAGCTCGTACTCTTCGTCCGCGAGACAGTGCGCGAGCTCGGTGAGCGGCGAGCAAGCGGCTTCCTCAAGAAGTTCTACGCGTGGTACCTCGGGCGTGGCCGCTTTCCGAAGCCCTTTAAGCAGGAGTTGCTGACGATCGACTCGACCCAGGAGGTCGAGCGCCGGCTGCTTGCTGCAGCCCCCGGCGCAGTTCCGCTGATCGAGGAGCTCGAAGCCGAGCTCCCGTCGAGCGATGAGATAACGCTCGCGTTGCCGATTTCGGCGTTCGGCGGCGGCTAGAGCTACTTCCCCCGGGAGAAGCGCAGTCGGTAACCATCGAGCGGGCTGGCTGGGGAAGTAGCTTCGTTGATGGGCTGCGCCTTTGGTTCTTGGGAGTTAGCGGAACGAGTCCGCAGCTTCCGGCATCTGGGGAACTTTTCAAAGGCGAAGCCCTCGTAGCTCGTTCCCCCGGCGGAGTCAGTCCAACCCGTCGCCAGCGCTTATCCCGGGGGAAGGAGCGCTCATCTCCCACACGAGACGTAGCCCGTGCAGCGTGAGGTACGGATCGACCTTCTCGATCACGGCCGAGTGCGGCGCGACGAGGGACGCGAGCCCACCGGTCGCGACCACCCGAGCGGCCACGCCCAGCTCCTTTCGAATTGCGCCCACGATGCCGTCCACCTGACCGGCGAACCCGTAGACAAGGCCGGCCTGGAGCCCGGTAACGGTGGTCTTGCCGATCGCCGAGGGCGGGGCGACGAAGTCGACGGCGAAAAGCCGGGCCGCCCGTGCGAAGAGCGCGTCCATCGAGACCTCGATCCCGGGCGCGAGGACACCTCCGACGTACTCGCCCTCCGGAGAGACGACGTCGAAGTTCGTCGAGGTGCCGAAGTCCACCACGATGACCGGCGCGCCGTAGCGGTCCTTTGCCGCTACGGCGTTGACGATCCGGTCTGGCCCGACCTCTCGAGGGTCGTCGTAACGGATCGGCATGCCCGTCCTGACGCCTGGCCCGACCGTAAGGATCTTGACCCGCGCCCAGCGCTCTGCCAGGCGTTGCCACTCGCGCACGAGCGAGGGCACAGTGGACGAGAGGCAGATCCCGTCGACGGCGTCCGGGTCGACGAGACCGCCGATGAGAACCGTGAGCTCGTCACCTGTTCGCCCGTGATCCGTGGCCAGTCGCCAGTCGTCGACAAGCTGGTCTCCGATATAGAGACCAAGCGCGGTCTGGGTATTCCCGACATCGACTGCGAGCAGGCCCACTCGGGTGGTCTACGGTGCGTCGTCGTCGGTCGAGAGCTGCTCACCGATGCGCTCGGCCAGCGCCTCGGCCGTCAACGGCGGCTCGTCTCCGTCACCCCAGAGCTCCTCCACCGTGACGTCGCCCGAGGTATACGCCTCGGCGCGCGGGATGATCCGTGTCGGCCGGTTCTTGTCCCACACCCAAACGTCCTCCATGCGGATGTGGAAGAAGGGGTAACTCGCCTGTGGCACCACCTCGAGGTCGAGCTTGTTGCACAGGTACGTTGCATCCTGGGTCAGCACGCAGTACCGGAAAAGACCGAAGACGGCCGTGTACTCCCGCTTGAGGCGGAGCTCGAGCTCCGCCTCGAACTCGTCGAGCTCGTCGAGATGGCTCACCTTTCGCAGTCTAGAGGCTCGTCCGCTGGACGCGGCGAGCTACACCGCCGATCAGTCCTCGAGCAGCTCGCTAACGACGCCGCGTCGTGGGATTACGAGCTCGGGATCGAGCTCGGCGAGCGGCTCGAGGGCAAAGCGCCGCTCGTGCAGTCGAGGGTGCGGGATCGTCAGACCGGGCTCGTCGATCTCGCTGTCGTCGTAGAGGAGGATGTCGAGATCGATCACGCGGGGCCCGAAGCGCGTGCCCACTGCGCGGGTTCGGCCCAGGCTCGCCTCGATCCCGAGCAGGAGGTCGAGCAGGTCACGGGGCGTGAGGCTCGTCTCTACCTCGGCGACGCCGTTGAGGAACCGCGGCTGGTCGAGGACGCCGACGGGTTCCGTCTCCTTGAGCGACGAGACCGCGCGAACGTCGACGCCGGGGGTTTCCGCAAGAGTCGAAAGCGCCGCCTCGATCGTGCTGCGGCGCTCTCCGAGGTTCGCGCCGAGCCCGATAAAGACGCGCGTCATTACAAAACCCTAACGGTCTCCTACGCAGACTCACAGGATCGGCGCGTAAAACTAGAGGATGCCGCGAATCGGAGGGCTCGGGCCGATGTCGCTTGTAGCCGCGCTGTTCGCGCTGACCGGCGGGGTCGTGGGTGCGGCGGCAGACCGGCCGTCGAGCGCAGGCGCTGGGCGAGCGGGGTATCTGCTCGTCGAGCTCAACCCGACCGCGAGCGCCGGCGCCGAGTCGACCCTCCGCCGATCCGGCGCGACGCTCGTCTCGGGGGCCTTGCGGCTCTACCGGCTTCGCGCAAGCCGCTCCGAACGAACGCTCGCGACTCTGCGAGCAGACGGCGCTGTCAGGCTCACGGCGGTCGATCGGCCCATGGGATCACTCGCGGTAGCCGATTTCGCCGATCCGCTCGTCGGACAGCAGTGGTGGCGGAGCGCCCTCGGCCTCGGCGCGCTCGTACCGCCCGGTCCGGGCAAGCCGGTGACCATCATCGACTCGGGTGTCAACTTCAACCACCCCGAGTTCACCGGGCGCGCAAACTTGCTCGCACTCGACGCACAGGAGCCGGCTCCGGTCGGCGGTGTCCACGGTACGGCGGTGGCCTCGCTTCTCGGCGCGCCCGTTAACGGCGTTGGCATCGTCGGCATCTACCCAGGCGCCGATCTCGCCTCCTGGGATGCGGCGCAGGGGTCGGGCACGGAGCTCGATATCAGCGCTATCGCCGCCGGCATCCTTGCAGCGGCCGACCGGGGGCCCGGCGTGATCAACCTCAGTGTGGGAAGCAACCAGCGCTCGCCGATCATGCAGCAGGCCATCGCCAGGGCGATCCGGAAAGGGTCGCTCGTCGTTGCTGCTGCAGGCAACGACGGGGAAAAAGGGAGCCCGCTGACCTACCCCGCAAGCCTGCCGCACGTGCTGACAGTGGGGGCGACCGATGAGAGCAACAGGCCCGTGCCGTTCTCGAGCCGCTCGGCCTACGTCGATCTCGCGGCACCCGGCGTCGATATGACGGTCGCTGACGCGCTCAGCGGAGGCTGGGCTACGAGTGAGGGCACGAGCTTCTCCACTCCTCTCGTCTCGGGGGCGGCAGCGTGGATCTGGACGGCTCGACCAGAGCTCGACGCAAGTCAACTCGCCGAGGTGTTGCGGCGCTCCGCTATCGATCTCGACGTGCCGGGCCGAGACGATGCAACCGGGTACGGGCTTCTGAACGTCGGGCTCGCTCTGACGTACGGGCCGGTACCGATCTCCGACCAGCTCGAGCCGAACGACGACGTCAACTACGTCAAGCCCGGCGCTCTCTACGACACCGGGATCCCGGCGCTCACGACCCGCAGCCGGCGGATGGACGTGGTCGAGGCCACGGTCGAGAGTGCGGAGGAAGATCCTCGCGACGTCTACCGCGTTTGGCTCCCCGCGCGGACGACGACGACCGTAGCGCTCACCAGCGATCAGGGTCTCGATCTCAGGCTGCTGGCCGGATCGGTCGCCTCGGTCGCGCAGGGATCTGGGGTCAGGCTCCTCGCAGCAGCGCAAGGAACGGCACCGTCGAAGCGCGTGGTCTATCAGAACTCCGGCAAGGGAACGGCGGCGTATCTCGTGGTAGCTCCTGGATCGGCTACCAACGCTGCGACGTACCGGCTGCAGATTCGCTCGCGGTAGCGATCTAGGCGCGTCGACGCTCGTAGACCGCTGCGGCGTACTCGACGGGTGGGTCGAGCAGGACATTCGGCTTGCGGACGCGAATGCGCACACGCTCGAGCGGGAACCGTGCGACGAGCTCGTCTGCCACGTCGGCGGCGAACGCCTCGATCAGGTGGTACGTCCGACGATCAGAGACGTCCCGGACAAGCGCAACGACCTCCCGATAGTCGACGGCGTCGCCGATTCTGTCGCTTCGAGGCGCCTGGCCGTCGGCGTACTCGAGCTCCAGATCGACGAGAAAGCGCTGGCCATCTCGCCGTTCCTCCGGCAGTACCCCGTGGAAGGCATGGAGCTCAATGGCCTCGAGCTCGATCGCGATCATCGTTCGCACGCCGCCGCTGCCGCAAGCGCCTCGACGTGCAGGCGAACATCGTGCACCCGAAAGATCGCCGCGCCCTGCCCGAACGCCGCGACGGCGGCGCCGACGGAGGCGGCCGGCGTGGCGACCGTAGCGTCAGCGCCCGAGACGACACGCGCGAACGTGCGCTTGCGCGAGAGGCCGACGAGAACGGGCCGACCAAGCTCGACAAGACGGTCGAGTCGCCGAAGGAGATCGAGATTGTGCGCGTCCGTCTTGCCGAAGCCGATCCCGGGATCGAGGCAGATCCGCCCCTCGGGAATGCCCGCTGCCACGGCGAAGGCCAACCTCTCCTCGAGGAACCCGCAGACGTCGCTCACAACGTCGTCGTACGAGGGATCGTCCTGCATGGTGGCAGGCTGACCGCGCATGTGCATGAGGCACAGCCACGCGTCCGAGCCTGCGACGACCTCTACCATCGACGCGTCGCGACGCAGCGCCGTGACGTCGTTCACGAGCAGCGCGCCGAGCTCGATCGCCCTCCGGGCCACCTCGGCCTTGGAGGTGTCGATCGAGAAAGGGATGCCCTCCAGGCGCTCCAGCACCGGTAGCACCCGCCGCAGCTCCTCAGCCAGGGGCACCGGCGCTGCGCCCGGGCGGGTGGACTCCCCACCGACGTCGACGAGGGCCGCTCCGTCGATCAGCATCCGCCGGGCGGCATCGGTTGCCCGCGCTGGCGAGGGGTGGGCGCCACCGTCGGAGAAGCTGTCGGGCGTCACGTTCAGGACGCCGATAACTGCCGGACGCTCGAGCAGGTCTGCGGTCGGTCTTCCGGCCGCTCTCGCGATCGCCTCGAGCGCAGCCTCCTCGGAGTACTGCTGCGCCACCTCCTTGCGCTGCACCACCCGCACGTAGGGACCGAGCTCCGCGAGTGCCCGGTCGAGGTCGCCGCCGGCGAGGAGGAAGTCGTCGACCGCCGTATCCTCTCCCGTCTCGATCACGTCGATCCCGAGGATGTTCACGCCGCAGCCCCCGAGCACACGTGCAACAACGGCGAGACTGCCGGGTCGGTCGGGTAGCTCGAGGCGCAGTAGCGTCGCCACGCGCGTGAGAGGCTGGAGCCGCAGAGCGACTTGGCGACCCTCGAGAGGTCGCTACCCGGTCGCGCCTTCCGGCGGCGGCTGCATCGTTGCACCCGGGAACGCCGGTCGCGGGGTCGGCTTTGGCGCTGGCTTCTCGATACCGGCTTCCGGCGCCGGCGGCTCCACCACCGTCGGTGGCTCGGGCGGGAAGACTGACTCTTCGGCCTCCCCGGCGAGCAGTCGCTCGAACTGATCCTTGTCGATCGTCTCGCGCTCGATCAGAATCGCGGAGAGTTGATGCAACTCAGCAAGGTGCTCGCTGAGCACCTTGGTCGCGCTGTCGTGCGACTCCTCGATCACCCGTCGAATCTCGTCGTCGATCTCGCGCGCGATCTCGTCCGAGTAGTCCGGCTCGGAGCTCATCTCGCGGCCGAGGAACGGCATGTCGTGGTTGCGGCCGAGGACGCGCGGTCCGAGCTTCTCGCTCATGCCGTAGCGCATCACCATCGCCTTCGCCACGGCAGTGACACGCTCGAGATCGTTCGACGCGCCGGTCGTGATCTCGTTGAAGACAAGCTCCTCGGCGGCACGCCCTCCGAGCGTCATCGCGAGCTCGTCCATCAGCACAGAGCGAGTCGTCAGGTAACGATCCTCCGACGGCAGCGAGACGGTCAGTCCGAGCGCCTGGCCGCGGCTGATGATCGTGATCTTGTGCACCTCGTCGGTGCCCTCGAGGTAGTAGCCGACCAGCGCGTGACCCATCTCGTGGTACGCGATGATCTTGCGCTCCTTCTCCGAGATCAGGCGTGACTTCTTCTCGGGCCCTGCGATCACGCGCATGACGCCTTCCTCGAGCTCGAACTGACCGATCGTCTTCTCGCCGCGGCGCGCTGCGAGCAGCGCCGCCTCGTTGACCATGTTGCTGAGATCGGCGCCCGTGAAGCCCGGCGTGCTCGCGGCGAGCACATCGAGGTCGATCTCCTTGTCGATCGGCTTGCCCTTGGTGTGAACGTCGAGGATCTCGCGCCGGCCCTTGCGGTCGGGGCGGTCGACGACGATCTGCCGATCGAACCGACCGGGGCGCAGCAATGCCGGGTCGAGGATATCGGGGCGGTTGGTCGCAGCGATCAGGATGATGTTGTCCTTCAGCTCGAAGCCGTCCATCTCGACGAGCAGCTGGTTCAGGGTCTGCTCGCGCTCGTCGTGCCCGCCGCCGAGCCCGGCGCCTCGATGACGTCCGACGGCGTCGATCTCGTCGATGAAGATGATGCACGGGCTCGCCTGCTTCGCCTGCTCGAAGAGGTCGCGGACGCGCGATGCGCCGACCCCGACGAACATCTCGACGAAGTCGGAGCCCGAGATCGAGAAGAACGGAACGCCCGCCTCGCCAGCTGTCGCGCGCGCGAGCAGCGTCTTGCCGGTTCCCGGCGGCCCGTAGAGAAGGACGCCCTTCGGAATGCGCGCGCCAAGCGCCTGGAACTTCTTCGGGTTCTCGAGGAACTCCTTGATCTCGTGCAGCTCCTCGACGGCCTCGTCTGCGCCCGCGACGTCCTTGTAGGTCACCTTCGGAGAGTCGGGAGACATCCGCTTGGCACGGCTCTTGCCGAAGCTCATGACCTTCGATCCGCCACCCTGCATCTGGTTCATGAGGAAGATCCAGAACCCGATCAGGAGCACGAACGGCAGAAGCGACGTCAGCAGCGTCCACCATCCCGACGAGCCGATTCCCTTCGAATCGAAGCCGACGTTCTCCTTTTCGAGGAGGTTCTGGAACTGGATCTGCGCCTGATCACTCGCGTAGTTGACCTTCGCAGTCGACCCGTCCGACAGCTTTGCGGTGATCTGCTGCCGATTCGGGTTGAAGACGACGCTGTCGACGTTGCCGGACTTGACCTGCGTCATGAGGCCCGAGTACGTGACCTTCTGCTCGTTGCCCTTACGGGGAATGAGCGTCTGACTCGCGAGGTACACGAGCAGGACGATCACGACGAGCGGGAAAAGAGCGCTGCGGAAGAACCGGTTCACTCAGATGAGGGTAGCAGCCTGCCGGCCTGAGCCAGGGGCTATGTGCTGTCCGATACGAGGTCGGGATGGAGCACGCCGACGTACGGAAGATTGCGATACCGCTCGGCAAAGTCGAGCCCGTACCCGATCACGAATCGATTCGGGATCTCGAAGCCGACGTAGCGGACAGCGACGTCGATCTCCCGGCGCTCCGGCTTGGTCAGGAGTGCGCAGACCTCGAGGGACGCCGGCTTGCGCGCGGAGAGGTTCCTGATCAGGTACGAGAGCGTGAGCCCGGAGTCGATGATGTCCTCGACGACGAGCACGTCGCGGCCCGCAATGTTGATGTCGAGATCCTTGAGGATGCGCACGACGCCCGATGAATCCGTCGCCGCTCCGTAGCTCGAGATCGCCATGAAGTCGATCTCGCACGGAACTGTGAGGCACCGCATCAGGTCAGCCATGAAGAAGACGGCGCCCTTGAGGACACCGACGAGCAGGAGGTCGCGGCCTGCGTAGTCGGCCGAGATCTGAGCCCCGAGCTCTGCGACGCGATCGCTGACCGCGTCCTCCTCGATCAGGATCTCCCCGACGCCTTTCTGGAGCTCGGTGTTCCGGCTCATCCCTCACGCTCCCAGCGCACGACGCCCTCGAACCCAGGCGCAACCGCGATGCCGGGCACCGCGACGACGTCGTCGCCATCGTCCCCTGCGACCACGATCGGCCAGTCGTCGCGCTCGGCTCGGGGCACCTTTGCGTCCACGAACAGATCCTGCACCTTCTTTCGCCTTCCTGCGAGCCGATCCCCCGGGCGGCGCGAGCGCACGGCGAGGGGCTCCTGTTGATCCGGCGCCTCGATCGTCCAGGGTCCCCACCGGAGCGCTCCCTCGAGCCGGAGCGTGTCGTAGGTGCGAACGGCGCGGACACCCCGGCCGAGATCGGCCGAACGGGTGCCCTCACTCGACGAGAGGAGATCGATCAGCGAGCTCTCAAAAGCACGAGGCAGCCTCGGCCTCGCGTCGGCAAGCGCGCGCAGGTTGATATCGGCTCCGGGGTGGATGCGCCGTAGGAGCGGCAGCACCTCGTCGCGGATGAGGCCGCGGGTCGACGTCTCGTTCGACGAGTCGACGCGGTACGACAGCCCGACCTGCTCACAGTAGGAACGCGTCTCATCCCGCCAGACGCTCAGGAGCGGACGCACGACGCCGTCCTCCCGCGCGACCTTGATTCCGCGCGTATTTCCGCTCGCGACGAGCCGGTAAAGCACCGTCTCGACCTGATCGGAAGCCGTGTGTCCCGTCGCGCGCAGGCGGTCGGAAGCGACGCCGTAGCGAAGGTCTCGGAGCGCTGACTCCGTCTCGGCTGGCTCCACCCGAACTACCTCGGCGCCCATCGTCAGGCGACAGTGCTCGGCGTCCGCGTCCGATTCTGCGCCTCGCAGGCCGTGATCGACATGAAGCGCGCGGACGTTGTAGCCAAGCGAACCGAGTGCATGCCAGAGACAGGTCGAGTCCGCGCCACCGGAGACAAGACACGTGACGTCCCCGCCCGGGGCGAGGAGGTGGCGCGCCCGGATCTGGCCCTCGATCCGCTCACGAAGCTCTCGCACGTCCACAGGCCGATTGTAGGGGCCACCCGCCCACTGCGTGCGCAGGGCCGTGACGGGCAAGGCGATGCTCGGCTAGGGAAGCAGGATGCTCCGGAAGCGGAGCCGCCGCACCATCCCGATCGACTCGTAGAGCCCGATCGCACGCGGATTGTCGGTTCGGACGAACAGGCAGACCGTCGTGACCTGCTGAAGGAGAAGCCTGACGAGGTCGCGGAGGCCGCGGCTCGCGTAGCCGAGCCCGCGCGCCTGCGGATCAGTCCACACCTGTTGGAGCTGAACCGCCGAGGGGGTCCACGCGGACGCCTCCGCCTTGAACCGGATCACGCCGTCGTCCTCCCACAGCCACGACCGACCCTCCTCGATCTGTACCCGTGTCCGCCACCTGAACCCCTCCGCGTCCCGACGCAGCGGGTCGACACCGAGCTCCTCTCGATGCGCCTCGGCACAGACCGGAACGAGCCGGTCGAGGTCGCCGAGCGTCGCAGGTCTCAGGCTCGTCTCACCCGGGAGCGGTGCCTCGTCGATCGCATACACAGGCTGTCCGGGCCTGTCCTCACGCGGCGCAGGAAGACGTGAGGACGCCACCGCCCAGAGATCGCTGACGGCCCGCTCCTCGCCGATCAGCATCCGGGCGCCTCCCCGGGAGACGACGCTCGCGAACGCTTCGCAACCACGCCCGGACGGCACGACGTTCGCGCCGATGTGGCAGAGCGCAGCGAGCCGTCCGCCGGCACCCAGGCCTACGAACGAGCCGCTCCCACGCCGCGCCACGTCCTCTAGGAACACGCGCTCCACCGGGTCCTCGTCGCAGAAGGCGAGCATCTGCTCGCGCGTGGGCCTAATGATGTGCGCCATCACCCCGATCCTGACGTATAGGGTTCCGCGCGTGCCGTTCCATGTGCGCGCAGAGCCGGGCGACTACGCGGAGGCATGCCTCCTCCCTGGCGATCCGCTTCGCGCCAAGTACATCGCCGAGACGTTCATGGACGATGTCGTCCAGCGTAACAGTGAGCGGGGCATGCTCGGCTACACGGGCACGTTCGGAGGCGTGCCGGTGTCCGTGCAATCGAGTGGCATGGGGTGCCCGTCAGCCGCGATCGTGATCGAGGAGCTGGTGCAGCTCGGCGTGAAGACGATCCTTCGGGTGGGCACCTGTGGTGGGCTGCAGCCCGGTATGGCGATGGGAGACATGATCGTGGCGCTTTCTGCGACCGCCGCAGACGCCACCGCGATGCACTACGTCGGCAGCGAGCCGCATGCCCCGACGCCGGACTTCGGTCTCGTGCACGACGCCGTGCATCATGCGAAGAAGCTCAGCAAGACCGTCCGCGTCGGGCCGATCGTGTCGAGCGACATCTTCTACCAGCCCGACCCGGGTCAAGCGCAGCGCTGGTCGGATCGCGGGATTCTCGCCGTCGAGATGGAGGCTGCCGTCCTCTTCACGCTCGCAGCCCTCCGCAAGATCCGCGCGGGCTGTCTCCTTGTCGTCAGCGATACGGTCGTCGAGGGCGAGTTTCTCCGGATCACGGACGACGAGCTCAAGCGCGCAGTCGACGAGATGACAGAGCTCGCGCTGCACACCGTCACGTCGTCGTAAGGGCGCCGATCACAGACCGCGCCGTGTTCCTCGTCAACCCGGCATCGGCGAATGGGTCGACCGGGAGGCGTTGGCCTGAGATTGCGCGCAAGGCGGCCGCGGCGGGACTGGTGGGTGACGCCGTCTTCAGCGAGCGTCCCGGCCAGCTCGGGGAGCTCGCGCGCGAGCAAGTCGCAAAGGGGGCCGAGCTGCTCGTGGTCGTCGGTGGCGACGGCTCGGTCAACGAGGTCGCCAACGGGCTCGCCGTGCAGGCTGAGGCTCCCGCGATCGCCGTTCTCCCGCGAGGAACGGGCTGGGACTTCGTGCGCACGTTCGGGATCCCACACGACGTGACCGAGGCCGCCCGCGTCGCCGTGCGCGGAACGACTCGCGCGATCGATCTCGGCCGGGTCACGTACCGAGGGTGGGAAGACGAAGAGCACGAGGCGTTCTTCGCGAACGTCGCGAGCGCGGGCATGAGCGGCGCGATCGCGCAACGCGCCAACACGACGACGAAGACGCTGGGTGGCAAGGTCTCGTACCTCTGGGCGACGCTAGCGGTCTTCAGCGGCTGGTCGGCGGTCGAGACCCGGATCACCGTCGGCGAGGACGCGCGTCAGGGGCGGATGTTCGACGTCGTCGTCGCGAACGGCAGGTTCTTCGGAGGCGGAATGAAGATCTGTCCCGAGGCCGAGCCAGACGACGGACTACTGGACGTGCTCACTATCGGCGACGTGACGCGACGTGACCTCCTCACCACGATGCCACGCATCTATCGAGGCACCCATCTCCCCCATCCGAAAGGAGAACTCCTGCGTGCCGCCACCGTGACGATCGAGACCGACGACCCGGTTCCGCTCCAGCTCGACGGCGAGCAGCCCGGCACGACTCCGGCACGCTTCGACGTCCTTCCCGGCCGACTCCTGCTCCGGGTTCCGTCGCCCTAGCAGCAAGGCCTCGCCCGAGCTACAGCGGCGAGGCTTCTGACTTCTTTGCGGCACGTCGCAGCGCCGCGACTTCCTTCTCGAGCTTCGCCAGGCGCGCCTCGAGCTCGTCGATGCCGCGTACCTTGCGCGAGAGGTCGTCGACCCGGGTTCGGAGGCCGTTGACGGCCTGCAACGCCTTGGTGCCACCGGGCATGTCGGCGAGCTTGCCGAGCGCCTCCTCGCCCCGCTCGGCAAGACGCGAGAGTACGTCCTTGTCGGACGTGGGTGTCTTCGTATCTGCATCCACACCACGAGTGTAGACCATCTTCGCGACGACGTAGAGTGCGGGGCTGTGGAGGGGTTTCCGAACGGGTACGACATAACAGTGCGGTTTGCCGAGACGGATGCGCAGGGCATTGCGCATCACGCATCGTTCGTCGTCTGGCTCGAGGTCGCGCGCGTGGCATACCTCGCCGAGCACGCGGGCGGCTACCGGTGGATCCAGGAGCAGGGCGTCGAGGCGCTCACAACGGTTGTGCACGTCCGTTACCTCGCAACGGCAGGCTTCGACGACGTGCTCACGATCTGGATTCGCTGTGTCGACCTTCGCGGCGCGCGCTTCCGCTGCGAGTACAGCGTCACACGCGCCGACGAGGTCGTCGCGGACGGCTACACGGATCACGCGCTGGTCGATGCGGCAACGCATCGGCCCCTGCGCCTGCCGACGTGGTTCGTCGACGCGGTCGCTAGGGCTGAACGCCCGGCACAGGCGCCGTCGGCGTAGCTGCGGGCTCCTTCGTGTCCACGGCCGCGTCTTCCGCCTGCTTCGTGTCTCCGGCCTTCTTCTTCGGCTTGGCGGGCTTCTTCGTCCCGACGCGCATCACGGTCGGCTCGCTGACGTAGCGCGACGAGAAGGTCGAGTCGTAGAGCACGTCTCCCGACGGCGAATATACGATGCGGTGCACGGAGGTCGAGCGCGGTGGAGCACCGTAGGTGTCGACGGCCGTCTCCCCCCTCTCGAGAGCCGGGTCGTCGATCTTCGTGACCGGGACGGCGCCGGTCGCGACGAGCGGTGCCGTCGTCACTTCGACTTTCCGGTCGACGGTGGTGCCGTAGAGGTTCACCGTCAGCGAGCCGGTTCCGACGAACGTCCGGATGAGCAGCCACTTGCCAGTGTCATTGCGGAACTTGAGATCGACGCTCGGATAGTCCACCGTCGCATCGCGACCTTGCGGGTAGTGACTGATGTAGAGCGCATGGTTGGTTCGCTCGACGATCGGCAGGCCCGCGTCGAAGGCCGCGTTGAAGACCGTGGTCGAGACCTGGCAGACCCCGCCACCAAGACCGTTCTGGAGCTCGCCGTTGATGATGACGGGGGCCTCCTCGAATCCCTTGGCCGCGGTTCGCTCACCTGTCGTTCCGTTGAACGAGAACGTGGCGCCCGGCTTGATCAGCGCGCCGTCGATCAGCTCCGCGACGAGCTGTACGTTGTGGAGGCGCCCCGGGGTCCCGCCGTAGGACGTGGTGTACGACGAGACGACGCGCGTGATGCCCATGGCCTTCGCAGCCGCCGTCGTTCGCTCCGGCGCGGCGGTTCGAACCGACAGCGCAGCAACGCGGGCGCCCGGGCGGACGAGCGCGGCAGTGAGCGCCTTGGCGCTGGCCGGGACGTCGAGCGCGAGTCCGGCCTTCGACGGCTCGATCCGGATGCCGCCGCTCGTGACGACGAAACGGGCGTCTATGGGTTTGCGCCCGACGGTCTCGGCGAGCCGTTCGAAGTACGCCTCCGCAGGTCGTCCGCCGACGCCGATCATCGTGGCTCCGCCCGACGGAAGGACGAGCAAGGTCGCGATCCGCCAGCGTGGGAGCCGCCAGGCTCTCTTGGCGTAGACCAGTCGTACGGGGGCCGAGAGCGCGGTCTGTGCCTGCCGTAGCGCACCCGTCAACATGGCGGCCGCGACGCGCGGCTCCTCGACGCGCTCCGGCAGCGCCACAGCCCCGTCGCGCCGGAACGAGGCGAGGGAGTCGACGATCAGCGCGGCGGCGGCGGCGCGATCGAGCGTGCGCCCGACTCGCTCGGGAACAACTGTGATCCGTAGGCCCTTCCGGCGGAGTGAAGCGTTGACGCTCGGTTGAGCGACGCTCTCGGCCAGCAGGTCGAGCTCGTACGCGATCGCCGAGGAGTAGACGGAGATGCGCGGAGTCAGGTCCGCCCCCGTGATGCGCGTCTGCAGTCGACGGAGCCCACGAAGCGGCGCGAACCCGTCACCGCGCTCGACGGCGGCGCGGGCGGCAGCGTTCCAATCCGGGCGCACGCCTAGGCGATAGGCCGAGATCGGGTACGACTTGCCGCCGGCGCTGAACCGGACGGGAATCCGTGCGACGGCAGTCGAGCGCTGTGAGAGCTTCTGTATCGCCTCGGGCGCCGTTAGACCCCCGACCTCAACGCCTGCGATCCTCGTTCCGGACGCGATCCGGCTGGGCGATCCGGCGAAGGCCGTCCCGACGAGCAGCGCCACGACCACGAGGAGCGCGACCCCAGCCGCAAGCGGAAGCCCGACAGCTCGTAGCCGGCTGCGTCGGCGCTCCGCAGGACGCGGACCATAGAAGTAGTGGTCGGAGCTCACCGAACCGCGAAGTCTAGTTGACGGCTCGGGCGCGCCCGAGCGCAACCAACACGCTACGGTCACCATCCGATGGAACCAGCGCTGTCGCTCGACTCGGTGACCGTCTGGCGCCCGCTCGCCGGCACGGCTACGCGCCTGACCATCCTCGACACCGTCACCTGGCAGGCTCAACCGGGCGAGCGGTGGGCCGTGCTCGGGCAGAACGGCGCCGGGAAGTCAACCCTTCTCAATCTCCTCGGCGCGGTCACGCACCCGAGCAGCGGTACGGTCGCAGTGCTCGGCAACCGCCTCGGCAAGGTCGCGCTGCCGACACTCCGCCGCCAGATCGGCTTCGTCGACCCCGGCCTCGAGCGCTCATTTGCCCCCTCTCTGCTGGCCGAGCAGGTCGTGTTGACCGGCCGGACAAACACGATTCTCTTCTTCCAAGAGATGGGGGCACCCCGCGACCGGCTGCGGGCACGCGCGCTACTCTCCCAGCTCGGCTGTGAGCCGCTGGCGGAGCGCCCGTTCGGTCGCTGCTCGAGCGGGGAGCGCAAGCGGATCCTGATCGCACGTGCACTCATGTGTGAGCCTGGGCTACTCGTGCTCGACGAGCCGTCCGCCGGACTCGACCTGGGCGGGCGGGAGCTGCTCTTGCGCAGCCTCGACACGCTCGTCGACTCGCACCCCGAGCTGACCACGGTGCTCGTGACCCACCATCCCGAGGAGCTGCCCCGCTCGACCACCCATGTCCTGCTCCTGCGCGCAGGGCGCATCGTGACCGCAGGACGGATCGCCGAGGCGCTCACCGAGGAGACGATGGCCGCGTGCTTCGACATCGACGTCTCGGTCAGGTATGTGGACGGACGCTGGACGGTGGCGGCCCGCGGTCGGTGATACTGCACGGTGATGGCGGATACAGACGCGCTCCCTCCTCTCGACCCGGCCGACCTGCTCGCGATCGACGGCCTCCTAAGCGAGGAGGAGCGCGCCGTCCGCGACGCCGTCCGCCGGTTCGTCCAGGACCGGGTGGTGGACGACGTGGGCGCCTGGTTCGAGGCTGGTGAGCTGCCGACGGACGTAATCCAGGGGCTCGCGGAGCTGGGACTTTTCGGTATGCACCTCGAAGGCTACGGCTGCGCCGGAGCGAGCGCCGTCGCGTACGGACTAACGTGCCTCGAGCTCGAGGCAGGCGACTCGGGCGTTCGCAGCCTCGTGTCGGTGCAAGGATCGCTCGCCATGTACGCAATCTGGCGCTGGGGGTCAGAGGAGCAGAAACAGGCGTGGCTGCCCCGGATGGCCGCAGGGGAGGTGATTGGCTGCTTCGGGCTGACGGAGGCTGACGCAGGCAGTGACCCTGGGACGATGCGGACGACCGCGCGCCGGGACGGGAGCGATTGGATCCTGAACGGCGCCAAGATGTGGATCACGAGCGGCTCGATCGCGGACGTAGCAATCGTCTGGGCGCGAACGACCGAAGGTGAGATCCGCGGCTTCATCGTCGAGCGCGGCACCCCGGGGCTCTCGACGCCCGACATCGAGCGCAAGCTCTCGCTCCGCGCTTCGGTGACGTCCGAGCTCGTCCTCGACGACGTCCGCGTCCCGGTGTCGAGCATGCTCCCGGGCTCGTCCACGCTGCGCGGCCCGCTCTCGTGCCTGAACGAAGCCCGCTACGGCATCGTCTGGGGCGCCGTTGGCGCGGGCCGTGCCTGCTTCGAGTCGGCGCTCGCCTACGCGCAAGAGCGAATCGTGTTCGGCAAGCCGCTCGGGGGCTACCAGCTGACGCAGCAGAAGCTGGCGGAGATGGCGCTCGAGGTGAACCGGGCGCTGCTCGTCGCCCTTCACATCGGTCGCCTCAAGGACGCCGGCGCGCTGCGGCCGGAGCAGGTGAGCCTCGGCAAGATGGGCAACGTGCGCGGCGCGCTCGAGATCGCACGCTCGGCGCGCTCGCTCCTCGGCGCGAATGGGATCACCCTGGAGTACCCGGTGATCCGCCACATGAACAACCTCGAGTCGGTGCTGACCTATGAGGGGACGCACGAGGTGCACACGCTCGTCGTCGGCGGAGCGCTCACGGGCCTCGACGCGTTCCGGTAGGTGCGCTCCCAGGGGCTTCGTGCTGCTCGGCAAAGCGACGACGGTCTGCCGCTGACTCGGCGGGGATGAGCGACATCACGAGCGGGATCACGAGGAGGATCGGAACACCGAGAATGGGCCAGAGCGCCTGGTAGCCCTCGGTCACCGAGAGGTATGGCCGCAGCACGTCGATTAGGACCCCGGCCAGCAGCGGGCCGATAACGAGACCGATGCCCTTGGTCGTCGTCGCAAGCCCTGCAATGGCGCCGCGATCACCGGCAGGCATCAGCTTGAAGAGAAGGCCCCAGGCCAACGTCATCACTGCGCCTCCGGCGATTGCGACGCTGAAGATGATCGGCACGAACCAGACGTGCCAGCGTTGGGCGAGCCCGCCGGCGAGCAGGCCACCGCCGTAGATGAACGACGCGACGACGATCACACGACCGAGACCGACCCGGTCGCCGATCGGACCGGCGACGAGCGCCGCCACGACATAGCCAGCCGCCACGGCTCCAAAGACGAGGTAGAGCGTCCCGAGGGACTGTCCCAGGCCAACCGTGACGTAGAGGAAGACAAACGTTCGAGCTCCTGCGAACGTTCCCTCCCAGGCGGCGTTCGCGACGAGGAACCGCCGGATCTCGGACTCGCGACGAAGCACGAGCCACGAATGCCGAACGTAGGCTCGGACGCCCTGGAACACCCGCCCGTGTCCCCCGTCCTCGCGGGTGAAGAGGATCGGTACCGCGCACGCCCCGGCGACCACGAACGCCGCGACGAGAAAGGGTGCCGGCTTCCAGAAATGGTAGAGCGCCGCGCCGCCGAGCAGTCCGATCCCGAGCGCAAGACCTCGGAAGAGGTGCTGAACGCCCTGGGCGCGACCGTACACCCTCTCGGGCAGCAGATCCGGGTAGAGACCACGGTACGGCGGCTCGTAGACGTAATACGCGAGGAAGAACGCTCCGACGAGCAACGACGTCGTCCAGAGGCTCGGCATGAAGGCCATGAGCGTCAGGCAGAACGCGATCGGCCCCAGCGCAACGAGCATGAACGGCCTGCGGCGGCCGAGCGGCGTATGGAACGTGTCGCTCCACGGGCCGACGACGAGCGGGAGGGTCAGGGCGAACAAGCCCTCGCTTGCGAGGACGACGCCGATCAGCGTGGTCGAGTCGGTGAACTGGGACAGGATTCCGGGGAGATATGCCGCCGTGGTCGTGAGCGAGTAGGCGAGCCCGAAGGCCCCAAAGCCGAGAGCGGCGATCGTGCGACCCGACCCCGTGTCGCCGAGTTGGATGACGGGAAGACCCTCCCGATCGGTGGTCGCGCCGCGCCCCGGGGAGCTCACCGCGAGCCCTCGCGCAGCTCTAGAGGCTTGCGGTGAAAGTGGCTGCGTGTCGGGGAGGGCATGCACCAGGCAGCGTGGTTGGCTCGATCGGCGGCAAGGCTGGAGGCCTTGGTGCCGAGCGAGACGGCCGCGAAGCGCCGCGTGCGGGCCCGCAACCGCGCGTTCGCCACCCTCACATCAAGCCTCTAGTCCCAGAAGCGACGGGAGCGCGTAGAGGTCGGCGACGACGTCTACGCCCGGGGGATACCTTCCGTCCCGGTCGAGGAGCACGCCGCGCATGCCGATCGCGCGCGCCCCGGCCACGTCGTGGTCGGGCGAGTCGCCGACCATGGCAGCCTCAGTCGCCGCAACACCGAGCGCTGCCAGAGCGACCTCGAAGATCGAGGGATGAGGCTTCATCAAGCCATGGGCCTTCGATCCGACGGCGACGTCGACCTGAAGGCCGTGGTGGACGACGAACTCGTCGATGTCGCGGTGGCCGTTCGTGACCAGGCCGAGCTTGAGCCCGCGGCGCCGCAGGTCGTCGAGCGCGGGGAGCGCGTCGTCGTAGAGGTCGAAGTTCTCGTGACATCCCCACTCCCCGACCAGGTCGACCGCCGCCGGCCGCGATCGCGTCGGATCGGCACCCATGCCGATCAGCACCCGCTCGGTGAAACGGATCCAGACCTCCTCGTCGTGCTCGTGGCTTGACGCGTTGTGCGCGCTGACGAGGGCCGCAGCGTGCGCCTCCTCGTACCGATCGCGTGCGAGTTCGAGCCCGTGTCGCTCGCCGGTCTCCCAGAACCCATCGGGCCCGAGCTCCGGTCCGGGGCGCGAGAGCGTGAAGTCCACGTCGAACAGCACGGCGCGCAGCACCGCCTCAGGATACCCCGGGTGCAGGCCCCCGGCCCAAATGCCAGCGCGCCGGACACCACGGCGTGGGCCGTGCCGACACCAAGTAACAGAGTGTTACAAGGCGTCGTCGCCAAGCCCGAGCGTGCGAGAGGACGAGGACGCCTCTGCCAATGCCGCAACACGGAGGGCCGGAGGCCGGCTTCGCCGGCCGGGAGGCCAATGCGCGCTGTGCCGTGCAATTGACTCAGGAGGAGGGGCCCGCGGGGAGGAACCTGGGTTCCTCCCCGCGTCAATCGGGGTGCCCAGATTTGAACTGGGGACCTCTCCGACCCGAACGGAGCGCGCTACCAGGCTGCGCCACACCCCGAGCGGCTAGAAGGGTAGCTACTTTCCCCGAGACAAACGCTTACCGTGACGATCAAACCGCCCGGCGGGGAAAATAGCTTGCGAGCAAGCCTTCGTCTTTGGATTCTCCGGTTTCCTGAAAGTACCTGCAGTTTCGACGAATCCACAACCCGACATAAAGCCAATGCGCTAGCCATGGAGATAGAGCTCCTCCCTCCGAATAGACGTCGTCGGCAGACGGTCACACGCCCCGATGGGGGAGTAGCTCTAGAATCAGACGGTGGCACCGCGCGACACGATCGTGGCGTTCGCCGACGAGCTTCTCGACGTGGGGCGCTGGTCGGAATACGGAATGCCCGGGCTGCAGGTCGTCGGCACCGCCGACGTCGAGCGGATCGCGTGCGGCGTCTCGAGCTCCAAGGAGCTCTTCGAGCGGGCAGCCGTATCCGGCGCCCAGATGGTGCTCGTGCACCACGGCCTCTTCTGGCGCAATGAGCCACTCGTGGTCGATCGACGTCTGCGCGGTCGCCTGGAGGCGCTCTTTGCGGCAGATGCCTCGCTCGTCGCCTATCACCTTGCGCTCGACGCGCACCCGGAGATCGGCAACAACGCCGAGCTCGCCCGCCGAATCGGAGCCGAGCGAACCGGGTCGTTCATGGAGATCGGAGCAGCGTGCGACTTCACCGAGCCGATCGCTGTCGACGATCTCGTAGCCCGGATCCGCGATGCTGTAGATCGTGAGCCGACGGTATTCGCCGAAGGGCCCCGCGAGATCCGCCGAGCGGCGATCGTCACGGGAGCCGCTGGCCACGATCTCGCGAACGCGGCGCGTCAGGGGTTCGACGTGCTCGTAACCGGAGAGCCCGAAGAGCCGAGCCTGGCAACCGCGCGCGAGCTCGGAATCCATCTCGTGGCCGCCGGCCACTACGCGTCGGAGCGCTTGGGTGTACAGGCTCTCGCCGCACGACTCGCCGACCGCTTCGACCTCGAGTGGCAGTTCATCGAGGTCGACAACCCGGTCTGAAGACCACTGCAGGAATGTGAAGGTCGTGCAAAGACGGCGCTAGGGAGCGTGCAGATCGTTGCGGAAGTTACCCGCTCGCCGCTACGCTTTCACCATCATGAGCCATCTCGGGAGGCGGGCCCGTTGACCCCCGCCACCACCCAATCGAGCATCCTGCGAGCCCGGATTCGCGCCATTGTGCGGACGGGCTTTTTTGTTGCTCGGAGGAGGTCGTAGCGCATGGCGAATCACCTGACCCCGGAGGAGCTGTCCAAGGAGCTCGGCATCGATCGCAGCGAGGTGATCAAGGTGTGCATCGAGGAAGGCGTGCCGATCTATCAGGGCAAGATCGACAAGACGCTCTTCCAGGCGCAGCTCCAGGCAATGACGGTCGGCTCGGGAGTGCACGCCAGCGCGTAGGCCGGACGTAACCACTCCGGCATCGCAGAGCCGCGAGGACGAGCGGAGGGTTTGTTTTACGAGGCCTTCGTCGCGCGCTTCGGGCGGGTCTTCTTCGTCTCTCGCCCTGCCGTCGACGTAGCGGCAACGCTCGCCTTCAGCGCTTCCATCAGGTCGATCACGGGAGTCGGAGCGTCGCGTGGCTCGGGTTGCTCCAGCTCTTCCCCGTTGAGCTTTGCCTCGAGCAGCCGCCGGAGATCCTGTCGATAGTCGCTCGCGAGCTCTTCAGGGTCGAACCCGCCACGCAAGCCGTCGATGATCTGGTGCGCGAGGGCACGCTCGGCGTCCTTGATCTCGGTCTCGACCATGCTCTCGTCGATCTCGTTCGCACTCGAGACATCGTCGGCGAGGAAGAGAGTCTCGAGCGCGAGCGCCTCGCCTTTCGCCCGCACGAGGCACAACGTCTCGCGGCCCGAGCGCACAAAGCGCCCGAGCGCGGCGACGCCTGCCTCGCTCATCGCCTCGGCGAGCAGCTTGTACGGGCGTCGCTGTGCGGTCGTCGCTCCCGGAACGAGATAGTACGTCCGGTCGAAGTACACCGGGTCCACATCAGCGAGGGCTACGAATCGGGTGATCTCGATCGCACGTGAGTCGTCGCGTCGCTCGAGTGCCTCGAGCTCGTCGGCCTCGACGACGACAAAGTGTCCTTTCGACGCCTCCCAGCCCTTGACGATCTCGTCAGGACCGACCTCGCGGTCGTGAACCGTGCACCACCGCTTTTGCTTGATCGGCGTCAGGCACTCGCGATGCAAGAGCCGGAACGACACATCCGCCTGGCGGGCAGACGACGCCGTGGCAGGCGCCAGGCCGACCGGGATGTTGACGAGTCCGAAGCTGAGAGATCCGTTCCACGTGGTGCGCATCGTCGTCCTTCCGTGGCTGAGAGAACCGCGTTCTCCCCCTACCCGAGAATCCCTCCTACAACCGGCGCGCGCCGACCCATGTGTCGGAGTACCAACCGGAGATGCTGGAGATCTTCACAACGTCACCGGTGTGCGGCGAGTGGATGAACTGGCCCCCACCGATGTAGATCCCCACGTGGTCGAGGCCGTTGAAGAAGACCAGATCGCCGGGCTGGAGGTCGCTCTGGGAAACCGGAGTACCGTAGCCGTACTGGGACGCAGCGTGATGCGGAAGCGACACGCCAACCTGCGCGTAGACATAGGCGACGAACCCTGAGCAGTCGAAGCCTGCCGGCGTCGAGCCTCCCCAGACATACGGGATCCCCAGGTACTGCATCGCGATTCCGACAACACCGCCGTACTGGGACGGCGGGGCTGCAGCGATGGGATCCGAGCTCGCGTCAAGGCTCGGTGTGGACACGTCGGTGACAGGCTCCTGCGTGGACGCCGTGGCTGCCAGCGTGGTGGCCTGCTGTTGCTGAGCTTGCAAGCGCAATCTCGCCTGGGCGGCGAGTGCTGCCTGACGGCGAGCCTCCTGGGCCTTCAGTTGCACGATCTGATCCTTGATCGACGAGAGGAGCCGCTGCCGCTCGGCGAGTTGTCCTTCGATCGCCTGTCTCTCCGTCGCGCGCTGAGCGACGACCTGCACCTGAGCCGCCTGCGCCTTCTCGAGCTTCGCCTTGCGGTGGATCACCTCGGCCTTGAACTTCTTCACGTCGCCGAGCACCTGCGCGTCCTGTGCGCCGACCCTGCGCACCGCCTCGAGCCGATTGATGAGATCGTCGAGGCTCTCCGCACCAAGCAGCACTTCAACCGCACCCCCGGCGCTGCCGTTGACGTACAGCGCTCGCACGCGGTTCGCTATGCGCTTCTGCGCGGTGGTGAGGCTCTGCTTCGCGATCACGAGGTGGTTCGCGTTGAGCTTCAGGTCACTCTGGATCGTGTCGAGCTGCACATTCGCGTAGTTGTACTTCTCTACTGCTCGCTCGAGCGTGCCGTCCATTTGCTCGATCTGAGCAAGCACGGCGGCCGCCTGTGCCTGCTTGGACGAAATCGACGGATCGGCTGACGCTGAGCCGCCAACGCACAAGAGCACGGCTAGCAGGGCCGAAAAAGCCAATAGCAAGGCACGAGTCTGTCGGTTTCTCGAACGGATCACGGTTCGTGTGGTTCGATGGTCGACAGGCTCGCCGGTGGCGGCGGTACCCGTCACGAAGGGAAGACAGTAGCAGGGACGGACGACGTGCTGCAACCGGCAACCGGCAAAAATGCGTGCATAGCAGCTAGTTCGCAGACTACAAGAGCCAACTTCGTGCTAGGTTTCTCCCCCTGTGGCAAGAGGACTCCGCAGGCGCTGGCCGGTTCGCGCGGCCGTTGCGGGCGGCCTCCTAGTCGCCTTCGTCGTACCAACTCAGAGCGGCGCGGACACGGTGCCCGCGCAGCGCTCGACCACCGGCTCCGGCAGCGCAACCGCTACCTCGATCTCCGAGCACGAGCGACGTGCGCTGCTCGACCTCTACGCCGCAGAGAGCGCCCTCGAGCGGGCTCGCTCCGCGCAGCAGCGCCTCGTGCAGCGTGCCGCCGGCCTTGAACGCTCGGCGGCAGACGCGAGCGCGCAGCGCGCAATCGTGAGACGCTCGCTTGCCGGGACACAGCGACGTATCGCGGCGCTTCTCCGCGCGCTCTACGTCCAGGGGCAACCCGACGCGATCTCGATCGTCCTCGGCGCCTCGTCGCTCGATGAGGTGCTCGACGGCATCGACGCGCTCCGCCGAGCGACGCGGTCGAACGAGCGCCTCAGCGCCGAGGCACGCAACCGGGCGAGAGAGCTCGACAGGATCGAGGCCCACCTGGCCCGGGCGCGCGTGGCGCTCTCAGCTGCGCAACGCGACTCAGCCTCGAGCGTGTCCGCTCTCGAGAGTGCACGGGCGAGCCGTGCTGCGACCGTCGCGTCCCTGCGCCGCCAGAATGCGCTCAGCGTGCAGCGCATTGCCACGCTGCAGGCACAGGCGCAGGCGGCAGAGCAGAAGTCTCAGGCGCTCGCCGCCTCAACGACGCCTGCTCCTCAGGCCCTGCCGTCAACGGCCGCCGGCACGACGGCTGCCACCCCGACAGCCACGCCCGTGAGCGGGACCCGCACGCTCGTCGTCGACGCCGTCGCCTACCACCTCCCCGGGCGAACAGCGAGCGGGCTACCCACCGGAGTCGGCGTGATCGCCGTCGACCCCTCGGTGATCCCGCTCGGAACGAAGGTGTTCGTCCCCGGCTACGGGGCGGCGGTCGCCGCCGACACCGGTACGGCTGTCAGGGGAAACATCATCGACCTGTGGATGCCCTCGACGCCGCAGGCGCAGGCCTGGGGCCGGCGTACCGTCACCATTACCATCTACGGTTGACCGAGATGCGCCGCCTCCGTTTCGCGCTCCTCTGGCTCGTTCTCCTAGGCGCACTCGTCCCGACCGCCGCAACCGGGTCGAACGCCGCGCGAGAGAGTCTCGCCAACGGGCTCCGGCAGGCCCTCAGATCGCCTGACTTGTCGCTCGGACGAACCGGAGCCGTCGCCATCGACCTCGAGACGGGAGCGCTCGTCTTCGGCCACAACGCCGCGCTGCCGCTCGCGCCCGCTTCGAACGAGAAGCTACCCGTCGCCTGGACGGCGCTCGTCGTCCTGGGCCCAAGCTACCGCTTCCACACGGAGCTCTACGGCGTCGGTAGCCGCACCGGAAATGTCTGGAACGGAGATCTCGTTCTCAAGGGCTTCGGTGACCCAACCCTCACGTCGAGTGACCTCGATGCCTTGGCGGCCCGAATCGCACGGATGGGCATTCGGCAGGTAACTGGACGCGTTCGCGGCGACGAGTCGCTCTACGACCGCAAGCGAGGGGCACCCGGCTGGAAGTCGTCGTTCACGGGGATCGAGAGCCCACCGCTCTCAGCACTCGTCGTCGACCGTGCCGACGGTTGGCCGGCGTTGTCGCCGCCGCTGCTGGCGGCGAAGCGTCTCCGCGAGGCGCTCATCGAACGCGGCGTGAACGTCGTGGGCGGCCCTGGAATCGGCATCGTGCGGCCGGAGCAGGCGACGGCGCTCGCCCGGGACGTCTCGCAGCCGCTGGCAGAGATTCTCCGCTTCATGAACCACGAAAGCGACAATTTCACCGCCGAGATGCTGCTCAAGCAACTCGGAGCAGTCGCTGGATCCCGGGGAACGACCCCCGCGGGAGCGGCGGTCGTCATGCGTACGATGAAAGCTGCCGCAATCGACGTGACTGGTGTCCGAATCGTCGACGGATCGGGCCTCTCGAGCCTCGATCGGCTAACGGCGACAGCGGTGGTGCAGCTCCTCGGACACGCCTTCTCCACCCCGTCGATCCGCCCGACGTTCGTCTCTTCGCTCGCGGTCACCGGGAAGAGTGGCACGCTACTCAACCGCCTCCCGGCACTCCACGGACTGGTACGCGGCAAGACCGGCACGACGAACATAGCCTGCACGCTGTCCGGTTTCGTCGAGGGCCGCTACGCATTCGCCGTCTTCGAGAACGGCGATCCTGTGGCCTTCTGGGCCGCCCGTGTGGCGCAGGATCGGTTCGTCACGCTACTCGCCCGAAAGTAGCGCTTCGAGCTCGGCCTCGGTCAGGAGTTGCACGCCTGCCTTCTCGGCCTTCGCGAGCTTCGATGCGCCCGGGCTCTCACCGACGATGACCCCGGCCGTCTTGCTCGAGACGGAGTCCGACACCTTGGCGCCGCGGGCCTCGAGCGCGGCCTGGACGGCTTCACGCGTAAACCGCTCCAGCGTTCCCGTGACCGCGTACTGGCGTCCTGTCAGAGAGCCCTGAACGGGGCGGTCTGCCTCGTCGGCCTCGAAGCGGAGTCCCAGCGCGCGCAGATCCTCGACAACAGCACGGTTGTCCTCGTCGGCGAACCACTCCGCGATCAGCTCCGCCCGGTCCGGCCCGATCCCCTCCGCCTCCTCGAGCTCCTCGGGGCCGGCCACGGCGAGCGCGTCCACTGACCCGAAGTGTGCCGCGAGCGTCCGGGCGAGCACCCAGCCGACCTTGGGAATGTTCAGACCGAAGAGCACCCGGGAAAACGGCTGGGCTCGGGAGCGGTCGATCGCGGCGATCGCCCTCACCGCCGAGATGTCGCCGTAGCCCTCGATGTCGAGCAGCCGCTCCGAGCTGAGCCGGTACAGGTCGGGCAGCGAGCGCAGGAGCCCCTCGTCCCACAGCTTGCGCACGAACTGCTCGCCGACGCCCTCGATGTCCATCGCGGCACCGACCCAGTGGATGAGGGTCTCGAGGCCGCGCGACGGACAGGCGCGGTTCGGGCACCGGTGCATCACCTCGCCCTCGGGCTTGACGACGACGGCATCGCACAGGGGGCACCGCTCGGGCATCTTCCAGGGAACGCTTTCCGCGCGGTGGGCCCCAGCCGGGCCGACAACCTGCGGGATCACGTCCCCAGCGCGTTGCACGATCACGAGATCGCCCTCGCGAATGTCCTTGCGGTTGATGTCCTCCTCGTTGTGCAACGTTGCCGTAGAAACCGTGACGCCCCCGACTGCGACGGGCTCGAGCTCGGCCCACGGGTTGAGCGCTCCCGTCCTCCCCACCCTGATGTGGATCTTGCGCAGCGTCGTCGTCGCAGTCATCGGAGCCCATTTGAAGGCACGCGCCCACCGGGGTCGCTCGTGGAGCGCGCCGAGCCGGCGCTGCTGATCGAGGGAGTCGACCTTGATCACGATCCCGTCGATCTCGTAGTCGAGCTCGCGGCGGCGCGTCTCCCAGGCCACACACGCCTCGACCACGTCCTCGATCGAGTCGAGTCGCTCCACGTTGGGGTTGACCGGGAACCCGTGCTCGCGTAGCCATGTGAGGGTTTCGAAGTGCGTCAGGAAGGAGATCCCTTCGACGACCCCCGAGCCGTACGCCCACAGGGACAACGGTCGATCGGCTGTGACCGCGGGATTGAGCTGGCGAAGCGAGCCCGCAGCCGCGTTGCGCGCATTGGGGGCCGCCCGCTTTCCGGCTTCGACCTGCGCCGCCGTGAAGCGCTCGAAGCCCGAGAGCGGGAAGTAGACCTCGCCGCGTGCCTCGAGCAACGCGGGAGCCGGCTCGCCGTCTGCGAGACGGAGCCGGAGCGGCACGGCGGCGATCGTGCGGAGGTTCACGGTGACGTCCTCGCCTCTGAGCCCGTCGCCGCGCGTCGCTCCCCGGACGAAGACACCGCTCTCGTAGACGAGCGAGATGGCGGATCCGTCGATCTTAGGCTCGATCACGTACGCGACGGCCTCCCCCGTACCGAGCCTCCGGTCCACGTCGCCCGCCCACTTGCGCAGCCCCTCATCCGTCGTCACCTTCTCCAATGAGCCCATTGCGGAGAGGTGATCGACTTTCCGGAACCCGTCGGCCGGAGGGGCGCCGACGCGCTGTGTCGGTGAAGAGGGAGTGACGAGCTCGGGCTGGGCGCTCTCGATCGAGGCGAGCTCGTCGTAGAGCGCGTCATAGAGGGAGTCGTCCACGCTCGGGTCGTCGAGCACGTAATAGCGGTAGCTGTGTTGCTCCAGCAGCTTGCGGAGCTCCTCGGCGCGGGCGTGAGAGCTCATTTCAGAATGACACACATCGCTCGTTCTGGAATGAGCTCTTAGCCGAGCACATCGAGCAACTCTGCTGCATCGTGAACGAGGGCATCCGGACGTTCTTCGAGCAGCCGCGCGGGGGCATGGATGCCTCCCCACCCCACTGCCACGGCGAGCACTCCCGCCGCCTTGGCGGCACGGATATCGAAGGGCGAGTCCCCGACGTAGGCGGCATTCTCCACTGGAGCGCCGAGCCGTGCGAGCGCTTCGAGCAGCGGCGCTGGGTCTGGTTTGTGGCGTGTGGTGTCCTCGGCGCCGATGAGCACGTCGATCGACTCAGAGAGGACCGGAAACCGTGCCTGGGCGAGCGCTGCGGTGGTCGTGCGCTTCGCAGTGACGATGCCCAGGCGGCGGCCCTGCGCCCTCAGGACGGGAAGCAGCGCAAGCACGTCGTCGAATCCCGCGAGCATCTCGTGGAGCGGCTCGTTGTGGGCTCGATAGACGGAGACGAGCTCGTCTATGCGTAGCGGATCGAGATCGCGCATCTGCTCGACGAGCCCGGGCCCTCCGATCGCAGCCCGGACCTTCGCCTCATCGGGCTCCCGTCCGAGAACCGTCAGCGAGGCGTGTCTCATCGAGGCCATGATGATCGGCCCGGAGTCGATCAGCGTGCCGTCGAGGTCGAAGAGAACGGTCGAGCATCGCATCGGGCGATCGTAGCGGTGGGCGCTCAGTAGTCGACGTGCTCCAGGTAGAGCCCCCATGGAGGTGCTGTCGCGCCGGCCTCGCTGCGAGGGCGCCCGTCGAGTAGGCCGAAGAACGTCGCAGGCTCTCCCTCGAGCATCGTTCCGACTAGCGTCCTGACCATATGGCGAAGGAACGAGTGAGCGGTGATCGTGAAGTGGAGGTGATCGCCCCGGCGCTCCCACGCGGCGTCGTGAACAACGCGCGTGAACACGGTGTGCTTGGTCTCCGTTGGCGTGAAGGCAGTGAAGTCGTGCTCGCCGGCGAGGGCGGCCGCGCTGGCCGCCAGCTGGCGCTCGTCGAGCGGACGCGGCCACCAGAGTGCCCGCCGCGCCTCGAATGCCGAGCGCACCGAGTGGTTCAGCACGATGTACCGATACGACCGTGCACGAGCCGAGAAGCGGGCGTGGAAGCCCGCGGCGGCCGTCGCGGCGGTGCGAACGGCGACATCGCTCGGCAGGACGGCATTGAGGGCCGCAGCGCTCCGCTCGACGGGCGGCCCGCCGGAGACGACGACGGATGCGACTTGTCCCGTGGCATGAACACCGGTGTCCGTGCGCCCGGCAACGGCAAGCCCGCTCCACGTAGGATAGACGCGGTCGAGCGCCGCGCGGACCGCAGCCTCGACCGTGCGGTGCGCCGGCTGGCGGGCCCACCCGTAGAACGCGGTGCCGTCGTACTCGAGGTCGAGCCGCAGGGTGGTCACGTGGCCTGACGCGTCACGGTGAGCACCAAGCCGTCGACAGCGGAGACGAGCACGGGCTCCCCCGGGTCAATCTCGGCTTGCGAGATCGCCTGCCAGACCTCACCGTCGATCTTCACCTGACCGCTTGGCGCGATCCGCGAGATCGCGACTGCCCGCCGACCAATCAGGCCACCGATGCCTACCGCGGGTCGTCGTCGCTGTGACCAGCGCAAGAGCAGCTTGGTCTCCGCAACGTCGACGAGAACGGCGGCGAAGATGAGAACGGCGCCCCAGGGTGCGGGCACGACGGTGAGTGCGAGGACGAGAGCGATGAGCGTCAGCACGACGTCTCACCGGTGCCGAGAGTTCTAGAGGGTTGCTGTGAAAGAGGCGCAGGCGCGGTTCCGGGCCCGCACGCGGCGCTTCGCGGCCGTCCTGATCGGCACCAAAGCCAAGAGCCTTGCCGCCGACCGGGCCAACCACGCTGCTTGGTGCATGCCCTCCCCGACATGCACCCCACGTTCACATCAAGCCTCTAGGCGGACGCGGGCTCGTGATCGACGAGTTCGAGGTAGACCATCTCCGCGGCGTCGCCCTGGCGCTGACCGAGCTTGACGATCCGTGTGTAGCCGCCCGGACGCTCCGCGAACCGGGGTGCGATCTCGGCAAACAGCCGGTAGACGACGTCATTTGAGCGAAGCGCCGCGAGCGCCTGCCGCCGCGCTGCGAGGTCGCCTCGCTTGCCAAGAGTGATCATCTTCTCGGCAAACGGCTTGACGGCCTTCGCCTTCGCCTCGGTCGTCTGGATCCGGCCGTGCTCGATCAGCGCACCGGCAAGGTTCGAGTACAACGCCTTGCGATGCGCGGAGTCGCGACCGAGCTTCTTTCCGGCTCGCCGGTGGCGCACTAGTGGTCGCTCCGGGAAGGCCCGGGCCGATTCGCCGGCGAGAACCGAGCAGGCCTCGAACACAGGGCTGGACACCCGCAGATATCAGGGCCACCGAGGACGTCGGCATGCGACGCGCTTGCAGCCGCGCGAAGAGGTGCAGGACTTGCGGGAGCGGTCACGTTACTGCAGCTCCTCCCCGCGGAGCGTGAGACCGTGAGCAGCGAGCGTCTCGCGCACCTCTTCGATCGACTTCCGGCCGAAGTTCGGAATCGCGGCGAGGTCGCCTTCCGTCTTCGACGTGAGGTCACCGATGGTCTCGATGCCCACGCGCTTGAGACAGTTGTACGAGCGCACCCCGAGCTCGAGCTCCTCGATCGGGAAGTTCTCCATGCCGTGCGAGGCCGTGACCTCTGCCGCAGCTTCGACGGCGGTCTCGCCGAAGCCTTCGATCTTGTCGACGTCGGTGAAGATCGCAAGCTGTCGGATGAGGATCTCGGCCGCCTCCGCGATCGCATCACGGGGCTCGACCGACCCGTCGGTCGTCACGTCGAGCCGGAGCTTGTCGTAGTCGGTGCGCTGGCCGACCCGTGCGGCCTCGACCTCGTAGGCGACTCGGCGTACAGGCGAGAAGATGGAGTCGATCGGAATGACGCCGATGCTCATCTCGGGGCCGCGGTTGTTCTCTGCCGGTACGTAGCCGCGGCCACGTCCGATCGTGATCGTCGCCTCGAGCTTGCCCTTGTCGGCGAGATGCGCGATCTCGAGCTCGGGGTTGAGGATCTCGAGATCGGCGGGCGCCTCGATATCGGCTGCCGTGACGACACCCGGGCCCTTCTTCGAGATATGAACCTCGACCTCGGGCGACTCGCCGTGGAGGCGGCAGATAAGGCCCTTGAGGCTCAGGATGATGTCGGTCGCGTCCTCGCGCACGCCGGGCAGCGTCGTGAACTCGTGTGCGACGCCCTCGATCTTCACTGCGGTGACGGCAGCGCCTTCGAGGGACGAGAGCAGCACGCGCCGCAGCGAGTTCCCGAACGTGTAACCAAAGCCACGGTCGAGCGGCTCGATGACGAACACGCCGCGGCTTTCGTCGGACTCCTCGCTGACGATCCGCGGGATCTGGAACTCCATCAGGCTTGTGCGCGTAGCCAAAGCATTCCTCTCTTCTTCTGGGGCGGGTGGAGCACCTACTACTTGGAGTAGAGCTCGACGATGAGCGATTCTTGAACTGGGGTGTCGATCTCGGCGCGCTCCGGCCACTTCAAGACCTTCCCCGTGAGACCCTCGTGATCGGCCTGGAGCCAGGGAGCAACCGACGCCGTGAGATCCGTTGCGTCGCGAATGACCGCTGCTGCAGCGCTGCCCGGCTTGAGCGTGATGACGTCGTTCGGGCGCACGCCGTAGCTCGGGATGTTGACGCGCCGGCCGTTTACGTGGAAGTGGCCGTGGCGCACGAACTGGCGCGCCTGCGCGCGCGACCCGGCGAAGCCGAGGCGGTACACGACGTTGTCGAGCCGGGTTTCGAGCATCCGCAGAAGGTTCTCGCCCGGCGCGCCGGTGCCTCGCGTGGCCTTCTCGTATGTGTTCCGGAACTGCTTCTCGAGCAACCCGTAGTAGCGGCGCGCCTTTTGCTTCTCACGAAGCTGGAGCAAGTACTCGCTCTGCTTGATACGGCCGCGTCCGTGCTCGCCAGGTGGGTAGCTTCGCCGTTCGATCGCGCATTTCTCCGTGAGGCACCGCTCTCCCTTGAGGAAGAGCTTGATGCCCTCACGACGACAGATCCGGCACTTCGGCCCGAGGTCCCTAGCCATTAGACGCGGCGCCGCTTCTTGGGGCGAACCCCGTTGTGGGCCTGCGGCGAGACGTCGCGAACACCGAGAATCTCGAGGCCGGCGGCCTGCAGTGACCGGATCGCCGTCTCGCGGCCCGAGCCAGGCCCCTTGACGAATACCTCGACCTTCTGCAGCCCGTGCTCCATGCCCTTCCGGGCGCAGTTGTCGGCAGTCACCTGCGCGGCGAACGGCGTCGACTTGCGCGAGCCCTTGAACCCGGCCGAGCCAGCCGACTCCCATGCGATGACGTTGCCCTCGCGGTCGGTCAGCGACACGATCGTGTTGTTGAAGGACGTCTTGATGTGCGCCTGGCCAATGGCAACGTTCTTGCGGACGCGCCGACGCGTGCGACCTCGGGTCGCTGCCTTTCGCGGAGGTGCCATCTACTTCCCTTTCTTCCCGCGACCGACGGTCTTCTTCGGGCCCTTGCGGGTGCGTGCGTTCGTCTTGGTGCGCTGCCCGCGAGCAGGCAGCCCGCGCCGGTGGCGGAGCCCCCGGTAGCACCCGATCTCGGAGAGACGCTTGATCGCCTGCGAACGCTCGCGCCGCAAGTCACCCTCGACCTCGAGGTTCGCATCGATGTAGCCGCGGAGCTTGACGACCTCGTCGTCGGTGAGATCCTTGATCTTCTGGTTCGGGTCGAGGTCGAGCGCGGCGCAGACCTTCTGTGCCGTCGGCTGGCCGATCCCGTAGATGTAGGTCAACCCGATCTCGAGTCGCTTCTGGTTCGGGAGGTTGACGCCGGCGATTCGTGCCATCGGGCTCTATCCCTGCCTTTGCTTGTGACGAGGGTTGGTGCAAATGACCATGGTGCGCCCATGCCGCTTGATGACGCGACAGCGCTCGCACATGGGTTTCACGGAAGGGCGTACTTTCACGGGTACCTCTCAGCGGAGACGGAAGGTGATGCGGCCACGGCCGAGGTCGTACGGCGAGAGCTCGACCTTGACCTTATCTCCCGGGAGGATGCGGATGTAGTGCTTCCGCATCTTGCCCGAGATAGTCGCGAGCACGGTGTGCCCGGTCTCGAGCTCGACCCGGAACATCGTGCTCGGTAGCGCCTCGACGACCTCGCCTTCAACCTCGATCTTCTCTTCCTTGACTGCCAACCTTCCCTCGCCCTGCACACGCCTTGCGGCGCCACAGGCCATCGTCATTTTCTTCTACGTCCTTGACCCAGCGCTCGAACCGAAGCCGGTGCGAGCCCGCACCGCGGCGAGCGCCGTGCGCCGCCCCAGCGACACGAGGCCGCCGAGCGGAGCGGAAGCATAGCAGACGAGTGGCCTCATCACCGCAGGATGGGCTCCCGTTCGCGGGCCGGCAGTGTGAGGATTCGGGGCCCCGCCTCAGTGATCGCCACGGTGTGCTCGACGTGGGCCGTCATCGAGCCGTCCTCCGTCGAGATCGTCCAGCCGTCGTCGTGCAACCGCACCTCTGCTCCGCCAGCGGTGATCATCGGCTCGATCGCGATCGTCATGCCCTCGGTCAGCCGCGGACCCCGACCGGCCTGCCCAAAGTTCGGGATATGCGGATCTTCGTGGTAGTAACGGCCAACGCCGTGTCCGACCAAGCTACGGACGACGGAGAATTCGGCTGCCTCAACGACCTGCTGCACGGCCTGGGAGATGTCGCCTACCCGATCTCCTATCTGTGCGCACTCGATCCCGGCCGCGAGGGCGCGGATGGAGGTCTCAACGAGCGCCAGGTCCGCGTCGGCGAGCTCGGTCACCCCGAAGGTATAGGCGCTATCGGCGATAGCTCCGTCGAGCGTCACTCCCACGTCGATTGTCACAAGATCGCCTGCCTTGACGACGTAGCCGTTCGGGATCCCATGGACGATCACGTCGTTCGCAGAGATGCAGATCGCGGCCGGGTACCCCCTATAGCCCTTCGACGTCGGTACACCGCCGTTCGAGCGGATAAACCTGTCGGCGATGTCGTCGAGCTCCTGGGTCGTGATGCCCGGCTGGAGGTGACTCCCGACGTGGTCGATCGTCGCGGCTACGACCTCGCCGGCACTGGCGATCCGCTCGATCTCGGCGGCACCCTTGCGGATGATCATCCGTCGCGCCCCGTCATCGAGATCTGCCGGGTCATCCTCGTAGGGGCGCGAGAGCCACGTCGATCTCGCCCCACACCTCGTCGATCGATCGGCGCGCATCGATCTCGGCCAGCGCACCGTTCTGCTTGTAGAAATCGACGACGGGCGCGGTTTGCTCGTGGTAGACGGTGAGTCGCCGGGCGATCACGTCCGGGGTATCGTCAGCCCGCCCTTCGACTCGCGCGCGCGCGAGCATGCGCTCGGTCGCGATGTCGTCCGAGAGTGAGAAATAGAGGACGGTATCGAGCCGGCGGCCGATCTCATCGAGCATCGCCTTCAGCGCAGCGGCTTGCGCGAGGTTCCGGGGGAAGCCATCGAGGATGAAGCCCTTGCGTGCGTCGTCGCGCTCCAGGCGGTCGCGCACGAGCTCGACCGTAAGGTCATCGGAGACGAGCTCCCCGGAGTCGAGGATCGCCTTGACGCGCGCGCCCAGCTCCGAGCCGTTCGCGATCGCCGTCCTGAACATGTCTCCAGTAGATACGTGTGGAATGCCGTATGCGGCGGCAATGCGGGTTGCCTGTGTGCCTTTGCCGGATCCCTGGGGGCCGAGAACGAGGAGGTTCAACGCGCGTGCTACTTCAGAAAGCCTTCGTAGTTGCGCATCATCATCTGCGACTCCATCTGGCGCATCGTGTCGAGCGCAACGCCAACGGCGATGAGAACCGACGTTCCGCCAAGCGCGCGGGCGTTGGCCTGCGAGAAGCCGCCGTACTTGATGAAGAGGCTCGGCAGCACCGCCACGGCCGCGAGGAACAGACCGCCCGGAAGCGTCAGCCGCGAGAGCACGCGATCGAGGTACTGGGCCGTCGGCGGGCCAGGACGGATGCCGGGGATGTAGCCGCCGTACTGACGCAGGTTGTCCGCCTGGTCGACCGGGTTGAACTGCACCGCCGTGTAGAAGTAGGTGAAGACGATGATCATCGAGCCCTCCAGCACGATGTAGAGCCATGATCCCGTGGCGAAGTTGCGGTTGATGAAGTCGGCGGTCGACGGGAAATACTGCGCGATTGTCGGCGGGAACGCGAGAACGGCCGCGGCGAAGATCACCGGGATGACGCCTGCCATGTTCACGCGCAGCGGAAGATAGGTCGAACCGCCCGATGTCATGCGGCGACCGACCATCCGCTTCGCGTACTGGATCGGGATCCGGCGCTGGCCTTCCTGGACGAACACGACGGAAGCGACGATCGTGAGCGCGATTAGCGGGAAGAAGATCCGTTCCATCGGGCCACCGTTCCACCAGGCGCTGACGCCGAGCGGCAGGCTGGTGAGGATCGAGGCGAAGATGAGGATCGAGATGCCGTTCCCGATGCCGCGCTTCGTGATCTGCTCTCCGAACCACATCAGGAGAATCGTTCCCGCGGTAAGGGTGACGACGATCAGGATCATGCCGCGCGAGTTCGTCTGGAGAGCGTTCTGGCGTTCAAAGAGGACTGCATAGCCGAGAGCCTGCAGCGCAGCGAGCACGACCGTCAGGTAGCGCGTGTACTGGTTGATCTTCGCGTAGCCGGACTCGCCCTCTTTCTGCAGCTCGCTGAGCTTCGGGATCACGACCGTCATCAGCTGGAGGATGATCGACGCCGTGACGTACGGCATGATCCCGAGCGCGAAGACCGAGAATTGCGAGAGCGCTCCGCCCGAGAACAGGTTGAGCAGCCCGAGAATCGAGCCCCCGCTCCCGCCGAAGTAGCTCTCGATCGCGGCCGGGTCGACGCCCGGCGCTGGAATCCAGGACCCGAGCCGGTACAGGAAGAGGATGAGCGCCGTAAAGAGAAGGCGGCGGCGCAACTCGGGGACGCGCCAGGCGTTTCCGAGCCAGCTGAACACTCGTTACTCCCCTGCCTCGTCCTCGGAAGCAGTCTCCGCGGCCGCATCGACCTCTGTCGCGAGCGCCTGCTCGGAAGAAACCGATGCCGGCTTGCTCTTGACTTTCCGTCGCTTCGGAACGGGCTCGCCCCTGAGCCAGGAGACCGTGCCGCCCGCGGCCTCGATCTTCTCCCTGGCCGCCTTCGAGAATCCGTGTGCTGAGACCGTAAGCGCCTTCGAGAGGTCGCCCTGGGCCAGGATCTTGATGTCGATCTTCGTGTTCTTGATCAGGCCCGCCGCGCGCAGCGCGTCCGGCGTCACCTCCGCTCCGGCGGCGAAACGCGCCTCCAGATCACGGAGGTTCACCGGCTGTGTGTACGTCCGGAACGGTCCGACCGGACGTGCATCCGCCGACGTGTTGCCGCGCAGCTTCCCGAGCCGCATGTCGATCGGCATCTGGCCACCTTCGAAGCCGGCCGGCATCTTGTGGGAGCCGGAGCGCGACTTCTGGCCCTTGATGCCGCGGCCCGAGTACCGGCCCTTGCCCGATCCGAGGCCGCGTCCGATGCGCTTGCGCTCCTTGCGCGGCTGTGCGGGCTTGAGAGTATGGAGGTTGAGCTCGTCGGTCATTTCGCGTCCTTCGCCTCGACCCGCACGAGGTGACCGACGTGGCGGAGCATCCCCCGGAGCTCCGGGCTTTCCTTGTGCTCGGCGCACCGGCCGATCCGGCCGAGCCCGAGCGCACGGATCGTCCCCTCGTGTGCCTTGCTCTGCCCGATCGTGCTGCGCACCTGCGTCACCTTCACGACGGTCATACAGTCTCCTCGACCACAGGCTCGGCAGCGGGCGTCTCGACGAGCGCAGGCTCAGAGGCGGCCAGCGCAGCCTCGGCAGCAGCCTCCTTCATGCGTCTGGCGCTGACCGGCAGCACCTCGCGAATCGTCTTGCCACGCGCACGGGCGACGTCCTCGGGACGACGCAGCCGCTTGAGGCCGTCGACAGTGGCCTTCGCCATATTGATCGGGTTGGTCGTGCCGAGGCTCTTCGCGAGCACGTCGCGGATGCCCGCGAGCTCGAGGACGGCACGGACGCCGCCTCCTGCGATCACCCCCGTTCCTTCGCTCGCCGGCCGCAGGAACACCCGCGCCGCGTCGAACTGACCGAGGATCTCGTGCGTGATCGTCGTACCGTGCTTGGGCACCGAGAACAGGTTCTTCTTCGCGTCGTCGACGGCCTTCGAGATCGCGAGAGGCACCTCACGCGCCTTCCCGTAGCCGACGCCGACCCGGTCCACCTCGTCACCGATCACGACGAGCGCCGTGAACGAGAAGCGGCGGCCACCCTTGACGACCTTGGCCACGCGATTGATCTCGATGACACGCTCGCGTAGCTCACGCGACTCCGACGCCTCGACTGCGCTCAAAACTCCAAGCCTCCCTCGCGCGCGCCCTCGGCGAGCGCTTTGACGCGTCCATGGTAGAGATAGCCGCCTCGGTCGAACACGCAGGACGTTATCCCGGCCGCCGTCGCGGCAGCTGCGAGCGACTTCCCGACCTCGGTCGCCTGATCGGTCTTCGAACCGGAGAACGTCCTCAGCCCGAGCCAGTTCGCCGACGCGAGCGTCGTTCCCGACTCGTCGTCGATGAGCTGGGCGAAGATGCCTTTGTTCGAGCGGAACACGGCCAGACGTGGCCGTGTCGCCGTCCCGGCGACCTTGCCCCGGATCCGCCGATGGCGGCGCAGCCGAGCTTCTCTCGTCGTCGGTGTGCTCATGCGCGCTTGCCGACCTTTCTCCTGACCTGCTCGTCGCGGTAGCGGATGCCCTTGCCCTTGTACGGCTCCGGCGGCCGTACCTTGCGGACCTCGGCGGCGGTCTGACCGACGGCCTGCTTGTCGGTGCCTTTGACGACGATCTGGGTCGGTGCGGGGACCTCGAATGTGATTCCGGCGCGCGGCTTGATCGTCACCGCATGCGAGTAGCCGACCGCGAGCTCGAGGTCGGTGCCCTTGAGCGCCGCGCGGTAGCCGACGCCCTGAATCTCGAGGTGCTTCTCGAAGCCGCTGGTCACTCCTTCGACCATGTTCGCGACGAGCGTCCGCGTCAGACCATGCAACGCTCGGTCCTCGCCTCGCTCGGTCGGGCGGGTGACGGTGATCACGCCGTCGCTCTGCTCGATCGACATGCGCGCGGGCACGTGCTGGGATAGCTCGCCCAGCGGCCCTTTGACGCGAACCTCGCCGGGTGCGACATCGACAGACACACCCGAGGGGATCTCAATTGGCTTTCTTCCGATACGACTCATGTCAATCCTGTTCTAGCGTGTTGCGTGACCGGAGGTCACCAGACGAAGGCGATGACCTCGCCGCCGACGCCGCGTTCTGCGGCCTGGCGGCTCGTGAGGAGGCCGGTCGAGGTGGAGAGGATGGCCGTGCCGAGACCGCCGAGTACGCGCGGCAGGCGATCCTTGCGCGCGTAGACGCGCCGGCCCGGCTTGGACACCCGCTTGAGGTCGGTGATCACTCGCTGGCGGTTCTTGCCGAACTTGAGCTCGACGACGAGCGTGGGGAACGGCGTGCCCTCGACGACCCGATAGTCCTTGATATAGCCCTCCTCCTTGAGGAGGCGAGCGATCCCCTCCTTCATGCGAGAGCTCGGCATCTCGGCCGTATCGTGCATCGCCTTGTTGGCGTTGCGGATGCGGGTCAGCATGTCTGCAATCGGATCAGTGAGCATTTTCGACTCCGTCGAAAATGCTCTTAGCCTTTTGGATTTTCATTCTCATATCTCGTGTAGCCCTGTTCGTAGAGAAAAATTCAAGGCGATAGCCAACGAAAGGCTCATGATGATCTTCGATCACCATGAGCTTTTCGTCATGCCGGGGATCGCGCCCTGGTGGGCGAGCTCGCGCAGGCAGATGCGACAGAGGCCGAACTTCTTGAAGACAGCACGGGGACGACCGCACTTGTTGCAGCGGCTGTAGCCGCGCGTCGGGTGCTTGGGCGTCCGGGCCTGCTTGACGACGAGAGACTTCTTGGCCATGCCTAGGGATCCCTTCTCTCGGCAGCGAAGGGCAGGCCGAGGGCGCGCAGAAGTGCGCGCGCCTGCTCGTCTGTCTCCGCCGACGTGGTGATTGCGATGTCGAGCCCGCGAACCGACCCGACGCTGTCGTAGTCGATCTCGGGAAAGATGATCTGCTCTCGAACTCCGAGCGAGTAGTTGCCACGACCGTCGAACGACTCGGGGTTGAGGCCACGGAAGTCCCGAATCCGGGGCAACGCGATCGAGACGAGCCTGTCGAGGAACTCGTACATGCGTGCCCCGCGCAGCGTCACCCGCGCGCCGACGGCCATTCCCTCTCGGAGCTTGAAGCTCGCGATCGACTTGCGTGCCTTGCGAACCTGGGCGCGCTGACCGGCGATCGTCGTCAGCTCCTCGATCGCGGCGTCGAGGGCCTTGGCATCGGTCTTTGCCTCGCCGACGCCCATGTTGAGGGTGATCTTCGTGATCCGCGGCACCTGCATGATCGAGTCGAGGTCGAGCTCGGCCATGAGGCCAGGGCGGATGTCCGCCTCGTAGCGCTCCTTCAGCCTGGGCACGTACTCGGCGGCCGCTGCGCTCATCGGTCGAGCTCCTGCCCACACGTCGGGCGCTTGCAAACACGGACGCGAACCTTCTCGCCCTTGACGTCCTTCTGCGCGATCCCGACTCTCGTCGCGTCCTTGCAGGTAGGACAGACGACCATGACGTTCGAGATGTCGAGCGGCGCGGCGCGCTCGATGATCCCACCGGGGACGATCTGCGTACCGCCCATGCGGCTCGCGTCGCGGATCGGGCGCGGCTTCGTGTGCCGCTTGACGAGGTTGAGGTTCTCGACGATCACCTTGCGGTCACGCGGGAACGCCTCGATGACCCGGCCCTGCTTGCCGCGGTCCTTGCCCTGGATGACCTGTACGAGGTCGCCCTTCTTCACCTTGATTGCCACTGTCATCGCTAGAGCACCTCTGGTGCGAGACTTACGATCTTCATGAAGTTCTTCTCGCGCAACTCGCGGGCCACGGGCCCGAAGATGCGCGTACCGCGCGGATTGTTCTGGTTGTCGATGATGACGGCCGCGTTCTCGTCGAACCCAATCAGCGTCCCGTCGTCGCGGCCGTAGGGCTTCTTCGTCCGGACGACGACTGCTTTCACGACGTCGCCCTTCTTGACCGTGCCCTGTGGAGTCGCGGCTTTCACGGTAGCAACGATGATGTCGCCCACGCGGGCATAGCGCCGATGGGAACCTCCCATCACGCGGATGCAGAGGATCTCGCGGGCGCCCGTGTTGTCGGCGACCTTCAGACGGGATTCCTGCTGGATCATCGATCCTCACCGTCCGTACGGATCGTGTGTGATGGCCGCGAAACGCAAGCCAGGCTAGGACGCAGGGCTCGGCCATGCATGGAATGCATGGGTGAGACCGAGGACGACGCGTGGCGCCGCGTTGCAGCGAGCCAGCGCGCGCGAGACGTGCGGACGGTGAGGATCACTTGGCGACCTCGACGATCTCGGCAAGGCGCCAGCGCTTCGTCTTCGAGAGGGGGCGGGTCTCGATGATCCGCACGACATCGCCGACCTTCGCAGTGTTGTCGGCGTCGTGCGCATGGAACTTCGTCGACCGCCGGACGACCTTCTTGTATTTCCGGTGCGCCTTGATCGTGTCGACCTTCACAACGATCGTCTTGTCCATCGCGTCCGATACGACCGTGCCCTGACGCTCCTGGCTACGGCCACGCTCATGGACAGGCTTCTCGAGTCTCACGATCGGCTTGCGCTCGGCCGTCTTGGTCCGCGCAGTCTTCGTCCTGGCCGGGCGAAGAGCGCGCGGGAGGCGCTTCTTTTTTGGCTTCGGGCCGGAGACCTGTGCGGGAGTGGAGGTTGCCGACTCGGCGGGGGCGTCGGTCGCTGCCGCCGGCTCGTCGGCTGCGACGTCGTCCGCGCTCGCCTCGGCCGCCACCTCGACCTCAGGTGTCTCAGTCTCCTCGGCCACGTCCTCGACCGGTGCGTCGCTTACCACCTCGGCTGTCTCTGCTTCGGCCGACGGCTCGTTCGGTGCCTCGTCCGCAGGCGCGTCGTCCCCGGCCGTCACGTCGGTCACGTCCTCGTTCTCCTCTGCCATCTGACCTAGACCTTCCCCAGTTGCTCGCGCTCATGGCGCACCGTCAGGATGCGGGCAATCTCCCGCTTCGCGTTTCGCAGGCGCGCGCTGTTCTCGAGCGCGCCTGTTGCCGATTGGAAGCGCAGGTTGAACAGCTCCTGCCGCGTCTCAGCCATCTTCAGATCCAACTCTTCATCGGTCAGATCCCTCAAGTCTCTTGCTCTCATGCTGCTCCCCGATCCGAGCGGTGCTTATCGCTCGAGGGCCGGAGGCCGGCCTCGCCGGCCGGGAGGCCAACCGCGATCGTGCCGTGCAGGACGGCGAAGGAGGGGGCTCGTGGGGGAACCCTGGGTTCCCTCACCCAAGAAGGAGGGGGCTCGTGGGGGAAGCCAGGGTTCCCCGATGCTGTCTTAGCTCTCAAAGAGATCAGCCTCCCGACGGACGAACTTCGTCTTGACGGGGAGCTTCTGCCCGGCGAGGCGAAGCGCCTCTCTCGCGAGCTCCTCCGACACGCCGGCCAGCTCGAACATGACGCGGCCGGGCTTCACGACAGCGACCCACCCTTCCGGGGAGCCCTTGCCCGAGCCCATCCGCGTCTCGGCGGGCTTCTTCGTGAACGACTTGTCGGGAAAGACGTTGATCCAGACCTTGCCGCCGCGGCGGATCTTGCGTGTCATCGCGATCCGGGCCGCCTCGATCTGCCTATTCGTCACCCAGCCGTCCTCGAGCGCCTTGATGCCGAAGTCGCCGAACTGGACCGACGTCTGTCCGCGCGAGAAGCCGGCTCGGCGGCCGCGATGCACCTTGCGGAACTTGGTTCGGCGTGGAAGGAGCATCAGCTCGCACCCTCGGGAGTCGTCGTCTCGACGGGAGAGTCAGTCGTCGCGCCCGCAGGTGCGTCGGCATCGGGATCGGCTGCTGCCTCGGGCTTGGCCTGTGTCTCGGGACGGGGACCGCGGCCGCGACCTCCGCCAGGACGTCCACCCTGCCCGCCGGAAGGTCGTCGCCGCTTCTGGACGAGGCCGAGACCCTCTCGGTCCTGCCCGCGTCCGCGGCCGGCCTCACGCGAGGCCCCCAGGCCCTCGGCTGTCCCGCCTCGTCGACGGCGCGCCTGATCCTGATCGCCGAGACGCGTGTCCTTCGTGGTTACACCCTCGTAGCCCTCGGGCATGATCTCGCCCTTGTTGATCCACACCTTGACACCGATCCGACCGTAGGTCGTCTTCGCCTCGGCGAAGCCGTAGTCGATGTCGGCGCGAATCGTGTGGAGCGGGATGCGTCCCTCGGTGTAGCGCTCGCTGCGGCTCATCTCGCCACCGCCGAGCCGACCGCCGCACTGGATCTTGATGCCCTGCGCACCGGATCGCATGGCCGAGGCGAGCGAGCGCTTCATGGCGCGCCGGAAGCTCACGCGGTTCTGGAGCTGCTCGGCTATCGATTGGGCGACGAGCTGGGCGTCGAGCTCGGGCCGCTTGATCTCGTTGATGTTGATGTGGACGTTCTTGCCGGTGATCGAGTGCAGCTCTTTACGGAGCGCGTCGACCTCGACGCCCGACTTGCCGATCACGATGCCCGGCCGGGCCGTGTAGATATCGACCGTGATCCGCTGCTTGTCCTTGCGGATCAGGATGTCGGAGAGACCGGCATGGGAGAGCTTCCCGCGAATGTGCCCGCGGATGCGCACATCCTCGAGGATGTAGGCGGCGAACTCCTTCTTGCTGGTGTACCAGTTCGACTTCCAGTCGTGGATCACGCCCACGCGGAGGCCACCGGGATGCACTTTTTGGCCCATTAGACGGCCGCCTCCTGCTTCTTGGTGGATGAGCGACGCTTCGGCTTGGACTCTGCCGGCGGCGCTTCGACGTTCGTGGGTGTCGCTGCGCGCCGGCCTTTGGGCGTCTTCGCCTCGTCGGCCTGGCCGACCACGATCGTGATGTGACAGGTGCGCTTGCGAATCCTGTTGACCCGACCACGCGCCCGCGCGCGCCAGCGTTTGAGCGTCGGGCCCTCGTCGGCGTAGGCAGCCTTGACTACCAGGTCGTCGCCGTCGAGCCCGTGGTTGGCCTCGGCGTTCGCGACAGCGGCGAGCAGAACCTTCTCGATCTCGGTGGCTGCCGCGCGCGGCGTGAACGCGAGCGCGGTGCGCGCGTCGGCGACGCTGCGACCGCGGACGTGCTCGAGCACGACACGCGCCTTGCGCGCGGACATGCGGACCCAACGCGCCTGAGCGCGCACGGTGATGGTCTCGGCCTCGGTCGCCACTACTTCCTCTTGACCTGCGTCTGGCGGTCGCCTGCGTGACCACGGAACGTGCGGGTCGGCGCGAACTCGCCGAGCTTGTGCCCGACCATCTGCTCGCTGATGAAGACCGGTACGTGCTTGCGGCCGTCGTGAACGGCGATCGTGTGACCGACCATGTCGGGGAAGACCGTGGATGTGCGCGACCAGGTGCGGATCATCCGCTTCTCGCCCGTCGCGTTCATCGTCTCGATCCGGCTCATGAGCCGCTCCTCGACGAAAGGCCCCTTCTTCGAAGAACGAGACATCTAACGCCTCTCCTTGCCGCGGCGGCGGCCGCGAACGATCAACTTGTCGGATTCCTTGTGCTTGCGTCTTGTGCGCTTGCCAAGGGTCGGGACACCCCACGGCGTAACGGGGTGGCGTCCGCCCTTCGACTTGCCCTCTCCGCCGCCGTGCGGATGGTCGACGGGGTTCATCGCCGATCCACGCACAGCCGGGCGCTTGCCGAGCCACCTACTGCGACCCGCCTTGCCGCTCTGCTCGTTCCCGTGCTCGGAGTTGCCGACCTGCCCGACGGTCGCGCGGCAGGTGAGCAGGACGCGGCGCATCTCGCCGGAAGGAAGGCGAAGCACACCATACCCAGCGTCCTTCGCGACGAGCTGCACGCCGGAGCCTGCTGAACGGGCCATCTTCCCGCCCTGCCCGGGACGAAGCTCGACGTTGTGGACGAGCGTGCCGGTCGGGATGCTCTCGAGCGGAAGCGCGTTGCCGGCCTTGATGTCGGCTCCTGGGCCGGACTCGACCATCGAGCCGACGCGCAGCCCGGCGGGAGCGAGGATGTAGCTCTTTGCCCCGTCCACGTAGTGGAGAAGGGCAATCCGCGCGGAGCGGTTCGGGTCGTACTCGATCGCGGCCACCTTTGCCGGCACTCCGTCCTTCGTCCGCTTGAAGTCGATGATGCGGTAGCGACGCTTGTGCCCCCCACCCTGGTGGCGCGTCGTGATGCGACCGTTGTTGTTCCGGCCGCCCGTCTTCTTGAGCGGCTCGGTGAGGGAGCGCTCCGGACGCGACTTCGTGACCTCGTCGAACGAGGAGATGGCCATGAAGCGGCGACCGGGGCTTGTCGGCTTGAATTTCTTGACGGCCATCAGACCTGGGCTCCTTCGAAGATCTCGATCGACTGACCGGGGCGCAGCTGGACGATCGCCTTCTTCCAGCCGGGTCGCGTGTCCTTTCGTAGCGCCACGACGCTTGGGCTTGGGCTGCACCTTGATGATGTTGACGCCCTCGACCTTGACGCCGAAGAGCTCCTCCACCGCCTGCCGCACCTGCGTCTTGTGCGCGTCCTTGTGCACCCTGAACGTGTACTTGCGATCCGACGAGGCTCGCGTAGCTCTTCTCGGACACGACGGGTGCGAGGAGAACCTGGTTCGGGTGGAGGCTCACGCTGCTGCCCTCTTCTCGACGAGCGGCAGCGCCGACTCGCTCATCAGGACGGAGCCGGCCCAGACGACACCCGCGACCTCGATGTCGGCAGCAAGTACCACGAGCACCCGCTCGAGGTTGCGGAACGACTTCGCGAGTGCGACATCCTCCGATGTGAGCACGACGAGCAGCGGCAGGGTTGCACCCCAGCGCGTCGATCAGCGCCTTCGCCTGCTTGGTGGAGGGCTCGGCGAACGTCGCCGCGTCGACGAGCGCGAGGGTTCCCCCGGCAGCGTGATGTCGAGAGAGCGCCGCGCAGCGCTGCACGGCGAGCCTTCCTGTTGACCTTCACGTCGAAGCTTCGCATGGCGGGTGGGAACGCGACGCCGCCGCCCGTGAACTGCGGCGCGCGGATCGTTCCCTGGCGGGCGCGACCCGTGCCCTTCTGACGCCACGGCTTCGCCCGGCCTCCGGAGACGCAGGTCCACGACTCTTCGCGCCGCGGGTCCCGGCGCGCTGCGCGTTCTGCTCGGCGCGTACCGTCTCGTGGACGAGGTGGCGTTTGAGCTCAGCGGCGAACACGCCTTCGTCGAGGGTCACCGTCCTTCCGCTGTGCCGCCGAGCACCGGTGCCTCAGGCCGCCATCACGAGCCTCTCGGATCTCGACGACGCCGCTCTTCGGCCCAGGGACCGATCCCTTGACGAGGATGAGGTTGCGCTCCGGTCGATCTCGTAAATGACGGCGCCGAGCTGAGTCACTCGGTGCGCTCCCATGTGCCCAGCCATGCGCATGCCCTTGAAGACGCGCGACGGATAGGCGGACGCACCGATCGAGCCCGGCTTGCGCACGTTGTGCGAGCCGTGAGTGACCGGTCCACGACTGAAGTTGTGGCGCTTGATCGTTCCCTGGAAGCCCTTGCCGATCGAGATGCCCGCAACCTTCACCCGGTCTCCCGGCTGGAACGACTCGACGGTGACGGTCTCTCCGACCGAGAGCTCGGTCTCGCCGCGGAACTCGGCGAGATGCCGATGCGCCTCGACGCCAGCCTTGGCGAGGTGGCCTCGCTCGGGCTTCGTGATCTTGCGCTCGGCCACCGGCTCGAACGCGAGCTGCACCGCGTCGTAGCCGTCGGTCGCCTCGGTCTTGACCTGGACGACAGGGCAGGGACCGGCCTCGATCACCGTGACAGGAGCAACGCTGCCCGTCTCAGGGTCGAAGATCTGGGTCATGCCGATTTTCCGGCCCAAGATGCCCTTCATGAGACTCCCAACGGAGGCCAGGCCGGAAATTCGGCGCAGATTATTTTTTGATCAATGCTCATATTTCAAATTGAGATCAAGATCGTCAGAGCTTGATCTCAATGTCTACGCCGGCAGGCAGATCGAGGCGCATCAACGAGTCGACCGTCTTCGGCGTCGGGCTGTGGATATCGATCAGTCGCTTGTGCGTGCGTACCTCGAAGTGCTCCCGCGAATCCTTGTCCTTGAAAGGGCTCCGGATCACGCAGTAGACGTTCTTCTCGGTAGGCAGGGGCACAGGCCCGGTGATCGTCGCCCCGGTGCGCTGGGCCGTCTCCACGATCTGCGACGCCGAGCGGTCGAGCTGCTGATGGTCGTAACCCTTCAGCCGTATGCGGATCTTCTGTTGCGCCATGTGTCCCTAGTCGGTCTCTGTGGGGTGAGGGAGAGGCAAGCCTCTCCCTACTTGATGATCTCGGTCGTGACTCCGGCGCCTACCGTGCGGCCACCCTCGCGAACCGTGAAGCGCTGGCCTGCGTCCATTGCGATCGGCTGGCCGAGCTCGATCTCCATCTGCGTGTTGTCTCCCGGCATGACCATCTCTTGACCGTCGGGCAGCTTGATCGAGCCGGTCACGTCCGTCGTCCTGAAGTAGAACTGCGGTCGATAGCCGTTGAAGAACGGCGTGTGGCGGCCGCCCTCCTCCTTCGAAAGCACGTACACCTCTGCCTTGAAATGCGTGTGCGGTGTGATCGAGCCGGGCTTCGCGAGCACCTGCCCACGCTCGACCTCCTCGCGCTTGATGCCGCGCAGCAGCGCGCCTGCATTGTCGCCGGCCTGGGCGAAGTCGAGCAGCTTCTGGAACATCTCGAGCCCAGTGACTGTCGTCTTCTCGGTCTTCTCGTGGATGCCCACGATCTCGACCTCGTTCCCGACCTCGATCTTGCCCTGCTCGATGCGGCCAGTCACGACCGTGCCGCGACCCGTGATCGTGAAGACGTCCTCGATCGGCATCAGGAACGGCTTGTCGGTATCGCGCTCCGGCTCGGGGATATAGGAATCAACCGCGGCCATCAACTCGAGGATCTTCGGAGTCCACTCCGGATCGCCCTCGAGCGCCTTCAGCGCCGAGACCTGAATGATCGGGATGTCGTCGCCCGGGAAGTCGTACTTGGAGAGGAGCTCGCGCACTTCCATCTCGACGAGCTCGAGCAGTTCCGGATCGTCGACCATGTCCGTCTTGTTGAGGGCAACGACCATCGCCGGAACGTCGACCTGGCGGGCGAGGAGGATATGCTCACGGGTCTGCGGCATCGGGCCGTCAGCCGCGGAGACCACGAGGATCGCGCCGTCCATCTGAGCGGCGCCAGTGATCATGTTCTTGATGTAGTCGGCGTGACCAGGGCAATCGACGTGTGCGTAGTGCCGGTTCTCCGTCTCGTACTCGACGTGGGCGGTATTGATTGTGATGCCCCGCTGACGCTCCTCGGGAGCCTTGTCGATGTCCTCGAACGCAACCGCGCTACCGCCGCCCTGCTCCGCGAGCACCTTCGTGATCGCCGCAGTCAGCGTCGTCTTGCCGTGGTCGATGTGACCGATCGTGCCGACGTTTACGTGCGGCTTTGTGCGGTCGAACTTCTGCTTGGCCATGCTCTCCTCGGTCTCCTTCCTCGAACCTACGAACCAGACTGCGAAGCGACGATCTCGCTCGCAATGGATTGGGGGACTTCGTCGTACCGGTCGAACTGCATCGTGAACGTCGCGCGACCCTGGGACATCGAGCGCAGATCGGTGGCGTAGCCGAACATCTCGGAGAGAGGAACGCTCGCCTTGACCGACTGCGCGTTGCCCAGAGGCTCGAGATGCTCGACGCGACCACGCCGGCTGTTGAGATTGCCCATCACATCGCCGAGGTAGTCCTCGGGAGTGACGACCTCGACCGCCATCATCGGCTCGAGCAGCTTCGGCTTCGCGCGCTTCATTGCTTCCTTGAACGCCATCGACCCGGCGATCTTGAATGCGCGCTCGCTCGAGTCGACGTCATGGTAGGAGCCCTCGACCAGCTCGACCTTGACGTCGACCACCGGATAGCCCGCGAGGATGCCGGCGTTCATGGCCTCCTGAATGCCTTCGTCGACCGGCTTGATGTACTCCTTGGGGATCTTGCCTCCGACGATCTTGTCGACGAACTCGTACCCGTCACCCGGCTGCTGCGGCAACAGGTTGATGGTGACGTCTCCGTACTGCCCCGAGCCGCCCGTCTGGCGGACGAACTTGCCCTGGACTCGCTCGGCGGGCTTCGAGATCGTCTCGCGGTACGCCACCTGAGGGCGGCCGACATTGGCGTCGACCTTGAACTCACGCATGAGACGGTCGACGATGATCTCGAGGTGGAGCTCGCCCATGCCCGCGATAAGCGTCTGGGCGGTCTCCTCGTCGGTCGTAACACGGAAGGTCGGGTCTTCTTCGGCGAGTCGCTGGAGACCCTGGGACAGCTTGTCCTGGTCTCCCTTGGTCTTGGGCTCGATCGCAACCGAGATCACCGGATCCGGGAAGGTCATCGACTCGAGCACGATGGGGGCAGATTCGACAGCGAGGGTGTCTCCGGTGGTCGACTGCTTGAGACCTACGGCGGCAGCGATCTCTCCCGCGCCGATCTCGTCGCGCTCCTCACGATGGTTCGCATGCATCTGGAGGATCCGCCCGAGCCGCTCGGTCTTGCCGTTCGTCGTGTTGAGAACCCGATCGCCCGCCTTGACCTGACCCGAGTAGACGCGGAAGTACGTGAGCTTCCCGACGAATGGGTCGGACATGACCTTGAACACGAGCGCGGAGAACGGTGCGTCGACCGATGCCTCACGGGTCAGCTCCGCGTCGCTCTTCGGATCGAGACCGTGGATCGGGGGCACGTCGAGCGGGCTCGGCAGATAGTCGATGACCGCATCGAGCAGCGGCTGGACGCCCTTGTTCTTGAACGCCGATCCCAGCAGTACCGGGGTGATCGCGTCGGCGAGCGTTCCCGCTCGCAGCGCGCGCCGGATCATCTCGGGAGTGACCGCCTTCTCGTCCTCGAGATAGGCCTCGGTCAGCTCGTCGTCGAACTCGGCGATAGCGTCGATCAGAAGGTGGTGCTGCGCCTCGGCCTGCTCGCGCAACTCTGAGGGGATCTCGCCGACGGTGAACGTCTGGCCGAGATCGTCCTCATAGACGATCGCCTTCATCTCGACGAGGTCGACGACCCCCCGGTGGGCGTCCTCCTCCCCGATCGGGAGCTGCACCGGCACGGTCGTCGCGCCGAGACGGTCACGCATCGACTGAACCGCAGCTGCGAAGTCGGCGCCCGTCCGATCCATCTTGTTGATGAACGCGATCCGCGGCACGCCGTAGCGATCGGCCTGTCGCCACACCGTCTCCGACTGCGGCTGGACGCCTGCCACGGAGTCGAAGACCGCCACCGCGCCGTCGAGGACGCGGAGGCTTCGCTCGACCTCGACCGTAAAGTCCACGTGCCCGGGCGTATCGATAATGTTGATTCGATACTCACGCCACTCCGCGGTCGTAGCGGCGGAAGTGATGGTGATGCCGCGCTCCTGCTCCTGCGCCATCCAGTCCATCGTGGCGGCGCCCTCGTGCACCTCGCCGAGCTTGTGTGTGCGGCCCGTGTAGTAGAGGATGCGCTCGGTCGTCGTGGTCTTGCCGGCATCGATGTGCGCCATGATGCCGATGTTCCGGACGTGGTCCAATCCGATGCGTGTAACGGTCGAGCTCATCTCGTCGTCCCCGCTACCAGCGGTAGTGCGCGAAGGCTTTGTTGGCCTGCGCCATGCGGTAGATGTCGTCCTTCTTCTTGAACGCGCCGCCCTGCTGGTTCGCCGCGTCGAGCAACTCGGCTGCAAGCTTGTCGGCCATGTGCTTCTCGCGCCGCTCGCGCGCAAACTGCACGAGCCACCGGATCGCAAGCGTGCGTGCGCGACGCTGGGGTACCTCGACGGGAACCTGGTAATTCGCGCCCCCGACGCGCCGGGAGCGCACCTCGAGCACCGGCGTCACCGACTTGACGGCCTGCTCGAGCACCTCCACTGCTGATTTGGACGACCGCTCGGACGCGAGAGCGAGCGCGTCGTAGACGATGCGCTCGGCAGTCGACTTCTTCCCGTCGAGCATCACGCGGTTGACGAGTTGCGTCACGAGCGTGGAGCTGTAGATGGGATCCGCTACCGGAGCGCGGGGGGTGATCTCTGCGCGACGTGGCATCAGCTACCTCGCTTCGCCCCGTACTTCGAACGCGCCTGGCGGCGATCGGAGACACCGGAGGTGTCGAGCCCGCCGCGGATGACCTTGTACCGGAAGCCTGGGAGATCCTTGACGCGGCCACCACGAATCAGTACGACCGAGTGCTCCTGCAGGTTGTGCCCCTCACCAGGGATGTACGCACCGACCTCCATCTGGTTGGTCAACCGGACGCGCGCGACCTTCCGCAGCGCCGAGTTCGGCTTCTTGGGCGTCGTCGTGTAGACGCGCGTGCAAACCCCGCGCTTCTGCGGAGCACCCTGAAGGTGCGGTGTCTTCGTCTTCGTCTTCGGCTTCTCGCGGCCTTTGCGGACGAGTTGATTGACGGTAGGCACGCTGCTCCTCAGGGTCAGAAATGCGACTTCTCTACACAGCAAAGGTTGGCCGGGCGGCTAGCCCTGCCAACCAAGGCTGCGCATCCTAGCGAACGGGCTCCCTGACGTCAAACCTAGACCTCGACGGGATAGGCGCCAGCCCCTGTCGCAATTACAGTCAGAGAAGTCTCACAGTTTGGGAGGAATGAGTCCTGCGCTCATGGTCGTAGTCGCCGCCCTGGCGGTCGCCGCACTTGCGGTGCTACTCGTCGCCGGCCTGCTCGGCCTGGCCAGCCGCCGCCTGCAGCAACGCCTGGACGAGCGCCTCGTCGGCGCGATCGATCGGATGGGCGACCGCATGGACCTGCTCGCGCACACCGTCTCAGACGCGCTTGCGCGGGCGACGGAGCAGACTCGGCTCGATGAGAGCTTCCTCGACGTCACCGGCTCGATCGACCTTGACGAGGTGCTCGAGCGCACCATCGCCGCCGCCTCGTCGATACCGGGCGTCGACGCTGCCGTCGTCAGCGCCCACGCTCCCGAGGGTGAGACGATCGTCGGCTCACTCGGGCTCACCGCCGATCAGGCTCGCGGACAGACGATCAGCGGCCCGCCCGACGGCCGTCCGTACCGGGCGGTTTCGGTCACCTACATCTACGACGACGACGACCCCGCGGACGGCATCCAGTCGGCGATTGCCGTCCCGCTGCTGAACGACACCGAGCAGCTCGGGTTCCTCGCTGCCTACTCGCACCTCCCCGAGCCGCGTGCCGACGGGCGCGCCCTGGCGGATCTCGAGGAGCTCGCGCGACGTGCTGGACCAGCGCTCGATAACGCCCAGCGCTTCCGCGAGGCGCGCCAACTCGCAGACATCGACGGCCTGACGGGCCTCTACAACAGGAGGGCGTTCTACGAGACGCTCGCCCGTGAGATTGCGCGCGCCCAGCGCTACAATCGCCGCCTCGCGTTACTGCTCGTCGACATGGACGACTTCAAGGCGGTCAACGACCGCATCGGCCATCTCGCCGGAGATGCCGTCCTCACGGATACCGCGGCGCGGATGCGTGAGGTTGTGCGATCGGCCGACGTCCCATGTCGGATCGGCGGGGACGAGTTCGCCGTCATCCTTCCCGAGGCGTCGCTCGTCGACGGCCAGGGCCTCTTCGCCCGAGTCCAGGCCGCCATGCGTTCGCGCCCGTTGAGCCATGGGGTGACCATGGGTCTTTCCGCAGGAGTAGCCGAGCTCCGGGCAGCCGACGACCCGATCACGCTCTTCGAGCGCGCGGATGCAGCGCTCTACCGCGCCAAGGACGCGGGCAAGGGAACAGCCGTCACCGAGGAGCGGCCCGCCCATGGGTTCGGCCGGCCGGCGGACGACGACCTGGGGCCGCTCGCGGGATGAGAGCCGCGGTCAGGTCTGCTTGTCGCAGATGCGTGCGCGACAAGCAGACCTGACCTCAGCGCATCAGGCCTCGTCGGCCTCTGGCTCGGTTGCCTCAGCCTCACCGGCCACGTCGTCGTCGAAGACGAGGCCAAGCGCGCTCAGGTCGAGGCTCTCACCGTCTCCGATCTCCTCGAGGGCGGCGAGCAGCTCGGCCTCGGCACCGCTGAAGACGGCGGAGGGGAGCGGCTCGGAGGGCTCGATCTCGATCGACCGGTAGCGCTTGAGCCCGGTCGCAGCCGGGATCAGCTTGCCGATGATGACGTTCTCCTTCAGTCCGACGAGGTGATCGACCTTCCCTTCGATCGCGGCATCGGTCAGCACCTTCGTGGTCTCCTGGAAGGACGCAGCCGAGAGGAACGACTCGGTCGCGAGCGACGCCTTCGTGATGCCGAGGATGAGAGGCACAAACGTAGCCTTCTCCTTCTTCGCCGCGCGAACCCCGTCGTTCACCCGCTCGAGAATGACACGGTCGACGAGCTGGCCGGGAAGCAGCTCGGTGTCTCCCGCGCTCTCGACCCTGACCTTCTTCAGCATCTGACGGACGATCAACTCGATGTGCTTGTCGTGAATATCGACGCCCTGTGACTTGTAGACCTTCTGCACCTCGCCCACCAGATAGAGCTCCGTGTGCGTCGAGCCCTTCAGATCGAGGTACTCGGCCGGGTTGAGCGAGCCCTCGTGCAGCGGATCTCCCGCCTCGACGTGATCGCCGTGCCGAACGAGCAGGCGTGTCCGGCGCGGCAGCTGGATCTCCTTGGCCGGGATCGGCTCGCCGTTCTCGTCGAGCGAATCCGGAACGACCGTGACCTTCGGGCCCCGATCGGAGTCCTCGACCTCGATCTTGCCGCTCACCTGCGCAAGCGTCGCCGCGCCCTTGGGGTTCCGGGCCTCGAAGATCTCGACGACGCGCGGGAGCCCGTGCGTGATGTCGGAGCCCGCGACGCCGCCCGTGTGGAACGTCCGCATCGTCAGCTGCGTCCCCGGCTCTCCGATCGACTGAGCCGCGATGATACCGACGGCGTCACCGACCTCGCAGATCTCGCCGGTGGCGAGGAATGTGCCGTAACAGGTTCGGCAGACGCCGAACTCGCTCTTGCACTTCAACACGGACCGCACCGGCACGAGGAAGGTGTCGGCGTAGTCCTCGAGCCCGGCGGCAATCTCGACGAGCCTCGGTAGCGTCAGCTCGACACCCTTCTCGAGCACCACTGTCTTCCCGGGCTTGCCGTCCTTGAGGGGCTTGTGCACGTCCTCGGCCAGGAACCGTCCGGCGACGCTCTTGTTCAACGAGCCGTCGAGGTAGAGCGGCAGATCGACGTGCTCCTTCGTGCCACAATCCTCGTCACGGATGATCACGTCCTGCGAGACGTCGACGAGCCTTCGGGTGAGGTACCCCGAGTCGGCGGTGCGGAGCGCGGTATCTGCAAGGCCTTTGCGAGCGCCGTGCGTCGAGATGAAGTACTCGAGGACAGAGAGGCCCTCCATGAAGTTCGCCTTGATCGGGCGCTCGATGATGTCGCCCTTCGGATTCGCCATCAGGCCGCGCATTCCGGCGAGCTGGCGGATCTGGTTGAACGATCCGCGGGCTCCGGAGTTCGCCATCATGAAGATCGGGTTCGTCTCGAAGAGCGTGTCCTTCATCGCCTCCGCGACCTCCTCGGTCGCCTCCGTCCAGACGGCGACGATGCGCTCCTTCCGCTCCTCCTCGGTCATCAGGCCGCGCTCGTACTCCTTCTCGACCTTCTCTACCTCGTCCTCGTACGAGGCCAGGATCGTCTCCTTCGAGGTCGGGACGACGACGTCGTTCTTGGAGATGGTGATCCCGCTGTTCGTCGCGTGGCGGAAGGCGAGGGTCTTGATCGTGTCGAGCACCGTCGCCACGACGTAGGCCCCGTAGCGATCGACAAGCTCGGCGATGAAGGCGTCGAGCTCCCGCTTCGACAGCGTGCGGTTGATGAACGCGTGCTCGGTGTAGTCGGCCGTGTGCACGGCACCGCGCAGCGATCGCTCCACCTCGGTGTTGAAGATGACGCGGCCGGCAGTCGTAACGAGTAACTCACCGTTCCAGCGGTACTCGATCGGCTGCTGCAACGACAGCTGGTGCGACTCGATCGCGAACGAGACCTCGTCCTCAGAGCCGTAGCGCCGCGGCCGTGGGTCGAGCTCGGCCGAAACCGCAGACGGCAGGTCGTGCGGGCTGTACGTCAGCACGTACGAGCCGAGGACGAGCTCCTGGGTCGGTGTCGTCAGGGGCCGGCCGTGAGCGGGCGAGAGGATGTTGTTCGACGAGAGCATCAACGTGCGCGCCTCCGCCTGTGCCTCCGCAGACAGCGGCAGGTGGACTGCCATCTGGTCGCCGTCGAAATCGGCGTTGAACGCGTGACACACGAGCGGGTGCACCTGGATGGCCTTGCCCTCGATGAGCACGGGCTCGAACGCCTGAATGCCGAGACGGTGGAGCGTCGGCGCCCTGTTCAGGAGAACGGGATGCTCGGCGATGACCTCCTCGAGGACGTCCCACACCTCCGGGGCCATCGACTCGACGTGCTTCTTCGCCGCCTTGATGTTCTGGACGGACTTCCGCTCGACGAGCCGGCTCATGATGAACGGCTTGAAGAGCTCGAGCGCCATCAGCTTGGGCAGGCCGCACTGATGCAGCTTCAGGCTCGGGCCCGCCACGATGACCGAGCGACCCGAGTAGTCGACCCGCTTGCCGAGGAGGTTCTGCCTGAATCGCCCCTGCTTGCCCTTGAGCATGTCCGAGAGCGACTTCAACGGTCGATTGCCGGGGCCTGTGACGGCGCGGCCGCGGCGACCGTTGTCGAATAGCGCGTCCACTGCCTCCTGGAGCATCCGCTTCTCGTTGTTGACGATGATCTCGGGCGCTCCGAGATCGAGCAGCCGCTTCAGTCTGTTATTGCGGTTGATGACGCGGCGGTAGAGGTCGTTGAGGTCGCTGGTCGCGAACCGGCCTCCGTCGAGCTGCACCATCGGCCGTAGCTCCGGCGGGATCACGGGGACAGCCTCGAGGATCATCCACTCCGGCTTGTTCTCCGACTTGATGAAGGCCTCGACGACCTTCAGCCGCTTGATCGCCCGCTGCTGCTTCTGACCCTTCGAGGTCTTGATGACGTCGCGCAGCGTGCGCGACTCCTCGACGAGATCGAGGTCGCGGAGCAGGTCGCGAATCGCCTCGGCCCCCATGCCTCCGCGGAAGTACGATCCGAAGCCGTAGGGCGACCCGAAGCGGTCCTTCAACTCGCGGAAGAGCTGCTCGTCGTTGACGACGAGCTTGGGCTCGAGCTCACGGAAGAGCTTCCACGTCTCCTCGAGACGCCGGACACCGTCGACAGCGGCCTCGCGCGCATCCTCGCGACGAGACTCCATGTCCGCGTACATCTCGCGCACCTTGAGCGCCCACTGACCAACGACGTCGAGGTCGTCCTTCCTCGTCCCCTCGACGAGGCAGAGGTCGTATGCGAGCTCACGGACGTGCGTCGAGTCCTCCGAGGGGTCGGCGGCCGCGAGCACGTCGGCGAGCAGGCCGTTTCCAACCTCCCGCGCGCGCTCGAGGTTCTTCGCGTCGATCGCCGAAGCGAGCTCGGCGTCCTCGCCCGACAGCTCCGTCCCTGCGAGCAAAGCCTCCTGGAGCTTGTTGACGTGCTTCGTCAACGCACCCTTCTTCGAGCCGGTCGAGCCCTCGAGTTGCGCGCGCAGCGGATCGAGAGCCTCGTGTACCTGCTGAGCTGCCGTCGCAACGGCTTCGAGCTCACGCGGGCTCAACCGACGATCGTCGCGCGTCGCGGTCTGGCGTACGAGCTCGCGGATCTTCTTCGCGTCCTCGGTCGTGATCTTGTTGGCGAGGTCGGCGAAGATCTTGCCGCCGAGCTTGCGCGCCTCCTCGAGCGTCGGCAGTCCCTGCTCCTCGGCCCAGTTCGAGAGGCCACGGCCCCAGAACTCGTCGTCCTCGTCGAAGTCCCGCTCCTTGCCCGCCGCGAGGTGCTCACGCCGGCGCGCGAGCCTGTCCTCGAGGGCGGCAAGCTGCTCGTCGCGGTCGACGTAGATCTGCTCGGACTCGCTCCGTACCTTGTCCTCGAGATCGGCGAGGTCGGCGGCGCGCTTCTCGTTGTCCACGGCGGTGACGATCGAGGCGGCGAAGTAGAGAACCTTCTCGAGCTCACGAGGCGCAATGTCGAGCAGATACCCGATCCTGCTCGGCACGCCCTTGAAGAACCAGATGTGCGAGACCGGCGCCGCGAGGTCGATGTGCCCCATCCGCTCGCGCCGGACCTTCTGGCGGGTGACCTCGACGCCGCAGCGCTCGCAGATGATGCCCTTGTAGCGAACGCGCTTGTACTTGCCGCAGTAGCACTCCCAGTCCTTGGTCGGCCCGAAGATGCGCTCGCAGAACAGGCCGTCGCGCTCAGGCTTCAACGTCCGGTAGTTGATCGTCTCGGGCTTCGTGACCTCACCAGACGACCAGTCCCGGATTTGCTTGCTCGAAGCGAGGCCGATCCGAATTGCGTCGAACTCGTTGATATCGATCAATTTCTTTCACCTGCCGGCGAAAGAAATTGATTACATGGAAATATCACTGAAGAACTCCTTCGGAACGATGTTCAGCAAGAAAATAATTTAAGGAATAGGTGGGGTTGCGAAGCAATCCCACCTACTCCTCGAGGTCCGCGTCGAGGTCGCCGATCCCTTGCCCGGCGAGTGGCGCCTCGACGTCGTCTAGCTCCTCGTCGGCGGCGATCACGAGCTCCGCTCCGTCGTCTGCGGACTCGGCGCCTTCCTCGACCTCCTCGGCCGTCGGCTCGCGTGTTGCAGCGCGGACCGCAGCCGCGAGAGATCGATCCCGAGCTCCTCGGCTGCCCGGAGAAGCTCGTCGTCCTCTTCGCGCACCTCGACCTCACGCCCCTCATCCGAGAGAACGTGGACGTCGAGAGCGAGTGACTGCATCTCCTTGAGGAGGACCTTGAACGACTCGGGGATCGACGGCTCGGCGATGTTCTCGCCCTTGACGATCGCCTCGTACGCCTTGACGCGTCCGATCGTGTCATCGGACTTGATCGTGAGCATCTCCTGCAGGGTGTAGGCAGCGCCGTAAGCCTCGAGGGCCCAGACTTCCATCTCACCGAAGCGCTGGCCGCCGAACTGAGCCTTGCCGCCCAGCGGCTGCTGGGTGACGAGCGAGTACGGGCCCGTCGAGCGCGCGTGGATCTTGTCGTCCACGAGATGCAGGAGCTTGAGGATGTACATGTAGCCCACGGTGACCTTCGACTCGTACGGCTCGCCTGTCTTGCCGTTGTAGAGACGAATCTTCCCCGAGCAGCGGCGCCCTTCAGGACGAGACTCGTCAACGTTGAGCTTGATCGGCGAATCGGGATTCTGGCGTACCCACTCGACGAGCGCATCGTCGACGTCGTTCTGCGTCGCCCCGTCGAAGACGGGGGTGGCGACCGGATGCGGGTTCGGTGCGTTGATGGGTGCCTTCGCGTTCACGCCGGTTCCGTTTCCGTCGGCGAAGACGCCGTGCGCCGCGGCCCACCCGAGATGCGACTCGAGGATCTGCCCGATGTTCATCCGGCTCGGTACTCCGAGCGGGTTGAGGACGACGTCGACGGCGCGCCCGTCCTCGAGGAACGGCATGTCCTCGTCGGGGACGATCTTCGAGATGACGCCCTTGTTCCCGTGGCGACCGGCAAGCTTGTCGCCCTCGGCTATCTTGCGCTTCTTCGCCACGAACACGCGGACGAGCTCGTTGACTCCCGGCGGCAGGTCGTCGCCTGCGTCACGCGAGAAGGTCTTGACGCCGATCACCTTGCCACCCTCGCCGTGCGGGACCTTGAGCGACGTGTCCCGCACCTCGCGCGCCTTCTCCTTGAAGATCGCGCGGATCAGCTTCTCCTCGGCGGTCAACTCGGTCTCGCCCTTCGGCGTGACCTTGCCGACGAGCAGATCGCCGGAACCGACCTCGGCGCCGATGCGCACGACGCCTCGCTCGTCGAGGTTCGCGAGCGACTCCTCGGAGCGATTCGGGATGTCGCGCGTGATCTCCTCGTCACCGAGCTTCGTCGAGCGAGCGTCGATCTCGTACTCGTGGATGTGGATCGAGCTGAGCACGTCGTCCTTGACGAGTCGCTCGCTGAGGACGATCGCGTCCTCGAAGTTGTAGCCCTCGAACGGCATGAACGCCACTAGCAGGTTGGCGCCGAGCGCGAGCTCGCCGCCGTCGGTGGAGCTGCCGTCCGCGAGCACCTGGCCTGCGGCGACCTTCTCGCCGAGACGAACCACGGGCTTCTGATGGATCAGCGTGCCCTGGTTCGAGCGCCTGAACTTCGTCAGGTTGTACTCGTCCCGCGAGCCACGGCCCTCGACGACTATGTGCTCCGCGTCGACGTCGATCACTGTTCCCGCATGGTCGGAGAGGACGACGTCACCGGTGTCGATCGCGGCCCGGTACTCGAGGCCGGTGCCCACGAGCGGTGCCTGCGGAATCATCAGCGGCACCGCCTGCCGCTGCATGTTGGCGCCCATGAGCGCGCGGTTAGCGTCGTTGTGCTCGAGGAACGGGATCAGAGCAGTTGCGACCGACACGATCTGCGCCGGCGACACGTCCATGTATTCGATGCTCTTGGGCGACGCCATCACGGCCTCGCCCTCACGCGACCGGCAGAGGACGTGGTCGTGGAGGAACTTCCCGGTCTTCGGGTCAATGGGCTCGGAGGCCTGCGCGATCGTGAACTGGGCCTCCTCGGCGGCGTCGAGATAGATGATCTCGTCGGTCACCTTGCCACCCTTGACAACCCGGTAGGGCGTCTGGATGAAGCCGAACTCCGAAACCGTGGCCATCGACGCAAGCGATCCGATCAGGCCGATGTTCGGCCCCTCCGGCGTCTCGATCGGGCACATGCGGCCGTAGTGGGTGGGATGCACGTCGCGGACCTCGATCGGCGCTCGCTCGCGCGTAAGGCCACCGGCGCCGAGAGCCGAGAGCCTGCGGCGGTGCGTAAGTCCTGCGAGTGAGTTCGTCTGGTCCATGAACTGCGACAGCTGCGAGGAGCCGAAGAACTCCTTCAGCGCTGCGACCACGGGCCGGATGTTGATGATCGTCTGCGGTGTGATCGTATCGACGTCCTCGGTAGTCATCCGCTCCCGGACGACCCGCTCCATCCGGTAGAGCCCAACCCGGAATGCCTCCTGGATCAGCTCGCCGGTCGTGCGGAGACGGCGGTTGCCGAAATGCTCGTACTCGTCGAGCTCGCTCCGCACGGGATCGCGCGGGAGCGACGCGGCATCTGCGGCGAAGTCCTTCGAGTCCTCGGGAACACCGAGTCGCGCCGGCAGGTCGACGAGCCTGCGAACGAGCGCGACGATGTCCTCGGTCGTCAGGACGCGCGTGTCCTCTGGGACCGAGACGCCGAGCCGCTGGTTCAGCTTGTAGCGGCCAACCTTCGTCAGGTCGTAGCGCTTGGGGTCGAAGAAGAGCGAGCGCAACAGGTTGCGAGCGTTGTCGAGGGTTGGCGGCTCGCCCGGGCGCTGCTTCTTGAAGACCTCGATCAGGGCCTCTTCCTCACGGGTCGAGGGGTCCTTCTCGAGGGTGCTGCGGATGTAGTGCGATCCGTCGAAGAGCGCGAGGATCGCCTCGTTCGAGCTGACGTCGAGCTTGAAGCCCGTGTTTGGATCCTCTGCCGGCAGAGCCCGCAGCAGGGTGGTGACGGGGAGCTTCCGCTTACGATCGATACGAGCGTAGGCGATTCCCTTCTTGTCGATCTCGAGCTCGAGCCAGGAGCCGCGCGACGGCATCAGGTTCGCGGTGAAGACTTGCTTCGTCGCGTCCTTGGGCTCCATCAGGTAGGCGCCGGGGCTACGCACGAGCTGCGTGACGATCACGCGCTCGGTGCCGTTGATGATGAACGTCCCCCAACGGGTCATCATTGGGAAGTCGCCCATGAAGACCCGCTGCTCGCGGATCTCGCCGGTCTCCGTGTTGACGAAGCGAACCGTCATGGAGAGCGGAGCCTGGTAGGTCAGATCCTTCTCGCGACACTCCTGGATCGAGAACTGGGGGTCACCGAACTCGTAGTCGCCAAACTCGACGGCGAGGGTTCCCGTGTAGTCCTCGATCGGCGAGATGTCGTCGATCGTCTCACGTAGACCCTCATCCAGGAACCACTGGAACGAGGCCTTCTGGATGTCGATCAGGTTGGGGAGGTCGAGAACGTGCTTGAGGCGTGAAAAAGACTTGCGCGCTCGAGGCGCGACAGCGGTGCTGCTCAAATGCGACAGCCTCCCTTGGGGTGCGCTGGGTGGTGAACGGAACGGCGGGCGAAACAGCGGGCAGGGCAGGACGAGCAGATGCTCGGCGGAACCCCGCATGATACATGACGGGCACGGCCTCCCGCAACCGCAGAGCGGCAGAGGTGACCTGGGACGGAGTATACCGGTCCGGCTAGCACGGCAAACAGGTCAGTGGGGAGAGCGAAAACCAAGGGTTTCTCCCCGGCCCTCAGGCGGTGTGGGAGGGCCGGTTCGGCCAGCCCTCCCAACACCGCCTCAGCTCAGCTTCCTACTTGAGCTCGACGCTCGCGCCTGCCTCTTCGAGGTCGGCCTTCATCTTCTCGGCCTCGTCCTTGGCCGCGCCTTCCTTGACCGTGCCGGGCGCGCCGTCGACCACATCCTTCGCCTCCTTGAGCCCGAGGCCGGTGAGTGCGCGGACGACCTTGATCACCTGGATCTTCTTGTCGCCTGCCGCGGTGATGATGACGTCGAACGAGTCCTTCTCCTCGGCCGCACCGCCGCCCGCGTCCCCGCCGCCGGCCGGGGCTGCCGCTGCAACAGCGACGGGAGCGGCGGCGGTTACGCCCCACTCCTCCTCGATTGCCTTCTTCAACTCCACGAGCTCGAGCACCGTCATGCTGCCCAGCGTCTCGAGCACCTTTGCGCTATCGGTAGCCATCGTCCTACTCCTCCTCGCTCTTCTCGGTTTCAATCGTCTCGTCCTCGCCGCTCGCCACGGGGGACTCGGCCTCGCTCTCCTCGGCGGACTCGGAAGCAGAGGCTTCGGCGGTCTCCGCCGCGGGCTCGGCATCTACGTCAGCGGTGCCTGCCGCAGGCTCGGCACCAGCCTCATCGTCGATCGCGGCGGCCTCGGCCGCCGGCTCGGCGATCGCCGCGGAGGCGTCGATGTCGGCCGGAGTCGCGGGAGCGCCGTTCTCCTCGAGCTGGGCGATGCGCGCGTCGATCAGCCCGACGAGGTCGCGGAGCGGTGCCGCAAGCAGTCCGACGAGCGCCGTCACGGGGGCGACGATCGCCCCGACCAGCTGGCCACGGAGGACGTCGAGCGGCGGAAGCTTCGCGAGGCTTTCCACCTGCGTCTCGTCGATCGCGGCACCGGCGAGAATGCCGCCACGGATCGTCAGGATCTTGGTCTCGCGCGCCGCGTCGCTCAACGCTTTCGCGACTGCCGCCGGATCGCCGTCGGCCTGGACGAACGCGATCGCCGACGGGCCCTCCAGATATGCGAGCAACGCGTCCGTCCCCGCCGCCTCGGCGGCCCGTCTCGTTAGCGTGTTCTTGACGACCGTGAAGCGCGCTCCATGCTTCAGCAGCTCTATTCGAAGCGACTCGAGGTTAGCGTTCGTGAGCCCTCGGTAGTCGGCGACGATGAGCGATTCCGACGTGCGCAGCTGCTCGGTCAGCTCGGCGACCACGCGTTCCTTGTCTGTCTTCAGCATCGATCAATCCCTCCGGAAATGACAAGACCCGCCTGGGGCGGGCCTCACGGGCGTGTGACGGGCCAAGCCGTCGACACTCCGTAACCCCACCTCGGCTGGGCTTCCGCCTTTCGGCTGCCAGCGGTCTTCGGCGGTCATAGTCGGTTCTAGGCCGAAACTGTAGCCGCCTCCGCGCGCTCGGCGCTCGAGCCTGCATCGTCGAGCTCCTCGGCGATCGCCCGTGTCCTCGACGGATCGACGTGGATGCCGGGACCCATCGTCGTCGTCAGGGTGATGCCCTTGATGTAACGCCCCTTCGACGCAGCCGGCTTCACCCGCACGATCTCCTCGACGATCGCAGCGTAGTTCTCGACGAGCACGCGCTCGTCGAAGCTCTTCTTCCCGATCGCGACATGGACGTTCGCCCCGCGATCGGTGCGGTACTCGAGCTTGCCCGCTTTCGCGTCCTGCACGGCCTTTGCGACGTCGAACGTCACTGTCCCGGTCTTCGGGTTCGGCATCAGGCCGCGCGGCCCGAGCACCCGACCGAGCTTACCGACGGTGCCCATCTGATCCGGCGTGGCGATCGCGACGTCGAAGTCGACGAAGCCGCCTTCGATCCTCGTCGCGAGGTCGGCGGATCCCACGACGTCGGCACCGGCTTCCTCGGCCTCGCGCGCCTTGTCGCCCTCGGCGAAGACAGCGACGCGGACGTCCCTACCGGTGCCGTGGGGAAGCATCAGAGTTCCGCGCAGCTGCTCGTCCGCGTGACGAACGTTCAGCCCGAGCCGCACGTGAACCTCGACAGTCTCGTCGAACTTCGCGGTCGCGAGACCCTTCAGCAACCGCACCGCCTCGAGTGGCGTGTAGAGCCGCTCGCGATCGACGGCCGCACGCGAGCTCGCATATCTCTTGCCGTGCGCTGCCATTTACGCCTCCACCTCGACACCCATCGACCGCGCCGTGCCGGCGATCACCTTCATCGCCTGGTCGACGTCGTGGGCGTTCAGATCCGTGAGCTTGGTCTCCGCGATCGACCGGAGCTGCGCCCGGGTGAGCTTGCCGACCTTCACTCGATTCGGCTCGGCGGAGCCGGAGTCGATCCCGAGCGCCTCCTTGATCAGGACCGCTGCGGGAGGGGTCTTCGTGATGAAGGTGAACGAGCGATCCTCGTAGACGGTGATCTCCACCGGGATGATGCGTCCGTTCTCCTGCGCCGTCTGCGCGTTGAACGCCTTCGTGAACTCGACGATGTTGACCCCGTGCTGACCCAGCGCAGGGCCCACGGGAGGCGCAGGGTTCGCCTGCCCGCCCGGGATCTGCAGCTTGATCATCGTCAGTACCTTCTTCGCCATCAGTCGATCCTCTTCACTTGGTCGAAGCCGAGCTCGACCGGGACCTGGCGCTCGAAGATGTCGACGAGCACCTTCAGCTTCTGGGCATCTGCGTTGACGTCGACGATCTCGCCGTCGAAGTCGGAGAGCGGGCCGGACGTCACCTTGACGGACTCGCCGAGCGCGAACTGCACCTGCGCCTTGGCGGCGGGCGCCCCGGACGCTCCGACGGTGTGGAGGATGCGATCTACCTCAGCCTGGGAGAGCGGGACGGGCTTCGCTCCCGCGCCGACGAATCCCGTCACGCCCGGCGTGTTCTTGACGACTGTCCAGGCATCGTCGTTGAGATCCATGTTCACGAGCACGTAACCGGGGAGCACCCGCTTCTCGGTCTGCACCTTTTGACCGTCCTTCGTCTCGATTACCTGCTCGGTCGGTACGACGACGCGGCGGAAGCGTGGCTGCTGGCTCATCGAGATGATGCGGTGCTCGAGATTGGTCTTGACCTTGTTCTCGTGGCCCGAATAGGTGTTGATCACATACCAGCGGAACACGGATCAGCCCCCCAAGAGGACGTCGCGGACAAACGGCTTGAGGATCTGATCGGCGCCCCAGAGATATACCCCGACGACGATGCACGCGATAATGACGACCGCGGTTCCCTGGATCACTTGCGGACGGGTCGGCCAGTCGACCTTCTGCAGCTCCGCCCACGACTCGCGGATGAAGGAGAAGCGGCGTGGCTTCCCGACCGCGACGACCGGCGCCTCGACGGGCGCTTCGAACGCGGCCTCGTCTCCCTCGTCGTCGCCGGTGCTGATCTGGGGACCGCGGACGCGACCGCCGCCACCGGCAGCGTCACCGGCCGCGCGCCGTGCGTCGCGCCGCTGCCTACGGGTCTCTCCGGCCATCGTCTAACGGGTCTCCCGATGCGGCGTATGCCGGCCGCACCAGCGGCAGTACTTGCTGAACTCGACCCTGTCAGGGGAGTTCCGCTTCGACTTCTCGGACTGGTAGTTCCGCCGCTTGCATTCCGTGCACGCGAGGGTGATTGCGACTCTGACTCCGGTGGCCATGCTCTCTTCTTCTCAGGTGATCGTTGTAATACGCGGTGTGTGCGAAAAGGGGTGCGAGGTAGCGGCGGTAGGACTCGAACCTACGACACGCGGATTATGATTCCGCTGCTCTAACCAACTGAGCTACGCCGCCGCGCGGCCTGCAGTGTAGCAAGCCTTTCGCATCCCCTCGCGGGAATGCGAAAGGCTTGCACAGGTGACCTGCCGTCACCACCGTTGCCCCTTACTTACGCGAGGCCGTTCGCCTTCAGGAAGGTGGCCGCGATCTGTGCCGGCGGCTTCTGATCGACGTAGACGGCCTTGTTCATTGCGAGCACCGCCGGCAGCGTCAGCTTGGTGCTGACGGCGTTGAGCGCGTTGACGAACTTCGCCCCGTACTCGTCGACCAGCTTCTGCGACACGATCGGCGCTACCTGCTGGAAGCCGAAGATGTTCTTCGGGTCCTTCAGAACGACGTACTTCGTCGTCCCGAGCGGCGGATCGGTCGAGAAAACGCCGGCAGCGAGTACCTTGCCGTCGTCGAGCAACTTGTACGCGCTGATCCCTGCGAGCGGCGTGAATGCAAGGTCAGCGACACCGTAGACCCTCTTCATGCCGAGCAGGCCCGTCTGTCGTGTCTTGAACTCTGGAAACGCCGCGAGCGTCAGGTCAGGCACCTTCTTGAGGTCCGCGACGCTCGTCAGGCTGTACTTCTTCGCCGTCGCGCTTAGCACCGCGACCGCGTCGACGTCCTGGAACGGCGTCTTCTTCAACAGGGTGAAACCCTTGGCCTCGTACAGCTTCTTCACCTGGTCGTACGTTGCCTGTGCTGTCGCCGGGAAGCTCTTCTTCCCGAACGTCGCGGTCAGGGCCACACCGATGTACTCCGGATACATCGAGATCTTTCCACTCGTGAGCGCCTTGCCGATCAACTCGGTCGAGCCGATGTTCTCCTTGTAGGACACGCTGAACCCCTTGGCCTCGAGCGCCTGCTTGTACAGCTGGCCGAGGACGTAGGCCTCACCGAAGTTCTTCGTGCCGATGATGATCGGGGTGGCTTGCTTCTTGGCGGGAGCGGCTGTGGCCGCGGCCGCCCCGCCCAAGACGATCGCGACCCCCATCGCGATTGCGAACGCGGCCCTCGCCGCTCGACGTGTGTGCTTCCTGATCACTGCTCCTCCATCTCTCGGGAACCGACGGACACCACCGTTATAGACGTTCGCGCCCTACCGACATAGAGCCTGCGCCTTCCTCCTGGCGTCGCAGCACCTCCGGGACGACCAGACGCTCGATCAGCGCGATCGCGCCGTCCGCCGCAAACGCGAGCCCTGACACGAGCAGCGAGGCCGCGATCACGCCGTCGAGCCGGTAGCTCGCCTGGTTGACGATCACGTCGCCGAGGCCGCCGCCGCCCGCGATCGCCGCGATCGTCGCCGACGCGACCACGAACACCGCGGCCGTGCGCAGGCCCGCGAAGATGAGCCGGGCAGCGAGCGGCACCTCGATGCGGAGCACGATCTGCCACTCGCTCATCCCCACGCCACGGGCCGCTTCGACCACGTCGGGCTCGACCTCGTCGACGCCGACGTAGGTGTTCGTGAGAATCGGAGGCACCGCGAGGATGACGAGGGCGATCATCACGTTCGTGAACCCGATCCCGACGACGGCGATCCCGACCGCGATCACCGCAAGCGTCGGCAATGCCCGGCCGACGTTTGCGAGGTTGATCGCCACGAATGCCCCGCGGTGAGCATGCCCCAGAAGGACCCCGAGCGGGAGTGCGATCGCGGCCGCCACGGCGACTGCGACACCCGACAGCACGAGATGCTGAACGGCCTTGTCGAAGAGGAGGTGGGGGTTGTCCCCCATGAAGCGCAGCGCGTCGACGAACAGCTGCGGCTCGAAGTCGTCGGTCAGGAGCAAGCCTCTCACGCCGTTCTCCGCACGCGTGCCCAGGGGGTGAGCGCACGTTGGACGAGCACGAGGAGCGCGTCCGCGACGAGCGCGAGCCCGACGGCGAGCGCACCGGCGACGATGAACTCCGTCTTGAAGTAGTCGCGGAGCGCAAGAAAGATCGGACGGCCGAGCCCTTCGGGAATCACGAACGCGGCAACGGTCGCAAGCGCGATCGTCGAGACCGTGGCGATCCGGATCCCCGCCATGATCGCAGGGAGGGCGAGCGGAAGCTCGACCCGACGCAGCACCTGCAGGCGCGTCAGGCCCATCCCGTAGGCCGCTTCAAGCACGTCGGGGGGCACGGATCTAAGGCCTGCCACGATGTTCCGGAAGAGGATCAGGAGCGTGTAGCCGATCAGCGCCACCTCGACCGTCGTGCGGGTGAGGCCCGTGACAGGCACGAGCAGCTGGAAGAGGGCGAGGCTCGGCACCGTGTAGACGAACGCGGCAAACGCTGCCACCGGAGCCTGGACCCTGGGTCGGCGGTAGGCGACGAGCGCTGCGAGGAATGCGATCACGAACCCGATGCTCACCGCGATCACCGTGAGGACGATGTGTTGCACGAGCGCGGGCCCGATCACGGAGCTCCAGTTGTCGCGCACCCAGTCGGCGCAGAAGAGCCGGTTCTCGCGAACGCAGTCGCTGGACCGTCCGAAGTCCGGGATCACGGGCCCGGCGCCAAGGAGCGCCCCTGTCACTGAGCGATCCTCTGGCTCACGTCGTCGAGCGTGACCACCCCTGCGGGCTCCCCGTCCGCACCGAGCACGGTGAGCGCCCGCGTTCCCTCGGTCAGCATCAGAGACAGTGCGTCGCGCAGCGTAGTCGATGCGGCGACGCGGGGGTCGGACGCCGGCCCTTCGAGCGGGCGGAGATCGAGGTCGCCGAGCCGGGAGAGCGCGAGGCGCTTCAGTCCACGATCCGCGCCGACGAAGCTCTCGACAAAATCGTCGGCGGGACGGGCAAGGAGTGCGTCGGGTACGTCGTACTGCGCAAGTCGCCCACCGGGCCTGAGGACGGCGATCCGGTCGCCCATCGTGATCGCCTCGTCGATGTCGTGGGTGACGAAGATGATGGTCTTGCGCAACGCCGCGTGCAGCCTCAGGAGCTCCTGCTGCAGCCGGGCGCGCGTGATCGGGTCCAACGCCCCGAACGGCTCGTCCATCAGGAGGACGGGGGGATCTGCCGCGAGCGCCCGAGCAAGGCCGACCCGCTGGCGCTCGCCGCCGGACAACTGGGCTGGATACCGTGGGGCATACGACTCACCGAGCCCCACGAGATCGAGCAGCTCGGTGACGCGATCGCCGATCCGCGTGCGCGACCACCCGAGGAGCCGGGGCACGGTGGCGACGTTCTGGGTGACCGTCATGTGCGGAAAGAGCCCGGTCTGCTGAATCACATAGCCGATACCCCGGCGAAGATCGGTGACGTCGAGCGACCGCACGCTCTGGCCCCCGATTCGAATGTCCCCGTCGGTGATGTCGATCAGGCGGTTGACCATCTTCATGGCGGTCGTCTTGCCCCCGCCGGATGGCCCGACGAGCACGCAGATCTCGCCCGCGGGCACCGTCAGAGACAGCGCATCGACCGCCGGCGCGTCCCGGCCTGCGTAGCGCTTGGTCGTCCTGTCGAACACGATCTCGGCTGCCGTCCCGTTCATGCCGCCACAGCCTACGGCGCGCCGACGTACGGCCGTTGCGCGCGTGACGCCGCGCGCAACGGTATGCGCGATGGCATCTGACCTTTGCATGGCGTATGATGTCGCTTGCTCCGGCCGTCGTTCTGTCTCTGCGGCAGAGGGCGGAGCGGACAGGGGAAGCCGTCCCCCGTATCGGAGGAACAGTGGGCAGGAAGGCCAGAAGTGGCGCGTACGACGCTGCGAGCGTCGGCGTCGGCAAGCGCATCCGGACACTTCGCCACGCACGCGGGCTGACGCTGAAGACGCTAGGAAGTGAATGCGGGCTCTCGCATCCCTTCCTGAGCCAGGTCGAGCGCGGCGTCGCGAGGCCGAGCCTAGAGACGCTGACGGCGATCGCAGAGGCCCTCGGCACCTCCGTCGCGGGGCTGACGTCCCGCGAGCAGCGGCAGACCGTGTCGTTCACCACGCGCGAGGGTGCACGCACGGTTCAGATCGACCGGCCGGACGCATGGCCAACGTTGATCCGCCAGAAGATCGAGGAGGCCGAGTTGCTCCACGCCATCGAGGCGACGTTCGAGGGCGGCGCCGAGTTCGACGAGACGGTCGCCTATCCCGGCGAGAAGTTCATCTATGTCATCTCCGGGCTGTTCGAGGTCGAGATCGACGGGGACGAGTACGTGCTCGAGCCCGGCGATTCCGTGACGTTCGACGCCGACACCGCACACGTGTATCGGTGCCGGAGGGCTGGTCGGATTCTCGTAGTGGCCTCCAGCAACGAGCTGATCCAGGAGCTCGCCATCGCCGACCAGGTGGAGCAGCGCGCAGCCGTGCAGGATCAACCAATCGCGACCGTTGGCTCGAACCCCAACACGAGCACGAGGAGGCGCGACATCAGCGACCCGCCTCCCATTCCCGTCATTCCGACGAGCAGGCCGATGAGCAGCCCTGCCAACGAGAGCTCCCCGTCCACGACGCCTGACGCTACCCATGGACACGAATCGGCAGCCGTCGAATAATCGGGCAGTTGACCGACGCCGCCGCACCTCGCACGCTCGCTGACCTGCTTGCCGCTGCGGCAGCCCGAATAGAGCGGTACTCTCCACCCGAGGCGCACGCCAGCGTGAGAGCGGGAGCGTTGCTGGTGGATATCCGCTCCGACGGCGATCGTGCGCGAAACGGCATCGTGCCCGGCTCGCTGCACCTGCCACGAACCGTTCTCGAGTGGAGAGTCGCCCCTGACAGCTCGCTTCGGAACCCGTATCTCGGCGGACTCGACCGGCGCCTAGTCCTGCTCTGCGATCACGGGTACTCGTCCCTCCTCGCCGCCGCGACCCTTGCCGACCTCGGCTGCGCACGCGTGGGTGACGTGATCGGGGGCTACGACGCGTGGCGCGCGTCCGGACTTCCGACCACGGCCGGACCGGTCGCTTCACGCGCGCCCGGCGAGCCTGCCGGCATGCGTCCCCCGGACCCGTAATCAGCGCGCGCTTTGGAGAGCGCTGCCGGCTACTTGACGAGCTGCAGCATCTTGAACATCGGCAGGTACATCGAGATGATGATGATGCCGACCATCACACCGACGCCGACCATCATCAGAGGCTCGATCACCGACGTCAACGCCTGGATTGCAGCGTCGACCTCGTCCTCGTAGAAGTCGGCGACCTTCGAGAGCATCTTCTCGAGCTCTCCGGTCTCCTCTCCGATCTTCACCATCTCGCCGACCATCGGCGGGAAGACAGGGCTCTCGATCAGCGGCTGAGCGATCGGCGTTCCCTCCTGCACCCGCTCGCGTACGTTGACGAGCTCCTGCTCGACGACCCAGTTGCCGGACGTCTGGCCGGTGATCTCGAGCGCGCGCATGATGTCGACGCCCGACGCGACGAGCGTCGAGAGCGTCCTCGACATCCGCGCCATGGCGACCTTGCGAACCGTCGAGCCGATCGAGATCGGAAGCCTGAGCTTGAAACGATCCCAGCCCTGGCGGCCTGCCTCGGTCTTCTTCCACTTGAAGAAGCCGAACATCGCCGCGCCGACGACCGGGAAGATGATGAACCAGTAGCCGCGCAGGAAGTTCGACGCGTGGAGGACGTACTGCGTCAAGGTCGGCAGATCACCGCCGAGCTGGTCGAAGATCTTCACGAAGATCGGCACCAGGAACATCAGCATCCCGACCATCACGAGCGTCGCGAAGCAGAACACGACGGACGGGTAGATCATCGCGCCCTTGACGCGCCGCTTGATCTTCTGTTCCTTCTCGATCTGGATCGCGACCCGATCGAGCACGACGTCGAGCACGCCGGCTGCCTCGCCGGCCTCGACCATCGCGATGTAGAGGCGGCTGAAGGTGTCGGGGTGGGCGGCCATTGCCTCGGAGAGGAATGCGCCCGCCTCGACCTTCTCGCGGACGTCGGTGATGACTGCCGCAAGCGCCTTGTCGTCGGTCTGCTGCTCGAGGATCACGAGTGCCGTGACGACGCTGAGCCCAGCCTCGATCATGGTCGCGAACTGGCGCGAGAAGATCTGGAGCGACTTCGGCTTGACCTTCTTCTTGCCGATCCCGAGGAACGACGACCCGCCGCTCTTTGCTGCGTCGGCCGTCGCGGACAGCTCCTTCACCCACTGGGCGAGAAGACCGTTTCCGCGCAGCGCCTCGCGGGCGGCACCGACATCCGTAGCCTGGATCTCGCCCGTGAGCTCGACGCCCTGGGCGTTGATCGCGCTGTAAGCGAACGCAGGCATCTCGTTTATCCGTTCCCGCTCGCGGCCGTGTCCGTCCCGCTCGTCGCCGTCGGAGCGCCACTCGTCGCGGTCGGAGCTCCGCTCGCGGCGGGAGCTTCCGACGCCGCCGGCTGCGGCTGGCTGAAGCCCTCGATGTTCTCCGGTTCATTACCGGTGTATACGAGCTTGACGACATACCGGCTACCGGTGGTGGTGTTCATCAACGTGACGGGCTTGCCGAGGGTGAGCTGAACGAGATCGCCGTCAGCGAACGAGCCGCCCTTGACGCCGATCTTCGCCTTGGACTTCTTGAGCGAGACCAGCACGAAGATCTTGTCGGGCTGCGGGAACGCGTCCTTGACCTGCACCTGGCTCGGCTTACCGTCGACCTGGATCGTCGCGTAGGTCGGAGCAGGCTCCTTCGCCTTCGCCGGTGTGCCGCCCGTAGCGACGGGAGCGTTCGAGCCGCTCGCGATTGCCGCCGGCGACGGATTCGTGGCGGCGGCGACGGTCGCCGTACCGGCACCCGTGTCGGCCGACACCTGCTGCTCGAACGGATCCTTCACCTCGAAGAGCGTGAACGCGGCCAGCTGCCCTTCCTCCACCGAGGGACGCGGGCTCACCGAGACGGCGGTCAGCGTCGCAGCGCCGCTCGGCGTCTGAGCGGTAGCGACGGTGACCGTCGAAGCGGGGACCGTAGTGGTAGACGTCGCGGGCGTCACGGCAGCTCCGGTCGCGCCCGCCGACGCGGGTGCGGCGGCCTCGGGCGCGGGTGGATTGATCTGCTTCCACAGCTTCGGGCCCTGGAGGAGCGCGAGGAGGACGAGGACCGCGCTTGCGCCGATCAGGAGGATCTTCTGCTTCTTGGCGCGTGCGGCTGCTGGATTGGGTTTGGTCGCCATCAGGGGTTCGCTCCTGCTGCTACGGTCGCGTTGGACGAGGTCGTCCCGTCCGTCCCCGGAACCGGCGTGCCGGTCGCCGTTTGCGGCGCGTTGACGAACGCGTCGATTGTCAGAGTCGCGGTAACGTTCGGGAATCCCTTCTCGCTCTCGGCAAGCTTGATGTGATCGACGGCGAACAGCCGACCCTTCGAGTTGAGCCGGCCCTCGCGGAGCCGCACAAGGGACTTGACCTCGCGTAGGAACCGGGAGAGGCTGGAGAAGCGGCCGTCGACGACGACCGTGATCGGCTGGACGTTCACGCCGGTTCCGGTTGCCTGCGGCCCTGGAGCGATCGACGTGAAGCCGACCCCGGTCTTGCCTGCGAGATGGTTGAGGTCGAGCATGATCCCCGCCATGTCGGTCGAGTCGGGCACAGCCTTCGACATGCGATAGAGATCGCTTGCCCGAAGCCGCGGCTTGCCAGGAGCTGCAGCGAGCTCGGTACGACGCGAGTCGATCTGGGATTGGACGCCAGCGAGTTGCTGCTTGACATCGTTCGCTTTCGACTTTTGCGGGCTCACGAGCAAGAACCAGCCGGCGGCCGCGATCACAAGCGCCCCGACGACTCCTGCGACGACAACGCCCTTCGTCGTCTGCAGCGAGCTACTCACGCTCATCGTGCACCTCCGTTGGCCCGCAAGTCGGCGAGCACCGTGAACTGGATGACTGTCTTGTTGCCAACCTTCGCCTTCTCGCTCTTTTGCAGCTGGACGTTCGTGAGCGAGGGCAGCGTCGTGAGACGGGCGAGTAGACGGGCGACATCGACCTGGGAGTACGTGTATCCCTGAACCGTCATTCCCGTCGGCGTAACGAGCGGCGATCCGGGAACCACTGCGGCCGGTGGGATCGCCCCAGTCGTAGCTGCAAGTGGCGTCGGCGACTGAGCCTCGAGCGTCGAGAGCCAGACGTTGCGCGGGATCACGCGCGAGAGATCGTTGAGGACGACGTCCCAGGCAAGCCGCTGCGTGAGCACGTTGGCGACTCCAAGTGCGCGCGAAGCCTCTTCGCCCTGGAGGGCCGGGTCGATAGTGGCCACGGCCGGCTGCGGCAGAGCGTCGTACTCGGCATGGAGCGCCGCGAGCTGGCTCTGCTTGTCCGAGACCGACCCACGCGCGCCCAGGAAGAGCAGGGTGACTGCCGCCACCGGCACGAGAATCGCGGCCGCTGGGACGAGGACCCTCGGGAGAGGCCATGCGCGCTGCGCTGCGTGGCACGCGCATCCTGCGGCAAGAGGTTGACCGAGCGCATCGAAAGGTCGTCGATCGCGAGCCCGATCGCCACCGAAAGAGAGCCCATGTTCGGCGCGAATCGCTGGACGTCAAGCCCCTTCTGGACGATGATGCGGGCCAGCGGATCGCCGACACGGACCGGTACGCCGATGATCTGGTGGAGCGTCTCGGCGAGACCCTCGAGCGCGCTCGTGCCGCCCGTGATGATGATCTCCTCGATCCCGAGCGAGTCGGGCTGGGTCTGGTAGTACTGAAGCGAGGAGACGAGCTCGCGGGCGAACGGCGCGAGCCGGAGCCGGATGGCCTCGACCGCTCGGCGCCGAGCATCGTCCTCGAGCGTCTCGAGCGGGCGTCCGTTCGAGCCCGCCAGCGAGACGTGACGAAGGATCGTCGCTGCCTCGACCGGGTGCACCTCGAGCTCCTGCTCGATCGCAGTCTGCAGCGTCATGCCGCCCCACTCGAAGCCTCGCGTGAACTCGCAGCGCCCCGTTGCCGGCGACCAGCAGGATCGACGACTCGTGGCCGATGTTGACGACGACGGTTGCTGCGTCGACGGCCGCGCCGACAGGCGTCGGGTCGACGAAGGTTCGGAGCAGGCCCAGAGCTTCGAGATCGACGGCCGCCAGGGAAAGACCTGCACCCGCGGCAGCTTCGACGTAAGGGGAGACCTGATCGCGGGGAGCGACGGCGAGCAGGACGCGGCGGATCGACTCGCCGGCCTCGTTCAGGCGCTCGCCGACGACCCGGTAGTCCAGGGTGGACTCCTGCATCGCCATCGGCAGGACCTCGTGCGCCTTGAAGCGAACGGCGTTGGCGAATCGCTCCTCGTCGTCGACGCCGACGATGTCGAGGGTGCGGACGCCGATGCGGTTGCTGGCGAGCCCGACGCGGATGTCGCGCCGGGGAAGCTTGTGCTCCTCGAAGAAGCTCCGGAGCAGGTTTGAAAGGCCTTCGGTGTCGCGAACCTCGCCGTCGACGACGACGCCGGGCTCGATCGGCATTCGCTCGAGCTGCGCGAGCTCCTTGCGGCCCTGGTTGTCGACGATCACGGCGGCTGCGATCTGCGAGGCGCCGATCTCCAGACCGACGGTCCGGCCGGCTCCCCGCCCGGAGGCACCTGCGCGCTCCGCCTTCGATCGCCCGAATGAGATGTCGCGCTTGCGGAACGACCCGCGCTTCTCCTTCGTCGCCTCGGCGACGACGACCGGGACGGGCGCGTCGACGATGGGCTCCTCGTTCGAGGTCTCCTCGGCGACGGGCTCTGCGGTCTCGACCTCAGGATCGTTGTCGTCAGCGGCGTCGGCCTCGGGATCTTCATTCTGCGGAGCCTCTGCAGCCACGGTCTCCTCGAACGAGACCGGCTCGATTGGAGCCTCGACGGCGACGACCTCGTCGAACCGGTCTCCGTCCGAGCCTTCAGTCGGGTCGATCTCCGACTCGGTGTCCAGGTCGACGACGGGAACCGAGGTCGTGCGCGACTTGCGGCGACCGAAGCTGATCTCGCGCTTGAAGAAGGGGACCTTTTCGTCGGCGGTCTCGCCAGGCTCGCTCGTGACATCCGGCTCCTCGACTTCGAGCAATGCATCGTCCGGACCGCTGGTCTCGAGCTCGTGGGAGGATGACTCGACCTCCGCAACGGGCCAGGAGAGATCGTCTGCGTCGACCTCCAGCGGGAGATCGTGCGCACGACCGGGCGTGCTGTGGTGCTCGACGTCGATGGCTCCGGTCATGGGAGTGGACTCAGTGTCCGGCCCGTCGCTCGACGACGCCGATCCGGTCGTCACCTCGGAGCGGACGTCGATGAAGCCGAGCGGTCGGTGCCCGTCGGCGAAGTCCGACGCGCGCGCGGAGCCGAGCGATGCCTCGGAGTCGCTGCCGCCGACGCGGGCGATGCCGATGAACGACGTGATGGGATTCCAACTGGTCATGGGTCAGCTCCCGGCCACGCGCAACGTCGCCCCGAGCTGCGGAGCGACGGCCGGGCCGTCGGTGGACATGGTCGGGATCGGGATTCCGGCTCGCTCGAGCGCCGAGACGAGCGCCTCGGGCCGGCTCGAGCGACCGATTGCCTCGGTCGCGCGGATCACATTGCGCTGCACGAGCTCGGTGAGCGACTGCTCCATCGTCTGCATGCCGCGCTGCGAGCCGGTCTGCATGTACGAGTAGACCTGTTCGATCTTGCCCTGGCGGATGAGGTTCCGGATCGCGTCGTCGAGAAAGAGGATCTCGAGGGCGGCTACGCGGCCGTGGCCGTCGCCCTTCGGCATCAGAGTCTGGGTGACGATTCCCTGGAGCGAGTTTGCGAGCTGCATGCGCACCTGCTGTTGCTGCTCGGCCGGGAAGACGTCGATGATGCGGTCGATCGTGCTCGGCGCACTTTGCGTGTGCAGCGTTGCGAACACGAGGTGGCCCGTCTCAGCCGCGGTCAAGGCGGTCGAGATCGTCTCGAGGTCGCGCATCTCGCCGAGGAGGATCACGTCTGGGTCCTGGCGCAGGGCGCCGCGGAGCGCGGCCGCGAAGCCGGTCGCGTCCTGTCCGATCTCGCGCTGGTTGACGATTGCGCGCTTGTGGTTGTGGAGGAACTCGATCGGATCCTCGATCGTGATGATGTGGTCGGGTCGGGTGCGGTTGATCTCGTCGATCAAGGCCGCGAGCGTCGTCGACTTGCCGGAGCCGGTCGGCCCGGTCACGAGGACGAGGCCACGGGGCTTGCTCGTCAGCTCGTGCAGGCTCGGCGGCAGTCCGAGCTCTTCGACGGACTTGATCTCGGTCGGGATCAGACGGAAGGCGCCCGCGAGGCTCTCACGCTGATGGAAGACGTTGACGCGGAAGCGGGAGAGGCCGCGGAGGCCGTAGGCGAAGTCGAGCTGGCGATTGATCTCGAGCTGCTTCTGCTGCTCGGTGGTAGTGATGCGGTAGAGCAGCTGCTGCACGAGCTCACGGTCGAGCTCCGGGAACTCGTCGAGAAGCTCGATATGCCCGTGCGTGCGCACCGCCGGATAGGAGCCGGCTGTGAGATGGACGTCGGATGCGCGGAGCTCGACGGCTCGCTCGAGGATCGTGTCGACGGACAGTGGTGTGCTGATGGACTCTGTGACCTCCACGGGGGCAGCTATCGGCACGAGCCGCCCCGAGCTTGAGGTCTTTTTCACCCTGCTGTCCGTTCGCGGAGCAACCGTCGCCCGCGTGCGCCCCAGGCTCGGGAGGACAGGCACGGTGGGAGGCGCGTGGTTTCAGCCGGGCACTTCACGTTTGCGGTCACTCTCCGGTTGGCGCTGCCGTCGCGATCGCGCGAGGCGTGTAGTGCCCGGCTGAAGCCGGGCACGCGGCGAGCTTGTGAAGCCGCCCACATCACACAGCCGCCGCGCGAGCCAGGCCACGTCACTCCGCCTGTGCCTGGCTTGAGCCAGGCACCAATGTCCAGCGCCGAACGCCGGGTGCGAGTCGATTCGATCGCAAGCTACGTCCCTCGCGCGCGTCTGATTAACGGCCGGCGCAGAAATCGGCGGCTGGCCGCCCCGAGCTATCCCTCGCAGCGGGGGATCCGTCACTCACGAATCACCCAAATGGGGATTCAAGCCTCACCCGGATCCGACGATATCGGGCTTGTCGTTCCCCATCTTCCTCCGGAAGGAGCACCACGTAATGATCATGTCGAAGCTGCGCAAGCGGCTTGCAAGCGACGGGGGCTTCACCCTCATCGAGCTCCTGGTCGTGCTGGTGATCATCGGCATCCTGCTGGCGATCGCCGTCCCGTCGTACATCGGCTTCAAGAAGCGCGCAGCTGAGACGGCGGCCAAGTCCAACATCCGCTCGGCACTTCCCGTCGGTCGAGGCCTACTACTCAGACACCGGCGGCTACGCCAGCATCTCGGCCACCGTCCTGAAGAACAGCTACGACTCGAACGTGTCGTCGAAGATCGCGGTCACGCCCACCGGCGGCGGCGCCACCTACCAGATCGTCTACACGAACGGCTCCTGCACGGCCACCTACAACGGGCCTGGCGGCGATCCGACAACCATCGCGCCTACCGGCTGCTAAGCCGCGGGCACTCGATACGAACGGCAGCGAAGGGGCGCGGTCCAGACCGCGCCCCTTCGGCTTTTCCCGACTCGACCTGACCCACACGCAGATCACATGAGTCGTCGCCTATCACCCCCGCACCCGCGCCGAGCCACGTTCCACGCTCGCGGCTGCGCTCGGCGCGCTTCCCCTCGCCGCGATAGTCGTCACGAGCGCGCTCGTGGAGCTGTTGCTCTCGCTGCAGCGCGCTACGCCCCGCTACTACCCGGACGAGGTCATCTACAGCCAGATCGCGCGGAGCATCATGCGCGGCGGCCGCCCCGAGATCCTGGGCAACCCGGCAGGGATGCCTGCCATCCTCGAGCCTCTCATCAGCGCGTGGACGTGGCTTCCAAACGACCCCGAGCTCGCCTACCGGCTGACGCAGGGGCTCCACGCCGTCGTGATCTCGCTCGCCGCGGTGCCTGTGTACCTGATCGCCCGTGACCTCGGCCTGGGTCGGAGCAACCGGTTCTTGCTCGCCGTCGTTGCGGTGGTCTCGCCCGACGTCCTCTACGCCGGCTACCTGACTGCGGATGCCCTTGGCTACACGCTTGCCCTCTTCGCAGTCTGGCTTGCGCTAGGCGCTCTCACCCGACCGTCCGCGGGCAGGGAGCTCACCTTCGTCGCGTTCTGTGCCCTCTGCGTCCTCGCCCGCGTCCAGTACGCAGTGCTACTCCCGGCGTTTCTCGTCGCTGCGGTAGTCGTCGAGCGGGGACGGCTCGGACGCGTGGCCCGCAACCACGGGCTCCTGCTCGCCGCCGCTGCGATGCTCGCCGGCGCCGTCCTGGCAGATCAGGCGCTGCTCGGCTGGTATGGAGCCGTCGGAGGCTTCCGGATCTCCCGGGCGTCGCTGGCCTGGGTGCTCGACTCTGTTTTCCTGCTGACCGTCGTCACCGGTGGGGCCGTCGTCCCGGGAGCCGTCGCCGGGCTCGCCAGTTCACTTCGCCGCCCGGATAACCGCGCCGTAGTGGCATTCAATGCGCTGGCCGCCACCCTGATCGCTGGCCTCGTCGTGGCAGCGTCGCTCATGGCCGTCGAGACCGACTCTCGGCGCTTCTTCGAGCGCTACCTCATGGTGGCCATCCCGTTGCTGGCCGTCGGTTTCGCGTCCTGGATCGCGCAAGGCAGACCAGGCGCGAAGCTCGCCGTGCTCGTGGCCGCCGTCACTCTCGTGGCAACCGCACGGGTACCGCTCTCGACGTTCACCGGTGGACAGGGCCGTGCGGACTCCCCTCTCCTCCTCGCCCTCGACACGCTCGAGCTACGGCTGGGCGTTGGAACCGCCGGCCTCGTCGCGGCGCTCGTCGTCAGCATCGGCGCGGTGCTCGCACTGGTCGCCGCGCTGACACGCGCGAACATGGGCGTCACCGTTCTCGTTTTCACGATCGGTGTTCTCTCGGCAACTCTGCTCGGGGCGCACGCGACCGACATCCGCTACTCGTCGAATGCGCGCGACCGGCTGCTCGCCGCCGACCCGGAGTGGATCGACAACGCTCTCGGCGGCGGTGACGCAGTTCTCGTGCAGACGCCCGACAGCTCGCTCACCAGAGCCTTCGCCCAGGTGACGGCCAACGCGACAGTGTCGCGCATGGTCGTGCTCGGGCGAGGGGCCGACACCTTCGCCCCGTCGACCCGCGACCGTCTGCACATCGGACGCGACGGCAAGCTCTCCCTCGACGGATCGAGACCGCGTGAACCCCTGGTGGTCGCGACGAGTGGCTCCCGGGTCGTCGTCGAAGATGCCGAGGTGCTCGACCGGCAGGCGGGCTTCGACCTCGTACGGCTGCGACCGCGCTCGCGAATCAGTGTTTTCGTCGCGGGTCTCGGCGATGACGGCTGGCTGTCCACCTCGGCGACGGTCGCGATCTATCCACCAGTCGACCGTCGCTACTGCACCGCGTTGCACCTCGGGCTCGGGCTTCCGAGCGGATCGGCGCCCGTCACGCTCCGCGCGTCAGGCTCGGACGGGATCGGCCCGCGTCATCCGGGTCGCCTCGGGCGGATCGTCCCAGCTCGTGCTTGCAGCCGGCAGCAGGACCCCGTTGCGCGTCACGCTCGAGTCGAACGGGATGAGGACGCTCGCAAGGTGACCTTGCGCGCCCGGTAGGCGTCCACGTCACGTCGTTCCACGTGGCTTCGCAGCAAACCTCAAACACACGATAAAGCCCTGGCCAGTACTTGCCGATAGGAGACCCATGACGCTCAACCTCAGCCCCCAGATGCGCGTGTTCGCACTTATCGGCGGCGCGCTGATCGCCGCATTCGCGCTCCTCATGGTTGTTCGCTCGGGCGTGATCGGCAGCTCGGACGACTCCGCCGGAACTGCGGCCACACAAACGCCCGTGCAGGCGTCCACGCCGACGCACGCGACGACCAAGCCGGCAACCGCACCCGCCAAGCCCGCGATCAAGCTCGTTCCCGGCCTTCCGAAGCCGCTCGCCAGCAAGCTGCGACATTCACGCGTCGTCGTCGTCTCGCTCTACACCCGGGGATCCGCTGTCGACCGAACGGCGCTGAGCGAGGCTCGCGAGGGCGCGAGGCAGGTTCACGCCGCCTTCCTCGGCACGAACCTCCTGAGCGAAGCGCAGGCACGCGCGATGCAGAAGCTAGCCGGCACGATGTCGGCGCCGACCGTGCTCGTCGTCAAGCGGCCCGGCAAGGTAGTGGCGCGGTTCGCGGGCTTCACCGACGCTACGACGGTGGCGCAGGCGGCACACAACGCCGGCGCGCGTTGAGCTTCACCCCGTTCGAGTCCTTCGCACCCCAGTCGCTGCGGGTCGGTGAGCCGGATGAGCTCTTCTCCTACGAGGCGCGGCGCGGCGTCAAGCCGGTCGTGCAGCTCCGTGGCTTCGAGACCGAGGACGGCACCTTCGTGGTCGAGACCGACGTCTACCCGGTCGGGAGTGACGGTGAGGAAGGGCTGCGACGGCACTTCCCCTTCCCCACGAGCCGCCTCGCGACACGGTTCGTGGAGGACACGCTGATGGCGCTGGAACTGCTCTCCTGCGAAGTCAGTGATTAGCTGATCGCGGCGATCAACACGCGTAGAGGACGCCCTTGTCGATCAGCGGGGCGCGGGAGAGGGCAATGCCGTCGGTCTTACCGTTTACCGTATTCAACCGTTCCAGGCGATCGGGCCGACCGGCCATCCTGCATCGTGACGACGACCACACGGTCTTCGAGCTCGATGTACACGTAGACGACGATCAGCCACCGCCAAGGCCCAAGGATGAATCGGAATCCCGCCCACAGCCCTCCGAGTGGCGCCCCAAGCAGCGGGAACTGCTCGAGAGGCTGGATCGAGCGCCGCACCCGGTCGCGCGTGTCGGATGGCAGGCTGTGACTGAATATCAGCCTGTCGAGATCCTCGACGGCCGCACTGGCGATCTCGACGCGAGCCAAGCGCTACAGCTGGTCGAGACGAACGGTATCGCCGCCATGGGCCTGATCGAGCCCGCGTTGCGCCCGTTCGAGAGCGCCGGGGATTGCGTCGAGCACGTCGACAACGTGGCGCGAATCGGCATCTGCGTCGTCGATCGCATGAGAGAGAAGCGACCTGGCCAGCGTCCCCTCGTGGACGTGAGTCCGCTCCGCGAGGCGACGAAGCTTCGCCTCGTGCGCGGCGTCCAGCGTGACATTCAGACGAGCCATAGAGCGGATCGTACACGCTAAAGCACAAATCGTGTAGTAAACCCAGTGAGGATTACGTCGAGACGACGCGGGCGAGCTCTTCGATCGAGATCAGACCTGCAGCGCACTTCGCGATGCCGTCGTCCCAGAGGGAGCGCATACCGGCGATATGCGCCGAGCGCTCGATCTCCTCGCGCGGAGCATTGATCGATGCAAGCGACTCGAGCTCGTCGTTCATGACGAGCAGCTGGAACACACCGACACGGCCCTTGTAGCCCGTCCTGCTGCAGCGGGGGCAGCCGACCTTCCGATAGAGCACCATGCCCTCCCGGGATGCGGCGACGTCCGGAGCGATCCGCGCCGCTATCAACTCCTCGGCTGTTGGTGCGTACATCTCACAGCAGTTCGTACAGAGCTTGCGCGCGAGACGCTGCGCGAGCACGGCCGACACGGCTGAGCCGGTCAGGAACGGCTCGACTCCCATCTCGTTCAGACGGGTCAGAGCCCCCGGCGCGTCGTTCGTGTGCAGCGTCGACATCACGAAGTGGCCGGTGAGGGCGGACTCGATCGAGATCTTCGCCGTCTCCGGATCGCGGATCTCACCGACCATGATCACGTCGGGATCGGAGCGAAGGATCGTACGGAGGGCAGCAGCGAACGTGAGGCCCGCCTTGACGTTGATCTGCACCTGATTGATACCCGCGAGTCTGAACTCGACCGGATCCTCGACCGTGATCACGTTGATCTCGGGGCGACTGATCTGGGCAAGCGCCGCGTACAGCGTCGTCGACTTACCCGAGCCGGTGGGCCCGGTCACGAGCAGCGCGCCCGTCGGTTGGCGGATCACCTCGGCGATGCGGTCGCGCATCGTGTCGGAGAGACCGAGCGACTCGAGCGTAGGGGTCGTGCGTGACTTGTCGATCAGGCGCATCACGACCTGCTCGCCCTCAACGGTCGGCAGCACGGCGACGCGGATATCGAGCTTGCGACCGACAGCAGCGGCGTTAAGGGAGATGCGTCCGTCCTGCGGCTTCCGGCGCTCGGCGATATCGAGCTTCGAGAGCACCTTGAGACGGGTGGTGACGCCGTTTGCCATCCTGCGCGGGATCCGCTGCATCTCGACGAGCACGCCGTCGATGCGCGTCCGGACCATCAGAGAGTCCTCCTGCGGCTCGAAATGGATGTCGCTCGCCCCCTCCGCGGCTGCCTGGAAGATGATCGTGTTGACGAGTCGCACGAGCGGGGCGTCCGACACGCCGTCATCGGCCTCCAGATCGTCCTCATCGTCGCCCAGGACCTCGATCTCGTCGAGGACCGACTTCGTCTCCATCACCTCGGCCTGGCGCGACATCCGCTCGAGCTCGCCCGTGATCTGCTCGGCGCTCGCAACATGGATCTCTACAGGCACACGACTCGACAGCTTGAGCTCGTCGATGCCGACGACGTTCGCGGGGTCGGCAACCGCGATCTGGAGCTTCCCGCCGTCCCTGCCGAATGGGATCGCAACGACGTTGAGCAGAGTCTTCAGCGGGATCAGCTCGGCTGCGCTCGGCGAAACGCGCGTCGTGTCGAGATCGACGAACGGGAGATCGTGGCGGCGGGCCAGCGTCCGTGCAACGCCGTCGCCTTGTGCAATGCCCTCGTCGACGAGGGCGGCGGCAAGCGAGCCAACGCCTGCGCGGCCACGAGCGGCCGCGAGCCGATCCATCGAGACGAGCTTGGTCGCGGCGATGACCTCGGCGACAAGGTCGGCGATGGTCGCGAACTCGTCGGGAGCGCCGTGCTCGTCGCTACCGCCGTTGAGGACCGGCTCGTCGTGCTTGTGCCGGCCGAAAAGGCGGAGTCCTTGTGTGCGCTCGAAGCTCATCGATCCCTCGGATGAGGTATCGGCACTACGCCGCGCCCGCATTAGGTCAGCGGCTGGATGCCGCTGTCAGCAGGCGTCGCTTCCCGGCACCGCGAGGGGTCAGCCGAGCGATCCCGCGTACCAGTCAAGCGCCGTTTCGCCTACGAAGAGGGCGACAACAGAGCCTGCAGCGAGGAACGGGACCAGCGGCAACGCCATCTTCCGCGCCTTCATGCCGTGGCGGATCAGGAGATAGGCGGAGGGAACGAGAGCGAAGATGAAGCCAAGCATCAGGGCGAGGCCGACGCTCCGACCCAGCATCGCACCGAGCAGGAGTGCCAGCTTGACGTCGCCCATACCCATCCCCTTCGGATACATCAGCGCAGCGAGGAAGAGGAAGCCGGATGCGCCAATTGCCGCGAGTGTCCACTCGATGCTCGGCTCGATGAGCGTGTGGACGGTAACGACAACGCCGGCCGCGGGGAGGACGATCCGGTTCGGCACGATCCTGTGGTCGAGGTCGATGGCCGAGAGGACGACGAGCACGATGCAGAAGCCCGCTGCGAGCACGGCGTAGGCACTCGCCCCGAAGGCAAGGAAGCAGCCGACCACGAGCAGAGCGGTCAGCAGTTCCGTCAGTGGATAGCGCACCGAGATCGAGGCGTTGCAGTGACGGCAGCGGCCGCGGAGCACGATCCAGGAGACGACGGGGATGTTGTCGTACCACGCGATCTCGTGGGCGCAACCCATACACGCTGAGCGCGGATGAAAGATCGAACGGTGCAGCGGGACCCGTGCGGCCACGACGTTCAGGAAACTCCCGATGGCGAGCCCCGGGAGGGCGACCGCGAAAGCGAAGGCGCTCACGAGAAGGGTATCGGCAGCTCGGCGTCCACGGTTGAACGCAGGTGTCGTGCGCCGACCCGAGCCATCGACTCTAGCCGGGCGGAAGCTCGCGGAACGACTGGATTACGTAGTTCGGGTCGATGGTCGGGAACCACGGCGGCGCGAGGTAGGGAAGCGAGTCGTCGTAGAGGTAGTCGCGGTTGTCGAACCAGCCCGAGAACGATCCTCCGTGGTCGAGCGTGGCCGAGCCACGATGACGCATCCGGTTCCCGGAAGTGGGTGAGTTCGAGCAGCTCGCGCCCGAAGTGAAGCCGTTGCCCCAGGCACCCCACGTGTCGTACTCGGAGAGCAGGGCTGCGCGCCAGTCGAGGTTGCCCGTGATCCAGCAGGGAACCACGACCGCGCCGAGGGCCTCGAGGCCGAGCACGTTCTGTCCGTTGGACGGGTTGAGGAAATCCGTGTCGCCCTGGTAGAGGAGGTTGCCACCGATGATGATCCTGCTCGGCGTGGCGACCGTGACACGGCCCTTCACCCAGCCCTGCACGATCACGCTGACCTCCGAGTAGATCGCTCCGTTCGTGGGAACGGCCTGCGTCGCGACTGCAGTGCACGTCGGCGACGTCGTCCTCGACTCGATGTTGCTGATCGCGCAGCCTTCGATGGTGACGGTTCCCGCCGCGTTGAACGTCAGCCGCCAGGCCGAGTACGAGCTGTCGAGGTAGATCCCACCGCCCGTCGTGTCCTCGGCAGCGCTCGTAATGTCCGAGAAGGACGTGAGGAACGCATTAAAGTCGATTGGTTGGGTCAGCGGGCTCGGCGGCTGGAGGGGATCGGTCCACGACGTCGACCCGTCCTTGTCGAAGAAGGGCGCGCCCGTTGGCCGGCTAGGGTTACCGGAGATCGATCCCATCGCGAAGTTGCTCCCGTAGGCAGTCGTGCCCGTGCCCCAGCTGATGTCACCGTTCGAGTAGATCAGCCCGTACGCGGTCGCGCCCGCAGCCCAGCCGATGTTTCCGTCGGCGATCTCCTGGAAGTCCGTAATCGAGGACTGCTTGACGACCGCTTCGAGAACGCGCGAGTCGGTCACGACATTCGCCTGACCGGCCTGCGCGATCGGACGTCCGGTTGCCAGGACGGTCACGCCTTTCTGGCCCGTCGACTGGTCGGGCGGCGTGATCTGCAGGTTGTACTCGTAGCCGTTGCCGAGGCTGCACCAGTGATCCTTCCCGTTCGGGCTCGTGTTCCAGGTCGCGCCGTACAGCCAGGCTGTCGGTGCGGGTTTCGTCTTCGGGTCGCGGCACCAGGTGCTCGGCGCCGGCGACGAGCCGCTCGAGGAGACGAGAGCGCTGGTCGCGCTGTCGCGGCGCGTCGACTCGGCGGGATGCACCCAGTGCAGGTAGTACGACCGATCGTCGGCAAGCTTCGCGATGTAGTCGTCGATCCCCGCCTCGGCGGCCTCGAACGAGGATTGGCGGACGTTCGCCTTTGCGCTCCTCGACGATTCGGCAGTGACGGTCTCGACGACGACGACCGACAGCGTTGCGAGAAGCGCCGTCGCGAAGACGACGAGCAGCATCGCGATGCCACGCTCGTCGCGCAAGCGCTCGCACAATCGCGTCATGACTGCGGCCTCAGTGCGACGCGCGTCTCGTACGCGAACTTGCGACCCGGCGACGACGGCGTCGCGAGCGTCGCCCTAATGCGGACGGTCTTGATGTTGGCGAGCACGCTCGTCGTCGCCCCATTGATGTCGTAGTAGGTGAAGACCGGCGTCCCAGTCGTCACGAGCGAGCGAGCAATGGTCGACCAGGCGCCGAGCGCCGGAATCGTCCACGGCGCTGCGGTGTTCGAGCTCGTCGCGAGCGCGCGCTGGAGCTTCCCACCGGTCACCTGGTAGGAGATCCGCCGGAGGTGCATCGTCGCCAGGCGATCGGGGGACAGGAACGTGAGCTGCGTGCTCGTCGCGGTCGAGACGCGCGGCAGGCTCGTGTCGCCCGCGTTGGTCGCCTGGCGGAGGTCGGCCGCCATGCGATCAACAGCCGATCTGATCTCGGTTTGGAGGACAGCCTGCTCCTGGATCTCGTCGCCGTGGCGGATCGACGAGCCGACCACGGTCGTGAACGCCGCGAAGAGGATGCCGAGCACTGCGATCGAGACTGTCATCTCCATCAACGTGATGCCGCGCTCGCTGCGCACGGCTCGATGAAGGCGACGGGTCACGGCAGCGTCGGACAGGACGACTGGTTCATGTAGATGTTCGCGCTCGTCGTTGTGGCGTCAGCCGACACCGACGTTCCGGTCGTGGCACCCGAGCCTGTGCTCCGGTTGGTGCCCGAGCTCGGACAGGCGTTCTTCGCCACCTTGACGAGGAAGTTGCCACTGCCTGCGGGAACGGTGATCGCCGCCGTATAGCCACCCGAGCCGCCCGACGTGGTCGTCCCCGTCCACGCAATGCTCGGCGCCGCACCGTTCGTGCCGTTCGGGCCGCCGGTGATGCTCACGGACACGCTCGAGTTCGAGTAGACAGTCCCGGGAGCGCTACCGGTGAAGATCCTCAGGGTCAGCGTCTTCGTGCCGAGCGCGACCGCTGTCGAGTTCGGACCCGCCGCGGTGACGGTGTTGACGGTGGAGTTACCGCTGCCGCCGTTCTTCGTCACGGTCACCGTGTACGGGAACGAGGAGTTCGTGATCGGAACGGTGACGCTCGCCACACCCGATGCGTTCGTCGTGCCCGAATAGGTTGCGCCGGAGTTCGGGCCGCCTGTGATCGAGACGTTGGCGCTGCCGGCCGTCTGCCCCGCCCATGTTGCGGTGACGGAGATCGTCCCCGTCGGGGTCAACGCCGGGGACACAGTCGCCGTGGCACCGCTCGCCAGGCTCGTGACCGACGCCGCGCCGCTACCCGTCGTCGAGCCTGCAGTCTTGGTAACGGTGACGGTGTAGGGGTAAGAGCTGGTCGTCGCCGGAACCGTGACGTTGGCGACGCCGCTCGCATTCGTGGTGCCGCTGTACGTGGCAGGAGAGTTGGGCCCACCCGAGATCGAGACCGTGGCGCCACCGACCGGCTGGCCGGCCCAGGTCGCCGCGTTGACGGCGACCGTTCCGGTGGGCAGCGCGACGTCGACGTTCGTCGTCGGAGAAGTCGTGAAGGTCTGGCTCGTCAAGGTCGTCGTCTGACCGTTCTTCGTGGCAGCCAGGGTGTAGCCGGACCCCGCGGGGACGTTGTTGAACGTGACCTGACCGCTGACGGAGGTCGTGGCGGAGAGCGGGGTGAGCGACATCGGGCCACCGGAGAGGGTCACGTTGGCCCCGGTGACGTTCAGGCTCGCCCAGGTCACGGTTGCGACGAGCGTCACGGTGGGCATCGCGATCGGAACCGTCGTCGTGGAGCCAGTGGTAACCGACGGGGTTGCAACGGCGCTCTGACCGCTCTTCGTCGCGGTCATCGTGTAGCCCGATCCGGTCGGGATGTTCGAGAAGAGAACCTCGCCGTTGACGTCCGACGTCCCCGTGACGTTGACGCTCCCCGGGCCGCCGGTGAGCGTAACCGTCGCGCCTACGACCGGCACCGTTGCCCAGGCGACAACCGCCTTCAGCGAGCCCGTCGGGAAAGTCATCGTGATGTTGGTTGTCGAGCCACCGCCGACGGAGGCGGTCTGCGGCGAGGCCGAGAGCGAGCCCTTCGTGGCGGTGATGTTGTAGCCAGAGCCAGCGGGAAGTCCGGTGAAGGTTGCAACGCCACTCGCGTTCGTGGTTGCCGACTGGGCCGCGATCGACCGCGGGCCGCCGCCTACGGTGACGGTCGCGCCGACAACTGGCGTCCCCGAGGACTGCTGCGCGGTGACGCTGATCGTTCCGAGCGGGTCGGAGGTGGCGTTCGCCTGACCAGTGAGGTCACCTGGATAGTCACTGAGGTTCTCGGGAACGTTCAGGGTCACGGGGTCGGCGTACATGCCGGACGCCGGCGTAATCGTGTAGGAGCCGGGCGGGAGCAAGACCGATGTGCCCGACTTCGTGAGCGAGGTGACCGTGATCGCCGCCCCGGTCACGGAGTTGTACGTGAACGTTCCGGTCCCTTCCGGGCCGGTAACCGTAAAGGTGGCGGCGCTGCTGAAGGGTGTCCCGTCGGAGTTCTGCGGTTGGAACGTCAGCGTCACGGGCTTGTAGATCTGGAGCGTCTTCTGGAGTGTCTGCGCTGCCGCGATCGGGAACAGCGTCGTCGAGACAGGGATGGGCAGGACGACGTAGCCGGCCGACACGGGAAGGGAGAGGCCGTAGTTGGCGGTCGGCCCAGACGACGGAGTCGGGTCGAGCGACGGGAACGTGATCTGACCACTGCCGTCCGTGACGTCGCTGAGCGTGGCGCTCGGGCCGGTCGTCAGGTTGACGGGAATGCCGGGACGGGGGTTGCTCGGCGCCAGGTAATCCTGGACGGTGACGATCACGGTCCCCTTGTCGATGCCGCCGAACGGCGCCCTTTGCCGCGGGCCGATCTGCGTGCTCTGCTGCGAGAGCTGCTTGCCGCTGCTCGCTCGCAGAACGGTAACGGTGACGTTCTTGTAGTTCGCCTTGGAGGCGTAGCTCGTCGGCGTCGGATCGTTCACCCACTTCACCGTGACGGAGACCGTGTACCGCGCAGGAACCGTCGGCCCTCCCTGAGCCGATTGGTCGCCCGTCGGGTCGACGATGCCCTTTGGGTTGCCACCCGGCACGCCCACGTCGGCGTAGTCGATCGTCCGGATCCACTCGATCTGGTCGTTCGCCTCCTGCTCCGCGGCGGTCCGCTCGCTCGCGAGCGAGCGGGCGGTGATCGACGACGTCAGCACGCCCGCGAGCGCGGTCGAGACGGTGGCGAAGATCGCCATCGCGAGCACCGCTTCGATCAGGGTGAAACCGCCCTCGCCGCCAAGCCGCCGGCGCGCGCGCGAGAGAACACGAAGAGCAAGGCGCGGCATGACCGACAGGTTCACACGCTCACCATCGGGCGCCCCCGCCGATGGCGATACCCCCCAAAGGGGTACGGCTTGTCGCGTGGTCGTCGTTAGCGGAGCTGAGGCTCGCGCGCGACGGCTGTTATACGCACGGCCGGCTCGACCGGAGCGCTCGCGCCGCCGCCGTTCTTTTCGGCTTCCTCGTCGGCCAGCCGCTTCTCGGCGACCTCCAGCTGCACGAGGAAGTCGTGCTTGTTCGTCGCCGCATTGGCGGCCGTCTCGCGATCGACAGTCTCGGCGAGCACGAGCTCGATCAATGCCTGGCTGAACGACTGCATGTCGTAGAAATCGCCGGCCGCGATCGCGTCGACGATCTCATCCGTACGTGCCTCCCGGATCAGGTCCTGGATCCGCGCATTCGAGACCATCACCTCGACCGCAGGCACACGACCGCCGCCGGCGCGAGGCAACAGGCGCTGGCTGATGACACCGCGCAACACCCCGGCCAGCACCGAGCGGATCTGCTGATGCTTGCCCGCCGGGAAGAACTCGATCAGCCGCGAGATCGTCTCGGCGGCATCGACGGTATGAAGGGTGGAGAAGACGAGGTGTCCGGACTCGGCCGCCTGGATCGCCGTCTGCGCGCTCTCGGCGTCACGCAGCTCGCCGATCAGGATCACGTCGGGGTCTTGGCGGAGCACGCGCCTGAGCGCCTGCTCGAAGCTCACGGTGTCGAGCCCGACTTCGCGCTGGTTCACGATGCTACTCCGGTCGCGGTGGAGGATCTCGATCGGGTCCTCGATCGTGACGATGTGCTGAGCGCGCGTTCGGTTGATGTGGTCGAGCATCGAGGCGAGCGTCGTCGTCTTGCCCGAGCCGGTGGCTCCTGTCACGAGCACCAGCCCACGATGCTCGTTGGCGAGCCTCAGCACGCCCTGAGGCAGGCCCAGCTTCTCGAAGTTGGGGATCTCCGTCGGGATCACGCGGAACGCGAACGAGATGGAGCCGCGCTGACGGAAGCCGTTGACGCGGAACCGTGGCAGCCCGGCACTCGAGTATGCGATATCGAGATCGCCGCTTTCCTCGAAGACCTCGCGCCGGCGGGGAGACACGAACGTAACCGCGTCGAGCACCTCGGTGAGGTCCGTCTCGGTCATTGCCGGCCAGTTGTCGATCGGTTTCAGCAGTCCGTCGTGGCGCAGGATCGGCGGCTGGCCGATCTTGAAATGGACGTCGCTTGCGCCGTCGGAGACGGCCTGGGTCAGAAGCTCGTTCAGATCCACGAGTTCAAGATCGGCATTCGCCGTGGATTCTTTAGACGGATCGGCGGTGGCCCGAGGCGATCCGCGAGATGAGCCGAAGCGGCGGTCTTGCGAGCCCACGCGCCTCGCTCGGATGCGCGACCTCGCCCTGCAGCAGTCCCGAGACGACGCCGAAGACGCCGGGCGACCGAGCCGCCCAGAAGCAGACTCTCGGGTAGCGGTCGAGCGCCTTCTTGGCCTTCCACGAGGCGACGGCGTGAGCGTCGAGCACGCCGGCGAGCGAGCGCTCGTATCCCGCGAGGTCGCCCGCCACGATCGCGTCGGCCGCCACCCTCGCGGAGACGAACGCCTCGTACATACCGTCGCCGGACAGTGGGTCGACGAGACCGGCGGCGTCGCCGACGACCAGCACCCTGCCGGCAGCGGCCCGGGCGCCGACCGGGCGCATCGGGAGCCGATGGCCCTTGAGGTCGGTCAGCTGCCCGATCCCGACGCCGTGCGCTGCGGCAAGCCGCGCAAGGTGATCGCGCAAGCGAGGCCCTTCCGCTCCCCACCCCCCACACCGAGATTGACGTGATCGCCCTTGGGGAAAACCCAGCCGTAGCCTCCGGGGACGATGCCAAGTTCAACGACCGCGCGATTCGCGTAGGCGGCCCGCGAGAGCGCCTGCCAGGACACATTTCCCTCGAGGGCAACCCCGCGGACGATCGAGGCCCCGAGGCCCGCTGCACGGGCGACGACGCCGTTGGCGCCATCGGCGCCGACGACGACGTCGGCGCGGATTGGTCCGTCCGGGGTCTCGACGAGCACGCCGTCGTCTCCGATCTCCAGGCGCTCGACCCGTGTCCCGTCCCTGAAGTCCGCGCCGGCGCTCGCGGCTTGCTCGGCGAGGAACGCGTCGAGCCGGCGACGCTGCGTCATGTGGATCAGCGGCCTCTCGCCGCCGCGCTCGAACCGCCGGCCGTAGTCGAGCCGCAACTCAAAGCGATCGACGAGGTGCTCGACTACCGGTGCGGGGTCCACCGGAATCGCCCGCAGCGCGCGCCCGGTCAGTCCTCCACCACACGGCTTGTCGCGCGGGAAGCGGGCGCGATCGAGGAGCACCACGCGCACGCCCGCCCGAGCCAGATGGATCGCGGTCGCCGAGCCGGCAGGGCCGGCGCCGGCCACGAGGACATCGACGCGCTCCATGCCGAGATCGTACGCGGGACACAGGGTCCGCCCCAATTTTCAGAGGACTACAGCCAGTCTCCCGGTGGCTGACCGCGAGCCAGTCCTATCTCGCCGGGCAGAACTCGCTCGTATGGCACGTTCGGAGCACGGCAAGGGTGGGCAGGCCACCGGGAGCCGTGTGTGGACCGAGACGGATGAGGACAGATGCGGCGTTGTTGTCATAGCGCAGTTCGTGAACGCGTCGCTCCGGATTCGCGCGGTGGACGAGGACGTAGAGGCCGGGCTCGATCCCCGTGATGTCGATGTCCTGCCCGTGGAAGAACGCGGGATAGCGATCCGTGTAGCCGGTGGAGTTTCCCTGCTCGACATGCCGGAGCCGGGTCTGGCCCTTGCCGCAATCGCCGAGGAACCGTGGCGGGCCGCTGCCATCCACGCGCGCCGCCGCCTGTCCGTAGTGATCGGCGAGGCAGAAGCCGGATTTGCGGTCACGCGCAAGAAAGCCGAAATCGCCCGCGCGGTAGAGCTCGTACCGCTCGAAGGGGCTGAAGTGCCAGTGGTAGTGCGGAGGGTGGGCGGCATATCTGAGTCCGCCCACGTCCCGGTAGACGCGGACGACGCCGCTCGCCAGCTCGACGAGCTGGTCGGCTCTCATCGTCCGTTGGGCCGAGCTCTCCCGATGTCCCTTGATCCAGAGTGGCCCGCGACCGACGTTGTCGACGGCCGAGGCGAAGCCGAGCACGACGCGGCCGTGGACACGGCCGACGATGAGGCCAGCGGGCGCCCGCTGGTCGAGATCGGGGCTGAGCTCGCCGGCGCGCGGCTCGGGTCCGGCTGCGACGAGCCCGAATGAGAGTCCTTCCGACCGGGCCGGAAACGGCGTACCGAGCCGCGCGGCGTTCGCCCCGTCGAGCCGGACGAGCCACGGCTCGACGCCGCCGGCGCTCGCTTTCGCAAACGCGAGATGCAGGCCGTCGGGCGACCAGGTGGGCCGGGTAGCCGTTGCGTGCCCCGAGCTGAGCCGCCGCTCGCGTGCGCCTGCCGGATCGGTGACATAGACGTTCGTGGCATCGCCACTTACCCGCACGTAGGCGATCATGTCGCCGCGCGGCGACCAGGTGGGGCGGCGCTCGTCGCTGGGCGACGCCCGGAGCGCCGTAGCCTCTCCCCCGGTGGCCGGAACCGTCATCAGGTCGTAGTTTCCCGCGCGGTTGGACGCGAAGACGATGAGCTTCCCGTCTGCGGACCACGCCGCGTCGACGTCGTTGCCCGGGGAGCGCACGATCCGTCGCTTGCGACCCCCGTCGGCCTGCATCGCGTAGAGATCGAATGTGCCTGGGGCACCGCTCGCCCAGGCAAGCTGCTTTCCATCGGGCGACCACGCCGGGCTCTCGTCGAGTGCTCTGTTGATGGTGAGCCGATGGGCCGCGCCCGTCCAGACGTCGAGGACGACGATCTCGTCGGCTTGCCCGAGCCGCCGCACGAGCGCGACGCTGCGGCCGTCCGGAGCGACCGCCGGGTCGGCATCACCTGGCTCGCTGCCGGGAATCATGCTCGGTGGGCCTCCGGCCGTATCCACAAGGGCCAGCCCACCCGCAACCGGAACCACGAGTGCGGGGCGAACGGCAACGGCGTCGGCCCCGGCCACGGGGACGTGGAAGCTGGCGAGAGCGGCAGCGCCCACGAGGACGATCACCGGCAACGCAGGCGTCATCCGCAGCAATCGGTGCCGTTTGATCCTCAGCATGCTCAGGCCGGCGGTGGGAGCGTCCCCGTGGAGCTCCTACCGCCGGCGGATGCAGGGGAGAGGATTCGAACCTCTGTAGGCTGAGCCGGCGGGTTTACAGCCCGCTCCCTTTGGCCGCTCGGGCACCCCTGCGCGGACGGCATTGTAGCCGGGCCGACCGGCAGCGTCCCCGCACCACGTTAGTCGCCGAGCTGGAAGGTGATGACCGACGTCAGAGCAGCAGCCTCGCGCAGCTCGTGTGCCGTGGGCAGACGATTGCCGGGGAGCCCCAGCCGAAGACCGCGGGCAGCACGTGGTCCCTTCTGCGCCGCGAACCGACCGAGCAGAGCCGATACGGACTCCACATCCTCGGCGGCAGCAGCAGCCGCGTCGAGCCATCGCCCCCGAACGAGGAGCCGCACGGGCACCCCGCCGCGGAGGTTCTTGACCCAGGGCCGCGAGCTGATCGAAAGGAGTTGGTCGTCCCCCCACTGGAAGTAGCCGAGCGTGAACGCGTAGCGCTTGCCGGATCGACGACCCTCGAACGAGAGCACCAGAAATCGCCTGCTCACAATCCTGTGCAGAGGCGAGCGCAGAAGCGGCCGCATGATCACGTTTGCGGGCGGAAGATCTGCGGGGGCGGCCTCCGTTGCGGCCCGCTCTTGCCCGTCACTCGCGGGCGCCCTCGGGCGGCGGGGCGCCCGCCGTGGGCGGATCGACGGCGATCGTCTCGTACGCGTGCGGCACGCACATCTCCAGCACCGTATAGTCGCCCGTGAACGGAGCGACGTTGTGCCGCATGTCGGGGCCCGCACCGAGGCACGTCGAGTTACCGACGCGAAGCTCGATCTGCGGCCCGTCCTCGTAGATCATGGCGCCGGTTGCACGCGGGATCGGGCGCCTGCTCCCACGTGCCCACCCTCGCGCCGCCCCGACGTGTAGCCGTTGTAGAGGGGCTCCTTCGCCGACCACCTGAGACTGCGAACGCGAACGCCAGCAGGACGTACGAGCCGCACTCGTACGAGCCGCACTGGTACACGATCGGTTCCACGTCGTGGAGGGGGGCAGTGCCATCCCACGCGATGCGCGGATTCGCTCCATGTGGGTGAGGTACCTGCTCGCGTCGCTTCACTGATAGGCGTGGAGAGTGGAGACGTCAATTCTGGCCGTACCGGGCGCTCCAGGGACGCACCGCTCGTAGGCATCACGGAGGATCGGCTCGGAGGAGCTCCAGTCGTCGAGCGCGGCCTGCAGGTGCGGATCCCGGGCTGGTGCCACCGTCGCGGGTAGTGCCGTCGGGGGCCACGACCGCGAGCGTCCGTCCCGTCCTCCCGCTCTCAGGGTCGCGAGCCTCATGTCGAGAGGACCCCACGCATCTCGACCTCCCGACGAGCGCGACTCTCACCGCCCGTTCTGCGACCTCGTCGGCGTTAATAGGTGGTGATAGGGTCCGCGCGCGCACAGCCAACCGACCGTCACGAGAGGTGACTACATGCCGAAGACGGAAGCAGCTGCCGACATGGTCAAGGATGTCGACAGACCCAGTCGGGATGAGCTTGTGCAGAGCGCACGCGACCTGGTTCCGACGCTCCGCGAGCGATCGAAGCAGATGGACGAGATCCGGCGGCTGCCCGAGGAGACGCTCGAGGACTTCAAGCGGCTCGGCTTCATCCGGGTAGCCCAGCCGGCACGGTTCGGCGGGATGGAGCACGACCTCGAAGTAGTTGCAGATATCGCGATGGAGATCGCCCGCGGTTGTGGCTCGAGCGGCTGGCTCTCGTCCTTCATGCCGATCCACCAGCACATGGTCGGCTGGTTCAGCGAGCAGGCGCAGGAGGAGTACTTCGCCGAGTCGCCGAACACGCTCTCCTCGACGGTGCCGGCGTTCCGCGCGATGACGCGCGACGAGGTGAACGGCGGCATCCGGATCTCGGGTCGCGCGAGCTTCTCGAGCGGTGTGGACTACGACTCTTGGGGTCTCGTGCACACGCCGATCGAGACATGCCTCGTCCCGCGTGAGGATTTCGAGATTGTCGACGACTGGTACGTCTCCGGCCTCCGCGGCACCGGCAGCAAGAGCGTCGTGATCAAGGACGTGTTCGTTCCATCGCATCGCCTCGTCAGCAACGAGCAGCTTCTCACGGGCACCTACCCTGGAGCCGAGCTCTACGACTCGCCGTGGTACCACGTGCAGAACCCGCTGATCCTCGTGCTCAATCACTTCATCCTCGCGCCGGTGATCGGTATGGGCCGTGGCGTGCTCGACATCTTCGACGAGCGGGCGCGGAAGCGCATCGACCCCCAAGTCTTCCAGCCGGCAATCGAGCGGCCCGGCCCGCAGCTTCGCTTTGCCGAAGCGTCCGCCGAGCTCGACGCAGCCGAGATGTTCCTGCGCCACAACCTCCGCATCGTCCGCGACGCAGGCAGTGCTCGCATCGCGGTGTCCGCGGAGGAGCGCGCGGAGATCCGGCGCAACATCGTGTACGCCTCGAAGCTCGTTCTCCAGGCGACAAACCGGCTCGTCGACGGCATGGACTCGAGCGCCCTCTACGACGGGAAATTGCTGCACCGCCAAGCGGCCGATGTTCGGGCGGGGTCGCTCCAGTTCGTGCTCCACTGGGAGGAGACCGCAATGGCGTTCTCCCAGGTGCACTGGGGCCTCGAGCCGCAGACGATGCTGATCTGAGAGTCGCCGGTCGTAGTCCGGTGCGTCCGCAGCCCGGAACCGGCTATTCTGCCGGTCTCGCCCTCTTAGCTCAGTTGGTAGAGCACCTCCATGGTAAGGAGGGGGTCGACGGTTCGAGTCCGTCAGAGGGCTTCCCCTGAACCGGCTTTAATAAGCCAGTCTCACGCTCTAAGTGTTGTCAGATATGAAGTGTCCGACACCGCCCGTTCGTCGCTAGTACCCACTTGTGCCCACTCCGCGCCCCGAACGAGCGCGTCGAGACGGGCCCCGGTGTCCCTATCTCGTCCCATCATTCGGGCGTAAACCTCGAGCGCCATCGACGCCGACGTGTGGCCCATCTGCGCCATCACGTACGCCGGCGACGCCCCTGCTCGTAGAGCAGCGACGCGAAGGTGCGACGCAGCGTGTGGTTCGTCACGCCCGGCTGTATCGGCGGCTTCCCCGCCGCAGCCAGGTTCTTGTTCGCCCGCTGGATAGACGTCGCAAGCACACGAGCCCGCACGTTGTGACGATCGCGTGGCGTCCCCGCCTTCGTCGTGAACACGAGGTCATCAGACGCCGTCCGCTTCGACCCGGCCTTGTGCGATGCCAGCTCGTCACGAAGATCCGGCGACAAGTCGACCGTCCGTCTGCCCGCGTCGGTCTTGGGTCGACGACGTGGAGGCGACCGTTTGCGAGATCGACCTGGCCCCATCTCAGTGCGGTCGCCTCCCCCACTCGCAGTCCCTCCTAGCGCCATCGTCGCGATCAGCGGCCTGTGTTCCTTCGCGGTGTCGAGCAGCGCTCGGATCTCGTCGAGTTCGAGCCACGTGCGGCGCGGCTTGTCGGCCCGGAGCAGACGCCGCCGGCCGCGGGCCGGGTTCGCCGTCTTCACGTATCCGTGCTCGATCGCCTGGTCGAGAACGCGTGCGAACACCCCGATCGTCTGGTTAATCGAACGGTTCGACAGAGGGCGATCGACGAGCCTATCCTCCCTCTCGCGAACCTTCGCGATGCGGTAGCTGTCCACTTCCGCCGTCGTGATCTGATCGAGCCGAAGGTCCTTGAAGTGCGGCAGAAGGTGGCCGCTCAGCGCCCACTCGAGCGACTGAACGGACCGGGGCTTCAGCTCGGGCTTGCGGCCCTCGAGCCACTCGGACGCAAAGCGGTGAAAGCCAGGGTCGTCGACGACCTCGACCTTAGGTGCAGGCTGGGGCGGCTTCCACAGGTTCCGGCAGACGTCCGCGAGAATGTTTGCCAGCTCGACCTGGGCCTCTTCCTCGCTCGTCGCCGTACTAGTTACATAGCGGCGCTCGCCGTACGCGTAGAAGCGCAGCCCGTACGTCGTGCCGCGTTTACGTTCGCGGACCATCACTTGGCCGCGGGTGGGTCTAGCCATCGTCGAACTCCTTTCGTGCGCATTCAGGGCGTGGCGTCAGGTCGCATTCCGAGCAGCGCGGGGGCTTGTCAGGTTCGTTTGTGCTGGTCATTGGGTATGGGGTGGGTGCGGGCGGGGCCTGCGGCCACAAGCAGGACCCACTCCATCGTCGGGTCTCCCCGCCCGCGTTGTGGGTGCCGTCCGTCCTCATGCGGCCCTCCCCCCAGGAAGACGCATCGGGCGGCACCCACGTTGAGGGGGACCGCCGGCATCCCCGCCCGCATGTTTCGGTTCGCACGCCGCTGGGGTAAGCCACGGTTGATTCGGTCGAGCCCCGATTCGGGCAAGCCCTCCGTGGCCCGCTCCGTCCGAACTCCTAGGGTGTGGGGGCGCCGGCCGCCGGCGCCCCCACACCCATCGCGTTTAGGCGCGCGCCCGGGCGGGAAAAGGAACCCAAGAGTGCGGGCGGGCGTCGCCGCAGACAGATCCACAGGATCGTCCCGCCCGTACCTTCCATGGTGGCTGCCTGCTTGCGCCGACCCCGGACTACTTCCCCCCTTGCCGGGGCCAGTTGCAGCAGGCAGCCTCCACCGTTCCGGTCGGGTGGTCGTAGTTCGACGTCCTCACCTCCCGCTTCACCGATTCGTTGGTCAATAGACGTTGTCGTCGCCGACGACGCCACGGATGCTGTCTCGCAGGAGCCCGACCGACTCGACGAGATCCTCGAGCGTTCGGATGATCGCCCTGTCGCGCGGGTTGTCGTCGTCGAAGAGCTCGTCTCGTGCTTTCTCGATTCGGATCTGCATGTGTTCGTGGATGTCAGCGACCTCGGCCAGCATGTCCGGGTAGTCGATCTCGTTGCGGGGACGCTAGGGCAGCGTTTCTGAAGTGCCTTGTTGTTTGATGGCTTTGGCGAGGATCTGTTCGGGACTCTTGGTCCAGACGAATGGTTGAGCTCGCTGGTTGTAGCCGTCGATGAAGTGTTCGATCGCCGCGATCAGTTCGGGAACATCGCGATAGGCGCCGCGTCGGACCTGTTGGTTGGTGAGGATCGAGAACCAGATCTCGACCATGTTCATCCAGGAGGCGCTCGTCGGGGTGAAGTGGAAGTGGACGCGTTTGTGGCGTTCGAGCCAGCGCTCGACCTCGGGCGTTGAGTGGGTCGAGGAGTTGTCGAGCACGACGTGCAGTGGCCGCCGCGGGTAGGCCCTGACGAGCTGGTTGAGAAACGCGATGAACTCTTGATGTCGGTGCTGGGGGTAGCAGGCGCCGGTCACCTCGCCGGTCGCGATCTCCAACGCGGCGTACAGGCTCGTTGTGCCGTTGCGCCATGAAACACTCATCGCAACCCCCGCGCTGCTCGAGGCGTTAGGCTCGCTCGCGGTGGCTCCGGAGGACCTCTTCTCGCTCTCCCAAGTCGCCGAGGCGCTAGGCGTCCATTCGCGCACGGTGAAGCGATACGCGGTGCGCCCCGACTTCCCGGAGCCGATCGCTGTCCTCGCGGGTGGTCGACGCGTCTGGCGGCGCCAGGACGTCGAGGAGTGGGGTCGTACGCATCTGCCGCTCCCGAAGTCCGGCAGGCCGCGCAAGAACACGTAACGAGGCGCGCGCAATAGCAGCCGTTTCCGACTTAGCTCGCTTGGGTACATCAACGTCGACTCCAACCCTGAGGAAAGGAGCGTTGATGTCCTCGCAAGTACAGATCGATATTTGGCGCTACGACAATCCGCCCGTAGCGACGGATTCGCTCGTCGATTACCACGTCGAGGCGAACGACGGCAGCATCGGAAAGGTCGCCGAGGCGACCCATGATGCTGGCTCGGGCTACATCGTCGTAGACACCGGCCCGTGGATCTTCGGGAAAAAGGTTCTGCTTCCGGCCGGCACGATCAAGCGTGTCGATCACGAGGAAGAGAAGGTGTACGTGAATCGCACGAAGGAGCAGATCAAGGGCTCGCCGCGGTTCAACGACGAGACCAACGACTACGACGACGACTACCGAAGCGACGTCGGCTCCTACTACGGACAGGGCGGCGCCGGCTGGCTGTAGCCATCTGTGGCCGTCGCGACGCATAGACCAAAGCGGAGGCCGGAAAATCCGGCCTCCGCTGGTCGCATCTACGACTGTCGCTTCGACTCGACCAGCACGTCTCCGATCACGAGCAGTGCTTGCGCTTCGCCTCGGAGTAGCCCCTCGAGCGCTCCGCTTGCCCGGTGCGCCTCGTCGAGTGTGAGCGCGTGCCGTTCGTCGAGAAGCCGCGAGAGCCATCTGAGAGCCGCTCGCTCGGCTTTTGGCGACTTGGTCTCGGCGTAGAGCGTCACGAGCCTGAGGGCATCCTCGAGCGTGAGCTGCGGTAGTTCGCGGGCAGCGAGTTCGGCGTGCAGGAGGTGGCGTTGCTGGAGCGCCCGTTGGAAGAGGGCGTATGAACTGGGCCCCTTCGACACGAACGTATGTTCTCACAGGTTGGCGGTTGCTCTGTGGTCTTGGACGCCGTAGGATCGTGCGTCCGTCGAAAGGCAGGCTTTGACGTTCGTGGACTTCGACATCCCCGGAGAGAACACCGGCCTTACGCTGGACGAGGCGCTGCTGCTGTTCGGCGAGACCTCTGTCGCAAGCCAGATCGTGGGCGGCGCCACCGTTCATGTGACGCGTGAGCAGGCCCGCGAGATGATCGACAAGCTCAACCACCACGAGGACCCGTCGCACGCTATGCAGCATCTTCGAGACGCGCTCCTGACCTATTCGATCAACGGCGAGTAGAGGCCCTCGGCCGCGGCTGTTTCGGATCGCCTCCGCCCGGGAAAGTTGTCTAACGAGAAGTGAAAGGAGAAGACATGACACATCGCCTTTTCGTCCCAACCGCGATCCTGCTTGTTGTTGCGGCAAGCTCCGCGTTCGTCCGCATGGCAGGGGTTCTCTTCTCAGAAGCGTTCGCGACGACCGACAAGTAGCCAAGCCCGGCATCTAGCGTCTCCCTGAGAGCTGCTGGAACTGTCCACCTCGGACCCGGAGGTTCGCGCTTCGGCCGATCCTGTCGGAAATCTCGGATGCGGCCTCAACGGCCTTGACGCGGATGTAGCGGCTGAAGCCGGCGTCGTCGCCTTCGAGCACGACGTTGATGTTCGGGAGACTTCCGTCCCAGCCGCCATGAAGCCCGCTGCTCGAACTCACCTGCGCGGCGGTACGGATCTGCTCCCCGGCATGGACGAGCGCGAGCCCGGTCTGCGGAACGTGGAGGGTGCCTTTCGCGAACGACCCGATAATCTGTGTTTGCGCCCCCTGGATAGAGACGGCCAGCAGCGCTTTCGCGAGCTGGGTCTTGAGCTGGTCGATCATCTCCTGAACGTCCGGAGACACCGTCCCAGCACCGGAGTCAGCGCTGCCGCCCGACGATCCTCCGCTAGTGCCGGAGCCGGTGTCGGTGCCGTCCGAAGCGTTCGGGCCATCCGGATTCATTAGCTGGGCGATCTCGTCGTTGACGCCCTTCAGCGCACGGGCTACGGACGCCTGCGCGGCGACCTTCTGGCGCGGGTGGAGGTGCAAGTTGGGAAACAGGATCGGATTCTGAGACGGGGCGAGCTGGTCGAGCGCTTCCAGTGCCTTGGCTTGGAGTGGCACCGCCCGGTTGCGTGTGCTCGACGTAAGCGGGTTTGAACGGCGCGCCCACGGCGCAAAACGTAACCGTCGACCCGCCTCGCGACCTGTTCGAGGTTCCCAAAGCTAGAACCCACGCACGAGCGTGCCCCACCCGGACGTCCGAGTCGAGCGGGTCAGTCGCAGCCGTGCGGTCGCTAAGATGGATCGACGTTCACCCCGGGGGGAACATGGCACACCCGAGCAACGCGCAAGAGGACATCCGAAAGAACGCACTCACAGCCTTTCTCGACGCACGGGTGGCGGAGGGTTTCCGCGTCGAGACGCGTACCGACACGCACGCAATCATCGCCCCCGCTCACGCACGGAGAGCTTTTCTCGACCGCTTCCGCAAGCCGAAAGAGTCCGCACGGCAGGTCATCTCCGTCGATCAGCAAGGCGAGGTGACGATGGCACCCGCCGAGCCGCTCCGGTTCTGAAGGCGACGCTCCGTCTGGCTGTGAGAAACAGGAGACCAGAGGCGCCTTACCGGGGGCGACGGTGACGCTACTCGATGAGCCAGGGTGCACGCCCCTAGGGCTACACGCTCTCCGTGAGCTGCTCCTCGATCCAGGCGTCAGCCTCTCCCGGCGCCAGCCCACGGGACGAGCTGATCTCACCCGAAAGAAGCATCCGCGCCCTCAAGTACGCGTCCCTTTCACTTGGCGATAGCTGCGCTCCCGTGCGTTTCGCCATCAGCATCCGCGCACGCCCTGCACCATCTCGCACGACCTCAGCCAGTCGCAACGGATCGCCGCCTGTCAGCTTCGCCTGCGTATCTTTCCTTCGCGTCAGCCAGCTACCGCCGCTGAACACATTGTCGGCCCGCAACGTCTGCTGAACCCGACGCAGATCCGCCTCGCTCACAGGCGCCCGCAGCACCTGGTTTGCGTAATCGACCGGCAGCGTCACCGAGAGACCCTGTGCGAGTTCGAGCACGACTAGGTCCCGCCCGTCGCCGGGTCGCTTCTCCCGAGCAGCGACACGACCCACCCCATGGGCCGCATGTACGACCAAGTCTCCTACTGCCAACCTCACCACACCAGAGTAACGGTCGCCGGAAAATGTTCCCCACCCCGGGGTCGTCGAGGTCAACGCCAACCCGCGCATGCCAGACCTCGGAATCTCTCTTATCGTGGAAGGGCTCGCCCGCGGTGTGGAGGACGTCGATCGCGATCTGCGTCGCGGACTCGCCCTTGCTGGGTGTGCTGGTTGCCGGTCATCCGGTGCCTGCGAGGCAACAGAGAATGCAAGTCATCGCAATCCCGAACACGAACATCAGCAACTGGAACCCATCCGGGCCACCCCCCAGCCAAATCAACCGACGTGACGCTCACTGAGCCATCCCGGGTTTGACGGAGACTTCGGTGCCAGGGTCCGCCTGGTGGGAGGAGTGGTCTGTCATGCCGAGAGCGAGGAAGTATCCGGTCGAGCTGTTGGAGCGTGGGACGCGGCTGGTGTTCGAGTCGGGCCGTCCGATCGCGCACGTTGCTGTCGATCTGGGGCTGCCGTCAGAGACGCTGCGGAAGTACGTGCGGCAGGTGGAGGCGAACGAGGGCCGTCGTCCGGATCTGCCCACGAGCGAGGAACGCGAAGAGATCCGGAAGCTGCGGGCTGAGGTGTTCGAGCTGCGCAGGGCGAACGAGATCTTGAAGGCCGCGTCCGTGTTTTTCGCGGGCGAGCTCGATCCACACCGTCCGAGGTGAGCGCGTTCGTCGACGAGCAGCGTGTTCGCTTCGGGGTCGAGCCGATCTGCCGCGTGTTGGGCGTGTCGGTGTCCGCCTACTACCAGCGAGCCACAGGAGAGCGGTCGGCCCGTCGGGTCGAGGACGAAAGGCTGCTCGAGTTGATCGGCGAGATTCATCGGCGCAACTACTACGCCTACGGCTCCTGGCGGATGTGGAAGGCGCTGCAGCGCGCGGGCGAGCCGGTCGGTCGCGGCCACGTGGAGCGGCTGATGCGCACACACGGGATCCAGGGCGCGAAACGGCGTGGCAAGCCGTGGCGCACCACGATCAGCGACCCGAGCGCGGCGCGGCCGCGGGATCTGGTGCAACGCGACTTCACCGCCTCGGGCCCGAACGAGCTCTGGTGTGCCGACTTCACCTACCTGCGCTGCTGGGAGGGCCGCGTCTTCTTCGCCTTCGTGATCGACGTCTACAGCAGGATGATCGTCGGTTGGCAGTTCGCCAACCACATGCGTGCCGACCTCGTGCTCGACGCGCTGCGGATGGCGCTCCACCTGCGCGGGCCCGGCGCCGACGTCGAGTTGGTCCATCACAGCGACGCCGGCGGGCAATACGTCTCGAACGACTACACCCAGACCCTTGACGACCACCGGCGTGCTCGCCTCGATCGGCTCGGTCGGCGACGCGTTCGACAACGCCCTCGCCGAGAGCTTCGTCGACAGCTTCAAGACCGAACTGATCCGCGACCGCGTCTGGAAAACGATCTCGCAGCTCGAGCTCGCGATCGTCGAATACGTTGCCTGGTTCAACAACGAGCGCCTCCACACCTCACTCGGAGGCGTACCGCCAGCCGAATACGAGAAGCTCAACACACGAGACGATAGGGTCCCGAAATGACCCTCTTGATGAAAAGAGGGAACCAATCAAAACAGTCTCCGTCAAACCCGGGATGGCTCGCACAGCGCAGAATTCGACCAAGAGGCGTACCTCGCAGATCCCCTCAACTACGTCTTCACGCCAGACCAGGTCGCCGACATGGGCGCTGAAGCACGCGCGGCAACCGAGAGTCCCATGGACACAGCAGCCAAGTTGCCGATCGACTCCACTGCTCGTGTCTACACAGACGAGGAAATCGCCGCTTACCTCGACGCGACCCTCTACGCACCCACGGAGGCAAGTGTCGCTATGGCCGTCTCCGACTACGTTGCCGCTAATGCAGCCGGGGAGTCGTATACCGGTGGAACCCTGATTCTCACTGGGGATGCCGCACCCGTTCCAGACACAGTTTTCACCGGTGAATCTCTTGCGCTGTGGCAGGGATATCGAACGATGTCGGTATTTCCCGGAATGGAGCCACTACTCCGGATCGGAGACGCCGTCACGAGTGGCGGGGCGGCGACTGGACGGTTTCTTATCGGGCACAAAGTGGATATCGCTATTCTCGGTGTTAGCGTATTTGCACCTGAGGCGTCACTGTACTTCGGTGTTCGTCTAGGAGTCGCTGTCGGTGATGCTGCCAAGACCTTTCCTCGACTGGCGGGTTGCTTACAATCGGGACGCCAACAGTGGTCCGCCTCACCCGGAAGTCCGACCTCGCTAAGGGTCATCGCAGCCTTGGGTGCCTGCCTTGGCGGTGGATCAGGGAAGTAGGATGGTCAGATGAAGCGTTCTTCTGACCCAGCCTGGTCGCTGCTCGCCCTCAAAGATGAGCTTGGCCTGATCGCTGTACTGCAGAGAACCTACGAGCTGCCTGGTAACAGATTCCTCGCAGCTAGCTTCCTTGGGGATCTTCGGTCCACCATGGCGCGGTCAGACCTGGAGTCAGCACTATGGGATGACGACCCGGAAGTCGCGAGGGCTAGCGCAATTTCGCTTGGAAAGATCGGAGACCAGGCTTCAGTGCCGTCCCTCGTTCGGCTCGCAGACGATTCGAGCCGAGACGAGGCTGCGCGAAGATGGGCAGTAAACAGTTTGAGCCGAATGAACGCCCCCGAGGCCGAAGCGTTGCTCATGAATTACCTCAAGTCAGATGACAAGAATCTTCGAAGATGGGCTGCAAGGCGCATTGGCAGAGTTGGATCGAAGGCCAGCGTACCCGTCCTTCGCGACGCACGATCACGGGATTCGATGCTTCACTGGTGGCGTTATACGAGTGCTATGAATGTTTGCGATGGTCGCAGTGAATGGCCGTGACCGTGCGTGAGGTTCCTTGACCGTGCAAGCAGACCGACCCGACAAGGGTTCTACTGGGTGTGTCACTCGTGCACGCGATTTCCGGTCTCATTTGTTCGGGGCACTTCGCGGACCATTGGTTGATCGTCGCCTGCGAACCAGAAGAAACGTCAGTACACAAACTACGTGGGTCGTGTGAGAGCTACGCTGCACCTTTCTGTCGCGCGTCCAGCAGCGCCCTCCACGCCGCCTAAGCCCACATCTTCAGCGTGGTCTGATTCGAGTCGCCACAGCGATGCACGCCGCTTTCCGTCGCTATGTGCCAGGCAGCTCATCAAGCTCTCCTGGCTCGCTTGCGCCAGTTATCGCGCCAGTCGGCCGCAAGATGCGCCAGTCTTGCGCCAGTCGAACGTGCCGTAGACCGCACACGGGCGGACACAAACGGATGAGCAGATACGCAGCCCTGACCGCAGATAGTGCTGCAAGGGGCCGCAATAGGCTATTTCAACCCGAATGCCCCCGGCAAGAATCGAACTTGCGCACGCGGTTTAGGAACGTGGCGGCGGTTCGTAGTGGTGGTTTGAACAGGGGGATTGAGCTCGCGTTGCCGCGTGTCGCGCCAGTCGTCGCGCCACGCGTCCACTCGTCCACTCGTCAAACAAGTCGTGACGAAGATGCGAACCCCATCTCCTGACCACAGCCGACTCTTGCGAGCTGTGGTGAGCCATCCCGAGCGGACCACGCTCGTTCCAGGCGACCCGATCAGACCAGACTGGGCCGGTAGAAGACGATCTGGTTTCCCTCGCGGAGAACGACGGCCGGATTCTCTCTAGTCTTGTCGAGTGGAATTTGTTCGTGACGTGCCCGAGCAAGAAGTCGTGCTCCGCTGGCTTCAGGGCGAGCGCGACAAGGGCGACCTCCACAATTGGATGCAGCAGATAGGCGCGCCGATTTCCCTGCTGTCTCTGATCTCAGATGACGCGACCATCGATGACGCGGAGGATAACCGCATCCGTGGCCTGTTCCTCGGCTTCCGCGGCTATCCCAACGACCCCCGTGGAGGACTCTTCATCGGCTGGCCCGACGACGCCCACTGGTCCCTCGTCAGTGTGACGCGTGAGGAACTTCTCGACTTGCGCTACATCGCGAAGGACAAACGGTGGCTCGACATCGGAGGCGGGACCCGCGATCCGAAGGAGGGTGCCCGACGTCTACTCGCTGGGTTGCCGCACCGCGCGACAGCGGCAGACTTTGACATACGGCCCGACCTTCCGCTGGGCTCGATCATCGCGGTGAGCGACGGCGTCGACTGCGTGTTGGTCGAGGGCCACAACCGGGTGACGGCGATCGCGCTGCACCCGGATGAGTGTCCGGACGCGCTACAGATCTACCTGGCCAGGAGCGTTGGCTTCCGGCACTGGTACTGGTGGGCCTAGGCGACGAGGCCTGGGATGGTGAGACGGAGTGGGCCGGCTACCGCCGGTCATCCGACCCACGGTCGCGCACCGTGGCGGCCTTGCCAGACGGGGCGGCTCCGGCCAGTGGGTGTGTGTGCGCTCGTGTCTTCCGCCGTCGTAAGCTGGCCCGATGACAGACACAGGCACCTGGGTCGGCGCTGTAGTAGCCATCGCGGCGCTGATCTTCAGCATCGCGACCTACTGGAGGCGACGCGGGAAATCACGCCTCGAATACGTCGTCTTGACGCGCACGCAACTCCTGCCTGCGGGCGTGGCGAATGAACTGGAGGTCGCTCATGATGGCGTAGCCTTCGCCGATCCCGCGCTGACGGTCGTGCGGCTCGTCAGCGTTGGCGACGAGCCGATCCGTCTAGATGACTTCGAGACCGATTTGAGTGTGTCATTTGACGGAGTTCAGGCGCTCATGTCCGCGAGTTGGTCAGCGGTACGGCCCGCTGATCTGCAGCCCGAAATGAGGATCGAGGAGAACCGCGTACGTGTGGCTCCGGCAGTGATCAACCCTGGCGACATGCTTGAGCTACAGGTGCTCTCGGCCGGGTGTCCGAGCGGCGTGTCTGTCGGCGGGAGAGTCGCTGGTCTTTCCATCGTCGAGCGAGAGGCCCTGCCTTACCCTCCCGGCATCGGCTCGGAGGGCGAGATGTCTGGCTTCGACAAGTTCATGTGGGTCGTGGCTATCCCCGCAGGCATCATCTTGGCTGGGGTTGCCCTAGGGTTGGGCGACGACGTGAGCCGTACGAGCCGCGTATTGATCGCTGGTGGCGCAGCGCTCGTCCTGGCTGCCTACGTCATCCAGGCCCGCTACCTCGTCGAGCGGCGGCGACGCTGGCGCCCTTAGTCTCCAGTATCACCAGCGTGCAACGATCGTTCTCCAGTACACGAGGAGACAACATGTCAATCTCCGCGAGGGTATTGCGGCCGTGCCCCCGGCAAGAATCGAACTTGCGCACCCGATTGAGGAAGGCGTGTTTCGTTCAGAGGCGTGGGCTGAACCAGCGGGTGTGAGCGCACCTGTGCGTGTTGCGCTAGTCCGTGCGCCACGGTCTGGCGGGTCGCGGCGGTTCAGGCCCGGATAGTTCGGATTATCTCCTGCCTGAGGGGTGACGGCCTGCGCTGGCCCGCTCTCGTTTTTTTGCGCTGCGAATGCTTGCAGCGCAACAATGGGCGAACGGGCATGCGCTGGATATCGGTTTTTGTCGTTGCGGTCGCTGTCACTGCGACAGTGTCGGGTTCTGCTGCTCCTTCAGAGCCGCGGGATAGGGTCGGGAGCGCTGGGGTGTATGTCAGCGTTCCTCGGGGCTGGTCGAGCGTCCCGCAGGCGGTCGTCGCGCCAGGCGTTCGCATGAACGAGCCAATGACGCGGATCGTGGTTGCCTCGTCGCCGATCGGTTTCGGTTCGAAAGGCTGCAATGACTTGGATTATTCGTTCTCGACCAAGGCAGTCGCTCTCGTGGTTCTTGAGTGGAGACAAGCCACGCCAGGAGTGCGCTGGGCGCCACGGCCCCATCTGTTTACAGCGAAGACGCTGCCGGTAATGCCGGCTCCGGCTATCGAGTGTTTCGCGGGGCCAGGCGGAACTGTGCAGTTCGCTGATCATGGTCGCCGGTTCGGCGCATATGTCCTCGTCGGCATGCGTGCTTCAACTGCCGTCGCGGCGCGTGCGCGTACTGTGCTCGACACGTTGACCGTCAGGCGCCGGTAGACGCGACGAGGAACCGAGCGGGTGCGGGCGGCGAAGCTGCACCGTCACCCTCGAGGACGCCGTCGCGATGGATGCGATCCTCGGTGTGCTTGTCGACCCGTCCGCTGGTCTGGCGGAGCTACACGGAGCGTTGGCGCGAGATCAGCAGGGCCGAGCGGCTTAGATCTGCTGGTGTAAGAGCTCGTTCTCGGGGGATGGTTGTTGCGGCCGCGGCTTGTACGAACGAAGATCCGGCGTATGCGAAGTGCAGTACTTTTGGCCGTTGCCGTACTGGTGGTCTCGATTGTTGGGTCGGGTGAGGGTCTCGCGACGACTGGTCCGCCGAGAATCGTGCCGTGGAGCGAGATCGGCTCGGCCGGTCTTGGTATGCAACGGTCGGCCGTCGAGTATCGCTTGGGGCCGACAGCGGGCGAGGCCGGCTCCAACTCCTACGTCGTGCCGGGCGGCAGACTCGCTGTCGGGTTCGCCGGGGATCGCGTGAGCTTCGTCTCGACGGACAGCAGCTACTTCGAGACTCCGGATGGGATCAAAGTTGGGACAGCAATACCGTTGGGCCGCTGTCACAGGACGAGGTCCAACCGGTGCGAGCACCGTTGGAACGGCTTCGTGCTTGGCAACTCCGGGTTGTCACCGTTCTGGGAGCGGGAGGGATGTTTCGGAGGGGTGCCGGCGGTTGCGCGCCTGTCGGTAAGGATCGGGGTCATCGAGTCGATCAGCGTCGCCTACGGCGGGAGCGGCAACGGCTGCGGGACGCGCTCCCGGTACCCGCTCTCTGTGGCGGATCGGGCTGCGATCAGTGAGGCGATCCGTCAGTCGATCAAGGGCGTCAACGTGTATCGCGTCTCGGGGTTTCGGCACCCTAAGACAAGCAATGAGTACGCTGCCGCGTCGGTGTCGAGCAGGGACCTGAACACGGGCGAGGAGCTGCAGGGTGCACTCGTGATCGTGAGGAAGCGTGCGGGCGTCTGGAGAGTCGTCACCTACGGATCGGCTTACGTCGGTTGCGGCGACGTTCCGATCAAGCCGCTCGCGGAGATGGGCGGGATGGACTGCAACTTCGGTTAGCCGATCTCGAATGTCTCAAGAGTGGCGGCCGCTCCCAGCCGACGCGTTGACATTTGACGTGATCGCTCGGCAGCCGTTCTCTCGTCGGTTCGTCATTCCTCGTCGCTCGCGGCCGCGCCGACGAACACGCGTCGAAGCTTGGTATCATACGAACAAGAGTTCGTATCGCAAGCGTCCGAGGTCGTCGACTTCTGGAGTTATCGCCGTGAGCAAGACAGCTATTCCCACCCCACCGACGCTTATCTTGGCGATGTTCGGCGACGCCACCCTCAAACTTGTACTGGAGGTCTTGGCCTCGGACTTCCGTCCGGCGGGAACCCGCGTTCTCCTCGGTAGCTACGGAGTGAGTCCGGCGACGGCGAAGGCCGTGGAGGCGGTAGCCGAGGTGGATTACGCACCCATCTTTGGAATCCAGCCCGACGCGTCGAAGGCGGCGAGGGCTGGTCGACGGCTTCCGAAGGCACAACTCGACTTGCTTAGTGGACATTTCGATGGTCCGATTCCTGCCGATTTGAACATCCCGATGCTTCCTGTTTCGCGGGAGCGGAACTGGGGCGTGGAACTTGGTCGTCGGTTTCGTGATGCGCTGCGCGAAGCCGAGCGAAAGGGTGTCATTGTGCCGGAATGGCAGTTCGACGAGATCCTCGGCGAATGCAGAACGGCCGGTCCGAATCGGTATCGCAGGTTCATCGGGGGAGTGCTCCGGGGTCTGGCGTTGGGACGTCCTGAACTGCAGGATCTGCCTCGTCCTGGGATCGTCTGGACAGCATGGACGGCGATGCAACGGCTGCCCACGATGAGAATTACCACGGAGCTGCAGACATTCTGGGAGGATGTCGACATCGGCACCAAGCTCCTCGTCGGCGAGGAGTACCCCGCGTTCAAGGGCGATCCGAGCAAGACCGCCAGGCAGTACGCCGTTCCGCACGAGTCGCTGGCCACGAACGCTGGCTCGTTGAGGCGCGGCCTGGGTGCGAGGTACGTGACTGGTATGACGCCTGGCTGGAAGACCGGCGGCGGACTGGGCGGCAATGTCGGCGGACGAACCGATGAGTGGGTATCAACCTGGCGGAAAGGATTCATCGAGGGTCGCATCGGTCAGCACAAACCGACGGGTTATGCCCACTTCTACCTTGCCAAGGAGAACGCACTCCCTGAGCGCGTGGCCGACACGGTCCGCTCACTCCTACACGCGGCCGCTATCCACATGAGGTAACTGCAACGGCCCGTTGCGAGGCCGCAGGCCCATACGGGTTATTTCCGGAGCTTTGAAGACGTTGGTGGCGTGATAGCGCGCCGGCGCTCATCTGTAGGCAGCCGGGTGGCTCCGTGAACCTCCGACGCTGGCGTCTCTCGCGCCAGCCGTCGCGCCAGTCGGACCCAAAATGCGCCAGTTTTTGCGCCAGTCGGATCTCCTAACGAGCGGACTTGAACGGGCACAAACCGACGCACCGAAGCCGTCTTGCTGCTCTGAACAACCCGCACAGCAGGCACAAACGGCTTGTTTGGGCCGAATGCCCCCGGCAAGAATCGAACTTGCGCACGCGGTTTAGGAACGCGGCGGTGATTTCAGGAAGTGGCTTGGACAGGGGAGATTGAGCTCGCCTATTGCGCGTCGCGCCAGTCGTCGCGCCTGTGTCTAGGACGCTCGCGAGGCCGCGCCACCGTCCATGCGGCCGGCCAGACGCCCGAGTCGGGCTCAATGAGGCGATCGACTAGTAGTCGTCCCGAAGCCGTGAAACCCACTCATCGGGCGGTACTGAAGCGGGGCGCACTTACTTGACGAACTTCATCTCGAGCTACGCGCTCCGACGCCCTCACGGAGAGGGTCGAGATCGCACGTTCATGACTCTCGAGCAGCGCGCGAGCGGCGTTCAGGTCCCTCACATCAACCAAGACCTCGGTTGGCCCGGCGATCGCGAATCCGCCCCCGTACGTTCCGGCAGCCGCGGACATGTTGCTTCGCCGATACGCGCACTTGATCCCGTCGGTGCGGAGCAGGCCGCAGACGGCCTCGGCTTCCGTCTCGTCTCTAACGACCGTCAGCGTTACGACGCTCATCCCTGAGTTCAAACAGCGGGTGCTCGCTTGCGATCTGTCGCCGGACGAGGAAACGCAAACCAAGAGGTTGAGATGAGGCCTCTCTTGTTTCGGTTGCTGCGGTTACATTGCGGCCGCTGATACGACAATGCAAAGAATTGGCGCGTCGCGGTCTCACAGTTAGCACACGGCGGTGCGACCTTGTGTGGTTGCGGTGGCTGTGATCAGCGAATACGGTCAGAGTAGGTGAAGGCTTTCGCGCGCATATTGGCTTGTCTTGTTGTCGGCGTGGGGTTGGTGTGCGTTCTTGTGGCATGTGGTGGAGAGTCGCGTCCGGGGTCGGGGACGACGCTCGCGTCGTGGCGAGACCAAGCTTGTGTGATCCTGACGGCCTATGCCAAGGCGATGGAGCCCAAGCCTGTGAGCGACGGTCAGGGCATCCCGCTCCCACCTGACTTGCTCCCGGCGATGCAGAAAGCCGTCGCGGACATGCAGGCGGTCCCTTTGCCGAGGGAGCTTCGGGCGGAGGCTCAGAGCCTTGTCGGCATGTACGCGGCGGCGGCGGACGGCTACGAGAAGGCATTCCCTCAGGTTGAGGCGGCTTCCCGGCGGCTCGATAAGGCGATCAAGTCGGTCGACTATGGCTCACTTCCTCCGGCGCCTGAGGGGCAGACCGTGGCCGGTGGGATCATGACCCAGATGATGTCGGTACCAGAAGTCCGAGACGCGTGGGATGCCGTGATGCGCGCCTACAAGTCGATACCGTCTGTCGATCAGAAACAGGAGATGCGGCTCACCGAGCAGCTCGGCCTAACACGGTGCCTGAAACAGGCGAGCGTAAACCCCTACCAATCACACCCAAGCGCGAACGAGATCAAACGGTGTGGTGCGCGCGGAGAGCCCGTCACGGTCGCGAGGCTGGTCAGGGTGTTTCACGCGAACGGCGTCACGCTCGACATCAACGAGGACACCTGCGGTAGATCAGAGGCAGAACGCTCGGCAGCCGCCTTGCAAGACGCAACCAACGCGGGACGCACCGGCCTGCGCCAAACTGATGCCGTCAAGAACGCCGAGGGCCACGTCCTCTGCAGGGTCGATCGAACGAGCATCTACGGCAGCAGGGTTAGCGTGACGAAATACGACACCGACGTCGAAACCCACCTCGGTGCTTTGAACGTTCGTTGCTCGATCTACCCATCATCCGACACCGCCGCAGCAACCCAGATCAACCGGGTGAAACAAGCGCTACAGGCGCTCGTCGACGGCAAGTAACCATCCACATCGTGACGAAGCGGCGCCGCTAATACTAACTGCTGAACACAAGCCTCTGGTAGCCGTGGTCAGTCAGCGGATCGTCTCAACCACGATCTTCTCGTCATAGGATCCCGACGTCGGGCGTAGCTCCGAGATGGTCGCTGGCAAGAGCCCCATCGCGGGCGGATCGTGCTGCGTCCTGCGAGTCACTCGACTCCGGGCCTCATCCAGCGAGCCTGCAAACGAGACGGAACCGTTGGCGCACCGAACGACGTAGGTCGTGTGCGATGTGTCGCGAGCCTGTAGTTGTAGGCAGGACAGCGTAGAGGATGGGCTGGGAGAGACATGGCCAGCGTGGCGAGGTCGGCCTCGTCGAACAGAAATGTGATTCGCCTGGTACAAGCAAGATGCGTTCGATCGGATTGATTACCCCGGAGTTCGGCGATCGATGATTCGTTCCTCGATTAGTGTCCTCGTAGATACTCGGCCGCCTGCGCTGCTCCGAACGTGTCGTAGATCTTCGTGGTGTATCCGACCGAAGTAATGTCGCCTGTCGTGCCACGCTCCATCCAGTAGTCACCCTCGAGGTGAGGTCGTGGTTTCCGCCCGACTCGCAGCGACGCGGCGCCTCGTGACGGCGGGTTGCCGTCTCGGTGGCGTGAGTGTGCTTCCGTGCGGAAGATGTAGTTCAGCGTGCATCGCCCGTTCTGCAACGCGAGGTCGGCGCTCAGGCACTCGGAGTGTGAGCGATCGAAGAGCCCGTCCGCGCGGACGGTCGAATAGGTCTGGTGGATCACGAGATATGCCTCGATCTCTTCGTCCGCGCGCGCTTTGTGCGACGTCCGCAACACGATCTTCCACGTGCCGTGGAGTACCGGCCGGACGACGATCCAGCGGAAGGGTGCGAAACGCCAAAGCCAGCGATCGAATGCGAGCAGGCCGATTATGACCACCGTGCTTGTCGTCACGATCGCTTTTGCGAAGACGATGTCCGCCTTGCCGGTGGTGACCCAGACGAAGCAGAACGCGATAACTGCCGCCGCCGCGATGGCGATTCGCGTCCAGGTAGCAGTCGGCATTAGGTGATCCCGATCTCCTGCCAAGCGGCCCAGATCATCGTGAGTGCCTCCTGTGGGCTACGGTGCGAGCGCCCCCGAAAGAGCATCAGAAGCTCGTTCACCTCCTCCCAGCTGTTGTAAGTCGCCTCCTCGCGGAGACCACCCCAGAGGATCGCGAGGCAGCTGCGGAGGCTCGAGAGGAGCGTCGCGTCCTTAGTAAACACTGCGTCAGGAATGTTGTAGAGCATGCACTCGACGAGGTAACCCGGATACTCGCGAGGGATCTTCCCCTGCGCCACCAGCTCCCCCTCGAGGCGTTTCAAGCAGCGGACGATCTGCTTGTAGCGCCTGCTCGTCCGGTTATTTTTTCCGCGACCGTTGTCAAGGTTTTGCTGGGGGAAGTTGTCAATCACCCCGCCCGACTTCGGCCAGAGCCGGTGGCCCGGATGGACGTTGCGTGGGCCGTGGTAGAAGCTGAGGCTGAAGCAAGGGACGACATCCGCGTCTAGCGAGTCGGTGCTGCGGCTGACCGTAATGGCCTTGTTCCCAGTCGTGTCCACGGCGGGTACACCGAACGTCGCGACCATCGCTCGCTCGATTTGGGCGCGGAAGTCGGCTGGCGTCGGTCCTTCCGTCGTCGGCGTAATCCCGAGCTCCGCGTTGGTCTTGTCCTTGACCGTTGTGTGACGGCGGATGTACGACCATCCCGTCCACTCGACCGTCACATCCACGTCCGAGTCACGCCTGACGTTCGTGTTACTCGCGTATGAGCCCTTTACGTACACGCGCACCTTCGAGGACTCGATCTCGGCGCTGCTCGCGATCGCCCGCTGGATGCGCGTAAGCGTGCGATCGCGTTCGGCCTCCTCGGTGTCGGATGCGGGCCGTGCCGCCGCCAGCAACCACGCCTCCCAATCCCTGGGCATCAGGCCACCGCCTTCGCGTGCTGGACATTGCCGAGCGGCTGGAACATGTAGATGACCGCCAGCTGGAGCGCAGCAAGCTCGACGCCGATGATCGTCTGACCAGTGGTCATCTCCGTTCAGCTAGCGAGGGCGAGAGGGCCGTCCTCATCTGATCCGCGTGGCAACTCGAGAATCGGAATGGGTTGGAGAGCAGCACCAACGATTGCTTGTAGCTCGCCATACATCCCCGCGCTGTTGCGCGTGAGGGACTCGATCTGCTTCTCGCGCTTGGCCCAGGCTCGCTCCGTCGCACGCTTCTCGGTGTCGAGATCATTCTTCATTGCGACCGCCGCTTGAACGGTGCTCGCTACGCGATGCTGGAACTCTCGTCCGCACAGATACTCGTAGAGGGCATCCATCGCCTGTGTTCGATTCGCGTCGATGGTGCGTGCTTGGTCGATCTCGACGAGCGCGAGGCGCAACGCCGTAGCGAGAGTCGTTGCGGAGGAAAAGTCGCAGACCCAGACTCCATCGTGGAAGGCGATCCGCTGCACCCCTTCTGGCAGAACCGACGAGACGAGGATGGCCATGTCGGCCTTCTCCGCTTGCCGGTCTTCCTTGAGCTTCTCTGCCCAGGCGTTGCTCCAGTTCTTGGCGTTCTTGGATTCCCAGAGCAGCGTGCCGCAATCGAGTCCCCGCGAGGAGCGAACGCGCTGAAGGACATCAGCGCCACGCTTGCCGGACTTGACCGGCTCAATGGCGTCCGAGGGGAAGGACTCTCGGAGAACATCTTCGATCTCGCGTTCCAGCACTTCCCCCTGGAGACCAGATCGCTTCTGGTCAGCCGCCGCGCGCAGGGACTCGATCCGCTTGGTCATCAGCTCCAGCGTGATGTCCTTCTCGCGGAGCTTCAGCCGGTACTGCTCTTCGAGTTGTTCGGTAGCTCCGGCGACGAGGGTTGCGCGCTCCTCGTCGAGCGTCCGCGCAACCTCTAGGTCGAGCGCCTCGCGTTGCTGTTGAAGCTCGCGCTTATCCTTCAGCAGGGCAAGCTCCTTCTCTTCCGCTTCCGCGAGCCTGACCGCCTGCTCATCGTTCCGGGCGATGAGATCGCCCAGCCTGACGTTGACGCTCTCCTCGGCGCGTGCGGTCGCTGCCGCTTCGATCTGAGAGCGTTCCTGAGCGAGCGCGCTCTCAAGCTCGGCCTCCTTCTCGGCGAGCGCCCGCGTGTGCGTGGCCTCCGTTTCGCGTGCCGTGGCCTCGAACTCGCGCCGCAACCGCTCGCCGACCTGATGGCTGATTGCCTCTGTAAGCGGGATCTCCGCGTCACATTGAGGGCAGGTGATCGAATCGGACATTCCGAGCGCCTCCTGTTCGACGGTTGCGAAACCTACGAGGCGAATCCGGATCTGGTAGCTCCGTATCTACGCCGTAGTACGCACGAAATCAGAGCTAAGCAGCACTATCGGACGGCGACGAACGTGCCGAGAATCAGGCAGCTACACGAAGCCGGTAAAGGCCCGAACGCTTACCGACCTTCTCGACCCGTTCGATCCTCGACACCTGAGTCAGGAAGCTCGCGAGCGGATCTCTCCCTGATACGCGGTAGCCAGACTCAACCAGCGCGTCGAACCAAGCCCGGTAATGGATCGGATCACCTTTCGCGAATCTCTGATGGAGCACAGATACCGCGACCTCACGGAGCCGCTCCCCACGAAGCTCCTCACTAATCTGGCACATCGCGATCTGCGGCGACAAGCCGACCATCTCCTCGATTGCCCGGATCGAGGACTCGAAGGAGGCCGCATCGGTCCGTGCGCTCTCGGCTAGGGAGTCGAAATGGGCCACACGCTCCTCCGCCTCCTTGAGTCGGGCGACGAGTGCTTCTCGCTCCGCAGTGGCCGCCGCCACGAACTCGTCAGACAAAGGATCGCGAGCAGACACTGGGAGGGACACTACGGTCGCATCCGGACGTACCTACGTTTTGAGCCATGCTGCGCCTCGCCGACTCGTGGCGGTTCGCGTACCTCGTTGTCACTCCGAGTGGATTTGAGGGAGCAGCGCCGCGCGCTGAAGCTCGACGCGGGGCGGAGACGTGTCTACACCAGTCCATTCGCGCATTCGGCGTGGTCAAGTTTTGGTCAAGTAGCCGTTGCGAAGGATGGCGACCAATGGCGAGGCTTGCGGTCCGTACGCGGCTGTTTCGGGGCCTATGGCGAAGGGTGGCGATTGGTTGCGAGGGTTTCCGCCGCTATCGCACCCAGGAGGTCGGCGGTTCGAGCCCGCCTAGCTCCATCGTAGAAAGAGCCTGTTTTGCAGGCTTTTTCTGTTTATTGGGGTGGACTGTTGTCGCTGGCCTGTTGGGTTTGGTCAAGTGGTGGTCAAGCGGCTCGGTTGAGGTAGGGGCGGTTGGCGTTTCTTGACGTGGGCGACGGTAGATCTGAAGCCGAGGGACTGTCAGGATCGTTGTGTAGTTAGCTGTGGTCTGATTGCGTTGGCCTCGGGGCTGGCTGGGTGGGAGCGCAGGCGATGCGCCCTGCTGACGATGCATGGGGCTGGCGTCGGGCGGGTATCAGGTTGTCTTCACGGGACAAGGAGAGGACGAATGGCTGACAGCGGGATGATCACTTGTTTGTGGTTTGACCATGGTGAGGCTCGTAAGGCGGCGGAGTTTTACGCTTCTGTTTTTCCCGATAGTCAGGTCGGTGCCGCGCATGGGGCGCCGTCGGACTTTCCTGGCGGCGTGGAAGGTAGCGAGTTGACCGTCGAGTTCAGCGTGCTCGGCCAGGATTTCGTCGGCCTCAATGGTGGCCCCAACTTCACCCCGAACGAAGCGGTCAGCTTCATGGTGGTGACGGCGGATCAGGTCGAGACTGACCGTTACTGGAACGCGATCGTCGAGAACGGCGGTGAGGAGAGTGCCTGCGGTTGGTGCAAGGACAGGTGGGGTTTCTCCTGGCAGATCACGCCGCGCGTGCTGCTTGACGCCACGACGAGCCCTGACAAGGCAGCGGCCAAGCGAGCGTTCGAGGCGATGATGCCCATGAAGAAAATCGACGTCGCCGCGATCGAGGCGGCCCTCACAGGGTAGACCGCCGATGCGTAGAACCGACCGGTGGGCGCATGAAATCGCCTAGCCGTCGGCGAGCAGCGCTGCGAATTGGCTGTGTTGCATGGCGGTACGGATGCTTGCTGTGTGTTGGGCGTGGTTGTAGAGGTGGGTGTAGGTGTCGAGGGTGATGCTTGGTCTGGTGTGTCCGAGGATGCGATTGACGTGGGGGATGTCGAGTTTGAGGTCGATGATGAGGTGGCTTGCGTAGGTGTGGCGGAGGTCGTGGATGCGGAGGGGTGGTTGGCCGGGTGGGTTGAGTCCGGCCTCCTGTTGCTGCGGCTCGGAGTCCGCGTCGTTCGGCGTTGCGGTAGTTGATGGGGGTGCCGGTGGTGGTCGCGAAGACGTAGTCCTCATCGGCGCTGTGTTGGCTCGCAAGCTTGTGCTCGGCTAACAGGGTGGCGAGTTGGGGGAGGAGCGGGATGTCCCGGGCGGCGGCATCTGTCTTCAGGCGCACTCTGCGCGCCGGGTCATCTATTCGCGCGCGCGAGAGTTGGTAACGGAGGCGGATGACGCCGGCTCGAGTGTCGATGTCGGTCCAGGTGAGGCCGAGGAGTTCGCTGAGGCGCATGCCGGTGTAGACGGCGGTGGTGAGGAACGTCTTGTACGCGGCCGGTGCGTGCTCCAAGAGCGCCCGGATTTCTTGGTGGGTGAGAACGCGTTGCGGTCGTTTGTGGATGCGTGGTCGTTCGCTTTTGTCGAGGCGGGCCAATGGGTTGTCTGTGATGTGCCCGCGGCGGAGCGCCATGGCCAATATCCGTCCGAGGGGGACGAGCGCGCCGCTGATCGTTTTCGCGGACAGCCCTTTTTCTCGGAGCGTGGTGATGAGGTGGATGAGCTTGCGAGAAGCGGCCCACCGTGCAGCGAGTCGAGATCTCGACCCCCGAGAGTCGCCACGATGCCTGCGCACTGATTCTCGACCTGAACGACTAATGACCTTGGGTAGGACCAGGTCTGGCTCGCGCACGTCAGTCGTCGGGCGAGTTCTTCTCAGGCGGCGGCCAGCGTGTTGGCGTGGCTCGGGTACGGGCCCGGCGGCCAGCCAGTTGTCTGCGTAGCGGACATGTTCCAGACCACACCGGGGACGAGAAGGGGTGCCGGCCAGGCACCCCTTTGTGCAGCGTGCCCTCTGAAGGGGAGCCTAACCCTTCGCGTACACCTCGGCCGTCGGCGACTCGAACTCGAAGCCGACGAAGGCTTCGTCGCCGATCACCCATGCATCGTGCCCGGGCTCGATGACGTATGTGTCGCCCGGACCGATCTCGCCCTCGCTGCCGTCCTCGTGGGAGACGTGGATCCTGCCGGACTGAGCGATGCCGACATGCCGCACCTGACAGGAGTCTGTTCCCGCAACCGGTTTGATGCACTCCGACCACCGCCAGCCCGGTTCGAGCGTCAATCGGGCCGCAGTGGTGGCACCCATCCTGACGACTTCCATCTGAGTCTTGTCAGGCGCCCGTGTTTCGTCGGGTGCATCGAAGGTACGGACTTGTAGTCCAGCCATACGAGCCTCCTTCCTACAAACGTCTGTGTGCGCTAAACGGCAGAGTGGCTTATTCTTTCACCTTCCGTCGTGAACCACGACATGACCTGCGTGATCAGGGTCGGGGTCTTCGGATAGCTCTTGGGAGCCGAGGGGCATGATTCTCGCGCGACGCGTTGCAAGGTGCCTCAGCGGTGCTCTGGGTTGGGGAAGTCGAAGCGGCAGCCGGCGTCCCATGATGCGCGCTGGTTGCCGTGGGCTGGGAAGCCGCCGGCATCCCGTAGGAGACGTGCGATGTGGAGCAGGTTCCAGGTCATGAATGTCGTGTTGCGGTTGGTGAAGTCGTTTTCGGGGCCGCCGGAGCCTTCGTCGAGGTAGGAGGGGCCGGGGCCTGCTTCGCCGATCCAGCCGGCGTCGGCCTGCGGTGGGATCGTGTAGCCGAGGTGCTGCAGTGAGTAGAGGATGTTCATGGCGCAGTGCTTGACGCCGTCCTCGTTGCCCGTGACCAGGCAGCCGCCGACCTTGCCGTAGTAGGCGTACTGGCCGTGCTCGTTCAGTTCGGCCGAATTCCCGTACAGCCGCTCGATTATGTGCGTGCAGACCGACGACTTCTCGCCAAGCCAGATCGGCGTTCCGAGGACGAGGATGTCGGCGGCCTGCACGCGCTCGTACAACTCGGGCCACTCGTCGGATGCGGCGCCATGATCGCGCATATCGGGGTAGACACCGGGTGCGATGTCGTGGTCGACGGCGCGGATTCGGTCGACGGTGACGCCGTTCGCTTCCATGATCGCGACGGAGATTTCCATCAGCCCTTCGGTGTTCGATCGCGTGCGTGAGGGCTTCAAGGTGCAGTTGATGAACAGGGCTCGCAGGTCTGAGAAGTCCCATTTGCTTGTGGTGCACAGCTCTTTCTGTCGTTCGCTCAGTTCCACGAGTCACCTCGGCGTCGTTTGTGGCGGACGGTTGGCGCAGGACAGCGTGAGCGTTACAGCTACGCCCTCACGACGCCAGCCGGCGGGATATGCGTTCCCGCCGGCCGATTTCAGACCCTGCGTCTTAGAACCCGAATCAACATGAAGCCTTGTGCCGTCGTTCTGATTCGAGTTCTTACTGTGGGCGGACGGCGTGCCAGCCGTCGACGCCGTCGCACTTGACGATCCCGGCCTTGTCGCCGCTGTAGGTGTAGGCGGGGAGGCCGTTGACGGTGAGTTGGTGCTTCATGCCGCGCTTGATCGTGCCGAAGGTCGCCATCACACCGGTGACGTGCTTGGGGACGGTTCCGGTGACGTAGACGGGCGGCCATTGCGTGAGGCAGGAGCCGGTGCACTTGATCTTGCCGCCGGCCTTCTTCTCGACGTCCCAGTAGTAGATGCCGAGCTTCATCGGGTGTCGCGATCACCGTGCCGATGTTCGGCTTTGGTCTCGATCGCCGGCTTCATGGACGAGTCTGCGGGTGCGGCCGCGGCGACGGAAGACGGCGACAGCGACCGAGCGGCGAGGGCGATGCGAGCAGAGGAGGAAGCGCACGAGGGTGACTCCTTCGTGTCGATGACAGGGAAGGGTGCTCGCACGGCCAGGTTTGCCAGCGATCGGAGGCTCGGCCGCAACGGTTTCGGCGTCGTCTTAAGCGACTGTTCAGATTCAGCGCGCTGACGGCGATGGCCAGGTCCGGTTGTTCAGAATTCCGTAATCATCGGGCCGGCGTCGGTCGGCGCTACGGTCGGAGGCATGGCGATCGCTCCGCTTCGCAGCGACGCCGGGTCGCGGCCGTACGGGCGCCGCGCGTTCCTTGCGGTCAGCGCCATTGGATTGACGTCGCTCGCTTGGGGCCGGCCCGCCTGGCACGCGTCTCGGCGTGCAGCGAGCCCGCTGACCGATGCGCTGCCGGCGAGCATCGTCCCGACTGCGGGCTGGCGGATCTACACGGTCGCGTCGCGTCGATGCCGCGGTTCGATCCGGCCACGTGGCGACTCCAGGATCGACGGCCTCGTCGACGCCTCCGACGTCACGTTCAGCTACGAGGACCTGACCGCGATGCCTCGCGTCGAGCAGGTCTCGACGTTCCACTGCGTCACGGGCTGGTCGGTGAAGAACGTCCACTGGGCCGGTGTTCGCTTCGCCGACTCTGCTCGACGGTCGGGGCGCGCCGCCGACGGACGCGTGCTCAGCATTCGTGTCGGCCGAGAAGCCGTACGTCGACACGCTCACGGCCGCGCAGGCCGGACTCGCGCGACGTGATGCTCGCCTACGAGATGGACGGCAAGCCGCTCGCCTCGCGTCCACGGGGCGCCGGTGCGGCTCGTGATCCCGGAGATGTACGGCTACAAGAACGTGAAGTGGGTCGAGCGGATCACCGTCGCGTCCGTCAGGCCGAGCCGGGCTACTGGGAGCAGCGTGGCTACGACACCGACGCGTGGGTCGGTGCCTCGAATGGCTTCTAGACGCGGCTACGTGCGACGGTTCTCCCGCACCGAGCGGGGCTTGCACTGGATCCACGCGAGTCGCGTTCTTCGCGCTCCTCGCGACCGGCCTGATCCTCTACGTGCCGTACCTCGGCGAGCAGATCGGCCGCCGGCCGCTCAGTCAAGGAGGCTCACCTGCTCGTCGCGGTCGGGTGGCTGATCGCGCTCGCCGTCGATCGTCGTGCTCGGTGATCGCCGAGGGCTGCGCCGGACGCTCGCTGAGCTCGACGGTTTCGATGACGACGATCGGCGCTGGCTGCGAAGCGGGCGGCGCCGCAGGGACGGTTCAATGCCGGCCAGAAGCTGAACGCCGCCTTCACGGCCGCGTTCGCGCTGCTGTTCGCGGTCTCGGGGACGCTGCTGTGGCTCGGCGAGCGCGACACGCGCTTCCGGTTCGACAGCACGATCATCCTCCACGACGGCCTCACGCTACTCTCGGTCGTGCTCCTCACGGGCCATCTCTATCTCGCGCTGATCCACCCGAGCACCCGGCACGCGTTGCGTGGCGTCACGCGCGGAGACGTCCGTCGTCGACTGGGCGCGCAAGCATCACGCGAAGTGGGTCGACGGTGAATCCGGTCCAGGTGCGTGACAATGAGCGACATGGCCACCGTTCTCGTCGTCGACGACGAGCCCCTCGTTCGCGATGTCCTCGTCCGCTACCTCCAGCGTGAGGGTTTCGACACGCTCGAGGCCGGAGACGGCGACACCGCCCGTACGCTCGTCGCGACGGAGGATCTCCAGCTGGTCGTGCTCGACCTGATGCTCCCGGGCACGCGACGGGCTCTCCCTCTGCCGCTGGATCCGCTCCCAGGGCGACCTGCCGGTGATCATGCTCACCGCGCGCGGAGAGCCGGCACGACCGGATCGTCGGTCTCGAGGTCGGCGCCGACGACTACGTCTCCAAGCCCTTCTCCGCCCGCGAGCTCGTGATGCGCGTCAAGGCAGTGCTGCGCCGCACCCAACCCGCCGCGCGCCGCAGGAGACGCTCACGTTCGACGACCTTGACCTCGACCCGGCGGCCGAGACGCGATCCGGGACGGCGAGGTGCTGCGGCTGACGGTGAAGGAGTTCGACCTCCTCTACTTCCTCGCCTCGAACCCCCGCCAGGTCTTCTCCCGCAGCCAGCTGATGGCGAGCGTCTGGGGCTACGAGGCCGCCCTCGACACCGGAACGCTGACCGTGCACATGCGCCGGCTGCGCGCGAAGATCGAGCACGATCCGGCCAAGCCGCGACACCTCGAGACGATCTGGGGCGTCGGCTACCGGTTCGTGCCGTGATCGAGTTCGCGCTCATCGTCGCGCTCCTCACGCTCGCCGTCGGACTCGCCGCGACGGTCGCCCTGCGGCTCCTCCCGACCGTCCGGCTGCAGCTGATCGGTCTCGCGCTGCTCGCCGTCCTGCTCCCGCTCGCCGTCGTCCTCCTCTCGGGCTGGGTCATGTTCCACATGGGCGACGACGTCAAGATCCTCGCCGTCGCGGCAGCGGCCGCATCCGCAGCGGTCGCGGCAAGCCTCGTCCTCGGCACCTCGATCGCCCGGACATCGACCGTCTCCGGGACGCCTCCGTCGGTCGCCGCCGGCGACCTCGCCGCCCGTGCGCCGGACACCGGACCGCGTGAGCTCGCCGACCTCGGCCGCTCGTTCAACGACATGGCAGCGAGCCTCGAGACCCTCTTCGATGCCCGCCGCGAGCTCGTCGCAGCCGCGAGCCACGACCTCCGCACCCCGATCGCGTCGATCTCGGCGATGCTCGAGGCGATCGACGACGGCCTCGCCGAGCCCGCCGAGTACATCGGCCCGCTCCGCGACCAGGCGCGACGACTCGGGGACTCTCGTCGACGACCTCTTCGAACTCGCCCGGATCGACGCCGGCGTGCTCTCGTTCGAGATCCGCTCCGTCTCGCTCGCACCACTCGTCGAGTCGTGCCTGAGCGGCTTCGAGGCCGAGGCCCGCTCCCGCAACGTCCCACTCGAACAGCGCGGCGACACAACAGCCATCGACGCACGCTGCGCACCCGACCACGTCGAGCGCGTCCTGCTCAACCTGCTCACGAACGCCCTCCGCCACACCCCATCCGACGGCACCGTCGCCGTCACCGTCTCATCCTCGAACGATCACGTCGAGATCGCCGTCGAGGACGACGGCGAGGGGATCAGCGCGGAAGCCGCCCAACGCATGTTCGACCGCTTCTGGCGCGGCGACTCCGCACGCAACGGCGGCGGCGCCGGTCTCGGCCTCGCCATCGCGCGCGGCCTCATCGAAGCCCAAGGCGGCACAATCCGGGCCGAACCCCTGGCAAGCGGCGGCGCGCGCATCGCGTTCACGCTACCGCGTTAGTCAGCCGCGCAGGATCCCGTTCATCCAGCCTCTCGTGGTCTCTCGCATCCGATACGGCCGCTGATACCTCTGGGGCTAACGCTCCTCCTTCATCACCGAAAGCCATGCTGTCCAAGCGCTCGGATGTCAGGAGAAGCGGGGGAACTTCATGCTGACAACCTCTTTCTACTCGGGATCGCAGTGTCGGAACCTGTCGACGAGTGGGCGAAACGGACGTCGGGGAGCAACCGACGGAGCCAGCCTGGCAGGGCCCAGGCCGTCCGGCCGAGGAGACGGAGCGCGACGGGGACGAGGACAAGTCGGATCAGAAGCGCGTCGAGCAGGACGGCGGTGCCGAGGATGACGCCCATCTCCTTGGGGGGCAGTGGCCCCGAGAGAGCGAAGGTGAAGAAGACGGCGATCATCACGGCAGCCGCGGCAAAGATCACCCTGCCGGAGTGGGCGAGTCCACCGACCATTGCCTCTCTTGCGCTTCCGCTTCGGTCCCAGTGCTCTTTCGCGGAGGAGAGCAGGAAGACGGTGTAGTCCATCGAGATCGCGAAGATCATCGCGAAGAAGAACACAGGCCCCCAGGCGTCGACGAAGCCCTGCGACTCGAAGCCGAGGAAGCCGGCCCCGTGACCGTCCTGGAAGATCAGCCGGGCGACGCCGAATGCGGCGCCGACGGCGAGCAGGTTCGTCACTACGCCAAGCGCCGCGATCACCGGAGCCTGCAGCGCGATCAGGAGCAGCAGGAAGCCGAGTCCGAGCACGACTCCGATCACGAGCGGCGTCTTGGCGGAGAGCGCCTGTTCGAGGTCGTGGTTCTCCGCCGCGCCGCCACCGACGAGCATCCCGTTCGGGAAGTGTCGTGCGGAGCCGGTCAATCGTGGTGCCTACCGCTTTGTCCGAGGGATCCTGCTTCGGGACGGCTTCGATCATGACGAGCCGTCCGCTCTGGCGTGCTCCGAAGACGCGGGCAAGGCCGTGATCGTGGCGAAGCACCGCCGCGGACTGGTTTCGCGTTGTTTGCGGGTCCGACGATCTGGAGCTGGCCGGGAGCGCCGGGCCCGAACGCCTGCTGGACGAGGGCGTAGCCCTGCCGTGACGAGTCTGCCGTTGGCACGACCTTGATCGAGGGCATGCCGGTCTTCAGTCCGAGGATCGGGAGCGCGAGGATGACGAGGATCGCGAGCGAACTGCCTCCGAACAGGAACGGGTGGCGCCAGAGCCGCTCGGCCCAGCGTCCGAACGCGGGCGAGCGGTGCTCGCCGTAGTGCACCCAGCGCAGCGCGCCCTTGTCGATCTTGGGGCCGAGCTTCGCGAGCGTCGCCGGGAGCAGGGTCAACGAGGCGGCGAGGACGAAGATGACGGACAAGCATGATTCCGAGCGCCGTTGAGCGGAAGGCGGGGCTTGGCACGAGCAGTACGGCGGAGATCGAGACGAGCACGGTCGCGCCCGAGAAGAGCACGGCCTTGCCTGCTGTGTCCATCGTTTCGGCGACGGCGTCGATCGGGTCGAGCTTCGAGCCGAAGAGAGCGCCGCGGAAGCGGTTGACGATGAAGAGGGCGTAGTCGATTCCGAGCGCGAGCGCGAACATCAGCGCGAAGTTCATCGCCCAGATCGAGACCTCACCCACCTGGGAGGCGATGTACGAGGAGCCAGCGGCGGCGACGAGGCCGACGATCGTGAGCATCAGCGGCAGCCCGGCGGCGACGAGCGCACCGAAGGCGAGAGCGAGGATCGCGAGCGTGATCGGCCAGGAGTAGAGCTCGGATTTCATCATCGCGTTGCGGTTCGCGGTGTTGAAGTCCGACCACATCGCCGAGGCACCGGTCAGATACGTCTGGACGCCGTTGCCGCCAGCAGCGGCGAGCTTGCCTTTGAGTGCGTCCGCGACCTCCACCATCACGGTCGGGTCGGCGGCAGCGCCGGCACGGATGATCGCTGTGTGGCCGTCCTTCGAGATCGAAAGGCCGCGGGTTGGCGGTTGGATCGATGCGACGCGCTTGTCCGCGCGGAGGATCGCGGTCGATCTCGCGACGGCTGCCGCGAACGCCGGACTTCCAAAGGTCTGTGTCGCCGAGTGGAGCACGACCGTCAGGCCGTTGCTCGACTGGCCGCCGAAGTTCGTCTGGACGAGATCGCGCGCGACGACCGACTCGGCGCCGTTGGCCTGCCAGCCCGCGCCCGATAGCGCCTTCTCCACACGTGGCGCAAAGGCGCCGAGGGCCACGACGATGACGAGCCACGCGATCGCGACTATACGTCGGTGGGTTGCCGTCCACCGGCCGAGACTGCCGAGTGGGCCGACGTCAGAGGCCGCCCTCACGACCTCGGGCGGGGGTACGGCTGCGTGTTCATCGCGTACACCAGCCAGCGCCGCCCCCGACTCGCGACAGATGATGTTGATTCGCTCTGCATTTCGATCCACAACCTTCCGTGTAGCAGTACGACCGTTCGTACTTTACAGGATAGTACGACCGATCGTGCTAGACTGTCAAGTATGGAATCTTCACCGACCCCCGCACATCGCCAGACGTCGGGTGCGCGAAGCCGCCAGACGATCCTGGAAGCGGCAGCGCAACTCGCGACCGTCGAAGGCCTCGAGGGCCTCTCGATCGGGCGGCTCGCCGAGGAGGTCGGCATGAGCAAGAGCGGACTCTACGCCCACTTCCGCTCAAAGCTGGACCTGCAGCTCGCCACCGTCGCAACCGCGGGCGATGTGTTCCGACAGGAAGTGATGGAGCCAGGCCAGGCCGCTCTCCCAGGCACTGCTCGCATCCTGGCGCTCTGCGACGCATTCCTCTCCCACGTCGAGCGCGGCGTCTTCCCGGGCGGCTGCTTCTTCGTCGCGGCCGCCGCCGAGATGAACGTCCGGCCCGGCCCCATCCGTGACAGCATCGCGGAGTTCGTAGCGGGATGGATGCAAACAATTGAAAACGCGGTTCGCGAGGCCCAGACACAGAGCGAGATCGCACCAGAGGTTGACCCAGCCCAGTTCGCATTCGAGACCAATGCCCTACTCGTCGCCGCAAACCTCGCCTTTCCACTCTTCGGCGACCGCAGAATCCTCGAACGGGCGCGCCTCGGAATCCGCGAACGCCTACGCACAGCGGCCTGGCCGGACCAGAGCGTCTGCCCCACAACTACTTCGCCATAGACCGCAGTACGTCCAGGGTCTTGGATGAGTGCTCCGCGCCGACTTCGAGGCGCGGGCAAGCGTTCGGGAGTGTCCGCCCGATACTGCCCGGGTGTCGGAGCCACGCTCGAGTGCGAGCATCCGAGCGTTCGGTTCGCCGTACCCACGTTCGGTGGTTGATCACACCGCGCAAGCGAGAGCTGCCGTCCATCGTTCAGTGATGGCAACGGCCTCGTCTGCGGAGTTCGCCCGGGAAGACTCTGCGGAGCGTCGTGGGGCGACTCTTGCGTCTCCGTCTGTTGTGCTCTTTCTTGCGCTTTTCGCGAGCCAGGCGGGCGTCCTTGTGATGTCGCCGATCCTGAGTAAGGTGGCGTCGGATTTTGGGGTCTCCATCGCTCAGGCGGGGCAGTTGCGGATCGTCGCGGCGCCGCTCGCCGCCGGGGTAGCTCTCGCGACTGGTCGCGCGCTCTCCCGCTTCTCACCACGAGCGCTGATCGGTGTTGGAAGTGCGCTCCTCGCGTTCGGGTCGCTCGCGAGCGCCGCCGCACCGACGTTCGAGCTCTTGGCCGTCGCTCAGGTCCCGATGTGGGGAGGGATCGCCATGCTCATCGCCGCGGGCGTGGCCGCGACAGCCTCGTGGAGCGCGCCAGACGAACGCACAAAGATCGTTAGCCGCGCGCTTGCGGGGCCGCCATCCGCGTGGATCGTGGGCATGCCGATAATCGGGCTCGTGGCCTCGATCAATTGGCGGCTCGCGTTCGTCGCGCTGCCGCTGCCGGCCGCAATTCTCGCCGGTCTTGCCGCCGCCCGTCGACCCGCTGACACACCGATCGCCGGCTCGCGAGGCTCCCTCACCGGTCTTCTCGGCCTCGGACCGGCACGGCGCTGGGCGCTCGGCGAGCTGTGTGCGAACTGTGCCTGGGCAGGAACCCTGGTGTACAGCGGCGCTCTCTTCACCGAGACGTACGGCCTCTCGTCGGCTGCGACCGGGATCGCGCTCGCAGTCGTCGCATCCGCATACCTCGCAGGAAACCGGTGGGCCGGCCGGACAAGCTCCGCACGCGCGCGGCGGACAATGCTCCAGGGAAGCGTCATCGCTGCCGTCGGCGTCGCGCTCACATGGTCGTTCACGCGCAGCCTCGTGGTCACGCTACTCCTGTTCGCGATCACGTCCGTGGTCACGGCGGCGAGAACAGTGGCTGGCACGGTCTACGGATTCACCGTGGCCGGTGATCTCGGGCGCGAGGTCGGCGCGGTCCGCGCCGCCACGACGCAGATGGGGTACCTGATCGGATCGCTTGTCGGTGGGATCGCGATCGCGATCGGCGGATTCGGCCTGCTCTCCGTCGTCTACGCGGCCCTGTTCCTCGCCGCGACAATGCCGTACGTCTGCCTGCGCAGACCGTGCCGACTCGAGAACGCCATCGGCACGGTAGCCTGAGGCGGCGGTTGAGTTCGAGGACAACCGCCAAACGGAGCGTCAGACGGCTCGGGTGCAAATCGGAAGCACATCCCAAGCCGCGCGTGCTACATGAAGACGAGGTCAGGAAATGGACCGCAGCGACCGAGGCGCAGATTGCCCGAGCCAACCCGCGGGCGGCTGCTCACAAGCGTCTGTGCTGCAACTACTGTCACCCGCGCCGCATCCAGGAGTTGTGACCGTGCCCACAAACGCGAAGCCAAGGCCTGGCTCGCCGAGCATGGAGCTGACGGCGACTGAGTTGTGGGTGCCCTCAGGGAGGGCTCAGCTGAACTTGATCCCGCACTGCGTACGCTCGAAGTCGCTGATCTTCGTGACCTCGGCCACCGTCCACGAACCGAGCGGCGTCGCGTTGGAGTAGTGGTTCGCCTTGATGCGCGCGAACCAGTCCAGCTCGTGTGTCATGGCCGTCTTGATCGAGCTCGGCGTGACGGCGAGGAGCTTGCTCCGCCCTGCGACAGCCGCGTCGACGACCTTCTTCCAGACGCTGGCCGGAACCTTGCTGGTGGGCAGGAAGCGCTTGTTCTTCATGCTGCCGGCCTTGGTGTTGCTCTGGATCACCGCGGCGCACCACTCCTTCGTGTTCGCCGTCACCGCCGGAGCGGACTCCGACCGCGTCATCGCAGCACCCGAGGGAACAACAAGCAGCGCGGTCAGGACAGCCACGAGCGGCGCTCCCAGCAAGCAAGCCGTTCGCTGATGCCGGCCGCGTTGGCGGGACATCGATGCCCTCCTAGCGTCGTGAGCGAGAACCGGCCCCAGGGTACACCCGTTCCGGTCGCAGGCCAAAGTTGGTTTCCACTCCGGGACAAACGCGCTGTTCGGATGCCCGTGGGGTGCACAAAGTCGGTCTGTTCGGGGTGTGAGTGCGCGCAGCGGCACAGTTGGGGTTCGTGTGTTGTCGCTGGAGCGGCGGGTTTGGTCAAGTGGTGGTCAAGTGGCGCTGAGTTCGAGCAAGCGGGCGCTCACGGTTGCAGGGGTGGCTGTGCGCGGCAGACTGAGGCGTGTCGCGTGGCGTGGCAGGAGGGTGCCCAGGCGTGGGTGCTCGATCCGGGCGAATTTCGCAACTTCGCGTCCGTGAGCGCCGGGGTCTTTGCGCCGAGCAGTTTCAGCATTCGTGCGGTGCAGCGAAGGATCATCGTCTGATCCTCTCCGTCACGGTCTAACCGGCGGCGGGGCTCAGGCGACGCTCAGAGTGAGCGTCTTGCGTGTGGCTTGGGCGCCGATCGTTGCTCGTTCGGTCGACGTGAGCGCTTGTAGCCATTCGTCGAGGGCGTCGCGAACGAGCTCGCGGGCTTCGTCGAGAGTGGGCGCGCAGGTGATTACTCCTGGGAGCTCCTCGATGGTCGCGCGTACCCATCCTTGTTCGTCGGGCTCGAAGACGGCGTGCAAGTCCATGCTCATAGGGCACTCGTTGCTCGTCGTTTTGCTGCTCTACGGACGATACTTGGCCGGTGACGGCACTGCGTGAGCTCGAGCGGCATCTGCTCGCAAACGGCTGCGAGCGTGTGCGTCACGGCGCGCGCCATGATGTCTGGCGTAGCCCGATGGCTGAGCGGCCCGTAACGGTTCCACGACATCGCGCAAATCCCGTATGGGACGGCGCACGCGATCTGCCGGCAGCTCGGGATTCCCGACCCTAGCCGGTGAATGCCCAGGCGGGTTGTAGCCTGACCTCCGCCGTTGTGGTCAAAAGTTCTGGTCAAGTAGCCGTTGCGAAGCACGGCGACCGGTGGCGACACCCACGGCCCACAAACCGCGGTTTCAGGCGCCTGTGGCGAACGATGGCGAGCGGCGGCGAGGGTTTCCGCCGCTATCGCACCTGACCGCCGCTCTACTTTCTAGGAGGTCAGCGCGAGGCCTGTGCGTCGTCGCCGCGATCGCGCGTTAGGGGTAGATCGGCTTCGCGATTCCGGGTGCGCCCGCGCTGCCGGTGCCGCCTGGGCCGCTCCCTCCACCGGCGCCGCCCGCACCAGGGGTCGCGGACGCGACCTTCGAGTCGCTCGTGACGGTCGCGGTCGAGGTTTCGCCCTTGAAGATGCCGACGCTTGGTCCGCCGGCCGCTCCGCCGCCGCCGCCGCCGCGACCGCCGGCTCCCCCGAAGCCGCCGTTGCCGCCGGCCCCGACCTCGGAGGTGCAGACCGTGCCTCCCTTGCCGCCGGCGCCACCGCCGCCGCCGAAGCCGCCGTCCCCGCCCGGGCCGCCGTCGCCGCCGTTGCCGGCCGTGATCGTGCTCGCCTGGACGACGACCGTGGAGTTGACAAGGTAGACGCTGAAGGAGCCGCCGCCCGGAGTGCCGCCGGCGCCGCCCGTCCCTCCGCTGGCCCCGCCTCCTCCTCCGCCGCCGCCGTTCCCGTTGGCGTTATCCACGGTCACTCCAACTTGGGCGCCACCGCCTCCGCCGCCCCCGCCGCCGTTGCCCGGCTCTCCGTTTCCGCCGCCAGTGCCCTTTTGCCCGACCCAGGTTTCCTGGGCGAGCGCCATCGAGCTGGTTCCTCCGACGCCCGGGCTCCCGGGCGCGCCATTTTCGCCGCTCGTGCCCTTCCCTCCCGGCTTGCCGGGATTGCCGTTCGCCCCGCCCGGGCCACCGGGGGTACCGATCTTCCCTTCCTGCCCTGGGTGCCCGGGGGTATCGATGCTTTCTATGCTGCTGAGTCCTCCGAAGCCGCCGGTCCGTCCGGCGGGGCTGGAGCCGCCTTTGCCTCCGCCACGGAGGCCCGAACCGTCACAGGATGCGCCCTCGCCGGGGTTTCCGTCACCCCCGCGTGCGCCCGCCTGTCCGTTCACCCCGGCGACGCCTGTGGTTCCGTCGCCGGCACTGACCGCGACTCGCTCCAGGGTGAGGCTGCTGCCGGTGAGGGCGCGGATGCCGTAGACGCTTCGGTCGCCCGTACCGGGGCTCGTTCCCCCGGATCCTCAGGTGCTGGATGACCACGTTCTTGGCAGCCACCGCCAGGACGCCTTCGGGGGAGCCGCTGATCACGGGGAGTCCGTCGGGGTAGCGGTCGCGCCGAACCCAGCTGGTGGGGTCGTAGCCGCCGAAGATGCTGACGCCGGAGGCGAGCTTGACGTGGCCATAGGCGCCGAAGGCGACGAGGACGTAGCGGCCGTTGCCGGCGACGACCGTCGCGATCGCGGCCTGGATCTCGCGCTTCGGCTTGGCCTTCGTCCCCGGGTTGGCGTCGTTCCCGGTCGGGGACGCAAAGATGGCGTCGCGCTCTGTGCCGTCGATCCCGTCGCAGTTCGAGTCGACGAACCTAAGATCCGGCGTGTCAGCCGCACCCGGGTGGATCGACGCATCCTTGGGCGCGCAGTCCTGCTCGTCCGGGGTGCCATCGCGGTCGGCGTCGAGGGGAGTCGACGGTGACGGAGACGGCGATGGCTGAGAAACCGGCGCGTGCCCGTGCGGCCTCGTCCGAGCAAAAATCTGCGTTAAGGCCTGGTTATCAGCCCCGTCTGTAACAGGCTTGGAACGCGTCTGTCGGTAGCGAATCCTCGGCACCCCTGCCGGGTCGGGCTGGGCGTGCTCGACGAGGACGATGACGAGCGCTTTAGCAGACGCCCTCCCCACCGAGCGGATCCGGTAGCCCGAGACCGCGAACGGGTAGCCGCCGTCGCGATCGGCAGTATGTCGAATACCCTCGGAGTAGGTCAGTCGCACCCGATCGGCGCGGGCATTGTTGTCCGCATCGACCATCGCGGCCGCAACGATTCGCGGGGGCTTTCCGTCCTGCGAAGCCCCGGGCCCGAGAACGACGATCGCCGCGAGCAGCACGACCAGCAGGCTCGACCACAGTCCTCTCACGAGATCGTGTCCTCATCTCTTCCGCCCACAAGCGCCAGTCTGACACCTCGCAAGCAGCCATGCCCATCGTCAAAGCGCGAGGACGAATAGGAAGGGCCAGCGGCACGCTTTGAAATCTCATCCACAGCCGTGGTCAAGTTTTGGTCCAGTAACAGTTGAAACCCGTCGCGACCAACAGCGACGCGTTGGTGGCCTGCGGGCTGCCACCTCTCTCCTACTGCGGTAACGGTCCGTCCGCCAGCGCGATGATCACTCCGGCTGTGCCGGCGAGTAGCAGCGTCGGCACGGCGGCTTGGCGTAGCAGGAGGAGGGAGATCGCCGCCGCTACCAGCACGGCGTACTGCCAGTCTTCTTGGAGCGCACGCGTGAGCGGGATTGCTGACCCGAGGATCGCTCCGATCGCTGCCGGTCCGGAGCCGGCAAGGAACCTCTGCGCACGCTCGTCGCGGCGGATGAGGTCGAACCGGCGGCCCCCGAGACAGATGAACCCAAAGGACGGGGCGAAGGCCACCAGCGCAGCCAGGAGGGCGCCGCCGAGCCCTGCAGCCGCGTAGCCAATCACGGCCACCGTGAGCACAACCGGCCCCGGCGTGATCTGCCCGAGCGCAACCGCGTTCAGGAATTGGCCATCGGTCATCCAGTGGTAGTGGTTCACCGCGTCCGCCTGCATGAGCGGGATAATCACGAAGCCGCCGCCGTAGGAAAGGGCACCGACCTTGAACGCGACCCAGGCGAGTGCGAGCAGCCCACCTGTGCCGGTTGTGGCCATGACAAAGAGTGGAAGTGGGATGAGGGCTGGTACGCGGCCGGTAAAGACGCCTTGCTGTAGAAGGAGTTCGATCCCGCCGCATGCAAGCAGGACCAAGACGAGCCACGGTCCAAGCGTTGCTGCAGCGGCGGCTCCTGCGGCAACGTAGACGACCCAACGGGCCGGGCCGCGCAACTTCGCTCGCGTCCAACTAGCCGGAACGAGGCTTGAGCCCGCCTGAAGGGCGACGGCAGCAACCGCCGCTCCAGCCCCGGCACCTGCGCCCAGCACCCAACGAGGAGGTGCCGATCCGAGAAAGAGCGCTGCCAAGACAGTAATCAGGATCAGGCCCGGAACGATAAACGCTGCACCGCCAACGAGCGCGCCGACTCGACCACGCAGACGCCATGCGCAGTAGATCGCGAGCTGCGTCGAGGCGGGACCTGGAAGCAGGTTGCACGCAGCGATCGCGTCCTCGAAGTCCTTCTCGGTCAGCCATTGACGCCTCTGGACGCATAGCTCCCGCAGCAGCGCTATATGGGTCGGAGGACCGCCAAAGCCGGTGCAGCCGATCCGGCCCCACTCACGAAGGATCGTGCTCAACGACGTCGGCGGTCTCGTTGTCACGGGCGACACAGGCCCCAGGGTAGGTCAACTGTGCTCGTTATTCCGCACAATCACCCAATCAGGGAATAGCTGGCGCAGGCGAGGCGCTCCACGGGCCACTGTGCGATACCGTTTCGGACAAGGCGACCACTCGGAGGTCTACCGCTCGTGGACGACGACACCGTCAGTGTCCGTTATATGGTCGACGACGTCGATGCTGCCGTAGCGTTCTACACCACGCACTTCAACTTCACGCTCATCTCGAATGCCGCGCCTGCCTTTGCCGATGTGATCCGAGGGAGGCTGCGATTGCTGCTCAGCGGCCCCGGCAGCTCAGCTGGACGACCGATGCCGGACGGGCGCCAGCCAGCGCCCGGCGGCTGGAATCGCATCCACCTCATCGTGAGTGACCTGGCGGCTGAGGTAGCCCGGCTCCGGGCCTCCGGTCTGCAATTCCGAAACGAAATCGTCACCGGGCCCGGCGGATCCCAGATCCTTCTCGACGACCCATCCGGCAACCCCATCGAACTCTTCTGCCCCGCGCGGATGGGCGAGTCGGCGAGTGCTCCCGACAAGTAATCGCGATCGCAAGAGCCGCGTAGATGAGGATATGCTCTTGGCGTCGATGTGGGCGATGTCCTCGTCGATCGTTTCGGCCTCCGCAGGTGCCGGTCGGCTGTGGGCCTTAGGCGCCGCCGTGAGGTTTACGAGTGAGGAGTTGCGGTGATGGAGAGGGTTTCGATTGGGGTGGAGCAGGAGGCGGTGGATCCGCCGCGCCAGCAGGACAGGCTGTTCCACGATCTCTTGCTGGGCGAGGAGACGATTGCAGTCCGGCAAGAGGTCAGGGAGATCGTGGAGGCGCATGTTGCTCCGCGAGCGGCTGAGATCGGGCAGCGCGAGGAAGCACTTGAGAGCTTTCCCCGTGACGTTTTCGATTCGCTCGCGAAGGTCGGTCTCTACGCTATTCCATTCCCTGCGCCGTTTGGCAGGGGGTTGCAGTATCCGGCGACGGCTACGGCGACGGCAATTGAGGAGCTTGCCTATTGGAGCAACAGCGTGGCAGCGATCTTCGACGTTCATTGCATTCTGGCGGGGCACGCTGTCGAGCTCGGCTCCGAGCGCTTGCGCGAGCGGTACCTGCGTCGCATCGTGGATGGCTCGGCGGTTGGGGCCTTCGCAACGAGCGAACCACTTGCGAGTAGTGATCTGTCTCCTGAGGGCGTCGCCACGCGTGCGAAGCGCGGAGATGGTGGCTTCATCGTCTCCGGCCAAAAGCGCTTCATCACGAATGCGCCTGTGGCGGATTTCATCGTGACGCTCTGCAACGTCGATGGGGCATTGACGCTGCTCGTTGTCGACACGGCAGCCGACGGTCTCCGGGTAGGCCGTCCCGATCGGAAGCTCGGAAACAAAGGCCAACTGACGGCCGACGTCTACTACGAGAACGTCTGGGTGCCGGAGGAAAATCTCATCGGCGACATCGGCGAGGGGCTTCGGCACGCGCTCGCCACGCTGACGTACGGACGCGTCGGGATCGGGGCTGCCGGAGTCGGTATGGCACAGGCGGCGTTCGACCTTGCAGCTTCTCACCTTGCGCAGCGCAAGGCGTTTGGTCGCAAGCTTGCGGAATTTCAAGACTGGCAGTTCCGGATGGCGCATTGGGCAACGGAGCTCGAGTGCGCGCGCACCCTGTACCAGAAGGCTGCTCTGCGCCTCGACGATGGGGTGGCCTTCCCCGAGCCCGAAGCAGCGATGGCGAAGCTACGCGGAACCGCGCTCGCTGTCGATCTCGCCCGTGAGGCGATCCAGGCCTTCGGCGGCTACGGGTTCTTGCGCGAGCTCGCCGCCGAAGGGCAAACGTTCCGACTCGAGGAGCTATACCGCGACTCGAAGATCGGAGAGATCTACGAGGGCGCAAACGAGATCCAGAAATGGGTGATCGCGCGCGCGATCTTCGGACGAGAAATAACAGGCTGAGAAGACTGAGAACAAACAGCGACTCACTGAACCCGGTACGTCGGAAGATCTCAGAACCAGCCGGTGCCAAGAGGCACCTGTGGTGTGACCGGGCGAAGGAGAACGGTGTCGGGTCACGTCCAAGCCGACGGGATCTGGGCTTGAAAGATCTCCGACGATGCCGAGCTGTTCGTTCAGGACTGGCTCCGTGAGGAGTCGGATCGATCGCAGCGTTTTCGTGCATTTCGCCAGCGACTGGAGGCGGGGAAATCGACCCGGATCCTCGACTGGGTCGATCACTGGTTCTGCCCGCGCGAGACCTGGACCTCGCGGCCGCCGGCTATGCGTGGCAAGCAGAGCTCGGTCTATGGAAGGACCGATTCACCTGGGGCAGAGGGATTCCGCAGGAGCCGTGCGCGCGAGGAGCATGTGGGCGGAGCTCGCTACAAGATCAGCTCGGATGTGTCGATCAGGAGATTTCCGCCGGATCCGACGCAGCCGGTCGCACCTGGTGGGACGACAGTGGTCGCTCCTTCTTCGTAGATCACCACTGGACCGGCGAACCGGTCGCCTTCGGCGAGCGAGCCGCGCGCGATCACCTCGGACGACACGGCTTCATCGCTGAGGCCGAAGTACGACTGGATGTTGCTGCTCGGTCCGGAAGACGCTCGGCCTTCGCGAATCGTGACGCGCGGCATATGCCGTTCGCCGACGACTTCGAGTGCGGCGACCTCGATCTCTGCTTGATCGTCCAGATGACCGTAGCGTCGCAGGTACTCGACGTCGTATCTCTGCTTGAACACGGCCGCGAGATCGTCCGGAACCGTGGCCCCGGTTTCAGGAGATTGGATCAAGAGCGTGTGGTCCTGGCCGTGGTAGCGCAAGGCTAAAGACCATGAGAAGACAGGGGCGCCGACATCGGCCTGGTCGCCGAAGCTCAGCTCGTTTTCGAGTTCGCCGGCAATGCGTTGGAGCGCAGAGCGAAGGCGATTCGCGTCGAGAGCATCGAGTGAGCCGCGTAGGATTTCCCGCCGGTCGAGGCGGAGATTCGCGCCGAGCATGCCGATCGCGGAGAAGTGACCTGGGAAGAGAGGGACAACGACTTGTCTGATTCCGACCTCGGCCGCGACCTCGCAGGCGTGCATCGGCCCTGCCCCGCCAAAGGCAACCAGGCTGAAATCTCGCGGGTCGTGCCCGCGCTCGAGCGTCTGACGCCGTACTGCCGCGGCCATGGAGACATTGGCGAGCTTGAGGATGCCGAGTGCGAGCCGCTGCGCCGCCATGTTCAGTTTCGTAGCGAGTTCCTCGATCGCCCCAGCCGCAGCTTCTGCGTCGAGCTTGAGCGAGCCGATGAAGTTGGCCTTGTCGAGGCGGCCGCAGTAGAGATTCGCATCGGTGACCGTCGGTTCGATACCACCCAGACCGTAACTCGCCGGGCCCGGACGGGACCCGGCTGAGCGAGGACCAACGCGCAATCGACCTGCTTCGTCCATCCACGCAATCGAGCCACCGCCGGCGCCTACCTCGGTCACGTCGACTGAATGCACCTGGAGCGGAAAGCCCCTGTCGTACCCTCCGATCCAGTAGAGCTCGGTCGAGGCGAAGGTGCCGTCCTCAATCAAGCACGATTTCGCTGTCGTGCCGCCCATGTCGAAGGTGACCACCTTGTCTGCGGCGAGACGGTGTGCAAGGTCGCGCGCTGCGAGCACGCCGGCCACCGGCCCGGACTCGACTGTTCGCACCGGGAAGCGCCGGGCGCCCTCGACGCCGAGCGCGCCGCCATTCGAGTCCAGTACGACGAACTCACCCCGGAATCCTTGGGCGCCGATGCCGCGAAGCAGGCGATGGACGTACCGGTCGGCAACCGGAGCCACGTAGGCGTTGGCAACGGCTGTCGTGAATCGCTCGAACTCCCGCCACTGACGGCTGAGGTCGGATGAGAGGGAGACCGTGACGTCCGGAAGGGCACTCTGGAGGTACCGGCCGACCGCACGCTCGTTCGCCGGCTCGACGTACGAGTTGAGGAACGCGATGGCGACTGCTTCGACGCGTGCCTGGCGCAGCTTTTCGACAAGCGACTCGAGCTCCTCGTCGCTGGGAGAACGGGCGATCGTGCCGTCTGCAAAGACGCGCTCGGCAAGTTCGAACACCATCCGCCTCTGAACGAGCACGGGATCCCGCCTGTAACGCAGATTGAAGATCTCAGGGCGGCTGCCGCGTCCCATGTCGATGACATCCGCGAAGCCCTCCGTCGTGAGGAGTCCCACGCGCGCGCCCTTGCGTTCGAGCAACGAGTTGATTACGAGCGTATGGCCGTGCGCGAGGATTGTCCTGGCTCCGGTGAACTCAATGCCGGTGTCGCCGATTGCGGCAACAACTCCCTCGTCTTCGGCCCCGTGCATCGTCAACCTCTTGCCGATACGCAGCGTCCCGAGCGCGTCGACAGCGGCCACGTCGGTGAACGTCCCGCCGATGTCGGCGCCGATTCGTGTTGGTACAGCGCTCGACTCACGCGTTCCCATGCGTCCCCCAACCCCCGCCTCCGCCTGTTCGGATGCGCACACGCGTTCCGGCCTTGATAGGGGCATGCCCTACGAGGCCGGTCCTCCTCCAGCGCTTCTTTCCGGGCTCGAGAACGTGAATCTCGCCTGGACGTCCGGGCTCGCCTCCGGCCAGCCCCCAGGGCGGCTCCCGGGTGCGATTGATGAGCGCCGTGAAACGCATGTCCTCGAGCGCTTCGACGACCATTTCGACGCCAGGTCCGCCGCGGTACAGTCCGCGGCCGCCCGCGTTGCGTAGCAACGACCTGCTGAGCACGCGAACGGGATAGCGGCCTTCGAGGATCTCGTCCGCGATGCGTGGGTTGTCGCCGTGGCCGAGAGTCATCAGCGGCCCGAACCCATCTCCGTCGCTGTGAGCGCCGAAGCCGCCCTGGCCGGCGGTGTTCGTCTGCCACCAGCTGCCGTCACGGTTGGTTCCGGTGAAGCTGGCGATGACCTGGGCGCCGAAGTGTCCCGCAGGAACGAGATCGGGTTGACGCTCGCCGATCGCGCGGAGAACCAGGTCGATCATCGTGTACGGAAGCTGGTTCCAGTGGCCCATCGGCGCAGTGCCGGTGGCGCTCATCACTGTCCCTGGAGGGACGATCACCTCGAGCGGCTCGAACAGGCCGTGATCCGCCGGCCGATCGGGGACGAGTAGGGACTTGAACGCCACGCGAACGGAGCTGATCGCACCGCCGTGTCTCCCGGAGTTGATCGGGTGCTCCACCTGCGGAGGCAATTCGGACAGATCGACCAGCATGTGCTCGCCGTCCACGACGACTCGAACCGCGAGGCGCAGTGGTGACGTCCCGGGGGCGCCGGAATTGTCCATCTCAGCAGCCGCGCGGAACTCCCCGTTCGGTAGGTCGCGCAGCTTCGCGCGCGCAAGCGCCGCACTGGAGCGAAACTGCGCAGCGACCAGGTCATCGATCTCGGAGAGGCTCCAGCGCTTCGCCACCTGCTCCTGCCAGCGGGTGACTCCGAGCGTGCAGGCGGCGATATTCGCCATGACGTCGCCGGTCACGAGCCGCGGCATCCAGGTGTTCGCCTGGATCGTAGCGAGTACCTCCGGGACGAGGCGGCCGGCGCTGACGATCTTGAGCCCACGATATTGCACTCCTTCGTGAAAGATGCTGCGGGCGTCCAGGGTGATCGAGCCCGGCGCCAATCCCCCGACGTCGGGCCAGTGCGTCCGGATTACGACATATGCGACGACCGCACCGTCCTGAAATACCGGCGATGCCGCGATCACGTTGTTGAGATGCGACCCGGTTGGCGGCGCAAAGTTCGTGATGAAGATGTCGCCGGGCTCCAACCTCTCCTCGCCGATCACCTCCACTGCATCCCGCACAGGCTCGCCTAGATCAGCCAAAAAAAGGGGAATGTTGTACCGCGACTGGCTGAGCAGTCGAAAATCCTTGGTCACTAATCCGACCGAATAGTCCTTGTACTCATACACCAACGGACTATGGGCGGTTCGTGTGATATTCGTGTCGAGCTCGTCGACGACCGCTTCCGCGGCATAACGAAAGATCTCGAGCTCCAGGGCATCTGGCGGAGCCGCGCTCGAATCAGCGATAGCGGTCATGCTGGCTCGGGTTGAAGCCCTCACGAATGAATGAAATCTTGGTCGTCCGCGCAATTCGCGCCCTGGGGGTGAGGGATCATAGACCCCTCACCCCCAGGGCGACTTACGGCCTGTCCCACAGGTCGTCCATGTACTTCAAGACGCTGCTGGGTGTCGTCTGCCCGGTAAAGAGTCCGGTGGCCTGCGCGAGAAATTGCGGGATGAACATGCCCTTATCGGGCCGCGGCCAGCCAGCCACAGCCGAGTACATTACCTTGCCGGCTTTCAGATACGACGAGTAGTCGCTGACAACCGAGGGAACGTTGCCAGTCCTGATCTGCTCGCCGGAAAGCGTATTACCGATCTTATTGAAGATGTCGTTTTGCTTGGGTCGCATCACGAAGTTGACGAAGTCCTTCGCTTCTGCCGTGTGCGAGGTCGCCTTGTTGACGGCGAGAACAAGCGCCGAGTTCGCGACGAGACCACGCGTGTTCTTTGCCGCGCGCGCCGGCCAGGGGAATTGGTTGAGCTTGACGTTGGCATTGATCTGCTGCAGCGCAGTGATCTCGCCGTTCGTTGCGGGCATTCCTACGGCCTGGCCGGTTGCGACCATCGTGTACTGCAAGACCTGCTTGACCCCGGCGGGGTTCGGCTGGAAGCAGCCTGAGTCCTTCATCTCCATGATCGAGTTCACCAGGCCGTTCCAGAGCGTGGAACCGGCGAACGTCACCTTGTGCTGGATCCGCTTTAGCGTCCAGTCCGGATCCTCGGCATAGACGAGCGATGCGATCAGGCCATTGGTCAGGTTGATCTGGCCAGCGAGGTCACCCATTCCCAAGGCGATAAACGGCTTTCCGGCTGCTGCCGACTTCTTGCAGTTGGCGATCAGCTGCGCGAACGTCGTCGGGACCGTGAGGCCGAGCGATTTGAAGAGATCGACGTTGTAGACGATACCGGAGGTTGTGTAGGCGGTCGGGGCGCCGTAGTAGCGCTCCTTGACCTTCAAGTATTTCCGTGCCGCCGGAACTATTCGCTTCTGCCATGGACTGCCACTCAGGTCGAGCAGCTTCCCTTGCGAACCTAGCGCGTAGAGACCGTAGGCGGATGGCGCCCCCGCCTGGATCGAGAGGAGGTCGGCCGCATTACCAGCCTGGAGCTCTGTGAGCAGCTGGGGGCCGAAGGCCGTCGCCGCGGCATAGGTTATGTCGATCTTGACGTTCGGCTTGACCCTCCCGTAGTTCGCGATGATGGCATCGAACTGGGGCTTGAACGACGCGTTTGAGAAGAGACGTAACGTCACGTCCTCAGTAGGCCTCGCGGAGCTCGCCGCGACGCCAACGAGCAGCGAAGCGATCGCTCCCAACGCGAGCACCACAAGTCTCGACTTCATGGTCTCCTCCGGAGAGTCGTACAACCTCGAGCGTCTCTGGCAGCGGTATCCATGCGTCCTCCTTAGGCTGGGAAATCGGTCGGGCTTGCCAAGTGTGAGCGCACGAGCCCAGGTTGTTGTGCTGTCTCTTCAGGGAGCAGAAACTCCGGCATCTCGCGCAGCAGTTCGCAGCCGGCTGTCGCGGAGAAGTAGCCTTCGAGGAAGGACAGGTGTCGATCCATCGCGATTTCGATCTGTGCCGGCTCGCGGCTGACGACGGCGGCGAGCGTCTCGGCGTGCAGGGCCAGCTCGTGTTCGAGCGCGGCCCGATCACGCAGCGCATAGTCCTGGAGAATGGCGAGCTGCCGGAGCACGACCTCAATAATCTTTGCCGTAGCTGCATTCTTCGTAGCTCGTGCCAGCACGACGTGAAAGCGCATCTCCAAGTTCAGGAACCGGTCGCGATCATCGAGCGCCTCGCGCTGCAGGGCCAGTACCTGCTCAACCGCCTCAAAGTCGTCCTGCGTGCCGTAGATCGCCGCGATCTGCGCGACTCGTGGCTCGATCAGGCGACGAACCTCCAGCTGATCGCGGGACTGGTCGATGCGTGTATCCCACCGGTCGTGCCACAGCGCGAGAGGGACAGCATCCGATTTCACGAACGTGCCGGCACTGCGACGCGTTTCCACTACGCCAAGCTTGGCTAGGTCGTTCAGGGCCGTGCGCACGGAAGGTCGGCTCACCTCCATCGCCTGGGCAAGGTCGCGCTCGGCCGGGAGCTGATCGCCCACGCGCAGCCTGCCGCGCGCGATAGCGGCGATGATCTGCCCGGCGATGCTGTCAGCGAGGGTTGATTGGCGGATCGGAGCGAACACGTTGGTGCGGGACACTAGTGTGCTCAGTCTCCTTGGTCAAGAGCTGTTGCCAAAAACCTAGAAAAGTGGGCGTAGTTGGTCTGACGGAATGACCATGGAACCGCATTGGCTCATTGGAGTCTCTGACGTCCCCCCATCCTTTCAAGGACTGCGCTGCTAGTCGGACTTGGATCGAACGCGCTCCTCGCTGTGGCCGCCTGCGCGTAACGGGGCCAGCGCCCAAGAATGCTCGGCGGCCACGACACGGTGAGCGCGTCGAGCGACGCGAAGCGACGACCAAGAGCCAGTGCGGCGTCACGCACTGGCGCCGCCTATCGGGCGGTTTTACGACCCTCGTGGGCCGCGGCGGCGAAGCGGCGGAGCGTCCCTTCGGGATCCACCCCGCCGGTCACCGCCGCCAGAACGCACGAGATCTCCCGCTCCTCCAGCCGGGCGAGCGCGCTACGGACATCTTCGGCCGTGCCGGCAAGACCACACAGGCCCGCCAGGAAGTCCGTGAGGCCCAGTTCCTGCATCTTTTTCGTCATCGGCGATCCGACGACGATGTGCTGTTTCGGGTCGTAGTGCTTCCGCATCTCCTCGATCGCGTCCTGGAGTTCGGGCGGCACGAGCTCGCGCCGCCACGCCCTCTCCATCCCGAGAGATCCGATCATTGCCAGGTACGCAGCGATGTCGTCGATCGCCTCGGATCGCGAATCGCGGACGGACGCGAACGTGGTGGCCCAGATCTCGATCTCGGCCGGATCGCGGCCGGCGTCGCGGGCGCCGTCCCGAACCTGCTCGAGGCGCCAGTCGACGACGCGCATGTCGAAGCCCATGATCACGATGGCACCGTCGGCGATCTCGCCGGCGAGGCGCAACTGCTTCGGTCCGTCGGCGGCCAGGAAGATCCTCAGCGGTCGAGCGCCGCTGAGCGGCGACGTCTTCCTGCCGTCCCACATCGCCGACTCGCCGTTCAGCAGCGCCCGCAGCGCAAGCACGTACTCGCGAACCTCGGCAAGAGTGCCGCCGCGGCGCCCCAGTCCGGCAGGCGCACTCTCACCCGCCCCGAAGCCGATCACCACCTCTGCGTCCGTCAGCTCCGACACCGACAGCATCGCCCGCGCCAACGTCAACGGGTGCCGCAGGAACGGCGTCGTCACCGCCGTCGCCAGCGTCAGCCTCGGCGCCTCGGACGCCGCAATCGTCAGCGACACCACCACGTCCTGCCACGCCGCCGGCGAGTCGCCGATTGCCACCACCTCGTACCCGAGCTCGTCGGCCAGCCGAACCCGCCGACGGAACTCCTCGACGTCCCGACCCCACAGGGGCTTCGCCCCCAGCCTCACCATCGCCCCCCGACCCAGAGAGGGCGAGCGAGCGCGTAGGCACTGCCGCGGCTCATGCCGGCACGACGTGGTCGTCCAACTGCACGAGATTGCCGTCCGGATCGCACAGAAAGACGCTGCGGATCTCGGATCGTGGTTCGTCCGTGTGTTCCGAGGACGGGGCGGTGTGAGGCACGGTCACATCGTACTCACTGTCCCGGGAGCGTTGGATGAGTGTAGTTGTTTGCCTGCGAACGACTGGCCGACGAGCGTGGCGACGAAGATCGCGTCGAAGACGTGCGAGAGGCTGTTCTCTCCCGCGAAGCGTCTCATCTGCTGGGTGAGTCCGACGGCGATAAACACGACGATCCCACCGACGATCATCACCGTGTAGAGGACAAAGATCATGCGCACAGTGGAGGTCGAGCTCGTGCCTGCGCCCCTCTACCCTGCCGCGCACCAGCTTTCGCAGGACGGCGCCGAGTGCGAGAATGCGGCGGTGAGCGCCATCGTCGATCCGGTCGAGGTTGACGAAGCTGCGTTCCGCGGGCATCTCATCCGTCCCGGGGCTCCGGACTACGAGCTGCATCGCAAGATCTGGAATGGCTCGATCGACAGGCTTCCGGCTCTGATCGTTCGTTGCGCGGGCGTCTCGGACGTGATCGCGGCAGTGAAGCTTGGGCAGGCAAGCAAGCTGCCGGTCGCGGTGCGGAGCGGCGGGCACTCGTTCCCTGGGCTCTCGGTCGCGGACGGCGCGTTGGTGGTCGACCTCTCGCCGCTGAAGGGCGTGCGCGTCGATCCCGAGAAGCGCACCGCGCGCGTGCAAGCGGGTGTCCTGCTCGGCGAGCTCGATCAGGAGACACAGGCGTTCGGGCTTGCGGTGCCGTCTGGGATCGTGACGCATACCGGTGTCGCAGGGCTTACGCTCGGCGGCGGGATCGGTTGGATCATGCGCAAGCACGGCCTTACGATCGACCAGCTCGTCGCCGTCGACCTCGTCACAGCGGACGGAGAGTTCGTCAAAGCGAGCGCGGACGAGAACCCCGATCTCTTCTGGGGCGTGCGCGGGGGAGGCGGCAACTTCGGGATCGTTACCGAGTTTGAGTTCCGCTGCGTGCCGCTCGGGACGCAGGTGCTGGCCGGGCCTATCTTCTGGCCGATGGAGCAGTCCGGGGAGGTCCTGCGCTTCTATCGCGACTGGGTCGCGGAGGCGCCGGACGAGCTGATGACGATCATCGTCCATCGCAAGGCACCGGCGCTACCCTTCGTCCCACCCGAGCTGCACGGCAAGTTGGTGGTGATGGTGGTGTGCTGCTGGGTGGGTGAGCTCGAGGCGGGGGAGACGTTCATCCGTCCGTTGCGGGAGTTCGGCTCACCGGTCGCGGACGTCTGCCTGCCGAAGCCGTATTTGACGCACCAGGCGATGTTCGACCCCGGCTTCGTGCCGGGCCGTTGGTACTACTTCAAGAGCTGCGAGATAGGGGAGCTCAGCGACGAGATCATCGACATCACCGTCGAGCGCTCGCTGCAGATTGAGTCACCGCTGACGTCGTACCCGATCTGGCAGATGGGCGGAGCGGTCGGCCGGGTGCGCGACGATCAGACCGCGTTCAACGGCCGTCGAGCCAGCTTTACATACAACATCGGCGCAAGCACGGAGTCGAGCGCAGGGTTCGACGAGGAGCGGGAATGGGTGCGGAGCTTCTGGTCGGCCCTGGAGCCGTGGCACCAGGGCGTGTACGTCAACTTTCTCGGTGACGAGGGCACGGATCGCGTTCGTCAGGCCTACGGCCCTGAGAAGTACGAGCGGCTGCGAGCGCTAAAGCAGAAGTACGATCCGGACAACTTCTTCCGGATCAACCAGAACATTTCACCGAGCTAGCGGCACCGGCAGGCATGGTCCGCAGTCGAGGACTGTGCGTCGTCCGTTTGCGAACTGGTTGCGATCGCGCTGACTCGACCCGCAGAGGTCGCGCCTGGCGCATTGCCCGCCGGGGCGAATCCTGATCGTGCTGCAGGTGTCCGAAGCAGATGCCGGTCAGAGCGTCGTGCTGATCTGGGCGGTGCCGGCGTCCGGCGCACCGTAGTGTCGTCAAGCGCTTCGCACGGTTGTCTGCCGTGGCGCTCGTCAGGTGTGCTCGTCCGTCGCCCAAAGGCGAAACCCGCCGGTGAAGGCGTTTTGGTTGCTTCCGAGGCGAACATTCGGCGGTAGGTGCCTCAGCTTCCGCGCGTTGCCTCCGCCGAGAACGACGTACTCGGGCTCGAGGGCGGCGGTGAGCTCCTCGATGGCCTCGTGGACGTTCTTCTCCCATCGCTGCTTGCCGTGGGCGTCACGGCCGCGGTCGCCGACGTACTCCTCGTACGTGCGCTTCTTGAAGGGGAGGTGAGCGAGCTCCATCGGTTGGACGATCCCGTCGGTGACGAGAGCCGAGCCGAGGCCCGTGCCGAGGCCGAGAAACAACATCTTCCCGCCGCTGTAGCTTCCCAGAGCCTGCATTGCGGCATCGTTCATCACTCTGGTCGGCTTTCCGAACGCGGTCACGAAGTCGAAGCCGACCCAGCCGCTGCCGAGGTTGACCGGCTCCGAGACGACGAGGCCATCGTGAACGGGTGCTGGTATGCCAACCGAGACGACATCCCAGCTCCACCCGTCGGCAGCCTCCAACGTCGCCGCCACCATCCTCGACGGCGTCAGGCCCGTTCCCGACACCACGCGTCGGCGCACATCCTGGTCACTCGCCAGCACCTTGATGTGCGAGCCGCCAACGTCAACGGCGAGCACTATTCGTCCGGCCCGGTTTGCTCCGTGATCGTCCATTGGCGTCAACCTCCTCGAACGATACGCAGTGTATTGCCTGCGTTCCCGCATCTTCTGAGAACCGAGAACAACCTCCCGGCACGGGGCGAGCGGACGTGCCACCCGTGTTCAGCGTCTCCCGGTCGGTCCGGACGATTACATTCCAGTACACCGTGGATTCCGCAAGCGAAGCAGCCCTTGAGATCGGTGCGTGCTCGCCGTGAGCGCTGTCCAGCCGTTCACCGTCGATGTTGAGCAGGATGTGCTCGACGACGTCGAGGCCCGTCTTCGACGAACACGGCTCCCCCGCGACTTCGCGAACGCCGATTGGGCTTATGGAACGAATGTCGACTACCTGCGTCGCTTGCTCGACTACTGGCTCGATGGCTTCGACTGGCGCGAGCAGGAACGGCAGCTGAACGCGCTCTCGCACTTCCGGACGACGGTCGACGACATCCCGATCCACTTCGTCCACGAGCGCGGCAAGGGTCGGCATGCGCTGCCGCTCGTGCTCACTCACGGCTGGCCGTGGACGTTCTGGGACTACAAGGACGTGATCGGACCACTCACCGATCCGGCGGCGCACGGAGGAAACCCAGAGGACGCGTTCGATGTCGTCGTGCCGTCGCTGCCCGGGTTCGTCTTCTCGACGCCCCTGACCCGAACCGGCGTGAACTGGCATACGACGGCCGACCTCTGGGCGGAGCTGATGAGTAGGCTCGGCTACGCGCGCTTCGGCGCGTTCGGGGAGGACTTCGGCCGGGGAGTGTCGCTCCAGCTCGGGCACAAGTACGCGGAGCGAATGATCGGGGTACATGTCTGTGGCTCAGGCGGCTTCCCGTGGTTCAGCCCTAACGAGCGGTCCTGGGACCTGTTCGGGCCGCTTGCCCCAAACCTTCCAACGCAGACCCGTGCCGCGGTGCTGGCACGGCAGCGGCGCGTGGCCAGCCACCTTGCCGTGCAGATCATCGATCCCGAGACGCTGGCCGTCGGTCTCCACGACTCGCCCGCGGGCCTCGCTTCGTGGCTCGTGGAGCGGCGACGGGCATGGTCGGATTGCGGCGGCGACGTCGAGAGCCGTTTCAGTAAGGATGACCTCCTCACCCATATCTTCCTGTACTGGGCGACCGACAGCTTCGTCACGTCTGCGCGCTTCTACGCCGAGGCTGCCGCTCACCCCTGGCAGCCTTCCCATGAGCGTGTGCCGTTCATCGAGGCGCCGACCGGTGTTTCGATCTTTCTCCCCGACGTGCCCATTCCCCCGAGCGCCGACGATCTCGCCCGTGACTGCGACCTGCGGTTCCGACGCGAACATGCCTCCGGCGGCCATTTCGCACCCGCCGAGGAACCGGAGGCCGTCGTCGCGGATATCCGCGACTTCTTCCGGCCGCTGCGCGAGCTCGCGTAGTCGGAGCTTCTCGAGCCGAACCGGAGTGACCGAGTGCCTGCCTTCGGGCAGGCACCCCCGGCTCATCGAAGCACGCCCGTTCCGACAAACGCTCGCCATCGCACGGCCGGCCACGTGCCTATGCGGTTTCGTCCTTCACGACGTCTCCCATCCAGTGTGCGACGCCGACCTCGGCCGACTTGGCGATGTCGTCGGGATCTAGCGTGACAGAACAGTGGGTGACCAGTCCGCCGCTGACGGTGAGCGCGTAATCGACCGGCACGCGGTGCTGCATCCCGTCGCTGCGGGTCCCCGTCCAGGTCATCCGCAGCCGGACGACGGGGCCCTCGACGTGCACGGCGACGCTCTCCTGGCGGTAGTCGGGCATGGCCTCCAGGAACTGCTCGTTCATCGCGACCTCGCGCACGCGCAACTCCGGGCCGACACGCGGGCCGTCGTTTGTCATCGGCGGGACGTGAGTGACGAGCAGCTCATCGGCCCACAGACTGCCCAGAAAGTCGATGTACGCCAGCACGTTGCGGCCGTCTCCGATCACCTCCTGGAGCCGACGCGCAATTGTCGCCGCCTCGTGGCTCACGGGCAAGGCGAAGCTCGGTCGAACGCCGACACCAACTCGAAGACCGTAGTCATCCCGTCAGCATAAATGCCACTTGGCGCCGTGACCTGCTCTCTATGACGACCGTGCCATCGTGGCCTGATTGCTGCACGCCTCACAGGCTAGTGTCACAGGATCCGTCGAGCCGTCCCCCGCGAGCGACCGTCCCTCCCGTTCGCCCTCGGCGACGAGGTCGTCTGCGTGCGGGTGCGCGAGTCCGTGCGGATACGGTCGATCCGGCTGATCGTCCGACCAAGCGCACAGCTCGAGGTCGTCGTGCCGCGCGGCACGGACGATCAGAGGATCTACGACGCGCTCGAGTCAGAGCGCGATTGGCTCATCCACAAACGCGCCGTCGCCCGTGCCGCAGCAGCGCGTCCGCAGCTCGGCTTGGAGCAGCCGGGGCTCGTGCGGTTTGCGGGCGAGGTGCTACCCGTCGACCGACGGCCGGGTGGACGTCCGCGTGCAGAACTGAGGGACGGCCAAGTGCTACTAAGCGGATCGCGAGAAACGGCGACCGCAGCGCTTGAGCGCTGGTTTCGACGTCAGGCCCGCCGACTCGTCCTCGAGGTCATCGAGCGCGAGGCTGGGCGACTCGAGGTCGAGTGCACATCGGTAGGAATTCGCGATTCGAGGACGCGCTGGGGCTCTTGCTCGAGCAGCGGCCACCTCTCGTTCTCCTGGCGACTCGCGCTCGCACCGAGCGAGGTGCTTGAGTACGTCGTCGTGCACGAGCTTCTGCACCTCAGAGAGCACAATCACTCGAATGCGTTTTGGCGCCTGCTGGACGAGGCGCGACCAGACTGGCGGAGGCAGGCACGATGGCTACGGGAGCACGGCCACGAGCTGCACGACTACGATCTCTCAGCGGCTCTGGGAAGCCGCGGAACCGACGACGTGGAGTGGGATCGGTGAGTCTTGGGCCCGTTCCGGGGCTTCCAGTGCTGTCCGTGAGCGCCTGCGAAAGGACGCGATGCGTGGCGATAGCGGTGGGGCGCTGAGCGTCGCCGCCATGTGTGGGCTTCCCTCCAGAAGGCGGCAACGGAGGTGGACCAGCATCCGTCCCGGCCACTGGCCGCAACCGGAACGGATGCCAGGAGGGCCGCTCAGCATCCCGGCATGACGGTGCCAGCATACGAGCGATCCGATCAATGCTAGTTCTATAGAAGGAGCATGTACTTCTGAGGTTGCGACCTCGTTAACGTCCGGCAAAAGCGCGAGACGCAGCGATCCGGCGCCCGTCAGTCACCACGCTTACCGGCTTCCGCTTTTCGGGCTTGGGTACCGCGATCAGGAATTCGTCGGCGAGCTCGTGGATCAGCCGTCGGAGCTCCTGGTGTTGCTCGGGGTGCCAACCGATGCTGAGCTCGGCGAGTCGGTCGCGGCCGCAGGCCGTGAGGCGAGACTGCGTGGCGGCTCGACCTTCCGAACGTCGTCGCCGATGCGACGACCTTGATCTTCGGCGGCATGACGAACACGGCCGCGATGATCGCAAACGCGACGATGCTGCTCATCCGCGATCCCGAGCTGATGAGCCGCGTCCGTCGCGACGGCTCGCTGCTCGGCCGAGTTCTCGAGGAGGCGCTCCGGTTCGAGTCCCCCGCTCAGCAGTCGCCACGGCTCTGCCTTCGCGACACCGAGGTGGGCGGGGTCACGATCCCGGCCGGGTCGAACGTCCTCCTGGTCTGGGGCTGTGCCAACCGCGACGAAGCGGAGTTCGACCATGCGGACCGGTTCGATCCCGAGCGGGAAAACGTTCGCAGGCAGGTTGCATTGGGCCACGGGCGACACTCGTGCATCGGTGCGCCGCTCGCCCGCCTCGAAGGTCGGATCGCCTTCGAGCGGCTGTTCCGGCGGATCGAGGACATCCGCTTCTCCGAGGGCAAGAACGACTTCGCGAACCGGTCGAGCGCCCAGAACCGTGTTCCGCGCGAGCTCCACCTGGACTTTCGCGCCGCCGCACCTGCCATCTAGAGCCTGTCGCGCTCGTCCGGTCGGGAGAAACCCGCAGCCGGTGTGCGTGAGAATGCCGATGGCTGCCTCCCGATCGAGCTGCAGCATGGGGTCAGTGCGTTCGATCACGGACGTTCACATGTCTTGAAGGGAGACACCATGTCGCACTCGACGACGCAGGAACGGCCAGAGCCGGCGCTGGACAAGAGCGGCGGCCCGTACCACCCGAAGCTTCACCACGTTGGCTTCGTCACTACACGCCGTGAGGAGATGCTCGATTGGTACGGCAAGGTGCTCGGGATGGAGGTCACGCTCCAGCCGACCAACCTACCGGGAACATTCGTCTCGAACGACGGCTCGCACCACCGCCTCGGCTTCTTCCAGTTCCCGGGCACGAAGGAAGACACCGACAAGCTGTCTCACGCCCGTGTGCAGCACGTTGCGTTCGAATACCCGGACATCGATACGTTGCTAGCCTCGTGGGAGCGCATCACCGAGCTCGGGATCGAGCACGTGGCCGCCGTCGATCACGGCCCGAGCTTCTCGATCTACTACAAGGACCCCGACGCGAACACGATCGAGCTCGAATGCGACGCGTTCGCCACCGAGGAGCAGGCGATGCAGCACATGCGGGAGTCTCCTCAGATGAAGGACAACCCAATGGGCAAGTACGTCGATCCGGCCAAGCTCGTCGCTGCTCGAAGGGACGGCCTGACGCTCGAGGAGCTCTCGAAGCGCGCGATGGCCGGGCTCTATGAGCCGGACGTGCTTCCCGACCCGTCGGCAACCGTGTAGTCGGTCTCCGCCGAACACTTCGCAAAGGCCGCGTCGCGCGGCCTCCAATATCTCCTGCGCGCTGCCTCACGAGTCCTGGGAAAGGTCCGGGCGGAGCTACCCGATCTCACCGGCGTCTGAGCTATCGTGGTCGGCGCTCGGCAGCGGGGCGGTATCGCTCAGTGCGCTGGGCGCGAGCGAGTCGTCGTCGTCATGTCTGCGATCCGGGGAGGGTCGAGTCGGTGGGAGCGCGCCTAGCGGGGAGGACGGCCGTTGTGACGGGCGCGTCTCGAGGCCTCGGATGCCGGATCGGCGCAGCGCTCGCTGCGGAGGGCGCCGAGGTGGCGCTTCTGTCACGCAACGCAGGCGAGCTCGAGGAAGTCGCGCGCGCGATCGGTCCCGCTGCCCATGCGTTCCCGTCGGACATCGGCGATCCCGACTCAGTCCGTCGTACGTTCGCCCAGGTTGCCGAGCGTCTCGGCGGGCTCGACATCCTCGTGAACAACGCCGCGGTTGCCTTTCTCCACACGATCGAGCAGGCGACGGACAGCGACCTGCAAGCCGAGGTCGTCACGAACCTCCTGGGCCCGATCTACTGCATTCGTGCGGCGATCCCGCTGATGCGAGCCGTAGGCGGGGGAGACGTGGTCAACGTCAGCTCCGTCTCGGTGACCAACCCTTTCCCCATGAACGTCGTGTACGCGGCCACCAAGGCGGCGCTCGAGACGCTCTCCCTGGGGTTGAACGACGAGTTGCGCGGAACGGGCATTCGGATGAGCGTTCTGCGTTCGGGCTCGATCGGGGAGAGCACGTTTCGGGATTCGTGGTCGAAGGAACGCGAGACGCGGGCCTGGGAGATGGCCGAGGCCGCGGGTCGCGCTGCGTTCACGGGCGCATTACCCGTGCAGCCGGAGCTGCTGGCGGACTGGATCGTCGCCATCGTCGCGCTTCCGCCCACAGTGCGTGTGGGTGTGCTCGAGCTGCGGCCGAGCTAGAGGCTTGATGTGAGCTAGAAGCACGTCTGGCTGCGGCCCTGGGCGCGTCGATCCTTGGCCCAGAGCCGCCCCAACCGCACTCCTGGTAGACGCACGCGTTCCGTCGCCCGGCCAGACACGCGCCCGGGGGCGGTCGCGACTCCAACGCTCTCGCCGTCGCTTGCTCCGGCGGCGCGTCCTCATCCGCCTGCGGTTGGGATCGGCGCCCGCGGGCGCTCTATGATCGTCGGACACGAGACCACGGGAGGCACGGATGCCGGGACGTCTGGACGGAAAGGTCGCCCTGATCACGGGCACGGGCGGAGGACAGGGACGCGCAGCGGCGCTTGCCTTCACGGCCGAGGGTGCGAAGGTCGTGTGTTGCGATCTCGACGCGACGGAGAACGAGCGTACGCTGAAGCTGGTCGAAGACGCCGGCGGGACGATCACGGGCATGGCTCCGATCGACCTCGGCGACGCCGAGGCATCCAGGAGCTGGTTCGACGAGGCGGCGACCTCTTACGGGGGGGTGGACATCGTCTACAACAACGCCTCGGCGGCGCGGTTCGGCTCCATCGCCGACATCTCCGTCGAGGACTGGCACTTCACGATCCGGAATGAGCTCGACATCGTCTTCTTCGGGATCAAGTTCGGGTGGCCGCATCTCGTTGCTCGCGGCGGTGGAGTGATCATCAACACGGCATCCGTCGCGGGCGCAACCGCCTCGCGCGACGTGCCGATGGCGCCGCACGCCGCCGCCAAGGCCGGGGTGATCATGCTGACGAAGCAGGCGGCGGCAGAAGGGGCGGCCGTCGGTATTCGCGTGCTCTCCATCAGTCCGGGGCCGATTGAGGTGCCGACGACGACTGCGCAGTTCGAGCAGCATCCCGACCTCGCCGCCGCCGTCGCTGCCCAGACGCTTCTGAACCGTTGGGGTCAGCCGGACGAGATCGCCCATGTCGCGGTCTTCCTGGCATCCGACGGCGCATCGTTCATGACGGGCGAGAACGTCAACGTTGACGGCGGGCAAGTCGCGATCTAGCGCATTGCCCCAGGAGGATCGATGCACGGCGAGACGCCGGACGGTCGATCTGCTCGGTCACGATGACGTCGCGCCGCTCAATGTGCCGCCACGAGCGGCTGCCCACGGTTAGGCTCAGAGCGTGGAGCCCGAACGGTTCGAGGACGTTGTCGATGCCACGAGGCGGACGCGCCTGGCCAGCGAGCGAACGTATCTCGCCTGGTGGCGTAGCGCGCTGGCGGCGTTCGCAGTGAGCCTTGGCGTCGGCAAGGTCGTGCCCGAGTTGACCACCGGAGTCTCGACCGTCTCCTACGAGATCGTTGGAGTCGGGTATGCCGTCCTCGGGCTGGCATTCATCGGCTACGGGTTCTGGCGTCAACATCTGATGGAGCGAGCATTGCTCGAGGGGCGCTTCGTCCCCTTCGACGAGCGTGCCGCGCTTGCCTTCACGATCGCCGGGTGCGCGCTTGGTCTCGCGACGGTCGTCGTCATCGTCGCCTGAGCACTCGTTTCGAGAGTGCATGGGTGCGATATGTTGAGCGGCAAGCGCTCGCCCTCGGCGAGCCCCGAGCGAGGAGAGGGCCAATGACGAGCACACTCGACAACGATCCCGCGGTCGTCGGGACGCTGGGCGAGGCGCAGCTCCTTGTCGGAGGCGAATGGATTGGCCGGAGCTCGGCCGGGACGTTCGACCACGTGAGCCCGATTACGGGAGAGGTGCAGGGCCAGGTCGTGATGGCGGGCGTCGAGGAGATCGACGCCGCAGTCGCGGCCGCCAAGGCAGCATTCCCCGCCTGGCGCGCGCTGCCGGGAGATCGCCGACGATCGATCCTGCAGCGCCTGGAGCAGCTGATCCTCGACGATGGTGAGGAGCTCGGGCGTCTCGTGACGCTCGAGGTTGGGACGCCGACATCGGCTGCCCGGGGCTACGCGTCGCTGGCCGCGTCGTACTTCGGCTACTACGCCGGCTGGGCGGACAAGATCGAGGGCCGGACGATTCCGTTGTTTCCCGCAACCGGCTTCGATTTCACTCTGCTCGAGCCGTACGGTGTTGTGGGGATCGTCATCACCTGGAACGGCCCGCTCGCCTCGGTTGGGATGAAGGTTGCGCCTGCCCTCGCGGCAGGAAACTGCGTGGTCCTCAAGTCGCCTGAGCTCGCCCCGTTCGCGATCGATCGCTTTGCGCGGCTTGCCCTCGAGGCCGGCCTGCCGCCGGGCGTGCTCTCCGTGGTACCCGGCGGCCCCGACGCAGGCGACCGGCTCGTCCGCCATCCGGATATCGCGAAGGTCTCGTTCACTGGGGGTGGCGCGACGGCTCGCAAGATCATGGACGCAGCGCGTGAGAACATCACGCCGCTCGTGCTCGAGCTCGGAGGCAAGTCTGCGAACCTCCTCTTCGCCGACGCCGATCTCGATACGGCGGTTCCCCAATCCGTGCTCTTCAGCATCGTCGCGAACGCCGGCCAGGGATGCTCGTTCCCCACTCGGCTGCTCGTGGAGCACACGATCTACGCTGAGGTGCTCGAACGAATGGCGGACGTCGTTGCCGGCGTGAGGCTGGGTAATCCGCTCCTGCGGGAAACGACCATGGGCCCGGTGATCAACGCCGCCGCATGCGAGAGGATAGTCGGCACCATCGATCGTGCACGTGCGGACGGGCGGTCGCGACTCATCGCGGGTGGGGAGCGGCTAGGAGGTGAGCTCGCGGGTGGTTACTTCATCACCCCGACCATTTTTGCGGACGTTCCGTCCGACAGCGACCTCTCGAGGCGCGAGATTTTCGGCCCGGTTCTCTCCGTCACGCCGTTTTCGACCGAGAGCGAGGCGGTTGAGCTCGCCAACGCAACCGCCTACGGCCTGGCCGCCTATATCCAAAGCCGCGACATCGGCAGGGTGATGCGGCTCGTCCCACAGTTGCGAGCCGGCACGATTCACGTCAACGGCAAGTCTGCGATGCCGCCGTCCGCGCCCTTCGGTGGCTCCGGCGAGAGCGGGTACGGGCGCGAGGGCGGCAGGGCGGGACTCGATGAGTTCCTCCGGATCAAGAACGTGTTCATCCAGTCTGTCGAGTGATGGCTCGGAGAGCGGCGTGATATGCCTCCGGTGATCGACGGCAAGGTGGCCATCGTGACCGGCTCCGGCAACCCGGCCGGCATCGGTGCGACCTATGCGCGCGGGCTGGCCGAGGCCGGCGCCTCCGTCGTGTTGGCCGATCTGAACGGCGATGGCGCCGCGGCGGTCGCGGCCCAGCTCGTGGCAGACGGGTTCGAGGCGATCGGTGTCCAGGTCGACATCACGAGCCCCGACTCCGTGGCTGCCATGGTCGGCGCGGCGACGTCGCGTTTCGGCGGGGTCGACATCCTCGTCAACAACGCGGCGATGATGTCGGAGATCCGCCAGGTTCCCTTGATGGAGTTCACGCTTGCCGAGTGGGACAAGGTCTTCGCGGTGAACCTCACGGGTGCAATGCTGTGTTGCCAGGCTGTCGTCCCGTCCATGCGCGAGCGCGGCGGCGGCAAGATCGTCAACCAGGCGTCCGCGGGCGCGTTCGTGCCGATGAACACATACGGAATCACAAAGCTCGGGATCGTCGGCCTCACTGTCGCGCTCGCCAAGGAACTCGGTCCTGACGGGATCTCCGTAAACGCCATCGCGCCCGGGTTTGTCGAAAGCGAGGCAGGCCAGAAGATTGCGCCTGAGGGCTCGCCGTTTCGGACACGTTTGGCCGCTGCCGTGGCGATGCGCGAGGTCGGTGCTCCAGCCGATCTGCTGGGACCGTTGCTCCTGCTCGTCTCCCCGCAGGGGAGTTGGATCACGGGGCAGACGCTCAACGTCGACGGCGGCTTCGTCCTCCGGATCTGAGCGAAGCGAGCGCCGGTTCCCGGATCGTGCCCGCCTCGAGGCGGGACGGCCTAGGGCAGTACAGCCTCACGCATCCTCGAGCCAGGCCCTGATCGATGCGTCGTGCTCGCCGAGCCGTGGCGGAGGAAGTCGGATTGCAACCGGCGTCTCGGAGAGTGCGATTGGCGAGGCGACCGTTCTCGCCTCGCCCGTTTCCGCTGCTTCCTCAACCGCTGCGATCCCGAGCGAGGCCGCAAGCTCGAAGGCGCCAGGGATGTCGTTGATCGGCCCTGCCGCAACGCCGGCCGCGTTCAGGAGCTCGGCCCACTTCGACGAGGAGCGGGTGGCGAGCCTCGCGCTCAGCAGGGCTTCAAGTGCGTCGATGTTGGCGACGCGCGCTGCGTTCGTGTCGAAACGCGGGTCGGATGCCAGCCCGTCGAGCGCGACGACGCGGGTCAGCGCCGCGAATTGCGCGTCGTTGCCGCACGCAATCACGAGCTGCCCGTCTGCCGTGGCGAACGGCTGGTACGGAGCGATCGAGGGGTGGCGATTGCCGAGCAGGCCCGGCACGACCCCTGCGTTCAGGTAGCCGCTCGCCTGGTTGAGCAGCGCCGCAAGCGCGGCTCCCAGCAGCGACACGGTGACGCGCTGTCCTGCACCCGTCCGCTCGCGATGCCGAAGTGCGGCGAGGATGCCTACAGTTGCCTGCAGGGCGCAGATGTGGTCTACGAGCGCGACCCCGACCTTTGACGGTGCGCTGTCGCCGGTGATGCTCATCAGCCCACTCACCGCCTGGACCAGCAGGTCATAGCCCGGGCGCTCCACCGCTTCTGGCGTCGCCTCTCCGAAGCCGGTAATCGAGCAGTACACGAGGCCCGGGCTCGAGGCGCGGAGCTGCTCGTAGCCGAGTCCGTAGCGGTCGAGGGTGCGCGGTCGGAAGTTCTCGACCAGGATGTCCGCGCGCCTGGCCAACGTTCGCGCGAGGGCCGCGTCGTGCTCGAGTGCGAGGTCGAGCTCGATGCTCTGCTTGTTGCGGTTCAGTCCGAGGAAATACGTGCTCTCCTGCCCGACCCAAGGCGGGCCCCAGCCGCGGGTGTCATCGCCGACTCCTGGGCGTTCCACCTTGATGACGGTGGCGCCGAGGTCGCCAAGGGTCATCGCTGCGTACGGTCCCGCGAGCACCCTCGAGAAATCGGCGACGAGCAGCCCGCTGAGAGGTCCGGGCGCGACTACGACGGTCGCCCCTGCGCGTGCGTCGAACCCTCTTGATCTATCGACCGGACCACGATCATGACCGGCCAGACTCGAGCAGCCCCTTGAGTCGCTTGAAGTCCGTCTGGCTCTGCTTCTTCACCGCTCGTGCGATCAGGGGCCCGGCCAGCGCGAACAGCGCGCCTGGGTCACCCTCGCCGACCACGATCACGCGCGCGCCCCGGTCGGTCGCTTCGAATGTGTGTCGGACCGTGAGCTGAACCGGGCCTTCCACCACGGAGAGATCGAGCTGTGATCCCGGTACGAGCGCCGTGACCTCCAGCGTCTGCTCAATGCGCTTGCCGAGGATCGTCCGGACCTCGAGATGCCGCGCGCCAACGCCGCCCGTGGCCGACTCCCGTCGCACCTCGAGCAGGCCGGACTGCCATTGCGGGAGATTGTCGGGGTCGGCCATGAAGGCGAAGACATCATCGACTGGGCGGTCGATCTCGATTGTGTGCTCGATCCTCATCTCACGCGCCCGTCGAGCCCGTTCTGCGACGATGGCGCGGCAGGGTGCGCAGGTGCAGGCATACGACCATTGCGGCGGCAACACTAGCTCGTAGGACGGCGACGAGCACGGAGGCGCGAATCAGTGGATACGAGGGTCGCAAGGGGAGGAACGGTAGTCCTGGGTGGAGGGTTCGCGGGCGCCAGCGTCGCGCGCGAGCTTGGGCGCCGCGGCTGCACCATCGTCGCACCAGACGATGAGCTGGTCTACACGCCTCTCCTCGCCGAGGCTACGTCGGGCGAGCTGGAGCTCGCGCGCGTCTCTATTCCCCTGAGGACGGTTTGTCCGCATGCAGACCTCTTGCTCGGGCGCGCGAATCACCTGGATCGGGAACGGCAGGACGTCACGGTCGTGACGGCCGCTGGCGGGATGCTCTCGATCTCGTACGATCAACTCGTTGTAGCCGTCGGTTCGGTCGATCGCAAGCCGCCCATCCCGGGACTGAGCGAGCATGCGCTCGGCACGAAGACGATTCGTGACGCCCTCGCGACGCGCGACCACGTGCTGGGCCAGCTTGCGGCCGCCGCCGACGAGGCCGACCCGGACCTGCTGCGGCGTCACCTCACGTTCGTCGTCGTCGGGGCCGGGTATTCGGGAGTCGAGACGCTCGCAGAGCTGCGCGCGCTCGCCTGCGACGCCGTTCGTGACCACCCGAGCCTCCGCCACGAGCCGCAGCACTGGGTTCTCGTCGACGCCGCTGAGAAGATTCTGGTCGATGTCCCGGGACGACTGGGTGAGTACGCCGAGCGCGAGCTCGCGAACCAGGGTGTCGAGATCCGCACGTCGACGGCGCTCGAAAAGGTCGAAGCAGATCGCGCATCCTTCTCCGACGGTACGTCGCTCGAGACCGAGACGGTCATCTGGGCGGCGGGGGCCGGTCCCAATCCCCTGCTCGCTGCGTTCGACCTGCCCGTCGGGGCCAGCGGGCGGATCCGCGTCCAGCCGACGCTCCAGGTCGAGGACGAGGAGAGGCTCTGGGCGGCCGGAGACTGCGCGGAGGTGCCGAATGCGGCTACGCCCGGCCGCTGGGATCCGCCGACGAGCCAGCACGCGCTCCGTCAGGCCGGGCGCGTCGCGAAGAACATCGCCGCCGTCGCTGCAGGCCGGTCTCCCGAGCCGTACCGTTATCTCCAGCTCGGCCAGGTCGCCACACTCGGTCGATACCACGGTATCGCAGACGTGTTCGGTGTCCAGCTAACCGGGCTCCCCGGGTGGGTCGCTGCGCGGACGGTTCACCTGCTGCAGTACCCGGACCCGCTACGACGCCTTGCGATCGTCAACGACTGGACGCTGTCTCTGGTCTTCCGGCGGAACACGAGAGCGTCCAGCTCCCGCTAGAAGGCGTCGCAGGCTGCGCCTCGACGGGCTTCGCTGCGAAAGCGGACTTGACCGCCAGCCGCAATCCGGAGATTGTTCAGGAAGCAAGTGACAATCTTGGCGAGAAGGGAGGAGTCCCTGCGTGGCCGACACCGATCCTGAAGGCGGTAGGTCGAACGGGGGCCGCGATGCGTCACGGTCGCCGGAAGGGTCCTCCGCGCTGGAGGAACTCGCCTTGAACGGCGCTCCGGTGCCGAGTGATGCGGACTCGCCGGTGCAGAACGACAATCCGTCGACCGAGCCGGCTGCGGGGGGCGACGCGGCGAAAGCGCCTCCGAGGCCGCAGACGGGAACGCCCGACGGTACGCCCGTGTCGGAGGAGGACGAGGCTTGGGCGAGCGACCGTGGTGCGCCGGCCATCAACCTCGCTTTTCTCGCCACGGCGCACTACCTCGTCAGGCGACCGCCTGTGGCGGATGGGCTCGAGGTCGTCCGCCGGATCGCGCGCGAGCCCGGAGTGAGCGTCGAGCCGCTCGGCCGTTTTGCGCTCGAGCTGGGACGGATCTTTACCGGTCGCTCCGAGCTGAAGCCACCGAAGGATGACCGACGGTACGCCGACCCGGCCTGGGTGACGAACCCGATCCTCCGCTGTCTCGCCCAGACCCACACGGCGATCACGGAAACGGTCGACGATCTGATCGAGAGGACGGTCGACGACGATGGCGTCCGTTACCGCCTCACTCTCTCCGCCAACAACTACCTCGAGGCCGTGTCACCCCCGAACTTCCCGTTTCTCAACCCCGCGGCCGTGAAGGCGGCGATTGACAGTGGAGGCAGAAGCGTCGTCCGTGGAACCGGCCGGTTTGTGCAGGACATGCGCTCGCCGCCGCGCCTTCCGATCCGCGCCGACCCGGCAGATTTCCGCCTCGGTGTCGACATCGCGCCGACTCCGGGGGCGGTGATCGCACGGACGAAGCTCTTCGAGCTGATCCAGTATCAATCCACGACTCCCACGGTTCGGGAGCAGCCCTTGCTCATCGTCCCATCGGTTGTCAACAAGTACTATCTGACCGACCTTTCGCCCGGTCGGAGCCTCGCGGCGCACGCGATCGACGGCGGCTACCAGACCTTCAGCATCTCGTGGGTGAACCCGGACGTCGAGCACCGGGACTGCGGTCTCGACGCGTATATCGCGGCGATCGAAGAGGCCCTCGACATCGTCGAGGAGGTGACCGGCAGCGAGCGCCCCCACATGCTAGGGGTGTGCGCGGGAGGGCAGCTCGCCACGATCACGGCCGCACATCTGGCGGCAGTCGGGAAGCCGGATCGGATCGGTTGCATGACGTTGCTCGTGAGCGTCCTCGATCATGAGAACGAGGCGATGCCCGGCGGGCTCATGACGCGCGAGACCGAACGGGTCGCGCTGGAGGCCATCCGCCGCCGCGGCTATGTCGACGGCCGCGACCTCACCTCGGCACTCGCCTGGCTCCGTGCGGTCGACTCGGTCTGGTGGCCGTGGACGCACCGGTACCTGATTGGTGGCGACATGCCGAAGTTCGATCTCTTCTACTGGTCGGAGGACGTGTCGAACGTGCCCGCGGCGCTCGTCTCCGATATGGCCGAGCTCACGGCAGAGAACCGCCTTACTCATCCCGGGACCCAGGTAGTGCTCGGTGCGCCGATCGACCTCGGGCAGGTGACCACCGACGCGTACGTCGTCGCCGGCCTGAAAGACCACCTCACGCCGTGGCATTCCTGCTACCGCACGACCCAGCTCCTCGGCTCTCATTGCCGGTTCGTGCTCGTCCTGGGCGGCCATATCCAATCGCTCATCCGTCCCCCCGGGGGCCGCTCGGCCGGCTTTCGCACAGCGGGTCGCACGCCGCGCGACCCCGAGCGGTGGCTCGAGCGCACGAAGGGTTCCGACGAGAGTTGGTGGAATCACTGGCTCGAGTGGCTCGACCGTCGCTCCCGGGCGGTGCGTCCCGCGCCGGATCAACTTGGATCCCCCGGGTATCCGCCGATCGAAGACGCTCCAGGAACGTACGTGAGGCGACGGCTCGACGGCTAGACAGAGGCTTGCCTCGGCACGGGCGGATGCTGCGAACCGGCTCCCGTGCCGCCCGGGATCCGTACCCTATGGCGCTGTGACCGAGTTGCTCTTCCCCGATCTCCACGCCGAGCTCAACCCTGAGAAGCCGGCCTACGTGCTGGCCGGCTCAGGAGAGACGGTCTCGTATCGCGAGCTCGTCGATCGCTCGCGCCGGGCGGCGCGGCTGATGCGCGAGCTCGGCGCGGAGCGCGGCGACTGCATCGCGATCACGATGGAGAACAACGTGTCCTTTCTCGAGCTCGCGTGGGCGGCACAACGAGCGGGTCTCCGCTATACGACCGTCTCGCCCCGCCTGACCGCCGATGAGGCGGCGTACATCGTCGACGACTCGGCATCACGACTTCTGTTCGCGAGCAGCGTAACCGCCGACGTCGCCCGCGCCGTCCTCGAGCGAAGCCCGGGTCTGGTCGCTGCTCTGACGGTCGACGGGGCAATCGGCGACTTTCTGCCCTACGCGCGGCTGCGCGAAGCGCAGCCTCTCGAGCCACTTGCCGACGAGGCCGAGGGTGTCGAGTTCCTTTACTCCTCGGGCACCACGGGCCGGCCCAAGGCGATCGTGACGGAGCTTCCCCTGCATCCAATCGGTACCGCGCCTGCGATCGTCCCGCTCTTCGAGAATCTTTACGGCTTCGGCAAGGACACGGTCTATCTCAGTCCGGCGCCGCTGTACCACTCGGCCCCGTTGCGCTTCAACATGGCCGTGCACCGGCTGGGCGGCACGACCGTCGTGATGGAGCGGTTCGAGCCCGAATGGTTCCTGGAGTTGATCGAGCGGCATCGCATCACGCACGTGCAGATGGTGCCGACCATGTTCGTCCGGCTCCTGCGTCTCCCCGAAGCCGAGCGCCGGCGCTACGACCTCTCGTCGTTGCGGGTCGTCGTCCACGCAGCTGCTCCCTGCCCGCGTGAGGTCAAGCAGCAGATGCTCGACTGGCTCGGCCCGATCGTCTACGAGTACTACTCGTCGACCGAGATCTACATGTTCACTGCAATCGAGCCCGACGACTGGCTGTCGCACCCGGGCTCGGTCGGACGGTCGCTGCTGGGCGTCCCGCACATCCTCGACGACGACGGCACCGAGCTGTCGGCCGGGGAGATCGGAACAGTCTGGTCGGAGGGCGGCCCGCAGTTCGCCTACCACAACGCACCCGAAAAGACAGCGGAGAGCCGAAGCGCGGCCGGGTGGACGACCGTCGGCGATATCGGCTACCTCGACGAGGGCGGGTACCTGTTCCTGACGGATCGTAAGGCCGACATGATCATCTCGGGTGGTGTGAACGTCTATCCACAGGAGGCCGAGAACGTCCTCGTGGGCCATCCGAGCGTCGCCGACGCCGCGGTCTTCGGGATTCCCCACGACGAGCTCGGCGAGGACGTCAAGGGGGTTGTGGAGCTCGTCGCCGGCGTTTCTCCCTCACCTGAGCTCGAGGCGGAGCTCATCGCCTTCTGTCATGAGCGGCTCGCCAAGTACAAGTGCCCGAGGTCGATCGACTTCACGACCGAGCTGCCCCGACACGCGACCGGAAAGCTCTATAAGCGTGTCCTCCGCGACCAGTACGCCGAGCGGGCAAGGTCGCAAACCGCTCAGGGCTGATCGGGGCGATCGCCTGCGCTGAGCGGGTGGTTTTTCGCCGAGACCTTCCTGTCGGCACCATGATGTCCCATTGTTAGTTTACGGTTATGCCTGCCATGGAGAAAACAACCAAACAGTCGGTCGTCCCCAGCCGCCGTCGGTCATCGCGTGCCAAGTCGAACGGGACGGCGAACGGGAACGGGAATGGGGCGAGTGCGCCGCCCGGACGGGTGATCCAGGCCTCCGGGCTCGAGCTCTTCGTGCGCGAGCGCGGCGAGGGCCATCCGCTCCTGATGATCAACGGCCTCGGCGGAAATGTGGAGATGTGGGGTCCGGCGGAAGCGGCGCTCGCGTCCGGCTCGCGGCTGATCATGTTCGACGGCCCGGGCATGGGACGCTCCGGCACTCCATTCCTGCCGCTTAACATGCCCGCGCTTGCGCGCGTGGTCACCAGCGTCCTCGACGATCTTGGCTACGACCGCGTCGATCTACTCGGCTACTCGATGGGCGGCGCGATCGCGCAACAGGTCGCGAAGGACTGGCCGGACCGCGTCCGGCGCCTCGCCCTCGTCTCGACGGCCTGCGGCTGGGGCAGCGTTCCAGGCGCGCTCAGTGCCCTCTCGGTGATAGCGATGCCGATGCGCTACTACTCCCGCTGGATCTACGCGTACACGAACCGCCTGATGGGTGAGAGCGAGCTCCCGAATGCCGACCTCCTGGCGCAGGCGGAGGCGCGGCTCAGGTATCCGCCGTCGCTGCTGGGTTACACCTATCTCGTCTGGGCAGGGGCAACCTGGAGCAGCCTGCCGTGGCTTGCATCGGTCGAGTGCCCAACGCTCGTCGTGTCGGGGACGGAGGATCGTCTGGTGCCCGTCGCGAACAGTGTGCAGCTGGCCGGTTTGCTCCCGAACAGCAGGCTCCAGTTGGTCCCGGGCGAAGCCCACTTTCTCCTCTTCGGCGAGTCTGACGCCCACGCGCTCATCGCCGATTTCTTCGCGAGCGAGTCGGTCGAGGTCTCGACGACGTGGGCGTCGGGCGCCGTAGTGAACGACGCCGAGATGCGAACGGCGATGCGGGAGGCCGACGGTGGCCAGCCCGTCAAGGTTCTGAGCGACGCCTTTCGCTGGTTCGTCGACATCGCAGGAGCCGCGCGGAGTTCACGCTGATCTATCTTCGAGCGGCGGGGCTGCGTTCGAGGCTTGGCGGTAGCTGCGATAGACGGACACGAGCGCTTGCTTCTGCTCGTCACTTAGATGGGGATCGCCGAGGATCGCCCCCTCGGTTCCGGGGGTAGCTGCATCGTCCTCGTCAAGGAGCCCGGCCTGAGCGAGGACGCTTCCGGCCGGGAGGTCGAGCGCTTGAGCGATCGAGCGGAGCACACGAACCGATGGCTCGTGCACTCCGCGCTCGACCTGGCTCAGATACGCATTGGAGAGATCGGTGAGTCTCGCGAGCTCTCTCAGCGAGAGGTTCGCGAGCTTTCGCTGTCCCTTGAGGAAGGCTCCGAGCGCAGAGCGCTGTGCCTTCCAGGTCTCATCGATCGGGCCCGGCGACGCTACGCTCCTGTCGAGGCCTTGCGGGTCGCCTTCGCCGGCTCGACGGGGCCGATGACGCTCGAGGCGAACTGCCGCTGGGCGCCTAGAACCTTCTCGGCGAGGTCGAAGGTGGGATCGACGATCGACTTAGGGGACGGAAGCTGCTTTGTGAGGGAGAGCACCTTCGTCGCCGGAGTCGCCTTCTCGACGACCTTCGCCCAGAGCGACACGGTGTCCACGGCTGCCTGCTGGCTGTCACGCACGGTGCGGAGTACCCAGTCCTGCGTCTTGCGAACCGGTGCTGTGCTTACTGTTGGCATTTGAAGCTCCTCTTGCTCGACGATAGTTTGCGTAGTATACCACGCGAGTGCGTACTATGTGAAGAGCGGGTTTTTTTTGGGAAGAGGCTCTACAGGTCGGCGCTGGCACGGAGGGAGTAGACGGGAGGCAGATGCGCAGCCGCGGTCGACCACGTCTCACCTGCGTCACCGGACGCAAAGATATCGCCGGACGTGGCACCGAAGTAGAGACTCAGGCTCGAGCCGTCTCCCGTGCGGTCGAATGCCTGTCGGAGAACTGTCAGGTACGCGTGCTCTGCTGGTAGGCCTCCGCTGCGGGGGCTCCACGTCGTGCCTCCGTCGCGCGTCTCGAACACGCGCACCTGGCCGTCCGGGGTCACGCGGTCGGCGTCGGCTGCGAGAGGGATGACGTACGCGCTGTTCGGATCGCCGGGATCGACCACCAGCGGGAAGCCGAAGTCTGAGGGGAGGCCGGCGCCGACCTCGACCCAGCTCTCGCCGGCGTCGTCGGAGCGGTAGACCCCTCCGTGGAACTGCAGGAAGAGGCGGGTCGGGAGTCGTTCGGCCCGCTGGACATTGTGGACGCAGAGTGTGAGCGCACCCTCGCGCGCCTCTTCGGGGAGGTAGCGAGGGACGAGCCCCCGGTTACCGTTGCGCCACGTCAGACCCCCGTCGTCGGTGAGCCAGATGCCAACCGCGGAGATGCCGAGCGCGAGTCGTGACGGGTCGCCCGGCCAGGTCACGATCGAATGGAGGCACAGACCGCCGCCGCCCGGCGACCACGTCGGCCGCGACGGCTGCGCCCAGAACGACTCGTTCAGCTCCCAGGTGCCTCCGCCGTCATGGCTCTCGAAGAGGACGCCCGGGTCGCCGCCGGCGTACAGCAGCCCCTCTGCCTCTCCCGCGACGATCGTCCAGAGGCGGATCAGCGACGCCTCGCCGCCGGTCGGCAGCGCAAGTCCTTCTGCCTGCTGCCATTCGCCGACAGGGTTGTCGGTAAGCCAGAGCTTCGGCCCGTAGAACGCCGAGGTCACAGACGCGAGGTAGCGCCCGCTCCGCGGGTCGCGCATCGCGTATTCCACGGGCTCGCCCGCGAAGGCACGGGACGCGACCTCGAACGGTGCGCCGGGCTCTCCCTCGAGGACGAACAGCCCCTTCTTCGTGCCGACGAGAAGCTCGGTCATGTCTGTCCTCCAGAGATCGCGGGAAGAACGTGAACGCGGTCGTCGGGGCCGGTCGGTGTCTGCTCGTGGCCGCACAGCCCGTTCACGTAGACGTTGATGTGCTCGCGGATCCGGCCGCGCTCATCGAGGATCCAGCCCGAGATGTCGGGGTGCTCCCGTTCAAGCGCGGCCAGCACCTCCGCGACGGTGTCGCCGTCGAAGGCGAGCTCGCGATTGCCACCGGCGAGCTCGGAGAGCGGGGCACGGAGACTTACGACCGCCATCCGCCGATCCTAGAGCACGCGTTCCCCTGCCGGCTCAGCGTGCCCGGATGCCGTCGAGCAGCGTGTCGCAATAGCCGTCGGCGATCTCCTCCGGGCTCAGCCGGCCCGACGGAGTGAGCCACTGCGCCGTGTAGTTGACCGTGCCGAGCAGCCCGAGGAGGGTGAGCTGGGGGTCGCGGATGCGGAAGCTCCCGTCCTCCTGACCGCGGCGCAGGACGTCGGCGAGGATCTCCTCGAAGGCGCGCCGGGCAGAGCGCACGTTGCTCCAGCCCGGATCACGCTCGAGCGTGCCGCGTTCCTGGGCGAATACGACCATGTGCGCCTGATGGGTCGCGATGTGGTCGAGCCACGCCCGCGTGATCTCGCGCAGATGCGTCTCCGGCGTCCTCTCCGTCGAGACGATCGAGCGGGCGCGCTCGAGGAGCGGGTCCATCAGCTCGTCGAGGACGCCAAAGAGCAGGTCTTCCTTGCTCGCCGTGTAGTGGTAGAGCCCGCCGCGCTGGAGCCCGGTGGCTTCGACGAGATCGTCGATCGACGTCGCATGGTAGCCGCGCTTCGCGAAGACCCGGGCGGCGGCGTTGATCACCTCCTGCCGGCGGCGCTCGTAGCGCGCGCGCAGGGCAGGGCGTGTCGGAGGAGAGCTCATTCTTGAATTTTATACCGTCTGTACGGTATAAGTAAATATGGACTTCGACCTTCCTGACAATCACAGGTTGATCAGGGACACCGTGCGTGACTTCGCTCTGAGCGAGGTCGCGCCTGTCGCGGAGGAGCTCGACCGGCACGAGCTGTTCCCCTACGAGATCGTTCGCAAGCTCGGCGAGATCGGGCTGATGGGAATCCCGTTTCCGGAGGAATACGGTGGTGGCGGCGGCGACACGCTCGCCTACGCGATCGCCGTCGAAGAGCTAACGCGCATTGACTCCTCCGTTGCGATCACGCTCTGCGCGCACACGTCGCTTGGCACACAGCCGATCTACCTGTTCGGCACGGAGGAGCAGAAGCAGGAGTGGCTGCCGCAACTCTGCTCGGGTCAGCGGCTGGGCGCCTTTGGGCTGACCGAGGCAGAGGCGGGAAGTGACGCCAGCAACACACGTACGCGGGCGCGCCTGGACGGCAGCGAGTGGGTGATCGACGGCTCCAAGCAGTTCATTACGAACGCAGGGACCGACATCTCCGGTGTCGTCAGCATTACGGCGCGGACCGGGGGGGAGGGCGACCCGGACGAGATCTCGAACCTGATTGTCGCGAATGGAACGCCGGGGTACGAGCCCGGCGAGCCATACCGAAAGATGGGCTGGCACGCCTCCGACACGAGGCCCCTCACGTTTGCGGACTGCCACGTACCGGAGGCGAATCTGCTCGGCGGGCGCGGCGAGGGCCTCAAACAGTTCCTGAAGATCCTCGACATCGGCCGCATCGGCGTCGCGGCGATGGGCGTCGGCCTCGCGCAGGGCGCTTTCGACGAGGCGCTCTCCTACGCGAAGCAGCGGCAGGCCTTCGGCAGGCCGATCAGCAAGTTCCAGGCGATCCAGGCAAAGCTCGCCGACATGGCGACCGAGATCGAAGCAGCGCGCCTGCTCGTCTACAAGGCCGCGCTCCTGAAGGACAAAGGCGAGAGCTTCGGTCTCACGGCCGCACAGGCGAAGCTCAAGACGGGCCGCCTCGCAGTCCGCTGCGCCGAGGAGGCCGTCCAGATCCACGGCGGCTATGGCTATATCGAGGAGTACCCGGTCTGTAGGTTCTATCGTGATGCGAAGATCCTCACGATCGGCGAAGGCACCGACGAGATCCAGCAGATGGTGATCGCCCGCGCGCTCGGTGCATGATGGCGCGCGTCGCGATTCGGGAGGTGGGGCCGCGGGACGGGTTCCAGAACGAGCCGGAGACCATCTCGACGGACGACAAGGTTCGCCTCGTCGAGTCGCTGGCTCGCACAGGCATCCCACGGCTCGAGGTCACGAGCTTCGTGCGGGCTGACGTGATTCCGCAGCTCGCGGACGCCCACGACGTGCTCGAGCGCGCCGCCATTCCCGACGAGGTCGAGGTTTCGGTGCTCGTCCCGAACGAGCGTGGGCTCGACGCGGCCCTCGCGCACCGCGACCGAATCGACCAGGTGAACGTCTTCCTCTCTGCCTCGGAGACCCACAACAGGAAGAACGTCAACCGCTCGATCGAGGAATCGCTGACGGGGCTCGAGCGCGTGTTGCCTCGCTCCCGCGAGGCGGGCCTTCGCTGTGCCGGCGTCATCAGCGTGAGCTTCGGCTGCCCGTACGAGGGCGTCGTTCCGCGTGAGCGGGTCGTCGCGATCGCGCAGCGGCTGGTGGCAGCGGGCGCGCAAGAGGTCGGCTTCGGCGACACGACCGGCATGGCCAACCCGGTCCAGGTGCGCGAGTTCTTTCCAGCGGCGCGCGAGGGGCTGCCTGATGTCGAGCTGACGTCTCATTTCCACAACACACGTGGGCAGGGCCTCGCGAACGTGCTCGCCGCGCTCGAGGTCGGTTGCAACTCGTTCGAAGCGAGCTTCGGCGAGCTCGGCGGCTGCCCGGTGCCGAGGGGAGCGACGGGAAACATCGCCACCGAGGACCTGGTCTCGATGTTGCACGAGATGGGGATGGAGACGGGTATCGACCTCGGACGGCTGATCGACGCCGCGCGCGACGTCCAGAGCGTGCTCGGACGGCCGCTCGGGTCGCACGTGCTCAAGGCCGGCGCGGTGGACTGGCACCGGTAACGCGTGTTCGCGCGCGTCCTCATAGCCAACCGCGGCGAGATCGCGGTCCGAGTGACGCGAACGCTGCACCGACTCGGGATCGAGTCGATCGCCGTCTACAGCGACGCGGACGTCGGCGCGCCGCACGTGCGTGCCGCCGATCGTGCCGTCGGCTCGGGCCCGCGTCGGCGGCGGAGTCCTACCTGCACGTCGAGCGCGTCGTGGAAGCGGCGCAAAGGGTTCGGCGCAGACGCTGTCCACCCCGGCTACGGCTTCCTCTCGGAGCGTCCCGAGTTCGCGCGCGCCTGCATCGAAGCCGGCATCGTCTTCGTCGGGCCGAGTCCCGAGGCGATGGAGCTGCTCGGCGACAAGGTCGCCGCGAAGGTCGCCGCCACCGCCGCGGGTGTGCCGGTCCTGCCGGGCCTCCAGGGTGACCCGCTGACCGACGAGGAGATCACCGCGTGGGTCGAGGCCGAGGAGCTACCGCTGCTGCTGAAGGCCGCGGCCGGCGGCGGCGGCAAGGGGATGCGCGTCGTGCGCGACCGGCGGGATCTGGCCGACGCGCTGGCCGCAGCGCGCCGCGAGGCGCGCGCGGCGTTCGGCGACGACCGCGTCTTCGTCGAGCGCTACGTCGAGCGGCCGCGCCACATCGAGGTGCAGGTGATCGCCGACCTGCACGGCACCGTGCTGCACCTCGGCGAGCGCGAGTGCAGCCTGCAGCGACGCCACCAGAAGGTGGTCGAGGAGGCGCCGTCGCCGGTCGTCGGCAGCGCGCTGCGCGCAGCGGATCGGCGCGGCCGCCGCCGATCTCGCGCGCAGCTGCGGCTACGTCGGCGCCGGGACGGTCGAGCTGATCGCCGACCGTGACGATCCCGTCGCAGTTCTTCTTCCTCGAGATCAACGCGCGGCTGCAGGTCGAGCATCCGGTCACCGAGGCCGTGACCGGCCTCGACCTCGTCGAGCTGCAGCTGCGGGTCGCTGCCGGCGAGCCGCTGCCGCTCACCCAGGACGACGTGTCGCTGCGCGGACATGCGGTCGAGGCGCGGCTCTACGCGGAGGACCCGGCCAACGGCTTCCTCCCGTCGACGGGCCGCGTGGTCGCCTACGCCGAGCCGGAGGGTGTCCGCGTCGACAGCGGCATCGACGTCGGGGTGGAGGTTACGTCCCACTACGACCCGATGCTCGCCAAGGTCATCGCGCATGCGCCCGACAGGGCGGCGGCGCTCGATCGTCTCGCGCGCGCGCTTCGCGAGCTCCGCGTGATCGGCCCGACGACCAACGCGGCGTACCTGCGCGCGCTGCTCGCGAGGCCCGAGGTGCGCGCCGGCGAGATGGACACGTCGCTGATCGAGCGGCTCGGCGGCGACGTGGCGCCGCCCGCGCCCGACGCCGCACTCGGGGGGCTTGCTCTCGTCGCCCTGCTCGGGACGCCCTCCTCGGACGACCCGTGGGATGTACGCGACGCCTGGCGCTTTGCCGGCCCGACCCAGCTCCATGCGCGCCTCCTGGCCGCCGCAGGCGAAGTCGAGGCACTCGCGCGTCCGGACGGCGACGGCGGCTGGGATCTCGACGGTGCCCGCGCCTGGCCTGAGGGCGATGATTTCCGGCTCGAGGACGCCGACGGCGTCTCGCGCGCGGTCGAGGCGTACCGTGACGGGAACGCTGTCTGGCTGGTCGACGATGGGATGCCGGCCCGGTTTGCGCTCGTCCGTGACCAGGCGATGCGCCAGCTCGCCACGGGCTCGCTCGAGGCCCCGATGCCCGGCGTCGTGCTCGAGGTGCGCACAGAGCCCGGTGCGACCGTGGCCGAGGGCGACGTCCTCGTCGTGCTGGAGTCGATGAAGATGGAGCTCGTGATCGCGAGCCCAGGCGACGGGGTCGTCGACGGCGTGGACGTCGCCGTCGGAGATCGTGTCACTCAGGGCCAGCCGCTGGTCGTGCTGGCCGCGGAGCCAGAGGAGCGCGCTTGACCATCCCCGAGGAGCGCGCATGACCGTTCTTTCGACCCACGTTCGCCCGGGCACGCCCGAATTCGAGGCGAACGAGGCCGAGCATCGCCGCCTCGCGGCCGAGCTGGAGGAGCGCCTCGGGCGAGCGGCCGCGGGTGGCGGCGAGAGCGCGCGGGAGCGTCACGTCTCGCGCGGGAAGCTGCTGCCGCGCGAGCGGGTCGATCGGCTCTGCGATCCGGGCTCGCCATTCCTGGAGCTCTCGCCGCTCGCAGCCGAGGGCCTCTACGACGACGACGCCCCGGGCGCAGGGATCATCACCGGGGTCGGACGGGTCAGCGGCCGCGAGGTCGTGGTCGTCGCCAACGACGCGACCGTCAAAGGCGGCACCTACTACCCGATGACGGTCAAGAAGCACCTGCGCGCCCAGGAGATCGCCCTCCAGAACCGACTCCCCTGCGTCTACCTCGTCGACTCCGGCGGTGCCTTCCTGCCGCTGCAGGACGAGGTCTTCCCCGATCGCGAGCACTTCGGTCGCATCTTCTTCAACCAGGCGACCCTGTCGGCCAACGAGATCCCGCAGATCGCCGCCGTGTTGGGCTCGTGCACGGCCGGCGGCGCGTACGTGCCGGCGATGAGCGACGAGACCGTGATCGTGCGCAACCAGGGCACGATCTTCCTCGGCGGGCCGCCGCTCGTGAAGGCGGCGACCGGCGAGGATCGTGACCGCTGAGGAGCTCGGCGGCGGCGAGCTCCACGCCGCGCACCTCGGGCGTCGTCGACCACCTCGCCGACGACGACGCGCACGCGCTCGCGAATCGTGCGCTCGATCGTCGCGACCCTGCCGGCGCTCGGCCGGAGGCGCCGTGGGCGCGCGCTTCGGTCGAGGAACCCGCGGTCGACCCCGCGACGCTCTACGGCGCCGTCCCGCCGGACAGCCGCACGCCCTACGACCCGCGCGAGATCATCGCCCGGATCGTCGACGGCAGCCGCTTCCACGAGTTCAAGGCCGAGCTACGGGACGACGGTCGTCTGCGGCTTCGCGCACATCTACGGCCACCCGTCGGGATCGTCGCCAACCACGGGATCCTCTTCAGCGAGAGCGCGCTCAAGGCAGCGCACTTCATCGAGCTCTGCGACCAGCGCGGCATCCCGCTGCTCTTCCTCCAGAACATCACCGGCTTCATGGTCGGCCGCGAGTACGAGGCGGGCGGGATCGCCAAGGACGGCGCGAAGATGGTCGCCGCGGTCTCGACGGCCCGCGTGCCGAAGCTGACCGTGATCGTCGGCGGCTCCTTCGGCGCCGGCAACTACGGCATGTGCGGCCGCGCCTACGCCCCGCGCTTCCTCTGGATGTGGCCGAACGCGCGCATCTCCGTGATGGGCGGCGAGCAGGCGGCGACGCGTGATGACCGAGGTCGGCCGAGGCCCGGAGAGCTCGGCGCGCCGAGCTGCGCGAGCAGTACGAGCGCCAGGGCCACCCGTACTACGCGACCGCCCGTCTCTGGGACGACGGCGTGATCGACCCGCTCGACACCCGCCGCGTGCTCGGGCTCGCCCTCGGCGCTTGCGCGAACGCGCCGCTAGCTGCGCGGCGCACCCCGGTCTTTCGCATGTGAGCGCTCGGCGAGCGGCCGGAGGAAGTCCGGGATCGCGGCTTCGAGCGTCGAGCGCTTTCCCATCCGTGTGAGCGTGCTCCGCGATCACATGCAATCATCAGGGTTCCGAGCAAGTCCGTCAGCTGCTCGTCGGCTGATCGGCCGTTGTGGCCTACGCGTCAGCTACAGCGTAGTAGCTAATGAAAGGAATAGCTCCATCTGATAGATATCGCTGTTCGCCCGTACGTTCGTTCGAGGAGGAGGATCGAAATGACGTTGCAAATCGGTGAGACTGCGCCCGACTTCGAGGCGGAGACAACGGAAGGCCGGATCCAGTTCCACGACTGGATCGGGGATTCGTGGGCCGTCCTCTTCTCGCATCCGCGAGACTTCACGCCGGTCTGCACGACAGAGCTCGGCTACATGGCGAAGATCAAGCCCGAATTCGACCGTCGGGGCGTGAAGATCATCGGGCTGTCCGTCGATCCCGTCGACAACCACTCGAAATGGGCCGACGACATCGAGGACACCCAGGGACACCGACCGAACTATCCGATGATCGGCGATGTCGACTTCAACGTCTCGAAGCTCTACGGGATGCTCCCGGCGAGCGTCTCCGGTGATCCGACGACGCGCACGCCGGCCGACAACCAGACCGTGCGGAACGTCTTCGTGATCGGGCCCGACAAGCTGATCAAGCTGATCCTCGTCTACCCGATGACCACCGGCCGGAACTTCGACGAGGTGCTGCGCGTAATCGACTCGCTTCAGCTGACGGCGAAGCACAAGGTGGCAACTCCTGTCAACTGGCAGCAAGGCGACAACGTAATCATCGCGGGCTCCGTCTCAGACGACGCAGCGCGCGAGACCTATCCGGAGGGCTGGGATTCGCCGCGGCCCTACATCCGCATCGTGGCGCAACCGCGCTGATCCTTTCCGGAGGTCGTCGGTGCCCCTGCGTGGCGGTGCTGACGACGCTTCACGGTCGATACCGACGAGTTCCGCCCGGCCGGCCTGGCCACCTGGGCGGCCGGCCCAGCACGGCTCGACGCCGGATGTCACGACTGGACGCAAACCGTCCCCCGGCGAGGTCACGTCCGTCGGTCGGCTGTTCCAGCTCCCGCCGCTTTCGAGCACGGCGTAGAAGCAGGGGGCGACGTTCAGCGTCGCCCCCTTCGTACGTGGGGTCGCGGCCGTGACATATCGACAAATATAGATATATTGTCCTCTATCGATATGACGACCTTGAAGGCGAGTTCGGAGAGATCAGCGAGCGGTGCCCCGGATGCTGCGGGGTGCTGTCAGCCCCTCGACACTCAGGCTCTTTCGGACGAGGACGCCGAGGCGATCGCTTTGCTCTTCGCTGCGCTCGGGGATCCAGCGCGGGTCAAGATCATGAACCTTCTGGCGCTCTCGGCTGCTCCTTTCTGTCCGTGCGAGCTCGAGCCGGCGCTCGGGCTCGCTCAGCCGACAGTTAGCTATCACCTGAAGAAGCTCGCGGCTGCAGGCCTCGTCGAGCGGGAGCAGCGGGGCAAGTGGGCGTACTTCTCGATCAATCGCGAGGCGATGGCGCAGCTCGCCGGCCTTATGCCTGCTACTCGAGTACGGGAGGAAACGACGTGACAACGGGCGACGCTCAACGGGAACAGGTCCGCGAACGGTATGCCGAGGCGGCGCGGTCGGCGGCTGAGAGCAAGCCATGTGGCTGCGGCGACACCTGCTGCGACGACGGTGTTCGAGGCGATGGGTGTTGCGGTGACGAGTGTTGCGGGGGCGGCGTGCCTGCGGGTGACTTCGGTGAGGCGCTGTATAGCCCCGAGGAGCGAGGAGAGCTGCCGGCGGGCGCCGCGCTTGCGTCCCTCGGCTGCGATAACCCGATCGGGCCGTAGCCGATCTTCGGGAGGGCCAGACCGTGCTCGATCTTGGGTCGGGCGGTGGAATCGACGTGATCCTCTCTGCGAGGCGCGTCGGGCCACGAGGGCTTGCCTACGGACTCGACATGACGGACGAGATGCTCGCGCTCGCTCAACGCAAAGCAAGCGACGCGGGTGTAGCGAACGCGATCTTTCTCCGTGGCGTGATCGAGTACATCCCGTTGCCGGCCGGCTCGGTCGACGTCGTCATCTCGAATTGCGTGGTCAACCTCTCGGTCGACAAGCAGGCGGTGTTCGCCGAGATCGCACGTGTGCTGCGACCAGGTGGGAGGATCGGGATCAGCGACGTCATAGCCGACGACCACCTCACCGTCGCTGAGCGGGCTGAGCGCGGCAGCCACGTCGGTTGTATCGCGGGGGCGCTGTCCGGCGAGGAGTACGTGGCGGCCTGGAAGCCGTCGGCTGGCGTATCACCGATCTGCGCTTTGCGCCCATCTGGTCAGCCGGGAACCACGCGATCCTCGAGCACATCGAGGAGCCGGGCGCCGCGCATCTCGGCTGAGGTGCGCGACGACAGCAGGCGCAGGGACGGTCTTGACCGCCACCTGCGCCACTGACGGGTAGAGCTACGTGCGGACAGGCTTCGCGCCGAACGCTTTGACGAGCTCAAGCGCGTTGCCGCTGCGGATCTTCTCGCGGTCCGCGTCGCTGAGCCCGATCCCCTCGGTGAGGTCGGCCGCGTGGCTGTCCGAGCCGCCGAAGTTGTCGCCGTAGAGCAGGCGATCGACACCGATCTCCGCAGCGATCGCCTTGCGCATGTGCGGGCTATGGAGGTCAAGGTCGAAGTAGAAGTTCGGCATGTACTCGAGCACCGGCTTAGCGTTCTTCGCATCCGGCGCCATCGTCAGGTTCGTCTCGTGGAAGCGACCAACCTGGAACGGGACGAATCCCCCGGCGTGAGTGATGTAGACCCGCAGGTCGGGGAACCGGTCGAGGACGCCCCCGCAGACGAGATACCAGAACGCCTTGGCCTCGTCGCTACACATGCCGATGATGGACGTCGTGTCGAACGGATCGTCCATCGCCCGATCGCCCCACGTGACCGACTGGTTGTAGCCGTGGACGAAAACCGGGACTCCCAGCTCGCACACTTTCTCCCAAACCGGGTCGAACACCGGGTCGAAGGCTTCGCGGCCGGCGAAGTTGGCTCCGCCCATCGCCATCCCGATGGCGCCGAGCTCCGTGACCGCGCGCTCGAGCTCTGCGACCGCTGCAACCGGGTCTCCGAGCGGCACGTGTGCCCAGAAGGCCAGACGGTCGGGGTACTCGGCGACCGCCGCGGCCTGCTCGTCGTTCGAGATGCGGGCATAGCGCGTACCGAACTCGCCGGCGTGATACATGAAGACGTGGGCCGGGTTCGAGAGCACGAGCCTGTCGACACCCCGGGAGTCCATTCGCGCGATCCTGTTCGCGCCGCCCATGAGCTCGACGAGCTCGTCGAGCGAGGGCGCCAGCTCCGGCTGCTTCGTCCCCAGGATCCACTTCCCGACCTTGAGCGTGCCGCCCTCCCAGAACGGGCCCCAGTGGTCGTCGACGTTGAGCATTCCCTTGCTGAGGTGATGCGCATGCAGGTTGATCAACATCTTCTCGGGTGACCTCCTCGGTCGTCGGCTGCTGTCATCGGCTCCGCTCGATTATGAATCACGGCGATCCTCCCCGTGGGCGACCGCTCTACCAGCGTTCGCGAAGCAAGGGCAGCACGTCCTTCGCAAACTGTCCGAGGAACCGCTCCTGATCGGCGCCTGGCGCGTGGAAGACGAGGTGGTCGAACCCGACGTCCACGTACGGCGCAATCTGCTCGACGACCTCTTCCGGATCGTTCGAGACGATGAACCTCGAGTGGGCGCGATCGGCGGCGGCATCGGCGAGCCGCTCCATCTCGATGGGATCGTCGACGCCGCTCTTCTCATCCGAGGTCAGGGACAGCGCTGCCCACCAGCGGCAGGCGTCGCGAGCGTAGTCGCGATCGTGGTCGTACGAGAGCTTGATCTCGATCATGCGTGGCAGCGACTCGGGATCCTTGCCCGCCGAGCGCGCGCCTTCAGCAACGTTTGCGGCGAGCTCCGTGTACAGCTCGGGCTTCTTGCCGCTCGTTGCGATGAACCCGTCGCCTGCCCGCCCGGCGAGCTTCGCGGCGAGCAGGTCCCGACGCGGCGACGAAGATCGGCACGGGCTCGCTTGGGCGGTCATAGACGGTGGCCCGGTCGGTCGAGTAGTACTCGCCCTCGAACGTAACGCGCTCTTCCGTCCAGAGCCTCCGCATCAGCTCGATCGACTCGGCGAGGCGGAGCCGACGCTCCTTCGGCCCCGGCCAACTCATGTTCGTCGCAGGCGTCTCGTTCATTGCCTCGCCCGTACCGATCCCGAGGAAGACCCGCCCCGGGTTGAGGCACGCGAGGGTGCCGAACGCCTGCGCGACAATCGACGGGTGGTAGCGGAGCGTCGGCGTGAGCACGCTCGTTCCGAGGAGAGCGCGCTCGGTTCGCTCGCCGATCGCGCCGAGCCAGGGGAGTGATGCAGGGGAGTGCCCACCGTGGTGGCGCCATGGCTGGAAATGATCGGAGATCGCGATGATCTCGAGCCCGACGCTCTCGGCGAGCACCGAGTACTCGATCAGCTCGCGCGGGGCGAACTGCTCGGCCGAGGCCTTGTAGCCGAATCGGACGCTCACCCCAAGACCCTAGATCATCTGGTGATCGACGCGAGGTGATCAGGCGTATCGAGATCGAACGAGAGGCCGGGCCGGTCGACGATTACGGCCTCCAGACCCGCGGCCTCCGCCGCGGCAGCGTGGAGCGCGGCACTTCCGGGCTGACCGAAGAGCGTCATCATTGCGCCGGGCGGCCGCATCACGATCGCATTCGTCCCGGCATCGTCCGCACGCGCTATCGCAATGCCGCGCTCCGGCGTGGACGTCACGAGCTCGGCGATGTCGGCGGCCGTCACGGATGGCAGATCCGCGGAGACGAAGGCTACGATCGGCTCTGCGACGACCTCAGCGGTCGCAGCTTGGAGCGCCTCGTTCCAGGGAAGGTCGCGGTCATGCCAGGTCATCACTCCGTCGCGGCTGATCGGCTCGGCTGTCACGAGCGTGATCCGCCCGATCCCCGCGCCGCGCAGCGCGACCAGCACTCCGTCGAGCATCGTCAGCATCAGCTCGCCCCGCTCCTCCGCCGAGAGAACGCCCGCAAGCCGCCTCTTGGCTCGATCGAGCCGTTTGATCGGGACGAGTGCGTGCACCCCGTTTCCTTCGCTCGACGTCGTCGGCCGCATCGCTATAGAGTCGCAGACGGCCGTGTTCCTGAGCGTCGATCTCACGAGCTCACCTCCCGCGATCAGCCTCGAGGATGCGAGGAACCTCCGCGAGCTGAAGGTCGTGGCGCGCGCGCTCGACGGCCGGGACGACGCGCGACTCGACAAGGCTCTCGGTGCAGTCGGCGACATCGATGCGGACGGCAACGCGTGGCTTGGGATCGACCAGCTGAAGGAGCTTGCGGGCAGCGAGGTGAGCGACGAAGCGTGGCTCGAGGGTTACGACGCCATGATCGAATACGCGAGCTCCCACGACTGGGTCGACGCGGAGCTGCGCGCCGTGCGCGCCCATTGCGAGTGGCTCGGCAGCTGACCCACGAGCCGGGGCTGGAGACTCGCGACGACCCTATCTACAGCGCCCTTGGGCGCGTCGCGAATGGGTGTCGATCTCTCCACAGGGGCCGCTACTCATGCGGGATCACGTGGCCGATGTCCGTTTCGGCCACTGGTGGTGCCTGGGCCCACTCGCGATCCTCCTGCAGGTCATCAACAGACCTGAGGAGGACGGATGCGGAAGGGAATAGTGGCTGCCGGCTCGATCGCGCTCGCTGTCATGGCCGGCGCGGCCGCGATCTCGGCGGCGACCGACGGTACGACCGGGGCGACGATCCACGGTTGTCAGAACCTGCGTCACGGACTTGTCCGAATCGTTCCGGACGCGAGTGCATGCAAGCGAAGCGAAAAGGCCCTGCAATGGAACGACCGAGGGCTCCAGGGTGATCCGGGCGCGGCCGGCCCGAAGGGCGACCCCGGCCCCAAGGGTGAAACCGGTCCCGCCGGGCAGTCCGGGATCCCGTCGATCGCAGCACTCGCCGGCACCTCCTGCACGACGTTCGAGGGTGAGGTCGGCAAGGTGACCGTCGAGGTCGCCCCCACGGACCTCGTGCTGCTCACCTGCGAGAAGACCGGTGGAACACCGACGCCGACTCCAGCTCCAGGCCCATCGAAGCTCGCTATCAACGAGATCGACTACGACCAACCCGGTGCCGACACCGGCGGATTCGTCGAGGTGACGAACATCGGCACCGGCGCGGCCAATCTCGAGGGCATCGCCGTCGTCCTGGTGAACGGCGGCGACGGGGTCGAATACGCGCGCAAGGCGCTGACCGGCTCGCTGGCCCCCGGCGGTCATGTCGTGGTCGAGATCGATGCGCAGAACGGGCCCGACGGCGTTGCCCTCTTCGACACGGTCGCCTCGAAGCTGCTCGACGCACTCAGCTACGAAGGGGCGGTCGCGAACGCGCTCGATTGGCGGTGGCACGTACTCGCTCGTCGAGGGTGCAGCCCTCCCGGTGACCGTCGCCGACTCCAATACCGACGACGGCTCGTTGATCCGAAACCCTGACGGCAAGGACACGGACGACGCCGCGACCGACTGGGTGTTCACGAAGACCAAGACGCCGGGTGCCACGAACGTCGCGACCCCGTAGCAGAGGGGGTCCCGGCGCCACGCGCCGGGACCCCCGCACTCAGCGGAGCTCGCCGATCACTGCCTCCGCCGCTCGCTGACCAGAGAGCAAGGCTCCGTTCAGCGAGGGGTGCTCGCGATGGTCGCCGCAGACATAGAGGCCGTTGTCGAGCCGCGGGGAGCGCGACATGCGAGCGCCGGAGGGGAACGAAGGCAGTGCGTTCGCGATCGTGGAGGTCTGGAGGTGGCGCCACGTCTGCACACCGCCGCCAAACCATCCGGCGAGCTGATGACGGATTTCGTCGAGGTCGGGCTCGTCGCCGCCGAGGACGCTCGCGACGACGAGCGCCCGTCCAGAGGGGCCATATGCCGGGGAGACCTCTGTCGGCACGCAGAGGTTGTTGACGGGGCCGCTCCCTTCCCCATCGAGGACGAGCCACGGTCCGCGGAGCGGCGCTCGAGGCGCGTCGAACGCGACGCACGAGACGCCGTTCCAGCCATAGTCTGGCTCGTCGACGATGCCGCTCGTCGCCACCACGACGGCATGCGCCGCGCGTCGTTTGCCGCCTTCGGTGATCGAGCGCGCTTCGACCTTCGTCACCCGTGCTCCGGTGCGCACGTCGAGGCCCTCGGCAAGCTGCGCTGGTATCGCATGCATGCCGTGTGCGGGCAGGGCCGCGGGCCCGGAGCCAAAGGCACCGAGCACGAACTCGAGGAATCTGCTCGACGTCGCAAGCCGCGGCTCGAGAAAGACACCCCGCAAGAATGGCGCGAGGAATGCGTCGATGACACGCGCTGAGAGACCCGCCGATCGCAGTGCCTCGAGCGTCGTCGTCTCCGGGCGCTTGCCTGTGACGAGTCGGAGGAGCGCCGGTACGTCCTTCGGCCCGACGACGCCCCCCGCGAGGCTCCGGAGTCCGCGTACAGCGTCACGCCGCGGGTCGACGACTCGGCGGAAGCGCCCGTCCACGCGGACAACGGCGCCCCGGTTGAATGGGCGGAGGTCGAGGCGTGGATAGTCGAGCGCCCTGCGGGCCTCGGGGTACGAGGTCGGGAGCACCTGGAAGCCCCGGTCGATCAGAAAGCCGTCGATCTCGTCGGTCTGGATTCGCCCGCCGACGCGGTCCGCCGCTTCGAGGACCTCGGTCGTAAGGCCGGCCTCGACCAGCGCGCGCGCACATGCGAGCCCGGCGACACCGGCGCCGACCACTATCGCGTCGGTTGTGGTGGGGCTCACGGAGCCACCGTAGCCCGCGGGCCGTGGTCAGGCAGTGAGAACGTGCTGGAGGGCACCGTCGATCTCCTCGTGCGCGAACTCGAAGCCTGCCGCTCGAAGTCGGTCGCATCGCACACGCTGCCCGGAGAGGAGAAGCTCGCGCCCCATCTCGCCAAACGCGAGCCCGACGGCGAATCGCGGGAACGGGACGATCGCGGGGCGATGGAGGGCGTGACCGAGAGCCTTCATGAACGCCTTGTTCGTAACGGGGGTCGGCGCAGCGACGTTGAGCTGGCCGCTGAGCTCGTGCTCGATCGCATAGACATAAGCGGAGACCAGGTCGTCGAGCGTGACCCAGCTCCACCACTGCCGCCCGCCAGCGACGGGCCCGCCGAGGCAGAGCCGCGTGGGGAGGAGCAGACGCTGCAGTGCCCCGCCATCCTTCGAAAGGACGAGGCCGGTCCGGAGCTGGACGACCCGGACGCCCGCATCGAGTGCAGGCCGTGCCGCCGCCTCCCAGGCAGCGACAAGCTCCGCGAGGTAACCCGATCCCTGCGACGAGCTGTCGGTGAGCTCCTCGTCGCCGCGGTCTCCGTAGTAGCCGATCGCAGATGCAGCGACGAGGATGCGCGGCCGCTTGTCGAGCGAGGCGAGCGTCTCGGCGAGGAGACGCGTGCCCGCTACACGCGAGTCGAGGATCGCACGGCGGCGGGTCGCCGACCAGCGCTTGCCGATCGTCGCACCTGCGAGATGGATGATCGCGTCGACGTCGTTCAACCCGCTCGGGTCGAGGCTGCCGGCTGCGGGATCCCACTCGAGCTCGGCGGGCGCGTGGGCAGCACGTCGGACGAGCACGACCACGTCATGGCCAGTAGAGGCGAGCGCCGGCTTCAGAGCCGACCCGATCAATCCCGATGCGCCGGTGACGGCGACCTTCATCGGGAAGGACTATACAAACGCCACGAGCGAGCTCCTCAAGCGCGGGTGCGAAGCAGCCCACTGCGCCAGAGCAAGGCGACTGCGGCAGCCGTCTCGAGAGCGAGGCTAGCCAGCCCGAGCAGCTTGAGCGATCTCGACATGTGCGTCATGACACATGTATCGGGCGTCTCGGCCACCGACTTGAGGACGCTCCGCTGCGAATGCTCGCTGCGCTACGAAGGAGGTCGGAGGACGGCGAACTGATCCGTGATCTCGAGCGTGCGCGCATGGAAGCGAAAGGTCTCTGCTGGGCGCCCGCCGGTGCGACCGGACGGACGTCGCTCGCCGGTCGGCTCGAGCACTCCTCGGCGCAGAAGAACGCGCTTCAGGTTGGTCGTGGAGACATCGTGCCCGAGGGCGGCCACGTAGATGCCTCGGAGCTCGGCGAGAGTGAAGGTCTCGGGTGCGAGCGCGAAGCCGATGTTCGTGTACGAGAGCTTTCCCGCCAGGCGCTCGCGCCCGGCGAGGACGATCTCGCCGTGGTCGAATGCGAGGCGTGGCAGCGCGTCGACTCGGTGCCACTCCGTGTCCGGAGGAAGCTCCGGATCGATTCCGAGCGGCACCAGCCCGAGGTACGCGGTCGCGAGCTCCCAGCTCCCGGGATGGCGTGTGGGGTCGCTGTACGTCCCGAGCTGCTCGAGGTGAGCGACGTCCCTAATGTCGACCTTCGCTGCGAGATGGCGCAGGATTGCGACCTCGAGCGTCTCGCCGGTCGTGAGCACGCCACCCGGAAGTGACCACGAGCCCTCGAAGGGCGATCGGGCCCGCTGCCACAGGAGCACGTGCTCCGCGCCGTCTCGTACCTGCAGCACGACCGCGAGCGCCGTCTGCTCGGGCAACGCCTGCGCTTTCGCTGACTGCGCTTTGATAGACTCCGCCATAGTTTTCAACTCACAGTCGTAAACTCTATCGGATCTCAGATGCAGTCACGAACACCTCAGCCCCCGTACGACCTCGCCGTCGTCGGGAGCGGCCTTGCGGGTCTCACCGCAGCTCTGACGGCTGTCGACCGTGGCGCTCGAGTTGCGCTTGTGACCAAGGGGTCTCTACTGGCCTCGACGAGCTTCTACGCCCAGGGCGGGGTGGCCGCAGCAGTTGGGGACGACGACGATCCGGAGCTGCATCTCGCCGACACGCTCGCCGCTGGGCGCGGGTTGTGTCGCGAGAGCGCGGTCAGAGTACTCGTCGACGAGGCTCCGGCTCGCATCGCCGAGCTCCGCGACCGCGGAGTCCGCTTCGACGAAGGGCTCGGCCTCGAGGGCGGGCATTCCCGTCGCCGGATCGTGCACGCGGACGGCGCGCAGACCGGACGCCGGATCGCCGAGCGCCTCTGCGCAACGGTTGCGGCAAGCCCGGGGATCGAGGTCTTGGAGGAACAGCACGTGCTCGACCTCTGGCAGGACGGGGAGCGCTGCGTCGGTGTCGTTACGGATCGTGATGCGATTGCGGCCCGCGCGGTCGTGCTCGCGACCGGAGGCGCGGCCGCGCTCTGGTCACGGACGACGAACCCGCCGGGCACGGTCGGCGAGGGCATCGTGATCGCGCATCGGGTGGGCGCGCAGGTCGCCGATCTCGAGTTCGTGCAGTTCCACCCGACTGCAATGCGCGGCTCAGGCTTCCTCCTCAGCGAGGCGCTCCGGGGCGAAGGCGCGCTGCTCCTGGACGAGGAAGGACACCGGTTCACCGACGAGCTTGCTCCCCGCGACGAGGTCGCTCGTGCGATCGCGGCGCGCCCCAGCGCGACGCTCGATCTGCGTCGCGTCGATCGATCGCGGTTCCCGTCACTGATGGAACAGATCGTCGAAGCGGGCTTCGACCCCTCGGCGGAGCCAGTCCCGATTGCTCCCGCTGCGCACTACACGATGGGCGGGATCGTGACGGACGTCGACGCGCGGACGTCCGTGCCGGGGCTCTATGCCGCAGGAGAATGCGCATGCACGGGTGTTCACGGCGCGAACCGGCTCGCCTCGAACTCGATGCTCGAATGCCTTGTCTTCGGTCGCCGCGCGGCGCTCGCCGCAGCTGCAGAGCACGAGCGGGCACCCGTATCACGGGCCCCCCGGGGACGTCGTCTCCCCGACGTGACCGAAGCGATCCGACGCGCCGTGTGGGAGGACGTCGGCCTCGTCCGAGATGACGCCGGCCTGCGCGCGGCGCTGCAGGTGGAACACCCTCTCGTCCGGCTCACCGCTTCCTGTGCGCTCACCCGACGCGAGTCACGTGGCGGCCACTTCCGCATCGACTTCCCGTACCTCGACCACGAGCTCGACGGCAAGCACACGATCGTGCGAGGGCAGGAGCCACCGTGGCTCGAAACGTGGAGCTGACCTGATGGCGGAGCTAACGGCGACCGAGATCAGCGTCTGGCTCGACGAGGACGTCGGCAGTGGCGACCGCACGAGCGAGTCGGTCATCCCGTCCGGCACGTCCTGTCAGGCGGCGCTTCTCTTGAAAGAGCCGGGCGTCGTGTGTGGCCTCGCCGTCGCCGAGGCGGTCTTCCGCGAGCTCGACCCGAGCATCGTGTTCGATGCCACTTGCGCCGACGGTGATCGGCATGACGGTGGGCAGCTGGCCCGTGCCGATGGAGACGCGCGCGCTCTCCTCACCGGTGAGCGGCTCGCCCTCAATCTGCTCGGCCGGCTCAGCGGCATAGCGACGCTCACGCGGGCGTACGTGGATGCGGTCGCGGGCACAGGTGCAGTGATCCTCGACACGCGCAAGACGACGCCGGGCCTCCGCGGCCTCGAGAAGTACGCCGTTCACTGCGGCGGCGGAACGAATCACCGCCTGGGGCTCTACGACGCGATCCTGATCAAGGACAACCACCTGCGCATCGCAGGAGATCTGCGAAGCGCCGTCCAACGCGCCGGGACGACCGGCCTCCCGGTCGAGGTCGAGTGCGAGCGGCTCGATCAGGTCGGCGAGGCGCTCGAGGCCGGCGCCGACAGGATCCTCCTCGACAACATGCCGCCGCCGCTGCTCGACGAAGCCGTGCGTCTCGTCGCCGCTCGCGTTCCGCTCGAGGCATCCGGCGGTGTCACGCTCGCGACCGTTCGCCGCATCGCCGAGACGGGTGTCGACTTCATCTCGATCGGCGCCCTCACGCATTCGGCGCGCTCGCTCGACGTCTCCCTGGAGGTACTCCCGTGAGCACCGTGACCGCTTCGACCCCAGCGATCCAAGCCCTGAGCGAGGAGGTGCGGGCGCTCGCAGGCGAGCGCAACGCCGTCATCCTCGCGCACAACTACCAGGTGCCGGAGGTACAGGACGTCGCCGACTTCGTCGGCGACTCGCTCGGGCTCTCGCGCGAGGCTGCGGCCACCAATGCGGAGGCGATCGTCTTCTGCGGCGTCCACTTCATGGCGGAGACGGCGGCGATCCTCGCACCAAAGAAGACGGTCCTGATCCCCGACCTCGACGCCGGCTGCTCGCTCGCCTCCTCGATCACGGCCGATCAGCTTCGCACCTGGAAGGCCGAGCACCCTGGCGCCGTCGTCGTGTCGTACGTGAACACGACGGCCGACGTCAAAGCGGAAACCGACTACTGCTGCACTTCGGGCAACGCGAAGGGCGTGATCGAGGCGATTCCCGCCGATCAGCAGATCCTCTTCCTCCCCGATCTCTATCTCGGCCTCTGGCTCGAGAAGGTGACCGGCCGGAAGCTCACGATCTGGATGGGCGAGTGCCACGTGCATGCCGGGATCCGGCCGGCCGACATCGAGCGCTGGCAGGCGGAGGACCCCGACGCGGAGCTGCTCGTCCACCCGGAATGCGGCTGCGCGAGCCAGGCGATGGCCTTCGGCAACGAGCAGACGCACATCCTCTCCACCGAGGGAATGGTCAAGTTCGCGAAGCTCTCGGACAAGCGCCGCTTCCGGGTCGCGACCGAGACCGGCATCCTCCACCGACTCGCGAAGGACGCGCCGGGCAAGGTGTTCGAGCCGGTCAACGAGGATGCGGTTTGCCGGTACATGAAGATGATCACGCTCGTGAAGCTTCGCGATTCCCTGCGGGACTGGAAGTACGAGGTGACCGTGCCGGCGGAGACTGCGGCGCGGGCGCGTCTCGCGATCGAGCGGATGGTGGCGATCTCGTAAGCGCGGAATAACGGGCGGTCGTATGGACGTTGACCCGAGAGGTATCCGCGACGAGAAGGGTGGTCCAATGGTCAAGCTCGATGAGGCTCAGGCAAGGCTGTTCGGGAGCGCGAACCTCGCAGCGCTCGCCACGATTCGCAAGGACGGCACACCGCACGTGTCGCCGGTGTGGGCCGAGTACGACGGCGAGCACGTGCTCCTCAACACGGCGCGCGGGCGCCTGAAGGAGCGGCACATCCTGCGCGATTCCCGTGTGACCGTGACGATCTGGGACCCGGCGAGCCCGTTTTACTACGTCGAGGTGACCGGGAGCGCCGAGCTTGACGACGACGGCGCGGACGCCCAGATCGACAGGCTTGCAAAGAAGTATCTCGGCGCCGACTCGTACCCGTTCCGGAAGGCCGACGAGCAGCGGGTGGTCGTCAGGATCACGCCGGAGCTGGTCGCGGGGGTTGCCGCATAGCTCCGTGAAAATGCCGGCTTCTAGCCTGACGCTACGGGAAGCTCCAGCACGCCGTGCGGTGCTCCGTAGGCGGCGAGAAGCTCGAGGAACGGGGTGGCCGGGAACGCCTCCGGGCCGAGCACGCCGGTTCCGCTCCAGCGTCCGCCGGAGATGAGCTCGAGCGCTACGACCGGGTTGATCGCCGTCTGCCAGACGACCGCTTGCGAGCCGTACTCGCGCATCGACCACTCGTTGTCGACGACCTGGTAGAGGTAGGTACGCCGTGGGCGGCCATCCGTGCCGATACCACTCACGAGCGTCCCCGCACACGTCTTTCCGACCATGCGCTCGCCGAGCGTGTTGGGGTCGGGTAGCGTCGCGGCGACCACGTCGCGGGGAGCGACTTCGACACCGCCCACGCGCACAGGGTCGGTGCTGTCGAGCCCGAGCTTGTGCAGCGTCCGCAGGATGTCGATGAACTCCTCGCCCAGGCCGTACTTGAAGGTCACACGTTTGCAATCTATCCAGCGTGGTATAAGCAACACCTCTTCGTGCTCCACGTTCACGCATTCGACGGGTCCGATTCCCGCCGGGAAGTCGAACACCTCGGGCTCCGAGAACGGCGCGGTCGTGTACCAGCCGCGATCTCGCTCCCAGATCACGGGTGGGTTGAGGCACTCCTCGATCGTCGTCCAGATCGAGAACGTCGGTGCGAAGTCGTAGCCGTCCACGACGAGGTTCGCTCCGTCGCGGACTCCGATCTCGTCGATCGCGGAGAAGAGATCGTCGGCCGCATGTCGCGCGAAGACATCGGCAGCTCCGGGCTCGATCCCGATTCCGACGAGGGCGAGCAGGCCGGCGTCCCTCCACGCCTGGTCTCTTGCGAATTGGTAGTCGCCGAGCTTCACGTGCGCTTGCTCGTGAGGGTGCGTGGGGTGCGGCTCCGAGAGCGTCATCGCCATGTCGAGGTACGTCGCGCCTCCACGCAGGCACGCGTCGAAGATCGGCGGGTTGAAGCGCGGATCGCACGCGTTGAGGACCGCGTCGGCCCGCGTCTCCTGGATCAGCTTCACGATCGCGTCCTCGCTAGATGCGTCGACTGCAGCCGCCGAGAAGCGATCGTCGTCGAGCCGGTCGACGACGGCTTGCGGCCGCCCGAGTGCGACATCGGCGAGGGTTACGCGGTCGAAGAACGACCGCCGTTGAGCAATGCCGGCAAACGCCGAGCCGACGCCGCCCGTTCCGACGACAAGAACGCGCATAAGGGACGTTTGTACCCGAAGCAGCGGTACGCCGCTCGCGGCCGCGGGCGTTTTCGATCCGACTGGTACGCTCGCTCCGATTCGTCCGAGAGCGCGCGCGGGGTCGCGCTCGTGTCCAGGAGGGTCACATGAGCGTTGCCTTGAGCCGACACAGGATGTTCGTCGACGGCGAGTTCGTCGACTCGCTGAGCGGCGAGACGATGGAGGTTGTCAACCCGGCGACGGGCGAGGTGATCGCGGAGGTGCCGCGCGGCAGTGCGGAGGACGTCGACCGGGCCGTTCGCGCCGCGGAGCGGGCCTGGGAGACGTGGCGGACGAAGACCCCGAAGGACCGGATGGAGCTCCTGCTCAGGCTCGCCGACATCGTCGACGAGCATGCCGACGAGCTCGCACGGCTCGAGTCCCTGAACGTCGGGAAGCCCTGGTGGGTCGCGAAGGACGAGCCGCCCCTGATCGCCGACAACCTCCGCTTCTTCGCCGGTGCCGCGCGTAACCTCGAAGGCAAGTCCGCGGCCGAGTACGTGGAGGGCTACACGTCGATGATCCGGCGCGAGCCGCTCGGCGTGGTTGCCGGGATCGCCCCGTGGAACTACCCGCTTTTCATGGTGGGCTGGAAGCTGGGCCCGGCGCTCGCCGCGGGGAACGTGCAGATCATCAAGCCCGCCGAGCAGACGCCGCTGACCACGCTGCGGTTCGTCGAGCTCGCGCAAGAGGTGCTCCCGCCTGGCGTTCTCCAGGTCCTGACAGGGGAAGGAATACCGGTGGGAGACGGTCTCGTGCGCCACCCCGCGGTCAGGCTCGTCTCGCTGACCGGTGACACCGCGACCGGGAAGCAGATCGCCAAGAACGCCGCGGACACGGTCAAGCGCGTGCATCTCGAGCTCGGAGGGAAGGCGCCGATGGTCGTCCTCGACGATGCCGATCCCGCGGCCGTGGCGGAGGCGATCAAGATCGGCGGCTACTTCAACTCGGGCCAGGACTGCACCGCCTCCTCGCGCATCCTCGTCCATCAGCGCCTCTTCGACGACGTGCTCGGCGAGACGGTCAAGGCGGTCGAGTCGCTCACCGTCGGAGACCCCGCAACCGACGACGAGATCGGCATGGGCCCGGTCATCTCGGCCGAGCAACAGCAGCGCGTACTCGGCTTTCTCGAGCGGGCGGCGGACGCCAAGGCCACGGTCGTGACCGGCGGCCGCTCCATCGGTGAGCGCGGCTTCTTCGTCGCGCCGACGATCGTGACCGACGTCGACCAACGCGCCGAGATCGTGCAGGACGAGGTTTTCGGGCCGGTCGTCACGATGCAACGTTTCTCCTCTGACGATGAAGCGGTCGCGATGGCCAACGACGTCCGCTACGGGCTCGCGGCGTCCGTCTTCTCCGAGAACGTCGGGCGGGCCCTGAAAGTAGCCGCCCACCTCGACTTCGGCACGGTCTGGGTGAACGAGCATCTCTTCCCGCTCGCGTCGGAGATGCCGCACGGCGGGTTCAAGGAGTCGGGTTACGGGAAAGACATGTCGCTCTACTCGATGGAGGAGTACACCCGCATCAAGCACGTTTGCGTCAAGCTCGCTTGACCGTCTCGCCGCACATCGTCGACGGCACCGACATCGTCGCGGACAAGGGGCTGAAGACCGGCGCGCTCGGACTCGTCTCGAGCGTCGTCATCGGTGTCGCCTCGACGGCGCCCGGCTACAGCCTCGCCTCGTCGCTCGGGATCGTCGTCGTCGCCGTTGGTCTCTATGCGCCCGCTGCGCTGTGGGTCACGTTCGTCCCGATGCTGTTCATCGCGGCGGGCTTCTACTACATGAACAAGGCGGATCCCGATTGCGGCACGACGTTCTCGTGGACGACCAAGGCATTTGGCCCGTGGGCAGGGTGGCTCGGCGGCTGGGCTGCGCTGATCGCCCAGGTGATCGTGATCGCGAATCTCTCGCAGATCGCGGGCGAGTACAGCTTCCTGCTCGTCGGAGCGGACAGCCTCGCCGAGAGCAAGTTCTGGGTCACCGTCGTCGGCGTGATCTGGATCGCTCTGATGAGCTGGATCTGCTACGTCGGCATCGAGGCCTCGGCGAAGACGCAGTGGTTCCTCCTGGGTGCCGAGATCGTGACGCTGTTCCTGTTCGCAGTCGTGGCGCTCGTCAAGGTCTACGCCTCGAATCCGGCGAACTCCCTCCGTCCATCGCTCAGCTGGCTCAACCCGTTCAACATCTCGTCGACGAGTGCCCTCGTAGCGGGCGTGCTGGCCTCGATCTTCATCTACTGGGGCTGGGACTCGACGGTCAGCGTCAACGAGGAGACGGCGGACTCGACAAGGACGCCCGGCCTCGCAGCGATCCTCAGCACGATCATCCTCGTAGGCATCTACGTCGTCGTTGCGATCGCCGCCGTGGCCTACCACGGGACGGCGTTTCTCGAGGAGAACCAGATCGACGTCCTCGCCGCTCTCGGCAAGGACGTCTTCGGCTCTCCGCTCGATAAGCTCCTGATCATCGCCGTGCTCACCTCCGCCTCCGCATCGACCCAGACGACGATCCTGCCGTCGACCAGGACGGCGCTCTCGATGGCTGTGCAGGGCGCTTTCCCGAAGCAGTTCGCAAGCGTCCACAAACGGCATCTGACTCCAGGTGTGGCGACGATCTGGATGGCCGTCGTCTCGACGATCTGGTTCGTGGGTCTCACGATCGTGAGCCAGAACGCGCTCTACGACTCGATCCTGTCGATCGGCCTCTTCATCCTGCTCTACTACGGGATGACCGGCCTCGCGTGCGTCGTCTACTTCAGGCGTGAGCTGACGAAGAGCGTCAAGAACTTCGTCCTCGTCGGGCTCGTGCCACTCGTCGGGACGGTCATCATGGGCTACATCCTCGTCAAGTCGGTCAAGGACCTCTCGAAGCCGGAGAACTCCGAGTCGGGGGCCTCGTGGTTCGGGCTCGGGCCGCCGCTCGTGATCGCGATCGGGTTCATGATCCTCGGGGTGATCCTGATGGTTCTGCGTTGGGTAGCCCACAAGGAGTTCTTCGCGAATCGGCCTGAGGTGGCCGCACCCGAGGTGCTCGGTGCCTGAGACGATCCTCCTCGGCTACGACGAATCGCCCTCGGCCGACGCGGCGCTCGCGGCGGTCGCACGACTCGCCCCGGAGCTCGACGCGCGCGTCGTCGTCGTTTTCGGTTACTACATCAGCCCGCTCGGGGGCGGTGATGTCGGCGCGTTCCGGCAGGCGCTCGAGGACGTCGCTAGCCATGCCGTCGACCGCGCCAGGGCCGTCCTCGAAGACGCCGGGATCACGGTCGAGACGCGGCTCGTGCAGGGCAAGCCCGCCGACGCCATCCTCGAGGTGGCGAAGGAGGTCGGCGCGACGCTGATCGTGGTCGGCACTGTCGGCGAGAATCCGATCAGCGGCGCCGTGCTCGGCTCGGTCGTGCTCAAGCTCGTGCAGCGCTCGCCGCTCCCGTTGCTCGTCGTCCCGATGTCGGACTAGCACCCGGCTCTGCGAGACGCCGCGACCGGTAGGGGTGGCCCGGGGCCGGCAGCGGCGCTTCGCTGCGAGCCGTCGCTCCTCGCGCTTTCCCCAATCCCGACAAGCCCGCTCGAAAGAGTACGGTTAACCCGCCTGTCGCCCCTCCGGTGCCTCCCGCTAGGCTCGTGAGGTCTACCGCGGGAGGATCGATGGAGAATGCGAACGGGTCGGAGGTCGTCGTCGCGCACGACGTGAGCCGGCGCTACGGACAGGGAGAGACCGCGGTCGACGCGCTGCGTGGCGTCTCGGTCAGCGTCGAGACCGGCCAACTCACCGCGGTGATGGGCCCGTCCGGCTCGGGCAAGTCGACCCTCATGCACATCCTCGCGGGACTCGACAAGCCGACGGCAGGGACGGTCACGATCGCCGGCACGGAGATCACGACGCTCGGCGATAATGACCTGACGCGGTTGCGCCGGCAGCGGATCGGGTTCGTCTTCCAGTTCTTCAACCTCTTGCCGATGCTGAGTGCCGAGGAGAACATCCGGCTGCCTCTCTCGATCGCAGGTACGAAACCCGACCCAGCATGGTTCGACGAGCTGATCCGATCGGTTGGGCTCGGCGACCGGTTGCACCATCGCCCGGCCGAGCTCTCGGGCGGACAGCAACAGCGCGTCGCGCTCGCGCGAGCGCTCGTCTCGAGGCCAGACGTCATCTTCGCCGATGAGCCGACCGGGAACCTCGACTCGAAGACGAGCGGTGAGATCCTCGAGCTGCTCCGGCACACGGTCGAGGACATGGGACAGACCGTCGTGATGGTCACCCACGATCCACGTGCCGCGACGATCGCCGACCGGATCCTCTTCCTCGCCGACGGGCTGATCGTGAAGGAGACAGCCGGCGGCGAGGCCGCCGAGATCGTCCGGTCGATGGAGGAGCTCGGCGCTTCGTGACCCGTTTTGCGCTGAAGGGTCTCCTCAGTCGGAAGCTGCGCACGGCGCTCACCGCGCTCGCGATCGTCCTCGGGGTCGCGATGGTGAGCGGCACGTTCGTCCTGACGGACTCGATCGACAAGGCCTTCGACTCGATCTTCAGCGACATCTATCGCGGTACCGACGCAACAGTGACAGGCAAGAGCCCGTTCGACGTCTCCGACGGTTCGGGAAGCACAGTCCCGGCGTTCGACGAGAGCCTCCTCACCGAAGTGCAGGCGCTCCCGAATGTCGCCGACGCGGTTGGCGGAGTCGGTGGTGAAGCGCAGCTGATCGGCAAGGACGGCAAGGCAATCGTGTTCGGGGGCGCTCCCCAGCTCGGCTTCAGCGTCGACCCGAGCAAGCCCGATTTCAACACCCTGACGCTGGAGAAGGGAGCCTGGCCGGCCGCAGGCGAGGTCGTCGTGGACGTCTCGACCGCCTCGAAAAAGGACCTCGAGGTTGGCCAGCAGATCGGGGTGCAGGCCGAAGGACCGGTTCAGACGCTGCGCATCTCGGGGCTCGTGAAATTCGGCTCGGTCTCGACAATCGGCGGTGCAACGCTCGCGGGCTTCGATCTCAAGACCGCCCAGTCGCTGTTCGAGAAGGAAGGCAAGCTCGACCAGATCCGGATCAAGGGCAAGGGTGGCATCTCGCCGGCGGCGCTCGTGGCCGAGATCCAGAGGATCCTGCCGCCGGAGACTCAAGTTCGAACAGGAGCTGACCAGGCGACAGAGGATGCGAAGGATACGAACGACTTCATCTCGTTCCTGCAGAGCTTCCTCCTTGCGTTCGGCGGCATTGCGCTCTTCGTCGGCGCTTTTGTGATCGCGAACTCCCTTTCAATCACGATCGCCCAGCGAATGCGCGAGTTTGCGACACTGAGAACGCTTGGCGCATCGCGACGGCAGGTGCTCGGCTCGATCATTCTCGAGGCACTCGTGGTTGGTGTGCTCGCGTCGCTGGCAGGTCTGTTCCTCGGGCTAGGACTCGCCACGCTGCTCTTCAAGCTGTTCGATGCGGTCGGCTTCACGCTCCCGAACAGCGGCCTCGTCTTCGAGACGCGGACGATTATCGTCTCGCTTCTCGTCGGTATCCTCGTCACGCTTGTCGCGAGCCTGCGCCCGGCCCTCCGCGCTACGCGCGTTCCGCCGATCGCGGCCGTCCGCGAAGGTGCGACCCTTCCGGAAGGCCGCTTTGCGCGTTTCCGGACGCCGTGGGCCGTGTTCCTGACAGCCGTCGGGTTCGCCGCGCTCGTATACGGCCTGTTCGGGAGCGGGCTCAGCACCACGGCGATCCTGTTGTGGATGGGACTCGGGACGGTCCTTGTCTTCTTCGGCGTCGCACTGCTCTCGTCTCGTTTCGTTCGGCCACTCACCGCTCTCCTGGGCTGGCCCGCAAGGCGGTTTGGCGGCTCGGCGGGCACACTTGCCCAGGACAACGCGCGACGGAACCCGCAACGTACGGCGTCGACGGCGGCTGCGCTCATGATCGGACTCGCCCTGGTCACTCTCGTCGCGGCGCTTGCGGCGGGTATCACGCAATCCTTCCGTGGAGCGGTGAACGAGATCTTCCGGGGCGACTACGCGATCACAGCGCAGAACAACTACTCGCCGATCCCGATCGACGCGGCCGCGGCGGCAGCCCAGGCTCCGGGCGTCACCGGCAGCGGCAGCGTACGGACGGGCGAGGCACTCGTCTTCGGTAAGACGGAGTTCACGACGGCTGTCGATCCAGGCACCGCCGATGTCCTCAACCTCGACTGGATCGAAGGGTCGAATCAGGTCTTCGCGACGCTTGGCGAAAGCGGTGTATTCGTCGACGACGGCTACGCGAAGGATCACAATCTTGTGGTCGGATCACCGATCGACATCACGTTCGTGAACGGCGTGACGGAGACGTTCGAGGTAAGGGGGATCTTCGACCCACCGGCAGGCGGGTCGCCGTTTGGCGTCGTGACGATCTCGGCGGCGGCGTGGGACGCTCAGAACCCTGCGCCCAAGAACCTCTACTCGTTCGTGAGCATGGAGGGCGGCGACTCCGCGGCGAATACCGCGGCGCTCGAGAAGGCACTGGAACCCTTCCCGAATGCGAAGGTGCAGACGGGCGGGCAATTCATCGACAACCAGATCTCGGGGCTGAGCTCGGTTCTCAACATCCTCTACGTACTGCTCGCGCTGTCGATTCTCGTCTCGCTCTTCGGGATCGTAAACACGCTCGTGCTCAGTGTCTTCGAGCGGACGCGCGAGATCGGGATGCTCCGAGCGATTGGCATGACCCGGCGCCAGGTACGACGCATGATCCGTCACGAGAGCATCATCACGGCGTTGATCGGCGCCGCCGTGGGCATCGCCCTCGGCCTTGTTCTCGCAGCGCTACTGATCTCGCGCGTCGACTTCATCGAGTTCTCGATGCCGTGGGTGTCCCTGATCGTGTTCGGGATCTCAGCGATTGTCGTCGGCATCGTTGCGGCGATCTTCCCCGCCCGGCGGGCCGCGAAGCTCAATCCGCTCGAAGCTCTGCAATACGAGTAGGCGAGCAGGCTGGGTCGGGCCCAAGCGGCCCGGTTGGTCGACCCGCGCGTCCGTCTCGCCGCTTCGCGCGGCACCGTCTGCAGGTAGGCGTTCGACGACGGCGGCCCCTCCAGGCATGTCTGCGACGACCATGCCATGAGGTCTGACCCCGATTTTTGTCAACAGCTGACAATCATCGGGATTGCGACCCCAAAAACTCCTCCCGACCGGACGTGTCGCGTCCGCGCCGGCCACGCCCGTCGCCGCCACGTCTCCGGGTCTGACCTCGCTCGCTGTCGCGCACGCTCGGTCGACCCTCGCGACGGTTGGTCGCGTGAACGCCGAGCGTGCTACGAGCGCTCGCGCCGGGCGACGCCGCCGCGAACCGCGGCGTCTGCAACTGCGGTCGCAACGGTCGGAGCGACATCGCGGTTGAACACGCTCGGGACGACGTACTCGGCGCTCATCTCGTCGGGAGCGATGACGCCGGCCAGCGCATGGCCGGCCGCCACCTTCATCTCCTCGGTGATCGCACTGGCACGCACGTCGAGCGCGCCGCGGAAGATTCCCGGAAAGGCGAGTACGTTGTTGATCTGGTTCGGATAGTCCGAGCGCCCGGTCGCGACGACCGCAGCCTTGCCGGGTGGGATCTGCTCGGGTGTGATCTCAGGGGTCGGGTTGGCCATCGCGAAGACAATGGCACCTTCGGTCATTGCCTCGATCCCGGCGGGCGTTACCGCGCCGGGCATCGAGAGCCCGATGTAGACATCGGCCCCTCTTAGCACCGCGTCTGCCGTCCCGCGCTCCCCGTCGGGGTTTGTGCGCTCTGCATAGCGTGCCTTCACGCTCGTCAGGTCGGAGCGGTCACGATGGATCGCGCCGACCCGGTCGCACCCGACGATGTTCTGCGCCCCCGCCGCGACCAGGATCTCCCCGACCGCGATCCCGGCGGCGCCGACCCCCGTCGTCACGATCTTCACGTCCTCGATCCGCTTGCCCACCACCTTCAACGAGTTCAGGAGCGCCGCGAGGACGACGATTGCCGTGCCGTGCTGATCGTCGTGGAAGACGGGAATGTCGAGCGCGTCGCGCAGTCGTGCCTCGATCTCAAAGCAGCGTGGCGACGAGATGTCCTCGAGATTGATGCCCCCGAAGCCCGGCGCGATCGCCGTTACTGCGGCCACGATCGCGTCGGTGTCCTTGGTGGCGAGGCAGATCGGCCACGCGTCCACGCCACCGAACTCCTTGAACAGCGCCGCCTTGCCCTCCATCACCGGCATCGCTGCCTCGGGGCCGATGTCACCGAGACCGAGCACCGCCGTCCCGTCGGAGACCACCGCCACGCTGTTCTGCTTGATCGTGAGGTTCCACGCGAGCGAAGGATCCTCGGCGATCGCGCTCGAGATCCGCGCAACCCCAGGCGTATAGGCCATCGAGAGATCGTCACGCGTCCGAATCGGCGCCTTCGAGCTCATCTGGATCTTTCCGCCAAGGTGGAGCAGGAACGTCCTGTCCGACACATGCTCCACGTCGACGTCGGCCAGTGCGGAGACCGCCGCGACGATCCTCTCGATGTGGTCGGTGTCAGTGGCCTCGACCGTGACGTCCCGGACCTTGGTGCCGCCGTCGACGCGTACGAGATCGATCGCGCCCAGCGATCCTCCCGCGTCCGCGACCGCTTGGGCGAAGCGGACGAACGACCCGGGCCGATCCGCTAGGCGCACGCGGATCGTCGCGCTGAACGACGCCGAGAGATGGCTCACGTGCGCTCCCGTCGTCGCTGCGCAGGGAAGAGCCACGGCACGCCGCTTCGCATGTCGTTGATCATGACGACCGTATCCTGCCGACTCGGCTCTGTACGCAGCGGCAGAACCGCTCTCTGCAACGATAGGCAGGATGTTCAACGAGCTGATCGACTGGGTCTCTGGCGCGTGGTGGAGCTACCCGGCGATCTTCACCGTCGCGGCCGTCGATGCGTTCTTCCCACTCGTGCCGAGCGAGACGCTCGCGATCACGGGGGGCGTGCTCGCGGGCACGGGCGACCTCAGCCTGCCGCTCGTCATCCTCGCTGCAAGCGGCGGCGCGCTCCTTGGCGACAACATCTCCTACCTGCTCGGTCACCTGCTCGGCGAGCGGACGGTCAAGAGATGGTTCAAGAGCGAGCGCTCGCAACGTGGGTTCCTCTGGGCGGAGCGTCAGCTGGACGAGCGTGGCACCTACCTGATCATCATCGCCCGGTTCATCCCGGGGGGCCGGACGGCGATGACGTTCGCGGCCGGCTACGTCCCTACCTTCCCGTGGCGCCGGTTCATCGTCGCGGACGTGATCGCGTGCTTGATCTGGGGCAGCTACACCGCGCTGCTCGGGTACTTCGGCGGCAAGGCGTTCGAGCAACACCCCGAGCGCGGCTTGCTGGCGGCGTTCCTGATCGCCATCTCGATCGCCGGGACGATCGAGCTTGTGCGCCATCTGCGTGCGCGCGGACGCGCTGTCAAGGAGTCGTAAGGCCGTCCTGGCTCTGCCTAGGTGATCCCGGCGACCGCTCGGCGGGCCAGTTCGGCGACGAGATCGCGCTTCCAGGCGCTCTGCGGGTTGCCCCCGAGGCCACGGAGGGGGTCCTCGGGATCGAGGGCGCGCGGGACGTTCGCGACGCCTGCGGCCACGAGGCTGATGTCGGCTCCGCGGCGCGCGGCGGCGACGGCGACGAGCGGGAACGAAAACGCTTGCCGCTCGCCGGCGCGCTCGTAGCTCGACGCATCCGGTGGAGCGGGGAGGATGATCTCCGTGATCAGCTCGCCATGCTCGAGCACGACGAGCGAGCGGTTGTCATCGGTTGGCCGGCGATAGAGGTCGAGGAGCGCCAGTGTCCGCTCCTGCGAGTCGCCGCGCACGATGACCGTGGCGCCGCACGCTGCGAGCGCGGGCGCAAGGTCGGACGGGTGCGCGGAGATGCAGTCACCAGGTTCCAGCCCGTGCTTGCGGTGATCGCCGATCTGTGCGTAGCACGTGTCCCCGCCGGCGAGCCAGCAGTGCCACTCGAGCCCACGGTAGTACCAGCAACGCGTGCCCTGGCAGAGGTTCCCGCCGACCGTTCCGGCGTTCCGCAACAGGGGGGACGCAGCAAGGGATGCGGCCGTCTGGACCGCGGCATACGGGGCAAGTGTTGCGGATGAGGCGATCTCGTCGAGTGTGGTCATCGCGCCGATCGAGACACCTCCGTCGCGGGCGGCGATCCCGGCCAGCCCAACGGCTTGCAGGTCGACGAGCAACCCGGGCGTCACAATCGCGCGATCGATCTGACCCGCCAGGTCGGTGCCTCCGGCAAGGGGGGCGCTTGCCGGATCCTGCAGGAGCGCGAGCGCTTCCTCGAGCGACTCAGGTCGAGCGTACACGCTCACCGGAGCGCCTCGAACACGCGGGCGCGTGTGAGCGGTAGCGCCGAGGCACGGCGTCCGGTGGCGTGCGCGAACGCGTTCGCGATCGCGGCTGCTGTCGGGATGATCGGCGGCTCGCCAAGCCCCTTCGCGCCCACGTTTGGCACGTTGTCGTCCGGCACGTCGACAAACTCGACCGTGATGGCGGGAACATCGGCGATCGTCGGAACCTTGTAATCGTCGAAGGTCGCGTTGACTGGGACACCGGTCGTGGGATCGACCACGAGCTCTTCGCTCAGCGCGAAGCCGACGCCCTGGAGGACACCACCTTCGACCTGGCTCGACGCGGTCAGGGGGTTCACGATCCGTCCCACGTCGTGAACGGCCCAGACATGCTCGACGACGACTTCTCCGACTCCGGGGTCGACGGCGACCTGCGCGATCTGGCAGCCGAACGTCTGTATCTGAATGCCGTCGGGATTAGGCCCGCGCGAGCCCTTCGCCTCGATCAGCGACTGGCCGAGGTTGGCCGTGACTTCGGCCACGGGAACGTCGATCGCGCCGTCGCGAGACGAGATGCGACCGTCCGTGAGCACGAGGTCGTCGGCCGAGATCTCGAGCACGTCGGATGCCACCTGAAGCAAGAGCGTTCGAGCCTTGCCGGCCGCCGAGCGCACGGCCGGCATCACCGAGCCCGTGATCATCGAGCCGGCTGCCATCGGCGAGTACGTTCCGTGCCGTGTGTCCCCAGACAGGACGGTCACCTGCTCGGGGCGGAGCCCGAGCTGCTGGGCGGCGACGAGCCTGGCCCCGGCTGTCGTGCCTGTGCCCGTGTCCTGGATGCCGGTGACGACCACCGCCGTGCCGTCGCTGTCGATCCGCACGATGGCCTGGGCCGGTGGGCCACCGCCGCCCCACCAAGTCTGCGTCGCGCAGCCCATTCCGCGCAAGAGCCCGTCCGGCTGTCGCTCACGAAGCCGATCGCGATCGGCCCACCCGGAAAGCGCCTCGGCGCGGTCGTAGCACTCGCGCAGGCGCTTGTTCGAATAGGGCTGCCCGCTGATCTGGTCGACGTCCGCATGGAGGTGGCGTCGGAGCGCAAGTGGGTCTAGGCCGGTTGCGATCGCGAGCTCGTCGATCGCCTGCTCGAACACCGTGATGCCCTCCATGACCCCGGGCGCGCGGAATGCGTTCTGGCAGCGCAGGTTGATCCGGAGCGGGAAGACCTGAGCGCTCGTGTTCGCGCAGGTGTAGAGAGCGCGGGTGGGGTAGAGCACGCGCGCTGCGAAGAACGACATCATCAGGCCGCCGAGCCCGACGCCGATGAGCGCGTCGGCGTCGACGGCGAGTAGGGTGCCGTCGGACGCTGCGCCGAGCCGCAGCGACTGGCGAGTCGCTGCTCGGCGGCCTCCGTCGAGCTGCTCGGCGTGTCGGTCGTTCACGAGCTTGACGGGTCGTCCGGCACGGCGTGACAGCTCGGCGGCGAGGATTGGCTCGGTGCCCGTGCTTGCCTTTCCTCCGAAGCCGCCTCCGACGTACTCGGCGATCACGCGGACGCTCTCGCGGGGAAGGCCGAACCCGCGTGCGAGCTCGTCCCGGGCCGCGAACATGCCCTGGGTGGAGAGCCAGACGGTCAGGCCGTCGGCCCGCCAGTCGGCGACCGCGGCGTGCGGCTCCATGGGAACCTGGAGGTGTGCAGGGGTGGCTACCGACATCTCGACACGAATGTCAGCGCCGGCGAGCGCGGTCGCGGCGTCGCCCTGGCCCGTCTCGGCGGGCTCGTCGGTAAAGCGCTGCTCGCGGAGCGCGTCGTCGAGGTCGACGACGAACGGGAGCGCCTCGAGCTTCAGTCCGAGCGCCTCGAGACCCGCGGCGGCTGCCTCGGGCGTATCGGCGGCGACTGCGGCGATTGGCTGCCCTGCGTACTCCGGCTGATCCGTGAGAACAGGCGCGTCCGGAGCCCGGCCGATGTCGCCGTGCGGCCCGGCAAGACCTGCGTCCGGCCCAAGCACCGTGCGCACGCCCGGAACGCGGCGGGCGGCAGCAAGGTCGAGGCCGGTTACGCGTGCGTGCGCGAGTGGCGAGCGCAGCACGGCGGCATGGAGCATCCCCGGGAGCGAGATGTCGACCGTGTAGCGTGCCGCGCCGGTCACGCGCATGATCCCGTCCAGCCGCCGGGCGGGTGTTCCGACCACAGTGAGCGCCTCGTTTGCGGGCCAGGGAGCAAGCTCGTCGTCGGCGTCGACGAGCGCCCACGACTCAAAGAAGCGTCCCTCGAGCTCGGTCGTCGACTTGACGAGCCGCAGCGTCACAGGGCGGCCTCAGCGGCGCGGAGAACGGCGCGCTCGATCTTGGGATAGGCGCCGCAGCGGCAGACGTTCCCAGCGAGGGCGGCGCGGATCTCGTCGCGCGAGGGTCGGGGGCAACGGGCGAGCAAGGCCGTGGCGGAGACGATCTGGCCGGGCGTGCAGTAACCGCACTGGAGCGCGTCCTCCTCGACGAACGCCTCTTGCAGGGGAGTCGGCCCGTTCCTCGAGAGCCCCTCGATCGTGACGATCGAGCGTCCCTCCGCCGCCGCCGCGAGCATCAGGCACGAGTTAATCGGACGTCCGTCAACGAGCACGGCGCATGCTCCGCAGGCACCCTCGCCACAACCGATCTTCGTTCCGGTCAACTCGAGATCGTCTCTCAGGACGGCTGAGAGCCGGCGGCCCGAGACTGCGTCGATCTCGTAGGTCTCCCCGTTGATGTCGAGCGTGAGGCCCATCTTTCGCAACCTAGCGCACGCGATCCATCTGCTGGAGTATCCGACGGATGCGAGTCCACGTGACCGGAGCAGGCGGGTACCTCGGCAAGGCGCTGCTCCGTGCGGCGCCGCACGCGACGGGCGAGCGGGTCGAGATTCGTGACGCGGCGGCGGTGCGCGATCTGCTGGCGCGCGTACGTCCCGATGTCGTCGTCCACACCGCGTACCGTCAGAACGGGACTGACGCCCGTGCCGTCGTCGTCGCTGGTAGCGCCAACGTCGCCCGGGCCGCACGTGCCGTTGGGGCGCAACTCGTCCATCTGTCGACCGACGTCGTCTTCGACGGTTGCAAGGGAGCGCCGTACGACGAGGATGACGTCTGCTGTCCGGTCAGCCCCTATGGTGAGGCCAAAGTCGAGGCCGAGCGCGTGGTGATGGAGGCGCATCCGGGCGTGCTGATCGTGAGGACGTCGCTCCTCCTCGGGGGGCCGGGCGTGGCTCCCTCGGAACACGAGCGCGTCGCCACCGACCCGGCTATGACGTTCTACGAGAACGAGGTGCGCAGCCCGATCCAGGTCGATGATCTGTCAGCCGCGATCCTCGAGCTGGCCGAGCTCGGCGCAACCGGAGTCCTTCACGTGGCAGGACCGGATGCCGTCTCACGGGCCGAGCTTGCCGCACTCGTCGCACGGCAGCCGGTGCGGGCCGCGCCGGCACCGCCCGGACGGCCCCTGGACTGCTCGCTCGACTCGTCGCGCGCGCGGCGGCTGCTTCGCACCGAGCTGCGTGGCGCGCGTACGGTGCTGGCATGACGACAGTGCCCGCCAGGAAGCAGAGAGCGCTATGAACCGACTCGCCGCGGCGACGAGCCCCTACCTGCTCCAGCATGCGAACAACCCCGTCGACTGGTTCCCCTGGGGCGACGAGGCTCGCGCCCTCGCACGCGAGACCGACCGACCGCTGCTCGTCTCGGTGGGCTACAGCGCCTGCCACTGGTGCCACGTGATGGCGCACGAGTCGTTCGAGGATCCGGCGGCGGCGGCGATCATGAACGAGCACTTCGTCAACGTCAAGGTCGATCGTGAGGAGCGACCCGACATCGACGCGGTGACAATGGGAGCCGTCGTCGCGCTCACCGGGCAAGGCGGGTGGCCGACGACCATCTTCATGACCCCTGCAGGCGAGCCCTTCTACGCAGGAACGTACTTCCCGCCCGAGCCGCGCCACGGAATGCCCAGCTTCGTCCAGCTCCTCGAGGCCGTTGCCGGCGCGTGGCGTGACCAGCGCCACGACATCGCAGCTCAAGCCACCCGACTCGCCGACGAGATGCGCAGATCGGCGGCCGTCGATCCCTCGACCGAGCTGCTCACGGACGCGCTCCTGCTCGAGGCCGAGCGAGGCATCGCGAGGACGTTTGAGCCTGCGTTCGGAGGGTTTGGCCGAGCACCAAAGTTTCCGCCTGCCTCGACGATCGAGCTGCTGCTGCGACGCGGTACCCCACGGGCGCTCGAGATGGTGGAGAAGACGCTCGACGGGATGGCGGCGGGCGGGATGTACGACCTCGTCGGCGGCGGCTTCCACCGCTACGCGGTCGACGATCGGTGGCTCGTACCGCACTTCGAGAAGATGCTCTACGACAACGCGCTCCTCGCCGCGGCGTACCTTCACGCCTGGGTCGTGCTGGGTCGCGAGCGCTACCGGGAGATCGTCGTCGAGACCCTCGACTACGTGCTCCGCGAGCTCGAGTTGGCCGACGGCGGCCTCGCCTCGGCGCAGGATGCAGACACCGACGGCGTCGAGGGTCTCACGTTCACCTGGGCTCCGGGCGAGGGTGTCCCCGAGCACGTGCTCGTTCCGTTCGAGCACGGCCGGTCGATCGTGCGCGGGATCCTCGAGGTCGAAGAGCGCGCTCGCCTGCTCGCAATTCGCGAGCAGCGGCCGCAACCGCTTCGCGACGACAAGGTCATTGCGTCGTGGAACGGGCTGGCGCTCGCCGCGCTGGCCGAGGCGGGGCGACGCCTCGATCGCGACGACTACGTCCAGGCCGCCCGGCGTGTGGCCGTGTTCCTGCTCGGCCCGCTGTCAGGTGGTGGGCGCCTCAACCGCAGCATCCGCGCCGGTCGGACAAGCGGTGGCGGCTATCTCGACGACTATGCAAACGTCGCGCATGGGCTGATCGAGCTCCATGTGGCGACCGGTGAGGCCGTGTGGCTGCACGAGGCCCATCGCCTGGCACAGCTCGCGATCGATCTCTTCGCCGACGACGAGAAGGGAGGCTTCTTCCTCTCCCCGGCGGACGGCGGAGCAGCTCGTGATCAGGACGAAGGAACTCGACGACAACCCGATTCCATCGGGGAACTCGATGCTCGCGCACGTCCTGCTGCGCCTCGCCGGGATCTGGGGCGACGACGCACTCGAGCGACGCGCTGTCGGGGTGCTGCGCCTCGTGGCGCCTGCGCTCGGACGCATGCCGGGCGCGTTCGGCTGGGCGCTCTGCGCGCTCGACCTGCATCTCGCTCCTCCGCGGGAGCTGGCGATCGTCGGCCCTGTCGACTCGGAGGTTGCGCGCGCCGCGCTTGCGCCGTTCCAGCCGGCAACCGTCGCTGCGGTCGGCCCGGCCGCAGGCATACCGCTGCTCGACGGTAAGCAGCTCGTCGCCGGCCGGCCAGCCGTCTACGTCTGCGAGCGGTTCGCCTGCCGGGCACCCATCACTGATCCGTCCGATCTCTCAGGCTAAAAACTCGTCTCAGCATGAAGCCTTACGCCGCGCAGGCCGACCCGTCGGCGAAGCATCACTGTAAAACGAGTTCCAAAGCAGCGTTGAAACCGCGATGGGTGGTGCACTGAGGATATGCTCGCCCGGCAAGACCCGCGAACGACGGCGTTCGCTGGCGGAGGCATCGATGCCGCGGCACCTCGCTCTGCGAAGGTGCATGGGAGCACGGTGCCGCGGGGGAGGGTGTTTAGTGACCGCAGGACCGAAGATCGAAGCTCAGGATCACGCGCTGGCGTGCGACGACGCTCTGTCGCCCGTTGCCGCGCACCGACGCTCCCCCCGCAGCGAGGGAGCGTACGCATGGAGGGCGATCGTGCTCTTCCTGGGAGGTTGCTTCGAACCCTGCCGTGGATGGTCGACGCGCATGTCGTGGACGCCGAGGTTGCTCATCTCACGCGCTGAGAGAGCCAACGCGGCGGATAGCGGCGTGCCCTATCCGAAGATTGAGCTCCACGTGCATTTCGAGGGCGCCGTCAGGCCCGAGACGCTCCTCCGGCTGGCGCACCGGAACGGCGTCGCCCTGCCCGTCGCGACAGGCGGCGAGCTCGCCGAGCTCTACCGGTTCCGCGACTTCGATCATTTCATCGAGGTTTGGCTCCTGATCGCGCGCGCGTTGCGCGCGCCGGATTTCAGGGAGATCGTCGTCGAGTATGCAGAGGAAGCCGCGCGCGAAGGCGTCGTCTACATCGAGGGAGTCTTCTCGCCGGCGCAGTTCGTGCGGCTCGGCGCACGGTGGGAGGACGTGTTCGAGAGCTACTGCGACGGTGTCGCCGAGGCCCGAGAACTGCACGGCGTCGAGGTGCGGCTCACCCCCGACGTCACCCGGAGCTTCCCGGTCGGGAACGCGGAAACCACTGCGCGTCACGCGATCGCCTTCCGTGACCGCGGAGTCGTGGGGCTCGGACTCGGCGGCTACGAGGCGCAGTACCCACCCGGGCCGTTCGAGCACGCTTTCCGGCTCGCACGAGAGGGCGGTCTCGGTGCGGTGCCGCACGCCGGCGAGGTGGCGGGCGCCGACTCGGTCCGTGTCGCCGTCGAGCAGCTCGGAGCCGATCGAATCCGGCACGGCATCCGCGCTCTGGAGGATCCTGCTCTCGTGGACGAACTAGTGTCCCGCGGGATCGTGCTCGACGTCACGCCCACGTCGAACGTGTGCACGGGAGTCGTGCCCACGCTGGCCGAGCATCCGTTACGAGAGCTCGTTGAGCTCGGCGTCATCTGCTCGATCTCGACCGACGACCCGGCGATGTTCGAGACCGACATGACGCGGGAGAACGAGATCGCATGGTCGCTCGGGCTGCACCCGCGTACGGCGTACGAGGCCGGAGTCGCCGGAGCCCTCTGCGACGACGCGACGCGCGAACATCTGCGGACGATCGGTGAGAGCTTCGACTGGTCAAGCCTCGAGCCCCTCGTCCTCCACGAGTCGCGACTCGAATAGTCGGGTGGGTGCAGCCACGTGAGCGCGGCGACCACGACGCACACGCGAGTAGCGAATGACATCCTTCGCCCCTTCGTGCCGCGCATCGCGGCGGACTGGCTACGAGATACCCCGACGATGCGGACACGGAGATTCGAGGGGACGCTCCTGTTCGCGGACATCTCGGGTTTCACGGAGCTGACCGAGCGTCTAGCGAGCAAGGGCCGCGAAGGATCCGAGGAGATCGCCGCCGTCCTCGACTCGGCCTTTGCGGAGCTGATCGCCGCTGCGTACGCGCACCAGGCAGACCTGCTCAAGTTCGGTGGCGACGCAGTGCTCCTCCTCTTTCGTGGGGACGACCACACGATCCGTGCGGCGACGGCCGCGCTCGCCATGCAGGAGGCGCTCGCCGGCATGCGGCGGCTGACGACGTCCGCCGGCCCGGTTCGGCTGCGGATGTCCTGCGGGCTCCACTCCGGGACCTTCGACCTCTTCCTCGTCGGGGGGATACACCGCGAGCTGCTGGTCGTCGGCGACGATACGACCGCATGCGTGCTGGCCGAGGCGGTCGCGTCTGCCGGCGAGGTCATGCTCAGCCCGCAGACCGCGAACCTGCTCCATCCCGAGTTGCTCGGCGCCTCACGCGAGGGGATGGTGCTGCTCGCAGGCAGCCCGCAGGCGCCCGGAGACGGTGCCGCCGTACTTCGACTCCTCGGGCGTCGATCTCGCGCTGCTGCTCCCAGCTGCGTACACGCGAGAGCTGCGGGGGGAGCCTGCCGACCCGGAGCACCGACACGTAGCGGTCGCGTTCGTCGAGATCCGCGGCACGGACGAGCTGCTCGAGCGCGAGGGAGCGGAGGCGCTCGCCGATGCTCTCGACGACCGGATCACCGCGATCCAGGAGGCGTGCCAGGGCTTCGATGTCACCTTTGCGCAGACGGATGTGAGCAAAGCTGCGGTGAAGGCGATCCTGCTCACGGGCGCCCCCCGCAGTGCAGGCGGCGATGAGGAGGAGCTCATGCTGCGCGTCACCCGCGCGATCGTGGAGCGACCAGGCCGCCTTCCCGTGCGCGTCGGAGTCAACGCCGGCCGTGTGTTCGCGGGCATCGTCGGACCTCCGACGCGCCGGACGTACACGTTCTACGGCGATGCGATCAACACCGCCGCACGGATCATGGTGCGAGCCGCGGACAGTCAAGTGCTCGCTCGCGAGGACGTGCTCGAGCGTGCACGCACGATGTACGAGGTCACGCCGATCGAGCCGTTCCAGGCCAAGGGCAAGGCAGAGCTCGTCCGGGCCTCCGACGTGGGGCCGGCGGTCGGGCGAGCGGGAGATGGAGGCGAGCGGGCCGTTCGTCGGCCGAGAGCCGGAGCTCGATCTACTGCTCGCGGCCCTCGCCCGAGCGCGCGCGGGCGAGGGCACGCTCGCCACTCGTGCGTGGCGAGCCCGGGCTGGGAAAGACGCGCCTCGTCGCCGAGCTCAGGTCGTGGGCGTCGGATGTTCGGACGCTCCGCGTGACCTGCTCACAGGTGAGCCGCGAGCCATCCATACGCCGCAGTCGGCACGCTCCTGCGCGGCGCGCTGCAGCTCGGACGTCGCACGCCCGACGCCGAGGTCGAGCGCCGCCTGCGCGACGCGGTCGGCACGGTCGCGGCGGAACTCGAACCGTGGCTGCCGCTGCTCGGCATGGTTCTCGGCCTTGACCTGCCGCCGACGCCGGAGTCGGCCGCCCTGGACGAGCGCTTCGTGCCCGAGCGGATCGCGAAGAGCGTCGAATCACTCCTCGCTGGGCTCGTGCCCGACGCTGCGCTGCTCGTGCTCGACGACGTCCACTACATGGACGAGGCCTCGGTGGAGCTGATCGGCCAGATCGCGCGACGGCATCGAAAGCCGACATTGGCTCCTGCTCCTCGCACGCCGCGAGAGCGAGGGAGGCTTCGAGCCGCCTCCCGGCGCCGAGGCCCTCGAGCTGCAGCTCGAGGGCCTCGCGGCGGACGCGGCGCTGCTTCTGGTTCAGCAGCTGACCGAGAACGCGCCGCTCTCGGGTCATGTAGCGGACGCCGTCGTTGCCCGCTCGTCGGGCAGTCCGCTCTTCGTCACGGAGATGATCGCGGCGTTGGAGCGCGGTGCCGATCTCGATGCATTGCCCGATTCGGTCGAAGCGATGATGGCCGTGCAGATCGACGAGCTCGCGAGCGCCGACCGCGGCCTGCTGAGACAGGCGTCGGTGCTCGGCACGCGGTTCGTGCGGTCGAATTTCGTCACGGCCGTAGGGCTCGACGAGGCTCAAGCCGAAGCCGCTCTCGCGCGGCTCGACCGTTTTCTCGTTGCCGATGGCGAAGGGGGTGTCCAGTTCCGGCACGGGCTGCTACGAGACGCCGCCTATCACGGCCTTCCGTTTCGTCGCCGGCGAGAGCTTCACCGCCGAGTCGGCGAGGCGTTCGAGCAAGTGGGTGACCCGGTCGAGGTTGCGGATCAGCTGGCCCGCCACTTCTTCGAAGCCGGCATCTGGGCGAAGGCGCTCCGCTACGGCGTCGTGGCTGGGCGTGCAGCGCGCGCGGTGTACGCGAATGCCGATGCGGCTGCACTGCTCGACCGAGCTGTCACGGCGGGGACAAGGTCGCGGAGCGCCAGACCGGAGACAGTAGCCCTTGCTGCGGAGGCTCTCGGAGACGTCTTGCTCTCACTCGGGGAGCTCGAGCGCGCGCAGGCGGCATTCGTCCTTGCCGGCCGTCGAGTCGCGGGCAGACGCGGTCGAGCAGGCCCGCCTCCTGCGCAGACAGGCAGAAGTCGGCTACAGGCTCGGTGCGTTCGGCGCGGCACGACGCGTTCTGCTGCGGGCGCTCACGCTGCTCGAGCCGGTCAAGAGTGCGCCGGCGACCGCTCAGCGAGCCGCCGTTGCGGCGTGGCTCGGCGTCGTCCTGCTCGGAAGTGGGCGACCGGCCACTGCCCTCCCGTGGCTCGAGCTCGCCCTCGCCGACGGGGAGGCGGTGATTGCGAAGGAGGCGGTGGCGCGCGCGCTCGCCGGCCTCGACGTCGCCTACCGAGATCTCGGCGAGTCGCACCGCGCCAGCCATGCACGTCGGGCGCTCGCGATCTACGACGAGCTCGGTGACCTCGTCAGCAAGGGCGGTGTGCTCAACAATCTCGGCACGATCGCGTACTACACCGGTCGCTGGGACGACGCGGTCGACCTCTATCGCGCGGCCCTCGAAGCCTGGGAGCGCGCCGGCGACAGCCAGAGCGTGTCGCTCGCCGCCTTCAACATCGGCGAGATCCTCTCGGCGCAGGGCCGGCTCGACGAGGCGGAACCGCTGATCCGCGACTCCGAGCGGGCGAGCCGGGCAGCGGGGGGGGCCACCGACATCGCCATGTCGATCATGGAGACGGCTATGCTCGAGGCGCGGCGCGGGAAGGTCGCCGTCGCGCTCGACCAGCTCGAGGAGGCGCGGCGTGCATTCGTCGCGGCAGGCGATCGGGTCGACGACACTCCTCGCCGAGGCGCGCATCGCCGAGGCGCTCCTGCTCGGCGGGCGAGTCAGAGCGGGCAGGCGAGCTCGCGCGCGAGTCGCTCAGCCGCGCCGTCCGATGAGGACGGTGGAGCGCTTGTCCTGCCCACGCTGCACCGCGTACTCGGGCAGGCACATCTCCTGTCCGGGCGGCTGGAAGAGGCCCGGCGAGTCGCTCGAGCTCGCGCTGGTCGAGGCCGAGCGCGTGGGTCACCGCTATGAGGAGGCGCTCGTCCTCGACGCACTCGTTCGCGCGGAGATGGTCGAGGAGGAGCGAGCGGCGGCCCTCGTCCGACGTGACGCGCTCTTCGACCGGCTCGGGATCGTTGCGCTGCCCGCACCATGGAGTCCGCCGCACCATCCATGAGGGGGCCTGCGGGCCCCCTCATGGATGGTGAACGAAGGTGGAGTGCTACCGCGTGCTCGAGGGCCTACCAGGTCTTCGGGTCGTATCCCTCGAGCCCGTTCGCCCCGGAGAGACCGGTGTTCGGCAGCTCGAACACGAGCTTCGCGCCGCCGCCCACGCTTTGCCTCGAGACCATGCAGGGTGAAGGGTCGGTCGGGTTGAGACTCCCGTAGGCGGTGAGATTGGTGGTTGCCGGGCAGTTAGGCATGACGCCGACGAATTCATTCCCTGAGGCCGGCGACAGCTGCCCGCTCTTCGTCGTGAACGGCAGGTTGGTGGCGATGCACATGTCGATCTTCGCCAGCCCGTTGTTCTGCGTGTACTGGCGGTCGAGCTTCGAGATCGCGACGGTCACCTGGAGCTTGCCGGCGAGCGGGCGCACGTCGATCTGCACGCCCGAGGGGCCGATCGGGGTGAAGGTGCCGAAGGCGCTGCACGCCGCCGGTGGAGCCTGTGCGAGCGTGCGCAGGCTGAGAGCGGTCGCGCCCTGATTCGCGTTGGAGTTGTCGAGGTCGATCGCCTTCGCCGTGTAGGTGAACGTGCTGTTGCCGCTTCCGTTGACAGTCAGGTCTGCGGTGCATTCGTCGCTCCGCGTGCCAAGGTTCGGACACACGGCGCTTGCCACGTCGAACGGATCGCTGTCGACGCTCGTCGTCGTAGGCGAGCCGCCTGTCGCTCGGAGCCTGTAGGTCCCGATCGGTGCCGCGGGGCTCGTGCTCGAAAGCACGACGCCGGTGAGCGTCGCGACCCCGTTGGTGGTCGCGAAGGAGCCCGAGAACGATCCGACGCCGTCGACCTGCACGGTCGCCACGTCTACTTGTGCGCCGTCGATCGGCAGGATGTCGGCGGCCGTCGGCGTGCCGGAGAACGTGGAGGGAACCGCCCACACCTGTACGCCGGCTCCGGTCGGGTTGCCGGCCTCGCTCGTGACGGCCTGGCTCGCGGTCGGACCGGCGAGCGCGGCGTCGGCCGGCTGCCTGCCCGGAGCGAAGACGAGCTTGTAGCCGCACGTCGGGATCGTGGCGCTGAGGCTCGTGAGCTTGTTCGTGCCGTTGAGGAAGTTGTTGTTCGTCCCGAGGAAGTCGTTCGACTGCTTGGCCTCGGCCTGCCAGGTCGTCGCTCCACCCGAGCACCCGGCCGTATAGCCCGCCGTCACGACGAGCTTTCCCCCATTCGGCGCGATCGACAGGTTGCGCAGCTTGATCACGCTGCCGTCGAGGGTTGCGTTCGAGGACACCGACGTGACCGAGAACCCCGAAAACGCGCTTGTCAGCCGGATTTCCGCCGACCCGATTGCCTGCGGCGAGGTTGACGTGTTCGTGATCGTCCAGCTCAGCGTGCCGCTCAGCGCGGTTCCCGGCTGGCTCGCGGGTGTGACTGAGTACGTCTTGCGCTCGGGAGCTCCGCCTGCCGCGCTGCTGAAGGCCAAGACCACGAGCATGAGTACCGCGATCGCGGCCGCGACGGGCCGCCAGACCATGCCAACTCGAACTGCTTTCCGCTGCGGATCCACAGAACCCCCTCCAGCCGCAAAAAAACCGGGCACCCTCCAACCAGCGAGGCAACCCGGACAACACAACCGAGTCTAGTCGGTGATGCCGTCATAGGCAACCTGCGGTAGCGATCGGCCGGTCGGAACGGCGATGAGTTGACATGATGTTCATCAACTCGAAACAAACCTGAAACCTGAGACCCGGGTCCGGTTCCGTGCTGCATCCGACGACGCGCAACCGGCGGTGGATCGAGGAGCAGAGCGAGCACGCTTCGACCGGCTCGGAAACGTCCGCACTGGCCCACGGCTACAGACTCGTGAGGGGGGCTTGCAGGCCCCCCTCACGGACAATCGCGGGTCGAGTCGGCCCTTGGCCCTATCTACCAGGTCTTCGGGTCGTACCCGGGCTTGCTGTCGGTCGTGAAGCCCGCCGATCCTGCGACGTAGGGAACCTTGATCTTGATGATCGCGTTGCCGCTGGAATCCTGCGAGCGGCTCGTGATCCAAGGCCCCCACACCCAGCCGAGCCCCTGGATGAGCGTCAACCGCGAGATGCTCGGCAGGAGCCCGAAGTAGCGCCCGGGCAGAGTTCCGCCGCCAATCAGCTTCGCCCCTGGGCGCAGGTTTGCGATCGAGCCGATGGCCGTCGTGAACTTCAGATTCGTGCCGAGGCAGACGTCGGTCTGCCACCATTTCTTGCTACCGAGCGCCGCCTTCGGAATCACGATCTGGAAGGTCGCGTCGGTCGTCAGCGGGCGAATGTCGAACTGGACGCCACTCGTGCTCGGCTGGAATCCGGGGCATGCGCCATCCGGCGGGGTGGTGTTCAGACCCGTGAGGAACGCCGTCGTCGGAATTTGCGGCGACCCCGCGTCGAGCGTGTACTTCGTCCCATCCTGGGCGGTCCCGCTTGCCGTGCACGGGCTGCCTGTGCATTGGGTCGGCGGTGCCACCGGCGTTCCGCCGCACGGCAGCACGTCGATCGCGAGTGCGGGCGGAGTGATCGGCACGGGATTGCCGTCAACGCTCGCGGTCACGCTGTTTACGACCTCGTTCGTGACATTGAACACGTCGTCGTTGTTGCGCTTCGCCTTGTAGTCGAGTGTGAAGGTCTGGTCGGTGGGCGAGGCAAACGTGCCTGTCCACGTCAGGGTGCCTGCGTCGGGCGTCGCCACATTCAGGGCGGGTGTGACACCCGTGCCGGCGGAATTCGTGAGCGGGGTCGCGGAGAACTTCGTGCCAAGCGCGACGGCAACGCTGAAGTCGGCCGGATCGACAAACAAGGCACCGAGATCGCCGCGGAGCTTCTGCCCGTCGATCGTTCCCGTCGCCGGCGACCCGGACTGGTAGTAGCTCTCGTTGCCCGGACCGGCCCAGTTCTTGAGGTTTGTCTCGGTTGCTGTGGCGGTTCCGATCCCGACGGGAACGATGCGAACACCACCGGCCCTGGCGTTTGCGGCAGCTGTTGTAGCTGAGTCGCCGAGCCCATCGGTGATAATCACCATCGCCTTCGTGGTACTCCCTGCGAGCGTTGTCGCGGCTTGGTTGATGGCGGCGGCATGTGGACTTCCTCCTCCATTCGGTGTGAGGGGCCCATTCACAATTCCGTGCAACGAGCTCACGTCGGTGGTAAGTCCGGCCGCGACGGAGGCCGCGTTATCCCGATACGTGATGATCCCGACCTTGTTCGGAGTCGCACCGTTCAGATTGGAAGCGGTCGACCCGTCCACAGCCCCATCTGCAGCGTCGAGTGCGTCCAGCGCGGCGTTCGCGGCATCCCTCAGGTCTTGGAAGTACGCGGCAGAGCCGACGATGCTGCCCGAGAGGTCGAGAACGAGCATTACGTCGGTGGCCTGGCCGGACGTTGCCGCGTGTCCGGTGATCGTGACCCGGGCGTCGACGGTGCCACCGCAGGCGGCGACAGTCGTCGGGGTCGGCGTTCCGAGAAGGCTCTGCGTTCCGGACGGACTCACCGTCGCGGGCGCGACCCCCGTCGCCATACCGGCTACCACGAGTGCACACAGCGCGCTAAGCGCGCAGAGACGACCTCGTCTCATTTCTGTTCTCCTCCCCCTCGATCCGCGTATTTTGGACAGCCAAAAAAGACACACAGAAGACGCGTAGGCGCCGTCGCCCGTCAATCTGCCCTCCGTCGGACGCGGCCAACACAAAACTCCTGCGTATGCAGACCTCCACGGACCATACGGCAGGTTTACTGGAAAAGCAACCCGACTCGCGCGTCTCCTACGCGATATCCAGGGTGAGGCCGTCGTAGGCGAGCTCGAAGACGCCGGAAGAGGCTCGCTCGCAGGGTCGGTGGGTCAAGAGCAATCGCTCCGCCCCCGCCGCCTCGAACGCCCGGACCGCCTCGTCGACCGAGAGATGTCCCCGGGGCTCGGGCTCGCCGTCGAGCAGCGTGGCCTCGCAGAGGAAGAGGTTTGCCCCACGGGCAACGTCAACTAGCGCGTCGCTCGGTCCACTGTCTCCGGAATAGGCGACCACGGATGTGCCGTTGTCCACGCGGAACGCGTAGGAATCGACGGCGTAATGCGGAACAAGCCGCGGCGTCACGTCGAAGCCGGCTGCCCGAAACGTCGTTGCGTCGGAGTACTCCGAGAGCACGAAGGTGGAGCTCGCAAACAGGCTCGGCGTGTCCAGCCGGTTGCCGATCTCATCGAGAAAGCCGACGCCGCCGGGCGGTACGAAACAGCTCGGGCTTCCGCGTCTGCGCACCGGGGCCGTAGCGGCTGCCCCAGGCCCAGGGAATCAGGTCGCCGTAGTGGTCCGGATGGAAGTGCGTGATCGCGATAGCGTCCAGCCGGGGCCAGTGCTCGCGCTCGCGCAGGCGTCCGAGCACACCCGGTCCGCAGTCGAGCAATAGGCGACCGGGGCCCTCGACGAGGTAGCCGGAGTGGGCGCTGCCGGGATTCGGCCAGGCAGGCGACGATCCGACGACGGTCAACTCTCACGGCGTGAGTCGTCCCGCCCGTGCAGGTGTCGCGAAGGTCACACACGGGATTCTCTCAGTCGACGCTGAATGGCCGTCGGAGTACCGACCCGAGCCGGTGACTCTGCCACGTCGGCGGTGTCGGTTGCTCCGGTCTGCGCGTAGGCGGCTTCGCATAGACTCGCTGCGATGGCCACGACCGAGCTCACAGGCGCCGAGGACGTCGCGTGGGACCTCTCCGACCTTTATTCGGCGCCCGACGATCCGAAGCTCGAAGGCGATCTCGCTGCGGTTGAGCGTGACGCAACGGCTTTCCGTGACCGCTACTACGGCCGCGTCGCCGGTCTCTCGGCGGTCGAGCTCGCCGACGCCCTGCTCGAGTCGGAGCGAGATCGAATCCGCGCTCGACCGTGTCTTCACCTTCGCACAGCTCCGCTTCACCACGAACATGGCCGATCCGGAGCGCGGCGCGCTCGTTGCGCGGGTGCACGAGAAAGCCGTGGCGCTCAACACCATGCTGCTCTTCTTCGGGCTCGAATGGGCCGCGCTCGAAGACGAGATCGCGGACCCGCTGCTGAGCGACCCTGCGCTCGACCACTGGCGCCACCATCTGCGGGGGCTCCGCAAGTACCGTCCCCACCTTCTCTCGGAGCCTGAGGAGAAGATCCTCGTCGAGAAGTCGGTCACCGGCGCCGCCGCCTGGTCACGATTGTTCTCGGAGCTCATGAGCTCGCTGCGCGTCGACCTCGACGAGGGCGAGGGATCGCTCGAGGAGGCGCTCGCGAAGCTTCACGGCACGGATCGGGACGTGCGCAAGTCGAGCGCCGAGGCGCTCACCGCCGCTCTCCAGCCCGGCCTCCGCACAAGGACGTCGATCTTCAATGCAATCCTGCTCGAGAAGTCGGTCGACGACCGGCTGCGGAGCTACCCGACGTGGATCACCGCGCGGAACCTTGCGAACGACACGACGGACGAGGCCGTGCAAGCACTGATCGACGCAGCCGTGTCCCGCTACGACGTGCCGCAGCGCTACTACCGCTTGAAGGCGAAGATGCTCGGGCTCGATCGGATCGAGCACTACGACCGCTTCGCACCCGTGGGCGCTGAGACGGAGAAGACGTCGTGGGACGAGGCACGCCGCGTGGTCGTGGAGGCATACTCGGACTTCTCGGCTGACGCCGGCGACATCGTCGAAGGGTTCTTCTCGAAGAACTGGATCGACGCCCCGGTTCGGCCCGACAAGGCGACGGGCGCCTTCTGTGCGACAACCGTGCCAGGGGTCCACCCGTACGTGCTCATGAACTACACGGGCGACCGCCGGTCGATCCTCACGCTCGCGCACGAGCTCGGGCACGGCCTTCATGGCGTCCTCGCCCAGCCGCTCGGCCTCACCAATTCCTCGACACCTCTGACGACGGCCGAGACGGCGTCCGTGTTCGGCGAGGCGCTCACGTTCAAGCGCCTGCTCGACGATGAGACCGACCCGCGCCGCCGACTCGACCTGCTCACCGGTCGCATCGACGACGCGATTGCCACAACCTTCCGCCAGATCGCGATGAACCGGTTCGAGGAGGCTGTCCACACCGAGCGGCGGACGGTGGGCGAGCTGGCACCGGATCGTTTCTCCGAGCTCTGGCTCGAATCGCAGTCAGCGCTCTTCGGCGACTCGGTCGGCACCGACGACTATGCGACCTGGTGGAGCTACATCCCACATTTCCTGTCGACGCCGGGGTACGTCTACGCCTACGCGTACGGATTCCTGTTTTCGCTTGCGATCTATCGGCGCTACGAGCAGGAGGGCGACGCGATCGTCGAGCCGTATCTCGATCTGCTTCGCGCCGGGGGCTCGCGGCCGCCCCAGGAGCTCGCAGAGATGGTCGGTCTCGACCTGAGCGACCCGGCGATCTGGGCGTCGGGGATCGACGCGCTCGCCGAGGATCTCGACGAGGCCGAGCGCGTTGCCGCCGAGATCGGGCTCGGCTCGTAGATCTGTCGCGCGTGCGGACTCCCCCTCACATCTTGATGCTATGATGCAAAGATGTCTAAGGTTCGGACAACACTCACGGTAGACGAGACCGTGTTGCGGGCTGTCAAGGTCCGCGCCGCCCGTACGGGCAAGGGCGACAGCGAAGTGATCGAGGAGGCCCTCCGACGTGATCTTGGTCTCGATCTCGTCGAGCGGCTCTGGGAGACCGCTGAGCTAACCGAGGACGAGGCGAGCGATCTCGCGACGGAGGCGCAGCACGCCACGCGGCCGCCGCGCTGAGCTTTTGCGAGCCGTTCTCGACCCAAACGTCCTCATCTCGGCGGTCCTGTCCAGGACAGGGGCGCCCGCCCAGGTCGTCGCCGAGTGGCTCGCCGGTTCCTTCGATCTCGTCGTCTCGGATCTCCTCCTCGCGGAGCTCGAGCGCGCGCTCGCATACCCGAAGATCCGCGAGCGCATCCACGCCGACGATGCTGACGCGCTCGTCGTCTTGGTTCGGCGTACCGCCCTGGTCGCTCGGGATCCGGCTGAGGCTCCGCCGCTATCTTCTGATCCGGGGGATGACTACTTGCTCGCTCTGGCAGCTGCAGAGAATGCGCTGCTCGTGACCGGCGACAAGCACCTTCTCGCGCTTCGTGTCCGAGCACCGATTCTCGGCCCGCGGGAGTTCCTCGACAGACTCAGCCCTCGTTGAGATCGAGCAGCGAGACGGCGAGCTCGACGCGGAGCGTAGCTCCCGATGCCTCCCAGGCGCTGAGCCACCTGGCTCGGCGGGCGAGCCGGTCGGCCTCGCCGTCGGGCCCAGCGCGGGCGCTAGCCGCGAGCGCCGCGTCAACCGCTTTCACCTTCGCGGCTGCCGCGACGGGCCCGGCGCCCTCGTCGCGTGTCGACACGAGAGCCGCTGCCCTGTAGGCGAGCGCCCGTGCGAGCAGGAGGGAGCTCGCGACATCGCCCACAGCCGCACCCCGCGCAGCGGCTAGCTCGAGCAGCCGGTAGCCAACGCCGCACGCCTCCGCGGCGAGCGCGGCGAGCGTGCGCGTCCTGATCACGGGTAGGAGCGTGGAGCTGCTGATCCTCGCTCCCGCGTTCCCGCCGAGGACGACGCCGAGCGGACGGGTGCCGTCGCTCGTCTCGAGCAGCTCGCGCTCGCCGCCCTCGAGCTGCCAGATCCCGTCCCCGCCCACGATCGCGACGTCGGTCGTGGTGTCCAGGTCGGGTACGAGCGGCGCGAGCGCGAGTGTCCAGCTCGCCTCGCCCGCGACGACCCGTGCGAGCATGTCGCCTTCGAGCGCCGGTCGGAGAACGCCGATCGTCGAGAAGTAAGGTCCGGGCGCGGCGCACCGCGCAAGCTCCTCGAGCACGACGGCCTCCACACCGAAGTCGAGACCACGTCCGCCGATCTCCGGCGGGGCGGATAGGCCTGACCATCCTTCGGCTGCCATCTCATCCCATGCGGGAAGCACCTCGCCGCTAAGCCGGGCACGGACGCTCGCCCGGATGTCGCCCGCAGCCGCGGCGGCGGTGCCGAGCTGGACGTCCGTAACGTGGTCTGCTGCCGCTGCGAGGTCGCCGCACACCGCGGTGACGGCCGCGACGAGCGGTCCGTCCAGCGCGGCTGTAACGAGCGCCGAACGGGTCGCAAGCTCGAGGTCGGGCCAGAGTCCGTCATAGGGGGCATTCGGTCGCGTCAGCTGTGCGTCGGGGCCGAGAAGCTCCAACGCGAGCTCGACGATCCCACGGCAGACACGCGTGCCGGCAAGCGTCACTGTGCGGGCGATGATGGGATGGGCGGTGGTGGTCGCCAGAGCGAGTGAGCCGAGGCCCTCGAGCTCGATCACGAGGGCTCCGAGCGCTGCGCGCTGCACCGGGGTCGCCCCGCGGTCGCGTGCTAGCTCGAGTAGATAGAGGAACATCGTCGCAAGCTCGTCTTCGGGCGGCGACGAGCCCGGGGCGGTCAATCGGTCGCGCACAGCAAGGCGCAAGCCGGACACGAGCGCGAGGTCGTCGTCGTCCACGCCGCAAGGCTAGATGAGCAGTCCCAGTCGAGTGCTCCGACGGGACGGACGGCCGCTATGGCTATGCTCAGGTCTCCGGCGCGAGGAGACCGCCCGGCGACAACGGACGTCACCGATGCGCGATCTCCTCGAATCCTCTCTCGACGACCTCATGGCGGAAGCTCGTGGGCTGCGGCGTGGCCGGCTCGTGACCTACTCGCCCAAGGTCTTCGTCCCGCTAACGACACTCTGTCGCGACGTGTGCGGGTACTGCACGTTCGCGCGACCCCCGCGCCGCGGCGAGCGGGCGTTCATGACAGAGGACGAGGTGCTCGCGATCGCACGTGCCGGAGCGGCTGCCGGTTGCACAGAGGCCCTCTTCACGCTCGGCGACAAGCCCGAGCTCCGCTACAAGGTCGCCCGAGTCGAGCTGGCCGAGCTGGGCTGTGCGACGACGCTCGAGTACCTCGCCCGCTGCGCTCGACGCGTGCTGGAGGAGACAGGGCTGCTGCCTCACCTCAATCCCGGCGTCATGGGCCGCGACGAGCTCTCGATGCTACGCGAGGTCTCGGCTTCGATGGGGATCATGCTCGAGACCGTCTCCGACAGGCTCTCGCAGAAGGGGCAGGCCCACTGGGCCTCGCCGGACAAGGTGCCTGCGCGACGGCTCGAGACGATCAGGCATGCCGGCGAGCTCGCGATCCCCTTTACGAGCGGCATCCTGATCGGCATCGGCGAGACCCGGCAGGAGCGACTGGACGCGCTCTTCGCCCTCAAGGCGCTCGGCGACGAATACGGGCACGTCGGCGAGGTGATCGTGCAGAACTTCCGCGCGAAGCCCGACACGCGCATGGCGGATCGGCCGGATGCGGCGCTCGAGGAGCACCTCTGGTCGATAGCTGTGGCACGAATCGTTCTCGGATCGGACTCGCACGTGCAGGCGCCGCCAAACCTCGCCTACGACGACTTCGCGCTCTTGCTGGACGCGGGGATCGACGACTGGGGTGGCGTCTCGCCCGTTACGATCGACCACGTCAACCCCGAGGCGCCGTGGCCGGAGATCTCGCTGTTGCGGGAGGCGACCCGTTCACGCGGCCTCGAGCTCGTGCCGCGGCTGCCGCTCTACCCAGAACATGTCGCCGACCTCGATCGTTGGGTCGATCCCTCCGTGCGCCCGTTCGTTCGTCGCGCGGCCGACGCGGACGGCCTCGCGCGCGAAGATCGTTGGGCCCCGGGCGAGCCGGTCGACGTTCCGTTCCTCGTCCGCCGCGACGCGCTCCCGCTCGAGCTCGACGGCCATGAGCTCGGCGAGGACGAGCTCGTGCGCCTCTTCGCCGCGCGCGGCGCCGAGCGCGAGCGAATCTTCGCGGCTGCGGATCGCCTGCGGCGTGACGTGCACGGCGACGTGGTGACCTACGTCGTCACGCGGAACATCCAGTACACGAACGTGTGCTACTTCAAGTGCGGTTTCTGCGCGTTCTCGAAAGGAAAGCTCGCCGAGAACCTGCGCGGGCCCGCCTACCTCGTGCCGATGGACGAGATCGTGCGACGCTGCGAGGAGGCGTGGGAGCGAGGCGCGACCGAGGTTTGCCTGCAGGGCGGCATCCATCCCAGCTTCACCGGCGACTACTACGCGGAAGTCGTGCGGGCCATCCGCGACGCGGTGCCCGGTCTTCATATCCACGCTTTCTCGGCGCTCGAGGTGTGGCAGGGGGCCGGCGACGCTCGACCTTCCGCTCGACGCCTACCTCTCGCGCCTGCGCGCGCTCGGCCTCGGCTCGCTGCCAGGCACCGCCGCGGAGATCCTCGACGACGAGGTGCGCAAGATCATCTGCCCCGACAAGGTCACGACCGACCAGTGGTTCGAGGTCCACGATGCAGCCCACCGCGTGGGGTTGCGGTCGACCTCGACGATCATGTTCGGCCATGTCGAGCGGCCGGTGCATTGGGCGCGCCACCTGCTGCGTCTGCGCGAGCAGCAGGCGAGGACAGGGGGCTTCACCGAATACGTGCCGCTCCCGTTCGTGCCGATGGAGGCGCCGATGTTCCTGCAGGGCCTCGCCCGGCGCGGACCGACCTTCGGCGAGGTGCTGCTCATGCACGCCGTCGCCCGGCTAGCGCTCCATCCGCTGATCACGAACATCCAGGCCTCGTGGGTGAAGGCCGGGCCGGACGGCGCCCGCCAGCTCCTGAGCGCCGGCGTGAACGACCTCGGCGGGACGCTCATGAACGAGTCGATCTCCCGTGCAGCGGGCTCGGAATGGGGGCAGGAGCTCCCGCCCGAGCGGATGGAGGAGCTGATTCGCTCCGCCGGGCGCACGCCTTGTCAGCGCACCACGCTCTACGGGCGAGCACCCGAGGACCGAGTGGCTGCGTCGTTCGGAGCAGACGAGCTGGCCGAGACGCTCAACCCGCCGGTACGGGAGGCGGGGCTGAAGGCGCCGCCGAGGCTCGTCAGGCCGGGGCTCGTCGGCGCCCGCCGCTAGTAGTCGTTTCAAAGCCGCAGTCGCGGCTCGCCGAGCGCCTACAGTACGTCCTGATGGAACGGGGCCAGCCGGTGCTTCGGATCGCGACGCCCGGCGACGAGGGCGACGTCGCCTCACTGATGCTGCAGTCGGCCGCCGCGCTGTTTCCTCGTTTCTACGACGAGCGGCAGGCTGCGAGCGCTGTCCGATACGTCGCTCGGGTGGATCCGATGCTGCTCGCAGATCGCACCTATTTCGTACTCGAGAGCGGCGGCGAGGTCGTCGCATGCGGTGGCTGGAGTCGGAGGGATCGGCTCTACACGGGCAGCGGCGATGCTGCCGGTGACGTGCGCATTCTGGATCCGTCGACGGAGCCTGCCCGCATCCGAGCGATGTTCGTACGCGGCGATTGGACGCGCCGCGGACTCGGCAGGCTGATCCTGGAGGAATGCGAGGCTGCCGCCCGCCACGAGGGCTTCCGGCGCCTCGCACTCGTTGCGACGTTACCCGGCGTGCCGCTCTATCTGGCCTACGGTTTCAGCGCGATCGAGGAGATCGAAGTAGCCATGCCCGACGGGGTCAAGATCGCGGGCGTCTCGATGGAAAAGCAGATCGACCCGTGAGCGGTCGGTGCTCTGGTCGAGCGCGTGCCTCGCTGCGGCTTTCTGAGAGGATGGCGCCGTGATTCCGGAGGCGTCATACGCGCGCACAGAGACGGGCATCGTGCCGGAGGGCGAGGGCTGGTTCGTCGTCAATGCAAGAGATGCGCGTTGGTACACGGGTGACTTCGGCTTCTTCACGCGCTTCGAAGGCAAGTCAGCCCGGTTCGAAGCGCTGGGCGTCAACATCGGCGTGCTCGAGCCCGGTGAGCCGTCGTCCATGTATCACGGCGAGAACGAGCAGGAGGACTTCCTCGTGCTTGCGGGTGAATGCCTGCTCTTGATCGAAGGTGAGGAGCGCTCGTTACGGGCCTGGGACTTCGTCCACTGCCCACCCTGGACGGAGCATGTCTTCGTCGGCGCCGGGAACGGGCCGTGCGCGATTCTCGCCGTGGGGACTCGGACGACGGGGGAGGTGATCTACCCTGAATCCGAGCTAGCGCGTCGTCACGGCGCAGGTGTGGAGAGCGCGACGTCCGATCCTGGCCAGGCGTACGCGCGATTTTCCAAGAACACGCGTACGTCCTACCGCGCCGGCTGGCTACCCAGCTAGAGGATTCTGTGGCCGGATCGCCGCCTGCAGGGAGTCGGTGGATAGAGCGGGCACCCGCTCGACCACCGCGAGTTACGAGAGCGAAGCCCGATCACTCGTACCAGACGATCGTCGCCAGGACGACGTAGAGCGCGACGAGCGCCATGCCCTCGAAGAGCACGGCCTCACCGTCGCCGGTGATCTGCCAGATCGCGATCGCCATCAGGGCCAGGGCGCCGATGTAGAGGGGCCCGACCACGAATGTGAGGTGCGTCTCGAAGGCGAGCGAGACGAGCACGAGCAAAGGGAAGAGGAAGCACGCGATCTGCGCGACCGAGTTCTTCACGATCGAGACTGCGAGATCGGATTTGCCCTTCCACGCGAGCGAGATGCCAACGACGTTCTCCACGGCGTTCCCGGCGATCGCGACGATAACGAGGCCGGTGAAGGCCTTCGAGATCCCAAGTGCCTTCACCGCCGGGTCGATCGCGTCGACGAACCACTCGGAGGTGAGCGCCGCGCCCACACCGGCAGCGCCGAGGAGGCCGAGCGCGAGTCCGAACGGGAGCACGTCGTGCGAGGGCTCCTCGAGGGCCTTCTCTCCTTTGACCTCGGCCCGGATATAGGAGAAGACCCACGCCCCGTAGACGAGGAGCAAGCAGACCGCGCCGACCAACGAGATCTCGACCTGATGCTCGCTGGCACGGTCACCCAGGCTGTCCGAGAGGCCGAGCAGCACGATGATGAAGACGGCGAGCAGTAGGAGCGTCGCGGTGTCGTTCGGCAGCCGCTTCGAGAATCGCATCGCCCCGTCCTCGGAGCGCCAGGCTCCGGCGATGAAGGCGAGCCCGAGCACGAGCAGGGCGTTGGCGAAGAGCGAGCCGAGAATGGACGTGGTCGCCACGACGGTCTCGCCCGCGCGCAGCGCGAAGATCACGATGAACAACTCCGGCAGGTTCCCGAGCGTCGATTGGAGCGCACCTGTCACCGCCGGCCCGAACCGGGCGCCGACCGACTCGGTACCGACCCCGATCACCCACGCGAGGCCGCCAAGGGCGGCGCCGGTCACGAAGAAGACAAGGACCGGCTCGGCATCCGCGTAGTGCAGAACTCCGCCGATCGCGCAAAAGACGAAGACCGCCGCAGCAATGACGAGGCTGCGCCTCACGAAAGCCGGACGAAGCCCATCGCTCGATACATCGCCTCGACCGTCGGCTCGACGGCCGTCCGCGCCTTGTCGGCGCCGAGCGCGAGCAGGCGGAGCAGCTCGGCAGGGTCGGAGCGCAGCTCGAGATAGCGCTCCCGGATCGGGCCGAGTAGCTCGACGACCGCATCACCGACGTCCGTCTTGAACTGCCCGTAGCCCGAGTTGGCGTACGCACCCTCGATCTCCTCCGGCGTGCGCCCGGTCGCGACGCTGAGGATGTCGATCAGGTTCGAGATTCCGGGCTTGTCCTCCGCCCGGCGCACGTCCCGGCCCGAATCGGTGATCGCGGTCCTGAACTTCTTCCGGATCACGTCGGGGCCGTCCAGGATGCGGATCGTTCCCTGCTCGGAGCTCCCCGTCTTGCCCATCTTGCCGAGCGGATCCTGGAGGTCCATGATCCGCGCCCCGACCTCCGGGTAGACCGCGTTTGGGACGACGAACGTCTCGCCGAAGCGGCTGTTGAAGCGCTCGGCGATATCCCGTGCGAGCTCGAGGTGCTGGCGCTGGTCGTCGCCGATCGGCACCGTGTCGGCCTGGTAGAGGAGTATGTCGCCCGCCATCAGCACCGGGTAGTTGAAGAGCGCTGCGGAGACGAAGTCCTGCTGGCCGCCCTTCTCCTTGAACTGGGTCATCCGCCCGAGCTGTCCGTACGACGCGACTGCCGATAGAAGCCAGCTCGCCTCGGCGTGAGCCGTCACGTGGCTCTGCGCGAAGACGGTTGAGCGCTGAGGGTCGAGGCCCGTCGCGAGTAGCATCGCGAACAGGTCGAGCGATCGCTCCCGCAGGTCGACTGGGTCGTAGTCGACGGTGATCGCGTGCAGGTCGACGATGCAGAAGAAGGCCTCGCCGAGCTCCTGGGTCGCCGCGTACTGGCGGAAGCCGCCCGAGTAGTTGCCGAGCGTGGGGTCGCCGGTCGGCTTGATGCCTGAGAAGATGATCGCCACGTCCGCGACTATACGCAGGCGCCCGGAGTCGCCATACCTACAATGAGACCATGGCTGTGAGCGAATCCACGTGGGCGCCGTCCTCCTGGCGCGAGCTTCCAGCTGGGCAACAACCCACCTGGCCCGATCCGGCGGCGCTGGACGCCGTGCGCGAGCGCCTGAAGGGGCTGCCTCCGCTGGTCTTCGCCGGCGAGGCGCGCAACCTGACCGCGCAGCTCGCCGACGTCGCCGACGGTCGTGCGTTCCTTCTCCAATGCGGGGACTGCGTCGAGTCGTTCCGCGACCACTCCGCCGTCACGATCCGGGAGAAGCTCAAGGTGATGCTCCAGATGGCTGCCGTGCTCACGTTCGGGGCGACGCTCCCGGTCGTGAAGGTCGGCCGGATCGCCGGTCAGTTCGCAAAGCCCCGTTCTGCGGCGACCGAAGTCGTCGACGGCATCGAGCTCCCCTCGTTTCGAGGTCATACGGTTCATTCGGACGAGCCCAACCCGGGCGCCCGCGTCCCCGACCCCGAGCGAATGGTGCTTGCCTACAACCAGGCAGCCTCCACGCTCAACCTCCTGCGCGCGTTCGCAAAAGGCGGGTTCGCGGACCTCACCCAAGTGCACACCTGGAACAAGGAGTTCGTCGCCAGCTCTGTCGAGGGGCAGCGCTACGAGGCTCTCGCGAACGAGATCGGGCGCGCGCTCCGTTTCATGGAGGCGTGCGGGATCGACCTCGCATCCGAGCGTACGCTGCACGAGGTCGACGTGTACACGAGCCACGAGGGCCTCCTGCTCGACTACGAGGAAGGCCTCACCCGCAAGGACTCCCTCACCGGTCTCTGGTACGACTGCTCTGCGCACATGCTCTGGATCGGCGAGCGGACGCGCGAGCTCTCGGGAGCGCACGTGGAGTTCTTCGCCGGTGTCAACAACCCGCTCGGCGTGAAGATCGGTCCGTCCGCGACACCGACCGAGCTCCGCGAGCTGTGCGAGCAGCTCGACCCCGAGCGCATCCCCGGCCGCTTGACGCTGATCACCCGGCTCGGTGCCGGTCGCGCCGAGGAGCTCCTGCCGCCGCTGCTCGAGGCCGTGCGCGCTGCGGGTCACCCCGTCAGCTGGGTTTGCGATCCGATGCACGCCAACACCTTCATCTCGAGCACCGGCCACAAGACACGGCAGTTCGACGCGATGATGCAGGAGCTCGAGGGGTTCTTCGCGGCGCACCGGCAGGTCGGCACCTGGCCCGGAGGCGTCCATCTCGAGATCACCGGGGAGGATGTGACGGAGTGTCTCGGTGGGGCGGAGGCGCTCTCCGAGGACCAGCTCGATCACCGCTACGAGACCCTTTGCGACCCGCGGCTGAACGCCCGCCAGTCGCTCGACCTCGCATTTCGCGTGGCCGAGCTGATGCGGGCTGGATGATCGCCCGCGGCGACCGCGCGGCGAGGGCGCAACCCACGAGATGGCTAAGGATCTGAGAACGCTCGCCCTGATCGGGACGGGGTTGATCGGCGCTTCGACAGGACTGGCAGCGAAACGCGTGGGAGTGGCCCACGTGACGGGCTGGGACGCCGATGGTGAGCACCTCCAGCTCGCGCATGAGAAGGGCGCGGTGGATGCCGTGGCCGCAAGCCTCGACGAGGCACTCGAGGGGGCCGATCTCGCGGTCGTGGCGGTGCCGGTCGCGGCGCTTCCCGCCCAGGTCGCGGCGACGCTCGACGCTGCGTCGAAGTCGGTGACGGTGACGGACGTCGGCTCGACCAAGGCCCCCGTCTGCGCAGCAGCGGGCGAGGACACGAGGTTCATCGGTGGCCACCCGATCTGCGGCTCGGAGGCGCGCGGGCCCGGGCGCGCCACCGCCGACCTGTTCGAAGGCGCCACCTGGTTCCTGACGCCTCCCGAGACGACCGATCCGGAGCGGTTCCGCCTGCTGCACGGCTTCGTGACCGCTGTCGGTGCCCGCCCGGTCGCGATCGAGCCCGCTGCGCACGACCGGCTCGTCGCGGTGACGAGTCATCTCCCGCACCTGCTTGCAAACGCGCTGATCAACCAGGCCGGATCCGCGCGGGTAGACGGGCACGATCCGCTTGCCGCAGCGGGAGGGTCGTTGCGCGACATGACGCGGATTGCCGGCGCGAATCCCCGGATCTGGATCGATATCTTCCTCGACAACCGCGAAGCGCTGAGGAAGGCGCTTGGCGAGCACCGGCGCCTGATCGACGAGCTCGAGTCGGCGCTCGCCGACGGCGACGCGGACGCGCTGGCACGGTCGATCGCAGAGGCAAGCGACAACCGACGGCGCATGCTCGAGACGGCCTATGCCGACCCGGGCGAGCTTCAGCGGCTCCGTGTGCACATCCCCGACAGGCCGGGTGTCCTCGCGAGCATCTTCCATGCCTTCGGCGTCGAGCGGATCAACGTCGCGGACTTTACGATGGAGCACATGTCGCCCGACCGCGGCGGCACTCTCACGATCCTCGTGGGCGGTGCCGCCGAGGCGGAGCGCGCCCGAGCGCTCCTGGAGTCGCACGGGTACGGCGTCTTGCTTGCCCCGGTCCTGGACGACTGAGATGGGGCTCGCGAACGACATCGCGCTTGCCTTGAGGCAGGCACTACACGTAGTGCGTTCTCCCTACACACCGATGCGCCCACCGCGTGCGTCGAGGGGTGGTGCCTGCCCGAAGGCAGGCACACGATGAGCGGCGGGCCCGAGTCGATCCGCCTGGTCGAGCCTCTCACGCGACTCGACGGCCATATCGGCGTGCCGGGGGACAAGTCGATTTCGCACCGCTCGGTGTTGATCGCAGCGCTGTGCGAAGGAGAGACGCGGATCAGCGGCTTCGGTCGCTCGGCCGACACCGAGGCGACGATCGGCGCAGTCGAGGCCTGTGGTGCCTGGGTCTACCAACACGACGTCGACACGCTCCGCGTCGGCGGGCTCGGCCTACGTGGCCTGCGCCCGCCCGCCGAGCCGGTCGATTGCGCGAATGCCGGAACGTTAATGCGGTTGTTCACCGGCATTCTCGCCGGGCAGGAAGGAACATTCACCCTGGCAGGCGACCCGTCGCTGTCCTCGAGGCCGATGGAGCGCGTCGCCGCTCCGCTCCGCCGGATGGGCGCGGTGATCGAGACGGTCGACGGTCATGCACCGCTTCGCATCGAAGGCCGCAGTCTCGAGCCGCTTACCTACGAGCTTCCCGTCGCCTCCGCGCAAGTGAAGTCGGCAGTTCTGTTCGCGGGGCTGCTCGCACGCGGTGGCGAGACGACGGTGATCGAGCCGCAACCCACGCGAGATCACACGGAGGCAATGCTCGAGGCGGCCGGGGCGCGCATCACGCGAAGGGCGCGAAGTGTGTCGATCTGGCCGGGCGACCGTCTCGAGCTCGGCGAGATCGAGGTTCCCGGCGACTTCTCCTCGGCCGCGCCTTTCGTCGTCGCGGCTCTTCTCGTTCCGGGCTCCGAGGTGCACATCCACGGCGTCAATCTCAACCCTCGCCGTACGGGGCTGCTCGCGATCCTCTCCCGAATGGGTGCCCGGGTGACCGTCTACAACCGCCGTCGCATCGCCGGCGAGCCCGCTGGCGACCTCGAGATCAGGGCGTCGGAGCTCGTCGCCACCGAAGTCGGCGCGCACGAGGTGCCGGACGCGATCGACGAGCTCCCGCTGTTCGCGCTGGCCGCGACCTGCGCGCACGGCGACAGCCTGCTCCGCGGCGCCCAGGAACTGCGCGCCAAGGAGTCCGACCGCGTCGAGGCGACCGCTGACGCGCTGCGGGCGATCGGGGGCCACGTTCGGGCTACTCCGGACGGCCTGCGGATCAGGGGTGTTCCGACCCGCCTTCGCGGCGGGACGATCGAAAGCAGGGGCGATCACCGGATTGCGATGCTCGGGGCAGTCGCGGGCGTGGCCTCGAGCGAGGGCGTTCGGATCGAGGACGCCGACGCGGTCGCTGTATCCTTCCCCGGCTTTTTCGAGCTGCTGTCACAGCTGGGAAACGCCTAGACGCGTCATGTCGGATCTCCGCCGCCCATCCGCACAGCTCCGCTCCCGGCCCGGGGAGACGTCGTGATCGTTGCGATCGACGGGCCGGCGGGAGCGGGCAAGAGCACCGTCGCGCGAGCGCTCGCGGAGCGGCTCGGGTTTCGCTACCTCGACACGGGAGCGATGTATCGGGCGGTTACGTGGCTTGCCGTGCGCAACGGAGTCGCGCTCGACGACGGCAAAGCTCTCGCGGCGCTCTCCGAGGCGCATCCGGTGCGCTTCGAAGCGGACGGGAGCGTGCTCGTCGACGACGCAGACGTGACCTCGGCGATCCGGACTCCGGAGATCGACCGGGCCGTCCCGACCGTCGCTCGCCACGCGGCCGTCCGTGCCGTCATGCGCGAGCGTCAAAGAGCCCTCGGCGAGGCAGCCGACTCCGTCATCGAAGGCCGCGACATCGGCGCGGTCGTCGCGCCGGGCGCAGAGGTAAAGGTCTACCTGCTCGCGGACGCGGCCGAGCGCGCGCGCCGACGAGCAGCGGAGCGCCCCGGCTCCGACGAGGAGGCGCTCGCCGACGACCTGCGCAGCCGCGACGACCGCGACGCCGCGAATACGCACCTCGCAGAGGACGCCGTCGCGATCGACACGACAGGGCTCACGATCGACGACGTCGTCGGGCGCATCGAGGCGCTCGTCCGCGGTAGGTGCGTGGCGTGAGCTCCGTCGGGATCACGTGGGCGATCGGCCGACTCACGATCCAGCCCGTCGTGCAAGTCCTCACGAGGCTGCGGGTGTACGGCAAGGAGCGCGTACCGCTTCGTGGCGGCTGCGTGATCGCGTGCAACCACTTCTCGTGGATCGACCCTCCGGCACTTGGGGCGGCATCCCCTCGCGCGGTGCATTTCATGGCGAAGATCGAGGCGCACACGGCTCCTGGCCTCGGCCAGCTGATCCGCGCGTTCGGGACCTTCCCGGTTCGTCGCGGCGAGTCCGATCGGGATGCTGTCAGGCTGATGCGCCAGGCCGTGCGCGACGGTCACGCGCTCGGGCTCTTCGTCGAAGGAACGCGCCAGCGCTCGGGCGTCCCGGGCGAGGTGCAGAGCGGTGCGGCAATGGTCGCCCTCCAGGAGGGCGTTCCGATCGTCCCCGTCGCGATCCATGGGTCGCAGCACTGGAAGGTGGGGGGCTTCCAACCCGTCTCGATCGCGTGGGGAGAGCCGATGGCGTTCGACGGCCTTCCGCGTGGCGGTAAGGGCTACAGGCAGGCATCGGTCGACCTGCAGAGCGAGATCAAGCGGCTATGGGACTTCCTCGTCGACGTTCACGCGAACGGGCGGCCCGACGGCATTCCACCGGCGCGCCACGCCGACCATGCCTGAGCGCCCGTCGAAGTCGCGTCGAAGCGCCGAGGCGGAGACGCCGGAGATCGCGGGCGTCGTCTCGATCGTCGGCTATCCGAACGTCGGTAAGTCAACGCTGATCAACAGGCTGACGGAGACGCGTGCAGCCGTCGTGCACGAGACGCCCGGTGTTACCCGTGACCGCAAGGAGTTGGTTTGCGACTGGAACGGGATCCACTTCCTCGTGATCGACACGGGCGGGGTCGACCTCGCCGACGGCGGGCCGTACGGGGCGAAGATCGCAGATCAGGCGCGGGCCGCGATCGTGGAGTCCGACCTCGTCCTCTTCGTGGTCGACGCACGCGCCGGAGTCACGCCCGGCGACGTCGAGCTGGCCGAGATCCTTCGCCACGATGGCACACCGGTGCTCGTTCTCGCGAACAAGATCGACGACCCGCGCCGCGACAGCGACGCCAACGAGCTCTATCGGCTCGGTCTCGGCGAGCCATTGCCGATCTCGGGGCTGCACGGGCACGGCACAGGCGATCTGCTCGACGAGATCGTGGCAAGGCTGCCGGGCACGGGCCCGACGCGTGTCGGCAGTGAGGCGATCCGCGTCGCGATCCTGGGTAGGCCGAACGTGGGGAAGTCTTCGCTTCTGAACGCCCTCGTCGGGACGGAGCGGGTCATCGTCTCGGACGTGCCGGGCACGACGCGGGACACGATCGACACCGTGCTCGAGCGGGACGGGTCGACCTTCGTGCTCGTCGACACCGCCGGGATGCGTCGCAAGCGGAAGCAGCGGCAAGGGATCGAGTACTACTCCGAGTTGCGCGCGCTCGAAGCCGCCGAGCGTGCAGACGTGGCCCTTGTCCTCGTCGACGCCTCGGAGGGGATCGTCGAGCATGATCTGACGGTCGCCGACGTGGCGCGCAAGGCTGGTTGCTCCACGATCGCCGTGCTCTCGAAGTGGGATGTGACGACGCTCGACATCGAGGAGGCGAAAGGCCATCTCGGACGACGTCTCCGCCAGCGCCCGCCCGTGATCGCTGTCTCGGCGAAGAGCGGTCGCGGGTTGGGCCGTCTGCTCGACCGGATCGAGGAGCAGTTCGCGAAGCACACCGGTCGCGTCACGACAGGTGAGCTCAATCGCTTCCTCGGAGAGCTTCGCGAGGCGCGACCGGGCCCGCAGGGAGCGCGCGGCCGGCGCCTGCGGCTGCTCTACGGCACGCAGGTCGAGACACGTCCTCCGCGCTACCGCTTCTTCGTGAACGATCCCGGCCTGATGACCCGCGACTACGGCTACTGGGTCGAGAACGAGCTACGCAAACGGTTTACGCTCGACGGCGTGCCGGTCTCGATCGACTTCGTAAAGAGCGAGTGAAGACCGTCGTCGTCGGCGGTGGGTCGTGGGGCACCGCATTCGCCGTGCTCCTGCGAAACCACGGTCACGACGTCACGCTCGCGTCACGCGACGCCGAGCAGGTGGCGGCCATGCGTGCAAGCGGACGAAACCCGCGCTACATGCGGGAGGCCGACCTCTCGGGGATCGAGATCAGGACGATCGCCGAGGCGCCGTGCGCCGACGTCGATTTCATCGCCGTTGCGGTGCCGAGTGCCGCATTCGGAGCCGTCGTCGCAGAGCTCCCGGGCGACGCGCCGGTGCTCAGCCTGGCGAAAGGGCTCGATCCGGCCACGGGGAGCCGGCTCTCTACCCTTGTGAACAATCGGCCGGTGGCTGTCCTCTCGGGCCCGGGGATCGCCGCCGAGATCGTCAAGGGGTTGCCTGCCGCGGCGGTTATCGCGTCGGATGACCTCGAGCTCGCGGTCAGGCTGCAGGTTGCGATCCATTCGGCAACCTTCCGCGTGTATGTCAATGACGACGTGATCGGTGTCGAGCTGTGCGCGGCGGCGAAGAACGTGATCGCGCTAGCCGCGGGAGGCGCAGATGGTCTCGGGCTCGGCGACAACGCGAAGGCGGCGCTTGTCGCCAGGGGGCTCGCGGAGATGGCGCGACTCGCCGAGTCGGCGGGGGGTCGCTCGGAGACGTTTGCCGGCCTTGCCGGCATGGGCGACCTGATGGTGACGTGCTGGTCACGATCCGGTCGCAACCGCCGTTGCGGCGAGCTCGTCGCGCGGGGGTTGTCGCCCGCCGCTGCAGTCGCCGAGATCGGCATGGTCGTAGAAGGGCTGACGACGGCGCCCGTCCTCCGCGACCTTGCCCGGCGGCTGCGTATCGAGCTGCCGATCACGGAGGGTGTTTGCGCCGTTCTCGACGGCGTCGATCTGTCCGGGCTCGTCGAGACACTCATGCTTCGGCAACCGACAACCGAATAAGCACTCGAATCGCCCCGATTCGAACAACGAGATGATTCTTTCTTCGGCTACAGAATGAGGAGTTCGATGCCCGCTCGACGATTAGCGCTGGCTCTCGCCGCCATCCTTGGCCTGGTCGCGCTTGCCGGGTGTGGTGGCTCGTCGTCCAGTCAGACAGCGTCGCCGGCAGCGATGGCTCCCGCGGATACGGCCGCCTTCGTTGCGGTCGACAGTGACATCGACTCCGCGCAATGGACGGCGCTGGACGACCTCGCGACGCAGATTCCTGGAGCACGGAGCGCCGTTCTCGACGCGGTCGCGAAGGCGCTTGCGAAGGAAAGCCTCGTGTTCGACGAGGATATCGCGCCTGCGCTCGGCCCCGAGGTCGTCGTCACGGTCAGCCCTCGGGGGAAGGTCGTCGCGCTGACGCAGCCTGCTGATCCGGCCAAGCTGGAGAGCCTTGTCTCGAGGGACGACTCGTCGGCCGTGACCGACGAGGTCGACGGCTGGACTGCGGTTGCCGACAGCCAGGCCGATATCGATGCGTACCGGCAGTCCCTTGCTCGCGCGACGCTCGAGGGCGACGCGACCTATACGAAGGCAGCTGCGGCGTTGCCGGATGCCGCCCTCGTGAGGGCCTACGTGCGTACGGACAAGCTTCAGACAAGTGCGGCGAGCGTCGGGCAGGCCGTCGGCGCCGCCAACCTTGCAGGCATCGCGGACATCGGCGGCACGACCCTCGGCGCCGTCGCGTTCAGCGTTACGGCGGAGAGCGACGGACTACGTCTCGTCGGCTCGACCGCCGCTTCGGGCGGCGCGACCTACGAGGTAGAGCTCGCCAAGCAGATCCCCGCGGACGCGCTCGTCGCGCTCTCGTTCCACGCTACGGACGACATGCTCGCGCAGGTGCGCAAGGGTCTCGCGAGCGGTGGCGGGCTCGAGCGCTTCGAGCAGCTCATTGGCGTTCCGATCGACCAGATCGCAGGGTTGCTCGATGGGGAGGGCATCCTCTACGTTCGCGAGGCGACGCCGCTGCCAGAGGTGACGATCGCCGTGCGTCCGTCGGACCCCACTCAGGGCAAGGCCACTCTCGACCGTCTCGCGACGCGGCTCACACGTCTCACCGGGGCGAAGGTCTCCACAGAGACGAGGGACGGGATCGTCGTGACGCGGCTGCAGATCGAGCCGATCGCCGTTTCGATGGCCCGTGCGGGCGACACGCTCGTGCTGACGACCGGCCCGGCCGGGATCCGTACGCTGCTCGCGAGCGGCGACAAGTTGCTCGACAGCGCCTCGTTCAAGGCCGCGGCGACGAAGGTCGACCTCGGTACGAGAACAGGCGGCTTTCTCTACGTCGACGTCGACGCTCTCGTTCCGGTGATCGAAGGGCTCGCCGACTCGGCGGGACAGCAGTTGCCGCCGTCCACGCGCAAGACGATCGAGACGTTCGACTACGTGATCGCTCAGCCTGACGACTAACGGCTCGACGTCGAGCTTCACCGGCTTTGTGAAGCTGCGCTGACCGACGAGTTTCTAAGCGGCGACGCGCACGTAGAGGCTTTGCGCGGCCTTCTCGGCGATCGTCCGCTCGACGGGGCCGAGAACGATCTTGAGCTGACCTGCGGCGGGTTGCGCCTCCCGGAGCTCCACCGAGGCGCCGGGCGTAAACCCCTCGTCGTAGAACCACTCGAGCAGGGCGCCGTCGTGCTCCGCCAGGCGGACGATCTCGGCCGGCTGGCCTTCGGCAAGAGCCGAGAGCGGGATCAGCTCGAGGTTCTCGGCCTGCTCGACGCTCGGCTCGATCGGCCAGCCGTGCGGGCATCGCTCCGGATGCCCGAGCTTCTCCTCGATCCGCTTGATCATGTCGTCGCTGAACGTGTCGCCGAGGTCGTCCGCGTGGACGTGTGACTCGGCCGGCGTGTAGCCCATGAAGTCGGTGAGGAAGCGCTCGATGATCCGGTGCTTGCGCACGACCCGCTGCGCGCGCTTGATGCCGAGTGGCGTGAGGATCGCTTCCTTGTGCTCGCCGCGCTCGACGAGACCGTCGGCCTCCAGTCGCTTGAGCATCTCTCCGGCCGAGGCGCGCGAGATGCCGAGCATCTCGGCGACACGCGACGCAATCGCGTCCGACCCTGTCGCCGGCCGGTACTCGCCGATCGGAAACGCCAGAAAGTAGATCGTCTCGAGGTACTCGTCGACAGAATGTCCTTGTCCGTGCGCCACGTTTCCTCACCTCGATTGTTCCCACGTCACTATAGAGCGCCGCGCGCGCGCGGCGGGGTTGCTCGGGTCTGGATACTGGGGCGGGTGCCGCTCGCGTCCGTCTACCCCCTCGTGTCGACCCGCGCCGTGACCCAACCGTTCACCTACGAGGTCCCGGATGGCGTCCGGAAAGGGTCGGTGGTCTCGATTCGGTTCGGGCGCACGACCGTGCGCGGCATCGTCGCCGAGGTGGGAGTCGAGCCGCCCGAGGGCGTGACCGTCGCGGCGGTGGGTGCCGTGGTCGACGCCGTTCCGGAGTCGCTCGTCGACCTCGCGCTCTGGGTCGCCGATTACTACGGCTCGACGCCGGCGCGCGCACTCGAGCTCGTCGCACCCCTTCGTCGTACGCCCCGCGGGGTGCGTCCCTCGCCTGCGGAGCGCGAGTCGCTCGCCGGTGAGACTGAGCCCGATCGCCTCACCGATGACCAGGTCGGGGCCGTCGCGCGCGCAGTCGCGCTGCTCGACGACGGCGGCGGGCATCTACTCCTTGCCGGTCCGACTGGCAGCGGGAAGACAGAGGTCTACATCCAGGCGTGTGCAGCGGCGCTCGCGCGAGGGCGCGGCGCGATCGTGCTCGTGCCCGAAATCGCGCTCGCGCCGCAAACGGTCGGACGTCTCCGCGCGCGGTTCGGCGACACGGTCGCGATCGTGCACTCCGGGCTCGGGGCTGCAGAAAGGCGGGACGAGCGGGACCGGGTCGCAAGTGGGGAGGCCCGGATCGTCGTCGGGCCCGCGCTCAGCGCTGTTCGCCCCGATGCGTGACGTCGGCGTGATCGTCGTCGACGAGGAGCACGACTCGGCCTACAAGCAGGAGTCCGATCCGCGCTACGACGCGCGCACGGTGGCGGCCAAGCGGGCCGTCCTCGAGGGCGCTGTCGCCATCTTCGGGAGCGCGACCCCACGGCCCGAGAGCTGGGCTCGACTCGAGCGGGTGCAGCTCGGTGCCAGGATCGGTGCGCCGATGCCGCGCGTCCGCCTCGTGGATCTCCGTCACGAGGCTGGGTATCCTCTGTCGGCACCGTTGCTTGGGGAGCTCGGGAAGATCGCCGAGGAGGGCGGGAAGGCGATCCTGCTTCTCAACCGTCGGGGCGTCGCACCGGCGGTGCACTGTCGTGCCTGCGGCGTATCGCGCCGCTGCCGATCGTGTGATGTAGCCCTGACGCTGCACGGAGACGGACGCCTCCACTGCCATCACTGCGGGTACACGCAGCGCGTGCCGGAGGCATGCCCCGAGTGCGGGTCGGTCGAGCTCGCGCGAATCGGCGCAGGTACGCAGCGGCTGGAGACCGAGCTGGCGCGACGCGTCCCCGAGCTCGAGCGGATCCGCCTCGATGCCGACACGGCTCGCGCGAAGGGGGCCGTGCGTGAAGCGCTGACACGGTTCGCGAGCGCCGACCGTGCTGTCCTGATCGGGACGCAGATGGTGGCGAAGGGACATCACTTCCCGGGGGTGTCACTCGCCGCGGTCGTCGACGCCGATACCGGCCTCGCGATGCCTGACTTCCGGGCCGAGGAGCGCACGTTCCAGCTTGTCACGCAGCTCGCGGGAAGGAGCGGTCGCGACGCGCCTGGGCTCGTGCTCGTCCAGACGCTACGAGCCGACCGCGCGCCCGCTCGCGTTCGCGCAGCGCCACGATGTGCGCGGGTTCGTCGAGAGCGAGCTCGAACGACGCGAGGAGCTCCGGTACCCGCCCTTCAGCCATCTCGTCTCGGTGCTCGTTTCGGGACGCGATGCGGGTGCGCCGCTGCGACTGGCCGGTGAGCTGCGAGGGGCACTCGCCGCGCGGAGGGCCGAGATCCTTGGCCCGGCGCCGCTGATGCGCCTGCGCGGGCGTCATCGGACGCAGCTCGTCGTGAAGACGGACGAGCCTCGAAGGGTCGCGCGGGAGGCTGCGCGGCTGCTGGAAGCGGCGGCTCCGGCGATGCGCCGCGACGGGCTGACCGGGGTCGTCGACGTCGACCCGCAGTCGTCTTGAGCGGCCGGGGTAAACTCGGGCGATGGCCGACGACGAACACGACCACGACCACGACCACGATCAGACCACGACCACGACCACGACCACGACGCCCAGGCGACACGCGAGGCGGAGGTTCGCCGGCGGGTGGCGCTCTCGCAGGTACGCCAGTACGGCGATCCGGTGCTCAGGATGCAGGCGAACGCGGTCGAGTCGTTCGACGAGGAGCTAGAACGCCTCGTGGGGCGGATGACGGACGTGATGCACGACGCAGACGGGGTCGGTCTTGCTGCGACCCAGATCGGCATCCTCAAGCGGGTCTTCGTCTTCAGCGACGGCGAGGAAGACAGGGCGATCGTGAACCCGGTGCTCGCCGCCGAAGGTGGAGAGAGCGAGAGCGAGAGCGAGGGCTGCCTGTCGCTCGGGAGCGTCCGCGTGCCCGTGGAGAGGCCGCTGACGGTCGCGATCGAGGGGCGGGACACGAGCGGCGAGGCCGTCCGTTTCGAGCTCGAGGGGATGTCGGCTCGTGTGGTCCAACACGAGCTCGACCATCTCGATGGCAGGCTCATCATCGACCGTACCGATGCAGAGTCCCGGCGCGAAGCGCTCGCGCAGCTCAGGCCGAGGCTCGTCCTCGGCGGCCGGCCGTAGGGGCGAGGCCCGCCTCGCCGTCCGTCTACCGGCAGCTGGTGGGCCGGGCGGGGCTCAGCACATGCCAGCGGACAGGTTCTTCGAGGCGCGGCCAATGACGATCGCCGTGGCGGCGACAGCACCCTTCGGTGCGGATGTCCTTCGGCGTCTTGCCGCAGACCACGATGTGAGCGCCCTCCTTACGCGCCCGGATACACCGAGGGGGAGGGGACTGCGCCTCGCCCCCTCGCCGGCGAAGATCGTGGCCGAGGAGCTCGGGATCCGAGTTCTCACACCGGAGCGCCCAAGGGCCGGGCTCGATCTCGGCGCACCGACGGTCGTGATCTGTGCCTACGGGCTGATCGTGCCCGAGGAGGCTCTGAAGGAGCGGCTGTGGCTCAACGTCCATCCATCGCTCCTCCCACGCTGGCGGGGCGCCGCGCCGGTCGAGAGGGCGATCCTGGCTGGCGATGCGGAGACAGGGGTCACCATCCACGAGACCGTTCGCGAGCTCGACGCCGGCCCGATCGCGAGCCAGGAGGCGTTCCGGATCGGGCCCGAGGACGACGCCGGCGCCGTGTTCGCCCGCGCGGTTGAAGTTGCCGTCCGGCTTCTCGTCGGCGTGCTCGGGACGCTCCCACCGGAATTCGAGCCGCAGGCCGAGGCAGGCGTGACGTACGCCGAGAAGATCGACCGCGCGGACAGGATCCTCGACCTCCAGCAACCACCCGAGCAGCTCGTGCGTCAGGTACGCGCTCTCTCGCCGCATATCGGCGCACGCGCCGAGCTTCACGGCCGGCCGGTGACAGTCTGGCGAGCCCGCGTGGGAGAGGATGGGCAATTCGAGCCGCTGGAGGTACAGCCCGCTGGAGGCAGGCGTATGGACGCACCAGCGTGGCTGCGCGGCCTCCGGTGAATCCTGCGGTCAGCCCGGCGCGCCGCGCCGCCTACGAGGTCATCCGACGTGTGTTCGAGGAGGGGGCCTACGCGGATCGGGTGTTGCCGGGTGTGACCGACGGCTTCGACGAACGTGAGCGCTCCCTCGCGCGCCGGCTCGCGTACGGGACGGTGCAGCGAATGCGCACGCTCGACCACCTGATCGAGACGATCGGACGGCGACCGGTGAAGCGGCTCGACGCCCCCGTTCGCGCGGCACTCCGGCTCGGGTGCTATCAGCTCGTCTTCCTCGACGGAATTCCCCGCTACGCGGCGGTCAATGAGTCCGTGGAGCTCGTGCGCGCCGCCAGGCTCGAGCGCGCGGTGGCGTTCACGAATGCGGTGCTCCGGCGCGTGGGCGAGCACGGCCGCAAGACGGTTGAGGCGCTCCCGGACGACACGCCGGGCGCCGCCGGTCTGAGGCATTCCTACCCGGATTGGGTCGCGGAGACGTGGTGGCGGGAGCTCGGTGCCGCAGAGGCGGTTGCTCTGATGTGCGCGCAGAACGAGCCGCCCGAGAGCGTCGTCCGGCTCGTTCGCGGCTCGATCGAGGGGACGCCGGATCACGATCTCCCGGGCGCGTGGCACGTCGAGCAGGTCGATCGCGCCGCGGTTGCCGAGGGCAGGATCTGGCCGCAGAGTCGAGGCTCGCAGCTCGCAGCTCTTTGCGTTGGGTCGAGCGAGGGAGAGCGTGTGCTCGACCTTTGCGCCGCCCCGGGTGGCAAGGCGACGATGCTCGCGGGCGAGGTGATCGCGGTCGAGCTGCACGAGGGGCGTGCGGCGCAGCTACGCGAGAACGTGGCCCTGCTCGGCGCAGAGAACGTCTCCGTCGTGTGTGCCGACGGCCGGGAGCTGCCGGAGAAGCTGAGGGGCTTCGACCGTGCCCTCGTCGACGCACCGTGCTCGGGCCTCGGCGTGCTCGCCGCGCGACCCGATCTCCGCTGGCGCGCCGAGCCGCTAGCCGAGCTCCAGCTCGAGTTGCTCCGAGCCGCCGCGGCGCGCGTGCGTCCGGGCGGGACCGTCACCTACTCGGTGTGCACCGTGAATGCGGAGGAGAGCGAAGAGGTGGTCGACCGCTCCGGGCTCGAGCCCGTGCCGCTCGGTGCCAGCTGGCCGCAGTTCGCCCACCGCTCGCGTCCGGAGTTCCTCCAGACGCTCCCGCACGTGCACGGCACGAGCGGGTTCTTCATCGCGCGGCTACGAGTACCGTAGGAGAGGCGACCATTTGCATGACTGTACATATATCGCCCGTGTGCTGAATCCCGTCGGTGGCCAGCCCGTCCCATCCTGGCCTTTCCCGGCCGACCGAATCGACCTCGACGACGACGGTCGCTCCCTCGCGCGCGAAGCGGCGGGCGATTCCGCGTCCGGTACTTCCCTTGCCCGCGCTGCGACGAGCGTGACGTTCCCCGACAGCGCCCACGGCTGACGACCCGATCACCCCGGCTGCGCTACGGGCGAGCGATCAGCCCGACCAGGGCGTCCGCGAGCTCCGCGGGGCGGGAGACGAACGGCGAGTGGTCGCCGGCGAGCTTGATCGCGTCGACCCCGAGTCGCTCGCGACTCGCGCGCTCCGACCAGTCTGGCGAGACGACAGCGTCCTCCGTGCACATGATGTACGTGGACGGGATGCTCGAGGGCCACCCGCCTGCCGGAAAGCGCGCCATCCGCAACGTCGGTGCCTGCGGTCGCAAGCGAGGCACCGCCCAGTCGATCTGCTCCTCGGTGCACGCCGAGTAGTACATCGACTTGGCGATCGCGCGCGTTGCCAGAGTCCGCCCCCATTCGTCGACGATCGTGTCGCCGTACGGCATGCGCACCATGTCCGGGGCTTCCGCCTGCTGGTCGGCAAGGCTCTTGCCCTCGACCGCGATCATGGCACAGAGGAAGACCATCCTGCCGGCCCCGGCGCGGGCGGCTGCAAGCGGCAGGAAGCTGCCCGCGAGCGAGTGTCCGACCATGAAGTCGGGCTCGCGCGTGCAGGCGTCCGCGGCTACGCGGGCATGGTCGTTGAGCCCGGCTTCCGGACGGTCGATCGGGAGATCCATCGCGACGGTGTCGTGTCCGCGGCGCTCGAGCTCGGCGACGAGCGGCTCCCAGCACCAGGCGCCGTGCGAGCCTCCGTGGACGAGCGCGAAGGTAGCCATGTCGATTCGCGACCATAGCGATGACGGAGCCATAGCACGACCAAGCCATAGCGATGATGCTGCGCTTCTATCATGGTCGTATGGCGTGGACAGACAGGATCGGCGCCGTCGAGGTCGAGCCGTCGCTCTACGCGGCCGACTTCGCGCGGCTTGGCGAGCAGATCGAGGCGCTGCTCGCGAGCGATTGCAAAATATTCCATTTTGACATAGGAGATGGGCATTTTATCCCACCTGTTACGATCGGCCCCGTCGTCCTCCGCTCGATCGCGCCGATGATCCATGCGGGGGGAGGGTTGCTCGATTGCCATTTGATGGTCAGCGACCCCGCGCATCATTTCGAGGAGCTCGCCGCATCGGGCGCCGACTCCGTCACCTTCCATGTCGAGGCGAGCAGCGACCCGTCCGGAGTTGCCCGCGTGGCCCGCGCGCTCGGTCTCTCGGTGGGCATCGCGTTCAGCCCCGAGACCGAGCCCGAACAGGCAGCGACCGCGGTAGCTGCCGCAGAGGCGGAGCTCGCGCTCTGCATGAGCATCCACCCCGGCTACTCGGGGCAGGCATTCATGACCGAGGCGCTCGGACGCATCGAGCGCCTCGCGGCTCTCGTCGAGGTGCCGATCCAGGTCGACGGCGGCATCGACGAGCAGACGATCCCGCGGGCGCGAGCAGCTGGGGCCAGGCTCTTCGTCGCCGGCACGGCCGTGTTCGGTGAGGCAGATCCGGCTGCCGCATACCGCAGCCTCCTCGCCCGCGCGCGGTGAGCCTCGACCGTGCGATCGAGCTAGCGGCGTCGCACGTCGGGCGGGCCTACCCGAACCCGATCGTGGGTGCGGTCGTCGTCGACGGCGACGCGATCGTGGGGGAGGGAGCGACGGAGGAAGTCGGCGGCCGGCACGCCGAGATCGTGGCCCTCGAGGCTGCCGGTGCACGCGCACGGGGCGCAACCCTCTACGTGACGATGGAGCCGTGTACACATCACGGTCGTACCCCGCCCTGCACCGAGGCCGTGATCGCCGCCGGGATCGCACGCGTAGTCGCCGGCTCGCGCGACCCGAACCCGGAGGCCGGTCGAGGACTCGACCGTTTGCGCGAAGCCGGCCTCGAGGCCGTGCTCGACGACCGTCGCGAGGCCCGTGCGCTCAACGCGGCCTGGCGCACGTGGATCACGTCGGCTCGGCCGTTCGTCACGCTGAAGCTCGCCGTCACGCTAGACGGCCGCGTCGCGATCCCCGGTGTACGCTGGATCAGCGGCCCCGAGGCTCTGCGAGAGGTGCATGAGCTCCGGGCCGCGGTGGACGCTGTCGCTGTGGGGATGGGAACTGTCCACTCCGACGCTCCACGCCTCGATGCTCGTGACGTCGCGGTTGCTCGTCAACCTCGGCGGCTCGCATTCGGTCGTGGCCCGCTGCCCGACGGATCGACTCTGGAGCTTCGTTCACGACCGCTCGCCGAGGAACTGCGAGATCTTGCGGCAGAAGGTGTCCAGTCGCTTCTCCTTGAGGGCGGGCCGACGCTTGCGACGGCTTTCCTGCGCGACGATCTCGTCGACCGTTTGCTCCTCTATGTCGCGCCGACAATCGCGGGGGCCGGACCGCACCTACTCGGAGAGCTGGCGGTCCCGATCGTGACCGCGGCGCTTACGTCGCGAAACATCGGCCGCGACGTCGCGATCGAGGCGTATCTGCACGACAGCTAGCGTCCGGTAAATCAGCAGCCGTCGGCCCTGGGCTAGGACAGCCCGCTGATCCCGACGCCGATCAGCTTGGCGCCGATCACCAGGCAGAGCACCGCCATGATGACGCCGTTGTTCTGGCCATCCAGGCCCTGAGTCGATCGAGGATCGGTCGGGCCCGATCGCCGAGCGCGAAGTAGATGGCAACGGGTGTGGCTACCCCGATCGTGCCGAGCCGCGCGACGAGCAGCACGACCGTCCCGATGAGGGCGAGGCCGAGCATCCAGCCCACGAGAAAAACGCAGGTGCGTTGATGCGTGCACGAGGGCTGACGAGCATGAGGATGACCGCGATTATCGGCACAGGGCTGATCGCGACCGCGACGGCAAGTGGAAGGATCTGTCCGATCGCGTTGCCCATCCAGCTGAATCACCCTATTCCGGTCGCCGAGGCTCGTGGAGATCGTCCCGACTCCCCCGCAGCGATGCGACAATCCGAGCCATGACGGACACGCTTGCTCACACGGCGCCGGACGACCCGCCCGCCGCCAACATGCGCTGGATCCCAGGTGGGACGTTCCAGATGGGCTCCGACGAGTTCTATGCGGAGGAGCGTCCCGTGCACCAGGTGCACGTCGACGGCTTCTGGATGGACGACCACCCGGTGACGGCCGGTGAGTTCCGCCGATTCGTCCGGGAGACGGGCTACGTGACGACTGCCGAGCGGTCGCTCGATGCGGCCGAGTACCCGGACGCGGACGCGGAGCTGCTCGTCCCAGGCTCGCTGGTCTTCAGGAAGACGACCGGGCCTGTTCACCTCGACGACTACCGCAGCTGGTGGGAGTACGTCCCCGGCGCGTTCTGGAAGCGGCCAGGTGGCCCGGGAACGACTGTCAACGGGCGTGATCGCCATCCGGTCGTCCACGTCACGTACGAGGACGCTGAGGCCTACGCGGCGTGGGCGGCCAAGGAGCTGCCGACCGAGGCGGAATGGGAGCGCGCCGCGCGCGGAGGACTCGAGGGCGCCGCGTTCTCCTGGGGCGACGAGCATCTTCCGGGTGGCAAGCCCGCGGCGAACACGTGGCAGGGGGAGTTCCCCTGGCAGAACCTGCAGCTCGACGGGTACGAGGGCACATCGCCTGTCGGGGCGTTCCCACCCAACGGGTACGGCCTCTACGACGTGACCGGAAACGTCTGGGAGTGGACATGCGACTGGTTCGGGCCGGGACACGGCGGTGACGTGAGGCCGTGCTGCACGCCGCACAACCCGCGTGTGTCGTCGCCGGCGGAGAGCTACGCGCACGATCAGCCGGGCGCGCACATCCCGCGCAAGGTGATCAAGGGCGGCTCGCACCTCTGCGCGCCGAACTACTGCCTGCGGTACCGGCCTGCCGCCCGTCAGGCCCAGTCGGTCGACACCTCCACGGCGCACATTGGGTTTCGCTGCATCGTCCGGGCTCACCAGGGAACGACCACGGCCGATCCGTCTCACGTGACCGCCGGAGGGTAAGCCGAGCCGCTGTGCGGCACACGGCTAGAGTCCGGACGTGTTCACCGGAATCGTCCAGGAGATCGGTCGGGTCACCGCGGTCGACGGTGGCGCAGAGGGGGCGACGCTGCGGATAGCCGCTCCGCGCACCGCACCCACGGTGCCGCTGGGGGGATCGGTCGCGATCAACGGCTGCTGCCTGACCGTGGAGGAGATCGACGGCGAGACAATGGTCTTCCACGCAGTCCCGGAGACGCTGGGTCGGACGGGTATCGGAGCGCTCGAGCACGGCGCAGCCGTCAACGTCGAGCCGGCGATCCGAGCAGGCGAGCCGCTTGGCGGCCATTACGTGCAAGGGCACGTAGACGGGACGGGAACCGTTCACTCCGTCGCCACCGAGGGCGAAGGCGTTCGGATGAGAGTCGAGGCCGCGCCCGAGATCCTCCGCTACTGCGTCGAGAAGGGATCGATCGTCGTCGACGGTGTCTCTCTGACTGTTGCCGAGCTCGGCGACACGAGCTTCGGTGTCGCGTTGATCCCTCATACGCTCGGCGCGACAACGCTTGGCGAGCTCGCGCCGGGGTCGCGAGTGAACCTCGAGGTGGACGTGCTCGCGAAGTACGTCGAGCGTCTGTTGTCACTCGGCTAGGCAACCGATCCACCCGGCAACACGCCGCAAGGAGGGTACGATGACGGCAATGGGAGTCAGCGAGCAGGCAACCCCGAGCATGCGCTTCGCGACCGTGGACGAGGCCATCGAGGATATCCGCGCTGGACGCTTCGTCGTCGTCGTTGACGACGAGGACCGGGAGAACGAGGGCGACCTGACGATCGCAGCGCAGTTCGTGACTCCCGCCGCGGTCAACTTCATGGCCACGCACGGGAGGGGTCTGATCTGCCTGTGTCTGACGGGAGAGCGCTGCACCGAGCTCGGCCTGCGGCAGATGACCGACCGGAACGAGACACCGTACGGGACCGCGTTCACCGTCTCGATCGAGGCGCGGGAGGGAGTGACGACCGGCATCTCCGCGCACGACCGCGCCCACACCATCCAGGTCGCGATCGATCCGACCTCGGGGCCGCGCGACCTCGTCCAGCCGGGCCATGTGTTCCCGCTCGAGGCCCGCTCCGGCGGTGTCCTCAAGCGCGCGGGTCAGACCGAGGCGGCCGTCGACCTCGCGCATCTGGCCGGCCTCCAACCAGCAGGCGTCGTCTGCGAGATCATGAACGACGACGGGACGATGGCACGTGTCCCCGACCTGATTGCCTATTGCAAGCGCCACGACTTGAAGATCGTGACGGTGGCCGACCTGATCGAGTACCGACGGCGCACCGAGAAGCTGATCGACCGGGTCGTGTCGGTTCGCCTGCCGACGGCCTACGGCGAGTTCACGGCTGTCGCATTCCGTGAGGTGCTTACGGGTAAGGAGCACGTCGCTCTCGTCCGCGGCGACGTGGAAGGCAAGGAGGATGTCCTCGTCCGTGTTCACTCGGAGTGCCTCACGGGAGATGTGTTCCACTCCTTGCGCTGTGACTGCGGCGAGCAGCTCGACGAGGCTCTGCGCATCATCTCCGCTGCCGGCTCCGGCGTCCTGCTCTACCTCGCTCAGGAGGGCCGCGGGATCGGCCTGCTCAACAAGCTGAGGGCGTACGAGCTCCAGGAATCAGGTCTGGACACGGTCGAGGCGAACCTGCAGCTGGGCTTCCCCGCCGACGCCCGCGAATACGGGATAGGTTCTCAGATTCTCGCCGACCTTGGCCTCACGACGATCCGCATCCTGACGAACAACCCCAAGAAGATCTCCGGCATCTCGGGCTTCGGGCTTACGGTGAGCGGGAACATGCCGCTCCGCGTGCCGGCGAACAGCGAGAACAGCGACTACCTCGAGACGAAGCGCGACAAGCTCGGCCACCTACTTGACCATCCGATCCATCACCAGGACGAGCGGTTCGACGACGACGTCCAGCCAGCTGAGGGCAGGGCATGACCTCACCCTGGGACGCAGACGATCGACAGGCCGCGACGGCGCAGGAGGGCATCGACATCGACGCCGCTCGTGAGAACGTGCTGCAGGACTGGCCCTCGCCGCAGGTCGGGGAGACGCCCGAGCCGCCGTCCGCGACCGCAACTGAGCCGCAACTCGTATCCGAGGCCCTGCTTGCCCCGGACCCTCCTGCCCCTGTCGTCGAGGAGCCCGAGGCACCCTTGCAGGAATCCGTCAGCGAGCATGCGCCGGGCGCGCTCCGGATTCCCGACGGCTACGGCGTCATCGAAGGCGACGTCGACGGTCGCCGCCGCTCGGTCGGGGTCGTGGTCAGCCGCTTCAACGGCGAGGTCACGACGCGATTGCTCACGGGAGCACTCGACGAGCTCGAGGCGGCCGGCGTCGCCCGCGATGCGATCACGATCATGCCCGTGCCCGGCGCCTTCGAGCTTCCGCTTGCGGCGATGGCCCTTGCCAAGACGCGCCGGTTTGCGTGCGTCGTCGCGCTCGGCTGCGTCATCCGCGGCGAGACGAGTCACTTCGACTACGTCTCGGCGGAGGCGGCGAGCGGTATCCAGCTTGCCGCGCTCGAAACCGGCGTCCCGGTCTCGTTCGGGCTGCTCACGCTCGAGCGGCTCGACCAGGCGGAAGCGCGGATCGACAAGGGAGCCGAGGCGGTTCGGACCGCACTCGAGATGGCTGATGCGTTTGCACACCTGCGGGCGGCCGCGGCCGCCCGTTAGACGCGGGCTTCCCGGCCGTTCCGCTACACTTCGCCGCCGCTGATGTCGAAAGTCTGTGCGATCTGTGGAAAGAAGCCGTCCTTCGGTCACAACCGGAGCCATTCGATGGTGGCGACGAAGCGTCGCTTCAACCCGAATCTCCAGCGCGTCCGGATGATCCTCGACGGCACGGCGACGCGCGGCTACGTCTGCACGCGCTGCCTCAAGGCCGGCAAGGTCATCAAGGCCGTCTAACTCAACGCGTGGACATCGACCGCGTCCGCGCGATCGCCCACGTGTGCCTCGACACGCTCGAGGCGAGCCGCTCGAGGCTCGATGACCTGAACGTGTACCCGGTGCCAGATGGGGACACCGGTACCAACATGACGCTCACAGCGCGCGCGGTCGTCGAGGCGGTCGACGGCTCCTCCGCTCAGGACGAGGGGGCGCTTGCGCGTGAGCTGACGCGTGCTGCGCTGATGGGCGCGCGCGGCAACTCGGGCGTGATCCTGTCCCAGCTCGTTCGTGGCTTTGCGGAGGCTCTCGGCGAGGCGGCGGAGGTCGATCCAAGCGCCCTCGCCGGCGCGTTTCGGGCGGCGAGCACCACAGCCGACGGCGCGATGCGAGCCCCTGTCGAGGGCACGATCCTCACGGTCGCCCGGGACATGGCCGCCGAGGCCGAGCTCGGGCACGCCGACGTCGCCGCACTCTTGCGCTGCGTCCTCGCGGGCGGCGAGGCGTCCCTTGCCCGAACGCCCGATCTACTGCCGGTGCTTCGCGACGCCGGCGTCGTGGACGCCGGGGGTGCCGGGCTCGTCGAGATTGTTCGTGGCCTCGTCGCAGGTGTCACTGGCGAGCTCGTGAGTCACGCTGCAAGCGACGCGGAGCTTCCTTCCGTCGCCGCGCTCCATCTCGAGGCGTCTCGCTTCCGCTACTGCACGGTCTTCGTCGTCGAGGGCCACGAGCTGGACGCCGAAGCGCTCGAAGAGGAGCTCGACGCTCTCGGCGACTCGCTGCTCGTCGTCGGCGACCCGACTGCGCTGAAAGTGCACGTGCACACGGACGATCCCGGCCGCGCGATTCGGCTCGGAACCCGCGTCGGGACGATCGACGGGGTCGAGATCGCAGACATGCGCAGGCAGGCGTTGGAGCGCGAGCAGAGGCTTGCCGCGGAGCTCCTGACGGATCCGCTCGTCGAGACGGGGGTCGTCGCGGTCTCGGCCGGCGACGGGAACCGCCGTCTCTTCACTGCCCTCGGTGTCCATCACGTGATCGAGGGAGGCCAGACCCTGAATCCCTCGGCCGCCGAGCTCGTGGCCGCGATCGAGGCGACGCCGGCGCGCGCGGTGCTCGTGCTCCCGAACAACTCCAACGTGCTGCTCGCAGCGGAGCAGGCGTCGACGCTCACGAGCAAGGCGGTGCGTGTGATTCCCTCTCGGTCGATGCAGGCGGGGCTGGCGGCGGTCGTCCGCTACATGCCGGATCGAACGGCCGCAGAGAACGAGCGGGCCATGCGCGAGGCGGTAGCCGAGGTGACGACCGGCGAGGTCACGATCGCCTCCCGGGACGTCGTTCTCGACGGCGTCAACGTCCGCTCCGGCGCGTGGCTCGGACTCGTGGAAGACACCGTGGTCGCCTGCGAGGACGCGTTCGACGATGCTGCTGCACACGTGGTCGATCGCCTGCTCGCCGACGGCCGCGAGGTACTGACGGTGCTCACGGGCAGCGACGCCCCTGACCTGGACGTCCTCCTCGCCCGGCTCGCGCGTGAGCACCCGGAGGTCGAGGTCGAGTCCATGCCGGCGGACAGCCTCACTACCCGCTCCTCCTATCGGCCGAGTAGGGTCGCATGCGTGGCTGCCGTCCGTATCCTCATCGTCGAGGACAACGACGCGTACCGCTCGACGCTCGAGCTCCTGCTGGGTATGCGTGAGGAGATCGACGTCGTAGCGAGCGTGACCGACGGCGGGGACGCGTTGCTCGCGCTCGATCTGGCCCGGCCCGACGTAGTCGTCGCCGACCTCCGCCTCCCCGGGATGAGCGGTGTCGAGCTGATCCAGGCGCTCGCCGGCACGGCGACGGTGTGTCTGACGGCCGAGGCGTCCGAGGACGAGGAAGCCGCGGTCCGAGCCGCAGGAGCCGTCGCGCTCGTCCGCAAGAGCGCTTCCGTCGAGGAGCTCGTCGCTGCGATCGTCGACTCGGCAGTACGAAGATGAAGCTGACGCTCGAAAACACCGCAATCGTGCTCGACTCGACGGCGGACTTCGCCGACGGCCGCACGCGTTATCCGAACATGCGTGTCGTGCCCCTCTACGTCCGCTTCGGCGACGAGACCTTCCGTGACGGGGTCGATCTCTCGTCCCGTGAGTTCTACGAGCGACTGAGGGTCGCCTCGGTGCTGCCGACGACCTCGCAGCCGACGCCGCAGGATTTTATCGAGGTCTACGACGAGCTCTCGACGAGCGGCTTCGAGCGGATCTGGTCGCTCCACCTCTCGGGCAAGCTCTCGGGCACGTGCCAGTCCGCCGAGCTTGCCGCGCGGGACGCTGCGGGAGATCGTGTTCGGGTCGCCGACACGGGTACGGCGTCGCTCGCAGTCGCGCAGCTCGCGCTCGCGGTGGAGCAGCTGCTCACGGGCGGGACGACGGATGACGAGATCGAGGCGCTCGTGACGCGCTACCGGGAGCGGAGCCGCATCGTCTTCACGGTCGAGACGCTCGAGTTCCTGCAGAAGGGCGGACGCATCGGACGCGCTCAGGCCCTGGTCGGCTCGCTGCTCAACGTGCGACCAATCCTCGCCCTCGAGGACGGTGTCGTCGTGCCGGTGGCGCGCGTGCGCGGGCGGCGAAAGGCACTGGCCGAGTTCGAGCGGGCCCTCGTGGCGGAGACAGGGGACGGTACGCCGCTCCGGGTCGCGATCGCGCATGCCGACGCGCCCGAATGGGTCGGCGAGATCACCGAGATCGTCCAACGCACGCGGCCTCAGGCCAGCATCGACCTCGTCGAGACGCTCGGCGCGGTGGTTGGCACGCATGCCGGTCCCGGCGCGGTCGGCTTCTTCTGGATCGAGGATTGACGGCGGAGCCGGTTGCTCGAGACGATCGCCTGGCGCGCTTCGGCGGCCTGGAGGAGATCGATCCGACAACGCGGCCGCGTTGCGCGCCGCGGCCTGAGCTCCTCGCCGCTCCGGTTCAGACGCTGCCCGGCGTCGGGCCCACGGCACGCAAGCGGCTTGCACGGCTCGGGATCGAGACCGTGGGCGACGTTCTCGCGCACCGGCCGCGGCGTTACGAGCGGCCGGCAGACGAGCGCACCATCGCGGAGCTGTTCGGGGATGTCGAGGCCGTCGTCGGCGCCGAGGTGCAGTCCACCTCGGCACGCCGTCGGGGACGCCTCCACATCCTGACGGCGGTGCTCTCGGACGGTACCGGCCAAATCCGCGCGACGTGGTTCAACCAGCCCTGGCTGGAGGCGCGACTCCTGCCGGGCACGGAGATCCGGGTGCGGGGCAAGGTCAACCGGTTTGGGCTCCAGGTCGAGTCCTACGATCTCGACGGCGTTTCGAGCACCGCCGATTTCGCGCCTGTCTATCCCGCGAGCGAGCAACTCGAGCAGCGGCAGCTCCGCGGCCTCGTCGAGCAGGCGCTCCCGCTCGCCCGGGCGGGAGGGGACGGGTTGCCGGCAGCGACGCGACAGCGCGAGGGGCTGCCGCTCCGGGCAGACGCGCTTGTTGTTCTCCATCAACCCCGGTCGCTCGAGGAAGCCGAACTCGGGCGCCGCCGCCTCGCATTCGACGAGCTCCTCGCCATGCAGCTCGCGCTCGCCCGGCGTGCGTCGGAGCGTGCCGAGGCAACTGCGCCCGAGCTCGGGCCGCCGGGCAGCCTGATCGAGCGCTACCGCGCTGCGCTGCCTTTTGTCCTCACGACGGCACAGGAGCATGCGATCGGGGAGATCGACGCCGATCTCCGCCGTGCTGTGCCCATGCAGCGACTCCTCCAGGGTGACGTCGGCTCCGGCAAGACGGTCGTCGCCCTCTACGCGTTGCTGCGCGCCGTCGAGGCGGGCTGCCAGGGAGCGCTGATGGCCCCCACGGAGACGCTCGCGGAGCAGCACTTTTTCACCCTCGACGCGCTCTGCGCCGCCCTCGGCGTTCGCGTCGCCCTGCTCACGAGCGCCCTCTCTGCGAGAGACCACGCGGCAGCCCGCCAGTCGATCGCGTCGGGAGACATCGAGCTGGCGGTGGGGACACATGCGCTGATCCAGCGCGACGTCGCCTTTCGCGACCTGGCCGTGGCCGTGATCGACGAGCAGCATCGCTTCGGGGTCGCGCAGCGCGCGGCGCTTGTCGAAGGGCGGAGCCCGCACGTTCTCCATATGACTGCGACGCCGATCCCGCGCACGCTCGCCTTGACCGTCTACGGCGATCTGGCCGTCAGCGAGATCGCGAGCCCACCGGCGAGCCGCAAGCCGGTCGTCACCGGCTGGGTGACCGAGGAGCGGTCTAGCGAGGCGTACGAGCGTCTCCGCTTGCATCTCGGAGCCGGGCGTCAGGCGTACGTCGTCTGCCCGCTGATCGCCTCATCCGAGACAACGCTCGCTCGGGCCGCGGAGGACGAGGCGGCGCGTCTTCAGGTGAACGAGCTGCGTGGCTTCCGCGTCGGCTGCATGCACGGAAAGCTACGTCCCGCCGATCGTCGCGCCGTGATGGCCGCGTTCACGGCCGGGGAGCTCGACGTCCTCGTTGCGACGACGGTGATCGAGGTCGGCGTCGACGTCCCGAACGCGACCATCATGATCATCCAGGAGGCAGACCGGTTTGGGCTCTCGCAGCTCCACCAACTCCGGGGCAGGGTCGGTCGGGGCGCCGAACAGTCCTACTGTCTCCTGGTCTCGCGGGCACGCGAGGAGCTGACGGACGCCGCTCGCGAGCGGCTCGAGGCGATGGTCGAGACGACTGACGGTTTCGATCTCGCCGAGCGCGACCTCGAGATCCGGGGTGGAGGCCAGTTGCTCGGCTCCCGCCAGTCGGGCCTCTCCGATCTCCGCTTCACCCGTCTTCGCCAGGACACGGCGCTGCTCGAGCGTGCGCGAGCGGTCGCCCGGGAGCTTGGCGACGAGGGCCTGCTCGTGGACGCTGTCGATCAGATGCTGGGTGGGGCCGAGCATGTTGGGGAGTCGTAATGCGGCTGCGCTTACCCTCGCATCGGTCGAGCCAGGTCGGCGGGTGGTGCCTGCCTGAAGGCAGGCACGGGGTCCGGCCGTGCGCCGCGTGTGGCGAATGCGCGTATGGGCCTGCCTTCAGGCGGGCCCGGGGTTCGGGTGTGCGCCGCGGGGCGAATGCGCGTGTGGGCCTGCCTTCAGGCGGGCCCGGGGTTCGGGTGTGCGCCGCGTGGGCGAATGCGCGTGTGTGCCTGCCTTCAGGCAGGAACTACCCGCGAACGGAGACAGGGGGCGCGTCGTGAGGATCATCGCCGGCACCCATCGCGGCAGGCGCATCGAGGCGCCTCGCGGCCTCCACACACGGCCCACGTCCGACCGCGCACGCGAGTCTGCCTTCAACCTGATCGGCCCGGTCGACGGGGCGGCCGTGCTCGATCTCTTCGCCGGGTCGGGGGCGATGGGGCTCGAGGCGCTCTCGCGGGGCGCCGGGCGCTGCATCTTCGTGGAGTCCGACAGGGCCGCGTGCGCCGTCATCGAGCGAAACGCGGCGAAGCTGCTCATGGCGGGCGCTGCGGTCCGTTGTCGCGACGCGCTCGCCGTGCTCTCGGAGGAGCGTCGGGCGCGGCATACGTATGACCTCGTTCTTGCCGATCCGCCCTATGACTCGTTCCCCGGGATCGCGCGCAGGCTTGGCGAGCTCGTGCCGGGCGTGCTCGCTCCCGATGGTGTTCTCGTCCTCGAGACGAGCGCGCGGATCGAGCCCGAGTTACCGCTCAGGCGCGTTGTGACTCGCAGCTATGGGTCCGCACGGATTACGCTGTTCACACGATGAAGACGGCTATCTGCCCTGGCAGCTACGACCCGGTGACGTTCGGGCACGTCGACGTGATCCGCCGGACTGCTGCGATCTTCGACCGAGTCGTCGTCGGCGTCGTCCGCGATCCTCACCACAAGAACACGCTGTTCACCGTGGAGGAGCGTGTCGCGTTCCTCGAGGACGTCCTCGAGGACATTCCGAATGCGATCGTCGACGTCTTCAAGGAGCTCGTCGTCGACTTCGCGCGTCGACATGACGCGACCACCATGGTAAAAGGCCTGCGCGTCACCGCCGACTTCGAGTGGGAGTTCCAGATGAACCGGCTCAACCACCTGCTGGCACCGGAGATCGAGACCATGTACGTGATGTCGAGCCCGCAGTACGCGTTCATCTCGTCGAGCGGCGTGAAGGAGATCGCGCATTTCGGCGGAAAAGTGGAGGAACTCGTGCCGGAACAGGTGGCGCGACGTTTTCGAGAGATGTTCCCCGCCGGCAGACCCGGTGCCCCGCTTAGCCCACAGGAGTAAGATCCGGAGATCACATGGACGTTCTCGTTCTCATCGACAAGCTGGACGATCTCGTGCACAACGCGAAGGCGGTGCCGCTGACCGACCAGGTGCGGATCGACCGCGAGGAGATCTACGACATCCTCGATCAAATGCGCGCGACGATCCCCGAAGAGATCAAGCAGGCGCGCTGGATCGTCAAGGAGCGCCAGGAGATGCTCGCCGAGGCGAAGCGGGAGTGCGACCGGCTGATCGGCGAAGCGCGCGAGCAGGCCGTGCGCGAGGCGTCTCAGACCGAGATCGTGAAGCTCGCGGAGCGGCAGGCGCAGGACATCGTCGACGACGCCCGCCGCCAGGCACGCGAGACGCGTTTGGAGATGGAGGACTGGGCGGACGGGATCCTCTCGACGCTCGAGGTCAACCTGGACAAGTTCCTCGTCGCCGTGCGACGGGGTCGTGACCGCCTGCACGAGCGGTCGCAGGAGACCGTCGTCGCCGGCATCGGCCCGATCGAGCCGATCGCGCCCGACGAAGACTCGTACGCCTAGCCGCGATCCGGTACTGAACGGTCGTCTTGCCTGCCTTCAGGCAGGCAAGACACGCGACACCGCGGTCGAACCGCGTCCGCGCGGAGCGCCGCACGCAGGCAGCACGGAAGCACGATGCGCTGCTCGCTCTATGCTGAGTCCGTGACGCGCTTTCCTCTCCGGCGGCTAAGGCTTCGCCCCGGCGAGGAGCATCGCGACGCGGTCGAGGTCGAGATCGAGCCGTTCGCGCTCGGCGGAGCGCACTACGTCGTCACGCCACCGGAGCCGACGGCCGATCTGCTCGTCTCGCGAGCGACGAGCGGCCTCGTCCTCGAGCTCCGACTCGGCGTGCGGCTGCATGGGCCGTGTATGCGTTGCCTCGCCGATGCGGTGGTCGAGAGCTCGATCGACGCTCGCGAGTACCACGCCGACGAGCCCGGCGACGACGCCGAGCTGAGCTCGGAGTACATCGTCGAAGACCAGATCGACCTCTCCGGCTGGGCGCGCGATGCGATCGGGCTCTCGCTTCCCGATCAGGTCTTGTGCCGGCCGGATTGCGCCGGGCTGTGCCCCGTGTGCGGGAAAGACCTGAACGTCGAACCGCATCAGCACGAGGAGGAGCGAGTCGACTCGCGCTGGGAGGCGCTTTCGGAACTTCGCGACAGCCTCTGAGCGAAACGACCGACTCCGCTTCGCGAAGTCCGCTGCCACGCTCGCTGAGGCCATCGGACGGCTGGGTCGATACCTTCCGGAGGAGCAGGGACTGCCCTCAAGACCGTGCGTGTCGCTATAGTACGCAGCCGCTCATGGCAGTCCCGAAGCGAAAGACCTCGAAGTCCCGCCGCGACAAGCGACGCGCCCAGCATGGGATCGAAGCGCCGCGGCTGAACACGTGCCCCTCCTGCGGCCAGCCGAAACGGCCGCACCGTGTCTGCGCTGCGTGCGGCACGTACAAGGGACGCGAGGTCGAGCCTCTCCGGACGCCTGCCCCGTAAGACTCAGGGGAAAGGCGTGATCCGCGTCGCGGTCGATGCGCTCGGGGGGGATCGCGGCGCAGAAGAGATCGTCGCTGGTGCGCTCGACGCGGCATCGGACGAGATCAGGCCGATCATCTATGGCCCGCCCGGGCTCGACACGCACGGACTCGAGCTGATCGAGACCGATCGGATTGCCCTCCGGATGGACGAGAAGCCCGCGGCAGCAGTGCGCGCAAAGCCCGGCTCGTCGATCGTACGGGCGGTAGCCGCCGTTGGTGCAGACGCGGCTGACGCAGTCGTCTCGGCGGGAAGCACGGGAGCCGTCCTCGCGGCGTCGCTGCTCCATATTCGACGGTTACCCGGCATCTACCGCCCCGGGATCGCCGTCGTGATCCCGGCGCGCCGGGGGCCGGTCGTCCTGATCGACGCGGGCGCGAACGCGGACGCTCGCCCGGAGCATCTCGTCCAGTTCGCAGCAGATGGGATCCGTCTTCGCGCAGGAGATGCTGGACGTCCCGGCGCCGTCGGTACGACTCCTCTCGATCGGTGAGGAGCCGCAGAAAGGCAACGAGCTGACGCTCCAGGCACATGCCCTGCTCGCGGCCGACGTCCCGGGATTTGCCGGGAATACCGAGGGGCGCGACCTGCTGACCGGGGTCGCGGACGTGATCGTCTGCGACGGCTTCACCGGCAATGTCGCTCTGAAGACGCTCGAGGGCACCCTCAGCTCGGTCTCGGACGGCTTGCGCGAGGAGATCATGGCCACCTGGCGGGGGCGCCTGGGTGGCCTGCTGATCCGGCCGGCGACCCGTCGTTTCAGGCTGAGACTCGACCCCGACACCTACGGCGGCGCCTATCTGCTCGGCCTGCGCGGGCTCGTCGTCGTCGCTCACGGAAGCTCGTCGCGGCGCGCGATGGCGAACGCCGTTCGGCTCGCGGCGAGGGGCGTGGAGCACCGGATCGTCGAACGATTGCGCGAGCGCATTCCGGAGCGCGTGGTAGAGTCGGCGCGCTCTACGACCCCGATCTGAAACAAGTGAGGTTTGCGCAGTGGCGATGCCGCGTGACGAGATCTACGAGAAGGTGAAGGACGTGCTGAGCGAGCAGCTCGGCGTGGAAGAGAGCGAGATCACGAAGGAGGCGTCGTTCCAGCAGGACCTCGATGCCGACTCGCTCGACCTCGTCGAGTTGATCATGGAGCTCGAGGATCAGTTCGGGATCAAGATCTCCGACGAGGACGCACAGAAGATCACGACCGTCGGCCAGGCCGTCGACTACGTCGCCTCGCACCAGTAAGCAGGAGCCACCGGGCGGGTGGGGCGGCGCTCAGTCGGCTGATCGACGCCCTGCCCCCCGAGCGGCTCGAGCAGGTCTTCATGCATACGTCGTGGGCTGCCGACCGAGCGCTCGTCGTACGAGCGCCTCGAGTTCCTCGGAGACAGCGTGCTCGAGCTAGCGATCGCCCGTGCGCTCTACGACCTCTTCCCGACGGCGTCCGAAGGACGTCTCGCGAAGATCCGGGCGCACGTCGTGTCGCGTCAGAGCTGCGCGAGCGTCGCGAAGGAGCTGGGGCTCGGACAGGGAGATGCTCGAGCGGACACGCGGACGTCGCGGCGCCGGAGCTCCAGCGGATCGCGCGCAGCCGAACGTGCTCGCCGCGCTGCTCGAGGCGGCGATGGCCGCCGTCTACCTCGAGCACGGGTTCGAGCGGTGCAGAGCGCGCAGTCGTGGCGGCGTTCAGCGAGCGGATCGAGTATCGCGCGGACGAGTCACGTCGACAACAAGACGGAGCTTCAGGAAGCGCTCGCCCGCACGGGCAAGCAGGTGCGTCTACGTCGTGCTGGACGTCGACGGGCCCGCCGCACGATCGGCGCTTCGTGTGCGCGCCGCTCGTCGACGGCGAGCAGGTCGGCACTGGGGCGTGGCTCGACCAAGAAGGCCGCCGAGCAGGAAGCTGCGCGCCAGGTGCTCGATGCGCTCGGCGTCGAGCCGGTCACGATCTGAGGGTGGGTCGAACGGCGTGCCGTGCCTGCCGAGGCTCACCGCGGCTCGAGCAGGTGTGAGAGACGACCCACTCGCGGCCAGGCGCGTAGCCGAACAGCTCGGCCTGCCATCCGCGCCTCACGCGATACTCCCGGAATGCACCTGCGCTCTCTCCGCCTGCGCGGCTTCAAGTCGTTCCCCGACGAGATCGAGCTTACGCTCGAGCCGGGTGTCGCGGTCGTCGTCGGGCCGAACGGCTCCGGCAAGTCGAACGTCGCCGACGCGATCGTCTGGGCGGCCGGGAGCCTCACCCCGAGCGAGCTGAGGGCCGAGAAGCCCGACGACGTCCTCTTCGGCGGCTCGGCCGCACGCGGCGCCGCCGACAGCTGCGAGGTCGAACTGGTCTTCGACAACGAGGACGGAGGGTTCGGCGGGGGCCTCGACTACAGCGAGATCGGTATTGCGCGGCGCCTTGTGCGCGGCGGCGAGGGGCAATACCTCGTGAATAAAGCGCCCGTCCGTCGCCTCGATCTCGTCGAGTTGCTCGCAGATGTCGGGCTCGGTGGGACGATGCACTCGATCGTCAGCCAGGGGAAGGTCGACGCCGTCCTCGCGAGCAAGCCGGAAGATCGGCGCGCTCTGATCGAGGAGGCTGCGGGACTCGGGAAGTTCAAGCGACGCAAGCATCGTGCCGAGCTGAAGCTGGCGCGTGTGGCCACACAGGTCGAGCGTGCGAGAGACGTCGAGGAGGAGGTGCGTAAGCGCCTCCGCCCGCTCGCGCTCCAGGCGACGGCCGCGGAGCGGGCGGAGAAGCTCGTCGGTGAGATCGCGGCGCTCGAGGCGCGCATCGCGGAGCTCGATCTGGCCGGGCTCGCCGAGCGTCGCAGCGCAGCGGAAGAGCGTCGCACCGCTTGCGCGCTTGCCCGCCGGGCGAGCCAGGAGAAGCTGACCGCTCTGCTCGAGCAACGCAACCATCTCGAGGAGGAGCTCTCGGATGCTGCGGGCCGCCGCGAAGCGGCCGTCGGCGCGCTCTACCGGCACCAGGGGGGCGCCGAGCGCCTCGCGTTGCGACGCGAGTCGTCGAGCGACCTCGCGCGGCGCTTGCGCGACGAGCTGGCCGAGCTCGAGCGGGCGACGGCCGCGCCGACCGATGCTGCGCTCGAGGCGCTGGAGGAGGCTGCCCGGGCGGCGGCTGCGGCGGCTCGCGACGCTGCTCAGGAGCGCGGGAGCGCCGCCGAGCGCGCCAGAGGCTCGCACGCCAGGCTCGCAGCGCTCGAGCGGCATCGCGCCGACGCCGCAAGCGCCGAGCTCGATCGGCTTCGCGGCGAGCGGCGAGCGCTCGAGGCAACGTTGGGGGAGGAGTCCGGCGGGCGAGAGCAGAGCGGTCGAGCCCTCGTGGCCCTGAGCCGTGTCCGCGAGCGACTCGCGGTCAGGATCGAGTCGGTGACGCTGCTTGGCGAGGGCGTCGCAGCAGACCACGCCGCGGCGACATCGCTCGCCAGGAGTGATCGTCCAGCACCGGCCGAGCTCGAGCAACGCGCGAACGACGCCGCGGCCGCCGCGCGTGCCGCCGCGAGCGAGCGGGACGAGCTCGAGGAGCGGGCGCGTTCCGCCCGGGCCCGCCTTGCCGCGCTCGAGCGCTCGGTCGCCGAGCGCGAGGGGATCTCGCCGGCCGCGCGGTCGCTTGCTGCCGAGGGCGAGCGGCTTGCGCTGTCGGCGCTCGACGTCGAAGACGGGGCGGAACGTGCGGTTGCCGCCGCGCTCGCCTGGCGCGCCTCTGCGGTAATCGCTCGCGACCCCGCGGCGGGTCTGGAGCTGCTCGAGCGGGCGCGTACGGAGGAGCTCGGCAGCCTCTCGGTAGTCGTAGAGGCTGCGAGGCCGTCTGCCGCGACCGCTCCGCCGGTCTCCGGCGCAAGAGCGCTGCGGGAGCTCGCAACAGGCGATCCTGCCGTGCTCAGGCTGCTCGACGGCGTCTGGCTCGTCGACAGGGCACAGCTGCTCGACGCTGCTCACGGGATCGTCATCACCGCCGAAGGACATGGTTTCGACGCTGCGCGGGGAGAGCTCTGGTTTGCAGGCGAGACCGCGGAGGCCATGTTGCTCGAGTTGGAGGCGCGCAGGCGGTCGTTGTCGGACGAGGTGGACGAGCTGAGCGCCCGTGCCGGGGCGGCGAACCAGGTCGCCGAGGAGCTGGCCGCCGTCGCGACGGCGGCCGAAGCCGACTTCGCAGCCGTCGCGCATCTCCGAGCGCGCGCGCTCGACGAGCATTTGCTCGCAGCGCTCGGCCGGTGCGCGTCGGGCCTCGAGGAGGCGTCTCGGCGCGCGCTCCGCCTCGCCGGTGAGCTCGAGCTGGCCCTGGGCGCGCGGGTCAGCCTGGGCGACGAGCGGTCCGCGGAGCTCACCACCTCCCTCCGCCGCCTCTCCGAGCGCGAAGCCGAGCGCGCGCGCGACGCGGCCGAAGCGATCGCCGTTGCGCAGGCGTCCGAGGTCGTGGTCGCTCGCCTTGGCGGAGTGGTCGAGCTGGTGTCGCCGCCCGCGGACGCCGACCGCGCTGCGCTTGCCAGCGAGGCGGCTCTCGCTCTGGTCGCGGCCGACGCCGCTGCCAGCAGGGCAGAGGAGGCCGCAGACGCCGCGCGTGCGGCCGAAGGACTCCTGCTTGAGCGCACCCCGCGCCGGTCGCAAGTCGATCCCGACCTGCTCCGGAGGCTCTGTTTCGCCGCTGCCGTGCTCGGCGGCTGCCTCGAGTCCGTCGCGGCGATCGCGGAGCGGCTGCACGCGCCACTCCGTGCCCGTGTCGATGCTGGCTCGCACCGAACGTCCGAGCTCGGCGACGATCTGCGTCGGCTCGGGGCGGAGGAGGTCGAGACTCGCAGAGATGCTGAGGAGATCGCCGAGCGCGCGACGCATGCTCAGGTAGAGCTCGCTCGGCTCGACGGCGAGGTCGAGGAGGCGACGCGGCGGCTCGAGCGAGCAGCTGGAGCGACGCCGGCGGATGGTGACGACCGCGACGAGCTCGCGGCACGCGTGACGCGCCTCGAGTCGCGCCGTGAGGCCCTCGGGCGCGTCAACCCCCTTGCCAAGGAAGAGTACGAGGCCGAAAAGGAGCGCCTCGAAGAGCTTGCAGGTCAGCGGGCTGATCTCGAGGAGGGCCTAAGAGAGCTCGAGAAGCTCCGCGCCGAGCTCGCAGACACCGTGGAACGCCGGTTCTCCGAGACGTTCACCGCAGTCGCCACGCACTTCGAGGAGGTCGCGGCAACGCTCTTCCCGGGCGGCGAGGGGCGCCTGCTGCTCGTCGAGCCCGAGGAGGAGGAGGGTGGCGACGCTGGTGTCGAGGTAGAGCTTCGCCCTGTGGGCAAGCGCATCACGCGGCTCTCGCTGCTGTCGGGTGGAGAGAAGGCCCTTGGAGCGATCTCGTTCCTCTTTGCGCTGTTCCTCGCGAAGCCGTGCCCTTTCTATCTGCTCGACGAGGTTGAAGCGGCACTCGACGACGCGAACGTCACGCGGTTCGTGGAGCTCCTCCGCCGCTACGCCGACACTGCGCAGTTCATCGTGATCACCCACCAGAAGCGGACAATGGAGGCTGCCGACGTCCTCTACGGCGTGACGATGGGCGACGACGGCATCTCCCAGGTCGTATCGCGGCGGCTCCCGCGCGAGCAGGCTGCGGCGACCGCGGGGTGAGCGGGTGAGTCGAAGCTGGGCGGAGCTGCTCGGGGACGATGAGGCGCCGGACGAGGACGAGGTCAAGCAGGGTCTCTTCTCCCGCCTGCGCGACTCGCTTGCCAAGAGCCGCAGGGCGCTAACCGAGGAGCTCGCGTCCGCGGCTTTCGATCCGGGGGACGACGAGGCCTGGGAGCGGCTCGAAGAGGCATTGATCCACGCGGACGTCGGCGTACGCGCGACGGCCGAGCTGGTCCGGCGTCTCGAGGCGCGTGGGGAGGTCGGTGATCTCCCGGCCGCTCTCGCCGCGGAGATCGCCGAGCTCTTCGGCCCGCCGCCGACGCTTGCGCTCAACGCTCGGCCCGCGGTGATCCTCGTCGTCGGCGTCAACGGCACAGGGAAGACGACGACGATCGGCAAGCTCGCGCAGAAACTGCAGGGGCACGGCCGGACAGTGCTCCTGGGAGCTGCCGATACGTTCCGGGCTGCGGCCGAGGAGCAGCTCGAGATCTGGGCTGAGCGGTCCGGCGCCGAGTTCGTTGGCGCGCCGCGTGGAGCGGATCCGGCGGCCGTCGCGTTCGATGCGATCGAGGCCGCCCGCGCGCGGAGCATCGACGTCGCGATCGTCGACACGGCGGGCCGGCTCCACACCCAGACGAATCTGATGGACGAGCTCGCGAAGATCCGCCGCGTGATCGAGGGTCGGGTCGACGGTGCCCCGCACGAGACGCTGCTCGTCGTCGATGCGACGACGGGTCAGAACGGCCTCCAGCAGGCGCGCCTTTTCGGTGAGGCAGCCGGCGTGACCGGTGTCGCGCTGACGAAGCTCGACGGCTCTGCAAAGGGCGGCGTCGCGATCGCGATCGCGTACGAGCTCGGCTTACCGGTCAAGCTGGTCGGCGTCGGCGAGGGGCTCGACGACCTGCGTCCCTTCGACGCGCACGATTTTGCGCGCGCGCTCGTTTCCGGCTGAAGCTCTGCGTGCGGTGACGCCGGTGGTGCCTGGCTAAAGCCAGGCACGGAGCTCCCACGAGCTCGCGTGGCCATGTGTCTGTGCTTCAGCCAGGCACGGAGCTCCTCCGAAGCTCGCGTGGCCATGTGCCTGGCTTCAGCCAGGCACCACGCGCTCGGGGTTGGCTGCGCGCGCGCATCTACACTGCGGCGATGTTCGATGCGCTTTCTGATCGACTGAATGCGACGCTCGGCGACCTTCGCAAGAAGGGCCGCCTCGACGAGGAGACGATCGCGAAGGCGATGCGCGAGATCCGCCTCGCGTTGCTCGAGGCCGACGTCAACTTCAAGGTCGTCAAGGAGTTCGTCGCGGGTGTAAAGGAGCGCGCCGAGGGCCAGGATGTCCTCAAGAGCCTGACGCCAGGACAGCAGGTCGTGAAGATCGTTCACGAGCAGCTCGCGTCTCTCATGGGCACCGGTGATGCCCAGCTCGCCTTCGGTCGTCCGCCTACGGTCGTCCTCATGTGTGGGCTCCAAGGATCGGGTAAGACCACGACCTCCGCCAAGCTCGCTCTGCGCCTCCGGCGCGAGGGCAGGTCGCCGGCCCTCGTCGCAGCCGATCTTCAGCGTCCCGCGGCAATCGATCAGCTCGAGCAGCTCGGCCGGCAGATCCAGGTTCCGGTCTATCGCACCGACACGACCGACGCTGTCGAGGCTGCACGAAGCGGCCTCGATCGCGCGCGCGCGGCCGGTGCGGACGTCGTCATCGTCGACACGGCAGGCCGGCTGCACATCGACGAGATCCTGATGGACGAGCTCGTCCGAGTCCGCGACGAGGTCAAGCCGCTCAACGTACTGCTCGTCCTCGATGCGATGACGGGCCAGGAGGCCGTAAACGTCGCCGAGTCCTTCCAGTCGCACATCGCCTTCGACGGTGTCGTGCTCACGAAGCTCGACGGCGATACCCGGGGCGGGGCTGCGCTTTCCGTCAGGGCGATCACCGGGAAGCAGATCATGTACGTCTCGGTCGGCGAGAAGCTCGATGCGCTCGAGACCTTCCACCCGGATCGCATGGCGTCCCGCATTCTCGGGATGGGCGACGTGCTGACCCTGATCGAGAAGGCCGAGGCAGCGGTCGAGGAGGACGAGCAGGCCGAGCTCGAGCAGCGGATGCGCTCAGGCGAGTTCACGTTCGACGACTTCCTCACGAGCTACAAGATGCTGCGGCGGATGGGGCCGCTGAAAGGCGTGATGAAGCTGATCCCCGGCCTGGGCGGCCAGCTCGGCGACATGCCGGAGGTCGACGAGCGCCAGCTCGCGCGCGCGGAGGCCATCGTCCTCTCGATGACGCCGCACGAGCGACGGCTCCCCCACGTCATCAACGGCCCGCGTCGACGCCGGATCGCCGAGGGCAGCGGGACCTCGATCGACGAAGTCAACAAGCTGCTTCAGGCTCGCAAGCAGATGGCGAAAATGATGAAACAGATGGGAAAAGGGAAGCTGCCGTCGCTGCCGTCCCAGATGTCCGGTCGCCGCTGACCTGTCGAGACAGGCACAATGCCTGGTCGCATGACGTTCACACAATCTTTCGGAGGTACAGCAACGTGGCAGTAAAGCTCAGGCTGACGCGGATCGGCTCGAAGAAGAACCCGATCTACCGCGTCATCGTGGCCGACTCGCGCTCACCCCGTGACGGCAGGTTCATCGAGATCGTGGGCCGCTACAACCCGCAGACGAGCCCGTCGACGATCGAGCTCGACAGCGAGAAGATCGATGAGTGGATCGCAAAGGGGGCACAGCCGACGGATCCCGTCAAGAGGCTGATCAAGGCCGCCGCCCGCTCGGCCGACGCAGCGGCGTAGTCCGCAGCTCGTCTCATGGCCGAGCTCCTCGTCTGGATCGCGCGTCGCATCGTCGACGACCCGGACGCCGTGCACGTAGAGACGCTGGAGCGGGGCGAGACTCTTGTCTACCGCTTGCGCGTCGCCCCGACAGACGTCGGCCGCGTCGTCGGGCGCCAGGGCCGGTTCGCCCGTGCGCTCCGGACAATCGTGCGCGCAGGAGGAGCCCGCGAGGGCCGGCCGGTGGGACTCGAGATCACGGGCGAGTGAGTGCTCTTGTCGCCGTCGGCCGCGTCGGCAAGCCGCACGGTCTCGACGGCTCCTTCGTCGTCGAGCGCGGGAGCGAGGACGAGCAGCGATACGCGGTCGGGTCGACCGTTCTCGTCGACGGCGTCCCTGCGACGATCGTCGCCTCCCGGCGGGTCGGCAGCAACCGGCGCGCAATCCGCCTCGACCGACCGGTGCCTCGCGGCGCTGAGCTCGCCGTTCGGCGCGCCGACCTCGCGCCGCCGGCTCCGGGCGCCTACTACGTTGCAGACCTGGTCGGCCTGACGGTCGTCGAGCAGGACGGAGCGGCCCTCGGAGTCGTCGTGGACGTGCTTGCGCGACCCGGAAACGACGCGTTGGAGCTCGACACGGGCATCCTCCTGCCCATGATCGAAGAGTGTGTACTCGAGATCGATCCGGACCTCGGAATGATCCTCGTAGCTCCTGGCTTCCGTGGCGACGGGTAACCTCGAAGCGGCCGTGCGTATCGACGTCTTCACCCAGGTGCCGCACGCGTTCGCATGGCTGACCGAGCAGAAGCCGCTGGCGACGGTGCTCGGCGGCGAGCTCGAGCTCCGCCTCTTCAACTACCGTGACACGACGCCGCTTCGCAGCGGCCAGGTCGACGACGACCCCTACGGCGGTGGCGCCGGGATGGTGCTACGCGTCGACGTCGTCGCTGCCGCGCTCGACGCGGCGTACGGCGATGCCCCTCCGGCGCGCGTCGTCGCACTGACGCCGCAGGGACGCCAGCTCGATCAGCACCTCGTCGAGGAGCTCGCCGAGGAGCCGGCGATCGCCGTGCTCTCCTCCCGCTTCGAGGGATTCGACGCACGAATCGTCGAGAACCTTGCGACGGACGCCATCTCAATCGGCCCCTACGTGCTCTCGGGCGGTGAGTTGCCCGCCATGGTCATGCTCGACGCGATCGCACGCCGCCTGCCCGGGGCGCTCGCCGCGGGCTCCGGCGAGCACGAGACCTTTTCGGTTGCGCTGGACGGCGGCATCGAGTACCCGCACTACACGCGCCCCTCATCGTTCCGCGGCTGGGACGTCCCTGCAATCCTCCTCTCGGGCGATCACGCGCGGATCGAGAGCTGGCGTGGCGCGCGGAGTCGAGAGCGGAGCAGCCTGTGACCGAGTCGGAGACCGGACGCGATCTCCCCGAGGTCGTCGAAAGTCCAAACGGCGTCGCGCCGGAGCCCGTCTGGCCTCCTCCGGAGCCGGGGAGCGGCGAGCGCAAGGAGCCGCACACACGCTCCCACAACCCCGTCGACCGTTTGACCGAGGGCCTTCCGCACGGGCTGAGGGTTACGATCGACTGGCTCGTGACGATCGTCGGTGCGGTCGCGATCGTGCTCGCCGTGAAGGCCTGGGTCGTGAATCCCTACCGGATTCCGTCGTCGTCGATGGAGCCGACGCTGCACTGCGCGAAGCCCGGAGACGGCTGTCTCGGTCACTTCTCCGATCGCGTGCTCGCGAACAGGTTCATCTACCACTTTCGCTCGCCGAGACGAGGGGAGATCATCGTCTTCAAGACTCCGCCGCTCGCTGCCGTGAAGTGCGGCATGGGTGGTACTTTCGTCAAGCGGTTGATCGGTCTGCCCGGCGAGACGATTGCCGTCAGAGACATCAACGGCACGCGTACCGTTGTGATCAACGGGAAACCGCTGGACGAGCCGTATCTGAAGCCGCAGCACAACGTCGGCACCGACAATCTCCTGCCTGCGACGACAATCCCGCCGGGTCGGTACTTCATGATGGGCGACAATCGAGACAAGTCGTGCGACTCGAGGGCCTGGGGGACGGTGCCGCGCGAGAATCTGATCGGCAAGGTGTTTGCGACCTACTGGCCACCCACGAGGCTCTCGCTGCACTGACCCGGGCGAGGCGCGGGCGTGCGTGCCTCGCACCTACGCGTTCCCGTTCAGGTACCATCCGCTGTCGTCCGGCGCTGGGCCGGACCCTCCGCATGAGCACAATCATCGAGAGCATCGAGCGGCGTCAGCTGCGTCCCGACCTTCCGGTCTTCAAGGCGGGCGACACTGTTCGCGTTCACTTCAAGGTGATCGAGGGCTCGCGGCAGCGCGTGCAGGTCTTCGAGGGGACGGTGATCAAGCGCCAGGGCGCAGGCGCGCGGGAGACGTTCACCGTGCGCAAGCAATCGTTCGGCGTCGGCGTCGAGCGCACATTTCCCCTCCATTCACCGAAGATCGACAAGCTCGAGGTCGCCATGATCGGCGACGTCAACCGAGCGAAGCTGTACTACCTCCGCGGTCGCGTCGGCAAGAAGGCGCGTATCCGCGAGCTTCGCCAGGGCTAGCCCTCGCCAACAGGGCGGTGTGGAGCGACCGGCACAGAGTCGGCACGACCGCGCCGTTATCCTCGTCGGATGGCGCTCTCGACCGGTCAGCGGCTCCTCCGACACGACAGGCGTCTCGGTTGCCGGTTCGTCGCTGGCGCGGACGAGGCGGGTCGTGGCTCGCTCGCCGGCCCACTTGTCGTCGCGGGCGTCCTCTTCGACTATTCGCGCCTCCGTGCCTCGAAGGTCCGACCGCTCGTCGCCCTGAACGACTCGAAGCAGGTCGCCCCCGAGCAGCGAGAGCTGCTGTACCGGAGCATCGTTGCGTGCGCGGCCCGGATCGAGGTCAGAGTCATACCCGCGTCCGAAATCGATCGACTGGGGCTCCACCGCTCGAACCTGTGGGGTTTGCGTGACGTGCTCGCGACCCTGACGCCGCCCGCCGAGGCCTGTCTCGTCGACGGCTTCCGCCTCGGCCCGAGCGCGCCGCCGCACGACGCCATCGTGGACGGCGACACGAAGAGCGCGGCGATCGCCGCAGCCTCGATCGTCGCTAAGGTGACGCGCGATCGTGTGATGCGTCGTCTCGACGCCGTCTACCCCCGCTACGGCTTCTCGTCCCATGTCGGCTACATCACCGGACGCCACTCCGCGGCTGTGCGCGTGCACGGCCCCACCGACCAGCACAGGCGGTCGTTCGACGCTCGCTGCTACGGCCTCTCCGAGTGAACCATGGTGAGCGGCGGGCCGCCCGCCACTACCGCCTGCGCGGCTATCGGGTGCTCGGGGCGAACGTCGTCGCGGGTGGACACGAGCTCGACCTGATCGTCAGGCGAGGCCGGAGGCTCGTCTTCTGCGAGGTCAAGGAGAAACGAGGCCGAGCCTTCGGCGACCCGCTCGAGATGGTCGACCGTGAGAAGCGTCGTCGCATCCGGCAGGCGGCGCAGGCATGGCTCATCCGTCACCCCGAGACTGCGGGCCTGGAGGTCCGCTTCGAGGTAGTCGCCGTTCGCGGTCGGGCGCTCGAGCGGATCCTCGACGACTGATCCGGTTTCGCTATGCTTTTCAGAGCGAGGGGCACTATCCCCAAACGGGCGGATTCGTCAGAACGGCACGGCATCCAGCGGATGTCCTTGCCCGGATCCGTCGGCCCGAAACGGGCGGGAGAAACCTTCGACTGACCGACATCGTCTCTCGATCAGCCGAAAGGATCCACGTCCCCCATGAACACACGTATTCGCACCTGGCTGCTCATCTCGGGGCTCTCTGCGCTCTTCATCATGTTCGGGGCGCTGATCGGGGGGGCCGCGGGTCTCGTCGCGTTTCTCGCGATCGCTCTCGTTATGAACTCAGTCCGGAGCCGAGACGGAGCTGGCGATCGTCAAGGAGGCCTCGGCGTTGTTTGTTGAGGGTGCCGTTCGCCCAAAAGGAAGTTCCCGGTGATCGCTGCTCTGGCCGGGCAGGCTACGAGGTGAAGCGCTGCTGCCGGATCCTCGGTGTGGCGCCATCGGGGTACTTCGGCTGGCGAGGAGCACCGCTGCCGGTTTCGGAGCTGCGCCGGCAGTGGCTGAAGGATCTCATCATCCAGATCCACTCCGCGTCACGCGGCGTCTATGGCTACCGACGAGTGCGGGCTGAGCTGCGTCTTGGCCGTCAGATCCACGTCTCGAGGAAGCTCGTGCATAAGCTGATGGCCGAAGCGCAACTGCAGGCCTACTCGTCCGCAAGGCCGCAAGAACCTCGTCAACGCAGCAACCACGAGCGATCTCGTCTGTCGTGACTTCGCTCGTCAACGGCCCGACGAGCTCTGGCTGACCGACATCACCGAGCATCCGACTTCGCGATGTTCTGGTTCTCCGATCGCCTCGCGCTCAAGATGAGCCGGGCACGTCCGCTCGAGGATAGCGAGGCGCCGACGCTTCGCGAGGACGTCACCGAGTTGTGCTCGCGCGCCGGCATCCCCGTGCCGAGGCTCTATCTGATCCCGTCCGAGCAGCCGAACGCGTTCGCAACGGGCCGCAGCCAGTCGCGCTCCGCTGTGGCCATGACCGAGGGACTGCTGAGGCTGATGCCACGGGAGCAAGTTCGTGGCGTGATCGCCCATGAGCTCGCGCACATCAAGAACCGCGACGTGCTCGTCATGACGGTCGCGGCGATGATCGGGGCAGCGATCTCTGCGATCGCCAACTTCCTGCAGTTTTCGTTCCTCTTCGGCGGCGGAGACGACGAGGACAATCCGCTCGGAATCGTCGGCTCCCTCGCTGCGATCATCATCGCGCCGATCGCGGCGATGCTGCTCCAGCTCGCGGTTTCGCGTCAGCGGGAGTATCTCGCCGATGCGACCGCCGCCAAGTTCCTCGGAGAAGGACGCCCGCTTGCGGAGGCGCTCGGGACGCTCGAGCGCGGCGTCCAGGCGATCCCGATGCAGGTCAGCCCGGCGACCGCGTCGCTCTACATCGCGAGCCCGCTCTCCGGGAGGGGGATGAGCGCAATGTTCTCGACCCATCCACCGATGGCCGAGCGCATCAGGCGCATCCGCGAGATCGACGCTCGCAACGGCATTGAGTGGGGGGAACCGCATGGCTCCCCCCACGGCCTCTCTCCTCTGCGGTAGCGCACGGCTCGGCATTAGCTTGGCTTCCCGCCGGGCCGAGCCCGGTCCGGTCCTCGATCGTGCGCCAGGGCACGCGCGCACGAGCCTGAAGCGTGTGTGGACGGACGGAGGAGGCCTTGTAACAGACTGTTACTTGGCCGTCGGCACGAGGACCTGGTGGTTCGACGGAGAAGACACCGGAATGGCAGCCACGCAGGAAGCGCTGCACCAGGACGTCGATCTCGGGCTCTCCTGGTCGGAGCGCCAGTTACCGGAGCGGGAGCGGACGAAGCATGTCCACCGGCTCCATCCGTACCTCGGCAAGTTCATTCCGCAGCTCGTTGACGTGCTGCTCGACCGGTACGTGCAGGTGGGCGGACGCGTTCTCGATCCCTTCGCAGGCTCGGGCACGACGCTCGTGCAGTCGCTCGAGTCCGGGTACGACGCCACCGGCGTCGATATCGCGTCGTTCAACGCACTCCTGATGCGCGTCAAGACGCGGCCCTACAATCTCGACGCGCTCCGTCGCGACCTGCTCTGGGCCCACGAGCAGACGCAGTCGTTCGAGCCGCGGGGACGGATGCCGGCCAGCGCCTCTCGGTACGTCCGCGCCTGGTTTGCCCCTACCGCCGCGGAGGAGCTGCTGCATTTCGGGACGCTCGTCGACCACGTCGGCCATGCCGACGTCCTCCGCGTGATCCTCGCGCGGGCAGCGCGATCGGCGCGCCGCACTCCTCATTTCGACCTCGACTTCCCGCGGCAGCCCCAGATCGGCGAGTATTGGTGCTACAAGCACAAGCGCACGTGTCGGCCGGTTGGGGCTGCGCGGCAGTTTCTTCTCAGGTACACGCTCGACACGCTCGATCGGATCGAGACGTTCGCCGCGACGCGGTCTGAAAAGCGCATCGCCGAGGTACTTCACGGAGACGCACGGGAGATCGACCTCCGTGGCGTGTACGACGGCGTTATCACCTCGCCACCGTATCCCGGCCTGATCGACTACCACGAGCAGCACCGATACGCCTACGAGCTCCTCGGCCTGGACGAGCGTCGGAATCGCGAGCTCGGCCGTCCTGCCACCGGAACGGGCCTTGCGGCGCTCCGCGAGTACATCTCGGGTGTGAGCGACGTCCTCCGGAACGTCCGGAGATCGCTCGAGTACGACGCACCCGTCTGCATTGTCGTCAACGATCGTCGCGACCTCTATCCGGAGATCCTGCGTCGTGCGGGTCTGCGGCTCGAGGACCGGCTCGAGCGCCACGTCAACCGTCGCACGGGGCGACGCTCGGGCGAATACTACGAGTCGATCCTCGTCGCGACCTCCGCCGGTCCGCGCATCTGACACAGAGCTGGCACAGTCTCGTGCGCACGCCGAACGTACGGTCGAGACGTGCTTGCCAAGGCCGTCACCTTTGCACTCGTCGGGCTCGAAGCCCGCCGCGTCGAAGTCGAAGCCCACGCCCCGAGCGGGCTCCATGCATTCTCGATCGTAGGCCTCGCAGACCGCGCCTGCCAGGAGGCGAAGCACCGGGTGCGGAGCGGGATCCTCTCGGCGTCACTCGAGTTCCCGGTGAACCGCCGGGTCACCGTAAATCTTGCTCCTGCAGCACTGCGCAAGGAGGGATCGGGATTCGACTTGCCGATCGCGATGGCGGTTCTTGGAGCACTTCAGCAGGTACCGGTGGCAGCGCTGACCGAGACGGCGATCGTGGGCGAGCTCGCTCTGGACGGCCGTGTGCGAGCCGTTGGAGGCGTCCTCGCAGTTGCGGAGGGCGCACGGCAAGCCGGGCTACGAAGGCTTCTGTGCGCCGCGGAATGTGCCGCCGAGGCGAGCCTGGCCGGAATCGACGCCGTGCCCGTCCGCCACCTCGCGGAGGCGGTGGCGTTCCTGCACGGGGAGATCTCGATCGAGCTTGCCGAGCCCCCACCAACGGACACGGCGGCCGATCCGATGCCCGACCTCGCCGACGTGCGGGGGCAGGAGCGGGGTCGTCGAGCGCTCGAGCTCGCCGCTGCCGGTCGTCACAATCTTCTGCTGGCAGGTCCGCCGGGGACGGGCAAGACGATGCTTGCCCGCCGCCTCCCTTCGATCTTGCCCTCACTGACGCGTGACGAGGCACTCGAGGTGACCAGGATCCACTCCGTCGCAGGCGTGCTGCCGCCAGACCGGCCGCTCGTCTCGTTCCCACCGTTCCGCGCGCCGCATCACAGCGCGTCGACGCCGGCCATCGTCGGCGGAGGATCGTCGCCGCGACCCGGCGAGGCCAGCCTGGCACACCGAGGGGTCCTTCTGCTCGACGAGGCGCCCGAGTTCCAGCGAGCGGTGCTTGAGGCGCTACGGCAGCCTCTGGAGGATGGTCTCGTCGCGATCGCCCGAGTCGGAGGTCGGGCGCTCTTTCCCGCACGCTTCCAGCTCGTAGCCACGATGAACCTCTGCCCCTGTGGTGGTCGCGGGGATGCGGCGGCCGAGTGTCGATGCTCCGCACAGCGCATCACGGCGTATCGGGAAAAGCTGTCCCGTGCGTTGCTCGACCGCTTCGACCTCGTCGTAGCGATGCCACGCCCGCGCGCCGCCGATCTGGCCGCCCCTCCCGGGGAAGGGTCGGATGCCGTGCGTCCGCGCGTCGTTCTCGCGCGCACGTTGCTCGAGGGCCCCACGGCCAGGCGCACACCGGCGGCCTCCGCCCTGCTCGACCGGGCCGTCGAGCGCATGCCGCTTTCGGGCAGGGGACGCGCGCGCATAGCCCGACTCGGGCGGACGATCGCCGCCGTCGCCGGTCGTACCGACGTGGAGGCAGAGCACATCGCCGAGGCGCTCTCGTACCGCTCGCCGCTCGGGTTCGGAGAGCGATGATTCGAACTCTGCGACGGGGCCGCAGCGGCTACCCGGCGCTTCTTGCCGCGATCCACGATCCTCCGGCGCTCCTTCACGTGCGCGGATCGGCGCCGACTTCGATCCTCGACCGCGTGCCCGTCGCAATCGTCGGAGCGCGAAGTTGTTCGTCGTACGGCAGGGCAGTGGCGCGCTCGCTGGCACGCGATCTCGCTGCCGCGGGAGCCGTAATCGTAAGCGGCATGGCCCGCGGGGTCGATGCCGAGGCGCATCGCGGCGCGCTCGACGCCGACGGCATCACCGTCGCCGTGCTCGGGTGCGGTGTTGACCGAGACTATCCCGCGGCCCATGCCGAGCTCGCGCGCCGCATCTGCGAGCGTGGTGCCATCGTGTCCGAGTACGGGCCGGGCGTTCCGCCTGCCCCGTGGCGCTTCCCGGCGCGCAACAGGATCATCGCCGGTCTCTCCAGCGTGACGGTTGTCGTAGAGGCCCGGGAGCGGAGCGGCGCCCTCATCACGGCCGACTTCGCGCTCGAAGAGGGGAGAGAGGTCATGGTCGTGCCAGGTGAGATCACCAGTGCCCTCTCCGGCGGCACGAACGCGCTCTTGCGGCTCGGCGCCGCCCCGGTTCTCGGCGTCGCCGACGTGGCGGCCGCGCTTGGACTCGAGCGTGCGAAAGAGCCGGCACGTGACCTCGGCGACGACGCCGCAAGGGTGCTCGGCGCGGTCGCGGCGGGAGCGACTGCCGTCGACCAGCTCGCGCGCGAGACGGGGCTCGACGCGGCCCGTGTTGCCGCGGCGTTGACGGAGCTCGAGCTCGCCCGCGCCGTTCACGTCGACGACGGAGAGGTGCGGAGTAGCATCGGTGCGTGAACGGTGCCTCCCTTTGGCTCGAGGAGACATGTGAGTCGCTTCGGTCGACGACTCTCGCTGGTCCGGTCGACGTCGCGATCGTGGGAGGCGGCGTCACGGGCTGCGCGGCTGCGCTCGTGCTTGCCGAGGCCGGGCGTCGCGTTCGGCTATACGAGGCGCGGGAGGTTGCCGGTGGCGCAAGCGGCAGGAACGGCGGCTTCGCGCTCCGGGGCGGTGCCATGGCGTACGACGAGGCCGCCCGCGACCTCGGGGAGGCAACTGCACGCCGACTCTGGGAACATTCCGAGGCCGCTCTCCGCTCCATCCGCGAGCTTGCAGGTGACGCGTTCCGTCCGGTCGGAAGCCTTCGCTTGGCGGTCGATCAGGTGGAGGTTCAAGCACTACGCGCCGAATACGAGGCGCTTAATCATGGTGGCTTCGCCGCGGAGTGGGTCGATCCGCTGCCCGCCCCGCTGAGGGGAAACTTCGTGGGAGGCCTTTGTCATCCGAGTGACGGAGCTCTGCAGCCAGCACGCTGGGTGCGGCGGCTTGCCCGGGCTGCCGCCGACGCGGGCGCCGAGATCTGTGAGCACAGACGGGTGGCTAGCCTCGCGGAGCTCGACGCCGAGCACGTCGTCGTGGCAACGGACGGGTACCTCAGCGGGTTGATCGGGAGCGATCGGAGCATCGTTCCGACCCGCGGGCAGGTCATCGCGACGGTGCCGCTTGGTCGAACGCTCTTTCCGACACCATGCTACGCGCGTCATCGACTTGACTACTGGCAGCAGACGGTCGACGGACGTCTCGTTTACGGTGGACATCGAGATGCCTCGCAGGCAACGGAGTGGACCGGGGTCGAGGCGCTGACCGATCCGGTTCAGGACGCGATCGAGGTGTCGATCGCGGAGTTGCTCGGCACTGTCCCGCAGATCACGCACCGCTGGTCGGGGATCTTCGGCTCGACCGCAGATCGGCTGCCTCTCGTCGGTCCCGTGCCCGGCGCGGATCGCGTCTGGGTTGCAGCCGGGTACTCCGGGCACGGCAACGTGCTCGGATTCGCGTGCGGAGGGCTCGTTGCACGTGCGATCCTGGGTTGGCATGAGCCGCTGCTTGCGCTCTTCGATCCGCGAAGATCCCGACTGGCTTGGCCGGTCGATTCCGCGTGAGTGATCTCGCCGGCATGCCGCTGGTGTAGCGTCGGTCTCCGAGGTCCGCGCCGCGGTCGGTCACAGCCGGGACTGGTTGCATTCTCCGCCACGGCCGCGGCCTATATTTGCGGTCAGGACTTGCCTGCTGGAGCGGTTGGAATTGCTCTGATTCTGCTTAGCCGTACATCGCTAGAGGTTGATGCGCGGCACGTTGAGCTGGGCGGCTTGTGCGAGCGCGATCGTTGCGATCGCGAGGTCCTGGATCGCGAGGCCCGTCGAGTCAAACAGCGTGATGTCGTCGGCGGAGCGTCGACCCGCGGCCGAGCCGGAGAGCACCTGGCCGAGCTCCGTTACGTCACTGCGGGTCACGAGACCCGATCCGACCGCGGCTGCCAACTCTCCTCCGTGGCTTGCCTGCTCCCAATCGTCGCAGTAGAGGCGTACGCGCGTCGACTGCTCGGTCGAGCCCTCGCCGAGCCGGCCGCCCCTCCCCAACTCCGTGAGCGCTAGCTCGGCCTTGCCTGGGCCGTCGGCGCCCACGAGCGAGACGTGCTGGCCCGGCCGGAGGTCCCCCTCGCCGATCACGAGCTCGGCACCGGGGGTGACGGTGATGACGATGTCCTGGCCCAGGGCATCTGCCAGTGACGCCGCGACCGTTGCACCGGTCGCGACGGCGACGGCGTTGCAGAGTGGTTCGTCGATGTCCCACACGAGCGGTACGCGACCGCGGGCGGCAAACATGCGCGCGGTCTCCGCGCCGTTCACGCCGCAGCCGACCACGGCAGCTCCGTTGGCGTTGGGTCGTGCGAGGGTCTCTGCGGCGATCACGGCGCCGGCAGCGGTTCGCAACGCGGTCACGGCGGCGGCGTCGAGTAGCGCTTCGATGAGGCCCGTCGCCGCGTCCGCGAGAATCACCACTCCGCTCACGGTCGGCAACCCTCGCACCGGGTTGCCCGGAAACGACGAGACCCACTTCAGCAGTGCGTGGCCGCCCCCGAGTGCGGGCATCGCGCGGAAGTCGCCTGCCGGATAGTTCGTGACGTACACCTTGGACGGCATCGTCCATTCGCCGCTCGCGTAGGCCACGAAGGCTTCTCGGACTGCGTCGTAGGCAGCGAGGGGCGGAACCGCCGCACGAACGGCGGTTCCGCTGAAGATCGGGATGGCCACGATGCGCAGCGTACTTCGTTCATCCGTACGGCTCTTCGGGCCCGCCCGTTGTCGCCCATTCGAGCCACGTCCGCGGGTCTGACCCCGAATGAACGGACGAAGCGGCCAGATCGGCGACGCTGCTCGACCTCAACGCTGCGTGGAGACACCGCTCTGGTATGTATCTCGAATGTCATGTTGACGAAGTTGCCGATGTAGTCGAGGTCGTTCCGCGGGAAGACGTACGGCAGCCCCCGTGAATGGCGGAACACGAAAGCGGCGATCGTCGGCATCTTGGCGATGAGTCGGACGCGCTGCAGGTGGCGGCCCGCCGGGTCGCCGATCTCCTTCGCATCCGGGTAGAACGTCGAGAGCGCACCGACCGCGCCGAGCAGCATCCCCATCGGGTGCGCGTCGTAGCGGAAGCCGTCGAGGAACTTCGTGAAGTTCGTGTGCACATACGTATGGAGGCGGACGTCGTCCTCCCAGCTCGAGAGCTCGTGTTGGGCCGGAAGGCGCCCTTCCAACAGGAGATAGGCTGTCTCAAGGAAGCTCGCGTGCTCGGCCACCTGCTCGATCGGGTACCCGCGATAGCGGAGGATTCCCGCGTCGCCGTCGATGTACGTTATCGCGCTCCGGCAGGACGACGTATTGAGATACGCCGGGTCGTATGACATCAACCCGCCGTCGCCGTCGGCGGCCGTGAGCTGGCGAAGGTCCGTTGCGCGGATCGTGCCGTCGACGATCGGCAGTAAATATTCGAACCCGGTGCGGTTGTCGACGATCGTCAGGGTCTCGGTGGACAAATCTCTCTCCTGCGGTCGGTGTCGGAGGAATCGGAAGCCTATCGCCGCGGTTGGTTCAACGCATCGTTGCCCGGTGTCGATCGGCGAGATCTGACAGCATCCCATCCGGCACGGTTTTCGAAGCTCTCGTTCGGTGGGAGACGCTCGAGGAACAGACCCTGCGCTCAGGTGCTCGCCCGCGTACGAGCCCTGGCGGAGCTGCTCCACCGCTCCTACGATCCGTTCCCACGGTCGAGCACTTCACCCAGGTTAATTTGACGGGGTGCGAGAGAGCCGCAGAGCGAGCTACGACGTCGCCTTGACCGCGCCGATCAGCTTGACGACCGATTCCTTGGCGTCGCCGAAGAGCATCGTCGTCTGGTTCTCGAGGTAGAGATCGTTGTCGATCCCGGCGAAGCCAGGGTTCATCGAGCGCTTCATCACGATCACACTCGCCGCCTTGTCGACGTCGAGGATCGGCATCCCGTAGATCGGGCTGGACGGATCGCTCCGTGCCGCCGGGTTCGTGACGTCGTTCGCCCCGATCACGAGAGCTACGTCCGTCTGCGGGAACTCCGAGTTGATCTCGTCCATCTCCTTCAGCTGGTCGTAGGGGACGTTCGCCTCGGCCAGGAGCACGTTCATGTGACCGGGCATGCGGCCTGCGACCGGATGGATCGCGTACTGGACATCGACCCCTCGCTGCTCGAGCAGCTCGGCGAGCTGCCGCACGTCGTGCTGGGCCTGAGCCACCGCCATGCCGTAGCCGGGCACCACGATCACCTTGCGCGCGAACGACAGCTGCACGGCGACGTCCTCCGGTGTGGTCGCTCTGATGGTGCGCCCGTCGTCGGTTCGTGTCTGGCCGGCACTCGCCTGCACCTGACCGAAGGCGCCGAACAGGACGTTTGTGACCGAGCGGTTCATTGCCTTGGCCATCAGGAGCGTCAGCATCGTGCCCGATGCGCCTACGAGCATTCCCGAGACAATCAGGACAGTGCTGTCGAGCACGAAGCCCGTGGCTGAGGCGGCAAGCCCTGTGAAAGCGTTGAGGAGCGAGATCACAACAGGCATGTCCGCGCCGCCGATCGGCAGCACGAACATCACACCGAAGACGAGCGCCAGCGCGACGAGGACCCACAGCAGCCACTGGTCGTGCACGCCGGAGACGAGAGCCACACCGAGGCCGAGCGCGCCCCCGAGCAGGGCGATGTTGAAGATGTTCTGGCCCGGGAAGGTGATCGGACGTCCCTGGATCAGCTCCTGGAGCTTTGCGAACGCGATCAACGATCCCGCGAAGGAGATCGAGCCGATCAACGCCGAGAGCACCGTCGAGACAGTCGCGTCAGTCGAGAGGTCTGCGTCACCGACGTGGAACTCAGCGAGCGCTACGAGCGCCGCCGCGCCGCCGCCGACGCCGTTGAACAGAGCTACCATCTGCGGCATCGCCGTCATCTTCACGCGGCGCGCCCCGACTAACCCGACGACCGAGCCGATCGCGGCGGCTGCGACCAGGAGGCCCCAGTTTCCGATGCCGTCGAGCGAGAGCGTCGTCGCGATCGCAATGATCATCCCGACGCCGCCGACCCAGTTTCCGCGCCGCGCATGCTTTGGCGACGAGAGAAAGCGGAGCGCCAGGATGAAGCAGATGATCGTCGCTAGATAGAGGAGCCCGACCACGTCGGGGTCGGAGATCACTTCTCCTCCTTGCGGGGCTCCGGTCGCCGCTTGAACATCTCGAGCATCCGGTCGGTGACGAACCAGCCTCCGACCACGTTCGCCGTTGCGAGGACCATCGCGACGAAGCCGATCACCTTGAGGAACGTGTCGTCAGCCTCTCCGAGCACGATGATTGCGCCCACGATGATGATGCCGTGGATGAAGTTCGTCCCCGACATGAGCGGCGTGTGAAGCATCGCCGGCACCTTGGAGATGACCTCGAAGCCGAGGAAGATCGCGAGAGCGAGAATTGTCAGCTCGATCACGAGCGAAACGCCGCTCATGGCCGTCCCTCCGGTCTCGCGACGCACGCGCCAGCTGTGATCTCGTCCTCGAAGTCGAGAGCAAGCGCTCCGTTGGGCGCGAGATGCTGGATGAGGGCCGACACATTGCGCGCATAGAGACGGCTGGCGTCGGAAGCGAGCAATGCCGGCAGGTTCGTCAGGCCGACGATGATAACGCCCTCGCGTACCACCTCCTCGTCGGGGACGGTCAACTCGCAGTTGCCGCCGGTCTCGGCGGCCAGGTCTACGATCACCGAGCCCGCGCGCATGGCAGCGACCGCAGAGGCCGGAATGAGCTTCGGTGCGGGGCGTCCCGGTACGAGCGCGGTGGTGATCACGATGTCCATATTCGCGATGTGCTGCTCGAGCTCGGCCTGCTGCTGCGCCTGCTGCTCGGGCGTCAGCTCCGTTGCGTAGCCGCCGGCCGTCTCCTCGGCTCGCACGCCCAGCTCGAGGAATGTCGCACCCAGGGACTCGACCTGCTCCTTCACTGCTGGTCGGACGTCGAATGCCGACACGACCGCCCCGAGCCGCCGGGCGGTCGCGATCGCCTGCAGGCCAGCGACTCCTGCGCCGAGGATCAGTGCTCGCGCCGGCGCGATCGTGCCGGCCGCGGTCATCAGCAACGGAAACATCTTCGGCGTGCGATCGGCGGCGACCAAGACGGCCTTGTAGCCGGCCACCGTGGCCTGTGACGAGAGCGCATCCATCGTCTGCGCGCGTGTCGTTCGTGGGATCGACTCCATCGCAAATGCCGTGACGCCCTGAGCGCGCAGCCGAGCGATCCCGTCCGGATCGGACAGCGGCGCGAGGAATCCGATCACGACCGATCCCGCCGGGAGGCGAGCGACCTCCTCGGAGTTGGGAGGGGCGACGCGGACGATCATTCCGGCTTCGGGAGGACCGTCAACTGCGTCGACGAGCGCTGCACCGGTTGTCTCGAAGTCGACGTCGGTGAATCCGGCTGCCGCACCGGCACCTCGCTCGACGCTGATCTCGAAGCCAGCTGCGATGAGACGTGAAACCACGTCAGGCACAAGTGCCACGCGGTGCTCCCCGGCGGCGGATTCCCGCATGACTCGAACGTGCATCCTGGGGGACTCTAGCCGCTTCCCGCGGAAGCAAACGTGGTTGGTCGCCTGCGGAGCAGTTCGGTGGGGAAGCGGCTTGATTCGTCGTCCGCTCCTCTGGTTCCGCTGAGACCGCGTGCTCGGCAGACAGTCCGGGCGCTGGAAGGAATTCCAGCCGAAGCCTCCTTCCTAGGCTCTGGAGCAGGGATCGGCATCTGCTCGCGGAAGGTACTGGCTCATGACCACGATCGAGGCCTTGGAGACCGCGCTGGAGGTCTGCGATCCGGATCTCCGCCAGCACTCTGAGCGGGTCGCCGCGCACGCTGCCACGGTTGCCCGCAGGCTCGGCTGGGACGACCGGCAGCTCGAAGAGCTGGCGCTGGGGGCGGCGTTGCACGATGTCGGCAAGGTTGCACTGCCGAGGGACGTGCTGGCGAAGCCTGGGGCACTCGACCCGGTGGAGATGGAGCACGTGCGAGCCCACCCGGTCGAGGGCGCATGGCTGATCGCGGGGTTTCCTACGCTGGCGTCTGCGCTGCCGTACGTGCTCTTTCACCACGAGCGGTGGGACGGCAGCGGCTACCCGACACGTCGGGCGGGTGAGAGCATCCCCGTCGAAGGTCGGCTCCTCGCGGTCGTCGACGCTTTCGACGCGATGACTTCATCACGTCCGTACAGGGCTGCGCTCCCGCCCGGGCACGCGATCGAAGAAGTCGAGCGCCATGCCGGAACCCAGTTCGATCCCGAAATTGCAAAGACTTTCGTGGTCGCGTGGGATGTGGGTGAAATCGGACAGGGCGTCCACGCCGAAGACTTCCGCTAAGCCTGTGGAAGGCAAGTAATACATTGCGAACCATGCTCGTGGTATATAGATTTGCTATTAACCACCCCCAAAGGCCACGGCAGATTTGAGCCGAGCGGCGACTTGACGTTGAATTGGAGGAAGAGATATGGCTCGCAAGACCGTGCTCGTTTGCGATCAATGCAGCTCCGAGGTCGGCGAGGGCAAGGGCGCGACGTTGAGGCTTACCTACGGCGACGCACGCCGCGGGGCGAAACAGGCCGACCTGTGCGACACCTGCGCAGGGGCGATGCCCGGGCACGCCGTCGCGCGGCGCGGCCGCAAGCCGAAGTCCGTAACGGCATAGCCTCGACGAGGATCTCCGCAGCCCGTCCGACCACGAACGTGCCGCGTCGGCGGGGTGCGGCGTCGATCCGTCAGACGAACGTCGGAACGCGCCCGCCGGCAAGGACAATCACGCTGCGAGCGTACGGCGCGGATGCGGAGTCGCGGAATCGTCGGAGCGTCGGACTACGATGGTCCGGTGGGTCTTGCGCTCGTCGTCGGGCCGGCGCATGCCGGCAAGGTTTCGCTCCTTCTCGACCGGTTCCTGGAGGTGCGTGACCGCGACCCCTGGTTGATCGTCCCCAACAGGGCAGACGTCGAGCGTGTGGAGCGCGACCTGATCGCTCGCGCCGGAGCGCTCCTCTCAGGAGCAATCGGCACCTTCGACGACCTGTTTGCAGCCGTCGCGGGCGAGCGCACGGCCTCGCTCTCCGTGATCGCGGACGCCCAGCGACTTCTCGTCCTGCGGCGGGCGGTTCAGCGGGCAGACCTGACGGGCCTGGCGATCTCGGCCCGCCAGCCGGGATTCGATAGCGCCCTCGCGGTCGTGCTCGGTGAGCTCGATGCGGGTCTTGTCGAGGCCGATCAGCTCGAAGGCGATCTCGCCGTGCTCCGTGCGGCGTATCGCGCCGAGCTTGCCGCGATCGGTTGCGTCGACCGCCACGCCGTTCGGAGGCGTGCAGTCGAGCGGATCGGCGGTGATCTCCACGCCTGGCGAGGGGAGCCGGTCTTCGCGTACGGGTTCGAGGACCTGACTGGCGCGGAATGGTCGTTGCTCGAGGGCCTTGCCGCGCGGACGGAAGTCTGCGTGTCACTTCCGTACGAGCCCGGTCGAGTCGTCTTCGACTCGCTCGCTCGCACCGCCGGTGATCTAGCCGGGATCGCCAACGACGTGCACGAGCTGGCGCCAGGGGCAGCCGCAGGTCGTCCGACGGCGCTTGCGCACCTCGAGCGTGCGCTCTTCACCGACGCGCCCGGGGACGCACCACCGCTCGAGGGCGCGGTGCGCTTCTTCGAGGGGGCGGGCGCGCGTGGTACCGCCGATCTCGTGGGAGACGAGATCGCATCCCTCATCCGCGGAGGGGTGCCGCCCGAGACGATCGCTGTCGTGTGCTCGTCGCTGGATCGTTGGCAGGCTGTGCTCGACGGCGCATTTGGCGCACTCGACCTTCCAGTTGTAATCGAAGCACGCCGACGGCTTGCCGATACGACGTTCGGCAGCGCGCTCGTCGCGCTGCTCCGCTATTCATGGCTCGGCGGAACGCGTGAGGACATCTTCTCTTTCCTGCGCTCGCCGTTCTCGGGTTTCACGCGCGCGCAGGTCGACTTCCTCGAGGGACGCCTCCGAGGTCGCGGGCTCACGGTGCCCGAGCGGCTGGAAGACACCGCCGAGACTCTCTCGCCGGGAATGCTCGATGCGGTGCGGGCGCTTCGCGAGACGTCCCCGTTGGAGGCCGTCGCAACCCTCGTCGGGCGGATGTTGCGGGCCGCGTACGGAGAAGACAACCCGCCTGTGGACGCCGCGGGACGATCCGATCTGAGAGCGGCCGATGCGATCTTCCGCGAGCTCGACGAGCTCGCACGGTGGGAAGCAGTCGCCGATCGGCTTCACACTGGCGAGATCGTGTCGATGCTCGAGCGTTGCTCGATTGCGGCCGACGGCACAGGTGAGCCGGGCCGCGTCGCGGTGATCGACCTTGCCCGCGCGCGGACAAGGTCGTTCCAGGTCGTTTTCGTGCTCGGTCTCGAGGAGGGCAGCCTGCCCCGTCGTTCGTTCCGCTCGCCGTTCCTCGACGACGAGAGCCGGCGCGTGCTCGGCGGTCGGCTGACCCGGCCCGACCAGGTGAGCCGCGACCGGTACCTCTTCTACACCGCGTGTACGCGGGCTGCCCGAAGGCTCTACCTCGTCCGAGAGGCGGCGGCCGACGACGGCACCCAGCGCGAGGCCAGCCCGTTCTGGGGTGAGGTGACGGCCCTCTACGACCCAGACGACGTTCGTGCCTGGACGCGAACGCGCTCGCTGTCGGCATTGACGTGGCCGATCGAGGTTGCGCCAACGGAGCGTGAGCGGCTACGCGCCCTCGCCCTCCTGTCCGTAAGCGCGTGTGACGAGGCCGAGGCACTCGCGCGCGCTAACGGTTGGCAGCGTCGGCTCGAGCGTGCGCGATCGGCTTTCGTTCGCGAGACGCGGTTACGCAATCCTCACGTGCTCGAGACTCTGGCGTTCCGTCAAACGTTCGGCGTGACCGAGCTCGAGCGCTTCGCAGACTGCTCATCGGCGTGGTTCATCGACCGTGTTGTGGCACCAAGGACGATCGACGCGGAGATCGACGCGATGCGCCGCGGCTCGGTGGCCCATACAGCGCTCCAGCGCTTCAGCGCCGGCTTGCCGCGAGAGATTGGCGCCGATCGCGTCACGGCCGAGACGGTGGACGCGGCGGTGTCGCTCATGCGGCGGTGCGTCGAGGACGCGCTCGAGTCGGGCCTGCGCTTCGATGCGCCGCCGATTGCGCTCGCCGAGCTTCGTCACTCGCTGCATCGCGATCTCGAGGCATTCGTGCGAGGCGAGGCTGCGTGGGGTGGCTCGCTCTACCCGTACAAGTTCGAGGTCTCCTTCGGCAGCGACCGCTCCGCGCCGCAGATGCAGCGCGGGCTCGAGCTCGACTCTGATGTCTTCGTCTCGGGCAAGATCGATCGGATCGATCGAGACCCGTTCGGTGCCCGCGGGATCGTGCAGGACTACAAGTCGGGCAAGACCGCGCACTCCGCGAGGCAGATCGCCGCCGAGGGGCGACTTCAGATCCCCCTCTACATGCTCGTGCTGCGGGACCTTGCGGGGCTCGAGCCCCTCGGTGGCGTCTATCGGGCGCTTGCTGGTGGCGGGGACGCACGCGGGATGCTCCGCAGCGAGGCACGGGACGATCTGCCGGGAATCAAGGACGGGGACTTTCTCGACGAGGACGCCTTCTGGGGTCAGGTCGAGACCGCTCGTGAGCAGGCGCTGCGCTACGCGCGGCGTATCCGTGAGGGCGACGTCGACCACGACCCGAGAGGCGGTGCCTGCCCCTCCTGGTGCGACCTCTGGCCGATGTGCAGGGTGAGACGCGGGTGAGCGTCACCGAGCTCAACCCGGAGCAGCGCGCAGCGATCGCAGCAACCGGCGAGGTGTTCGTGTCCGCAGGCGCCGGCACGGGGAAGACGGCGGTCATCGTCGAGCGGTACGTCCAGGCCGTCTGTCGCGACGGTGTCGACATCGACTCGGTACTCCTGATCACCTACACGCGAAAGGCCGCTGCCGAGTTGCGCAGCCGAATTCGCTCGCGCCTCGTCGCGGCCTCGCGACCGGACCTTGCCCGCTCGCTCGACGGGGCGTGGATCTCCACGATCCATGGCTTCTGCCTACGTCTTCTGCGCGCGCATCCGTTCGCCGCCGGCCTCGACCCGGCGTTCGGTGAGCTCGATGAAGCACAGGGAGCTGTACTCCGTGGAGAGGCCTTCGCGCGGGCACTCGACGGCTTCTGCGCCGGGGGCGACCCGGAGCGCCTGCGCCTGCTGTCGACGTACACGGCGACCGGCCTGCGCCGCATGCTCACGGGTGTCTACGAGACGTTGCGCTCGGCCGGGCGCGACCTCGTCCTCGAGCTCGGACCTCGAGCCGACAGGGAGGCGCTCGTCGAAACGCTGCTCGCGGCCGCGAGCACGCTGGTGGACGACGCCGGTGCGACCGATCTTCAGCTCCAGGCCGCCCAGTTCGCCCTCGACCTGGTGGGGCCCGAGACGCTGCCAGAGCGTCTGCTCGAGCTCCGGGACGTCAGAGCGAGCGGTCTGCGAGCAGAACCGTTCGAGGAGGCCCGCAAGGGAGTCGTGCAGGCGGCGCTCGACGAGCTCGCCGAGCAGGATCGCGCGCTCCTACAGGAGCTGCTCGGAAGGTTCGCGGCAGAGTATGCAGAAGCGAAGGCCCGGGAGTCGGCGCTCGACTTCGAGGATCTGCAGCTCGGAGCGCGCCTGCTTCTGCGCGACGACGCCGCGATCCGGTCCGCCGAGCAGGAGCGGTTCCGGATCGTGATGGTCGACGAGTTCCAGGACACGAACCGGCTCCAGTGCGAGATCATCGACCTCGTCGTCGGCGAGGTCGGCGACACCGATGTCTTCTACGTCGGAGACGAGTTCCAGTCGATCTACCGGTTCCGCCACGCGGACGTCTCGGTCTTCCGGGAGCGCAGGGCAGCGGCCGCGAACGTCCTCTCGCTGACGGAGAACTATCGGTCACGCAGCGCCGTCCTCGATGCGGTCAATCACCTGTTCGCGACGTCGTTTGGGAACGGGTTCGAGCCGCTCGCCGCTGGAGGGCGGTTCGACGAGCCGGTGCTCGGGCATGCCGTCGAGTTGCTCGTCACGGACAAGGCGAGTTACAAGGACAGCGAGCTCGGCTGGCGGCGGGCCGAAGCGCGCGCGATCGCACAACGCGTGCGGGAGCTCGTGGACCGTGGAACAGCGAGCCCGGGTGACATCGTTCTGCTCTTCGCTGCAGGCTCGGCGGCCGAGACCTATGAGGAGGAGCTGCGCGGAGCGGGGCTCCCGACCTACCGGGCCACCGGGCGTGGCTATTTCGGGCAGCAGCAGGTCGCCGACCTCCTTGCCTATCTCGCGCTGCTCCGGAATCGCTACGACGATATTGCGCTCGCGACGGTGCTGGCGTCGCCCCTCGTCGGGATATCCAACGACGCGCTGGTCCTGATTCGCCGGGCCGCTGGGCGCCGCCCGCTTTACAGCGGGCTGGAGCGGGCGCTGCCGAGCGGGCTCGCGACGGGGGACGCACGCCTCCTACAGGCGTTCAGGCAGCGGTATGAGCGGCTGGTGCAGCGCGTCGGGAGGGTGTCGCTCGAGGCATTGTGCGATCAGATCGTCGCAGAGCACGACTACGACCTCGCCGTCCTTGCGCATGCCGACGGACGGCGACGGTATGCGAACCTCCGCAAGCTCGGGCGGCTCGCCCGCTCGTACGAGGAGCTCAGGGGCAATCAGCTCGACGGCTTCATCGCATTCGTTCGCGATCAGGATGCGCTCGGCGCGCGTGAGCAGGAAGCGGTAGCGATCGAGGAGGACGCCGACGCGGTGCGGCTGCTGACGATCCACTCGGCAAAGGGGCTCGAGTTCCCCGTCGTCATCGTCGCCGATGCCGGTCGCGAAGGACCACCCCCGGCCCCCGACGAGATCGTCGCGCTGCCCGACGGCCGCTTTGGCTTCCGGATCCTCGACCCGGCGCGTGGCGAGCGGCACGGGGTCTTTGGCTTCGACGACGTTCGTGCGGCAGCGAGCGAGCAAGCGCGGGAGGAGCGGGACCGTCTGTACTACGTGGCGATGACACGCGCGGTCGATCGTTTGATCGTCTCCGGAGCGATCGATCCTGCACGGACAGCCGATCGCGAAACGCCGATTGGCTGGGTGCTACGGCGCCTGGACGCCGAAGCCGAGCTCGCCGCGGCCGTCGTGGGCGTGCCGCTGGAGCTCGTGCGCGGCGACGCGCGCATCCTCGTCCGGGTCGACCGATACGACGCGGCGGCGGCCGCCCCGATCGTCGTGGCCTCGAGTGTCGACCAGGATCTGGTCACGGCGGTCGGGCAGCTCGCGCTCTTCGACGAGATTCCTGACGCGCCGCCGGCCCGTTTGGGTCTACAGCTCGCGCCGCTGCGAGCGGTCCCCGGGCCGCCGCCACACAGTCCCCGCCGGCTCTCGTTCAGCGCTCTCTCCCTGCACGAGCGCTGCTCGTATCGCTACTACATCGAGCGCGTGGTCGGGATGCGGCCCGAGCGGCCGCGCCTGGCAGGCGCCGGCGGCCTCGCGGCCACTGAGATCGGCGACGCCGTCCACCGACTGCTCGAGTTGTCCGACCTTTCGGCGCCGGTCGTCCCGTCCCCCGACGAAGTAGCGGCGACCGTCCTCGACTGGTACCCGAGCGCGAGTGGGGAGGAGCTGGAGCGAATCGGCCGGCTTGTCGAGGGCTACTGCGGATCGGCGCTCGCGGCCCGGATCGCGCAGCTCGGGACGGCTCGCGTCGAGAGACCCTTCGCGTTCGTCCACGACGGCGTCCTTCTGCGTGGACGCCTCGACGCGCTCTCGTTCGCCGAAGGTCGTGCCGTCGTCGTCGACTACAAGACCAACGTGGTTGGTGCCGCCGATCCCGGGGACGTGGTCGAGCGCGAGTACCATCTGCAACGACTCGTTTACGCGCTTGCGCTCCTCCGGGGCGGGGCGACGGAGGTCGAGGTCGTGTACATCTTCCTCGAGCGACCCGACGCCACCGTCTCTGCGTCGTACACGCGTGCAGAGATCGGGCTTCTGGAGGACGAGCTGTCCGCGGCGATCGCACGTGTTCGATCCGGCGAGTTTCATCCGACTCCCAGTGTGTTCACCTGTGCGGGCTGCCCTGCGCTCGGCCGCGTGTGTGCGGGTACGGGGGCTGCCGTGCTCCACGCCCCGGCCTCCGAAGTCCTCATCTAGGCGGCGGCATGGCACGCAGCTACGTCAGCGAGGCGCGTCGGCGCGGGCTCGGCACGCGGCGACAGCGAATCCGTCCCATCGTCGAGCGGCTGGCGGTCGCCCACGCCGACGCCGGCATCGCGCTCCGGTTCGAGTCGGACGTCGAGCTGCTCATCTCCGTGATGCTGTCGGCGCAGACGACCGACGTGAACGTCAATCGCGTCACGGAGCACCTCTTCCGCAAGTACCGGCGACCCGAGGACTACCTCGCCGTCCCGCAGGAGGAGCTGGAGCGAGACATCTACCAGACCGGCTTCTTCCGCCAAAAGGCGAAGGCCCTGCGTGGAGCGATGCGGGTGTTGATCGAGGACTACGACGGCCGTGTGCCGCACACGTTGCCGGAGCTGTTGCGACTGCCAGGAGTCGCTCGGAAGACCGCCAACGTCGTTGCCGCCGAGCTCGGCGAGCCGCAGGGGATCGTGGTCGACACGCATGTCCGACGGCTGTCCCAGCGCCTGGGCCTCACGCGCGAGGAAGACCCCGTGAAGATCGAGCGCGACCTCGTCAAGGTCGTGTCGCGCAGGGACTGGGGTCGTCTTCCGCATCTGCTGATCTGGCACGGCCGTCGCGTCTGCGACGCTCGCAAGCCTGATTGCCGAGCATGCGTCGTTGCCTATCTCTGCCCGTCGGCTAGGGACGTATCCAGTGCTGGACAAGGAGGTCAGAGCCGTACCGTTCCTGCGAAAGGAGCGCGTAGCGCGGCGTCTTGACGACGCGCCTTGCGGCGGCAATGGCCTTCGAGCTGGATGCGCTCGCCACGAAGACCCACGCACCGGCGCCTCGGGCCTGACCCGAGAGAGCGAGGCTCGGTGCGTAGTAGCCGACGGCGGCCGCTGACCGGGTTGGGAGGACGAGCACCGTCTCGTTCGCCGATCGCTCGTGCAGGACCGACGTCGTTGCGGCACGCCAGTCCTCGATCGCCGGACCCGCGAGCCAGACGAGAATCCCCGCAGCGGCGAGCGTGAAGAGACCCACGGCGGTCGCTAGTCGCGCGCGGCGATCGGTGATCGCGACGAGCGCCGCGGCGGTGCCGAGGGCGAGCCCCGGTGTGCCGGCGAGGAGGGCCCGGGTCGCGAATACGGGCATGGCGATGCCCGCCGCGACTACGACGACGAACGGAGCGACGATCATGCCGCCGACGAGACCCGCCTTCCACGGCGCGGAGCCGGGCGTGCGTCCCGTCGAGACGGCGACGATACCCCCGACACCGAGCACGGCGAGCAACGGGCTCCAGCCGGCGGCGTGTGCCAGTCCCTTCCCGAGATCGTGGAGGTCGATTTGGCTGCCGTCGTGGCGATCGCCGAGTCGATCTGCGGCGGCAGCGACGAGCGGTACGATCGAGACTGCCGCGGCGCAGGCGAGGGCTACGCAGCCCGAGCGAGCGAGCGCGCGACGTGCCGGATGGAGAGCGAGCGCGCCGGCCTGCGCGGCGAGCACGCTCACGGCGATCGGGTGCGTGAGGGGAATGAGCACGGACGAGACGACGTAGACGACCCACCAGCCGCCCTCCAGATCGAGTGCACGGACGAAGCACAGCGTCGTCAGCGTGATCGCGAGCAACGCGAATGGGAGCGGCCGGGCCTGCTGAGATGCGGCAAAGGCGCCCGCTCCGGTTGCGAGAGCGAGGGAGGCCAGCACACCGCTGAGACGATCGAAGAGAGACGCCGCGAGCTGGAACATTACGAGCGCCGAGAGTGCCGCCGCGAGTACCGAGGGGAGCCGTATCGCCCATTCGGCATCGTCGAGGCGGACGATTGGGTGGAGCAGCACGAGATAGCCGGCACCGGCCGGGTCGTGGTTCCCGACGAAGTCAACGAGGTCGCGGAACGGGCGGTGGGCATTTTGCACCGCGATCGCCTCGTCGGTCCAGAGCGACTTCCGCCCCAGCAGGAGGACGCCGAAGAGGAGCGCAACGGCAGTCCCCGCGAGCGGGGCAACACGTTGCCCGGCGTCCCGAAGAGAGGTCATGTGGGCTTGTCGCGGGCCCCTGCGGGCCTGAAGCCCGACATCAAGCCCCTAGATCCAACGTCTCCACCGGAATAACGCGAGCTGCAGCACGGTCGTCGCGGCGATCAGGAACCACGACCAGGCGTAGCCGAAATGCCAGGCAAGCTCCGGCATATGCCTGAAGTTCTGACCGTAGAGACCGACGATGAACGTCGGCATCAGTAGGAGCGAGGCGATAACGGTCAGCTTCTTGACGACGTCGTTCTGCGTCTGGGCGATCTTCGACTGGTGATAGTCACGGGCGCTCGAGAGGAGCTCTCTCGAGACGTCGAGGCCCTCCGAGGCGCGCAGCAGCTTGTCGTACGCGTCGCCGAAACGCACGCGGAGCTCGGTGCTGAACGGGTCCGTCCCGTCGATCATCAGGCGTCCGTCGACGACCCGCCGAACTGCGTCTCGGGTGGGCGCGAACGTCTGGCGCACCCGCAAGATCTGTTGCCGGAGCCCGGCGATACGCGCGCGGATACGCTCGGGCGGCCACGACTCGATCCCGTCCTCGAGCTCGTCGATCTCCTCGTCGAGCACATCGACGAGGTTGAGAAAGCGTTCGGCGACCTCCTCGACTACGGCGTACGCGAGCATACCGGGCTCGTCCGCATGCGGCCCGCAGATCGTCCGGAGAGTTGCCGCATCGAGTGGGTCGTCCTTAGGCGGCGTCTTGCGGACGGTCAGGGCTCCTACCGCCGAGAGGACGAGGTCGATCTCCTGGTAGTACAGCCGATCCTCTGCGGGTAGGGCGACCGGGACGAGGAAGCGCCCGAAGACGTAAGCGCCGTGGCTCTCGAGCACGGGCCGACCGGGGCGATCCGCGCGCATGGGTTCGGTCAGCTCGTCGAGCGCCGGCGCGAGCAGCTCGATCGGTGCGACGGCGATGATCTGCTCCCGTGTGGGGTCGAGGAGATCAACCCAGCCTGCCTCGCCTTTCACCCCTCGGAGCGTACTGCGCGGGTCGGACTATGCCCGCCGTTCGCGCTCCTGCCCGATCGCTGCCTTCCAGCCTGCCGGCACGCTTGTGCCTGCCTTCAGGCAGGCACAAGCGGCTGATCCTGCACCGGCACTCGTACGACAGTCAGCGGAGCGCCCAAGCCCATCCGCCCCGGCCTCAGGATCCGCGAGACGCTCCTTCGGTTCAACACGAGCTCTCAGGCAGGGGTGAGCGCAAGCAGCAATCCGCCGTCCTCGTCGAGACCGGGGAAGACGTCCGCCACGACGCGCTTCTCGATCCCGCCGCGCGACCGCAGCGTGAGCTTCTCGCCGAGCCGTCTTACGCCGAACTCGATTGCCACCGCTACCGGGTCGCGTTCGCCTTCGTGTCCGAGCGCGAAGGCGTCGGAGACGTTCTGGCCCATGACGTCCTGGTCGCGGTAGCCGGTGAGCTCGAAGACGCCTCGACCGACCGCGAGGATGCGGCCGCTCGCATCGCAGGTCACGAGCCCGGTGGTCGGTGCCGGGTAATAGTCGTCCTGAAGCTCGAAGAGGAAGCCGAAGCCGCAGCGCTGGCATGCGACCGCCTGGTCGAAGAGCCCCTCGCGCCCGTCGTGGTCGATCGAGCGCGTCTTGCAGTTGGGACAGATGAAGAAGGGCATGCCGGTACTGACGATCTCAGACCGTGGCAGCGATCATCTAGGCGACGGCGGCCGTCTGCTTCTCGTGCGCTCGATCTGCGAGATACCGCTCGGCGTCGAGTGCAGCCGCACAGCCCGACCCGGCAGCAGTCACTGCCTGACGGTACGTGTGATCCTGGACGTCGCCGGCGGCGAAGACGCCGGCGACGTTGGTCTCGGTCGACTTGCCCTTGGTGATCAGGTAGCCGCTGTCGGGCTCGTGGTCGAGTTGCTCGAGGAAGAGCGACGTGTTCGGGTCGTGCCCGATCGCAACAAAGAAGCCATCGGTCTCGAGCTCGGTGAGGTCGCCGGTGATGGTGTCGCGGAGACGGATGCCTGTCACCTTCGTGTCGCCGAGCACCTCGTCGACCGTCTTGTTGAGCACGAGCTCGACCTTCTCGCTCTGTTGTGCGCGGTCGACCATGATCGGGGAGGCGCGGAACTCCTCGCGCCTGTGCACGAGATAGACCTTGCTCGCGAAACGCGCGATGAAGGTCGCCTCCTCGAGCGCAGAGTCGCCGCCGCCGACCACCGTTACGACCTTGTCGCGGAAGAAGCTCGCGTCACAGGTTGCGCAGTAGGAGACGCCGCGGCCCTGGAGCCTCGCCTCGGACGGAAGACCGATCTGGCGGGCGCTCGCGCCGGTCGCGACGATGACGCTCTCTGCGACGTAGTCGTCGTCCCCCACGTAGACGTGGAAGGGGCGCTCCGAGAAGTCGACACGGGTGACGTCGTCAGTCAGGAACTCCGCGCCGAACCTCTCGGCCTGACGTCGGAAGTCTTGCATCATCGCGGGCCCCATGACCCCGTCGGCATACCCCGGATAGTTCTCGACGTCGCTCGTGATCATCAACTGCCCGCCCCAGTTGAACCCTTCGATTACGAGCGGGCGCAGGTTGGCGCGGGCCGCGTAGAGGGCTGCCGTGTACCCGGCCGGCCCACCACCGATGATGATCACGTTTCGCACGTCGCTCACAGTCTCCATGTCTCCTTCGCGCGTTGCTCTCTTATACGTCTACTTTAGAGAACGCTGGACGGGGATCCCGTGTTCCAGGCGCCCGTCACGCGGCGCTCGCGTCGCGCGGCACGACCTCGAGCGCAGGCTGGTCGACGTCTCCGGGCCCGGCCGCGAGCTCGGCGGCCGCGAGCGCCACGCTCGTCGCAGTGATGGGCTCGAGATCTCCGATCTCCTTGTCGGAGATGACGTGCTGGGCGAGCTTGCGGGCCGGCGGCAGCACGCGCCGCTCGGTTGAGGCGACCGTCTGGTTGTAGGCCGTCACAGCTCGGTCGAGGCTCTTGCCGACCGTCGCAAGGTGTCCGCCCATCACGCTGATCGACTCGTAGAGCTTGCGACCTTCCTCCTGCACCGAACGGGCGTCCTCGGCAACCTTCTCCTGCTGCCAGCCGTACGCGATCGCCTGGAGTAGCGCGATCAGCGTCGTGGGCGATGCGATGTGGACCCTGTTGCGCACGCCGAGCTCCACGAGCTCGGCGTCGTGCTCCCACGCGGCCCGGAAGAACCCCTCGTCGGGCAGGAACATGACGACGAAGTCCGGACTGTCGGCGAATTGCTGCCAGTACTGCTTCTGGGAGAGCCGCTGAAGGTGATCCCGCACGTGGCGAGCGTGCGTAGCGAGGTGTCCGCCGCGCACGTCGTCATCGACTGCTTCGCAGGCGTCGAGGTAGGCGCTGAGCGGCACCTTGGCGTCGACAACGACGTTCTTGGCGCCCGGGAGCCGAACGATCATGTCCGGCCGAAGGCGGCCATCCTCTCCCTGCACGGTCACCTGCTCGTCGAAATCGCAGTACGGCAGCATCCCGGCGAGCTCAACGATCCGCCGCAGCTGGATCTCGCCCCACCGTCCGCGAACGTGAGGCGTGCGGAGGGCGGTCGAGAGCGCCGTCGTGTTCCGGCCGAGCTCGGACAGCTGCTGCGTGAGCTGACCGTACGAGCGAGCCCGCTCGGACTCGAGCTGTTGCACCTGAGCGCCGACGCGCGCGAGCGACTCCTTCAACGGCGTCACGGTTCCCTCAAGGCGGGCGCCTGCCAGCTCGACGAGCGTCGTGTTCACCTGCTGATAGGCGGCGGTCGACGCGCTCCGCACGCTCTCGGCGATGCGCCGGTCGAAGTCCTCGCCGAGCGCCTCGAGCCTGGTGCGGGCGACCGCGAGCTCCTGGCGTAGGTCGCCGTTATGCCCTGTCGCGGCGGCAAGCGAGGTCTCTGCGGCGACGAGCTCGAGCCTCGAGCGCCTGAGCTCCGCGGCTCGTGGCCTAAGCAGGAGGAATCCGAGCGCGGCGGCCCCTGTGACGATCCCGGCGAGGAAGACGACGATCTCCATGAGGGCGAGTGACTGTAGCGCCGGCGCCGGACGGTGCGACCGAATCCCCCGATGCCACAAACAGGCCGGCAGTTCCATCGTCTACGATCGTGCGATGCCTCCCAAGCCTCGAACGGGCAAGCCCAAGCCGCGGACACCTGGTGCGCCCGCGACCGGTGGCGGCAGAGGCAAGCTGATCGCGATCGTCGTCGCGGCGCTTGCAGGAATCGCCGTGATCGCCGTCGGCGCCGCCCTTGCTCTCGGCGGAGGAGGCAGCGACAGCGGGTCGGACGTCACAGCGCTGTTGGAAGCTGCGGGCTGCACCGTGCAGACGGAGAAGGCGGACACCGACCACAACCACTCCGTCGCGACGCCGGACGGCACGTCGGCGAAATGGAAGACGGATCCGCCGACCAGCGGCCCTCACTACGCGGTGCCGGCGATCTGGGGCGCATACACGGACCCACTCGGGCAGGCCCAGGCGCTCCACAACCTCGAGCACGGGGGGATCTGGATCCAGTACGGCGACAAGGTTCCCGCCGCAACGATCGAGGAGCTTCGTGCGTTCTACGCCGACCACAAGAACGGCACGCTCCTGGCGCCTCTGCCCAGGCTTGGCGACAAGATCGCGATGGGCGCGTGGACGACTCCGGCCCCGGGTGAGTACGAGGCTGGCGTCGCACACCTCGTCAAGTGCACCACGTTCGACGAGACGGCGTACGCGGCGTTCTTCTCCGCTTTCCAGTTCGAGGGGCCCGAGCGCTTCCCGGAGAGCAGTCTCCTACCAGGTTCGTAGAGTGCTCCGCGCCCCTGCCGGGGTGGCGAAACTGGTCATACGCGCCCGACTTAAAATCGGGTGTCCCGCAAGGGACGTGAGGGTTCGAGTCCCTCCCCCGGCACTAGAGATCGGCTTGTCCAGGACGATCTCCGCGCTTCCGTTCCTCCCGTTGAACACGCTGGCGACGGCTTGGGGCAACGCAGGGGGCAACAAGACGCTAGCGGGGAGGTCCCGCGTGTTTCAACCGTAAACGACTGGCGATACTTCGAGCGATGACCGTATTGCCCGAACCGCATGTGAGCCTGAGCAGGTTCGCGCCGAGCCTCACAAGGCTCGGACTGCGATGAGCATTATGGGCAATCAGAACGCGTTGACGCATCGGGCGTCCAGCGAACGCCAGGTTGTGCCATTGGCTCGCAACCATAAGCGGCGCGTCTTGCGCCAGCTTGGTATCTCGTGTCCCGTTGTCCCGCTTCACGAAATCTGGCAGGGCGGTTATTTTCGGGTTCCTGATCTGAAGGAGCACGCTGATGGCACGCCCTGTTGTTCTCTCTGTTGAAGACAAGTTCAGGCTCGTCTGTTCAGTCATCTCGGGTGAGATGACGCATCGCGGAGGCTGCTCGCCGCGCGAAGGTGTCGGAGCAGTCGATCTCGAATTGGAAGCGCCAGTTCCTGGAGGGCGGCAAGCAAGGTCTCGCCGACGGCGGCCGGCCCGGCTCGAACCCGCAGGCGCAGCGGTTGGAGGCCGAGATCGAGGAGCTGAAGGCCGCGCTGGGTGAGGCGCACGTCGAGCTGCGGGTCTGGAAGAAGAGCGCTGAGGGTCGCCTGGGGCCTACGAGGAGCTCGAGGTGATCCGCCTCGAAGCCGAGATGTCGACCGCGCGCTTCTGCCGGCTGGTCGGGGTGCCGGAGCGCTCCTACCGGCGCTGGCAGCAACGGCAGCGGCAGGGCCGGCCGGTGAAGGGGCCGTGGCCGACGCCGTCGGCCGACCGGATCGAACCGACAGCCGTCGCCTACGCGGACCGGTTTCCGCAGTGGGGGTCGCGGACGATCGCGACGCTGATGCGGATCGACGGCCACCACGCGCCCGATTCGACCGACCTACAGGGCGCTGAAGCGCGCCGGCAGGGTGCTGGAGGTCACCTACCAGGCCGACCGCCGCCAGCACGCCCAGGCGCGCCGGGCGGCGTTCGTGGTGCCACCCTCGGGCCCGAACCAGGTCTGGCAGATGGACTTCAGCGAGTTCGAAACCCGGATGGGCGGCCGCTGGCAGATCGGCGGCTGCACCGACTACTGGTCGAAGTACGAGCTCGGCTGGCACGTCTCACCGACCCAGAACCAGCACGACGCGGTCGCCGCCGTCAGCATCGCCCTGGCCGAGACCGAACGGCTGCTCGGCCGCACCCTGCTCGAGCCCGTGACCGACCGCGAGACCGGCGAGATCCGGCCCGTCGCGGTCGTCACCGACAACGGCGGCTGCTTCAGATCCGGACGGTTCGCCCGCTTCATCGACGAGCGCCCCGAGCTGATCCACATCCGCACCCGCCACAAGAGCCCCGGCCAGAACGGCGTCCGCGAACGCGCCTTCCAGTCGTTGAAGTACGAGCACCTCTACCGGCTCGAGATCGACGACGGCCACGACCTCGGCCTCGAGGCCGAGACCTACCGGCAGCTCTTCAACACGATCCGACCCCACCAATCACTCGCCGGAAGGAGACCGCTCGACGTCCACCTCGCACGCCTGTCAGACTCGCCCCGACCCCCAAGCTAACCGAGCCCGAAACCCTGCCACTTTCGTGAAGCAGGACACGCCGAAGCCGACGAGTGCTCCGGTGAGGCCGAGTTCGACGAAGCCGATGCCGCCGGGTGTGATCGGAATGGATCCGAGCACTCGTGCGAGTGCCCAGGCGGCGAACGCCTCGACCAGGGTGATGTGCGTCTGCGGGATGTTGACGGCTCGCAGTGATGCCACGAGCACGATGAACACGGTTAGGTGATTTGCGAGCGTCGCGAAGGTGAGGAAGTGCCAGCGGCGTCGGATCAGCTCGTTTGCCTCTGTGCGGAATCGGACGAATACGTCTCCGTTCCATTTCACCGGCGCGCTCGCCGAAACAGGACTTTGAGCCAGTTCGCTGTGCGGGCCGCGTAGTCGCCAACGCGGCGTGCGAGTCGGGAGCTCGTGAGGCCAATCGAGACAACCGATAACGATGACTGCGAAAAGCGCCAGCGCTATCATCGCGACGAGTTCAAGCGTTCGGCTGCGGCCACCCTGGGCAACAAGCGCTGCTAGGGCGAGGATCGGTACGCCGAGTATGACGAGCTGGCTCCAGACGGCCGTGACGGCGACCGCGAGTCCGACCGGGCGCCCTCGGAAGCCCCACCCCTTTAGCATTGCGAAGGACGCGGTTATGCCAGCGGCGCCGCCGCCGGGAGCGACGGCCGAAAGCGAAGTGGAGGCGAGTGTCACGCGTGTCCCATGGAGATATGAGAGACCTGGCAGGGCGGCCATCCAGGGCGGTGCATACGTGCCGATGTCGAGGCAAAGTGCGCCCACAAGCAGTGCGATCCATTGCCACGAGAGACCTTTGACGACTGTCCAGACCTCCCCGTAATCCGCGATCTTTGGGATAGCGAACGCGAACACGCCCGCTATGACCGCGATCGAGACGGCGATCGCGACGATCCGGCCCCAGCCTGTGCGCTTGCGCTTCCGTGCCTGCGTCGAGCTCGACGCGGATGCGCTCGTCCTCCGGCTCGTCCGACAGTCCGGCCTGAATCTCGGCAGAGGTCATCCGGATCGAGTATGCCTCTGAGTCAGGGGGACGCTCCTTATGAACGGGGTCCGGGCCTTCGTGGTCAGGCGGCGATCGGTCAGCCCCCGTGGGCGTCTCGACGGGACACGCACGCCCGGGTCACCATCCAGGAATACTCCCTCGACTGCTACAGAAGCGGTGAGATCGCGGCGAACGCCGCTCGGGCGCGGGACAGCTCCACCAGCTCGTCGTCAGGCTTGGAGCGCCGGGGCTGACCCGTGTCGAGGATCCGGTTGGTCGGAGTATGCTGCCGCCATGTTCGGTGTGATGGCACGGGCAAAGGCGGTAAAGAACCGGACGCGCTCGCTCGTGCAGCTGAACCTCGAGCTGGCCAAGCTCAGAGGGTAAGCAGAAGGCGACGGCGGTCGGGATCGCGGCGGGTCTCGCGGCCGTTGCCGGCGTCTTGCTCGTCTATGCGTTCGGCTTTGCCTTCGCCGCGGTCGCGGGTGCGCTCAGCGAGACTCTCTCCCTCTGGCTGTCGCTGCTGATCGTGGCGGGGCGCCTCCTCCTGGTTGCGGCGATCGCCGGATGGCTAGCGATGCGCTTCGCCAGCAAGGTTTGCGCTCCGAGCTCCGCTCACTGCTCCCGCTGGTCGCGGCCGAGTCGCCCTGGTGGCGCTCGTCACTTTTCGCAAGAGCGCAAGAGCCGGCCTTCGGATGATCTGGCGGCTGATCTAGCCTGGACACTCGGTTCTAGCGCCGGTAGCGACTCAGGGGTCTTCCGTGTCGACCGTCCAAATCCCGAAGGCCGCTAGCGAAAGGGCACACAGAGGGTCGAGCAACCCGTCTGCCACTAGCGTACGAGCGGCGGGCGCGCGCAGCGGTATCGGCAAGCTACAGAGATCGGCTTGGGCCTCCTCGAGGCTGGGCATACAGCGAGTCCTGATGTAGCGGCTGACATACCCTTTCGTCCAATCAGACGGGTCACCCATCGTTTAGCGCGGCATTCATTGGCATGTCTGCCGCACGATGATCGGTGAGACGTGAGAAATCCCTCACAGTTGGCGTGGCCGAGTCCTTCACAGCGCACATGACGGGCTGCCCCCCAAGTGAGAGAATGTCCATGAGTAGAGGAATTTGTTACTTGCCCCATCTTTTATCCGGCGTGATACCGAGGAGACATGCAGATGAACAAGTTGATCGGCGTCGCAGTCATCATCGGCGCTGTGGTGTTAGCCAAACGCTATGCGTTGGACCGCAACGGACTCGACTTCGAGAGGGTCATCGAACGGATGCCTGACAAGGCTCCGCCGAAGTGGGTGTTTCAAAACGTCAGCGCGATCCGCCAGAACACGGACCGTATCCTGGAACTGCTCGACAGCCAACACGAACACGAGCCCGCGGGTCCATAGAACGTCTGCTGGAACGCCGGTCTTGAAGGCGGGCACCGACCGCGTCGACCGGTGATCATCGCCCTCTATCCATTCGCTGCCGTCATTGGTGTCCGTCAGGCGCAGAGGCTCGGTCGCGCTGGTCGCGCGCCAACACTCCGCGGAGCTCCGCGAGCCCGGGCGCCTGAGTCTCACCGGCGCGGGCCAGGCAAATCCGTTGGCTGTAACGTCCGCGTCATGAGCGATCAAGCGCAGTCCCCAACTACAGTCACGAACATTGGCGTCGCGATGTTCACGGTGTCCGACCAGGATGCGGCACTCGCCTTCTACACCGACAAGCTTGGCTTCGAGGTGCGAAGCGACGTACCGTTCGGCGAGAACGATGAGTTCCGCTGGCTCGAGGTCGCGCCTCCCGGATCGACGGCCCGTCTCGCGCTCAACCCGCCGATGAACGATCAGCCCGGCGGCAGCTCGATCGGCGTCGAGTCGCCTGATGTGCGTGGCGAGCACGCGCGACTCAAAGCACTCGGAGGCATCGACCTCGATCCCGAGCCGATGGAACCTCCCGGCGCCCCATTGATGTTCATGCTGCGAGACCCCGACGGCAACCACATCGTCGTTGTCGAGCGGCCGGCCGACGCGTAGACCCACGCTCAGGGCAAGACGGTACGACCTGAGAATGGCCGCTCCCGGCCCCGATACCTCGACAAGCGCAAACAGCCCGCGCATGATGAGAGCAGAGGGGGTGGGGGCGATAGGGATCGTGATGGTGGTGTTCTTCGGCTTGAGCGTGCTGGCTGCGTTCGTGCCCGGGATGCCTCTTATGACGGCGGTGACGCTGGGGTTCGCCTCGGTCGTGGGCTTCGGCGCGGCGCGTCTGCACTCGCTCGCCGAGGTACGCACGGCAGGTGGTGCGCCCACTGCCCGCGTGCTGCTGTGCCACGCGCGCTTCTGCGACGACGTCGCGTTCGCGCTCTGCCTACTCGCGCTGCTCTATGCGCTGCCGCTGCGCTAACGTCGCGGCCAGGACTAGGTAGAAATCAGACGTGAGCGCCGTAACGCTGACGGTTGTCGGAGACGAGATCGAAGCCGAGGCGATCTGCGGCCTCCTCCGCACGAACGGGATCAAATGCGCCTAGCGGCCGATAACATGTCCGCAGGTGCGGGGACATATTGCGGTGGGTTCGCGATCACCGGGCCAACTTAGGTGCTCACAGACGAGGATGATCTAGAGACCGCTGGGAAGCTGCTACGGAAACTCGCTCTTTTTCTAAGGGGCGCCTTGTGCGTTGCCGCACGAGTGCCGATATGGGGCAGGGTGGGCGGGGCGCCGGTTAGCTGGCGGCTCCCCGGATCGCCCCGCTCACTTTCCGCGCAGCCCGCATCAGCGATCCTGGTCTTGAAACCGTTGGCGGGCGGGACTAGTGTCGGCGATGTTCGGCTGGCCGGGTTGAGCTCATCATCTGTAATGGGGGAGCTTGTCTGACGGCACTCGGCCCGCCGGCTGCGGAACCGAGTAGGACTGGCGCGCGCAGCACTGGGAATCGGTTCGGGTGACGCGGAGGCGCGGGCAGGTGTTCAGGAGCGGCGAACCGGCGGCCGGCCCGGTGCGTTCAGCGCTTGATGATGTTGTGCACCTCGACCTGCTCCGGCTGGCCTGGGTCTATGCCCAACTCTGCGAGGATCGGCATCAGACGCGCCCCAAATGCGTCGAGTTGCTCCTGCGTGTCCCAGACCTGGCTCACTTTGAGTGAGCCTTCTGAGCCGAAGCAGATCTCGTAATCGAGGCCGTCTGCGGGCATGACGCCGGCCTCGGTGAGGCGTTGGACGGCTTGGTCGTACTGGGTTGCTGTCAGTAACGGTGGGGCAAACCGGATGAGCACGCTCACGGTGTTCTCCATTCCGAGGGGTCGTGCTCGACACTACTCCCATCGCGAGGCACCAGCGATGGGACGTGCGGAAGGTCGTAGCGTTTGGCGAGCGCGGCCGCGGGCTTTAGGTACCGCGCGGCACGATGTTCCGGAATCGGCTAGGCGTCTTTCCCGTGCGGGCGTAGGACGCCGATGATCATCTGCTGGTCGGTCCCCGGCCACGTGCGATCTGACACCTCGAAATGGTCGAGTAGGTGGCCGTTGATTTCGTCTCCTGGCCTCAGGATGTGGCCGCCGAGGCTCAATCTGCTTGCAACGCCGTCGGGGTAGCGAAGCATGAGTGCACCTTTATGTGACTTGGGTGGCTCTGGTCCTGCGGTCACGACCTATCTCGGTCCTGCTGGTCGCGTGCGAGCGCTCCGCGGAGCTCGGCGAGTTCTGGCGGCGCGTCGTCCAGCACGCTGAGCACAGCGTCCCGCTCTGCCGGCGTGAGCGCTACGAGTTTCAGGTCGTCTCGGATGCCCTTCTCGATCGCAGCGGCTGCCGTCAGGTCATCAGCGCGACCCACCCGCAGCAGCAGGTCGACGAGTGTGTGGGCGTCAATACGTGCCACCCGAACACCGAACACATGGAGCATGCGGGAAGCCTAGTCACCGCCGCTGCTCGCGCGATTTCCTGGCCTGGCAAATGCAGGCGAACCTCATGTCGGCATCGGTTCCACCAAGGTCGCGGCCAGCGGCCGGGACGGATGCTGGCCGACCAACCACGGACAAAGCGCGCAGAGCATCTCGCAGTCCTTAGGGCCTATCCCGGTAGGTCCGCAGGGACCCGTTCTCTGAGGTCGAAGGGTTCCTCGTCGTGTCATCCGGCGAGGGAGGGATTGTGGGTCTTGTGGATCGTGATGATGGCTGGCGGTTGCCGGACTGGTTGTGGGGGCGGATCGAGTCGCTTCTGCCGGGGCCGCCGGCGCATCCGCTTGGCTGTCACCGGCCGCGGGTGCCCGACGGGACGCGATGGACGCGATCTTGTTGGTGTTGCGGACGGGGATGCAGTGGAACGCGCTGTCGGCGACCGGGATCTGTTCCTCGTCGGCGGCGCACCGGCGCTTCCAGGAGTGGGTCGACGCCGGCGTCTTCCACGAGATCTGGCGGCAGGGGCTTGTCGAGTACGACACCGTGGTCGGGATCGACTGGGCCTTCCTGGCTGCCGACGGGGCGATGGGGAAGGCGCCGTTGGGTGGCGCCAAGACCGGTGCGAACCCGACAGATCGGGCTAAAAGGGGGCGAAACGTTCGCTTCTGTGCGACGCGAACGGGGTCCCGCTCGGGCTGGCGCATGACGGTGCCAACCGCCACGACTCAAAGCTCCTGAGCGCGACCTTCGACTCGATCCCGGTCCAGCGGCCGACACCAACGAAGCGAAAACCTCAGGGGCTGTGTCTTGATCGCGGCTACGACTACCCGTGGGTGCACGCAGTGGGTCGCTGAGCAGGGACTGAACGCCCACATCCGCGGCCGCCGCGACGAGATCCGGCGAGAAGCTCCGTGATCCCGGCTGGAGGGCCCGCCGCTGGGTCGTCGAGGCCTGCCACTCCTGGCTCAACCGCAACCGCGGCATCCTGATCCGCTGGTCGAAGAAAGACGACAACCACCTCGCCCTGCTCCAGCTCGCCAGCGGCCTGATCGCCTTCAAGAAAGCCCACGCCGCCCAACCCACGACCGTCCTACCGGGATAGGCCCTTAGTGCTGGCTGCTTGAACCACTCGGTAACCGTGGACTACGTGACCGGGCGAATCTGCAGGATGTCGGTGGTTGCCCTCGATGACTTTCCGCCAACAACGACGATCGCTCCGTCGCTTGTCACCGTCCCGGCGTCGGCGAGAGGTCGGGGGAGGGCACCCGCTATGCCTGCAGCGCCGGTGCGCGGGTTGATGCGGATCATCGTTGGAAGCGGTCTGCCCGTCGTGTCGGTTCCCCCGATGAGGTAGAGCCAGGCGCCCAGAGCAACGAGAGAGCCGTGCCCAACCGCGCGGGGAAGCGAGCCGATCCGCCGTACGCGGCCGTTGGATGGGTTGAACACGAACAGCGCGGAGCTCACGCCCGCGGCCGTTACCCCTCCGGCCACGTAGATCCGGCCGCCGAAAGACGCGACGCCCGCGTAGCGAAGGCCGGATGGCAACCGGGCCGCGACCGACGGTGTGTGCCCTGGGACGAAGCGCTGGATCGCTGTTGCCCACGCCGTCCCGGTGTAGCCGCCAACGAGGTAGGCGGTGGTGCCGACGGTGGCTGCTCCAAGATCGGAGAGTGGCTCACCGATGCTGCCGGAGTGCCTGGCGGCACCCGTCGCGGGGTCGATGACGTCGATCGCATCGCTCGAAGTCACCTGGCCGCCGCCGAAGAGGAAGATCCTGTGACTGATCACTGCGGCTGCGGCGTCGTGCGTCGCGACCGGAAGCGTGCCGACCCGGCGGAGCTTCGAGGGAGGGCCAACCAAGATCTGGTCGGACGACCCGACGTCGGTGAGCCCTCCGAGTACTGCGATCTCGCCGTTGGGCAGCGCGACGACCGCGATCCGGGCGGCCGGGACGGGCAGATGGCCGATCACACGGCTGACGAGGTGCGGCTCCGCGGGCGTAGGGAATACGGCTGGTGCGGATGACGATGCGATGCGCGCAACGTGTCTCGTTGTGCGTTCGGCGGCCGGGAGCAGATCCAGGCCGTCTGGTTTGGAGAGGTATCCGGGGGAGGCTGAAGCGACCCCGAGATGGCCGTACTGCCAGACGATGCGCTTCGTCTTCGGGTTGATCACGACGATGCGGTGGTGCCAATCGTCGGTGACGGCGATCATGCCGTTCGGCCAACGAACGGCGAGGGAGGGGCGATCGAGCGAGCCGAGCCCTGTCGGGGGCCCGTACGTCCACACGATCGCGCCCGACCGGGAAAGTATGTCTATCCGACCGGGAGTGTTGAAGCCGGCGACGAGCAGCTCTCCGTTCGAGAGCAGCTGTGCGTCGGATGGGTAGGTTGTCGGTGTTCGCACGGTGTAGACGAGCCTTCCATTGCGGTCGAGGCGGTCGATCCATCCTCCGATCTCGGTGATCAGTACGCCTCCGTCCGCGAGAGGAGTGGCTCCGTTCGGGGAGTGGAACGAGGTGGGCGGATCGTGGTAGCAGCGGGCCGGAGAACCGTACGAGCGAAGAATGCGGTGGGCTCTGTCGACAACGAGCACCCGGCAGTTTTGAATGTCGGCAACCATCATCCGGCCGCCTGACAGCAGATAGGCATCGTCAGGATTCGAGAGCTCGCCCAGAGCGGACCCGGCGACCCCGGCGCGTCCGTATGACCAGACGATGGCGCGCCGCTTGATGGAGATCAATGCCATCTGGTCGTTGAACTCCTCATTCGTGGAGATGCCGTGGTAATCGGGCGTGAAGAATGCGTCGTCCGGGTCTCGGAACGTCTGGCCGGCGCGGATGTCTCCCGACCGAGGGAACTGCCAGACGATCTTCTTCGCCGGGGACAGGATTAGGAGCCGGTTGTTGTTGCGGTCGGCGACGAGGACGTATCCCGGCACAGGTCCGGGACGCACGCTCGGCAGGCTGAGTGCGACGGAGGCGGGTGTACGAGCTCGAGCTCGCCCTCTGCCGGTACGCGCGGGTCGCCCGCCGGTTCGCCGACTCTGGGTGTCCGCGAAGCGCTCCGAGCGACCGCGTCGTGCGGCTGCCAGGCCACCAGTCCCGCGACGGCCAGGACACAAGCCACCAGCGCCCAAGCCCAGCGGCGCCTGGCTCGATGTCGACGTGCCCGCCGAAGCGCCCGATCCTTGTCGCTCAAACGCGGCAGGAATGGCTCCATTAGCTCACGGGATCGCGGGGCCCAACCGCTTAGCCACTACCTCGCCGGGCCCACTGTGTCACTCGACGGTGGGAAGCCGGGCGTCGACAGGACATGGCCGTCGGCGAGGATCGCCATGGCCTCGTGGCCGGCCAGGCCGGCCAGCCACCGTACGCCCGCAGGGCCCATCGCGAACGCTGCCGTTGCGTAGGCGTCGGCGAGAGCGAGGTTGGGGCGGGGCCGGTCACCGTGACCGACAGGACACCGGTCGGCGGCCGCCCGGTGTGCGGGTCGATCACGTGCTCACCGCGCTCGTAGGCCCCCGACGTCGCGACCGCGAGGTCCCGCGCCACGAGGACAGCGGCTACGCGATCGGGCTCGAGCGGATGCTGGATCCCGACTCGCCACGTGCTCTGCGGAAGTGCACCGCCGCGAAGGCGCATGTCGCCACCGGCGTACACGGCGAAGTTCATCGCATCTGCGGAATCCAGAATTGCCGCTGCTCGGTCGATGGACCATCCCTTGACGAGACCGGACGGATCAAGCAACCGCCGGCGCCGGCGCGGGCGTCGAAGTACCCGCCGGTCTCGGCGCACAAGCGATCGCAGTGTGCGAGAACGGCGCGTACGTCGGGGTGCGCGGACTCGCGCGACAGCTCGCCGCGGTCGATGCGGCAGATCTCGCTGTCGGGCTTGAACGGGCTGAACCGCTCGTCGACCAGCCGCAGCCAGCCGAACACGTCCTCGATCACGTCCTCGTCGACGTCGTCGTCGCGAACGTCGACGATTACCGGCATGCCCATCACGTGCTCGACGCGGCGCAGCCCGGTGTGCGACCGCTCATCCGTCAGACCTTGTTCGCCTTCACGAGCGCCTTGGAGCGACTCCACGAACGCGTCGCACGTGTAGGTCGCGCCTGACACGATGTCGACGTTCGCCGTGTGCGCTTGAAGCGCGGATTGCCGGAGCGCGGTAGCGCATGCTGCATGATGAAGAGCGACCGATCGGTGTGGTACGTGAAGCTGCCGCCGATGTCGACGACTTCCGCGTCACCCTCTTGTTCCCGTTGACGACGGCGATCGTCTTCCGCACCGTCACGTTGATCGTCACCGCGCCCCAGCGGTCGGCTTGGGCCGCAGGGCCCGAGACCTTGCGCGTAACGACGACCTTCTTCGGCGTGGTCGCCCCCGTCGCGGCCACGTTGGTGGCCGCGACGGCATTGGCCGTGGGAAGCGCTATCGCGAGCGCTCCGAGAACTGAAGTGATTGTTCGCTTCACGTCGCTCCTGTCGTCTCAGAGCGCGAAGCGCTCGGTATGGATGTAACGGGACGGGACGCTGGCCCCGCGGACGCTACGACGTGCAGCGTCGGCCATGCCGGGCGGCCCGCAAACGTAGACCTCGCGTTCGGCGATGTCGGGGACCAGCGCCTTCAAGTGGTCGGACGAGAGGAGAGCGCCGCCCTCCGGCGTCGTGTGGTCGCCCGCAACGACGTGGACGACGGCCCCTTTCCGCTCGGCGAGCTCACTCAGCTCATCGCCGAAGATGACGTCGCTCTCGCTGATCACGCGGTAGACGATCGTGAGATCGCCGTCCATTTCCTCGAGCAGCGACCTGATCGGAGTGATACCGATGCCCCCGCCGATCAGCGCGACCTTCGGTCGCCGGCGGACGGCGTCGGTGAAGACGCCGAATGGTCCTTCGGCGACGACGCGGGTGCCGAGCGGAATCGTAGAGATGCGATGCGTGAAGTCCCCGAGATCTTTGACCGTGATCCGTAGTGAGCGACCGTCGGGTGCGGCCGAGAGCGAGAAGGGGTGCGACGCCCACCAGCGGCCGCGTGTGAGGAAGCGCCAAAGGAAGAATTGCCCAGCTCTCGCGTGCAGCCGGTCGAGCCGGCGCCCGTGGATCACGAGCGAGACGGCGCCTGCGCCCTCGTCGACGATCTCCGCGACGCGCAGCCGGAAGCGGAAGGCGTTGACGACGGGCGCGAGAGCACGCGGAAGCCGACGAGCAGCGCCAGCGTTGCGAGGTAGAGCCCACGCCAGTAGTCCGCGGCGACTCGGTCGAGGACGAGCTCGTTCCCCGTCGGGATCTGATGAAACCATGCGAGCGCGATCGCCGCGTACCACGGTCAGATGGACGGCATACCATGCTTCGTAGCGGATACGTCGTCGCACGATCACGATCGAGCTCACGACGACGGCGACGAACAGGACGGTGCCGATCGTGGCGGTGATCATGCCGGGGTAGATCCCGCCGCTGATCATCGTCGAGATCTCCCGGGTGAGCGGGAGCCGGTCGAGTGCGGCATAGCCCCAGACCGAGAAGATCACATGGGCGAGCACGAGATCGAGGCACGCGTGGCCGTTCCAGCGGTGCCATACGGTCAGACGGTCGAAGCCGACGGCACGCTCGACGAAAGGGATGCGCGCGAGCAGCAGCACCTGCAGGAGTGCCGAGTACGCACCCAGGAGCCCGGTGAGCCGTGCCACGCTCGTCAACAGCTCGCCCGTGCTGTTGACGTGTGTGACATTTCCGCCGTGAGCCCAGAGCCAGACGATCAGAAGCGCATTGCCCGCCACGAAGCCAGCGGCCAGCCAGGCCGCAATGTGGCCGGTGGCCCGCCGCTCCACGAACGTATGAGCCGGAGCGAAGCGTCGCGCTCCAGCCGTGCTCGAGCGCACGCCGGTCATGGAGAAAAGTGAACCAGGAGTTCCTGGGAGCTCTCTGTGATCTCCATGGGAGGGCCCATTAGCCTTCGGCGGCGGCCTGAGTGGGTTGGCGTAGGTGCCAACCCTCGCGCGGGTCGCCGCTCCGAGCATCCTTGATTGCATCCGCCGCGATAACTGCATCCGCTGCGCGAGATCCCAGCCACGGCAATGGCGCTCGAGCGTGAGCGCGGGCGAATGCACAATCGGCCCACCGACATCCGGCAGAGACGCCATCGCGAGGAACAGTAGGGGCGCTCGCCTAAGAGCACCCCTGGACGAGGTAAAGACTTGAGACACTGCATCGCGCACCTGGCCCCAGCCGTCTGAGCCACGACTGGAACGTCGTGGCCGCGCCGGATCAGTTCGTTCGCCTGACCGTGGGCGTGCTCGGTGATCCCGCCCCCGTTGGGGTAGCAGTAGTCACGGTGGGCCCGAACTCCTGACTGCCACCTGAACGCGGCCTGCGCAGAACGAGGATCGACGGCTCTTCCGTTGTAGCCTCTGGACGTGGAGGGCGATCGGCCGACGCGGTACGACGTGCTCTCATCGACGTCTGCTCGTTCCTCCTTGATGACGTTTCGGGCGGGCTCGCCGGACCGGGCTGTCGCGCAATGACGGGTGAGTGGTTCACAACAACAGGCGCGACGGCGTCACGTGTTCGCTGCGACCTGACCGACGAACTGACCGATGAAGTGGAGGAGATGTGAGCGCACCGGAGATGGGAAATGCGCCTCCTCACCCGGTCGCGGGTGAGCGGCGCCGCTGGAAGCGATGGCTTTCCTTTGGCGCGGTCGGGCTGGTCGTGCTCTTCGGGCTCATCCAACTGATTCCCTACGGGCATACGAAAAATCCTCCGGTCACCAAGGCCGCCGTCTGGCCCACCGTGCAAGCCGAGACACTGGCCGAGCACGGCTGCTACGACTGCCACTCCAACCTCACCAAACGCTGGTGGGCCACTGAGATCGCTCCAGCGTCTTGGCTGGCCCAGGCCGACGTAGACGGCGGGCGGAATGTTCTCAACTTCTCGGAGTGGGACAAGTCACAGGCCGGAGTGGACGATGTGCTCGAAGCCATACGGTCAGGCTCGATGCCGCCAATCCAATACAAGCTGTTCCACAACAACTCGCGTCTCAGTAAGACCGAGCGCCAACAACTCGCGGACGGCGTCAAGCAGCTGTACGCAACCGACCCACCAGCGGGGACCAAGCAAGGCGGAGGCTGACACCTCAGACGGTTAGCAGGATCCGCCACCTCCTGATGCGAGACGCTCCACAGAGGAGGAGAAGGTGCTCGCGGGATCCTTCTTCGAGGCCTCACGCCTGAGCTCGGAAAGTGCAGGGCGTGACGGAGTGAGTTAGGTCGCGAGGAAATAGAGCGTGCAGGTGCTGCCGAAACACCAGACAGCGAACGAGATCAGTGTCCGCGTTTCGAACCAGCGCATGCGGAAGCGACCGAGAGGAAGGCGGTCGCTTCTAAGCGGAGCGACGCGACGAGTGCCCGGCCGCGGACGCCGTCGCCCGAGGATCCGTCGCTCGGGCAGATTCATGAGCGCTGCCTCGTGCTGGACGCGGTCGGGGCTGGAGCAACTCGCTGAGCGGCACGGACGTCAGCCCGCGGCGCTCCGCGGCGTCGAGGATCATCGGTAGCGCGGCGGCGGTCCGCTCCCGCGAGGCTCCGTGGAACGAGCCGTCGCCGTCGTGGAGTAGAACCACGGCCCCCGGGGCCAGCAGCCGCTCGACTCGCAGGGCAATTGTCTCCGGTTGCGGCTGCGCGGTGTCGAATACCGCTCCGTCCCACGCGCAGAGTCGGTATCCAGCGCGGCGGACCGTTCCGATCAACCATGGACTGCGCACGCCGTGTGGGGCGCGGAAGAGCCGAACAGGGGGGGTGCCTGCCGCCACGAGCAAAGCGCTCTCCATTAGCGCGAGCTGACGACGTACGGTCGACGGCCGTGCGAACGCTAGCAATCCGTGATCATGGCCGTGGCTCGCGAGCTCGTGCCCGTCCGCGAGCACATGGCGTGCGACATCCGGGTGCGCGGCAACGGCCTGACCGAGGACGAAGAACGTCGCGCGATGTCCGCGCCCGGCTAGCGTCCTGCTGATCTGCGGCGTGAAGCGCGGGTCGGGGCCATCGTCAAAGGTGAGCGCGAACACCGCCTCGGCGGTTTGCGTGCGGGCGACCCGCCCAAAGATCGTCGATCGTTCGCGGAAGGTCCCTGTCAGATATGCAAGTGCGAGCCCGGCGCCCGCGAGCGTCAGCGACCGCGACCCGCCACGCGCCCGGTCCGCCGCGACTCCCAGCGCGACCATGGCCGCGGCAACGCCGCCACATGCGATCCACGTCTGGGTCTTGCGCATGTGCTCAGGCTGCCAGGCGCAGCGCGTCGTCGCAAAGGAGCGTCCGGTAGAGGGTCTCGAGCTGTCCGCCCACGCTCGGCCACGCGAACGCAGCCTGCGCACGCTGGCGCCCATTTGCACCCATCCGACGCGCTCGTGACGGATCGTCCAGCAGAGTTGCCAGTGCCCCCGCGAACCCGTCCTCGTCGTCTGCTCGATCTACCATCAAGCCGTCGATCCCGTCCCGCATCACGAGCTCGAAGCCCGGCAGCCTGCTCGCGACGACCGGAAGTCCTGCGCTCATCCCCTCCAGCAGCACCATGCCGAACGAGGCGAGGCTACACGGCGTGCAGAGAATCTCCGCGCTCGCGAGATACCGCGGTCGGAGGCGGTTGACCCTGCCTGCGAAGATCACGTCCGGTCGGAGCTCCGTCGGCACCAGCCGCTCGACGAGGGGCCGCAGCGGGCCGTCGCCGACGATGCAGAGCTGGACGTCGTCGCGCGTGCGCCTCAGCGCCGAGAACGCCCCGATCATGTGCTTCACCCCGTTTCGCGGGTCGAAGCGCCCAACGAAGACGATCGTCCGTTTGCGTCCGAGCTCGGGGAGCGGCTCCGCGCTCGGCGAGAAGAAGTCGGTATCGATCCCGTTCGGGATCGTCGTGAAGCGCTGCTCGGGGAAGTAGTGCCGCAACGAGTCGATGACCGCGTCGGACACGCTGATGCTGGCGTCTAGCTGCCGGAGAATCCGCTGCAGGGGACGCCGGAAGGCCCGGAGCGGGAAATAGCCGCCAGGGACGACGCTGTCGGAAGGTGCCGACCACCACGGCCGCACGCGACTGCCTGATAGCCGTCAGCGGCATCAGGCCTAGTGGATTGTGAACATGCACGACATCGAACGACCCGGCGTCGAGCAGACGGCCGAGCGTCGCCGACATCCGCGTGCCCATCGTGATCAAGGTCTCCGATCCGTTCACATAGAAGGGAACGGCCCTGCCGACGTGTACGAGATCGAAGCTCCGGGCCGGGAGATCGTCTCCGTCGACGGTTCTCGGCGTCACTGCGAGACGCGGCGTCACGACCGTGACGTCGTGGCCGCGTCGCGTGAGGTCGGTTGCCTGGCCGTGGACATGCTCGGTAATCCCGCCAAGCTGCGGGTAGTAGTAGTCGCTGACGATCGCGATCCTCATCTGTGGTGCCTCAACGTAGGCCCGTCGGCCTGACGGCCACCTGAATGCCGACCGCGTTGCTGGGGGAACGCGCGCCTTCACGCTGTACGCTTGCGCTGTGACGGGCGACTCACGGCTCGGTATCCGGTCGGAGTGAGGCTCCCGCTTCGATCTCTGCTCGGCCTAGTTGGTGTGCTCTTCGCGGGGCTGGCCGTCGGGGGTCTTGCGCTATCTGCTCGATCGACCGCTGCGCCCTTGGTGCCCGGCATCCACAAGATCCGGCACGTAGTCGTGATCATGCAGGAGAATCGCTCGTTCGACTCCTATTTCGGCACGTTTCCCGGCGCCGACGGCATCCCGATGCGTGACGGCCGGCCGAGCGTATGCGCTCCGAACCCTGTCACTCACGGATGCGATCACCCGTATCACGACGCGCGGGACAGGAACGTCGGGGGCCCGCATGGGCCCGACGCCGCAGCGACGGACATCGCACACGGACGCATGAACGGCTACGTTGAGGCGGTGCTCGGGCCACGCGCCCGATTGTGCGTCCGGCGGCCCGCCGAGTCCCGCTGTCACGGGTCGTCCGCAAGTACGGATGTCATGGGTACGACGACGCACGGGAAATACCGAACTACTGGCGCTACGCCCGGTCGTTCGTACTTCAGGACCACATGTTCGCGTCGAACTTAGGCTGGAGCCTGCCCACACATCTTGCGCTCGTCTCGGCGTGGTCCGCGCGCTGTAAGGGGGCCACACGCCCACTGACGTGCAAGACGGACATCTCCCGTCCCGCCGACTCGCTGAGGAATCGCATACCCGGAGCGTCGAACGGCTCCCCACCGCAGGCCTCCTACGCGTGGACCGATCGCGCGTACCTCCTCCATGCGCACGGCGTCAGCTGGGCCTACTACGTGGCCCGGGGATCGGAGCCCGATTGCGAGGTCGACGACGCGCTCCGCTGCCCGTTCCGGTTCCAGGGCCCGCGAACCCCGGGGATCTGGAACCCGCTGCCGTACTTCACGACCGTCCACGAGGACGGCCAACTCGGCAACATCCGTCCCGTCGACGACTTCGTCTCTTCGGCCCGCGGCGGTTCCCTGCCCGCCGTCTCTTGGGTCGTGCCGAACGGGCACGACAGCGAGCATCCACAGTCACTGATCAGCAACGGCCAGGCCTGGGTAACGAGCCTCGTCAACGCGGTCATGCGCGGCCCGGAGTGGAGCAGCACAGCGATCTTCCTCGCCTGGGATGACTGGGGCGGTTTCTACGACCACGTACGACCTCCACATGTCGACGGAAGCGGATACGGCCTGCGCGTACCTGCCCTCGTGATCAGCCCCTACGCAAAGCGCGGTTACGTCGATCATCAGACGCTGAGCTTCGACGCCTACCTCGCGTTCATCGACGACGACTTCCTCCACGGCGCTCGGCTCGACCCGCGCACGGACGGACGTCCCGCTCTCGGCCGAGCGTGCGCGAGCGCGCTCCGTACTCGGCCACCTGGTCGACGACTTCGACGAGCAGTTGCCGCGCCCCTCCTCTCACGCTGGCGCAGCGCCCCGGGCCGATCTCTACCTCCACCTGATGGAAAAGCGAGAAAAATACGAGGATTAGCCGTGCGACTGTCGCTGGTACCCTCCGGTGCTGCTGGCCGGGAGGATGCGGCGAAGGCGGAGCCTGTCGAGAGCGGCCCGCAGATCGTCGCCCCTGGCTCGCCAGGCGACCGCCACGGCGCGAGCGCCGAGGTTCCAGCGGCGGACCGTGGCCGGGACGCCGATGCTGAAGCCATGTGCTCCTGCTTGCAGCACCGGGGAGCACGATAGAAGGCGGCCTGCTGGGTTCCGGCGCTCCCTGGCAGGATTGGAACGAGCGCCGCGCCGAGCGGCGATCACGGCGAGCACCGTCCAGATCGTCGCAGGGAGATGGAAGGCGAGCAGGAAGAGGAAGACCGCCGCGATCCCGAACCCACGACGCCAACGCCGACGAGCAGCAGGGAGCGACCGAAGGGGCGTGGAGCCAGGACGACCGAGAATCCGCATGCAACGAGGCGGCGACCGAGTCGCCGCGCATCCAGCCTGGAACCCGGTATCGCCGCCGCGACGAGCAGGCTCGCAGCAATGATCACGATCCCGAGGATCGATGGATGCGCGAATGCGTACTGGGTGGAAGATCCGATCGGGCCGACAGATCGACCAGCGAGCAACAACCTCAGAACACCATCGCTGCCGCGATCCAGCTTGATGCTGGTCTCCGAGAGCACGTTGCCTACGAGTGTCGCGACGCCGAGCCGCGGAAAGTCGGCGGACCACACCTACGCGCAGAGCCTCTCCGACGCGCGCGGCAGATCGTGTCGCACCGATCGCGCCGGCGAACGCACCGAGTGTCGTTCGGAACGGGAGCGCCGACTCGTCGTGGCTGTGGTCGACAATCCCATGCGAGCCGCGCCTCGACGACACCACCGAGATGAACGGCGACGGCAACGGCGAGCAGAGGAAGAGACAACGCCCCAAGCTTGCGAGCGTGCTGGCGGCCAGAGCCCGATCGAATGCATCTAGGGGAGCGAAGCGGCGGTCGTCGCCAGCGTCGCCGGCGAACGCCGGAGGAGCGAGCGCTCATCGTCGAACTGCAACCCAACACCTGAAGCCCGCCTGAACGAAGTCGCGGAGGCGAGAAGTGCCCCTATCTTGCCCTCCCCGAGCTCGAAGACAGTACCCAGCGCTCTATCGGCGGCCGAGCAGCTCGGCCTGCTCGGCAGCTCGTGGGACGCGTCGTCGGGGCGAAAGCGCCGTGTCGATTGCGTGACCGCGGGGGCGAGGCTGCCCTCGTCGCGAAGCGTCGGGAGTGGCTGCAGGTGCTCGAACGCCGTCCGGACGGTGTTCGCGTGATCGACGAGCTTGTGCACGAGCCGCGGCGGTCGGGATTCGCGGTCGGCCGCCTGCACGGATTCTGGCCGAGGCGAACGAGCACATCTGTTCCGATCCCAGGTCGAGCGTGGTCCGGTGACCCGGAGATCGCCAATGCGTCTGCGCCGGCCCAGATCAGCCGCAACGTGTGGATTTTCCCTCGCAATCCGCGAATCCATGATACGTGTGGTCGCGATGCCGGCCGCACCGACGGCGATCAGTGCGAGCGCAAGCACGAGGACGATTCCGGCGATCAGTGAACCGGCGTAGCGAATGAGAAGACGTCGAGCACGCTCGATCATGACGAAAGGCATGGTCGCCCGCTGCCGCGCGCGCGGCCATGATCATCAGCGCGGGGGCTAGGAAGACGATGTTGAAGAGGACGAGCATGGCGACCGCCGCCACAATCCCGGCGTCGGATCCCACGATTGCAGCGATCACCGCGAAATAGGGGAATGCGGTGGGCAGCCCGACGAGCGCGATCGTGACGCCTGTCAATGGGGCGATTCCGTGTGGCGAACGTCGGCGCGCGCGAACTGTGCGATCACAAGCCGCCGTCGGGCCATAGGACGTAGGTGGCGGGCGAGCGCTACGACGCCCACGGCGACCTCGGACCAGTGCTCGCGTTGAGGCTTGGGTGCGGGACGATCTCCGCGACCTCTGGCCGACACCAGCGCCACGACCCACCCGCGAGTGTGACGGCGAAGACACCGGCGGCGAAACCGGTCACGGCTCGGTATGGCCGTTGCCCGGAAATCAGAAATAGGGCTGGGACGATGGTCGAGGGGTTGAGCGAGTCGATGGCGGCGACGGAGACGACGAGGATTACGAGGTCGGCCAACGCGCCTGCGCCTCCGCGAAGCTGTGGTGGCAACTCCGAGCCGCTGCGGTGCGGGTTGTCATGCGATGAATAGGATCACTTGATCGTGTCTCCGCGCGTTCTCATTGTGACTGCGAGCGTCGGAGAGGGACACGCACGCCCCCGCCCGCACGCTTGCGGCGCAGCTCCGACTCGAGTGCCCGGAGGCAGAGATCTTCGTCGACGATGCGCTGACCGCGATGGGCGAGTGGTGGGGGCGTTGAGCGAGAGCGCCCCTCGCATCGTGTTCTTTCGCGCTGAATGGCTCTGGGACGTCGGCTTTGCGGTATTCGCTCGAATCCGTTGGACTCGTTGGCTCTCGCAGCGTGTGCTGTACCGGCTTGGGTCTGGCGGTCTGCTGGCGCTTGTCGAAGAGCGCCGACCAGACGTCATCGTGTCGATGTATCCACAGTCAACAGAGATACTCGGCCGCCTGAGGGCGTCGGGTCGACTGAACGTACCGGTCTGTGCGGCAGTGACCGACCTGTCGGCGCTGTGGTACTGGGCGACGCCGGGCGCGGATATCCATCTCATCACGCATCCAGAGTCGGCCAGCGAGGTGCGCCGGATCGCAGGAAGGACGCGAATGTGTACTGCGTCCATGGCTTCACGAGCCCCGCGTTTCTGAGCCGAAAGGTCGCTCGCCTGCCCGGGCGGAGCTGGGGCTGCCGCCTGAAGGTCGCATCGTGCTTGTCTCGGGAGGCGGCTGGGGAGTCGGGGATTTCAGCGAGGCTGCGCGGGTGGCTCTCGGACTACCCGACGTGGCGCTGGTCGTGTGCCTTTGCGGCAGAAACGATGCCGTCCGCCAACGGCTCTTGGATCGGTTCGGACGCGACGGGCGCGTGCGAATTGAGGGCTTCACGGAGCAGATGCCCGACTGGCTGGCGGCAGCCGACGTCCTTATCCATTCGACCGCCGGGCTCACCATGCCGGAGGCCCTGATGCGCGGGTGCCCCGCGATCTCATTCGGATGGGGCCGCGGTCACATCCGGGTCAACAACGAAGCATTTCGCATGTTCGACCTGATCGAGGTCGCAGGTTCGAACGCTGAGCTTGCAGGCGTGCTTGCGAGTGCCCTGGCTGCCCCACGAGCGTCACCAGCCGTGGGATTCGCCGAGCTTCCTTCCGCCGCCTCGTTCGTGATCGCGGAAGCGACCCGCGCAAAAAGCGTTGCGCTCGGTGGGTGAGCTCCTCCCGCTAGCGATCGCCTCCGCCTTTTGGCCCGCGCTGCTGGCCGTCGTGCTCGTCTCGCTGCGAGCCCCTCATCACTGAGGCTGCTGGTTAGCTTCCTGGCGTCCGGCCTGTTGACGACAATGACGATCGGATCCTGGTCATCTACGCACTCCAGGGAACATCGCTCGTGTCGAGCTCGAGATCGTCGTTCGATCCCGCGGTGCAGCTGGGCGCCGGATCGCTTGCGATCCTGGTCGCGCTCGTCCTTCGTCACCGGCGACCCTCGCCGCGCCGAAGCCCACTGCCCGAGACGGCAGCGGCCAGACCTGGGCGCATCGAGCAGATGCTCGACCGCGGCGCGCCCCTGGCGTTCGTCGCCGGGATCATTCTGAACATCGTGCCCGGCGTCTTCCCTCTCATCGCGCTGAAGGACATCGCCGAGCTCGACTACGGGATCGCCGAGACTGTAGTAGTGCTGCTCGGCTTCTACGCGATCATGTTTGCCTTCATCGAGGTCCCGCTCGTGGGCTATCTCGTCGCGCCTGCATGGACGACGAAGGCGACCCAACGCTTCAACCTGTGGCTCGACCGAAACTCCTACGGGCTTGCCGTCGGTGCGCTCGGAATCGTCGGGATCGTCATGGTCGTCCGCGGGATCGTCGGTCTGGTGGATTGACGGGCAAGCGACGTTCTCGGCGCGGCGCGGCGGCGCTTGTGGGTCTTGCCGCGGCAGGCGCGACGGCAGCCTGGTGCGCTCCCGCTTCCGCACCGGTTCTTCCTGCCGTCGCCGATGCGCTCGGCCTCCGCACACGGCTCGGCCGTCCGGGAGTTGCCCTCACATTCGACGACGGCCCGCACGCGAAGGGCACGCCGGCCGTGCTCGAGTTGCTCGCACAGAGTGACGTCACGGCCACATTCTTCCTCGTCGGCGAGCAGGTCGAGCGGTTGCCGGCACTCTCCGCGGAGATCGCTGCGGCAGGTCATGAGATCGGACTGCACGGGTATCGACACCGTCTCTTGCTGCGACGGACGACCCGGGCGCTCACCGTCGACCTCGATCGCTGCCGTGCGGTGATCGAGGATGCGACGCAGACGTCTCCTCGTTGCTACCGACCGCCGTACGGCGTCTTCAGCGCCGGTGGCCTCCGGCTTTGCAGGCGGCGCGGCTGGGAGCCCACCCTCTGGTCGCGATGGGGTCGCGACTGGGGCGCACTGGAGACACCCGAGGCGATTGCGGAGCGCGCGACGTCGGGCCTTCGCAGCAGGGACATCGTCTTACTGCACGATGCTGACCACTACAGCGCGCCAGGCTCCTGGCGTCGAACCGTGGCGGCGCTTCCCGCCATCCTGGAGCGCGTCCTAGAGCACGGCGAGCTACTGGTCACCGTTAGCGGCTGAGCCAGAGCCACCTCACGAGGAGCCGTTCCTGCTCGCGGTGACCCAATCGACGTAGCGCGCGACGCCGTCCGGAAACGCCGTCGTCGCGACCCACCCGAGCTCACGACGCGCACGCTCGCCCGAGACCTCGGCACCTTGGAGGTCACTAGCTCGCCCTGCCACATGCACGATCGGCACCGAGCGCACGATCCGCACCACGGTGTCGGCGATCTCGCGCACGGACGTGTTCTCCTCGCCGACGAGGTTGTACACGCGACCGCTCGCGGACGACGAAAGCGTAGCGACGACGCCGCGCGCAAGGTCCTCCACGTACACGAAGCGGCGCGATTGCGTCCCGTCGCCGGCGATCGTGATCGGCGCGCCCGCGAGTGCCTGCGCGACGAACGACGCCAAGACCGTCGCAGGCCGGGCACGCGGGCCGTACGGAATACCGAAGCGTGCGATCGTGGTGTTGAGGTCGAAGAGCTCCGCGTAGGAGGAGCAGTACATCTCGCCCGCCAGCTTTGTGGCCGTGTAGAGATGCCCAGGAAGCGCAAGGGGCTCGTCCTCTGCCAGAGGGCCGTGGCCATTGGAGTTCCCATACACCCAGACGGTGCTGGCGTAGACGACCCTGCCGACACCCTCGAGTCGCGCTGCTTCGAGCACGCACCGAGTGCCGCCTGGCGTTGACAGCCTCCGCGTTGGCCGGGTCGTCGAGGACGCAGTTCACGTCCGAGACAGCGGCGAGATGGACGATCGCGTCGCTGCCCCGGACCGCATCGCGAAAGGCTGCGAGATCGATGAGGTCACCCCGGATCTGCTCGACGCGCTCCGGGTTGTGGTAGGCCGACTCGCGGAGGTCGAAGATGCGAGGGTCGTGGCCCGCGAGAATCAGCTGGTCGACGACGTGCGACCCGATGAACCCCGACCCACCCGTGACGACGACCTTCATTCGCCCGTCTCATCGGGTCGGTAGTAGAGGGGAGCGCACCAATGGCTCGTCGCGATCCAGTCGGTCACCGGCAGATCGACCGGATGGCCCATCAGCCGATGGCAGGGCTGGTCGTAGACCTTTCCCGTCGAACGTTCGAGCGGGTCGAACACGATGTACTTGTAGAGGCCCGACACCATTCCTTCGGGTAGCTCGAGGCGCGAGGGATGGACCGGATCGAGCAGCGTCCGTGCCGTCTCGTTCTTCCACGCGACGATCTCCTCGAGCCGCTCGGTCTGGACGAGCCCGATCGCGGCTGTGAACTCGCTCATTCTGAAGTTGAGCCCTGTGACCTCGTGCTCCGGCTTCCCGTAGTTGCGAAAGCCGCGTGCGAACTCAACGAGCTCGGGACTCTTCGAAACGAGCATCCCGCCTTCCCCCGCTGAGATCGTTTTCGTCGGCGCGAACGACCAGACGCCGGCGTCGCCCCACGTACCCGGCCGGCTGCCGTACCAGGAGGCGCCGTGTGCGTGCGCGCAGTCCTCGATCAAGAAGATCCCCTCGCGCTGGCAGTACGCCGCGATCTGCTCGATCTCGAACGCAAGATGGCCTCCGATGTGGACAACGAACGCCGCTCGCGGACGGTGGCGCTCGGCCTTCGCGACAAAGTCCGCGAATGACATACAGAGGTCGTCGCGGTTCGCATCGACGAACTCGACGCGAGCGCCGGCGAAGACCACCGACAGCGGTGTCGCCATGAACGTGTTCGACGGGCAGAGGACAACCTCGCCAGGTACCTCGGCGTACGCGAGGGCAGCCAGCGCCGCACCCGACCAGCTGGAGAACGCCAGGGCTGGAAGCTCGTTCCACTCCGACCAGCTCGCCTCGAAGGCGTCGGTCATCCGTCCTTCCGACCAGCGTTCGCTGTCGAGAATCTCCTCCCACAAGACCTGTAGGCGCGCGCGGTCGCGGCGGTTGAACCCGATCGCGAACCGATCGATCGACGCCTGAGGGAGCGCCTCCACGAATGGCTCACGTGGGGCGCTGTCCTCGGTGTTCAGACCGGCCAGCCCATCGCCGCGCCAGAGTCCCGCGCGTCACCCACGAAGCGGGACCGACTCAGAACAACGGCGTGACCTCCACGACCTCGTCGGACGATGGTCTCAGCTGTGATCGAGCGCCCTCGTGGCTGGGAGACCGTGACGCGATTCGCAGGGCTCGGGGATTCCATCGCGACAAGGATCGTCTAGGCGACCTGAACGAAACCTGACTGTCGCTCGGCATGGGCGGCGCCGAACGACTCAGCGGAGTCAGCGCCCACGCGGACGTAAGGGGCGGCGCTTTGGTGCATTCGACGCCTCAAGCACGAGCTTGGCTTACTCGGACGGGTCGGCGCGGTCAGTACCGCAGTGGGACTGGCCGGCTCTCACAACCCATCGGAGCGCAGTGGCATGGCTACCCTGAGATCGTGCCGGACGCTGAGATTCTTGTCGTCGACGACGACGCTCCAATCCGGCGCATGCTGGAGCGAACGCTTGACGCTGAGGGCTATCTCGTCCGCGCCGCCGACGACGGCGGCGCGGCCCTCGCGGCCGCGGAACGTTCGGTGCCCGACCTCATCGTGCTCGATGTTGCGATGGCGGGCATGAACGGGCTGGCCGTGTGCAGACGTTTGCGGGCCAAGGGCCTGGCGTTGCCGATCTTGTTGCTCACGGCACGCGACGGTGTTGCGGATCGTGTGGCTGGGTTGGATGCCGGCGCGGATGACTATCTGGTCAAGCCGTTCTCCGTCGACGAGTTGCTGGCTCGTGTGCGGGCTCTCTTGCGCCGCGGTCAGGAGCCGGCGGATGTCCTTGCGGTTGACGATGTCGTCCTCGATCTGCGGTCGCGAGTCGGGCGTCGTCGCGGCCGGGATCTCGGTCTCAGTGCTCGGGAGGCTGATCTGCTCGAGTTGTTGCTTCGTAACTCTCGGCAGGTCGTCCCGCGCGAGGTGGCCCTCGACCGGGTCTGGGGTGGGCCTGCGTTTGCGGGCCTCAACGTTGTCGATCGCTACGTCTCCTATCTCCGGCGGAAGCTTGGCGATCCGCCGTTGATCGAGACGGTAAGAGGCGTTGGGTTCGTGCTCGGCAGGCGATGATCCGCTCGATTCGTGGCCGGGCGGTGGTGGCCGCCGCGCTTGCGATCGTGTTGGCCGTCGTGACGCTCGGGATCGCGGTCGACCTGCTGGTTGGGCGGCATCTCCATCGGTCGCTCGATCGCTCACTGCGTCGCCGGGCTGTGGCGATCGCGCAGTTGAGCGCGTCAGCGCCTGCGCTTCTGACGTCGCCGGGAGCGCTTGAGTCACCGATCGGCGGTGCGGACGCGAGTATTGAGGTGCTCGATCGGAACGGTCGTCTCGTTGCCCGTTCGCTCGGGCTCGGTGGCCGCTTGTTACCGGCGACCACCGTCGCGCGTCGTGTGATTGCGACGGGTCGTCCGGCCTTCGCGCAACGGAATGACGGTGGCGAGGAGATTCGCCTTTACGTCGCGCCCCTGCCTGATGTCCGCGGAGCTGCGGCTGGAGGGGCGGTGGTCGTCGCCGCGTCGACCTCGGATGTCGCGGAGACGATTCACGCGCTCCACGTCGGAGTGATCGTCTCGGCGCTCGCTGCTGCGGTTGCGGGTGCTGCCGCGGTTGCTGTTTTGCTCGGCCGGGCGTTGCGGCCGCTCAAACGGCTCGCTACGGCGGCGGGCGAGGTGGAACGAACCGGCGATCCTGGGCGTCGTCTGCCGGAGACCGGGGTCGGCGACGAAGTCGGGCGCCTGGCGATCACACTCAACGCCATGCTTGGCAGCCTCGAGCGGTCGCGCGACGCGGAGCGTCGGTTCGTCGCGGACGCGTCCCATGAGCTTCGTACGCCGTTGACTGCCCTGCGCGGGAACGTAGCGTTCCTGGTACGCCACGGCGCCACGCCCGCAGTCGTGGCCGACCTCGAGCATGACGCGGCACGGCTCGCGAGGCTCGCCGACGACTTGATCGCTGTGAGTCGGGAGGAGGCTGGCGCGCGTCCGACCGAGGAGGTGAGGCTAGACGAGCTTGTCAAGGCGGTTTCCGCGGCTGATCCGAACGTTCGTGTGAATGTCGAGCCCGTGCGCGTATTTGGCGACCGTCCTGCGCTTGAGCGTGCGCTCGTGAACCTCGTGCGGAACGCGCAGCTGCACGGTCCTTCGGGTGGCGTCGTGACGGTCACGACAGCGCGCGAGGGAGACCGTGTTCTGCTCAGCGTCTCCGATGAGGGCCCCGGGCTCGCGCCCGCCGACAGCGAACGCGCATTCGAGCGGTTCTGGCGATTGGGCCACGATGACTCGGGGTCGGGCCTCGGTCTCGCGATCGTTCGTGCTACCGCAGAGCGCCACGGCGGGCGGGCGTACGCGGAAGGATCGCGTTTCACGATCGAGCTGCCGGTTCTCAGAGAACTCTCCGAATTCGCCGCTACACCTTGGAGTGAACACTCCGAGGAAGGATCGTGATGAGGCTCTTTCGCACGCTCTCCGCGACCCGTCTGATGGCAGTAGCGGCCATCATTGGTGCGCTCTGTCGCGGCGGTGGCGGTGCTCGCTGTCGCAGCCACGGGCAGCAGCAGCGACACGCCCCCGCAAAAGCCGCTCGCAGAAGCGATCCGCGACGCGCTCGCGGCTGCGCCGGTCGACGGCGTCAGCGCGCGCGTCACTTTCACGAATAAGTTGTTCCCGTCGGGTGCGCTCCTTGGCAATGCAGCGCCGGTGGCGATGGCTGGCGGTTCCGGACGGCTCTGGATGACAGGGGACGGCCGCGGACGGATCGAGCTTCAATCGGACGCAGGCGACGCGCAGATCCTCTGGACACGAACGGACGTAACTGTCTACGACGCCGCTTCGAACACCGCCTACCATGCGCTTCTGCCCGTGTCGCAGCCCGGATCGGCGGCGCCTGACACGCCTCCCTCGCTCGCTCGCATCACAGACCTGCTAAACGAGCTCGGCGCCCACGCGACCGTGACAGGCGCTCAGCCAACGGACGTCGCGGGAACAGCCGCGTACAGCACGTCGGTCTCGCCCAAGCACGACGGCGGCCTGCTCGGCTCGGTTGAAATGGCCTGGGATGCAGTGCGGGGGGTGCCGCTGCGCATCGCGGTGTACACCCAGGGCGCAGCAGCCCCTGTGCTCGCGTTGACCGTTACCCAGATTGCCTACGGGCCAGTCGACTCGGCCGCTGTGGATGTGACCGCGCCGTCAAACGCCAAGGTTGTCGAGGTCGGTCAGCTTACGCCCGGCGGCGGGAAGCAGGGCGCCGTAGTGAGCGGGCTCACGAACGTGCGGGCGGCAGCGGGATTCGACGTGGCGGCGCCCGACACGCTCGTTGGTCTTCCGCGTCGGGACGTCCGTCTCGTTGGCGACGCCGAATCGCACACCGTCGTCGTCACCTTCGGCCAGGGCCTCGGAGCGATCGTCGTCGCCGAACGGAAGGCGACCGCGGGAAGTGGTCCAGGCGGGATCTTGGGAAGCCTACCGACGGTCTCTCTCGACGGCGTCTCAGCTCACGAGCTTGCGACCCAGCTCGGCACCGTCATCCAGTGGGAGCGGAACGGCGTGACGACGACTCTTGCCGGATCTGTTCCGACGGCGGCGGCCGAGGCGGCCGCCCGAGAGCTGCGGTGAGCGACGAGCCGCCCGTCGTCGCGCGCGGGCTTGTCAAGCAGTACGGCGACATTCTCGCGGTCGATCGCGTCGACCTGACCGTCGAGGCCGGCGACGTGTTTGGGTACCTCGGACCCAATGGAGCCGGGAAGACGACGTCGCTGCGCATGCTTCTCGGGCTGATCCGCCCAAGTGCCGGCTCCGCACGCCTATTCGGCCGCGACCCGCTCATCGACGGCGCAAGAGCGCTCGACGGAGTCGCCGGGTTCGTCGAAGGCCCCCGGTTCTACCCGTACCTCAGCGGCCGTAGGAACCTGCGGCTGCTGGCCGACTATGACGGTCGAAACGCGCGCTCGCGCATCGACGAGGTGCTCGACCTCGTCGATTTGCGCGACCGGGCCAAGCACCGGGTCGGTGGCTACTCGCACGGGATGCGCCAGCGACTGGGCATCGCTGCGTCCCTGATCCGCAACCCGCGGCTGCTGCTGCTAGACGAGCCAGCGACCGGCCTCGACCCGGCCGGAATGCGAGACATGCGCGACCTCGTGCGTCGCCTGGCCAGCGAAGGGATCACTGTGCTGCTCTCAAGCCATCTCCTCGCAGAGGTCGAGGAGCTCTGCAACCGCGTCGCGATCATCCGGAGAGGCCAGATCATCTACGAAGGAAGCCTCTCCAAACTGCTCACGACCGCATCCGAGAGCTACCGACTGCGTGCGCTCGAGCCCGAACGAGCACGCCTCGTCTGCCTTGCACAGGCGGGCCTCCAGAACGTGGCGCTCGAAGGGGACGAACTGGTGTTCCGTGCCAGCGAGCAGGCTGTCGCTGGGCTCACGCTCGCGCTCGGCCAGGCTCGGCTCGCGTTCACAGCACTCGTGCCACGATCGACGAGCCTCGAAGAGCTGTTCCTTGGTATGACCGAGGGAGAGCCCGCCCAGCAGTCGGTCGAGGAGGCAGTGGCCTAGTGGGCGGCATCGTCACCGTCTATCGCTGGGAGCTCTTAAAGCTCGCCGCACAGAAACGCACCTACCTCGGCATCGGAGCCGCCATCCTGGTGCCGATCGCGTTCGTCGTCGCGCTCGTCGTGCAGAAGGGCGCCGGACCAACCGACATCCCACTCGGTCGGACGCTGCGCGACACCGGACTCGCGACGCCCTTCGTCGTCCTCTTCTTCCTATCGATCTGGGGCCTCCCGCTGATCACAGCGCTCGTCGCCGGCGACATCGTCGCCTCGGAAACACACAACGGCACACTCAAGACAATCCTCACCCGCTCACGCGACCGAGGACAGGTATTCGCCGGCAAGGCGCTCGCGTCGCTCACCTACACGCTCATCGCCGTTTTTGCGATGGGCGCGATAGCTCTGATCGCGGGCACGGTCGCGTGGGGGCTCCATCCGCTCACATCTCTATCAGGCACATCGGTGCCCGTCGGCCACAGCGTCGTACTGCTCATCGAGAGCCTCGGCATCTACACGATCGCGCTCTCCGGCGTCGCGGCTTTCGGTCTGATGCTCTCGACTGTAACCCGCAACAGCGCCGCCTCAGTCGTCGGGACGCTGATGTTCGCTCTGCTGATGCAGCTCCTCGGCGTACTCCCGGGCACCGAGAACATCCGGCCCTATCTGCTCGGAACACAGTTCGACGCCTGGCACGGCTTCCTCCGCACACCCGCCGACTGGGCACCCGTGATGCGAGCCTTCTGGGTCTGCACGCTTTACATCACCGCACCGCTCTTCATCGGCTACATCGTCTTCCTGCGCCGAGACGTCGCTGCCGAGTGATGTGGGTGAAACGCGGCACGGTTGGATCGACGCCTCGCTGCAGTGAAAGAGTCAGCTTGGGATACCCATCTGTCGTCTTCGGCTTCTGCTCAGCCATGCCAGCGAGCCTATTGTCGGGGCAACATCGGGGCAACACGACCCGCAGAGAAAGTCCGAGACGTCCGGCTCTCGCCGAAGGCCAAACGTGGCTTGATAGGCCGCCTCCTCCGGATTATCCGAGTCCACCCGAGACGCTGGGCGCGCCTTAAAATCGGGTGTCCCGCAAGGGACGTGAGGGTTCGAGTCCCTCCCCCGGCACTTCTCCCGGCTTCCCCGGCCGCGGCGGCTAGTGCCGGGCTCAGCCCGGCTCCGCCGCCGCTCTCGTCTCCCGGCACTTGACGAGCACAGTCGAGGCGCATCCAGTGGCTGGTCGCGGACATCGCTCGTTGTCTGTACACGGCGCCAACATTGCGTTTATCGCTCCCGTGTACGGCATGGTAAGCCACTTGCATTGTTAGGTGGCTTCAGGTATTTCAGTGCCAGGCGGGACGGGATCGGCCCGTCGAGCCCCACCACGAGGCCGGCGCGAAGCCAGCCGGAAAGGATCGGATGATCTCACGGAAGCTCGTCCTCTCGGCGGCGGTCTTCGGCATCGCCGCCGCCGCCGTTACGAGTGGCGCTACGGCCGCACGCGGCACGTCGTCCGCCACCACGACGACGATCAAGGCGGTCGCGAAGCCGCCACCGGTCGTCATCAACCGTTACATCCAGGACACATTGCGCTGGGACAAGGACGTGTACACGGTGCAATCCGGTGGGACGCTCCACGTCCTGAACTCGGCTGCCGACGAAGGGCCGCATACCTTCACGGTCGTCGCGAAGAAGGACGCTCCGCGCAACGCTGCCCAGATGTTCAATTGCAAGGTCTGCAACGCGCTTGCCAAGGCACACGGGGCAGATCCGAATAGTGACGCTCCACCCAAGTTCCCATTCCTCGAGAACGGGGTCGGCCAGGCGACGCCACCATCCGTCGACCTGCCCGGAGACTCCGGGGTTACGGGGAAGGGCAAGAAGGGTGAGTTCATCAACCTGAAGGTCACCGCGCCCGCGGGCACCAAGCTCTACTTCATGTGCTTGATCCATCCGTGGATGCAAGCGGAGGTAGACGTCACCTGAGGTTCGCCGGTTGCGGCCGACGCAGCGCGAGGACGCTGGCGAGAGCCTGCGTCCTCGCGCTCTGCGTCGCCGGGGTCTCTGCGGCCGCCCCTGGCGCTTCTGCCGGGGCCCCCGAGCCGACGATCGACTACTGGGTCGCCGCGGTGCCCGTCGTCTGGAACATCGTTCCGAACGGCCATGACGCGATCATGGGGATGAAGGTTCCGCTGGCGGATTCGGTGATCAGTACCGTGATCTACCGTCGCTACACGCCGAACTGGCGCAAGCCGCTCGAGAACGCGGACCCCGAGAGCTCCGACGGCCTTCTCATCCCGGGCCCGCTGATCCACGCCAGGGTCGGCGACCACCTGCGGATCCACTTCAAGAACATGGACACGCTGCGTCACCAACCGCACTCGATGCACTTCCACGGCGTGCACTACGAGCCGAGCTCCGACGGCGCGTACATCCCCGGCTTCTCGGGACGGGACGGGAACGTCAAGCCCGGTCACACGTACACCTATCGGCTCACGGCGGGCGAGGACTCGGCCGGCGTCTGGCCCTACCACGATCACTCGCCCTCGATGATGGAATCGATCGACGGAGGGATGTTCGGGATGCTTTCGATCCTCGGGCGCGAGGAACGAGCCCCCGACCGCGAGTTCGAGGTCGTCCTCGCCCCGATGGGGAAAGGCTTCATGACGATCGACGGGCGCGCCTTCGTGGGCAACACCCCGGTCTTTCGCGCGAAGGTCGGCGAGCTCGTTCAATGGGACGTGATGGCACTCGGATCCGACTTCCACACCTTCCACGTCCACGGCCACCGCTGGAACGTGCCCGGCAACGGCTCGCGCGATACGCAGACGGTCGGGCCCGCCGAGTCGTACCGCATCCGCTGGCGCGAAGACGCACCCGGCACGTGGCTCTACCATTGCCACGTCGAGGACCACATGACGCGCGGGATGATCGGGATCTACCGGGTGTCGCGATGACGGCGAGGGTCTTCGGCGCTGTCGTTTTCGCGGTCTTCGTGCTTCTGGCACCGGCTAGCGGCGCGGTGAAGCCGCAGGAGGTGAGCATCCAGTTCTCGGCGTATGGCCCGTCACAGCTCGACGTCCTGCCGGGTGAGACGGTGACCTGGACGAACGTCAGCCAGCGCACCCATACGGTGACCTCGGACACGGGGCTGTTCGACTCCAGCGAGGTGCTGGCCGGCGGCCGATTCGCCTTTCAGTTCAACGAGGTGGGGCAATACCGCTACCACTGCACGATCCACCCGAGCATCCTCGGGGAGATCGACGTCAGACGGGTGACACTTGGGCCGCTGCCGACTGCGGCGGTGGCCGTTGGGGCTCACGTCGAGTTCACCGGCCGCACCGCCGATCCGGCACAGCCCGTCACCGTCCAGCGCAGCCTGGATGGATCCAAGTTCACGACGATCGCCACTGCCAAGCCCGCGGCCGACGGAAGCTGGAAGACCACGGTCGATGCCGAAGCAACAGGCGACTATCGCGCGACGACCGCGGCCGGTAGCAGCCAGACCCGGAGACTGCTCGTCGGTATCCGCAGGGTCCGCATTCACCCGACGCGCAGCGGCGTCAGCGTTACCGTCACGCCAAGCGCGCCCTACTCCCGGATCCTCGTCGAGGTCTATCTACGAGAGCGCTTCGGCTGGTGGCCTATCGCGAGCGGTCGTGTCGACTACGTCTCGGCGGCCGATGTTCGCATTCGTCGCCCGGCGCGCGTGCGGGTCGTACTCGTCGACAAGGACGGTTGGACTCCGCTCGCCACAAGCCCGGTGGTCGTGCTCAAGAGCCCCTAGACGGAGGCGGCTGCTAGCCGAGCAGTTGCCTGATGTCGTGTTCGATTGCCGACGACTTGGCGAGCGAGTCGAAGAGCACGCGGGCTGTCCCGCCCCGATCGACGAGGAGGGTGTACAGGGTGTGGTCGACCTCGTCTCCAGCCTGCCGGAACGACGCAACGTTGTAGGAGCGCCACACCCGCTCGAGCTCGACCTTCGAGCCGGTCAGGTAGTGAAACTGCGGTCGCAGCCGGTGCGCGCGGACAAACGTGGTGATGGCCGCTGGGGTGTCCCCTTTCGGATCCACGCTGATCGCTAGCACGACCACGTTCTTCCGATCCGTTCCGAGGGATCCGAGCGCGGTGTTCAGGTTGGCGGCTGTCAGCGGGCAGAGGTCTGGGCAGTGCGTGTAGAGAAAGGTGATCAGGATCACCTTGCCGCGCTGGCCCGCCAGGTGCACGATCCGCTGGTGCTGGTCGCGGAGCGCGAAGTCGGGGGGCTTGGCCGGATTGTCGAGCGTCGGGCCGACGAACTCGGGCGTCTGCTTTGCGGACGCGAAACCCGCAAATGCCGCGGCGAGCAGCACGGGAAGCAGGAGCGCCGTGAGCCGGCCCGCTGGGCAAGGACGCATCCCCACAGACTAACTGACGACCTTTCGCGCGAGCCTGGCGCTGACGCCGCAGGGCGCTACGCGAGGCTGCTTCGACCGGACGTGTTGAACCTCCCCGCTGCTGGCGTGCGCGGACGCAGGCGTTGCGGCTCAGCGTTCTCGCGTAGCGTCTTCGTGTGCGTCGAACGTGCCTAGCGACCTTCGTGCTCGCGTTGCTCACGGCTGTGTCGGGGAGCTGCGAGCGTGCGGCGGCTCGTGCTTTCACGGCCTCGAGGCCCACGATCGTATCGAAGCCGATCCCATTCCCGGCTTTGCGGAAGCGGGAGATGCAGGCGTACGCGGTGCGCCACTACGGCCTCGACAGCTGGCGGCTCCGGACGCCGCGCGTGATCGTCGAGCACTACACGGCGTCGGAGACACTCTCGTCGGTGCTCGCGACTTTCAGCGCCGACGAGCCGGATCTCGAGCTCCACGAGCTTCCGGGGATCTGCGCACACTTCGTGGTCGACAAGGACGGGACGATCTATCAGCTCGTGCCGCTGGCCGTCATGTGCCGCCACACGGTCGGGCTCAACTGGACGGCGGTCGGAATCGAGCACGTGGGCACAAGCGCGCGACAGATCCTCGGCAATATGCGCCAGCTGCGTGCGTCGCTCGCGCTCACCGCCTGGCTGATGCAACGGCTCGGGATCGGCATCGGCGACGTGATCGGCCACAACGAGAGCCTCACGAGCCGCTTTCACCGCGAGCGCCTACCGGCCTGGCGCTGCCAGACGCACGAGGACTGGACGAGAGCGGAGATGAAGAGCTATCGGACGCGACTCGTACGTCTAGCCCGCGCCGACCGGATTCCGCTCGGGAGCAGTGTCCGGCAAGTGCTGCCCCGTTGTTGAGTGCCCCCGGGATAGACTCGTGTAGCCGATGGCGAGCACCGAGCACGCCTCCCTCAACGCGCCTCTCGAATGGGACACCCCTCTGTTCCGGACGGCGATCGCCCAGTTCGACCAGGCGATCCCCTATGCGGACGTTTCCGATGCGGTCGCCGAGCGGCTCCGCTATCCCGAGCGCGCGGTCATCGTCAGCGTCCCCGTGCGCCTGGACGACGGTCGGCGTGTCGTCTTTCCCGGCTACCGCGTCCAGCATTCGAGCGTGCTCGGCCCGACCAAGGGGGGCGTCCGCTACGACCCGCACGTGAATCTCGGCGAATGCGCGGCGCTTGCGGTGTGGATGACGTGGAAATGCGCGCTCCTGCGACTTCCGTACGGTGGGGCGAAGGGCGGAGTTCGCTGCGCCCCGCGTGAGATGTCCCAGGGTGAGCTGGAGCGCCTCACGCGCCGATTCACCTCCGAGCTCCTACCCGTGATCGGGCCGCAGGAGGACATTCCAGCCCCGGACATGGCGACGGGCGAGCAGACGATGGCGTGGATGATGGACACGTACTCGATGCAGAAGGGTCATGCCGTGCCCGAGATCGTCACCGGCAAGCCGATCTCGATCGGCGGCTCGGTCTTCAGGCAGGAGGCGACTGGCGCCGGCGTCGTGATGGTGATCGCCCGCGCCTGCGAACGGCTCGGCTGGCGGCTCGCCGGCCAGCGGTGCGTCGTCCAGGGCTTCGGCAACGTCGGCGGCGTCGCGGCGCAGGAGCTCGCCGATCGCGGCGCGACCGTGACGGCCGTCTCCGATGTCGCGGGTGGCTTCCACGATCCTGCCGGGCTCGATATCCCGACCATGAGCGAATATGCGAAGGAGCACGGGTCGCTTGACGGCTGGGAGACAGGCAGCCGCCTCACGAACGAGGAGCTGCTCGAGCTCGACTGCGACATCCTCGTCCTCGCGGCGAGAGAAGACCAGGTGCACGCCGACAACGCGCCACGACTGCGCTGCCGGCTGCTCGTGGAAGGTGCGAACGGCCCGACCTCGCTCGAGGGCGACGCCATCTTGCGAGAGCGAGGCATTCCGATTCTTCCGGACGTCCTGACGAACGCGGGCGGCGTGACGGTCTCGTACTTCGAGTGGGTCCAGGATCTCGGCCGGCTTTTCTGGGGCCGCGACGAGATCCGCTCCAAGCTCAGTGAGAAGCTGAGTGACGCCTTCGACCGAGTTTGGGAAATCCACGAGGGCCGCGGCATACCTCTGCGCACGTCGGCACTCGTAGCGGGAGTCCGTGACGTGGCGACGGCGCTCGAGGCGCGAGGGCTCTATCCATGAGCGATCTCGTCCGCGACGCGATGATCACCGAGCCTCGCGCCCTGCCGGAATCGGCATCCGCACGCGAGGCCGGCGAGGTCCTGACGCCGCCTGAGGTGCGCGCGGTGTACGTGGTCGACGAGGCGGGGGCGCTCGTGGGGGTCGTCACTCGCAAGACGCTCGTGGCGCGGGTCGTCGCGGGCGGGCTCGATCCGTCGTCGACAACGCTCGCATCGCTTGCGGAGCCACCGCACTACACGATCGACGCCGGCACGGCGCTCGAGGACGCCTTTCACCTGCTCGAGGAATGGGACGCCGAGCGCGTTCCGGTGACCGAGCACGGCCGGCTCGTCGGCGTGCTTTCGCGCAGCGTCGTCGGTCGGCGCCTCGCCGAGGACGAGCCGGTCAACGAGGCGCGCTCCGAGGAGTAGAGAAGGGGCGTCCGGGGCGTCGAGGGCGCCCGACCCGGACGAACGTAAGCGAGTGGCCGACCGGTAGTGCCTGCCTGAAGGCAGGCACAGGAGCCGCGCGCGCACGCCTAGGCGCTAGCTCGTGACGTGACCGCGTCGGCCGCCGCGAGCGCTGCGCCGTGGAGGATGTCGCGCTCGCTCGCCTCGATCACATCGAGTCCGTACGCGGCGAGGATCTCGCGCAGGATTGTGAGCCCGGCGACGATCACCGGCGCTCGCTCGGGCTCGAGGCCGGGCACCTGCTCGCGCTCGCGCAGCGGCAGCGCGGCCAGGCGTGTCAGCGTCGCCGCGACAGACGAGCGGCGCACGGAGTGACGGTGGATGCGCGTGGGATCGTAGGTGGGCAGGCCGAGGTCGAGCGCTGCGGCGGTCGTGACCGTTCCCGCGACGCCGATCGCACGTTCGGCTTCGAGTGGCGGGAGGGTCGAGCGAACGTGGTCGGCGCAGCTCGCGATCTCAGCGGCGCTCGGCGGGTCGGTATGCAGGAATCGCTCCGTCAGTCTCACGCAGCCGATCTGAAGGCTCGTCGCGAAGGACACGCCGTCGGGGCCTCCGAGAAGAAGCTCTGTCGAGCCGCCACCAATGTCGACGACGAGCGTCTCCGTGTCGAGCACCCGGTCGGAGGTGACCCCGCGGAACGTCAGCTCGGCCTCGGCCCGGCCGTCGAGGAGTCGGGTCGTCAGGCCGTAGTCGCGTCCGACCTGCTCGAGAAACGACGATCCGTTCGACGCGTCACGGACGGCGCTCGTGGCGACGGCGAGCGTGTCGGAAATGCCGTGGTGGTCGAGGGCGCCCCTATAGCCGTGCAGGCAGATCCGGACGCGTCCCATTGCGTCTTTGGCGAGGAAGCCATGACCGTCGACCCCGCGCCCGAGCCCGGTGATGGTCAGCCTTCGATCGACCTCCGTGAGACTCCCTCCGGAGTCGACCTCGGCGACCAGGAGCCGGGTCGAGTTGGTTCCTAGGTCGATCGCCCCGACGCGTCGGATCACTTCAGCAAGAGTGCCAGCGGGCCCAGTGAGTCGCGTGCTTCGCGTAAGGCGTCAAGCTGCACGTCGAGCTGCGCCCTCGAGACGTTCAACCGCGCCGCTGCGTCCTTCAAGCGGTCGCCGGCATCGGTCGCGAGGCGCATGTTCACGTCGATATCCGCCGTCGTGCGCTCGATCTTGGCAAGCTCCGCACCGAGCCGGCCCGACGTGCCCTTCGCCGTCCGGTAGAACGAGATCCCCCGGACGGTGACTAGCACCGCTCCCAGTAACGGGAGCACGAGCGCGATGGCGAGCGCAATCCAGAAGACGGTCACCCCTGGATCGTAACGGCTCCTTGCTGAGGAGCAGACGGAGCGGCGATGCTACAATCAACGCCGCGACGCGGGGTGGAGCAGCCAGGTAGCTCGCCGGGCTCATAACCCGGAGGTCGCAGGTTCAAATCCTGCCCCCGCTATCTGCAAAAGCCCCGCTAACGCGGGGTTCCTGTTTTCTGTGTGGGCGCGGAGTTGACGTGGCGCAAGCGCTTCCGCAAGCGTTTTGGCTTACACGTTGCCCTGGGCCCGTGAGTGACGGCCACGTCCGACCTGGCGGGCCGTCAATCAGGCCTCTGCGGTGAGAGGCTCGCCGTTGAGGGTCAGCGATGTTTGGATTTCGACGGGTTGGGTGAGCGCACCGTGGGTGAAGCAGCTCTCACGTGCGACCCGGATGAGCTCGGCAACGCGCTCGGGAGGTTCGGGCGAGTCCACATCGATTGACAGTGAGAGGACGCGGACGCCGCTTGTGATCGTGCCGCCCTTTATCGAGCCCGTCCGGTAGATCGTCATCGTCTGGTCGATCCGAACGTCGTCGAGCTTGACTTTCCGCATCTCCCCACACCGGGAGATCTGTGTGAGTAGTCAGAAGGCGACGGCTGCTGCGAAGTAGACGAGCGGGGCGGGCGCGCTGTCCTCGCCGCCCATACCAACGCCCTCGTCGCAGTAGAGCGCCCAGCGCGAGCGGGTCTTGCCGTCGGAGACCTCAGGCCAGGCTTCAGCGTACTTCTTCTGACCGCCGCCCTCACTGCGGGCGACAACGCGGATGCTGGCGTCGATCGCGACTCCAGGGCGCGGTCCCGTATCAGCGCCCTCCTCTGCGAGCTTCACCACGATCTCGTCCATGATTTCCCTCCTCCGTCTGGGCACGGATTACCGAGTTACCGTGCAACCCTACTGTCGCGGCGCGTACAAACGGTCCGAGCCGCCGGCGCTGTTTGTGTGTGTGTCGCAGCTAGCGTGGTGCGTGGGCGGCCTGGCAGTTCAACTGAGATTTTTTGGGCGTAACACACATTTTTTGTGCCTACTCCCGAAATTGCCAGATCCAACCGAATTTTGAGGCAGGGCCGATGACTTGTCGTGGCTGCTTCTAAAGGCCGGGTGTGAGCCCTCCACGCGTAGCGGGAGAGATGGCGAGGGATTGGCTTCGGGAGGACTTTCTGAAAGGGCGACGCACCTCGCCCGGAGATGACCTCCCGACCCCGCTTGCTAGCCCCGCTTTGGCGGGAGCGTTCGGGCGAAGCCTTCGGCCTTCGCTACCCAACTGCGGAGGGCTCGTCCGCGAAGCCCCTGCGGACTCACGTACACCATCCCTGCCATAGGCTTCCCTGTGAAGTCCATGACACGAACATGAGGACGCTTGAGCGCCTCTCCTGCAAGGTCTGGGCCAAGACGAAGCATGAGGTCGTGGCCAACGATCCCGCACGTCATATGGCCGTCGAGCATGAAGGCGAGCCCACCGAACATCTTCCGCTCAGATAAACCAGGGCGGCCAGCGAGAAGAGCGCGAACACGATGAGCAAGATCCGCGTCGTATGCCATTAGCCGTCGACTAGCTGACGCTTCCAATCCTGACTACGTAGAAGCACTTAGGCTTGCTCGCTCGCGGCCATGTTGTTCATAACGACCTTCATCGTCTTGGCCAACTCGTCGGCCGGGCTGAACTCGACGACCTCGCATCCCTCAAACATCACGGGTGTGTGGCCCGGCGGCGCGTAGTAGGCGTCGCCTGCCTCGTACGTCTCTTCCCGGTCGGCGAACCGGAAGGTCATCTTGCCCTTGAGCACATAACCCCAGTGCGGACACTGGCACCGATCATCGGGAAGCCCCTTGAAGAGGGGTGCGGGATCCATGTCCGTGTTGAACGAGGTGAAGCCGACCGTATACCCGTCAAGGTCATCAGAACGATCTTCAAGGATTCCTTCGATCACCTCGACCTTCGTGGCGCTCACCTTGGACACCTTCGGCATGCCGGTACCTCCCTTTCGAAATAGCGATGCGAACGCGCTCGTCCTCTGGGGTCAGCCTTCGCGCGGCACGACACTAACAGGCTGCGCCGCTGGTCACCACGTGTCGTAATTGGATGGCGAAGGTGACAGACAGAATCAACCCCCCTCGAACAATTGAAAAGAAGAAGGGGGTCTGATGGCTGGAGTTCAGGTGCGTGATTTCCAGGCGCCCGATGAAACCCGGAAGCCTGACAAGACACAGGTCGACGTGGTCAGGATGGGTGGCACAACGGCAGCTCGGATGACGTTCGAGCCCGGTTGGAAGTGGTCGGATTGCGTTAAGCCGGTCGCCGGGACCGAAAGCTGTCAGGTGCGTCACGTTGGCGTTGTTACGTCGGGCAGGCTTCACATCAGCCACGAAGACGGCACCGAGGCAGACATTGGGCCGGGCGAGACATACGTCATCGAGCCCGGCCACGATGCGTGGGTGGTCGGCGACGAAGCCTTCGTCGGCTTCGAGTTCGAGTCGCCAACAGCTGAGGCGTACGCGAAGAGCTAGGGCCCTGCCTGGTTGACCGGAATAGGGGCGCCCGTAGGCACCCCCTCTTGTTCAACGGAGCCGCCCGAGTGGGGCCGCGATCCCTAGACTGGCGAAGTGGCGTATCGCGTTACCTCGATTGGCGAGCTCGACCCCGGTTTTCTGAGCAGCGTGCGGAGGCCGCTAGGGATCAGCGCGTTCGGGGCAAACGTGATCCGGCTGCCGGCTCACAAGGAGTCGTTCAACCATTTCCATAGGGAACAGGACGAGCTTTACTTCGTCCACTCTGGTCATGGCATGTTCAACGTCGACGGCGAAGAATTCCCCGTAGCGGCGGGAAGCTTTATTCACGTTGAGTCGACGACCCCCCGGTATTTCTGGAACACAGGTGACAACGACCTCGTTATCGTCGCGCTCGGAGGGAAGGATGGCTACGTCGAGCGTGATGGTGAACTGGTAGACGCCGCCGATCTCGAGAGACGGGCGGCGGTCGGTAAGGGCGACACCGACGCGCTGCGTACGCACGGCGCGTAGAAACGGTCCCAGTGACGAGGAGGTCTGTGGGTCGTAGCTAGCGTGGTGCGTTGGCAGCTGGTGGTAGTTCCATTGTGATGCGGAGGCTGATGAGTGGGTCGGCTGGGATGGTGATGAATCCGCGCGCTGGCCGGTCGAGGTCGAAGGTGACAAAGAGGAGGGAGGTGAGCAGTCCTGCTGCGAGGAGGACGGTGATGACGCCGCGTGACATCAGGGCTAGGTAGAGGGCCATCAGGGCGAGTGCGGCGGCCGCTCCGATCACCTGGACAAGCGAGATCGCGGTCGGGACACGGTTGCGAAGTCCTGCTATCCGTGTGGTTTGTTGGTCGATCATGGTGTTGAGGCTTTCGGTGTAGAGGCGTGGCGCTGAGTCTGATGGTTGCCGGTCGAGCGCTTGCCCTGCGAGGTGCCAGAGGCGACGCTGCAGAACGGACTGGGTGGTGATTGCTCGTTGTTGTGCCTGGCTCCCCGGCTTGGTTTTGCCGAGGCGGATGCTCGCGTCGGTGTACTGCGGGTACAAGGGAAGGGAGCGGCTGCGGGCGGGTTCGTGCAGGGTTTGGGCGCGGAGATAGGCGGTGCCGATCGCATTTGCATCGTCCACCACGGCAACGCGTCGGGACTCGTATCGCCCTACCGCCATCGCGAGGCCGAAGGCGAGGATCAGCCCAACGAGCGTGAGAAGAGCTGCCTGCACCACGCCGAGCGGCTCACGAAGGGTCTCCCGATGCCGGGCTAGCGACCGTCCCGCCAGCCACCCCAGAAGCGTGGCGCCGAACAAGATCGCGACCAGCACCAACGCCAACAGCCAGGTGTTCAATCCAAAGTACAACCCGTTCGACCTCCGCTCGGATTCCGATCGCAGCCTAACTCCAGCGCCGGGAGACAACATGCCGGGGCCGTCCGCCGTGTGGCGCCGCGGCACGCACCGGCCCTACGGCCTCTCGGTAGGCTGGTTGGCGGTGTGCCGGGAAGACTGGTCGGCGAGGTTCTGCCGTGGCCGATTACACCGACTTCTTCCCCACACTCGCGCTCGTGTCCGGGCTGCTTCTGGTGGCTCTGCTCGCCGCGCCCGTCCTGCAACGCCTCGGACTGCCGACTCCGGCGGCGTTCTTAGCTGTCGGAATCGGCGCGGGTCTGCTCGGGGTTGCTCCGACAGGCGATCTGCCCTTCGTAACGCTCGAGAAAGTCGGGGCGGTCGCGCTGTTCGTGATCCTGTTCCAGGGCGGCCTTGGCACCGGCTTCAGAGACGCCCGCCTGGCTGCGCGCCCGATTCTCGCCCTTGGAATCCTTGGAACGATCCTGACGGCCGCGGGGCTCGCGCTCGCGGGACACTATGTATTGGGGTTCAACTGGGCGGTCGCGGCGCTGATCGCAGTCGCACTCGCTCCGACCGATCCGGCGGCCGTCTACGCGGTACTGCGCGATCGCACTGGCTCGGGCCGCGCACGAACAGTTCTGGAAGGCGAGTCTGGATTCAACGACCCAGCTGGGATCGCACTCATGGTTGCCGTGACCGCCTCGGTCGTGGGTTCGGACTCGTCGTATGCGCATTCGGCGTGGCGATTCGTGGAGGAACTCGGGATCGGCGCCATCGCGGGTGTGGTAGGCGGGCTGATCATGCTTGGTGCACTGCGCACTGTTGGCCAGGCTGGACACGGTGCGCGGGCGGTCGCGCTGATCCTGGGGGCGGTCCTTCTCGGCTCCCTGACAGCGATACTGCACGGCAGCGGCTTCCTTGCTGTCTATATCGCCGGGGCTCCTGCTCTCCGACTCTTGGAGCCGCCAAGAACGCGCCAGCCAGGTCGTCCCCGAAGCACTGTCCACGATCGCCGAAATCGTGCTCTTCGCAACGCTCGGGGCTGCCTTCGCACCCCTCGTCGCCATCGGCGACATCTGGCGCGGCATCCTTCTCATGGCCTTGACAGTGTTCATTGTGCGACCGCTTATTGCGTCGTTCTGTCTGATCGGAAGCGGACTCAGCGCTCCTGACCGCGCCCTCGTCTCCTGGGGCGGGCTCAAAGGCGCAGTCCCGCTCCTGCTCGCTGCCTACCCCACACTCGAAGGGTTCGACGAGGCGACGACAGTCGCTGCGACCGTTCTCGTTGCAACGGCTGCATCGCTCCTGGTGCAAGGAAGCAGCCTGCCCGCTGTCGCAGCCAGAGCACAGACACCCGGCTAATCCTGTCGCGCCGCCAGGTCAGCTTGCATAACCGCGACCACAGACACACTCGTGGATGTGACTGTAGGCTCGCCGCCATTCGGAGCGTCGCGAACGTCGCGAACAACGTGTTGCCGCTAGTGCGCGAACAAGACGGAATCTAGCCGAATTCTGCTGCCGAAGCGTTAGTAGCCGAGGACAACCCAGCACCGAAGATTCAGCGCGAGGTGAGGGCGCCGACCGCCACCGGCCGACGCCCCAACCCTAGGAGATGGAGATGGACGGAGATACGGTCAAGTCCCCGCCGCAGCGGGGCCCCGTCCATCGGTCAGCCTCTACCTCGCAGACTGGCCAGGATGTCAGTGGCCGAAGCGGACGTCGGGGAGGATGTGTCGAGCCAGCGAGGGAGCGCCCAGGCGTGTCGCCCGAGGAGGCGCAGCGTCACCGGGACGAGGACGAGTCGGATCAGCAGCGCGTCGAGGAGGACGGCGATGCCGAGGATGACGCCCATCTCCTTGGGTGGCAGCGGCCCGGAGAGGGCGAACGTGAAGAAGACGGCGACCATGACGGCGGCGGCGGCGAAGATGACGCGGCCAGAGTGGGCGAGTCCGCCGACCACCGCTTCGTTAGGGTCACCGGTGCGATCCCAGTGCTCCTTCGCGGAGGAGAGCAGGAAGACGGTGTAGTCCATCGAGATCGCGAAGATCATCGCGAAGAAGAAGACTGGCCCCCAAGCGTCGAGGAAGCCTTGTGGCTCGAAGCCGAGCAGTCCGGCCCGTGGCCGTCCTGGAAGATCAGCCGGGCGACACCGAATGCAGCGCCGACAGCGAGCAGGTTGGTGAGGACGCCGAGCGCGGCGATCACGGGTGCTTGGAGCGCGATCAGGAGGAGCAGGAAGCCGAGACCGAGCACGACGCCGATCACGAGCGGCGTCTTCGCGGCGAGCGCCCGCTTCGAGGTCGTGGTTCTCGGCCGTCGCGCCGCCGACGAGCATCCCGGCGGGGAGCGTCGTGCGGAGCCGGTCGATCGTGTCGCCGACGGCCTTGCTCGACGGATCCTGCTTCGGGCACGCCTCGATCAGCGCGAGCGTCCGCCTGGCTGACGCGTGCCGGGAAGACGCGGGCGATGCCTGGATCCTCGGCTGAGCACCGCCGCGGCGCTGATTCGCGGCCTTGCGGGCCCGACGATCTGGAGCTGGCCGGGAGCGCCGGGGCCGAATGCCTGCTGGACGAGCGCATAGCCCTGCCGCGAAGAGTCCGCTTCGGGACGACCTTGATCGACGGCATGCCCGTCTTCAGCCCGAGGATCGGGAACGCGAGGACGACGAGGATCGCGAGTGCGCCGAGCTCCGAAGACGATCGGGTGGCGCCAGAGCCGCTCGGCCCAGCGGCGAACGCCGGCGAGCGGTGCTCGCCGGAGTGCACCCAGCGCAGTGCGCCCTTGTCGACCTTCGGTCCGAGCTTCGCGAGCGTCGCCGGGAGCAGGGTGAGCGACGCGGCGAGAATGAAGACGACCGAGAGCATGATCCCGAGCGCCATCGAGCGGAACGCGGGGCTCGGCACGAGCATCACCGCCGAGAGCGAGATCGAGCACGGTCGCCCCGGAGAAGAGCACTGCCTTGCCGCGGTGTCCATCGTCACCGCGACAGCGTCGACCGGGTCGAGCTTCGAGCCGAAGAGCGCCCCGCGGAAGCGGTTGACGATGAAGAGGGCGTAGTCGATGCCGAGCGCGAGCGCGAACATCAGCGCGAAGTTCATCGCCCAGATCGAGACCTCGCCCAGCTGCGAGGCGACCCAGAGCGAGCCGGCGGCGGCGACGAGACCGACGATCGTGAGCATCAGCGGCAGGCCGGCTGCCACGAGCGCGCCGAATGCGACGCGCGAGGATCGCGAGCGTGACCGGCCAGGAGTAGAGCTCGGACTTCATCATCGCGTCGCGGTTCGCGGTGTTGAAGTCCGACCACATCGCCGAGGCGCCGGTCAGGTAGACGTTACGCCGTCGCCTCCTGCGGCGGTGAGCTTCGCCCTTGAGCGCGTCCGCGGCCTGAACCATCGCGGTCGGGTCGGCAGCTGCGCCGGCGCGAATGATCGCCGTGTGGCCGTCCTTGGAGATCGAGAGACCGCGGGTCGGCGGTTGGATCGAGGCGACGCGCTGGTCCGAGCGCAGGATCGCGGTCGACTCGAGCGACCGCAGCCGCTGAATGCCGGGCTTCCGACGTCTCTGTCGGCGAGTGGAGGACGACCATCAGGCCGTAGCTCGACTGCCCGCCGAAGCTCGCCTGCACGAGATCGCGCGCGACGACGGACTGCGAGCCGTTGGCCTGCCAGCCTGCTCCCGAGAGCGCCTTCTCCACACGCGGCGCGAAGACGCCGAGGCCGATCGACGACGACGAGCCACGAGATCGCGACGGCGCGTCGATGCGTCGCCGTCCAGCGTCCGAGCCGACCGAGCGGGCCGACGTTCGCGACCGCGTGGAGAACGTCGGGCGGGGGCGGCGCCGCAGCCGCTGCGGTCACCGCCCTCACGAGGCGCATCCTCCGGAGGGCCGCCAGACAGGGACTCACGCATCCGGCGCGAGCGTGACGCCGGACTCATCGTCCTGCCTCCTTCGAGGATCTCGTGCAGCTCGGCGAGTTGGCGCTGCACGCGCCGCAGACCTCCTCGCAGATCGCGAGAACGCTCTCGTCGATGATCCGGTAGTAGACGCGCGTTGCCGTCCTTGCGCCGGCCGACGATTCCGGCGTCGGCGAGCACCGTCGAGGTGCTTCGAGACGTTCTGCTGCGATGCAGCGAGCGCTTCGGTCAGCTCGGCGACGGTCGCCTCGCCCTCGCGCAGGCGATCGAGGATCCGGATCCGCATCGGCTCCCCCATCGCCCGAAAACGGCGCGCGATCAGATCGACTAGCGGATCGGGAAGAGGGTGAGGCAAAGGCACGGAGCACCTCCTTCTGATAGATTACAATTTAATCGTTGTACAATAGCACATAGATCAAGGAGCTCAGCTCGATGAAGCCCATCGAACGAAGCGAGCCCATGCCGCCAGCATTGGTCGTTTCATGAGCGACTTCCGCTTCCCCGTCGCGATCAGCTGGCCCGGCGGCAAACGTGTGGTCGCAGCCATCCCCGGCAAGCCATCCGTCGCGATTGCGACCCCGATCGAGTTCAAAGGCGACCACCCAGAGGACTGGAGCCCCGAGGACCTCCTCGTCGCAGCCGTCGCATCCTGCTACGCAGTCACCCTCGTGGCGATCGCCGACCGCGCCTCCGTTCCGCTACGTGACTTGACGATCGGCGCCGAAGGCGCAGTCGGCCGCGAAGGCAAGGAGCCCTTCGGCTTCAAAGCCATCCACCTACAAGTCTCGGCAACAACCGACCACGGCCGCGAAAACGATCTCCACCACGCCGCCGCAGCGGCGGAACAGGGATGCATCGTCTCCGCAGCCCTCCGCATCCCCGTCCATCTCAGCGTGGCCATCAGCGCCAACTAGACCGGCACGACCACCGAAGCAGGCCACGATAAGACACCCTCGAGCCAGTCGATCATCCGTCATGCTGCCGGACCTCCGGAGGCTGCTGACGCCGATGTCGGCCGAAGCAGAATCCTGGCCGGCGTCGGGTTGTTCGAATCGCCGGAAAGGCAAGTGAAGCTGCCGTGGACGGCGCGCTCTTTGCCGTGCCGTTCGGTCTTGCGATCGGCATCTCGCTCGGACTCGTCGGCGGAGGCGGCTCGATCCTGGCCGTGCCAGTGCTCGTTTACGTACTCGGCGAGCCCGTCAAGGAGGCCACGACTGCCTCGCTCCTCATCGTCGGCCTGACAGCCTTGGCGGGATCAATCGCCCACGCACGACAGGGTCGCGTCAACGTCCGTCTCGCCGTCGCGTTCGGCTCCAGTGGCCTGCTCGGCGCGATCGCGGGAACAGCGCTGAACCGAACCGTCAGCCCAGAGACGATTCTTCTCGGCCTCGCCGCGCTCATGCTCGCCGCCGCCTGGGCCACGCTGCGACGAAGCCGACAACTCGAGTTCACCCCCCACACCAACCCGCGGATCGCGTGGGGACGCGTCACCCTCGCGGGGATCGGCGTCGGAGCACTCGCCGGCTTCTTCGGAGTCGGCGGCGGCTTCGTGATCGTTCCCGCACTCGTGCTCCTGCTCGGCCTCGAAATGGGCGTCGCAATCGGAACGTCACTTCTCGTGATCGCACTCACGAGCGCCTCCGCCTTCGCAGTCCACCTCGCCAGCGGGGGCATCAATTGGACGATCGCTACCACGTTCGCCCTCGCCGGGATCGCCGGAGCCCTCACCGGAAGCCGGCTCGGCCGCAATCTCTCAAGCGCACGGCTCACACAGCTGTTCGCCGTCCTAATCATCAGCGTCGCAGTCTTCCTCATCGCAAAGAACGGGCAGGTCATCGCCTAACTCACACGAGGCTGCCGGAGCCACCGTTCGTAGTCTCGGCGAAGGCCTGGGTGGCGCGCGGCGCGGCTTGACACCTTGGGCGCGCCGGTAGGTGACGCCGCTCATGCCGACGGCGCGGCCCACAACCTCCCGCGTCTCGTTACCTCGGGGGTTGCTGCTTCCCGAAAGCTTTCGGAATGCTGACCGTGACGGGCCTTACCACCAGCGATCTGACCTTCGGTCTGTCGTTCGCGTGCCTTGGGGCGTTCCAACTCCTCCGATTTTTGGGGCTTGAATGCCGGTCGTCATCATGGGGCCCTGCCGCCCCGGCAGAACTACGCCTTGCGCCGGCCCCACGCGAAGTAAGCAATCGGCATGGCACCGAGTGAATTGATCAACGTCACCGCCACCGCCCACCTCGCCTTCGAACCGCGGACCTCGCTCGCGGGTCGTCGCGCAAGATCGATGAGGGCGGCGACCTTGAGCACGCCCTCCATGACATTGGCGATAACGATCAGTCGGCGAGTGCGAGGCGAGTGGTCGTTCCACTTCTTCATGCTCACATTCAGCACCCTAACGGGAATGATCGTGGGCTCACTCGCCCTCGCCTTCCTCGGCGACGGCGGGCACTCTTCGGCGCGCTTCCAGTTCGCGTCGGTCCCGATCAGCCGCAAGCACCTCGCAAGCGGTTGAGGTTCGCTGGATCGCTATCAGGATGCGTCCAACGACACTCCCGACCTCCGCGAAACGTCCTGATCTTGACGTTTCTGTGAACTCGAGCGGCAGCGGTCGACGTGTCGGTGGCGGCTCATAACCCGGAGGTCGCAGGTTCAAATCCTGCCCCCGCTACTCAGACTGGCTAGGCGTCAGCGCACACGGCGGTCACCTCGACCGGATCGTTGGCCACCGCGGACCGGCAATGTCGTCGCCGACCGATCGAAGCGATTTTGCGAGCAACTATGCTAGGTCGAAGCGAGCCGCAGCTGCCGTGCGCCTCGCATCATGATCCTGTCGTCGTTCTCGAACGCCGTCTGTGAGGGAGCGAGGCGGATGTTCTTCAGCCTCGTCAGGAGCTGCTCGTAGGCCATCGGCCCTCGAGACGACCGAGTTCGGCATGCAGACCGACAGAGCGAGCGCAGCGACGCCGATCCGGCGCTAGCCGACTCGTCGTCTGGGTGCTCCAGGTGGAGCGCTACGGTGCCTGTCGTTCGAGCACGACCTCGTATGAGTGGACGGCGACGCGGCGCATGCTGCCGGCATCTGGGGGACTCATGGCCTCCAGTGTCTCGGATCCTTTCCGGAGAGCCTCCTCGGAGTCGAAGCGGACGGAGACCACGACCCTGCCGGCGGTGCGGTCGGCAAGGACGGTGATCCGCGTGCCAGGCACGCCTTCGGGCGGTCCAGCGGCGGAGTTGATCTCGGCGAGCAACGCTTCGAGAGCTGCCTCGTCGGCATCGAACGTGGCTACGCGGGCGTATTCGGCCATCACGTCCTCCTTCGTCGGCGGTTTCGTAGAGCCTAGCGCGATGCAGAGGATCGCTCCACCGGCCGTTCGGACTGCTCGTCGTTCGACAAGATCGGTGGTAAGGCCGGATGCGTGCAGGTGAATGTTCGGTGAGGGCCAGGAAGTTGATGACCGATTGGCGTCGCCGGCAACGCTCGGGTCGGGGGTGGCGCCTCGAACGTCCTCGGTGTGCGCGCCACCGTTGATGGAGACGCGGTAGCCCGCGCGTTCGATCAGCGGCCGAGGCCGGCGTTGAGAACGGCCGTATCCTGCTCCTCGGTCAGTCCGCCGCTAACGCCGACGGCTCCGAGCAGCACCCCGTCGACGAGGACGGGCTCGCCCCCTGGCGCAGCAAGGAAGCGCCCGTGCGTGAGCGCGGCGACGGACGCGGCGAAGCTCGGGTGGCCGTTGACCGCGTCGGAGAGCGCCGCCGTTGGCACCTTGACCGCGGCGGCGGTGTACGCCTTGCTTGTCGCAATCTCGGCAGACACGAACGCCGCGCCCTCCATGCGCGCGACCGCGATGGTGTGGCCGCCCGGATCCACGACCGCAATGCTCATCGGTACACCGATCTCCGCAGCCTTGCGGCGTGCTCGATCGATCACTGCAAGCGCTTCGTCGAGATCCACGCGCTGAGCCTACAACAGCCGCCGCGCCGACAGGCAACTGCGGTTGTTCGGTTCCGTTGAGCGGCTCGGCAATCGCAGCTTGCGGCCTTGACGTAGGCTGGTGTCATGGCCGACCGGGACTTCGACGGGCAAAACGAGGCAGCCAAGCCGGCTGCCCGTGCCCTCCCGACGCACGGTAGCCGCGAGGGTCGCCCGGCTGCGGCACGCGCGGCGATTGTCAACGTCGAAGGCCCGATCAGGCCCGATTCGTTCGTCACGCAGAGCTTCGAGCGCAACAGCGAAGGTCGCTACGAGCGCAAGCTCGCGGGTGAGCTTCTGCTCGCGCTCGACGCGGTTGTCGAGACCGGGCGCGGCGGAGACACCGTGCGCGTGCGCGTCGAGCGGTTCAACTCGCTCTGGTCGCGCTACGACTCGGGCGACTACGGCTCGGGCAAGGTCGGGCTCGGGATCTACAAGCTTGAGACGCCGTCAGGCGTCGAGCTTCCCGTGTGGCTCGTGGACGAAGATCGCCTGGCGCACCCGCGCGAGGAGCGCCCGACACGAGGGCCGCAGCGGATCATCCCCGCGAGATAGGGCAGCGGCTCCGCGGATCGGCGTCCTTGCTCTGAGCACGGGCTCCTGTGTGACGGCACGGATCGCTAACGAATCCCGCATGTGTCGCTCATGTCGCGTGCATATCGTTGTGAGCTATGCGCAGCGGAATCGGCGTCTGGCTCGTGATCGCGGTTGCTGCGGCGGCCGCGTCGTCGGTGGGCGCAGCGGGGCAGGCCCGGTGCGCGCCCGGGTGGGCCGCTGCGACGGTCGACCGGAGCGGCACGTGCATCGTCGGGACGGATCGCGCAGACAGGCTCGTCGGCAGTCCGGGCGCTGATGTGATCTACGGCTGGGCCGGCGCCGACCGGATCCTTGGGGGTGCAGGAGACGATCGTCTCTACGCCGGCTCGGACGACGACGTCGTCCTCGGTGGTGCTGGTGACGACGTGATCGACCCGGCGCTCGGAAGAGACGTCGTGTACGGGGGCGCCGGAACTGACGTGATCCGCACGCGGGGCGGCGAGCCGGACAGGGTTTCCTGCGGAGCGGGGTACGACCGCGCCGAGGTCGATCGCTTGGACGTCGTCGCGCGCGACTGCGAGCAGGTGCTCGTCGCACATGGGTACGGCACGCGGGCTTAGGATCGGGGTCCGCCGAGTCCCTGGCTGCCCCACCGACAGAGTGGGCTCGGAGATCTGAGAACCCCAGCTCCGTTCGTGAGCGCGGGGGCGAGCCGGGACGATCTGTGCGATAGTGGCTGAGCGCGTAGACCTTGCGCGGACGCCGCCGAGGCTCCGAGTTCCTCCTCTTCGACTGCCACACCGGGCCTGAGTGCATCCGGATGTCCACGTGGTGCCGCACTCGCGGCGGGAGGGATGCGATGAAGGGCTTGCAGAAGCCGAAGAAGCTGGGCAAGAAGCCTGCGCAGAAGACGCTCAAGGAGCGCCGGGTCGAGAAGCGGGCGGCAACGAAGCAGACGCGGTTGCTCGATGCATGATCCGAAGCGGTCTGTGCGCTCCCGAGGGGAGGGGCGATGACCAAGCTGAAAGCGCTGCTTGCGCGATTGCGCGCGACGCTGAAGGTCTAGCTGGAAGGGCTCGCGCGCACGGCCGCGAGGAGGTCGCCGAGTTGCGCGGTCGCGAGGCAGATGGAGGTGTCGGCCGCCCCGTAGTAGAGCCGGATCTCGTCACTGGCCGCGTCGTGGACGAGACCGCAAGGGAAGACGACATTGGGAACGTCGCCGGTCCGCTCGCAGGCATCGAGCGGACCAAGGATCCACTCCGGCAGGCGGTGCAGAAGGCGGGTCGGCTCGTCTAGGTCGGTCAGAGCGAGACCGACCCGATAGATGCCACCGGCGACTGTTTGCTTGACACCGTGATAGATCAGCAGCCAGCCGTGCTCGGTTCGCAGCGGTGGCGGGCCGATGCCGATCCGGCTCGAGTCCCACCATGCGCCCTCGCGAGGGCGCATCACGGGCTCGGGCGCGCTCCAGTTGACGAGATCGGGTGAGCGGGAGAGGAGGATCTCGCCGTGGGAGCCGCCGAACTCGGTCGTGGGTCTGTGAAAGAGGATCCACTTCCCGTCGATCCGATGCGGCAGTAGCGCGGCGTTCTTGTCCTCCGGATGCCGGACGATTCCGTATCGCTCAACGGTTCTGAAGTCCTCGGTTGTCGCGAGGAAGACGGCCGGGCCCGCCGGGCCGTAGGCGGTACAGGCGATCACCCAGCGCTCGAGCTCCGGTACGAAGACCACCCGCGGATCCTCGAAGCCCCACTGCTCGCTCTCGACGCCGTCGGCCGGCGCCAGGAACGGCTCGGGATCTACCGTCCAGCCACCGATGCCGTCGACGGAACGCGCGACGGACAGGTGCGAGATCCCGGTCAGGCCCTCGACTCTCGCGAGCAGGATCGTCGTCGTGTCATCGAGCCTGGCTGCGGCCGGGTTGAAGACCGCGTTGACAGGGTAGGGCCAATCGTCTGCTGTCAGGATCGGATTGGCCGGGTGGCGGTGAAAGAGCTCGCGGTGCTTCACGCGGTCGCCAGCTCGCGCGTGCGATGGCGGAGGACGGCGGGCAGCCCGGCCGTATCGAGCAACAGCGCCGCGCGGTGGAAGGCGAGGGTCGACTCGGCCCCTTCGTTGTCGTTCGTCGTCTCGTCGCCGAGGCCGTCGCAACAGCCGCCGGTAGCGAAGTCGAACAGAGGCCGGTGGAGCCGGTTGCGGCCGAGGAACCAGTCGAAGGCACGCTGTGCGCGCAACCCGTGCGCGGACTCGCCGGTGACGGCGAATGCTGCGAGCTCGGCCTCGACGAACGCAGACGCGTCGAGAGGCTGCTCGTCACCGCCTCCCGGAGCGGGCTCGGTGCGATGGCGTCCCCGATGGCCGGTTAGTCGCAGCGTCGACTGGGCGAGGCCCGACTCGTCGCCGAGCCACCGAAGCGCTTCGAGGCCCGTTTGGGTCAGATCGTTGCGGCCGAGAACGATACCGCCGACGATCAACGCGTGCGGGAGCCGGGCGTTGTCGTAGGTGAGCGAGTTCTCGAACCAGTGCCAGCCGTCGCTTGCGGTGGCAGCGTAGGCAGCCATCAGCTGGTCCATGACCCGACCCAGCAGCTGCCGCGCATCGGGGCTGAGGCGATCGGCGTCGAGGCGTGCGAGGCCGAGCGCGGCGTAGGCGCCGGTGCGCAATGACGCGTCGGTCGGCAGCGTGCGGACGATGGTCTCGAGCAGGCGCTCGGTGGGACCGACGACTGCAGGGACCCACGCCGTCGAGAGGATCTCGCCGAGTGCCCAGACTGAGCGCCCGACATGGTCGCCGGTGTGCGGGTCGTCGAGCCAGCGACGGTCGTAGCCCATGAAGTTGCGCATCCCCGCCTGCGGGTCGGTTGCGTCCTCGAGGAACGCGATCGAGCGGTAGACGATCGACGTCCAGATCCGCTCGTCGCCGCGCCGCGCGAGCTCCAGGGCGACGACCGCGAGTCGAGCGACGTCATCGACGCAGTAGCCGCTCAGGCGATTGGGAATCACTCCGTTAGCGTGTTGGATGATGCCGACGTCGTCGACGAGCGTGAGCAGGTGATCCGTTCGCATGCTCACGATCTGCTGGTCGATGCCCGAGACGGAGCGGCGCCGGCGGGGGGCGAGTTCAACTGCCTCGCGCAGCACTGCTGCGGTTGCCTCGGCGACGGACGGCCAGGCCAGCTGTGCGCCGATGCGTCGTGCCTCGGCGCGCGCGGCCGCGAGGTCTTCAGGTGCGTCGATGTAGCGGCAGACGGCCTCGGCGAGTGCGGCAGGGTCGGCGAAGGGAACGATCGTCCCCGCACCCGAGGCGAGCATGTCCTCGGCGTACCAGTAGGGAGTCGAGACGACGCCACAGCCAGCGGCGATGCCGAATGTGAGTGCGCCCGACGCGATCTGCTCACGGCCTTTGTACGGCGTGACGAAGACGTCCGTCGCTGCGAGCAGGTCAGCGATCTCGTCGACGCTCAGGAAGCGGTCGTCGAACTCGACGTTGTCCTCGAGGCCGAGGTCGAGCACTTTCTGCTCGAGCGTCAGTCGATAGCGCTCCCCTTCACGACGCGATACGTCTGGATGCGTACGTCCCGCGATGATGTAAAGCACCTCGGGGTGGCGATCGACGATCGCAGGCAGCGCCTCGATTGCCGTCTCGAGCCCCTTGCCCGGCGAGATCAGCCCGAACGTGGAGAGCACGAACCGGTGTCCGCCGACACCGTACGTTCCGCGGGTCGACGTGTCGGCTCCGATCGCGCGGTCTGAAGCGTGCGCCTCGGCGCGCTGTGCGAGCACAGGGGGTGCGCCGTGTGGCACGACCCGGATCTTGTCCGGAACGCATGCCCCGCTGGCGACGAGCAGGCGCCGCGCGGTCTCGGTCATCACGATCACGAGCTCTGCCTGGCGACACAGTGCCTCGAGCACCACCGTCTGATGAGCCGTCGGCTCCGAGAGGACCGTGTGCAGCGTGACGACGAGGGGCTGCGACAGCTCCTCCGCGAGTGAGACCACGTACGAGCCGTCGGCGCCGCCGAAGATCCCGTACTCGTGTTGAAGCAGCACGACGTCGACGTCAAGCCGACCGAGGATCCGCGCTGCGCGAACGTAGTCTCCTCGAACCGCTTGCGCGATCGTCGCGACGAGCCCCGGTCGCTGAGGCCGCGACGGCTCGTTGACGACGACGACCTTGTCCACTCGGTCGATTCCGGTCACGCCGAGAAGCGCGAGGCGGACGTCAGCCGCGAACGTGCCGATTCCGCACGCGCGCGGTGGGTAGGTCGAGACGATCGCGGTGCGCATGCTATGCCCGCGTCCTTCCGTAAGAGTGTCCGGCGCGGCGCCAAAGCGCCAGCACAGCCGGTTCGGCTTCCACAGTAGCGGACATCCCGCGCCGCCTGTCATCGACCGGGGCAGCCGAAAGTCGCCGGACAGGTAAGGAGCCGGGCGTTCCACAGCGAACTATGCGCGGGGGTGGTCGAGCCCCCTCCCGGCCGCTCACGCCGCGCTCGCGCCCACTGGGTGCGGCAGGCGTGAGCGGCCATGCACAGCGTCGGCCCGACAGCTACGCTATTTACCGTTACGAAGAGCGAGTACCGGAGGCCCGTGCCTCTCTTACCCGTTCGTTCAAGGGTGAGAGGAGGTGTTTTTCTATGGCAACCGGAACCGTGAAGTGGTTCAACGACACGAAGGGCTACGGGTTCATCACTCCCGACGAGGGTGGGAAGGATCTGTTCGTGCACCACTCGAACATCAGTGGCAGCGGGTTCAAGTCCCTGAGCGAGAACGCTCGCGTCGAGTTCGAGTCGCGCGAGGGAGCGAAGGGCCCCGAGGCAGTCAACGTCGTGACTGTCTAGGTAGCCAAGGGTGGTGCGCGGCCGCTCGGCCGCGCACCCCGATTGTTTAGGAGGCAGGACCGTTAGCGAAGAGAAGATCGAGATGGAGGGCGAGATCCTCGAGGCACTTGGGAGCGGCATGTTCCGCGTCGCGCTTGAGAACGGCCACGAGTTGATCGCGTATACGGCCGGGAAGATGCGTCGTTATCGGATCAGGATGGCTCCGGGCGACCGGATCAGCGTCCAGGTATCCGCGTACGACCTGACCCGCGGCCGGATCGTCTACCGCCACAGGTAGGACACGGCTAGCTGCTGCCAAGGCGGAGCAGAGACAGGTGTGTGAGGAGTGGATCCTGCCTGGCGCGGAGTCGCAGCCCCACCGTAGGGCGAGGAATCTCGCCCTACAGGATCTCGGAGACGTGGGCGCTGACGATCCGCCACCCCTCGGCGAGGCGAACCCAGGTCTGGCTCTGGCGGCCGAGTCGGTCGACGCCGGGGTAGACGAAGAGCGTCGTGACGACGCCGAAGCTGTCGCCGAACGTCGTGATTCGCGTGTCCTCGAGCATCCGCCCGGGCGGGAGCGGGCCTTGCAGGCGTCGCCATGCGGCGATCGCCGACGCTCCGACCTGGTGATCCGCAACGCCGAAGCGCACGGTCGCCTCGCTCGACCAGAAGGCGTCGTTGAGCCGTTCGACGTCATTGTCGACGAGCGCCTGCTCGTAGTCCTCGAACGCCCTCCGGACTGCCGCGACGGTCTCGGGGCGATCGAGCTCGCCGCCGCCCCTCACGTGTGCCGCGCGCGCTCGAGCCGGACGCCGGCCGTGACGAGCCGCTGCTCGCAGCCTGGTGGCGCGGCGAGCTGGATGCCGGTCGGGAGTCCATCGGGGCCCGTGCCGCTCGGAAGCGACACGGCTGGGGCCCCTATGAGGCTCCACACGATCAGATTGCGGGCGAGCAGGAACAGGTACTGCTCGTAGTCGTCGCGCGGAGGCGCGGTGATCGGCGTCGTCGGCGTCGCGATAATGTCGCAGGCGCCGAACGCGGCCAGGATCCTGCCGGCAAGGAGCTTTCGTTGCCGTTGCGCGTCGAGGTAGTCGAGGGCGCTCGTTCCGATTGCGGCCTGCAACTGGTCGCGAACCTCGGGGATGCAGAGCTCGAGGTCGGTTCCCTCGGCTCGGTGGAACGCCGCCGCCTCGCATCTGCTCACGATCAGGCCGAGCGCGTTGGCGATGTCCATGTCCTCGCTCGTCGGACAATTAAGCGAGACGAGCGTGCAGCCGAGCCGCTCGAGCTCGTGGAGGGATGCCTCGAAGGCAGCTGCAACCACCGGGTCGGTCTCTGCAAGCACGCCGGGAACGCCCACGACCGTTCCCTCAAGTGGCTCAGCTGGGTCGAAGACGATACTCGAGTCTTCGGTGAGCACTGCCATCACGAGGGCGGCGTCCTCGACCGTCCGGGCAATAGGGCCGATGTGGTCGATCGTCCAGGAGAGAGGAACGATCCCGCGCGTCGAGATTCGGCCGAAGGTCGGCTTGAAGCCGACGACGCCGCAGAGCGATGCGGGCACGCGCAACGATGCGCGCGTATCGGTTGCAAGCGATGCGATCCCCACGCCGGTTGCGACGGCGAGAGCCGAGCCGCCGCTCGAGCCGCCCGCGAGCCGAGCCGGAGCGTAGGGGTTCCGGCACTGTGGCGTCGCCACGCCGAGAGCGAACTCGTGCGTTGCCACCTTCGCGAGGATGACGGCGCCCGCCGCACGGAGTTGGGCGACCGAGGCTGCGTCCGTCGTCGGCAGATCGTCGTACGCGGCCGAGCCCGCGCGCGTCGGCAGACCTGCGACGTCGATGATGTCCTTGACGGTGATCGGGATGCCGTGCAGTGGCCCGCGCACGCCGCTGCGCGCGGCCTCGGCGTCGAGCGCGTCCGCCTGCCGTAGCGCGTCCTCCTCATCGATCGCGACCACGGTGCCGAGGTGGGCGGAGGGACCCATGGCCGCGAGCGAGCGCTCGACGAGATCCCGGGCGCTCACCTGACCGGCGGCGAGCAAAGCCGCAGCTTCGGCGAGCGTGGGGAGACAGGTTAGGCGCTTCGGCATCGCACCTCGCACGGCGGTCACAGGCAGGGCAAGCGGAGCCGCCCGCACGGGAGGCTCCTGAGCGCCCGCCGGCAGCAACTCCGCGAGCTCGAGTGGCGGCGGCTCCGCGGCGTGGGGCAGGGGCAGCTCCCGGAGGAGCTCGACCGCTTGCTGGAACGTCGCCGCCGCGAAGCTCTCGGTCGCGGAGCTCATGCCGGGAGAGCGGCCGTCTCGAGCGCGAGCGCGGCCAGGAAGGCCTCCGACGAGGCCACGGCGCCGAAGACGCCGCCCTGCATGGTCACCATCCTCAGCGCAGCCTCGTAGTTCCCGTAGTCCGTCGCGCCCGTGCAGTCGGACAGGAGGAGGCATTCGTAGCCGCGGTCGTTCGCCTCGCGCATGGTCGTGTGCACGCAGACGTCGGTCGTGATGCCAGTGAAGACGAGGTGGGTGATCGACATCGTGCGGAGCAGGAGGTCGAGGTCGGTTGCGTAGAAGGCACCCTTCCCCGGCTTGTCGATTACGATCTCGCCCGGAAGCGGCGCCACCTCGGGGACGATCTCCCAGCCCGCCTCGCCGCGAACGAGGATCCGCCCACACGGACCGGGGTCGCCGATACCCGCGCCGATCTGCTGGGAGCGCCAAAGCTTGTTCGGCGGGCAGTCCGAGAGGTCCGGCCGATGGCCCTCCCGCGTATGAATGACGGTGCAGCCCCATTCACGCGCCGCTGTAAGCACACGCGCCGTCGGCTCCAGCGGCGTTCTGGTGAGTGACAGGTCGTACCCCATCCGATCGACGTAGCCGCCCGGCACCGCAGAAGTCGACCTGCCAGTCGATGCAGATCAGTGCTGTTCGCGCGGGCTCGAGTGAGCCGTCGAACGGCCAGGGGTACGGGTCGGCGTCGACCCGGAGCTCGTTGTTGTCGGTCATGGTGCTCCCTCCGTCGCTGAGTCGAGCCGCGCAGACGACGCCACGACGTCGTCCGGCTCGCCGGTTTCCAGTGCTGCGAGTACGTCCCGCGCGTTCGCGTATGCCCCGAAGATCCCGCCCGAGTGCATGACCATGCTGCAGGCGGGAGCCGCAAGCTCGGGCGCGTAGGGAACGCATGCGTCGGCGACCAGCAAGCATTCGTAGCCGCGGTCGTTTGCACTTCGCATCGTCGAATGAACGGGCCCTTCGAGACCCCAGCCGGCGATCAGCAGGTCGGCCCGCCGCCCGCGCCGGAGGATCCCGTCGAGCGGCCCGTCGTGGAAGCCGTCGACGGAGGTGCTCCCGACGATCACGTCGTACGGGAGCCACTCCGGCGCGGCAGTCGCTATCGCGACGACGAGCCCACCTCGTCCCTGCACCGCCGAGGCGAGCTCGGCGAGCAGGCGATCCGCCTTTCCGGTCTCCGCTGCCGGTCGCTGCCACTGCTCGTGGAGGCAGGCGAGCAGGGCCAGCCCGGCGGGATCGAGCCGGCCATGGTATGGCCACGGGTACGGCGTCGCGGAGGCGACGGATCGGAGGTGGGCTCGTGTCGCCGTCGTCATCTCAGGACTTCGGGAGATTTCCGACGACGCCCTTGACGAGACAGTCGAAGCTGTTGATCTGCGCGTAGGTTGGAACGACTCCCGGCTTGACGAGCAGCGTCCCGTCCTGGCAGTAGACCGGGCCCTTGAAGACTGACGCGCCGGGCTTCTTGAGCGACGACAGCGTCGAGAGGATCTTCGTGCGCATCGCCGGCTTCACCGCGGGCCCGAATGCGGCGAGGGTGAGCGGGTTGTTCTTCGTCTGGAACGATCCGACCCAGTTCTTGTTGTAGACGCTTCCGGCGAACTTCCCGGACTGCACGGTCGCCACGATCTTCTCGTACAGCGGCCCCCAGGCCCAGGCCGAGCCTGTGAGCCAGCCGGAGGGGTTCAGCGATATCGCGTTGTAGTGGTAGCCGACGCTATATGCCGCTTTCGCCTTGGCGGCCTGCACGACGGTCGCCTGGCAGTCCTGGTGCTGCGTGAGGACGTCGACGCCTTGTGAGAGGAGCGCTGAGGCTGCAGTCTTCTGCTTGAGCGGATCGCACCAGCTCGACGTGTTCACGAGGTACGTCTTCGCCTTGGGGTTGACCGCCTGGGCGCCGAGCTGGAACGCATCGATGTTCTGGATCGTCTGGGGGATCGGGAATGCGTAGACGTAGCCGAGCTTGCCGCTCTTCGTCACCGAGCCTGCGGCCATCCCGCCCAGGGAGACCGGCTCGAACGCCTCGCCCCAGTACGTGCCGAAGTTCGCCGGGAAGGCTCCGTCGACGAAGCCGCCCTGATGGACCACGACGACGCCGGGATTGTCCGCGGCGAACTGTTGCGCGTACTTGAAGTAGCCGTAGCTCGTCGCGAAGATCAGCTTCACGCCGTCGCTCGCCATCGACTGCATGGTCTGCACGACTGAGTTGTTCTCAGGGACGCTGTCAGCGGTTACGACCGTGACGCCCGGCATCTTTGCTACCGCCTGGCTGCCGTCGTAGACCGCCTGGTTGTAGCCGTAGTCCTTGCGGGAGCCGACCATGATGAAACCGACCTTGATCGGGGCCGCCGACACCTTCTCGGTCGAGGCCGACGATGTGACGCTCACGGCCAGCGCGAGCATCATCAGAGCTGTGAGTGCGACCACGGTGGCGACGAAGCGCTTGGGTCTTCGTGACATGGAATTCCCTCCTTGAAGCGAATGACAGTTTGCGAGCCGATGTCCGCTGACGCCGTTGTCAGCCAGTGTTTGTGAGGGCCCGGCTTAGGCCCTCGGGAGCCTGAGAGCTCCCCTTGCGGGTGAAGATGACGAGGACGACGAGGGTGATCAGGTAGGGCAAGGCGTCGAGGAGGTACTGGTTGACGGCAACCCCGTGCGCCTGGAGCACCGAGGCGGTTGCTAGCGCTACACCGAAGAGATACGCCCCGAGCATGACCCGGAAGGGCTTCCAGGCGGCGAAGAGGACGACGGCCACTGCGACGAAGCCGTAGCCGTTCGTCATGTTGCTGAACCAGTTGTCGACGTAGCCAACCGAGAGCTGGGCACCGCCGACCCCGGCGAGGCCCGCGCCGAACGTGACGGCGACGATCTGTACGAGTCGCGGTCTACCTCCTGTCGCCGCTACGACCTCCGGACGCTCCCCGGTCGCACGGAGGATCAGGCCTGGACGGGTGCGTTGCATGAACAACCAGATCGCCGGAACGAGGACGTAGCCGGCGTAGACGAGGATGTTGTGCTGGAAGAAGATCGGCCCGAGCCACGGGATCTCCGCTAGCCCGGGGACGTCTATGACCGGCAGCGGCGGCACCGAGTCGTCGATGTAGCTCGTCCCGAAGACGGACGTGAGCCCGAGCGCGAGGAACCAGACCGCGAGGCCGCTTGCCAGCTGGTCGGCCTGCCGGATGACAACGAGCCAGGCATGGAGGAGGCCGAAGATCGCACCGGCCGCGAAGCCGCCGATGATGCCGAGCCACGGCGAGCCTGTCGCGACACCCGTCGCGAACGCCGCCAGAGCGCCGGCGAGCATGCAGCCTTCGGTGCCGAGGTTGACGACTCCCGAGCGCTCGCCGATCAGCTCGCCGAGTGCGGGGTAGAGGATCGTCGTCCCGCCGGCGACCCCGCCGATCATCACCTGCTCGATGCCGTTCATGAAGTCCTAGCCATCATTTGCGTCCTGTCCTTCATTCGTGTCGTGGCGTTCATCCGTGCCCCTTTCCGGTGCGCGCGATGACGAGTGGGGCGATCACGGCGAGCCCGAGGAGGACGTTGACCGCAGTACCATCGATCCCGTACGAGAGCTGGAGGCTGTTGCTCGAAACGGCGATCGCGCTGAACAGGAGCGAAACTCCCATCACCTTCGGCACGCTGTGGCGCCCCAGCCAGCTCGCGAGGAAGCCGACGTAGCCGAGGGTGAGCGTCATATCCGGGCGGAGCTGCGTCTCGACTCCCGCGAGGTTGAGCATGCCGCCGAGGCCTGCAAGGGCCCCACCGACGAGCATTGCGGAAAGCATCAGCTTCTTGACCGGGAGTCCCATGCGGCGAGCGGACTCCTGGTTGCCTCCGATGATGCGGAGCGCGAAGCCCCAGCCGGTGTAGCGCAGGAGGATCCAGATGACGAGCCCCACCGCTACCGCGACGATCACGCCGAGGTTGACCTGACTGCCGAGGATCTTGGGGAGCTGCGCGTCGGAGTCGAGCGGAGCGCTCTGCGGCTGTCCGAAGCTGTCCGCGTCGCGCCAGGGCTGGTAGATCAGATAGAGGAGGAGGTCGTTCGCGATGAAGTTGAGAAGAAGCGTGGTTACTGCTTCGTTCACGCCCAGTCCCACGCGAAGCCCGCCGGCGATGGCCGCCCACGCCGCTCCTCCGGCCGCTCCGGCGAGTGCCATCACGATCCAGGAGAGCGGGCCGGGTAGCGTGCCGCCGACATGGAGCCCGACTCCGCCCGCGGCGACTGCCCCGACGATGAGCTGTCCTTCGCCACCGACGTTGACGAGGCCCGCGCGCGCGGGAACGGTGACGGCGAGTGCGGCCATCGCGACCGGAACCGCTCGGAGCAGCACCTGCTGGAAAGAGCCCCAGTCGAAGATCGTCGAGCGAACCATGGTGTCGTACACGCCGAAAGCGCTTGCGCCGCGCAACGCGACGACGAGGCTGAAAAGCGCAAGGCAGCCGATCACGGCAGCGGCGATCTCGGCCAGTCGGCTCGGCTCCGGGACCCATCCGAAGCGCGTACCGGAACGGTCCGACTTGGAGATTGTCGTCGCCGTCACCGGGGCGTCGGTCATGCCGCTAGCCCGCCTGTCATCAGCTGGCCGATGTGCTGGCGGTCTGCCGCTTCGGCGTCGACGACGCCCGCGACCCTACCGTGCTGGAGCACCACGATTCGGTCGGAGAGGGCGAGCAACTCGTCGAGGTCCTCGGAGACGAGGACGACTGCGTCACCCGACGCCCGCGCGTCCAGAAGCAGCGCGCGGGTGCGCTCCGTCGTACGCACGTCGAGCCCGCGCGTCGGGTAGGAGACGACAAGCAGCGTCGCGGGCTCGTCGAACGCGAGGGTGAGGACGACGCGCTGGATGTTGCCGCCCGAGAGGACCTCGAGACGGCGCTCCGGCGGTGCGATCGGCAGGCCGATGCGCGCAGCTGCGTCGCGGAGCCGGTCGGCGGCCTTGCGTACGTCGAAGCGCAGCCGCTGCCGCGCACCGGCGGCGGTCCAGAGAGCCCCGTGCTCGGCCACGCTGAGCCCTGGGACGACGAACTCACGGATCGGATCGGCTGAGACGCTCACGACGCCCGCTTGCCGGAAAGCCCTCGGCCCGGCTGCGTCGAGCGGACTGCCGCCGATGAGCAGCGTTCCCTCCTCGGGCCTTGCGGCGCCGGTGAGGAGGTCGACGAGCTCGCGCTGGCCGTTCCCCGCGACGCCTGCGATGCCGACGATCTCGCCGCGAGCGACGCTGAGGTCGAGCTCGTGGAGACCGGAGCCTGTCCCCGCGGAGCTGAGCCTGAGCGAGCGCGCTTCGAGGATCGGGACGACGTCTGCGTCGCGCAGGCGATCCTGGTTCCGGACGGCGGCCACTGCCTCGCCGACCATTGCCTCGATGAGCGTGTCGTTGTCGATCTCGTCGACCGCGACGTCGCCGACGACCATGCGCCCGCCCCGGAGGACGGTGATCCGGTCGGCGATCTGTCGTACCTCACGCATCTTGTGGGTGATCAGGACGATGCCCGCGCCCCCGTCGCGCAGCCGGCCGACCACGTCGAAGAGAGAGTCGGCTTCCTGCGGCGTGAGCACGCTGGTCGGCTCGTCGAGGATGAGCACGCGCGCCCCCGCCAGGAGCACCTTGAGCAGCTCGACCCGCTGCCACTCGCCGATCGAAAGATCTGCGACGCGTGCGAACGGGTGGACGGCGAGCCCGTACCGCTCGGCCGCCGCCGTGATCGCCTCCTGGATCGCGGCTGGATCGAGGATCAGCCCGCCACCGACGTGGAGCGCCACGTTCTCCCACACCGTGAGTGCGGGCACGAGCCGGAGGTCCTGGAACACCATCCCGAGCCCGATGTCCCGCGCCGCCGCAGGCGAGTCGATCGTGACCGGCGTGCCGTCGGCGAGGATCTCGCCGGCATCGGGCCGGTAGACGCCGTAGAGGATCTTGACGAAGGTGCTCTTGCCGGCGCCGTTTTCGCCGAGCAGAGCGTGCACTTCGCCTGCGCGCACCGACAGGCTGACGTCGTCGTTGGCCTTGAGGCTGCCAAACTGCTTCGTCACGCCTCGGATCTCGAGCAACGGCCGGGTTTCGTCGGTCACCACTCAGACCTCTCCTCGTCGTAGTCCAGCAGGCGCTCGAGCGCCGCCGCGACGCGTCCCTCGACCTCGCGCTGCGACTCGAGGATGTGGGCGTCCAGCAGAGCGGCTGCACGGTGCTCGTCGCCCGCGAGCAACGCGTGCGCGATTGTGAGGTGCTGTTCGATCGTGACGCCGATGCGGTCAACCGAGACGAAGTCGTGGCTTCGAATCGGCCGGATCCGCTCGTTCACCCGCCGGAGCTCCTCCGCCAGCCTGATGTTGCCCGCGGCCTCGGCGAGGCTCGCGTGAAACGCCTCGTCGACGAGGACGAACTCGCCGTTCGGGTCGATCTCGGCGTGCTCGAGCGCCAGCAACTCGTCCGCGAGGCATTCGAGCAGCTCGCGGTCGTGGCCCAGCTCGGCCTCGAAGCCGCGTCGGAGCGCGAAGAGCTCGAGTGCGCGGCGGATCTCGTACAGCTCGCGCATCGATGTCACCCGCGGCACCGCGACGCAGTAGCCGCCCTGAGGATGGCGATCGAGAAATCGCTCGGCGCCAAGTCGCAGAAGCGCCTCTCGAACCGGCGTTCGCGAGCAGCCGAGCCTCTCGGCGAGACGTTCCTCACGAAGCTGGATCCCGATCGGGACCTGCGCTAGCAGGATGCGCGACTTGAGCTGCTGATACACGGCGGCGCCCGTCCCGCTCGGCGTTGTATGCACGTCTGTATGGAGAGCTGCATCCATGGCCGGGGACGCTAATGACGCGAGATTTCGGTCGTGTGGCCGCGATGTTGCCGTCCTGTGGCCGACAGATGTCGAGCACGTTTCGTCCAGTCGGCGGTCTGTCCCCGGGCCTGGTTGGCAACTGCGCGAGAACACGCTATGCTCCCGCATCTGGCAGGGCAGTGGTGCCCACACGGGCGGCGATGACGGAGCCGCGGCCGATTCCTCGACGGAATCTTCTTGTAGGCGTCCCAGCTCAGCCCCAGGAGGCTCTCGTGCCTTGTCGAAACGTGCTTGTTGGTGTTCGTCAGCCCCGTCCTACGGATGGGCCTAGATGAGCGACGTGTGGATCTACGCTCAGGATCGCGGCCGCGCCGAGGACATCGCCTCGGCATTCGCCGAGCTCGGCTTCAGCCCGCGGCACCTCGACGGACGGCGTGCACTCGTGCCGTCGGGGAGCGACGGTGCAGCCGTCAGGCGGCCGTCGCTCGCCGTGGTGGTCGCCGATCGTGGTGGCGGACCGGGTGAGGTCATGAGCCGCATCCAGTCCGCGGACGAGCTCAGCGAGGTCGCAGTTCTGCTCGCCGTCGACCCGGAGCACCTTCCTCTCCGCGCCGACGTCGGTCCCTTCACCGAGTTGCTCGTTCGGCCGTTCTGCCTTGCCGAGCTCGAGGCGCGCGTCGCGCGCGCGATCGGGGAGGCGCGGTCGGCGGACGACGAATCCGTCTTGCGACTCGGGGCGCTCGAGGTCAATCTGGCAACCCATCAGGTTCGCGTCGATGGCAGGCCGGTCACTCTCACCTACATGGAGTACGAGCTGCTGCGCTTCCTCGTGACGCATCCGAACCGGGTGTTCGCGCGTGAGGCACTGCTCAAGAGCGTGTGGCGCTACGACTACTACGGAGGCGCGCGCACGGTTGACGTCCATATCCGCCGGATCCGCGCCAAGCTCGGGAACGAGCTCGCGGCCTGCATGAAGACGATCCGGAACGTCGGCTATCTGTTCGAGCCGCTCGTCGCCGCCGAGCACGGTCTCAGCCGCTGGGCTGCCTGACTCGGACTGACGATCGCAAATCCCTCGCGGTCGCCGCTCGGCCGAGCCGGCGGTGGAGCGGTTCGTCGAGGAGGTGCTCCGGCTGCGGGAGCCAGCGACCACGAACACCGCCCGCGTCGCGCTCACTGATACCGAGATCGGCGGAGTCGTGATCCGGAGCGGAGAGACGTTGCGAACGTTCCTCGGCGAACGCGGGAGTCGACGCCGAACGAGGCCCTCGAGACCCCGTTCGGCGCTCCCATCTCACTCGTCCTAGCGGGTCTGGGGCTCGATGTTCTGGTTCACGCGGAACACGTTCTGCGGGTCGTGCGCTGTCTTGATCGCGCTGAGCCGGTCGTAGTTCCCCCGGTACGTCGCACGCACCCGCTCCTGGCCTTCGTCCATCATGAAGTTCACGTACGCCCCGCCGGCCGAGTACGGGTGCGTCGCATCCCAGTAGTCGACCGTCCACTGCCTGATCGCAGGTGCGCCGGCGGGATCGGGGTCGACGCCCACGATCACCTCTGCCCAGCCCGAGTCCCGATAGCTGAAGGGGGTCTCGTCGCTCCCGACGTCGTGGACTGCCCCGTCGATCGGATAGAGGTGCATCGTCGAGTGCATCGTGGGCAGAGCCTCGCCGAACGCGAGGTGCTGCTCGATCGCAGGCTCCGTCAGCTCGTTGACGAAGTCCGCACGCCAGTACCACTGGAGGCCGGGCGTGTAGAGGCCGTCGAACAGTCCCTGGAGAGCCGCAAACGGCACTGGGCCGACTCCGTGCAGGAGCGGCGTGCCGACCTCCAGCATCGGGGCGAACAGCTCGCCCATGCTCTCCTCCGCGCCGAGGTAGCACCACATCACGCCGCAGACCTTCCGCAGGTGGAGCGCCTCGCCGGGAAGAGATCGACGGGCGGCACGGTCATCGACGCGAAGAAGCCGTTCAGCTCCCGCGGTGCGCTCGGGATGAAGCTCCGGTACGCCCGCATGACCTCCGGCAGTTGCTCGATCGGCCAGAAGGTCGGCCCGGCGAGAACCGTCGCCACGGGATGGAGGCGAAACCGGAACGACGTGACGACGCCGAAGTTGCCGCCGCCGCCGCGGATCGCCCAGAAGAGGTCGGCGTTCTCGTCTGCGCTCGCATGCGCGAGCGACCCGTCTGCGAGGACGACGTCGGCCTCGAGCAGGTTGTCGATCGAAAGCCCATGCTTCCGCGTCAGATGGCCAATGCCGCCGCCGAGCGTGAGGCCCCCGACGCCGGTCGTGGAGATGATCCCGGACGGGGTCGCCATCCCGGCCTCGCTCGTCGCCGCGTCGACCTGACCCCAGGTGCAGCCGCCGCCGACGGTCACCGTGGCCGCGGCCTTGTCGACGTCGATGGCGTTCAGCCCGGACAGATCTAGGACGACGCCGTCGTCGCACACGCCCAGCCCACCGCCGTTGTGTCCGCCACCCCGCACGGCCAGCAAGAGGTCGTGCGCTCGAGCGAAAGCGATCGTGCGCTTGACGTCCTCGGTCGTCGCGCACTTCGCGATCAGCGCGGGACGCCGGTCGATCATCGCATTGAAGACCGACCGCTCGACGTCGTAGGCCGGCTCGTCCGGGCCGATTAGCGTTCCGCTGAGCCCCGGCCTGAGCTCCCGCCGGGCGTCGGTCGCGATGGACATGGTGACTGCCATGGTGTCTCCTCTCGGTAAGGCGTACCCGTGTTCTCGTCATGCGACGGTAGGAGACAGCCCTGCGGTTGTCATGACCGGGACTGATCGTCTTTCGAAGCCGACTCGCGCTCGGCTCGCGGGATCGCCATGATCAGAACTGACTAGTGGACGCATCGTCGGCCTCTCAGCTTCCGGGCGCTCTCAGGCTTGCCTCGACGGCGCCGTTTGTCGGGCGTGAGCGCGAGCTCACGATCCTGCGCACCCTCGTCCCGCTTGGCGACGGTGAGAGGCGTCGCATCGCGTTGATCGGTGGCGAGGCCGGCTCGGGCAAGAGCCGGCTCGTCCGCGAGTTCGCACGAGAGGTCGCGGAGGAGGGCGTCCGCGTCCTCTACGGCGCCTGCGATGCGGTCGTACGCACTCCATATCGACCGTTCGCCGAGGCCCTCGACCAGCTCGTGCGGACTACCGCCGCCGCGGAGCTGCTCGCCGCGCAGGGCCCGATCGCGGGGGAGCTGGCGCGCCTTCTGCCCGACCTGCCTCGCCTGGTACCCGGCCTCGCGCCTCCTGTCTCAGCGGATGCGGACACCGAGCGCCATCGGCTCCATTCGGCGGTCTCCGACCTGCTCGCAAGCGTTGCTTCGCGACAGCCGCTCCTGCTCGTGCTCGAGGACGGGCACTGGGCCGACGCGCCGACGCTGCTGTTGCTCCGCCATCTGGCGCGCTCCGCGGCTGACGCGCGCATGCTCCTGCTCGTGACGTTCCGTGACACCGAGGCCGACGTGCCCGCTGACCTCGGCGACGCGCTCGTCGACCTGCGCCGAACGGACGAGGCCGTCAGGCTACACCTGGGCCCGCTCGGCGACGACGACGTCTCGGAGTTCGTGCGCCGCTCTCTGGGCTCCGAGGCGGCGGGCGCAGGTGCGGGCCTTGCTCCGGCGCTTTGCAGGCTGACGTCTGGCAATGCGTTCCTACTGTGCGAGCTCTGGCGCGCCCTGGTCGAGACTGAGAGCGTTGCGACGCATGACGGCACGGTCACGCTCGCCCGACCGCTAGAGGAGATCGCCACGCCGACGAGCGTGCGCGAGGTCGTGAGCCAGCGCCTCTCCCGTCTCGAACCGGCCACCCGGGACCTGCTCGAGCTTGCTGCCGTCGCCGGGCCGGAGTTCGGCATCGACGTTCTGCGACGTGCGAACCCGCTGCGGAGCGACGGGTTGGCGGCACTCGAGCCGGCGGTGCGGAGCGGCTTGATCGAGGAGAGCCCGTCGCGCGCGTTGTCGTACCGGTTCGCGCACGAGCTCGTGCGCCGTGCTCTCTACGATCGACTGAGCGGGCTCCGGCGTGCCGAATTGCACCTGCGTGTCGGCGAGGCGATCGAGTCATCGCTCACTCCGACGCGGCCACCCCTCGCCGAGCTCGCTTACCACTTCGCCGCCGCGGCGCCGATCGGTGGCGTCGAGCGGGCGGTCGAGTACAACCTGAGGGCGGCGGAGGCTGCTACCGAGGCGCTCGCCTTCGACGAAGCTGCCGAGCGACTGAGCACGGCACTCGAGCTCGGGATCGTGGGTGAGCGCGCCCGCGCCCAGGTGCTTCTCCGCCTGGGGCGAGCTCGGTTCCGTGCCGGCCGCAGCGTCGACGCGATCGAGGCTTTCCGTACGGTGGCGGGGCTCGCCCGTGCGCTAGATGACGACGAGCTGCTGGCCCGTGCTGCTATCGGTTTCGAGGATGCGTGCTGGAGGCCGAGCATCCACGACGCCGGAGCGCTCGAGTTGCTCGAGGAGGCCGCGGATGTTCTCGAAGACGACGGCGGGATGTCGACGCTTCGCGTGGGGCTCCTCGCCGGGCTTTGCCGGGCGCTCGACTTCCAGGGACAGCATGTGCGTGCCGCGATCGCGCGAGGGAGCGCGATCGAGATGGCGCGGACGCTCGACGATCGCCGCGGCCTAGCGACCGTGCTCATGCGCGCGTACTGGGCGCGTGGTCACACGCCGCTCGATCAGATCCTCGAGATGCTCACCGAGGCGCGCGATCTCGGAGCGGAGATCGGTGATGCCGAGATCCAGGCCGAGGCGATGGAATGGCGAGTCGCAGCATTTCTCGCTCGCGGCGACATCGCTGCCGCGCGCAGCGAGCTCGCGGCCGTCCAAGATATGGCAGAGCAGACACGGCAGCCGTTCATGATCCACGTGGCCGAGCACTACGACTCGGCGCTTGCTCTCTTTGACGGTCGGCTGGCGGAGGCGGAAGCCGCGGCGGAGCGATCGCGCGAGCTCGGCCGGCATCTAACCGGCCGCGACGCGTCGGGCATATTCGGGATCCAGATGTTCACGATTCGGCGTGAGCAAGGACGGCTGGCCGAGCTGGCGCCTGTCATGCGCGTGCTTGCCGGCGGCGATCGAGGCGGTGCGTGGAGGCCGGGACTCGCCGCGCTGCTCGCCGAGCTCGGGATGGACGACGACGTTCGCGCCGAGCTCGCCGGAATCCGCCGGCTCGGCCTCGACCAGCAGCGAGAGTCGCTCTGGCTCGCTGCACTGACGTACCTTGCTGATGCGAGCGCAGCGGTCGGCGACGTTCCCACTGCCGAGCTCGTCTATCCCGAGCTTGCCCCGTTCGAAGGGACGAACGTCATGGTCGGCCATGGGGTCGCCTGCTACGGCGCAGCGGATCGCTACCTCGGGATGCTCGCGGCCACGGTCGGCGACGTTCCGCGCGCCGAACGGCATTTCGCCGCCGCACTCGATCTCAACCGCAGGATGGGCGCGGCGACCTGGGTCGCGCATACAGCGTACGAGCACGCTCGAATGCTCATCGCGAACGGTCAGCGTGAGGCTGCGGAGCCGTTGCTCGCGGACGCTTGCGCGCTTTCTGCCCGGATCGGCATGCCGACCCTCCTGGCGCGGGCGCGGGCTCTTGGATCGAGCACTCCGACGAAGCACGTGCGACCCGACGGACTGTCCGGGCGGGAGCTCGACGTGCTTCGGTTAATGGCCCGCGGCCTCTCGAATCGCGAGATCGGCGGCGCGCTCTTCATCAGCGAGCATACGGCTGCGAACCACGTTCGTGCCATCCTGCGCAAGACGGGCAGCTCGAACCGCACCGAGGCCGCCGCCTATGCGCACCGGAACGGGCTGGTCGATACCTGACGGGCGCGCTACGATCGGTTGGTGCCGCTCTACGTGATCGAGCGCGAGTTCGCCGAGCAACTCGAGTTGACGGGTGATGACGTCAGGGTCATCGAGGAGGCCAACAGCGACGAGGGAGTCCGTTGGCTGTTCTCGTTTCTCAGCGCCGACCGCAGGCGCTCCTACTGCCTCTACGAGGCCCCGTCGCCGGACGCGATCCTGGCAGCGGCGGAGCGAGCCGGTATTCCCGCCGACGTCGTGGTCGAGGTCGAGCGAATCTCGGCCGACATGTACGTCTGAGCCGACCCCGCCTCCCGTACCTGACTTCAGTCAGGCACGAGCCAGCCCAGCGGCAGCCGCTGTGACGGTGATTCGAGCGGCAGCCGCCGAAGCGCGCTCCCGCGCGACGTCGGTGTCGGCGCCGCGAGCCAGACAGACGCCCATCCTCCGACCGAGTCTCGTAACGGGCTTTCCGAAGAGGCGGACGTCGATCGACGAGTCGACTGCAAGCGCCGCGCCGACGCCGACGTAGGCCGGCTCGCCGAGCTCGGCGTCGGGGCCTAGCACGACGGCGCTCGCCGCCGGTTCGCGCAGCGGAATTACTCCGGCGGGAACCGCGAGGCCCAGGATTGCGCGCACATGGAGGGCGAACTCCGACAGATCCTGGCTTGCGAGGGTCACCATCCCAGTGTCGTGAGGCCTGGGGGAGACCTCGCTGAAGAGCACCTCCTCGCCCGACACGAAGAGCTCGACGCCGAAGATCCCATGTCCACCAAGTGCGCCGGTGATCGAGCTCGCAACCTCATGGCAGCGCTCGAGGACGTTCGGGGCCACGGCGGCGGGCTGCCAACTCTCGCGATAGTCGCCGTCCTCCTGGCGGTGTCCGATCGGCGCGCAGAACGATGTTCCGCCGGCATGCCGCACCGTAAGTAGGGTCAATTCGTAGTCGAATCGCACGAAGGTCTCGCAGATGACGCGCAGCCCTTCCACGCGGCCAGACTGCCGGGCGTAGCTCCAGGCCCGCGCGACGTCGTCCGTTGCGTGGACGAGCGATTGACCCTTACCGGACGACGACATCAACGGCTTGACGACGCACGGCAGCCCGAGGGCGTGCACGGCGTCGGCGAGCTCTCCTTCGGAGGCGCAGAAGCGGTACGGCGACGTTGGAAGCTCGAGCTCCTCCGATGCGAGCCTCCGGATCCCTTCGCGATCCATCGTCAGCTGCGCCGCGCGAGCCGTCGGTACGACCTCGACGCCGCGGGCTTCCGCGTCGCGGAGGACGGACGTCGCGATAGCCTCGATCTCCGGGACAACGATCAGGCGGTCGTGCGGACGGGAGCGCTCGTCCTCGAGCAGGGTGCGGAGAGCGTCGGGATCGGTCATCGGGAGGACGTGGCTCCTGTGCGCGACCGCCATGGCAGGCGCTCCCGCGTAGCGGTCGCACGCCACCACTTCGCACCCGAGCCGGACGGCCTCGATCGCTACCTCGCGGCCAAGCTCGCCCGAGCCGAGTAGGACGAGGCGCGTCGCAGACGGGGTGCCAGGTGTTCCGATGCTCCCGCTCGGCGTCACGGCGCGATCCTACTCGCATGTCTCGGAGCGCCTGTTAGCGTTGCGCCAACGTCTGCAGACGGAGGATTGACGCGCCTGTGATGAGACTACTCTGACCGTCCACCATCTCCTCGAAGGCGCGCCGGGCGCGCCGGTGATCGTGCTCGCGAGCTCGCTCGGCGCGACGCACGCGATGTGGCAGCCGCAGATCGACGCGCTTGCGGGCGACTTCGAAGTGCTCGCCTACGACCACCGTGGTCACGGTCGATCGCCTGCTCCGCCCGGCCCGTGCACCGTTGCGGATCTCGGCCAAGACGTTGTGGAGCTCCTCGACGTGCTCGAGCTCGAGACGGTGTCCTTCTGTGGGATCTCGCTCGGCGGGGTCGTCGGCATGTGGCTCGCGATCAACGCGCCGGAGCGGATTGAGCGGGTCGTGCTTGCGTGCACGTCCGCCTATTTCGGGCCGCCCGAGCCATGGCGCGAGCGCGCGAGGGTCGTGCGCGAGGAAGGGATGGAGGCGATCGTCGACGCCGTCCTCGAGCGCTGGTTCAGCGACGGCCTCCGTGCTCGCCCGTCCGAGCTCGTCGCGCAGGTAAGGCGCGACTTCGTCTCGACGGACACCCAGGCGTACGCCGCTTGTTGCGAGGCCATCTCGGTCTGGGATTGCCGTCGCGCGCTGCCGCGGATCGCTGCACCCACGCTCGCTCTTGCCGGAGCCGATGACCCGTCGACTCCTCCCGAGCACCTACAGGCCATCGCCGCAGCCGTTCCGGGCGCCGAGCTCGTTGTGCTTCCGGGCGCGCGACACCTCGCGAACATCGAGCGTGCGGGTGCCTTTACGGACGCGGTGAGGCGGCACCTCGCGACGTGATTAGTTCAGCGTCGGGTCCTCGGGAAGCGTTGCGATCACCCGGTAAACGCCGCCTTTGCGGCGAAGGACGGCGCTCCACAGCGTGCCGGGATCCTCGGTGAAGACGTCCTCGGGTCTCGCCGGCTCGACGATCCACGACTCCTCCTCCAGCTCTTGCTCGAGCTGCCCCGCTGCCCAGCCGGCGTAGCCCGCGTAGACCCGAGCGCGACCGAGCTCCCCGAGTACGTCCGTGTCGGCCTCCTGGGGCAGAAAGCCGATCTCGTCGAGCACCAACGCTGCCGCACGTTCGGGGTCTGTGAACTCGCCCAGCACGATCACTGAGTCGGGCTCGACCGGGCCACCGATGTGAACGGCGGCGTCGGCCTCCACGAGTCGGGCGAGAGGCTCGACTGCCTCCTCGACCGTTACCGCCGATGGCCGGTTGAGGACGATGCCCATCGCCCCGTTCTCCGAGTGCTCGCCGACGAGGACGACGGTGCGCCGGAAACTCGGGTCGAGCAGCTCGGGTGAAGCGATCAAAAGGCTGCCTCGAAGGAAGGGCACGCGGCGAACCGTAGCGGGTTCGGGGCGTCGTTCGGGCGGCGCACTCTCGGGTGCAGACGCGCGCCGGCACTCAGACGCCGGTCACGATTCGGGTGGCCCGTCAGTCAGGAGTCCACGGCTACGCGGAGAGAGGCGACGTACTCGCTTAGAGCGGCAGGCCCTTGTTCCGCGACAAGGACGGCCCGCGACCCGACCACGATCCCGTCGGTGAGCTCCGCAGCTGCGCGCGCCTGCTCGGGCGTCGAGATGCCAAAGCCCGCGTAGAGCGGAACGTCGGTGAGCGCGCGCGCACGCGCGGCAAGGCCACCGAGCGCGGAGGAGAGCTCGGCTCGCGCGCCGGTCGTCCCCGTGAGGGTGACGAGGTATAGCCACCCGTCCGTCTCCGCTGCGGCGAGCGCAATCCGTTCGTCCGTCGAGGTGGGGGCGACGAGCTGGATCCGAGGCAGGTCGGTGCGATCTCCCGCGGCGAGGTCTGCGACGATGAAGCCTGTTGCTCCGGCGGCCCGCGCGTCGCGCTGGAACCGCTCCCAGCCGTACGCCTCGAGCAGGGATGCGTAGGTCATGGGGATCAGCGGCGTTGTCCCGACGAGCGCGCGGGCCTTCGTCAGGCACTCGAGGCAGGCGTTGGTACGCATGCCCTCGGCGAGCGCCTTTTCCGCGGCCGCGCGGATGACCGGTCCGTCGGCGAGCGGGTCGGAGAACGGGAACCCGATCTCGACGATGTCTGCTCCGGCCTCCACCGCTGCTGCGGCGAGGGCCGGCGTCTCGGTGCCGGCCATCAGGTAGATGACGAGCGTCTTCCTCATCGGCGGCGCTCGAGCGCCGCCAGCGCCTCGGCGAGGTCCTTGTCTCCGCGTCCGGAGAGGCACACGGCAATGTACTCGGCGTCCAGCTCGGCCACCTTCGCAAGCGCATGCGAGGATTCGAGGGCGGGGATAATGCCCTCGGTGCGGGTTAGGCGCGCGAACGCGTCGAGAGCTTCGTCGTCGGTGCACGGAAGGTAGCGGGCGCGCCCGAGATCTCGGAGGTGGGCGTGCTCCGGACCGACGCCCGGATAGTCGAGACCCGCCGAGATCGAATGCGCGTCGGCGATCTGCCCGTCCGCGTCGGCGAGCGTCGAGGAGCGCGAGCCGTGCAGGATGGCGGCGCGGCCCTGGCCGAGCGACGCCGCTCCCGCGGCCTCGACACCGATCAGCTCGACGCTTGGGTCGTCCATGAAGCCCGCGAACATCCCGATCGCGTTCGAGCCGCCGCCGACGCACGCCACGACCGCCTCCGGCAGCATGCCCTCTGCGTCGAGGAGCTGGACCCGCGCCTCCCGTCCGATCACGGACTGCAGCTCGCGCACGATCTCCGGATACGGTGCGGGACCGACGCACGAGCCGATCACGTAGTGCGTGGTCTCGACGTTCGTGATCCAATCGCGGATCGCCTCGCTCGTTGCCTCCTTGAGCGTCCGCGTGCCGAACTCGACCGGCATCACGGTTGCGCCGAGCAGGCCCATGCGCTCGACGTTCGGGGCCTGCCGCCGCATGTCCTCACTGCCCATGAAGACGACGCACTCGAGGCCGAAACGCGCGCACGCCGTGGCTGTCGCAACGCCGTGCTGGCCCGCGCCGGTCTCGGCGATGATGCGCTTCTTGCCGAGCCTCCCGGCGAGCACGACCTGACCGAGCGCATTGTTGATCTTGTGGGCCCCCGTGTGGTTCAGATCCTCGCGCTTGAGGTAGAGCTTCTTGCCGGGAGCGAAGCGCTCGACTCGCGTGATCGGCGAGGGCCGGCCGGTGTACGTTCGCCCGAGCTCCTCGACTTCCGCGTGGAACGACGGATCGGCTTGCGCGACCCTCCATGCCTCGGTGAGCTCGTCGAGCGCCGGGATCAGCGTCTCCGGCACATACCGCCCGCCGTAGGGGCCATAGGTTTCTGTGCGATCTGACGTCGTCATGAGCGTGCCGCCTCCACGAATGCGCGAACCCTGTCGTGATCCTTGATCCCCGGCGTCACCTCGAGCGCCGACGATGCGTCGACGGCCCAGGGCTGCGCCGTCGCGATCGCGGCACGAACGTTGTCGGGCCCCAGCCCGCCGGCGAGCACGACGCGTCCGTAGGCCGCGGCGGCGCGGGCCCAGTTCCTATCGTCCTTCCCGTCCCACGGGAGGTCGAGGACGCGGGCGACCTCTTGGCCGTCGCGAAGCAGCACGGCGTCGCGCCCGCGCACCTTGCCCGGCTCGCGCGGATGAACCTGGTCGAGATCAGCCGCGGAGCTTTCGGCTTCGCCGACCCAGACCGCGACCGAGAGCACCGTGTCCGGAACGTTCAGAACGTCGTGTGCAGCTCGTGGGCTCTCGGGGGCGAGGATGAAGCCCAGGAGGTCTGCGCCGGCGTCGACCGCTGCCGCAACGTCCTCGTCTCGGGTGAGGCCGCAGACCTTGACGAGCGGACGCGCAAGGATCTCCGCGAGCTTTTCGGCAGGCTCGGCGGCGAGCATCAGCGCGGATCCGACGAGAACTGCGTCCGCCCCGGCGAGCTCCGCGGCGGCGCCGTGGGCGCGCGTGTGGATCCCGGACTCGGCGATCACGACTCGATCGCGGGGGACGCTCGCTACGAGCTCGAGCTGGGCCCTCCGGTCGATCGAGAATGTCGCGAGATCGCGCGCATTGAGGCCGATCACCTCGGCGCCGAGCGTGATCGCCCGCTCGAGCTCGTCTGTGTCGTGCGCCTCGACGAGCGTGTCGAGCTCGAGCTCGGCCGCTGCCGCCATCATCGTCCGCATCGTCTCGTCGTCCAGGTCACGGAGGAGCAGGAGTGCCGCGTCGGCACCCGCAGCCCTGGCTGTGCGGAGGTCGTCGGTGGTCGAGAAGAAGCCCTTCGCCAGCAATGGCAGCTTCGCGGAAGCCCGCGCCGCACGCAGGTCGTCCCAGGTGCCACCGAAGCGCGCGTCGACCAGCACCGAGACGGCGGCTGCTCCCGCGCGCTCGTAGGCCGCGGCGATCTTCGCGGGCTCGGCGTCCGGACGCAGGTCTCCAGCCGACGGCGAGCGGCGCTTGATCTCGGCGATCGCCCCGAGTCCCGGGACCCGCAACCGTTCGACGAACAGTCCCATCTAGACTGACTCCTCGTGCCTGGCTTCGGCCAGGCACCACGCGCTGACGTGCACGGGCACCGTCATGACCCGTAATCCGCCGTCGTGAAGCGGGCGAGCGCCTCCAGCCTCGCTGCCGCCGCGTCCGAGTCGATCGCGTCGGCCGCGAGTCCGATCCCGTCACCGAGGTCGTTCGCAAGGCCCGCCGCGACGAGTGCCGCCGCCGCGTTGAGGACGACCGCGTCGCGCCTTCCCGAGCGTTCCCCGGCGAAGAGTGCGCGAATTGCGCGCGCATTCGCCGCTGCGCTGCCGCCGGTGAGATCCGCAGGATCGCTCGGATAGATCCCAAGCGAGCGGGGATCGAGCTCGTATTCGCGCACCTTGCCGTGAGCGACCTCGACGACCAGGTTGACGCCGCCCGGCGCGAGCTCGTCGAGCCCCCCGTCGCCGTGCACGACGAAGGCGCGCGTCGCACCGAGGCCTGCGAGGCTCTCGGCATAGGTGCGCGCGAGCTCGGGCGCGTAGACGCCGAAGACCCCGTCGCGCGCCCCCGCCGGGTTCGCGAGCGGGCCGAGGACGTTGAAGACCGTGCGGATCCCGAGCTCGGCACGGACCGGCGCTGCATGTGCCATGGAGGGATGGTGGGAACGCGCGAACATGAATCCGAACCCGAGCTCGTCGATCGACTGCGCGATCCTCTCTGCGGGTTGCTCGAGCGCGAACCCGAGCTCCTCGAGCACGTCGGCGGAGCCACACTTCGAGCTTGCAGCGCGGTTGCCGTGCTTCGCGACTGCGGCTCCCGCGGAGGCGGCGACGACCGCCGCCGCTGTGGAGATGTTGATCGTGTGCGCGCCGTCTCCACCTGTTCCGACGATGTCGATCAGCGGCGCTCGCGTCGGTGTGACGGGGATCATGCGCTCGCGCATCGCGTCGGCGAAGCCGGCGATCTCGTCCGCGGCCTCGCCCTTCGCCCGAAGTGCCACGAGCAGCCCCGCGATCTGCGCGGGTGTCGCCTCGCCGTCCATCACCGAGCTCATCGCCTCACGAGCCTCGGCTCGGCCGAGGTCGTGGCCGTCGAGCAGCCGCGCGATCGCAGTCTGCACGCTCATCCGCTGTTGCCGGTCATCGCAGGAAGTTCCGTCCCAGCTCGGGACCGAGCGGTGTCAACACCGATTCGGGATGGAACTGGAGGCCCTCGACACGGAGCGTGCGATGCCTGACGCCCATCACCTCACCGTCGGCCGTCCGTGCGGTCACCTCGAGCACATCGGGTACCCGGATCGCTGCAAGCGAGTGGTAGCGCCCGGCCTCGAGCTCTTCTGGAAGGCCTTCGAAGACACCCTTCCCGTCGTGTCGGATGAGGCTCGCCTTGCCATGCAGGAGCGCCTGTGCCTGTCCGATCTCTCCGCCGAAGGCCTCGACGATGGCCTGATGCCCGAGGCAGACACCGAGGGTCGGCGTCGTCGGCGCGAGACGGCTGATCAGCGCGATCGAGGCGCCGGCGTCCACCGGTCGCCCCGGGCCTGGAGAGATGACGAGTCGATCGGGAGCGAGCCGCTCCGCCTCATCTGCCGTGATCGCGTCGTTCCGGTAGACGACGACCTCGGCCCCGAGCTCCTCGAACAGGTGCACGAGGTTGTACGTGAACGAGTCGTAGTTGTCGATCATCAGCACCCTCACGTCCCTGGCCGCCTCTCGCTTCCGCCCGGCGGAGATCATCTCGCCCCGCCTCGCTCCGCGAGATCCAGGGCAGCCTCGATCGCCGCGAGCTTGTTGAGGCATTCCTGGTGCTCGTCGCGCGGCACTGAGTCGGCGACGATTCCACCGCCCGCCTGGAGGTACGCGACGCCGTCCTTCAGCACCAATGTCCTGATCGTGATGCACGTGTCGAGATCGCCATTCGGCAAGGCGTAGCCGACGACGCCCGAGTATGCGCCCCGGCCGTAGTCCTCGAGCTCGGCGATGATCTGCATCGCGCGAATCTTCGGCGCACCCGAGACGGTGCCCGCGGGAAACGTCGCTCGCACGAGGTCGAACGCCGAGAAGCCGGGACGGACCTCGCCAGCGACCTCGGAGACGAGGTGGATCACGTGCGAGTAGTGCTCGGCCTCGAGGAAGCGCTCGACACGCACCGTTCCCGGCGCGCAGACGCGGGAGAGGTCGTTGCGGCCGAGGTCGACGAGCATCACGTGCTCGGCACGGTCCTTCTCGGATGAGAGGAGGCGCTCCGCGTTCCCCTCACCTGGCTGGATAGTCCCGGCGATCGGGTTGAGGCTTGCTCGTCCCCCTTCGAGCTTCACGTGTGTCTCCGGGGAGGAGCCGACGAGCGCGAGATCGCCGAGCTCGAGCAGGAAGAGGTACGGCGAGGGGTTGACGCGCCGCAGCGCGCGGTAGAGCTCGAGGGGCGTCGCGTCCGTCCGCCGGACGGCGCGCTGCGAGACGACGATCTGGAACGCGTCGCCTGCCTTGATGTAGTCCTTCGCGCGGCGAACGCGGTCCTCGTGGACGGACCGGGTCGGGAAGCGCTCCGCAGGATGGCTCTCGAGGACGCGCGGAGCGGGCTCGGCGGCGGGGCGCCGAAGGATGTCGGCGATCGACTCCGGGTCGCCCGCGAGCACCTCGGCGACGGCGAGCACGTGATCGAAGCGAACGAACGTGTCGGCGACGACGAACCGGCTCTCGGGAACGCCTGGCCGTTCCGCCGGTAGGGGCACCGTGGGCTCGAGCGTGGCGATGTAGTCGTACCCGAGGTAGCCGACGACGATCTTGCCGGCGGCCACCTCGCGCTCCGCTTCGTCGAACGAGACGATTCGGGTGCCAGTGCCGACGAGGCTATGGCGTCCGAGCCGCCCCTGGTCGACCGATTCGAGCAGGAAGCTCGCCGGCATGCCGTCCCGCAGGCGGAGGTACGCCCCGAGGGGCGTGATCAGATCGGTCGGGATGGCAGTGATCGAGCTCATCTTCAGTTTGTCGGGTTCCTCGTCGTCAGCCTACGAAAAAGACCTCCCAGCGGGAGGTCGAGGTGGAGCGATGCGGGTTGCCGGCCGGGTCAGGCTCGGCGCAGGGTCCCGCCTCGCTCGCTGCGCCACCACCAAGCACAGATGCAGAAGGCGGAAGTCATTACACGAAGAGTAGACGAAGCCGGGTGCCCGGTCGAGTGTACGCTGAGGAAGTGCGCCCTCCAGGCGGATCAGGAGGCCTCCAGCAGTCTCGAGCGACGAGCGGAGACGCGACCCGATGAGCGGAGCAGTGATTCTCAGCGCCGTCCGCACGCCCTTCGGCCGTCTCGGCGGCGGTCTCGCCGGCCACTCGGCGGTCGAGCTCGGGGCGAGTGCGATCCGAGGCGCCGTCGAGCGCGCAGAGATCGAGGTCGACGAGGTCGGCTACGTGATCATGGGGCAGGTCCTGCAGGCGGGCGTGGGGCAGGCACCGGCGCGCCAGGCGGCCGTCCTCGCCGGGATCCCGAACGACATCCCGGCCGACACTGTCAACAAGGTCTGCGCCTCGTCGCTCCGGGCGATCGAGATCGCCGATCTCATGATCCGCTCGGGCGGCCACGACGTCGTCGTGGCGGGCGGCATGGAATCGATGTCGAACGCTCCCTACCTGCTTCGAAAGGCGCGCTTCGGGTACCGGCTCGGCGACGGCGAACTCGTCGACTCGCTGGTCGCCGACGGGCTCACCTCGACGTTCGACGGGAGACACATGGTCGAGCAGGCGGCGCTGGTGGCACGTGAGCTCGGGCCCACGCGAGAGGAGCAGGATGCCTGGGCGGCGCGCTCGCACCAACGGGCCGCCGCCGCGCAGGATGCTGGGCGCTTCGACACCGAGCTCGTCCCGGTCGGAGAGGTTGCGCGTGATGAGGGCATCCGTCGCGATACGACGGTGGAGCGCCTGGCAGGGCTCTCCCCGATCATGGATACAGAAGGGACGGTCACCGCGGGGAATGCCCCGTCGGTCAACGACGGTGCATCCGGTCTCGTGATCTGCTCGGAGCGGTTCGCCGCACGGCGCGGCCTGACACCGCTTGCGTCGATTGTCGCGCAGGCAGCCATTGCAGGTGAGTTCGCGTACCTCGCGACTGCCCCCGCCGCCGCCGCGGTGAAGGCCCTTGCGACCGCCGGCAGGTCTACCGACGAGTTGCAGCGGCTCGAGATCAACGAGGCGTTCGCGTCGGTTGCAAAGACCTCCGCAGGCATGCTCGGCGTCGACGAGGAGCTCGTCAACGTCAACGGCGGGGCGTTGGCGCTCGGGCATCCGATCGGCGCGTCCGGCGGTCGGCTTGTGGCGACGCTCGTGCACGAGCTCGCGCGCAGCGGCGGTGGCCTCGGCGTTGCGGCGATCTGCTCCGGCGGCGGCCAGGGCGACGCGTTGCTAATCGAGGTCGCGTCGTGATCACCCGCCTTGCCACCGTCATCGGCGTCGCGGCGGTCGTTGGCGCCGCTCTTGCCGGCGGCGCATCGGCGTTCACATGTCCTACCGTTCCGCTCGTCGACCGTCTCGACTCGGCGGATGCCGCCTTCGTCGGAAGTCTGCTGTCAGCGCGGCAGGCAGCGCCGATCGGCGGCGTCGCGCGCGAAACGCTTCGCTACAAGGTCAAGCTCGAGGTCAAGGGCACGCTGGGCCCCACCGTGGACGTGACGAGCCAGACCGGCCCGAAGGGCCTCGAACAGGTGTACGGCACCGACGCCGGCATTCTGATGACGCGCGCCGACGGCGTCTGGATCTCGAGCGTCTGCGGTCAGACAAGCCCCGCCGCGCTCCTCGCAGAGGCCGATCAACCGAAGGGCACTGCGATCAAGGTCGCGATCGGGATCGTCCTCGTCGCGCTCGTGCTCGCCTTCTCGATTCACCGCCTGCGGCGTGGCACGCGCCCCGATCTCCCGGGTGCGCCGGTCCCCTGAGCGAGGGTAACCGGGCGAGGGATAGCGAAGGGGCCGCCTAGCGCCGACGGAGCTGATTGATGGCCGTCGCCGTCCCTCGCTCTAGGATGCTGCCCGTGGATGATCGTCTCCGCGCGTACCTCGAGGTCGCTCGGCCATCAGACGAGCAGTACGTCGACGGCCTGTTCGGGTTCGTGCTCCGGCGCGCCCCCGATCCGGAGGCGCGCGAGCGGGCACTCGCCAAGCTAAGTGAGGGGACGTTGTCGCGTGCGACGCTCGTCGCCGAGCTGCTGGGCAGCGAGGAGTTCGAGCGGATCCGCGTCCTCGACGACGCGATCGCGTTCGCCCGAGGAGCACGTGAGCGAGGCGAGCGCCCACGGCGCCTACAGGGGCCAGCCGGCACCGACGAGCGGGTGATCGAGATCCCATGGGTGCTCTCGCGGCTCGGTCGCGGCCGGGTCCTCGACGTGGGCTACGCGTTCGCGGAGCCGTCGTACCTCGCGGCTCTGCTCGAGGCCTCCCCGGGCGACCTCGTCGGCGTCGACCTCGCCGAGTCGGACATCCCGGGGATGGAGACCGTCCGTGCCGACATCCGCTCGCTGCCGTTTGTCGATGGCTCGTTCGACCAGATCCTGCTCGTCTCGACGATCGAGCACGTTGGCGCGGACAACAGCGTCTACGACATCGACGACAGCGGTGCCGGCGGGCGCGAGGAGGCATTGCGTGAGCTCCGGCGGGTGCTGAGCCCAACCGGGACGCTGCTCGTCACGGTCCCGCTCGGCGAGCCCGGCGACTACGGCTGGTTCCGCCAGGAGGATCTGCGCGGCTGGTCGCGCCTCTTCGCCCGCGCCGGGTTCTTCGTCGACGAGCAGGAGGCGTACGAGCTCCGGCCGGAGGGATGGCGGGCTGCGCCCTCGTTCGTAGCGATGGGAGTGCGCTACGGGGAGCGCGGGCCGGCAGCCTCGGCGGTTCTGTGCGCGGAGCTCAGTCGGCGCACTGTCGGCCGGGTCGTCTCCCCTGACGGCATGCGCCGGACGCTCCGCCGCAAGGGCGGGCCTCTGTGGCGGCGGCTGCGACCGCTCGACGAGCTCTAGAGGCGTTCTATACTCGGCGCTCGTGCCGCGTGCTGACGACGAGCCGGTTCGCCTGACGCGCATCTACACGCGTGGGGGCGACGCTGGTGAGACCTCGCTCGGCGACGGCACGCGCGTGTCGAAGCTCGACGGCAGGATCGCCGCCTACGGCACGGTCGACGAGCTCAACGCCGTGATCGGGGCCGTGCTCGCGGGCGCCTGCCATGATGCCTTCCGCGCGCCTCTGTCACGCATCCAGAACGAGCTCTTCGACCTCGGTGCCGACCTCGCCGTTCCGGTCGGCATCGACGGTCGCCTACGGATCACGCAGGAGGCGATCGACGAGCTCGAGCGCCTCTGTGACCTATTCAATGCGGATCTCGACGAGCTCAAGAGCTTCGTCCTTCCAGGTGGTACTCCAGCGGCTGCTGGGCTGCATGTCGCCCGCACCGTTTGCCGCCGTGCCGAGCGCGAGACGCTCGCGGCGGCCCAAAGCACGGAGATTAGCCCACTTGCAGCGGTCTACCTCAACCGTCTTTCCGATTTTCTCTTCATCCTCTCGCGCGCGTCGAATGCGCTTGCTGGGCAGTCAGAGCCTCTCTGGGAGCCAGGCTCCGGTCGCTAGCGGTCTGACCGGCAACGTTTGCCGTGTTGCGGCCCGCGATTAGCTCTTCACCATGCGTCGTCCTCGGTCGCCCCAATACGTCACATATTGAGGCTCCCTGCGTCCTAGCCTGGCTCGGTTCTCGCGACCCGCATACCCACCAACGTTGCCGGTAAGACTACGAGGTCGTTTGTCCCGGCGGATCCGGGCCTCAAGCGGCGCCCCGGGGATGCCGATTTCTCTGAGCGTGGACAGTGCGTCACTAACGAAGCCACCGTGGCCGGAGGTCACGGCGTCCGACCTCGCATGCTCGATCGACCGCGCGATCGACGCCGCGCGAGCGGCGGTCGATCCGGAGAGCTGTCTCGACGTAATGCTCGAAACGCTGGTCGAGGGGTTGCCGGAGCTTCGTACCGCCGTGTTCGGCGTCAACCGCCATTTCGTCTGGTCGATCACGCAGCACGGGTACGCGTTCGTGCCTGACGGGCTCGTCGACGATCCGGAGACGGAGAGCCGCTCGGGCGCAGACGGGCTCCGCTTCATTCCGGATGTCGCGGGCGCCGCATACACGCCGATCGATCCGCGTGCAGTCTCGGCGGTGACTGTCCCGTTGCTGTCTGCCCGTAAGGCCCCGAGCCTACTCGTGCTCGAGAGCGTCGTGCCCCTTCCTGCCAACACCCCGGTGCTCGTGGCTCCGCTCGCGCGCGAGATCGAGCGCCTGTATGACGCTGCACTCCTTGGCTGGAGCTTCGACGCGGGCGTTCTCGCTCGTGTGCTCGTACAGATCAGCACGCTCCGCGACCCTCGCGCAATCGCCGAGATCGCGGTGCTCGCGCTCAGGCTCGCACTACCTCTCGAGACGGCACAGGTATCGCTCTTCGCGGCCGACGGCGCGACGAACACCCTCGCTGACTGGCGCAGTGGTGACGCGCGACCACTGCCGGAGAGCGCAGTCGCGATCCTTCGCTCGCGCATTGCGCCCAACGCGTCGCTCGAAGTCCTGCGTCCTGGCGACCCCGATCTGTCTGGCGTGGACGACGGCCGCGCGATCCTGTGGCTGCCGCTCCGCGCCGGTGGCAATGACATCGGCGTGCTGGCCGGGACGTCGCGCTGGCTGCGCGAGATCGGCAACGAGCCGAGCTCGATCGCCGTGCTCCTCACGAAGCACGTCTCTGCGTCGCTCGACGCGACCCTGATGCTGGGGAGGGAGCGTCTCAGCGCGCTGACAGATCCGTTGACCGGCATCGCGAACCGGCGCGGGTTCGAGCAACGCCTCGAAAGCGAGCTCGCCGCTGCTATCGAGTCCGGTCGAGCCCTCAGCCTCCTCGTTCTGGACTGCGACGACTTCAAGGACGTAAACGACCGCGCGGGCCACGCCTTTGGAGACGCGCTCCTCCAGGAAGCCGCGATCGAGCTCGAGGCCACAGTCGGGGAAAGCGGTATTGCCGCACGGCTGGGTGGGGACGAGTTCGTCGTGATGCTCCCCGGCAGCGACCGGGATGCGGCGACGCGAAGCGCCGAGGAGATCCGGCGCCGGCTTGCGAGGGGTCTGGCCGATGCCGGCTTCCCGCTGCGAATGAGCGTTGGAGTCGCGACGTGTCCCTACGACGGCGTCGGCAGCTCGCAGCTCCTCCGGGCAGCAGACCAGGCACTGTATCGCGCCAAGGAATGGGGGAAGGATCAGGTCACCTCGTTTCGTGAGATCGCGGCACGACAGGTCGTCGCCGACGAGTCGGTCGAAAGCCGCGATCGTCGGCACGGCTCGCGCGCCGACGCGGTTGGCGCGCTCGGCGACATTGCCAATGCAGCCCGCCTGATCTGGGACGAGCCGACCACCGAAGCGGTCCTCGGTCGCCTCGCGAAGACTGCGTCGTTCGTAGTCGGAGCCACGGGTTGCGTCGTCTCGCGGATCGCCGACGGGATGTATCTCTACGACATCGCTACGCACGCGCTCAGGGATACCGACCTTGGGCCGGACTGGGCGTACTTGATCGCGGACTTTCCGCTCACCGAGGCCGTGCTGCGCGACCGAGCTCCGCGCACGCTCTCGTTTCTCGACCCCGAGATCGACCCCGCCGAGGCCTACATCCTGCGCGAGCTCGGGATGAGCTGCGTCCTGCTGGTACCCCTTGTCGTGGCCGGCGAGGTCTTTGGGCTGGTCGAGCTGTACGACGTACGTCTACGCCGATTCACCTCGGTCGACCAGGCGATCGCCTCGTATCTCGTTGAGCAGGCAGGGCATTGCATCAGGACGCTCGGTCCGAGCGACGGCAGCCTTGCCCCGGAGCGGCCTGTGTGGCGTCTACCAGGCGGGTAGGCGATTTCAGCGGAGTTGCTCTGCGAACACGCAGTGCCGCGTGTCGTCGGGTAGCGGTGACGGGCCTACCCGCGTTACGAGATACCGCTCTCCGTCGCTCTCGATCTCGGAGCCGGGAAGCGGGAGGGCGCCCTCGAACGACGCCAGGCGGTAGCCGGTCGCTGTAGCGACGAGCACAAGAAACGCCTCCACTGCTGCGGTTGCGTCCGGAACCGGAAGCCCGAGGCCCTCCGAGGCGGAGATAACGGCCGTCGAGAGCGCGGCGCGTGCTCTCTCCAGCGCCTCGCGTTCGAGGGAGAGCTCGGTCTCGCGTGCAGCGAGCTGCGCCCGAAGATCCTCGATCGCCTTGGCCCGTTCCTCCGCGGCGCCCAGCCGTAGCTCTCGCTCGCGGACGCTGGCGTCACGGGCCGCGAGCGCGCGACCCTCTCCTGCGAGCTCCTGCTCCCGCTCCGAGAGTCGGGTCGCGACAGCGTCGAGCTCATGTTCGCGCCGGTCGAGCTCGGCGGCGCGCGCCTCGAGTGCGGCGAGCGCCGTCTCGCGTGCGGCGAGGGCGGCCTCGCGTGCCTCGAGCGCAGTAGCCTGGTCGTCGGCGGCACGCTCGCGTCCCTCGAGCGCGGCACTTCGCAGCTCGACGGCGCCGAGCTCCTGCCGCCGGCCCGCGAGCTCGCGCTCGAGCTCGCCGATGCGCGCTTCGCGCTCCGCCAGCTCCTCGGAATAGGTGTTGAGCTCTGCGTGCCGCTCGTCGAGTTGCGTCGACCCGCGTCGAAGCATCTGGTCGACTGCCGCCCGGAGCTCACGGACACGTTCTTCACGCTTCTCGAGAGCCGAGATCGTCTCGGCGAGCTGTGTTGTGCGCTCTTCGAGCTCCCTTCCGCGCTCGTCGAGGATTCCCTGGAGCGCGACCTCGTGTGCTGCGATATCTGCGCCGGGCGTGAAGAGATGACGTAGACGGGTCCGCAGCCCCTCGTCCGGCCCGCGCTCTGCGGGCCAGTGCTCCCAGTCTCGTGTGCGTCGCGGGTTCTGCATGGCCTCGTCCAACGAGCGATGCTGTGCGCCGGCGGCACTCCTAAGCCGTCGGTCGTCGAAGGGTCGCCGGCGCCCTTCGCGATTCGACGAGCGGGTGACGGCTCCTCTGTCTCTCCTCCAGCCCGGCCCTGCGAAGTATGGCCTGACCACCGTTCTCGCGCGTGAAACCGGGTCGTTACGACGTGTGGCGCCCGAGGTCGAGCGTCACGACCCAGGCGCTGCTGTGCCCGAAGTCGCCGTGAGCGCTCGCGGTGAATGCGCCGCTGATGCCAACGTCGCGGAAGCTCCGGTCGAGCAGGTTCCGGCGGTGCGGAGGCGACTGCAGCCAGAGGCGTACGGCGCGTCTCGCGTCGAGCACCGTCGAGCTCGAGAGGATGTTCTCGGCCGTCGCCCAGGGGTGGTTGGATCCTCCGGCGGGGCCGTAGTAGCGGCTGACCCGCACAGCGAAGGCGGTGCCGTCTGCGGACTCGTGCGCGAAGCGGCCCGAGCTGAGCATCTCGACAGAGTGGGCGTGGGCGGCTCGGACGAGGTCGGGTGACAGGCGAAGCGGGGGCACGTGGTTCGCCACGCGCACGTCGTTGATTGCAGCGAGCAGGTCTGAGACGGGTGTGAGCTCGATCCGCTGGCTTGCGGCTCGCGGGAGAGCCGAAGGGGTCTGCGCCGAGGCAACGGAGCCTGTCAGGAGCGCGCAGAGGAGAGCGATGAGAGCGATGCAAGGCAGCGTGCGCATGTGCTCTGAGGGTGACTCGGTGGCGCGGGTCGCGCCATCCCCCGTTCGGGGTTGCGCACAGGATCACTCGATCGAGGGAGGCGTCCCGTCGGCCGTCGTCCTGCTCGGACGACGACGATCGGTTCATCGAAAGTACGCCCGAGCGACGCTGTTAGGGTACGGCCATGAAAATCGCCGTGTGTGTGAAACAGGTGCCGGACGCTACCGTCCACAAGCGGATCGACCCGGCTACGAAGCGGCTCGACCGCTCTGGAGAGGGAGCCCCGAATGCGACGGATCTGAACGCCGTCGAGGAGGCGCTCCGCATCAAGGAAGCGACGGGCGACGGCGAGGTCGTCGTCGTGTCGCTCGGGCCCGACAAGGCGGCCGAGTCGCTCCGCAAGACGCTCGCGTTGGGCGCGGATCGATCTGTTCTGGTGGCCGACGAGGCAGCTGCCGGCTCGGATCTCGTCGCGACGAGCCTCGTCCTCGCAAAGGCGCTCGCGCGAGAGGAAGCGGATTTGATCCTGTTCGGCCAGCAGTCGAGCGATGCGGACGGAGCGGTGCTCTGGGCTGCCGTTGCCGACCGCTTGCAGCGACCGCTGATCTCGCAGGTGGCGCACCTCGAGGTCGATTCGGCCTCGGTCAAGGGCAAGCGGCAGACCGAGTTCGGCTACGACGTCATCGCCGCGCCACTACCCGCTGTGGTCGCCGTCTCCGACGCGATCAACGAGCCGCGCTACCCCTCGCTCAAGGGGATCATGGGAGCGAAGAAGAAGCCACAGGACCTCCTCACCCTCGCGGACATCGGCGTGGAACCGGAGCGTGCCGGCGAGCGCGGCTCCCGCACGACAGTTGCCGCCCTGGCACCGCCGCCGTCGCGCGGCGACGCCGTCAAGATCGAGGACGACGGCACGGCCGCTGAGAAGATCCTCGAATACATCGTCGAGAAGAGGCTGATCTAGATGGCAATGACACTCGTCTTCCTCGAGCACCACGGTGACGACATCTCGTCGAGCTCGCTTGGCGTTCTCGGCAAGGTTGCGTCGCTCGGCGGTGACGTGGCAGGGGTCGTGCTCGGGACAGGCGTCGGCAGCGTCGCGGCGAAGGCAGGTGCCTACGGAGCCGCCAAGGTCTACGTCTGTGACGACCCCGCGCTCGAGGCACCGCTGCCCCAGCCACGTGTCGATGCGCTCGCGGCGCTCGTCGGGCAAACGGGCGCGGACACGGTCGTCTTTGCGGCATCGGTCCTCTCTGCCGACGTCGCCGCTGGTCTCTCGGCGCGTCTTGATGCGGGGCTCAACTGGGATCTCGTCGATCTCGTCGTCGACGGCGAGGAGCTCGTCGGCAAGCGGAATGCGCTCGGGGACACGGTCGTCGTCGACGTGGGGTGGAAATCGACCCCGCGGCTTGCCCTCGTCCGGTCCGGGTCGTTCGATCCAGTCGAGTCGGGCGGAAACGCGACGGTGGAGCAGTTCAGCACGTCGTTCTCCGACTTCTCGACAGCCGCGACGCTCGTCGAGCAGACACAGGAGGAGTCGATAGGCCCCTCGATCGAGGACGCCGACGTGATCGTCGCGGGTGGCCGAGGGCTCGGGACGGCCGACGGCTTCAAGCTCTGCGAGGACCTGGCGGCTGCACTCGGCGGGGCCGTCGCCGCGACGCGGGCAGTCGTCGACGCCGGCTGGTACCCCTATTCGACACAGGTCGGGCAGACCGGGAAGTCGGTCTCGCCGCGCCTCTACATCGCCTGCGGCATCTCCGGGGCGATCCAACACAAGATCGGGATGCAGAGCTCCGGCACGATCATCGCGATCAACAAGGATGGGAACGCCCCCATCTTCGATTTTGCCGACTTCGGTGTCGTCGGCGATCTCAATGCGATCGTCCCGAAGCTGACAGAGCTGGTCCAGGCACGAAGCGCGTGAGCCCGGTATGAGCCGAAAGCAGCGCGGCGGCAACGATGCCGTCAGGCCGGCGGCCTTCCCACCTGCGTGGGGCAACGCCGAGGCGATCGGGGTGCCGACCGATCCGGTCGACGAGCGGATCGAGGTCGGTGTCCTCATCGTCGGTGGTGGGCCGGGTGGGCTCGCGTGCGCCGTCCGCCTCGGACAGCTGCTCGAGGAGAATCCCGAAACGGCGGAGAGGCTCGGCGACGTCCCGGTCGCCGTGATCGACAAGGGCAAGCAGCCAGGTTCGCACCTGCTCTCCGGGGCCGTCGTCAACCCCCGGGCACTCCGACGCCTCTTTGAGGGGCGTCTCACGCTCGAGGAGATACCGAGCTACGGCCCTGTCCACGGGGAGGCCGTGTACGTCCTGCGGCCGCGCGCGGCGTTGCGGATCCCCCCGCCGCCTACGTTCCGCAACCACGGCAACTGGATCTTCTCCCTTGCCGAGCTTGGGAAGTTCCTCGGCGAGCAAGCCGAGGAGGGCGGGGCGGCGATCCTGTCCGAGACGTCCGCCGACAAGCTCCTCGTGGAGCACGGCCGCGTCGTCGGAGTGCGAACAGGGGACAAGGGGCGAGGCAAGGAGGGTGAGGAGCTCGGGAACTTCGAGCCGGGCGCCGATGTCGTTGCCAAGGTGACCGTGCTCGCCGAGGGGACCGCCGGGCACCTGACAGGCGCCGCGATCGACCGTTTCGGCCTCTCGGGGCGCAACCCGCAGATCTGGGCGCTCGGCGTGAAGGAGGTCTGGAAGGTAGCGAAGCCGTTGCACAAGATCATCCACACGATGGGCTGGCCGCTCCGCACCCGCGCGAAGTACGGCGAATTCGGTGGCTCGTTCATCTACCCGATGGGTGAGGACATGCTCACGATCGGCTTCGTCGTCGGCCTCGAGTACGCAGACCTCGAGCTCTCGGCGCACGACCTGTTGCAGGAGTTCAAGCTCCACCCGAAAATCAGCAAGCTTCTGGTCGGAGGCGAGCGGATCGCCTGGGGCGCGAAGACGATCACCGAGGGTGGGTTTCACTCGATGCCCTCACGACTCAGTGCGCCCGGCGTCATGTTCGTCGGCGAGGGCGCCGGGATCGTCAACGTCCCGCGGCTCAAGGGCATTCACTACGCGATCGAGTCCGGCAAGCTCGCCGCCGAGGCTGCATTCCGGGCGCTCCAGCGGGGTGAGAACCCGGCGCGTGTCGGCGGCCTCGACCATTACGACGACGCGGTGCGGGACAGCTACATCTCGCGCGACCTCAAGGAGGTCAGAAACATGCGTCAGGTGTTCGACAAGGGCTTTTTCGTCGGCGGTGCCCTGGCGAGCTCGTTGACCATCACGAAAGGGAAGTTGCCGCCGAAGGAGTATCCGACGCACCCGAACAGCGAGACCCCACTCATGCGCACGAACCGCGCGGCCCGCTACCCGGCCCCCGACGGCGTGCTCACCTTCGACAAGCTCTCATCCGTGTTCGCAGCCGGCAACCGCACGCGCGACGATCAGCCGAATCACGTGCGAATCGCTCGCAACGTACCTCGCGACCTCGCCGAGATGTGGTCGTGGATGTGCCCGGCGCAGGTGTACGAGGTCGGCGCCGACAACGGGGACGGGACCGTCACCGTCAACCTGACGCCGTCGAACTGCGTTCAGTGCGGCGCGATCACCGCCAAGGGCGGCAGGCTCACCCCGCCTGAGGGCGGCTCGGGACCCGAGTACACCCTCACTTGATCGTGGGGGAACCCATGGTTCCCCCACGGGCCCCTCCTTCGCGCTTGTTTCGTGGCATAACGGTTCGTTGGCCTCCCGCCGGGCTGAGCCCGGCTCCGGCCCTCTTGGGTTCCGTCATGGCAGGTGCGTAATCGTGGGGGAACCCATGGTTCCCCCACGCCCCTCCTTCGCGCTTGTTTCGTGGCATAACGGTTCGTTGGCCTCCCGCCGGGCTGAGCCCGGCTCCGGCCCTCTTGGGTTCCGTCATGGCAGGTGCGTAATCGTGGGGGAACCCATGGTTCCCCCACGGGCCCCCTCCTTCGCGCTTGTTTCGTGGCATAACGGTTCGTTGGCCTCCCGCCGGGCTGAGCCCGGCTCCGGCCCTCTTGGGTTCCGTCATGGCAGGTGCGTAATCGTGGGGGAACCCATGGTTCCCCCACGGGCCCCCTCCTTCGCGCTTGTTTCGTGGCATAACGGTTCGTTGGCCTCCCGCCGGGCTGAGCCCGGCTCCGGCCCTCTTAGGTTCCGTCATGGCAGGTGCGCAGGGAGCAGGGCAGCTCGCGGTGTTACTTGACTGACGGGTTGAGGGCGCGCCACGCTCGGGCCATCGCCACGCGCTGCTCGAGCGTCGGGTGATCCTCGAGCAAGATGTACGCCCAGGTCGGCGGGCTCGGGTCGTTGAGGGACGTCTCGGCGAACGAGCGGAACAGGCGCTCCATCGACGTCGGGTCGCGCGAGGACTCCAACGCCTTCCAGTCAGCCTCCGCCTCCATCCGCCGCGTCAGCCACCCCTGTGCCGGCAGTGAGACGAGCTGGAGCAGCACGACGACGAGGAGAGCAAGCGGCACGGCCTCCGCAACCCGCATCCCTCCGCGCCTGCGCGTCGCAACCGCGACGAGGTACGCACCCGGGATCGCGAACAGCGCGTACCAGCCGATCCCCTTGAGGATATGTCTGCTCGAGATGTGCCCGAGCTCGTGCGCTATCACCACCTCGACCTCGCCGTTCGAGAACCGCCCGTCGAGCAGCGTGTCCCAGAGCACGATGCGGCGCGTCGGCCCGAACCCGGAGGCGAACGCGTTCGCCTGAGACGTGAAGTCGCTCACGGTGGTGACGTCGAACCGGATCCCCTCGAGCCCCTGCGCCTTCTCGAACCGCTCCGCGGCTGCGACGAGCACTGGATCTCGCAGGCGCGTTGTCTCCTGACCGGCCGTCGCCAGATAGGGCGTGATGAACGAGAAGAGGGCGAAGAGGCCGATGAAGACGGCCGACCCCGGGATCCACCAGTTGTCCCCGAGCGGCCCGGCGAGCGCCATCACGATCAACAGCGCGATACAGACGAACACGAAGGCCGTACCGAGCTCCGCCCAACCCGTAAAGACCCACGAGACGTACCCCTCCTCGCTCAGGTCGTGCTTGCGCTCCCACCAGTGCTGCACGAGCCCGACGGGAAGCTGGCTCAGCCACACGAGCGCGAGGCCGAGCATGCCGAGGAACATCCCCGTGCCGATCCGGCCGGCGGCGGACTCGCGGGTGAAGCGGACGCCGAAGACGGCGTAAAGCGCGAGCGTCACGAGCAGGACGAGCTCGTTCGCGACCCAGAGCAGGTTCTCGACGCGCTCGAACCGGACGCCCGCGGCGACGTTATGCGCACCGAAGGCGCTGTCGAGATCGACGTGGGGGAGTCGAAGACCCGACGGAACGGTTGAGGGAAGCAGCAGATATGCCGCGAACCCCACCCCGATCACGAGCACCACTGGCACAAGCAGTCGTACTCTCAGACGGCGCTCCAGTCGATCGGACCGAGGGAGAGCTGCTCGTCCTCAGCCGGGCTCTGGTCGCGAACGGCGGGTGCCGAATAGGGGTACCTCGCGGTGACGAGATGGGCGTAGGCTGTCGTTTGCGCGACGTATCTGATGCTCGCGGCACCGAGATCGCGAATCCCCTCCGGCATCCGCCCGCGGACGATCGCGTACCACCACCCGAGAATCGCGACTACGAAGACGACGCTCGCGTAGCCCGCGGCGAGCAGCAGCGCCGGGATCGCCAGCACGAGCCGGAACAGCGTAACTACCCGGCGCTGCCGTACCGGCGGATCGATCACGATGTCCACCGGGTAGCTGCCCTGCTTACCCACGAACCCCGGAAACGGCCCACCGACCAGCAGGAGGAACGCAAAGACGTGCGCGCTGTAGCGCACGTACGCGGCCAGGAAGCGGTGCAGCCACGACGGCACGCGCCCGATCACGAGCGCGATCAACCAGGCGACCACGACGGCGACCGACGCCAGGGCCGACCACAGCCAAAGCCAGACCAGATGCGGAATCGCGAGCAGGAGCCGAAAGAGGACGATGAGACGCGCACGCGCAGGACGGTCGGACAGGCTCAGTCGGACAGGGTGATCCGGAAGCGCGATCGCGCCGCCGAGAGCAGGGTCGCTGGACGGGTGGCTGTCGGTCAGCAGGAGCATGTAGCCGCTGACCTGCGCGCTGTAGCCGACCGCGTAGGCGACGAGGTCGCGGAGGCCTCGGGGCATCCGTCCACGGGCCACGCAGGCGAACCAGCCGACAAGCGCTGCGATCGTCGCGAGGCCTGACCAGCTCACCCCGGCGCTCCACGCTGCGCTCGCGTCGTCCGAGCTGTAGATCCTGCTGCTCCAGCCATCGCCAACCCCGGAAGCGCTCGCCCCTCCAAGTACCGAGGCCAAGAGCACGAAAGGGACGACGAGCAGAGCTCGGAATCCGACCGACCACCGTCCCTGGCGCACCGGCGGATCGATCTCGACGTCGATCGGGTAATCGCTCGACCCGTTGAAGCTCGGATAGGAATTGGCGCCGAGGTAGATGTACCCCGAGACGTGCACCGCGTAGCGGACGTACGACGCAAGGAAGCCGTGGAGAGCGCGCGGCGTCGTCCCGGCAAAGAGCGTCGCGATCCACGCGACGACGGCTGCGACGAAAGCTCCGATCGACCAGAGCGCGAGCCAGAGCAGATGAGGGATCGCAAGGACGATGCGGACGAGCACCGTCAGTCGCGATCGCTCGAGGTCGTCGGTGACGACGAGCCGGATGGGCCGTGAGATTGGCGCGCCGTCGTCCACTGCCGCCATTATCGGCGGCCGGTCGGCGGAGCACGAGCAGCGAGCGGGGTCGCGGCCAGCGCCGGAGTACGATGGCGAGATGGTCGGCCGTGACGACGTCGTGCGCGCGGCAGAGACGATCCGGGGCCGGGTGCACCGGACGCCCACGCTCGCGTCGCGGTCGCTCGGCTGCGGGCTCAAGGCAGAGCTCTTTCAGTTCACAGGCTCGTTCAAGGTTCGCGGCGTCCTCAACCGACTCGCGTCGCTCACCGCCGAGGAGCGCGAGGCGGGCGTGATCGGCGTCTCGGCCGGCAATCATGCGCAGGCGCTCGCGTGGGCAGCCACGCGTGAAGGCCTCGATGCGCTCGTCGTCATGTGGCAAGGAGCGAGCACGGTGAAGCTCGACGCTACGCGCGGCTACGGGGCGACCGTCGACCTTGAGGCGGAGGGGCCGGCCGCTGCGTTCAGACGGCTCGCGGAGCTCAGGGAGGAGACCGGGAGGACGTTCGTCCACCCCTTCGACGACGCGCTGGTCGTCGCCGGCCAGGGAACCGTCGGCCTCGAGATCGTCGAGGCCGTTCCCGACGTGGATACGATCGTCGTTCCGGTGGGCGGCGGCGGCCTCGTGGCGGGGATCGCGGCGGCGGTCGTTCCCCTCGGGATCCGCGTCGTCGCGGTCGAGCCAGAGCTTTCGACGGCGCTCTTCTCCGCGCTCCTCGAGGGCTGCCCCGTGCCGGTCGAGGCCCGGTCGGTGGCCGATGGCCTCAATGCGCCGTTCGCAGGCGACGTTCCGTTTCGCGTCTGTCAGGAGCTCGGTGTGGAGGTCGTCCTCGTCTCGGAAGACGAGATCGGCGAGGCGATGCGGCGCGTCTATTCGCGTGCCAAGCTGGCCTGCGAGCCGGCCGGCGCCGCCGGTATCGCGGCACTCGCAGCGGGGCGAGTGCCGGGAGACAACGTCGTCGTCGTTGTCTCTGGTGGTAACGTCTCAGCCCAAACCGCCTCTGCTATCCTGGCAAAACAATGAAGACCGACATCCATCCCGAGTACGTTCTCGCCACCGTTCGCTGCTCATGTGGCAATGAGTTCCAGACGCGGTCGACGAGGAGCGAGCTCCATGTCGAGATCTGCTCCGCATGTCACCCGTTCTACACCGGTAAGCAGAAGCTCGTCGACACCGGCGGTCGCGTCGAGCGCTTCCAGCGCCGTCTCGAGAAGGCCGGCGGCGCGCGCCGCGCGTAGCGCACGCTTCGTCTGCAGGCGCATGTCCCTGTGCATTAACGGCTTGACGCGGGCTCACCGCGCGTCCGGCTTCGCCCACCCTGGCTCTACGCCTCAACGCCACGAACCCACACCCAGCCTCGACGGTCGAGGATGAGCGCATCCTTCGGAGGTCAGGCGGTGCTCGAGGGCGTGATGATGCGCAGTCCGTCGAGTTGGGCGGTGGCCGTGCGCAAGCCGGACGGCGCGATTGCCGAGGTCGTGCGTGACGTCTCGTCGCCGATGAAGCGCCACCGCGTCTGGCGGCTGCCGGTCGTTCGCGGCGTCGTCGCGCTAGGCGAGTCGCTGGCGATCGGGTTTCGGGCACTCGCCATCTCGGCCAACTACGCGGCGCAGGAGGAAGGCGACGACGGGGAAGTCGTCACCGAGATCAGCCGCACGCAGATCGTCATCTCGTTCGTGTTCGCGATCGGCTTTGCTCTGGCGCTCTTCAAGATCGGGCCGCTCCTGATCACGAACTGGCTCCCCATCGACAACACGGAATGGTTCGTCATCGTGGAGGGCGTGATCCGCGTGTCGATGTTCATCCTCTACATCGTCCTCATCTCGTTGCTGCCGGATCTCAGGCGCGTGTTCCAGTATCACGGGGCGGAGCACAAGGCCATCAACGCGCTCGAGGCCGGCGCCGAGCTGACGCCGACGAACGTGCAGAAGTTTAGCCTGATCCACCCGCGTTGCGGAACAGCGTTTTTGCTATGGGTAATGGTGATCGCGATCTTCGTCTTCGCGCTCGTCGGCCGTCATGCGTGGTACTGGATGATCATCAGCCGCATCGCGCTGCTGCCCGTGATCGCCGGCCTCGCCTACGAGGTGATCCGGTTCGCGGGCAAGCACCAGGCGAGCCGGATCCTCCGGATCCTGCTTGCGCCCGGCCTCTGGCTCCAGCGCCTCACGACGCGCGAGCCGTCGCTCGACCAGATCGAGGTCTCGATCCACGCGTTGCAGGAGGTGCTCTCTCGCGAGAGGCAGGAAGGCGCCTCGGGAGATCGCGTGGAGGTGATGGCCTAGCCCCTTCCCCCGGAGAAACGTGAACGGAAGGCGCTTCCGGGCTGCGGGGGAAGGAGCTCGAGCATGGGCTTCGCCTTTTGACGTTCTGACCATTCCCGGAAAGCGCGTGCAGCGGCGTCGGCCTGACCCCGCGAACGTCCACCGATACGATCAGCGCATGTCCGGCATCGATCAGCTCGTCGACGACCTCGAGCGAACGTACGAGGAGACGCGCGAGCGCATGAGCGATCCCGCGGTCTACAACGACCGCAGAGAAGCCGCTCAGGTGGGGCGGAGGCTGAAGGAGCTCGACGCCCCGTACAAGCTCGCGCTGGCATGGCGCGAAGCGCGCGACGACGTCGTCGCCGCGCGCGAGGATCCCGATCTCCGCGAGCTCGTCGCGGAGTCGGAGGAGCGGCTCGAGCAGCTCGAGGACGAGCTCAAGCTCGCTCTCGTCGAAAGGGACCCCGCCGACGTGAAGGACGTGATCGTGGAGGTGCGTCAGGGCGTTGGTGGCGACGAGGCAGCGATCTGGGCGGGGGATGTCTTCCGCATGCTCACGCGCTACGCGGAGCGCCGGGGCTTCAGGAGCGAGCTGCTCGGAGCGAGCGAGAGCGAGTCCGGCGGCTTCAAGGAAGTCGTCTTTGCGGTCAAGGGCGACGGGGCGTACTCCGTCTTCAAGTACGAGGGCGGCACCCACCGTGTGCAGCGTGTGCCCGCGACCGAGTCGCAGGGGCGGATTCACACGTCCACCGCGACCGTCGCCGTGATGCCAGAGGTAGAGGACGTTGAGGTAGAGATCGACGAGAACGACCTGAAAATCGACGTCTACCGCTCGACGGGCCCGGGCGGGCAGAGCGTTAACACGACCGACTCGGCCGTCCGCATCACGCATGTGCCGACGGGGGTGGTCGTGGCGATGCAGGACGAGAAGTCACAGCTTCAGAACAAGACCAAGGCGATGCGGGTGCTGCGCGCGCGCCTGTTCGAGCTCGAGCGCGAGCGACAGCAGGCGGAACTGTCCGCGGCGCGGAACTCGCAGATCGGTTCGGGTGGGCGCGCGGAGAAGATCCGCACCTACAACTACCCCGAGAGCCGTGTGACCGATCATCGCATCAAGCTCACGGCCCACCGTCTCGACCAGGTCCTCGAGGGCGATCTTGTCGAGTTCACCGAGGCGGTGCAGGCGGAGGATCGGCGGCGCGCCCTCGAGAGCGCTTGACGCTCGGAGAGGTACTCGCGCGCGCAACCGAGCATCTCGGGGCGCACGGCTCCGAAACGCCGCGGCTCGACGCGGAGCTCCTGCTCGCCCACGTGCTCGGGTGCCAGCGGATCGCGCTCTACACCGACTTCGATCGGCTGCTCGCCGAGGACGAGCGAGATCGGTACCGCGCACTCGTCGCGAGACGCGCCCGGCACGAGCCGGTTGCCTACCTGGTCGGCACGCAGGGCTTCCGTCGGCTCGTGCTGAGCGTCGACCAAAATGTGCTCGTCCCGCGCCCGGAGACGGAAGTCGTCGTCGAGCGGTGTCTCGCGCTGCTGTCGGGACGCATGGGGCCGCGCGTGCTCGACGTCGGCACCGGCTCGGGTGCAATCGCGCTCGCGATCGCCGACGAGCACCCGGGCGCCGAGGTCACCGGCGTCGACGTCTCAGTCGGAGCGCTTGCGCTTGCGCGTGAGAACGCGAGGACGACGGGCCTCGAGATCGAGCTTGCCGAGGCCGACGTCCTGCAGGGGATTCCAGCGGGCCCATGGGATCTGATCGTCTCGAACCCTCCGTACGTGGACGCGGCCGACTACGAGGGGCTGATGCCCGACGTGCGCGACTTCGAGCCGCGCAGTGCACTCGTCGCGGCCGGGCAGACCGAGGCACTCGCCGCTCAGGCCGTCCAGGCCCTCGCTCCGGGCGGCGCGCTCGTCGTCGAGGTGGGCGCGGGGCAAGCGGCGTCGAGCGCACAGCTGCTCGAACGGCTGGGCTATGCGGCCGTGCGGATCACGAACGATCTCGCCGGCATCGAACGTGTCGTGGAGGGGCTGCGCTGAGCGTCGACGAGGCGGTTGCGGCGATCGAGGCCGGCGACCTGGTCGTGCTGCCGACCGACACGGTCTACGGGCTTGTAGCGACGGCAGGTAGCGCGGCTGCCGCACTGCGGCTGTATGCGGCCAAGGGCCGTCCGGCCGGCCAGCCGACCGCTCTCGTCGCCGCGAGCGTTGCGGTCTTGTTCGACGCCATCCCCGAGCTAGTCGGGCGCGACGCCTCAATCGTCGGTGCGCTCCTGCCAGGGGCGTATACGCTCGTCGTCGCGAATCCCGCGCGTCGCTTCCCATGGCTCTGCGGTTCGACGCCCGAGGCGATCGGAGTTCGCGTTCCCGCGCTCGCCGGGGTGGGACGCGCGGTCCTCGACCAGGTCGGAACAATCGTTGCCACGAGCGCCAACGAGCCCGGTGGTCGCGAAGCGCGCCGCGTCTCGGATCTCTCGCCCGCAATAACCGCGATTGCCGCCTGCGTCGTGGACGGGGGCGAGCTGCCGGGTACGTCCTCCACGATCATCGACATCACGGCCCGTGAGCCACGCGTGCTCCGCTCGGGAGCAGGGGACGTGGACGTTGCGCTTGCCCGCATCGGCGACGCTCCGCGCAGACCGGGCTGATCACACAATCCTTACGGACTCACGACGTGTCGCTTACGCCCCCCACCTACCGTGAGAGCATGCGCTACCGGCTTCTCCTCGTCATTCTCGGGGCCGCGCTCGGAGCGGCCGCCGTCGTGGGCTCTGCGAGCGCCGCGGCGCCGACCGCCATCACCGGTCCAGTCAGCGCCGTGACCGGCACCTCGGCGACGGTCAACGCCACCGTCAATCCCGGCGGTGCCACGACGACGTGGTACATCGAGTACGGGACGTCGACCTCGTACGGGTCGCAAACTCCGTCGACCGGCGCGGGCAACGGCACGTCCAACGTCGACGTACAGGCAACGCTCACCGGGCTGGGCGGCAACACGACCTACCACTACCGGCTCGTCGCCACGAACACGACCGGGACTGCGCGCGGGACGGACGGGGTCTTCACGACCGTCCGCCCCCCGGGCGTCTCGAGCGGAAGCGCCTCGGCGATCAAGCTCGACGGTGCCACCGTGACCGGCAGCGTCACGCCGTTTGGGCTGGAGACCTCGTGGCACGTGGAGTACGGGACGTCGACGTCGTACGGCTCGAAGACCGCGGCCAAGAGCGCGGGCTCGGGGAGCGGAGCAGTGGCTGTCACGAGCACGCTCACGGCGCTGAAGGCTGCCACGACTTACCACTATCGCGTCATCGGAGTGAGCGCTGCCGGAACGACGTCGGGGGAGGACGTTGTCTTCACCACCCTGGCCCCGCCTTCGGTCAAGACCGGTTCGGCCAGCTCGATCGCTTCGACGTCGGCGACGCTCAACGGCATCGTGGACCCCAATGGGCGAGCGACCTCGTGGTGGTTCGAGTACGGAAAGACCACGTCGTACGGCTCGCGTACCTCCACCCGCAACGGCGGCTCGGGTCTCGGCAACGTCGCCGCAGCCGTGAAGATCTCAGGGCTTTCAGCCGGGTCGACCTATCACTTCCGGCTCGTCGCGAAGAACGATCTCGGAACGTACACGGGAAGCGACGCGTCGTTCGTCGCCGCGTCCGCACCAGCGGTCGTCACCGGGCCGGTCACGTCGATCGCGTCGTCGACTGCAACGGCGACCGGCACAGTCAACCCGAACGGGCAATCGACCTCGTACTACGTCGACTTCGGCACGACCACCAAGTACGGGTCGCGTAGCCCAAGCCAGAGCGCGGGCTCGGGCACGGCCACGCTGTCCGTGGCTGCGACGCTCACGGGCCTGAAGCCGGGGACCCTCTACCACGCGCGGGTCGTCGCCACGAGCTCCGCCGGAACGTCCTACGGCGCGGACGTCGTCTTCCAGACCGGGGCATTGCCCGCCGTCGCCACCGGACCGCTCTCGGCGGTCGGCTCCTCCGAGGCAACGGTCACCGGGACGGTCAATCCGGCGGGGCGCGATACGACGTTCTGGTTCGAATACGGCCAGTCGCGGAGCTACGGCTTCCGCACACCGGTGCGGTCGCTCGCGGCCGGTACGGCCGATGTGCGGGTCGCAGAGCCGCTCACGGGCCTTGCTCCCGGCGTCCGCTACCACTATCGGCTCGTGGCGACGACGACCACTGGATCGACCGCCGGCGCCGACGCCTCGTTCTCACTTGCTCCGCTTCCCCGTGACCCTGGTGGTCGGCCGGTCACATGCACGATCACCGGTACGGCCGGTCCCGATGTCCTTCGCGGAACACCCGGACGGGACGTGATCTGCGGGCTCGGCGGCAACGACCGCATCACCGGGGGCGGGGGAGCGGACACGATCTATGCCGGGCCTGGGGACGACCTGGTACACGGCGGACTCGGCAACGACACGATCCACGGCGGCACAGGTGCCGACGAGCTCTACGGCGACGCCGGAAACGATCGGGTCAGCGGCGACAGCGGCCGCGACAGGCTCTTCGGCGGCGCCGGAGCCGATGCCCTGCTGGGACTCGCGGGCGCAGACACCCTGCTCGGCGGTGTCGGACGCGACCGCCTGCTCGGCGGCGCCGGCAACGACACGATCTATGCACGTGACGGTCGCCGCGACGTCCTGGACGGGGGGGCCGGGCGGAACCGTGCAACCATCGACCGCTCGCGCGACGTAACCGCACGCGTGTCCGTCTAGGCGCGACGCCGCAGCATGCAAGCCGGGGCTTCGGCTCCACTCGGACGTGCCGCGCGAGTGTCATCGAGGCGCCGGCCGATCGTCTAGCATCGTTCTGTGATGGCTCTCGCCGCCGATACGATCGATGCCCTCCGTACCCGTGGGCTCGCCGACATCGATCCAGAGATCGCAGCGCTGCTCGGGCAGGAGCTCGAACGCCAGCGCGGTCAGATCGAGCTGATCGCATCGGAGAACTTCACCTGGCCGAGTGTGCTCGAGGCCGTCGGCAGCGTACCGACGAACAAGTACGCCGAGGGCTATCCGGGCCGCCGCTACTACGGCGGGTGCGAGGTCGTCGACGAGATCGAGCAGATTGCGATCGACCGGGCGAAGGCGCTGTTCGGGGCAGAGCACGCGAACGTCCAGCCCCACGCAGGCGCCCAGGCCAACATCGCGGTGTATCTCGGCCTCCTCCAGCCCGGAGACACGGTCCTGTCGCTGCGTCTCGACCACGGCGGGCACCTCACGCACGGGCTCAAGGTCAACTTCTCGGGCCGCTTCTACACGATCGTCCACTACGGCGTATCCCCTGACACGGATCGCGTCGACATGGACGAGGTGCGGGCGCTCGCCCTCGCGCACCGGCCCCGTCTCATCATCTGCGGCGGGTCGGCATACCCGCGGACGGTCGATGCGGAGGCATTCCGCGCGATCGCCGATGAGGTCGACGCGCTGCTCTGGTGCGACATGGCGCATTTCGCGGGTCTTGTCGCAGCCGGCCTCCATCCGAACCCGGTCGAGCACTGCGATGTCGTCACGTCGACTACACACAAGACGCTCGCGGGACCGCGCTCTGGCTTCATCCTCTGCCGCGAGGAGCACGCGCAGGCACTCGACCGCGCGATCTTCCCCGGGCTCCAGGGCGGGCCGCTGGAGCATGTGATCGCAGCGAAGGCGGCGTGCTTCAAGATTGCCGGGTCAGAGCCGTTTCGCGAGTACCAGCGGCAGGTGCGAGCCAACGCCGATGCACTCGCAGAGGAGATCATCCGCGGTGGCATCGACGTCCTGACGGGCGGTACCGACACGCATCTGCTCCAACTCGATCTCCGTCGCACCGAGTGGACCGGCAAGGATGCCGAAGAGCGCCTACACGATGTGAAGCTGACGACGAACCGGAACACCGTACCCTTCGACGAGCGCCCGCCGACCGTTGCGTCGGGCATTCGCGTCGGCACTCCGGCGGCCACGATGCGCGGCTTCGACGAGGACGACTTCCGTGAGGTTGGACGCATCATCTGCGGTGCGCTCGCCGAGGACGCCGACGTGCCGACGCTGGCGCGTCGCAGCCTCGCGCTGTGCGACCGACGCCCGCTGTACGCGCACATGGCGGCATACCCGACCTTTAGCGGGTAGCCGCGCGATGAAACGCTCCGAGGTGACCGCAACTGCCGCTCCGCCGGCCGCGGCGGTGATCGAGGTTGGGCATCCGCTCGTCCAGCACAAGCTCGGTCTGCTTCGCGATGTCATGACGACGACGCAGATGTTCCGGCAACTCGTCAACGAGCTCACGCTGCTATTGACCTACGAGGCCACGAAGGACCTTGCGGACGAGCACGTCGAGATCGAGACGCCGCTCGAGCGGACCGCGGCACGCCGGATCTCCGGGAAGAAGGTCGCCGTCTGTCCGATCCTTCGTGCGGGAGTCGGCATGCTCGACGGCGTCCTCTCGCTCGTTCCGGGCGCCCGCGTCGGCTTCATCGGCCTCTACCGCAACGAGGAGACGCTCGAGCCCGTCGAGTACTACGTCAAGCTTCCGAACGACGTGGCGGAGCGCGACGTGATCCTGCTCGACCCGATGCTCGCGACTGGAAACTCCACGGCGGCCGCCGTTGCGAGCCTGAAGGCGGCAGGTGCCACGTCGATTCGACTGATCGCGGTCATTGCTGCCCCAGAGGGGATCGCGCGGATCCACCGCGAGCATCCCGAGGTGTCGATCGTGGTCGCTGCAATCGATCGCGGGCTCAACGAGAAGGGCTACATCGTGCCCGGTCTCGGCGACGCAGGCGATCGACTCTACGGCACGAAATAGGAGCCGCCTTGCCGCAGGAGCTGCGGGATCATCCGGAAGTCCTTTACGGCGCGGTTATCGCGCTCGTGATCGTCGTGTTGTTGACACCGGCGGTCGGCGGCATGGCCCGGGTGCTCGGGGTGGTCGACCAGCCCGATGCGCGACGCATCAACCGTCGCCCGATCCCACGGCTCGGAGGCCTGGCGATCTTCCTCGGGATCATCGTTCCCTCGATCGCGTTCCTCGACCTCTCCGGCCCGATGCGGGGGATCCTGCTCGGCGCAGCCGTCGCGTGCGTGGTCGGTGCCGTTGACGATTTCCGCGGCCTCGCACCATTTCCGAAGCTCGCGGGCCAGGTCGTCGCGGCCGCGATTCCGACCACGTTCGGCGTCTGGATCGATCACTTCACGTTCCCGTTCGTCGGTGCGGTCGACCTTCCGGCTGCGGTGGGGGTGCCACTCACGATCGGCTGGATCGTCGCCGTCATGAACATGGTCAACTTCCTCGACGGCATGGACGGTCTCGCGGCGGGGGTGTGCGCCATCGCTGGCACGACGTTCGCGATTCTCGCCCTCTCGCTCGGCAACACGGATGCGGCGATCCTGTCGGCCGTCGTCGCCGGGGCGTGCGTGGGCTTTCTCCGGCACAACTTCTTTCCTGCCCGGATCTTCATGGGGGACTCCGGCGCACTTGTGCTCGGGTTCGTGCTCGCAGCGGTCTCGGTGCAGGGTCTCCTGAAGACGGCGTCGACGATCGTTCTGTTCCTGCCGCTCGTCGTGCTTGCCGTTCCGATCATCGATACGTCGTTCGTGGTGCTGAAGCGTCTCAAGTACGGACAGCCGATCTCGAGCGCCGACCGTTCCCATCTGCACCATCGCTTTCTCGCCATCGGCTTCTCGCAGCGCCGCGCTGCGGTGACGATGTGGGCGTGGTGCGTAACGCTCGCCGCAGCCGCGCTTGCGACGCGCTTCGTCCCGTTTCGTGAGGGCGGGCAGTGGCACGCCTGGGAGACGGTCGCCGTTGTGGCGATCGGTCTGCTGGCCCTGGCCTTCTCCGTCTACATCGTCTATCTGCTCGAGATCGTGAAGGTCGCGAACCCTCGCATCCGCCGTCGTGAGCTCGAGCGCGAAGAGGACGCCGGCACAACGCGCCGCTCGGCTTGACTCAGAGCCGGGCTGGCCAAGTGACACGTTGTCACTAGGGCCTTGCTGTGGGTTCGTACCACGTCCGGATGCGTGTCTGGGCACGACGACCACGCTCCTTGGCCCAACCACGCCCCTGCCGCACCCCGAACCCCCAGCAAGCCTCTCCTAGGTTCGCAGCCGGCGTTGGTGGCGTCCGTCAGAGCACGCGTCGCCCGGGAGCGTCGTCCCCGATCGTGTCCTGGATCACCTCCAGCAAGGCTTCCGGTGGGCGCCGTCGGAAAGAGACGTCTCGTACGACCTCGGCGATGCTCGGCGTTCGCAGAGCTCGGCGGTGGGCATGGACGAGTCGCCGGATCCGCTCGTAGCTCGGTCTCGTGCAGCCAATTCGTTCGGCCTCGGCTGCGACGAGGCGTGCGGTCGCAGCGATCGGTCGGCCAGCGTCGTCGAGCCGGGCGACGGCTCGAGCGATGCGCGGATCGATGCGCGGGGCAGAAGACGCGATGTTCGGAGTATCGCTCCCCAACTGTGTCGGCGTTGTGCCGGAAGCTGGTCGGAATTTGCGCGTCGCTCGCTGCGCCGCCGCGCTACCCACGCCTTGTGACAACGTGTTACTTGGCGGGTTCGCGGTGCGGTGCTAGGAGTGACAAGGTAGAGCGGTTTCGTTTGTCTTTCCGGCTTTTGCATGTCACAAGCAATCGTGCGGAAGGTGGTATGCTGCGCAGCGCAGATGACCCCGTCCGCCGCGTCGTCACCGCACTCCCTCGCAACCGCGTCGGGCCTTCTCCTCGGAACGCTCGGCGCTGCGATGCTGGTCGGCGCGCTCATCGGCTGGGCATTCGGGGGGTGGGGGATCGGGCTGCTGATCGGCGCGATCGTCGGCATCCCGCTCGGCGTTCTCGTCGTCTACAAGGTCTACTCGTCGGATGGCACTCGATGATGGAGGGCGTGTTCACGACGCCGCGCCCGGTACCGGGGCGGTTCGCGCCGACGGTCGCGAGCGGCGCCGTAGTCCTGCTCGCCCTGCCGATCTTCGCGATCGCAGGCTGGCCGCTCTCCGGCTGGGCCCTTGCGGCCGTCCTGTGGCTGGCCGGGCAGATCCTCACCTACGTACTGACGCGCCTGCACACGGATGCCGATAGTCTCGCCGCGTCAGGTGTGGCGGGAATCGGCATGAGCTTTCGCGCGTTCGCAGTCGGCATACCGCTCGTCGCGGTAACGGTCTCGGACGCCCGCGTCGGCATCTCGGCCGCGCTCCTCTACGCGCTCGCCTACTCGCTCGAGCTCGCCGTCTCGCTGATCACGTTCTTCGGAGCGAAGCCCGCATGAAGCGCCTGATCCCGATCGCGCTCGGCCTCCTGCTCGCATTTCCCTCGCTCGCGCTCGCGGCGGAGTCAGGCGACAAGAAGTTCGATCCGTCGGAGGAGTGGAACCTCCACGAGTGGATCCCAATCCACCTCGGTCCGATCGACATGTCCATCAACAAGGCCGTCGCCTACCTGCTCCTCGGTGCTCTGCTCTCGTGTGTGCTCGGCATCGTGACGATGCGCATCAAGCTCGGCTCCGATCCCTCGCGCAAGCAGGCGCTCGGCGAGACGATCTACGAGATCGCGCAGGTCCAGGTCGCCGAGCAGGGGCTGCCGACGAAGGCGATGGCGCGCTGGTTCCCGTACTGCGCGACGTTGATGGTCTTCATCTGGGTCGTCAACATGCTCGGCTTCGTCCCGCTGCCGCTCTCCGACGAGAAGGTCGACATCGGCGGCGTCAAGCTCCCAACGCTCGCCGTCTTCGCGGCGACCTCAACGCTTTCCGTCACGCTCGCACTCGCGCTGATGACGTGGGTGTTCACGCACATCGAGGGCATCCGCGAAAACGGTCCTGTCAAGTACTTCAAGAGCTGGATTCCCGACGTGCCGAAGGTGATGTATCCGCTAATCGTCCCACTCGAGATCCTCGGCCAGTTCATGCGACTGATCAGTCTCTCGGTCAGGCTCTACGCCAACATGCTGGCGGGACACATGCTGATCCTCACCTTCATCGGCCTGATCTTCATCGTGACACCGTGGATCTTCCCATTCTCCGTTCTGCTGTCGACCGTGTTCTATCTCTTCGAAGTCGTGATCGTCGTCTCGATCCAGGCGTATATCTTCGCTGCTCTCTCTGCCATCTACATCGGCTCGGCCATCGAGCCGGAGCACTAAGGAGGAACAAGTCGCATGTCCCTATCCGTTCTCGCCGCCGTCGAAGGCAATGTCGCCGACGCAGGCAAGGCAATCGCGCTCGCACTGGGCATCGGCCTCGGAGCGCTCGGCGCCGGCGTCGGCATCGGCAACATCTTCGGCTCGATGATCCAGGCCGTCGCCCGCCAGCCCGAGCTCCGTGGTGAGCTCCAGGGCATCCAGTGGCTGGGCTTCGCCCTCACCGAGGCTGTGGTCTTCTACGGCCTGATCGGTGGTCTCCTCGCCTACGTCCTGATCTGAGTTGAACGGCTTGCTCGCATCCTCCGGGCTGATCGAGGTCGTCCCGGGCCTGATGATCTGGACGCTGATCGCGTTCGGGCTGACGTTCTTCGTGCTGAAGCGGTGGGCCTTCAAGCCCATTCAGAAGGTGATCGACGACCGGCGGGACAAGATCCAACAGGCGATCGACGAAGCGGACGCCGCACGGACGGAAGCGAGGGCCCTGCTCGAGCAGCACCGGGCGCTGATCGCCGAGGCGAAGCACGAGTCCGCTGAGATCCTTGCGGAGGCCCGTAAAGTCTCCGACGCGCAGCTCGCGCGTGCGAAGGATGAGGCAGAGTCCGACCGGCTCCGTCGGATCGAGGACACACGCAAGCAGATCGATGCCGAGACGGTGCGCGCACTCGACCAGATCCGCAGCGAGGTTGCCGATCTGACACTCGCCGCGACCGAGCGAGTCGTCGGGAAGGTGCTCGATGCCGCCGACCAGAAGCGGCTTATCGACGAGGCGGTCGAAGGTCTCGACTTCTCGGTGTTGGAGCGCGGAAGGTCGTAGGGACGACGTGGCTATCGCTCAGCGAATGTACGCGCGCGCGCTGTTCGAGGCGGCCCAGAGCCAGGGGCGTGTCGAGGCCGTACAGCGCGATCTCACGTCGTTCGCCGGAGCCGTCGAGAGCTCGCCCGAGCTCGCCGCGTTCCTCGCAAATCCGCAGCTCGACCCGCGGCTGAAGGCGGACATCCTCTCCGAGTTGACAGAAGGCTCCGACGAGCTTGTCCGTAACTTCCTGCGGCTCGCCGCCGTCAAGGGACGCGCGGGCGAGATCCCGGTCATGCGCGACGAATTGCAAGCGCTCGTTGACCGATCGCAGGGGCGCATCGCCGTCGAGTTGACGACGGCCCACGAGCTTTCCGACGGCGAGGCTGAGGCGCTCGTGGACCAGATCGAGGAGGCGTCGGGCCGGACCGTCGAGGCAACCCGGACCGTCGATCCCGACCTGATCGGCGGCATGATCCTGCAGGCCGGTTCGCTCCGCGTGGACGCCAGCGTGCGCGGCCGCCTCGAGCGCCTCCGCCGTGAGCTTGTCACGAGATAATCGAAGAGACGAAAGAGGAGACACAACTTGAAGCTCCGACCCGAAGAGATCACCTCGATCCTGAAGCAGCGAATCGAGCAGTACGACGTCGAGACCGACCTGTCCGAGGTCGGGACCGTCCTCCAGGTCGGTGACGGCATCGCCCGCGTGCACGGCCTCGAGAACTGCGTGTCGCTCGAGCGGCTCGAGTTCGAGCACGGCGTCGTCGGCATCGCGTTCAACCTCGAAGAGGACAACGTCGGCGTCGCCCTCTTCGGAGAGTGGCAGCATGTCAAGGAGGGTCAGCCGGTGCGTCGCACCGGCGCGGTCATGAGCGTTCCGGTGGGCGAGGGCCTGCTCGGCCGGGTCGTCGACCCGCTCGGTGCGCCGCTCGACGGCCTCGGCCCGATCGAGGCGGCCGGCACGCGTCCGCTCGAATTCAAGGCGCCCGGGGTCGTCCAGCGCAAGCCCGTCACCGAGCCGCTGCAGACGGGCCTCAAGTCCGTCGACTCGATGATCCCGATCGGCCGCGGCCAGCGCGAGCTGATCATCGGTGACCGCGGCACAGGCAAGACGGCCGTCGGGATCGACACGATCATCAACCAGAAGGGCGGCGACGTCATCTGCATCTACGTCGCGGTCGGACAGAAGGCGTCGACGGTCGCGCAGGTGTACGAGAAGCTCCGCGATGCCGGCGCGATGGACTACACAATCATCGTCACGGCTCCGGCGCAGGAGGCGGCGCCGATCAAGTGGATGGCGCCCTTCGCCGGCGCTGCCATGGGCGAGTACTTCCTCTACAACGGCAAGCACGCGCTCGTCATCTACGATGACCTCTCGAAACACGCCGACGCTTACCGGCAGCTGTCGCTCCTACTGCGCCGGCCTCCCGGCCGCGAGGCGTTCCCCGGCGACGTCTTCTACCTGCACTCGCGGCTGCTCGAGCGCGCCTGCAAGCTGAACGACGGGCTCGGCGGCGGTTCCCTGACTGCGCTCCCGATCATCGAGACGCAGGCCGGCGACGTGTCGGCGTACATCCCGACCAACGTGATCTCGATCACCGACGGCCAGATCTTCCTCGAGTCGGACCTCTTCTACTCGGGTGTCCGCCCTGCGATCAACGTCGGCATCTCCGTTTCGCGCGTGGGCGGGAACGCCCAGACCAAGTCGATGAAGAAGGTTGCCGGCCGTCTACGCCTCGATCTCGCCCAGTTCCGCGAGCTCGAGGCGTTCTCGCAGTTCGGCTCCGAGCTCGATCCGGCGACGCAGCAAGCGCTCTCGCGTGGCGAGCAGATGGTCGCGACGCTCAACCAGCCGCAGTACCAGCCCTGGCCGGTCGAGGAGCAAGTGGTCGCGATCTACGCCGGCATCCATGGGTACCTCGACGGCGTCCCGATCGCGCAGGTGCCGCGGTTCCAGACAGAGCTCCGCGAGACGCTGCGCGCGGACGGCGGCGTGTACGACGTAATCCGCGACTCGGGCGATCTCTCGGACGAGACGGCTGCGACGCTCGATGCCGCCCTGAAGCGCTTCGTCGAGGGCTTCAACATCGAGCAGGAGCGAAGCATTGCGGGCTAGCCCAATGCAAGAGCGAAGCTCAATAGATCTAGACGGAAGCCGCGGGCGATAGCCCGTGGCTTCCGTCCAGGACTACAAGCGGCGGATCAAGTCCGTCCGCAATACCCGCAAGATCACGCGGGCGCTCGAGCTCGTCGCGGCCGCGAAGCTGCGGCGGGCGCAGACGCGGATCGAGGCGATGCGCCCGTACGCCGACACGATGAACGAGCTGATCGCGGGCGTCGGTCGCGCCGCCTCGTCGGTGCGGGGCCTGCCCCTGCTTCAGCAGCGGGAGGACGTGGAGACGGTGCTCGTCGTGCCGCTCACGGGCGATCGCGGGCTGGCGGGGCCGTTCAACGGCCAGGTTCTGCGCCGGGCGTTCGCGCTCGAGCGCGAGCTCACCGCAGAGGGGAAGAAAGTGCGGTACATCCCGATCGGGAAGAAGGGCCGCTCGACCCTTACCTTCCGCGGGCGGGACGCCTCGACCGCGTTCGTCGGCTTCGCCGATAGCCCGGCGTACGGCGACGCCCAGGCGATCGCGCACCGGGTCTCCGAGCTGTACGTCGAAGGCGAGGTCGATCGTGTCGTGCTCGTCTACAACACGTTCATCTCGGCCCTCACGCAGAAGGTGACCGAGCGCGACATCCTGCCGATCTCCGCCGACGTTCTCGAGACCGACGAGGCGGAGCGTGAAGACGACGCGCTCCGCGGCGACTTCATCTTCGAGCCGGAGCCCGAGGAGATCCTCGCACGGCTTCTGCCGGTCTACCTGGAGACGCAGGTCTATCGGGCGCTGCTCGAGTCGGCTGCGTCGTTCCAGGCCGCCCAGATGACAGCGATGCGGAACGCGTCGAAGAACGCGGGAGAATTGATCGACCGCGTCACGCTCCAGATGAACCGCGCCCGCCAGGCGGAGATCACCCAGGAGATCCTGGAGGTAGTCGGCGGGGCGGAAGCCCTCGCGGGCTGATCGCTCCAGCTGGCCTGCCGGGCGAGGCGCTGGGCAGGACATAACGGTCTCCGGTCGTATACTTTCTGCGATGCCTGTGGCACACAGGAGCCAGTCGACCGGGTGACAGCGATCGAGGTCGGCGCAGTCGTTCCCGCCACTACGGCCGGCCGTAGCCCGCGACAGCTCTTCTGGGCGCGCTTCAAGCAGGACAAGGCGGCGCTCGCCGGTGGAGTCGTCGTCATTCTGCTCGTCTTTCTAGCGATCTTCGGGGGCTGGATCGCGCAGAAGCTCACGGGACACGGCCCGAACGACACGTTCCCCGACACGATGCTCGACGACTTCGGCGTGCCGTACGGACCGAACCGGCAATTCTGGTTCGGCGCCGACTCCGCCGGGCGCGACCTCTTCGTGCGCACCATGGTCGGCGCGCGCACCTCGCTCATCGTCGGTGTGGTCGCATCGGGGATCGCCGTGCTGATCGGTCTCGTCGTCGGGCTGATCGCCGGCTTTCGCGGTGGCTGGACGGACTCCGCTCTCTCGCGGGGCTCGGACGTGATGCTGGCCGTGCCGCAGCTACTCATCTCGATCGGGATCGTCGCCGCGTGCAGTGCGACGAAGGAAGGTTGTCTCGGCGGCCACATCCAGCCTGGGCTCAGCGTCGTGATCCTCGTGATCGTGCTCTTCACCTGGCCGTACATCGCGCGGATCGTGCGCGGGCTGACACTGTCGCTCCGAGAGAAGGAGTTCGTCGAGGCGAGCCGCTCGCTCGGCGCCGGCAACATCACGGATCATCGTGCGCGAGATCCTGCCGAATCTCGTCGCGCCGATCATCGTCTACACGACGCTGCTGATCCCGACAAACATTCTCTTCGAGGCGGCGCTCTCGTACCTCGGGCTCGGCGTGCCGCCCGATCAGCCGTCGTGGGGCCAGATCCTCTCGCAGGCGTCACAGCTCTACGACGTCGCCTGGTGGCTGATGGTCTTCCCCGGCGCTTTCCTCGTGATCACGACGCTCGCCTTCAACCTGCTCGGAGACGGGCTGCGAGACGCGCTCGACGTCAGGACCGATCGTTGAGATCCGCACTAACAAGCGGGAAACGCGCCGCGTCACAGAGAAGTACCGAGAGTTGAGATGAACACACCAGACCTGCCCCTGGGCAGGAAGAAGGAGGGAACGTGAAACGAAGCAGACGCATGTTTGCGGTCGTCGCCGTCCTCGCGCTCGCCGTCGTCGGCGCTACCGCCGCGACTGTGTCGGCTGGCGGGTCGAAGTCGAGCAAGCCGCTCGCGGGTGGAACGTACCGCGTTGGAGTGGAGGCCGCGTTCGGAGTAACCGATGGCCTCGACCCGACCGGAGAGTACGCAGGCGACTACTGGGGTGTCCTGCAGAACCTGATGGTTCGGGCGATGCTCGGCACCAAGCACCTTGCCGGGGGCCGACGGCAACACGATCGTGCCCGACCTCGCAACGTCGATGCCGAAGGTCACGAACGGTGGCAAGACGTACACCTTCACGCTCAAGAAGCGGCATCAAGTTCGGGCCGCCTGTGAGCCGCGAGATCACGTCGAAGGACGTCGTGTTCGCGATGCAGCGTATCGCGAAGCCGGCGAACGGCGCGCAGTATCCCGGCTACTACAGCCCGATCGCCGGCTTCGACGCCTACGGGACGGGCAAGGCGAAGATCGATCTCCGGGATCAAGACTCCGAACGACAAGACGATCGTCTTCAACCTCACCGCAGCCGACCGGTGACTTCGTCAACCGGATGTCCCTACCGGCCACCGCTCCGATCCCCCCGGAGGTCGGCAAGTGCTTCGAGGGCAAGGCAGGCGTCTACGGCCGGAACATCGTGTCCACCGGCCCGTACATGCTCGAGGGCTCCGACGCGCTCAACGCGAGCTCGTGCAGCGCGCTCAAGCCGGCGAGCGGCTTCGACGGCAAGTCGAAGCTGATCCTCGTCCGGAACCCGGACTACGAGCAAGGCGACCGATCAGTATGCGGCCCAGCGCGCCCGACCGGTTCGAGTTCACCGTCAACACCAACACGGACGACATCTACAACAAGGTGAAGGCCGGCGACCTGGACGACGAGATCGCCTCGGAGCCGCCGAAGGTGCTCCGTGAGTACACGACCTCGTCGTCGCTGAAGAGCCGGCTCAAGATCTACTCGGGCGACCGCGTCTGGTACTTCCCGATGACGATGACGCAGCCGCCGTTCGACGACGTCCATGTTCGGAGGGCGATGAACTGGATCGTCGACAAGGACGCCGTCCGCAAGTCGTGGGGCGGACCGACGACCGGCGCGATCGCACAGCACTTCGTGCCGGACACCGTCTTCAGCAACGGCCTCGCCGGCTTCCACCCGTACAAGACACCGGGTGACAAGGGCAGCGTCGTCAAGGCGAAGGCCGAGATGAAGCTCTCCAAGTACGACACGAACAAGGACGGCATCTGCGACGCGTCCGAGTGCAAGGATGTCCTCAACATCGCCGACGCGAGGAGCGTCGACCCGGGCATCGTCGCCGCGGTGTCGTCGAGCGCTGCAAAGATCGGCGTCATGCTTAAGACGCGCACCGTGGCCGGGGCCTACCCGACCATTCAGACGCCCGCCAACAACGTTCCGATGTCGACCCGTCCGGGCTGGGCCAAGGACTACGCGGACGCGATCACCTTCTACCAGACGCTCGTGCTGTCGACTTCGATCCTGAAGACCGGCAACGCGAACTACTCGTTGATCGGACTCACGCCGGCGATCGCCAAGGCCGTCGGCGCGAAGGGCGACCTCTCGAACATCCCGAGCCTCGACGCGGATGTCGCGCGCTGCTCCAAGGTGGCAGGTACGCCTCGTCGGATCTGCTTCCAGAACATCGACAAGAAGATCTCGGCGTTCGCACCGAACGTTCCGTGGCTCTGGGCGAACGCGGCCTACGTCATCGGACCGGACGTGACGAAGTGGGAGTACGATCAGGCGTTCAACTGCTCCTGCCTACTCGCGGGTGGCGGTGAAGGGCTGACCGGAGACACGATTCGATCGACCCGGGAGGTGGGCGGCCGTGAGGCTGCCCACCCCCTTGCCCGTCAGGCAGCGGGCGATGCTGATCTACATCCTGCGCCGTGTCGCCTGGGCGCTGATCGTCGTGCTCATCGTCCTGCTGATCACCTTCGCGGTCTTCTATCTGCTGCCGGCCGGCGACCCGGCGGTGCGATTTCGCCGGCAAGGCGCCGCACCGAGCAGTCGCTCGCAGGCGATCAGAGAGCGACTCGGGCTCGACAATCCCGTGGTACCAGCAGTTCGGCTACTTCGTCAAGAACCTTGTCACGGGAGACGAGTACGGCTGGCCCGGGCTCGGGTACTCCTACGACGGCAGCGTCGCGGTGCGTGACGAGATCGGGCCGCGGCATCGCAAGGACGCTCTGGTTGATCCTCGGCGCGTCGATCATCTGGCTCGTGGTCGGAGTCGGGATCGGCGTTCTCTCGGCTGTCCGAAGACGATCGCTCGCGGATCGTGCGGCCATGGGCTTCGCCCTGTTCGGCATCTCGGCGCCGGTGTTCTGGCTCGGGCTGATGGCACTCTTCGTCTTCTGGAAGAAGCTGCATCTGACGGGAGGAACCGGATACGTCTCGCCCAGCGGACAGCATCTCGGGGTTCTTCTCTCACATGATCCTGCCCTGGGTGGTGCTCTCGCTCCTCTACATCGCGATCTATGCGCGCATGACGCGCAACACGCTGCTCGAGACCCTAGGAGAGGACTACATCAGGACGGCGCGCGCGAAAGGTCTCTCCGAGAGGAGCGTGATCCTGCGCCACGCCCTCCGGGCGAGCATGGCGCCGATCCTCACGTTGTTCGGGATGGACGTCGCGCTCCTCGTGGGCGGAGCGATCATCACGGAGTCGGTCTTCAACATCCAGGGGCTCGGCTGGCTCGCGATCAACGGCGCGCTCAACCAGGATCTGCCCACCGTCGTCGGTATCGTCGCGCTCACGGCTATCGCTGTCACCTTCATGAACCTGATCGTCGACATCGCGTACGCGTTCATCGACCCGCGGGTCCGCTACGCATGAGCGGCGAGTTGATCCTCGACGTTCGTGGGCTGACGGTGCGCTTTCCTACCCCGGACGGCGTCGTCCAGGCCGTCTCCGATCTCTCGTACACGCTCCGGCGCGGCGAGACGCTCGGCGTCGTCGGCGAGTCCGGGTCTGGAAAAAGCGTCTCGAGCCTCGCGCTGATGGGGCTCCTCAACCGCAAGCGCACCCAGATCGCCGGCGAGGCGCTCTTCGAGGGGCGCGATCTCCTCACCCTGCCCGAGCCGGAGTTGCGCGCGATCCGCGGCAAGGAGATCGCGATGATCTTCCAGGATCCATTCGCGTGCCTGCACCCCATGTACCGGATCGGGGATCAACTAGCGGAGGCGGCGCGCGCACACGGGGCCTCGAAGCAGGTGGCGAGCCGTCGGGCAGTCGAGATGCTCGGCGAGGTCGGGATCCCGAACGCGGCCGAGCGCGCGAAAGACTTCCCTCATCAGTTCTCGGGCGGGATGCGCCAGCGCACGATGATCGCGATGGCGCTCATGAACAACCCCTCCGTCCTGATCGCGGACGAGCCGACGACCGCGCTCGACGTGACCGTGCAGGCGCAGATCGTCGAGCTGATCGATCGGGTCAAGCGCGAGTTCGACATGGGGGTGATCCTCATCACCCACGATCTCGGCGTCATCGCCGAGACCGCTGACAGCGTTCTCGTCATGTACGCCGGACGCATCATGGAGCGTGGCACTGCCGAGGGGCTCTTCAACTCCGCTCAGCACCCCTATACGTGGGGTCTCCTGGAGTCGATGCCGACGGTCACGCGACGGCTCGAGAAGCTCACGCCGATCGAAGGCTCACCGCCCTCGTTGCTCTCACCTCCGCCCGGATGTGCGTTCCATCCACGCTGCCGGCACCGGTTCGCCCCGTGCAACACCGAGGTGCCGCCGCTCCGCGACATGGCCGGCGGTCACCTCGACGCCTGCCACCTGCCGGCCGAGCAGAAGCGTGCGATCTGGGCCGAGACTGCCGCACGGACGGCGGCCGCGAGAGCATGAGCACCGCTGCTCCACTCGTCGAGGTCGAGGGGCTGACCATGCATTTCGCGGCGAGTCAAGGCGTGTTTGCGCGTGGCAAGGCGCTCGTTCACGCCGTCGAGAGCATCGACCTGACCGTGCGCAAGGGCGAGATTCTCGGAATCGTCGGCGAGTCAGGCTGCGGCAAGTCGACGACCGCGCGACTGATCCTCCGGCTGCTCGATCCCACGGCCGGAACGATCCGCTTCGACGGTCGCGACATCACGCACCTCTCGCAGCGGCAGCTCCGGCCGTTGCGGCGCGAGATGCGGATGATCTTCCAGGACCCGTACTCGTCGCTCAATCCGCGCAAGACGGTCGGCCAGATCGTCGGGGAGCCGTTCACGATCCACAAGACCGATCGCGACGGTGAAGGCGCAGGTGCAGGAGTTGATCGACCGCGTCGGCCTCAGCCCCGAGCACTACAACCGCTATCCGCACGAGTTCTCAGGCGGCCAGCGTCAGCGGATCGGGATCGCGCGGGCGCTCGCGCTCCGGCCGAAGCTGATCGTCTGCGACGAGCCGGTCTCGGCGCTCGACGTCTCGATCCAGGCCCAGATCCTCAACCTGCTCGCGCGATCTGCAGACGGACTTCGACCTCACGTACGTGTTCATCTCCCACGACCTTTCGGTGATTCGCCAGATGTCCGACCGGATTGCCGTGATGTATCTCGGGCATATCGTCGAGTTCGCGGACGCGGAGGACATCTACGAGCGACCGGCGCACCCGTACACCGTCTCGCTACTCTCGGCCGTCCCGGTCCCGACCACCGAGGGGAAGCGCCAACGCATCATCCTGGCGGGTGACGTGCCGTCGCCGATTGATCCGCCTGCCGCCTGTGTCTTCCACCCGCGCTGCCCGCGGTTCAAGGCGGGTCACTGCGATGTTCACGAGCCGCAACTCGAAGCAGCACCCGGCGCCGGCCGGCCTCTCTCGCACCTGGCTGCGTGCCACTACCCCGTCGAGGGTCCGTCCGATGCTCTCGTCCGCCCGGGGCGTCCCGCCGCCACCACGTTGATTCCAGACGATCGCTGACGCTCGACCGCTAGCGTCTCTACCGAGCATTCACACAATCTTCACGCAACGTGAACTAACCGCGGCCTAATTCTGTCGTCGGAGACAATATGGTGCCAACTGGATTCAGGTGCGAGCAGGCGCGCGAGTACATCTCGCTCGAGCTCGACGGCGAGCTCTCTGAGCTCGAGCGCGAGCGGCTTCGGATGCACCTCGCCCAGTGCTCCGCGTGCGCGCGGTACGCCCGCGATGTGCGGGGTACGACCTCGCTGCTGCGGAGCGCGCCGCTCGAGCCGGTGGCGGCGCTGTCGTCGCCCGTGTGCGAGCAGGCGCGCCAGTTCGTCTCCCTCGACCTCGACGGTGAGCTCTCGGAGACCGAGCGCGAGTGGCTTGGCGTGCATCTCAGCCAGTGCTCCGCCTGCGCGCAATTCTCCCGGAACGTGGCTGCGACGACCGCGTTGCTGCGAAGCGCACCGCTCGAGATGCGACCGACGCTGTCCTCACCCGAATGCGAGCAGGCACGCCAGTACGTCTCGCTCGACCTCGACGGCGAGTTCTCGGACGGCGAGCGAGAGCAGCTCGACCTCCACCTCGCCAACTGCTCGGCGTGTGCGCAGTACGCCCGTGACGTGGCGGCGACGACCTCGCTGTTGCGGGACGCCCCGCTCGAGCAACTGCCGGCGCCGATAGAGGTTGCGACGATCCGCAGGCCCCGGCGCCGGCGGGTCCGGATCGGAGCCGGAGCAGGCGCCGCGGTGGCGGCGATGCTCGTTCTCGGAGTGGGTGTCAGCTACATCGGCGGCGACACGCAGTCGCCGCCGCCTGTTCCGTTCGACGGCTCGGCGCTTGGCGATCGACAGAACTGGGACGGCGTTCAGTCGAAGCCGATCGCCCTCCGCCACGCGGCTCCCGGGTTGCGCAACCAGATCGATCCGACTTAGCGCGGCTCGGCACCGGGCGAGCCTCGCCGGACGACGCCTCGGCCGCTGACGGAGACGGCTGTTCGCTAGGATGCCGCTGCGCGAGAGGAGCACGCTTCCTTCGGCGCGCCCGCACCCCCACGATCGCCTTACTGGCCCGCTTTCAGGAGACTCATGGCTACGAGCAGCAGGAACGTCGGCAAGATCGTCGAGATCAAGGGCGTCGTCATCGACGCCGTCTTCACGGACACGCTCCCCGAGATTCTCACCGCCCTCGAGATCCAGGTCGCCAAGCCAGACGGCTCGGCGACGACTCTCGTCGCCGAGGTACAGCAGCATCTCGGCGACGATCGCGTGCGCGCCGTTGCCATGGACTCGACCGACGGTCTCGCGCGCGGGGTCGATGTGGTCGCTACCGGGGCGCCGATCTCCGTGCCCGTGGGTGCCGAGACGCTCGGTCGCATCTGGAACGTCATCGGCGAGCCGGTCGATGAGAAGCCTGCCGGTGAGATCAAGGAGCGCTGGGCGATCCACCGCGAGCCGCCGGCATTCCGTGAGCTGTCGCCGAGCGTAGAGATCTTCGAGACCGGCATCAAGGTCGTCGACCTGATCGCGCCGTACATCAAGGGCGGCAAGGTCGGTCTCTTCGGTGGCGCCGGGGTCGGTAAGACCGTCACGATCATGGAGCTGATCAACAACGTGGCGCAAGCGCACAGCGGCGTCTCCGTGTTTGCCGGTGTCGGTGAGCGGACACGGGAGGGCAACGACCTCTACGGCGAGATGCAGGAGTCGGGCGTCATCGACAAGGTCGCACTTGTCTACGGCCAGATGAACGAGCCTCCTGGGGCGCGGCTGCGTGTGGCGCTCTCGGGCCTCACGATGGCGGAGTACTTCCGGGAGCAGGGCCAGGACGTGCTCCTCTTCATCGACAATATCTTCCGGTTCGTCCAGGCCGGCTCAGAGGTGTCGGCGCTGCTCGGCCGTATGCCGAGCGCCGTCGGCTATCAACCGACGCTCGCCACCGAGATGGGGCAGCTACAAGAGCGGATCACCTCGACGAGGACCGGGTCGGTCACATCGGTGCAGGCGATCTACGTTCCGGCAGACGATCTCACCGACCCTGCGCCCGCCAACACCTTTGCCCACCTCGACGCGACCACAGTGCTCTCGCGTGCGATCGTGGAAAAGGGCATCTATCCGGCGGTCGACCCTCTCGACTCGACGTCGCGTGCGCTCCAGCCCGGGATCGTGTCCGACGAGCACTACGAGACCGCGACGGCCGTCCAGCAGCTCCTTCAGCGCTACAAGGACCTCCAGGACATCATCGCCATTCTCGGCATGGACGAGCTCTCGGACGAGGACAAGGTGGTCGTCTCACGGGCACGCAAGGTGGAGCGGTTCCTGTCACAGCCGTTTTTCGTCGCAACGCCGTTCACCGGCACCCCGGGCGCCTACGTCAAGCTGGAGGACACGATCAAGGGCTTCCAGGAGATCATTGCGGGCAAACACGACGAGTTGCCGGAGTCGGCGTTCTACATGGTCGGCACGATCGAAGAGGCCGTCGAGAAGGCGCGTCAGGCCGAAGCCGTCGCCGCGTAACGCACATGGCGATGGAGGATCATCCACGGTTCGACGTCGCGGTCGTGACGCCGGACGGCACAGCGTTCGAAGGCGAGGCACACATGCTGATCGTGCCCGGCGCGGCCGGTGAGATCGGCGTGCTCGCGCGCCACGCGCCCCTTGTCGCGACGCTCAAGGCGGGCTCGACCCGCGTGCACGTCGGTGCAAACGAGATCGTTGAGCTCGCCACCGGGCCAGGTTTCTTCAAGGTCGAACTCGACCGCGCTCTCGCAGTCGTCGACGACGCGGTCGACGTCAAGAAGATCGACGACGCCCGCGCGCGGGAGCAGCTCGAGCACGCGAAGGCCGAGCTCGAAAGGGTTGACGCGGGCGAGTCGGGTCTAGACCGCTGGCAGCTCGAGCAACGCATCAAGCACGCCGAGAACCAGCTGGCGGTGGCCGGCCGCTCGTAGCGGGCTCTCCGCCGCGCTTTGCTCGTCGGACTGCGCAGGGCCGCGCTCAGCCAAGTAACAGACTGTTACTTGGCGCGCGCCCGGGCGACGGCGTAAGAGCGTCTCTTGGGTAGGCTGGGGTGCCGGACAGCTTTGTGGCAGCTTGGCGACCGGGTTACCAAACGCCTAAAACGAGCCCCCGCGCCGACCACGCGGGACCTCGCGGGGCGCGAGGATCCGCGGGTTGAAGGAGACGGTGCGTGAGGGCGACAGACGAACGGCTGATAGCGGTGTTGCGCGAGCGCATTGCCGTGCTCGATGGAGGCTGGGGCGTTCTCATCCATCGGCGCGAGCTATCCGAGGCCGAGTATCGCGGCGAGCGCTTCCGGGATCATCCCCGCGACCTGCGCGGGGATCCCGATCTGCTCAACCTGACGGCGCCGGACGTCGTGCTCGACATCCACAACCAGTATTTCGCGGCGGGTGCGGACATCACGACGACGAACACGTTCACCGCGACGTCGATCGGGCAGGGGGACTACGCACTCGAGGCGAGCGCCTACGAGATGGCGCTGGAAGGCGCTCGCCTTGCCCGTCGTGCATGCGACGACTGGACGGCTCGCACTCCGGATCGGCCACGTTTCGTCGCTGGCTCGGTCGGGCCGCTCAACGTCTCGCTCTCGGTGTCGCCACGTGTCGATGACGCGGCGTATCGTGCCGTCGCCTTCGACGACGTCGTCGCCGCCTACGCGGAGCAGATGCGCGCGCTCGTCGAAGGCGGGGTCGACATCATGCTCATCGAGACGATCTTCGACACGCTCAACGCCAAGGCGGCGATTGCGGCCGCGCTCGAGGTTGCCCCGGACGTACCGCGCTGGCTGTCGTTCACGGCAATCGACAAGAGCGGTAGGAACCTCTCCGGTCAGACGGTGGAGGCCTTCTGGACGTCGATCGAGCACGCCGAGCCGCTCATCGTCGGCGTCAACTGCTCCCTCGGAGCGACCGAGATGCGCCCGTTCCTCGAGGGGCTCTCGCGGGTCGCGAGTACGTGGGTCGCCTGCTACCCCAACGCGGGGCTGCCCAACGCCTTCGGCCTCCACGACGAGACCGCAGACATCACGAGCTCGCTCCTCAGGGAGTTCGCTCAGAGCGGGCTCGTCAACGTCGTCGGCGGGTGCTGCGGGACAACGCCCGAGCACATCGAGCAGATCTCGGCCGTTGTCGAAGGTCTCGCGCCGCGGGTCGTCCCCAAGCGTGAGCCGCGTCCCCGGCTGAGCGGCCTCGAGCCGTTTGAGATCGGTCCCGACACGGGGTTCGTGATGGTCGGCGAGCGCACGAACGTCACCGGCTCGGCCAGATTCCGCCGTCTCGTCGAGTCGGCGGACTGGCAGGGCGCGGTCGAGGTGGCTCTCGAGCAGGTCCGGGGGGGTGCGAACGTCCTCGACGTGAACATGGACGAGGGCATGCTCGACTCCGAGGCGGCGATGACGACGTTCCTCAACCTGATCGCCACTGAGCCGGAGATCGCGCGGATCCCGATCATGGTCGACAGCTCCCGCTGGTCGGTGATCCAGGCGGGGCTCCGCTGCGTCCAGGGGAAGGGAGTTGTCAACTCGATCAGCCTCAAGGAGGGAGAGGCTGATTTCCTTGTAAAGGCCGCCGAGGCGCGGCGGTTCGGGGCGGCCGTCGTGGTGATGGCGTTCGACGAGACCGGCCAGGCCGACACGGTCGACCGCAAGGTCGAGATCTGCGGACGCGCCTATGACCTGCTGACGGCGAAAGGCGGGTTTGCGCCCTACGACATCGTCTTCGACCCGAACGTCCTCGCGGTCGCTACCGGGATCGAGGAGCACGAGGGCTTCGCGCGCGCCTTCATCGACGCGATCCCGCGGATCAAGGCGCGCTGTCCGGGGTCGCTCGTGAGCGGCGGCATCTCGAACCTGTCCTTTGCGTTCCGGGGAAACGAGCCGGTGCGCGAGGCGATGCACGCTGCGTTCCTCTATCACGCGATCCACCAGGGTCTCGACCTGGGGATCGTCAACGCCGGCCAGCTCGCGGTGTACCAGGACATCCCCGCCGATCTCCTCGACCACGTCGAGGACGTACTCCTGCAGCGGCGGCCCGACGCCACCGAGCGCCTCGTATCGTTCGCGAGCACCGTCGCCGGAGGCGCGACCGAGCGCGAGCGAGATCTTACGTGGCGTGAGAAGCCTGTCGGTGCGCGACTTGCCCATGCGCTCATCCACGGGGTCGTCGACTACATCGAGGAGGACGTGGAAGAGGCGCGGCGCTCGGCGGCCCGGCCACTCGACGTGATCGAGGGCCCCTTGATGGACGGGATGAAGATCGTCGGCGACCTCTTTGGCGACGGCAAGATGTTCCTGCCTCAGGTCGTGAAGAGCGCGCGCGCCATGAAGAGAGCCGTTGCGTACCTCGAGCCGTTCATGGAGGAAGAGAAGGCGGGGGCGTCCCGGGCGGGGAAGGTCGTCCTCGCCACGGTACGAGGCGACGTGCACGACATCGGCAAGAACATCGTTGGCGTCGTGCTCGGCTGTAACGGCTACGAAGTGATCGACCTCGGAGTGATGGTTCCCGCGGAGACGATCCTCGACACCGCCGTCGCAGAGGGCTGTCACGCCGTTGGCCTCTCGGGCTTGATCACGCCGTCGTTGGACGAGATGGTCGCCGTTGCAAAGGAGATGGAGCGACGTGCTCTCGATCTGCCGCTCCTGATCGGCGGGGCCACCACATCGCGGCAGCACACGGCGGTCAGAATCGCGCCCGCGTACGGACAGCCGACGGTGCACGTGCTGGACGCGTCACGCGTCGTGGGGGTTGTTGGGGCGCTCCTCGATCCCGCTCGCAGAACGGGGCTCGACGCGGAGAACAGGCTCGAGCAGGAGCGCCTGCGGCGCCTACACGCCGAACGGGAGCGCCGGCCGCTCTTGCCGATTCGCGCGGCACGCGAGAATCGCACAGCGATCGAATGGCGCGTGGACGATCTCGTGGTGCCGTCGTTCACGGGCAGCCGAGTTGTCGAGCCGACGGTGCCGGAGCTCCGCGCGATGATCGACTGGACGTTCTTCTTCCACGCCTGGGAGTTGAAGGGGCGGTATCCGGCGATACTCGACGACCCCGCGCACGGCGAGGTCGCACGCGACCTATTCGACGCAGCGAACCACCTGCTCGACGAGATCGAGGCGGCGGGCTCACTTGCTCCTCGCGGGGTCTACGGTCTTTGGCGAGCGGCGGCAGAAGGGGACGACATCGTGCTCGGTTCCGGCGTCCGCTTTCCCATGCTCCGGCAGCAAGGTGCCTACGGCGACTCACGCCCCAACCGGTCACTTGCCGACTTCGTCGCGCCTGCGGAGACGGGGCTCGCAGATCACATCGGGGCTTTCGCCGTCGGCGTCGCGGGCGCAGACGTCCTGGCCGCGGCCTTCGAGGCGGATCACGACGACTACAGCGCCATTCTCGTCAAGGCGATCGCGGACAGGCTAGCCGAGGCGTTCGCCGAGTGGGTGCACCTCCGTGCGCGCCGCGAGTGGTATTCCCCCGACGAGGTGCTCAGCCCGGACGACCTCGTGCACGAGCGGTTCCGTGGAATTCGCCCCGCGTTCGGCTATCCGGCCTGCCCCGATCACTCTGAGAAGCGCACGCTCTTCGAGATCCTCGAGGCCGAGCAGGTCGGGTTGACTCTTACTGAGAGCTACGCGATGGCGCCGGCGGCGGCGGTGAGCGGCCTTATCCTCGGTCATCCCGAGGCGCGATACTTCACTGTCGGCCGCGTCGGGCGCGACCAGGTCGAGGACTACGCGGCGAGGAAGAGCATGGCGCTCGGCGAGGTCGAGCGCTGGCTCCGGCCGAACCTCGCCTACGACGCCGAAGACCGCTAGTGCCGTCTCTCGTAGGTTGCACGTGGATCCGCAACGTCCCGTGAATCGAGTTGTGCCTGGCTGAAGCCAGGCACGCCAGGCGGCGGGAGCCGGTTGTGACCTGGCTGAAGCCTGGGCACGCCAGGCCCGGCGGCGGAGCGGGTTGTGCGTGGCTTAAAGCCAGGGCACAACAGCGTTGGGGGAGAGAAAGCCTGCCTGACTTCAGTCAGGCACCACCGGTCCAATCCTGCCCGAGTGGCGCGTCGTCAGCGCACGGGCCTCCGTTCAGCGGCGCGAGAACCCGAACAGCCGATCGACGCCCGCGGACCGTCGTCCCACGCGCCGTCAGGGTCAGACCTCATGGCATGTCTACGGCGGACATGACTTGCTGATCGAACGAGACTGGAGCGTGGCGCGGCGCGCTCTCCGGGTGGTCCACTCCGGCTGGCGCAGGTGCTAGCGTCCCGGCCGTGACGCACGAGGGGCCAGGCCGTCTCAACCTCCTGCGCCGGGCGAAGGAGTTCCGGCTGCTCTTCATCGCGACGCTCGGATCGAGCTTCGGGACGTACCTCGCCGCCGTTGCGCTCACGATCGACGTCTACGACCGCACGGGATCGGGTTGGTGGGTAGCCGGTCTCCTCCTGGCCGACTTCCTGCCGATCATCGTGATCGGCCTCACGCTGGGCCCGCTCGTGGACAGGCTCTCGCGGCGCGGGCTGATGATCGCGTCGGACGTCGCGCGAATGGCCGTTTTCGCGGCACTACCCTTCGTCGGCTCACCCGCTGCGATCGTGGCGCTGGCAGGCGTGGCGGGCGTGGCGACGGGATTCTTCCGACCTGCCGTTTATGCAGGGCTCCCGAACCTCGTCGACGACGAGGACCTCGCGAGCGCGAACGGGATGCTCGGCGGTGCGGAGAACCTCGGGTGGATGGTCGCGCCGGTGCTCGGCGGGGTGCTTGTCGCGTCGTTCGGGCCGTCCTCCGCCTACTGGATCAACGCGGTCACATTCCTCGTCTCAGCCGTTCTCGTCGCCGGTATCCCGGGCGCGAAGCTGAAGTCGGAGGAGTCGCTCTCGCAAGGCCACTGGCGCGATGTGGGGGAGGGCCTCGCATTCGTCCGTGGGTCGCTCGCGCTGCTCACCGTGCTCGTCGTCTGGAACGCGGCGATGGTCGCCACGGCGCTCGTGAACGTCTCCGAGATCTTTCTCGCGAAGGAGTCGTTCGACGCCGGCAACCTCGGGTTCGGCATCCTCGTCGCTGCCACGGGGCTCGGTCTCACGATTGGAAGCTTCTTCTCGCCGCGCGTCCTCGCGTCGGTCGGCCTCCGAGCGACCTACATCGGGTCGATCGTGCTGATGGGGGTGGGCATCGGCGTCGCCTCGCTCGCCCCGAACGTCTGGGTTGCAGCCGCGCTGATCGCGTTTGGGACGCTCGGGAATGCGGGCGCGATCATCTGCAACCAGCTCCTCGTGCAACGCGGAGCTCCCGACCGGCTGCGCGGCCGCGCGCTTGCGGTGCTCCTCAGCTCGTTCTATCTGACACAGGGAATCGGCATGGTCGCCGCCGGCCCGCTCGCCGACGCCGCTCGGCGGTCGCGCGATGTTCGCGATCGCGGGCGTGCTGTACCTGCTGACGTCGCTCGTGGCAGTGACGATGACAGCACGGCTGCGCCGGACGGCGCTCGCGGTGGCCATTCCCGAGCCGGGCTCCGTGGAGTCCCTGTTCAAGCAAGACGAGCTCCGTGGTCCGCGCGGAATCGACCGCATCGCCGTGCTCCTCGAGGAGATCGATCAGACCCGCCGCGCTGAGTCCGCGGCGCTCCGCGTAGAGTCAGGGAATGGCACGGGACTGGGATGTCGACGACCTCGTCGGCGGCGTGAGAGAAGGTGATCGTCGGGCGCTCGCTCGCGCGATCACACTGGTCGAGAACGACGATCCTCGGGCCGGGGATATCGTCCGCGCGCTCTACCCGGCAACCGGTAGCGCCTACACGGTCGGCGTGACGGGCCCCCCAGGTGCCGGCAAGTCCTCGTTGATCGGGGCTCTCATCCACCATCTGCGAGGGCTCGGATCAACGGTGGGCGTGATCTCTGTCGATCCGTCGAGTCCGTTCTCTCACGGCGCGCTGCTGGGCGACCGGATCCGGCTCTCCGATCACTTCCTCGACCCCGGCGTCTTCATCCGCTCGATGGGTGCGCGTGGGCATCTCGGCGGCCTCTCCGAGGCGACGCTCCAGGCGGCGCTGCTGCTCGATGCCGCAGGCAAGGACATCGTCATCCTCGAGACCGTCGGCACGGGCCAGAGCGAGGTCGAGGTGCTCGGCATCGCGGACACGGTCGTGCTCGTGCTGATGCCGGGCGCGGGCGACTCGGTGCAGGCGCTCAAGGCGGGGATCATGGAGATCCCGGACGTGATCGCGATCAACAAGATGGATCATCCTGCGGCGAAGCAGCTGCTCGGGGAGGTTCGAGCGATGCTGTCGCTCGGCTCCGATCACCATGGCAATCCCGCCGATCGTGCTGACCGAGGCGCTTCGGCGGGAAGGGTGTACCCGAAGCTCTGGGAGGAGATCGACGGTCATCGCGAGCGGCTGAGCGTCGACGGCGAGCTCGAGCGACGGCGGCGCGACAAGCTCGCGCACGAGGTGTTCGCGGTGGCGTCGAGTCGAGCGCTAGGGCGCACATCGAGGACGCCGTTTCCGACGATCCGGAGCTCCGACGCCTGCTCGAGGCGGTTCAGAGCAGGGAGCTCGACCCGCTCGACGGCCGTGCGGGAGATCATGGAGCGCGTCTTCGACGTGCGACAACCCGTGCCCCTGAGCCGACCGGCTCGGTAGCACCGCTCTTCGTCGCCGGTCGATCGCCCGGAAGGCCGCGAGACCGCCGGCGATTGTGACCAGACCCAGCGCTCCGACGACGACGGCACGCCCGGTGCGTTGCTCGGCGCGGCGCGCCCCGTCGCCGGGAGCGTCGAGAACAGGACCTGCCAGCCGACGTCGTCGCCGTCGTCGTAGCGTTGGACAGCGGCGAACGCGTACGTGCCGGCGCGCAGGTCGGGCCGAAGCCGCACCGTGAACGTCGCAGCTCCCTTCCCTGACAGCCGACCGCCGTCCCAGGTGACCGTCTGGCCGGATACCCGGGTTCGCCAGGGGCTGGCGGCAGCGGCGGAGAGGATCGTGATCCCGGCCGGCAACGAGACCTCGAGTCCTACCGTCGCATGCGGGGCGCGTTCGTTCGGCATCGAGAAATGGACGACAGACGTCACGCCGTCCTCGACGATAGGCGGGCGCAACGGTGACGTGCGCCTCCGCCTCCGCCGCGAGCGCCAGCCCGACGGTCACGACGACAGCGCTTGTCCACGAGGCCATGGGGATGACGGCGCGGTCGCATTCATCGGCGCTACCGCATCGTAGACCCATGTCAGGTCGCGCGTGCGGCGGCATCGTTCTCGTCATGGACGGCTTGCCGTCGTCCTGCCCGAGACGTAGGGTGTGCCGAAAGGCTGATGGGCAGCGACCGGGAGGCGGACACGTGGCGGCAACAGCGCAAGAGTTCTTCGACGAGCTACCCGGCAAGGCCGACCCGAGCCGACTCGCAGGCATCTCGAGCACCTACCTCTTCGAGATCGACGGGGCGGACACGTGGCTCGTGGCGGTCGACAAGGGCACGGTGACCGTCAGCACGGGCGAGCACGAGGCGGATGCGACGCTGATCACGAACGAGAAGACCTTCCTCGAGATCATCCGCGGGGAGCGCAACCCCATGACCGCGTACCTCACCGGCAAGGTGAAGGTCAAAGGCGACATGGGTGCGCTCCTGAAGCTCCAGAGCCTCTTCTAACGGCATTCGAGGGACGGAGCATCGCGCGGATGCGAGCATGCTGACGCGATTTCTCGTCCTCTGGGGCGTGAACGTCGTCGCGCTGTGGCTCTGCGATGCGCTCTTCGACGGCTTCGACATCAGCGGCGGCTGGTGGGGCGTCGTCGTGGCTGCGCTCGTCTTTGCGCTCGTCACCTTCTTCCTGAAGCCGCTGCTCACGTTCCTCGCGCTACCGCTGATCGTGCTCACGTTCGGCATCGCGCTCTTCTTCGTGAGCATGGCGATGCTCTGGCTCACCGATCTGCTTCTCGGCCGTGTCTCGATCGAGGGGTTCTGGACGTACGTCGGGGCGACGATCGTCGTCTGGCTCGTCAACGTAGTTCTGACGGGAGTGTTCGGGCTTGACAAGCGGCGCAAGTAGGTGACTCTGCGAGGGACGTTCGCGGCCGTGGTCACGCCGCTCCGCGACGGTGGCGAGACGCTCGACGACCGTGCCTTCCCGGCACTTGTGGATCACCTTGCCGGGGCAGGACTCGACGGCATCCTCGTGTTCGGCACAAACGGCGAAGGGCTCCTGCTCTCGGTCGAAGAGCGGCGCCTCGGTTTACGACTCTTTCTCGAGTCGTCTGCCGGCCGGCTACGCGTCGCGGCCCACTGTGGTGCCCAGACAACGGCGGAGACGGTCGGCCTCGCCGAGGACGCCGCGTTGGCGGGTGCAGACGCCGTGGCTGTGGTCGCGCCGCCCTTCTTCGATCTCAGCGAGCGTGAGCAGTTCGACCATTTCGCTGCCGCCGCCGCAGCGTGCGCCCCGCTGCCGTTCTACGTCTACGAGTTTGCGAGACGGAGTGGCTACCCGGTCTCCGTCGATGCGTTGCGTCGACTGCGCGAGCGCGCGGATAACTTCGTCGGCATGAAGGTCAGTGACGCGCCGTGGGACGCATTCGCGCCGTACCTCGGGGTGGGTGTCGACATCTTCGTCGGCCCGGAAGGACTGATCGCTCGTGGCCTCGAGGTCGGTGCGGTCGGTGCGATGTCGGCGCTCGCTTCGGCCTTCCCGGCGGAGGTGGTCGCCGTAGTACGTGCCCCGACGGAGGCGAGCGCTGAGCGGCTCGCGACGCTCCGCGCCGGGCTCAACCGCTTCGCGGCACCCGCTGCGTGCAAGCGGGTCCTGGCAGCGGCCGGGGTTCCGATCGGACCCGATGTGCGCGCACCGCTTCGCGATCTCGTCCCCTCCGAAGTGGAGGCACTGGTGGGATGGCTCGGATCGTTGTAGCCGGAGGCGGCGTCGTCGGCGCTGCGATCGCGTACAACCTCGCGCTGGCGGGAGCGGAAAACGTCGTGCTCGCCGACGTGGCGACGGTCGCGAGCGGAGCCACCGGCAGAGCACTTGGAGGCGTCCGGCAGCAGTTCTCCTCCGAACCGGAGGTCCGTCTCGCCCGCGAGAGCATCGCGTTCTTCCGGACGCTCGACGCTCCGTTGTTCGAGCAGGTCGGCTACCTCTTCCTCGCGACCACCCGAGCTGGGCTCGCCGAGTTGGAGCAGCGCCGGGAGGTACAGGCCGCGCTCGGCGTCCCGGTCGAGGTGATCGACCCAGCACGCTTCGACGGGATCGAGGTCGGTGACGTCCTGGGCGCGACGTTCTGTGCGGAGGACGGCACCGCCGACCCTGGGCTCGTCACCCGTGAGCTTGTACGGCGTGCGGCCGCGCTTGGCGTGGACGTCCGGGAGGGAGTCGACGCGCTCACGGTCGACGCCGGGTGGCTCGTCGTCGCCTGTGGCGCACAGTCCGTCGAGGTGGCGTCTCGCGTTGGCGTGACGGTGCCGATCCGGCCGCTCGTCCGTCAGCTTGTCGAGACCGGGGCGATCGCGGACCTGCCGCGGGAGCTGCCGTTGACGGTAGAGGTCGAGAGCGGCTTCCACTTCCGGCGCAAGGGAGATGGGTTGATCGTGGCAATGCCCGAGCAGGTACCCCGGTGGAGCAGCGAGGCAATGGTCGAACCCGGGTTGACGCCGGACTGGCTCGCGCGGCTCGCAAGGCGTTATCCGACGGCGGCAGGGGTTCCCGTCACACGCGCGTGGGCGGGCCTCTACGACATGACACCCGACGCCCACCCGATCATCGGTAAGGTCGCCGACGGCGTCTACCTGGCGTGCGGCTTCTCGGGACACGGCTTTATGCAGGCGCCGGCTGTCGGACGGCTCGTCGCGGCCGAGCTGCTCGGACTGGAAGTCGACCTCGACCTCGATCCCTACCGGCTCGACCGCTTCGCGAGCGGGGCAGTGGTCCCCGAGACTGCGATCCTGTGAGGTCGGCGAGGCTAAGACTCGTTTCAGAATGAAGCCTTGTGCCGAAGCGTCATTCTGAACGAGTTCTAAGAGCGCCTCCGTAGAACGAGAAACCGGATGAAGTAGACGGGGACGACCACTCCTGCGAGGAGGAACGCGCCGACACCCCAGGCGGTGGCATGCCGGTTGCCGTGCCGGCTCGCGTGCCAGAACACGAACGTCGAGATCAAGGCTGCGATGACGACGGCGAGGAGGAAGTTGACCGGGCGTGGGGTGTCGATGCGCGGACCGTAGCGCGAATGGAACTGGGAGACATCCGCGGGCGCCTGATCCCGTGTGTCGAGTCGCCTGCTGCGTGTCGCCGCTCGACCCCCGAGCTTGCGTCGCTTCGGGTGACCGTGGTCGACGGAATGGACGTCGGCGAGACGGCTCGCGCGGGTCGCATTCGCGCCGCGGTTGCCGGCGCGGCGCTCGTGTTCTCGCTCTCGAACGATGCCGGCCACCTCACGGGCCGGGTTCTCCTCGCGGTCGGCTGCGGCTTCTGCCTGCCCGCCGCGTCTCAACTCACGTCGGATGACGCTGCTGCACCGCGTGCAACCGGGGAATCGCTCATTAGATCCTGAACGAGGTCGCGCGCGTCTTGAACGTCGGTGCCGTGGCGTACTGCTACGGCTGGGCTCGTTCCCTCCACGAACGAAACTGCCCGACGAAGACAATCCTCGGCGCTCGTGCTTTCAGCCGTGGGCAGTCTGCCTTCGTTTACCCAGTGCCACGTCGCGACGCCGTCGATGTTGATCCATCGGCGTCGCTCGTACGACGCCGTCCACGTCTTCGTCCTGGCGGGCGCGATGCACTGCCGTGCGCTCAGCCTCCAGAGCGCCTCGCCGACGAGGACCTCGACGATAGGCCCGACCTCGTACGCCTCGGAGATCGACTCTCTCATCGGTAGGTCGACCGTCATAACGGGCCTCCCTTCTGTCGGACTCGCGATTGGAGAATGCCACACTGGGCGCCGCGCCGCATCGGGACGTCCGCGGACGCCGATTGCGCTGAACTACGTGTCGGAGTGGGTATGGCCGAAATGGACAGAGACCAAACGATCGGTGGCGACGCCGGGGCGCATTGGATAGCTTCGTGCCCATGCGCGTCGTCGTTACTGGTGCCTCCCGCGGAATCGGTCTCGCGTTCTGTCGCGCACTCGCGCAGCGCGGCGATGAGGTGATTGCCGGCTGTCGCGTTTCGACGCCTGCCCTCGCGGAGACCGGCGCGAGTATCGTCGAGCGCGTCGACGTCTCGAAGGACGAAGGGCTGGACGGACTCCGCGCCGTCGTCAACGGCGACTCGGTCGACGTGGTCATTTGCAATGCCGGTGTTAACGAGACGTTCGGCGCAGGGATCGAAGATGTCGAGTCGGCCGCCGTGGTCTACGAGTTGCAGGTGAACGCGGTCGGTGCGCTACGAACCGTGCAGGCACTGCAGGCCAATCTCTCGGCAGGCGCCAAGATCGCGCTCGTCTCGAGTGGAATCGTGGCGCGGGACATGCCCGGCAAGCTGATACCCGGGCAGTACGGCTACCGGATGTCGAAGGCGGCCCTGAACGAGTTTGGCGTCGGTCTCGCGAACGAGCCCGTCCACATGGGATCTCGGTTGTTGTTCTCGATCCGGCCCCACGAATACGGACATGCTCCGAGGTGTCTTCGAATCGGGGCACTCGAGCTTCGACCCCTCCTCGGCTGGAGCTCCGGACGCGGTAGCGACGGACCTGATCGCGCATATCGATGCGCTCTCCCACGACGAGTCGGGCGCCTGGATCAACCGCAACGGCGATCGGCTCGAGCTCTAGAGATTAATGCCACGGGCTCGCGACCGGCGATGAGCGGCGGGTGCTCAGGATCGTTTGTGTAAGGTCGTCCCGTGGCGAAGTACACGGTGTTTCCCAAGGATGCGTTGGTCTTCGAGCCCCGTCCCGGTGGCGATCGGTCCGTGGCGCGCCTCTCTGACGCCCTGTCGGAGATGAGGGCGAATATCTTTAGGCTCGAGCCCGGCGCGCGCGGCCCGCGGCATATCGAGGGCGTTCAGGAAGAGATGTTCGTGGCTCTCGAAGGGACGATTACGATCGCGCTTGGCGACCCGGCTGAGGACCATGAGCTCACGGAGGGGTCAGTCGCAGCGGTCCCCGCCGGGACGGCGCTACAGCTTCGCAACGAGAGCAAAACCGCGGCGGTCGTGCTCGCGGTCGGGGCGCCGCCTGTCACCGGTCAGGCGCAGCACCTCCCCGACTGACGAGTCAGGTCGCGTCGGCGTCGTCTGCAGTGGCTGGGCTAGTAGGGAGCTAGTGCGGATCGGGGATCGTGCTGTGGGAGGCCGAGTCCGGCTCGCAGATACGCGATGCGCTGGTGAAGCTGTCGCCGCTGCCTGCTGATCTCTCGCTCCTGCTGCTCGAGCTGGCTCAGTCGAGCACGTTGGTCGGCCGCCAACGCTGCGCCGGAGAACCTGTCGCCGTTCCGTCGATTGATGTCCCGGCGAAGCGCAAGGATGCGCTCCTCATCCTCGGGGCGCTGATCTGAAGCGTTGCGTGCAGCCTGGAAAGACGCCGTCATGGGTACTCGAAACCATCCTTGAATGGGTGCTGCCTCGTCTGCCTTCTGCAACTCAGACGGCGTAGCCGTCTCGGTGTTAGCACGCCGGGGGGTGCGGCCGCGTGGGGAATCACGGCGGCGGCGCAGAGCGGGCATCAGGCACGCCGCTCTCGGATTTCGTGCGCATGGTGATAGGGTCGCCGTAGCTCCGTCGCGTCACTAGGCGGTGAATGCGTCCAGTCCCAGGGGTGCAGCCGGACTAGCGCGTTGGCCATCGGCGGTCGACGGAGATCTCGAGCCCGAGGAGCCTGAGAGTCAATGTCCACAGAGCGTCTCGCGCGTTCGTGCGCCAGTCATCCGAAGCGGATCCTTGCCGCCTGGCTAGTCGCCATGCTCGTCTCGTTCGTCGTGATCGCGCTCCTGCTCGGCAACGCGCTGACGAGCGAAGGCGACGTCACGAGCAATCCGGATTCCAAGCAGGCAGAGGAACTCATCAGTCAGAGCTTCCCGCCCAAGCCGACTCCGACTGAGATCGTGGTCGTGCGCTCTGACCGTTACGCCGTGGACGATCCCCCGTTTCAGGCGAAGGTGCGGGCGCTCACCGAGCGTGGGGAGGCGCTCGACGTTGTCGGAGACGCGCAGAGCTACTACGACTCGAGCGACCGGTCGCTGGTCTCGAAGGACCGGCACGCGACGATGGTTCCCGTCTTGATGCGAGCGGACGAGGTGGCTCCGCTCGTCGAGTTGGTGAAGTCCGAGGATGGACAGGACAGTTTCCAGGTTTCGATCACCGGCTCCCAGACGGCCGATGCCGACTTCGAGAAGCTCTCCGAGCAGGACCTGCAGAAGGGCGAGCTGTTCATCGGCCTGCCCGCCGCGCTGATCATTCTCGTGCTCGTCTTCGGGGCGGTCGTCGCGGGCCTCGTGCCGGTGTTGCTCGGACTGCTCGCGATCGTGATCGCGGTCGCGCTGACCGCTCTCGTCGGCCAGGTGTTCGAGGTCTCGTTCTTCGTGGTGAACATGATCTCGGCGATGGGGCTCGCCCTGGGGATCGACTACGCGCTCTTCATTCTCTCGCGCTACCGGGAGGAACGCGTGCGCGGGCAGGAGAAGACCGACGCGATCGTGGCCGCGGGAGCGACGGCGAGCCGGGCCGTGCTCTTCAGCGGGATCGCCTTCGTGCTCGCGATGTGCGGAATGCTTCTGGTGCCCGACACGATCCTGCGGAGCCTCGCGTTGGGGGCGATCCTCGTCGGCATCGTTTCGGTGCTGGCAGCGTTGACGCTGCTGCCCGCTGTGTTGAGCCTGCTGGGCGATCGGGTCAACGCGCTGCGGATCCCGGTGATCGGTCGCAGGGCGATCAGCAGCGCAGGCTCTGAGGGCCGCTTCTTCACGGCGCTCGTGAGGCGGGTCATGCGGCGCCCCCTCGTCAGTCTCGTGGCGGCGACGGCGCTCCTGCTTGCGGCGGCGCTCCCCGTGCTCGCCATCGATACCGGCTTCTCCGGGCTCAGCACGCTGCCCGACCGCTTCCCGTCCAAGCAGGGCTTCGTTGCGCTCAACCGTGATTTCCCGGGTACGGGGGTCGATCCGGCTCAGATCGTCGTTCAGGGCGATGCATCGTCCCCAGCGGTCGGCGCGGCGATCGCAAGGTTGAAGGCGAGCCTTGCGAAGCAGCAGGCATTCGGTCAGCCGACGCAGGAGGAGTCGTCCACCGGGGACGTCGTCCTGCTCTCGGTTCCTGTCGCGGGCGACGCCGACGGGACCCAGGCGACGAGCGCGGTCCGCCAGCTGCGCAGCGACCTGATCCCGCAGGCATTCGACGATGTCGAGGCCACCGTGCTCGTCGGCGGGACGACTGCCGAGGACGTCGACTACTACGACATCGTCGGCAACTGGCTGCCGATCGTGTTCACGTTCGTCCTCGGTCTCAGCTTCATCCTGCTCGCCGTCGCCTTTCGCTCGATCGTCATCCCTGCAGTCGCGATCGCGCTCAACCTGCTCGCGGTCGCCGCGGCGTACGGCCTGCTCGTGCTGGTCTTTCAGAAGGGTGCCGGGAACGAGATCTTCGGCTTCCAGCAGGTCGACACGATCGAGGCGTGGGTGCCGCTCTTCCTCTTCTCGGTGTTGTTCGGCCTCTCGATGGATTACCAGGTATTCCTGCTCAGCCGGATCAAGGAGCGGTACGTGCAGACCGGCGACACAGCAGGCGCGATCTCGTTCGGTGTCGGCTCGACCGCACGGCTCATCACGGGCGCGGCGCTCATCATCATCGCGGTCTTCGCAGGCTTCGCGGCGGGGGATCTCGTCATGTTTCAGCAGATGGGCTTCGGCGTAGCCATCGCTCTTCTCCTGGACGCAACGATCGTCCGCTGCGTTCTCGTTCCGGCGAGCATGAAGCTCCTCGGCGAGCGCAACTGGTACCTCCCCTCGTGGCTGAGGTGGCTCCCCGACGTCCAGGTCGAGGGGCGCGCGTACGGAGAGGGATCAAGGCCGAGCACGACCGCTTCGGCGCCAAGGGCGTAGGCAGGCGTGTGCACCGAATAGGCAACAGCGTGCTTCGCGGGCTCGCGGGGCTCCCCACGAACGCTGAGCCGACAGTCGCCTGAGGCGGTATCCGCAGAGTTCTCCAACCGCACGAGTCCTTACCATCACCCGATGAGGTATTGGCTCAACGTTGGCGGAGGACAAACGATCGTCGTAACCCTCGACCAGCAACCAGAGGCGGGAGATGTCCTCAGGCCTCCGGCCGTGCCGTGGGTATGCACGGTCCGCGACGTGCAGCCGTATCCCGTCGACGTCGCCACGCACGGCGTCGTCGATGGGCTCATCCGAGCGCGGCGCTAGCTGCGGGGTCAGGGGCTGGTGCCGGCGTCCGGCCTGCGTTTGTGCTGAGGAAGCCCGAGGCCGACGCGAAGGTGCGCGATACGTTGATGGAGCCGTCGTCGTTGCAAACTGAGCTCGTGCTCCTGCGCCTCGAGCCGATTGAGGAGAGCTAGCTGCTCCTCTCCAAGTGCGGTGCTCGAGAACATCTCGTTGACCTGCCGCTGAATCGTCTCGCGCCGCAGCGTCAGGATGCGCGCTTCTTCCTCGAGCTGCGTCAGCTCACGCTCCTGCGGTGCCCCATGTGCGCTGGCCATACGTCTCTTTATCGGCACTAGCCGAGCACCCCTTGATCGATCTGCGGTCGTCCATCCCTCGGGGAAGTGACGCTGACGGGGAACAGTCCGTGGCGGAGGGACGAGAAGTGTCCGTCGCTATCGCTCGGACAAGGTGACGCTTCGGGTGCCACACGGGCCCGGAGCCTCACGCGACTGACGTGGACGAGTATTGTCCGCGGGCTCATGCGGCAGAAGGCTTTTCGAGTGCTCGACAGCTACGCCAGTCTTCTGGCGCTGCTGCTGGCGAACTTTTTTCTCCTCGAGCTTGTCGACGACCCACGCTGGGGAGCGATCGGTAGCACCCTCCTCGCGGCCGTGGCGCTCGTTGTTGCGATCAGCGACCCCGACACCGGGCACACGATCAAGGCTCGCCACGCGATAACGATCATTGCGTGCATTCTCCTCGCAACACTCGTGCTCTTTGTCGATTCGACATCGATCATCGGCCTGACCTATCTATTGCCGGTAGCGTTGCTCGTCACCGCCACCCTGCCGGTAACGCTCAGCCGAGTGTTGCACCACCGCCGCGTCACACACGAAACCATTCTCGGCGCCTTATGCTCCTACGTCCTCCTCGGGCTGCTGTTCGCGTTCCTCTATCTCGCCGTTGACGAGCTTCGTACCGGTCCGTTCTTCGCGCAGCCCGGAATACACCAGCAATCCGAATACCTGTACTTCAGCTTCGTGACGCTCACAACGCTCGGATTCGGCGACCTCTCGCCAGCGGTCGGACTGCCCCAGGCGCTCGTTGCGCTCGAAGCCCTGGTGGGATCAGTGTTCCTTGTCACGCTCGTAGCCCGGCTCGTAACGCTCTGGGTACGGCAGTCACCCGAAGCGTGAGGAGCGGAGCGCGAGCTCGTCGCGGCTGGAGAAGCTGCGCCAGGCGGTGTGACGACGCTGCGGCTCGGTCGCGCTGGTCGCGCGCCAACGCTCGGCGGCCCAGACAGGAACAAGTGCGATCGGGCCAGGAGGGGGAGAGCGGCCCGATCGCACGTGTCGTAGAGTTGGTGCTGGAGCGACCCCAGAGGGCTTGCCCGAAACGGGGCTCCGCACGCTCTGCGTCGATTCTATCGACGTGAGACAACTGTTTTCGGGAAGAAGGTGTTAAGCACCAGCTTGACGACTTCAAAGCCCGGCCCTGGTCACGCGGCGTCGGCGGGCGGTGGTGACCACAGGCCACGAGAGGTGCGAGCGTCAGATGGGCAGTCGCGGCTCGACTCGGCGCTCGTCCCGCGCGCTCAGTTGTGGTCGATATGGGTGATTATCACTGGGCGGAACCCTGTGGACCGGGCGGCGTAGGATGCGTGGGTTCCCACGGCTGAGAGGTGAGACATGACGTTGGAGGCTAACGAGGTTGAGCGCCGCCGCTGGAATGATGAGCGCTGGGCGGCGGCTTGGCCGAAGCGAGAGCGGTTTACCGATGCTGTCACCCCCTACGTGCTCGACGCGGCAGCACTGCGTGCCGGCGAGCGGGTGCTGGACGTTGGCTGCGGTGGTGGCAAGACAGCGATTGCTGCCGCGCAGGCGGTGGGCGCAGCTGGAGCGGCGGTAGGCGCTGACTTGTCGGCGCCGCTCGTTGGGCTGGCGAGCCGCAGGGCGAAGGAAGCGCGAGCCGAGAACGTCATGTTCTCTGTGGTCGACGTGCAGACCGATCCGATTCCGGGCGGGCCGTTCGACGTTGCAGTGAGTCAGTTCGGCGTGATGTTCTTCGACGAGCCGGTTACGGCGTTTAGCAACATTTGGGCTCATCTCAAGCCGGGCGGGCGCATCGCGTTCGCGTGCTGGCAGGTCGCTGAGAACAATCCCTGGTTCTTTGCCTCCGCGCTCCAGGGGCTTGTGGCCCCACCGCCTGCTCCGGCGCCTGGCAAGAGCGCCACTGGCCCGTTTGCGTTCGGAGACCCTGAGCACACCTCGCGGGTTCTGCGTACAGCCGGTTTCACAGACGTGCGCCACACCCCCCACGAACTCGTCGTCGACGCACCAGAAGACTCGATCGTTGACGAGGACCAACTGATTTTCCTCGGGGTTCCCGCGGACAAGCTTCCCGTCGCACTCGGAGCCGTCAATACGCACATGCAGCAATTCCGGGTGAGCGCTACCCTGTCGCGCTTCCCGATCGCATTCCAGGTGTTCGAAGCCAGAAAGCCATGAGAGCGGCGGGATCCGTGAGGCCCATGTTGTCGTTGCTGGTTAGAGCACCTGTGCGAGCAGCGAGGTGAGCGGATTACGGGCGTTTGGTGGTCTGGGGGCGCGATAGACGCGCCGCGCGATGACCTTGAGGCCCCGTTCTTACACAGCCGAGCTTTTCAGGCGTACCTCCTCGGGTAGACCCTGCTCGAGTTCAGCCTTCTTGCTTCCGCCCAGGTGACCAGACAGGGTAACGATCGGGCGCGCGATTGTGCGTAATGTTGCTCTGTCCGCTCCCGTCGGCGTTCATGACGTAGATCTCAAAGTTGCCCCCGCGCTTTGTCGTGAAGGCGATCTTTCGTCCGTCGGGCGACCAGGTTGGATCGCTGTCGTGGCCTGGGTCGCGCGTCAGGTTCTGCTGTCTGCTTCCGTTGGCGTTCATGACGTACACCTCGAGGTTGCCGTCACGGTCGCTGACGAACAAGATCTTCCGCCCGTCGGGCGACCAGCTCGGTAGCGGGCCGTTGGCCTGCGCGATGCGTGTCAGCCTCCGTAGGCCGCTTCCGTCGGCGTTCATGACGTAGGCGTAGGTCTTTGCCGGTCCTCCCCTCCCGCGGCCTACGCCGCGTACGAGGAGGAGCTTCCGCCCATCCGGTGACCAGGCCACCGGGCCACCGAGGTTGCGCGTCAGCATCCGCCGCCGGCTGCCGTCGGCGTTCATGACGCAGACCCCACGGTTGTCGTCGCCACCGCTCCACAAGGCGATCTTCCGACCGTCGGGCGACCAGACGGGTCCGCCGCTCAATGCGTCGCCCGTCAGGTTTCGCTCTCCGCTCCCGTCGGCGTTGATCACATAGACGTCTGAATCGATCGACGAGACCATGGCTCCCTTGTGGCGGACGAGGGACCTCGTGAAAGCGATCTTGCGTCCGCTGGGTGACCAGACAGGGGCTCTGTCGGCCGCAGAGTCGCGCGTGAGTCTCTGCCGGCCGCTTCCGTCGGCCTTCGCGACATAAATGTCGACGTCATTGATGTCAAAGCCGCGCCCGTTCTCGAAGGCGATCCTCTGGCCGTCGGGCGACCACGCCGGCGAGCCGTCCCCCGCGGTGGGCGTCAGTCTTCTCTCCCTGCTCCCGTCGGCGTTGATGGCGTAGAGGTCGAACTGTCCGTTGCGGAAACTCTGGAAGGCGATCCTCGAGCCCTCGGTCGTGCCGAGCACGAAGCCTCGCACGGTGCCGAACGCGGAGGCAGTTCCTGCGGCGACGACGAGCGCGGCCGCGGCGATTACCAGGAGACGCCCGCGGCGGTGTCCCTGGTTCGCACCGGAACGTTTCAGCACGTCGTCCCAGTCGGGCGAGCCGGGTGCGCGGGGAAGGATTCGGTCCAGGCTGTCCCGGTCGAGATCAGTCAAGTTCGTACCTCCTCCAGACGGTTCCGAAGCGCTGCGTGCGCCGCGTTGAGGGTCGCGGCGACGGTTCCAGTGCGGATCTCGAGCGCCTCGCCGATCGCTACGTAGTCGAGGTCTGCGTAGTAGCGGAGGAAGACGGCGGTCCGCTGCCGCTCTGGCAAGCGCGCGAGAGCCACGCGTAGCTCCGCATCGTGCTCCGGACGGCCGTTCGCAGCGGCCACCTCGTCGTAGCCGGCCGCCGGGATGCTCCGGCGTACGTCCGAACGTGCAGCGTTGAGGACGATGCGCCAAACCCAGGCCTCGAGCGGTCCTTCGCCACGGAACGAGTCACGCTTGCGCACCGCGGTCGCGAACGCCTCCTGTACCGCGTCACGTGCTCCCTCAGCATTGCCCGTTGCGCTCGCCGCTACGCGTACGAAGACGTCGAAGCGGCTGCGATACAACGCTTCGAGGTCTTCCAGGCTCACGCCGCGGCGTCCGATCACACCTCTCTGACGCGCAGGATGCCCGATTTCTTTAGTCGAAGGCGGCCGGAGTCAAAAGCGGATCGGCGCGTGCGCGCTAGCGAGACACAACACTCGCCTGGGCGAGTTCGGGAATGCCACCTGAGCGGCGTGCGCGGGTCACGCGCATGAGTTGGATTCGACGTATCCACGATTTCCGCCCGACGAACAGTCGCCAGCGGAAGCCGAGCCGTGGTCTCAACGGGGCTAGCCGCGGGCAAGGATGTCCGGGTGACGGCCGGGCGCATCGTCGTCGACGGCCGTTTACGGTGGGCTTTTCTGATACGCCGGCTTGCGGGAACGTCTGTCTTGAAGCCAGAATGGCTTCGAGCATGAGGTCAGCGATCTCCTTCTGCCGTATCTGTCCGGGGAACTGCGGCACCGTCCTCGAGATCGACGACGACCGGATCGTCTCGATCAGGGGTGACCGCGAGCACGCGCTCACATCGGGGTACGCCTGCAGCAAGGGCATCCACGCGGGTGAGCTCCATCACCGCTCGGACCGAATCCTCGCTCCGCTGAAGCGGGCAGACGACGGCTCGTGGGAGCGGATCGAGCCGGAGCGGGCCTTCGACGAGATCGCCGCGAAGCTCGAAAAGATCATCGACCGCGACGGGCCCGAGGCGGTCGCGGGATTCCTCGGCACCGCCGGCTTCAACAACGCGACGGCGACGCTGATGCTGCCAGCCTGGCTGAAGGCGATCGGGTCGCCGAGCTACTTCAGCGCCTTCACCATCGACCAGTCGTCGCACACGGTCACCGCCGGCCGGCTCGGTGCGTGGAGCGCCGGCCGCCACACGTGGGCGACGGCTGACGTATGGATGCTGTTCGGCAACAATCCGCTGCTCTCGGTGTGCGGCGGCGGAGGCGTGCCGTATTACAACCCCACGAAGAGCATGAAGGAGGCGAAGGCGCGAGGAATGAAGCTGATCGTCGTCGATCCGCGACGGACCGAGACGGCGCAGCATGCCGACCTTTTCCTCCAGGTCCGGCCCGGCGAGGACGCGTCGCTCGTCTGTGGACTCCTCCGCACGATTCTCGTTGAAGGACTCGGTGACGACGAGTTCTGTGCCCGCCACGTCGACGGGCTCGTGAGGCTGCGCGAAGCGGTCGAGCCGTTCACGCCGGAATACGTCGAGCGCCGCGCGGGGATCGCGCCCGCCGCTCTCCGCTCCGCCGCAGGCATGTTTGCGGGCGCGAAGCGCGGCGCCGCCGGATGCTCGACCGGGATCAGCATGTCGCCGACGTCGAATCTGACCGATCACCTGATCGAGTTGCTGAACGTCGTCTGCGGCCGCTACATGCGCGCGGGCGAACGTGTCCCGAATCCTGGCATCCTCACCCGTGGGCGTCCGGCTTACGCGGAGGTCGTCGCGCCGAGTCGGTCGTGGGACAGCGGCCGCAAGCTGCGGACGCGCGGTCTTGGAATGCTCTTCACCGAGTTCGGCGGCGAGTACCCCGCGGCAGCCCTCCCCGATGAAATCCTCACTGAGGGCGAGGGTCGAATCAGGAGCCTCGTCGTCGTCGGCGGCAATCCGGCGGTCGCGATACCCGATCAGCCGAAGGTAGTTCGGGCGCTGCGGTCGCTCGAGCTATTGGTGACGGTCGAGCCGTTCATGACGGCGACGGCGCGGCTCGCGCATTACGTGCTGCCGCCGACGCTGATGTACGAGCGGTCCGACTACCCGATGATCTACGGTCAGCTCCGCCGCCTCCCGAGCGCCTTCGCGATCCACGCATCGCCGGTCGTGCGCCCGCCGCAGGGCTCCGAGGTCGTCGACGACTGGTACGTCCTCTGGGCGCTGGCGAAACGGCTCGGCGCCCGCATGGAGCTCGACGGCGTCCCGCTCGACATGGAGACAGCGCCGACGACTGACGAGTTGCTCGCCATCATCGCGCGCGGCTCGCCGGTGCCGCTTGAGGAGGTTCGCGCCGACCCGCGCGGCAGGGTGTTCGACCTGCCGCCGCAGGTCGTCGAGCCGGCGAGACCCGGGTCGGACGCCCGCTTCGACGTGCTCCCGCCGGACGTGGCCGGGGAGCTCGCCGCCTATCGGGACGAGGCCTCCGCCGACCCGTCCTACAGCCTCCGGTTGACCGTTCGCCGCATGCGACACGTGATGAACAGCTATCGGCCGCTGACCGATGCCGGGCGAGGCGATCCTGCTTTCAACGAGGCGTTCCTCAACCCCGACGACCTCGCCAAGCTCGAGCTCGCGCCCGGCGACAGCGTCGAGGTCGTTTCGGACGGGGGTCGCATCCCGGCCCGCGTCGCGGCCGACGACCGCCTGCTTCCCGGTGTCGTCTCGATGGCGCATTGCTGGGGCGGCCTCGCTGACGACCCGGGGGAGTACGAGCGCGAAGGGTCGTGCACCGGCGCTCTCGTCAGTACCGACCGCGACTACCAGGCAGTGAACGCGATGCCGCGTATGACCGCCATCCCGGTCAACGTCGTGCCGGTAAGGGCGGATGCGTCAAAGGGATAGCGCACATAGCGACGAGCCGCTCGGAAGGTCGTGAACTCCTGCCAGCACGAGCCGCCGCAAACGCCGGCCACCTGATCGAGCCAGCGCCTCCTTCGGACGGAATGTCGATGGCGCTGCGTGCGCGCCAGTTGCGTCTGCGATCAGCGGATTCCAGCAGATGGGAGCGGCGGAGTGCGAGAAGGCGCTATCCCTCTAGATCACTGGGATTGCGCCTATTCAAGAGGACAGAGGCGAGAGGACTCGAACCTCCAACCCCCGGTTTCGAGAACCGGGTGCGACACGGTGGTCAGGAGCGCCATTCCAAGCCGAATCCGGCTCGATCAGGGTGGGGCGGAGGGGCGGATATGACACCGTGCGCCCGGAGTCCGTTGCCTAGAAGTTGCCCAGAACGAACGAAGAGCGCCCCGAACGACGCGCTCTGTCTCACCATGGTCTCATTGGATCGGCGCGGCACAAGTCCGATCTAACGCGCCCCTTCTGTCGGGGACATATCCCTTTCGGCCCGCCTGCCAACCGGCCTGACGACAAGGATGTTGGAGTCGCCCGGCGAAGTCGCCCTCGACCGAACGGACAACGACCCACGGAGGCAGGAATGAACTCGCGCAGCATGGCTGGATGGATCGGGTTTGCAGGCATTGTCATGGTGATTCTTGGCGGCCTCACCTTCTTCGAAGGCTTGATCGCGCTCTTGCGGGACAACTACTACGTCCCCACCGGGGAGGGCTTCCTGGTTGTCGATGTCACAGGGTGGGGCTGGATCATGTTGTTCTGGGGGATTATCCTGGCGTGTGTCGGCCTTGCTCTGCTCGGTGGCGCAAGCTGGGCACGATGGACGGCGATCCTGTTCGTGAGCGTCAACATCTTCGGCCAACTCGGCTTCCTCGGCAACACAAACGACCTGCTGTGGGTGCTGACCACGTTGACGTTGAACATCATCGTTCTCTTCGCGTTGATCGTCCGATGGCACGACAGCATGCCGCAGCGCAGCTAGAGGAATCACCACGAGCACTACCGCGGTTCCTGGGCGAGGGCCGCCCACCAGAAGCGCCCTCGCACAGGAACGGCGGACTTAGGGGTGAAGCCTCGTCGCGGTGGGGACATGTCCGTTGCGGCCGCTTACACCACGTACACCCACGCTCCGGAGGTGTCACGATCGGGTCGTGAGGTGCGAGGAGTGCAGGGCCGAGGCCGAGGTGACGCGAAGGGCTGAGAGGCGCACCTGGCTGACCTCGATGACGACGGCCAGGAGGAGGTCATCTTCTACTGCTCGTCTACGGGAGGGAGCTCCAACGCGCTGAGCAGCCGATGCGTGGCCGGCTTGAGGGTGTGAGAGCCAGACGTGAAGTGTTGGCCCCGAGCGTCAGACGGCCACGCTATTTCCATCGGCGGCTTGATCCCACGATGTACTGGCCATAGCCGCGGAGCGCGGCTGCGGAAGTCAGCACCTGATAGGCGAAGAGGTATCCGATGAAGCCGCGCCTGTCGTGCTCTGGATGGATGTCGAGTGTGCGAAAGACGTGGCGTGTTTGCCAGCGTTCGAGGAAGCCGAAGACGGCAAGAGTGATCGGGAACAGGAGCATCGACCACCAGCCGAAGATGAGCGGGTAGCCGAAGAGAAACAGGATCACTCCGGGCACCCAGAAGAAGATGACGCCGATGTCGAGCAGCGGGACAAGGTAGTCGATGCCTGCGACGAGCTTCGCGAGCACGCGGGGTTGGTGGCGGGGCGGGTGGGCACCGAGGCCTTCGAGCATCCCCCGCGCCCAGCGGGATCGCTGGCTCAGGAGCCGGTCGAGTTGCTCGGGGACGATCGTGAAGCCGAGCCCGACAGGCTCGTACTGGACGAGGCCGCGTGACCCGAGCATCGTCCAGGTGAGCACGATGTCCTCCCCGATAGCGTCGGGCCAGCCGCCGACAGCCCGCAAGTCGCTCGTCCAGTACGCCGAGAAAGCACCCTGGGCGACCAGCGCGGTGTTGTAGGCCGCCTGCATTCGTTTGACGCCGTTGATCCCGAGCCGGTAGTCCCATTGTTGCATCCGGGTCACGAACGTCGCCATTGGATTTCCCGCCACGAGCGCAGCAGCACAAGCGCACACATGCTGGCCCTGCGGCGCCGTCGTGACGCGAACCACCAGTCGCGTAAGCGACTGCGGGTGCACCAGGGTGTCCGCGTCAACCGTCACCACCAGAGGCGTCGTCACCGTCGCGAGTGCCGCGTTGAGCGCGTGGTGCTTACCCTGCTTCGCCTCAAACACCCGCCGGTAGTTGAACGTCAGACGAGAGCCTGCCGCATCTGCGAGTGCCCCTGTGTCATCGCTTGAATTGTTGTCCGCCACGATCACCTCCACCCGGCCTGGGTAGGTCAGGTTCGCGATGTGTTCGAGTGTCCGGACGATGGACGCGCTCTCGTTCCACGCCGCTACCAGGATCGACACTGACGGCCACTCACCCAAAGCCCACTCACCGACAGGAGGTTCCAGCGGAAGCAGCTCGTAGCGGGTGATCAGCAGCGTGAAGATCATGAACCAGATCACCAGCCCAGGAATGTACGCCAGGAAGATCGGTATCACCCAGCCCATGACAGGCCCGAGCGCCGCTTCAAGCTCACTCCGCCAGGGCTGTGACACCCAGATGCTGAACCCGACCCAGCCCAGCGTCAGGGTCAATGCGACCAGAAAGCGGATTGTCGGTCGAAGCCCCGAGGCCGGAGCCGCACGCCCCTGCCAGCCACCAAGTGACCGAGGGGCCTGCCCACTCATGGCGGCATCGTCATCGACCAAGCGAAAACCTGGCCTAGCGACCGATCACGGTCGCACCGTAACGCTCGTCTGAGCCTTCCGGACTTGCCGCAGTCGATCCTCACGGGCCACTTTCCAGGGTTCGTCTTCGACCCTCCAGACCCAGGTGATCGTCCCTCCCCTCTTCGCAGCCAACCCCGCTGCCCGAGAGGCGGTGGTGGAGTAGTAGACGCCGATCGTGCAACGCGCTCTCGGGGAGACGGACACCGTCATGCTCGCCATCTCACCCGTAGATACCCGTCCCGGACGTTTCGTGATACGAACCGTCGCAGCGGCCGTCGAGACAACTAGCCCAGCTCATCAACGCGAGGGCAACAACCAGCGAGCGTCGCATTGGAGTGATCATGCCGACTGAGAGCAATCCACGCGTCACCCGTTTGAGCGCAGACTCGGAAGACCATCTAGGCCCCGCGTCGCCCTGTCAACAGCGCCGGGGTGAACCGCTCCGGGAAAGTTGCATGCTCAGCACTGCCCCGGGTTCGGTGGAGTCGCGTTTCTTGGCTCAGGCGGCCTGGGTTGTGGTGTTGTTGTTCTTCAATTCATATTCGATCGGTGTCAGCATGCCGAGGCTCGAGTGGCGTCGGCGGCGGTTGTGGAAGACCTCGATGTACTCGAAGATCGCGTTCGCGAGCTCGACCCGGGTCTTCCAGCGGCGCGTGTCGAGCAGCTCGACCTGCATCCGTGACCAGAACGCCTCCATCATCGCGTTGTCGTAGCAGTCACCGACGGTGCCCATCGAGGGCAGCAGCCCCGACTTGCGGGCCCGGTCGCTGAACGTCCAGGAGGTGAATTGCGTGCCGTGGTCCGAGTGGATCACCGTTCCGCGGCTGGCGTCGCGGTGCTCGATCGCCATTCCGAGCGCGTTGCAGGTCAACGCGGCGGTCGGGTTGTGGGCGATCGACCAGCCGACCACGCGGCGGCTGAACGCGTCGAGCACGACGGCGCAGTAGACCTTGCCCTCGCGGGTCGGGTGCTCGGTGATGTCGGTCAGCCACAGCTCGTTGGGACGGGTGCGGCGGAACTGCCGGTCGACGAGATCCTCCGCGGTCGCCGAAGCCGGGCACGCCCCGCCACTTGCGCGCCCCGTTGCGGCCTGCGATCCCGGCGCGCTGCATCAGCATCGTGACCGCGTTGTGGCCAACCTCGATGCCGCGGCCGAGCATCAGCTCGGCGTACACGCGCCTGGCGCCGTAACTGCCGTAGGAGGCGGCGTGTACCTCGCGGATCACGTCGGTCAACCACGCGTGCCGAACTGCGCGTGCTGACGGCGGCCGCCGCCGCCAGGCGTAGAACCCGGAGCAGGACACGTCCAGCACCCGGCAGGCGACCTCGACCGGCAGCCCCTCGCTCGCGATCACTGCGATCGCCTCGAACCGCCTTTTGGGCGCACCGACTCCTTCAACAGCTCCGCAGCCCGCCGATGCACCGCCAGCTCGGTCTCGAGTGGTATCCGCAGCCGACCAACCGTGGCACAGCTGTGTGGGCAGTGCCGAGTAGGAGTAGGTCGCTACCTCCGCCGTCACAGGGCGGATCGGGAGTGGCCACCGGAGGCCCCAGCTTGCGAACCTGACCGCGCTCCGGCGTTGCCACAAAGCGCTGCAGTTCTGTTCGCCCGACCCGCAGCGAGGAGACCGTCCGACGCGCTGACTCGCACTCAAATCTATGCGCGGCCCATCTGATCGATGCAGACTGCGACGGCAACGATCAGCGCCTCGTTCTGCCCGTCGGCTATCTCGATGCCGTAAGTGTCGCGGATGCGGAACCAGCGCTTCGATACCTCTGTCACTTTGTCGCCGTCGCGTTCGATCTTGTACTCGTGGTCGACGATGTTGCCTTTCGCCTCGAGATCGCTGCCGCCCTCGACCTCGATCGAGTAGCGGTCGCGAAGTGGGCTGACGAGCGCCTTCTTGATTGTCGCAACGGTCGTGCCGCCCTGCTCGATCTCCATCGTGTCGCGGATGCGGATTTTCTTCTCCTGGATGGCGTACAGCTCTTCTCCGGCTGGAGCGCGGCTACCAGTAGAAAATCCGGTAGACAAACGGCCGATCCGTCGCCTGGCGTGGCGACGAGAATCGGCGACTAGCAGGTAAAAAGACCTACAGGGGCGAGAGGACTCGAACCTCCAACCCCCGGTTTTGGAGACCGGTGCTCTGCCAGTTGAGCTACGCCCCTTCGGTTCGAGACCACGAGTGTAGCCTGGGCAACGTGCAGCGGCGGGCGCTTGCAGGTCTGTTTGCGATCCTGGCGATCGCGCTCGGCGCCATCGCGGTCGGAGCGCTACTCCAGGGCGGGCGCGCGCTCGTGGTGGCGTTCGCCGCCGCCGCCGTCGCCCTCTGGCTGGGCGATCTCGCACGCCGCGCGCTCGCTAAGTAACAGTCTGTTACTTGGCCGCTCAGGCGCTCCGCTATGCGTGAACACCGAGGGTCGGCGGCCCGCTTCGGGCGCGAGGACGCCTTAGCTCGGTCTGTCGTGGGCCAGAGGGACGGATTGGCCTGCCCAGTAGCCACGAGCTTTCCCCACGCTGAACTAAGGAGTATCCGCCCCGACGGCGTATTCTTCTGCCGTGGGGGGAACAGCAGACGAGATCACCGAGCTGTGGCACGAGTATCGGAGGACGCACGATCGCGCGCTGCGCGACCGCCTGATCCTCACGTACGCACCGCTTGTCAAGTTCGTGGCCGGCCGCCTCGGCTCGTCACTGCCGGCTCATGTCGATGAGCAGGATCTCGCGTCGTACGGCCTGCTCGGGCTAATCGGCGCGATCGAGCGGTTCGACCCGGCGCGCGAGATCAAGTTCGAGACGTACGCAATCTCCAGGATCAAGGGGGCGATCATCGACGAGCTTCGCTCGCTCGATTGGGTCCCGCGGTCGGTTCGCACGCGCGCACGGGAGATCGAGCGGGCGATCGCCGAGCTCGAGCGGAAGCTCCACCGCGCGCCGACCGACGAGGAGATCGCCGAGAAGGTCGGGATCACCGAGGAGGAGCTCGACGGCGAGCCTGACGGAGATCTCGCGGACATCGATGGCAGCGCTCGACGAGCTGTGGACGCCCTCGGCGGGCGGCGATCAGATCGCTCTGATCGACACCATCGAGGACACGGCCGGCCCGAACCCCGAGGCATCGCTCGAGGAAACGGAGATGAAAGAGGCGTTGGGCGAGGCGATCGCCCGGTTGCCGGAGCGAGAGAAGCTCGTCGTCACGCTCTACTACTACGAGGAGCTGACGCTGCGCGAGATCGGTGAGGTGCTCGGAGTGACCGAGTCCCGCGTCTCCCAGCTCCACACGAAGGCTGTGCTGCGTCTCAAGGCGAGGCTCTCCGGCGGGATCCGCCAACCGCTCGAGACGTAGATGCCGCGGGCGCTAGTTTCCGCTCGCCTCGCCGATTAGGATCGCTCTCGAGAGGACATCGAGCGAGGGAGAGCGCATGTCTGTCGAGCCCGGGAAGATTCGGAACGTTGCCGTCGTCGGCCACCGTGGTACGGGAAAGACGTCCTTGGTCGAGGCGCTCCTGTTTCAAACCGGGAAGGTCAACCGCCTCGGCGCGACCGACGCGGGGACGACCGTGACCGACTCGGACGAGGACGAGCAGAAGCGTCGGATGTCCATCTCGCTCTCCCTTGTCCACACGGAATGGCAGGAGCGGAAGATCAACCTCGTCGACGTCCCTGGCGACCCAAGCTTTCAGGGCGAGGCGCGGTGCGCAGTGCGGGTCGTCGAGGGCGGCCTCTTCGTCATCAGCGGCGTGATGGGGGTCGAGGTCGGAACGAGCAGGGTCTGGCGCCGCGCGGAGGAGCTCGGGCTCTCCCGCGTGCTCTTCGTCAACATGCTCGACCGCGAGCGCGCCGACTTCTACCGGGCGCTGGGCCAGCTCCAGTCACAGCTCTCCGAGCGCTGCGTCGCGATCCACCTGCCGATCGGCTCGGAGCACGAGCTGACCGGGATCGTCGACGTGCTGCACATGTGCTCCTACCCGAGCCCGGCCGGCGGGAAGGAGGCCGAGCCCGCGCCCATTCCGGAGGAGATGCTCGGGATCGCACAGGAATACCGTGAGAAGCTCCTCGACGAGGTCGTGCAGACCGACGAGGCACTGATGGAGCGCTACCTCGAAGGCGCAGAGCTCGATTCGCACGACGTCGCCGCCGCGTTGAAGCTCGCGATGACGCGCGGCGAGGTCTTCCCGGTTGCGTGCGGGATAGCGACGCAGAACCTCGGGACGCACGCTCTGCTCGATCTGCTCGTCGAGGGTGTCCCTTCCCCTGCGAAGAAGGGCGCCCCGATCGACGTGCCCGGAGCAGCGACGTCTGCGTTCGTCTTCAAGACGCTGGCCGACCCGTTCGCGGGGAGGATCAACCTGTTCCGGGTGTTGACGGGGACGGTGACGTCGGACTCGACGCTCGTGAACGCGCGCGAGAGGTCGAAGGAGCGGATGGGCACGCTACTCCAGCTCCAGGGGAAGGAGCACGAGGGGGCGCACGAGTTCGGGGAGGGCGACCTCGGCGCCGTCGCCAAGCTCAAGGACGTTCAAACGGGCGACCTCCTCACCGACGTGGAGGTCGCCGTCGACCTACCGCAGATCGGGTTCGCCGACCCAGTCATGAGCTTCGCGATCACGCCCAAGTCGAAGGGCGACGAGGAGAAGGTTGCGACCGCGATCCGTAGGCTCGCGGAGGAGGATCCAACCCTGCGCCTGCATCGCGATCCGCAGACAGGTGAGGAGATTCTGTCGGGGATGAGCCAGATGCACGTCGAGGTCGCGCTCGAACGTGCCAAGCGACGGTTTGGAGTCGACGTCGATCTCCATCCGCCACGCGTCCCGTACATGGAGACGATTCGCTCCGAGGCGCGGGCGCAGGGCCGCTACAAGAAGCAGACCGGTGGCCGCGGCCAATTCGGCGACTGCCACATCGTGATCGAGCCGATCGAAGGGGGCGTCGGCTACGAGTTCGTCGACAAGATCGTCGGCGGTGTGATCCCACAGAGCTTCCGTCCTGCCGTCGACAAGGGAATCCAGGAGGCGATGGCGCACGGCGAGCTTGCGGGCGCGCCCGTGCAGGGTGTCCGTGTTCGTCTCGTCGACGGCTCGTATCACACGGTCGACTCGTCCGAGATGGCCTTTCGGATCGCCGGCTCGATGGCGTGGAAGGACGCCTATCAGAAGGCGCAGCCGGTGCTGCTCGAGCCGATCATGGAGCTCGAGGTGACCGTGCCCGACGAGGCGGTGGGCGCGGTCAACGGCGATCTCAACTCGAGGCGCGGGCGCCTGCACGGAATGGAGCCGGCCGCGGGCATGACGACGATCAAGGCCGAGGTCCCGATGGCAGAGCTCCTGACGTACGCGCAATCGCTGACGTCGATGACAGCCGGGCGTCGGGGACTACTCGATGCATTTCCTCCGCTACGAGGAGGTGCCCACGCACGTCGCCCAGAAGGTGATCGACGACACGCGGAAGGCGCGCGAGACAGCGGGCGCCTGACGCCACCGGCTGCGCACCGGCCGCGTCGATCCGAGCACTGGCCCACGCTGTCTCGCATAGTCCTGCCGGCGTTGAGCAATGCCCGGACGCTGCTACAGTCGAACAAATGCGAGTCACGAAGGCGAGCGTCACCAGATCGTGCGCGATCTGTGAGCGCACGCTCCTGATGGGCGAGCACGCAACGCGCTTCTCCCCGAACGGCGTCGAGTACGTCGACGTCTGCCCGCTCTGCCAGGACACGGCTCTCGAATACGGCTGGGCCCGAGAGGGTGCCGCCCTGCCGCCCGTCCACGGCGCGCCGGCAGGGCGCGCCGCCGGTCGCGTCTGGCCGTGCTGCTCGGCACGCGGCAGGAGCCGCCTGCGCCCGTGGTCTCGGAGCCGGTCCTGCGACGGCTCGGCGACGACGAGCTCGCACGTGTCGAAGCGGCCGAGCTGTTCAACGGGAGTCAGTATCCGGCGCACCGTGAGCGGTGTCGCGAAGGCCCTCGGCGCCCCGCAGGTCTCGATCATCCCGCTCTCCGGGGTGAACAACGAGATGGTCGTCACGTTCGCGTGGGACATCTCGTGGTACCAGTACCGCGTCGCCCCCGAGGCCGCGCAGTCGGTGCGGCTCGCCGAGCGCGGCCACGACCTGGACGAGCTTGGCGAGACGTACTCGGCCTGGAACGCGTCGCTCGGCGAGGATGGCCGCGTCGTGCCCAGCATCGAACCCCTGCTAGAGCCGCTCTGGCCGCGTCCGCCAACTTCATCGGAGGTGACTGGGAAAGCGCCTCCGGCGCCGACATTCGACTCCGTCGTCCCCGCGACCGGCGAGACGATCGGGACGTTTCCGCGCTCGGGAGTGGCCGAGGTCGACCGCGCGGTCGCCGCGGCGAAGGACGCGTTCGCGGACTGGCGCCTCGTGCCTGCGCCGGAGCGAGGAGCCATCCTGCTGCGCTTCGCCCAACTGCTCCAGCGAGACAAGGCGGAGCTGACGGACCTGATGAGCCGCGAGATGGGCAAGGTTCTGGCGGAGGCGGGTGGTGACGTGCAGGAGGCGATCGACATGTCGATCTATATGGCCGGTGAGGGCCGCCGCCTCTTCGGGCACACGACGCCGTCGGAGCTCCGGAACAAGTTCCAGATGAGCGTTCGCATGCCGGTAGGAGTCGTCGGCGCGATTACGCCATGGAACTTCCCGATCGCGATCCCCGCGTGGAAACTCACGCCCGGCGCTCGTCTGCGGCAACACCGTCGTGCTCAAGCCTGCCGAGGACACGCCGCTCCTCGCCGAGCGGTTCGTCGCGCTCCTCGCCGAGGCCGGGCTCCCGCCGGGCGTCGTGAACCTCGTGCAGGGATACGGGGAGGAGGCGGGCGACCGGCTTGTTCGGCATCCGGACGTCAGGGTGATCACATTCACCGGCTCGCGGGAGACGGGGATCCTCGTGACGCGCAACGCGGCGGACGAGCTGAAGCACGTCCATCTCGAGCTCGGTGGGAAGAACGGGATCATCGTCATGGACGATGCCGACCTCGACCTCGCCGTCGAGGGCATCGTCTGGTCGGCATTCGGCACCACAGGCCAGCGGTGCACCGCCGCGAGCCGTGTGATCGCGCACAGGAAGATCGTAGGCGAGCTACAAGAGCGCCTTGTGGCGCGCGCGGAGTCGATGCGGATCGGCCCGGGCTGGGAGCCCGATACCGACCTCGGGCCGGTGATCAACGCGGCGGCGCTCGCGCAGATCGACGAGTACACCCGGATCGGGGAGGAGGAGGGCGCGACGCTCTTGACGGGCGGAGAGCGGGCGACAGACGGTGCTCTCGCGGACGGTCTCTACTACAGGCCGACCGTCTTTGGGGATGTCGAGCCGGGCATGCGAATCGCGCAGGAGGAGATCTTCGGCCCGACGACGGCGATCCTGTCGGTGCGCGACTTCGACGAGGCGGTCGCGGTTGCGAACGGCATCCGTTACGGCCTGTCGTCGTCGATCTTCACGCGCGACGTCAACCGTGCGTTCCGCGCCATGCGCGACCTGGAGGCGGGGATCACGTACATCAACGCTGGGACGACGGGGGCGGAGGTCCATCTGCCCTTTGGCGGAACGAAGCACACCGGGAATGGTCACCGTGAGGCTGGGCAGGCCGCCCTGGACGTGTTCACGGAGTGGAAATCGATCTACGTCGACTACTCCGGGACACTGCAGCGCGCGCAGATCGACAACGCCTAGCGGCGCGCCCGACACGTGTACTAGAACGGTGCCCTCGCCCACGCGTAGTCTGCTGGGATGACTTCCTTCAAGCTCGTGGTCTTCGTGCCACGCGAGGCTCTCGAGGGCGTGCGCAACGCGGTCTTCGAAGCTGGCGCCGGTCGCATCGGCGACTACGATCGCTGCTCCTGGTACACGGCCGGCACAGCGACGTTCCGGGGCGATGCGGGCACGTCGCCGACGATCGGTTCGGCGGGGCGCGAGGAGACGGTCGCCGAGCTACGGCTCGAGACCGTCGTTCCCGCAGAACACGTCAGGCGACGTCGTTCGACGCGCTGCGCGAGTCACACCCGTACGAGGAGCCTGCGTTCGAGCTGTACGCGCTCTCCGAGCTCCCGACGTGAGGGCGCGACTCTTCACGGACGGCGGTGCTCGCGGGAATCCGGGTCCCGCTGCGGCGGCCTTCGTGCTCGAGCTCGAGGACGGTACGGTCCTCGACGCTCGTGGCGACGCGATCGGCGTCGCCACGAACAACGTGGCGGAGTACACGGCGCTCGTGAACGGCCTTCGCCGCGCCGCCGAGCTCGGCGTGGCCGAGCTCGAGGTCCGCTCCGACTCCGAGCTGATGGTCAAGCAGATGCGCGGCGAGTACAAGGTAAAGAACGTTGCGCTTCAGGATCTCTTCCGTGACGCGTCGGCTGCGGCCAGAGCGCTCGGGCGCGTCGCGTATGTCCATGTTCGACGGGAGCACAACGAGTTGGCCGACAGGCTCGTCAACGAAGCGCTCGACGCGGTGCGCTGAGGTAGAGGTGCCAGAGGAGGTGTGCGGCCATCGAGCGGTGCGGGCGCCACGGCTCCGCCAGAGATCCCAGCTCGCTAGCTGACGGGCGCGAGGCAAGGGCCTTGGCCGTCTGGGCAGCCGTCTGGAGCGCCACGTCACCGCTCGGCCACACGTCCGGGCGGCCGAGGACCATGAGGAGATAGACGTCAGCTGTCCAGGGCCCGATGCCGGGAAGCGCGATCAGGGCCGTGCGCGCGTCGTCGTCATCCAGCTTGTCCAGCCCGTGCAGGTCGAGCGAGCCAGCGACGATCGCGGCTGCGAGCGCGTAGCCGTACCGCGCCTTCTGGCGGCTGAAGCCGAGGTTCCTGAGGACGTCTGGCGTCAAGGTCAGGAATGCGTCGGGAGTGACGACTCCGAGCGCGCGCTCGACCCGGAGGTACGTCGCGCGGGCCGATGCGATCGAGACCTGCTGCTCGAGGATCAGAAGGAGCAGGGTCGGGAATCCGCGGGGTCGCGTCACGATCGGTGGGTAGCCGATCGCCTGGAGCACCGACGCGAGATCGGGGTCGCGTCGAGCGAGGTCGTCGCACACTTCTCGAACGCCGGGTGTCACTGTCGGCTGGTCGAACATTGGTCGGAGACTACGAGAACCGCGCGACCGGATTGGACCAGGTACCGTTTGGCTCGATGAGCAGCGAGCGCATCCTCCTTCCGGCCGGTTTCGGCCTGCTCGCGCTCGGCCTCCTCCTTCCCCGCTAGGGGAAGCTGGCGTGCGACATATCAGTGACCGTGCCCTGGCACTAGACGGGAGAATTGCGCCCCGAGGAGGAATGAGAACCATGTCGATGCCCGCCCACAAGTACCACCCGTACGAAACCGTAGCCTTGCCCGACCGAACCTGGCCCGACGTCGTCCTCGAGCGCGCGCCGATCTGGTGCTCGACCGACCTCAGAGACGGGAACCAGGCGCTCGTGAACCCGATGGACGCGGTGCGAAAGCGTCGCTTCTTCGACCTGCTGCTCGCGCTCGGGGTGAAGCAGATCGAGGTCGGCTTTCCGTCTGCGTCGAAGACGGACTTCGACTTCGTCCGCACCCTGATCGACGAGCGGTTGATTCCGGCCGACACGACCATCGCTGTCCTGACGCAGGCTCGGCCCGAGCTGATCGAGCGAACCTTCGAGGCAATCGAGGGCGCCGAGCGTGCGATCGTGCATCTCTACAACTCGACGTCGGTCACGCAGCGCCGGGTCGTGTTCCGCATGGATAGGGCCGGAATCAAGGCACTCGCCGTGGACGGCACGACGCTCTGCAAGGAGCTCGCGGGAAGGATCAGCACGGAGATCATCTTCCAGTACTCGCCCGAGAGCTTCCATCACACCGAGCTCGACTTCGCGCTCGAGGTCTGTGAGGAGGTCGCGGCGACGTGGCATCCGACGCCGCGGGAGAAGATGATCGTCAACCTGCCGACGACCGTCGAGCAGTTTCCGCCGAACGTCTACGCGGACCGGATCGAATGGTTCTGCCGCCATTTCTCGCACCGCTCGAGCGCGATCATCTCCGTTCATCCCCATAACGACCGCGGGACGGCGGTCGCCACCGCGGAGCTCGGGTTGATGGCGGGTGCCGAGCGCGTCGAGGGAACGCTGTTCGGAAACGGCGAACGAACGGGGAACGTCGACCTGGTGATCGTCGCCCTCAACCTCCTGACGCAGGGTGTCGACCCGGGTCTCGACCTCTCCAGGATCGACGAGGTGAAGCGTGTCGTCGAGGAGTGCAACGAGCTTCCAGTGCACCCACGGCACCCGTATGTCGGCGAGCTGGTCTTCACGGCGTTCTCGGGGTCGCACCAGGACGCGATCAAGAAGGGCATGTACGCACAGGAGCGATCCGGCTCGGACGTGTGGGACGTGCCGTATCTGCCGATCGATCCGCACGACCTCGGCCGGAGCTACGAGGCGATCATCAGGGTCAATTCGCAGTCCGGGAAGGGCGGCGTCGCCTACCTGATGGAGACGGAGCACCATTTCGAGCTGCCGCGCGGCCTTCAGGTGGATTTCGCACAGAAGGTGCAGGCGATCGCAGATGCGCGTGGGGGAGAGCTGACGCCCGACGAGCTGCTGCAGGCATTCCACGGCGCGTACCTCGATCACAGCTTGCCGTACGAGCTTGTCGCATACACGAGCTCGAGCGAGGAGCGCTCCGAGCAGATCGCTGCGCGTGTACGGGTCAACGGCGAGGAGGTATTCGTCGAAGGAGCCGGGAGCGGGCCCCTTGCTGCTCTCGTGGACGGCTTCGCGAAGGCGTTCGGCGTAACGATCCGCCTCCGCGAGTATCACGAGCATGCGATGGCGGCGAGGGTCGATGCAACGGCGGCTTCCTACATCGAGGCGGACGTGAACGACGAAGCGTTCTGGGGCGTCGGTGTCCACGGCTCGATCCTGACGGCGTCGCTGAGGGCGATAGTAAACGCCGTCAATCGTGCGGAGGCGGCGAGGACCGTCGGCGGTCAGGCCGCCGCGACTTTCGAGGCGACATGACCATGCGGATCGTGGTGATCGCGGCCGCGGCGATGCTCGTTGCTGCGGGCGCGTCGGCAGGGACGAGCCCGACGAGGGTAGCGATGGCGAGCTCGGGAGGCTGGACGGCCACGCTCAGCTACCGCCTGGCCGGTGGTCGCGCCTTTCCCGAAGTGCGCAGCCTAAGGCTCGCCGTCTCCCACGACGGTGTACAGATGGGCCTGCGTGCACTGCCCCTTCCGCGGGACTGCCGGGAGTATCCGTGCACTCGCATCGCGTCTCCAGGCTTCGACTTCCTCGAGCTAGCCGATCTCGGGCTAGACGCTCCGGTGGCGCTCGTCTGGCTCTGGACGGGTGGGGCGCACTGCTGTTCGGTCGTCAAGCTCGTCCCGCTCTCTGGTGGGACGGGTATCGACCGGAACTTCGGCGACCCAGGAGCGAGCGTCGCGACGCTCGACGGCGAGCGCGTTCTCGTCTCCGCCGACGACCGCTTCGCCTACCTCTTCACGTCGTATGCCGCGTCGGGCCTTCCCGTCCAGGTCTGGCGCTTCGACGGGACGAAGCTCGTCGACGTGACGGCAGACCATCCGAAAGTCGTACGCGCGGACGCGCGCGCGATGTGGGCGACGTACGTGCAGCAGCGGCGGTCTGCGCAAGGCGAGACGCGGGGTGTCTTCGCCGCCTGGGCAGCCGATATGTGCGTGCTCGGCCAGCGCGCGCGGCGGGACAGGTTACTCGTAGACGGGCTCGCCCACGGCTTCTTCTCGCGGCAGGCGGCATCCGACCTCCTCGGCCCGCATGGGCCGGCGTACGGCAAGGCCCTGCGACACCAACTCGCAGCGTTCGGCTACTGCCGCTGAGGAGTACCTCGCTGCGCCTCTGTCCCGATTCTCCGATCCGCCGCTATACTTCGCCGTCGCGCGGATGTAGCTCAGTTGGCTAGAGCGTCTGCTTGCCATGCAGAAGGTCGTGGGTTCGAGTCCCATCATCCGCTCTCAAGAAAGCCCCGGAAACGGGGCTTTTTTGTTACTCAGGCTGGCATAGGCTTCGCGACGGCAGTGGGTGCTTGTGCCCACTGGATCGCGCGGTCGTACGCCTTCAGGTGCGGCCCGGAGAGCCGCTCGCGGCGCTTCGACGCCTTCGCATACGTCGTCATGGTGAAGCGTCCGTGTGGCCGAGCTGGCTCGACGTGTAGCGGAGATCATCGCCGCACACGCAGCGGGGCTCGCATACGTGCGTCTGAGCGACTGGAACGTGATCTCGCCCATCGCAGCGATCCCCACTTGGGCGAGCTCGGCGTTCGCGGTCTCGATCGCCGGGTGGAACACATCACGCTGCAGGTGCGACGGGTTGTGCTTCCGTCCGGCCGATGTGGGGAGGACGTAGTCGCGCGGCTCTGTCCGCCGGCTCGTCGCCTGCCACATCAGCATGTCGTGCCGGAGCCCTTCCGGCAGGTCGACTGACCGTACGCCCGCGTCGGTCTTCGACGCGGCTACATGGAGTGTCCCCGTGGCGCCCTCGACGTGCTGCCCTCCGAAGGGACAGCGCCTCGTCGATTCGGAGGCCGGCACTCGCCAGCAGGGCAACGAGCGTGTGACCGACGTTCGCGACGGTGTCGCCCCGTGCCGCGTCGAGCAGAGCAGGGAGCTGCTCGGGCTCGACCCATGGGCGGTTCGGCTTGGCGGCCTTCAGCCGACGTCGTTTCCCCGACGCCGGGTTCGACGCGATCAGCCCGTACTCGACGGCAGTCTCGAGCACCTGCGCCAGGTCGCTGTGGTTGATCGAGCTGTTCGAAAGGCCACGCTCGACCTTCTCGCCGAGCCGTTTGCCGTCCGCCTGCGCCTTCGCGAGATCAGCCCGTTGCCCGTCGAGGTCCTGCCGTTCCTTCGCCTTTGCGACCTTCCAGCGATCGACTTCGTGAGGCGTGATCTCCGTCAGTAGATACGCGGCAAAGTGGGGGAGGAAGTGATTCACGAGCGACCAGCGGAGGGTCGGCCGTCGTCCGCTTCGCGAGTCCTTCCAGCTCGCTCTGGGTGAGCCATGCGCTCGCGAACACATGAACGTTGGAACCTCCGTGACCTCGGCGACCGGATCACCAACGGGCGGCTTCCAATGTCCCGTGCCGATCAGAGTTAGCCTATCGTCGAGCACCTGCTTTGCTTCATCGCGGGTAGTGATCTCGAGGGTCTCTGCCCGCGCCGGCCGGCCGCTCGGTACCGGATCGCGAACCTCGTTCCGTCCTTCCCTTCGCGTGCGATTACCTGGCCCTTCGCGGGCCGTCCTCTAGCCATGTCGCTACTTCTCCTTTCGTCGTGTTGCGGCGTGTCCACTTCCAACCCGCTCGACAAGGCGGCATTCGTACGCCCGGCCGAAAGAGCGACAGTAGAAGAATCGGGCATTGATGGCTTCGCATAGTCTGGTGGGCATGACAGAGGTCGAGGAGGGTCGGGTGATCGCACGCGCCAAGGGCAAGGCTCCCCGCCAAAAGCGCGGGGCTCTGACGCAGGAGCGGATCGTCGAGGCGGCCTATGAGCTGATCGACCTCGACGGGCTGGGGAAGTTCAGCATGCCGGCGCTCGCCAAGAAACTGGATTATGGCGTCACGAGCATCTACTGGCATTTTCGCAGTAAGGACGAACTAATGATGGCCGTCGCAGAGCGCGTGAGAAGCCGGCTGAACACTGAACTGCCGCCGCCGCGGCGCGACGTGCCCTGGCACGAGGCCTATCGGGATCTCCTCGTTGTGTTTCGCTACAGGTTCGGGCGCAGCCGCGCCTTCGTTGAGATATTCATGGCCCAGCGGAGAGCGCTCTATTCGGGCGAGTACTCCGTCGGCCCGGTGATGCGGAGGGTCGAGCAGGGGCTCGAACTGCTGACGAGTGCCGGGTTCACGCCCGACGAGGCGCTGCGGATCTACGTGACCAGCCTCGCGTACGTGCGCGGGTTCGTCATCCAGGAGCGTGGCTGGCTGTCGCGGAGCGAGCCGCCCTCGACCGACGGGATCCGCACGGCCGTCGTGCCCGACCCGGCGCTGTACCCGCTCGTCTCGAGGGTGACCGACCTGGAGCTCGTGACCCGCTACGACGACCAGCAGTTCGCAATCGGGCTCGACTTTCTGATCACCGGAATCCGGCAGCGCGCCGCGGAACTGGGCCACGCTGGATCGGACGCGCTGCCCGACGTTGGCGTTATCTGAGATTGCAGAACGAATCGACGGGAGCTTCTGATGTCAGAGGAATTGAGGTTCGAAGGGCAGGTCGCGATCGTGACGGGGGCGGCTCGCGGGCTGGGCCGCGAGGAGGCGGTTTTGTTGGGTGCGCGCGGTGCGAAGGTGGTGGCGAACGCGCGCTCGGTTGGGCTCTTGCAGAGCGTCGTCGACGGGATCAATGGCGCGGGTGGCGAGGCGGTCGCCGTCCCTGGCGACCTCTCCGATCCCGCCACTGCAGTTCGCGTGGTCGACGTGGCGCTCAAGAGGTTCGGTCGGCTTGATGTGCTGGTGAATAACGCCGGAGGCGCCGCGCGTGTGGCGGCGGCTCCCTTCGGCGAGATCAGCAGTGAGGGCCGCGACAGCATGATGCGCCAGAACTTCGATACGGCCTGGGACATGACTGCGGCAGCCTGGCCGCACATGGTCTCGCAGGGCTACGGGCGAATCGTCATGGTCTCCTCACCCGTCGCCCTTTGGGGCCTCCAGAACTATGCGCACTACGCAGCCGCGAAGGCTGCCCTCCTGGGCCTGACCAAGGCCCTTGCGGTCGAGGGCGGCGAGCATGGGGTCAAGGTCAACGCGCTCGCTCCGTCCGGCTACACCGAGGTGACCGAGGAGACCGTCGACGACGAGCACGTGAGAGCCTGGTTGCAGCAGAACACGCCCGCCTCGGCAATCGCGACTGGCGTGGCGTGGCTCTCACACGAGAACTGCACCGCGACCGGCGAAATCTTCGAGGTGTCGGGAGCATGGATCGCGCGCGTGCTCGTGGGCGAAGGCCCCGGCTTCCTCACCGACCTTGACGTCTTCACACCGGAGGCGATCGACGCGAACGTCAGCCAGGTCTTCGCCACGGACGGCCTCCTCGCCCATGCGAACGTCGGAGCGATGGGCGGCGCGATGATGGCGCGCCTCGCCTCCCGCGGCTGAGGTCCCACTCACGTCGCGATGCGACGGGGATCCGCGAAGCTGACGATTCTTGCGAGGGCGCGTACTCGCGTACTGGGCGTTGGAGGATTGGGGGATTCGCTTGACCCGTTGAATTGAACCAGTTACCGTCGCGACTACTGAAGATAGTTCCGGTGAACTTCGCCGAAGTTCCCCCGATCTCGAGAAGGGAGCTTTAGATGAGCACGGTGCAGATTCCGAAGGTGAGTGAGACATTGGCCGAGTTGAATGCGATGGCCGCAAAGCTCGACAACCCGGTCCACCGGCGGATGCTCGAGGTGGCGCGCGACCACTGGTGGGCCGAGGTCAAATGGGACATCGACGGCATCATGGCCACTCTGACCGAGCCGGTCAGCTACCGGTTCCACGGAGGCGACTTCATCGGCTCCAACGGCAGGACGGTAAGCTCGCTGAAGGATGTGCGCGCAATGTACGAAGGTGCGCGCGACAGCGGCTTGAAGGTCGGCGCAATGCGGGAGATCCATGCGAGCTATGGTCCGACCGGCATGGGGATGGACGCGGTCCTCTACCTCGCTGTCCCGGGCACGAGGTTCGTCGGCCTCGACGTCGACCCTGACCTGCAGTACCTCGCCAGCTGGCACAGTAATGCCTTTTTCCCGTTCGATCCCGAACTGCGATACATGCTCGGCGAGTGGGCCTACGCGGCCAACGAGCCGTTGTCGCTCGAGCCCATCGACGACGCTGGTGTCGCAGCTGTCGTGTCGTGAACGGTGTGGCGCGGCTGGACGGAAAGATCGCGGTCGTGACAGGCGGCGCCGGGGGGATCGGCCGGGCGACGGTGCATCGTCTCAGCAGCGAAGGCGCGAGCCTCGTCGTGGTCGACGTGGACGGCGAGGGGGCAGACCGCGTCGCGGAGGAGATTACGCGCGCGGGCGGTTCAGCGATCGGGAAGCGGGCTGACGTCTCGTCCGAGGAGGAAATGCGAGCGCTGTTTGGGACTGTTAAATCGCATTTCGGTGGCGTCGACATCCTCCACAACAACGCTGGCGGGACCGGGTCTGATGGGGTGGGCGCCGATCTGGGCCTGCTCAAGATGAGCGTTGAGGTGTGGGACAGGACAATGGCGGTGAACGTGCGCGGGGCGATGCTGGGCTGCCGCTTTGCAGTCCCGATCATGGTCGGGCGCGGAGGCGGCTCGATCATCAACACGTCCTCGAATGGCGCCTTATTCGGTGTGGCTGCCCTCACCGCCTATACGGCGTCGAAGGCTGCCCTGCTCGGCCTGACACGGCAGGTCGCGACCGAGTTTGGCAAGTCCGGCGTGCGCTGCAACGCGGTCGCGCCCGGGCTCGTCCTTACCGAGAAGGTAAGGAATTCATTCACGGCGGCTGCGCTCGCCGAGGCGGAGAGCCAGAACCTCGTTCCCTTCATCGGGACGCCCGAGCAGATCGCGGGCGTCGTCGCCTTCCTCGCATCGGACGACGCCGCCTTCGTCACCGGCCACATCCTGGTAGCCGATGGCGGCCTCACCGCGGGCCGTCTAGGAACTCGCCTGCCCGACAAGCTCGGAGACGACGCATAGAAAACCCAGCCTCAGGAGCGTGCCCACGTGCCGCCTGATTTGGAGCGGAATTCAGCAAATTGCCGTAGGTCTAATCCACTTCGGGAGGCGCTGTTGCTGTTGGTGCATCAGGCCTTTGCGAGCGTGTTGGCTCGGCTCGAGCGGACTCGTCGCGGCGTGACGCAAAGGGGGTAGTTCGGCGCAGCAGACATCGGGTCGCTTGACTCAGGTAGCAAAGCGAGTTACTGTCGGCGCCACTGAATGTTCTTCAGTTGCTCATTACGTTTGGTCGACGCAAGAAGAAGGAGGGTTCAATCGTGCGGAACAAGTGGAGGTTCTTGCTGCTTGCTTTGGTCGTTGTTTTCGCGGTCACCCTGTCCGCCTCGGCTGCGACGGCCAAGAGCAAAGCGACGGTGACCATCTCCTTCCTGGCGAACACCGAGAACCGGCTTGTGTGGGACGTACTGCTCGGCAACTTCGCTCGCGTCTACCCGGAGATCCATGTCGAGCCGACCTACATTCCTAGCGTGCAGCAGCAAACTTTGCTCCTGACCCAGTTCCAGGGTGGCAATCCCCCGGATATGTTCGTGACGAACGTGGGCGCCTCGACGCCGACCGCTATCTACGCGTTCGGCGCCCAGGGGAAGCTCCTCGACCTGACGGGGGCCCCCTGGTTCAAGCGGGTGCCGGCGTTCGCCCGCAAGTACGTGGAGGTGAAGGGCCGCGTCTACGGCTTTCCGGGGGTGTTCATACCGCAAGGACTCATGTACAACCGTGATCTCTTCCGGCAGCTCGGGTTGTCGATCCCGACGAGATTCTCCGAACTGCTCGCCCTCTGCCCGAAGATCAAGTCAGCCGGGAAGATCCCGATCGCGCTCGGCGCGGCGTCGGCGTCGGGTCCGATCAACATGCTCGTGGTACTAGGTACGAGCTTCGTCTACGGCAAGGATCCGGACTGGACGATTAAGCGGATCCAGCACAAGTCTACGTTCGCCGGCTCGCCGCTGTGGCAGCGGACGCTGCAGGCGATCGTGCAGATGAAGGATGCGGGGTGCTTCCAGCCCGCTCCCGAGGGGACGACCAACATCGCCGAGAACACGCTGGTGGCTACAGGTCAGGCCGCGATGATGTTCGCGTCCGCAACGCAGTCCGCACCCATCAAGGCGATCAACCCGAACGTCAACCTCGGGCTGTTCGCGTTCCCCGGCGACGATCCGAAGGACACTGTGGTGGCTGTTGGCAACGGCGTGAGCACCGTGGTCGGCTCGAAGACGACGTCCCACCCGGCGGAGGTGAAGACGTTCATCAATTTCATCGCCCGGCCGAAGCAGAACAGCCTGTACGCCAAGGTGGTCGGGAGCATCGGCGAATACGACCTCCTCAAGGGCAAGCTGCCCGATTTGGTCAAGGAGATGTCCAAGAACCTGACGACCCCCGGGAAGTCGATCTTCCCCTATGTCGTGGCGTGGCCCCGTCCGGACAAAGGACTGATGATCCCGAATTTCTACCTGCAGGTGCCGGGGCTGTTTACCGGGCAGCGGACGCCCGACCAGATCCTCCAGTTCATGGACGCCCTCTGGGACAAGCCCTAGGTACGCGGTGGTCGGGGTCGTGCCGGCGGTGGGACGCACCCCGACCCCAGCTGTGCTGATGATGTTGCCGGGTGAGTTGCAGAGGCTTTGACGGACGTGACCTTCTAACCACTGGAGACCGCATTGCTGATCAACCTTCATGCCGATGTGTTGACCTACGGGATATTCGACCACCATCGCGCTGGGGGTCTCTACCAGCTTTCGCGGTGGACGACCTCGGCGAAGGGCCGCCGGTCAAGGCGGCGAAGCGGCGCAAGCGGCTTTTCCTTCGGATATCCGAGCGAGAACAGGTAGGCGGCGAACCGGTCCTCGGGGAATCCGAGCGTAGCCCGGGCCAGCTCCTGATCATCCACTGCCGCGTGGCCCGTCGCGATCCCCAGGTCGGCTGCTGCGATCATCATCGCCATCGTCGCCTGCCCGACGTCGTACTCGAGCAGCCGGCTCCTTCGTAGCTCCGTCTGCACCGGCGACACGATCACGATTGCCGCCGCCGCTCCCGCGGTGTGGGAGGCCCCGCGCCAGACGCCCGCAAGCTGCTTCAGACGCTCACGATCCGTGACGACGACGAAGTCCCAAGGCTGCCAGTTGCTCGCCGAGGGCGCAAGCCGACCCGCCTCAAGGATCCGATCGAGGGCGTCCTCCGGGACAGGCCTCTCGGCGAACTCGCGGACATTCCGGCGGGCTCTGATCGCATCCCATGTCTCCATCTCAAGACGTTCCCTTCTCTCGCAGGCGACGCGCTGCAACGGTGTCCCACGCACCCTCTTTCGTGGGAGAACCATACGCGATCCGGCCGGCGAGCTACTGAGGAAAGCGGCCTCCTCATCTCGGTTGTCCGGCGGCTCTTGAGATCCGAGGTCGCTCGCTCGAGAGCACGACGTTCGCGATCTGCTTCCCAACGCCAGGCGAGCACAAACGCTGCGAGGGCAGAGCATGACCCGCGAGCACATGCGTGGTGACGTCAGTACCCCGGGAGGTCGCTTCGGAAAACTCGAGCGCATCGTTCCCGGATGAGGACATCCGCACGTGTACGGCCGGAGCCGGGAGTTCGCCGTGTACGTTCGCTGCTGCCAAATTGTTTGCGGGTGTCTAACGACCCTGCCTCAGGGCCCAGGTCGCGCCAGCTGTTGTGCCCGCGTCGAAGCTGCCGGTCGATGCGACCGGCAGTTCGCGTGCCGGCGTGCGAGCGGAGCGACTCGAGCGCCTCGTTGCGTCCTGGCCGCCAGCCACCACGGCACTCCCTTTTCAAAAATCCCTCAGTGCGAGCGATGTTCGAGCGGGCCGGTGGCTCGTATGCTCCGGTCTTCAGCCTGCGCGAGGGGAGCGTGAAGCGATGGCAGTCGTCGAGGGTGATACGACGGGGGTTCGCGGGATGCGGGACGTGGGAGGGCAACTCCTGTACTCGGCCGCATGGCTTGACAACGTCAGGCCCAGCATCCTGGTCAACGAGCGTCCGGGGAGATTCGTTCTCCACTCTCACAACGGTGGCGGTGGCTCGGACGAGCCAGACCTTCGTCTCAGGGAATAGAGGTGGGCGAGAGGCTGCGGCCTCTCGCTGGTTGCTTGCGCTCACGGCGGGTAGGAAGCCGGTGCGGGCGCGGCCCGTCCTCGCTCGCAACGTGGGTGCTGCTCGCCTGGCAGGCGCCCTCCCCTCGAGTGGGGCGGCGAGCAGCACCCAGCTCTACGACCGATCGAACTCAGTTGTCACAATTACTCCGAGCCCATCGTCCGCTTGGTCGGAGAAGGCCTGGAACAAGGTGTCGGTTGGGTCAATCGGTCCAGCGTACGCTTGGCCTACGTCTTCATACGAACCGAGACGTCGTATTTCGTAACTGACGAGCGCGTTCCCGGAGTGTCCTCGGCGGGCATCGCGTTGAGTGCTGCGTCACCGTTCGCGTAGTCGCTCTCGGTCTCGAAGAAGAGGATCACGAGCGACTTCTCCGAGCCGGCGTCGTGGAGCACCACGATCTCTGACGCCGGAACGTCGTCCGGGCGGCCCTGATCACTCATCTCGCGTTGCATTTCCTCGATCCGAGCCGTAGTAACCCCGTCGAAGGATACGACACGTGCGAGTGCCATTTCGGCCTCCTTGTTGAGTTGACGCGATCCTATGCGGTCCGACCCGGCGGGTGAAGACGTCGATCGCGCGCAGCGCCACACTCGATTGAGGAGCGGAGCATTGGCACAGGGACTAGTCGGCCTCGACCGGTTACCTCCGCGCGCCGCGGTTTGCCCCGGCAACATGCTGGTGTCGCCCATGATGGAGGCGGGTGACACTCCCGAGGACGACGACGAGGCTCTCGGGCCGTTCACGATCTCGCTCCCCCGGGTCGCCCTCGGAGCTCTCCAGCACCTCCGGCGCCACCGTCGTCGCGCCGCCGGTAGGCTCAGCTGATGACACCATTCGCTCTGACAAACCTCAATGAGATCGAGGATTCAGCCGCCAACGCGCCTGGCATCGAGGTGCGGTTTGCGCGAAAGTACCTTGACTCCCAGCACCTCGGCATCACCTACATCCGCTACGAGCCAGATACCCGCTCGCCGATGGGGCACAGCCACCGCGAGCAGGAGGAGGCGTACATCGTCCTCTCCGGCTCCGGTCGCATCAAGCTCGACGACGAGCTCGTAGAGCTTCGCCAGTGGGACGTCGTCCGGGTTGCCCCGCAGGTCTTCCGCGCCTTCGAGAGCGGACCGCAGGGGATCGAGCTCCTCGCCGTAGGCTCCGACCGCCCCGAGGGTGGCGACGGGGTGGCGGCGCCCGACGGTTGGTGGAGCTGATCCAGTTCGGTCTCTCGTAGCGTTGCACTCAGCGACGCGCCGGTCATACGCCGTGTGCCGTTCGGGCGGGATGAGGCCGGTTATGCCTGACTGAAGTCAGGCACGCGCCGTCAGGAGCCGCCGACGGGAGTGAGCGTGCGGGCGGGGACGATCCGTGTGACGGGCGCGCCGTGTGCGTGGTAGTTCATGTAGGCGCGCTGGTAGTACATGTCCGCGCTTCCCGAGATGATGATCTGGATCCACTCGGGCCGGAGGAACGTCGGGATCAGGCGGTCAGGGTCGTCAGACTCGTGATAGGTCGCGGGCAGCTTGCCGCTCGCTACCTGGGCCGGGATGTCGAGGTTGACGTACTTCCCCATGTGCTCGACCGTCCGGGCCGGGATCATCGAGTTCTCGTAGAGGAATCGGCGCACGTCGTCCTTGTCCCAGCCGTTCGCGTCGAGCACCTTCGCGACGTGTGGACTGAGGAGGACGATCGGATGCCAGCGGGCAAAGACGAGCCCGACGAAGAGCCAATAGCCGCAGATCGCCTTGCCGAAGACCTCGGCGATGGGGCGAAGGTAGCTCTCCGGGTCGTCCGGCGAGCAGCCGTACTCGCCGAACGGAGGGCTCTCGGCGAGTACGCTCTGGACCGTGACCGTGCTCTCGCCGCGGGCAGCCCCCCGATCCTCACCGAATGTCGGCCAGCCGAGGGCCTCGGTCGTCTCCCCGTCTTCTGCCAGTACGACGTTGAATGACGTGCCGATGCCCGTCCTGTCGCTGGTGCTCGGCGGAATGCGGAAGCCGGCGACGTTTCGCATGTAGAGCCTCAGAAAGCGCCCGATGCTCGAGTTGGCCTGGCGCCCGACGCGCATCGCGCCGGCGCCCGCGTTGAAGCCGAGCTCCTCGACGATCGGGCCGCTCACGACGATCAGCGGCTCCCAGCCGATGCCGCCCCCGGCTGTTTCGAGCTGAAAATCTCGGTCGGCGATCGACTCGACTGAGGCGAGGAGGACAGGCATGTACTCAGGTCGGCAGCCGGCCATCACGCCGTTCACGGCAACGTTCCACACCGTTGCCTCGCGCCGTTCGGGCAACAGGACGCCGAGGCGCTCGTCCGGTTCCCGATCGGTGTACGACAGCAACGCCTCGACCCGATCCCGCGTGGGCGGCACGACCGGAAGGCCGTCGGTCCACAGGTTCTCGTGGAACGTCTCAAGGACGTCGTCGAGCGTTCCCGTGAAGACGACCTCGCGTGGAGCGGGCTCCGGAGGAAGCGGTGCGATGGAAGGCTTCGGCCCGGTGAGACCGTGGACGACCTGGTCGACGATCGTTGTCGCTACCTTCCGCTCGAACTCCGCTTGTGCATCGACCGGGATGCGTCCCGGGTAGACGGCAAGCGGTAGCCCCTCGATCCCGAGGAAGCGAGCCGTGGCCGTCGCAAGCGGCACGAAGAGGCTGCCGACGATGGATACGGACGGGACTCCCGCCGCCTCTGCCACGACCGCTGCCCTGATCGTCGCAGGCGTGCAGCTCCCGCAGTGGCCCACCGCCGAGATGACGCAATCGACGCCGTACTCCTCGAACAGCAACGGCAGCTGCTCCGTCACAGACGTGCCGAGCATAGTGTTCCCGAATGTCTCGTACCCGACAAACCGGATGCCGGGAAACCGTCGCTCTAGCTCGCGGCGAACGATCGGAAACGCGCGATCGCCCCCGTAGAGCCAATCCCAGAGCTCGGCCACGACCTTGCCCGAGAGATCGGGCAGCCGGTCGGCGATCTCCTCGACGGCGGGTACGGTTCGACCGAGCGGCCAGACGACCTCATGTACGGGCTCCGACATTCTTCGATACGCCTCCGGCTCGCCACAGCGGGCATCGCTGCCGTCAGGTTCGTTTGCACACAGTAATCCACAGTGTCCGAGTCCGTCTCGGAGGCGAGCGACGACGCTTCGATCGGATGGGCCTCATCACAAGGTTGACGTCGTCGCGGGAACGACGAGAGGCCCCTCGGCCCCTTCGTCGACTGATGTATCACTGGGTCGCAGTTCTTCGTCTGCGGCGCGTCGCAGAGCGTGTCCACGTTCTGGAGGATTGGTCAACGGTCCGCTGTGTATGAACTCCTTTACTTCCTTCGGATGCGCGGTCCCCTGTGGGCGGAGAAAGCGAAGTGCGACGTCGAGAGGTAGCGCGCGTGTGCTTGGCGAGCACGGCCGGTTGAGGAACAGTGGCTGTTCAATGCGGCCGCGTTCTTGTGGAACGACGGTGCTTCCCGCTGATTTTCCTCGCGGGAACGGTCTAGCAGCCGTGGCCAATGGCGATCAACGGCTTGTCGGTGAGCTCGCTGCACGCTACAAGCTGATCTTCGTTGCCGGAGCGACTACGATCATGCCGATGCTTGTCTTCTATCTGTTCGCCCAGAAGCAGTTGATCAAAGGCTTCTCGGGCGGGATTCGGGGCTAACGTGGCTGGAGTTCAGTTCAGTGGGGTCGGCAAGGTCTATCCCGACGGGACGCGTGCGGTGGAGGACCTCAATCTCGAGATCAATGACGGCGATTTCATGGTGTTCGTGGGTCCGTCGGGCTGTGGCAAGACGACGGCGTTGCGGATGGTGGCCGGCCTGGAGGAGATCACGGAGGGCGAGCTTCGGATCGGCGAGGACGTCGTCAACTCGATGGAGCCGCGGAAGCGGGATGTGGCGATGGTCTTCCAAAACTACGCCCTCTATCCCCACATGAGCATTTTCGACAACATCGCGTTTCCGCTGCGGAGCCGGAGACTGCCCAAGACCGAGATCCGCCAGCGGGTCGAGCGGGCCGCGAATCTGCTCGGGCTCGAGGACATGCTCAAGCGGCGACCGCGGACGCTCTCGGGCGGTCAGCGGCAGCGTGTCGCGATGGGCCGGGCGATCGTGCGCGAGCCGCAGGTGTTCCTGATGGACGAGCCGCTCTCGAACCTCGACGCCAAGCTACGGGTGCAGATGCGCGCGGAGATCTCGAAGCTGCAGAAGGACCTCGGCGTGACGACGATCTACGTCACGCACGATCAGGTCGAGGCGATGACAATGGGCACGCGGATCGCGGTGATGAGGAAGGGTGTCCTCCAGCAGACGGGGCCGGCGCAGCAGCTGTACGACGAGCCTTCGAACCTGTTCGTTGCGACGTTCATCGGGTCGCCCGCAATGACGCTCTTCCGGGTGCGTGTCGAGCGTCGCGACGACGAGATCCGCATCGCGTTGGGCGATCAGGAGGTCGTGCTGTCCCCACCGGCGTCGACCCGTTACGCCGCGTTGAGCTCATACGACGGGGGCGAGGTTGCCCTGGGAATCCGTCCCGAGGACATGCGCGAGCCAAGCGCTGACAACGCTGCGAACCCGAGGATCCGCGGCGAGGTGCGACTCGTCGAGGCGCTGGGCTCCGAGCGCCTCGTCCACTTCGAACTCGCGGCCGAGCCGGTTCTCACGGATGCGTTGCTCGAGATAGCGAAAGACATCGACGCTGCCGCCGTGCAGGCCCTCGAGCAAGAGGCCGAGGCACACATGGTCATGGTGGTCGCACGTTTCGACGGTCGCTCTACCGCCCGCGTGGGCGAGATCGTCGAAGTCGCCGTCGATCCCGCACACCTGCACTTCTTCGATCTCGCCGACGGCGCAGCGATCCGCTGAACTACGAGCCAACCGGGGGCAGGACAGGCCCGCCCCAGGCACAGGCTTCGGCGCCGTGTGAACTCAGGCGCGTGGGCTCAGCGCTCGTCAGACACCCGCGGCGATCCGGTTGCGCAGACGCCGGCGCCCTCGATGTCGACGTCGACCACGTCGCCGGTCTTCAGGAACGGCCCGTCGACGCCCTGCTCGATTGCGGTACCACCAGGAGTTCCCGAGGTGATCATGTCGCCGGGGGGCGAGCGTTAGGAACTGGGAGATGTACGCCGCGACGTCTGCGAAGGATGGCCACCACCTCCGCCTCGTAGTCGAGGCCGGGATCGCGAAGAATCCGCTCGGTTCACCGGGAGCGCCTGAGAAGCCTGGGCCACATGGGGTCTCACGTGCTTCCTCCACGTCGGGGTGCGGGCTCGCACGCTATCGCGCCGATGGTGGGCTGGGTGGACTAACGCACAGCCGCTCCGGCAGGAGACGGCATGTGCCGCGGGAACCACTCTCCATGGGGCGAACGCTCTCGGTCGTACCCGGGAGAGCTACCGCTCCGATCGCACTCGCGGTCCTCGGGGTCGTCTGGGCATTCGCCGCGGACGGGCCGGATGCGTACGACGTTCAGGCACTCGCAATCGACTCTGCGCCACTCTGCCTCGCAGCGCTTGCCGCCGCGCTCGTCGTTGAGCGCGGAGGAATCGACGTCTCGGTCGGTGCGTTGCTCGTGCTTACCGCGACGGCCGTGACTACGGTCGGCGGTCATGCCGTCGCCGTCGACCTGGCTTTCGCAGCGATCGTGGCCGCAGGCGCCGCATGCGCGGGTGTGCTGACGGCCTTCGCCTGCGACCGATGTCGACTTCCGGCGATTGCGGTGACGTCTGTGGGGCTCTTCGTCTGGTCCGGCCTGGGGGTCGTGGTCGCCGGCGCGCTGGAGGGGAGTGGCCGCAGCCGACTGGCAGAGGACCTCACACGGAGCCTGCTTACGCGGTGGCTGCCGATCGTCGTCGTCGTAGTCGCTGCGGCACTCGGCGTCGTCGTCGTGGCGGGACGCTTCGGAATCTCTCGTGTCTCTGCCTACGCTCTTGCCGGTGGCCTGGCGGGGGTGGGCGGCGTCGTGCTGGCCGCGGGCGGTCCTGGCGAGGGTCCGGCGCAGGGCTGGGAGCTGGCTGTCCTCGCGGTCGGCTCCGTTGTCCTGGGTGGTGCCGCCGGGAAGGGCGGGGTCGTCGCTTCAGGCATCGCGCTCACCCTGGTCGTCTCCGTTCTCCGGCTCGACGGTGTTCAAGCCGACACTGCGCGGCTGGCGCAGATGGCGGCAGGGGGCTTGCTCGTCGTCTATGGCACGGCGTTTCGGCGGGAGCTCGCCTGGGCGCCGGTGTTCGCCACGCGCTTTGGCGCGGGCAGGAAGGGCACTCTCGCGCTTGGCGCGACTCTGTGCTTGCTCGTGGCGGTCGCGGAGGTCGTCGATCGGGCCGTGGCGGGCGAGGGATTTCTCTCGGAGCGCCAGCTGGCGGCGACGCTCCTCTTCGCGTCTGTGATCGGGCTGCTCGCGCTGGGGCAGTCCCTTGTCGTATCGGCGGGGGGGCTCGATCTGGCGGCCGCCGCGACCGCGGGAGCGGCAGGGGTGGCTGTCGCCGTGGTCGGCGGCTCGCTGGGCATCGCGGTTGCCCTCGGTGTCGGGGCGCTACTCGGTGCTGCCAACCGGGGGCTGACGACGCGTCTCGGCTCGAGCCCCGTGCTCACGTCGCTTGCGCTCGCGGTCGTGGTGCTGGCTGGGGCGACCGTTGTCGAGCGACAAGGGCAGTCTGCGATCCCCAAACTCGTCGGAACGGTGGGCACGGGCGAGCTCATCTGGTTCGTCCCGTACGCGGTGCTCGCATGGCTTGTCGGGATCGTGATCGTCGCAGGGCTTCAGCGCGCGGGAACCGCGCCCGGCTGGGAGCTCGCGGGCGTGCTCGCCGCCCTCGCAGGGCTGGTGGTCGCGGGGGCTATAGGCGCGGCGACCCCGCAGCTGGCGGCGGCGTACCTTGCGCCGTCGATCGCCGCGGTCGCACTTGCACGTGCGGCCGCCGGGCGAGCGTCGGTGGGCTCGCTCGCCGTTGCCGTGCTCGCCGTTGCCGTGGCCGACGCGCTCCTCACGATCGTCGATCTCTCGATCGGGTGGCGTGACGTCCTGTGGGGACTCGTCGCTCTCGCGCTCCTCGCGGGTGGAGCGCGCCGTCAGCTCACGAGCTCGGCGGCGGGCACCGAGAGGACGAGCTTGAACCCCCTGCGCCCGGCGATTCGCTGACGCGCGCCGGTCGCCTGGAAGCCGAGCTTCGCATACAGCTGTTGCGCCGGGATGTTGGCTTCCTGGACGAAGAGGACGACGGTCTCGCAGCCGCGTCCGGTCGCCCACTCTCCGACGCGGCGGATGAGCACTTCGCCGAGTCCTCGGCCTCGCGCGGCCGGGTCGATCCACATCGAGATGAGCTGGGCCTCGCGCGGGTCAACCCGCACGAAGCAGCCCACCGTGCCGAGCCACGTACCGTCCTCGTCCGCGATGAAGAGCGCACGCGACGATCCTTCGGCAGCATCGGCGATCCAGTCTCTCCAATACGTATCCGGCTCGCGCTCGGCGTCCTCCCAGCGCGTCGCAAAGTACTCGGGAGAGTCGCGCAGCATCCGCAGGCGTGTCTCCTTCCACGTCGTCCACTCGTCCGCGCGGACGGCGCGGACTAGCGGGGCTCGGTCGCGCACTCTGCGGTGTCGCCCTCGCAGCAGCCGATCTTGAAGCGGCAGCGAGAGCACTGCCAGGTCTGATGCCTCCAATCCATCTCCCCACCGCACCGGAAGCAACGCTCCGACTGAGGCGCAACGGCTCGACCTGCTGTGGCTGCTGCGGCGCTCTGGCCCATCCACCCACTCTACGGCCTGCGCCAGACGGCTCGCCGCCGCACGTGACGTCGACGGCGATCATCTAGCATGTCGGCCCCTGGCGCGTGGGCGGGACGGCTACGCAGCGGCCTGCAAAGCCGTGTAACTCGGTTCGACTCCGGGACGCGCCTTCGCTCGAACGAACCGGATGGTCTAGGCCGTGGCCGTGATCGAGATACCGCCACGCGCCTTCTGTACGAGCGTTACAGCGACCTTGTCGTGGCCAAGTTGCAGCACGTCTGCCACGTCGTCGCGGATGCGGACAGCGAGCGCTTCGCAGAACTGGCCCTCGTCACGGAATTGCATCAGGTAGAGCTTGAGGGACTTCGACTCGAGACAGAGGTCGTGTGGTCGGTACGCGATCTCTGCCACGTACATGTCGGGCTGTCCGGTGACCGGACAGACGGCGATCAGCTCGTCGCTTCGCATCTCGATGTTCGTCACCCCCGGGTTCGGGAACGTCTCGAGGCCGGCATAGTCGCTCGAGCCCGGCGAGCCGAGCGCGACGAAGCCCTTCGACTCTTCACGTGCCACCCCGACACGGTACTGGAGCGAGTTCCGCCTCGCTTTGCGTTCGCGCCCGGCGACGATGACGCGTACGTCGCCGAACCCCGACGACACCCACGCTGCCGGTGTGAGCCTTGCAGTTGCGGCGGGCGGTGGGGCTCGCATCGGGACCACCCTCTTCTACGCCCGTCCAGGTCGATACTGCGGCGAAAAAGATTCCCGCCTACCTGCCGCCCGGGGGACAGGCCTCATCCACCGGGCCACAACTCTCGGCGAGTAGGGATGACCTGGTTGGAACCGCACTCTGACCGCGGGACGGGAGGCTACGCTAGAGGCACTTGACACAAGGGCTTGTCGACCGTCACATTGGTGTCCTGATCTCACCAAGCGTGGAGGGCCTGTGGGTCAAGTAGCCGACATCCTGAGTGCGAAGGGGAGTTCGGTCTTGGTGATCGACGTGGCGGCGAGCGCGCTCGACGCGGCACGGATGATGGCTGAGGCGAACATCGGCGCCGTTCTCGTAAGTGACGGTGGGAGGATTGTCGGGATCGTGAGCGAGCGTGACTTTCTCCGGCATCTCGCCGCCGAAGGACCGTCGCTCGAAGGGACGCTCGTCCGCGACGTCATGGCTGCGCCCGTGATCGCCGTCACGCCTGAGACGAGCGTCGAGGAATGCATGGCACTCGTTACGGAGCAGCGCATACGACACCTACCTGTGATGGACGGGGACGTGCTCGCGGGCATCGTTTCGATCGGTGACCTCGTGAAGTTCGAGTCCCACGAGCAGCACGTCCGCATTCGGTACCTGACCGAGTACATCAGCGCGCGCTAGCGGCGGTCCCGCCGAGCGCGGCCGTCGAGCGGTCTCGAGCACCGCGCTCGTCTCAGAACCCGGGTACCGAGGTGAGCGGGTCGGGGCAGCTCCAGCGCTCGCGGTTCCCGGACATGCTCTGGAAGTCGCACTCGTCGGCGGGAAGCGTCGGGAATCCGGTCAGGACACCCTGCGAGCAGATCCACCACTGCGCCTTGTCGCCGGTCGGTGACGCGATCGTCTCGCAGGAGCCGACCACGCCGACACGCGCGAAGAAGCGCTCCTGCTTCGCGACCGCGAGGAGGACGGCGATGGCGACACCGACGAATGCGATCTTGATGAGGATCATGGAGGTCTCCGCACGTTGTCCGGACTGCCTCCTTCATCGGCATCCGGGCAACGCGGGATGACCCCCAATAGCAGGGGTCGGAGCTCGTAGGTCCCGAGTCTAGAATCGGCACCATGACCGCTCTTCTCATGGATGGCAGGGAACTCGCCGCAACCGTACGCGCGGTTGTTGCCGAGGACGCGGCAGCGCTCGACGGCGTCTGCCTCGCGACGATCCTCGTCGGCGACGATCCGGCATCGCAGGTGTACATCGCCGCCAAGCATCGCGCGGCGGCGGAGGCCGGCATCGAGGCCAGAGATCACAGGCTGCCGGCGGGGGCAACCGAGTCCGATGTCCTCGAACTGGTCGAGGCTCTCAATGCCGACGACACGGTCGACGGGCTGCTTGTCCAGCTGCCGCTCCCGGAAAGCATCGACGATACGCGCGTCACACGCGCCGTCCTGCCCATCAAGGACGTTGACGGCTTCCATCCTGTCAACGCCGGACATCTCGCCCAGGGCACACCGCTGCACGTGCCCGCGACGCCCCTCGGCTGCATGGCCCTGCTCGCTGCCGCCGGAATTGAGCCGGCAGGGAAGAACGCCGTTGTGATCGGCCGCAGCGCCATCGTCGGGAGGCCGATGGCGGCGCTGCTCGTCCAAGCCAATGCCACCGTGACGATCTGTCATTCCCGGACGATCGACCTCGCGGAGCATGTTCGGATGGCGGACATCGTCGTCGCCGCAGTCGGTCAGCCGGGGCTCGTCACTCCCGGCATGGTGCGTCGAGGGGCGACCGTGCTCGACGTCGGAATGAATCGCACCGAGAGCGGGCTCGTGGGCGACGTCGCCCCGGGCGTGGCCGACATTGCGGGTCATCTAACGCCGGTGCCGGGCGGCGTCGGCCCCATGACGATCGCGATGCTGCTTCAGAGCACCATCAAGGCTGCGCGCTTTCGTCGCGGGATCCTTGCATTCGCGGACGTCTGAGGGTAGGGTTCCCGCCGTTCGTTTGTCAGGGCACGATTCCGTCTGTAGGGGCGTGCCTGTTTCTAAGGAGGACGTTGGTGGAGCAGGGCACCGTAAAGTGGTTTTCGAACGAGAAGGGTTACGGGTTCATCGAGCGTGAGGGTGGGGAGGACGTCTTCGTCCACTTCTCAGCGCTGACTATGGACGGCTACAAGTCCCTTACCGAGGGGCAGAAGGTGGAGTTCGAGGTCGTCCAGGGCCCAAAGGGTGCCCAGGCCGCGAACGTCTCGCCGGTCTAAGGCGTTCGGATCGATCACGCCGGCGTGCGGGCCTCCGGAAGGAGGCCCGCGGCATTTCTGGAAGGATTCTGGGCATGGCGATTTCTCGAGATGAGGTGCTCCACGTCGCGCGGCTCGCGCGGCTCGAGTTGACGGGCGCCGAGGTCGAGCGGTTGACGAGCCAGCTCGGGGCGATCCTCGCCGCGGTGGGAACGGTCTCAGAGCTCGATCTGGTAGGGGTTCCGCCCACGTCGCATCCGCTCGACCTCGTCAACGTCTGGGATGAGGACGAGCCACGGCCGTCGCTCCCACTCGCCGATGCGCTCGCGAACGCACCCGACACCGAGGGGGCGCTCGTCCGTGTGCCTCCGATCGCATGAGCTGGCGCACATCCGGCACAGACATATGCGCCGCGATTCCGTACGCTGAATGCAAGGGGGCCGCGTGCCCCCGTACGGGGCGTTGGGCGGGCGAGCGACCTCCGCGTAAGCGCGTTCCGCGTCTCTGCGCGCGCGCATGGGCCCATCCGCGGTGAGCCGGATCGTCGAAACGCTTACGCTCACCGCCGAGGCTGCGATCGGACTGGTCGAGCGCCGTGAGATCTCCGCGGAGGAGCTCCACGCCAGCTATCGGGTCGCGATCGCCGACCGCGACCCCGAGCTCCACGCCTATCTCACCACCGTCGGCGAGGCGAAGGGCTCGTCGATCCCGATTGCCCTCAAGGATGTGATCTCGACGAGAGGGATCCCGACGACGGCAGGATCTCGCATCCTCGAGGGGTACGTACCGGTCTTCGACGCGACGGTCGCCGAGCGGTGCGCCGAAGCGGGGCTCACGATCCTCGGCAAGACCAACACCGACGAGTTTGCAATGGGGTCGTCGACGGAGAACTCTGCATTCGGACCCTCGCTCAACCCGTGGGACCCAGCCCGTGTCCCCGGTGGCTCGGGTGGCGGCACTGCCGCCGCGGTCTCTGCGGGGCTCGCGCCCTGGGGACTCGGCTCGGACACCGGCGGCTCGATCAAGCAGCCCTCCGCGCTCTGCGGCAACGTTGGCCTGCGGCCTACCTACGGCACCGTCTCGCGGTACGGTGTCGTCGCGTTCGCCTCGAGCCTCGACCAGATCGGGCCCGTGGCAAAGACAGTACGCGACACTGCCCTGCTGTATTCGATCATCGCAGGACGCGACCGGCGCGATTCGACGACCGTCGAGCTTCCGGAGCCCGTCCGGCTACCGGAGCGCGTCAGTCTCGGCGGCGTCAAGATCGGTATCCCGCGGGAGCTCGCAGATCTCGACGGCATCGAGCCGGGTGTACGCGCGTCGTTCGAAGCGGCCATCGCTGCCGCGGTCGATCTCGGAGCGGACATCGGCGAATGCGAGTTGCCACTCTCCTTCCGCTACGGCGTTGCCTGCTACTACCTGATCGCCCCAGCGGAGGCCTCGTCGAACCTCGCGCGCTACGACGGCGTGCGGTACGGGCTTCGTCTCGACGGGGACACCTACGTCGAGATGGTCGAGCGCTCCCGCGACGCCGGGTTCGGCGACGAGCCCAAACGCCGCATCATGCTCGGAACCTACGCGCTCTCGGCCGGCTACTACGACGCGTTCTACGGACAGGCGCAGAAGGTCAGGACGTTGATCATCGCCGAGCACCGCGCTGCGCTCGAGCGGTTCGACGTGATCGCGACGCCTACGTCTCCGATCGTGGCGTTCCCGATCGGCGAGAAGGCGGCAGACCCACTTGCGATGTACGCCTGCGACCTCCTTACGATCCCCTCTTGCCTCGCGGGCCTGCCCGGTCTCAACGTCCCGTGCGGCTTGTCTGAGGGTCTACCGGTGGGGCTCCAGTTGCTGGGGCGCCAGTTCGGCGAAAACACGTTGTTCGAGGTTGGGCATGCCCTCGAAGGGGCGCTCGCCTTCGACACTGTGCCGGCGAGGCTGCGTCGATAAGCATGTTCTGGGAACCGGTCATCGGGCTCGAGATCCATGTCCAGCTCAAAACGCGGACGAAGATGTTCTGTCGCTGCGCCGTTGGTTTCGGTGCCGGCGAGAACTCACAGACGTGCCCTGTCTGCCTCGGCCTCCCCGGAGCTCTCCCCGTCATGAACAGACGGGCGATCGAGTGGGTGATCAAGCTCGGCCTCGCGCTCGGCTGCGAGATCGCGCCACGAGCCGTCTTCGCTCGGAAGAACTACTTCTATCCGGACTTGCCAAAGGGTTATCAAATATCCCAATATGATCTACCGTCTTGCATTAATGGTCAAATGATAGTGCCAGACGAGGCCGGCGATCGTCGAGTGGGGATCGTGCGCGCCCACCTCGAGGAGGACGCGGCAAAGACCGTCCACGTGGGTGGGGCGACAGGCCGAATCGGCGGAGCGTCGACATCGCTCGTCGACTACAACCGCGGTGGCACACCACTCGTCGAGATCGTCACGGCGCCCGACATCCACTCGGCAGAGGAGGCCAAACGGTTCCTTCAGCTGCTCCGCCAGACGATTGTCGAGCTCGGCATCTCCGACGCCGAGATGGAGAAGGGGACGCTTCGCGTCGATGCGAACGTCTCCGTTCGGCCCGTCGGATCGAACGAGCTCCGCACACGCTGCGAGATCAAGAACATGAACTCGTTCTCGTTCGTCGCTCGCGGCATCGACGCGGAGATCGAGCGTCAGGTTGCGGTCTGGGAGTCGGGCAACGCGGTGGAGCAGCACACGTACGACTTCGACGCCGGGACCGGCGCGCTGACGCCACGGCGCTCGAAGGAGGAAGCCGACGACTACCGCTACTTCCCGGAGCCTGACCTCGTCCCCGTAGAGCCCCCTGCCGATCTCGTCGAACGTCTCCGCGCCGAGATTCCGGAGTCTCCGGGGGCGCGGATCAGGCGTCTCGAGCAGGAGCTCGATCTCGATCGTGCGACCGTGCTCGTGACGGGAGGCCTCGACGGGCTCTACGAGGCGACTGTGGCCGCGGGCGCGGAGCGGCTTGCCGCGGCGAACGTGATCGCGAACCAGCTCGTCGGCGCCGGCGTCCCGCCGGACCGCGTTCCTGCCCAAGAGCTCGCAAAGCTCGTTGCAGCGAGGGAGCGGATCCCACGCGCCGCCTTCGACGGGGCGATCGGAGCGATCGGCGACCCGGGCTTCTCCGCTGAGCCCTATCTCGCGCAGGAGGCCGTGTCAGACACCTCCGAGCTCGGGCCCGTCATCGCAGCTGTGCTCGCTGCGAACGAAGGCCAGGTGGCTGCATACCGTGGTGGCAAGCACGGCCTGCTCGGGTTCTTCGTGGGGCAGGTCATGAAAGAGACCGGGGGCAAGGCAAATCCGCGCGTTGTCAGCGAGCTCGTGCAGCAGGAGCTCGAGGCATGAGTTGAGCCCGCGCTTCCGCAAAGTCGCTCTCATCTCGGCTGCCCTCGGGCTGGTGCTGAGCGTGCTTGTCGCCGCGTGCGGGGGATCGGACGAGCCGACGGTCACGAACGCTCCGCCGACGACCGAGACGACGAGCTCGACTACGAGCACGCCGCCAGCGCCGGGAGCGGCCGGTCAGGCGAGGAAGATAGTCGAGATCGTCGTCGTCGCTGGGGTGCCACGCGGAGGGATCGCCCGCCCGAGCTTCTCCAAGGGCACCCGCGTTCGCGTCATCGTCCGCACCGATGTCGGCTCGGAGGTACATCTCCACGGGTACGACATTGAGCAGAAGGTCATACCTGGACAGCCCGTCCGGCTGGATTTCACCGCCACGATCCCCGGGCGGTTCGAGCTCGAGCTGCACGATCCCGATGTCCTGCTCGCCGAGATCTCCGTGACATCGTAGAGCGGTTATCGATGACGCACCGTCTCTGCCGGCAACCGTTGTGAGCATGGTTCCCACGCTTCTCGCTCACGGCATCGGTGGGATCCGCGATCTGCCCGTGCCGGACTGGCTCTTCGCTTGGGCGGCGGGGATCGTCCTCGTGGTCTCGTTCCTCCTGCTCGTTGCGCTCTGGCGCACACCGCAACTCGAGTCCCGCCAGTACGGCACGCCGCTCGGCACCGCGCTCTCCCGCCCCGTCCTCTCGTCAGCCCTACGGGTGCTGGCGCAGACCTCGTCAGTCGCCCTCTTCCTCCTGATCTTCGCCGCCGCGCTCTTCGGGACGTCCGATCCTACGACGAACCTGGCGCCGACCGCGATCTACATCGCATTCTGGCTCGGGATGCCCTTGCTCTCGGCCGTTCTCGGCGATGTTTGGCGGGTGCTCAGCCCCTGGCGGGCGATCGCCGACGGGGCCGTCTGGCTCTGGGAGCGAAGTGGGCGGACCGCGCGTCCGCTCGGCGAGTACCCCGCCCGGATTGGGCGTTGGCCCGGAGCGGTCGTCCTGCTCGCGTTCGCTGCTCTGGAGCTGACCTACCGGGACCCGTCGAATCCACGCTCGCTCGCGCTCGCGGTCGCGATCTACACGTACGTGACGCTCGTCGGCTGCCTGCTCTTCGGCCGTGAGCGGTGGCATGCAAACGGCGAGGGGTTCGCCGTCGCGTTCAGCTACTACGCACGCATCGCGCCGCTCACCACCCGCGCTCGCAGGGTCAACATCCGCTGGCCCTTCACGGGACTCGCGGGGAGCGAGCCGTCGCCCGGCGCGCTCGCATGCATCGCCGTCATGCTCGGGTCGGTCGCATTTGACGGCTTCGAGCGAACCACACGCTGGCAGGACCTCATGGGCAGGATCCAGGCCCCGTATATCCTCGAGCACCCGACGCGCGCCGAGCTTTACGCGACCGGAGTCGGGGTCGCGGGCCTGGTCGCCGCCGTCTGCGCGGTCGCCCTCGCCTATCTCGGCGCCTGCCACGTCGCACGCTGGACGATCGCCGGGAAGGCGTCACTCGTACCGGAGTTCCTCCTTAGCCTGATCCCGATCGCCTTCGTCTACGAAGTCGCCCACTACTTCTCGCTCTTCCTCACACAAGGGCAGTTCCTCGCACCGCTCCTCTCGGATCCTTTCGGGCGAGGATGGGATCTCTTCGGCACCGCGGACGTGTTCCCGGATCTGACGCTGCTCGCACCGAACACGATCTGGTACGTCCAGGTCGGGGCCCTCGTCGTCGGACACGTCGCCGGGCTCGCCGTGGCCCATGACCGGGCCGTCTCGCTCTTCGAACGGCGCGAGGACAGCCTACGCTCGCAGTACGCCCTGCTTGCGCTCATGGTGCTCTACACCGTTACCGGGCTCTGGTTGCTGTCGCAGGGGTGAGAGGAAGCCTGCGTACAAGAGCAGCGCGGCAGCGACGATGAAGACGGACGTCCCTGCCTCGCCGAGGCCGCTGACTGCGCTGCCGACGGCGGCCACGACGACGCCGGCGAGGATGAGCGCGTTTCCGAGCGGTCGCCGCCGGAACGTCAGCGCCACCACGATCACCACTGCGAGCGTTCCGAGCGAGTTTCCGGCGATCGCGAGCACGCGCGCCGGAAAGAGGTCCAGGTGGTCCTGCGCTGCCGGAATAGCCGTCCCCGAGACGGTCTCGGTGAGCGGCACGGCGATCATCGTGCCGACCGCCAGGCCGCAGTAGGCGATCCCGAAGCCGGCGGCAGCCCGCACGCCTACGAGGAAAAGGGAGCCTACCCCGAGGAGCGGGGCGGTCAGCAATGCTCCGGTCAGGTAGTAGACGCGAAACGACGCGTCGTTCCAGCCTCCGGCCGCGCCCCAGGCGAGAGCAGCCGACGCAACGGCGTACGCGAGCAGCGCGGCCGCCCAGGCTGCGAGCTCCCGGCGCGCTCTCTCACCGCGATAGCGTCCGAGCAGTGAGGCGGCCAGCCGGAGCGAGACGAGCGCGGCCGCGAAGGCGAGGAGGGCGTTCATGCCGCACCGGCGCGGGCTGACGCGCGGTCGAGCCGCGAGATCGCAGCGCGCACGAGCGCAGCGAACGCCGGTGCCCACACGTTGTGCCTGATACCGAAACCCGGCATGCCCGGGCGAACCTAGCAGCCTGCCCAACGCACTTGCCCAGAAACGGCGCGGTTGCTCACCGCCGGCGGGCATCAGTTCCTCCCGGCCGCCGCCGGTGTCGCCGCTACGCTGGCGGCGATGACTCGAACGCGGACCGAACGGAGACACGGGCTCGCCTGCGCACCGCTCGCCGAGAGCGCCTGACCACCATGAGAGTGCTCGTCCGAGAGCCCATCGCCGACGCAGGCATCGAGTTGCTCCGCTCGAGGTTCGAGGTGGAGGTGGACACGACGAGCGAGATCGAATCGATCATCGGGAACTTCGACGCCATCGTGATCCGCTCTGCGACCAAGATGACCTCGAAGCTCATCGCCGCAGCACCGAGGCTGAAGGTAATCGGACGGGCGGGTGTCGGCGTCGACAACGTCGATGTCGCAGCGGCCACGCGCCGCGGGATCGTCGTCGCGAACGCGCCCGAGTCGACCGTGATCTCCGCTGCCGAGCAGACCATCGGCCTGCTCGTTGCGCTTGCTCGCAACATTCCTCAGGCGCACGCGGCGCTGAAGCAAGGCCGCTGGGAGCGCTCACGTTGGGGCGGGGTGGAGCTCGACGGCAAGACCCTCGGCGTCGTCGGCTTCGGGCGGATCGGCCAGCAGGTGGCACGGCGAGCGATTGGGCTCGGCATGCGCGTCGTCGCGTACGACCCGTTCGTCTCAGCCGAGCGCTTCCGTGAGTTGGGCGTCGACAACGTCGCGACCGTCGACGAAGTCCTCGGCGCATCCGACTTCATCACGCTCCATTCGCCGCTCACCGACGAGACGCGTGGGCTCATCAACGAGGACAGCATCGCGAAGATGCGCGACGGCGCCCGCCTCGTCAACGCGGCGCGGGGCGAGCTCGTCGACGACGAAGCGCTGATCGACGCGATCCGTTCCGGGAAGCTCGCGGGTGCCGCACTCGATGTCTTCTCGTCCGAGCCGTACACGGGAGAGCTGCTCGAGCTCGACGAGGTCGTCGTCACGCCGCATCTGGCGGCCTCGACCGACGAGGCGCAGGACCGCGCGGGCGTCATCATCGCCGAGCAGGTCGTAGCCGCGCTTGACGGCGGACTCGTCACGAACGCCGTGAACATTCCGGTCGTCGACCAGGCCGACCTCGAGGTGCTAGGGCCATTCATCCCGCTCGCAGCCAAGCTCGGACGGCTCGCGGTCGAGCTCGCCGGCGGTAGACCCGGACGGATCACGGTCGCCGCGCACGGGCCGCTCGCCGAGTATGACACGCGACTTCTCACGGTCGCTGCGCTGAACGGTGCCTTTCAGGGCAGGGTCGATCAAACGGTCAACTACGTCAACGCCCCCGCGATCGCCTCCGAGCGAGGTATCGAGGTCGTAGAGGAGCGCTTTCGCGCGTCCCGCGACTACACGAACCTCGTCGAAGTGCGCGCGGACGACGTTGCCGTCTCCGGTACGACGATCGGGCCCGAACCAAGGCTCTTCCTCGCGGGGGTGTCAGGGTTCGGGATCGACATCGAGCTCCAGCGAACCATGGTCTTCTTCCGCTACGACGACGTTCCGGGAGTGATCGGGCGTGTGGGCACGTTGTTCGGCGAGGCCGGCGTCAACATCGCCAACATGGCCGTCTCGCGGACGAAGGAAGGCGGCAAGGCACTCATGGCCCTCTCCGTCGACTCGCCGCCGACAGACGCGCTGATCGACGAGCTCCGCACCGTCGGTTTCGACGACGCCCGCTTCATCGAGCTCGGCTGACCGATGTGGCCTGCCGCGGTCGAGCGCGTTGCCGCGTTCGCACGTGCGGCCGGAATCGAGGCGAGGCTCGAGCAGCTTCCGGCGGGCGCAACGGCTCCGGAGCAGCGTGCTGAGGCGATCGGCTGCCGGCTCGGGCAACTGGTCACGAGCCACGTCTACGTCGGGCCCGACGAGCAGCTCGTCCTCGTGCTCGTGCGGGGCGATCTCAACCCCGACGTGGCCGCGGTCGGGCGCCTCTCGGGTGTCACGGGACTCAGGGCAGCCGAGCCAGACGAGTGCTCGCGCGCAACCGGCTTTCCGTCCGATGCGGTTCCTCCGTTCCCGCTGCCCGCCGCCGTCGCTCTTGTCGAGCGACGCGTGCTGGCGGAGCAGTTTGTCTGGGTTTCGGCCGGGTCTAGCGAGCACGCACTCCTGCTTTCGGCGCCGGACCTCGTGCGCGTCGCCAGGGCACGGGTCGTCGATCTTGTGCGCGAATCCGCATAATCAGGAAAAGCCAAGACGCGGAGGAGCACGATGGAGGAGACCGAGAAGATCTGGATGAACGGCGAATTCGTGGACTGGGCGGACGCCAAGGTGCATGTGGGCGTCCACGGTCTGCACTACGGAACGGGCATTTTCGAAGGCATCCGCTGCTACGACACGCCGAGGGGCCCGGCCGTCTTTCGCCTCACCGATCACATGCAGCGCCTTCACGACTCGGCTCGGCTCCTCTACATGGAGCTTCCGTATTCCGTCGACGACCTTTCAGCGGCCACGCGCGATCTCGTCCGAGCGAACGGGCTGTCGGCGTCCTATATTCGGCCGATAGCGTTCTACGGATTCGGTCAGCTCGGCGTCTCGACGCAGGGCAACCCCGTCGACGTTGCCATCATGAACTGGCCGTGGGGGGCGTACCTCGGCGACGACGCGCTCGGGAAGGGGATCACGGCGTGTATCTCCTCGTGGAAGCGCATCGGTGCGAACACGATTCCGCACGCCGCCAAGGCGACAGGGGTGTACCTGAACTCCATGCTTGCGACAACCGAGGCGCGTCGCGCCGGCTACGACGAGGCCATCCTGCTGACCGACGACGGCTACGTCGCGGACGGCCCGGGGGAGAACATCTTCGTCGTCAAGGACGGCGTGATCCGAACGCCACCGCTATCGACGTCGATTCTTCCGGGCGTGACACGTGACTCGGTCGTCCAGATCGCGCAGGATCTCGGCTACATCGTCGAGGAGACGAGCCTGATCCGCACCGATCTCTACCTGGCCGACGAGGTGTTCATGACCGGGACCGCCGCCGAGGTGACGCCGGTTCGGGCCGTCGACGACCAGGAGCTCGGCGTGGGGCCGATCACCGTTGAGGTGCAGGCGCACTACCTCGACACGGTGAATGGGCGCACCGACCGCTGGGGCCACTGGCTCGACGTCGTCGACCCGGTCGCAGCCGGAGCGTGAGCCAGCAGACCACGCGGATCCCGCTTTCGCTTCCCTGGCTCGACGAGCGGGACGAGGAGCTTGTACTCGACGTGATGCGCTCGGGCCGGCTCTCGCTCGGCCCGACCATCGACGCCTTCGAGGAGCGCTTCGCCAAGGCGGTCGGCGCGCCGTATGCGGCCGCAGTCTCGAGCGGCACGGCGGGACTCCATCTGCTGTGCGTGGCAGCGGAGATCGGCCAGGGCGATGAGGTGATCACGTCGCCGTACTCGTTCGTCGCGTCTGCGAACTGCGCGGTCTACGAGGGAGCGACACCCGTCTTCGCAGATATCGACCCACGCACCCTCAATCTCGACCCGGCTGCCGTCGAGGCAGCGCTGACCGAGCGGACACGAGCCATCGTAACGGTCGACATTTTCGGATACCCGAGCGAGTTGGATGAACTGCAAGCGCTCTGCGCTGGTCGTGGCATCGCTCTGATCGACGACTCGTGCGAAGCGCTCGGGGCCGTCTACAAGGGAAGAAGGCTCGGTGCACAGGGGCAAGACGCAGTGTTCGCGTTCTATCCCAACAAGCAGATCACGACGGGCGAAGGCGGCGTCGTGACGACCCACTCGAGAGAGACGCAGGAGCTCCTGAGGAGCCTCCGCAACCAGGGCCGCGCAGACGGTGGAGGCTGGCTCGAACACGCGCGCCTGGGGTTCAACTACCGGATGGACGACATCCGGGCCGCGATCGGGATCGGGCAGCTCGAGAAGCTCGACGTCATTCTCGCCCATCGTGGTGCGGCGGCTGCACGGTACAACGAGCTGCTGGCGGAGATCGACGGCCTTGCGCTTCCGTGGGCGGACGATCGTGAGCACGCGCGGTCGTGGTTTGTGTACGTCGTCACGCTCCCCGAGGACGTCGACCGGGAGGCGGTGGTCGCGGCGCTCGAGAGCGAGGGGATCGCGTCTTCTCGCTATCTGCCCTGCATTCATCTCCAGTCGTACATGCGCGAGCGCTACGGGTTTCAGGAAGGGATGTTCCCCGTGGCGGAGGCAGCGAGCCGGCGGACGCTCGCGCTGCCGTTCCACGCCCGCATCGACGAGGGCGACCAGACCCGGGTGGCGGCGGCGCTCCGTTCCGCCCTCGGGCGGTAACGTCTACCCGCGGCGGCGGTCGCGCGACGGCTCCAAGCGCGCTACGCTCGCACGCATGGCAGGCCGGACGATGGTCTTTCTCGGCTTCGGCAAGTACGTCCGCGCCGACAAGATCTACGCTCTCGAGCCGATCGTCGGCGACGAGCGAGGGAACGGAAGACGAACGCGTGTCTGGGTCGACGGGATCCCCGAGCCGTTGCTCGCAGCTCGTACCGAGGAGACGATCCTCGCCGAGATGGACGGGGTCGCAACCGCGCGCGGCCGGCGAGGGCCAGCCGACCAACCGTCGCTCTTCTGAACGGTAGCGACTGGCTCGCTGGCACGGTCCACGCCGTGGCCCGCCGTCTGATCGGCGCGACTCTGCTGTTCGAAGGGGTCGGCGGCCGTATCGTCGAGGTTGAGGCGTACGCCCCCACCGATCCCGCGAGTCATGCGTATCGCGGACGCACGCGTCGCAATGCGGCGATGTTCGGTCGAGCGGGAACCGCTTACGTCTACCGGTCGTACGGCATTCACTGGTGCTTGAACGTCGTTTGCGAGTCCGAAGACATCGGTGCCGCAGTCCTCATCCGTGCGCTCGAGCCCGTCGTCGGCATTGACGTCATGCGACGCCGTCGCGGTCGCGAGGAGATAGGTCTTCTGTGCAGCGGTCCCGGACGGCTCACGCAGGCGCTCGGGATCACCGGTAAGCAGGATGGTGCGTCGCTGACGACCGAGCCATTCGTCCTGTCGCCGGCCCCGCGCCCGCCGGGAACGGTCGAGCAGACGCCACGAATCGGGCTCAGCGTCGCGGGCGAGGTCGAGTGGCGCTACGTGCTCAGGGGGTCGCCGTTTTCGAGCCGCGCGCCACGACGACGTGGACCATGAGACCCGGCGCGGCCGCGACGCCGGCCTCGGGTTGTTGGCGGATGACGGTCGCCGTCTTTCCCGCGGTGTAGCTGACGTCCGCGTCGAGCTTCATGCTCGCGAGTCGCTCACGAGCATCGGCAAGGCTCGAGCCGACGAGATTCGGGACGAGGCCATATCGCGCCTTGGTCACGAAGAGGCGCACGGTGTCACCCGCCGACAGGTATCCGCCGGGGTGAGGTTCCTGGTTGACGACCAGGCCGGGCCGTTTCTTGACGCGGGCCGGTATGTAGACGAGGTCGGAGAGGAGCGGAACGCCGGCGAGCGAGGCCCGAGCGGCCGCGGGTGAGATACCCGTGACGCGGGGGACCGTGACCTCGTTCGGCTTGCAGTCCGCGGCCTGGTTGGGGCCAAGTCCGGAGAAGTACGCAATCACGCGTGTACCGGGGCAGTAGCCGTTGTCGAGCTTCCAGCCTCCACCGCGCCGAACGACCCGGCGCGAACCCGCCGGGAGGTACGGCGGTGGCGCGAACGCCTCGGGCTCGTCCTTCTGCTCTTTCAGCGCCGGGCGCATGAACTGCTTCCAGATCAGGGCAGGAAGCGTTCCGCCGGCAACGGGCTCGCCGCCGAACTCGGTGAGCATGGGCCGGAGCTCATCGGGGTACCCGACCCACACCGCGACGACGAGTTGTGGCGTGTAGCCGACGAACCAAGCGTCGCCGTAGTTGTCGGTCGTTCCAGTCTTCCCCGCCGCTGCGCGGTCGGCGAGGGCGGCTCGACGACCCGTGCCCGACCGCACGACCTCCTCGAGGATCGAGGTCAGGAGCTCGGCGTGCGCCTCGCTCAGAACGGGGGTGCCGACCGGCGTATTGACGACGGTCCGGCCGCGCTTCGTTTCCTTGACCTGCTCGACGACGCGGGCGCGGTTGCCGAAGACAGATCCGTCGATGCGCTTACCACCGTTGGCAATCGTCGCGTATGCGCGCGTCATGTCGAGGGGGTTCACCGCCTCGGCTCCAAGTCCAAGCGAGAAGTAAGGCTGGAGGGCGCTCCGAATTCCCAGCTCGTGTGCCGTGCGGACAATCGCCTTCGGGGTCACGACCTGCGTGAGCTGAGCGTAGACAGCATTGTCCGATAGGACCATGGCTGTGCTCAGGCCTGTCCGGCCAACGTAAGACCCCTCGTAATTCGTGACGCGCCAGAGGCGGCCACCTGTATCGATCGTGATCGGCTTCGATTCAAAGGACGTGACCGGTGAGATCCCCTGCCGGAACGCCGTCGCCAGCACGATCGGCTTGAACGACGATCCGGGCTGACGCTCGGCTTGCGTGGCGAGGTTGAACTGGCTCTTGCGGAAGTTCGAGCCGCCGACCATCGCCCGCACCGCCCCCGTTCGCGGGTCGATCGCGACCAGGGCTGCAGCGGGCCCTGTGTCGCTCGGGAGGATCTTCCTGATCGCGTCAGTCGCGACCTTCTGGAGCTTGAGGTCGATCGTCGTCGTCACCTTCAGGCCACCGCCGAAGACCTTGCGCGCGCCGTATTGGGCGACGAGTTGGTCCTTGACGTAGTTGACGAAGTACTGTGCCGGGCCCTCTTGTCCGGGTAGTCGAACGTCCGCTGCACGAGGCAACGCAGATGCTGCGGCCGCGCGCATGTCTGCCCGGGTGATCTTGCCTTGGTCGAACATACGCTTGAGAACGAGGCGCCGTCGCGTCTTCGCCGCCCGCGGGCTCGACACAGGGTCGTACAGCGACGGATCGGCGGGAATACCGGCGAGGAGCGCGGCCTGGGCGAGCGTGAGCCGGCGGGCGCCCACTCCGAAGTACGTTCGCGCGGCCTGCTGGATGCCGTAGGCCCCGTTGCCGAAGTAGATCGTGTTCAGGTATGCCGTGAGGATCCGATCCTTCGACCACTGCTGCTCCAGCTGCCAGGCCAGCGCCGCCTCGCGCACCTTTCGGCCGATCGACTGCTCGTTGCCGGAGTAGGCGTTCTTCACGAACTGCTGGGTGATCGTTGAGCCTCCCTCGACGACGCTTTGGCTCCGCACGTCTTCCCAGAGAGCCCGGGCGATGCCGCGGACATCGACGCCGTTGTGCTCGTAGAAGCGTTGGTCCTCGATCGCCACGATCGCCTGCTTCATGATCGGGGCAATGTCCTTGCTCTTGACGAGCACGCGGCTCTCCCTGCCCCGAACAACGGCGAGAACACGCTTTTCGGAGGAGTCGTAGATGACGCTGTCCACGTCTCCGAGCGCCTGGCGTGCGGGGTCGAGTGCAGGGATCTCGCTCGCGATCGCGCGAAGGAGACCGAACGTGAATGCCACGCCTGCGAGCACCGAGAGCACGAGCACGAGTGCGAGCAGGCGTCGCTTGCGAATCCGGCGCCGCGCGGGCGGCGCCTCCCTTCGTCGTCGAGGCCGCAACCTCTAGATGGTAGCCGCGGCCGCCGGTAGCCGCCCGAGCGTTACGTTCGAGCGGTGTCCAGCACGATTGCGAGCACGTCCGAGCCGTAGCGCTCGAGCTTCGTTGGGCCAAAGCCGCGAACGCCGAGGAGCTCGTCTTCCGAGCGCGGACGAGTTGCAGCGAGCTCGTCGATCGTGCCGTCGTGGAGCACGACGTAGGCAGGAACGCCGTCGGCACGCGAACGCTCGAGTCGCCAGGCGCGCAGTCGCTCGACCAGGGTGGGGTCGCCAGAACCGGTTCCGGGGACGACGATCCGGGGTAGCTCGGCTGCGTCGCCCGCGACGAGGACGCGGTAGCCGTCCTCGGTCGTCTCCTCCCGAAGTGCTTCCCCCGCGACCAGCAATTCGACCCACCGCTTCGCCTGGGCGTCGGTGGCGGCGGCGAGGAGACCGAAGCTGCGCGCGCGCCGCGCCGAGGGCGGCGCGCCTACCGACCCGCGCAGCATTGCTACGAGGCTTCGGCGTCCGAGCGACCACCGGAGCTCGCGCACGGCCCCGACGATGGCAGCCGCGATGTCACCCGGCAGCGGCTCGGCCGGTCTCGGGGTGTCCGTTGTCGCCGCCTGTGGCGCGCAGACGTCGCAGGCGCCGCAGGAGCCCGGCGAAGCTATTTCGCCGAAATGCTCGGCCACCTGCGCGTGTCGACACGTTGCACGTGCCGCGAAGTCGCAGATACGGTCGACACGTCGCTCGGCTTCAACCGCGTAGCGAGCGAGAAGGTCGGCAACGCGCTGGCCGGCATCCGCTGGGGGCGACGGGATCTCGACGTCGAGCAGACGGCCGTGGTCGAAGCCGCGCCGAGCGAGTCCGGCTTGCTCTAGCATGCCGACGATCACGCGAGGGTCGCGTCCGTCCGGGAGTACCGCCGCAAGCGCCTCTGGGCCCGTAGGCCCGGGCGAGTCCCGCAGGAGCGCGTACGCCGCGCGCAACTCGCGTGGGTCAGGGATGTCTCCGACGGCGAATCTCTTGACGGCTGCCGCATCGCTACGACCGGCGTAGAGCACGGTCTCGCTCGGGACGCCGTCTCGACCCGCGCGACCGACCATCTGCACGTAGCTCTCGAGTGAGTCTGGGAAGTTGACGAGGGCGACTAGGCGCACATCCGGCTTGTCGATTCCCATGCCGAACGCAGTCGTCGCCACGACGGCCTGAAGCTCGCCGCCGACGAATGCCTCCTGGACGCGCGTGCGCTCGTGCGATTCGAGTCCCGCGTGGTAGTGCGTGACGCGGATACCATGCCCCGCGAGTGTCCTGGCAAGTCGCTCGCAGCTTCTGCGAGAGCGTGCATAGACGATTCCCGACGCCCCCTCGAGCGCTCGCAGCCGCTTTACAAGGGACCGAAGCCGGTCCTCGTCGCCCGCGACTCGCTCGACGTCGTACCTGAGGTTCGGGCGGGCGACGCTCGTTCGCACAACGTCCGGGGCGCGGCCGAGCGCCTTCGCGATCTCCGCCTCGGTCTCAGGTGTGGCCGTCGCTGTCATACCAAGGATCGCGGGGTTGCGGAGGGCCTCGAGCGCGTGGCGGATGAAGAGGTAGTCCGGTCTGAAGTCGTGGCCCCACATGCTCACGCAGTGCACCTCGTCGATGACGACGAGGCCGACGCCGACCGAGTCGAGTGCCGTGACGAACTCGCGCTGCCGGAGACGTTCGGGAGCCGCGTAGAGGAGGCGGTAGCGACCCGCCGCTGCCTGGGCGAGGCGCGTTGCAGCCTCATCGGGCGCGAGTGACGAGTTGACAAATGTGGCCTGGGCGGCGACCGCCTCGGGCAGCTTGTCGATCTGGTCCTTCATCAACGCGATCAACGGCGAGAGCACGAGCGTGGGTGTCGGCCGCAACATTGCGGCGAGTTGGTAGGTCAGGGACTTGCCCGAGCCCGTCGGCATCAGAGCAAGGGTGTCCCGTCCCTCGAGCGCCGCCCGGACGACGTCCTCCTGCCCCGGCCGGAACGCTTCGAAGCCGAACAGGTCACGCAGCGAGGGGAGAAGATCCATGCGAACGAGTGTACGTACGACATCGGCGCGCCTTCGTGCCGCCTCTGTGACGAATCGTTCGAGAATGACTCGATATCAGGCCGGGGACGAGGTGACGACGGGGTCGGACGTCGGTGCCTTCGCACCGCCCGCTCGCTCCAATGTCACCGCCACAACGGCGCCCGAAGGCACCCGCGCCGTGAGGCCGAAGGGTGCTCCGTCGGCCCGGTCGAGGAGCCCGGCGGGCGTCGGATTCCCATCCTGCATGACCCAGACCTGGTAGGTGCGGTCGGCTGGGGGGTCGGCAAGCCCGTCGACGACGAGCACTGCGTCGCCGCCCTTGCCGATGACCACATGCCCCTTGCCGTTCCCAGTCAGCGCGAGCTCGCGCGCGGCCGGGTCTGCGAGGACGCGTGCCGCGAGCGCCTGCTGTGCAGTGGCGCTGCGCGCGGTGTCGAGGCGGTTCGACAGCGAGATGTTCCAGAGACCTAGCCCGATCGCGACGGCGGCCGCGATCGCGGCCGCGGCGCCTAGAACGGGCGTGAGCGTACGCCGGCGCGAGGCCAACGGGACGACCGTGGCCGTCTCCGTGCGTACTGCCGTTAGGATCGATTCGCGGAGCTCCGGTCGAGGGACGGGCCCTGTCGCCGCAAGAGCGAGCGCGTCCGTCACCTCCCAGAACGACGCAAGCTCGTCCCGGCAACGGGTACACCCGCCGAGGTGGTCCTCGTACGCGCGGCGCTCGGCGTCGTCGAGAGCGTCGAGCGCATAGCCGGCGGTCAGCTCGTGTATTCCGGTCTCCACGACCCCTCCATGCCCGTGGGCTTGTCGTCGTCGAGGAGCTCGCGCAGACGTGCGAGCCCCGCGAACATTCTGCTCTTGACCGTTCCGAGCGGCAGGCCGAGCCTCTTCGCCAGCTCAGCCTGCGAGAAGCCGCCGTAATACGCGAGCTCGATCGCCTCGCGCTGCGTGTCGGGAAGCTGGCGCAGGGCCTCTTGAACACGCGCCCGCTCGAACCCGAGCCACGCCGCCTCTTCCGCCGATGCTGTGGCAGGATCGCTTGTCACGGCTTCGTCGAGCGGCTCTGTGCGGCGGCGTTGCTCGCGCCGGACGAGGTCGACGGCACGACGGTGCACGAGCGTGAGGATCCAGGTCGTCGCCTTGGCGCGCTCGGCGCGGAAGCTTCCAGCCGTTCGCCAAAGCACAAGAAATGCTTCCTGGACAGCGTCCTCGGCAAGGCGCTCGTCCCTCACGACGCGATACGCGAGGCCATACGCTGTACGGCCGACGCGATCGTAGAGCTCGGCAAGAGCCGACTCGTCGCTCCGCGCGACAAGCGCGACGAGCGCTTCGTCGGAGAGGTGGGCAAGATCCTTGCGCATCAACCGTCCGGGCACAGAGGCCCGTTCATTCGACGGTACCACGGCGCTGCGGAAACCGGCATGGGTGACCACGCTCATGGGACTTCTTCGCAGAGTGCCCACGTTCGGTTCGGCTCGGTGGCGGCGAACCGAACCGCGTGCACCGCGAACAAGCCCCGACTCACGCAATCGAAACGGAGGAGGACAACGCGTGAAGAGGATGACAACAGTCGCCGTGATCGTCGCGGCAGTGGCGGGGGCGGCGCTCGTGGTCGCGCTCCGCAGCACGGGCCCGAGCGACGCGGAGGCATCGAGCCACCGCGAAGCACCGCTGATCGCAGAGGACCCCGCGGCCGACCTTACGGACGTCTACGCGTTCCGCAGTCCGGACGCGCCGAGCACGGTGACGATCCTGGCCAACGTAATCCCCGGTGAGGATCCCGCTGCCGGTCCGAACTGGTACACGTTCTCGCCTGCAGCACGCTACAACCTCAAGGTCGACACGAACGGTGATGTGAAGCCGGACGTGATCTACCGCTTCCAGTTCCAGCGGAAGGACGGCCAGTTCTTCCTCGGTGACACGGCACAACCGTTCACGGTGACGCGCGTGGCGGCTGGGAGGACGACGGTGGTCGCCAGTGGTACGACACCACCCAACAACATCGGGCCTCGCTCGACGCCCGACTATCGGGGCCTCGTCACGAAGTCGATCGTCCCGTTCGACGGCGGCGCCGGGAAGGCGTTCGCGGGACAGCGAGATGACCCGTTCTTCGGAGACATTGGGGCGATCTTCGATCTCGTCGCGATCCGCAAGGGGACGGGCAACGCCGGTGGCGGGAAGGATTTCTTCTCCGGCTACGGCGTTCACACGTTCGGCATCCAGGTGCCGATCGCGACGCTGAAGGCCACGAACGACACGATCGGGGTCTGGGCGTCGGTCGAGCGGAAAAAGATCACAACGCGCGGTCAGAAGACTCGTGATGGCGGTAGCTGGGTGCAGATCAACCGGCTCGGCAACCCGCTCGTCAACGAGGTGATCATTCCGACCGGGCTGAAAGACAGGTGGAACGCGCAGCAGCCGTGGAACGAGGCGGCGTACAAGAAGTACTACGAAACGCCGATCCTCGCCGCGGTCATCAACAAGCTGTACAAGCTCGGGGCGCCCGAGACGGGTCGCGACGACCTCGTCGCCGTCCTGCTCACGGGCGTGCCGAAACTGAACTACACCGGGCCCAAGCCGGCCGACGTCTTGCGCCTCAATCTCGGCGTGCCGGTCGCGGCGAGCCCGAACCGTCTCGGTGTGCTCGGTGGAGACACCCAGGGTTGGCCGAACGGCCGCCGGCTCGGTGACGACGTGATCGACATCGCCGAGCAGGCTGTCGGCGGCTTTCTCAAGGGCACCAAGCTGCCGCTCGGGGACGGTGTCGACACAGACGACGCGAAGCTCACAGCGTCGTTCCCCTACATCGCAGACCCGAACAGCGGCTTCGAGAACACGAAGGGCCTGCAGAAGCCGTAGGCGCTCGCTTCGAAACGGAGGTCCCGGATTCGATCCCGGGACCTCCGAACCGGATCCTCGGTCGCGACGAACAACGCGCGACCGCACACCGCCAGAGGGGAAGGGAGTACGTTCATGAAGAGGGGCATCGCACTATCGGTGCTCGGGCCTCGCGGCCGTAACCGCTGTGGCTGTCGCCGCGGTGGTTGGTGGTACGAGTCCACCACCGGCAAACGCCTCGAGCCACAGAGAGGCGCCGCTGATCAGCGACGATCCGTCTGCGGACAACACGGACCTCTATGCGTTCGTCAGTCCTGACGCGCCGGAGACCGTGACGATCATCGCGAACTACATCCCGTTCGAGGATCCAGCGGGCGGACCGAACTACTACAAGTTCGACCCGTCGGCCCTCTACGAGATCCACATCGACAACAACGGAGACGCGAAGGACGACGTCGTCTACCAATTTCGGTTCAAGACGTCAGTCGGAAACGGCGAGACATTCCTCTACAACACGGGCCCGATCGGCGCCGACGGGGTGAGCCCGAACCTGAACGTCAAGCAGACGTACTCGGTCACCCGAGTGGTCAAGGGGAGCCGCGGCGGTGGCCACGCTTTCGGGGGTCAGGATGCGACGGTACTCGCCACCGACGTCGTCGTGCCGCCGGCCAATATCGGCCCGCGCTCGAATCCGACCTACGATCCGTACACCGGTGTCGCGGAGATCGGCAACCACAGCAAGGTCTTCGCGGGACCTCGCGACGACCCGTTCTTCGTCGACCTGGGGTCGATCTTCGACCTCGGTGGGTTGCGGCCGTTCAACGCATTCCACGTGTTCTCGTTGCCTGCGGCCGCGGGCCAGGACGGTGTCCGCAACTACAACGTCCACACGATCGCCCTGCAGGTGCCTAAGACCGATCTGCTCAAGGCACCGATGGCGAACGGCACCGTCGGGGTCTACGCGAGTGCGAGTCGACCGCAGCTCCGAATCCTGAGGAAGGGCTCGTCCGACTCGGCCGGGCCGCTCGTTCAGGTCTCGCGGCTCGGCAACCCGCTCGTGAACGAGGTGATCATCCCGATTGGCAAGAAGGACTATTGGAACGCGTCCGACCCGTCCGATGACGCGCAGTTCGCCGATCGCTACCTGAAGCCGGAGCTGACGGGGCTGATCAACTTCCTGTACCCACCGCTGCCCGATGCGCAGACGGACAACCGGACGGACCTTGTCGCGGTGCTGCTCACCGGGGTGCCCACGCTGAACTTCACGGGCGATACGAAAGCGGATCTGCTTCGGCTCAACACGGCAATCCCGCCTGCGGCGAGCCCGAAGCGGCTCGGGGCGCTCGAGGGTGACTTTCAGGGCTTCCCCAATGGTCGTCGGCTCACCGATGACGTCGCAGACATCGAGATACGCGCGCTCGCGTGTGGCTATGGCCCGGTGCTGCAGGCGGCATTGGGCCTCTGCAACCTCACGCCGAACAACACGCTCGGTGACGGGGTAGACGCGAACGAGCAGGGCTTCCTGTCCAAGTTCCCGTACGTGGCAGCTCCCAACCAGGGCTACGACCATACGGGTCACAGGTAGAGAGGCGGAGGAGTCGATGGGACGAACCACGATGCTTCTCGTCGGCAGCGCTGCTGCGGTCACGCTGCTGGCAATCAGCCTCTTCGGCGGCGTTCTCGCCGACTCCTCTCCTGCCGGGCCCGGCGTAGCCGGGGCGCCCGCGGCGATCTCGGAGAGCGCGCTCTCCGGGGTCGTCGGGGGTGATTCGGCACGCACGGTTCAGGCTCTCGAGGCGGCGGCCGCTTCGTCGCCTCGAGAGCCGGACGTGCTCACCTCGCTCGGTCTCGCCTATCAGGTTCGCTGGCGCGAGACCGGAGATCCAGGCTTCCTCCCGCGCTCGGACGATGCGCTCCGGAAGGCGCTTTCCGAGCGACCGCACGATCCCACCGCGACGCTCGGGATCGGCAACCTCGCGCTGATCCGACACGACTTTCGAGGTGCTCTCGCGCTCGGGCGAGCCGCCGTCCGGCTCGCTCCCTTCTCCGCCCGACCGTACGGTATCGTCGGCGATGCGGAGATCGAGCTCGGCCGCTACCCCCAGGCCTTTGCGACCTTCGAGCACATGGTCTCGCTCAAGCCGAATCTCGCCTCGTACGCGCGTATCTCGTACGCGCGAGAGCTCACCGGCGATCCGGCCGGGGCGATCACTGCGATGGGCCTCGCTCTCGACGCAGCGGGCGGGCAACCGGAGCCAACCGCCTGGACGCACGTGGAGCTCGGCAAGCTCGAGTTCGGCCGCGGGCACGTCGACCGCGCCGCACGGCACTATCGCGCAGCGCTCGCCGTCTCCCCGGGGTACGTCTATGCGCTCGAGCAGCTCGCACGGGTCGACGCGGCACGCGGCAACCTCGAACGAGCGGTCGCCTACGCCGGCCGCGCCTCACAGACGATCCCGCTACCGCAGTTCGTCTCGCTGCTCGGAGACCTGCTCGAGCGACAGGGACGCACGACCGCCGCAACGCGCCAGCGCGAGACGGTCGCGGCGATAGAGAAGATCCTCGTCTCGAACGGTGTCAGCGTCGACCTCGAGTCTGCCCTCTTCCGCGCCGATCACGGCATCCGCCCGAACGACACGGTTCGGCTCGCACGCAAAGCACGGGCCGGCCGACCGTCCGTCTACGGCGACGACGCGCTCGCCTGGGCGCTCGCCCGCGCCGGACGCTGCCGCGAGGCCGTGAGCTGGTCGACGAGCGCGCTCCGCCTCGGCACGAAGGATGCGCTCCTCTACTTCCACCGCGGCTACGCGGCCGGGTGCGCCGGCGACGAAGCGGGAAAGCGGGCCTGGTACCGAAAGGCGCTCGCACTCAATCCGAACTTCTCCGTGCGCTGGTCGCCGCTCGCACAACGTGAGGCGACGTGAGCGAACCGGTTCGGCAGTCCGTGCGAATGACAGCCGCAACCCGACCTTGCTACGGCGGAGGAAAGGCATGAGAAAAGCGCTTGCACTGCTGCTCATGGCGTTCGTCGGAACGTTGGCGCTCGCGACGACCGCGACCGCGCATCCCCTCGGGAACTTCACCACGAACCGCTACGCAGAGGTTGTGGCGTCGGGAGACCGTCTTTACATCGTCGCGGTCGTCGATCTCGCCGAGATTCCGACCTATCAGGCCAGGGCCGACCTCGACAGGTTGGGTCGTACGGGATATGCCGGCTCGCTCGCGGCCACGCTTCGCCTAGGGCTTGATCTCCGCGTAAACGGCGTACGACGCGCACTCCACCTTCGTGAGCGGCGCGTGGCGTTTCCCAAGGGCGTTGCCGGCCTCCACACGACTCGCCTCGAGGCCCTGTTCGACGCAGGGCCGCTCACGTCGGGATCGCCCGCGACGCTCGAAATCGAGAATCGCGCGTTCGCCATGCGCATTGGCTGGAAGGAGATCGTCGTGCGCGCTGATCGGGGCGCCGAGCTCGCGAACGCTACGGCACCGTCTCGCAGCGTCACCGACCGTCTCCATAGCTACCCGAAGGACCTACTCCACAGCCCGCTCGAACGCGACGGCGCGTCTGCGCGCGTGACCGGCGCGGACAACGTGGGCGTCGCTCCCACGCTCGGGCCGGCGTCGGGCGAATCTGCCCCCGTGCACGTGGCGGACTCGAGCGAGGGCGGGTTCGCCGCCCTCGTTGGGAAGCACGACCTGAGCGCGGGGGTCGTGGTGGTCGCGCTTCTCCTCGCGCTCTTCTGGGGCGCGGCGCACGCGCTCACCCCCGGTCACGGGAAGGCGATCGTCGCGGGCTACCTCGTGGGCACCCGTGGACGGCCGGTCGACGCGGTACTGCTCGGGGGCATCGTCACGGTCACCCACACGGCGGGTGTCTTCGCTCTGGGACTCGTGACGCTCGGGCTCTCGACGCTCATCGTCCCCGAGCAGCTGTATCCATGGCTAACGCTCGTCTCCGGTCTGCTCGTCGTCGCAGTCGGCGGTACGGTGCTCGCGCAGCGCCTGCAAAGCGGAGGGTGGGATCGCCATCACCAGGGCGATCACGACCACTCCCACGATCACGCGGACCAGCCCCATTACCACGGGGATCACGCCGGGCACGGCCACGCTGCCGATCACCACCATGAGCAAGCGCCCGCGTACGAGCGACGGGGCCTCGTGGGTGTCGGGGTTGCGGCCGGCATCTTGCCTTGCCCGTCGGCTCTTGTGGTGCTGCTCGGCGCGATCGCCCTGCATCGTGTCGGCTTCGGCCTCGCCCTGATCGTTGCCTTCAGCCTGGGACTCGCGTCGACGATCACGCTGATCGGTCTCGTCGCCGTTTTCGCGAAGCGGATCTTCGGTCGTCTGTCGCTCGACGGGCCAATCGTCCGGACGCTTCCGGCGGTGAGCGCGCTCGCGATCCTCGCTGTCGGAGTCGTGCTCACCGTTAGGGCCATTCCAGCTGTCGTCTAGGAGGAGAAGAGATGTTCGGACTCGACGACGCCATCGCAAACCTCTCGGGCGGTACCTCGGTGCTCGTCGTCATCCTCGTCGCGGCGCTCCTCGGACTCCGTCACGCGACGGATCCCGACCACCTTGCGGCGGTCACGACCCTCGTCGCCTCCGGTCGGAAGCACGCGAAGCGGCGTGCGGCTCGCCTCGGGGCGTGCTGGGGCCTGGGTCACGCGGTGACGCTCGTCGCCTTCGGCCTGCCGATCCTTCTCTTCCGGCAGTTCCTGCCCGAGCGCGTGGAGCAGAGCACCGAGACCGCGGTGGCTGCGCTGATCGTCTTCCTTGCAACCCGGCTTCTCGTGCGCTGGCGCGCCGGCTACTTCAATCTCCATGCGCATCCGCACGAGGACGCGGAGCACCGTCACGACGCGCGGACGCCCCTCGTGGCATTCGGCATCGGCCTCGTGCACGGGATGGGGGGTAGCGCGGGCGTCGGAGTACTGCTCCTGGCTGCGATCCCATCGACCGAGGTGGCTGTAGCCTCGCTCGTTGTCCTCGCGCTCTTCACCGCCGTGTCGATGACCATCGTCACGACAGGGTTCGGTGTTGCGTTGGGCGCACGAGCCGGCGCCGCGACGGTCAACAGGATGGCACCCGCACTCGGGGCCATCAGCTTCCTCTTCGGGTGCTGGTACGCGGCTGCGGCCTGGAGCCTCGTCTCGTACCCGTTCTGAGCTCGTACACGGGTACGCTGCCGCAATGCGGAACCGGGTATCCGTCCACCAATACGCGGCGGCCGCCGCCGGCGTGCTCGATCCCACCTGGCTCGGCTACTTCGCCGGCGGTGCCGCCGACGAGATCACGCTCCGCGAGAACCGTGCGGCATTCGATCGCCTCGCGTTGCTGCCACGTGTCCTGAGGGATGTATCGAGCACCTCGACGGCGGCGACCGTTCTCGGCTACGAGGTCTCGATGCCGCTGGTTGTCGCTCCCGTTGCATACCAACGCAAGGCGCATGTGGACGGCGAGCTTGGCATGGCGCGAGCGGCGGCCGCGGCCGGCACGGCCATGTGCCTGTCGACGCTCGCGACGGCGAGCCCTGCTGAGGTGAGGGCGGCAGCGCCCGGCGCAGTGCTTTTCCACCAGCTGTACGTGTTCCGCGATCGGGGTGCGACCGATGCTCTCGTCGCCGAAGCTCTCGACGCCGGGTTCTCGGCGATCTTCCTGACCGTCGATCTGCCCGTGGTCGGCAAGCGCGAGCGCGAACTGGCCGCAGGGTGGGAGCTGCCGATCGAGGAAATACACGCCTTCCGTCTTGTCGGCGATGGCAGTGCCGGCCTCGGGTGGATCGACTCATCGATCGACTGGTCGTATCTTGCGCGGCTCTGCTCGGCCGTACCTGTACCCGTCGTGGTCAAGGGCGTGCTGTCGGCCGAGGACGCCGTGCTCGCTGCAGAGCACGGGGCGGCGGGCGTAGTCGTCTCCAACCATGGCGGCCGCCAGCTGGACGGCGCGCGCGCGACAATCGAGTCACTGCCGGAGGTCGTCGCTGCGGTGGACGATCGTCTCGAGGTGTTCCTGGATGGGGGCGTCTGTCGCGGCACTGACATCGCGAAGGCGCTCGCCGTCGGCTCGAAGGGGGTGCTCGCGGGGCGGGCTCCGCTCTGGGGTCTCGCCGTCGACGGCGAAGCAGGAGCGCACGCCGTGCTCGACATCCTCCGCGACGAGCTTGCGCTCGCGCTCGGTCTGCTCGGCTGCCGATCGGTCGACGAGCTCACGCCGAAGCATGTTGTCGATCGAACGCGGAGCTGCGTCCGCGAGCTGCGATGAGCCGGGACGTACTGACGAGGAACGCGGTCGACGTCCTCCCGCGGGACGCGCTCGAGGAGAAGCTGAAACTCGGCCGCCCGCTGCGCGTGAAGCTGGGAATCGACGTCACCTCGCCGGATATCCATGTCGGTCGGGCGATTCCGTTACAGCGCATGCGCGCCTTTCAGGACGCCGGCCACGTCGGCGTCCTGATCATCGGCGACTACACGACCCGGATCGGCGATCCCTCGGGCCGGTCGGCGGAGCGCCCGATCCTCTCCGAGGACGAGATCGACCGGAACGCCCGCACCTACGTCGACCAGGCACTCCAGATCCTCGACGCGGACAGGACCGAGATCCGGTTCAACGGCGAGTGGCTCTCGACGCTCGAGCTTCGCCGACGTCGTCCGGCTCACCCGGACGCTGACTGTCGCCCGGCTCCTCGAACGGGACGACTTCGCGAAGCGGTACGTCTCCGGTCAGCCGATCTCGGTCTCCGAACTGCTCTACCCGCTCATGCAGGCCTACGACTCCGTCGCCGTCCGCGCTGACGTCGAGCTCGGCGGGACCGACCAGCTCTACAACCTCCTCGCCGGTCGCGACGTGATGCAGGAGTACGGGCTCGAGCCGCAGGTCGTCTTGACGACGCCGCTGCTGATCTCGTGGGATCGGGTCAAAAATGAGCTCGTCGCTCGGTAACAACATCCCGCTCACAGCCGCGCCGGAAGAGCAGTTCGGGCGCACGATGCGGATCTCTGACGACCAGCTCGCCGAGTGGTACCGACTGGTCGCGGAGCAGGATCTCCCCGAGGCCTCACCGATGGATGCCAAGCTCGCACTCGCACGCCTGATCGTGTCGCGGTCGCATGGGCAGGAGGCGGCTGAGCGAGCGGAGGCGCATTTCACGCGCGTCGTGCGCGAGGGCGGCGCTCCCGAGGAGATCCCGGACGTTGTTCTCCCGGATGGTGATCCGATTCATCTTCCCGCCGTCCTGCGCGAGGCGTTTGGCGCTCTCCACGAGCGAGGCCCGGCGCCTGATTTCGCAAGGGGGTGTTCGCCTCGACGGCGAGGTCGTGCGTGACCTGGACGTGGTTCGTGCGGCCCTTGAGGATGCGGTGCTCCAGGCCGGGAAGCGCCGTTTTGCTCGGCTGCGCTCGTCGTCAGCTTGACACTGGTCGCTGGGCTGCTACCATCAGTCGGCCGCTTGGAGACAGGCGTGCAGCCGGAAGGTCTGTCAACTCGACACTGGAGCGCCTTCGAAGGAATCGGATACGACCAGTAACCGAATCATCGATGGCCTCTGGCGCGAGTCGGAGGCTTTTTGTTGCATGGCTCGAGCGAGCGGCAGCGGTCTTTGAAAACTCAGCAGCGTGCGTTTACGTCGAGACCTCTCGTCGGCGCCGGCTTGCCGTCGTCTGCGTGAGGAATCAACCTCGTCAGCCCCTTCGGGGGTATGACGGTCATCCCCGTCGAGGGGATGGCACTTTGAGCACAAGCTCGAAGGACGAACAAGCTTGCCCCTCGGGGCAAACCAGTTCTTCACGGAGAGTTTGATCCTGGCTCAGGACGAACGCTGGCGGCGCGCTTAACACATGCAAGTCGAGCGAGAACCAGGACTTCGGTCCTGGGGACAGCGGCGAACGGGTGAGTAACACGTGGGTAATCTGCCCTCGATACTGGGATAGCCCGGGGAAACTCGGATTAATACCGGATAGCCTCTCGAGCTCAATGGCTCGTGAGAAAAGGTAGCTTCGGCCTCCGATCGAGGATGAGCCCGCGGCGGATTAGCTTGTTGGCGGGGTAACGGCCCACCAAGGCGACGATCCGTAGCTGGTCTGAGAGGACGATCAGCCACACTGGGACTGAGACACGGCCCAGACTCCTACGGGAGGCAGCAGTGGGGAATCTTGCGCAATGGGCGAAAGCCTGACGCAGCGACGCCGCGTGGGGGAAGAAGGCCTTCGGGTTGTAAACCTCTTTCAGGTGGGACGAAGCCACTCGGGTTAATAGCCCAGAGGGTGACGGTACCGCCAGAAGAAGCCCCGGCTAACTACGTGCCAGCAGCCGCGGTAATACGTAGGGGGCAAGCGTTGTCCGGATTTATTGGGCGTAAAGAGCGTGTAGGCGGCCAGGTAGGTCGGTTGTGAAAACTGGAGGCTCAACCTTCAGACGTCGACCGAAACCCCCTGGCTAGAGTCCGGAAGAGGAGAGTGGAATTCCTGGTGTAGCGGTGAAATGCGCAGATATCAGGAAGAACACCCGTGGCGAAGGCGGCTCTCTGGGACGGTACTGACGCTGAGACGCGAAAGCGTGGGGAGCGAACAGGATTAGATACCCTGGTAGTCCACGCCGTAAACGATGAGTGCTAGGTGTGGGGGGTGTCGACTCCCTCCGTGCCGAAGCTAACGCATTAAGCACTCCGCCTGGGGAGTACGGCCGCAAGGCTAAAACTCAAAGGAATTGACGGGGGCCCGCACAAGCAGCGGAGCATGTGGTTTAATTCGACGCGACGCGAAGAACCTTACCAAGGCTTGACATCTACTGGAAAAGCGTGGAAACACGTTCCCTCTTCGGAGCTAGTAGACAGGTGGTGCATGGCTGTCGTCAGCTCGTGTCGTGAGATGTTGGGTTAAGTCCCGCAACGAGCGCAACCCCTGTCCTATGTTGCCAGCGCGTTATGGCGGGGACTCATAGGAGACTGCCGGTGACAAATCGGAGGAAGGTGGGGATGACGTCAAGTCATCATGCCCCTTATGTCTTGGGCTACACACGTGCTACATTGGCCGGTACAAAGGGCTGCAAACCTGCGAGGGTGAGCGAATCCCAAAAAGCCGGTCCCGGTTCGGATTGGAGGCTGAAACTCGCCTCCATGAAGGCGGAGTTGCTAGTAATCGCGAATCAGCAACGTCGCGGTGAATACGTTCCCGGGCCTTGTACACACCGCCCGTCACACCACGAAAGTTGGCAATACCCGAAGCCGGTGGGCTAACCCGCAAGGGAGGCAGCCGTCGAAGGTAGGGTCGATGATTGGGGTGAAGTCGTAACAAGGTAGCCGTAGCGGAAGCTGCGGCTGGATCACCTCCTTTCTAGGGATACCGGAGCTCTTACTCCGGTAGGCGCTGTGCCCGTTCGATGAGGCGGGTTTCGAGTTGCTTCTTGGCTCGCATCCCACGCGTTTCCTCGTCCGGTGACACAGTTCGCCTAGAAATTACGTCGACCTCGACGTAGCCACGCTGCTGAGTTTTGAGAGACCGCTCTCGAGCACTGCTCGGTAGTGGTTTTCTCGGTGGTGGGCGTCTGCCCATGTGCACCTTGAAAACTCCATAGCGACATCAACACGTGTTCTTTCTGATCAAGAGAATAAGAGCACACGGTGGATGCCTTGGCGCCAAGAGCCGATGAAGGACGTGGGCGGCTGCGATAAGCCTCGGGGAGGTGCTGACCAACCTTTGATCCGGGGATTTCCGAATGAGGAAACTCACGCGTGGTAATGCGCGCGTACTCCTGCCTGAATACATAGGGCAGGTAGAGGCAAGCTGGGGAACTGAAACATCTAAGTACCCAGAGGAAAGGAAAGAAACCTCGACTCCCTTAGTAGTGGCGAGCGAAAGGGGAAGAGCCCAAACCCGGGCGGTGTGATAGACGGCAGTCGTTGCCGTTCGGGGGTTGTAGGGCTCGTCATGATCCGCCTGCCGGCGGGTCGGGAAGTTACAAAGTTGCGTGTTAGCCGAAGTGGATGGAAAGCCACACCACAGCGGGTAACAGTCCCGTAGGCGAAAGCGCGCAGCCTTCCTCGACGAGTACCTGAGTACGGCCGGGCACGGGAAACCCGGTCGGAACCCGCGGGGACCACCCCGCAAGGCTAAGTACTCCTTGGCGACCGATAGTGAACTAGTACCGTGAGGGAAAGGTGAAAAGTACCCCGGAAGGGGAGTGAAATAGTACCTGAAACCGTGTGCTTACAAGCGGTCGGAGCGGCTTCGTGCCGTGACGGCGTGCCTTTTGCATAATGAGCCAGCGAGTTACTCTTCAACGGCGAGGTTAAGGAAACGGAGCCGTAGCGAAAGCGAGTCTTAATAGGGCGCTTTAGTCGTTGGAGGTAGACCCGAAACTGAGTGATCTACCCATGGGCAGGTTGAAGCGGGGGTAAGACCCCGTGAAGGACCGAACACACGTCGGTTGAAAACGGCGGTGATGACCTGTGGGTCGGAGTGAAAGGCTAATCAAACTCAGAGATATCTGGTTCTCCCCGAAATATATTTAGGTATAGCGTCACGTGTTCAATACCGGTTGTAGAGCACTGTTTGGTCTAGGGGGCCTACCAGCTTACCGAAATCAGGCAAACTCCGAATGCCGGTATTCCAGAGCGTGGCAGTCAGAGTGCGGGGGATAAGCTTCGTGCTCGAAAGGGAAACAGCCCAGACCGTCGGCTAAGGCCCCTAATTCCATGCTAAGTGGGAAACGATGTCCGATTGCAGAGACAACCAGGATGTTGGCTTAGAAGCAGCCACCATTAAAAGAGTGCGTAACAGCTCACTGGTCAAGTGGTCGGGCGCGGACAATGTAACGGGGCTCAAGCATGGAGCCGAAGCCACGGACTTCAAGCTTGCTTGGAGTGGTAGGGGAGCGTTCCCATGCCAGTGAAGCGGCGGCGGAAGCCAGCCGTGGAGGCATGGGAAGTGAGAATGCTGGCATGAGTAACGAAAGAGGAGTGAGAAACTCCTCCGCCGAATGCCCAAGGGTTCCTGAGTAAAGCTAATCTACTCAGGGTTAGTCGGGACCTAAGCCGAGGCCGCAAGGCGTAGGCGATGGACAACAGGTTGATATTCCTGTACCACGTCCCCACCGCTATCACCAATGGCGGGACGGGGTAGGCTAGGGAAACCCAGGCGATGGTCGTCCTGGGGTAACCGCGTAGGGCGGGCGATAGGGAAATCCGTCGCCCACTAAGCCTGAGACGGGATGCCGAGCCCAGTGATGGGCGAAGTTCTTGAAGCCATGCCTCCTAGAAAAGCGTCTAGGGAGGTGGGACGTGCCCGTACCAAAACCGACACAGGTGGGCAGGTAGAGAATACCAAGGCGATCGGAAGAACCCTCGTTAAGGAACTCGGCAAAATGGTCCCGTAACTTCGGGAGAAGGGACGCCCCGGTAGGGTGAGGCGGCTTTGCGCCGCGGAGCTCGAGGGGGCCGCAGTGAAACGGCCCAAGCGACTGTTTACCAAAAACACAGGTCTCTGCGAAGTCGTAAGACGACGTATAGGGGCTGACGCCTGCCCGGTGCCGGAAGGTCACGAGGAGAGGTTAGCCTTCGGGCGAAGCTTTGAATCCAAGCCCCGGTAAACGGCGGCGGTAACTATAACCGTCCTAAGGTAGATCGCTGCCCCCCGGCCTGGTAACAGGTCGGTGCGCATCTGGCCATATGCTGGAAACTCCGAGTATCCCGCACTACTCATCGTGGACGTCCGGTAAGGCGTTTACGATAGTGACAACGTGACGGGTGCGGACAATCAGCAGGAAAGGCTGGCCGAGCTTCGAGGTTGGGTGATCGGGTTCGTCGACGGAGAAGGATGCTTCTCGGTTTCGTTCCTCCGGCAGTCAAGCCGGCAAGGGCGAGTAGTCGGCGGAACCGGATTCCAAGTGTTCCATGAGTTCGTGGTCACACAGGGTGCGCGGAGCATTGGCGCCCTGCACGAGCTCCAGGGGTACTTCGGAATCGGTCAAGTGATCGTGAATCGTCGAACAGACGATCATCGCGAGCACTTGCACCGTTACGTGGTACGACGGCGCGTGGATCTGTTGGAGACGGTGATTCCGTTTTTCCAGCGGCATCCGTTGCGAACCGCGAAGAATGAAGACTTCGCAAAGTTCGCGGCATGTGTCGATCTCGTCGATAGCGGTATCCATCGGACTCGAGAGGGTCTTCTGGAGATCGTTCGCATCGTCGAGACGATGAACCGTCGGAAACCCAGGCCGGAGCTGGTCAGAATCCTCAGAGACCATACGCCAGACGTCCGCGACAACGGACGATGATATGGTCCCCTCTGCATGGCGACATGCAGGTGATATCGATTTAAAGGAGTCGATGTCCGCTCGACGACGAGTAATCCGTCGAGTAAGAGCAGAAGCGAAATTCCTTGTCGGGTAAGTTCCGACCTGCACGAATGGCGTAACGACTTGGGCGCTGTCTCAACGAGGGATCCGGTGAAATTGTAGTCTCGGTGAAGATGCCGAGTACCCGTGGCTGGACGGAAAGACCCCGTGAACCTTTACTACAGCTTTGCGTTGAAGTTTGGTGTTCGTTGTCCAGGATAGGTGGGAGGCTATGAAGTCGGGACGTCAGTCTCGGTGGAGCCAACCTTGGGATACCACCCTTCGGATTCTGGGCTTCTAACCCGATGCCGTTATCCGGGTCGGGAACAGCGCGAGGTGGGTAGTTTGACTGGGGCGGTCGCCTCCTAAAATGTAACGGAGGCGCGCAAAGGTTCCCTCAGCACGGTTGGAAATCGTGCGTAGAGCGCAAAGGCATAAGGGAGCTTGACTGCGAGACTGACAAGTCGAGCAGGGACGAAAGTCGGCCTTAGTGATCCGGCGGTTAAGAGTGGAATTGCCGTCGCTCAACGGATAAAAGGTACTCCGGGGATAACAGGCTTATCCTTCCCAAGAGTCCACATCGACGGAAGGGTTTGGCACCTCGATGTCGGCTCGTCGCATCCTGGGGCTGAAGCAGGTCCCAAGGGTTGGGCTGTTCGCCCATTAAAGCGGTACGCGAGCTGGGTTCAGAACGTCGTGAGACAGTTCGGTCCCTATCCGCCATGGGCGCTGGAAGTTTGAGAGGAGTCGTCTCTAGTACGAGAGGACCGAGATGAACAGGCCTCTGGTGTATCAGTTGTCCTGCCAAGGGCACTGCTGATTAGCCACGCCTGGATGGGATAACCGCTGAAAGCATCTAAGCGGGAAGCCCACCTCGAGATGAGACTTCCCATCCCCTTCGAGGGAGTAAGGGCCGTGGAAGACCACCACGTTGATAGGCGGGCGGTGTACGCACAGCAATGTGTTCAGCCGACCCGTACTAATTGCCCGAGGTCTTGATTTTGAACACGTACGAGGTCGCTATGGAGTTTTGAAGGTGCGCGCCGCCATGGCCGGCGGGAAGGCGTCCTTTGACAGTTTCGGCGGTCATAGCAGCGGGGGTACACCTCTTCCCTTTCCGAACAGAGAAGTTAAGCCCGCCAGCGCCGATGGTACTCGGGTCGCAAGACCCCGGGAGAGTAGGACGCCGCCGAATTCTTCAGGGGCCACCTTTGGTGGCCCCTTTTTTTCTTTGCACTCCGTCAGCGGCCGCCGGTGCTGCGATCAAGGGGGCGTTATGCCACGGAGACGCCCGAGGCGGAGCTCGAGTGGGGGATGCGTGACGAACATCCTCGTCACGCGGTCCCCGTCGTCGAACGGGTTGACCGCGTAGAGGGGCTCCGTCGCCGGGGATGCGGCGAACGTGACGAGTTCGCCCGCTCGATCGAGGCGGCTCAGCGCAAGAGCGACGTCGCTCGGGTCGACGACGACGGAGGCAAGCGCGTCGGCGGCGAGCTCCCGGCGGGGAGAGAGCATCAGGTGCACGAAGGCGGAGGCGATTGGCGCGAGCACGAACAGCAGCCCGCGCGCAAGCCAGCCACCGAGACGGGTGGCCTCGAGCATTGTCGCGGCGAGCAGCACGGCGAAGGTCTGGCTGAGCACGTCCCGCGCCTTGACGTGGGCGAGCTCGTGCGCGATCGCGGCATCGAGCTCGGCGCCGCGTAGGAACTGGAGCAGGCCGGTGGACGCCGCGAGCGATGAGCCGCGCGGCCCGCGGCCGACCACGAACGCCCGGGGAAACCCATCCTCGATCAGGAACAGCTTCGGCCTGTCGACACCTACCGCGAGGGCGAGCCGCTCGACCGTCGAGGCGAGGAGCGGATCCTCGGCCAGCGCAAAGGGACGCGCCCCGAGCATGCCCAGCAGAACGCGGTCTCCGTACGCGTACACGGCGCTTGCCGCGAGGAGCGCGCAGAACGCAAAGAGCGCCGCCGTGCGCCCGCCGCCAAGAAGGTAGCCAAGCCCGGTGAAGATCGCCGAGAGAAGGAGCACGAGCGCCCCGGTCTTGAGGATGTTTGCGACGGCCCTTCGCCGCACTACGGTGCTACCCGCACCCGCTACCCGTTACCGCGGTCGTCGTCGAGGCCCTGTGGCGGCCAGTCCGGCTCAGGCGCATCGCATCGACTCGAGCAATGGAGTGAAGCGATGTTCTGGAGCGGTACCAGGATGTGGCCGTTGAGCTCCACATGTGGGACGTCCTCGATCGAGCAGTACGCGGTGAGCACGCCTTCCTGGTACTCGCCGCCGAAGAGCGCGAGCTCGACCTGCTCGCCCTTGTACTTGTTCGTGTAGTCCTCCATGACTCGCAGCGTAGCGGGTGGCGCTTAAAACGGCGGTCGTACCGGTTGTGCTCGTCGTGAAATGCTGTGCTGGTGTGTCCCGGTGCAGACATCGTGCGGCCGACCAGGCTAACGAGGCGCGAGCCCTTCGACGCCGTTGCCGTGGTCGGACGCCTGGTTCGAAATCGACGTCACGCCCCAGATCGTCTACCACCGCACCTCCCGGCCGCCCGACCAAGCTGACCTAATCTGCGCACCCGCTACTGGATCAGCGCGCTGCTCATAGCCACAGCGACCGGACTCATCCTCAAAGCACTGCTCTAGCCACTTCTCGCCTTGAACGGCTAGCGCCTATCGCGCCGCCGCTGTTCATCCTCGTCGGAAACGCGCTCTGGAGACTCAGCTCCAGACGATCCATCACACCCGTACCGATTTCCCTACCTGTAATGAGAGTAGGCTCATTGCATGCGTGACTTATGGACGAAGATTCTCTCGTGGGTCGGGCTCGGCAAGAAGACGCCGCCGCCTCCTCCTTCGTGACCGACTAGATAACCCGTCGTCGTCTAAGCGAGCGGGGCAGCGAAGATCGTGCCCGCGAACTGATCGTCGCTGACTACGTCACGGGTCGTGACTCGAATATGGTCGAGATCTAGAACGTCGCCGACGTTCGGCGAGGCGTCTAGCTCTATGACCTCGACGAACCGGCCGTTGCCGTCGATTACGATGATCCGGTAACTCCACACAGCTCTGGAGGCTCGTGAGATCACCTCAACTGGCGCCGGTGGCAGCATCCGTCTCGGCCACAGGCCATGCAACAGGAGCGCATTGACCTCGCGGCGCGAGAGCTGGCAGACGTCAGTGATCGTCTGCAATCCGCGGCGAACGAACGCACTGCGAGAATCGGTCTGATCGATCGCGGGCCGTCCCGTGCTGCGGACGACCGCACGAGGCTCGCTGGCTAGTTTTTAGGCGTGATCTACATCTATGGAGTTCAGGTCGCGCGCATCGACCCCAACCACCCTCGTGGACCTGCTCCTGCGTGTCGGCTGCGCTGATGACCTGTCAGCGGCCGCCGCGATCGAGAACGGCGTCCGCGACAGCGTGAAGCTCGTCGCGCTCAATCCGGCGGAGCGGAATGCGGTGCTTGCCGTTCTTGACGACTACCCGCCGGAGGGACTCGCAGAGCTCCGCGGCATTCTTCTTCGCGACCGTGAGACTCGCTCGAGCCTCGAGAGCTGAGTCGCATCCCGCAGGAAGGGCAGCGATCGGCAGTCCATACTGCTACGTCGACCAGAGATGTTCGACCGCAGGCATCTTCAGACCCCCTGTGCGTTGCTCGCGGTCGGGCTTCCTATCCGGTTCGAGCAAACCGAGCGAGCCAACACCGTTCCCGAACCCGGGCGACTCGGTCAGTCGTATGACTATCCGCTTGGGATTTCGTCTCGCAAGGACTGTGGCGCGGCGCTTCTTGATGCGCTCCGATCGACGAACGATGGTCTCCATCTCGCGTTCCTTCCGTTGGTCCATGGGCAGAACGCTCGAAATGGGCGCACTACAACGGTCAGGCCAGGGTCATAGTCGAAGAGAAACCTCGACGGCTGGAACCGGCTAGCGCCAACGCGTTGATACCACCGTAGCAATCCCCAGCCAGCGGAGCCCCCGGGAACGACTGATGCGCGACCGTGACCGGTACAGAATCTGACCGTCACAGACGGCACATCCGTCCCACCACTGGCCATCGCCTTTTGGAACGGATGCCAGGAGGTCCGCGCACATCGCTGCCCCCGGGGAGAAGCAGCAACGCGAGCGATCCGATCGGATCTAGTTTCGCGTGGCGTAGCTCGTCTCGGGTCCGCCAGTGGCCGAGGTCGAGAACGTTCTTCTGGAGTAGCGCGTAGAACGATTCCATCGCGGCGTTGTCGCCGGCGGCGGCGACCCGGCCCATCGAGCCAGACAGCCTGTGGAACGCTGCACTGGTGTTGTTCCGGTGTGGTCGCAGGCGCCGGGATCAGGCGCGAAACGGCTTGCGTTCACGAATGTTGTACTTGTTCGTGTAGTTCTCGATGCCTCCAAGCTCACCGCTCGGCTTGGCCGCCCTACGCGTGTCACACCACGACGACGAGCCTTTGGCCAACGTCGATACGCTGCGCCAGATGGATCTCGGTCTCTCGGGAAAGCGCGCGGTAGTAACCGGCTCGAGTCGCGGCATCGGTCGCGCGATCGCCGAGCGTCTCGTCGGTGAGGGTACTGACGTGATCTTCTGTGCGAGAGACAAGGTCGAGCTCGACACCGTGGTGGCGGGGAACACCGGCCCCGGGCGCGCATTCGCAGTCACGGCTGATGTCACGACTGCAGAGGGCGTGGAATCTGTTGTCGGCACGGCGGTTGCGCAGCTTGGCGGGATCGACATCGTCGTCAACAACGTCGGCGGCTCCGGCGCGCGCACGTTCGACGACATGGACGAGGCCGATCTGAGCGACGTGCTCGGCCGTAATGTCTTTCCTGCGGTCAGGGTCAGCCGGTCAGCGCTCCCGCACCTGCGCGCCGGCGGAGGCGGCGTGATCGTCCTGATCAGCTCCGTCTACGGACGCGAGTCCGGAGGAGGGCCGAGTTACAACGTCGCCAAGGCTGCCGAGATCAGCCTTGCGAAAGCAATGGCGCGGGACCTCGCGAGTGACGGAATCAGGGTCATGAGCATCGCGCCGGGATCGATCCTTGTTCCGGGCGGGAGCTGGGATCGGCGCCGTCAGAGCGATCCTGAGGGGATCGCGTCGTTCATCGCCCAGGAGATCCCGCTGGGCCGATTCGGCACGCCAGGCGAGGTCGCCGATGTCGTGACATTCCTCGTCTCGCCGCGCGCGTCCTGGGTGACAGGGGTATGTATTCCAGTCGACGGTGGCCAGGGTCGCGCCTTCTGAGCGCTTCGTTAGCCTGTCAGGAATGACACACGTCGAGGCCGTCGCTTCGCCCTTCGAATTGCGCGTGCGCGAGCTCGAGGAGCGAGCGCTTTCGCCTCTTGCCGTGCCTTCGTACAAGAGTCGGGGTCGACGCGTTCCGGAGGCGCCATGCGCGGTTCGAACGCCGTTCCAGCGGGACCGCGACAGGATCCTCCATTCCAAGTCATTCCGGCGGCTGAAGGGCAAGACGCAGGTCTTCATCGACCCGGCAGGCGACCACTACCGGACGCGCATGACCCATACGCTCGAGACGACCGCCATCTCGCGCGTCGTCGCCCGCGCGCTGGCTCTCAACGAGGACCTGACCGAGGCGATCGGGCTCGGCCACGACGTCGGGCATCCGCCGTTCGGGCACGCAGGCGAGTCGGCACTCGATCGGCTGCTTGTTGAGCGTTACGACCGGCGGTTCCACCACAACGAGCAGTCGCTGCGCACCGTGGATCTGCTCGAGCGGATGGGCCGGGGGCTGAATCTCACGGAAGAGGTGCGCAATGGCATCCTCACCCACACGGGGCCCGTCTTGCCAGAGACGCTCGAAGGACGCATCGTACGGATCGTCGACCGTGTCGCCTACATTAACCACGACATCGACGACGCCGTTCGCGCCGGCGTGCTGCGCTCCGACGAGCTGCCACGCGAGGAGATCGGGCTCCTGGGCGACACAGGGTCGCGGCGCATCGATCGCCTCGTGCGGGATCTCGTCGATGCCTCCGCCGCTGCGGGCGACATAGCGCAGAGCGACGACGTGGGATCGGCCATGCTCGCTCTGCGCGCGTTCATGTTCGAACGCGTCTACCTCGGTCCCTCCGCGCAGGCTGAGCACGAGCACGCAGGCCAGGTCGTGACGTCGATCTTCGACTATCTGCTCGAGCATCCCGACGAGCTGCCGGGCGCCTTGAGGGTGGGCGATCATGACCACGTCGCGCGCACGACTGACTACATCGCCGGAATGACCGATCGCTTTGCGCTCGCATTCCGGATTGGCTGATGGCAAGGATCAAGGACGACTCCTTGCGGGCGGTGATCGCCGCCGCGGACATGGTTGAAGTCGTGTCGGCTCGCACCTCGCTTCGCCGTTCGGGGGCGAGGTACACGGGTCGCTGCCCATTCCACGAGGAGCGCACACCGAGCTTCTCGGTCAACCCGGCCGACAAGCTCTACTACTGTTTTGGGTGCGGCAAAGGCGGCGATGTCGTCTCGTTCGTCCGCGAGACCGAAGGCCTCGACTTCGTGGGCGCGATCGAAGCGCTCGCGGAGCGGTTCCGCATTACCCTCGAGTACGAGGAGGCGTCTCCCGAGCACGAGGCACGGCGCCGCGAGCGCGATCGGTTGCAGCAGCTGCTCGACCAGTCAACCGCGTTCTTCGAGCGGCGGCTCTGGGAGACGGCTGCGGGCAACGACGTCCGCGCATACCTCGCCGACCGCGGTCTGGGTGACGGCATCACGCGTGAGTTCCGACTCGGTCTCGCGCCAGGGCACGGGCTGGCGGCGAAGGCGCTGGAGCGGGGCTTCACGGCGGCTGAGCTGCGCGCCGTCGGGCTTGTCAACCAGCGTGGCAACGACTACTTCCCCGAGCGGCTGATGTTTCCGCTGAGCGATGCGCGTGGGCGCGTGGTGGGATTCCAGGCGCGGAAGCTACGCGACGACGATCCGCTGCGTGGGAAGTACGTCAACTCGCCCGAGAGCGACATCTTCCGGAAGAGCTCCGTCCTCTACGGTCTTCATCTTGCGCGGCCCGCGATCGCAAAAGAAGACAGGGCGGTCGTGGTTGAGGGCAATACGGACGTGATCGCATTGCGGCAGGCGGGGTTTCAGCCCGTCGTCGCCTCGATGGGCACCGCGCTCACTGAGCGACAGCTCGCCGAGTTGCGGCGTCTGACTCGACGCCTGTTCCTGTGCTTCGACGCCGATGCCGCGGGCCAGGACGCAACGCTCCGTGGGATGGAGCTCGCGGTGGCTCAGGGATTCGACGTACGCGTCGTCACCTTGCCCCACGGGCAGGACCCGGCCGACGCTCCCGAGGGATTCGACGGGCGACTTGCCGGTGCGGAGAGCTACGTGCTGTACAGAGTCCGTCTCGAGCTCGACCGTACGGCTGACCGACAGGAGGCGTTCGTACGCGTGCGAGAGGTTCTTGCGCGGGTCGAGGACTCACCCGAGCGGCAGGAGGCCCTGCGCTTACTCGGAGACAGGCTCGACCTACCTCGCGAGACGCTCGCGGGGATAGCTCCCGGGCAGGCCGCTGGACGCCAGACCGACGCAAGCGCGGCCCGTCTCCTCGACGCCGGCTCACGGCTCGAACGAGACGTTCTCGCCGCCTGCGTTGCGCACGCCGACCTCGCCAAGCTCCTCGCAGAGCTCTCGGCCGACCATTTCGACGATCCTCTGCACCGTCGCTACCGTGACGCTCTGCTCGCGGGGACGGTGGCGGGCGGCCACGACCTTGGCCCCCTCCACGCGGAGCTGGACGCTCGTGCCGGTCGCGAGGACGTCGACGAGCGCTTTGGCAAGGAGTGCGTGCTTCGTCTACGCGAGCGGAAGCTCCGCCGTGACGTCGAAGCGACCGGCGATGACCTTGCCCGCGCTACCGAGTTGCAGGTGCAGCTGACGAAGGTGCGTCAGGCGATCGCCGAGCTCGACTAACGGCCGCGAGGGCACCGAGCAGTATCGGGACGAGCAAGACGACTGTGCCGTCGATGATCGCGTACCCGGCCGCGATCGCGGATGGCGGGTTGCCCGAGGAAAGGTGGTTCCACGGAGCTGTGGGCGCCCAGACCCAGTCGCCCGCCCAGGTGCCTGCGATTTCGAGATTCGCGGTGGCGATGAACATCGCGGCGAACATCGTGCCCCGACGCGATCGAAGCACGCACCACAGGAAGAGGGGCAGGCAGCTGAGCCCAAGCAGGTCGACGCGATGGGTCGCGAGCGGGAGCACCGTGACGCCCGCAATCGCCCATGCCGAGCACGCGACGCACACGGCCACGCGGAATGTCCGGGCGTGAGCGCGCAGCAGCGGCAGCGTCGCGGCGGTGACCCCGAACAGATACACCATGCCGTGGCCGGGGGGAACGTAGAGCGGGATGTTATGGAGGCGGTACGTATAGCCGCCCCAGACGAGCGACCCGAAGATCTCGAAGGCCGTCGCGATCGCGACGCAGGCCCAGACCTGAAGCCGCACCGTTGGCTCGAGCCGGCGCGTGCAGACCCAGAGGACCGCGAACGTGAGGAAACCGAGCGCGAGCTGGGAGCGAAGATCACCGAGGATGCCGTCGGCGACGAGCAGCACGGGTGCATAAACGAACAGGAACGCGTGGAGGCGGTACGGCGCCGTTACGTCAGCGAGCCGAGCGAAGCAGGCCACGGTGCTCAGTATCTTGTTCATTTGGGTGGCAAGCTAGTCGGGGCGCCCTCGTAGGCAATCGCATGTGCAGGACGCTCGAGGAGCCGGTCGAGGTACTGCTGTGTGAAGGGCCCTCCGGTGAGCTCCAGTCTTCGCGCGCCGATGAGCGCGCTTCCGAGTGTGATGTCCGCGAGGGTGAAGCGGTCGCCGAGCAGGAAAGGGCGTCCGTCGGAGAGCGCGTTCTCGACGACTGCGACCGCTGCCCCGAAGCGCTCCCGGCCCTCGGCGGAGCGCGCAGGATCGGAGGTCAGGAATCGGAAGACCTCGGATGTCGGCGGCTCGATCTCCGTCAACGAAAACGAGACCCACTGGTAGACGAGTGCCCGTTCGGCCGTTCCGAGCTCAGGGAGTAGGCCGGCATCGGGGTTGGTCTCGGCGACGTGGAGCGAGAGCGCGGCGTTCTCGAACACCACCGTGCCGTCGATCTCCGCGGCGGGTACGCGCCCGAGTGGATGCCTCGTGCGATGCGCTTCCTGGGTCCGCTCCTCGGGAGTGATCCGGACAAGATCGTACGGTGCTCCGGTTTCTTCGAGCACCCAAAGCACGCGTGAAGAGCGGGAACCAGGGATATGGTAGAGCAGCATCCGGGGCAGATTACTCGTAGCGTCGGGATCGGTGGTCGCCGTCATGCGCCGAGCCTTGCCCGTACAGCGTCGTTGAAGGGCGCCATCTCCGCACTGCTGTATGCGCCGTGCATTCCCGTGATGTTCCCCTTGTCGACGGTAATGCGGCGGTCGAGCGCGAACGAGTGTGTGTCTCCACTCGGCAGCGTTCCTACGACCACGGTTCGGAGAAGGATCGCGCTCTCGCTCTCGACCGTGACCTCGGCGCTTTCGTAGCGCAGGTCGGGGACGACCTTAAGCACTCGCCCCATGTTCTCAACGTCCACGGTGGCCCACTCTGCGCTCCCGTTCAGGCCGTCGCTCTCCATGGGGGGAGTATGGGTGATCAGGATCTCGGGAGTCATCACCGCTGCCAGGAACCGGACGATCGAAGGAAGATCCTGGCCGTCCCCGATCGCCTCTTCGACCTGAGCGGCGAGTGCCTCCGTCGTGCGTGGTGCGCTTGTCGTCATCACGTCCTCCTGTCGGTGTCGTATGTCTCAGCCTTGGTGCTGCGTCTCCCGGATCGCCGCACACATCCGTTGGCTCACGCGTCCAACCCGAACTCCTTGCGAAGGCGATCGAGTCCCATGTTCGTCCCGATCAGCCCGTCTGCCCGTTCATGCCCGAGGATGCTTGCCTCGCCGGACAGGTCGATCGCGCCTCCGTTTGGGCCGAGCGGAAGGATGATGCCGGGTGGCGGCGCCACGTATGGCGCGAGCGCCTTTCCATTCGCGAGCGCCTGAATGTTCGCGGCGACCGTTCTCGCCTGGACGCCTGCGAGCCCAGCGCTCTTCGGTGTGATCGTCGTCACGTCGCCCAGGGCGAAGACGTCCGTCTGCCCGGCGACAAGCAGCTCTGGTGTGACCTCGACGAATCCTTCGGAGGTGAGAGCCGTGCCGAGAGTGCCTGAGAGGTAGCTGCTCTCCGGCCTCAAGCCGAAGCACGGGATCCAGAGATCTGCGGCGATCTCCGTGCCGCGACTCGTCATCACGGTGAACGCTTCGACGGCGAAGGGCGCCGCCTTCGGCATCGCGGCAAGCGAGGTCTCGAGCAGGATCTCGACCCCGAGTCGACTGAGCTGGCGCTTCAGCTCGAGGCGAAGTTCCGGCCGGTAGGGGCCGGCGAGAATCTCCGGCGCCATCTCGACGATCGTGATGCCCTTGTCGGGCCACGCCGATGCAATCTCCCCTGCCAGCTCGAGGCCGACCGCTCCCGCGCCCAGCAGCAGAACGTGTTTCGCCTCGTGGAGAGCCTCGCGACTCTTCGTGTAGTCGGCGATGGCAGCGGCCGTTTCGAGCGCCCGGGACTTGCCGGGAAACGGAACTGTCGATCCCGTCGCGAGGACGACGACGTCGGCTTCGAGCTCCGCACCGGAGGCGAGCACGACGTGGCCTGCCGTGACTTCGAGCGCACGGTCGCGGACGACCGTGCCGCGACGGAGGAGGGCGTCGTACGGTAAAAACACACGTGGTAGCCAACTGTTGTCGACGAGCGCTCGCAGAGCGGCGACATTGTGGAAAAACGCCTCACGTGGCTCCACGAGGACGACGTCCGCTTCAGGATCAAGCTTCTTGGCAACGCCGATTCCGCCGTAACCGCCACCGACGATCACTACACGAAGTGTCATGTGGAAGGCCCGCTCAGCTGCCGATGGTCGTGGCCAGCTCGTCAGCCGTCCTCACGAGCGGTACTCCGCGCCGGCGTGTGCGCGCGGCATGATCTCGCCGAGCGGTTCCATCACCGCGCGGTTGTGCGTGAGGTGCGTCTGAGCGAGGTTCCCGCGCTCGACAGTAAAGCGCCTCTCTGCATCGGTCATTTGCGCCCCCGGCGGCGTTGGTGCGACTGAGTTAGTCGCTCTGATGTCTGGGAACTTGTAGGTGACGCATGTCTCAGGCTCTCGGCTGAGTGGCGGCGAGGAGCTCCGCGAACGGCCGCGTTGTCTCCCGGTCGTACGTCCCGTGGATAGACGTGATCATCCCATCCGCAACGTCGTAGCGGTGCTCCATCGGGATCCTGTGAGGGGTACCGTTGGGAAGCGTCCCGAAGAGAACCTTCCTGACAACGATCGTCTCGCCCTCGGCGGAGACGGAGAAGGACTCATAGCTGAAGTCGGGCACAGACCGCCTGATCGCATCGAAGAATTGGCGTTCGCCCGCTGCCACTTCGGTTGCCGAACGTACACCGTCGCTCGGAAGCGGCGGTGTGTGGCTGACGACTACTTCTGGCGCGGCTACACCCTCGATGAACCGGGCGACACCCAGCGGCTCGCTGCCGTCCCCGATGTCGAGCTCGAGAATCTTCGCGAGGTCGGCTGCTGTCCTCATGCCTGCCCGGTGTATTCCTGTGCCCTCCTTCTGTTGCTCTTGGGGATGCGTATCGAAATCGTCGTTCGCGAGCAGCATCGGCACCGCAAGCTCTGGCATCCCGCGTGGGTCGTTCTCGGGCTCGAGACGGCCGGTGGGGGCGTTCCGGACGTATCTCCACCTGGGACCGCTTGTCGCGATCTCGGCGAGCGCCTCGACGAGCAAGTCGATCTCGGCAGCCGTCGTCCCGAGGCCAATGCTCGCCCGCACGGCGGTTTCGTCAGCGCTCGGCCCGACAGACAGCTCCGCCAGAAGGTGCTCGACGAGCGGGTGAGCACAGAATCGTCCAGCGCGGACGCCGATCGCGTGTTCGGCTCCGAGCGCCGCCGCCACGAGGTGGGACGGCGCCGCGTCGACGACAAATGCGCATACCCCGAGGCGGTCCGCAGCAACATCCTGCCACTGGCGGATATCGGTCAGTCCGGGCACGCTGGCGAGACCCGTGTGTAGGCGCTCGGCGAGTGTGCGCTCGTGGGCGGCGATACGCTCCATTCCGATCTCGGCAAGCGTCTTGCAGGCCACCCCGAGAGCGACGACTCCGATTATGTTCGGCGATCCTGCCTCGTAGCGCTGGGGAGGGTCCGCCCACACGACATCGTCTAACATCACGGCTCTGACTGCGCCGCCGCCCTCGAGCAGCGGACTTCCTCGGCGCAGCCCGGCTCCCTGTCCGACCAGCACCCCCGCGCCGAACGGAGCGTAAAGTTTGTGGCCGGAGAACGCGAGGTAGTCCGCCCCGAGCGCGCCCATGTCCAGAGCACGATGGGGAGCGAGTTGCGCGGCGTCCACGAAGAGCTCTGCCCCGTGCCGATGTGCGACGTTCGCGAGCTCGGCGATTGGCAGGAGCTCGCCAGTGACATTCGAGGCGCCGGTCAGGGCGACAAGGGTCACTGCCCCGCGGGCTGAGCGGAGCGATCGTTCACACTCCTCGACAAGGTGGTCGGCGGAGGAACTGAAAGGAAGCATGCGCGTGTTCCGCCGGCGCCACGGAAGCAGGTTCGCGTGGTGCTCCGCCGGGGAGACGAGGACCTCGGCGGTTTCGGGGAGGGACGCTGCGAGCACGTTGATCGCCTCGGTCGTGTTGCGAACGAAGATCACGACATCGTCTTCACGTTTCGCGACGAATGTCCCGACCGCCGCACGCGTGCCCTCGAGCGCCGCAGTCGCAACCGATGACGTGAATCCGGAGCCGCGTGCAGCGCTCCCGTACCAGGGCAGGAACTCCGTGACGGCGTCGAAGACGCTGACGAGCGACGGGGTCGTAGCGGCGTAGTCGAAATTCACGTACGTCCGGGCAACACCGTCGACGCATGGGACGGTGAGGCCGTTGTCGACTAGGCGCCCGCTCGCGCCGAGCGCGCCGTCGTCGAGTCGTTTCGCGTCGCGCGGCGCGATCACTTGCTCGGCGTGGCGCTCAGGTTGACGCCGAGGATGCTCCGGCTTTTCCCGCGACACGCGTATGCAGAAGCTGCCGTTGGCAAAGTCTCTCGCCCGCGGCTGGTGCTAGTCAGCCCAGCAGATGTATTTATGCAAGCAGTTTCTATCTGGCGGATCGTACTCAACGGTTTCGCTCGTGGCCAGGCAGAGGGCGAGAAGAGGTTGTCGCGCGGCCCGTATGTCCCGGCGCCGTGTTCGGGCGGCGGGGTAATCGTGGCCACGGGCGCAGGTGTGGCAACGATGGCCTACTCGAGCCGGAAGCCGATCTTCACCGTCACCTGAAAGTGATCGACCCGACCATCTGTGACGTTGCCTCGAACTCCAACCACCTCGAACCAATCGATGTGTCGTATCGTCTCGGCCGCTTTTGCCACGGCCTTTTCGACGGCGTCGTGAACGCTCTCGGTCGACGCTCCGGTGATCTCGATGGACTTGTAAACGAAGTCCGTCATCTCAGCCCTCCTATCGTCGACGGATCCCATTCGTGGCAGTGGGATCCCGCTACGGCCAGGTATACCACGGTCGGTCGGAGCCGGCGATCGCACCTCCGACCGATGTGCCTGAGCTCGAACTCTCGCTCGGCGCTACGGCACGAGCGGTGCCGGTGGTCAGCATGGCTGCGTTCGTGAGCGGTGCGTTGGGCTCTGCAGAGTCGGGCGCTTCCGGACGATCGGCGAGGCATGCTCGGATCGAAGCCGTCGCTAGGTTTGGTGGATCGAGCGCGATCCGTATCGATGGAAGATCCTGGCAGCGGGCACTGCCGCCCAGGCCAGCTTTGCTGCCTTTGCGGTCGGCCTGCCCGTACTCGCCCCGAGGCTTCGCGCCGCGTATGGCCTGACGCTGCCGCAAGTGGGCATCGTTCTGGCGGCGCTGTCGGCGGGCGGGCTAGCAACAGTCTTCTTGTGGGGGCTCGCGGCCGATCGGTTTGGTGAGCGGCTGACGCTCGCGGCCGGGTTAGGAGGAGCCGGGGCGTGCATCGCGGGACTCGCGTTTGCGCCGGGGTTCGGCGCCCTCGTGGCCCTCGTGGCGCTGGCGGGTGCAGCCGGCTTCGGAGTTAACTCATCGAGCGCGCGCGCCGTCATGCAATGGTTCCCGCCGGACGAGCGAGGCTACGCGCTCGGCCTTCGTCAGGCAGCTGTGCCGATGGGTGGGCTCGCGACGGCGCTTGGTCTACCGGCGATCGAGGCGGCTGCGGGTATCGACGCCGCGCTGTTCACGCTCGCGGGAGTCTGCCTCGCGGGCGCGCTCGTCGGCGGCATCCTCGTCCGCGAGCACCGTATCGAGGAGCCGGCCCGGCGCAACGCATCGCCCTGGTCGCTGCGCGATCCGCGCCTCTGGCGCCTCGGCTGCGCGAGCGGCCTCTACGTCATCGCGCAGATCGCGATCATGGGGTTCGTCGTCCTCTTCCTCCATGACGCGCGGGGATTTTCGACGCGGTCGGGCGCGGTCGTCCTGGGAGCGGTTTACGTACTTGGTGGGTTCCTGCGGATCGCGGGTGGTCGCTGGTCCGACCGGCAGGGACTTCGCGTCGTACCGCTGCGCCACATCGGTCTTGTGACCTTCGGGACGATGGCGATCGTCGCCGCTCTCGTCGACGCGCCGGCCTTCATGCTCGTGCCGGCATTGGTAGTCGCGGGCGGCGTGTCAATGGCGTGGAACGGGCTTTCGGTGACGGCGGCAGCGGAGCTGGGCGGCCGCGAGCGGAGCGGCGCTGCGATCGGAGTGCAGCAGACGTTCCTCGCTGTCGGCACGATCGTGGGCCCGATTGCGTTTGCTGCGACCGTCGACGTCTCCTCCTGGCGAGCGGCCTTCGTGACGGTGGGGCTCGTAGCGCTCGCCGGCAGGTGGCTGCTCGCGCCGCTCTCCGAGCGGCGACACGCTACGGTTGCGGCTGAGCTTGCCGAAACCGGGGAGGACTAGCGCCGGTGTGAGAACTAGACGCCCGGAACCCGGTCGTCCATGTCCTGATGGCCGAGCACTCCGGGGTTGCCCGTCGTCCACATCGCACGGAACATGAAGCCGGAGATACGCCAACCCGCGGCGGTACGGCGGGCGGCGTTGTCGTAGTAGCCGCCGATCGTGAAAGTCGTGCCCGCAGACGCAGACGCAAGGTAGTGCTGTGCCTGCACATAGCACTGGAACGATGCGTCGTCGCCGGCTTGTTCCACCAGAAAGTTCGCAAACAGGTGCTGGGTCGCGTCGAGCTCAGTCACGCCGTGGCGGCAGAATTCCGAGATCTCGCGACCGCCGCGGAACTCACCCCAGCCCTGATAGTCGGCGACGCAGTCGTCTGTGAAACATGCGGCGATGCCGTTCCAGTCCTTGCGATCGATTGCCACGCCGTAGCGGATCATCGTCTCGATGATGTCGTCGCGGTCGCTCATCGCCGCTTACCTTACCCGGTCTGACGGCTGGGAAGGGGGCTCTGACCAAGACAAACAGCAGCTGTTGAAGAGCTAACTCTCTCGACTAGAGTCCAACGTGTGGGCGTGACCGAAATCCCGCGTCATCCCTATCGTGCGCTTGCGGTGCTGGGCTATTCGTGTGTCGGCTTCGCGCTTGCGCAGACGATGCTGTTTCCGGCTCTACCCGCCCTGATCGCCGGGTTGCAGACTGACGCTAACGACGTCGCCTGGACGATCACTGCCTTCTTTCTGTCGGCGGCCGTCGCGACGCCTGTGCTTGGTCGCCTCGGCGACATGTTCGGCAAGCGCCGGATGCTGGTGGTGTCAATGACGGCGTACACGGTGGGAACGCTCGTCTCGGCTGTCTCAGTTGGTCTCTGGCTCGTCGTCGGTGGGAGGGTCGTGGCAGGGCTCGGCGGCGCGGTATTCCCGCTGTCGTTGAGCATGGCGCGCGAGTTGGTTCCTCCCGCTCTCGTTGGGCGGGTGATCGGCTTCCTCGCGGCAACCCTGCTCGGTGGTAGCGCCGTGGGGCTCGTTCTCGGCGGCGCGATCGTCGACAACCTTTCGTGGCGGTGGATCTTCGGGGTGGCTGCGGCGATGGGGGCCGTGGCGGCGGTCGGGCTGCGGGCGCTGACGCCCGAGTCGTCCATCAAGAGCGGCGGGCGCGTCGATATTCGGGGCGCGATCGTGCTCGGCGTCGGCTTGGTGCTGCCGCTGTTCGCGATCTCTCGCGCCGCTGTCTGGGGCTGGATCGATCCGCGCACGTTGGCGCTGATCGGCGCCGGGCTCGTTGTCCTTGCCGGCTGGGTGCTGCTCGAGTTGCGAACCGAGCAGCCGCTCGCCGACATCGCGTCGTTGCGCTCGGCGCCCGTGCTGCTCACGAATCTCGCGACGATACCGGTCGGGTTCGTGGTGTCCGCGACAGTCGTGCTCGTCGCGCTGATGGCGCAGGCGCCGACCTCGACCGGGTACGGCTTTGGCCTCGGGGCGACCGGTGCAGGGCTGATATTGCTGCCCGGAGGGCTGCTCAGCGTGCTCTCGGGCCCAGCCTCGGGTGCGCTGGGCGCCCGCGTCGGCGACAAGTTCCCGCTGGCCCTCGGCGGGCTTCTCGGTGCGAGCGCTCTCGGACTGCTCGCCCTCGACCACGGGACAGTGGCCGAGGTCGCGACGTTCGCCGCGCTGGCGCAGGGAGGTGCCGGAATGGCCATCGCCGCGCTACCGAACCTGATCGTGGGTGCAGTTCCGCAAGGAATCACTGGCGAGTCGCTGTCGTTCAACGCGCTCGTCACCCGCGTCGGAAACTCCGTCGGCGTGCAGCTACCCGCCACCATCGTCGCGGCGAGTGCCGTCGCTGGAACTAGGCTCCCAACGAACGCGGGCTTCACAACTGCGGTTGCGGTCGCCGCTGCGATCTCCCTCGTCGGCTCAGTCACGGCCTTGCTGATTCCGCGGATCGCCAGGCGCGACGGTCGGCGCGCGCACGAGCAGGCGGGCTCCGTCGCCTACGCTCCCGGGCCGTGACGTACCACAGTCGACCGGGGCCAACGGCTGAGCTGGGGCATCAGTGCGCGGACAGCCGCCGTCGGCCGGGGACGGCGACGTAGAGCAGCGCGCCGACGCCGGGCAGCACGAGCACGGCGACGATCCAAGCCACCCGGGCGCCCCTCGCTAGACCTGGGTTCCGGACGACGTCGACGAGTGCCCAAGTCCAGACCACGAGCGCGGGCAACGCGATTACGAGCAGGGCGATGATCGTGTCCGAGCTCACCCCCGCAACTCTAGGGCAGCGACCGACCCGAGCGGGTACCAACCCGGCCGCCGCGACGTGGGCGGATCTCCTGCCGGCGCTCCGTTCCACTACTGGCTCATGGCCCCTGGCCGGGATGGTGTTCTCACTTACCTTTTCAAAGCGGTGGGCGTAGGGTTGCTTGTGACGAGAGAGTGCTTGCGCCTTCGGCCCCAGCGGCGCGAGCATCCGCAGACCCGTCGAGGCGCGAGCCGGGCGTCTCTTGCGGCAAAACTACTGTTGCTGGAGCCCCGGCCTCGCCGTTTCGGGAAGGTGTGGTGGGGCGCCCCAGCCAGGGGCACCCCATAGTCTCCGGCGGTCGCGCCGCTGATTCGTCAGCGCCAGATAGAGTCCTGCGGAGACGCGGTGGTCGTCGGGGAGTAGCGGCTGGGCAACGTGCTCGTCGTGCTGTTCGCGCCAGGTCGGCAGTCCAACGCTCTTGCGAACGTCGTCGATACGTCGATGGAGCCGGCGGCGCTCTCCGCTGACTTCTTGCTCGAGCTGTTCAAGCTCGTCGAGCAGGAGCGTTTGCTCGTCGTCTAGTGGTGCGCTCAGATACAGCCGGTCGATTTCCTTGTGGAGCTGCTGTCGACGTTGGCTGATGGCGAGTTCTTGGCGCTCGAGGCGGGCGAGCTCCGGGGGAATGAGCTTGGTTGTCTGCGGCGTTTTCATGCTCTGATGATCGGCCGTTGGGCAAATTATCTGTAGGCTGTTGTGACAACCAACATCGCGGGCCGAAGACCACCAAAAGGCTATAATCTGCGGGGGTGGACGCCTTGCGCATAGCGCCCACCCACCGCAGTGGTTCCGCCATGACCCCGAGGGGGCGGGGTCGGCGTCAAACACCCACCGGTCAGCACGCTGAGCCAGAGGGTGGAGTGCTGACCGTAAACGGTCTGGTTCGTGCGCGCAACCTTATATGCGCGCGTTTGCATCTGTTGCCGACGCGCCACAGGGTTCGTGCGCGGCCGCCCGGACTTCGGGAGCGCCAGATTGGGGGTCGCCATTCTGAAGAATCAGCCGCCGCGTCTCGCTCGTCTCGCACATTTTCCGCGCACCAAGAACGGGCCGCCGTTGGCCGGCTATGGCGCGGTCACGATGAAGAACGCGTTGGCGTCGACGATGAATGCCCTGCCTGAGCAGCTGCGCCGCTCGCTGACCTGGGACCGAGGCAAAGAGCTATCCGCTCACGCTCAGTTCAAGGTCGAGACCAGCATCCCCGTCTACTTCGCCGACCCCGAGAGCCCGTGGCAGCGCGGCACGAACGAGAACACCAACGGCCTTCTGCGTAAGTACTTCCCCAAAGGAACCGACCTCGTCCGCTGGAGCGCCGACGAGATCGAAGCCGTCGCCGCCACCCTCAACAGCCGACCGCGAAAGACCCTCGACTGGAAGACACCGGCAGAAGCGCTGAACGAGTATCTACTATCAAGTGGGATCGTTGCCGACTAGGCTTCTTCAGCGAGAGGCTCGCCGTTCAGCGTTAGAGCCGCGTGGATTTCGACGGGTTGGGTGAGCGCACCGTGGGTGAAGCAGCTCTCACGTGCGACCCGGATGAGCTCGGCAACGCGCTCGGGAGGTTCGGGCGAGTCCACATCGATTGACAGTGAGAGGACGCGGACGCCGCTTGTGATCGTGCCGCCCTTGATCGAGCCCGTCCGGTAGATCGTCATCGTCTGGTCGATCCGAACGTCGTCGAGCTTGACTTTCCGCATCTCCCCACACCGGGAGATCTGTGTGAGTAGTCAGAAGGCGACGGCTGCTGCGAAGTAGACGAGCGGGGCGGGCGCGCTGTCCTCGCCGCCCATACCAACGCCCTCGTCGCAGTAGAGCGCCCAGCGCGAGCGGGTCTTGCCGTCGGAGACCTCAGGCCAGGCTTCAGCGTACTTCTTCTGACCGCCGCCCTCACTGCGGGCGACAACGCGGATGCTGGCGTCGATCGCGACTCCAGGGCGCGGTCCCGTATCAGCGCCCTCCTCTGCGAGCTTCACCACGATCTCGTCCATGATTTCCCTCCTCCGTCTGGGCACGGATTACCGAGTTACCGTGCAACCCTACTGTCGCGGCGCGTACAAACGGTCATAGCGACCGGCGCTGTCCACACCCACAATCCCTCCCTCGTCGGATGACTAGGATACCGGCGTCGTGAGCCGCGGTTTGCGGATGTGGCAACGTCGTATTCGCTCTTGGGTCGACGAGGCCGGCGAACTCACGGGGGTCGTGCTGTTCACGGTTGAGGTGGAGCGTCTCGCTAGGTCGATGACGCCAGCCGAGTACCGCGACATGGTCAGAGGACGGTGTGTCGGCTAGCGCTGGATGATGTTGTGAACCTCGTAGACCTCAGGTTGATCGGAGAACTCGATGCCGACGTCGGCGAGGATCGGCATCAGCCGCTCGCCGAATGCCTCGAACTGGGCGTGCGAGTCCCAGATCTCGCTGACGCGCAGATCTCTGTCTGGCCCGAAGCAGATGTGGTAGCTCATCCCATCTGGCGGCCACACGCCGTTCGACGACAGAATCTTGATGGTCTTGTCGTACTGCTCGAACGTCCCGGATTTCGGGTGAAAGCGGACAACGATGCTCATTGGGTGTTCCTCCATGGTTGGGGCGGTCCACACTACTCCTCTCTCGATCCAAAGCGCGGTCCGGTGGTCGTCGCTGGGGATGGTGCAGCTGAGCGCTCTCCGCACTGCCGAGCAGGTAGTGGAAAAGCTGAACGTTCCGCGGAGATGGATCGCCGCAAAAACCGCAGATGCGGAAAAATGCGGCGCCCGAGTCTGAGAGGCTGAGGCTGCCGCCGCGGATCGGCCGAACCCGCGTCGTTGACGTTCGGTTCGCCCGCTGCGGCGACCCGATTGCCGACGGGCTGTGTTCCGCGGAGACAACCGGCCAGCGACGGCGCCGAGCGCGAAGCGCTCACTAGTAGGTTACTCCGCCGTACCCCGTCCCGGACTCGCACGGGAGAAGCATCGTGAGCGGCCGTCTGCTCGAGGCGAAGGACGTGGCCGCCATGCTGTCGGTGCCAAGCTCCTGGGTCTACGAAACCGCAAGGTCGGGGGCGCTCCCGCACGTGAAGCTGGGAAGCACACGCGGTTCGTCGAGGAAGACGTCACCGCACGCCTGGAGCAGTGCAAGCGGCCCGGCCGTCCTGTCCGGCCCCGGAAGCGCGAGGTGGGAGTTTTGAGCGCTGAGCCGCGGCTAGGCCACGAGTTCTTGGTACCGGTTGTGCCACGAGGGCATTCCGAGCTTCTCACGTACTTCGTCGATGCGCCGGTGCAGCCGTCGTCGCTGAGTGCTCACGTCTCGCTCAATCTCCTCGAGTTGGTCGAGCAGCTTGCGCTCCTGTTCGTCGCGCGGTTCGGAGTACGCACGCAGATAGAGGTCACTGATGTCCTTGTGCAGGGCGCGTCGCATCTGGCTGATCGCGAGCTCGTGTCGTTCGAGCCGCGCGAGCGGCGCCGGACTGGTTACGCGTGGTGGGAGCTTAATCGGATGCATGGGAAGCGCTGTCCCTGTCGGACGTACGAAGCCCTCCAGTTGTTAGACGGGGTGCGTGCCTCGTGAACCTCCGGCTCGTCTCGCTCTACGCCGAAACCGGCTCGCCGAAGGCGGAGCGAGCGGCGCTGCGTTGGCTACGGCGTCTGTTGGGCGAACGGCCGGCGTTGACGCTGGACGAGGCACATCGGGCGTCTGGCGCGCTCGAGGGACTCCTCCGTGGGGAGGCGCAGGCGGTGTTGGTGATCGGCGACGTCCTCCTCGAATCCAAGAGACGGTGACGGATGCCTAGGCACTCGGGCGTCGTCGAGTACGCTGGCAAGCGAGGCCGCGTATTCCGGATCACGTACGCCGACGCCGACGGCCGCCAAGTACAGGAGACGCTTGGTAACGAATCCGACGGCTGGGACTGGCGACGAGCAGAGCGGGCGCTCGGAGCGAAACTCGCCGCGGTTGACGCAGGTATGCGCAAGCCCGGCGCCGCACGTTCGCGGATCTCGCCGCAGAGTTCGATACGGTCGCGCTGGCCGCGAAGCCTCGGAAGAAGTCGACGCTCATCGATTACCGCGCCACCCTCCGCAACCACCTTGGACCGTGGTTCGACCGACACGACCTGCATCGCCTGTACTGATCGAGAGCGAAGTGGGGGAGGACGAGGAGCATGAGCGGTTCTGGATAGAGGCGGCTCGCAGGATGACCATCGTCGCGCTTTCTACGGCCTCAGGCGCGGCGAACTGCTCGGGTTGCGGTGGCAGGACGTCGAGTTGACTCGACCGACGGCTACACGTCCGTCAGGCGTTCGTGCGCGGAGAGATGACGACGCCGAAGAGCCGTGCCGGCCGTCGTACGGCGCTGTTCGGCGACGTCGCGGCAGCGTCGCTCGAGGAGCAGTACGCGTCGAGTAACCATCGGCAGCCCGAGTCGATTGTGTTCTCGCACCGGGCGCTCGGCACGCCGCTCGACCCGAGCAAACTCAGCAGATTCGCAAGGAAGGCACTCGACCGAGCTGGCATCGACAAGCCGTTCCGCGTATGGCACGGGCTCAGGCACACAGCATTGACGGAGACAGCTGCGGCGGGGGTTCCGGGGTTCCTCGGTTCCTCGTTCAAGCCAAAGCCGGCCACGCCCAGGGAAGACGCCGCGAAGACGAACTATCCGGATCTAGGCTCGCTCGACGAAGGCTCGGCTGTTCGGATCAGACACGCCCGTGTAGATGACGCCCCGTGTGGCGATGGGTACAAGATGGGTACAACGTAGGGCGCCCCAATCGAGGCGCCCTACGCGTTTTTCGCCCTTGTGCAGGCGCTTCTCAACTCCCCGGGTTGGACTCGAACCAACAACCCTCCGGTTAACAGCCGGATGCTCTGCCAATTGAGCTACCGGGGAAAGCGCGCGACATTGTAGCGGCGGCTCACGCGGGCCAGTTCGTGTCCCTCGATCGAGGGAGGACGGCGGTGGCGGTCGTCGAAGCGGTCAGCGTGCGACGAATCGCATTACTAGGCGTGCTCATCGGCCTCCTGCTCGCTCCGTCAGCCATCGGTGCGACGAGACCAGGGGCGGCCGCGTTGCAGGTTGCGCTTCATGAGCGCGGTCTCTACGCGGGGCCGATCGACGGCGTCATCGGTCCGCTGACAACCTCGGGTCTGACGCGATTCCAGCACGTGAAGAGGCTAAGCGCGACGGGACGGCTCGATCGGCGCACGCGGCTCGCGCTCGGCTCGCTGGGCCGCCCGCTGCTTGGCCGTCGCGAGCTCGGCGTCGGGACGATCGGCTGGGACGTCTCGTCGCTCGAGTTCAGGCTGCGACGCTACGGTCTTCCGGCTCGGCGCCTCGACGGACGCTTCGATGCCGCTACTGCTGCGGCGCTCCGACAGTTCCAGGAGCACGCAGGCTTGACGCCAGACGGCATCGCCGGCCCGCGCACCTTCCGCGCGCTCACGCTGGGAGCCACCCGTGTCGCTGCGCGGGCGATACGCACGCACGCCGTCAGGTCAGGGGAGAGCATCTTCTCGATCGCCGAGCGCTACCGCGTGAGCCCCTGGCTGCTCGCGAAGGCGAACCAGCTGACCTTCTCAGGGGTGATCGTGCCGGGCCAGCTCCTTCGGCTCCCCGCCGGGGCACAACGGCCCGGCCTAGTCGTGTCGTCGGAGTCGAAAGAGCAGGTGGTGGCGTCGATCGACCACTGGTCAGCCGTGTACAGCGTGGATCCTGCGCTCGCCCGCGCGCTAGCGTGGATGGAGTCCGGCTTTCAGCCCGACGTGGTCTCGAACGTCGGCGCAGTCGGCGTGATGCAACTGCTCCCCGAGACGTGGGCCTTCGTCGACGAGACGCTGATCGGTCATTCGACGCCGCGCTCCGCGGACGGGAACGTGCAGGCTGGAGTCCGCTACCTTCGGTGGCAGCTCGACGAGTTCGACGGAAACGTGCGGCGGGCTCTTGCAGGTTGGTATCAGGGTGCGAGGGCCGTCAGGGAGATCGGGCTGTATGACGACACGCGCTTCTTCGTCTCCGTCGTGATGAAGCTGTACGGCACTGTCTAATGGTTTCCTCAGCGGACTCTCCCAAGTCGACGGAAGCGAGTAGAATGAAAACGTGGGCTGGGCGTGGATCGTGCTGCTCGCTCTGGCGGCCGTGCTCGTCGTCGCGGTGGAATGGCCGCGGCTCGACAGGGTCGTCGGTCGCGATGCCCGCCGACGCCGCGATCGTGCCCGCCGGAAGGCACAACTCCACGTCGTGACCACCGACGACGACGACTTCGTAGCAAGCGTCCAGCGTGACCTCGAGGCGCTTCCTACGATCGAGGAGCACGACCGGACCTGAGGGCGGGCTCCAGCGCTAGCAGCTAGCGAACGACGACCGTGGCTCGCAGCACGCGCGTATTCGGGAGGATCGGCCCGACGTTCTCCATGTTCCGCGACTCCTGGAAGTCGGAGATTTGAGCACGCAGCCGATGGCGACCGGCACGAAGGCTCCCTGTCGCCACGGTAAGAACACCGCCTTTGACCGACACGTCGTCGACAAAGCGGCCGTCGATCCTGGCGACTGCGGTGAGGGGGTCGATGCCCGAGCCCGTGTCGGCCACGCGGATGCGGATCGGTCGCCCCTTCGGAACGCCCGGAGTGAGCAGCCTTGCAGTAGGCGGGCGCGTGTCGTTCAGCCAGTAGCGGAACGTGAAGGCACCCGCTCCGGCCTTTGTCGGGCTGTCGAAGACGATCGTGTAGTCGCCTGCGAGCGGGGTAATCGCTCCGGCGACGAGGTCAGGCGCACCGAACGTCGTGAGGTACGGGTTGAGCGCGAAGGGGAGCGCCGCGTAGCCCGCGAGAGCATTCTCGTCGCGGCCACGAAGGATACGCGGCTCGACTTCAACGCCGCTTGAGCGCGAGAGGACGACGACGCCGAAGTTCGCGGCAGGCCGTAGGAGGCTGACCTGATAGAGACGCTCGGGCCCGCGCAGCTGGCCTCCGACGCCGACCGGCAACTCGGGGTAGCGGTAACTCGACGCGGCGTTGCGGCGGCCAAGGGTCGTGCTGCCATAGACGCCTGGTTGCTCCAGGGCGGCTACAGGCAACGACTCGAGTGCCGGCCGCTCGAAGTAAAGCCAGAAGGGAATTCGGCGGCGGTCGGTGCCCCGCGTGAGAACGATGAAGCCCGTGACCTCGCCCGAGCGCGCGGTTAGGGCCGTGCTTACGCTCAACGTCAGCTCGCCGGGAACCGTCATGGTGGCCGGAACGGTCACGCGCGCAGATGCGGGCGCCTCGAGCGTGTCGACGACAACGCTCCAGCTGCCGCTCCCCCCGCCCGCGTCGGTCACCGCAATGGAGGTGGTCGCCGCGTCGCCCACTCGCACGAGGCCGAGCGACGCCGAGGATGGTGAGGTGAAGATGAGCGGCCGGTCTGCGGCCCCGAGCGAGACTACGCCGCCGCCGCCGAGTGCCGGCGGCGCTTCCTTTGTCCCGCTCGAGTACGCCGTCGCCGCGGTCGAGACCAGCGCGGACTTGAGCTCCTGCACCGTCCAGGCCGGATGGCGCCGCAACAGAAGCGCTGCCGCCCCGGCGACGTGAGGCGAAGCCATGCTCGTTCCCGAGAGTAGTTCGAACTCGTCATCGGGGAACGAGGAGAGGATGGCAGTTCCCGGCGCGCTGACGTCGGGTTTCAGGCGTAGCGAAAGCGGGGTGGGGCCGACCGACGAGAAATCCGCGAGGACGTTGGGGCGGCTGCTCCGATTCGAGGTGACGGCCGCGACCGTGATCGCCTGTTCGGATGTGCCGGGGGAAGAGATTGATCCCTTGCCGTACTCGAGCCGGTCGTTGCCGGCGGCGACCACGGGAACGACGCCGGCCTGGGCAGCGCCGTCGAGGGCGAGAGCGACGATGTCGTTGGACGGCTCGATCTCGGGCTCTCCGATCGAGAGGTTGATCACGTCCATGCCGTCACGCACGGCCGCTTCGATCGCAGCGACGATCTCCGGGGCGTTGCCGTCGAGCCCGACGTCCGCGTCGGTCGGCACCGTCAGCACACGGTAGTTCCCGAGGTAGGCCTTCGGAGCGACGCCGGAAAGCGGCGGGCGTCCGGGCGACGGAACGGTTCCGGCGTCACCCGCGGCGATTCCGGCCACGTGCGTGCCGTGCTCGGATTCCCCAGGCTCGAAGGGAACGAGCGCTCCTGGCCGCGTCACTCCGGGAGGGGGGAACGACCTCGCGACGATCACCTTGGCCGTTGTGTAGGCACGCTGACCCTTCGGGAACCCCATGGGCATCGTGAAGCCGCGGGCGGAGAAGAACCGTTGCGTCTGGTCGACGCCGTCGTCGATGATGCCGATCTTGATCCCCTTGCCGCCGTTACCGAGGCCCCGGGGCCAGAGCGCAGGGGCCCCGATCTGCGCCGGCGTCGAGTCGAGCGATGCCGTCGAGCCACGATAAACAGCCGACTCGAAGACCCTCCGGACACCCGGCAGGCGGAGGAGTTGCGCGACCGGCTCGCCGGCGGGGAGCACGACCGCGACGCCATTGATCACATGTGTGTAGCGCCAGCTGACGCGGGCTTCCGGAAGCTCCTGCGCGAGCGCGCTCAGGAAGCGCCGCTGCTCGAGCCGGATGCGCCTACCGTTTCCAGGTGTGGCTGCGAGTGCGCTCGAGGAGAGCTCTACGACGACGGCATGAGGAGCGCCCGCAGATCTGCTGGGGCCCGCGGCTGCCGCGAGGCAGAGGGCGGTTGCGAGCAGCACTAGAAGGAGGGCTCGGGCGGGCTGGGTCATGACAACCTAGACGTACGAGACGGCGGGAAGGCTGCGGCTAGACTAGGGCCACCGAGCGGATGTGGCGGAATTGGTAGACGCGCACGGTTCAGGTCCGTGTGCCCGTAAGGGCGTGGAGGTTCAAGTCCTCTCATCCGCATGGCGTGCGGTGCCAGACTTCAGTCTGGCACCACGCGGTGTGACTCTTCAGCCTGGCTCTACCCGATGCGGCATCGGAATCGTCGGAGCTCGGGTGTAGCCGCGTCACGCGAGCGCAGCCAACACGTCGTCGGCGTGTGTCGCCGGCTTCACCTTCCGCATGATCTTGCGGATCTTGCCGTCCGCGTCGATGACGAATGTCGATCGCTCGACTCCCATGTATTTCCTTCCGTACATGGACTTCTCCACCCACACGCCATACGTCTCCGCGATCACGTGATCGGGATCGGCGAGGAGCGCGAACGGCAGCGCGAACTTCGCCCTGAACTTTGCGTGGGACGCCTCGCTATCCGGGCTGATGCCGAAGACCGCTGCGCCCGCTCGCTGGAAATCGCCCCACGCGTCGCGGATGCCGCAGGCCTGGGTCGTGCAGCCGGGCGTATCGTCCTTTGGGTAAAAATAGAGTAATACTCGCTTACCTCGGAGAGAGTTGAGCGTGACTCTCTCGCCTGAATCAGACACCAAGCTGAAATCTGGAGCTGGATCCCCTTCCTGGAGCAAGCAGTCCTCCCGTCGTCGTGCCATCGGCGTCATTCGTATTTCGCGTGTCGGTGCGCGCGAGGGCGAGCAGTTCGTATCTCCCGACGAGCAAGCTCAGCGTATCGCGACGATCGTGGAACGCGACGGCCTTCAACTCGTCGGCACGCTCCTAGAGTTGGATGTCAGCGGTGACGCATCGCTCGCGAAACGTCCGGGGCTTCGACGCGCGGTCGAGGCGCCGAACGAGGACGATGGGTCGCTGATCGCGTGATCGTTTGGAGGCCGCGACGCGGACGCGCAAGGCGCGTCGAAGCCGTTCGCGGCGGACGACCACGGGAACGGCCTGTACGAGCCGCGCGGAACCCAGGTCAGGCTGCCCTAGACCGAGCCACTGTTCGGGATTCATCTGTTAGCCGAGTCGCGACGGTTGTGTTCATGGTGCGTTCGTGCTGTCCGCGGAGCGGATGAGGCGGTCGGCGGACTGTGTGTGGGATACATAGCGCGACAACGGCGGCGACTAGAGATAGTGCTGCGGCAGCTATAAACGCGTTTTGAAAACCCGTGTTTGTGGGAAGCGGACTGCCGGCGACGGCGCTGGCGGCGACGATAGTGGCTGGTATCTGCACTCCGAGCGAGAAGCTGACGCGCGTCATGAGGGCATTGAATGAAAGAGCCTCGCCCGCGATGCTCGTCGGGACGGCTTCTATGATCAGGTTCGGGAGTGCAGCGAAGGCGAGGCCGAATCCGCCAGAAACAACGATCGCGATGGCTACGAGTTGCCACTCTTGGCTGTGGTTGAAGGCGGCATAGGTCAGAGCGATCGAGCCAGTGAATCCACCGGCCGCTGCCAAGGCCTTATGTCCGATTCGCATTCCAAGTGCACCTGAGACGGGACCGGCGAGCATGCCGACGAGGGCGCCGGGAAAGATGATCAGTCCTGCGGCGGTTGCTCCTAAGCCGAGTCCGTAGCCGGTTGAGGTAGGAGCTTGGACGATCAATGTCATGAGCACGACCATTGCCTGTGGTCCGATTCCGGCTGGCAACGCTGCGAGGTTGGTGGCTAGCACGGGCGGCGATCGCAACGACGGGATGTTCGCGAGCGGCTCTTTGGTGTGGAGTTCGAGCTGCACCCAACCAGCGAGCACCACGAAGCCGGCGATGATCAGTCCGAACGTGCGAGCGTCCTCCCAGCCCCAGACGGCCGCGCGGGAGATGGCGAACAGGGGCAGCGTCAATCCGACACCGAGGACGAGGGCGCCACGGATGTCGACACGACCACCACTTTTATGACGGGATTCGGGCAGAAGCCCCCTGACACCGATCGCCGCTATGACCCCCATCGCCGCGGCGATCCAGAAGATCCACTGCCACGACAAGCGGTCGACTAGCACACCTCCGAGAACCAAGCCGACCGCGCCGCCGCTGAAAGTCGTTCCAGCAAGCAGTCCGACCACGCGCGCCGTCTGACTGGATGGCACAAGTTGGCGCGCTGCACTGAACGAGAGCGGAATGACTCCACCACCGACACCAGCAAGCAGCCTGCCGGCCACCAACACCCGAACATCCGTTGAGATTGCCGAGGCGACCGCTCCCAGGCTGAGAGCGAGGGTTGAGATAACGAGCATTCGACGGGTTCCGAACATGTCGCCTAGACGGCCCATAATTGGCGTAGCCACTGCCGCGGCGATCCCGAATCCAGTGAATGCCCAGGCAACGTCGTTTGTGTTGGAATGCAGCCCTGTGATCAAGTCGGGCAAAGCCGGGAGCAGCATCGATTGACCGACCGAGAAAGCAATGCACGCATACCCAAGCACCGCCAAGGCCCAGTATTCATTGCGACGACCTGGAGTCGCGCTCACGCTGGTGCTCACGCCTTCAAACTATTTGAACGGGTCACCCGTAAGACCCAACACCGCTAGCCTCCACGGACATGTGGGGCCAACGGATCATCGTGATCGACTCAACAGCCGGTGGTTCGTCGAGGTAGTGCAGCTCGAGCAGTCGGGATCGTCGGCGACGTTCTAGAACTCGACCATCTTCGAATGACGATCCGTGACGTGGTCAACGACGATCAGTTCGCCGGCACGATCTTCGCTGTGCGCGGACGCCGTCGAGGCTTTGCGGTCTCGCCTGTATCGCTGGCGAGAGTGAACGGGGGTGCCGGACCGCCTTCCTCGAGCATAAAACCTCCTCACTGCGCGTCGCGGACGGTCTGTCGTCGTCTAGGGTCCGCGTCGATGCTCGCTACGCACCGTATCGTCGCCGTCGCCGTCATCGTCGTGTGCGTGGTCGCGTCGATCTGGGGCGGGCTCGTGTATTGGCGAGGGCGTGGAGCGGGTGAGCCAACGGCGCATCTCCTCACGCTGGCCCAGACACTGCTCGTCGCGCAGGTGGCGCTCGGGCTTCTGCTTCTCTCGGGTGGCTACCGCGCAGCCGACCGCTTGCACTACGCGTACGGGTCGCTTTCCCTCGGCGCTGCGCTCGCGCCCTGGTTCTACGCACCTTCGGCGGGCCCTCGGCGGTTGCTCTGGTTCGCGGGCATGCTGGCCCTCGCCGCTGCTCTTGCGGTTCGCGCGTACATGGTGGCTGGATAGTGGTGGCGAGGTTGCGACTGGCACTGCAGAACCGCACTGTGCGCGGCCTGGGCATCGTCGCGCTAGTCGCGCTCGTCGTCGTGGTGCTCTCACTCGAGCCGGTCCTCGCTGCGATCGGCGGCCTTGTGCGCATCGCCTTCTTCCTCGCGGTGGCGTTTTTCCTGTTTCTGCTCTGGCGCGAGCGTCGTAGCGACATCGCGACCTGGTCCGAGCGCGGTCGACGTGTGTTCTATGCGGCAGTCGTGCTCGCGGTCGTCGACGTCGGCATGCTGGTGGGGCTGTCGCCTGGCGGTCCCGGCTCGGCGGCGGCGATCGTCGTCCTGGCCGCGTGTGTCTACGCGGCCGTGCGCACGTGGCGCGACGAGCACCGCCTGGCCTCCTGAACGACGAAACCCGGCTCGAACCCGCGACGCTCTCGGCGCTAGGACGTCAGCGTACGTCGCGCGGGCACTGCCGCCCGCGTGCCGTCGAGCGCGTCGAGCGCCGAGCGGATATCGGTTCGCGCACCGACGAAGATCGGCGTGTCTATCTGCGTCCAGCGTGACGCCTCGGTCTCACGAAGCGTGAGCATGAGGTGCATGAAGTCCGCAGGCTCGTCGCACTCGAAGGCTGGGATGAACTCCTGGTCGTCGATGCCGACCGAGTAGGTCGTGTGGTTCGTGATCGTCACGAACCTGCCACCGACCTCGGCGTGCTCCCGCATCGCCGCGCCGCGCTCCGCAAATGGCAGGAAGTACCACGGCCGCGACTTGACAAACGGATAGATGACGAGGAACGGCGCGTCGCGTGGTACGACGCGGCCCTGCCGGATCCGCTTCTTGTCGGTGTACTCCGACGGCTTCGTCGTCGCGAGATAGGAGTACGGCGTGTCGAGCCACGCGGCAAGCGGAGTGGCGTTGAGCGCGGCCCCGAGCTCGAGCAGATCCTCGTAGCGGTCGGTGATCTTCCAGAGGAAGAAGTCCGCATCTGGTCGGACGCCCGTCGTCGTGTAGGCGCGCAGGCCTTCCATCCGGTCGGACCACTCGTCCACGGTGTCCGCGAAGGCGTCCTTGCCGGCCGAGCGCTCGTCGATCGGCAGCCGGCGCCACGCACGGTCGATCTTGAAGAACGTGTAGGCGACATACTGGCCCACCTCGAGCCCCTCGATTCGCTCCGGCTGTGGCCGCTCGCTCATGCCCGCAGTGTACGTGTCACCGGTGCAAGGTCGTGCTTGAGAGCATGGTCGGCGCGACCGCCGGGTTGACCGGTTGCGAGAGCGAGAGCTCAAACGCGTACGACCCGGGGCGGAGGCGCTCGGGGAGCGGCGCCCGCGCCAGGCGCCCGGCGAGTGAATAGCCCCGCACGGCAGCTGCCGGCGCGCCACCTGCGGCTCGCCGCACCCGGATGACGTACGCGCAATCGAGGTCGCAGCGGAACGATACGACGGCGTGTCGCCCAGCAATCTCTCGAGCAGTCGGAAAACGCACGGCCGATGCCTTGACGGCGAGCTCGAGCCCGTCGCACCTGGCGATCGAGCCTCCCCGGGCGCGTCGGAGCGCATCCTGCAGTGCCGGCAGGCTCGACTTTGTCGCCCCGTCCGCGTAGAAGACCCCTGACTGCCAGCCGCCGAGCGCCGGCTCGTCTGCCGAGTGGAAGAACAGGAGCCCTTCGACCGTGGGCTGACAGAACGCGAGTGCTGCGGCCTGCGCGTAGAAGAATGCCTGCTGCTGCTCGGGCACGGGCTTCGTGGTTAACGGCTCTGTGCCGGTATAGGCCGCGGACTTGCCCCTGGGGACGGTTGACTCGATTCCGAGCTCCTCGTACACGATCGGGAGTGAGCTTCCGGCCTGTCCCGTGCCGTCGAACGCAGTCCGGAGGACAGAGACGAGATGGTCGTAGTCGGCGATTCCGAGTGTGGTCGAGCCGGGATGCGTGGTGGCCGGCGAGATGCTCGAGTTGCCCGGGTACGGGTGCAGGGCGAGCGCGTCCATGATCGGCGCCGTCCGTCCGCTTGCGCGGTAGGCGCCGCCGAGGTCGCGGAGGAACACCACGGGCGAGTGCGTGTCGCGACTCGTCCCGGGCCGGTCGTTGCCACGGGCTGCAAGCGCACCTCCGATCACGCGGATCGTTGGGGAAACCGCCTTCAAGGCGTCGTACGTCTGGGCGAGGAGGGCCAGGTAGGCCGCCGAGGCGGCGTTCGACCCATCGGCGTTGAACTGGGGCAGCCAGAAGCGGTTCAGATTCGGCTCGTTGCCGATCGTGATGTCGTGAACCGTGGGGACGGCGCGGGCGACCGCAGCTGCGTACTGCGCGAACTGCGCGCGCAGCTCGGGAGTCGTCGGGGAGACCCGCGAGCCGGAGTTGTAAACGGAGAGGTAGACGCGGAGCCCCGCGAGCGACGCGGCCGCCGCGACGTTGTGGAGGATCGTGGCCTCAACCGCCGACGGGGCAGTCGCGGGCGGAACCCAGATGCTCGTCACGCGCACCGCGTCGAAGCCCGAGAGCTTCAGGATGTCCATCCGTGCTTGCGCGAGCGCGGGATCTTGAGTACGGACGTTGTCTTCGGCCACGCCGAGCGACATCGTCGGCCCCCCGGCTAGCGCGGTGGGCGCGAGCGCCAGCGCCGCTATCGCCGTGGCGGCAAATCGTCGCAGGGACATGCCGATACGCTACTCGGGTGGAAGGCAGCGGTATTCGGGGACAGCTCGATGGGCTCCCCGTCCTTCCCGGCGTCTATCTGTTCCGGGACGCGGACGAGGAGATCCTCTACGTCGGCAAGGCGAAGTCGCTCCGAGCCCGAGTGCGCAACTACTTCAACCGCGGCGGCGACGGCCGTGTCGGAATCGATCGCCTGGTGGAGCGGATACGGCGGATCGAGGTGATCGTCACGTCGACCGAAGCCGAGGCGCTCCACCTCGAGCAAAACCTCGTCAAGCGCCACCGGCCGCCCTTCAACGTCCGGCTGCGGGACGACAAGTCGTTCCCCTACATCGCAGTCACGGTCTCCGACGAGTATCCGCGCGTCATGTTCACCCGAGAGCGCCACCGCAGGGGAACTGTCTACTTTGGCCCGTACGCCAACGCGAAGAAGGTGCGCGAGACGCTGGACGTGCTCAACCGAGTCTTCCAGTTCCGTCCGTGCGAAGGGCCAAAGCCGGGCAGGCACTCCGGCACACCGTGCCTCGATCTCCACATCGAGCGCTGCACAGGCCCCTGCATCGGGGCCGTCTCGCGCGACGACTATCGCGAGATCATCGAAGGCGTCATCACTTTCCTCTCGGGTGATACCGGACCGATCGTCGGTGACCTCGAGCGCCGCATGCGCGAAGCTGCTGCCGAGGAGAGGTTCGAGGAGGCGGCGCGGTTCCGGAACAGGCTTGCGGCGATCGAGAGCCTCGCCGAGCGCCAGGCTGCCGACAAGAAGGCCGTCGGGACGGTGGACGTGATCGGCATCGCTATGGCCGCCGATCGTGCTGCCGTCCAGCTCTTTCCCCTTCGCGACGGGAGGATGATCGACCGCTATGCCTTCCACCTCGAGAACGTCGGGGGTCAGGACGCGACGACGATCCTCGAGTCGTTCTGTCTCGAGTACTACGGCGCCGCACGGTCCGTACCTCCGCAGCTCATCGTGCCACGCGGGATCGGGGATACGGAAGCGCTCGCTTCATTCCTCTCCGATCTCCGCGGCTCAAGGGTCGAGGTGCGCGCGCCCGAGCGAGGCGAGAAGCGACGTCTCGCCGAGCTCGCAGCCGAGAATGCCGCGCTCGCGCTCGTGCACGACGCAACGGCGGTCGAGAGTGCCCGCGCACGGCGGATAGCAGCCCTCGAACAGCTCCGCGAGGTCCTCAACCTCGAGAGCCTTCCCGTACGGATCGAGTGCTTCGACGTGTCGAATCTCCAGGGTCGCGAGATCGTTGCGTCGATGGTGGTGTTCGTCGACGCCCAGCCTCGACGCGCCGACTACAGGAAGTTTGGCGTGCGCAACCTCGAGGGTCAGGACGACTTCGCGTCGCTCGCCCAGGTCGTGGGCCGTCGCTTCGCGCGGTTGGAGGCCGGTGGCGGAGACACGAGCTTCGGAACGCTCCCGAACCTCGTCGTGATCGACGGCGGCAAGGGACAGCTCGCAGCTGCTCTCGACGCGATCAAAGTCACGCCCAAGCTCGCCCGCGTGGCGGTGATCGCGCTTGCGAAGCGCGAAGAGCTGGTCTTCGTCCCCGGACGCTCACAGCCCATCAGACTCGACGCGCACGACCCGGGGCTCCAGCTCCTCCAGCGCATCCGCGACGAGGCTCACAGATTCGCCGTCACATTTCATCGACAGCGACGCGACGCGCGATCGCTCGAGTCGATTCTCGACACGCTTCCCGGGATCGGCCCGGCACGCCGTCGCGCGATTCTCCGGCATTTCGGTTCGACGGCGGGATTCGTCGAAGCGACCCAGGAGGAGCTCGAGGCCGTTCCCGGGCTTCCCCCGAAGACGGCGCGCGCCGTCTATGCGCACCTACACCGGACGGCAGGTTGACGAGATCGAGGGCTGTCTTGCCAGGGCTTCCCGCCCACAGCTCTCGCGGCAGGAAACCTCGACCGGAAACGTATCCCCGACCCCGCTCACCTTCGACATCGGCCGCCGCACGAAGCACATCCCTCACGTTCAGCGCGGGCCGCCTATGGTCGGGTGGGTTGCGAGGACGGAGGATCGTGCAGGCGAGCCTGCAGCCATTTCACGCGAGGTGCCCGGAGCTCCGGGCCCCGACTGTCACGCCGAGGTGCGGCGGTGGGCTCGGCGAGCTCGCTCCGAGATCTCTGCCGATGCGACTTCGTAGAGAGTCAAGCTGCGCCATCGGCCTCCGCTTTCGTCGGTAGGCCGAGCTCGGCTGCAATCGGCTGCAGGGCCGCGACCACGTTCGCAATGTGGGTGTCGAGGTCGACTCCCATCAGCTCTGCGCCGGCATCGACCTCGTCCCTATGGACACCTGCCGCGAACGAGGGTTGCTTGAGCTTCTTGCGGACGGACTTCGGCTCCAGGCCCTCGAGACCGGTGGGGCGGACGAGACCGCAGGCGTGCACGAAGCCGGACAACTCGTCGCAGGCGAAGAGCGTCCGCTTGAGCGGCGTATCTCGCCGCAGCGCGAGATGCTCGGCGTGTGAAAGCACCGCCTCGATCAGCTCCTCCGGATAGCCCTCAGCGCGGAGGATCGGCGCTCCGTCCTGCGGGTGCCGGTCGAGTGTGGGGTGGATCTCGTAGTCGAAGTCGTGGAGCAGAGCCGTACAGCCCCACAGCTCCTCGTCCTCTCCGAGGAGGCGTGCGTAGAAGCGCGTGGACGCCTCGACCGCGAGGGCATGGCGCAGTAGGGACTCGCTCGAGGTGTAGCGCGTGAGTGTCTCCCACGCCGTTTGCCGGGTGACCTCCATGGGGCACGGTACGATACCGCCCGCCTCATGCAGTCGTTCGTCATCGAGGGAGGTCGGTCGCTTTCGGGAACGGTGCGTGCCGCCGGCAACAAGAACGGCGCGCTTCCGATCCTCGCGGCCACGTTGCTCACCTCGGAGGAGGTGCAGCTCACCAACGTCCCACGGATCCGCGACGTCGAGACAATGGTCGATCTCCTCGCAGACGTGGGCGCCGACGCGGGGTGGGTGGGCGAGAACGATGTTCGGGTATGCGCGGCGAACGTCTCGAAGACAAGCCTCGATCCCGCGCTCTGTCGCGAGATTCGCGCCTCGTTCCTGCTCGCCGGCCCCCTGCTCGCCCGGTTCGGCCGCGCAGTCGTTCCCCCTCCCGGCGGCGACGTGATCGGTCGGCGTCGCCTCGATACCCATATCCACGCCTTCGCGGAGCTCGGCGTCGAGATCGAGTTGAACGGCGCCTACGAGCTCCGGACGGACGGGCTGAAAGGAAAGCGCCTCTGGCTCGACGAGGCGTCGGTGATGGGAACGGAGAACGCGATCATGGCGGCCGTCCTCGCCGAGGGCGAGACGATCGTAGGCCACGCCGCCTGTGAGCCGCACGTCCAGGATCTCTGTCGCTTCCTGGTTTCGATCGGAGCGAGGATCGACGGAATAGGCTCGAACGTCCTCAGGATCGAAGGTGTCGAAGAGTTAGGTGGCGGTTCGTACCGGATCGGCCCGGAGCACATCGAGATCGCGAGCTTCGTCGGCCTGGCGGCGGTGACAGGAGGGGACGTCGTCATCGAGGACGTTCGTCCCGACGACCTGATCTCGATCGTCCCTGCGTTTCGCAAGCTTGGGATCAGGCTGGAGGTAGGCGAGTCGACGGTGCGGGTGGCCGACGACCAGGACCTCCATATCGAGGACGATCTCGGCGGCCAGATCCCGAAGATCGAAAGCGGCATCTGGCCGGCCTTCCCGGCGGATCTCACCTCGATCGCGCTCACCGTCGCGACCCAGGCGCGCGGTACCATTCTCATCTTCGAGAAGATGTTTGAGAGCCGCCTCTTCTTCGTCGACAAGCTTGTGGCGATGGGTGCCCGCATCATCCTTTGCGACCCGCACCGCGCCGTCGTGACCGGCCCGGCGCAGCTGTATGGACAGAGGCTCGAAAGCCCCGATATCCGGGCCGGGATGGCGATGGTGATCGCAGCGCTCTGTGCCGAGGGAACCTCGACCATCGGGAACATCCGTCAGATCGACCGTGGCTACGAGCGCATCGACGAGCGGCTCCGCGCGCTCGGCGCGGGCATCGAGCGCACCGAGCTCTGATGATGCCCTGCCCGAATCTCCCGTCGGTGATGCCCGGAGCGGTGCGTGGATCGGAGGGTGCGTGAGCGGAGCCCGGATCACGCCTGCAGCTGACGGCCCCTCGAATATTGCGACGGGGCTGCCGGTACTCGACCACCTGCTCGTCCTGCTCGCCAGAGCCGGGTCGTTCGAGCTAGTCCTGGAGGTAGAGCCCGACGATCCCGAGGCAGAAGTCGGCTCCGCCGGTGCTGAGCTCGGCCGCGTCCTGGCTCCCCACCTCCAGGCGGGAGCGCACGGCTACGGCGTCATGCCTGCAGACGAGGCTCTCGCGATGGCCGTCGTCGAGGTGTCCGGCCGGCCGCGTGTCGCCTCCAACGTCGATCTGCGACCGCTCCACGTAGGGGGGCTCGACGTCGACCTCGCCACCCAGTTCCTCGGCGGACTCGCGGATGCGGCGCGGCTGACCATCCACGTGCGCCTCCTCGACGGCGAGGACACCTCGCATGTCCTCGAGGCGATCTTCAAGGCCCTTGGAGTCGCCCTCGCGGCGGCGTGCACAGTCGAAAGGAACTGACATGGAGAAAACCGTGATTCGTACGGATGCAGCGCCGGCTCCGTTCCAGGGTGCCCCCTACAGCCAGGCGATTCGCGTGGGCGACCTTGTGTTTGTCGCGGGCCAGATTGGCGTTGCGCCAGGGGCTGCACCGGGGCTCGCGGCCGAGATCGGCGCTCAGACGGCGCAGGCTCTCAGGAATCTCGGTGCGATCCTCGAGGCGTCCGGGAGCTCATTCGACCGCCTCGTCAAGACAACGGTATTCCTCGCAAGCTTCGACGACTTCGCCGCGATGAACGACGTCTACGCCCAGTTCGTCGGCGACAGGCCTCCCGCGAGGTCGACCGTGGAGGTGTCGCGACTCCCGTCGGGCGCTCTCGTCGAGATCGAAGCAGTCGCTCACATCTAGCCGGTGGCTGTACGCCTTCCTCATAGCGTTTGACGTAGCCCTTGTCGACGCCGATCCGCCAGTTCGTCCGTAGCCTGAACATCGACGCCTACGTCGTCGGCGGTGCTGTGCGCGACGAGATCCTCGAGCTTCCGCACCGAGACGAGGACTTTCTCGTTCCGGGTGTCGACCACGCAGCGTTACGCGTCCTGCTGGAGCGACACGGCCGGGTGGACGACCTCGAGGTGCACGGGCAGCTCGTCGGCGTCCGGCTCTTCCCGCGCGACCGCAAGGTGCTCGAGCTCGCTCCGGCGGGTATCGAGTTCACGCCACCGCGCGTCGAGCGCAGCATCGGGCCCGGCCACCGCCACTTCGAGATCGTCACCGATCCTTCGCTCACGCTCGAGCAAGACATGGCTCGGCGAGACTTCACGATCAACGCGATGGCGCGACGACTTGCGACTGGTGAGCTCGTCGACCCCTTCGGCGGGCGCAAGGATCTCGCTGCGCGGCTGCTGCGTACGGTCAGCCCCGAGAGCTTCCGTGAAGACCCGCTCCGCATCGTCCGAGCGTTGCGGTTCGTCTCGCAGCTCGGTGTCGACCCCACCGACGAGACGGTCGAGCAGATGCGGCGGGAGGCACGCGGTCTCGTCCATGTCTCGGCGGAGCGGATCGGTGGGGGGCTCGCGGCCGACAGCATGGGTGAGCTCTCCAAGCTCCTGCTCGGCACGGAGCCTGCGCGCGCGCTGCTGCTCGCACGCGATACGGGCGTGCTAGAGGTCATCCTGCCCGAGTTCGCGGCAACCATCGGCTTCTCCCTCCACGATCCAAGGCAGCCGCTCACGGTGGACGAGCACATCGTGGCCGTCGTCCAGCGCACCGCCGACGTCGGCGCGAGCCTCACCGTCCGGCTAGCCGCGCTCCTTCACGACACGGGCAAGCCCGAGGCGCTGCGCACGGGTGCGAGACACGCAGCTCTCGGAGCCGAGTTGGCGGCGCGTGCCCTCAGCCGCCTGCGCTACCCGACGGCGACGCGCCGGCGTGTCGCCGACCTTGTCAGAGAACATTCGTTCAGCGTCCCGGTTGCCGCGGACGGCGCGGCCGCAAGGCGGTTTCTCGCCGACCAGGGCGACGTCGCCGCGTTCGAGCTCTTGACGTTGAAGGACGCCGATCTCCGCGCGAAGATTCCCGAGCCGGTCGAGCTGGATGCCGTGGCGGCGTTTCGGACAGTGCTCGAGCGCGAGCGGGGCAGCCCGCACCGTCTGGCGGATCTGGCGGTCGACGGGGCCGACCTCATCCGCAGCGGATTCTCCGAAGGACCTGCTCTCGGACGCGTCCTCCGCATACTGCTCGACGAAGTGATTATCGATCCCGGCCGTAACGATTCTGCGTGGCTCCTTGCGCGCGCGGCACGTGAGGTGGCATGAACGCCACCGACATCCGGAACCGACTCGCGGCGGTCGCCGCGGAGACCGGGCCCGGTGTCACGATCGTCCTGGCGACGAAATACGTCCCGCTCCCGGACATGGCGGTGCTCGTCGATGCCGGAGTCACGGTGGTCGGGGAGAACCGCGCCCAGGACCTCGAGCGCAAGCACGCGGAGTTCGGCGACGCGTTCCAGTGGCACTTCATCGGGCGGCTTCAGTCGAACAAGGCGAAGATCGTGAACGGGATCTGCGAGCTCGTACACTCCGTCGACTCGGACTCGACCGCCAGTCGGCTCACGATCCCTGCTCTGCTCGAGGTCAACCTGACCGGCGAGACCTCGAAGGCGGGGGTAGCCGAGGAAGACGTCGCAGCTTTCCTCCAGCGCTTTCCGTCGATTCGCGGCCTGATGACGATGCCACCCCCGGCAGCGGAGCCAGAGGCATCCCGGGCCGCATTCCGCAGACTGCGGGGCTCGCCGTCGAGCACGGGCTGACGGAGCTGTCGATGGGAACGTCGCAGGACTGGCGCGTCGCGGTTGAGGAGGGCGCCACCATGATCCGGCTCGGTGCCACTATCCTCGAGCCCGCGTCCGGGCCATCAGTCCGTTAGGTGCTCTAAGATCTCGCCGTCATGGGATTCTCGGACGTCTGGAATCGAACGCTCGTCTACTTCGGCATCGCCGAAGACGAGGAATGGGACGAGGATGGGCTCGTAACGAACGAGGAGCTCGAGGACGACTACCGGAGGCGCGATCGGCACAATGTCCGCCGTCTACCGCGCCGTCAGCGCGAGTCGAGCGACTGGGCGGACATGGACTCGGAATCGGCAGAGGCGCCACCTCAAACGTCGCGGTCGAACCGCTCCTCTGGCGCATCGCGCTCCTCCCGGGTCAGGGGGGTTGACGCCCGTGTAGCCGAGGGCAGCGCCCAGGTGCACCTCGTCGTGCCGCGGAGCTTCAACGACGCACAACAGATCGCAGACAAGTTCAAGGACTCGATCCCGGTCATCCTCAACCTCCAGAGCGCCGATAACGAGCTGTCGAAGCGCCTGATCGACTTTGCGAGCGGCCTAACCTACGCGCTCGACGGGACGATGCAGCGCGTCGCTGACAAGGTCTTCCTGCTCACCCCACGGAACGTGCAGCTGTCGGCTGAGGAACGGGCGCGAATGCTCGACAAGGGGAGCTTCTTCAACCAGGCGTAGGATCGCCGACCTGCTGGCACCGACCGGCTCCGCAGGAGGGTAGGAAACGCGCCCGCTGGCGCGAACGTCTCCCCATGGGCGACGAACTCGCCGCTATCGGCTTGCTTGCCGACGCGGCCACATCGGTGCAGCGCTTTATCAGCGTCTTCATCTACGTCTACATCCTGCTGCTCCTCGCGTACGTCCTCCTCTCCTGGATCCGCCTTCCCTATTCGCCGACCCTCAACCGCTCTCAGAGCTTCCTGTACGACGTGTGCGACCCGTATCTACGACTGTTCCGCCGCATCCTGCCGTCGCTCGGTCCGATCGACCTCTCACCGATCGTCGGCGTCTTTGGCCTTATCCTGTTGAACATGCTCCTCGATGCAATCGTGGGGCGCATCCTCTGAGGATGAAGAAGGGAGTGACCAGATGTCTCTGACCCCGGTAGAGGTTCGCCACACCCACCTCCGTCGTGGCCTCTTCGGCTACCGCCGCTCGGCGGTCGACCGCGTCATGACGGAGATCGCCGACAGCTTCGAGGACGTCTGGCGCGAGCGTGCCGACCTCCACGACCGTGTCGAGCTGCTGCAGGCAGAGGTCGTCCGCAACAAGGAGCTCGAGGACGTCCTTCGCTCGACGCTCGTCTCGGCTGAGCGCGCTGCCCAGACCATGCGTGACAACGCCCGCCAGGAATCCGACCTGATCCTGAAGGAGGCGCACGCCGAAGCGCGTTCGATTGCCCGCACAGCGCTGGCCGAGAAGGAGCGGTTCGAGGCCGATACGCGACGGATCAGGAGCCTCCTCCGCTCGTCGCTTGAGGCGCTGGACTCTGAGGTAGTCGACGAGTCGGTGGCCGACGAGGACACCGGCGAGGGGATCACCCGAATCGCCGGATAGCACGTAGGGACCTGGGCGGCGGCGGCTTCAACAGCCGCGCGGGCGAGATATCCTTCGGTCGACGATGACCAGGATTGCCCCAGCGCCCGCTACGGCTCGCACCCGTCTCACCATCCACGTTGCGCCTGGCGCTCGCCGTCACGGTGTGGTCGGCCGCCAGGGCGACGCCTGGAAGGTGCGTGTCGCGGCCGCCCCGGAGCGCGGCCGCGCCAACGATGCTGTCATCGCACTGCTCGCAGGCGCGCTTGGCATCCCCCGGCGCGACGTCCGCGTGGTCGCAGGAGCCAGGCGGCGCGAGAAGGTAATCGAGCTGATCGGGCTCACCGCTGCCGACGCCGATGAGCGCCTTGCGAGCGAAAGCGAGGCCGTGCAAACGTGAGCGTCGATCTCGACGCCACGAGAGCGCAGCTGCTCGGGCTGCGGCAGCGCGTCGGCGACGCGGCCCGAGGCCTGCTGGCGGACGACGGCGACGACGGCGAGTTGACGAGCGCCTCCGGCGACCAGCACCCCGCAGATCACGCGAGCGCGCTCGTGGACCGCGAGGTCGACGAGAGCCTCGGCGAGAACGCCGATCAGATCGTGGCGGAGATCGATGCTGCACTTGCGCGAATCGACGACGGCACGTACGGACGCTGCCTGACGTGTGGCGAGCCGATCGCCCCGGAGCGCCTCCAGGCCGTTCCCTATGCGACGCTCTGCGTGGAGCACAAGCGGCTCGAGGAGCGACGATGATCGAGCCGATCCGTCAGGACGAGTTGCCGCGCCCTGTGCTCGATATCCGCGTCGGCTCGGCAACGAACGCGCTCCAGCCGACTCTCAGTGCCGAGCGGTCGCTGGCCGCGGGCCCCTCGCAGTGGCTCGCTCTCGCGCTTGTCGCGGTTGCTGCAGTCGTCGCCGATCAGGTCACGAAATGGTTCGTCTCGAGTCGGCTCGACCTCTTCCAGGAAGCGCAGATCGCCGGCCCGTTCTCGATCCAGCACGTCCACAACTCGGGCATCGCATTCGGCCTCTTTGCGAACTCCACGACGGTGGTGATCCTCCTCACGGCGGCTGCTATCAGCGCTCTTCTCCTCTACTTCGGCCGAGCTGGGGAGGGACGGCCCGTACTGTCCGTCGCGGTGGCGCTCATCCTTGGAGGAAGCGTTGCGAATCTGATCGATCGCGTTCGGCTCGGGTACGTCACCGACTTTCTCCACGTCGAGTACTGGCCGGCGTTCAACCTGGCCGACTCCTTCATCGTGGTCGGGGTGGGCCTGCTGTTCGTCACGCTGACCGCCCGCGAGCGACCGCGTCCGGTGCACCGTGGCGTCAGTCGACTTTCGCGTCGCTGAGACACAAGGGGGAACGCGACTCGATCGTGCGGTGGCAGAGCACGGCGCAGTCGCCTCCCGTGCCACCGCCGAGAGCCTCATCGCAGCGGGTGCCGTGCTCGTCGACGGCGTCGCGAGGCCCAAGAGCTACCGTCTTGCCGGCGGCGAGCTGGTCAGCGTCGAGCTGCCGGACTCGGTCAGCGAGCTCCTTCCCGCGGCGATCAACGTTCCCGTCCTGTACGAGGACGACGACCTCCTGGTCGTCGACAAGCCGGCAGGGCTCGTTGTCCATCCGGGTGGCGGAACGGATGGGACGCCGACCCTCGTCCACGCGCTCCTGAAGCGTGGTATCGCTGGCGGCGCCGATCAGCGGCCGGGGATCGTGCATCGACTCGATCGTGAGACGTCGGGCCTGATGGTCGTCGCACGGAGCGCCGCGGCACACGTTCAGCTCTCCGAGCTGATCCGGCGGCGTGGGGTCGAACGCCGCTATCTCGCGCTCGTGCGCGGCTCACCACGGTCGCGGACGGGCAGGATCGACGCTCCGATCGGCCGGGATCGAGTCGATCGCATGCGCCGGTCGCTTGACTCGCCGACGGCCCGCGAAGCGGTCACCTGGTTCGAGCTCCGCGAGACGCTTCCCGAGCACGCGCTGCTCGACGTGCGGCTCGAGACCGGGCGGACCCATCAGATCCGTGTCCATCTCGAGGCCGTCGGTCTGCCCGTCTCGGGCGATCCCGTATACGGGGTCAGGGGCGATCTCGGGCTCGGGCGCCAATTCCTGCATGCGCATGCGCTGCGGTTTGCTCACCCACGTACCGGGGTCGACGTCGCAGTCGAGTCGCCCTTGCCGGACGATCTGACCGCTGCCCTCGCTCTCGCGCGCGACTGACTGCCCTCCAGCTACCATTGACGGCGTTCTGATCCGACAATCCGGCGACCTTGCGGGGCCGGCGGTTCCGGCGCTCTGAGCCCGGTTCCGGCCACGCCCGCCGGCGCAACACTCCGAAACCGATACGAAAGGGGCACGATCCCGTGGCAGTTGTCTCCATGAAGGAGCTGCTGGAGGCTGGAGTTCACTTCGGTCACCAGACGCGCCGGTGGAATCCGAAGATGAAGCGATTCATCTTCACCGAGCGCGGCGGCATCTACATCATCGACCTGCAGCAGACGCAGGAGCTCGTGCAAGAGGCGCACGACTTCGCTCGAAACATCGCCGAGCGCAATGGCACGATCCTGTTCGTTGGAACGAAGAAGCAGGCCCAGGACGCGGTCTCGACACAGGCTCGCCGTGTCGGAATGCCGTTCGTCAACCACCGTTGGCTCGGTGGCCTGCTCACGAACTGGCGGACGATCTCCGATCGGATCGCCTACCTGCACGACGTCAGGCGCTTGAAGGAGGAAGGCCAGCTCGCGCTCCTGCCTGCGAAAGAGCGGATCGCGATGGAGAGCGAGCTCGAGAAGCTCGAGGCGAACCTCGGTGGCGTCGCGGACATGCGGCGTCAGCCGGACGCGATCTTCATCGTCGACCTTCGCAAGGAGCAGCTCGCGGTGCGCGAGGCGAAACGACTGAACCTTCCCGTCATCGCACTTGTCGATACGAACTGCGATCCCGATGAGGCCGACTACGTGATTCCCGGCAACGACGACGCGATTCGATCGTGCAACCTGATCGTGCGCGCGATTGCAGATGGCGTAGCCGCCGGGCAGGCGAAGGTGAGCGAGAGGGACTTCGCAGCGGCAGCGGCGGCTGCGGCCGCCGCAGAGGCCGCTGCCGCCACGGCTGCCGAAGCCGAGGCTGCGGCCGAGACCGCGAGTGAGGCACCGGCGGTGGTCGAGGCTCGCGCCGAGCAGATTGGCGCTTCCGTCGAGGCTGACCCCGCAACTGGTGGTGAGGCGGCGTGAGCGAGATCAGTGCGACGCTCGTCAAGGAGCTCCGCGAGGTGACGGGTGCGGGCATGATGGACTGCAAGCGCGCCTTGCAGGAGACGTCCGGCGATCTCGATGCAGCACGCACGCTCCTGCGCGAGAAGGGCATGGCTTCTGCCGGGAAGCGGGCTGACCGGGCCACGACCGAGGGCGTCGTCGGTGTTCTCGACGACGGCGCACACGCGGCGATCGTCGGTGTCGGCTGCGAGACCGAGCCGGTGTCGAAGAACGACGGCTTTCAGGATTTCGCAAAGCGTGTCCTCGAGGCTGTCGTTGCGGGTGGTGAGGCCGCTGCAACCGCGCTTGACGAGGAGCGGCTCGAGCTGATGGGCAAGCTGGGGGAGAACATCGTTGTCGTGGGTGCCGCGCGGTTTGCGGTCGTCGCGGGACACTCGCTCGGGTGGTACGTCCATCCTCCGGCGAACAAGATCGGCGTGCTCGTCGACCTCGAGGGTGGGACGGGTGACCTCGCCCGCCAGCTCGGCATGCACATCTCGTTCGCGGCGCCCGAGTGGTTGACGCGCGACGACGTACCGGCCGAGACGCTTCGGGCCGAACGGGACATCTATCTCAACTCTGACGAGGTCCTCTCGAAGCCCGAGGCTGCACGTGAGAAGATCGTCGACGGCATGCTCGGCAAGCGGTTCTTTGCGGCGGCGCCAGGCGGCGTCCTCGTCGATCAGGCGTGGATCCACGACTCGTCGAAAACGGTCGGCCAGGCCCTTGCCGATGCGGGGGCAACGGTGCGCGCCTTCCGGCGGATCTCGGTCGCGGGCGCGTGAGCGCCCAGCAGGAGCACCTGCGGCAGCGCGTCGGTAACGAGGCGGCCGCGGCGTTTCGGCGAGTGCTGATCAAGCTCTCCGGCGAGAGCCTGATGGGCGACCGCGACTACGGCGTCGACCCGAAGACCGTCCTTGCGATCGCACGCGAGCTCGCGGCGGTACGTGGGGAGGGCGTCGAGCTCGCGATCGTCGTCGGCGGCGGGAACTTCTACCGTGGCATGGCTGCCGCCGCAGATGGAATGGATCGCGCTACCGCCGACTACGCGGGGATGCTGGCGACGGTTCTGAACGCCTTGGCCCTTCAGGACGCGCTCGAGCGACTGGGCGCACAAACTCGCATGCAGTCGGCTATCGCTGTCTCCGAGGTCGCAGAGCCGTACATCCGCCGTCGCGCGGTTCGCCATCTCGAGAAGGGTCGAATCGTGATCTTCGCCGCCGGAACCGGGAACCCGTACTTCACGACGGACACGGCCGCCGCGCTCCGCGCACTCGAGATCGGGGCAGAGGCGATCCTGATGGGCAAGAACGGCGTTGCGGGCGTCTACGACGGCGACCCGCGCACCGAGCCCGACGCGCGATTCCTGCCGGAGCTCACCCATCTCGAGGCGATCGAGCGCGGCCTCAAGGTGATGGACACAACGGCGCTCTCACTCTGCATGGACAATGCGCTTCCCATCCACGTCTTCGAGCTGGCCGAAGGGAACATTCGGCGGGTCGCTGCCGGAGAGCGGGTGGGGACGATCATCGCGACGCCCGCGGCGAGCGAGGAAGGGAGAGCGTAGATGGCTCCGATCGAGGACTTCCTCGCGGACGCGCAGCAGCGCATGGACAAGTCGATCGAGGCGACCCGCACAGAGTTCAACAGCGTGCGCACCGGCCGGGCGTCGGCTGCGCTCCTCGATCGGATCACCCTCGACTACTACGGCACTCCGACGCCGCTCAAGAACATGGCGACGATCGGCGCACCCGAGGCGCGCCTCCTGACCGTTCAGCCGTTCGACCAGACCCAGATTCGGGCGATCGAAAAGGCGATCCAGGAGTCAGAGCTCGGATTGACGCCGTCGAACGACGGGAAGCTCATTCGCCTGCCCATCCCGCAGCTGACCGAGGAGCGCCGCAAGGAGCTCGTAAAGGTCGTTCGCCGCTATGCCGAGGAGGGCAAGGTCGCCGTTCGGAACGTGCGTCGCGACATCATGCGACATCTCGAGGAATTGGTGAAGAACGGTGAGGTAGGCGACGACGAGGAGCGTCGCGGCGAGGCGCAGGTGCAGAAGCTGACCGACGAGCACACGAAGACGATCGACGATCTGCTGAAGCACAAGGAAGCCGAGATCATGGAGGTTTGACCGCTTCGCGATCGAACCTCCCTGGGATACAGCTTCGCTTGACCATCATTACCGTGCGTCAGTCGTCAGAGACGCGGTGAGCGCGTCGTCCGATCGGTCATCGTCCGGCGGACCGGATGGCGCGCCGCGCCTCGCGATCATCATGGACGGAAACGGCCGGTGGGCCGAGGCGCGTGGGCTCACGCCTGCCGACGGCCATCGTGAAGGGACGCGAGCGCTCCGCCGAACGGTTGAGGCCTCGGTCGATCTGGGCGTTGCGGCGCTCGTCGTCTATGCCTTCTCGACCGAGAACTGGGTCCGCCCTCAGGACGAGGTTGGCGCGCTGATGGAAATCTTCGCCGAGACGATCGAGCGCGAGCTTCCCGATCTGATCCGGCAGGGTGTGAGGACGCGGTTCATGGGTCGGCGCGATCGGGCACCGGAGCCGCTTCAGGCACGGATCGCTGACCTCGAGTCGGCCACCGCCCACCTCAGGACGCTCGACCTGTGGATCGCCTTCGACTACGGCGCTCGCGACGAGCTCGTCGGTGCGGCGAGGCAGCTCGTCCTCGACGGCGTCGCAGCCGGCGAGGTCGACGAGCACGCGCTCGAGGAGCGGCTCTATGCGCCGGAGCTCGGAGATCTCGACCTCGTGATCCGCACATCGGGAGAGCGGCGCCTCTCGAACTTCATGCTTTGGCAGTCAGCCTATGCCGAGCTCGTGTTCGTCGACACGCTGTGGCCTGATTTCGGACATGCGGATCTCGAATCTGCTCTGAGCGAGTTTGCCACGCGCCGTCGGCGTTTTGGGGGCCGTTGAGTCGATGCCGGCGTTCTGGTCGAGGATCGTCGTTTCCGTCGCGCTGCTTCCGCTCGTGCTCGGGATCGTCTGGCTCGGAGGCTGGTGGCTCTTCGCGCTCGTGCTCGGCGGTGTGCTGTTCGCGCTCCACGAGCTCTACGCGATGGCACGTGCCCAACGGCCTGTGGTGCTGGCCGGTTACCTTGGCGCGCTGCTCACGCTGCTTGGGTCTCAGTTGGGAGACGCATCGTGGCTGCTCGGAGGTCTCCTGGCGACGCTCGCGCTGTCGTTTCTCGTCTGGGGTATCTCGACGACACGCCAGTCGGCCTCGGCGGCGATCGCCCTCACTGTCCTCAGCGTGGCGTGGATCGCCGGAGGAATGGGCTGCTTTATCCTGCTTCGCGCGGTTCCCGCCGACGGGCGCCTCGTGGTGTTCACCGTGCTCATCGCGGTCTTCGCCGACGATACGTGCGCCTACTTCATCGGGAGGCTCATCGGACGGCACCGACTTGCACCCGCGATCTCACCAGGCAAGTCCTGGGAAGGGTTCGTAGCGGGAACGACCGCATCGATGGCGGTCGCGTTCTTCGCACTCTACGACCAGCACTTCATGTCGAGCGGCCGGGCGATCGCGTTCGGCCTCGTCATCGCGCTCGCCTCGGCGGCGGGAGACCTGTTCGAGTCCGCGATCAAGCGCGACCTCGGGGTGAAGGACTCCGGACGGATACTTGCGGGGCACGGAGGCGTCCTCGACCGGATCGACTCGCTCCTCTGGGCGGGTCCAGCCGCATACTTCTTCCTGCTCGCCTCAGGTCACGCCTGATGACACGAGTCGCGGTGCTCGGGGCGACGGGCTCGATCGGCGCGCAGGCGCTCGAGATCGTCGCCGGTCTGCCCGAGCTCGAGCTTGTCGCCGTCGCGTCGGCCACGTCTGGGCTCGACGAGATCGTTGCAAGCCACGCAGTTCCACACGCCCGAGTCGGCGGTGACGTGATCGAGCTACTCGAGACGGCAGAGCCGGACGTCGTTCTCAACGCGATCGTCGGCTTTGCCGGCGTCCGCGCGACACTGTGGGCGCTCGAGCGCGGCGTTCGGTTGGCCCTTGCCAACAAGGAGAGCCTGGTTGCGGCCGGCGCTCTCGCGCTCGAGGCGCAGGAGCGCGGGGGCGGCCTGCTGCTTCCGGTCGACAGCGAGCACTCGGCGCTCCATCAGCTGCTCGAGGGACGCGATCTCGCCGCCGTGCGCTCGCTCGTGCTCACGGCGTCCGGCGGACCTTTCCGAGGTCGTACACGCACTCAGCTCGAGAAGGTGACCGTGTCGGAAGCACTCGCTCATCCGACCTGGGCCATGGGGCCGAAGATCACCGTCGACTCGGCGACGCTCGCGAACAAGGGCCTCGAGCTGATCGAAGCGCACTGGTTATTCCGCCTCCCGTACGAGCAGATCGAGGTGGTCGTCCACCCGACGTCGGTCGTCCACGCGCTCGTGCAGTTCCGCGACGGCGCCGCACTTGCCCATCTCGGGCATCCGGACATGCGGGTGCCCATCTCGTATGCCTTCACGTACCCCACGCGCGTCGCGACTCCGGTGGCTCCGCTCGACCTCGGGTCGGGGCTCGAGCTCTCGTTTGTAGCACCGGACCTCGAAGCGTTCCCGGCGTTGCGGCTCGCGCGCGAGGCAGGCGAGCGCGGCGGCACGTTCCCCTGTGCGTTCAACGCTGCGAACGAGGTAGCGGTGGCGGGCTTTCTCGAGGGTCGGCTCGGCTTCCTGGAGATCCCGGCCACCATCGAAGACGTTCTCGCCGGAGTCGACGGCTCCCCGGCGAGGGATCTCGCTGAGCTGATCGAGGCGGATGCCGACGCGCGACGGCGTGCAGCAGGCAGACTTACTCGAGCATGACCGTGCTCATCGCGATCGTGGGGCTCGGCGTACTCGTGCTCGTTCACGAGCTTGGACACTTCACTGCCGCGATCGTCGTCGGGATGCGCCCTCGACGCTTCTATGTCGGGTTCCCCCCGGCGATCTGGAAGACGCGACGGAACGACATCGAGTACGGCATCGGCTCGATTCCGCTCGGCGGATTCGTGAAGATCCCTGGGATGCAGCGTCCAGCTGCAAGCGACGTCGACGTTCATTTCGGCCGCGCGATCGACGAGTCTCCGGCACTCGAGCGCCCGGCGGGCGAGTTGCGCGAGGCGCTCGATGCAGGTGATCTGGAACGATGTCCTGCGCTGCTGGGAGAGCTCGCAGCCGCCGTCGAAGCACGAGATCTCTCACCGGCTGCGCGCCGCGGCGCTGCGAAGGGTCTCGCCGAGCTCGAGGACGGACTTGGCGCGGATGCCTACTGGAAAGGCAGGCTGTGGAAGCGGTTGCTCGTGATCGGGGCCGGCCCGGCGGCGAACATCGCGCTCGCGATCATCCTCTTTGCGGTGCTGTTCGCAACAGGTGGCGGCAAGGCAACCACCACAGTCGACCAGATCAGCTCGGGGTCTCCCGCGGCCACCGTGGGCCTTCGGCCCGGCGACACGATCCTGATGATCAACGGCGTGGCCGTCGAGCCAGGGGACATCTCGCCGACGATCTCGGCCTCTAACGGCAAGCCGCTGCGTGTCAGCGTGCGGCGCGGCGAGGCGATCCGTGAGCTCGGGCCCGTGTCTGCGAAGCTGACCGACGGCCGGTACCGGCTCGGTTTCCAGCTACGGGGCGAGAGGATCGGCCCGATCGAGTCCGTGCGAGAGGCCTTCCGCGTCACCGGCATCGTGACGAAGGAGATCCTCTCGTCACTCGCTCGAGTGGTCACGGGAGATGGGCGAAAGGACATCTCGAGCCCGGTCGGCATCGTGCAGGGCTCAGCCGACGCGGCTTCGCAGGGCGCCGACTCCTATCTCTGGGTGTTGGGACTCATCTCGCTTTCGATCGCGCTGCTCAACCTGCTGCCGTTGCTCCCCCTCGACGGCGGGCATATCGCTGTGGCTCTGATCGAGGCCATACGAGGGAAGTCGCTGCGTCGCGAGGTCGTGGAGCGCGTGTCGGTCGTTGGGATCGCACTCGTCATGCTGCTCTTCTTCATCGGCCTCTCGAACGACATCGACCGTCTGTCCTGACGGGCTTTCTGGGGGCTCACGGGAGACTCGGCCGTCGGCGCGCTTCGGCGATCGTCTCGGTTCGGTTCTTCGTGCGAGCTTCCGGTAGATGCTGCTCGGGACGCACGGGCAGCGTGAGTGGTGACAGTCGAAGCGCCGATTCCAGACGCCCTCGATAGGAGGCGCGCGACACCTCGATCGCACCGAGGGATGCAAGATGCGGCGTCAGCCACTGCGCATCGAGGAGCCGCCGCTCCGCTCCGTCCGCGGTCGCCATGAGGTCGACGAGGGACATGAGCGCGACCTTCGAGGCGTCTCTCCGGTGGTGAAACATCGACTCGGCGGCAAAGAGTCCACCGATCGCGACGCCGTAAACGCCTCCCGCGAGGCCGTCGTTGTCCCAGGCCTCGACCGAATGTGCCCACCCGAGCTCGTGCAAGCGCGAGTATGCGCTTACCAACGGCTCATCGAGCCAGGCACCGGGTCGAGATGGGTCGGCACAAGCCCGGATCACGTCTCCGAAGGCAGCATCGACGCTGATCTCGAACCTGCCCTGTGCTCGCCTGAGGCTTCGGGAGACCCGGAAGCCGTCGAGGGGGATGATCGCGCGCGCTGCGGGCGACCACCACGTCAAGCCGCCGTGGTCACCTGGCATCGGGAAGAGCCCGACGCTGTAGGCGGCAAGCAGCGTTCCCGGCTCGAGGTCGGCGCCTCGCGCCACCGCGTCGTAGGGGTGGTCGTCGCGGGGGGTCGTGAAGGACCATGTCGTGGGGGGCGGTTCCGTCGCCATTCGTCCGAGTGTGCCCTCTCTGGGTGTTAGGTATCTACACTTCGGCGTGATGGCGAGCGAGCGCGCGATCAGCGTGGGTGGCGTCGCGATCGGTGGTGGCGCGCCGGTCGTCGTCCAGTCGATGACTCTGACGAAGACGCATGACGTCGAAGCGACGACCGCCCAGATCGCGGCGCTGGCGTCGGCCGGTTGCGAGGTTGTCCGCTGCGCGGTGCCGAAGACCGAGGACGCCGAGGCGCTCTCACGGATCGTGAAGCTCTCGCCGCTACCCGTGATCGCCGACATCCATTTCAACGCGTCGCTCGCGCTGAAGGCGATCGACGCAGGCGTCGCGGCCGTGCGGATCAACCCCGGGAACATCGGGGGCCCCGACAAGGTGGCCGAGGTGGTGCAGGCCGCGAAGCGAGCAGGTATAGCGATGCGGATCGGCGCGAACTCCGGCTCGTTGCCGGCCCACCTGCAGGAGCTTGCGCACGAGGATCAGGCGGAGGCGCTCGTCACGGCCGCGCTCGAGGAGGTGGAGTTGCTCGAGCGCCTCGACTATCGCGACTTCAAGATCTCGGTCAAGTCGACGCACGTGCCGACGATGATCCGAGCGTATCGGACGCTGTCGGCGAAGGTTCCCTACCCTCTGCATCTCGGCGTGACCGAGGCCGGAACGCCGTTCGCCGGGACGATCAAGAGCTCGGTCGGGATCGGGTCGCTGCTCGCAGACGGCATCGGCGATACGTTCCGGGTCTCACTCACTGCGGATCCTGTGAAGGAGGTCGAGGTCGCCTGGGAGATCCTCAAGGCGCTCGGCCTGCGCGAGCGCGGCCCCGTCATGATCGCGTGTCCGTCATGCGGACGCGACAACGTCGGCGTCGAGTCGCTTGCCGTCGTCGTCGAGGAGAGGTTGAAGGCGTATCCGGAGGCGTTCGAGGTGGCGGTGATGGGTTGCGCGGTCAACGGACCGGGAGAGGCGGGCGATGCGGACTTCGGCATCGCCGGCGGCCGCGAGGCCGGGTTCGTCTACGCGCACGGGCGGGTGCTGAAGAAGGTGAGCTCCGAGACGCTCATCGACGAGCTCTTCACGGAGATCGACGCATGGATCGCGGACGGGATGCCTCGTCCGAAGAGATTGAAGATGGCGAAGCCAGCCGCGTTGGCAATGGCCGAAGCGAGTCTGATACCTCTCGACTAGATGTATGCGGATGCACGCTCGGCGAAGCGGCTCGGCCAGCCGACCGGTCGCACGCCAGATTTCTCTACGCTCTGTGGAGAATGGTGCTCCGGCAATCGACGCTCTTCCTCCCGACGCTTCGCGACGACCCGGCCGACGCCGAAGCTGCGAGCCACCGTCTCAGTCTCCGCGCAGGACTGATCCGCCAGGTCGGCGCGGGCCTCTACTCCTTCCTGCCGGCCGGTTGGCGCGTCCATCAAAGGATCGTCCAGATCGTCCGCGAGGAGATCGACAGGATCGGGGGCCAGGAGATGCTGATGCCCGTCCTCACGCCCGCCGAGCTCTGGCAGCGGAGTGGCCGGTACGACATCCCTGAGGTTTACCGGTTGGACGATCGCTTCGGGCGGGCGTTCGTTCTCGCGATGACGCACGAGGAGACGGTGACGCTGCACGCGAGCGAGATCCGCTCGTACCGCGAGCTTCCGCAGATCCTCTACCACTTCGGAACGAAGGCCCGGGACGAGCCTCGCCCGCGGGCAGGTCTTCTGCGCGTGCGGGAATTCATCATGAAGGACTCGTATTCGTTTGACCGCGACGAAGAGGGGCTTGACGTCGCTTACTGGAAGCACGCGGCGGCGTATCGCAACATCTTCGATCGTTGTGGCCTCGAGTACTACGAATGCGCGGGCGACGTCGGGATCATGGGAGGCTCGCTGGCGCACGAGTACCTCGCGCCGTGTGAGGCGGGCGAGAATGACGTCGCGCTCTGCGCAAACGGCGACTATCACGCGAACGTCGAGGCGGCTGAGCTCGGTCCCCCGGCCACCGATCTTTCCGGAGCGCCACGACGCACCACGGAAGGTAGAGACGCCGGGGATCACTACGATCGATGCACTCGCCGAACATCTCGGAATCGACCCGGCGGCGACGTCGAAGGCGATGCCGATCGTGAGGCTCAGCGATGGAAAGGTCGTGCTCGGTCTCATTCGTGGCGACCATCGACTGCATGAGCTGAAGCTGGCACGTGCACTTGGATCGGAGTTCCGGCCTGCCCATCCCGACGAAATCCGAGCGGCGTTCGGTGCGGACGGAGGGTCGCTCGGGCCCGTCGGGGTCGAGATCGAGATCGTCGCGGACGTGAGCCTGCGCGAGGGCCAGTTCGTTGCCGGCGCGAATCGAAACGGCTGGCATATGCTCGGAGTCGAGCACGGTCGCGACTTCAGCGCGAGCTTCGCGGACATCCGCGAGGTCGAGGCCGGAGAGCTCTGCGTCCGGTGTGGAGGGGAGCTGCGGATCGAACCTGCGATCGAGATCGGCAACATCTTCAAGCTCGGTACGCGCTTCTCCGAGGTTCTCGGTGCGTCATACCTCGACGAGGCCGGGGCGGAGCATCCGATCGTGATGGGGAGCTACGGGATCGGCCCGGGGCGAACGCTCGCAGCCGTCATCGAGCAATGCCACGACGAGAAGGGCATCGTGTGGCCGAAGTCGGTTGCTCCATACGACGTCCACGTGCTCTCGCTGCATGCGGGCTCCGAGGAGGTGCTAACGACCGCGGAGCGGGTCGCCGAGGAGCTCGACGCGAACGGTCTTGGCGTCCTGCTGGACGAGCGAGACGCACGCCCCGGTGAGAAGTTCGCGGACGCCGATCTGATCGGCACGCCGATCCGGATCACGGTTGGACGCAAGTCGCTGGACGATGGTGCAGTCGACGCGAGGACACGGGCGAGTAATAGTGATGATCGCATCGCGATCGATTCCGTGCTGAAATGGACAGGAGAGCACTGATGGCACGCAAGCGGAAATACAGCGAGCAGTCCTTTGGGCCGACAATCGAGAAGCTCATGAACGAGACGGGGACGACCTACCGATCGCTCGCCGAGAAGACGGATCTGTCGGCCGGGTACCTCAATCACATCGTGCACGGCAACCGGCCCGTGCCGTCCGACGACGTGATCGGCCGACTCGCGGCCGCGCTCGACGTCGAGTCCGAGCACTTCCTCGAGTACCGCGTCCGCGTGATCACCGAGAAGCTCGAGACTATGCCTGAGTTGATCGACCGCCTGTACAAGCGGCTCGCCTGAGCCTGCTCACGGGAGTGGTGGGGTGCCGGAGGAGTCAGGACAATTGGCCTAGCCCCGGCGCCGAGAGGCCCGCTGCCGGGGCACAGTCTGCGGTTGCGCTTGGCACGCCAAGCGCGGCGGGTACGATGTGCCGCGTGACGGGGAGTGGCGCAGCCTGGTTAGCGTGCCGGTCTGGGGGACCGGAGGTCCCGGGTTCAAATCCCGGCTCCCCGACTAAAAGGCTCTGATTAGCAGGGCCTTTTTCTTTTTGGCGGTGAGCGGACGGCGGCTGTGCGTACCGTGGTAGTACAGACGCATCTTCGAGTCCGACTACAGCGCGGTGCGGCTTCTTTCGGACCTGCAGGGTCATCAGCCCGCCGAGGTCGTACATCGCGCTCTTGGTGAGTACATGGTCAATCACCGTGACGAACTGGCTCCGATTTTCACACGCGCACAGCAGGCGTTCGCGGCCGGAGATCTGAACGAGCTGGCGGCCGCGCTTTCCGGTTCGCTCGATCGGCGGGCCGACGAACTCGCTGCTAGCGTCGACAGCCTTCGCTGACTACCGACATCGTTACCAGGATGGCGCCGGAATGGGCGCCATCCTGGTAACAGGGCGAGCGGCGCGCTCGAGGGACTACTCCGTGGGGAGGCGCAAGCCTTGTCGGTGATCGGCGACATCCTCACCGAGTCGAAGGGCCGGTGAGACGAGACCCGACGGTCTTAGCTCTTGGTGAGTGCTTTCACGATCGCGCGCTGGCATCGCTGTTCGCATCGGCCGTCACTGGGGATGCGTGCGTCCCGCTGAAACTGCTTAATCGCGTCCGTCAGCGTCTCGGCGTTGCGGCCGTCGAGCGGACCGTTATAGAAGCCCAGCTTGCGCAGATCGCTCTGCAGTTGGGTCACAGTGGGTGCCGACACAGGGGGTTTCCCAGGGGGAAGTGCCGGATCGTCAAGCGCCATCAGCTTCTTGAGCGCGTTCTTGCAGGCCACGCCCCAATTGCCGTCGACCTTGATCCCGACGCTGTACTGGAAATCCTTGATCGCCGCCGTCACCCGGGCGCTCTCACGACCATCGTTTGGGCCTTTGTAGAAACCGAGCTTTGCCAGGTCCGCCTGCAGCCGCTTCGTCGCCGCCGTAGGCGCTGCGTTCTCGTTGTCGTCGGCCCCAGCTCCTGGGCAACAGCCGTCACCGTCGAAGTGGCTGGCCCATGTCCCCGTGTAGGGGCCTGTGACGCCATCGTCCTGGCGGAACGTCCCAGTGAACTTCAGCGGGTTGCGAGACGAGATCCGGATGTCGTACGAGCCATTCTGGAACTGGCCACCGACGTTCGACATCCACCGGCCACGCATACGCGTCGGAGAGCCGCACCCCATAATCTTTCCGCGATCCCCTCCCGCCGTATAGCCGCCCCGATAGAAGTGGGGCCCGCTCTTACAGGGAAGCTTGTTGAAAAGCTCGATCGCGTCCTTGCCCGACTTCGCGATCCTGAGATCGTCCTCGTTGAACGCCCGCCAGGCAACACCGCCCGTCGATGTCGTCCACTGGCCCGCCCAAAACTCCGAACCGTGATCGCTCCCGCCCGCCAACGAACCAGCGACCATCCATGCCGCCGCCACCAACGCGACCAACACCGCAGATATCTGCCGCAGACGCATGTTCGCGCAACTCTTTCACACCCGACCGCGGACTGCCACCGACTCCGACCACGCCCAGCCACCGGCTTCTCGTTCGGGTCTAGGAGCTCGTGCGCGGGCGCCCGATGTGCCCAGAGGAGATCACTGATGGCCAGTCTGCAAGCCCGACACTCGAAAGCCTGTCGCACCGACAAGCCGTGGACGACATTTGCCGGCGCGCGCGACGGCAGCTGCTCGAGAGGTAGTTCGTTGCGTCTACTATTCCGCTTGTTTGCGGGCATCCGCGGTTTGTTGCAACTTGCTTCGGGTGGTTGGCGCGGACCGGATGTCCCGGGTTCAAATCCCGGCTCCCCGACTAGAAGCCCGCTCACAAGGAGTCCAGGTACCTAAGGGTACTGGCGCTCGAGATGTGTCAAGGGTGCTGCGCGAGTGGGCTCCGGAAGCGAGGCGACATCGTCGGCACGGGCATCACGAGGTCTCGTCGTACTTGCCGTACTTGAACGAGATGTCCAGGCGTACGCGATAGTCGGCGACCTTCCCATCCTTGATCGTCACGTCGAAGCGCGTCACCTCGGCAACGCGAAGGTCGCGGATCGTTCCGCCCGCGGTCTCGACTGCATTGCGTGCGGCAGCTTCCCATGAGTCCGCGCTCGTGCCGATGACCTCGGTGATGCGGTACACGCTATCGCTCATGTCAGTTCTCCTTCTACGACGGACGTCTTGAACGGACGTCGATCTTCCCTCGTCTGAGGCGCCGTGGCAAGGGCAGAGCCTGCCGTCTCTACTCGACGGGCTCGAACCGCCGACACGGCTCGAACCGAGTACCCCATGCTGCGGGTGCGCCTCCGTGGCGCGTCTAACATCCCTGAACTTCTGCGACCCTTTCTCCAGCGAGCTGGAGTAGCCTCGGTATCAACGACCCAACTGACATCTACGTGCAGGCGATGCTCTGGCACAACCCGCGGTGCTCGACTTCGCGTGCGGCGCTTGCGATGCTTCGTGCGCGCGGGATCGAACCGGCGTTTCGCCTCTACCTCGACGAGGCGCCGACACAGGCGGAACTCGAGGAGCTCCTCGTAAAGCTCGGAGTCGAGCCGCACGACGTGATCCGCACGAAAGAGCCGGAATATTCGTCGCTCGGGTTGTCGCGCGGGGGCGAGCGCGCGAGCCTCGTCAACGCAATCGTGACGCACCCGCGGCTACTCGAGCGACCGATTCTCGTTGTGGGCGAGCGCGCCGTGATCGGCCGGCCGGCCGAGCGTGTCCTCGACATCCTCCCGGAGCCACGCAACCCGCCTCGCCAACGACACTAGCTCGGGACCTCTGCGAGGGGCAGGTGGGAGACCTCGTCGGCAACGACCGCCTGCCCGGCATCCGGATTACCGCTCCGTCTCGCGGCTACCTCGCGGTCGTGCGTGACCAGAGTTCAGCCGACCATGGGACTCGTCGCGGCGTGAGGAGGATGGTCGAGCGTCTGGCTAGCCGCGCGCCGTCCGAGCGAGCTGAAGCCTGGACTACCCAACGCCGCAGCTCCGAAGTAGGTTCTGCATGGCGTGAATCGGCTGCGGCGGCTGATCGTCCTCGTTGTGGGGGCGCTTGCGGTGCTCGGTGGCACCCAGGCCGCAGCACGGGCGGAAGGCTCCGCGGCGGGCTCTGCAGAGGTGGCGATCTTCTATTACCCCTGGTACGGCACGCCACAGTTCGACGGCGCGTTCACGCACTGGAGCCAGAATGGGGCGAGGCCTCCACGGAGCATCGCGTCGTCGTATTTCCCCGCTCGTGGCGTGTATTCGTCGAGCGACCTTCACGTCGTGCGCGACCAGATGGAGGAGATCGCCGAGGCCGGTATCGGGACGGTGATCGTATCGTGGTGGGGTGCGGGATCTGCCGAGGACAGCCGGCTCGACTCGGTGCTCGCCGCCGCACGATTGTGGGGCCTTCGTGTCGCCGTACACATCGAGCCGTATCCCGGGCGGACACCGGCGGGAGTCGCGGACGACATCACCCGCCTCCGTGCCCGGGGAATGACCGACTTCTACGTCTATGACTCCACGATGGATCCGGACGCAGCCTGGGCTTCCGCGAATGCGCGGCTCTCGGGTGTTCGTGTGTTCGCGAATACGCCGCTCGCGGGCAGGGCGGCGGCCGGCGGCTTCACCGGGCTCTACACGTACGACGTCTACTTGAATAACGGAGGCTCGTTCCCGCGGCTCTGCGCAGCGGCGCGACGCGTGCGCCTCGTCTGTGCCCCATCGGTCGGTCCCGGCTACGACGCGACGGTGGCGACGGGTGACCCGAGGACACGATCGCGGGCCGACGGGGCGCGCTATGACATGATGTGGCTAGGCGCGGTCGCATCCGGGGCGCCGATCGTGACCATCACGAGCTACAACGAATGGCACGAAGGCACCCAGATCGAGCCTGCCCGCGTCACACCGGGATACGCGTCCTATGACGGTGCCTACAATCTCCATGGCCCCACCTCGGAGCGTGCCTATCTCGACCGAACGCGACTCTGGGCCACCGCGTACGCTCATGCCCAACGGGTTACCGGTCTCCAGGCCCTCGTCCGCAAGTAGCGCGAGCGGCTCGATTGGAGCGCGCTCTACGGCTACCCTTCAGGGATCGCGACCGCCGGTACCGGTCGGCCTATGACGACGGCCTCAGCGCCGACGGCGCTCCGGCTCGTGCCGAACGGGCTCACGATCGCGCGCTTCATCGCCGTACCGCTCTTTGCGATCCTCTTCGTCTCGGCTGGAGACGGCGCGGCCTGGGGGGCGGGCATCGTCTTCGGTCTGGCCGCGATCACCGATCAGGTCGACGGCTGGCTTGCACGACGCTGGCACGTGGAGTCGCAGTTCGGCAAGGTGGCCGACCCGCTCGCCGACCGGGTGATGATCGGAGTCGCGGCGATTCTGCTCTGGGCGGACGGACGCCTCCCCTGGCCTGCCGCCCTGCTCGTTCTCGGTCGTGACGTGCTGCTAATTGTCGGATACAAGCTCGTTGTCCCGCGAGGGTACGCGTTCGAGGTGAGCGATCTGGGCAAGCTTGCGACCTGGATTCTCTACTTCGGCCTCCTTACGACGATCGTGACGCCCAAGGGCACCGACTGGCCGACCTGGATCGTGTGGGCCGGCGTCGCCCTGGCTCTAGGCGCAGCCGTCCAGTACGCGACGAAGGCTCGACGGAAAGCGGCCGGCTGAGCAACTTGCGATTGACGTGCCGAGTGCGATCGAGGCGGACTTGCAGGGGGAGACGTCGCCGGCGCGAAATGGGGGAAAGAACCTCAACCTGAGGTTGACCCCTCGCAGGAGTTGCTGCTTTACTCCGGCAAGGTCTCGTCGATCGCCCTCAACCCGAAAGGCCCGTTTTGGAACCGCTTCCCGATCTTGCCTCCCTTTCAGACTCCGATCTCCGGACAATGATCCGCGATCTCGAGCGCGAGGAGGACGACATCTCGTTTCGCAGGCGCGTCCTGCACGGGCGGATCGACATCCTCAGAGCCGAGCTCGTCGCGCGGCTGCGTGAGCAGGTGAGCGCGGGCGAGACCGCTCTCGCCGATGTAGAGCGCCTCTCCGAGATTCTCGCAGGCAAGACGGCGCCGAAGGGCCTCGACGAGACCGCGTGACGCACGTCTACTGCTCCGAGTGTGGGTTCCAGAGCCCGGCCGCAGCGAACTTCTGCGCGAAGTGTGGTGCTCTGCTCTCTACCGAGCCGGCGCATGGTGAGACGACAATCAGCATCGCCGCCGAGGAGGTCGACGGCGAGCTCACGGGTTACGTCGACGACACGCTGCGCGGTCCGGCGCTCGTCGTCCGTGCCGGAGGCGGCCACATCGGTGACACGTTCGGCTTGATTCGCGCCCGTACGCTGATCGGGCGCTCACCCGACTGCGAGATCTTCCTCGACGACGTCACGGTCTCACGCCGTCACGCCGAAGTGAGCCGGGACGGCGAGGGCTTCAGCATCCACGACCTCGCAAGCCTCAACGGCACGTTCGTCAACCGAATCCGCATCGACAACGCGGAGCTCTACGACGACGACGAAGTGCAGATCGGCAAGTACCGTCTGACGTTCCTGGCGCGATGACGACGACTCCCACACCAACACCAAAGGCCGCCGTACGCCTGCACACGATCGGGGCCGTCTGCAGCGCGCTGCGGGATGAGTTCCCAGACATCTCGATCTCCAAGATCCGCTATCTGGAGGATCAGGAGCTGCTGACGCCCCGCCGGACGCGCGGAGGCTACCGCCTCTTCTCGGACGAGGACGTGGAGCGCCTGCAGACGATCCTTCGGCTCCAGCGGGACGAGTTCCTCCCGCTCCGGGTCATCCGCCAGGAGCTCGAGCGGCGAACGCCGACGGCAGCCGAGCGTCGACGGCGCGCGGCGACGCTTCGCGAGCCGGAGCAAGAGATCGTCTTCGCCGAGCTCTGCGCGCGGAGTGGCGTCGCTCCCGAGCTAGCGCGCCAACTCGAGGAGTACGGGCTTCTCACACCGCGGATCGAAGCGGGGGAGAGGATCTACCGGGAGAGCGACGCGGAGATCGCGGCCGCCTGCGCCAGGCTGTCCCGCTACGGCATCGACGCCCGGCACCTCCGTGCCTTTCGAACGGCGGCGGGTCGTCAGTCTGCACTGCTGGAGCAGCTCGTCGCGCCCGCGTTGCGCTCACGCAACGAGGAGCGACGACGCACGGCGATCGACGACCTCGAGCAACTCGCCGCCGTCTCGCAGGAGCTTTCGGGACTGCTTTTCCTCCGGGACCTCCGCGATCTGGTGGAGCGCTGATGGCGCTCAATCTCACCGATCGCGTGCGGGACATTCCCGATTTCCCCACCGAGGGTGTCATGTTCAAGGATCTCACGCCCCTGATCGCAGATCCCGCGTACTTCCGTGAGTCGATCGATCAACTCGCGAGCTGGGCTCGGGGGCGGGCACCCGACCTGATCGTCGGCGCCGAAGCGCGGGGCTTCATCTTCGGGGGAGCGCTCGCGTACACGCTCGGAGCCGGCTTCATTCCGGCGCGCAAGCCCGGAAAGCTGCCGGCGGCGACAGTCGAAGAGCGCTACGCGCTCGAGTACGGCACTGACGCGCTGCAACTCCACGCGGATGCGATCGCCGACGGCGCGCGGGTGATCGTGCTCGACGACGTGCTCGCGACGGGAGGTACGGCCAAGGCGAAGATCGACCTCGTGAGAAGGCTGGGCGGCAACGTCGTCGGTGCGCTTTTCGTGATCGAGTTGACGTTCCTGAAAGGACGCGCGAGGCTCGATGGCACCGATATCCACGCGTTGATCACCTACTAGATCACGCTCGATCACTCGGCGAGGGGGAGGGGGCAACTCACACGCGGGGTATCTGATGCGACCGTGCGGGTGGAGTGTGACGGACTCCCTCCCGGGAGGGATTGTCGGCGCATTCCGCGGCTCCCGATAGGCACGACATGACCTCGACATCCATAGACGGTCGCATCGGTAGCGCACCTGATCTACTCGTGCGTCACTGCTTGGCACTCGACCCGCGTGCCCGTACGCGGCTGCCAGCACGCGTCCGGCTCGAGCAAGCGCTCGGCGCCGAGCTTGCGCGGAAGCTATTGCGGGTGCTGGCTGCGCCCGGCGGCGAGTAGTTCTAGAGCTCTCCGGTTGTCGTGCGCGTTCCGCGCGTGCGAACGAGCAGGAAGATCAGGAATCCGGCGACGAGTCCGATGATGAATGCCGTTCCGCCGGAGACGCCGACGGCTTTGCCGCCGAAGAAGATCACGAGGAAGAACACGACTGACCAGATGAAGGCGGAGACGCCGCGGTCGACGCTGGGTGCGCGGAGGTGCACGATCAAGATCCTAGACGACAGAACACACGCGACGGCGCAGCTGCCAGAGCCGGCCCGGAGGGCCGGGCGTTGTTCCGGAAAAGGGTTCACCGAGCCGGTTGCGCTTTCGTCCCCCCGGCCCGCTGACCTTCCGCTTCCGCGTACGGCCGCCGCGCCGGGCTTCGTCCTACTCGCGCCCCGTGCTCGGTGCCGCATGAACCTACGACACCCGGACGTTGTGGTCAACGGCCCCGAGAGAAAAACTCGCGCTCTTTCCGGACAATTTCTCTTGGGGGCGAGAGGGACTCGTTCTCGAACTGCTCCGCGGCTGGCCGCTCGCCCGCCGGTGTCGTAGGCTCGCCTCGTACCTTGGAGGTCGATCCCGGAGATGTAACCAAGCGGTGCGAGGAGGAGAGCTCACGATGACGAAAGTTCTGGTGGCCCTGGACGACTCGGTGGCTTCGCTGCGGGCCGCGCGTGAGGCAGCCCGCCTGTTTCCTGCGGCGGAGTTCCTCGTGATCAACGTGACTCGCCGGGCGGTGCCGTGGGTCGCGGGGTGGGAGTACGGCTCGGCCTATACGGTCGAGACCGTCGATCTCCCCGCCGAGGGACTCCACGACGACGAGCTCAGCGCGCTCGCCGCGCAAGCCGGCCTAGATACCGCCGAGGTGCTGACCGTTGAGGGCGGTGCCCCTGCCGATGCGATCTGCGATGCGGCCGAAGCCCACGATGCCGACGTGATCGTTGTCGGCTCGCACGACAAGGGCGTTCTGCGGCGCCTGCTGAACCCATCGGTCGCGCAGGCAGTTGTGCACGGCACCTACCGGCCGGTGCTGGTCGTCAGCGGGAGCCCGCCTGCTACCTAAGGGAGCCTTTTCCAGCCGATCCACACGTGGGTAGACCCGTCGAAGGGCTGGCCTGTGCTCGTGCGGCGAGCCGACTCTCCCCAGCGAGGCTCATGTCGTGCGTCCGTGCTGCCGATGAGGTGCAAGATGCTCTTGTTCGTCAAATCGCTAATCGAGCGTTTGCTGCCGGACATGTGCCCCTGCGAGGACTACTTCTCGGCGGGCCCTCCGGGAGACGCCGGGCGCCGATCGCGCGGTGTGAGCACGCCACCGTACGCGACCCCGTCTCGGTTCCAGATATCCCTCCGCCGCCCATAAGAAAGGTGGCGGCTCGGTCGACCTCGACCTGACTACAAACGTCCCCACCTACACTGTCCCGGGTGGCTCTGAATATTCTCTGCGTCGCCGGTAGACACTAGTGCGACTACGTGGGGAGAAACTCGAGTGGAGGCTAGCCGCCGACGAGGTGATCGCCGTCGACTTGGAGCAATCGACGTATCTCGCTGTTACGGGAAGCGGAGTCCCGCTCTGGCAGGCCCTAGCGGAGGGCGCAACGGTCGACGGTCTCGTGGAGCTGCTTCTGGGCACGTACGCGATCGAGCGCCCGCTCGCCGAAGCTGACGTCGCTGAGTTCCTGGCAGACCTCGTCGCTCGGGGGTTGCTGGATGAGACGCCTCCCTGACCTCGCCACACTTCGAGCTCTGCACTGGGCCGCGCGGGCGGTCGCGACCGTACGTCGCGAGCTCCAAACGGGAGATCTCACCGGCATCCGCGTCCCTTCCCCACCGGCGTTACCGGACGAAGCCTCGCGCGGAGTACGGTATGCGGTGCGCGGTAAGCGAGCTACGTGCCTCGAGCGGGTGCTCGTGCTGCAGGCCTGGCATTCGGCGCACGGGCGTCCGCTGGAGGTGGTTGTGGGGTTCAACGGCTCGAGTCGAAATTTCCGCGCCCACGCCTGGCTCGAAGGGGACGAAGGCGAGAGCGAGACCTGGCAGGAGCTCGTGCGGCTCGCGCCACCGTGACCAGCCTTCCGGCTACGCTGAGCGCCGTCGAACTGTGGAGCGGCGTTGCTCGGTTGATCGACCGCGCGGCAAGCCTGGACGACCTTCGCGCTCATCGTCTGCACCTGCTTGCCGCCAGACGATGGCGGGCCCAGGGTTGGGCGATCCCGGACGGTCTCCATCACGAGGAGCGTCGGGCCGCGGCGTATTGCATCACCGCCCCACTCGTGCTCGAGCGTCTGAGGGAGGCATCTGACAGTCCAGTCGTTCTCCTCAAGGGTCTCGAGCTTGGAGCGCACTACCCGGATGCGGCGCTCCGCCCATCGGCCGACATAGACGTTCTCGTGGCCGAGCCGGACGAAGTCCAACGAAGGCTCATCCGGTTGGGTTTCGTACCGATCGGCGAGCCGGAGGAGTACTACGCAGCGGCCCATCACCTGCGTCCGTTGCTCGATCCCCTGTACGGGCTCAAGGTCGAGGTGCACCGTCGTCCGGAATGGGTCACGTGGGCAACCGCTCCGGCGCCCGAGGAGCTACTGGCCGCGGCAGTTCCGTCGACCACCGGTCTCAACGGGATCTACGCCTTGCCGCCACACCTGCATGTTCTGGCCGTGGCGGCGCACGCCTGGTCGAGCTCGCCGCTCGGAGTGGCACTCGACGTGGTCGATCTCGCGGCTGTTCTGCTCGTCGCGGATCGCACGGAATGCCGAAGCGAGGCCCAGCGCCTGGGGCTCACTGGTGTCCTCGAGACGACGGCTGCCGCCGCCGCCTCTCTCATGCTCGATGTCGCCCCGACCTGGGCGCTCAGAACCTGGGCACGTGACCTTTACCACGTCCGCGAGCCCACCGTATTCGACACCCACATGCACCGACTCACCGGGCCGATCTGGGCGCTACCGCTCCGACGGACCGGCCCCGTCATGATGGCGACGCTCAAGCGTGAGGTGACGCCGGGAGTGGGAGAGAGCTGGCACGCAAAGCTCGCTCGAATCCGCCTGGCGCTCCGTCATGCCTTTAGGCGCCGCTCGGAGCACGATCGCGACCTCGGGGGGTGATCTGTTCGGCGGGCCTCACGATGCCCGCAGCAACAACTCCGCGCTCTCGGGGAGCGCGGCGAGCGCCCGCGGTCGGCGCAGCAGCAACCCAGGCAGGGCAGCTAGGTCGAGTAGTGCACCTGGGTCCGGGGGCACTAGGCGGATGCCGCGCTGCGGAAGCAGCCGACGAAGCCGGTCCGAGGCGTTGATCGAATCGAGCTCGAGCGTGTCGCCCCACTCCAAGAAGACGAGCTGCCGCAGCGGCAGCTCACTCGCGACCGATCCGGGATGGAAGCGCCATCGTTCGCGCGTCCCGATGAGACCGAGGGGCTCGCCGACGCCGAGCGCCTCGGCTGCGTCCCGACGGAGATCGACACAGCGTGGGCCGGCAAACGCCAGCCGCTCGCGAATCACGAGCATGTCGTCGCATACGACGGGCAGCCCAATGTCCGCCAGGGCTGCGATGAGCGAGCTCTTGCCGGCTCCGCGTGCACCGACGATGCCCCAAGCGCCGTTCTCACCGGCGACGGCCCCACCGTGCAGCGATTCCCACCCGTTCCAGTACGCGTTGACCACCGCGAGGGTGCTCAGGTGGGGGTGGGCAAGCGCCTCCACGGCGAGTGGCTCGGGGCTCGTGATTACCGCCAGGCCACGCTCTCTGTCGATCTCGAGGCTAGTTCCTCCCGCACCGTGCAGAATCGCAGAACGTGGGTCGATCGTCTCGCGCCTCGCGAGCTGCTTGACGGCTACGCGCAGCTCGAGGCGAAGTTCGGGCCATGAAGGTCTGGCAGCAACCAGCCTGTGATCCAACTCGGGCACCCCGGTCAGTGCGAGACCGTAGGCGCCCCGAAGTGGGGGGGCTGCTGTTAGTGAGTTGTAAGACACGGTTGCGGGGCTAGCCCGATCGACAGTATGTTGATCCTGATACCCACACGTGCCGTCGAAATGGGGTACAAGATGACGAAAAGCCTTGTCAGACCATACGAACCGCCGCGAATCATCGAGATTGGGCAGGTTCCAAAGGTGACGCTGGACGGAACTGGGTTCCATCCGATCGCCCATCATTCATAGCGCTCCTGCGATACGGTCGGGAGTTGCATCCTCTATCAGGCCGAGTTCCTGATGCGCGAGGGGAATGAAGCCGGAGGGCAAGTGAGCACGGCTGACTCCAGCTGAGCAGGACGGGGGGCGGGGAAGTGGCCGCCCTCACGACCGCCCGCACCGATACCCCGTGGCCGGCCGCGGACGGTCCGCGCAGCCGCGGTCAAGCGTGCAAGGATCACGATCGTCGGCGCCGAAGTGTTCCGTGTTCTCCGTAGAACGTCGCATGACATGCATACGCCCCTTCAAACACTCCAGCTGACACCCCGGCCCTGGATTCCGACCGAACTTGTTCGCCTCGATCGTCATGAGCTCGGCCTTAGCCAGCGTCGACGCCGGCTTCACGACGAGATCGATCGCCTTTACCTCAGAGCAGCACTCGACGATGAGGAAACCACGTTACTGAGCGAGCTTGAAGGGATCGAGCAGAAGACAAGCGAGGAGCGTCGCGTGCTCCATCGTCGGATCGACGAGGTCAGAGCAGAGCTTGGCCTGCCCGACTGGCGACAACGTCACAACGAGCTCGTCGCCTAGGCTCGAATGGGCGCAAGCGTACGGCGTCCGCCTAGTAGCCGCTCAGTGCGCTGCCGCCGTTCCGCTTGCCGGTATGGATGTTCTCGCTCCGAGTGACCCCGGCGAGCAACCTCTTGATAACCAGCTTGATGATCTGTGTGTCGCGAGCCACGCCACGGGTCATAGCGGCGTGTAGGTGAGCTCCACAGGCGCCACATTTCATGACGCTTCGTGCCCGGTGGTGAATGAAAAGCGCGTGCAGTGATGTCTTTTGCATCCCTGCTGGGTCCGGGGAGCGGTCGAGCCCGGCCAGCGCGACATCGGCACGAACACGCCTTGTACCTGAATCTCGAGCTCGAGCTCGAGGAGGTCGTGCTCGGGCAGACGCAGTCGCCAGTGTGTTCGACGAGGCTCAAAGTTCGTTAGAGGCGGACGAGGGCGGAAGCACGGAAACCGTCACAATTGAACCGATTTCCTCCAACTTGACATAACACAGGTTATCGTGCACGCACGGTAGCTGGTAGGGAAGCGCCTGCTATTCGGCCTCTTCTGCCGAGTCGCGATGGTTCTCGGTGGGTGCTTTGCTCACGAAGTGCTCACGAGCGTCGACGAGCAACGCGATCGTGGCGGCGGCGCGCCGGCGGCGCGCTTGTCAATGTGTGTCGGGGCATGCGTATACGCACCCAGCGTGACCGAGATGTTCGAGTGTCAACACCGACGACGGCGCCGGCGTGCCCGTCCTCGCCGTACACGGCCGGACGGGTGACTCACACGACTGGAGCTGGCAGATCCCGGCGCTCCTCGACGCCGGCTATCGGGTCATCGCCGTCGACCTGCGCGGGCACGGCCGCTCTTCGATACCTCCCGGTGGGTACCGGCCTCTCCAATACGCGGCCGACCTCGTCGGGCTGCTTGACCATGTCGGCGTCGAGGGCGTGGTCGCCATGGGCCACTCGATGGGCGGCGTCACGGTGAACACGCTTGCAGTGCCGATCAGCACATATCTCCTCCGCCAAGCCTTTCGCTGTAGCGCGATTGATCGAACATCTGTTCCCTCCTCGCCTGCCTTGTGTCGACCTCGCTCGCGCCGTAGAGTCGGGCAACTTCACCGCAGGGAGGGACGATGACGGCGGTACCCGTTGCCATCGAGCAGACGACGGCTCTTGCGCTCGAGGAGAAGGCGAAGCTCAAGAAGTCCCTGAGCGGGTTCGACATGGTCTTTTTCACGCTCTGCGCGTTTGTTGGGCTCGACACGCTCGGGCTCGTCGCGTCGGCAGGGCCGGAAGGGTTCAGCTGGCTCGTCATTCTCGCGTTCCTCTTCGTCTTCCCCTATGCGCTCGTCCTCGCCGAGCTTGGCAGCACATTCACCGAGGAAGGCGGGCCCTACGAGTGGGTGAAGCTCTCGTTCGGCCGCATGCACGGCGGTATCGCCGCGGTCTTCTACTGGGTCACGAACCCGTTGTGGGTCGGCGGGTCGCTCGCGTTCATCGCGTGTGAAGCGTGGGCCTCGACTGGCCTCCCCGCGCTGCAGATCAACGAGCTCGGCACGTTCGGTGACTACGTGTTCAAGTTCCTCTTCATCTGGTTTTCGATCGGGGTCGCCGTCGCGTCGCTCTCCAAGGGGAAGTGGATCCCGACGGCCGGCGGCTTCGCTCGCATCTTCGTACTCGGTTTCTTCTCGATCACGTGCGCCGTCTACGCCGCTAAGAACGGGGTCGAGGGCTTCGCCGTCGGTGACATGAAGCCGACCACTGCGGTATTTCTCGGCCTCGCCCCGTTCCTGCTCTTCAACTATGTGGGCTTCGAGTTGCAGAACGGCGCGGCGGAGGAGATGGTCGATCCGAAGCGCGACGTCCCGCTCTCGGTTGCCCGCAGTGGCTTTCTCGGCGTGATGCTCTACGTGATCCCGGTGCTCGGCATCCTGCTCGTCCTGCCAAAGGACGAGATCAACGGGATCGGCGGCTTCGTCGACGCGGTCAAGGAGACGTTCACCGTGTACGGGGGGGCGCAGGGATTCCTCTTCGGTCTTACGGCCCTCGGCTTCATCTTCACGTTGATGACCTCGGGAGCGGTCTGGATGATCGGCTCGGACCGGGTGCTCGCGGTTGCCGCCTACGACGGCGGTTTCTTCAAGTACTTCGGTGTCTTCAGCAGGCGGCTCGGGACACCGGTGCGCGTCAACATCTTCTCCGGCATCACCTCCACGATCTTCATGATCGCCGCGGTGATCCTCCTGAAGAACGGGTCGACCGCCGACGCATTCGCGATCGTGCTCACGATCGCGATCTCCACCACTCTTATCTCGTACCTCTGGATCTTCCCGACGGCGCTCAGGCTGCGGTACTCACTGCGCGAGGTCCACCGGCCTTACCGCGTTCCCTTCGGAACGCCGGGCATCTGGGTCGCCGTCGGCCTGATCACGTTCTGGGCGGCACTCGGATCCTGGGTCTCGGTCTTCCCGGGAACGCTCGAGCCGCTCCTCGGCCTGAATTACGACTTCAAGGACGTCTGGGGCGTCACGCAGGCGCGCTACACGATCCTGACCTTCGGGACGCTCGGCGTGATCGCGCTGCTCGCGCTCGTCGGCTTCTGGAGTGCTCGTGATGTGCGCGCTCAGTCGGTCGCCGTCCCGATCGGAGAGCTGGACGAGGCGTAAACACGGAGAGTCGGGCGAGCGGCGGGCGCGTGTGCATAGTGTTTCGGCCATGGCCGGAATCGACGACCTCCTCCGGAACAACGCTGAGTTTGCGGCGCGCTACGATCGCGGTCACCTCGACCTGAGGCCCTCCCGGCGGCTCGCCGTCGTCGCGTGCATGGACTCACGTCTCGATGTCTTCGCCGCGCTCGGCCTCGACGACGGCGAGGCACACGTGCTGCGGAACGCCGGCGGGGTCATCACCGACGACGTCGTGCGCTCGCTCGCGATCTCGCAGCGGCGGCTCGGGACCCGGGAGATCATCCTCATCCACCACACCGACTGCGGGATGCAGACGATCACCGACGATGGATTCCGCGCGGAGCTCCAGGAGGCGACCGGCATGGCGCCTGCGTTCGCGATCGAGTCGTTCACCGACGTGGACGCGAACGTCCGTCAGTCGATCGGCCGACTCCAGCACACCCCGTTCCTGCTTCATCGGGATAGCATTCGCGGCTTCGTCTACGACGTTGACACAGGCGTTCTGCGCGAGATCGAACCGATCTGAGCGCGTCGGCGGCGACTCCGTGTCGTCCGACCACTGGACATGACGAGCAGGGGGTGAGAGTCTCGTAGGGCCACCCCCCAATGCGAGGCGGACCTGTGCGTCCTGTGGAAATCGAAGCCCTGCTCGCCAACGACGAGATCCGAGCCGTTCTCGACGCCTGCGAACAAGCGGGCACGATCCGAGTGGCGGAGCTGGCGGAGCTCGTCGAGACCCATGAACTTGATCCCATCGAGCAGGAAGTGCTCATGCGTGAGCTCGAGCAGCGCGCGATCGAGCCCGTCGAGGAGGTGGTCGTCGCCGAGCCGATCGCACAGGCCGAGGCGACGACCGACGCGCTACAGCTGTTCCTGCGCGAAGCCGGCCGCCACTCGCTCCTGACCGCTGCGAAAGAGGTTGAGCTCGCCAAGCGGATCGAGCGGGGCGACCTCGGCGCCAAGGACGAGATGATTCAGAGCAACCTCCGTCTCGTCGTATCGATAGCGAAGAACTACAGGAACCAGGGTCTCCCCTTCCTCGATCTGATCCAGGAGGGGACGCTCGGCCTGATCCGGGCAGTCGAGAAGTTCGACTGGCGTAGAGGTTTCAAGTTCTCGACCTACGCAACCTGGTGGATTCGGCAGGCCGTCGCTCGCGCGCTTGCCGACAAGGCTCGGACGATTCGGATGCCCGTTCACATCGTCGAGCGCCTCCAGAAGATGAACCGGGCCGAGCGGCTCCTGTGGACACAGCTCGGTCGGGAGCCGACGCTCGAGGAGATCGCCGAGGAGGCCTCGCTGACGGTGCAGCAGGTGGTCGAGGTACGCGCTGCGGCCCGTGCGTCGACGAGTCTCGATGCCCCGATCGGCGACAGTGACGACGCCGTGCTTGGGGACTTCGTCGCGAGCGACGGACCGCTGCCCGAGGAGACCGTCGAGCGATCACTGCGGTCGCAGGCGCTTCGCGACGCGCTCGCTGCACTACCTGCCCGCGAGCGGGACGTCGTTACGCTCCGCTACGGCATCGGCGGTACCGAGCCGAAGACGCTGGAAGAAATTGGCCGGCGCCTCGGCCTGACGCGGGAGCGTGTCCGCCAGATCGAGTTGGACTCGCTGAGGCGACTCGCGAGCGTGCAGGAGGTTCAGGCCGTCATGTAGACCCTGGACGCTCCGGTGCCTCTCTGTCCGACGTCTACGGAGTCAGATAGAGCTCGAGGCCCGGTGCGACCATGCGCAGCTCTCGGAGCGCCCGCGTCTCTAGTTGCCGGACGCGCTCGCGCGTGATCCCGAGCGTCACCCCGACCTCCTCGAGCGTCTTCGGCTTTCCACCGTCGAGCCCGAAGCGCTCGTTCAGTACGAGCTGCTGGCGGGGCTTGAGGCGTGCGATTGCGATTGCCAGCTCGGACGATCGCATGGACTCGGCTGTGCGAATCTCGGGCTGATCGGAGTTGTGATCCTCGATCAGGTCGCCGACGTTGCTCTCGCCGTCACCGACCGGCGTCTCGAGGCTGACGTGATCCTGGACGATCTCGAGGAGCTCCTGGACACGCTGCGGCGTAAAACCGCTCTCGTCTGCGATTTCCTCGATCGACGGGTCGCGGTTGAGCTTTTGGCCAAGCGTGCGCCGCGCACGGGAGACGCGCCGCACCTGGTCGGCGACGTGGACGGGGAGCCTAATGGTGCGCCCCTGCTCGGCAAGTGCCCGGGAGATTGCCTGCCGGATCCACCAGGTGGCGTAGGTCGAGAGCTTGAAGCCAAGCTTGTAGTCGAACTTCTCGACGGCCCGGATCAGTCCGAGATTGCCCTCCTGGATCAGATCCAGCAGCGGGACTCCAGCCTTCGTGTAATTGCGTGTGATCGACATGACGAGGCGAAGATTCGATTCGATCAGCTTGCGCTTCGCATCCATGTCGCCCTCGTCCTTGCGCCGGGCGAGGTCGCGCTCCTCCGCCGGTGTCAGCAGACGCCCGTCGCCGATCTGCCGGATATAGAGGCGCAGCGGGTCGCTCGTGACGTTGTCGGCCACCTCGTCTTCGGCGACGACGACCGGATCGAACAGCGGCTCTGCCAGATTCCCGTCCACGAGACCTCTATCGGCGCCGGTCAGCAGCTCCTTGAGGGGACGAGGGGATGGCCGCTCGGGCGCGAAGCAATTGCCAGGAGTGGTTTGCGCTTCCAACCTCTGTGCGTACGGCGCGTCGTAGAGAGGGAACTGCAGAGAGGACGTTCGATCGATGTGCGGAATAGCCGGCTATAGCCTCAGTCCCCGGTCGAGGGTCGGTCGGACACGGGCGGCACAGGCGCTCCTCGCTGGTATCGCCGAGCGCGGAGCAGATGCCGTCGGCTATGCCTATAGCGCGCCGGCCGCACCGGTGGCGATACACAAGCAGCGCACGGGCGCGAGCGAGTTGCTCGACGCGCTCCACGTACCCGTCGAGGCCGATCGCGTCCTCGTCCACGTACGCGACCACACGAAGGGCCATCCCGCCATCGCCGCCAACAACCACCCGATCCTGCACGGAACGGTGGTCGGCATTCACAACGGTGTCATCGAGAACGACGACGAGTTGCTGGCCCGCCATGGGATCGCGCGCGCCGAGGAGGGCATGACAGTCGACTCCGAGGCGCTCTTCGCGTTGATGGAGCTCGAGCGGAGCGATCCGCGAGCGCTCGAGCAAATCCGCGGCTCAATGGCGGCCGGCTGGATCGACGCGCGCGACAGCGACACGCTGCATCTCGCGCGCGGGGTTGCCCGGCCGCTCTGGGTCGGTGCCGGCAGGTCGGAGACGTTCTTTGCCTCGACCCGATCCGCCCTCGTTGTCGTCGAGCGCACGCTCCGCGTCTCGCTACGCAAGTCAGAGATCGCGGAGGGTACGTATCTAGGTCTTCGAAACGGCGTGGTCGCGGAGCGTCGTCGCTTCAAGGCGGACCGCTCCTACCGCGAGAGGACCGCTCTCGAGAGCATCCGCGCGCCAGACGAGAGCGTCTCCTGCCTCGCTCGGCTTGCGGCTCTCGCGTCGTAGTGCGCTAGGGCGAGAGCGTGCCGTCGGACGCCACCTGGACTCCGTCTGCCAACAGCCGCTCGCGAACGAGGAACTGGAAAACCGCCCACGGACCACCGTCGACGTCGATCATCCGGTAGATCTGCCACTCGGAGAGCAAGCTGCTGTCGGTTGAGCGAGCGCTCTTCCAGTCGCTCATCTTCGGCAGCCGACCAAGCGCCCGGGCCAGCTCGACGCCCTGGTCGACAGCCCGCTCAAGCCGCTCCTCGCCAACCGGTACGTCGAACCCGGCCTCCCGGAGGGCTGCACTGAGAGAGCCGAATGTGTGCCAGATCAGCGATTTCGACGCCATCCGCCCGCGGCGGGCGTCGATGTCGCGCGCGGTCGGCGGTCGACCGAGCTCCGTGCCGAGCACGCGGAGCTGATCGAGGAGATCCGTGCGGCTCATGAAGCGTCGGGGCATGAGGCCGGCAGCGCGCTTGGCCGCGTTCCACGAGCCGAAATGCTCAATCACAGTCTGTGGGTGGACGTCGGCGGCTGGATCGCCGGCAAACTCCCGCATCGTCGGAGACTTGCCGATTCGGACTGCGCTTTGGCGGAGCTGGTCGAGGATCTGCTCGTCTGTGTACCGACGGCGGATGCCGGCCCGGAACGCGGCAAGGGCGTCCGGGTCGACGCCGGCCAGCGACGATCGTGCTTGACGCTTCTTCGCCATCTGCAATAACTGTAGAGCGTCGTGTAAAAAGTGCAAGAGGTTCAGAGCAGACCGCGGGTTGGGTGCGCACGGTAGGCTCGACGGGATGGGAGCGCGCCTCACGCTGGAGACGACGACGGCGCGTCTTGTCGGCCGGCTTTCGCGCAGCGCGGGGCGCGGTGGTGGCACGACGTTGCCCGGAAAGCTCCTCTGGAAGGTCGATCCCGGGGCGCTCGACTCGCTGGCTGCGCGGTTGCCTGCGGGGACGGCGCTTGTCTCGGCGACGAACGGCAAGACGACCTCGACGGCGATGGCTGCACGCATACTCGGCCGCAATCAGCGCCTCGCCTGGAACAGCTCCGGTGCGAATCTCGCGTCCGGTGTCGCGTCGGCTCTGCTCGGGTCGCGGGACGCACAACTCGGCCTGCTCGAGGTCGACGAGTTCGCCCTGTCCGAGGTGGTGCGGAGGCTGCGGCCGCGCGCCCTCGCACTCGGGAACCTCTTCCGGGACCAGCTCGACCGCTACGGAGAGCTCGAGCACATTGCAGAGCGTTGGCGCGGCGCGATTGCCGGTCTCTCCGAGGACACCATCGTCGTCGTCAACGCGGACGACCCACTCGTTGCTTTCCTGGCAGAGGGTCGATCGCGCGTTGTGCGGTTCGGCATCGACAACCCCTCTCTCGCGCGCCCGTCCCTTCAACACGCGTCCGACTCGAAGTACTGCGTCCGGTGCGGCGCCCCGTACGACTACTCGGCCGCGTACGTTGGTCATCTGGGCGACTACAGCTGCCCTGCCTGCGGCCACGCTCGCCCTCCGCTCGATGTCGCTGCACAGAACATCTCTCTCGACGGCCTCACGTCTGCGAGCTTCGACCTCGTCACGGTGCAGGGGGTCAGGCGGATCACGCTCCCCCTCCCCGGTCTCTACAACGTCTACAACGCCCTCCTCGCGGCGTCGCTTGCGATTGCTCTCGACACCGGCCTGGACGACGTCGTCGCAGGTCTCGAAGGCTTCACCGCGGCGTTCGGCCGCTTCGAGCGGATCGACATCGGCGGGACGACTGCCCTTGTGCTCCTGATCAAGAACCCGGCCGGAGCGAACGAGATCATCAGGACGCTCGTCGACGGTCAGGTCCCCCCGGTACTCGTGATTGCGCTCAACGATGAGATTGCGGACGGCCGGGACGTGTCCTGGATCTGGGACGTGGACTTCGAGCCGCTGCTCGAGCAGACCGACCGGATCGTCGCGGCGGGCAGCCGTGCCGCCGAGCTCGCCCTCCGCTTCGCCTACGTCGGGTTCCCGCGTGAGCGGCTCGAAGTGATCCCACCCCTCGCAGCCGCACTCGATCGTGGGCTCGAACTGACGCCGGCGGGCGCAGCGCTCGGCATCCTTCCGACTTACACGGCGATGCTCGCGCTCCGCGGGATTGCCGTCGAGCGTGGTCTCGTACGACCCTACTGGGAGACGTCGGCGTGAGGATCCGCGTCGCGCACCTGTTTCCCGGCTACCTGAACATCTATGCCGATCGTGGAAACATCGCCGTGCTCGACCGGCGGGCCTGCGAGCGGGGGCACGAACTCGACGTCGATGCGATCGGCCTGGGTGCGCCACTCGCCCCCGGTCGCTACGACCTGTTCTACATCGGCGGCGGGCAGGACCGCGAGCAGGCGCTCGTCGCTCCGGATCTCGCCGGGCACGGCAGCGTGCTGCAAGAGGCGGTTGCTGGCGGCGCTGCCTTGCTCGCGGTGTGCGGCGGCTACCAACTCCTCGGGCGAGGCTATCGAGGTCGCGACGGGAGCTGGATGCCCGGTGCCGGCGTGTTCCCGCACGAGACGATCGCCGGTCAGCGGCGGCTGATCGGAGACGTCCTGCTCGAATGCGAGCTCGACCCGGGGATCAGAACGGTGATCGCCGGCTTCGAGAACCATGCCGGGCAGACCTTGCTCGACTCTGGTGCTCGACCCCTCGGCCGCGTCGTCGCAGGATTCGGCAACGACGGGAAGTCGGGGTTCGAAGGCTGCCGAGTCGGCCGAGCCATCGGGACCTATCTCCACGGCCCGCTCCTGCCGCGGAATCCCTGGCTAGCCGACTGGCTCCTCGGCCAGGCGCTCGCGCATCTGACCGGAGAGCCCCCACAACCGCTGGCGCCGCTTCCGGACGAGCTCGAGCGAGCCGCGCACGCAGTCTCAGCGGAACGCGCCCGCGAGCGCGGCGGCAGGTTCTAGCGTAGAGCGGTGTCGACAGAGAGGACGAGCGCCGTGCCGAACGGGTCGCAGACGCGGATCCCTCGCTCGACGCGCTCCACCTCGTAGCCAGCTACCTCCACCCGCTCGATGGCAGCCGAGAGCGCGGCGTCGTCCGGCAAGAGGATCGTCGCGTGGCCGAGGCGCGCATAGCCCGTGGGCGCGGCGCTCGCTCCGCTGCTCTGCCACGTATTGAGCCCGACATGGTGGTGGTAGCCCCCAACGCTGAGGAATGCAGCACCGGGCAGGCTCGCCATGGTGTCGAACCCGAGCACGCCGTCGTAAAAGGCGACAGCCGCCGGCAGCGATCCGACGCGGAGGTGGATATGGCCCAGGTCGGTACCGGTCGGCAATCCTCCGGAAGGCACGTCGGCGCCTTCGAGCTCGCGCAGCAAATCCGCCGTGTCCAGAGGTGCCGTTATCAGACGTCGCGCGACCTGACCCTCCCAGAGGTCGCGCGGCCGATCCCAGTAGATCTCGATCCCGTGCGAATCGGGATCGTCGAGGTAGATCGCCTCGCTGACGAAGTGGTCGGAGAGACCCGTAAGCGGCACGTTGTCATTGGCAGCATGCGCGAGCCACGTCGCGAGAGCGGGTCGCGTAGGAACGCGAAGCGCGAGATGGAACAGGCCTGCGGTGGTGGTCGAAGGCCGGGCCCCCGGCTGCTCGTGCAACACGATGAGCTCTGTCCCTCCCGCCCCGAGCGACGCCCGGCGCTGCACGTGGGCACGTGTCTCGAGACCAATCGACTGCGTGTAGAACGCGACGGATCGCTGTAGATCCGAGACGATCAGGTGCACGGGGCCGATGGTCGCGGTGGCAGGCAGGCGCGACGAGCTGGCGGCCTTCGGCGACGGGTTGCTCACGACGGGGAGGCTAGCATCTCGTTGCGTATACAAATATCATGGAGCCCAGAGGGCACCGAGATAGACACATGGGTCACCTGGCTGCCAGCGGCGGAGAAAGCGGTGGATCGGTGGATGCATTGCGACTTCGTCGAGGTCGTCCAGGCCGAACAGCCGGTGGCCTCGTACCGCATCGTCCTCTGAAGCGATTCCGGTCAGCGAGCCGCCGAGGTCTCCTGCGAAGATGATGTGGACGACATGCTTCGACCAGAGGCTACGCTCGGGCGAGATCGAGTCGACGATGGCGACGGGCCCCTCCACGGGGAGCTCGTCTCCGTTCTTCAGCAGCCCCGTCTCCTCGGCGAGCTCACGCTGGAGCGCCTCTGTAAGGCTCTCTCCGCTGCGAACCCCACCCCCCGGGAGTAGCCAGTGCTGTTCCCCTCGCTTCTCGTGCCGGCACAGCAGGATCCTCCCGTGCCAGCGAAGGATGGCAGAGACCCTGATCCGTGGCTCGGGCCTCACCCGCTTGCTGTCCCCGAGGAGCCGAAGCCGGCCGAGCCACGCGCGCTCGAGGCGAGGTCAGCGACCTCGGTCAACGTGAGCTCCGGCACCTGGACGACGACGAGCTGCGCGATCCGCATGCCCGGCTCGATCACGAAGGCCTCGTCCCTGTCGGTGTTGAGCAGCAGCACTCGGATCTCGCCTCGGTAGCCGGAGTCGATCAGCCCTGGTGCGTTGACCAATGCGATTCCGTGTCGGGCGGCTAGCCCCGAGCGCGGCAGCACGAGCCCGGCATGCCCCTCCGGGATCGCGACCGCCAGCCCGGTGCCAATGCTCGCGCGATGGCCTGGCAAGAGCGTCATCGCCTCGCATGCGACGAGATCGAGTCCCGCGTCGCCGTCGTAGGCGCGCGACGGCAGCACCGCCGTCGGGTCGAGGCGCGTGAAGCGGATGACCATCTACTCCTCCACGCCTGCGACGAGGTAGGCGGCGAAGCGGCGCACGTCGCGTGGCGGCAGCTTCGCGCGGATCGCCACACCGGCGTCCGTGTCCCTGCGCTCCTCGATCGGTGCGCCAAGGGCGTAGAGCGCAGACAGCGTGGCGCCTTCGTCGTAGGGCACGAGCAGGCGTACGTCCTCGAAGCGGCCTGCGAAGAGATCGGCGACCCGCTCCCGTAACGCATCGAGCCCCTCCCCGGTGGAGCCGCTGATCTGCAGCGCCTCGGGGAAGCGGTGACCAAGCCGACGTCGCTCCTCGTCGCCGAGGAGATCGACCTTGTTGAGCACGCGCTCGAGCGGGACGTCATCGGCTCCGATCTCCGTGAGCACGCGCTCCACCGCGGCGATCTGCTCATGTCGCCGATCCAGTGGAAGCGAAGCGTCGATGACGTGGAGGATCAGGTCCGCGACGAGCGTCTCCTCCAGCGTTGAGGCGAAGCCTTCGACGAGCTGCGTCGGTAGCCGTCGGATGAACCCGACCGTATCCGTCACGAGATACCGCTTGCCGTCGTAGGAGAAGCTGCGCGTCGTCGGATCGAGCGTCTCGAAAAGGCGATTCTCGACTGAGACGCTGGCGCCGGTGAGCGCGTTCAGAAGTGTCGACTTGCCCGCGTTCGTGTATCCCGCAAGGGCGACCGTGGGTGTCTCGGAGCGTTCGCGCTCCCTGCGACGCACCTGCCGCTGGGCGCGGAGCGTCTTCAGCCGCTGGCGCAGCTGGCTGATGCGGCGTCGTGCGATTCGCCGGTCGGTCTCGAGCTGGGATTCGCCGGGGCCGCGCGTCCCGACGCCGCCGCCGAGGCGTTCGAGGTGCTGCCACATCCCGCGCATCCTCGGCAGGTTGTACTCGAGCTGGGCGAGCTCGACCTGGAGCTTGCCCTCGGCGCTGACGGCGTGCTGGGCGAAGATGTCGAGGATCAGCTGCGTTCTGTCCACGACGCGTGCCGATAGCAGGTCCTCGAGGGCGCGCTGCTGCGTAGGATCGAGCTCGCCGTCGACGACGACGACCTCTGCCTCGGCTGTCGCGTACGCGTCTTTCAACTCGTCCAGCTTTCCCTTGCCGACGTACGTGCGCGTGTCCGGGGACGCTCGATGCTGGATGACCTGGTCGATCGGCTCGACGCCCGCCGTACGGGCGAGCTCCCTTAGCTCCGCGAGCTCGTCGTCCGCATCGGATCCCTTCGGCAGGACGGCGACCACGAGACCCCGCTCGGCCTGGAGGGCGCCGGGCGAAGGATCTGGCTGGCGCAGCGTCACCACGCGATTATCGCGACAACTGCGCTCATGCGACGGGTCGAGCCCTGCACTCGAGCGTTCCGCCGAGGTTGTGCCGCCGGCGTCCGCTTCGGACATGCCATCAGGTCTGACCCCGGGCGTCGAATTCGAAGCGCTTGGAGCAGCTCCAGCTGCCGGTATCCGCACGCTCCCATACGCGTCTAATTCGTCCATTTTCCAGGGATGTCGTCGTTGCGTTCGTTCAAGCCCGCGCCTCCTGTAGCTGCCCATGAGCTCGTTCGGAGTCGTTTGTGGGCGAGTCCGTTGCGAGCATGTCACCAGGTCTGACCCCGGCCGTTGACGCGGCCCCGCCGATCCGAGGTACAAGCCTATTTGCAGGGAGAACTAGCGCTCCCCTGGTGGAAAGGTTCGCGGTGGGGCGCGCACGCGTATCCACTTCGCTCGGGGGTGTCGGCGCTGGCCTCGTTGTCGGCGACGACCGCCGTTGCACGATCGACTAGGCTCGCTGGAATGAGCGATCTGGCGCAGAGACTCGCGTCGCGCACTCTGGAGCTCGTCGATATTCCGTCGGAGAGCCGCAGCGAGGAGCGCGTGCGGGCGCACCTGCTCGATCTCGTCCCACCGGTGTTCGAAGCCGAGTACGCCGCCGAGGACGCGTTCCTGTTCGCTCGCCCGCGCCGCTCCGGAGTCCCGCTTGTGATCCTGGCCGGCCACTACGACACCGTGCCGGCGCAGGACAACATCCCCGGGCGGATCGACAGTGAGGCCGTGCACGGCTTGGGCGCGACCGACATGAAAGGCGGTGTCGCAGTCGCGATCGAGCTCGTCCGCGACCTGGCTCTCCGCGACCCCGCATCGTTCGACGTGGGGTTACTCCTGTTCGGCAAGGAAGAGCTTCCCGCCGAGTTCAGTCCGCTCCCCGATCTCTTCACTCGCTCGCGGCTCGTGCATGAGGCCGAGCTCGCCATTCTGCTCGAACCCACCGACCTCACCGTGCAGGCCGGTTGCCTCGGCAACATGAATGCGACTGTTGCTTTCCATGGCGTGAGTGGACACTCTGCTCGGCCGTGGCTTGCCGACAACGCGATCGATCGGGCACTCGAGGGACTCGCAAAGTTCGTGACGCTCCCACGTCGCGAGGCAGTTGTAGGTGGCCTCCCGTTCTACGAGGTCGTCTCGGTGACCCGGATCGAAGGCGGCATCGCGGACAACGTGATCCCCGATAGTGCGGTTGCGACGGTCAACTTCCGGTACCCGCCAGATCGGACACCGGAGAGCGCGGAGGCGTTCCTTCGCGCGCTCGTGCCTCCTGGCGCCGAACTGACGATTACGGGCGATTCCCCCCCGGCCAGGGTGGTCACGGACGCTCCACTCGTGCAAGCCCTCGCCGACGCCGGAGGGCTTGCGATCGAGCCGAAGCAGGCCTGGACCAATGTCGCCGACTTCACGGCCCAGGGAATTGACGCGATCAACTTCGGTCCAGGCGCGACGCGCTACGCGCACCGCCGCGACGAGCTCGTCGCGATCGAGTCGCTCGTCCGTGCCTACGAGACGCTGCACGCCTTCCTGACGAGGTAGCCGGTGCGGTTGTCGCCAGTTCTCACACAGCAAGGGGCGTACCCGTTCGCGCGCCTCAACGAGGTGGTAGCCGCGCGCCGGGCGGAAGGTCATGAGGTGATCGACCTCGGGGTCGGCGATCCCCGTGAGCCGACAGATCCACGCATCATCGCGGCGCTGAGAGACGGTGTTCGCGGGCGTATGGGGTACCCCGTGTCGGCCGGCCTGCCCGAGCTCCGCGAGGCGATCGCGGCCTGGGCTCTTCCCCGGTTCGGGGTCGCTCTCGATGCCGAGACGGCGATCATCCCGACGCTTGGCTCGAAGGAAGCGATCTTCTCGTTCGCCCAGGTCCTGCACGACCCCCTCGGAGGCAAGGACACCGTGGTCGTCACCGAGCCGGGCTATCCGGTGCCCGCGCGCGGGGCTGCGTTCGCCGGCGCGCGCGTTCTCTCGTTGCCACTCGTCGAGGCAAGTGGCTTCCTGCCGGACCTCGACATCGTCCCGGCCGCGACGTGGCAGCGGACGGCGGTGCTGTGGCTGAACTATCCGAACAACCCGACGGCGGTGACGGCCCCGCTGGCGCTGCTCGAGCGGGCCGCTGCGCTCGCGCGAGCGCATGACTTTGTGTTGGCAGCCGATGAGGCGTACTCTGAGCTATGGGTCACGGCGCCCCCACGCTCGGCGCTCGAGCTCTCGGATCTGAGGAACGTCGCGGTTTTCAACACGCTTTCGAAGCGCTCGTCGATGACAGGCTTTCGGTCGGGCTTCGTCGCAGGTGATCCGGCACTCATCGAGACATTGAAGAGGTTCCGCTCGGGTACCGGCACAGCACCACAGGAGTTCGTCCAACGCGCCTCGGTGGTGGCCTGGGCGGACGAGGGCCACGTCGAACGTGCCCGAGCGTCCTATGCCCGGAAGCGCGAGATCCTATGCGATGGGCTGAGGAGTGCCGGCCTGCGCGTGGCGGGCGGCGACGCCACGATGTTCGTGTGGTTCGCGGTGCCGACGGGAATGACGAGCGAGGCGTTCGCAACGCGACTGCTCGGACGCGGCGTCGTCGTCGCTCCCGGCTCGTTCCTCGGCCCTTCCGGCGAAGGATACGCCCGCCTGGCGGTCGTGCCTACGGAGGAGGAGTGCGTTCGAGCTGCGGAGATCATCGCTCAAGGGGTCTGAGAGTACGGCCTGATCGTGTCCGCACGCAGGCGAATCGTGGACGGATGAGCGACGGTCGCGACCACGTCGCTGCCTAACGGCGCACCGTTAGAGCGCGTGAGCGAGAATCTCATCATGGACCTGCACGAGAGGATCGATGCACTGTGGGAGGCCGGCGAGGTCGAGGCCGGGCCGATCGAGGAGACAATCCGGATGCTCGACGCCGGGGAGTTGCGCGTCGCGGAGCCTTGCGACGGCGACTGGCAGGTGAACGAATGGGTCAAGAAGGCGATCTTGCTCTACTTCCGCCTGCGCAAGGTGGAGCCGATGGAGGTTGGCGGACTTCATTTCCTCGACAAGGTGCCGGTAAAGTCGAACTACGCGGAAACCGGGGTCCGGGTAGTGCCACCGGGCGTAGCTCGCTACGGCTCGTATCTTTCAGCCGGGGTCGTGCTGATGCCCGGCTACGTGAATATCGGGGCCTGGGTTGGCCCGCGCACGATGGTCGATACGTGGGCGACGGTTGGATCGTGTGCCCAGATAGGAGCCGACGTGCACCTTGCCGGCGGTGTCGGGATCGGCGGCGTGCTCGAGCCGCCTCAGGCGGCTCCTGTCATCGTCGAGGACGGGGCTTTCATCGGCTCGCGCGCAGTAATCGTCGAAGGGGTACGGATCGGTGCAGGCGCCGTAATCGCACCGAACGTCGTCCTGTCGGCGACGGTGCCGATCATCGACGTGACGGGCTCCGAGCCGGTCGAGCATCGAGGGGCCGTGCCGGCCGGGAAGGTCGTGCTCCCAGGCGTGCGTCAGAAGGAGTTTTCTGCCGGCACCTACGGGCTCCCGTGCGCGCTGATCGTCGGAGAGCGCAGCGCGTCGACGGATCTGAAGACGTCGCTCAACGATGTGCTCCGCGAGTACGAGATCGCTGTGTAGAGACGGAGCGTCGTCGCTAGAACGAGCAGACGATCTCGCCGCGTGCGATCTCCTCGGCCGGGCCTGTTAGCGTTGCGGCGCCGTCCTCGATCGCGACGTCGAGCGTGCCGCCTGGCATCGTCACCCTGACCGAGCCCGTACACCATCCGAGCGCCGCCGCAGCTGCTGCAACTGCGACCGCTGAGGAGCCTGAGGCCGGCGTCTCGCCGGCCCCACGCTCCCAGACGAGCGCCCGGACAGCGTGCGGGCCCTCGGGCGTCGCGAGCTGCACGTTCGTCCGGGTCGGAAAGCGCGGGTGGACTTCGAGCGCCGGCCCGAGCGACAGCAGCGCGTCGCGTGTGAGCGGCTGATCGACGACGACTGCATGTGGGTTGCCCACGTCGACCGGTACGAGTGACACGGAGACGTCACCGACGTCGAGCGGCTCGAGCTCCCCCACTTCGATCGGCCCGAGCGTCTGCTGCACGACCCCCGGCTCGAGCACCTGCGCCTCGACCCGGCGTCCGGAGACGACGATCGAGACAGCAGACGCTCCCGTCTGGGCCGCAAGCCAGCACGCAGCGATCCGGGTTCCGTTACCCGACATCTCTGCGACCGAGCCATCCGGGTTCCAGATCACGATCTCCGCCTCGGCCCCCTCTCTCCCAACCACCTCAAGCACCCCGTGCGAACCAATGCCGCGATCGGGATCGCAGACACGCTCCACGACCGCTGCCGTAAGCGCTGCTCCGGCGCTACCGCGCTCGATCAGGAGATAGCTGTTGCCGAGCGCGTGCCACTTAGAGAACCGCATTTCAATACGTAACGTCAGGGTTGGCGTGTCAGCGTGCTTAGTCGCTCGCGAAAGACAGTGAGGATCTCAGCAGTGCGCTCTTGGCCGAACTCCTCATCGATCTCATCGAGACGGCGAACCCGGGCAACCGTCAGGACGTCCGCGGAGATGTCTGTTCCGTCGCTATCAATGATCACCGACGTCTCGATCAGCTGCGCATCGGCCTCTGCCTCGGCTCGATCGAAATACACGTCGTGATCCAGCCATGCTCCTGGGGCGTCACCCTCGAAGCCCAAAGTGAACGCACCTATCGCCGCCACTTGAACGACGTGGATCCTCGATGTCGTGCGCCCGGTCACCTGGGACACAGCTTACGCTTGTCGGCCGGAGAGCTCCGACCCCCGGGGCGTTTCATGTTGTCCTCTTGCGGTCGTCTCCGTGGCAGGCTGATGCGGGATTTTCGACAGCCGCGCCGGAAACCATCGTTCCCTAGCTGCCGGAGGAACATCCCGAGCGATGCTCTGAGCCGTCGCTCCACGCAGACAAGATGAGCCAGACACGCTGAGTCGCCGCCGGACCCGTCGCGGTCACAGAGCGGACAGTCGCACGGGGCGCCCAGTCTCGCTGAGCGTTCAGCCGGAGAAAGCACCCACGGTCGAAGCTCGAACGGCGGACGGTGGCGTATGTGCTGGTTGTGGCCACAATCGAGCACGGCCACCCACTCGCCGGCCGGATCTTGGTGAAAACCAACGATCGTGCTCCCCGTCCTCGTATTCTTGCCGCCCTTGGGTCGCCTTCAACCCGGGCTCGGCGTCTTCATGCTTGGCGCCGCAGGGTGTCTACTCACCCTCGACGCCAACCGACCCTGCGCCGGGTGGCTTGCGCTCCTACGCGGAATCCTGCGCTTCACCTCGCGACGATACTACTGCCAGAATTGCAGCTGCCACCTCGTGCGCGGGACGGGTCGCATCAACGCGAGTGAGGCGCGGGATCCGCCGCATCCACTTACGCTGGTAGGCGGCGTAGCGCCTCGTGCGGGTGACGATTGCCTGTTCCGCGGCCGCGGGCGGGAGAGACGCGATCTCGGCGATGCCGAGCGCCTTCTCGGCGGTACGCGAGATACCGTGGGTGAGCGCCCCGCGAACCTCGTCGGCCACTCCGCCGGCGAACATCTCCCGTGCTCGCGACGCGATCCGCTTGTCGAGCTCCTCCGTCGGAACGTCGAGGCCTACCACGAGTGTCGCGTGGCGCGTGTCGTCACTCCAGAGCCTGTCCGCATCGGGGACTAGCGACGCGTCCGCCTCGACTAGCTCGAGCGCGCGAACGACGCGGCGCCGGTCGTTGACGTGGACTGCGGCTGCGGCGCGCGGGTCGCGTGCAACGAGCTCAGCGTACGTCGCCAGGGAGCTCTGGTCGTATGCCTTCTCCCATTTGGCGCGCACGCCGTCTGGGGGCGCCGGGGGCAGGCAAAGATCGGCGAGCGCTGCGCGTAGGTAGAGACCGGTTCCGCCCGCCACCACGGCGGCGCCTCTTGATTCGACGAGGGTGTCGATCGCGGCGTGCGCGAGCCGTTGATACTCGCCGACGGACATCTCTCGCTCAAGCGGCCAGAATCCAACGAGCCGCGTTGGCGCTGCCGGCTGGTTCGTGAGAATCGGGAGCCCATCGTAGACCTGCATCGCGTCGGCTGAGACGACCTCCGTCTTGAGGCGCGCCGCGAGCTCGGCGGCGATCGCCGACTTGCCCGAAGCGGTGGGGCCGAAGATGGCGATGACTGCCGGAACGGCGCCCGACATCAGGCGCCGACGAGCGCAGCGACCTCGCGGCCTCGAAGCGTCGTCGAGGTCGCGCCGTCGATGCGCACGTCGACAAGGTCGCCCGGCGTTGCAGCTCCGACAAAGTTGACCGTCGTGTTACGGCGCGTTCTGCCCCGCAGGAGCGCCGGGTCGGTCCGGCTCCTGCCCTCTACGAGCACCTGCTCCACACGGCCGATGCGTGCGCCGTTGCGCTCGCGGGCGATGCGCTGGACGAGCTCGACGAGTCGCTCGAGCCGTTCGCGCTTGACCTCGTGGGGAACCTGGTCGGGCAGCGCGGCGGCGTCGGTTCCCCGCCGCGGGGAGTAGATGAACGTAAACGCGCTGTCGTATCCGATCTCCTCGACGGCCGCGAGCGTCTCTGCGAAGTCCGTCTCGGTCTCACCCGGGAAGCCGACGATGATGTCCGTCGAGAGCGCTAGATCGGGGATCGCCGCTCTCAGACGCTCGACGAGCGCGACGTATCGCTCCCGAGAGTAGGTCCTGCGCATCGCCTTGAGGATGCGCGTCGAACCTGCTTGGAGCGGAAGATGGATGTGCTCGCAGACCGTGGCGGACTGAGTCATCGCCTCGATCACAGGAGCACGGAAATCCTTCGGGTGGGGGCTCGTGAACCGGATCCGCTCGATGCCCTCGACTGCGTCACACGCGCGGAGCAGCTCCCCGAACTCTGTCTGGATTGCCGGCGCAAGGTCACGGCCCCACGAGTTGACGTTCTGGCCGAGCAACGTGATCTCCTTGACGCCCGCGACCGCCAAGCGCGTGACTTCTGCGAGGATCTCTCCGGGCCGTCTGCTCTGCTCACGTCCTCGGACGGCAGGGACGATGCAGTACGAGCAACTCGAGTTGCAGCCCATCGAAACCTGTACCCAGGCGTGGAACGCACGCTCGCGATGCTCGGGGAGGTCGGCCGCAAAGTGCTCATGGGTGCCGAAGCGTCCGGCTTCAATCCCCGTGCCGCCGACACCGAGCCAGTCACCGAGATGGGGGATCGAGCCCGGGCCGAACGCAACGTCTACGTAGGGGTAGAGCTCGAAGATCCGCTCCTGCTGGGCTTCGGCGTAGCAGCCGCCGACGGCGATCACGGTGCTCGGGTCGGAACGTTTTCGCGCCGCCGCCTGCGCAAGGTGGGCGGCGAGCTTCTGGTCGGGCTTCTCGCGGATCGTGCAGGTGTTGAACACGATGACGTCGGCGCTCTCTTGCGAGACCGCCTCGCCGAGCCCGAGCGACTCGAGCAGACCCTTGATCCGCTCGGAGTCGTGGGCGTTCATCTGGCAGCCAAACGTGGTCACGTGGTAGCGCTTCATGTCAAGCCAGTGTAGATGGGCAAGCGAGAGGTCAGGACGAGCCCCGATCCGTCTGGCCGCTACTTCGCGACTTCGATCGCTCGCGACTCGCGGATGACGATGACCTTCACCTGTCCCGGGTACTCGAGTTGATCCTCGATCTCGCGTGCGATCTCGTGGGAGAGCAGAACGGCCGTGTCGTCGTCGACCTCCGTAGGCTCCACGATCACGCGGATCTCTCGCCCAGCCTGGAGTGCGTACGCGCTCGCGACGCCGGGCTTGGCCGTTGCGATCTCCTCGAGCGCTTCGAGTCGCTTGATGTAGTGCTCGAGGCTCTCGCCCCTGGCGCCCGGTCGCGAGGCTGAGATCGCGTCAGCGGTGATCAGAAGCACCGCCTCGACCGTCTGCGGTTGCACCTCGTAGTGGTGCGCTTCGATCGCGTGCACGACGCCGGCCGACTCTCCGAAGCGACGTGCAAGACGTGCCGACACTGCAGCGTGCGAGCCTTCGACCTCGTGCGTCATGGCCTTGCCCAGGTCGTGCAGGAGCGCGGCCCGCCGTGCCGTCTTGACGCTTGCGCCGAGTTCGCTTGCCATGAGGCCGGCGAGGTGGACGACCTCCAGCGTGTGCTTGAGCACGTTCTGGCCGTAGCTGGTTCGGTAGCGGAGGCGGCCGAGGATCTTCACGAGCTCCTCGTCGAGCTCACCGCAGTTCGCCTCGAATACGGCCTGCTCTCCCGCCTGCTGGACGAGTCCCTCGATCTCCGCCTTCGACTGGTAGTACATCTCCTCGATCCTCGCGGGGTGAATGCGGCCGTCCTCCATCAGCTTCTCGAGGGTCGTGCGCGCGACCTCCCGCCGGAGCCCGTCGAAGGACGACAGGACGACCGCGTGCGGTGTGTCGTCGACGATGAAGTCAACGCCCGTGAGGTGCTCGAGAGAGCGGATATTGCGGCCCTCGCGGCCGATGATCCTGCCCTTCATATCGTCTGAAGGAAGCTCTACGACGGTCACCGTCGTCTCTGCGGTATGGCTCGCCGCCACGCGCTGGAGGGCGTCCGCCACGATCGCGCGTGCGCGGCGTCGCGCATCGGCCCGCGCCTCGTCGTCCATCTGGCGGACCGTTCGCGCCAGCTCGTGGCGAACGAGGTCCTGCGAGCGCTCGAGAACTTGTTGCTTCGCCTCGCTCGCCCCGAGGCCGGAGATGCGCTCGAGCTCGCGGAGCGCGTCGTCGCGGGCAGCCTTGACTTCGTCTTGCAGCTCCTTCGCATGTATCTCGCGATCCGTGACGCCCTGCTCGCGGCGGTCGAGCTCGATCAGCTTCGTTTCGAGCTCGCTCTCTTTCTGATGCGTGCGCTCCTCCGACTTGACGATCGCGATCCGCCGCTCGGTGACCTCGGCCTCGATCTCCGAACGGAGCCGCATGACCTGCTCCCGCGCCTCGACGTCTGCCTCTCTCCGAATGGCGTCGGCCTGACGGTTGGCCTCCTCGACGACCTTCCCCCGGGTCGTCTCGGCCTCTCGCACGCGGGATGCGCTTGCAGTGCGAAGCCAGACGATCGCACACGCGGCGCCAAGCGCTGCTCCGACCAGAACTCCGACAACAGTGAGCATTCCCGCTCCTGGAACGAGGGATCGATTGCCCGCGGCAGAGACCGCGAGAGCTCACATCCGGGAACTCGGCCTGCCGGCCGGGCTCCGACGCCGGTGGTAGATCAGCTCAGGTTCTGGAGCCCTCCCGAGGCTTCCGAACGAAGGGTGTCAGATTTTGAAGAATGTGGATCACCGGTTTCAGAGGGCCGATTTGTACTCAAATTGCAGGAAAGTTCTCGGATGAAGCGGTCCTATTCTATCCCGTCGCTGGCGGGCTCCGCAATCAGCGCCCCGATCGTCTCTTCGTGGAAACCCTTCTGCGCCAGATAGCGCCCTGTGCGGGCTCCGGTACCGCGTTGAGCGACGATTCTGCCCGCGCGTTGAACCTCCGGCTCGAGCACCGCGAGGGCGTCTCGGATAGCAGTGCTCGTAACGCCCCGTCGCTCGAGCTCGTCGGCGATGAGGAGATCGCCTGCCCCCCCGCTCGGCAAGTGCGCGCGCACGCTGCCCCGCAAAGCGGTTGTCGTCAACGATGCCGGCGCGTGAGAGCGTGTCGAGCGCGCGCCGGCGCTCTGCCGGTGCAACACCAGCTTGCGCCATTCGCTCATCCACCTCGGTTCCCGGTCGATCACGGCGCTGCAAGGCCGCTACGGCTGCGCGTATGGCCTCGAGGCGCCGCGTGTCGCGGCGTAACGCTCTTGCCCGGGGTCGATCGATTGCGACGCCGACTCGAAGGCCGGCGGCGACGACCGCCTCGGTAGGAAACGTTCGCCAGGGGACACCGTCGAGCGCTATCTCGACAGAGCCCTGACCCAACGCGCGTATCGCCGTTACGACCGGCATCTCGGTGCTCATCGACTCTCTAGACGGCGACCTCGTCGATGACCTCGATGTCGGCCGGCGCGGTGGGGGTGGCATCGCCGGCGAGTGTGGGCAGCAGTCGCGCAGAAACGACCTGCTCGGCTGGTGCGGCGGCCTGGATCTGCGCGAGGATGGCCTGGACGACATCGGGGTGCTCGCGGAGGAAGGCGGCCGCGTTCTGGCGTCCCTGGCCGAGTCGCTCGTCTCCAAAGCTGAAGTATGAGCCCGACTTCTGCACCGCCTTCGTCTCGATCCCCACTTCGAGGACGGTGCCCTCCCAGGAGATGCCGGTGCCGTAGATGATGTCGAACTCTGCCTGCTTGAAGGGCGGTGCGACCTTGTTCTTCACGACCTTGACCCGGACCCTATTGCCGTAGGCCTCGGCGCCGTCCTTCAGCGTCTCGATCCGCCGAATGTCGAGCCGGATCGACGAGTAGAACTTCAGCGCGCGCCCGCCCGGGGTCGTCTCCGGAGAGCCGAACATGACGCCGATCTTCTCGCGCAGCTGGTTGGTGAACAGGGCGATCGTGTCGGTCCGGTTCAGTGTTCCGGCGAGCTTGCGCAAGGCCTGGCTCATAAGTCGCGCCTGGAGGCCGACATGGCTGTCGCCCATCTCGCCCTCGATCTCCGCCTTCGGGGTCAACGCGGCGACGGAGTCCACTGCGACGATGTCCAGAGCACCCGAGCGGATCAGGAGCTCGGAGATCTCGAGCGCCTGCTCGCCGGTGTCAGGTTGGCTGACGAGCAGTTCGTCGATGTTCACGCCGATCCGGCGCGCGTAGGAGGGATCCATCGAGTGCTCCGCATCGATGAAGGCGCAGATGCCGCCGCGGCGCTGGGCCTCGGCGATCACGTGGTAGACGAGCGTCGTCTTCCCTGACGACTCCGGGCCGAAGACCTCGACGATCCTCCCCCTGGGCAAACCGCCGATCCCGAGCGCCATGTCGAGGGAGAGCGACCCGGTCGACACTGCACCGATCGCGACCTGCGCCTGGTCGCTCATGCGCATGACGGCGCCCTTGCCGAACTGGCGCTCGATCTGGCCGAGTGTGACGTCGAGTTGCTCTTCACGGTTCATGGGTTCATCCTCCTGGACGGTTCGAGTCGAGCGCCTACGGCGCGCCGCGCGAGTGCAGGCGAAGTACATAAGCAGGCGGGTCGGACGGAACAGGTGTTCCCGTCAAGCCGGAACGAGCGCGAGCGAGGCGAAGCCCTCATCCCTGTTCACGGTACCGCGCGATATCACGCGTCTCCGTGCCGATTCCGTGTCAAGAGACGCCGGACGATGTGAAGCGCCGTAACGGTGGAACGCTGGCGAACCGCCTCCCGCCAGCCGGGCACCTGGAAGGTGAAGGCCTCCTCCCCTTCGGGGCCAACCGCGTGGAAGAACACCGTGCCGACGGGCTTGTCCTCGGTGCCGCCGTCCGGACCCGCCACGCCCGTTACGGCAACCGCGACGTCGACGCCGAGCCGCAGCCGCGCCCCGTGCGCCATCGCGGCCGCGGCTTCAGCTGAGACTGCGCCATACTCGGCGAGAACCTCCTCCGAGACGCCAAGCTCTCCCTCCTTGACGTCGTTCGCATACGCGACGATCGCGCCGCGGAAGACGTCACTCGCACCGGGAATGCTCGTGAGTCGCGCTGCCACGAGCCCGCCCGTGCACGACTCGGCCGTCGCGAGGGTCAGACCGCGCTCACGGCAGAGGTCGAGCACGATCTCCTCGACGGCGTGGTCGGTACGCGCGAACAGGTACTCCTCGAGCGGCGTCTCGAGATCGGCGACGAGCTCGTCGGCCCTCGGGCCCCCATGGGCTTCCGCCAGGAGGTCGACGTGGATCTCGAAGTCCCGCGCGCAGATCGTGACCTCCACCCCGTCCCCGTCGCCGCCGGCCTCCGCAAGTGCCCTTGCCACCGCCGACTCGCTGACCCCGAAGAAGCGCAGGACACGCCGATCGGGAGGTGCGCTCTGCGCGAGCACCCGACTGAGCTCGTCGGTCTCGAGCGCCCGTGGCCAGAGGGTCTGGAGCTCGCCGGGTGGTCCGGGGAGGACGACGACGACGCACGCTCCCGTCTCCAGCACGAGTCCGGGAGCCGTGCCGGCCAGGCCTAGGATCACGGCGCCCTCCGGCACCGTGGCCTGCTTGCGGACGCCCGGTGCGAAGTCCGCGTACGGCCGCCCCTGGCGCGCAGCGAAGGTGCGCGAGATGTCCCCGATCTGCTGCTCGAGCCCCTCGTCGAGCCGCAGTTCGCGGCCCGCCGCGCGCGCGATGAGCGCGACCGTACGGTCGTCGTGCGTCGGCCCCAACCCTCCCGACACCAGGCAGACGTCCTCGGTAAGCCCGTCGCGCAACGCCGATTCGAGCGCGTCGGGGTCGTCGCCGACGATCGTCACCCGCACTGGATCGAGTCCGAGCGAAAGCGCCGTGCGCGCATAGAACGGGCCATTGAGGTCCGTGCGCTCGCCACGGACGAGCTCGCTGCCCGTCACGACGATCGCAGCGCGTGGGCGGCGACTCAAGGTGAGACTGCGGTGACTCTGCCGGCCGAGACCACGAGCTCGCCACCTGCGGGAACGGAGGTGCGCTTGCCGTTGACGACCAGCCGGGCGTTATCGGGTGATGCGATCGAGAGCCACAGCTTCGGCCGGGCGAAGGTGTGCGAGCGACCTTTCTCGAGCGTGCCGCTGAAGAGGGGCTTTCCTGCGCGGCTCGCCACGCGCACTTCGACGAACGTGTCACCGCGAACCGCCCGTAGCAGCACGGTCGCCGTCTGAGCCGGCGTGGTCGACGGAGCCACCGCGAGCCCACGGACGCGTGGGCTCTCGGGCTCGCCGAACTTCCATGCTCCGATCACGAGCGCGGTGACGACAGCGATGGCCGTGAGGGCGACTGCCACGACACGTGACTGGCGACGGTCATGCTTCCGGCGACGAGCGGCGGGAGTGACCCGTCGTGCGCGGAGCGGCGTCTCGTCGTCCCCCGCGACGTATCTCGAGTTGTACTCGTCGACGTACGGGCCTCCGTCGAGGCCAAGAGCCTCGGCGTACGTCCGGAGAAATCCCTTGACGTAGGTCGGCGCAGGAAGCTGGTCGAACTGCTCGTCCTCGAGTGCGCGGAGGTACTTGGCTCTGATCTTCGTACGGCTTTCGAGGTCGACGAAGTCGAGGCCCTGGCGCAGGCGGGTATCGCGCAAGCTACTACCGATCTCAAACATGAACGCACCAGTCTAGACGGGTCCGAGTGGAACTGCGAACGAGACGTGGACGCGAGAAGAGGTAGGCGCTACGTGGAACCGACGTACGTGAGGAGGCCGTAGACGGCGACCGCGATCGCTCCGGTGGCAGCGAGGCAAATCCCGAGCGTGCCGAGTAGCCACCCGATCCTCGCGTTCCGACGAGCTCCACTCGCGCCGAGCGAATGGCGGAGGCTCCGACGGGCCCGTCGCGACGCAACGACCGCGGCGATCCCGAGCCCGAGGGCAATGGGTATGGCCACTCCAGCGTGCAGGAGCTCGTAGGCGCTCGAATACCGGGTTGCGAAGATCGCCACCGGCATCGTTAGTGCCGACAGCAGGCCGAGAGCGACAGACACCCCGCCGGCGCGTGACGGCGTCTGCAGCCCGTTTGCGCGTTCCTGGCCAAGGGGGAGCACGGTTCCGATTCGTACCACGTCGGCGCGCGGCGGGGCGTCTGTCACTGTTTCTTGTAGGGCTGACCGTCGGCCGCGGGCGGAATCGATCGACCGATGACCCCGGCGACTGCAACGAGCGTCAGCACGTACGGCAGCGCCTCAAACAGCACGGAAACGGAGGTTGAGTACTCCTGAAGGTTCTTGCCAAGAGCGCTCGAAAACCCGAACAGTAGGCAGGCAGCCGCCGCGCCGAACGGTCCCCAGTTTCCGAAGATGAGGGCGGCGAGTGCGATGAAGCCCCGTCCGGCGGTCATGTTCTTTTCGAACGTCGTGACGAATCCGAGGGAGAGGTACGCACCGCCTGCGGCCGCCAGCATCCCCGAGAGTACGACGGCTCCGTAGCGAGTTGCGTAGACGTTGATGCCGAGGGTGTCTGCGGCACGCGGATGCTCGCCCACCGATCGGATCCGTAGCCCGATGGGCATCTTGAAGACCACGACCCACGTGACGACGACGAGAAAGCCGACGACCCAGATCATGAGATTGAGATGTCCGAAGACGTCGCCGAGGAAGTCCCCAACGACCGGGACATGCCCGAGGAAATCAAGGGAGACGTTCGGGATCGTGCTGAGGTCGGTGGGCGTCCCCTGACTCCCGTAGAGCTTGATGAACAGGTAGCTCGTGAGGCCGAGCGCGAGAAAGTTCACCGCCGTCCCCCCGACGATCTGGTCTGCGCGCAGAGAGACCGAGAAGAAGGCGTGGAGCAGCCCCATCGCCCCACCAGCTGCGATTCCGATCAGGAGACCCAGCGTCCACGTTCCCGTCACATCTGCACCCCAGATCGCAAAGAACGCGCCCATCAGCATCATTCCCTCGAGCCCGATGTTCACGACGCCAGAACGCTCCGAGAAGAGGCCGCCGAGAGCGGCGAAGGCGAGCGGCGTCGCGTAGCGGAGAGTCGCTGCGAGGAGGGCTCCCCACACGACCGTCGCTTCGAGATGCCCGATGCTCGAGCGAGTTGCGAGGTAACCGACCGCAATGCCGAGCACACCAGCTCCCATCGCATAGCCGCCGATCCGGCGCTCGCCGCGAATCCACGAGCCGATGCCGACTGTCAACGCCACGAGGCCCAGCACGACTGTCGGGAGCGGTGTTCTCACCGTGAGCGGTGGTAGCGCTAGCAAGGCCGCGAACACGCCGAGAACGACAGCGATCCACGCCGCGGCGCGTGTGCGGTCGGTGGGCAGTCTCATGCGCTCACGATCCTGGATCGTTCCCTCCTGATGCGTCGGAGCGCGAGGAGGATAATCACGTCTGCGCCGACGAAGAGCACCACGAGACCCTGGATGATGATGGCGAGGCTCGAGGCAAGCTCGGGGTTGAAGACGCTCGGATCGAGGTTGCGCGAGGCCGTTCCCGTCTGCAGACCCGCGAAGAGGAGCGCGGAGAGCCCGATGCCCACCGCGGTGTTGCGACCGAGGAGAGCGACGGCGATGCCGATGAACCCGATCTGCGATCCTTGGATCTGGGTGACATCGAGCCGGTACTGCCACCCTAGGATGTCGAGCGCGCCGGCTAGCCCGGCGAACACACCGGCTATCGCCATCGCAAGGAAGTAGTTGCGCGCGACGCTGATGCCGCCGTAACGGGCGGCGTCCGGGTTGTGTCCGACGGCGCGGACCTCGTAGCCCAGCGTCGTCCGGTTCAACGTGAGCGCGTACACAAAAAGGGCGCCGATAGCGACCAGGACGCCAATATGGACGCCTTGGAGGAGCGGATCCCCCCAGAAGATGTGGAGCATCGATCCGCCGGGGATGTCCGCGGAGGACGGAAGCGCATCCGAGACCGGCGTCTGAAACGGGCCATCGATCCCGAACAGGTACGAGCCGACCCAGATGACGATCCAGTTCAGCATGATCGTCGTGATCACCTCGTGCGCTCCGACCGTGCCCTTGAGGAACCCAGCGATACCCGCGACGAAGGCACCCGCGAGCATCCCGCCGAGGATCGCGACGATCGCGAGCATGGCACCGGGGAGATCCACGGCCTTTGGGAGCTCTGTCGCGATCAGCACCGTGACAATCGACCCGGCAAGGTACTGGCCCTGTCCGCCGATGTTGAACAGCCCGCTGCGAAACGCGAACCCAACGGCGAGCCCGGTCAGGACAAGCGCGACCCAGAGAATGAGCGTCTGCTGGAGGTTCGCGGCCGCGACGGAGGCGGCGTCGTCGGTGTTCCACGGGAACCACACGCGGCCGTCGATGAAGGGCAGTCCGATGGTGTGATTGCCGACATCGAAGAACCAAGCGAGGCCTGAACCGCGGAAGATCTCGCGGTACGTCTCGAGAGTGTCCCGGATGCTTCCCGTGGTGAGGAGGATGACGAGCCCGCCGACGAGGAAGGCGAGCACGACCGTCAGCAGCGGCACAAGCAGCCCGCCGGCTTTCTGCAGCAGCCGATACCGCTCCGCAACTGTCGGCGGAGTCGGCTCGTCCGGGAGCTGGCTCACCTGGGTGCTCAGGCCGCCGCCTCCGTGTTGCCTCCGCCCGTCATGGCGAGCCCGAGCTCTGCCTCTGACGCCGTCGGCGGGAACTCTGCCGCGATCGTCCCCTCGAACAGCACGAGGATCCTGTCCGAGAGCGAGCGGATCTCGTCGAGGTCGAGTGAGACGAGCAGGATCGCGCGCCCCTCGTCGCGCTCCTCGATCAGACGCTGGTGGACGAACTCGATCGCCCCGACGTCGAGGCCCCGCGTCGGCTGCGCCGCAACGAGCACCCGTGGGTCCCGCGCGATCTCCCGCGCGAGGATGACCTTCTGCTGGTTGCCTCCCGATAGGGAGCGCGCGGGCGTCTCAGGTCCGCCGCCGCGCACGTCGAACTCGCCGATCAGGCTCTCCGCGCGATCCGTCAGCTGGTCCGGCGACAGCCAGCCGTAGCGGGACGCGGGCTCCTTGCGGAAGTCGTGCAGCGCGATGTTCTCCGCAATCGAGAAGTCGAGCACGAGGCCCCTCCGCTGGCGGTCCTCGGGGATATGGCCGATCCCGGCGTCGTAGTGCGCCCGCACGGGACCGTCGGTGACGTCCCGCCCCGCGAGCTCGACACGTCCCCCCGTTGGACGCCGCAGGCCGGTGAGGGCGTCGATCAGCTCGCTCTGCCCGTTCCCATCCACACCGGCGATGCCGACGATCTCGCCTCCGCGCACGTCGAAAGACAGGCCACGTACCGTCTCCACCCCGCGGTCGTCGTCGACGTGCAAACCGTCGACTCGCAGTAGCACGTCTCCGGCAGCCGTTTCGGCCTTCTCGATCTCGAGCAGGACCTTCCGGCCGACCATCAGCTGGGCAAGGCTCTCCTCCGTAGCGCCCTCGACGGGAAGTGTGTCAACACGCTTCCCGCGGCGCAGGACCGTGACCCGGTCGGCTAGCGCTAGCACCTCGTCGAGCTTATGGCCGATGAAGATGATCGAGAGCCCGTCGTCGCTGAGTGCCCGGAGGATCTCGAAGAGCTCGCCCGCCTCCTGCGGTGTGAGGACTGCCGTCGGCTCGTCCAGGATGAGGATGTCAGCGCTGCGATAGAGCGCCTTCAGGATCTCGACGCGCTGCTGCTGGCCGACGGTGATGTCCTCCACGCGTGCGTCGGGGTTGATGCCGAACCCGAACGTTGCTGCGATCTCGCGGACACGCTGCCTGGCTGACTCGTAGTCGAGCAGCCCGTGCTTGGTCGGCTCCATCCCGAGCACGATGTTTTCGGCAACCGTCATCACGGGGATGAGCATGAAGTGCTGGTGTACCATGCCGATCCCGCGGCCCATCGCGTCGCGCGGGGACTGGAAGACAACCGGCTCGCCACCGAGCAGGATCTCGCCTTCGTCGGGCCGGTAGAGGCCGTAGAGCACGTTCATCAGCGTTGATTTCCCAGCCCCGTTCTCTCCGAGGAGCGCGTGCACCTCGCCGCGCCGGAGGTCAAGGTCGATACCGTCGTTCGCGACGATTCCTGAGAAGCGCTTCGTGATGCCACGCAACTCGAGTACAACGTGTGCGCTCTCGGTCATGGCAGGACTCCCAGGGGCGGGCCCGTTCGGCCCGCCCCTGAATACGGTTGCTCTCAGGGCTTGACGACGATCTTTCCGGCCGCGATCTGCTTACCGATCGCGAGCGTCTGCGTGAGCATCGACTTGGGCACATCCTTTGCCACCAAGCCCAGGCCGACGCCGTCGTTCGCGAGGTTGAAGGTGACGTCCTTCCCGGTCGTCAGCTGACCTTTGATCGCGAACTTCGTGAGGTCGCGAACAGCCTTGTCGACCCGCTTGAGCGCGCTCGTCAGCATGAAGGAGCCCAGGTAGAGCTGGTCGGCGTCGACGCCGATGCCCCGGATGCCCGCGTCCTTCGCGGCCGAAAGGGCCCCGAGGCCACACCCGCCGGCCACCTGGAAGATGACCTGCGTGCCCTTCTGAATCTGGCCCAGGGCAGTCTCCTTGCACTTCGCCTGGTCGCTGAAGGTCGGGTCGTTCGCGAAGTTGGTCAGCACTTTGATGCCGGGATTCGCCTTCTTCGCGCCCTGCTGGTAGCCGTGGAAATAGCGGACGATCGCCGGCACGTTGTTCGCACCGACGGCACTGATGATCTGCTTGCCGCCGTGCTGTTTGACCCACAGACCGGCGAGGTAGCCGACCAGGTAGCCGGCCTCGTGCTCGGCGAAGATCACTCCGACCGCGTTCTTTGGCTTCTTCGAGAAGAGGGCGTACGCCTCGTCGATGCCCGCGAACTGAAGGGCGGGATATTTCGGCGCGACCGTGTTCAGTGCCGAGTAATTGAGGAAGCCGACGTTAAAGATGAGGTTGTAGCCCGCACGGGCTGCAGCAACGGTGTTTGGCACGCGGTCGGACTCGGCCTTCGTCTCGTAGACGCGCGTTGGGATCTTGAGCTCCTTGCCGATTGCGATCCGACCCTCGTTTGCAAGCTGGTTGAACGACCTGTCTTGCAAGCTCCCGATGTCGGTGACGATCGCCATCTTGAAGTTGGTGGCGCGAGGCTTGGCGGAACTCACGGACGATGCGACCAGCGCAACGGTCGTGGCAAATGCGAGCGCAAGTACCGCTCGGCTCGTGAAGCGCTTGTGTCTCATAGGCCCTCCTTGGGGTGAGTAATGCTCAGGCGCCTGTCGTCTGTTGTGACGGGGAATCTACTCCGAAGTTGAGAGCTACGCGAGCAACACTCGGCCATCGCCTACAAAAGACCTACTCATGCGTGGTCACGGTGGCGACCTCTGTCTGCTCTATGAGCACGCGTCTCGGTTTCGAGCCCTCGTAGCCGGAGATGATGCCGCGACGCTCGAGCATGTCAATTAGGCGCCCTGCGCGCGTGTAGCCGACTCGCAACCGACGCTGGATCAGGGAGACCGAGGCAGTCTGGGTCTGCACGACGATCTCGATCGCCTTGTCGAGCAGCGGATCCTCGTCCGGGTCGAACTCGCCGTCGCCCCCGTCGCCGGCCATCTCGTCGGCGTAGCTCTCGGGCATCTCGAGCAGCGTCTCGTCCAGCTCTTGCGGTCGTTGTCGTCTGCACTGGTCGACGATCAGGGCGATCTCCTCCTCCGTCACGTAGGCGCCCTGGACGCGCTGGAGACGCGATGTGCCGAGCGGCTTGAACAGCATGTCCCCCTGACCGAGCAGGCTCTCTGCGCCCGCCGTGTCGAGGATCACGCGGGAGTCGGTCTGACTCGAGACGGCAAAGGCGATCCTGGATGGGACGTTGGCCTTGATCATTCCGGTGATCACGTCGACCGAAGGCCGCTGGGTCGCAAGGACGAGGTGGATGCCGACGGCGCGGGACTTTTGCGCCAGCCGGATGATCGCGTCCTCGACGGCCTGCGGTGAGACCATCATCAGGTCGGCGAGCTCGTCGATCACGACGAGGAGGAACGGAAGGGGATCCTCGCCCCGCGCGCGGAACGCCCTGTTTGCCTCCGGCAGATTACGCGCCCGCACGATCGAGAGGCGCTCGTAGCGGCGCTCCATCTCGGCGACGACGTTTTGAAGCACCGCCGACGCCTCCTTCGGGCTGGAGACCACGGGCGTCAGGAGATGTGGGATCGACTCGTAGTAGTTCAGCTCGATGCGCTTGGGATCGATCAGGATCAGCCGGGCCTCGTCGGGTGTCGCGCGGAGCAGGATCGACGTCAGGATCGTGTTGATGCAGCCGGACTTGCCGGCCCCCGTCGTGCCGGCAATCAGCAGGTGGGGCATCCGTGCGAGATCGGTCCAGACCGCGTTACCGGAGATGTCCTTGCCGAGCCAGACAGCGAGGGGGCTCGCCGTCGCCGGCACGTCCTCGTAGATGTCGCCGAGTGTGACGAGGCGGGGCGAGAGGTTCGGTACCTCGACCCCGACCGCCTGCTTGCCGGGAATCGGCGCGAGAATCCGGATCTCCGTCGTTGCGAGCGCGTAGGAAAGATCGTCCTTGAGCCCCGCGACCTTCGATACCTTCGTCCCCGGCGCGAGCTGGAGCTCGTAGCGAACGACCCGCGGCCCGGCAATCTGACCGCTGATCCGCGCCTCCACGCCGAAGTGCGCGAGCGTCTCGACCAGTGTCTCCGCCGTGCGAGCGCTCGCCGCCTCCGAATTGCCCTTCACCGGCGGTGACGCTTTGAGGATGGAGCGGTCCGGCAGCCGGTATTCGGCTCCCGGGCCGATGTCCATGTCGAACAACACCTCGCCCACGACGTCCTCGCCGGTCGGGCTCTCCGGGTCGTCTACGGTCTCGAGCGACGCCAGGAGAGACGGAGGCTCGGCCGAGCCCTGCGCGGGCTCGACGACGTCGGGGTACTGTTGGATCCCATCGACGGGAGGTTTCCGCTCCCGCGGCGGAGTGTTCGTGGCCGCCGCAGCGGGACGATCGAGTGACCGGCGTGCCTTGGTGCTTGCTCCCTTCAAGGCGGTGCCCGAGCGCCGCAGGATGGCGCCGGCCGACGCTCCGGAGAGGAGCAGCGCTCCCGCGACGAGCAGGGTGAGACCGACGAGAGTCGCGCCGGTCGTTCCGAGCAGATGGGCGAGACCCCCGCCGAGCACGTTGCCGACCTTCCCACCGTGTCCTGCGCCGAGTGTCACCATCAGACCGAGCGCGCCGACGACGAGGCCTGTGCGGAACGGCCGGAAGTCGACGAGCGAGCTTCTCCCGACCATCAGCAGGCCGATCGCGATCAGGGCCAGGGGGAGAACGTACGACGCCGCCCCGACCACGGCATCGAGGCCGTCGGCGAGCTTTGCGCCGACGACGCCGCCGTTCCAGCCGAGATAGAGCACGGCAGCGAGGAACAGTCCGATCGCAGCCATGCCGAGGCCCCACAACTCGGGGTGGTGGTGCGCGCGGGCCGGCCTGGCTGTGGCGTCCCGCCGACGCGTGCGCGCCGCGGGGCGCGACCTGGTCGTCCCCCTCTTTTTCGCCTTCGCGGCTGGCATGCCCTCAGTGGGTTCTCTCTCCGAATCGTCGTTCCTGCGAGACTGACGGCCGTGGGAGCGGGGATAGCGATCGCAATCGCGGGCGCCGGCGGCGCGCTCGCCCGGTGGGGGCTCGACGGCTGGATCGAACGGCGCGGGGGGATCTTCCCGTGGGGCATCTTCGTGGTGAACGTCTCGGGCGCTCTTCTGATCGGCTTTCTCGCGACCGCGTTGTCCGCGCGCTTCGAGGATGTGTCGTGGCTACGCGCGGGTGTACTGGTGGGCTTCCTCGGCGCCTACACGACCTTCTCTACGCTCTCGCTCGACACCTACCGCTTGCTCGACGCAGGCCACGTCGGCGTCGCCCTCGCGAACTCGCTCGGGTCGCTCGCAGCTGGTCTGGCCGCCGTGTGGGCCGGAATCCAGCTGGGGCGCGTGTTCTGATCGCTAGCCCGAACCCGTTCCGCCCGAGGCTGGAGATGCGAACGATCAGGAGGTCAAAGGACGCCTCCGAGTCGAGGTCGACTCCGACATGGGCGTTGGCGAGACGACCTGTCGGCTTCCAGCGGTCGACGAGGTCGAGGGTCACGGACCCTACTACGGTGATCCGCGGTGGCGGCATACTGCAAGCGTAGAGTCGCGGCCTCTACGATGCTCGGGTGCCGCCACCACGTCTCGCACCGCTCGTCCGGCTGCTCTTCTTGCTCGGTACGGTCGCCGCCATCCTTGCTATCCCTGCTGCAGCCGCCAACGTCCCGGTGCAGCAGATCTCGTCCGACCCATTCACGACTGGCGCCGCGCAACATGCGACGGAGGTGGAGCCCGACTCGTTCGCGCACGGCGACACCGTCGTGGCGACGTTCCAGGTGGGCCGCTACACGACGAGCGGTGCGACGGCAATCGGCTTCGCGACGTCGACGAACGGCGGGCAGAGCTGGCAGTCCGGCATCCTTCCCTCGCTTACGGTCGCGTCCACTCCCGCAGGCACCTATAGCCGCGCCTCCGATCCAACCGTCGCGTACGACGAGGTGCACGGTGTCTGGCTGATCTCGAGCCTCGTGCTGATGGAGCCGTGCTTCCCTGACTGCGCCACGGGCATCGTCGTCAGTAGGTCGACCGACGGCCTGACTTGGAGCGCACCCGTGACGGTTGCTCCGGTGTCGAGCTCGTTCGCGCACGACAAGAACTGGACGGTATGCGACAACTGGCCCTCGAGCTCCCGCAGGGGCCGCTGCTACACGTCGTTCACGGACTTCGCCAACTCGCGGAAGATAGTCACGAGCGTGTCGACGGATGGTGGGCAGAGCTGGAGCGGCTGGACAGGCTCGACCGACCCGACGGCCGTCGGGCTCGGGGCGATGCCCGTCGTCCTTCCCGACGGCACGCTGGTCGTGCCGTTCCTTGCGGACACTGGCGAGATCGGCGCCATCCGATCGACCAACGGCGGCGCGACGTTCGGTGCAAAGGTCACGGTAGCCGCCGTTTTCCGGCACCCGCCGACTGGAATGCGCGGGCGCGCCCTCCCCTCGGCCGAGATTGATCAGGGAGGCGTGATCTACGCGGTCTGGGACGACTGCCGGTTCCGCACGGGCTGCAGCGGCAACGACGTCGTGCTCACATCGTCCGCAGACGGGATCACGTGGAGCACGCCATCCCGCGTCCCGGTCGACGACGTTTCGAGCGGCGCCGACCACTTCATCCCCTCGATTGCGGTCGACCCCGCCACGAGCGGACCCACCGCACGGCTCGCGGTCACCTACTACTCGTTTCCGTCGGCGTCGTGCACATTCGCGAGCTGTGAGCTGCGCGTCGGCCTCGTATCGTCGGTGACGGCCGGAGCGACCTGGAACGCCCCGCTTCAGCTCGACCAGGGGCCCATGGCGCTCGACTCGCTGCCGGACACTTCGCAGGGCCGGATGATCGGCGACTACACGTCCACCTCCTTTGTTACGGGCGGTGTCGCAGTCCCGGTCTTCCCGCTCTCCGAGTCCCTGGGAGCCACGTTCCGCCAATCGGTGTTCGCCGGACGCGTCCCCCTCGTCGCGCCCCCGCAACCCTCGGCTCCACCTCCACCTCCACCTCCACCTCCGGGTTCACCCTCATCTCCGCCTTCAGCGCCGCCCTCGCCGCCAGCCACCCCGGCGCCGGCTTCACCGCCGGGCTCCCCCGATCCCGGCATCCTCGTCTCGGCGCGGACCGTCAGTCTCGTGCCGGTCTCGGCGGTCCCCGCGCAGCCGAGGGCCGGGCGCCTCTTCACGTCCCGCGCGCGCGTCATCCTGAGCGACGGCACAGCGTTCGGACGCGGGACACCGACATGCGTCGCGCGCATCGGGTCATCCCGTCTCCGACCGATCACACACACGCTACGAGCCGGCGTCCTCGTCTGCTCCTGGCGGATCCCCGTCAGCACCGGCGGCAAGCGACTCCAGACCATCGTCGGCGCCAGGCGCGGCACGCTCGTGGCTCGCTCGACGCGCGGCCTTCGTATCGTCGAGCGCGCTGCCTGAGCCCGCCCGGCTCTATGCAGCTATCGCTCTGAGGTCATCCACGGTTGACCCGAGCAGCGTGTCGCGGAGGTCGAACAGGCCTGCCCACAGCGACGAGCGATCCGGCGTAGCCTGGAGAGCCGCGGCGTCGGCAAGGCCTTGCAGCGCGCGGATGAGCACCGCGAGCTCGAGATACACGGCGGCGACCCTCTCCGCCGAGACGCGGATGCCCGCGCGCTGGAGGACGGGCTGCCAGTCGACGAGCTCGCCGGCGCCAGGCCCGGTGAACCACGACCGCCCCTCTGCGCGCTCGGGCTCGAGCTCCACGAGGTATTCCGAGAGTGGCCGCTCGAGGCCTGCGAGCGCGGTCTCGGCACGGTCAGCTGCCCGCCGCAGAGCCGCCTGACGGCCTCCCGCCGTCGCGGGGTCGGCCTCGCCGCGCCCCCAGCGCTCGAGGAGACGGCAGAACGCGAGGGATGCCGTCTCGCACGCACGGAGCTGCGCGGTCAGACGGCGCGCCGTGTGCTCGGTCGCTGCGTGCTCTGCGATCACGTCGGGCCAGCCGCCGAGCTGGGATCGGCCAGGAGCGCTCATACCTCGATCACCACGGGGAGGATCATCGGTCGCCGGCGCGTCCGGTCGTAGATGAGCTGGCCGATCTCGTCGTGGAGGTGCTCCTGGAGAAGCTTGATCTCCGACACGCCGTCCGCTGCGAGCCCCTGGGCGATTCGCTCGAGCTCGTCGCGGATCTCCTCGAGCAACTCGTCGTCCTCCCCCACCCCGCGCGCTATCAGCTCGGGCGGTGCGATCTCGGTGCCGTCGGCCAGCGACACGGTCGTGACGACGATGATCACGCCGTCTTCGGAGAGCCTGCGCCGGTCGCGGAGGGCGACGTCCTGAACGTCGCCGACACCGAGGCCGTCGACGAATGTCACGCCCGACGCGATCCGGTCGACGATACGCACGCCCGACCTCGTCAGCTCGACGACCGAGCCGTTCTCCGCGAGGACGATGCTCGATGCGGGCACTCCGGCCTCCTGCGCGAGCTTCGCGTGTGCCGCCAGCATCCGGTACTCGCCGTGGACCGGCATCACGGCCTTCGGACGTACGAGCGAGAGCATCGTGCGCATCTCCTCCGAGCACGCGTGCCCGGAGACGTGCACGGTCGCGATCTCCTGATGGAGGACCTCTGCACCCGAGCGGGCCAAGCGGTTGATCGAGTCGTGGACGCGCAGCTCGTTGCCCGGAACGGGCTTCGCGGAGATGATCACGGTGTCCCCGCGCTCGACCTCAACGTTCGGGTGGTCGCCGTAGGCGATCCGGGTGAGCGCGGACATCGGCTCGCCCTGGCTCCCCGTGCAGAGGATCAGCACCTTGTCTGGCGGGAGGTTCATCGCCTCCTTTGGCGAGACGAGCGCCGTCTCCGGGATGTCGACGTAGCCCAGCTGGCGTGCGATGTTCATGTTCTTCCGCATCGAGCGGCCGATCACGGCCACGCGACGCCCATTGGCAATTGCAACGTCAGCTGCCTGCTGCACGCGGTGGATGTTCGACGCGAACGAGGCGACGAGGATCCGTCCTTTCCGTAGTGGGATCAGCTGCTGGAACGCCTCGCCGACGAGCCGCTCGGACCCGGTCATCCCGGGACGCTCGGCGTTCGTGGAGTCACCGAGCATGAGGTCGATCCCGCGCGTCCCGAGCTCGGCCAGGCGGCCGACGTCGGTCTTCAGCCCGTCGACCGGCGTGTGGTCGAGCTTCCAGTCACCGGTGTGGAGCACGCGGCCCGCGGGCGTGTCGATCACGATCGCGACTGCGTCCGGGATCGAATGGGCGACGCGCACGAATTCGAGCGCGAAGCTCCCGAGCACGAGCGGTCGGCCGTCTGGATCGGCTTCGCGCAGAGTGGTCTGGTCGGTCAGCTTGTGCTCGTCGAGCTTTGACCGGATCAGGCCAAGCGTGAGGCGCGTCGCGATCACCTCGCCGACATCGATCTCGCGAAGCACGTACGGCAGCGCCCCGACATGATCCTCGTGGCCGTGTGTGAGCACGACCGCGCGAATGTGCTTGTCCTGGAGGTACGAGAAGTCGGGCAGGACGAGGTCGACGCCGAGATGCTCGTCACGCGGGAACGCGAGCCCGGCGTCGACGACGATCACGTCGTCACCGAACTCGAACACGGTCATGTTCTTACCGACCTCGCCGAGCCCGCCGAGCGGGATGATCCTGAGGGTGTCGCTCATCGGCTCGGAGTGTACGGGTGCCAGGCGCTCCGCCGCCCCACGTTCGGGAGCCGGACGGCGCGGCGCGTCCTACGCAGCCGCCCGCTCGAGGAGACCGAGCCGCTCGAGGCAGCCGCGAACCGCATCGCGCTCGTCGTCCGTCGCGTCGATCAGCGGCAGGCGGAAGCCGCCAACATCGTGACCGAGCAGGTTGAGAGCGGTCTTGATCGGAATCGGGTTTGTCTGAACCCGAAGGAGATCGATCGCAGGTTGGATCTCGAGGTCGAGCGCACGCGCGCCGGAGACGTCGCCGGCTCGGAAGCGCTCGACGATCTGCTTGACCTGCGGCCCGACGACGTGCGTATGCACACAGATGCCGCCGATGCCCCCAACCTCGAGAAACGGGACGATAAGGTCATCGTCGCCCGCGTAGAGATCGAGGCCGAGCGCCACGACGTGGCGCGCCGCTTCGAGACTCGGCTTCGCCTGCTTCACAGCCCGGACGTTCTCGATCTGGGAGAGGCGGGACATCGTCTCGAGCTCGATATCGACAACGACACGACTCGGGATGTCGTACGCAACGATCGGCTTATCGGTCACAGCTGCAATCGCTTCGAAATGGGCGACGATGCCTGCCTGTGGCGGCTTGTTGTAATACGGCGTGACGATGAGAATGCCGTCTACTCCGATCGCGTGGGCGCGCTCGGTCACGTGGATCGAATGAGCCGTGTCGTTCGTTCCCGCGCCGGCAACAACAGTTGCGTGGTCGCCGATCTCATCCACAGCGGCTTCGAACAGTGCGAAGCGCTCGTCGTCGGTGAGCGTCGGTGCCTCGCCGGTCGTCCCCGCTACCACGACCCCATCGGAGCCGTTCGCGACGAGATACCGGCATAGCTCGCGGAAGCGGTCGAGGTCGAGAGCGCCGTCCGGCCGGAACGGCGTGACCGCAGCGGTGAGGATCTCGCCCAGCACGCGGCGATTGTACCTCCCGCCGACATGCGCTATTCATCATTGCGACGTCACGGAAAGAGCGGGAGGGAATGCGATGACCAGCACGCTGAAGGAGTTCCGTGACTTCCTCATGCTGGGGAACCTCGTCGAGTTGGCCGTCGCGTTCGTGCTCGGCGTTGCCTTTGCGGCTCTCGTCAACTCGCTCGTCTCGAACCTCGTGATGCCAGTCATCGCGATGATCATCGGAAAGCCCGACTTCAGCGACCTCACGTTCACGATCAACGATGCGGTCTTCCAGCTATGGGGCGTTCATCACGGACGTCATCCAGTTCGTCGCGATCGCCGCCGCCGTCTTCTTCTTCGTGGTGAAGCCCGTGGACGCGATCAGCCGTCGAATGCGGAAGGACGAGGGCGAGGTGGCGGTATCGGACGAGGAGCGCCGCCACCATGAGCTCCTCGCGGCACTTCGCGCCGCGGGGTAGCCCCGGGGGGTCGGGCTAAGAACTCGTTTTAAGAGCCTGGCCCCACGCTCCCACCCGCGTTCAGAGCAGTGCGTCGAGCCCGACGGTCAGCCCGGGCGGCAGCCCACGTACCCGTTCGAGCGCGAGGAGCACACCGGGCGTGAACGCCTCGCGTGAGGTCGTGTCGTGTCGGATCGTGAGCAGCTCGCCCGCGCCGCCGAAGACGACCTCCTGGTGCGCGACGAGGCCGGGCAGTCGCACCGAATGGATGGTGGGGCTTGTCCCCATCCGCTCGGCGGTGGCCTTCGCCGTCCCGGACGGTGCGTCGAGCTTCGTGTCGGCGTGAAGCTCGATGATCTCGGCCTGTGGGAACGACCGCGCCGCCTCCTCCGCGAATCGCATCATCAGCACGGCACCGAGCGCGAAGTTCGGCGCATAGAAGCATGGGATGCCCGACCGCACGCGCAAGCTCGTCAATCTCGCTGACGTCGAAACCGGTGGTGCCGATCACCATCGGCACGCCGGCAGCGAGGCACAGGCGGACATTGCCGAGCACGGCGTCGGGGCGCGTGAAGTCGACCGCGGCATCGGCCTCGGTCACATCGGCGTCGACCACCTCGTGGCCGGCAGCCTCGAGTCCCGGAGCGAGCACCGAGCCGACCTTCCCCCGCGTACCGAAGAGCGCGACCCTCACGCAGCGCGAGCGACGATCGTCGGGATTGAGCTGCTCCACGGCTTTCCGCACGCGTGCCTCGTCGGGTCCGATCGCAGCGACCGAAACGCGTGCGGGAAGCAAGATCGTGCTCGCCAGGGCAGCGATGGCGTCCGTGGTCACGTCTGAGATGCGCTCGATCGTCTCGTCGATGTCGATGATCTCGCTGTCGGTCACGAGCGCCTTGCCGAGGCGCGTCATTCGCGCAGAGGTCGATTCGAGCCCGAGCAGGATGCGCCCGCGCATATTGTCCTTGGCCCGCTGCAGCTCGGCGGCGCCGATCTCGCCCGCTGCGATGCCCGTCAGCTGCTCGGCGACGATCTCGCATGCACTCGTCGAGGTTCTCCTCGCGGGTTCCCACGTAGATCCCGACCTGACCGCTGTCGACGTACTGCGACGAGTAGCTGTAGACGGAGTAGGCCATGCCGCGCTTCTCGCGGATCTCCTGAAAGAGCCTCGACGAAGCCGAGCCGCCGAGGATCGCGTCGAGCAGTGAGCGCGTAGCGGCGATCGTCCTGGCGTGCGATCCCTGGGCTCGCGACGCATAGATGATACTGCTCGGTGTCCTTCCGCAGGAACCGAAATCCCGGGACCGGCGCCCGGGTCAGCGGCTTGCGCGCTAGACCTGGCGCTCCCACCGCGTCGCCGATGCGCTTGCGGACTGCCGTGACAAGGGCGCCGTGGTCGACGTTGCCGGCTGCTGCAACCACGATGTTCCCGGGGGCGTAGGCGGACCGATGGTAGCCACGAAGCGCCCGACGGCTGACGGTCGAGATCACCTCTGCTCGTCCGATCACCGGTCTGCCGAGCGGGTGGACCCCGAACACGGCCTCGGCGGCGAGGTCGTGCACGAGATCCTGCGGGTTGTCGTCCACCATGGCGATCTCCTCGAGCACGACCTCGCGCTCGGTGTCGAGGTCGGTGAACGTCGGCCGGAGCACCATGTCGGCGATCACGTCGAGTGCGGCCTCGAGCCGGTCGTCCGGGACGCGGACGTAGACGACCGTCGTCTCGCGCGACGTTGCCGCGTTGAGCTCGCCGCCCATGGCGTCGAAGCGCTCGGCGATCTCGAGGGCGCTGTAGTTTGAGGAGCCCTTGAAGAGCAGGTGCTCGATGAAGTGCGACACGCCGGCTCGAGCGGGCAGCTCGTCGCGCGAGCCGACCCCGATCCAGACGCCGAGCGCGACCGATCGCACACCCTCCACGCGCTCGCTCGCGACGCGGATGCCGTTTCCGCGGAGTGTCGTGATCTCGTGGCTCACGCCGTGATCGTAGCGGCTGCGCTCCGCGCAGCCGCTCAGGCCTGCGGCCAAGTAACAGTCTGTTACTTGGCCTCGTTACGGCGACGCTGCTCGTAGCGGGGTGTGGAGGATCAGCTGGTGCTCGCGACCGACTGCGTCCTGCTTCGCGCGACGCCTGAGGGCCGGAGCCCGGCTCGGCCGGGCGGGAGGCCGACCAGCGTCGTGCTATGAGCTGACGTGAAGGAGAGGGGCGATGGGGGGAACCATGTGGTTCCCCGATCTCAGCGGCGGTCCCGCCGCCCGGTCTCGTCCGCCGGCGTCGCGCCGGGGGCCACGGGGCTCCTCGGGCTCGCGGGGTGGCGCATCCTTCGCCCGCTCGATCAGCACCTCTGGCAGGACGAGCCCGCCGTCCTCGTGCTTGGCGACGAGCTTGAGGCCGATCCGGCCACGCTCCTTGTCGACCTCCTGGACGATCACGTCGAGGACGTCGCCGCGCGCGATCACGTCCTCGATGTGGCCGACCCGACCGGGGCCGACGTTCGAGACGTGGAGCAGCCCGTCGGTGCCCTTCTTCAGCTCGACGAACGCACCGAACTGCGGTCGTCTTGACGACCTTGCCCGTGTACGTGTCGCCGACCTCGGGCTCCTTCGTCATCGCCGCGATCGCGGAGATGGCCGCGTCGGCGTTCGTGCCCTCGGTCGCGTAGACGAGGATCGTGCCGTCCTCCCCGATGTCGATCTGGACGTCGTAGTCGGCCTCGAGGCCACGGATCGTCTCGCCACCCTTGCCGATCACCATGCCGATGAACTCGGGGTTGATCTGGATCGACGAGATCCGTGGCGCATGCGGAGCGAGCTCGTCGCGCGACTCCGGCAGCGCCTCGAGCATCCGCCCGAGGATGAACTCACGGGCCCGCTTCGCCTGCTCGAGCGCGTCCCGCAGGATCTCCTGCGTGACGCCGGTGATCTTGATGTCCATCTGCAGCGCCGTGATCCCGTCGGGCGTTCCGGCGACCTTGAAGTCCATGTCGCCGAGATGATCCTCGGCACCCTGGATGTCGGTGAGGATGACGTAGTCGTCGCCCTCCTTGACGAGACCCATCGCGATGCCCGAGACGGGCGCCGTGATCGGCACGCCGGCATCCATCAGCGCGAGCGTCGATCCGCAGACCGAGCCCATCGACGACGAGCCGTTCGACTCGAGCGTCTCCGAGACGAGGCGGATCGTGTACGGGAAAGTCCTCGGCGGCGGGATCACCGAGCCTCGAGCGCCCGCTGCGCGAGCGCTCCGTGACCGATGTCGCGGCGCTTCGGGCCGCGCATGAAGCCCGTCTCGCCGACCGAGTAGGGCGGGAAGTTGTAGTGGTGCATGTAGCGGCGGTCGGTCTCGAGCGACAGGTCGTCGATCCGCTGCCCCTCCTTGGCGGTGCCGAGCGTGCAGAGCGTCATGATCTGCGTCTGTCCACGCGTGAAGAGCGCCGAGCCGTGCGTGCGCGGCGAAACCGTCACCTCGCAGTCGATCGCACGGATCTCCTCCGTCCCGCGACCGTCGGGGCGACGCTTGTCGACGGCGATCTTCTTGCGGACGAGATCCTTGTAGATCGCGTCAGCAGACCTTCTTGACGTCTGCTTCGTGAGCGCGTCCTTCGCCCTCCTCGTCGCCCGTCGGGAACGGGAGGTCGAGGCCCTCGACGATCCTGCCGAAGAGCAGGTCGCGCTTGCGCGACTTGAGCTCCTTCGAGTCCTGCTCGGCATCGGTGAGCGACGCGAAGCTCGGTTTCGAACTGCTCGCGAACGGGGCCTTCGACGGCGGCGAGCCGCTTCTTCTCGAGGATCAGCGCCAGGCCGCCTTGCACCTGGACGCGCCGGTGATGTCGTCCTCGGTCGAGTCCATCGTGAGCTCAGGCGCGATCTCGCCGAGCAGCGCGTCGACCGCTGTCCTCGGCCTCGCGGAGCCCGTGCTGCTGGATCGCGCTCCAGATCGCGTCGCCGTGCTCCGCCTCGAGCTCGGCCGTCAGGTCCACGTCGACCCACTTCGGCTTGCCGACCTGGCTGCGGAGATCCTCGATGCACCTCGCAGATGCGGCGGATCTCGGCGTGCGCGAGCTCGAGCGCCTCGAGGATCGTGTCCTCTGGCACCTCGTCGGCGCCGGCCTCGACCATCGTGAGCGCGTCTCTGCGTGCCGACGACGATCAGGTCGAGCGTCGATTCGCTCGAGCTGCTCGAGCGTCGGGTTGACGACGAGCTCGCCGTCGATCAGGCCGACGCGAACCGCGCCGACCGGCCCGAAGAACGGCAGCGGCGAGATCATGAGCGCGGCAGAGGCGCCGTTGATGCAGAGGATGTCGTGCGGCGTGACGAGATCCGCCGAGAGCACGGTGCAGATGACCTGCACCTCGTTCTTGAAGCCCTTCGGCCAGAGCGGCCGGATCGGGCGGTCGATCATGCGCGCCGTCAGCGTGGCCCGCTCGGTCGCCTTGCCCTCGCGCTTGAAGAAGCCGCCGGGGATCTTCCCGGCGGCGTACATGCGCTCCTCGACGTCGACCGTCAGCGGGAAGAAGTCCGCGTCGGGTCGCGCATCCGCGCGGCCGACTGCCGTCGCGAGGATCATGGTGTCGCCGCTGCGGACGACGACGGCGCCGTCGGCCTGCTTGGCGAGCTTGCCGGTCTCGAACGTGATCTCCTGACCACCGATCTCGACGGACACCGTGGCGTGGCGCCCGGTTGATCGTGCTCATATGTTGTTCCCTTCACTCTTCCGTCTATTGCACTGTGCGGAAGGTGGAGGTTTGAGTCAGCCCGGAGATCCTGCCGCGGGGCTCGATCAAACGTCCACCTCCCCCTGTCGCGCGCCACGCCTAGCGGCGGAGGCCGAGCTCCTTGATGAGGGCGCGATAGCCCTCGAGGTCGTTCCTCTGGATGTAAGTCGAGGAACCGACGACGGCGGCCGACGAGCTTCAGCAGGCCGCGGCGCGAGTAGTGGTCCTTCGGGTGGGTGCGGAGATGCTCGGTGAGGTCGTTGATCCTGCGTGTGAGCATCGCCACCTGCACCTCGGTCGACCCGGTGTCCGTCGAGGCGCGCCCGTGCTTGTCGATCAGCTCCTGCTTGACTTCCTTGGTGAGGGCCATGGTCGCTCCTCTCCGTCGAGGTCTCCGCAGTCCCCGCGCGGCGTGAAGGAAGACACGGCCAGCCGAGAGTGCGGTCTCCGTCGAGTGTACCAGTGGGCCCCTGCACCTTGTAACAGACTGTTACTTGGCGACCCGGTTCGCGCCGAGGGCTCAGACCGGGCGGACCGCCTCGCGCGTGGCGTCGACGTCGAGGGCGATCTGGTCGACGAGGGCGTCCTCCGACGCAAACACCGCCTCGTCGCGCAGGCGTTCCCACACCTCGACGACGAGCCGCTTGCCGTAGAGATCGCCGTCGAAGTCGAGAAGATACGGCTCGATCCGGCGCTCGCGGCCGCCGTAATGGGGTTCGTGCCGATCGAGACCGCGGCGCGATGCCCGATCGCCGACCCGGCATAGATGCCGAACGCGGGCAGACGAGCCCGGGCTCGAGCGCGAGGTTCGCGGTCGGGTAGCCGAGCGTGCCTCCGCGCTGGTCACCTGCGACGACGACGCCGTCGAGCTCGTACGGACGTCCGAGCATCTCCGCTGCGCCCCGAACGTCGCCTTCGTGCAGCGCAGCGCGGATCGCAGACGACGACACCCTGGGCACGTCCGGCACGGCGATCACGTCGAACCCGAGCGTTCTCCAGCAGATCGAGGTCACCCCGCCGGCGCGCGCCGAAGCGGAAGTCCTCGCCGGCAGCCACGACCTCCGCTCCGATCGCCCGGAGATACGTCTCGGCGAACTCCTCCGCCTCGAGCGTGCAGCAGCTCGGGCGTGAAGGCGGCGACGAGCGTCGGTCTCGACGCCCGCCTCCGCGAGCAGCTCGAGGCGACGCTCGAGCGTCGTAACGAGCTCGACCTGGTTGCCGAGCGCGACGCGCGGATGCGGGTCGAACGTGATCACCGTCGGAGCGAGACCCGACCCGACCACGGCTCCGACCACGCGTCTGGTGCCCGCGGTGAACGCCGTCGAAGATGCCGATCGCGACTGCGCGCGGCTGGCGCTCGAGCTGCAGCGGGGCGTGAGCGATCTTCACGACGGAGCCGCAGCGCCAGCGCGTCGGCGACCGGCATGACGTGGAGCTCGTCGGCCTCGTCGACCGAGAATGGGCCGATCTCCATGCGGCGCAGCGTACGACAGTGCCCGCCGAGCGCGTCGGCGATCGCGCGGACGTACGTGCCGGACGACGACGCGTAGGTCGAGCGTCGACCGAGCCCGGAGCTACATCAATGCAGCTCGAGGGCGTACACGTGCGACCGCCGGACGCGGCATCTCGACCGTCGACGCCTCGCCGATGCAGCTTGTACGCGCGCTCGCCGTCGATCTTGACCGCCGACGCCGCTGGGATCGGCAGCTCGATCTCGCCCACGAGCGCTGCGAGCGCCGTCGTCGAGCTCAGGCCCGGCGAGGGGCTCGTGCTCGTCCGAGCGAGCTCGCCCTCGCGGTCACCGGTCGTCGTACGCGACGTGAGGTCGATCTCCGTCACGTAGCGCTTGTCGAGTCCGGACGAAGCGTTGCGCAAGCTTCGTCGCACGGCCGGAGAGCAGAAGCAGCAGTCCGGTTGCGAACGGGTCGAGCGTGCCCGGCATGGCCGGTCTTCGCGCCCGTGCGCCGCCGGACGTCGATCGACGATCGCGAACGACGACGGGCCCTGCCGGCTTGTCGACGAGGATCATGCCCGTCGGATCGAGGCCCTTCGGTATCGCCATCTGCTCAGGCGACCGTGCGGGCCGTGCCGGCAGTCGCCGCGACGAACTCGTCGACGATGAACTCGCGGATCTCGTCGATCGAGAGATCGCTCGAGAATCCGGCCGCCTGACGGTGGCCGCCGCCGCACGACTTGCGCGCGATCGCAGAGACGTCGACGTCGTCGACCGACGATCGCAGCGAGACCTTGCGTGCGGGCGGCCCGCCGTGTGGCGGCTCTCGGATGAGCGCAGCGAGCTGCACGCCCTCGACGGCGCGCAGGTAGTCGATGATCCCCTCGGAGTACGGCTCGACCGCTCCGACCTCGGCGAAGTCGTCACGAAGCGAGGATACGAGACGACACTCGACCGCCGTCGTACAGCTGCGCACGCTCGAGCGCGCGTGCGAGAAGCTTGAGCTTCGGGAACTCGACCGACTCGTACACGTGCTGGAAGACCATGAGACGCCTGGGCTCCCGCCTCGACGAGGTCGGCTGCGAGTCGGAGCGCCTTCGGCGTCGTATTCGTGTACTGGAAGCGACCGGTGTCGGTGACGAGCGCCGATGTAGAGCGCCTCCGCGATCTCGGGCGTCGAGCTTCGACGCCGAGCGCAGCGAACACGTCGGCGAGCACCTCGCCGGTCGACGAGGCGTCGGGCACGATCAGGTTGACGTCGCCGAACGCGGTGTTGTCGTGGTGGTGGTCGATGTCGATCGTGAGCGGCGCGTCCTCGAGCAGCCGCGGGTCGGGGCCGAGTCTGCTCTCCTGCGCGCAGTCGACGGCGACGAGGACACGCTCTGCGTGATCGGCGGGGCAGCTCTCGTCGGAGCCCGCGCTCCGCGAGCTCGAGGAACCGATACTCGCCCGGCAGCGGCGCTCCCCGATCAGGACCATGACGCTGTCCTTGCCGAGCTGACGCAGCGCGAGATGCGTCGCGAGCAGCGAGCCGAGCGCGTCACCGTCCGGGTTCTCGTGCGACGTGACGAGAAAGCGCTCGTGCTGCGCGGATAGCGGCCACAACCGCGTCGAGTCGTCAGTCGTCGTCATCGGTGTTCCACGTCTGCAGGGGCGAGCTCGTCGATCAGTCTGCGTCATGCGAACGCCGTGCTCGACCGCCGGATCGTACGCGAACACGAGCTGCGGAGTGTTCGTTGCAGACGTAGCTCGCGCGCCGACGCGCGCCTGGAGCAGTCCCGGCGGCCGCCGTCGAGCGCTGCGAGCGTCGCCGTCTGCTGCTTCTCGTTGCCGAGGACGCTGACCCAACGGTCGTCTGGCGAGATCGCTCGTCGTCTCGACGCCGGTCACGGTGACGAAGCCGATCCGCGGGTCGCTTGAGCGTCGGGATCGTCTCCGAGAGCACCTGCTCGGATCGCCTCGTCGACCCGCCGCATGCGGCCGCTCGTGCCGACTCAGCGTCATCGAGGCTCACGATCCGGCGGATCGCCCCCGAGCAGCTCGAGGCCGCTGCCGATCAGCCAGCGCTCGGCATCGTCGAGCAGCCTGTCGGCCTCGCTCGCCTGACGCGTCACGCAGGCGAGCGTGAGCCGCGTCCGCTGCCAGACGTCGTGGTGGTCGACCTCGGCGATCGAGCAGCCGAGTCGGTTGCTGGAGATGCGCCTTCGCCGAGCGCACGTGCATCCGCTTCTCCTTGAGCGAGTGGCTCTCTGGAAAGAAGAGCTCGAACGAGAGGATGCCGACGTAGCCGGTGGCCATCGCCAGCGTGCGTGCGACCCGCGGCCGGCGGAGCCGGGCCTACTCGGAGGCGGCAGGCGCGGCCGGCTCTCGAGATCGGTGCGCTCCACCTCGCGACGTCTCGTAGACCTCGAGGACGTCGCCTTCCTTGACGTCGTTGTAGCCGTCGAGCAGGATGCCGCACTCGAAGCCCTCGGCTACCTCCCGCGCGTCGTCCTTGAAGCGCTTGAGCTGCGCGATCGGCCGTCTCCACGATCACCGTGCCGTCTCGAACGAGCCTGACCTGGGCATTGCGGCGGACGACGCCGTTCGTGACCATGCAGCCGGCGATCGTGCCGAGGCGCGAGACCTTGAAGAGTGCTCTGACCTCCGCCTCGCCGATCGTCTCCTCGGTCTCCACCGGCGAGAGCATGCCGACGAGCGCTTGCTGGATGTCCTCGGTCAGCTGGTAGATGACGCGATAGGTCCGGATGTCGACGCCTTCGCGATCTGCCAGCAGCCGCGCCTCGGCGCTCGGCCGGACGTTGAAGCCGACGACGAGCGCAGTCGATGCGGAGGCGAGGTTGACGTCGTTCTCGGTGATGCCGCCGACCCCGGTGTGGATCACGTTGACCCGTACCTCGGGGTGCTGGATCTTGCCGAGCTCTCCGAGCAGCGCCTCGACAGAGCCCTGAACGTCGCCCTTGAGGACGATGTTCGAGATCCTGGACGGCGCCTTCCTGGATCTGCGAGAAGAGCGTCTCGAGCGACACGCCGCGCTTCGCGCGCTGCGCGAACTGCTCGCGGCGCAGCCGCTCGGCACGGAGGTTCGCGAGATGCTTTGCCTGGCGCTCGTGCTCGACGACGCGGCACAACTCGCCGGCGGGCGGCGGGCGGTCGAAGCCGAGAATCTCGACCGGCTCGCCGGGGAACGCCTCCTTCACCTTTTCGCCGCGGTAGTCGTAGAGCGCGCGGACCTTGCCAGACGCGTCGCCGGCGACGATCGCGTCACCGACCCTGAGCGTCCCGCGATGCACGAACATCGTCGCCACCGGGCCTCGCCCGATGTCGAGCCGCGACTCGATGATCGGCCCGGACGCCTCGACCTTCGGGTTTGCCGTCAGCTCGAGCTCAGCATCCGCGACGAGCAGGATCTTCTCGAGCAGCTCGTCGAGGTTCGTGCTTCTGCTTCGCCGAGACCTCGGCGAACTGCGTCGTCCGCCCCACTCCTCCGGTTGCAGTCCTTCGACCGCGAGCTCCGAGCGCACCTTGTCGGCATTCGCGTCGGGCGCGTCGATCTTGTTGACCGCGACGACGATCGGGACGCCCGCGGCGCGTGCGTGCGAGATCGACTCCTTCGTCTGCGGCATCACACCGTCGTCGGCGGCTACGACGAGAACTGCGATGTCGGTCACCTTGGCACCGCGGGCGCGCATTGCGGTGAACGCCTCGTGTCCCGGCGTGTCGAGAAAGGTCAGGCGCCGTCCGTCGAACTCGGTCTGGTATGCGCCGATGTGCTGCGTGATCCCGCCCGCCTCGGTCTCGACGACGGCTGCCTCTCTGATCGCGTCGAGGAGCGTCGTCTTGCCATGATCGACATGGCCCATGATCGTGACGACCGGCGGGCGCGGGCGGAGATCCTCCTCGGCGTCCTCGAAGGCCTCGGGCTCTGCGTCCTCGTCCGCGGCGTGCTTGATGATCACCTCTCGCCCGACCTCTGCCGCGATCAGCTCGACCGACTCGTCGGCGAGCGACTGCGTGATCGTGACCATCTCGCCGAGTCCCATCATGATCTTGATGATCTGGGGAACGGTGATGCCGAGCGCAGCAGAGAGATCCTTGACGCTGACGCCGGACTGGACCGTGACGGGTCCGGTCGGGGGTGCGACTGGCGCCTGACGCGCCTGCCCCGGATCCCGTCGATCGCGCGACCCGCGGGCGTCACGTCCACGTGCCCCGCCGCCACCGGCGCCGTCGATCACGACGCGGCGCTTGCGACCCGACGTCCCGCCGCGCGGCCGGATCGGTCGATTCGGTTTGTTCGGTCCCTCGCTCATCACCCTCCAGTGTAGAGCCGCGCGAGCTCTGGCTCGACGCGGACAGTCTGCCGCAGCACCCGATTGAATGCGCGCCGGTGAACCGCGCGTTCGAAGCAGACGAGTCGCCGACACGTGTAGGCGCCCCTGCCCGGGATCCTCCGTCCCGGAGTGAGAACGCCGTTCACTGCTGCAAAGCGCAGCAATTCGTGTTGGGGTCGCTTCGCGCCGCAGCCGACGCAGGATCGCTCCGGGGCTCTGCTCACGCTTCCGCTGACTCGACCTCCGTTGTCGCGCTCTCCTCGACCACGCTCGGCTCGTCCCCTGTCGTCCCGTCGAGGCCGTCGGTGGCTGCGAGCGCCTGATGCGCCGCGACTCCGCAGTACCTCGTACCCGGCAGTGCCATGTTCGGACACCGCTTGCCGTTCGACAGAACGGCACCGCAGCGGCCCGAGACGTCGTCATCGGCGTCCCCCCCGCCGAAGGCCGCCGCGGCTTCGGCCTGCGCGAACTCCGTGTCGGACTGGATGTCGACCTTCCAGCCCGTGAGGCGCGCGGCAAGGCGAGCGTTGAGTCCTTCCTTGCCGATCGCCAGTGCCAGCTGGTCGTCGGGAACGACGACCGTGGCCTCGCGCGTCTCGTCGTCGATGTAGACCTCGCGCACCCGCGCCGGGGACAGCGCCTTCGCGACGAACCGCGCGGGCTCGGTGTTCCACGGGATGATGTCGATCTTCTCGCCTCGCAGCTCGGAGACGACCATCCGTACTCGCGACCCTCGCGGCCCGACGCACGCGCCGACAGGATCGACGCCTTGCGTGTGCGACTCGACCGCGATCTTCGCGCGGTAGCCGGGCTCGCGCGCGACCCCGCGGATCTCGACCAGCCCGTCGGCGATCTCCGGGACCTCAAGCTCGAAGAGCGTCTTGATCAACTCGGGATCTCGTCTCGAGAGAATCACCTGTGGGCCCTTCGTACCTGATCTGACCTCCGTGATGACGGCCTTGATCCGCGAGCCCTGCTCGTAGCGCTCGCCGTCGACCTGCTCCGACCGAGGAAGCAGCGCCTCGACTCGCCCGAGGTCGACGAGCACATTGTTGCGATCGCCGGCCTGCTGCACGATGCCCGTCACGACCTCGCCCTGTCGATCGACGTACTCGTCGTACATGATCGCCCGCTCCGCCTCGCGGATTCGCTGTTGGATGACCTGCTTCGCGGTCATCGCCGCGATGCGGCCGAAGTCGTGGGGCGTCGCGTCGGTGCGCTTGATGTCGCCGTCCGGCACCTGCGACCAGTCGAGATCGAGCTCGTCGTCGGAGACGAGCGTGTGCTGACGCTCACCGGTCTCCTCCTCGATCTTCTCGAGCTCGTCGATGGCGCGCTCCCGTGCCTCGTCTAGCAATCGCTCCTCGAGGTCGGCCGGGATCTCGATCGCGTAGACACGGAACTCGCCCTCGTTGTCGAGGACCACGTTCGCGTGACGAGCGGCGCCCGGAGTCTTCTTGTAAGCGGCGAGGAGAGCATCCTCGAGTGCGGCGATGAGCGTGCCCGTCTCAATGCCCTTCTCGCGCTCGATCGTGCGGATCCCCTCAATGATCTCCTGGCTCATCTAGCCCTCCAGCTCATCGATCAGATTGGCCCGCACGATCTCGGCGTACGGGATGTCGAGCGCATCGCCACTGTCGGCGGCGATGCGTAGCTTGGTTCTAGGAGCATCGATCACGGTGCCCCGGAAGCGGCTGCTTCCGTTGATCGCATGGGCGGTACGTAGCTTGACCGACCTTCCCACGACCCGGGAGAAATGCGCGGGTGTGCGCAGCGGTCGCTCGAGGCCTGGTGAGGAGACGTCGATCGTGTACTCCTCCCGATAGCGGTCGAGCACGTGCGTAACACGCTCGCAAAGCGCATGGTCGACCCCCTTGGGATGGTCGATGTAGACGCAGAAACGCGACGGCGAGAGCAGCTCGAGCGCGAGCACCTCGACGCCCGGGACGCTCTGCTCGACGGCAGGCGCAACCTCGGTCGCCAGCTTTCTCTCGCGGGTATAGATGTCCGTAGTCCTCGCTCCTTCATAAAAAATGGGCGCTACGCGCCCATTTCTCCAAGCCGGATGAAATGTGGTTAATGCAGGATAGCAGGCCTATCCTGCGTAGCGCTTCGCGCGTGGATACCTTTCAGGGCTTTCAGGGCTCGGGATCGTCGCCTCCGACCGTGAGGCCGCTCCTCGTGATCAACGCCGTTGCTTCTTGCGCAACGCGCCGGCGACAGGTTGGCCTTACGTCCCAGGTGCGGCCTTGCGTCCGCTTGGAGGATCGGCGAGAACGTCGAGTCTCAGGTTCCCTTGAGCATCGCCGAAGATCCCCAGCGCCTCCGCCCTGATGCGACTGACCTCGGCAGCTGCTCGCCCGGTCACGAGTTGAGAGAGACTCGTCGAGGCTCGCAGCAGGCGGACCCGAAAGTCCGGTATCCCCGTGATCTTCTCCCAGGCATCGTCCGATCCGAGCTTGGTGATGCCCGGGTCGTTCCTGAGCGGTGAGCTCGCCCGTCTCCCGTGTAGCACCGCTACGTACTGCTCGACGAGGCGTCTCCCGGCGCGTAATGCACCAGCCGCTCGGCGTAGAGCGTCGATGTCCGACCGGCTACCTCCGGCGCTCTTTGTGTTCGGAGCGGTCTGGATCGCGTAGAGCTCGATCGTTGGTGGTGTTCCTGACCGCTCGATCTGGAGGTCGACGCCGCTTCCAGGTTTGAAGCCACCACTAACGATCCGCGCAACCTCTTCCATCCATGTCCCGATGTGACCTTCCACCGCCGATGTTTCCCAGTCGGCAAGCGATCGGTCCACCCACTCATCGACGGTTGTCGTGCCTCGCGCCGTGTAGATGATCGGGTTCCGCTTCGCTAGATCGCGTCCGCGCTTCGCCGCAAGGTTGCGCTGAAGCGGCCTGGCGATGAAGTCGTCGAACGATTGAACGACCTCGGCCGCCTTCGTTCTGTCGATACCGAGGATTGCAGCCACATCGTCGACGAGCTGCGGATTAGCCGGCGTCGACATGACAGACGAGTATGTGCTCGTAGAACTCTCCGGCACGTCGTCCGGTTCTGCGATTGACATGCCGCGTGAGCCTTTCTCGGAGGAGGAGTCCCGAGCGCGAAAGGATCTCTGGATAGAGATCTCGCGAATCATTGACGACGATGATGACCGGTGCTCCTGAGGGCATTTGTCGTGTGGCGTTCGAAAAGACCGCGGACATCCCATCGACATAGCCTCGGAGTGCCGGTCGCGAGATCCCGGTCGCTCCGGCCCCGATCTCGGCGTCTCTCCGGTCGACGAGTCCCAGCAGCTCATAGGCGTAGCGGTGCTGCTCGTGGTAGTCGATCAACCCGGGGTACGGCGGCGACGTGACGACGCCTGTCGGGCGATCTCGGAGGTCAACCTCGCGCGAATCGGCGTGCATCACCGCAATCCGTCGGTCGGTCTGGAGAGCGGCAAAAGCTCGCAGACGGCGGATCGTGTCGAGCGTGTACCGCCGCAGAAACTTCATCGCCTCATCGACCGGCCGGCAGGTTCGCTTGTGCTTGTAACAGTAGTACTCACCGCGAGTCGGCAATCGCGGAAAATCGAGATCGAAGTGAGTCGTCTGTCGAGCGGACCGAGCAGACCGCGACAGGATGATGCGCCCAACATCTCGAATCGGGTCATCGAGACGCTCGATTGCCGAACGATACGAGAGCAGCTCGCCAAGCGCCTTCTCGCTGAACCACTCCCGAAGCCACGGGGAAGCGCCCCGCAGGTCATCGGGCCCGGCTCTTCGAGCCTCCTCGAGGGCGCCCTTGAGACCAAGCTCCACGGCCGCCAGCGAGTATGTGCGTGTCTTAACGCCTGTCAGCAGGCAATTGAACGCGGAGATATCGCATCCGATGGCATCTGCCCCAAAGGCATTGGCCTCAACAAGCGTTGTTCCCGATCCGACAAAAGGGTCATACACACAGTCACCAGGTCGAAAGTGGCGACTCAGAAAGGCTTCGACGAGCTGCGGGATGAACTTTCCGAGATACGGATGAAGCGCATGAACGTGCTTCGTCCGCTCGAGCTGTGGTAGATCGGCCTCCGACCACGAGAGATCGAGATCGATCTCCGAATAGAGCGCTCGCTGTGTTCTGCCGGCCACGGGTCACCGAGGCTATTGATCGCGTCGGACGCGGAGATCTGCTCGAAGAAGGTCACCCGCCGGCCGTCTCGAGGATGACGGTCACCGGCCCATCGTTGATGAGGGCGACCTTCATCGATGCGCCGAAGACCCCACACTGCACCGACACACCTTCGTCCGCGAGCGCGTTGCAGAAGTGCTCGTAGAGGGGCTCCGCGACGTCGGGAGGTGCCGCCGCGGTGAAGCTCGGCCGATTTCCGCGCGACGTGTCCGCGACCAGAGTGAACTGACTCACGACGAGCGCGCCGCCGCCTGTGTCGAGCAGCGACCGGTCGAATCTGCCGTCACCGTCGGGGAAGACGCGGAGCCGCGCGACGCGCCCTGCAAGACGCCGCGCGTCGTCCACGCGGTCTCCGCTCGCCACTCCCAACAGGATCATGAGGCCCTCGCTGCAAGCGCCCACAGTCTCGTCACCGACCCTGACCGAGGCCTCCGATACGCGTTGCACGACCGCCCGCATGATCGGCGATTGTCCCTCATCTCAGCGATGTAGCTGCCGATAAGGGTGGAGATGGAAGCCGCACGCAACCCCTGGCCTGCGCTCGGGGCGCTGCTCATCCGCGACGGCGTGATCACGCCGGAGGACATCGAGCGCGCGCTTGCCGAGCAACGCGCTGCGGGCGGACGCCTCGGCGAGATCCTCGTCGCGCAGGGCTCGGCGTCGCGTAGCGCGATCGCTCGCGTCCTCGCCGAGCAGCATGAGCTCCAGTACATCGAGCTTGACGAGGCCACGATCGAGCCCGAGGCGGCGGGGCTTCTCCCCGAGAACCTCGCGCGTCGCTATGTCGCCCTTCCCGTCCGCTATCTCGAGGACGGGTCGATTCTCGTCGCGGTCGCCGACCCGTCGAACGTCATGTTCTCGGACGAGCTGCGACTCGCGCTCGGCATGCAGATCCGCGTAGGCGTCGCCCCCTCGGATCGCATCGAGCTGATGATCAACCGCTTCCACGAGCAGAGCGTGGAGATCTCGGAGGCGGACGAAGGAACGGAGACCGAGAGCACCGCGACCGTCCTCGATCTCGACCATGAGACCCCTGCGGTCGTCTTCGTAAACCGCACGATCGCGCGAGCGCTCGATGTCAACGCCTCGGACATCCACTTCACGCCGCAGCAGCGCCGTCTCTTCGTTCGTGCGCGTGTCGACGGCGTCATGCGCGAGCTCACCTCGATCGCAGGCTCGCACGCGCCAGCCGTCACGAGCCGCCTCAAGATCATGGGCGGACTCGATATCGCCGAGCGGCGGGCGCCGCAGGACGGCCGCGTCTCGATCCGCCGAGGCGCCGACACGATCGACCTCCGCGTCGCCGTCCTCCCGACCACGCACGGGGAGAAAGTGACGCTGAGAATCCTCAACCAGGGTGAGGCCCCGGCCTCGATCGCAGCTCTCGGGATGTGGCCGAAGAGCATGGAGCGCCTCGAGCGCGCGATCAGCCAGCCGTACGGCGCCGTGATCGTCGTCGGGCCGACCGGCTCGGGTAAGACGACGACACTCTATGCCTGCCTCCAGCAGCTCAATACGCCCGACGTGACCCTCACGACGATCGAGGACCCGGTCGAGTACCGCGCGCCAGGCCTCGACCAGGTCGAGGTCAACCCGCGCGCGGGCCTGACATTCGCGAGCGGCCTGCGCACGATCCTCCGCTCCGACCCGGATGTGCTGCTCGTCGGCGAGATCCGGGACGAGGAGACAGCCCAGATCGCGTTCCGCGCGGCCATGACAGGCCATCTCGTTCTCTCGACGCTGCACGCGCAGACGGCCGCATCGTCGATTCAGCGGCTCGTCGACATGAGCATCGAGCGAAGCATCATCGCGACGTCGATCAACGCGATCGTTGGGCAGCGCCTCGCGCGGCGGCTCTGTCCGGAGTGCTGCGAGCCGTACCAACCGAGCGAGGACGACTTCGGCAGTCTCGGCGTGTCTGACATGTTCGCGGAGGTAGAGCTCTTCAAGGCCGTCGGCTGCGCCAGTTGCGGCGACACCGGCTACCGCGGCCGGGTAGGGCTCTACGAGGTCATGCCGATGTCGGACGAGATCGCGCAACTCGTCGGCGCGCCGACCCGCGAGATCGAAGCGGCGGCAATTTCACAGGGCATGTTCACCATGCGCGACGACGGCCTGCGCCACTGCTTCGCCGGGATCACGACGCTCGACGAGGTTCGGCGCGTCGCTGGTGATCAGCTCGTGGCGTAGGAACGACTACGACGTCGAGAGGTCGCGCGCGGTCCGCGTGTATTGCGTGTTCGTCGGGTTGAGGCTTCTCGCGAGCTTGTAGTGCCCGTTCGCCTCGGCGCTCCGTCCCTGCTGCTCGAGCGCGCGGCCGAGGGCGTAGTGCCCGTAGTCGTCGGTTGGCGCGAGCTGGATGAGCGCGCGGAACTCCGACTCAGCCTCGCTCCAGCGCTGGATGCGGAAGTACGCGATCCCGAGCGCCTCCCGGATCGACCCCTTGTCGGGCTCGAGCCGCTTCGCTTTCTCGAGCGCGACCGTCGCCTGCGCCGCCCGTCCGCGACGAAGGTGCTCCTTGCCCTGCTGGAAGAGGTCGTACGCCTCACTCATCGCCCACTCTCACGCTGTCGGCGCGTCAACCCACGGGTGTGGTCTGGCCGCTTCCGGCCTCGCGCTGCAGGATCCGCTCGACCTCGTCGAGCACCTCGGCGGCGATGCGGCTCTTCGCTGCCTTCGGAACGTGACGCTCACCGTCCGTACTGACGAGCACTACCTCGTTGTCGACCGCGTCGAAGCCGATGTCGCTCCGGCCAATGTCGTTGACGACCACGAGGTCGGCGCGCTTGCTCTCGAGCATCCCCCGCTTGCGCTCGAGCCCGGCCGGGCCGGTCTCTGCGCCGAATGTGACGAGGATCGTGCCGTTCGGCCCGCCGGTGCCGAGCGTCTTCGCGATGTCGAGAGTCGGAGCAAGCTCGATCGTCCACGCATCGTTGGTCTTCGGCCGCTTGCCGGCGGCAGGAGCTGCCGTGTAGTCGGCGACGGCGGCGGCCATGACGATCACGTCTGCGTCCTGACGCGCGAGCGCCTCACGCGCCATGTCGGCCGCTGTCGGGGTCTGAACGACCTCGACATCCGCTGGGGCGTCCACGGCGAGGTTCGCGGCCAGGAGCGTGACCGTCGCTCCACGGCGACGTGCCTCGGCTGCGACCGCCACACCCATCCGGCCCGACGAGCGGTTGCCGATGTACCGCACCGCGTCGAGCGGCTCGCGCGTACCCCCTGCGCTCACGACGACGCGCTTCCCGGCGAGCGCCGACGCGCCGCTCGGCAACCGTAGCGCCGCCTCGACGCGGGCGTGGATCTCCGCCGGCTCTGCCATGCGTCCGGGGCCGACTTCTCCTTCGGCGAGCTCGCCGCTCGCGGGCCCGACGATCTCGACGCCGCGTGCGCGGAGCGTCTCCACGTTCGCTGCCGTAGCCTTGCTGCTCCACATCCGCGCGTTCATCGCCGGCGCCACGACGACCGGGCCGCCATGCGCAAGGGCCGCTTCGGTGAGCACGTTGTCGGCCAGACCGTGGGCGAGCTTTGCGAGCGTGTTCGCAGTCAGGGGGGCGATCACCAGCACGTCTGCCCGCTCGAGATGCGGATACGGTCCGGTGGCACGGTTCTTGCGGGCCAGCGCGAGGAACGTCTCCTCGCTGACAAACCTCTCCGCGCCGGGCGTGATAAGCGGCGTCACGTCGTGACCGGCGCGGACCAGGAGGCGTACGAGCTCGCACGCCTTGTACGCCGCGATCCCGCCGGTGACCCCAACGAGGACGCGCGCCATCAGCGCCCGCCTCCAAGCGCGAATCCTGCTCTACAGCCGTCGATCACACGCACAGTGTGCCGACTCGGACAATCCCGAGCCTCCACTCGACCCGCGTCAGCGGGGGTACGTGTACTTGATCTTGCCCTGGGCGACTTCCTCCATTGCCATCGTGAGGTAGTTCTTCGACCGGGACTCGATCAGCGGGGGCGGAGCTCCTTCGAAGCCCATTCCCTCACCGAGCTGGTGGTGGTAGCTGTTGATCTGCCGCGCGCGCTTCGCCGCTACGACCACGAGGGCGTAACGGGAGTCGACGTGCGCGAGAAGATCGTCGATGCGAGGTTCGATCATGTGGCAGTCATGCTACCTGCGCGCTCGAGCTCCCGCTCGACGATCGCGGTGAGGACGTCGGTCGCGCGGGCGATGTCGTCGTTGCGCACCATGTAGCGAAAGCAGTGCGCTTGCTCGAGCTGGCGGCGGGCGAGCTCGATCCGCTCGCCGATCTCGCCGGTCGACTCGGTGGCGCGCTCGCGCAAACGACGTTCAAGCTCGGGCACGTCGGCTGCGATGAAAATCGTGACGCTGCCAGGCACCTCCTCCTGGACGGTGAGCGCGCCTTCGAGCTCGAGCTCGAGAACGCAGAGACGCCCTTCGGCCGCGATCCGGTCGATCTCGGACCGCAGCGTGCCGTAGCGCTTGCCCGACACGTACTGGACGTGCTCGAGGAACGCGCCCTCGCCGATCCTCTCGACGAAGGCTTCCTCGTCGAGGAACCAGTACTCCCGGCCGTTCTCCTCGCCCGGTCGCCGGTCGCGCGTCGTCGCCGAAACCGCCACCTCGAGATCCGCGATGCGCTCGACCAGGGCGCGGATGAGCGTGCCCTTGCCCGCGCCCGACGGCCCGGTGATGACGAAGACGGGACGAAGCGCCATGACCTGAAGGGTACGCGCCCGGGGGCCGCGTCTACCTGTTGAAGAGCGACACGAGCTCGGCGCGCTGGCGCTCCGAGAGCCCACCGACGGTCTTCGACTGGCTGATCCGGCATTGATTCAGGAGGCGCGCCGCCTTGACCCGACCGAACTTCGGTACGGCCATGAGCATGTCGAAGACCTTGGCAGTCGAGACGTACTCCGGAGGATCGAGCAGGATCTCCTCGATCTGGACACGGGAGTCCTTGAGGTCCTTCTTGAGCTGGGCGCGGCGAACGCGGATGTCGTTCGCCCGCTCCAGCGCCGCCATCCTCTGATCGAGTGAGCGGAGCGGAGCCTGAGCCTGCGTCTTGGAAGCGACCATGAGCGCACGAGTCTAGCAATCTGCCGCCCGCGGTCAAGCCGAACTGTTTTCGGCAATTTGCAGGCTTTTTGCGCCAACCAATAACTGGTGTTTACAGCGATCTTGCGTTGTGCGCCCTGAAACAGGTGACCGATCAGGCGCGCGCCTCGCTCGCGAGCACAGATTTCGCGCATGCGTGGTTGAGCCGGCGGGGCAGCCCGGGGCCCTCGAAGATGAGGGCGCTGTAGACCTGGACGAGGTCGGCTCCCGCGGCGAGCGCATCGTGAACGTCCGCTGCTGACCTGATTCCGCCACAGGCGATCAGCGTCGCCTGTCCGGCCAACATCTCCGCGACTCGCGCCCGTACACGCCGTGCTGGCACCCGCAGCGGCTCTCCCGAAAGACCACCCTCGCCCCAACCGTCGACGATCGACCTGCTCTCCTCGGGCACCGTGCTTCGATCGACCGTCGTGTTCGTCGCGACGATTCCGTCGGCCGCGCCGGCGAGCGCCGCGTCGATCGTGGCGTCGAGATCGTCGTCGGTAAGGTCGGGTGAGACCTTCACGAGCAGCGGCTGGTGCCCGAGCCCCAGCTCGGCGCGTTTCTCGCCGACCGCCTCGAGTAGACGTTTCAGCGCCTCCGGCGCCTGGAGCATGCGGAGCCCCGGCGTGTTCGGGCTCGAGACGTTGACGACGACGTAGTCGGCCAACGGCGCGAGCCTCGCGTACGCAGCGCGGTAGTCACGCCAGGCGTCCGCATCCGGCGTGTCGCGATTCTTGCCGATATTGACCCCCACGACGAGATCGGCCGGCCGCCGCTCGAGGTGCCGCGCGACCGCATCTGCACCAGCGCTGTTGAAGCCCATCCGGTTGAGGATGAGACCTGCAGCCGGCAGGCGAAACAGCCGCGGCCGAGGATTCCCGTGCTGCGGCCGTGGTGTGACAGTCCCCACCTCGACGAAGCCGAAGCCGAGGCGGCGCCAGAGGCCGAGCTGCTCGCCGTCCTTGTCCATACCCGCGGCAAGGCCGATCGGAGAGGAGAAGGAGAGACCCATGACGTCGCGCCTCAACGCGGCGGGCGGCGAGAACCGAACCGGCAGCAGGCTCCCGGCGCTGACAGCGACGCGGTGAGCGCGCTCCGCGTCGAGCCAAAACAGCAGCTTGTACAAGCTCAGGACGCGTGAATGCTCGCGCTGATCCGCTCCTGGAGCGAGAGCGCGATCTCGGTGCGGGCGTTCGCAATCGCATCGATCGCAGCGCGGGCGCCGGAGATCGTCGTGATGCATGGAACGCGGGCGGAGAGCGCCGCCTCGCGGATGAGGTAGCCGTCGGCGCGGGCACCCGAGCCCTGCGGCGTGTTGATCACGAGATCGCACCGCCCCCGTCGGATCAGGTCGACGATCGTCGGATCGTCGCCGACCACCGTGTCGGCCGTTACCTTGGCGACCTCCTCGACAGCGAGGCCCGCGGTTGAGAGATGTCTGGCGGTGCCCGCCGTCGCGAGCAGCTGGAAGCCGAGACCCGCGAGCGCCGCTGCGACGGGGGCGAGCGCGGCCTTGTCCGCGTCCCTAACGGAAAGGAACGCCGTTCCCGCGGTGGGAAGCGGCCGTCCGGCGGCACGCTCCGCCTTGGCGAAGGCCGTCGGAAGATCGGCCGCGCTTGCCATCACCTCGCCGGTCGAGCGCATCTCGGGCCCGAGTACGGGGTCGGAGCCGGGGAAGCGCGAGAACGGAAGGACGGCGGCCTTGACGCTCACCTCCCGCGGCTGGCTCTCGGGTGGCAAGCCGAGGTCCGCGATGCGGGCGCCGGCGGCGAGCCTGCACGCAGCTGCGACGAGATTGACCCCGGTGGCCTTGCTCGCGAACGGCACGGTCCGAGACGCGCGGGGATTGGCCTCGAGTACGTAGACGCCGTCGTCGGCGACCGCGAGCTGGACGTTGAGCAGCCCGACGACTCCGAGGGCTGGCCCGAGTCGCCGCACGATGTCGACGATCTCGGCAGCATCGGTCATCGTGAGCGACGGCGCGGGCAGGACGCAGGCGGAGTCTCCCGAGTGGACGCCGGCCTCCTCGACGTGCTGCATGACAGCGCCGATGTAGACGCTCTCACCGTCACAGAGCGCGTCGACGTCGATCTCGATCGCGCTCTCGACGAAGCGATCGACGAGCACCGCCCCGCTCACGGCGGACATCGCGGACTCGAGCGACTCGTCGTCGTAACAAATGCGCATCGCGCGTCCACCGAGGACGTACGACGGCCGCATAAGCACCGGGTAGCCGATCGCAGCGGCCGCGTCGAGCGCCTGCGCAGCGCCCTCGACGATCGCCCACGGCGGGCAGCGCACCCCGATCTCGGCCGCGAGCGCACCGAAACGCTGACGGTCCTCGGCGAGGTCGATCGCGGCATGCGGTGTTCCCATGATCCGGTATCCCGCGCCCTCGATCCAACGGGCGAGCCGCAGCGGCGTCTGGCCGCCGAACTGCGTCACCACGCCGAGCGGTTGCTCGCGGTCGAGCACCGCGAGGACCTCCTCGGGCGAGAGCGGCTCGAAGTACAGGCGGTCCGAGGTGTCGTAGTCGGTCGAGACCGTCTCCGGGTTGCAGTTGATCATCACCGACTCGTAGCCGAGCTCGCGGAACGTCTGCACCGCGTGGACGCAGCAGTAGTCGAACTCGATCCCCTGGCCGATGCGGTTCGGGCCGGAGCCGATGATCACCACGCGCTCCTTGTCTCCCACAGGCGGTGCCTCGTCCTCCTCCCCCCAGGTCGAGTAGTAGTAGTTGGAGGCTGCCTCGACTTCGCCGGCACAGGAGTCGACGCGCCTGTACGCAGGCCGCAGGCCGAGCCCGAGACGCTTCTCACGGAGCTCGGCGCCGGTCATGCCGAGCGCTTCCCCAAGGGTGTCGTCTCCCCAGCCGGCCCGCTTCGCACGGAGGATGTCGCCCGACGCGAGCTCCCGCTTCGCGCGCTCGAGTTCGCGGAGGAACCACGGATGGACGCCGGTGGGAATGTCATCCAACGTTGCCCACGGGCTCGCGTTGCCAGGCTCGAGCTCGCGCGACCCGAACGCCTTGAGAAAAGCTTCGCTGAACGTGCGCCCGATGCCCATCGACTCGCCGACCGACTTCATCTGCGTCCCGAGGGTCGTGTCGGCGCCCGGGAACTTCTCGAATGCGAAGCGCGGGAACTTGACGACGACGTAGTCGAGCGTAGGCTCGAAACTCGCCGGTGTGGTCTTCGTCAGGTCGTTCGGGATCTCGTCGAGGGTGTAGCCGACGGCGAGCCGGGCGGCGACCTTCGCGATCGGATAGCCGGTCACCTTGGAGGCGAGCGCCGACGAGCGCGACACGCGCGGATTCATCTCGATCACGCGGATCTCCCCGGTCTCCCGGTCCCGTGCGAACTGGATGTTCGAGCCGCCGGTCTCGACGCCAACCGCTCGGATGATCGCGATCGCAGCGTCACGGAGCTCCTGGTAGGCCTCGTCCGAGAGCGTCATCTGGGGGGCCACAGTGACCGAGTCACCCGTGTGCACCCCCATCGGGTCGAGATTCTCGATCGAGCACACGATCACGACGTTGTCCTTGCGATCTCTGATCACCTCGAGCTCGAACTCGTCCCAGCCTCGCACCGATTCCTCGACGAGAACCTGGGTGATCGGGCTCTCGGCCAGCCCACGCTCGACCTGGCGCCGAAGCGCCTCGGGCGTCTCCGCAAACCCACCGCCGTGGCCGCCGAGCGTGAAGGCCGGCCGCACGACGGCTGGAACTGGGATCCCTTCGATCTCGTCGATCGACGTGACGACGCGCGAGGAAGGCACGGCGAGTCCGCAGCTCTGGACGGCGTCGCGGAAGAGCAGGCGGTCCTCGGCGCGGCGGATCACGTCGACGTCTGCGCCGAGGAGCTCGATGTCGAGAGCATCGAGCACGCCGGCCTCGCTTAGGTCGATCGCGAGGTTGAGCGCTGTTTGCCCGCCAAGCGTCGGCAGCAGTGCGTCGGGCCTCTCACGTCCGAGGACGTCGGCGACGCCTTCGAGGTCAAGCGGCTCGATATACGTCCGGTCGGCGAATCCCGGGTCGGTCATGATCGTCGCCGGGTTCGAGTTGACGACGATCGTGCGATAGCCGTCTTCCCGCAGCACCTTCAGTGCCTGACACCCCGCATAGTCGAACTCGCAGGCCTGGCCGATCACGATCGGCCCGGAGCCGATCACGCAGATCGAGCTGAGATCCCGACGGGCAGGCACTACGTGACGGCTTCCGCGAGCTCGCCGACCCAGCGCTCGAGGATCGGCCACGCGTCGTGCGGACCGGGACCGGCCTCCGGGTGGAACTGCACCGAGCGCGCGTGCAGCTCCGGAAAGTCGAGGCCCTCGACGGTGCCGTCGTAGAGCGACACGTGCGTCGCTTCCTTCGCTTCTGTCGCCTCGACCGCGAACCCGTGGTTCTGGCTCGTCACGAGGACACGGCCGGTCGCGCGCTCGAGCACCGGGTGGTTGGCCCCGCGGTGGCCGAACGGCAGCTTGAACGTCCCGTGCCCTGTCGCCATCCCCATCAGCTGGTGGCCGAGGCAGATTCCGAGGACGGACGTTCTGCCGAGAACAGCACCGATCACGGCGACCTCGTCGCGAAGCGGGTCCGGGTCGCCCGGGCCGTTCGAGAGGAGCACGCCGTCGAAGCTCGCGAGCTCGTCGGGGTCGGCGAGATGCGGGAAGACGGTGACGGCAGCGCCCGCTCGCTCGAGTCGTCGCAGGATGGACGTCTTCGTGCCGTAGTCGACGACCGCAACGCGCACCGAGCCCTCTGCGTTGTGGACGTACGGCTCCTCGGTCGAGACATGAGCCACGAGCGACCGCCCCTCCATCGGGGGCTCCGCGCGAACTGCCGCGAGGGCCGCTTCGACGGCTGTCTGCTCACGATCGGCCACGGCCGCGGCGCGCATCGAGCCGCCGGTTCGGAGAGAGAGCACAAGCGCTCTCGTGTCGAGTCCGGCGAGCCCGACGAGCCCGTGCTCGCGCAGCCACTCGAGCCACGCCTCACCACCGGTCTCGCGCATGAGCACGGCCTTCGCCTGGACCGAGGCAGACTCGAGGCGCCTGGCGTCCACCCCGTAGTTGCCGACCATCGGCGCCGTGAAGCAGATCAACTGCTCGGCGTAGCTCGGGTCGGTGACCGTCTCCTGGTAGCCCGTCATCGCCGTCGTGAACACGGCTTCTCCGTACGCAACACCGGGCGCGCCGACCGAGCGGCCTGGAAACACGGTCCCGTCCTCGAGCAGCAGGTAGCCCGCCGACTCGCTCATCGTCTCCTCCCCTGCTCGGTCGCCGCTCTCTTGTACCACAGGCCCTCACCCATCGACGAACACCACCCTGCCGTCGGCCACGGTCGTGCGGACGACGCCCCGGAGCGTCTTGCCGAGTAGCCAGGAATTGGCCGAGCGCGACCGGAAGCTGTCCTCCCGCACCACGCTCGCCGCCTCGAGGTCGAGCAGCACGAGATTCGCGCGCTCCCCGACGGCAATGCGTGGAACCGGCAACCGCAGCGCGACGGCCGGGCCGGTGGACATGCGCTCGAGCAGCGTGGCAAGCGGCAGGCGGCCGGGCTCGACGAGGTGCGTATAGAGGGCGCCGAACGCCGTTTCGAGGCCCGTGACCCCGAACGGCGCGTCCTCGAACGTCGCGTCCTTCTCGTGTCGTGCGTGCGGTGCGTGGTCGGTTGCAATACAGCTGATCGTGCCGTCCCGCAGCGCGTCGATCAGCGCCTGGCGGTCGCTCTCCGCACGCAGCGGAGGGTTCATCTTGACGTTGGTGTCGAGCGAGCGGACAGCGTCTTCGGTGAGGACGAGGTGGTGCGGAGTGACCTCCCCCGTCACGGGCAACCCCCGTGCACGTCCCGCCCGGAGCGCCTCTACGGACTCCTGAGCCGAGAGATGCATCAGGTGCAGGGGGCGGGACTCGTAGGCACAGAGCGCGATGTCCCGCTCGACCATCAGGCTCTCGGCAATCGACGGGTACCCCGCGAACCCGAGCTCGGCGGCGACCCGGCCCTCGTGGATCTGGCCGTCGCGCGACAGCGTCGACTCCTCGCAGTGAAGCGCTAGCGGGCGATCCGCTACAGCGCTGTACTGAAGCGCGCGGCGCAGCAAGCCGGCGGCGGCAACGGGACGGCCGTCGTCGGTGAACGCCGCCGCTCCGAGGTCGGCGAGCTCGCACATCTCGGTCAGCTCCTCGCCGCGAAGCCCCTTCGAGATCGCCGCCATGAAGCCGGTGGGCACGAGCGCCTGCTCGCGAGCCTGCTCGATCAACGAGCCGAGCACGGCCGCGTTGTCGACGACGGGCTCGGTGTTGGGCATCGCGAGGATCGCGCAGTAGCCGCCTGCGGCGGCCGCCGCCGTTCCCGTCTCGATCGTCTCCTCGTCCTCCCTGCCGGGCGTTCGGAGATGAACGTGCGGGTCGACGAAGGCCGGCGCCAGGACGAGACGGCCGGCCGGAGACGGCGTCATCTCCGTGATAAATCCCTGTGTCACCGTGACGGTGAAAGAGCCGTCGAGCCCCTCGCTCGGATCGATCACCCGGACACCCTCGAAGACGACGTCGTCGGAGTGGCCGTTACGCGCGAAGAGCATCATGCGACCTCGGCCGGAAGAGCCGCGACGCTCAGGGGCCCGGTGGTGAGCAGGTCGTAGAGGACGGCCATCCGAACGACGAGCCCGTATCGAACCTGCTCGCCGATCAGCGCCGAGGCGGAGTCTGCGACGCGGGGGTCGATCTCGACTCCGCGGTTCATCGGCCCTGGGTGCATGACGACCTGACCCTCGCGCACACGCTCCGGCGTGATCCCCCAGCGTGCCGCGTATTCACGGAGCGACGGAATGTATGCGGCGCCGGAGAGCATCCGCTCGTGCTGCATCCGCAGGACGTACACGACGTCCGCCCCGGCGGTATCTCGGACGTCGTAGCTGACCGAGCAGCCTGTCCCCTCCACTTCGCGGGGAATCAGGGTCGGCGGGCCGATCAGCGTGACGTGTGCGCCGACGAGGTGGAGCGCCTCGAGGAGCGAGCGGGCCACACGCGAATGGAGGACGTCTCCGACGATCGCGACGTGAAGCCCCTCGAGCCGTCCGAGCGCCTCTCGCATGGTGAAGAGATCGAGCAGAGCCTGCGTCGGGTGCTGATGCTTGCCATCGCCGGCGTTGACGACATGGGCGTGGGTCGCGCGAGCGATCAGCTGCGGGGCGCCGATGTGCGGGTGCCGCACGACGATCACGTCGGGGTCGTACTCGGCAAGTGTGAGTGCCGTGTCCCTGAGCGATTCGCCCTTGTCCACCGAGGAGCCCGAGGACCGCAGCGACATCGTGTCGGCCGAGAGCCGCTTGGCGGCGAGTTCGAAGCTCGAAAGGGTGCGAGTCGACGATTCGTAGAAGAGGTGCACGACGGTGCGTCCCCGCAACGTCGGCAGCTTCTTCACCTCACGCTCGAGCGAGCCCGCAAGCGCGCGCGCGGTTCCGAGGAGTCGCTCGACGTCGTCCCGCGTCAGATCGGAGATCGAAAGCAGGTGACGGCGACCCGGAGTCGCAGGCCCCCGAGGATCATCGACGAGACGGATCTCAGACATCTGTCACTCCCAGGGACTCGGGGACGAGGATCACCTGGTCGATCTCGTCGACCTCGATCAGCTGCACCTGAACGCGCTCGTCTCGTGACGTCGGCAGGTTCTTGCCGACGTAGTCGGGTCGGATCGGGAGCTCGCGGTGTCCGCGATCGACGAGCACCGCGAGCTGAACGCGCGCAGGACGTCCGAAGTCGAGTAGGGCCTCGATCGCCGCCCGAATCGTTCGCCCGGTGAAGAGGACGTCGTCCACGAGGATGCACGTCGTCCCCTCGAGCGGGAAATCGATTGTCGTCGCGTGCACGACAGGCTGGGCGTGACGGGGCGCTCCCCCGGCTCGCACGAGCACGTCGTCGCGATGGAACGTGATGTCGAGAGCGCCAAGCGGGAGCGTCGTGCCGCTGCGCGTCGCGACGAGCTGTTGCAGCCGGCGCGCGAGCGGCACGCCGCGCGTCTGGATTCCAATCAAGTTGACGCTGTCGAGGTCGGGCGATCGCTCGATCACCTCGTGCGCCATGCGCGTCAGCGTGCGGGAGAGAGCATCTGCGTCGAGCAGCGCCTTGGGCGCAGGCCGACTGGGCAGGTGGGTCGTCATCGATCTCCTTCCCGGTCTCACTGGACCGGATTAAAGGATGGGCTGTGCTTCTGCTCGGTGAGTGTAGCGTCCGCCTCGGGGGAGCGAGAGCTCCAACCCGGGATGGCGTGATCGTGTGCGAACGAAAACCAACGGCGCGCGCGCTTCCGTCGGGCGGCCGGTAGCGCGAACGAGGTCCGCGAGCCCCGCCCGGGCGTGTGCTGCGCGGGCCCGCGACCTAGCGAGCGCTCGCAGTGACGATGAGGTAGCGCTGGACGAGGTCGACGACCTCGGGCAGGTCGCGCTCGGCGCGCGCCACGCCGGCGGTCACCTCGTCGGCTGGCAGGAGGTCAAACGTCGAGATGTGTCGCCCTCGAATTCGTGCGAGGGCGTCCTCGCGCGAGAGCCCCTCACGGCTGTCTGCCCGCGATACGCGAACCGCCGGCAGGCCGCCCGCGGCCAGCTCGTCTCTCAGCCTCGCTTCGGTGGGAAACCGCGCGAGGTCGATTGCCTCCAACGACGGAAATAACCGCCCGAGCCAAGCCGTCGCGAAGTGCTCCGGTGCGAAGGTCGCGATCACAAGTCGCCCATCGTCCACGAGGACACGCCGCACCTCCCGGAACGCCGGCACCCGATCGATCAGGTGGACTACGAGGCTCATCGTGGCTCGCTCGAACCAGCCGTCGCGCACGGGTAGCGATTCGGCGCTACCGACCTTGAAGCCGGCTCCAGGTGCTCCGCGCCCCCTAGCTACGGCGACCATCTCAGCGCTTGCGTCGAACCCCCAGACCTTGGCAGACGCGTGTCGCACGAGGGCCTCCGCCAGGGCTCCGGTGCCGCAGCCGACGTCGACGACGCGTCGTCCGCGGAGGTCGCCGTCGCGCACCATCGCATCAAATGCCATCCACCAGCCCCTTCCCTGCGGTCTGAGCGCGTCGTAGTTGGCGGCCCGCTCTCTGAAGTTGGGAACGTCGGTCACGAGAGTCAGCTCAAGGGAGCGATCCCGCTGCGACCCCGACGTGCGCCCTTCGCTACGAGCTCGGGATCGCCGCGCTCCGGAAGTGGAACCTCGATCGTGTCGAAGTCCCGGGGGACGACCGTGTTCGGGAAGAGCTCGCGGGCCTCGTCGGCGACGTCGGGCCCGAAGTAGCGGCTGGAGAGATGCGTGAGCGCGAGCAGCCTGACACCTGCCTCCCGTGCGACGAGCGCCGCTTCTCCTGCAGTCGAATGCCTGGTTTCACGGGCGCGCGCGCGCTCCGGCGCGCAGAACGTTGCCTCGTGCACGAGGACGTCTGCCCCTGCCGCCGCCTCGACCACGCTTGCGGTCGGGGCGGTGTCCCCTGTGAGCACGACCTTGCGCCCGGCCCGTGCGCCTCCAAGGACACGTTGAGGTGGAACCACCGTTCCGTTCGCGAGGGTGATCGTCTCCCCTCGTTGCAATGCGCCCCGCTCCGGGCCGTGCGGGACGCCGAGCTCGTCTGCGACGACCGCGTCGAAATGCCCGGGGCGCGGCTCCTCGATCAACGCATAGCCGACTCCCGCCGCGCCGTGATCGACGGCGAACGTCTCGAGTCGGTACCCGTCCCGCTCGAGGCTGTCGCCGGGGCTGAGCTCGACGAGTTCGAGCGGAAACGTCAGTCGGCCGACGACACGGCGCAGTGATGCGACCAGCTCGACGAGCCCGTCGGGTCCGTAGACGGCGACGGGCGTTTCGCGAGCGCGCAGCGAGAAGGTCTTGAGCATGCCAGGGAGACCGAGAAAGTGGTCGGCGTGGAAGTGCGTGAGAAAGATGTGCTCGATGTCGACGAGGCCGACATCGGAACGCAGGAGCTGTCGCTGTGTCCCCTCAGCACAGTCGAAGAGGAGCCGTTCGCCACCACGGCGCACGAGGCTCGCGGAGGGCGCGCGCTGAGCCGTCGGCGTGGAGCCGGACGTCCCGAGAAAGACGACGTCGAGGTCCACGCTGTCATTCTAGGGCTGGGACGGCTGAGGCCGCGCTGTCCCGGCCTCGAGGCTACGGAACGCTCAGGACCTGGCCGGGAGTGATGGTCGCGCCAGAGAGCTCGTTTCGCTGCTGGAGGTCGTAGACGCCGGCCCTCGGATCGCCCGCATAGCGCTGGACTGCGATCGACCAGAGCGTGTCGCCCGGGACGACGCGATAGCGGTGGCCGGGGCCTCCCGCGCCGGAGTCGTGCGCCAGGACAGCCCAGACGACGAGTGCGGCAGCAGCCGCAGATCCCGTGCGTACTGCCGTGCGCGCAAGGCGAGCTCGACCACGCTCAGCTGAACGGCGTGCGACGCGAGGGGAAGCGGCGACGTAGTCGGGATCCCAATGGTGGTGGGGTTGGTGCTGTTGATCCGTAGCGAACATGTGTTCGTCAGTATGAACGAACACATGTTCGCTTGTCAAGGGCCGCCCTCAACTCCCGCTACTCTGGGCTTATGGCCATACAGAAGCCCGGCCGTCCCCAGGACGGTCAGACGCAGACTCAGACGACGCTGAAGGGGCTGACGATCGCGCTGCCGAAGCGCGACGAGGTCGTCGAGGCGCTCGAGAAGCCTCCCAAGAAGCGCACCTAGCCCGACCGAGCTACGGCGTCGCGGTCTGCAGCATGCTCCGTGCGGGGTTCAATTCGGCGGCGATGCGCGACGCCACCGCAACCCTCCCGTGCCAGCCGGGCGGAACCGGCAGCTTGACCTGCAGCCGGGTCCGGGGTGTTAGCCGACCCTGCCAGCAGGCGCTGACCGCAGCGCTCGCAAGCGACCGGGACGACAACGTGGCGAGCGTGCGAGCTCTCGTCGAAGGTACGAGACACACGATCGCGACGGCTCCCTCCTTCGCGCCGACGAGCACGCGGAGCGTCCCCGAGCGGAGCGTTTCGGGGGGAGTCATCGTCGCGCCGGCAACCGACCGTGTGGGTCGCCATGCCCGAACGCCCCGGCAGGCCGGGCCAGCTGCCCTGCTCGTCCGGATTGCGGTCGAGACAGAGCTGGCCGATGGACGGGGTGTGCCGTCGACGCGATTCAACGCGGACTGGAAGCCACTGCCACGGATGGCATCGTCGTAGAAGCCGAAGAAGTTCACCTGGGCGATGCTCCGGTCACACGCGGCCCGCCGGACGAGCGTGGCATAGATCGACGCCTGCCGCGCCTCCGTGGTGACCGGGACGTTCTCCGTGCCCGAATAGCCGTCCAGACCCGTGGTTGCCACCTGCCAGCCAACCTCGTCGAGGTAGAGGGCGAGCCCGTTGCTGGTCGTCGGTTGCGCCGTCCCGTCGAATGCATCCCAGAGAGCTTGCTTGATACGCCCGAGATCGGCGAAGCCGGCGTTCGGCCACGCGTACTCGCGCGTCAACGCGTCCCTCGCATTCTGCGGATACGGGTGATAGCTGAACCCGTCCATCAACGGCTCAGTGCGGCCGCTCGAGCGGTACCAGCGACCCAGATCGCCGATGAAGCGCACCGGCGAGGTCGACACGTTGCTCCTGGCGAGAGCGTTGTCGTTGCCTCGGGGTGAGAGCCCGACGCCGACGACGACGATGTCGGGATCGACGGACTTGAGCGCATCGTAGGCCGCCGCGAGGATCGCTCCAAACCTTGCTGCCGAGAGGTTCCGACCGCTCCTGTCGAGCTGTGGCCGCCAGAAAGCGGTCTGGTTCGGCTCGTTCCCGACGACGTACTGACGAACGCCCGGGTAGGTCTCGGCTAGCAGCGTCGCGTATGCGGCAAACGACGCCGGTGTCGCGGTCGCCAGCTCGCGCGGTGGGTACGGGTAGATGGCGAGCACGACCTTGACCCCCTGAAGGATCGCGGTCGGGATCGCCTGGTCGAGGAAGAGCTTGTCCTGGATCACGTCCGGCTCGCTCGGCTTGAAGCGCACGGTGAGCACGGTTTGCTTCAGGCCGAGGCTGGCCATCTGGCCGTAGAAGGCTGACCCACCGTCGGCGGCAAACTTGCCCGTATCGTCGTTCGCGCCGATGTTGGCACCTGTCGCGAACGGCGCTGCGCACAGCGCTACCACCACGATCGCCCCTGCGACTCGTCTCCGCATACTTCGTATCCTCCCCCGCAAGGGCCGACCGCGCTAGCCCTCTTCCCTTGCTCCGGCCAGCGACAATACGCGACTGAGCGGCGGTTTTCCACCCGGCGCCCGGTCGGCGAGCTAACGCGAAGAGAGGAAGAGGCTCGTGCGTCGTGCCGCGGCGAGCGCCGTGACGCGCACCGCCACGAACGTCCCGGGCGCCGGCGTAAGCCGCACGGGAGGCACGGAGTACGCGGCAAGCCTGGCCTTCACGATCCCGGAACCTCCGCGCGCGAGCGCGGCCGCCACCGCTGCTCGTGGCGTGCCGACTGGGAATGAGCCCATGGCGTAGCTCGCGTCCTCACCCGCGGTCAGACAGAGCCTGAAGGACGCTTGAACGCCGAAGCAGTGCGCTCGCCAACCACTGAAGTAGACGTGAGCGCCGACCACTCCGCGCGCCGGGCGCCAGGGTCTGCTGCGGCAGCCCGTGGCGCCTGCGCGGATCGCCTGCGCGACGCTGGCCGCCGAGGGCCGTGGCGTGTCGTCGGCACGGTAGAGGCCGGTCTGCATTCCGGCCCGGTCGCTCTCGTCCACGACGGCGAAGAAGCCGACGCGGGCAATCGTTGGGTCACAGTCCGCGAGGTGGACCAACTGCCCGTAGATCGCGGCCTGTGCAGACTCGGACGTAACGCGTACGTGCTCCTCGCCCGTATAGCCGACACCGGAAGAGGTGTCGACCTCCCAGCCGACCTCGTTGAGCATCAGCGGCAGCCCGTTCGCAGGCGTTCGCTGCGCGGTTCCGTCGAATGCGTCCCACAGCGCCTGCTTGACGCGACCGAGGTTCGTGAATCCCGCGTTCGGCCACTCGTACCCCTTCGCGAGCGAGTCGGCGCTCGTCGCCGGGTACGGGTGGAAGCTGAAGGCGTCCATCAGGGGGCGAGTGCGTCCGCTCCCGCGGTACCAGCGACCGAGCGCCGCAAGGAAGCGCACCGGCGACGTCGAGACGTTCTCGCGTGCCCCGGGACGATCGTTGCCGCGCGGCGACAGGCCGACGCCGGCAACGTCGATCCTCGGATTCACCGCCTTCAGCGCGTCATAGGTTGCCGCGAGGAGCCGTCCGAACGCCGGCGCCGAGGCTTGCGTGCCGCGTGACGTGAACTGCGGACGCCAGAAGCGCGGCTGGTTCGGCTCGTTGCCGACGACGAAGCTCGTAACGCTCGGATACCGGCGGGCGACCTGGGCGGCCCAGTTCGCGAACGCGTTGGCTCTCGCAGCGCTCGACCCGATCGCGGTCGGGCTCGACGGGTAGAGGCGCAACGAGACCCGGATCCCGTAGCGTGCTGCGACCGGCATCGCCTGGTCTAGCAGCTGCACCTCTGCCGGGATGCGCGCCTGGCCAGGATCGAAGGTGAGCGTCACCACGTTGACCCTGATCCCCTCCGCGCGGAGCTTCGCGAAATACGGGCCGCTGGCGGCGCCGAGGTGTTTGCCGGTGTCGTCGGTCGCCGCGATGTCGGCAGCGAGCGCCTGACTCGCCAGTCCGAAGACCACCACCATCATGAGCACGCCGAGCGCGCCCGCCCTTCTCACTCCCCGTCTCACCACGCCTCTCGAAGTTCGCACCCGCGTCGCCTGCCCCTGCTCAACTCACACTCTCGAGGATCGAATCCAGGAGCCGCGACCGCTCGAACCGTACCGGATCGTCGGCGGGGAGGCCGGTCTCGACCGACGCGGACTCGATTGCGGCGCGGGCAGCGGGCTCGTCCAGATCGGCCGTATTCAGAGCGATGCAGGCGACTCTCGCAGGCCGTTTCGGTAGCGCGATCGCCTCGTGCAGGGCCACGAGCTGCGCGAGCGGCAGCAGGGGATGGCCCGGATAGCCTTCGACCTCCGTCGTTCCCGCCTTGTGGCACAGCACGAGCACGTGCGGCGCCGCGCCGTGCAGGAGTCCGAGCGTGACGCCGGAGTAGGCCGGATGCGTCAGTGCGCCCTGCCCCTCGACGAGCAACAGGTCACTTCCACCCCGCGCCTCGCCCTCGACGACGAGTCGCTCCGCCGCGCCCGCGATGAAATCGGACACGACGGCGTCCACTGCGATACCCCAGCCGGCGATCGCAATGCCTGTCTGACCGGTCGGCACGAACATCGCTGCGATCCCACGCCTGCGAGCCTCCCGCTCGAGCTCGAGCGCGACCGTCATCTTCCCGATCGCGCAGTCCGATCCCACGGTCAGCGCAATCCGTGCGCGAACTCTCAAGTTGGCCCCGCTAGGGCAGTCGAGATCGCTCGGGGGAAGACGTAGGTCGCGGAGCTCAACGCCAGCGAGCGCTGCACGGGCCTGCAGGTCGGCGTCGTCGGCCAGCAGCTCGTGCAGCCCGTTCTCGATCGACAGTCCGCTGTCGACGCAGGCTCCGACGAGCGCCCGCCAGGCGGGGGGAAAGCGCCCACCCTGCGGCGCGACGCCGATCACCGCCGTCGTCGGGCCGAGGCGCAGCGCCTCATCGACCCCGGCGACGACCGGGACTCCGTCGTCGGTCTCCCCCGCCCGCTCGGAGTCGAGAATCGCGACCACCGAGCGCGAGCCGTAATGACGGATCCCACGGCCCGTCTTCCCGTAATGGGTGTCGGCCGAGAAGCCTTCGGCGAGGATCAGCAGCCTCTCCTGGCTGTTCTTCCCTGCGGTCATGCGCGAGAGCTCGCGCCCACGGGAGTCCACGTGACGCCGAGGCCCGGTGAGCTCGACGGCACCTGGCGCCCGTTCTCGAGCTCGACGCCGCGCCACGGATTGTGGGCGAGCAGCAGGCTCCCGTCGAGATCGACGTGATCGCAGAGAGACGCGATGGCACACCCCGCCGCGATCCCGAGTCCGGACTCGACCATGCAACCGACCATGACTCCGAGCCCGAGCGCGCGGGCGGCGTGCGTCATGCGGATCGCCTCCCGTATCCCTCCCGACTTCGCCAGCTTGATGGTGATCCCGTGCGCCCGCTCAGCGCACGCCGCTACGTCGGCGAGTGTGTGGCAATCCTCGTCGACGTACAGCGGCAGCGGCGAGCGCGCCTTCAACGCCGGTCCATCGGGATCGCCGGCGGCGAGCGGTTGCTCGACGTACTGGACACCGAGCCGCGCCAGCCGCGGGATGATCTCGAGCGCCTCGTCCAGCGACCACCATTCGTTGACATCGACCTGAATCGGGAGATCGGTCTGGGCACGCACCGCCCGCACCCGCTCGGCGTCGAGCCCGTCGCCACCACCGATCTTCAGCTTGAGCCGGCGGAACCTGCTCGCAACCTGCTCGGTCTGTCGCGCCATCTCGTCGGGGTCGCCGAGTGAGATCGTCCAGGACGTCGGCGGGCCCCGGCGCGCGAGGCCGAGGAGCCGCCACACCGGTACTCCGAGGAGCTTGCCCTGCAGGTCGTGGAGCGCCGCATCGAAAGCAGCCTTGACGGCCTGCTCGCCGGGTACAGCGGCCAGACGCGCACCGATCTCCTCGAGTGCGAAAGGATCGTCTCCCACGAGGGCCCCGTGCGTCTCCGCAAACGACAAGGCGGAGGCCGGGCTCTCGCCATAGCGCGCGATTGGAGCGGCCTCCCCGAAGCCCGACAGCTCGCCGTGACTGACCTCAACCTCGACGAGCTCCGCCGTATCCTGAGCACCGCGTGCGATTACGAGCGGCTCTGCGAGCGCTAGCCGGACGATCCTGGCCCGCACGTCCACCGTCACACCCTAACGACGAACAGCCGAGTACACCGCCCGGCGTCCCCGCGCCCGTGCGTGAAAGAACCGACGTGTTCTCCCACGGAGCCCCGCGCCCGTGCGGAACACAGGGCGCCGTGAAGGCGGCAAAGCCGCCTTCCGGCCTCGACCCCAGCGCACGGCACGAACGCCCATGCACGCGTACACTGCTGACCGTTCCCCGCGCCCGTAGCTCAGGGGATAGAGCGCGCGCCTCCGGAGCGCGAGGTCGGAGGTTCGAATCCTCCCGGGCGCATCTGGCGGGGGCTCGCCGCCACCCCCGCCTACCCTACTGCGTGCCGCACCCCTTGCCTTGTAACAGACTGTTACTTGGCTTCCTCGACCCGGTTGGTGCCGCCCCGGCACTAGCTAGGGCGCTTGACACGAATCGCGCAAGGCGTCAGAATCGCGCCGCGCGGCTAGGCGAGTCGCGCTCTGTGGCCTCCCCGCCGGATGGGGTGACTTTCGATGAACGTGCTGTCAGGCGCTTGCGTGCGCATGCTCTCGTACGCAGTCGGCACTTGCGCCCTCATGCTCGTCACGCCCGCGAACGGCGCGGTCGGAGGTCGCGAGCTCGTCGTCGACGGAGCAGCTCCCTCGTGCTCGGACGCGCTCTCACGCGATGCGGTCGCGGCCGGCGGCGCTTGGTGCACGCTCGGGAGATCCGCGGCCGCCGCGGTGCCCGGCGACACCGTCCGCGTCCGCGGCGGTGTCTATGCCGAGTCCTTCAGGCCGAGCAGCGGCGTCCGCTTTACGGCCGACGGTGATGTCGTCCTGACGGCCACGGTGAAGATCGTCACGACGACCGGCGCCGCGCTGGACGGATTCACGATTCGAGGCGCCGCGGCCCAGGGGATCTGGGTCGACGGCAGCAGCGACATCGCGCTGACCAGACTGAGGGTCATTGCCAACAGCGGACCCGGGATCGCGGTCAAGGCCTCGAGCGCGGTCGCGATCTCGAGCTCGTCGGTATTCGACAACGCGGGCGCGGGAATCGTCGAATATTCGACCTCCGAGGACACGGAGATCACCGACAACACGATCACTGGCAACGGGCGAAACGGCGATCCCTACAACGGCGACGGGGTCCAGGTCGCCGGCCTTCGACCGCTCGTCGCGCGCAACACGATCGACCGCAACGGCGACGCCGGACCCTACGAGCACGGCATCTATGCCGCCGCGACCGCGACCGACTATGTGATCGAGAGCAACCGGCTGAGCGGAAACGCAGCAGCGGACATCAAGGCTGCCGGCACCGGGATCGTCCGCTACAACCTCATGCGTGATGCGCAGTTCGGCCTCGTCCTCTCCGACAACCCTCGTGCTGTGACGGCCTACGAGAACGTCATCGCCGGCGCGTTCCAGCATGCCGTGCTCGTAACCACAGGGAAGACCCCTGCTCAGGCGATCCTCTGGCACAACACGATCGTGCAGACGGGGCGCTCGACCCTTTCAGGCAACGCGTCGGCGCTCTTCGTCGTCTCCGCGACGTCACTCGATCTCCGCAACAACGTCGTCTGCTACTCGGGCCCGGACAACCTCGGGATCGCCGTCTGGATCAACTCGGCGGCAGCCACGGGCCGAGTGCTGTCGGATACGAACTGGCTGTGCAGCACGGATGCACTCGGGCGGGTCTTCGCCTGGGACGGCAGTCGGGTTTCGACCAGCCAGTGGCGCGCGGCGGTCGCTCAGGACGGTCGGAGCGTCGTCTCCTCACCGCCGCTCTTCGACCAGTCCTTCCGGGCGCTCGCGCCGAATCGGGGTGCCGGTCTTGGCCAGCCACTCGGGCTGACACGTGACTTCCTGGGCCTGTCGCTTCCGGCGGTAGCGCCGGACATTGGCGCTTTCCAGTCGCCGCCGCGACTGCCTTCTCCGGGCCACGTGTGAGCGCTGCCGTCCCTGGATCGTCGTCTCGACCTCGCGCGTGAGCGGAGGTGTGGCCGAAGCAGGCGACACGAGTACAATGACGAAGTGATGTTCGCGACCGACGACCCCTTCAGTACCGATGCCGACCCTGCCCCGCATCACACGGCGGACACGCGGCCGCTCAGCCGGCGAGGCCGTAGCGCGGACCGGGCCGCCGATTCGCGAGCTCGCGTCTAGCGGACTCACCTGGGTCAACGTCGTCAACCCCGACCTCGACACCGCCTCGGCGCTCGCCGAGCGGTTCGGCTGGCACCCCCTCGACGTCGAGGACATCGTCTCGAAGCGCCAGCGGCCCAAGATCGACGCGTATGAAGAGGAGGGCTACCTCTTCACCGTCCTCCACTTCCCGACCTACGACAAGGCCGTCCAGCGGCTGAACGCAGCCGAGCTTGACGTCTTCATCGGGGCCGACTACCTCGTTACGCTGCCGAACCGCGAGCTGCTCCCCGTCACGCGCCTCTTCGCGCGCGCTGAGGACGACCCGGTCCTCCGCGACCAGCTCTTTGCGAAGGGCTCGGGGCGGCTCCTCTACGAGGTGCTGGACGACCTCTTCGACTACTGCTTCCCGATTCTCGACAAGATCGGCCACAAGCTCGACCGCGTCGAGGACGAGATGTTCGAGGGGCGGGCCGACGAGGTCGTGCGTGACATCTCGAACGTAAAACAGGAGATCATCTCCTACCGGAAGGTGATCAAGCCGCAGCGCTCGACGCTTCGTGCTCTTGAGCGGCAGGTCGAGAGCTTCCTACCGGAGGAGCTCGACCTCTACTTCAACGACATCGTCGACGCGTCCGAGCGGATCTGGGATCAGCTCGACAACTACAAGGAGGTCGTGGAGGGGCTCGAGTCCACGAACGAGTCGGTCATCTCGCACCGCCAGAACGACGTGCTTCGGGTTCTCACTATCTTCAGCGTCTGCTTCCTCCCACTCACACTCCTCTCGGGGATCTTCGGCATGAACGTCGTCTTCCCGGGGGAGGGCTCGTCCCTCGCGTTCTGGGTGATGATCGGCCTCATGCTGAGCGTCCTCGTGGGGATGCTCGGCTTCTTCCGCTGGAAGCGCTGGCTCTAGCCAGATTGCTTAATTGATCCATTTCCGGCGATTTGGTACCGGTTCCTTGATGACGAGCCGTACGACCTCGTCTCCGGGTAGTCCGACGCGGGCCACCGCGTAGCGCCGGCCGGCGCCCATACGATGAGGCTGTGCGAGTACGACTTGCCTACTGCTGGCGGACGGCCGTCGTGCTGCTTTCGTCCGTCTGCATCGGCTCTGTTGGCTGAACGGTCGCACGCGCTCCTGGATGGAGCGCTCAGGAGAAAACGCCCGTCGTACGAACGGCGAGCCGTCGTCGCGCAGGCAACCCTGCGGCACCCCGCTAAAACCGGAACCGCCGGCCGCGGCCCTTGGAACGCACGCACCAGAATCGCGCTACGCTCCAGGGCCATGACACGCACGCTGGTTCAGCGCATCCATAATCCGCGTAACGGTTTCTGCGGCTGCGACCCCGACTGTTGGTGTAACCGAACCGCCATCGGACGTGCCTTCAAGTGGTGGCTGCCCGCTCACCGCCTTGGCCTTCACCACAAGAACAGCGCGCTCGAAGAATGGAAGCGCAACCAACCGCCGGGTGCCCTGGAGGACTGGAAGCGCCGGCAAGCCGAGCTCGACGCTTAACCCCGGTAAGGCCGCGGCGCCCACTCTCCCGCCGCTTCCCTTCGGAGGAACAAGCGGATTTGTGGAAGCGGTTGTGGGGTCGCCGGTCGCGAGGCGGGGGTCGGCGCCTCGGTCCCTACGTGCAGTTCTTCGGCGAAAGACCCGTGCCGACTACGGGACAAAGAACGTTCACCCGAACCCAGGTACTGGACGAGGCGCCGGCCGTGATCGAGGTGATGAAGTCGTAATCACGTTGTTATGGGCGTTACAGCACGGCGTCTCCCACGGCCCGCCGGTCTCGAGCAGGGCGTGCACCAGGCTCGACATACAGGAGCGAACGATTAGCGGGCGTCGCGACCAGATCCACCGACGCATCGACAGCCTCTACCTCCGGGCTCCTCTTGATGACGAGAACAGGCCCGGCTCCTGCGACTGCTCGAGAACCTGGAGGAGGAGGTCAGCCGCGAGCGCCGTGCGATCCACAAGTACATCGACGAGCTCCGCCAGAGCATCGGCCTGCCGAGCTGGCGCGAACAGCACGAGGGGCCGCTGCCTAGCAGCTCGTCATTCTCCGCCATCCGAGCAACAGGGGCGAGCGGTGGGCGTTAGCCGGCGTTGGAAGATCTGGCGGACCAGGCGCGCGCTCCGGCGGATCGATGACGACGTAGCCCAGATGCGCCGCCAGCTCGCCGAGTTCGGCGAAAAGACCGACGCCCTGCATGAGGAGTTCACGACGCTCCGGCGGATCGTCGACCGCAAGAGCACGGTCTCGGACGTGCCGACCCTTCTGCGCACCCACGCCGCCTGGCCGGCACATCTGCGGCCGACGTTACGATCGAGGCCCCAACCGAAGGAGACCGAGATGGCCGTCGTCTACATCCAAGAGATACCGATCGACAAGGGCGACCTGAGCACGACGAACTACGACGCCATCGCCGAGCGCATCAAAGCGGAAGGCCTGCCGGACGGGATGCTCATCCACACCGCAGGATTCGACCTCGACGACGACGTCTTCAGGATCCTCGACGTCTGGGAGACTCAACAACAGGCACAGCGCTTCATCGACGAGCGGCTGACGCCGATCATGAACGAGTGGGCCACAAGCTCGGGTCTCGACCTGAGCAAGTACCCGCCACCGACCCGCGACGGGTTCTACGAGCTTCACGACGTGATCAAGCTGTAGCGTCAGAGCGCTAGGCGTTGCTCGTGTAAGCATTTCGCGAGTGACGCGTAGAGCGCATGCCCGTGGGGTACGTGCTCGGGGCGGGCGGGTAGGGCGCCCGGGGAGAGGGGAACTCTGGCTGCCCCGCCCGCGCCTGGGCCTTCACGTTCGACTCGCGGCTTTCGCAGGGGAAAATGTGGGTGGCTGTCAGCTCCGAGCGACACGGGGTGGGACGAGGTGCGCTCGCGCGATCCCAACCGGGAAGTGCAGCGCGTCCTGGTCCTACGGGAGAGCGTCTTCGACGGCCAGCACGCCCGCGCTGAGCGCCGTCGCCTCGATGTCTACCTCAACGACACGGAGAATCAGATTCGCGCCGGCGACAAGGCGTTGCCCCTCGGTGTAAGGGCCGGAATAGCTACAGAAGATCGGCTCGTGCACGGTGAACACCTCGGAGCACAGAATGTATTCGATCCGCTCGAGGCCGAGTTGGGCGGAGAGGTGGCGACGCGCGTCGCGCAGCTTGCGGCTCGCGGTCAGGCGGCTGACGTGGTCGAGCGCACGGGCGACATCCCAGCTGTATCTGCGCGGGACGGTGAGTATCGCGGCGCCCTGGGCGGCGATGGCCCGTGCCGCTTCGCGGGCCTCGAGGGCGTGGAGCTCGCGCACGAGCGCGTCTGCACCGTCGTGCCCAATTCTGATCTCGAGCTCCTCAGCGGGTCGTGGCTGTACCGCCTCGGTCTCGGCTTCGAGTGTGGTCAGGGCGATGTTCGAGCGCATTGTGACGACTTCTGGTCTCCGGAGGACGGACGCGGCCGGTAGTTCGGGGCGCCAGCGGCACCCTGTCTAACGCTGGTCGAGCACACGGTTTTTCGAAAGTCCAGTGTTTCGCGGCCCTGACGCCGGTAGGACGCGGCGCTAGTGACCGGTCGCCCCAGTCGGCTCGAACCGGTTCGAGCCCGCGCGCGAATGTAGCCCGTCAAACGATCTCGAGACCAGCTCGAGACGAACCGGAAGGACATGTACACATGCGCTCCACGAGAACGATCTCAACCGCTATCGCCGCACTCGTAGTGTCGGGGGTGATCATCGCCGGCGCGGTTGCTTCGTCGACCGGCGCGCCGTCGACGCATTCCACGCATTCGATGGCCGGCATGACGACCGCAGCAGTAGGCACGCCCACCGCCGCCGACCTCCGCGTGTCGCTCGACAACCTTTTCGGCGAGCACGCCGTGCTTGCGATGAACGCCACCAATGCCGGGGTCACCGGATCGAAGGCCTTCCCCGCCGCAGCCAAGACACTCGACGCCAACTCGGTCGCGCTCTCCAAGGCGATCGCGTCTGTCTACGGCGCCAAGGCCGGCCAGGTGTTCCTGAACGGCAAGTTCATGTGGCGCGACCACATCAAGTTCTTCGTCGACTACACCGTCGCCAAGTCGAAGAACAACATGGCCGGCCAGAACAAGGCCGTTGCGCACCTCAAGCAGTACACCGTCACCTTCGGCGACTTCCTCGCCGGAGCAACCGGGCTGCCGAAGCTCGCCGTCCGCAACGACCTGCTCGGGCACGTGCTCGAGTTGAAGGACCAGCTCGACGCCTACGCCTCGGGCAACTACACGACGGCGGCTGCCGACTACCACGCCGCGTACAACCACATGTTCATGACCGGTGATCTCGTCGCCGGTGCGATCGCCAAGCAGAAGGATCTCAAGTAAGCCGCACTGCTGACGGCTCCATCGCTACGGCCCGCCGACCGGCGGGCCGTAGGCCGTAGCCGTTCTAGCCGATCGCCGCGTAAAGGGGTGACCCGAGGCTACTGGTGGTGCCGCGCTGCTCGCGCGCGCCGCTGCTGCTCCTGGAGCGCCGGACGCAGCATGAAGTAGATGAGCGATCCGAGGATCGGCACGATCAGGATCCCGACGAGCCAGAGCACCTTTGCGCCGAGCGATAGGTCTGGGCGGCCGATCAGGCTGACGATGGCATACCCCCAGAGGATGGCGATCGGGATGACGAACCCGAACAGAAGGATCCACTGCGCGGCGCTGAACGCAACGAGGTCGAACATGGCGGCGATCATTGAGGATGAGGCTACAGGTCTGTCCTACCACGCGCCGCGCACGGATCGGGGCCCAGCACACTCAGCCGCTCAAGCCAACAGCTGACACCGTCGATAAGAGGCGTCATGCCACCAGGTGTTGCCCTCGTCGCCATGCTCGTCGCCGTGATCAGCGGCTACGGCGCAATCCGCCACGGCCGCATGATGTTGCACCAGGGAATCGAGCTGGCAGACGGAGGCGGCTGGACAGCGATCTTTCTCGTCGAATTGACGGCCTGCTTCGCCGCCGTCGGCGTGGCTCTCGCGTAACGGCCTACGAGACCGTCAGGCCCTCGATGCCCTCCTCGGGTACCGGCGGCCTTGGGTCGATTCGCTCGAGCGCCTTGACCAACAGCGTGGCGACCGCAAAGGCCTTCACCCAGTTGCGGTCAGCCGGCACCACGTGCCACGGCGCCTTCTCGGTGGAGGTCTTTGTAATGACGTTCTCGTAAGCGGCGACGTACTCGTCGAAGCGCGCGCGCACTCCGAGATCGGCCTTGCGAAACTTCCAGCGCTTCTCCGGATCATCGATCCGCTCCTGGAGCCTTACGCGCTGCTCCTCCTTCGAGACGTTGAGGAAAACCTTCACGATCGTCGTGCCCTCGTCGACGAGCATCCGCTCCCATGCGTTGATGTGGGCGGGCCGGCGCCGCCAAACATTCTCGGGCTTCAGCTCAAGCATGCGGACGGCGACCACGTCCTCGTAGTGCGACCGGTTGAAGATCCCGAGCTCTCCGCGCGCGGGAAGCTGCGCGTGGACGCGCCAGAGGTAGTCATGAGCGAGTTCGGTCGCACTCGGTGCCTTGAACGACACGACCTTGCACCCCTGGGGATTGACCCCTTCGAAGACGCTCCGGATGACGCCGTCCTTGCCCGACGCATCGAGGCCCTGGAGCACGAGCAGCACCGAGTGCTCGGCTTCAGCGTACAGGCGCGTCTGCAGCATCTCTAGCCGACTGCGGAGCTCGTCGAGGCGCCCGTTGGCCTCGTCCTTGTCCGTCAGTCCCAGAGTGTCCCGCGCGTCGCGGCTCGCGATGTGCGCGGCCTTTCCGGGCTCGACACGGATCCGGTCGATCACGCCGCGACTCTACCCCCGCGCCGGTGTTGCCCGCGTAAACTCGCGTTCGCAATGGCAGATCGTGGCGCCTTCTTCCTCGGCACGCTCCTCGACCCGCCGGCCGGCGGCAAGGAGACACACCTGACCATCGGCTCGAGTGACCTGACGACGCACGGCGTCATCGTCGGGATGACCGGATCGGGTAAGACGGGGCTCGGGATCGTGCTGCTCGAAGAGGCGTTGCTCGCCGGGATTCCGGTGCTCGCGATCGACCCAAAGGGGGACCTCGGGAACCTGGCGCTCACCTTCCCCGATCTCGCACCCGCGAGCTTTCGTCCGTGGGTGAGCGAGTCGGAAGCCCAGGCGGCCGGCATCTCCCCCGACGAGCTAGCGGCCAAGACGGCGGCAACGTGGAGGGAGGGCCTCTCCGGCGACGGCATCGACGGGGCACGGATCGCCGCGCTCAAGGACGCCGCCGAAGTCACGATCTACACGCCCGGGTCGAACGCGGGGATGCCTCTCAACGTGCTCGGCTCGCTACGCACCCCAACGCTCTCGTGGGATACCGAGGCGGAGACATTGCGCGACGAGATCGAGGGCACAGTCACGAGCCTGCTCGCGCTTGTCGGCGTCGTTGGCGACCCGCTCTCGAGCCGTGAGCACGTGCTTCTCTCGAACCTCATCGAAGCGGCCTGGCGCTCGGGGCGCGATCTCGACATCGGCTCGTTGATCGGCGAAGTCCAGAGCCCCCCGCTTCGGAAGCTGGGCGTCTTCGAGATCGACACGTTCTTTCCGCCGAAGGACCGCACGGAGCTCGCCATGAAGCTCAACTCGCTGGTGGCGTCCCCGTCGTTCTCAGCCTGGGGAGAGGGCGCGGCGCTGGATCCGCAGTCGCTTCTGTTCACCGAGGCGGGCAAGCCACGCGCGGCGATCATCTACGTCGCCCACCTGTCCGACGACGAGCGGCAGTTCGTCGTCACGCTCGTCCTCTCGAAGCTTGTGACGTGGATGCGCGGCCAAGCGGGCACAGCCGACCTGCGTGCACTCGCGTACATGGACGAGGTGTACGGCTACGTGCCGCCGACGGCCTCTCCTCCCGCTAAGAAGCCGATCCTCACGCTGCTGAAACAGGGCCGCGCTTTCGGCCTGGGACTCGTGCTTTCGACCCAGAACCCCGTCGACCTCGATTACAAGGCGATGGCGAACGCCGGCGCATGGCTCGTCGGGCGCCTCCAGACCGAGAACGACAAGGCACGCGTTCTCGAAGGACTGCGCTCCGCGGCCGGTGGTGCCGACATCGCGGCGCTCGACGCGGCGATCGGCGGGCTCCAGAAACGCCAGTTCATGCTCGTCAGCGCGAAGGACGCGAGACCGAAGGTGTTCTCGACGCGCTGGGCGATGTCGTATCTGCGTGGACCGCTGACGAAGGAGGAGGTGCGGACGGTGACGGCCCAGGCGGTAGTCACACTCCCTCCGTCGCCCGCCGGCGCGGATGCCGGTACGTCGCCGGTGGCTGCCGAGCCGGCCGCCCCGGAGCTTGCGGCCGACGAGATATCTGTCATGCCGGCCACGCCCGCGGGAGTCGCTGTGGGCTACCTTGATCCCGCCGCGCCCTGGGCGAAGGCCATCGGAGCCGCGAGTGGCTCGACCCGTCTGCGCGCGTTCCTTGCCGCTCGTGTGAGCCTTCGCTACGACGACACCTCGGCGGGGATCGACGAGCGCCAAGAGGTCGAGGCGGTGTACGGCCCGCTCGACGGCGCGCTCGATCTCGACACCGAGACGATCGTCGACTACGACGATCGAGACTTTCGGCCGGACGCGCCGATCGGTGCTTCCTACGTCATCACGAAGGCACCGATCGGAGCTCCTGCGTTCTTTAGGGACGCCGCACGCGAGATCGAGCGGCGGCTCGTCGATACGCGCTCGCTCGAGATCTTCCGGAACAAGCCACTGAAGCTCGCATCCCGTCCAGGCGAGTCCGCCGATGATTTCGCCCGACGTTGCGACGAGGCGGGCCAGGCGGCCGCCGATGCCGAAGCGGCAAAGCTCAAGGATCGGTTGGAAGCCAAGCGCGACCGACTCGAGAAAGCACGGACGCTCGCGGCGCGCCGCGTCGAGGAGCTCGACACGCAGACCCGCTCACGCCAGGCGAACGAGTTGATCACAGGCGCGGGAGCGGTGCTGGGAGCGCTCTTCGGTGGCAAGCGCAGCGCACGGTCAATCGCAAACGCAGTCGGGCGCGCGAGCGCCCAGCGCGGCCAGACGGCGACGACCTCGCAGCGCCGCGAGACTGCTGAGACGAAGGTGCAGTCGGCGACAGACGACCTCACCGCGCTCGAGCAGGAGATCCTCGACGAGATCTCCGAGATCGACGAGAAGTGGCGCGCGGTGGCCGACGGGATCGAGACTGTTGCCATTCGCCTCGAGGCAACGGACGTGCGCGTCGCGGAGACGCGCCTCGTCTGGGTTCCCGTCTTATAGGCGATCCAGCCCGGGTCTCGCGCCCCCGGGTCCGTCGACGGTGGACGCCGAGGGACCGTGCCCCGGCCACAGCTGCCGCGATCCTGGCGGTCGCGGCTTCGATCCTCGGTACGGGCTGCGGATCGGCGGAACGAGCGACTCCTCTCACGCGGTCCGAGACGGGCGTCGTGGCATTGGTCAACGACGGCGATACTCTCCGGCTGCGCGACGGCCGGCGCGTCCGCCTCGTACAGATCGATGCTCCCGAGAGAGAGACCGAGTGCTATGGGCGTGCCGCTGGCGCGGCACTCGCCGCCCTCGCACCGCCCGGAACGCGCGTGACGCTGGAACGCGACCTGGGGCTCGACGAGCGGGACCGCTACGGCCGCCTTCTACGCTACGTCGCCGTAGGAGCGAGCGAGCTCAACCTGGAGCTCGTCGCCCGCGGTGCCGCCACTCCGTACTTCTACAAGGGCGAGCGCGGCCGCGAGGCGTCGGCCCTCGTACGCGCTGCGACGGCTGCTCGCGCCGCACGGCTGGGACTCTGGGGAGCCTGCCCCGGCGCCCGCCTCGAGCCGGGTCTCGGCTCGATCACCGGTGAGGCGTGATGCTGGGCGGCGCGGGAGCAGTCGCGCGACGGGCCGCCGGCCGCAGCGCGGCAGCGACGAGCGTGAGGAAGCGCTCGCTTGGGAACGCCGAGCCCGGGTCCCAGTGATCGCTTCGCTTGAAAGCCTTGCTGACATCGGCGTGACCGGTGATTCCACGTCGGCGTGCGCGCAGCTCGGGGGCCTGCAGCCATTTCACCGGAATGCGATAGCGGCCACAGATCTCCGCTGTGAGCGCGCTCGCCCGCTCGAGGGTGGCGATGCTGAAGGGGTCGTTCCAGCCGGATCCGTCCTGGCCTGCCCACCCTGCGAGCTCGATCCCGATGCTCGTGCCGTTCCCGCCCCGCGCATGCCACGCAATGTCCTCCTCCGCGACGCATTGCACGATCGAGTCGGCATCGACGCAATAGTGGGCAGACACCTCCGCCTCGGGTCGCGCGAACCATGCCGCGCACGCCTCGGCTGCCCCGGGCGACTCGTCGATCTCCATCGTGTGGATGACGACGACGTCGATCGCCCGACCGCTCGTCTTCGTGATGTTCGGGCTAGGACGGAATGGGTACGCCACGGCAACTCCTCCCCTCGGGGGCTCGCCGCAGCAGACGCGCCAAGCGTACTGATACAACCGGCCGCATGACGCGGCAACTCTGGGCACCCTGGCGCCTGGCCTACGTGACCCAGGCCCATGCGCAGGAGGGGTGCGTGTTCTGCCTCGAGGCGGCGGATGCTCTGGCGCCGGGCGAGTCCCTCACCGTCCATCGCGATGAGCTCGCAATCGCCCTGTTGAACAAGTTCCCGTATGCGTCCGGACACGTGATGGTCTCCCCGATCCGCCATGTCGCCGGCCTCGACGAGCTGACTCGCGACGAGGCGCTTGCGGTTCACACTCTCACGACGCTCGTGATCACGGCACTGCGCGCGGTGTACGCGCCGGATGCCTTCAACGTCGGAATCAACCTCGGCGCCGTTGCGGGTGGCAGCATCACCGGCCACCTCCACCAGCACGTGGTGCCTCGATGGTCGGGGGACACGAACTTCATGCCGTTGCTCGCCGACGTCAAGGTGATTCCCGAGCACCTCGAGGCCACGCGCGAGCGACTCATCGCCGCCTGGCCGTCGTCCTAGTCGCTAGATCTCGAGCGGCGGCAATGTGAGCGTCCCGCTCGCGACGAGCTCCTGCGCCGCTCCGACCTGCCGCAGAGTGCCCACGACATCGACGCCCCGATGCATTGGGCGGTACGACGCCAGGCGCAGCTCGGCCTTGGCGAGCTGGCGCTCGCAGCCCGGCCGATTCCCGCGGCCCGCCTGGTACCAGGCCACGGTGACATGGACAAGCCCCTGCAGGAAGTCCCGCTCCGAAGGCGCTGCCGCCCGCCACTCGAGTTCGAGCGCCTCGTGCGCCTCGAAGTACGCGCCCTCCCGCATCAGCCGAAGACCTTCCGGGAGACCCATGATCGAGTCAGCCTACGCGCGCGACGGCACGGCCAGGCCTAACGCCGGGATGGCTCCGGATAGTGACGACGGCGACGATCGCGCCGAGCGTCGTCAGGACCGCGGACGCATAGAGCGCGTCGTGGAGTCCGTCTACGAAGGCATCCGCCTCGGTGGCGCCGTCCGCGATCGAGGAGGTTGAGGTCGAGGCGAGAATTGCCCCGATCGCCGCGATACCGAGCGAGCCTCCCACCTGGCGGACGGTGTTGAGCACGCCGGACCCGACACCCGCCTTGTCGACGGGCACGGCGCTCAGCGCTGCCGCGATGTTCGGCGTGACGACGGTTGCCATCCCGACGCCAACGGTGAGCATCCCGGGAAACAGCGACCAGTACGAGGAGTGGGAGTCGATCCGTGCGAAGAACAGAAGCCCGATCGTGATGAGCGCGAGCCCACCGCTCGCGAGCCAGCGCGAGCCGAGCCGGTCGGATGCCTTTCCAGCCCGCGGGGCGACCACGATCACCGCGAGCATCCATGGAGCGAAGCCGAGGCCGGCGCGAACAGCGCTGTAGCCGAGCACGTTCTGCATGTAGAGCGAGAGGTAGAACAGGAACCCGACTGTCGTGAACGTGACTATCATCCCCACCGCGTTCGATCCGGCGAATGTCGGGTTGCGAAAGAGGGTGAGATCGAGCATCGGTACACGCTGACGAAGCTCGAGCAGCACGAAGGCCGCCCCGGCGACGACAGCGAGGGCGAAGAGACCAAGGATCCGGCTCGAGGTCCAGCCGTAGCTGTTCGCCTCGATCAATGCGAATACGAGAGCGAAGACGGCTACGCCCGAGCTCAGAAGGCCGGGGACGTCGAGGCGCTGCTCATGTGAGGTGTCCTTCGACTCGGTGATCAGGAGCCGCGCGGCGACAAGACCCAGGATGCCGACGGGCACGTTGATGTAGAAGACCCAGTTCCAGCCGACCTGCTCGGTGATCAAGCCGCCGACGAGGGGCCCGAACGCTAAGGCCACAGCCGACACGCCCGACCAGATTCCCAATGCTGCTCCGCGCTCGGAGAGTGGGAACGTCGCCGTGATGATCGACAGCGTCGCAGGCATCATCAGCGCGCCTCCAACGCCCTGCGCAACGCGAGCACCGATCAGCACCTCCGCCGATCCGGCGAGCCCGCAGAGAAGCGAGGACGCCGTGAAGATCGCGAGCCCGAGCATGAACATCCGCCGGCGGCCATACATGTCCCCGAGCTTTCCACCGGTGAGCTGGAGCACCGCAAAGCTGAGCATGTAGCCGGTCACGATCCATTCGAGCTCGGTCACCCCGATCCCGAGGTCGCGCTGGATCGAAGGAAGCGCGACGTTCACAACCGTGGTGTCGAGCATGATCATGAACAGCCCGACCGCCACAGACGCGAGAGTCCACCACTTCCGGTTCGCCTCGGTGAGGAGCGTCGAGCCCGGCGTCACATCACCTCGCTCCGAGCGCCGCGCCAACTACGGACCCGGCGCCGGCCGCCGCTCTGCCACCGTTCAGTCCGAGCCCGAACACTCTCGCGACCCTACCCGCAGAGACTCGACTCCGGTCGCCAATAGTCCAGTGACCGCGGTTGTCTGGAGCGCGCGCTCTGGCAGCGAACGCACAGCGCGCTTACCTCGACGCTGGCCGAAGCTGTTGCGCCCTGGGCTTGCTCTATTGCGGACGTCAGTCCTCGATGAGGCGCAGTGCCGGAAGGCGGTCACGCGAGACGGCTGCTTGACGCCGCCGACCTTTGGCAGGTACGGCGCCCGGCCGGAAAGTGGGCGGGGACAACCGGGGAGCCGCCAGCTGACCGGACGCCCCGCCCACCTCGCAGATGTATCGGCGCTCGTGCCGCTCCGCACAAGTAAGGATTTTGAGGGGACGTCACAGCCGGCCCTCGCACGAGCCAAGGCGAGAGCGCCAGATGAGAGGCCCGGGAGGCGGATACTCCCCGGCGCGCGCGGGCGTAGCTCAGTTTCTAGAGCACTGGCTTCCCATGCGAGTCGCGGCGCGACCACGCACGGCGACTGGCGACGTCAAACCCCGCTGAACAAAGGGATTTCGGCAGTTTCATTCCTGTCCGGGTGGCTTGCCGAAACGGCCCATATCGCGGACGAGTTGGCGGAAAGTCCTCCGCAGCGAAGATCACGAGTCGTGTAGACAGTGCGGAAGTGGCGCTCAGAGGCAAGAGCGCCGCAGCCGTCTAGCGAGCCTTGGTGGGCGCCGGCCTCAGCGACTGGCCGGCGCCCGTTCGGATGGCGTCTACCCAGTGATGTGGAACTGGAGGTTCGTCTTGTTGGTATTGCCGTCGCCGAGATCACGAACGTTCAGATAGCCGTTAGCGCCCGCGTACTTGCCGGTGCCGCCGACGATCGGGAACGTGTATTTCGAGGGGCCGTTGGGGTTGAGTTGGCCGTACCCCTCGATCACGATCGTCCCGCCCTGCAGATAGGCCTGCGCCGTGAACAGCGCGGTTGCCTTCTTCGAGAAGTCAGAGCCGAACCCGGTGATGAACGTGATCATCACCTGATCATGACCGGCCGACGCGCCTTTCTTGTTTCCGGCCCACTTGTAGAGCTGGTTCCTGACCGCGATCCGGTCGCCGCCGACGGGCGGGCGATCGAACGTGAAGTCGCCGAGTGGCTGATCACTGTTGTCCGTGCTCACCTCCAGAAGGCTGAACACCTGCGGCTTAACCGCTGCTGATCCAGAGCCAGCAACCAACCCCACGACCACAGCCACAACACCCACAACCAAAACCCATCTACGCATCCGGATCCTCCTCAAACCTTTGATGACGGGCCGCCAACCTACCCCAAGACGATCAGCAGCCAGCCGCGCGGTCATATGTTGCTGCGCGGCGGGCTGCCGTTTCCTGCCCTCAGCTCGCGAGCGTGAACGTGTCAAGCGAGCCGCTCTTGGTTTCCTTCGAGACGAACACGCCGATGCTGTTCGCGTAGGCGCCGGTGCCACCGGTAATCGCTCCGGTGGTCGTGGGCACGCCCGGGCTGCTGTTGGCCTGAATCGTCAGGGTGCCATCACGGAGAACAAGGACACCCGTGCACGTGAGGACCGACTTCAGGAAGTTCTTGGCGCCGGTGGTCGTCGTGCAGGCAATGTGGAGCTTGCCAACGACCTGCCCGGAGGTGTCAGCCAACGGATTGGTGAACGCGAACACGTCGCCCTGCGGGTTGGCCTGCGGTGTCGACTTGGTATTCGAGATGTGCGTGTACGTCGACCCTTTCTCTAGCTCTTTGAAGCTGAGCATGCGGGGACCGCTGCTCTCTGCCGAGGCTGAGCCGAGCTGGACCGCGGCCAAGACCAGAGCGGCTATTGCGAGGATCGGGGCGAATCGCCGGGTGCGGCGCATGGTGCTCCTTCGAGTCGGTAGTAGAACACCCCAAACGTAGGCAGCACCGCACGCCTCCACATCGTCGCCAGCACCGGATCGTGACCACCGACGAGCGCTTGTCTTCGGATAAGTGCTAACCCTGGAATTTAGCGCCGATCGACGCTGCCCCGGCACACCTCGTTACGCTCAAGCCACACTAACCAACTGGAGGCAACACATGGCGTTGAGCTTCCGCAAACGCAAAAGATCGCACCCGGCATCACGTTCACCCTCTCAAGCCGCAGCTCCGGGCTGCGCGTCGGTAGCAAACACGCCGATGTTTCACGGAACACCCGCGGCCAGACCACGAAGGGCGCCGGCCTGTTCGGGTTCCGCTGGATGAAGCGATCGTGAGCGTGAAGTCGCGAGCGATGACGAACGGTCACGGTTTTACGCGCGTCGACCAGGGCGAGCAGCGAGGCAGTCATCTTCGCCACCGCTCGTCCTCGCCAGCGAGGAGCGGGCGCTTATTAGGTTAGTTGGGGAAAGACCGTAAAGAGCTTTGTGTTGGCGGGTGCGTTGTAGCAAGTGAACCCGTAGAACGCTTCGCCTTGCATTCTTTGCGCAGCCCTACAGGTGAAGCCGGGTGGCCCGCCCGCAATCATGGCGTTGGCCTTGTGCAGACCCGAGAGACGGGCGACCCAGGGCTTGACGAAGGCGCAGGTGACACCACGGGTTCCGACAACGTACTTAGTGCCAGTCTTACCGCCCGACGCCTTCCATTTAGCACCCATGAGGCCGGCGCAAGTCCCCGACGCTATCGAAGGCGAGGATGGCGCAGCAGCAGCGCCTCCCACACTCATCCCGGCGCTAGCAGCGATCGCCGCGGACACGAGTATCAGAGTGCCTTTCATTTTTCCCTCCCGCAGCTTGCCTGCAACGAGCCAGCCAGACCCTCAGGCAGATGGGCGCGATTCTCCGCCAACGGCCACGTGCTGTCAAGGTGGTGTCTGAGGCTGAGCGCGTTCATCCTCGCCCGATCTACCTCGAACGCAAAACAAACAGGCGAGGCGCGCGGCATACGCCCTAGTCCGAATCCCACGCGGCGCCCACAAGCCGCCGTGCTTGCACGGCGGACCCGGGCTTGTCATTCTCCGTGGATCAAACGTGGAAGGGAGGTGACATGAGGTTCCTTGTTGTCGCAACCCCCAAGATGCCCCCTCCGCCCGACATGATCGGGCACATCATCGATCGGGCTGAACAGTGGCAGCAGCGCTACGAGGACAAGCTCGAGGCGTTCGGCCTGTTTCCCGGCGGCGGTGGCTTTGCTATAGCCGACGTCAGTGACGCGGCCGAGCTCCACAAGATGATCGCGGAGATGCCCTTCTCCCCGTTCTCCGACCACCTGATCCAGCCGATCGTCGACGGCTCGACCGGATGGGCTCAGGCCCGCGAGGCCATAGCTGGCGCCATGGCCGCCGCCTAAGCTCTCGAGTCACACAACTCGGGGCGCCGGTCGACGTTGCCGGCGCCCCTCGCGCCCGTATAGCTTCCTCAGACGAGCCGTCCCTGGCCTAACGGCGACGGATCCCTTAGTGCTAAGTCGTGATGGGCAGTTCGCTCGAGATGATCCAGGCCACGTATGGCCATCGGGCGGCCGGTGCCGACGAGTTCTTCCGGGCGAAGCTGGACGCGGCTGATCGAGTTGGCGTGGAGTTGGCGTCGGACGCGGAGGCCACAACGGTCGATGCGGCTAAACTGCAGGCCGCGCGGGCGTAGCTCAGTTGGTAGAGCACTGGCTTCCCAAGCCAGGTGTCGTGGGTTCGAGTCCCATCGCCCGCTTCTATTTCGAGCCGTTTCCGGCGCTCCCGCCCCGAGGGCGTGCCACTCTCATGCCACAATCACCCGCCGGCCGCGTCGAAGCGGGCGAGGATCACGTCGTGCGCGGTGTCGATCAGCGTGCCGTAGTGCGCCTCGATCATCCCCACTGACGTCCCCATGATCCGGGCGAGCTCGAACGTCGTGATCCCCGCGGCGAGCGCGTTACTCGCGAACGTCGATCGGAGGTCGTACCGGCGGACAGATGGCGCGACCCCGGCCGCCTCGACGGCCGGACCCCACTCGCGACGACGGAAGTTGTGCAGGTCTCAGCAACCGCTGCTGCGCTCTGGCGTGTCGAGGCGAGTCGCCGTGCTAGCGCCGAGCACGACGTAGATCGTGTGCAAAACGAACTCGTGAACGTCTCGCGGAGCCTCGACAACGCAAACCGAGTCGCCACCCGTCGCGCCCTTACGCTAGCCCGCGCTAGCCGCGTGCTCAAGGGCGTGGATCCCCTGTCATCCGTGGACGGTCTTGAGTCGCTGACCAACAGCATTCAGGGGACTAGCGACACCTTCGCAGACTCAGCGTCAGAGCTCGTCGGTGACCTTGTTGATCTCGCGAACTTGGCGTTCGCGGCGTCGAGGCTCTGCGAACTGCGCGAATGTCCTGGAACGACGTGTTGGAGAATGGGCCGCTGTTCGCGACCGCCCTGGGCAGCGAGATCGTCGAATAGCGCCTCCAGCGTCAGACCAGTCCAGCGGCGCTGGCGGACGTGTCCAGCTGCCAGAGGTGGAAGGCGTTGCCTTCGCTGTCCTTGCACGACGTGGACCAGCCGTGGCCCGGCGTCAGCCTCTTCTCCTCGGCCTGCCCGCCCAACTCCTTCACCTTCGCGATCGACGCGTCGATATCCGGCGTCGCGAAGTAGCAGTTCGGGTAGCCGGACCGCTCCTCGGACTGAAACACCCCCGCTTCGGTCGTCTCGCTGCTCTGCGCGAGCCGGTAGTCCGCCTCGGGCAAGCCCGCGTCCCGGAAGCTCCAGCCGAACAGCCCGTTCCAGAAGCGCTGCGCCCGGTCGGCGTCCTCGGACGGAAACGCGATGTGCACGATCTCTCCGGCCATGTCTCCTCCTATGTTCGGGATGGTCCGAGCGGCTCATCTGCTCAAAGCCGGACGAGCAAGCCTCGTTCGCGAGTGCGAGTCGATCCCTCGAAGTCGTCGACCTCGTTAGATCGAAGCACACGACGGGTCGAACCCTAGCGATCCGCAGTGCACGTTGCTAGTGGGGATGCTGCGCCGGGCCGCCCTCTGGTTACGCGCCAGCCGAAGCCGGAGTCTAACAGCAGCGATTTCGCGAACACGTTGATGGTGGCGGGCGCGCGGGAGGGGATTGGTTCGACGCGCGAGTTGTTGCGCCAGGCGAGGATGGGCCTCGACCTGTGCCGCTTCCTCGGCTATGGCCTGTCCGAGCAACTGCCGGTGCATCAGACGCTGTCGCACGCACACACCCGCCGTTTCGTCGATGCGGCTTTGTTCGAGCGTCTGTTCCTGCGTTCGCTCGAGCTGTGCAGGCAGCACGGGCTGGTCGAGGGGACGCATCTGTCGATCGACGGCTTCCACGCTGAGGCGGATGCGGCGCTGGCGGGCCTGCGCGCGAGCCTCGCGCCCGCCGGCCGGCTTCGCCTGTCCCGAGCTCGCCTCGATCGGCGCCGACTCCGGCTTCGCGGCCGAGCGTGTCTGGCGGCCGGGCGCTCGAGGGGCTGGTCCGCGGCGAGGCGCAGGCGGTGTTGGTGATCGGAGACGTGCTCGTGGCATCTCGGGGACGTGCTCGCCGCGCCGAAGCGCCGGTAGGAGACTACGGCTGTTTGAGCGTGAGCGTGGTAGATCCCTTGGAGCCGCCGCATGCGATTGAGTTCAACGAGACGAACGCCTTGGTGACACTCGTAAAGTGTCCGGCGAGCTTCCAATCCTGCGCCGACGCGGTGAATTTGAAGTGACCGGTGGAGTCGATCGAGACGCCGTTCACGGTCGTAGGCGGTCGCCCGGTACCGCACAGATACGTAATCCGCGCACCCTTGCCCGAAGCGCTAACTCCCACCGAGACATGCATCTCGAATGGTGAGCTCTTGATATCGCCAACGTAGACGCCGCCCTTCTTGGGCGTCGCCCCGGACGCTACCGCGACGAACGCCAGCAACGCAGCCACCCCCACCGCTCCGGCAATTGATACTCGTCGCATCCCAGCTCCTCCCTAGACCTATCTGAACACACAGCATACGGCTCTACCTCGTCCTCTACAAAACTTGGAGGTCGCACGGCACCGCCAGCGGCGCGCTCGCCGAGTCGGACGCGGCGCCGACACGGATGGGCGGAGTAGCCGTCGACCCCGCTGGCGGCTATTCGCAGCCGTCTCCGTCCCCGTCGGCGTCAAGCCGGCACGGGTCGCTGCCGCTGACGCGGATCGCTTGAGAGCATCGTCGATCTCGCCGCAGTGGATGTCACCGACGATAACTCCGCGGTCTGCGGTGGGAGGACGTTCACCCCGAGGCCGGGATGATCCGCGTCGAGCGCGCCTGGGACGACGTCGAGGGAGTGATCGAGACGGAGAGCAAGGCACTCAACGGTCTCATCATGTCCTTCACCACGTTTGCCGACTTCAGCGCGGACGTTAGTCGCCACCGTGCCGTGGACGAGCTTCGCGACATCATGGGCCGATACGTGCCGCCGCCCGAGACGACTCGTGCATACTCTGGCGCGCAGCACCCTTAAGCGCCCTAGACAAGCCGATCGCTAGAAGCTTCCCAAGCCAGGTGTCGTGGGTTCGAGTCCCATCGCCCGCTTCCCGGATCAGGCTGGCAGTCAGGTAACCGGTTCGTGACCTTCGTTGAAGCGAGCGGCCGAAGGAGACGAGGAAGCCGCATCGGAACCCGACGGTGGCGGCTGTGCGGGAGGCCGAAATGATCGAATCACCGGGTCGATCTAAGCTCATGAGGTGGAGCGGCGGAACAACTCCCAGCGGACGCGCGAGACAATGCGTGTCGCGTTCTGCTGCAAAGGCGCGCCCGGTCAGTCGGCTTCAATCGCCGGACCATTGGCTGATCCGTACTCGCCGCTCGTGGAGCCGGTTTAGTCTGGGCTGATCGTGGCGAGCACAGATTGACAGGATGCTGAGTCATCGATTGCGGCGCTGATCGTGGTGTCAACATTTCGGATCGCCGCGGTCGCTGAGCCTAGCCCCTGTCTTATCGCCCGTAGCTGTGAGCCGACGAGGCTGAGCGTGGCTTCCTGACTTCCCGTGCCTGCTTCCCACAGTTTGAGTGATGCCCTCGCCTGCCCCACATACTTATCGACAGTATTCGCGAGCTGGTCGGTTTGCTGCTTTACCTCGGCTGCTCCGGTGGTTCCCGTGGGCGGCAAGGCTGCCATGTCCCTGGCAAAGGCGGTGGCGGCGGTACCAACTGGAGCGAGGGCATCCTGTGCTTGCGCTGGTGTTGCGACATTTGCCTTAGTCACAGTGCTCGCAGCCTGTATGACCGGTGTCGCGAGCGACTCTATGGCCGTGCAGTACGCGGTAGCCCATTCATCTGCGACTGGTGGTACGGCCGGCTCATCAGACCCACAGCCCATGACAATAGACACGAGGCTAGTCGCCAGCAAGAGAGCTGCGATTGACTTCATGACGCCGCAGTCTATAAAGACTGGCTGGACGGGGTTCATACGACCAAGAAGAGACGGTGGACCGACGAGCCGTTCGCGCATCATCGGCCGCTGAACGCCTGTCTTGCTGACGCATCGGCGCATCGATCACCTTGCCTGCCGGGCGCTGACCAGCACGCCTTGGCGGACATTGCCGACCGTTGACGCAGGCGACCGTGCTACGAGCGCCTATGCGGCTGCGTCGTCGTCTTCCTCGAGCCACTCGCGCATGGTCGGCCCTGAGATTCGTGGGGAGAACCAGGTGATAGTCGACGTGTTCACGGGAGCGCGCGCAATCAGCACTTCACGTTGGACCCGCTCGTACTCGCTCCAGAACCGACCCTCTGCGATCAGCCTCTGACGGTCTCTGCCCATGATCAGCTCGAGCTCGGCCATCGCACGCTGCGCCCGCGTTGGACGCGGTTTCCTCATGATCCGGCGCTCCTGCAGGCCACAGCCGAAAGGGCAGCGGAAGTAGCGCTTGTCGCGGATCCGTGCAACCGCGTAGGCCCTCGTGAGGTGGCCGCACCTGAGAGTCGTACCCCTGGTCGCGCGGGTCGTCGTCATCTACACACGGTACTCGGGGCGTCGGCAGCTGTGAAGCTCGATTCTTTCTGGGTGTACCCCACGGATCTCATGGTGTGTCGAGCGGCGCAGCGCATTTGTCCGTCGCGACGGCGACGTCATGCGCAATTGACTCGTGGGGAAACGCGCGCTTGCTCGTTAGACGCCGGGCTCTTCTGGGAACTTGCAGGACATGACAGATAACGCTGACCTCGCAGAGCTGGAAGCAGAGGAACGGAACCTCTCACTTCGACGTTCGGCGATCCAACGGCGCATCGAGTTTGCGGCCAGCGATGCCGGCACCACACCAGCGCAGTTGGCTGAACTGAAGGCGCTGGGACGGGAGCTCTCGCGGGCGCAAGAGCGACTACACATCGTTGTTGGCAAAGTGCGTGAGGTGCTAGGCCTGCCCCCCGTGGAGCGCAAGGTGCTGGAGGAACAAGAGGACTGGCATGGTCCAACCGAGGGTTAGAACGCCATGGTCGACCTAGTTGCGGCATTTGCGCTTGCTCCGTGGGCACAACCACTACGCTTCCGATCGCTGCCCGGCTGGCAGAGCGGAACGAGTGGGACGATCGGCTCCTCGTACGGCCCCGTGCCAGACATCGCCTTGCCGAAGGAGTCGACGGCCTGGCTGGCGAGAGGCGTCCGCTATCGTGATCGGCCAACCGCGGATCCACCTACTGCCACTCTCTCCCACCTGCCGCCGCAGGGCATCCTCGTATTCGCGGTCGTCTACCAATCGGCACGGAACGTCGGGAGGCGGATCCAGTTGCGTCTTGACCGCGCACGACACTCCCCGTGTTGCGATGGCACATACGTGGCGGGCGGCGAGTACGGGTTAGCGGGCGCGGGACCAGCTGCTGCATATTCGGTCATCGTGCGTGTCTATTTCGGCTCATCTCCAACTCGCACGATGCGCACAGAGGCACAACGCGCGCTCGACCAGCTCGAACTGCCCTTACCCCGGTAAGCGGGAGGAAGAACAACGCTGGCTTCCCAACCCGGTGCGGTGGCTTCGAGTCCCATCGCTGCACCTCTCCACGTGTCACCCGACGACGCGACGGCCCAGCAGCTCGATCGTCAGGCATCGACTACGTCCAGATCAGCGACGGCCCGCTCGCTATGCCCGCCACACCGCAGGATTACATGGAAGAGGCGATGACGGGCCGCGGCATCCCAGGCGAGGGCGAGATGCCCCTCGTCGAGATGCTCCGCAGCGTGCGGCCGACCGTCATCGTCAGCGCCGAGGCACCGCAGCACAGCCGGTGCGACGCAGGTCCGACCTGCCTACGCGCCCGGGCCGGATGATCGCCGCGGTCCCGTGCCACCTCCGGGAGACGACACGAAGAAAAATACGGCGAGTTCGAGAAATAGACGGACTTGAGCGAACCTGGCTGCCACCTTCAGTCGACTCTCGAGACGAGAGATTTGAGCGGCTCGCCCCAGGCCAGAGCCACAGACGTATCGATGTCGAGCATGAAGGCACCGGCCGACTCGTTGAGCGAATTGAGAAAGGCGCGATGCAGTCGTTGCGGGTCGTCGATGCCCATCTCCTGAGCGACTCGCACGTAGACGTTCGAGTCGAGTTGCACCAGGAACGGCAGCGCTTCCAGACCGATCACCTCTCCAGGCATCTGATTGTCTCCTAACTGTCTCGGATCGCGGAGCGAGGCTTCTCTATCCATCATCAGGCCAGGGATATGCAGCGGCCATCCCCCAAACCGGGGAGCTCGCTGCCCGCCTGCGCGCGAAACCGTCGCCGACTGCTCCAGATCGCGGCCGGTTGGCAGTCGAGTCCGATATTTCGAAACGCGAAGTGATCGCCTGGCCCGGCGACGTGGCGGCGATTAGTCGTACGCGCGCGTCGGGGTCGGCGCCAGGTAGCGCTGTCGAAATGAGCTCCCGCACGAGGCAGCTTCCTGCAATCTCGAGCATGAGGTCTCGGCTTCGAGGGTGACGTCGGCGTCGGCCGCCCGGCACCGGCTGCAGCGCCTATAACGGCGACCGGCACATCACGTCACGCTTGGCACAAGACGACATCTCGTACAGACTCGAGCCCTACAGTCGCATACTTGGAGCCGCAGCTCGATACGCGCCAAGGCTAACTTCTCGTTCGCCGGATCTACGAGGCGTTGCGCCGCTCGGCTTCGGCCAGCCGACGGCCGAGGGTCTGGAGAAGCTTCCACGCAATCGACGCATGCTCCTGAACCAGGGGGCGGAAGTCCCAGGCCGTCATCCCGAAGCAGCGAAGGTCAGTTTCCGCCGTAATCGTGGCGGTGCGGTCGACGTCCGCGATCAGCGCCACCTCGCCAAAGTAGTCGCCGGCGCCGAGTCGACCGACTTCGAGGCCGTCGACGCTCACGAGCGCAGAGCCATCCGCGACGATGAAGAATCCGATACCCCCGGTGCCTTCCTCCACCACAGCTGTCCCCGCGGGAAAGGTTCGCTCCTTCATCGAGTCGGCGATCGCATTCAGCTCGCGTCCGTCGAGACCGGAGAAAAGGGGCACGCGCCTGATCAGCTCGATCCGTGCCTCGGCCATCACCAGAGCATAGAAGACTCAAGCCTATGACCCATTCCTCGCAGAGCCGATGCGGTGACCGACGAGATGCGTGAGCTCTCTTTGGAGAGCCCCGCGACTTGGCCGCCTCGCGCCTCGTCAGGTGATTCGGGGCCGGCGGCCGGACATGAATTCGCGCTCCGCGCGCCGCACTCGCAGCGCGATCTGCCGAGCCCCGCGTGGGTGGAGATCGTCTGACCCTTGGAGATTCCCCAACATCGTCTCACCCCTCGTTCTTCTCGACTTCCCGTACCAGGGGAGGCTGCCAGCACACCCGGTCGCGCGCCATGGGGTGCGCTCGTGTCGTATAGGGCGGATATCCACACATCCACTTGCTGGTTGTCGTACGTAGTAGTGGACGGGCGGAAGGCGCGGCGATGCGGGGCGCGGGCGCCTGATCGCCTCCTCCGGAATGTGGCGCCCGCATGCCCTCGACTGCGCTCGGAGCGAATGACCTGTCCGTGGTCGCCCCCGCTTCTGCCGCATCCTCCGACCAGGTCGAGCCCCACGAGCGGCGATACGATCCGCCACCGTGGGCGCCGATCCTCTTATCGACAACGCGCGTAGCCTCGCTGTGGCGCTCGTCGGGGCGGCGGGCGGCGAGGTCGTCGAACGACCTGTTGCTGCAGCCGCTGGCCTCCAAGCACTCAACGGCCTGCCAGGGCTTGTCTGGCTAGCGCAATCGGAAAAATGCGCGGTCAAGGTCTCGCGACGTCCCTCGTTCACGCAGCGTACGAGTTCGCGGCACAGCAAGGTGCGCAGCAGGCGGTTCTTACGCGAGCGACCTGGGCAGACCCATCTATGCGAGAGCCGGATACATCTCCCTGCGCAGCCTTCCCGTCATCATCTCCACGGGAGCGCCCCTGGATCTGCACGATCGACACCAAGTGTGAGACCTCGGCCGCCGAGAAAAGCCCGGATTCTTCTATGGAACGACGGTGAGCGCCATGCCGTCGCGCACGCCGGCGAGGATCTCGTAGGAGCGGAGTCGTGCTGCATGGTCGTGAACCGTGGTTGCGACGATCAGCTCGTCGGCACCGGTCTCCTGCACGAAGGCGCGCAACCCTCGCTCAACGGTCGCTGCCGAGCCCACGAATGACCGACGCAGCATGCCAGAGACACGCGCCTTCTCCTGTGGCGACCAGTAGCTTTCGATGTCGCCGATCGGCGGCGGCAGTTGGGCACGTACCGCCCGGAAGATATTGGCGAACGACTGCTGCTGCGACGTAAACAACCGCCGCGCCTCCCCGTCGTCATCCGCTGCGATCACATTCGCGGCGACCATCGCATGCGGTTGCTGCAGCTGCTCGGAGGGCCGGAACTCCGCTCGGTAGATCTCGAGCGCGGGCAGCAGCTCGTCTGGCGCGAAGTGTGACGCGAAGGCGTACGGCAGTCCGAGCATCGCTGCGAGCTGGGCGCCGAAACGGCTGGAGCCGAGGATCCAGAGCGGAACATGTGAGCCCGTCCCCGGTATCGCCTGCACCGCCTGCCCCGACACGGGGTCGCCTAGTAGCGCCTGCAGCTCGAGAACGTCCTGCGGAAAGCTCTCCGCGCCCGTGGCCGCACGCCGCAACGCGTGAACCGTCAGCTGGTCGGTTCCCGGCGCCCGACCGACGCCAAGATCGATCCGCCCGGGGTACAGAGCAGCGAGCGTGCCGAACTGCTCGGCAATCACAAGCGGTGAGTGGTTGGGGAGCATGATGCCGCCCGCCCCGACCCTGATCGACGTCGTGCCACCCGCAACATGCCCGATCACGACCGCGGTCGCAGCGCTCGCAATGCCCTTGAAGTTGTGGTGCTCGGCGAGCCAGAACCGGCGATATCCCCAGCGCTCTGCGTGCTGAGCCAGGTCGAGCGAGTTCCGAAGCGCGTCAGTTGCCGTCGCGCCCTCGACGATGGGCGCGAGATCCAGGATCGCAACCGGGAGCATCGCCCGACAATAGCCAGCCCAGCACGGTCAACCGGGTGCGCCCCACGCGCGGCGAGCGGCTGCCGAGCAATCGAACGTGCGCGGCGCTGAGCGCACGCGTGACCGAGGCCGGCAATTCCCGCTAAATCTCCGCGGGAGTTGCGCCACACCTCTCCACTCCTTACAGGTGGTCGGTCAGCACGCCGAGAACGGCATGACACTCGGGCGGGGTGAGGACGACGTCGTAGAGCTCTGGATCGAGACCCTGTTCGATCATGCCACGGCCGAAAGGTCGTCTGCCTTGCCCCGCGCCCGAAGCAGCTCGACGTCCGCCCCGGCGTCGCTTGCCGCAAAACGGACGCTGAAGGCTCATCATCTCAAGCTAACGTCGTCCCCGATTGAGAATCGGAGCGGTTCGTTGGGCTTGGGTTGCAGTTTATGAGGGCGTGGTAAGGCACACGCTGCCCGGGCTTCCCACCCGCGTGACGAAAATGGGGCGAGACCAGGCGCTGTGCGTGTTGGTAGGGTCGCTCCGCGGGCATGAGGTTTGCACGGCCGCGGACGACCCGAGCGCCCCAGCCCTATCGCAGGTGCTGCTCGCGCGCTGCGAGGGCTCTTCGCATGACGCAGCTGAAGCTGCAGCGAGTCGAATTTCCGCAGATCCCTCCTCCGGGTAGGCAGCTGTGACCAACGCTCGCCTACGTGATGGTGACGGCCCTCGCCGTAGTCGGCGTCACCGTCTGGATCTACCTGTTGCTTTGGGCGGCGAAATCCGACGGACGCCTGCAAGAAGAGCGCGACCGCCGCAGGCAGCACCTGCCTCGACTACGCCTGTAGTCCGGCGTCGTTGCGGATCGGCCTCTGGCACGTCGTCAGTCGGCGGGTTCGCCGCGCTCGCTTACACAACCAGCCTGGCCGAGCTCGCCGGCCAACATGGGCGAGTAGGTAGCGTCTCGTCCGTCACCGCAGCGAGAACAGGGGGATGACATGGACGACGAGCCGATCGAACTGATCAAGCCGAACGAGATCGCGTTTCACCTCGAGCTCACCGCCGCCCAGCTCAAGGTCACGCACACGGCGCTCAAGACGTTGCTCGACGACCTCGGGCACGACGAGGCTGACGTCCGAAGGGTCGTTCAGGACGTTGTCGCCAAGCTGCCCGACGAGGCCTCGATCCGCGCGATCGACCTCGGGCGGGAGATCGAGGCGATGCGACGATCGGTGGACTAGGAACGGAACTCAGCGCGCCCGCGGTGGCAGAGACCCGGAGGTAGGTGCGTCGCGGTCATATCGGTTGGGATGCGAACGGCGTATGGAGTCGCGTCCCCCGCTGGCAGCGGCTTCCTTGCGACGGTACCGTCCGGCTCAGGGTCGGTCGGATCTACCGTCCAGAGCCCGAATGCAGCGAGCGAGAGAGCGCACCACGGATCGACGAGGCCCTCCGCGACGAGTGTGCGAGCAGCGGCGGCGCGGAGTTGGATCGGCAAGCTGGAGAGGTCGGCGCGGGCCTCTTCGAGACTGGGCATCTGCCCGGTCTTCGTGTAGCGGTTGACGTGCCCCATGATCCACTCGCGCGTGTCGCTCACGGTGTGACGGGGCGTCCCGGGGCGCGGTCGCGCATGATGCTCGGTAAGACGTCAGGATCCCCGGACGGTTTGCACGTCCAGCCAGGCGCTGAGCGCACACGAAGGAGATGAAACGAGCGTTGTAGCCGCTGCACGGGTGGACGCTGAGCCACCACCAGCGAAATGGGTGCAGTGTGATCGAAGAACTACCCGCGCTCGCTGTTGCTCTCGGTCAGTCCATGGAGTATCAGTACGGATGTGCGCTCCGGCGCGCGGATCGTCCGAGGGGGAGAGGCGGCCCGCGGCGCCGGAGCGAACCTGTGTCCAACGCAACTCGGTCGGCGCGGAGAGCGCGATCTCCGCGAGCCGAGCGGCGAGACTTGCGGCCTGCCCCACATCCGCCCTTGAGCCGGTGGACGGTTCGTACTAGTGTCAACGAGGTTCGGCCGGCCGGATTTGAGCTTATTCGCAAAGGGGGGAGCTCGACTGACGGCATCCGGCTGGCTGGGCGTACCACGTGCTGCGTCTGGGCCCACACCGGGTCGAGGACTTCGGTCCGACTTGGGAGCGCGTCAGCCTTCCGTGGGCCTGTCGTCTGGCACTTGACGCCTGGCGACGCGTGGGATCAGGAGGGCTGTGACGGCGGCCACGAGCGAGAGCCCGGCAGCCACGAAAAACGCTCGTTGGAAGCCGGAGCTTGCCGGCTGAGCCGTGCCCGCGACGGCGCTCGCCGTGACGATGGTCGCTGGGATCTGTACGCCGAGCGAGAAGCTGAAGCGCGTGATCATCGCGTTGAACGACACAGCCTCTCCCGTGATGCGAGGCGGAACGGCTTCGATGATCAGGTTCGGGAGCGCCGCAAGTGCCAGTCCGAACCCGCCGAACACGAGCGTCGCGACGATCACGAGCTGAGCTTCCGTGCTGTGGTGAAAACCGGCGAAGACGAGTGCGATCGACGAAACGAAGCCCCCGAGGGCAAGTGGAGCCCTATTCCCGACGCGCATTCCAAGCGCACCCGCAGCCGGAGCGGTGACCATGCTGAGCAGCGCGCCCGGCAGGATGATCAGGCCTGCGGCAGTCGCTCCGAGGCCGAAACCGTAACCGGTCGAGGTTGGGGCCTGGACGATCAGCGACACGAGCACGACGACTGTCTGGATCCCGATCGCGGAGGGGAGCGTGGCGAGGTTGGTAACCAGCACCGGGGGAGAGCGCAGAGATGCGATGTTCGCGAGCGGCTCGTCCGTGTGAAGCTCGAGTTGCACCCAACCCGCGAGCACCACGAACCCGGCAGCGATAAGCCCGATCGTGCGAGGATCACTCCAACCCCAGTGCACGACGCGCGAGATAGCGAGCAGCGGCAGCGTCAAGCCGACGCCGAGCACGACGGCGCCACGAACGTCTACTCGCCCTGGGCTCTTCAACCGCGATTCCGGGACGAGCCACGACACACCGGCCATCGCGATGATGCCCATCGCCGCGATCAGCCAGAAGATCCACTCCCAGGAGAGCTGGTCGACGATCACGCCCCCGAGAACGAACCCGATCGCCGAGCCGCTCGCAACGGTGCCGGCGAGGAGTCCGACGGTGCGCGCCGACTGACGCGCGGGCACAAGCTCACGGCCGATGCTGAAAGAGAGCGGCACGACGCCACCGCCGACCCCCGCAATCACCCTGCCCAGAACCAGCAGCCGCATATCGGTGGATACTGCCGACACGAGCGCGCCAGCCGTGGACGCCGTCAATGCGATCACGAGCATCCGGCGCTTGCCGAACATGTCACCCAGACGCCCCATGACCGGCGTCGCGACAACGGCGGCAATCCCGAAACCCGTGAACGCCCAGGCAACGTCGTTCGCGTTCAGTCCAGCCCCACGATGAGATCCGGGATTGCCGGAAGCAACATCGACTGGGCGAGCGAGAAGGCCATGCACGCATACCCCAGAATCGCGAGAGCGCGAAAAGCGCGCTTCGAGCTGGGAGTCGCATTCACACCGCAAACCTAGTGCACCGGGATCCGGCTACCCTACCGATCGCTCTGCACGACGACGGGTGCTTGACGAACGGTTGAGGCTTGATGATTGACGTTGCGTCGTAGAGATCTCTAGTAGCCGCAACCGACGTTCACTACCCAGATGAGGGATTTACCCCGTCGACGGTCTGGACCACAACGTGAGAGTCACGTAACTGCGGAGCAAAGGGGGAGGGGATGGCTGCGGCGCAATATGAAGCATCCAGGGCATCCGAATTCGATGCGGTTGCGCGCTGGAGGTTCGAGGAACTCGTGCGCGCGGGCTACGAGGACGACGACGCTCTCGAGCTCGCCCTTCGTCCCGATGTCGACCTGCATTTGGCAGCAAGTCTTGTCCAGCGGGGATGTCCGAGCAGCACGGCCGTTCGGATCGCGCTGTAACAAGAGGGTTGCTTCGGCCCATCGTCGGCGTTTTAGTGCCTGCCTGGAGCTAGAGGCACTCGGTGTCACTTGAATCCCCCTTCGGCCAGATGCCGCTTTTCCGGAGGGCCGCCGCTGCCGATAAGCGTGACATGTCCACGCGGCTTGGTCTCACCGTCGGCCTGACAATTGCTGCGATCGCCGTCGGCGGCTGGCGAATCCTCCTACCGGGTGCCGATAGCGCCTCGAGCGACGTCTCCAAGAGTGTCTCCGCTCTGCTCTCGACGACGACCCGGGCGACCTTTGTAGGCGCTCAGGCGAGCCTGGATGCCCAACACACTGCAACCGGCTCGTATGCCGGCGCGACGGTCCAGCCGCCGATCACGCTGGTTCGTGCGGATACCTCCTCGTACTGTGTCCAGTTCGAGCAGGGACCCGTGCTTCAGCATCTTGCGGGACCCGGCGGCACGCCGACGCCTGGCGCCTGCTAGCGGCCCACTCCCGCCGTGCCTTCTGATTCTGACTCGCTGCTCGGGGTGTGGCGCACTGGCTCGGCTATCCGCAATTAGAGTCCCAGCAGCCCTGTTGCAGCTGATGCAGGAGTCGCGAGCGAGAGATGTTGCATGGTGCCTTCGAGGTGACTGCGTCTGAGAAGCGCTTGATGTTGTTCTCGGGGCGATCGAACTTCGACCTCGCTTCGCGTATCAGCGAGCACATCGGCTGCGAGCTCGGCGGCGTGACGCTCGGCGGCGGGTCGGGTGACGACATGTACTGCCGGTACGAGAACTCGATTCGGGGCGCCGACGTGTTCATCGTGCAGTCGGCTGGACCGCCTGTCGACGCCAATCTCGTCGAGCTGCTCGTGATGGTGCACGCAGCGAAGCTCGCGTCGGCACGGCGGATCACAGCCGTCATTCCGCTCTTCTTCTACGGCAGGCAGGACAAGAAGTCGATGCCGCGTGAGCCGATCTCGGCGCGGCTGGTCGCCGACCTCCTGCAAGCGGCAGGCGTGAGTCGGGTACTGACGATGGATCTTCATGCCGGCCAGGTGCAGGGCTTCTTCACGGTTCCCGTCGACCACATGACGGCTGTGCCGATGTTCGCCCAGCACTTCCGCGAGCTCGAGCTTCCGGGACGGTTGGTGGGGGTTTCGCCCGATACCGGTCGAGCCGTCCTGGCGGCCCGCTTCGCGGAGATGATCGGCGGCGATCTCGTCATCCTCAACAAGTCGCGTCCCAGCCACAACGAGGCTGCGGTCTCGATGGTGATCGGCGATGTGAGCGGCAGGGTCGCCGTGATGAGCGACGATATGGTCGACACTGCCGGTACGCTCGTCGCGGGCGCAGCTGCCCTCAAGCGGGCCGGCGCGCTGCGCGTGTACGCCTGCGCTACCCACGGCCTCTTCAACGGAGACGCCTTCGAGCGAATCGCTGCGAGCGAGATCGACAAGCTCGTCGTGAGTGACACGGTTCCTGTCGATCCGACCGCTCGGCCGGAGAATGTAGAGGTCATCTCGGTCGCGGCGCTTCTCGGCGAGACGATCCTCAACGTGTTCGCAGACGACTCCGTCTCCGCGGTCTTTGCCGGCGAGAACCAGCTGTTCTGAGCTGTCTCCGTCGCCCGCGCTACACCGATGCCGACGGGTAGTGGCCCTCGCCCGGCCATGACGAGAGAATCAGCACGACTCGTGCGCCCACGTCACTCGCGATGCTATGCCGCTCACCGGGCTCGAACGTGAGCAGCGTAGCGGGCCCTGCCTCCACGGTCTCCTCACCCGCGCTGATGCGCACTCTGCCCTCCACGACGGTCAGCCAGGCGCGTTCACGAACCTGGTGATCGCCAAGCTCATCGCCGGCAGCTAGGCGAATCACGATCGCCCGTGCGCCGTCGGCCGTCTCGAGAACGGCTGGCGAGCGCACCCCACTCGGCGTCTCGATCCCCGTGACGTCCCACACCTGCATCGAGCTGATACTAAAGGCTGGGCCTCGTGCCTGCAGATTTTTCCCCGCTGGCTCACCGGCCGCCGCCGGATCGAGGGCGCGGCTCGACTGCGAGCTCGGCGCACCGGCCCCCGTCTCGTCGGGCAGACTTGGACCGACGTGGTCGGCGCTGTCATCTCCGTCGTCTTCCTGGGCTTCCTGATCGGGTCGCTCGCGCGCCTGGCGATTCCGGGACCCGACCCGATGCCGTTCTGGCTCACCGTGCTCGTGGGAATGGGCGGGTCGCTCGTAGGCGGTTCGGTCGCTGCCGCGATCTACGGCACTCGCAACGTGTTTCAGAACTCCAATCATGCCTTCGTGACGCTACTGCTCGAGGTCGGCTCAGCGATCGCGATCGTCGCGCTATACCGTCGTTTCGTGCAGCGGCGACCCCTCTCGGGGCCAGACGCCTATCGCTTTCCCGCACGCGGTGTGGGGATCGAGCGCATGCGCTCCCGCCTTCGGAAGCTGGGGATCGATCCCGACCGGCTCACCGCGAAGGGCGGCGCCACGGCACCACCGGCAACTGATCTCAGCCCAGACGAACGAGCCGCCGAGCTTGCCGAGCTTCGCGAGCGTCGGGACCGTGGTGAGATCAGCGAGGACGAGTACGACCAGGCGCGCGAGCGGCTCCGCCGCTACTAGAGCGCCGCTAGCCGAGCCTCGCCGGCGGCTTCCGAGCGGGTGAGCTTGACATCGTGGTGGTCCGTGAGGAAGCGTAAGCAACTTAGCCGTCGCCGCTGCGCGGGCTATACCTCTGCGAGCGCCCAGCTATCGCGTTCGAGCTCGGTCAGGCGGCGCGTTCGAGAATCGGCGCGTGCTCGACCCGCGTCGACTCGCCAACCGACACTGCGACCGACTCGCACTCTTCGCAGACGACCGCGAGGTCAGGCTCGCCGAGCCGGTCGATCCCGATCTCGCCACACAGCGCGTCCGCGACCAGAATCGTATGCGTCAGATGAGCGATGCGGCTGCCCGTGACGTGGCCGGCGGCGAACACCGGCATACAGTGCCGCAGGCGTCGGACAACACAGCGTCGGCGGTGGTCGGGACCGGGAAAGCCGAACAGGGCAGCGGCGCACGCAGCAGTCGGCAGTAGCAGCGCGCCGGCTCTCAGATCGTACGCACGACGGCCTGCCGTCCACTGGAATCACACGCGGCGACGTGCGACGCGAGCATCACACGGAACTGGGTCGACCGCAAGCCGCGCTCCGGTGCGTGAGAAATGGTGGGCAGGCCATTGCGCAACCGAGGAGACCACGTGACCAAGGTGATAGTCGGCCTGAAGCTGAAGGCCGATGCTGATAGGGACGCATTCGAGAGCTGGGCAGTGGGGGTCGATCGGCCGACCGTGACGGGCTACGGCTCGGTCGACGACTGGCACCTGTACCGCGTCGCCGGGCAGTTGCAAACCGATGACCCTGCCCCCTGCGACTACATCGAGGTGACGGACCTCAACGACCTCGGACAACTTCGTCACGATCTGCGGAGCGATGCCCACGTCGCGGCGACCGAGCACCTCTTCACATTCCTCGAGTCGGGGATGGCCCTCCGCGCATCCGAGGGTACCCTGACCACGCGATGACACACGGCGGAGACTCAGGCAGGAATTCGCTAGTCTGACGCCTCCGGTGACTTCAGGCAAGCAGACTAATATGCAGAGGTTCGAGCGTGGTGTCCGGCTGGTAGAGGGCGTGTTGTTCTACTCTGCCGCCTGGCTCGACCACGGGTCGCCTCAGACGACGACCGCGAGGCCGATCCTGCTGCCGTACCCGGGTCAGCGCGACGCGCGGCGCTAGCAGTACATGGCGGTTGCCGCGCCGAGCCTCTGTCACACGTGCGTCTTCGTCCGCCGCTCCCGGGGGCGTCACGGGCAGACGTACTACCTCTGCACGAGCCCTCTGGTCGAGGCCAAATACCCGCCGCAGCCGGTTGTGCGGTGTCCGGAATACAGACCGGCCGACCAGGCAGAGACGTGAGCAAAGAGAAAGACTGGCCTTGCTTCCGTCCCGATCCCGCATAGATCACGTCAATGGAGATCGAGGTCGACGGCGACGCCGAGCAGATCGAGCGGACGCTCATAGCAGCGATCGCCGATGTGCTCGCGGAGCAGGGAATCGACGAGGCGACCGCGCGAGCGTTCGTATTCGAGCACGTGGTCGAGGCAGACGTGCGCGGCATCATCTCGCGGCATCTCGAGGAAGCGCTCGACCTCGTCGGGTACGACTCGGCCGTCGAGGTGCGCAAGCAGCTGGCCCGTGGCCTGACCGAGCCGGAGGACATCGGCGATGCCGTCCTCTCCTCGAACGAGGAACGGGTTCAGCAAGTTATCGACGACCAGGGCGATCAAATCGTCCGCAAGACGCTCGCCGAGATCATCGGACTGCTTCCGCTCTGACCGGTGCCTGCCTTCAGGCAGGCACCACACGCGTCATCAAGCGCAGTGGCTCGTACTTCGGGCCGGACGGCCGGCGCTAGTAACTACCCGAAACGGACACGCTGTGCCCCACCTCGGTCACGCGTATTCCCCCTCGAGCACGTCGAACGTCCAGACCTCGCTCTCGGTCGAGATCGGCGTCTGCTCCGTGTGCTGCCGGTGGCCCTCCCTGAAGTCGGCCGACTTCCGCCACGCATCGAAGTCGTCGCGTGACTCCCACCTCGTATAGACGAGGTACCGGCCGCCCTCCGCCGGACGCATCAGCTCGAACGCTTCGAAGCCAGGGCTGCTCGCCACATGGCCGGCACGACCTGCGAAGCGGGCTTCGAACTCGTCCCGCTGCCCGTCCGGAACCGTCACCGCATTGATCACGACGATCGACACGCTACCTCCATCCCATTTGCTGGCTACACATCATCCAGCTGATTCTCGCATGGAGCGCCATCGACCTCGACGGGACACTTGCCCTTGCTGTCGATCATCTAGGCTCGCTCCATGCGCGCGGTTGTGATCCGCGACGGCGCGATCGTCGTCGAGCAACGACCCGACCCCGCCCCCGGCGAGGGTCACGTGATCGTCCGCGTCAAGGCAGCCGGGCTCAACGCTGCCGACCTGCTCCAGCTCGCAGGCCACTACCCCGCACCCCTCGGCTCACCCGCTGACATTCCGGGTCTCGAGCTCGCAGGCGAAGTAGACGCAATCGGACCCGGAGTCTTCGACTGGGCGCCAGGAGACAGGGTGATGGCGCTTGTCGGTGGGGGCGGTCAGGCGGAGCTCGCAAGCGTCCACGAGCGCCTGCTCGTACGCGTTCCGCCCACCGTGTCCTGGTCGCACGCAGGTGGGTTCGTCGAAGCGTTTGCGACGGCGTACGACGCCGTCTTCACACAGGGCGAGCTGCGCTCCGGCGAGCGGCTGCTCGTGAGCGGCGCGGCGGGGGGCGTCGGCACCGCGGCGGTACAGCTCGGAATAGCAGCGGGCGCGACCGTCACGGCCAGCGTGCGGGCCGAGGCCCTCCGCGATGGCGTCACGGCACTCGGCGCAACCGTCTGCGCGCCGGGCGACATCGGAGCACACGGGCCCTACGACGCCATCCTCGAGCTCGTCGGCGCGCCGAACCTGCCAACCGACCTCGAGGCGCTTGCGACAGGTGGTCGGATCCTCGTGGTCGGTATCGGTGCAGGTGCGCATGCCGAGCTCGATCTGTTTGCCCTCATGCGCCGTCGCGCGCGGATCCACGGCTCGACATTGCGCGCCCGCGCGCTCGAGGAGAAGGCGGCAGCGCTGCGCCTCGTCGAGCGCCACGTGCTGCCGCTCCTCGATCGAGGTGCCGTCAACGTGCTCGTCGAGCAGACGTTTCCGCTAGCCGATGCCGCCGCCGCCTACGAGCGATTCGCCTCCGGCGGGAAGCTCGGGAAGATCGTCCTCCTCGACGGATGATCGACGCGCACGCCCACACCCTGCTGGTGAGCACGTTCGCCGGACGTTCCGTTCTGTCGACCGGCGAGTCCGACCGCTACCTGCACGGCGCCGACCTCAGCTTCCACACCCCACGCGCGCCCGATCTCGTCGTGTATGCCGAGTCCACTGAGGACGTCTCCGCTGTGCTCCGCATCGCGGACGACCACGCGATCCCGGTGACCCCATTCGGCGCAGGGTCGAGCCTCGAAGGCCATGTCATTCCGGAGCAAGGAGGGATCAGCCTGGATACGAGCCGCATGCGGTCGATCCTCGACCTGAGCGCCGGCGACCTGACGGCCACCGTCCAGTGTGGCGTGACCCGGCTGACGCTAGACCGTGCAGCTGCAGAGCTCGGCCTGAGCTTCCCGGTAGACCCTGGCGCCGATGCGACGCTCGGCGGCATGGCCGCGACGAACGCCGCCGGCACGACGACGATCCGCTTCGGCAAGATGCGTGCGCACACGCTCGCGCTCGAAGCCGTCCTTCCCGGCGGGCAGGTAATTCGCACGGGCGCGCCCACATCGAAGTCGTCGGCCGGCTACGACCTCACGGGTCTACTCGTAGGCTCGGAGGGAACGCTTGCCGTGGTCACCGAGCTCACGGTGCGCCTCCACGGGCTCCCCGAGCACGTCGTCGCTGCGCGCATCGCCTTCCCGGACGTCGAGGCCGCCTGCCGGACGGCAGCGTCGGCCGTTGCGACCGGGACGGCGCTCCAGCGGCTCGAGCTCGTCGATGCCTGGACGGTCGCGCTCGTCAACGCACACCTCGGCACCGCGTATGCGGTCGCGCCCACGCTGTTCGTCGAGGTGGCCGGGACCACGCAGGCTGCCGAGGCCGATCTCGCTCTGATCGGGGAGATCGCCTCAGACCAGGGCGCGGTCGACGCCGTCGTCGAGCGGACTCAGGAGGCGCGGTCGCTGCTCTGGTCGGCTCGCCACCGTATCGCCGACGCCATCGGCGCGTCGGCACCGGGACGAAGACAGCGAGTGACCGACGTCTGCGTCCCGGTCTCGCAGCTGGCAGCGACCGTCGTCGTTGCTCGGGCGGCGCTCGACGAGCGGGGCATCGAGGGTGGCATCTTCGGTCACGCCGGTGATGGGAACGTTCACGTCGTGACGATGGTCGACCCCGCCGACCCAGGGGAGATCGCACGTTCGGACGAGCTGACGGCGGCGCTCGTCGCCGATGCGCTGGGCCGTGGCGGAACATGCACCGGCGAGCATGGCATCGGCCTCGGCAAGATCGGGGCACTCGAACGCGAGCACGGAGACCTGCTCGAGCTCTACCGCGGGATCAAGCGGCTCTTCGACCCGAACGGGATCATGAACCCGGGCAAGGTGCTCGCGGTTCTGTAGGCGCGAGGCGCGTCGGCCTACAGGAGGATGTCGAGCGCGACGTGCTGGTCGCAGCCTTGCCCGATCAGCGCACACGCCTCGTGCAGATCGACGTACGGGTCGATTGCGAGGGCAAGGGCACCCAGCTCGTCGTAGCCGGCGCGCTCGAGTTGATCGAAGCGCCAGTGGATCACCGTCTCGTCCTCGGGCTGCTCGAGCGCGAGGCGCCCCCCGGAGACGAGTGTGTTGACGAGTGTTTCGGTGGTCACGACGAACAAGTTCTCGACACAACCGGTCGATTCCTTGAGTGACTTCTTCGAAACCCTCGATCCCTCGATGTTCTGCGTGATCACCGCGCGCACGACACCCCGCCGCTCGAGCTCGGCGAGAGCACGATGGGCGTCGTTCGGCGTGGCAGCGGCCAGCATGCGATAGCGCGGGCCGGAGAAGCCCCACGTCGCGACAGGATCGGCGTCGAACGCCTCGATCGTGGCGACGGCCGTCGGACCGACCTTCGCCCAGATCCCGGTTCGCGAGCGGAAGTCCGGGATCCCGCTCGCGGTGCTGATCCCCGCTCCCGTCAGCACGACGCACGGGGACGAGCACCGCAGCAAGCCAGCGAGCCTATCGACGCCCCAGCGGGCTCACGTCGCCGTCGCGAGCTCCTCCATCGTCGCCGAATAGCGGCCGAGGGCCGCTGCGCCATTGCAGCGCGCGCGGAGCGCAAGCTGCGCCTGACCTGCCTCGACGTTCTCGGTCCTGCCGCCCCAGGCGGCGAGTGACGGCGCCTGGAGGGCACGGCCGTAAGAGAAGGTGACCTTCCACGGCAGCGGTCCGAGCTCGTTGATCGCATTCAGGTTTTCCGTCGCCTGAACGTCCGACTGGCCGCCCGACAGGAACGCGATGCCGGGCACCGCTGCCGGAACCGTCTTCAGGAAGCACGCGACCGTGAGCTCGGCGACACGCTCGGGGTCCGCCTGCGTCGGGCAGTTCTTGCCCGAGACGACCATGTTCGGCTTGAGCACGATTCCCTCGAGATCGACGTTCTGGTGATGGAGCTCGTGGAAGACGGCGTGCAGCGTCCGGGTCGTGACCGCGGAACACACCTCGATCGTGTTGTCCGCGTCCATCAAGACCTCGGGCTCGACGATCGGGACGATCCCGGCTTCCTGGCAGAGAGCCGCGTAGCGCGCGAGCGCATGCGCGTTCGTCGCGAGGGCATAGTCCGTTGGGATGCCGTCGCCGATCTCGATCACCGCCCGCCACTTGGCAAAGCGCGCACCCAGGTCGCGGTACTCGGCAAGTCGTTCGCGTAGACCGTCGAGACCGTCCGTAACGGTCTCGCCCGGGAGGCCGAGCGCCAGCGCCTTCGCACCCTTGTCGACCTTGATGCCGGGAATGATCCCGCGATCAGCGAGAAGCTGCGGGAACGGCGTTCCAGCGAGCGCCGTCTGACGGATCGTCTCGTCGAACAGGATGACTCCGCTGATCGAATCCTCGAGGCCGGGCGTCGTGAAGAGCATGTCGCGGTATGCCTGACGGTTCTCGGCCGTCGAGACGAGCGCGATCGAGTCGAACCGCTTCTTGATCGTCCCGTCGCTCTCGTCGGCGGCGAGGATGCCCTTCCCGTCGGCGACCATCTGGCGCGCCGTCTCGTGCAGCTCATGCGCGGACATCGCGCTCTCCTTTCGTCACAGGTTGCTGACCTTCTGATGTGGATGGTAAGCGGTGATCCGCCGGACCGTGCCGGAGCGCGACCGCATCACCAGCGAGTCCGTCTCGACGCCCGTGCGGTTGACCCGAACACCCCGGAGCAACGGGCCGCTCGTCACTCCCGTGGCCGCGACGAAGACGTCGTGGCCCGCTACGAGATCGTCCGCCGTCAGCACCCGCCCGATGTCGTAGCCGCTCGCCTCGAGCTGCCGACGCTCGTCGTCGTTACGGGGCCAGAGGCGTCCCTGGATGGCGCCGCCCAGGCATTTGATCGCTGCCGCCGAGATCACGCCCTCGGGCGTGCCGCCGACGCCCATTAGCATGTCGACGCCCGTGAACGGCTGGGCGGCAGCGATCGACGGAGCGACATCACCGTCCCGGATCAGGTTGACGCGGGCACCGGCCTCGCGGAGCTCCGCGATGAGGGCTTCGTGGCGGTCGCGCTCGAGTACGAAAACAGTGAGCTGGTCGGGCTCCATCCCCTTCGCCTCGGCGACACGATGGACATTCTCGGTCGGCGTGGCCGTGATGTCGATGGCGTCGGCGGCATCGGGACCGACTGCGATCTTGTCCATGTAGAGCGCTGCACCCGGAAAGAACATCGTGCCGCGCTCCGCGACCGCGATCACGGAGATCGCGCCCGGCATTCCGAGCGCGGTCAGGCGGGTTCCCTCGAGGGGATCGACGGCCACGTCGACCTCGGGCCCGTCTCCCGAGCCCACCTGCTCGCCGTTATAGAGCATCGGGGCCTCGTCCTTCTCGCCCTCGCCGATCACGACCTCGCCGCGCATCGTGACCGTGTTGATCATCCGGCGCATCAGATCGACAGCCGCCTGATCGGCCGCGTTCTTGTCCCCCCGGCCGATCCACGAAGACGCTCCGACGGCAGCCGACTCGGTGACGCGCACGAGCTCGAGCGCGAGGTTGCGATCCGGGACGGCAGGATCGAGGGCGGCGCTCACGGGGCGGATCCTACGTTCTTCCGGCGCTCGGTGGCGCAGCACGAGCTCTGGCCACCCCAACCGTGCTGTCCGGCGGCACGGTGTCTAGAGGCACGGTGCCTGGCACCGTCGTCATGCGCCTACATGCGCTCGGGGGCCTCCACACCGATCAGGTCGAGAGAGCACGCGACAACGGCGGCCGTCGCGGCGCAGAGGCCGAGGCGAAAGACCTGGCTCCGGGAGCCGAGCACCTTGTGCTGGTGGTAGAAGCGATGGAAGTCGTCGGCGACGCGGATCGCGTAGGTCGGGATCGCATGCGGAGCGCGACGCGACGCGGCCTCCGCAGCCACCTCCGGAAACTCCACGAGGCGCTTGACGAGGTTGCGCTCCTCTGGAGCTAGCGGCTCGACGACGGCGGCCGCCTGCACCTCCGCCGCCGAGCCACCGCGCTCGGCCACCTGGCGCAGAATGCCGGCGATCCGGGCGTGCGCATACTGGACGTAGTAGACCGGGTTCTTGCTCGATGCCTGAGTCGCGAGATCGACATCGATCTCGATCGTCTGGTCGTGGCCGCGGGAGACGAGATACCACCGTGCCGCGTCGACGCCGATCTCGTCGACGAAGTCGTCGAGGAAGACGACGTCCCCTCGCCGTTTCGACATCTTGGTCGCCGCCCCCGCCCTGGTCAGGTGAACGAGCTGGTAGATGAGCGCCTCGAGCGACTCGCGGGAGTGCCCGAGCATCTCCGCGAGCGCTTGCAGACGAGCCACATAGCCGTGGTGGTCGGCGCCAAGCACGTAGACGAGGCGATCGAAACCACGCCCGTACTTACGTCGCACGTAAGCGGCGTCGGCCGCAAAGTACGTCGGCGTGCCATCCGAGCGGATCAGAACGCGATCCTTCTCGTCACCGTGCGCGCTCGTCCGCGCCCACAGCGCACCGTCCTGCTCAAAGGTGTCGAGCAGCGCCACGGCAGCCGGTATCTCCGCCTCGACCGCACTCTGCCGCTCGAACGAGTCGAAGTGGATCCGGAAGCGCTCGAGCGTCGCCTCCATCTGCGCCAGCATCCGGGGAACCGGGTCGCCGGGCTCCTGCGCGAGCTCGGTCACGTACGCGCCCTGGTAGCCGTCCTCCGGCGGGGCCTCACCACGACGGGCGGCCTCCACGGACTCGCGGAAGCTCTCCATCTGGCCGCCGGCATCGTTGTAGTAGTACTCGCGCTCCACGGTGTGACCTGCAAACGCGAGCAGGCGAGCGACGGAGTCGCCGTACGCTCCATTCCTCGCCGAGGCGACCGTGATGGGCCCAGTGGGGTTCGCGGACACGAGCTCAACCTGGATGCGCTCTGGCCCTTCGGCCGACCCGCTGCCGTAGCTCCGGCCCGCCACGAGGATCCCCTCGAGTGCCTCCCCGTACCAGGAGTCGGCGAGAGTGAGGTTGACGAAACCGGGCCCCGCGATCTCCGCGCGCTCGACCGAGGGGAGCGAGGCAGCGGAGACCGCGATTTCCGCGGCGATCTCGCGCGGCGGCAAGCGTCGGGCGCCGGCGAGCCGCAGAGCAACGTTCGTCGCGTAGTCACCGTGCGTAGAGTCGCCGGGGCGCTCGAGCTCGACGGGCGCACCCACCAGCTCCCCGAGCGCCTGCTCGAGACGCTGAACGGCGCTAGACAACAGCCTCTGTGGGAGCAAACAGGCGCTCGGGCCGCCAGATCTGCTCCGTTGTGCCCACGCCGATCAGCGGGTCGCCGATTCCGAGGACGTCGTCCGACGCGGGGCTCATCTGAAAAACGTGGTCGCGCTTGCGAACGGCGCTCGCGTGCGCGCCTCTCTCAGCCCGGATCTGCCGCTCGCGGGTGTGGTTGGCCAGATTGTCGATCGCCCGTCGCCTCCTCCGCTCACCGTAGATGTCCCCGACCACGCCCTGCGCGATGATCGCGACAATCGCCCCGGCAAGGTAGAGGAAGATCGCGACCCCGGCGAGGAGAACCACGATCGAGAACAGCTGGGCTGCCGCGCCCTCGAGACGGGAGGCCAGCCCCGTCAGCGTCGTCGTGACGACCGCCCGATACCGAGATTCGACCCAACCCTCGTGGTGTATCGCCCGAAAGCCGATCGCTCCCGCCCCGAGCACGGCGACGAACGCCGCGAGCGCGTACCCGAGCCGGCGAAGGCTGAACTCTGCAAGACACCCGCATCGTAGGTGCCCTTCCGCTGCGACGTGGATCAGACGGATACGACAGGTGCGGCGACGGCGCCGATGTCGGCACCCTCACGAACAAGCGCTGCCTGGACTTCCTCACGTGCCTTGTAGATACGCCATTTCACCGTGGCGAGCGTCACCTCGAGCGTGTCGGCAATCTCCGTGTAGGAGAGCCCGACGACGTCGCGCAGCAGGAGCGCCATCTTGAGATCGACCGGGAGTCGCTCGACCGCCTCCCAGAGCATCCCGATCGTCTCCGCCCGCTCGATTGGTGGATCGAGCACCTCCGGCGGGGTGATGTCGTCGATGGCGACGACCGCACGTGGCCGCCGCTCCCTGGCTCGGAGCTCGTCGAGGACCCGGTTCTTCGTGATCTGGAACAGCCAGGTCGTGAACTGCGCCCTGTGCGAGAACCGCGGCAGCCCCTGGTAGACCCTGAGGAAGACGTCTTGCGTGATGTCCTCCGCGAAGGTCCGGTCGCCTCCTACGAGACGCAGCACGTAGTTGAAGACCGGCCGCTCGTACATGCGGAGCAGAATCGTGAATGCGCGCTCGTCGCCTTGTTGTGCCTTGCGGAGGACAGCGGGGTCCGGTTGCTCGAGCGCCATTTGCAAACCGGATACTACAAGTGACTGTGACAGTACGCACGATGTCCTTACGAAGAATTTACTGCAGGAAGTATCCGCGTTTGCAGTATCTGCAATTTTGGGCCGTCTCAGTCGATGATGAGGCTCGTTCCAGTCATTTCGACAGGCGAATCGACGCCGAGCAGACCGAGGATTGTCGGCGCGAGGTCGGCGAGCTCGCCGACCCGAATCGAGAGCGCCTCGTCGGTCACTACGACCGGCACGAGATTCGTCGTGTGCGCCGTATGTGGCGAGACGCCGTCGGGCTCCAGCATCTGCTCGGCGTTGCCGTGGTCGGCGGTGACGATCGCGATGCCGTCGTGGAGCGCAACCGCCGCGAGGACACGTCCGAGACAGGCATCGACCACCTCGACGGCCCGCACGACCGCCGGGATCGAGCCGGTATGCCCCACCATGTCGGGGTTCGCGAAGTTGACGACGCAGAAGCGGTAGCCGTCGCCGATCCTGTTTTCTACCGTCTCCGCCACGCGCGCGGCCGACATCTCGGGCTTCAGGTCGTAACTCGCAACGTCACGGGGCGACGGCACGAGCGCCCGCGTCTCGCCAGCCCACTCCCGCTCCTCGCCGCCGTTGAAGAAGTACGTGACGTGTGCGTACTTCTCGGTCTCCGCGACGTGGAGCTGACGCGCTCCCGCCTCCGAGAGCACCTCGGCGAGAGTGTGGCTCACGGTCTGCTCGCCAAATGCGACCGGGCAGTGGATCTCCTCGGCGTAGCGCGTCATCGTCGTCAGGTCGACGCCGCAGCCGAGCAGGCGAGCCGAGAGCTGGCGGCCGCGGTCGGGGCGGAAGTTGAAGAAGATCGCGCTGTCGAGACCCGGGCGCAGCCGCGGCCTGTCGATGACCACGAGAGGTTCGATGAACTCGTCGGTGACGCCGGCGTCGTAGCTCGCCCGGACGCCCGCTACAGCGTCGCGCACCGAGGTTCCCACGCCGTCGCAGATCGCCGCGCAGGCTCGGTCGATCCGCTCCCAGCGGCCGTCGCGATCCATTGCGTAATAGCGACCGACGACCGTTGCGATGCGGTCGCCTGGTAGCTCCGCGAGATCACGCGCAGCACTCGTCGGAGAGACATCGCGACCGTCGGTGAATACGTGGATCCAGGTCCGCTCGGCCATTCCCTCGCGCTCAGCGAGAGCGAGCAAGGCGCGCAGATGGTCGATATGGGAGTGGACGCCCCCATACGAGACGAGCCCGAGCAGGTGCACGTCGCCCCCGCGTGCACGGGCTCTCGCGAACGCGCCGACGAGCGCGTCGTTCCATAAGAGTGACCCGTCGGCAATCGCGCCGTTCACACGCTGGAGATCCTGGAAGAGAATCCGGCCGGAGCCGATCGTGAGGTGCCCCACCTCGGAGTTCCCCATCTGGCCTATCGGGAGGCCCACTGCGGGCCCCGACGCGCGCAGCGTAGCGTGTGGGTAGCGCACGAGCAGTTCGTCGAAGACGGGCGTGTCCGCAAGCTCGATCGCATTTCCTGGACCGGCTGGAGCGATTCCCCAGCCGTCGAGGACAATGAGCGCTACTAGAGGCTGACCGAAGCCTGGCAAATCGCTGCGAATTGCACGGGGTCGAGCGAGGCGCCACCGACGAGCGCCCCACCCACGTCGGGCTGGCCGAGCAGCTCCTGCGCGTTCTCGGGCTTGACCGAGCCGCCGTAGAGGACGCGTGTCTCGTGCAGCGAGCGGATCAGCGCGTGCGCCGCCTGGGCCAGCTCAGGCGTGGCGGTCTTGCCGGTCCCGATCGCCCAGACGGGCTCGTACGCGATCACGAGCCGCTCGTGCTGCGGGATGGCTGCCACCTGTCTCCGCAACACGGCAGCGGTCGCACCGGACTCCCGCTCCGCCTCGGTCTCCCCTACGCACGCGATCACCCCGAGACCCGCGGCAAGCGCCGCCTCGCAGCGCAGGCGCACGGTCTCATCGCTCTCGCCGAACAGCTGGCGACGCTCGGAGTGGCCGACGATCGCCCCCGAGACGCCGATCTCAATCAGCATCTGTGCGGAGATCTCACCCGTGAATGCGCCTTCAGAGGCCCAGTGGACACTTTGCGCATAGACAGGCCACAACCCATCCGCCTCGGCGACCGCGGTCTCCAGGGACACATACGGCGGAGCGAGGATGACATCGACGCCGTCTGGTGGCTCGAAGCCGTCGACGAACGCTTCCGCCTCTCGCGGCCCCTTGAACATCTTCCAGTTGCCCGCAATCAGCGGACGTCCTGCTCTAGCCATCGGGTCCTCCCTGAGAGACTGGGATCGCAGCGACGCCTGGCAGCTCCTTGCCCTCGAGCAGTTCGAGCGATGCGCCGCCGCCGGTCGAGATCCACGAGATGCGATCGGCGAGACCGAGCTCCTGGATTGCGCGGACGGAATCGCCGCCACCGACGACCGTATAGCCGTCGTTGTTCGCGACCGCCTCTGCGACTGCCTGTGTCCCGCCTGCGAAGCGCTCCCACTCGAAGACGCCCATGGGACCGTTCCAGAACACCGTCCCTGCACCGGCGACGATCTCCGCGAACCGCGCCCGACTCTCCGGCCCGATGTCGAGCCCGAGCCAGCCGTCCGGCACGGCGTCGTACGGAGCGATCCGCGTGGCGGCATCCTCGGCGAACGCCTCGGCTGCGACCACATCGGTCGGCAGCGACACCGGGAACCCCAAGGGGTTCTCCGTGCGCAGCTGCTCGGCCATCTTGCCGCCCACGACCACGGTGTCTGCGCGCCCGCCAAGGTGCTGCAGGACGCCGAGCTTGTCCTCGACCTTCGCCCCACCGGCGATGAGCACGAACGGGCGCTCCACCTCACCGAGCAGCCGGCCCAGGTGCTCGAGCTCCTGCTCGAGCAACAGGCCGGCGTAGGCGGGCAGGAGATGCGCCACGGCCTCGGTCGATGCGTGTGCGCGATGGGCCGAGCCAAACGCATCGTTCACGTAGAGATCGGCGCCGTCCGCGAGCGTCCGGGCGTAGCCGTCGTCATTCGTGGTCTCGCCCGGATCGAAGCGCGTGTTCTCGAGCACGGTGATGCGCCCGTCCGGCAGGAGCTCGTGAAGCCGCGCCGCAACGGGTGCGATGCGGAATGCCGGGTCATCGCCCTTCGGCCTGCCGAGATGGGAGCACACGCGGACGGAGGCGACGCCGCCGGCGAGAAGCCAGCGGAGTGTCGGGATCGCTGCCTGAATCCGCGTGTCGTCGGCGATCTCGCCGTGCTCGAGCGGTACGTTCAGATCCGCCCTGACGAGGACATGCTTACCGGCGACGTCCGCCTCGCGCACCGATCGGGGCAGCGTCATGGCAGCCGCGAGATGCCGGGCAGGCACGTCACGGAATCAGCATTCCCACCAGCCCGACGAGCTGGCACGAATAGCCCCAGATCACGGAATCAGCTTTCCCACCAGACCCACGAGGCGGCACGAATAGCCCCACTCGTTGTCGTACCAGCCGAAGACCTTGGCCGTCTTGCCGTGCACCATTGTCAGCTTGCTGTCGAAGATGCACGAGAACGGCGAGTGCACGATGTCCGTCGAGACGAGCGGATCCTCCGAGTAGCGCAGGATTCCGTCCAGTGGCCCGGCTGAGGCCGTCGCGAAGGCGCCGTTGACCTCTTCGACACTCACCTCGCGGCCGAGGAGCACGACGAGATCGGTAATCGAGCCGGTCGGAACGGGTGCGCGCACCGAGATGCCGTCGATCTTGCCCTGCAACTCGGGCAGCACGAGCCCGATCGCCTTCGCGGCGCCGGTCGACGTCGGGATCAGATTGATCGCCGCGGCTCGCGCGCGGCGCAGGTCGGAGTGCGGCAGGTCGAGGATCTGCTGGTCGTTCGTGTATGCATGGATGGTCGTCATGAAGCCGCTCTCGATCCCTGCGAGATCGTTGATGACCTTCGCCATCGGAGCGACGCAGTTCGTCGTGCACGATGCGTTCGAGACGATGTGGTGCTTCGCCGGATCGTACGAGTCGTCGTTGACGCCGATCACGACCGTCAGATCCGGGTCGGTCGCGGGAGCCGAGATGACGACCTTCTTCGCTCCTGCATCGATGTGCTTCTGAGCTCCCTCGCGCGACGCGAAGAACCCGGTCGACTCGAGTACGACATCAACCCCGAGCTCGCCCCAAGGCAGAGCGGCCGGATCGCGCTCCGACAGGATCCTCATCTCTTCCCCGCCGGCACGAATCACACCGTCCCCGAGAGAGACATCGCCGTCGAACGGGCCCATCGTCGAGTCGTACTTGAGAAGGTGCGCCATCGTCTTCGCGTCGCCGAGGTCGTTGACAGCGACTATCTCGACGTCGGCGCCCAGGGTCTTCTGCGCACGAAAGAAGTTGCGGCCGATGCGACCGAAGCCGTTGATGCCGACGCGGGTGCCCATCTTCGCTTGTCTCCGTTCTCTCGGTGGCTGCTCCTGCGCGCGCAGTCTAACGGCGCGCCGCCAGGGCTCAGCGAGGGAAGGCGGCGCGCGGGGTCAGCTTGATCCGATCTCGACGAGCCGCGCGAGCCTGCGCTGCATGCTCGCTTTCGTCGTAGGCGCGTCGGCCCGTCGCGCGAGATCGGCGAGCGGTAGCGCCGGATAACGGAGGCGGAGCTCGGCCGCCTCCCGCAGCCGCTCGGGCAGCTCGGCCAGGACGCCGCCGTCTCGAAGCCTGCGAATTGCTGCGAGCTGCACCTGCGCCGCGCGTGTCGCTCGCACCAGATTCGCGTGGTCGGCGTTGGCGAGCCGATTCGCATCCGATCGAGCGACTGCGATCACCGACCGCTCCTCGAGCGCAAGCACCGTGTCACCTGCGCCAGCGACCGCGAGGAACGCCTCGATCGTCTCCCACCCCTTTGCGTACACGGCTACGTGGCTCGACCGTTCGATGATCGAGAGCTCGACGCCTGCTGTCGCCGCGACGTCACGCAGGAACTCGGCGCCGTCGCTGTTCCCGACGCGGACCTCGAGGTGCGGCGAGCGTGGTCCCGAGACCGTCCCGGAACCGAGAAAGGCGCCGCGCAGGTACGCGCTGCGGCAGCAGCCGCGACCCACGACGCGACGTGGCGGGGCGGCGAGCGGCGCGTGCCTGCGATCGAGGACGCCCGCCTCGGCCATCACGACGAAGGCATGGTCGTCTCCTTCGATGTGCAGCTGATACCGGGTCTCGCGTCCGAACGCGTGGCGCGAGTAGGTGCGGATCTCCGAGTGGATGCCGAGGTCGCGGAGCAGCGCGAACCCGCGACGTGCGACCGCCGAGCTCGCGAGATCCGCGTGGATTGCGACCCTCTGGAGTCCGCGGAGGTGCATCGTTCCCGCGGTATGCAGCAGCGCCGAGACCTCGGCGAGAGCGTCGCACGTCCTCTTCGGCTCGACCCTCGCAAGCTCGGCCCGCACGTCCTCGGACGACAGCGGTGCGGCGTGGCCGCTCAGAGCGTGACGCCTTCGAGGAGAAGCAGCCGACGCTTGAGCGCGATGCCCGAGCTGCCGTAGCCGCCGATGCCGCCTGCCGAGACGACGCGGTGACAGGGAATGAACAGCGAGTGACGGTTGGCAGCGCAGAATGCGCCGGCAGCACGTGCTGCTCCCGGACGGCCTGCGAGTGCCGCGAGCTCACCGTACGACACGACCTCGCCCCGCGGCACAGCCCGCAGGCACTCGGCAAGCGCCGCCTGATAGGGCGTGCACCACGAAAGGTCGATCTCGACGTCGTCGAAATCCACTTGATCGCCGTCCAGGAAGGCCCGCACTCGCGCCACCAGAACTGGCACGAAGCCGTTACTCCTCTGCGCGACGACACGCGATAGCGTTTCCACTGGGGGTCTTGCGGCCCCCCTTGGGGGCGTTTCGGCCGCGTCGCAAGGGTGGGCTTCGCCAGCATCGCGACGGACAGGCAAGGGAAAGTCGTGGGCGATCACCAGCATGCCATCGAGCCAGAGCTCACCTGCCCCCCAGCCTGCGATCTCGTACGGGTGATTCGCCACCTGCACGACGCCGACTCTACAATCGCGCGGATGAGCGCTCACGGGATCTTCAACTCGCCCACAGCGCGCAACGAGCCGGTTCACACCTTCGCGCCGGGGTCGCCCGAGCGCCATGAGCTGCAGCGGCGTTTGGACGCGATGGCAGGGGAGCGAGCGCAGATCCCGCTCGTGATCGGCGGCAAGCGCGTCGAGACGGCCTCGACGTTCCAGGCGGTCATGCCGCACCGCCGTAGCCATGTTCTCGCCGATGTCGCCCATGGCGACGCGAGCCACGTCGCCGACGCGATCGCCGCGGCCCGGCACGCCCACCCCGAGTGGTCGCGCACGCCCTGGCACGAGCGCGCCGCGATCTTTCTGCGGGCCGCCGAGCTGCTCGCCGGCCCGCTGCGTTCCACGATCAACGCAGCAACGATGCTAAACCAGTCGAAGACCGCTCACCAGGCCGAGATCGATGCAGCTTGTGAGACCGTCGACTTCCTCCGCTTCAACGTGGAGTACCTGACGCGCATCTACGCCGAGCAGCCGGTCTCGTCGCCGGGCGTCTGGAACCGCCTCGAGTACCGTCCGCTCGAGGGCTTCGTGCTCGCGATCAGCCCCTTCAACTTCACCGCGATCGGCGCCAACCTCAGCACCTCGGCAGCGCTGATGGGAAACACCGTGCTCTGGAAGCCCGCGTCCACGGCAGCGCTCTCGGCCTGGGTCGTCTTCGACGCGCTCGAGCGGGCCGGCCTGCCGCCGGGCGTCATCAACCTGATCTTCGGCCCGGGTGCGGAGATCGGGAACTCCGCGCTCGAGAGCCCGGAGCTCGCGGGTGTCCATTTCACAGGGTCGACGGCCGTCTTCCACGGGATCTGGCGCACGATCGGCGAGCGCATCGCCGCCTACCGCAACTACCCGCGGATCGTCGGGGAGACAGGCGGGAAGGACTTCATCGTCGCGCATCCCTCCGCGGACCCGGACGCGGTCGCGACCGCGATCGTCCGCGGCTCGTTCGAGTACCAGGGGCAGAAGTGCTCGGCAGCGTCACGGCTCTACCTGCCATCGAACCTCTGGCCGCAGATCAGCAGCCGGCTCGCCGAGGACGTCGCGACGATCCGGGTCGGCGACGTGCGCGACTTCACGAACTTCATGGGCGCGGTCATCGATGATCGCTCCTTCGCAACGCAGAGCGCCGCGATCGACGAGGCGCGAGCCGCCGGAGCCGAGATCGTCACGGGAGGTGGCGTCGACGACAGCGAAGGCTGGTTCGTGGAGCCAACCGTGATCCAGACGACCGATCCGGGCTTCCGCCTCCTGCGGGACGAGCTCTTTGGGCCTGTCGTTACCGCCTACGTTTACGACGAGAACCGGTGGGACGACACCTTGCGCCTGATCGACGCCACCGGCAACTACGCACTCACTGGGGCCGTCTTCGCCAACGATCGCTACGCGATCGAAGACGCACACCGCGAGCTCGTGTACGCCGCCGGCAACTTCTACGTCAACGACAAGCCAACGGGCGCGGTCGTCGGCCAGCAGCCGTTCGGCGGCGCGCGCGCGTCGGGCACGAACGACAAGGCCGGCTCACTGTGGAACCTCATTCGCTGGGTCAGTCCGCGCGCCGTCAAGGAGACCCTCGTCCCCCCGACCGACTACCGCTACCCCTTCCTGACGCCAGACGGCTAGCCTCCGTGGGGGCGCGTGCGGTCACTTTCCCCTGCGCCTGCGTTCGGGGCAGCCGCTATACCCTTCATCTCGAACGAGCCGCGTGGCAAACGCCGTTACTTCGCCACTGGCTAGCGTCGCTACCGTGACGGAATGCAGCGGGTCATCGACGCGACAGAGGCCTTCTGGGACTATCTCGCCGCCGTCTCGCTGGGCCCGCTCGCAATCGCGATCGCCTGCCATCTCCTGAAGATCGCGTGCACGAGCACCGCCTGGCGCAACGTGCTCGCAGCCGCATATCCCGGTGTGCGGATCCGCTGGCGGTCGATCTATGCGGCCTATCTCTCCGGCATCGGAGTGAACGCGATCCTCCCTGCACGAGCCGGCGACGCCGTACGTATCTTCCTCGCGCATCGCGCGATTCCCGGCTCGGCCTATGCGACCGTGATCAGCTCGACGATCGTTCTCGCGATCGTCGACTCGGTCGCCGCGCTCGCAGTCTTCTCGTGGGCGGTGAGCCAGGGAGTCCTGCCCAGCCTGGACGTCCTGCCCTCACTCCCGAGCTTCGACTTCGCGTGGTTCCTGCGCCACGAGCGCCTCTCGGAGATCCTGCTGGTGGCTCTCGGCGTTGTCGCGGTCGCGGTGGTCGTCTGGGCGCGACCACGGGTGACCGACTTCAGGGCGCGGGTCGGCCAGGCCTTCACGATCCTGAGGACTCCTGGCCGCTATCTGCGCCGCGTCGCGTTCTGGCAGCTCTGCGATTGGGGTCTCCGGCTCACCACGATCTGGTTCTTCCTCGGGGCGTTCGGCATTCACCAGAGCGTGCGCAACGTGCTCCTCGTCCAGGCGACCCAGAGCCTCGCGACGCTCGTCCCGGTCAGCCCCGGCGGGATCGGGACCGAGCAGGCCTTCCTCCTCTACACGCTCCGCGGCGAGGCGCCCCGCACAGCACTGCTCGCATTCAGCGTGGGAATGAAGCTGACGCTGACGGCCGTGAACGTGGTTGCAGGCTTCACGGCGATGCTCCTCACTCTGCGGACGGTGCGATTCCGAAGGATCACGGCGCGCACGACGGAGGGGACGGTGAACGACCCGGGCTGAGCGCGACCTACGGCGCGACCGCGGACAGCTCGATCACCTCATACGTCGCAACGACGCCGCCCGCCACCGGGTACTCCCGGTCGTACCGTCGCATCACCTCCGCCAGAACAGCCACATCCGGACGACCCGTGGGGCTGTACGACGCGCCGGTGCCGCGAACGTCGGCGAGACACGCGCGACAACTCGCATACGTCGGTCGCACCAGGCTCGACGACACGCGAACCGCCTCGAGGCCAAGGCCCCGCAAGGTTCGCTCCCAGACCTCGGCCGTCGGCGGCGAGAGACCGCGCGCCCTGGGCGCCAGGCCGCGCTCCGCTTCGACAGCTCCGAAGACCGAGAACAACTCCTCGAACGTGCGTGGCCCGAACGTCGCATGGATCATCCCGCCGCCCGGCAGCAGAGCTCGCGTGAGACGCCGAAACGTCTCCTCGACGGTCGAGAGCCATTGCACCGTAGCGCTAGAGACGATCAGGTCGAAGCGACCTTCGCCCCACTCCTGCTCCTCCACGTCGGCGATAGCGAAGCGCACCCGACGCGTGGAGCCGAGCCGCTCGCGGGCCGCCACTACCATCTTCTCCGCGATATCCACGGCGTCGAGCGTGGCGCGGGGGAGCAACTCGACCAGGCGCTCAGTCAATCTCCCGGTTCCCGAGCCGAGCTCGAGCACACGTGCGGGTGGAGGCTCGACCGCACGGACGGAGCGCACGACGCGCTCGACCATGTCGGCCTGGATCCTGGCATGGTCGTCGTAGGATCGCGCGTGCCGGTTGAAGCGACGTGCCACACGCGCCTTGTCGATCGTCATCGCTCGCTCACCACGCGCAGCCAAGCGGAGAACGCCTCCGGCCGCGTCCAGAACGGGACATGACCGACGCCCTCCCAGAAGGTGAGCTCACCCCGCGGCAGCGACCGTGCAAGGCGCTCTGCGCCAGCGGCAGGGCAGATCACATCGTCCCGGCCATGCAGGAGACGTGTCCGCGCCTCCACAGCGGTCCCGTCGAGCTCGACCTGCGCGAGGTAGGCGAGGCCGCTGTCGAGTGCCTCGAAAGGCAGGAGCGAAGCCTGCTGGCGCGTCTCGATCCAGGCGGCGGCCTCGTCGCCCTCGTTCGCAGCGAACATCCGCCGGTCGAGCTCGTCGATGACCGCCGCAGCGTCGTCGTCGAGCCGGGCGCGCATGCGCGCGAGGACGCGGGCCGGCCAGCCGATCCGGTCCTCGCCGGCGACGAACCGATCCGTCGCTGCCACGAGCACGAGTGCATCGATGTCGTCCGGACGTGCGCGGGCGAGCTCGAGCGCGACCATCGCACCGAGCGACCAGCCGACGACAACGCAGGCAGCGCCGACCCGATCGAGCGCCCGCGACGCTAGCTCGACATGGTCTGCGGGCCGCGTCGCCTCGGAGAAGTCGCAGGCGACGAACGGCGTACTCGAGTCGAAAGGCCCTACTATGCCGTCCCACATCGTGAGCGGCACCGACCACCCCGGTAGCCAGAGCATCAGCCCGCGCGACGACCGAGCGCGGCAAGGGCGTCGAGCGCACGCCCGAGATCCTCGTCGGCATGCGCGGAGGTAACCGAGAACCGCACGCGCGCCGACCCGCGCGGGACGGTCGGAGGGCGGATCGCGATCCCGAGCACCCCGGCATCCTCAAGGGCCGCCGAAAACGCCAGCGCGTCGGCGCTCTTGCCGACGACGACGGGGACGATCTGCGAGGCGGATGCCCCGATCGAGAATCCTTCCTGGACGAGGCGCTCACGGAAGCCACGTGACTTCCGCTCGAGCGACGCACGTGAGCTGTCCGCCTGCTCGACGATGCGGAGCGCGGCGCGCACCCCCGCGATCACGCTGGGAGGCAGCCCTGTCGAGAAGACGAAGCTGCGCGTCGAGTTGACGAGCTGCTCGATCCACTGAGCGCTAGCGGCCACGTACGCGCCGTAGCAGCCGAAGGCCTTGCCAAACGTCCCGAGGTGCAGGTCGACCCGATCTGCGACACCGAGCTCGTGCGCAAGGCCCCTGCCTCCGGGCCCGACGACGCCCTCGGCGTGCGCCTCGTCGACGAGCAGTGCCGCTCCAAAGCGCTCCTTCAGCTCCACGATCTCTCGCAGCGGGGCACGATCGCCGTCCATGCTGAAGACGCTCTCCGTCACGATCAGCGTCCGAGCGCCCCGTCCCGCTCAGCCCGCACGAGAGCCGCCGTCAGTGAATCGACGTCGCAGTGGTGGTAACGGTAGAGACGTGCACCGCTGACTTTGACGCCGTCCCACGCGCTCGCGTGGTCGAGCCGGTCGCAGACGACCGCATCGCCTGCTCCGACGATCGCCGGGATCACACCGACGTTCGCGAGATACCCGCTACCGAGGACGAGAGCCGACTCCGTCCCCTGGAATGCTGCAAGCTCCTCCTCGAGCGCGCAGACTTCCGGGTCAGAGCCGACGACAAGGCGCGAAGCCGACGCGCCCGCACGAGCGGCGGCGGCGAGCGACGACGCCTCTCGTACGAGCGCGTGACCCGCCAGCCCGAGGTAGTCGTTCGACGAGAGGTCGAGCAGCCGCCGTCCGGCAGGCGTGACCAGCCAGGTTCCCTCGCGCTCGAACGCGCGCAGCGAGCGCGAGAGCGATGCCTGCGACCGTTGCTCCCGCTGCTCGGCCAGGAATGCGTCCCAGCCGCTGTCTACCAGGCGCACTCTTCGATCTCGAACCCGAGGTCGGCGATCATGCGGTAGTCGGCGTCGGCCGCCTGCCCGGGCGTCGTCAGGTAGTCGCCGATGAAGATCGCGTTCGCCGCGTAGAGCGCGAGCGGCTGGAGCGTGCCGAGGTTGACCTCGCGACCGCCGGCGACGCGGATCTCCTTCGACGGGCACACGAGTCGCAGCAGAGCGAGCACCTTCAGGCAGCGGCGCGGATCGGGCGGCGGCACGTCCTCGAGGGGCGTCCCAGGGATCGGGATCCGGAAGTTGACCGGGATCGAGTCGGCATCGAGCTCGCGCAGCGCGAATGCGAGGTCCACGAGCTGCTCGTCGCGTCTCACCGAGCCCTGCGATGAATCCAGAGCAGGGTGAGATGCCGGCGCGCTTGACTGCCTCCACGGTCGCGACGCGATCGTCGTACGTGTGCGTCGTCGTGACGCTCGCGTGGTGGTCGCGACTCGTGTTGAGGTTGTGGTTGTAACGATCGACGCCCGCCTCGCGCAGAGCAAACGCCTCCTCATCGGAGAGGAGTCCGAGGCATGCGCAGATCTTGAGCGGCAGCTCGTCCTTGATCTCGCGCACCGCCGCCGTGACCTCGGCCAGCTCCCGCTTGCTCGGTCTCCGCCCGCTCGCGACGATGCAGTACGTTCCCGCCTTCCGCGCCCAGGCCTCACGCGCGCCGTCGAGCAGCGTCTCTCGCGACAGCAGCTGGTACTTCTCGATCGGCGCCTCCGAGACGATCGACTGCGAGCAGTAGCCACAGTCCTCGGGGCAGATGCCGCTCTTCGCGTTGATCAGCATGTTCAGCTTGACCTTCCGCCCGAAGTGGGCTCGACGGACGCGATAGGCAGCGGTCAGGATCGGCAGCAGCTGGTCGTCGTCGGCACCGATCACCGAGAGTGCCTCGCCGCGCGTCAGAAGCTCCCCGGCTAGGGCCTTGTCGGCAAGAGCCTCCCAGCGATTCGTGGCGGTCGGCGAAACGACGTCAAGCATGCATGGCCTCCTTGGAACCGAACGGTTTCTGGGCTGGGAGCAGTGTCTGGACGAGCACGGTCAGGTCGAGGTGCGCCTCGACCATATCCTGCACGCTCGACGCATCGAGGGCGCCACCCATCCACGGCGTCTGCCCGAGCACGGGAACACTCGCGACCTGCTCGATCAGCGCGCGGTTGTCGGGCGAGCTCTCGTCGGCTGGCGCCGTTGAGGACGACACCGGCGACCGAGAGGCCCCGACTGCGGGCTGCGGCGACGGTCAGACACGTGTGATTGACGGTGCCGAGCCGCGCGCGCGCGACGACCAGCACGGGGAACCCGAGCGCAGCCGCGAGGTCGACGATCGTCCAGTCCTCGCCGACGGGGACATAAAGGCCGCCCGCCCCCTCGACGAGCACGGCGTCGTAGCGCAGCGCAATTGCCTGGACGCGGGCCACGAGTGCGTCAAGATCGATCGTCCGGCTCTCCCGAGCGGGCGGCGACGAGCGGCGCAAGCGGAGCGTGGAGCGCCACGGGAGCGATCTCAGCGACGCTCTCGGGTACACCGGTAAGCCGCTTCAGAATGGCGGCATCGCCGTCCGGGTCGTCAGCCCTCGCTCCGCTCTGGACCGGCTTGATCACACCGATCGCACAACCGCGCTCCCGGAGCGCGCGGACGATCCCCGCGGTCACGACCGTCTTGCCGACGTCCGTGTCGGTGCCCGTGACGAAGAGGCCTCTCACGGCCGGTGACGTCGGCGATCGCGCGCTCGCAGGATCGCGAGCATCGCACGGAGGTCGTCGGGATCGCTGACGAGCGGCGGCATGAAGACGACGACGTCGCCGAGCGGACGTGTGAGCATTCCGAGCTCCCTGGCGCGCGCGCAGACGCGGAGACCCGTCCCGAGTTGCCAGTCGAACGGTGTACGGCGTCGTCGCCGATCAGCGACGAGCTCGATCCCGACCATCAGCCCGCACTGCCGGACGTCGCCGACATGCGGCAGCTCCGCGATCGGTAGCAGCAGCTCCGCGACAAGCACCGCGCGACCTGCCGCACCCGCTCGACGAGGTCGTCCGACTCGAAGAGGTCGAGGCTCGCAAGCGCGACCGCGCAGCCGAGCTGGTTTCCGGTGAACGAATGACCGTGATAGAGCGCCTTGCGCTCGCTGAAGTCACCGCTGAACGCGTCGTAGATCGCGTCTGCGACGCGAGCGTAGCGGCAACCGGGAGATAGCCCCCGGTTAGTCCTTTCCCGACCGACATCAGGTCGGGTTCGACACCCTCGTGCTCGCAGGCGAACATCCGGCCGGTCCGGCCGAACCCCGTCGCAACCTCGTCGGCGAAGAGGAGCACGTCGTGCTCGCGGCAGAGCTGCTCGACGCGCGCGAGAAAGCCCGCTGGCATCGTCACCATTCCGGCCGCACCCTGGATCATGGGCTCCGCGACAAGGCACGCGATCGTGTCGGCGCCGTCCCGGAACAGAGCCTCCAGCTCGGCAAGACTCGCCTCGGAACACTCCTCGGCGGTACCGTCGAAGCGATACGGATGCGGAAACGTCACGTGCTCGCACGGGAAGAGTAGCGGGCCGAACTCGGCGTGGAAGAGGTCGATGCCTCCCACACTCATCGCGCCCGACCGTGTCGCCGTGGTAGCCGTCCGTGAACGCGACGAAGCGACACTTCTCCGGTCGACCCACCCGGCGCCAGTACGCATGCGCGATCTTGAGCCCGATCTCGACGGCCGTCGCGCCGGAGTCCGAGAAGAACACCTTCGCCAGCCGCTCGGGAGTCGAGGCGCGACGAGACGCTCGGCGAGCTCGAGCGCCGGCACGCTCGCCATCCCGAGCAGGGTCGTGTGCGCGACCTCGCCGAGCTGGGCGACGATCGCGTCGTTGAGCTCACGCCGGTTGTGGCCGTGGACGTTCAGCCACAACGAGGAGTTGCCGTCGTAGTACTCGACGCCATCGACGTCGAACAGCTTGACGCCTTCCCCGCGGGCGATCACCACCGGCTCGCAGGCGAGATACTCCTGCATCTGGGTGAACGGGTTCCAGAGGAACTGCGCGTTCTTCTCGAGGAGACGCGCGTAGGCAGTCGCCGCACCGGAACGAAGGTTGAGAGCCGTCATCGCACGGCCGGGGTGAGCTCGAGATATGCCACGTAGGATCTCCCGGAGTAGGTCGCAGGCGACAGCGGTCTCGGGATGTCAGCCTACAGCGCGAGATCTGAGACCGGCTCGAGGACTACCCTTCTCTCGATGCGCATCGCACTCGCCGATCCACCTGCGTACACGCCGCCGTACGATCACGCGCTCGCCGCCGCGCTCGCCCGGAACGGAGCCGACGTCGAGCTCCTGACCTCGCGGTTTCGCTTCGGTGTGGTCCCAGCGCCCGACGGCTACAGGAGACGCGAGATCTTCTACCCGCTCTCGAGTCGACTCGGCGGCTCGCGAGCCAGACTGCTGCTCAAGGCCGCCGAGCACCCGTTCGGCCTCGTGCGCCTCGCCGCTGCAGACGCGGACGTCGTCCACCTCCAGTGGGTCGGCGCGCCGGAGGTCGACGCGTGGCTGTTGCGCACGCGCCGCCCGCTGGTCTTTACCGCGCACGACCTGCTGCCACGGCGCACGGCGTCGCGCGTGCGCTTGTGGCGGAAGCTCTTCGACCGCTTCGACAGGATCGTCACGCATAGCGAGAACGGCCGCCGGGCACTCATCGCGCTCGGGGTGCGCGAGGACAAGCTCCGCGTCATCCCGCATCCCGTCTTTCCGAGCTCACCGCCCCGCCGGGACGACGGGCGTACGGCGCTCGCCATGGGCGTCATCCGCCCGTACAAGGGTCTCGCAGACACGATCACGGCGGTGAAGCACATCGACGGAGCGCGTCTGCTCGTAGCGGGCGACCCGCGCGAGCCACTCGACGGCTACCGTGCCGCGGGCGGCGACCGGGTGGAATGGCGGCTCGGCTACTTCTCGGCGGGCGAGCTCGAGGCTGCACTCTCGGAGAGCACTGTGGCGCTTTTTCCCTACCGTGCCGAGATAGACCAGAGCGGCGCGCTGCTCCAGACGCTCGGGGCGGGCGTTCCAGCGGTCGTGTACGACGTCGGCGGTCTAGGTGAGGTGGTCGGCGCGTTCGGCGCGGGCGCAGTCGTACGCCCAGGGGACGTTGCCGGCCTCACGGTAGCGCTGCGGCGGTTGCTCGACGACCCGGCCGCGCTCGCGGCGGCTCGAGCCGGTGCGGAGCGGGCGCGGGCAGAGCTGACCTGGGAGGGCGCCGCCGCAGCTCATCTCGCGCTCTACGAGGAGCTGACGGGATGATCTTCCGGCGAAGGCGCTTCGCCGACCTCGTGCGACGCCAGCTCGATCTGTTCGAGCAGGACGAGGTCGAGCTTCTGACCGAGGCGGACGAGGCCGACCACACGTGGTCGCGGGCAGGACGCCACGAGAGCGAAGAGCTCTACGGCGACTACCAGCTCGTCGTCGACGCCATTGCCGACCGCCTGCTCGAGATCAGGAGCACGTACGCCGCAACGCTCGACGAGGACGCCGCGGTCGAATACGAGGCGACGTTCTCCCGGGCGGCGCGGAAGCGCTTCGGCCGCTACGCCACCCTGCTCGACGACCTCGATGGCTAGCACGCCGATCGAGGACTACGGGTTGATCGGCGACCTCCAGACGGCCGCCCTCGTCTCGGCTAGAGGGTCGCTCGACTGGCTTTGTTTTCCCCGCTTCGATTCCGGCGCCTGCTTTGCCGCACTCCTCGGGGCGTCCCGAGCACGGCCGCTGGTCGCTAAGCCCCGAGGCGTCGTTCGCATGCTGCGGACGACGCTACCGGGGAGACACGCTCGTGCTCGAGACCGATCTGGAGACCGCGACGGGCGTCGTGCGGTTGACCGACTTCATGCCGCCGCGCGGGGATGCGCCCGATGTCGTTCGAATCGTCGAAGGAATCCGCGGCCACGTCGACATGGCGATGGCGCTGACGATCCGCTTCGACTATGGCTCGATCGTCCCGTGGGTGCGAAGGGTCGATGACGCGCTCCTCGCTGTCGCCGGGCCCGACGCGCTGTGTCTCCGGACCCCGATCGAGACGGAGGGACGGAACCTGCACACGGTGTCCTCGTTCCGCGTGCGAGCAGGCGAGCGCGTTCCCTTCGTGCTGACCTGGTTTCCGTCCAGCAGTGACCTCCCCGCAGCAATCGACGCCGAACGAGCTCTCACCGATACCGAGAGCTACTGGCGTGAGTGGGCTGCGCAGTGCACTCACACGGGCCGCTGGCATGACGACGTCCTCCGCTCGCTGATCACGCTCAAGGCGCTCACGTACGCGCCGACGGGCGGGATCGTCGCCGCACCGACGACGTCGCTTCCCGAGCTGGTCGGAGGCGCGCGCAACTGGGACTACCGCTTCTGCTGGCTGCGCGACGCAGCACTGACGTTGCTCGCGATGCTCCGTGCCGGTTACATCGACGAGGCGCGAGCCTGGCGCGACTGGCTGCTGCGCGCGATCGCGGGCTCACCCGAGGCGCTCCAGATCATGTACGGCGTCGCCGGCGAGCGCCGCCTGACCGAGCTCGAGCTGACCTGGCTTCCCGGCTACGACGACTCGGTCCCGGTCAGAATCGGGAACGGCGCGTCGGACGCAGCTACAGCTCGATGTGTATGGCGAGGTGATCGACGCGCTCTACCAGGCGCGCACGCAGGGCCTCGTCGCATCGAGCGACACGTGGAGCCTCGCACTCAAGCTGCTCGATTGGCTCGAGACCGGCTGGCGGGAGCCCGACGAGGGGATCTGGGAGGTGCGGGGGCCGCGCCGCCATTTCACGCATTCGAAGGTGATGGCATGGGTTGCATTCGATCGGGCCGTGCTGGCAGTGGAGACGCTCGGGCGTAAAGGCCCGGTCGACCGTTGGCGCGAGATCCGCGACGAGATCCACGAGACCGTGTGCGACGAGGGCTTCGACGCGGAGATCGGTGCGTTCACGCAGTCGTTCGGGTCCCCACAGCTGGACGCGAGCGTCCTCCTGATCCCGCTCGTCGGCTTTCTGCCGGCGACGGATCCGCGCATGGTCAGCACAGTGGCCGCGATCGAGGGCTCGCTCGTCGACGGCGGCTTCGTGCACCGCTACCGAACGGACGCGGATGGCAGCAGGCTCGATGGGCTGCCGCCCGGTGAGGGCGTCTTCCTCCCGTGCTCGTTCTGGCTCGTCCAGAATCTCGCGCTCCAGGGACGCCAGGATGAGGCGCTCGCCCTGTTCGAGCGCGTCCTTGCGCTGCGGAACGATCTGGGCCTCATCGCGGAGGAGTACGACCCGGTCCTGGGTCGGCTCGTAGGGAACTTTCCGCAGGCGTTCACACACGTCGCTCTCGTAGACGCGGCCTTTACGTTGGAGGGAGCGCCGCTTCGGCGTGGGATGTGAATCACCGGTGCCCGAAGTGGTGCGCGCGCGGTAGTGCCTCCCCCACGTCGTGCTCGGCAATCTGCCTGGCAAGCGGAGCGAGCGTCTCCAGCGAGGCAACGAGGATGTTGCGGTTGTCGCCTACGCGCTCGTAGCGACCTCGAGCGAGGAGGAGCGGCGCGCCTCGCACGATCGCCCGGTGCCGCTCGTAAACGGCAGAGGGGACGATCAGGTTGACCTGATCGTGCTCGTCCTCCAAGAGCATGAAGACGATCCCGTTTGCGGTCGAGGGCCGCTGGCGGGCGATCGCGAGACCGGCGTAGGCGACCTGTGCGCCGTGCGGGGACTCGCTGAGCTCTGTGCTGGCGAGCGTGCCCGAGGGCAGATGCGGGCGCAGAAGCGCGAGTGGGTGCACGCCGACTGAAAGGCCCGTCTGCCGGTAGTCGGCGAGCATCCGCTCCCACCGCGTGAGCTCGGGAAGCGCAGGCGTCGCGGCCGTCGGCGCGAGCCCGAGCGTCAGCTGCTTCTCGACACCGGCCGTGCCTGGCACGGAACGCGGCCGGGAGACCAGGCCGAGCTCCCAGAGAAGATCCCGCCGGCGACCTTCGAAGCAGTCGCAGACACCGCCCTTGACGAGCGACTCGAGCGCCTCCCGCGAGACGGGAGCGCGTCTTGCGAGATCGCCAATGTCGAGAAACGGCCCGCGTGCAGCGCGCTCGGCCACTATCGCCACGGCATCCCCTTCCCCCACCGAGGCGACGTACGCGAGCCCGATCCGCACCGCAGCCCGCGAGCCTCGTAACAGACTGTTGCTTGGGGTCGTGGGCTCCGGGCCTTGAGGTGGCAGAGACTCGAGACCGCACCGCGCCGCGCTCGCGTTGATGTCGGGCGAGCGCACCTCCACCCCGCGCCGCTGCGCATCGCGAACGAGGCTCGCAGGCGGATAGAAGCCCATCGGCTGTGCGTTCAGGAGGGCACAGAGGAACTCCTCGGAATAGTGGTGTCGCAGCCACGCCGACTGGTAGGCGAGCAACCCGAAGGCTGCGGCGTGCGACTTGGGGAAGCCGAAGCCGGAGAAGCCGACGAGCTTGTCGTAGACGCGGTTCGCAACCGCCTCGTCGACCCCCTTGCCAGCTGCACCTGCGATGAAGCGCTCCCGGTAGGCCTCGAGCGCCGCATGGCTGCGCTTGCGGCTCATCGCGCGGCGCAACCCCTCTGCCTCGCCGACGGTGAACCCTGCGAGCGCGATCGCGACTTCTAGCACCTGATCCTGGAAGACGACGACGCCGAACGTCGCGCGCAGCGGCTCGCGCAGCAACTCGTGGTCGACGGGCCACACGTAGCTCGGATCGCGGCGCAGCCGCTCACGTGCGTCGATGTAGGGGTGCACTGCCTTGCCCTGGATCGGACCTGGACGCACCAGCGCAACCTGCACCGTGAGGTCATCGATGCTCTCCGGCCTCGTGCGGAGCAGGCTCTGCATCTGCGCCCGGCTCTCGATCTGAAAGTCGCCGATCGTGTCCGCCCGCTGGATCTCCGCATAGACGGCGTGGTCGTCGAGAGGAATGCGCGAGAGGTCGATCGGCGCTCCGTGCAGCCTCGCGATCTGGTCGACGCAGTCCTCGACCGCAGAGAGCATGCCGAGCCCGAGCAGGTCGATCTTGAGGAAGCCGGCGTCGGCGCAGCTGTCCTTGTCCCACTGGCAGAGTTGCCTTCCCGTCATGGCTGCCGGCTGGACGGGAACGAGCTCGACGAGCGGGCGCGACGAGATGATCATCCCTCCCGGATGCTGGGAGATATGGCGTGGCAGCCCGGCGATCTCTCCCGTCAGGACGGAGAAAGCGCGCCAACGCCGTGAGACGAGCTTGCGATCGGCGTCGGGGAGCGCCCTCACCTCCTGCGCTACCCGCTCGGCGCTCCAGCCGTCTGTAAGCCGCGCGAGCCGCTCGAGCTCGGCCGCGGGCAGGCCGAGCGCCCTGCCGACATCGCGGATCGCTCCACGCGAGCGGTACGTGGCGAAGCTCGCGACGAGTGCTGCATGCTCGCGCCCATAGCGCTCTGTGACCGCGACGATCAGCTTCTCGCGGATATCGCGCGGGAAGTCGAGGTCGATGTCCGGCGTGGAGGCGAGCTCACGGTTGAGAAAGCGTCCGAGGGAGAGGTCACTCGTGACCGGGTCGACGTGCGAGAGCCCCGTGAGATAGCAGACGATCGAGCCGACCGAGCTTCCTCGCCCGCGTCCGGGCGGCAGGAGCTGGCGCGGCGAGCCGCGACCACGCACCTCGAGCGCAATCTCACGCGCCAGCTCGAGCACCTCGTGATGAAGAAGGAAGAAGCCTGCGAGCCCGAGCTCGTCGATCAGCCTCAGCTCGTCCTCGAGCCGCTGCGTCGCCCTGCCAAGTAACAGTCTGTTACTTGGCGGATAGCGCTGTGCCAGCGTGGAGCGGCAGATCTGGGCGAGCTGATCGATCGCAGGCTCTCGGCCGTCGGAGAAATCGGGGTAGCGGTAACCGAGCTCCCGCGTAAGGTCGAACTCGAGGCGCTCGGCAAGTGAGACGCTCCGCAGGACGGCGGGGCGGTCGATCGAGCCGAACCGCTCGAGCATCTCTCCAGGCGGTCGTAGGACGCTCTCGCGGTTGCCACGGCGCTCCCGCTCGCTCCCGTCGAGGGAGGTGCGATGACGGATCGCGACAACCACGTCCTGGAGGAGCGTCCGGCGCGGATGGTGCGCGTGGACGTTGCCGGTTGCGACGGTGTCGACCCCCAGGTGCTCGGCGAGGTCGCGCAGCATGCCATTACGGTGCGAATCCCCACGCTCGAACGGCCGCTGCAGCTCGACGAGGAAGCGCTCCCGACCAAACGCCTGGGCGAGCCGCGTGGCGGCGTTCGGATCGCGGACGGCGAGCCCGTCCCGGGCGCACCCCGAGAGGCAGACGAGCCCGTCGCTCAGCTCCTCGACGACGCTCTGGTCGACGGCCGGCGGCAGCGGCTCACGATCCTCCCGCCCGGGCCGGCGCGTACCGGCATGGGAGGCCGTCAGGATCCGGCAGAGGTTTGCGTAGCCGCTGCTCGACTCGACGAGCAACGTGATGTGAGCACCGCTTGCAAGCGTCACTTCCGAGCCCGTAATGGCCCGAATCCCGAGCGCTTTGGCCGCGTGCGCGAACTCGAGTGATCCATAGACGCCGTCGTGGTCGGTAAGCGCGAGCGCGTGGTACCCCAGCTGGGCGGCTCGCGCAGCGAGCTCCTCAGGCTGCGACGCGCCGTCCAGGAAGGAGTACGCCGAATGGCAATGCAACTCCACAAACATGGAGGAACCTTCGTGCTTGACGGGGGTCATACACTGACCCGGTGGCAGCGCCAATCGTCGTCACCGACCGCCCGGAGCGGCGTGTCGAGATCCTGGTCGGGCTCGACGATGTCGTCGTCACCTACTCGCGCTACGCGACAGGTGAGCGCGGGCCCGAGCCGCATGTCCACCTGCTCCATGCGGACTGCTTCTACATCCTCGAAGGCGCGTTCACGCTGTCGCTCGACAACGGAGAGCGGGTGCTCGGCCCCGGAACGTTCGGGGTTGTGCCGCCGAACGTCGTGCACGCGTTCCGAAACGATGGGCCCGGTGAGGTGCGCTTCCTCAACATTCACGCGCCTGGGGTGGGCTTCGACCGCTACGTGCTGGCGATCGGCGGCACGGGCGAGGCGTTCCGGGAGGAACTCGCCGCGCGTTACGACCAGCATCCGCCGCCGGACGCCGGCGGTCGTGGCCCGTCCACGGTGATCGTGCGCACCCCGGAGACCTTCGACTCCGTCACCCTTGCCGGCAACAGCATCGCGTTCCTCGGCGAGAAGGACGAGCTGCTCGGTGTGGCAGGGATCATCGAGTACACAGCAGCTCCGGGCTCCCCCGGGCCTCCGCTCCATGTTCATGACGGGATGTTCGACATCTTCATCGTGATCGAAGGGAAGCTCGACCTCCGCTGCGGCGGCGAGCGCCTCGCACTCTGCGCAGGAGAGGTCGCAGTGGCCTCGCCGGGAACAGCGCATACGTTCGCAAATGCGCTGGAGACCCCGACGCGCTTCCTCGACAGCCACGCGCCTGCCGGATTCGAGCAGTACTTCCGTGATGCCGCCGCTCTCGGAGACGGGCCGCGCGACCCGGCAGCGATAGGCGCGATCGCGGCTCGGTACGACATGCGCAACGTGGGGTAAGTGCTGTCCCGGCAACGCAACTCGCGCCTCACGCCGCGCGAGCGCTACGACGACATCGTCGATGCGCTCTGCGCCTTCCACGGCGAGGTACGTGCGTCGCGGATCTTCGGGATGCCGTGCCTGAAGAGGAATGGAAAAGTGGTCGTGGGCTTCTGGCGGGACGCAATGGTGTTCAAGCTGACCGATCCGGCCGTGCACACCCGTGCGCTCATGCTCTCGGGCGCGCAACTGTTCGACCCGTCGGGTCGAGGAGAGGGCTTCCGCCAGTGGGTCGTCGTGCCCGCGACGAGCGAAGAGGAGTGGGAGCCTCTCGCGGCCGAGGCCCTTGTCCAGGATCATTCCATCAAGCCCTAGCGCCCCATCGAGATGAGCGAGTATCGCGCCGGCCCATCTTTGGGTGGCTGCCTGCAGGCAGGTATCAAGCGCACGTCGAGCACGACGCTCGCTCAATCGTGAGCTAGCAGCCAACGGATAGTGCCTGCCTGAAGGCAGGCACGGCCCCTACGGGTTCTGCGTGAGCCAGCAGCCGCGCTGCTCGTCGCGATAGACGCACATGTTCTGGCCCGACTCGAGGACGACCTCGAAGTAGCGTCGATCGACGGGATCGTCCGTCCACCAGCGATCGACGACACGCCATTCCTCGCGCACGAGGGCGACCACCTGCCGGTTGACGACTGCGGGCGCCCCGTCGAAGCGCTGCTCGACGAGCGCCGGCCTCGGGGCGTTGAGGCGACCCGCGATCCGCGTCGGCAAATCCGCTCGGCGGGTCGCTCCAGCACGAGCTCCCGCGATCGAGCCCGTGCCAAGCGCCGAATAATCCATCTCATTCGTCCCTTGGCACGACGACGGCTCGCGTCTCGGGGATACGCGACCATGGAGCGACCTCGATGACGGCGCAGACGGAGCCGGAACCGGTGCTCGCTCGCACCTGACGGAGCCCTTCGCCAAGCTGTGCCCTCCGCTGCGTTCCACCTGTCTCGACCAGCGACAGCTGGCTTCCCGTGTGCTGTGCGAGCTCGAGTGCAACGAGCCGCAACTCGAGAACCGGGGCAGGGATATCGAGGAGCTTCGACCCGATCGCAGCCCGGATCCGGTCGCGCTCCGCCGTTGCCTCGCGAAGCGCGACCGTGCGTCGCCACGATCCGCCGCCGACGATCCGAGCCGAAAGAGCGACTTTGCGCAGTGGCCGACCCGCTCTCTCCGGACGCGCGAGGAGCCGGTCGAGCAACGCACCGAGCGCCCGCCGCAGCGTGAGCTCGTTGGCGACCGCCTCGGGGAAGGAGAGCGTCTCTGCGAGCTCGACTGCGGGCGCCCGCCCGCGCACGCGCCGGCGCTCCCCGCCGCGCGCGAGGCCCCACGCCCGCTTTCCCTCCGGCCCCAGCCGCTCGGCCACGGCACCGCCAGGCAACGCCGCGAGCTCACCGAGCCGGCGTACCCCGAGCCCCTCGAGCTCGTCGTAGCGATTTCGCTCGAGTGGCAGGAGCGTGAGCGGGAGCGGCTCGAGGAATGCCCGCTCGTCCTCCCCCTCGACGATCACCGCCTGCCCGGGACGTGCGACGCTCGCCGCCGCGAGGGCGACGAACCGGCGCTGCCCTGCGCCCGCACGTGGATCCCAGACAGTTCCTACGGAAGCAAGCGCTCGACGCAGCGCCGCCTCCACACCTCCGTACAGCCGCTCGACGCCCTTCGTCTCGAAGACGACGGTGCCCGGCTCGAGCGGATCGACCGCAAAGCCGGCATCCTCGAGCCTGCACAGGACGGCTTCCCATTCCTGCTCGACCGCGGCCGGGTCGCGCTCGACGAGAACAAGGCCGGGGCATGTTGCGAGCGCCTCCCCCATGCGCATGCCCGGTTGCACCCCCGCGCCCGCCGCGATGGCGGTCACCGGCCCGATCAACGGCTCGCTCCCAGGTAGAGGCGCAAGCGCCGCGGGAGCAAGCGCGAGTCCCGGCCGGGAGCGCAGCGCCGCACGGAGCTCGAATCCCTGGATGAGGAGGCATGCGATCAAGGAACATACGTTCTACACGAACATGTGTTCGTGTGTCAAGAGATCCCAGACCAGTCCTCTCGACGCTCGCGCGGCGCTCCCGATCTCGACTAGCGACCCCGGACGAGAAGCTCCGCTGGATCCCCGAGCCCGGCACAGTCGTCGGCCCGCCTGTCCGCCTAGGACAAAGACCGCGGGTAGGGCCGGCGTCAGGGCACGCGCCGCCGCCTGAATGCCTCGACCGCGAGCGCGTGGTCGACGATCGGCGCCGGGTAGGCCGGGGCGAGCAGGCCCGGCTCGGCGATCCGGTCGCCCGGCACGTCTACGAGCTCGTCGACATACCGGCGGACGTACTCGCCGCCGGGATCGAGCTTCTTCAGCTGGGCAGTTGGGTTGTAGACGCGGTTCGGTCGCGTGTCCACGCCCGTGCCTGCGACCCACTGCCAGTTGCCGACGTTCTGTGCCACGTCCCCGTCGAGAAGCAGGTCGAAGAAGTGGTCGGCACCGGCGCGCCAGTCGATCCCGAGATCCTTCACGAGGAACGACGCGACAACCATGCGCGCACGGTTGTGCATCCACCCCTCCTGCGCGAGCTGACGCATGCCTGCGTCGACGAGCGGATAGCCGGTGCACCCCTCTTTCCACGCGGCCAAAGCGCCCTCGTCGTCGATCCAAACGTCTCCGCGTGGCCTCAAGTCGTGGCGGACCGTGTGGGGCCTCGCGGCGAGGAGCTGAGCGTAGAAGTCGCGCCAGGCAAGCTGGCGAACGAATGCGTCGCCGCCCTGCTGCTGGGCTCGAACCGCGAGCGACCGGGCCGAGATGCACCCGAAATGGAGGTAGGGCGAGAGGCGCGAGGTCGCATCGGCGGCGAGATCGTCATGGCCGCCTGCTCCATATCCGGCTAGCCGATCACGAAGGAACGCCCGGGCACGCTCGACGCCGGCGGACTCGCCGCCCGGGACGAGGGAGGGGAACTCCGGCCTCGGGGCAGGCAGCGCCGTGCCTGCGGCATCGGGCAGGCGGATGGCTCTCGGCGTGGCGTGGGGCTCACCCACCGGCACATTGCTCCACGCGCGGTGATAGGGCGTAAATACCTGGTAGCAGTCGCTACCGGCGGGAGCGACTTCCCCCGGTGACACGACGAAGTTGCCGTTCACAAGACGTAGGTCGACCTCGACACCGAGACGTGCCTCGCGCCTGCGGGCGTACGGGCCCGCGTCGGCACTGGCGAACACCGTGGTAGCGCCAATCTCACGCGCTGCGAGAACCGTCTCTCCGACGACGTCGCCACGCCGGACGTCGAGGGCGGCACCGCGGGCTCGCAGCGAACGATCGAGGTCGACGAGCGACTCGAGGAGAAAGGCACGACGAACGGCAGCTGCACCGAAGCGGGTGCCTTCGATCCCGCGGTCGAGCACGAACAACGGGAGCACCGTCTCCGCGAAGGCGAGCGCAGCCGTAAGGGCCGGGTTGTCGCGCACTCGGAGGTCACGGGTGAAAAGGACGACCGCAGACCGCATTGGACAGCCAGTCTAGGGGGCGTTCCACGGATCCAGCCGTCTGGGGTCAGACCTCATGACATGTTCGCGACGGCCCCGTCCGAGACCCGTCCGCTAGGGGCATGTCATGAGGTCTGACCCCGTCGCGAAATGGCGCGAGCTCGCGAGGTTCACTGCCTGCGCAGAGGGGAGCGTTCTTCGCGCGCCACGTGCTGCCCGGACATCGTGCGCAACGACGTGGCGGTCATCGGCCCTCGACGTGCCGTGCGCTACCTGGTGATGCTCAGAGCGCGATCTCGGCCGCGACGCCGCGCATCCCTTGCAGCTGCGGAACGACGGCGAGGATGCTCTCGCGCGCGCAGTACGGGATGTCAGCCTCGAGGCCGTTTGCATTGGCGAGCAGATTGCGCCCGCTGCGCGACTGCATGAACGCCTCCTCCGCGGTCGCGTACGACTGCGCGAGTCGGACGGCGGCCTCGGCCGCGTCCGTCCGCTCGGCGTCGAGCAGTGCCACGATCCGGCCGGCCACGTAGGCGTCGTCCAGTGCAAAGGCCCCTTTCACGCCTGCGCAGAAGATCGCGACATCGTCTCCGGCGGCCGCAGCGGCCGCCGTGACCGCCTCCAGGTTCAGCAGTGACGCGATCACGACGTGCTCGCAGCGTGCCGCCGCCGTCACGATCGCACGCGTTCCGTTGGTCGTCGAGATGCCGAGGAGCGCAGACCGCGGCTCGATGTACTCGCGCGGCGAGTTCCCGAGGTCGAACCCCTCGATGCGAACCGCCAGCCGCTCCCCCCCAAGCGTGATCTCCGGCATCTCCCCGCGGAGACTCAGAGCCTCGTCGACCTCGGCGGCGCAATAGACCCGCTCGTAGCCGGAGGAGAGGGCCTGGCAGATGGTCGACGTCGCGCGGATCACGTCGATGACGATCCCCGTCGGGGCCGACGCGGCCTCGTCTGGTGTGAAGGCAACATGGACGCGCACGTCTGTACGCTAGCCGTCAGTGGAAGGCACGATGTACTGCTACCGGCACCCTGACCGGGAAACCCTGGTCACGTGCTCGGAGTGCGGCAGGCCGATTTGCCCGGACTGCATGTCGTTTGCCCCGGTCGGGATCCGCTGCCCTGACCACGCCTCCGTCCAGCGGGCGCGCCCCACGCCCACGCAAACCGTTCGGCGCGCTCGCCGGCAAGTGCTAGGACACGAGTCGCCGGCAACCCTCGCGTTGATCGCCGTCAACGTGATCGTCTACCTCATCACCGTCACGCAGGGCGGTGGGCTCTCGCGACCGGGAGGCTCCGTCTTCGAGCACTCGTGGCTGACTGGGATTCAGGTTGCGAACGGGGACTGGTGGCGCCTTGCCACGCCGATGTTCCTCCACGCCAGCATCCTCCATCTCGCGTTCAACATGTTCGCTCTCTGGGCACTCGGCAGGATCGTCGAGCAAGCGCTTGGAACGGGACGGTTCCTGCTCGTCTACTTCGCATCCGGGCTTGCCGGCTCGGCCGGTGCGCTCCTACTCAGCTCACCGTACGCCGTGACGGTCGGCGCCTCGGGCGCGATCTTTGGGATCATGGGCTCGCTGCTCATCCTCGAGTGGAAGCAAACCGGCTCGTTCACCGGTCAGGCGCTGACGCTGATCGTGCTGAACCTCGCACTCACGATCGCCATCCCGAACATCTCGATCGGCGGGCACATCGGCGGTCTGATCGGCGGCACCGTGGCAACGCTCGCGCTCGCCGAGGCGCCGCGCCGAAGGGTACCCCCCGCGACCGGTCCTGCGATCGTCGTTCTGATCGGGATGCTCTCGGTGGCCCTGGCGCTCGTCGTGGCGCACAACCAGGTGTAGGGCTCTAGCCGCCGATGATCGTCGCCGCGACCCCGGCCTCGCTTAGGGCGGCCTGCGCGGCGGCGAGCCTCGCGAGCGGCACGCGGTACGGGGAGCAGCTGACGTAGTCGAGGCCGAGGTCGTGGCAGAACGCGACCGACCTGCGCTCGCCTCCGTGCTCGCCGCAGATACCGAGCTTGAGCTCCGGCTTGACCCCGCGCGCGCGCTCGACTGCGATCCGCATCAGGTCGCCGACGCCCTCTTGATCGAGCACCTCGAACGGGTTCCGCTCGAGGATCCCGTGCTCGAGGTAGTACGTGAGGAAGCGGCCCTCAGCGTCGTCGCGGGAGAAGCCGAGCGTCGTCTGGGTGAGGTCGTTCGTGCCGAAGGAGCAGAAGTCGGCCACCGCGGCGATCTCGTCGGCGCGAATGCACGCACGGGGAAGCTCGATCATGGTCCCGCAGAGGTAGTCGACCGGCTCCTCCTCCGCGGCGATCCGGTCGGTCAGCTCCCGGAGGCGGCTCAACTCCTCCTGGAAGCCCACGAGCGGATGCATGATCTCGACCAAGGGCGCAACGCCGGTTCTCGTGGTGACGGCGGCGGCCGCCCGGACGATCGCCCGGATCTGCATCTCGTAGATCTCGGGATACTGGAGACCCAGCCGGCACCCGCGCGTGCCGAGCATCGGATTGGACTCGTGCAGCTGCGCGATCCGTGCTCGCATCGCATCGGACGTCGCCTCGCTCGGTGACGGCAGGAACTCGTGCAACGGCGGGTCGAGCAGGCGGATCGTCACGGGAAAGCCCTCCATCGCCGCGAAGATCCCCTCGAAGTCCTCTTGCTGCATCGGCAGCAACTGCTCGAGCGCAGCTCGGCGCTCCTGCTCGGAGCTCGCCAGGATCATCTCCCGGACGACGGGCAGGCGCTCCTGCTCCATGAACATGTGCTCTGTGCGGCAGAGGCCGATGCCCTCCGCCCCGAACTCGCGCGCCTTGGCGGCGTCCTCGGGCGTGTCGGCGTTGGCGCGCACGCGGAGGCGCCGCAGCTCGTCGGCCCACTCGAGGATCACACGGAAGTTCTCGTCGATTGCCGGTGGAACGAGCCGCACGGAGCCTACGATCACGCGCCCGGTGCCTCCGTCGATCGTGATCGTGTCCCCGACCGAGAGCTCCGTGGACCCGATCCGCACCTTGCCGGCGGCCGCGTCGATCGCGAGGCCGTCGCAGCCGGCAACGCAGGGCGTTCCCATGCCGCGCGCCACGACGGCCGCGTGCGAGGTCATCCCGCCGTGCGCCGTCAGCACTCCGCGTGCGTGGATGAGGCCGTGGATGTCGTCGGGAGTCGTCTCCCACCGGACGAGGATCACGTCGTCGCCGGCTTTCCCGCGTTGCTCCGCCGTGTCGGCATCGAGGACGATGGCCCCGGATGCCGCACCCGGAGACGCGTTCAGACCTTGCGCCGCCACCTCGAACGTGGCGGCCGGGTCGATCATCGGATGCAGCAGCTGGTCGAGCTGACCGGGGTCGATCCGGGCGACAGCCTCCTCACGTGCGATTAGCCCCTCGCCGACCATCTCGACGGCCGCGCGCAGCGCCGCGCGCGCAGTCCGCTTGCCGGTACGCGTCTGCAGGAGAAACAGCCTGCCGTCCTCGACGGTGAACTCGATGTCCTGCAGATCGCGGTAGTGCTCCTCCAGCCGCCGTACCGTGGCCATCAACTCGTCGAACGCCTGAGGCAGGCGCTCGCGCATCTGCTCGATCGGCTCGGGCGTCCGGATCCCGGCGACGACGTCCTCGCCCTGGGCGTTGACGAGGAACTCGCCGTAGACGATCGCCTCGCCGGTAGACGGGTCGCGCGTGAAGCAGACCCCCGTGCCGGAGCTGTCGCCCTTGTTCCCGAACACCATCTGCACGACGTTCACAGCGGTGCCGAGGTCGTCCGGGATCTCGTAGGTACGGCGGTACACCTGCGCTCGTGGAGAGTCCCAGGAGGCGAACACGGCCCGGTAGGCGCGGCGCAACTGCTCACGCGCGTCCTGCGGGAACGTCGTCCCGACGTCCCGCCGGTAGATCTGCTGGTACGTATCGACGAGACCGGCGAGGTCGTTCGCGGAGAGATCGACGTCCTGCGTGACGCCGCGCGCGCGCTTGAGATCCGAGAGCGCGGTCTCGAAGCGATGGCCGTCGACGCCGTCGACCACCTCGCCGAACATCTGGATCAGCCGCCGGTACGAGTCGAAGGCGAAGCGCGGGTTGCCCGTCGAGCTCGCAAGCCCCACGACCGCAACGTCGTTGAGGCCGAGATTGAGGATGGTGTCCATCATTCCCGGCATCGACACCGAAGCGCCCGAACGGACGGAGACGAGCAAGGGGTCGGACGAGTCGCCGAACCGCTGTCCCGCTATCGCTTCGAGCCGCGCGATGTGGTCTTCGATCTCCGCGTCGAGGTCGGCCGGCACCTCGCCCGCGCTCGCGAGAAAGGCCCGACACGCGTCCGTCGTGATCGTGAAGCCTGCTGGCACCGGAACTCCCAGCGCCGTCATCTCCGCGAGGCCGATCCCTTTGCCACCGAGCAGTTCTCGGCCACCCGGGGCCTCCTCGGCGAAGTCGTAGACGTAGCGCACGGGAGAGGGATCCTACCTTCTGCGTGCCCGCATCTCGGCGACCCAGGCAGCTGCGCGAAGGCCCAGCCAGATCGGCGTGAGCAGGACGTAGAAGACGACGACTGCAACGCCCATCAGCGTCCACCACGTGAGCCAGTAGCGGAGGGGGACCGTGCCCTTCTCCGAAAGGTCGCGCTTCACGGCCCGGTGTCCCGACGATCCGCAACGATCTTGATCACGCGCATCGCCGTCTCCTCGAGCGAGATGTCCGACACGTCGACGACCGGGCAGCCGAGCCGGCGGTGGATCGCCGCGGCGTGATCGAGCTCCTCGTAGATGTCGGTGAGCGCCGCGTACCGCTGCTTGGAGCCCCCCATGTGCGCCACGCGATCGGTGCGGATCTCGGCGAGGCGCGAGGCGTCGATCGTCAGACCGACGACCTTCCGCGGATCGATCCGGAACACGTCGTCGGGCGGCTCGATCCCCTTGACCACGGGGATGTTCGCCGCCTTATGCCCGAGATAGCCGAGGTAGATCGAGAGCGGCGTCTTCGAGGTGCGGGACACGCCAACGAGCACGATGTCGGCCTCGTCGAGGCCGCCGCCGATGCCGTCGTCGAAGCGCACCGCGAACTCGATCGCCTCGATGCGCTTGAAGTACGTCTCGTCGAGCGGCGCGCGGACACCAGGCGTCATGCGGGCCGCCACGCCCGACACGCGGGCGACCGACTCGATCGGATGCCCCAGCAGGTCGCAGTAATGGACGCGCGCGCGCCTGCAGAGCTGGCGCATCGCGTCGCGAAGCGCGGGCTCAACGAGCGTGTACATCATCACCGCACGTCGCCCTCGCGCTTGCGCGACCGCGCGCTCGAGGTCGGCGACCGACTCCGCCCGGGGATGCCTGACCTCCTCGAACGCCTGATCCGGGAACTGCGCCTCGAGTGCCTGCACGATCCGCGCGGCGGTCTCCCCCGTGGAGTCGGAGAGGATGTGAAGCTCGACGAGATCGTCCAGACCCGGCATCGCGCGGATGGTAGACGCAGGACAACGTCCTATCTCAGCTGTCAGGCCTTTTCCGTGCGATCTCGGCGACACGCGCCTCGGTCAGCGAGACGAGATCCGCGGGCGCCAGCTCGAGCTCGAGCCCCCTCCGCCCGGCGCTGACGTAGATGGTCGGATGGGTGAGCGCGGATACGTCGACGACAGTCGGTAAACGGCGCCGCTGGCCCAGCGGGCTGATCCCACCTGTCACGTAGCCGGTGGCGCGCTCGGCGTCCTCCGGGCTGGCGAGCGCTGCTCGCTTGCCGAGAGCTCGGAGGTCGACCTCGCCAGTCACGGGAACGATCACAACCGTCAGCACGGCGTCGATGCTCGCCACCAGCGTCTTGAACACACGACTCGGATCGGCACCGAGCTGCTCGGCGGCCTCTAGCCCGTACGACGCGGCTCGAGGGTCGTGGCCGTACTCGTGCACGCGATGCTCGATCCCCGCCTTCGCGGCCACGGCGAGCGCCGGTGTGCGGGCCGCCATCAGACGGCGATGGGTAGGGTCTCGACGATGCCGGACGCGGTCACCATGGACAAGATCGTCTCACTCTGCCGCCGACGCGGCTTCGTCTTCCCGTCATCGGAGATCTACGGCGGGCTAGGCTCGGCCTACGACTACGGGCACTACGGCGTGCTGATGAAGAACAACGTCAAGGCCCGCTGGCTCGAGGCGATGGTGCAGGAGCGTGACGACGTCGTCGCGCTCGACTCGGCGATCATCCTGCACCCCCAGGTCTGGGAGGCATCTGGCCATGTAGGTGGCTTCAGCGATCCACTCGTCGACTGCAGGACTTGCAAGCGGCGCTTCCGGGCCGACCACATTGCCGAGGCCGAGTGCGGCAAGCGCCCGAGCAAGCACCCGGGCGCGACGAGTGACTGCGACCTGACCGAGGCCCGGCAGTTCAACCTCATGTTCGAGACCCGGGTCGGGCCGCTCGAGGAGTCCGGCTCCAAGGTCTACCTGCGACCCGAGACCGCACAGGGAATCTTCATCAACTTCAAGAACGTCGCGCAGCTCGCGCGCAGACGCCCGCCGTTCGGGATCGCCCAGATCGGCAAGTCGTTCCGCAACGAGATCACGCCCGGGAACTTTCTCTTTCGCACACGCGAGTTCGAGCAGATGGAGATGGAGTACTTCGTACCCCCGGCCGAGGCCGAGACCTGGTACCGCCACTGGATCGACGAGCGGCGCGGCTGGTACCTCCGCTACGGCATCAGGGAGAGCCACCTGCGCGTCCGTCCGCACGAGTCCGACGAGCTCTCGCACTACTCCTCCGGGACGAGCGACATCGAGTACCTGTTCCCGATCGGCTGGTCGGAGCTCGAGGGCATCGCGAACCGCGGCGACTTCGATCTGAGTGCGCACACGAGCTCGTCGGGGACGAAGCTCGAGTGGGTCGATTCGGGCAGCGGCGAGCGCTTCGTGCCCCACGTGATCGAGCCGGCCGCGGGCGCCGACCGGGCCCTCCTTGCCTTCCTCGTCGATTCCTACGACGAGGAGGAGGTGGCGGGGCGCGAGCGCACGGTGCTCCGACTGCACCCGCAGATCGCGCCTGTCAAGGCGGCCGTCCTGCCTCTCATCGGCAAGGACTCGAGGATGGTCGAGAAGGCGCGCGCGCTCCACGGGGAGCTGCGACGGGTCGCGGTCGTCGAGTACGACGAAAGCTCGCAGATCGGCCGGCGCTACCGCCGCCAGGACGAGATCGGCACGCCGTTCGCGCTGACGGTCGACGAGCAGACCCTCGAGGACGACACGGTCACGATCCGCGACCGCGACTCGCTCGTGCAGGAGCGAGTCTCGATCGCCCGGACGCGCGAGCTCCTCGTCGACCGGCTCACTCAGCCGTGGAGCTCACCAAAGCCCGACTAGCGACGCGGCAGGCGAACCCGCGCCGGCTTGTCCGGGACGCCGGGAGCGATCGTGGAGAGGGCGTACAGCACGAGGTAGGCGACGAGCAGGGCGCCCGTCAGACCGAGCATTCCGGCGAAGACGTGGGTATGCGTGCCGGGGTCGAACACGCCGTTCCGGATCGTGCGGGCAACAGACGCGGGGTTCACGAGCACGTCCCAGCTGTTCAACCGGACAACGCGGCCGATATACATGCCGGCGCTGCAGAGCCCGAGCGTCGCGATGACAGCGAGCCACGCCACTGCTGATCCGAGGGCGCTACGGAGGACATGCTGGACGAGGAAGAGCGAGCCGAATCCGAGCACGAGGCCGAGACCCGCGAAGGCCGCGATCGTGGCGGCGTCGTACCACACGGGCACGAAGTGGTACTCGCCAACGTGGACGAAGTCGGTGACGATGTACGGGGCGTTTGGCAGGAAGACCAGCCAGATCGCGCCGAGCGCAAGCAGCTGCGCTCGGGAACGGTCTCGGCGATAGGCGTCGTAGAGCACGAGCGCCATGAGAAACGGCACCCAGGCGAGGAAGAGGTTCCAGGCGAGCAGGTCGAGCTCGCCGCCACCGCCGAGCTTCCTTCGCCCGTATAGAAGGGCGACGCAGCCGACCGATGCGACGAGCAGAGCACCGAAGGTGACGAGTCGGCGGTCGAGATCTCGGCGCATACGTGAATGTTAGCGCGAAGACCCCCATCGCTCGAGCGCGCGGGCATCCGGGGTGACGAAGCCGAACTCGCGGTAGAGATCGTGCGCGTCGGCCGTGTGCAGCAACCACCTCGAGACGCCTGCGAGCGGTCCTTCGTCGACGCTGAAGCGCACCAACTCCTTCCCGAGGCCGCGCCCTCTCAGCTCGGGGAGCACGAAGACGTCGGCGAGATACGCCGTTGTGTGGCGATCCGACACCGTGCGCGAGAAGCCGACGAGCTCGTCACCGCGATAGAGGCCGACGACACGCTCTGCGGTGTCGACCAGCTCGTCGGAGACCACGCGCTCCCGTCCGTGAGCCCAGTACGACTCCTCGCTGAGGAAGCGATGGACGACGGCACGGTCGATCCGGGCGCGATCGTCGTCGAGCTCGAGGCCCGCGGCGAGCTCGCGCCTCACGATGCGAGCGTGCGCAGCCGGAAGCCGCCGTGCTGCTCGTACGAGGCAATGACAACTGCGAGCGCGTCCCGCGCGGCACGAGAACCGTGCTCCGCGGCAACGAGCGCGGCTCTGTCCGCGTCCGCGATCGGGGTCCGGACGAGCGTGCGAATGAAGCGCAGCCCCTCCGGTGAGAGCCGGATAGCGCCCGCTCCTGCGCAGGGCTGGCACACTGCGCCGCCCGCAACCGGTTGGTAGCCGATCAGCCCGTCTGGGACACCGCACTCGACGCATGCGTCGAGGTGCGGCAGATAGCCGGAGACCCAGAGGAGCTTGAGCTGGAAGGAGAGGACGAGCGGGTCGAGTGCCGGGCGTAGCGGCACGCGACTCGTCGTGTCGTCGAGCGCGTCGAGGAACCGGATGAGGGCCGTGAAGGCACGGGCGTTCGCCTCCTGCTCTGTGAAGAGCTTCAGCATCGCCTCGAGGCCAATCATCCCGACCTGGAGCCTGTACGGCTCCGAGCGCGACCGGTCGTGGGAGCGGATGAGCGACGCTCCGGTGACCGTGTGCAGGTCGCTGCGGCCCTCGTGGAGGACGAGCTCGACGTGCGAGAACGGCTCGAGACGGCCGCCGAACCGCGATTTCGTCTTCCGCACCCCTTTCGCGACCGCACCGACCCGACCGCGCTCGAGCGTATAGACATGGAGGACGCGATCGGCTTCGCCGAGCCTGAACGAGCGCAGCACCACAGCCTCCGTCGTGAGCGCGCGTCCCATCGATTGGAGTGTAAGGACCCGTGCGGATCGGGAAGAGACCGTGGCCTACCGACGTTTCTCTACCGGATGGCGCGGATAACGCTTTACACGACGAGCTGGTGCTCGGCGTGCGTCCGCGCGAAGGCGCTGCTCGAGGCGCGGGAGCTCGAATTCGACGAGATCGACCTCGACGGCGACCCGTCGTTCCGGGAGCGTGTGCATGCGCTCTCCGGCCGGTTCACGGTCCCGCTCATCCTGATCGACGGTGAGCCGGTCGGTGGCTACCGGGAGCTCGCGCTTCTGGAGGCCGCCGGGAGGCTTACCTAGGGTCAGGGACTTGGCACAGCGGGCACGTCCAGGTGCCCCGGCCGGCCACACGTGACTTCACGATTGCCGCGCGGCAGCGGTCACACGGCTCGCCTTCCCGCCCATAGACGCGGAACTCGTCCTGCATCGCGCCGCGCGTGCCGTCGGGCGTCGCGTAATCGCGAAGCGTTGCTCCCTGGCGCGCGATCCCCCGCCGCAGTGCGAGCCGCATGCTCCGATGGAGCGAACGAAGCTCGCTCGGGCCGAGGTCGCCGGCCGGGCGGAGCGGATGCAGGCGCGCATACCAGAGCGCCTCGTCGACGTAGATGTTCCCGAGGCCCGCAACGACGCGCTGATCGAGCAGCGCCGCCTTGAGCGGCGCTGTGCGGCGCGCGAGTCGCACACCGAGGTCGTCGGCCGTGAATCGGCCGAGCGGCTCGGGCCCGAGCCTCTCGGCGAGATGCGCATCGGCCTCCCCCGGCTCGAACAGGTCCCACGTCCCGAAGCGGCGCACGTCCCGATAGACCACGTCGGTCCCATCGTCGAGCGTGAGAGTTGCTCGGGCGTGCGCGTCCGCCGGAAGCGTGCCGGCAGCGCCGTACCGCAGCGACCCCGTCATCCGCAGATGGATGAGCAGCACGCGACCATCTGAGAAGCGGACGATCAGGTACTTGCCGAGCCGGTCGACTGCCTCCACGCGCTCACCCTCGAGCTCCCTGGCAACCGTTTGCGGGTCGTGGGGGCGAACAAGGCGCGGATCCACGATCTCCGCCCGCACGATCGTACGTCCCTCGATCGTTGGCGCGAGCCCGCGGCGGACCGTCTCGACCTCCGGCAGCTCGGGCATCGCCCAGGCGTGCCCTAGGAGATGACGTCGAGCAGCACGCTCGTCCGGCGCGGGGGCTCCGAGCCGATCGTGTAGGCCGCCGTCACGGCTTCGACACCCCGATCCGCGGAGCCTGCGTCACGGGCGTGCACCTGCGCGAGCACGGCTCCCGCACGCACTTCGTCGCCGCGCTTGGCGTGGCAGACGACGCCGACCGCATGGTCGACCGAGTCGTCCTTCGTCCGCCGGCCCGCGCCGAGCTCGAGCGCGGCAATTCCGACGTCGAGAGCACCGAGCCTCGACACGATCCCGTCCCGCGCGGCGACGACGTCGCGGACGATGGGCGCGACAGGCAGCGCCGCCGGGTCTGGGTCGCCGCCCTGCGCACGGATCCAGCGCTCGTACACCGCGAGCGCCGACCCGTCGGCGACGGCCGCTTCGGCGCGACGATGGGCAGTGATCACGTCGAGGCCCAAATCGGAGAGCGCGAGCAGCCGAGCGCAGGCGTCGAGGACGAGCTCCGTGAAGTCCGGCGGGCCTTCGCCGCACACGGTCGCGCGAGCCTCGCGGATCTCGAGTGCGTTCCCCACAGCGGCGCCGAGCGGCTGTTCCATGTCGGTGAGCAGGCAGACGACCTCGCGGCCCGCGCGGTTGCCGATCTGCAGCATCATCTCGGCGAGGATCGCCGCATCGTCACGCGTCTTCATGAATGCTCCGTCGCCGACCTTCACGTCGAGGACGATCGCGTCGGCCCCGCCCGCGAGCTTCTTCGACATGATCGAGGAGGCGATCAGGGACACGATGTCGACGGTCGCGGTCACGTCGCGGAGCGCGTAGAGCTTCTTGTCGGCCGGCACGAGATCGGCGCTCTGGCCGATGATCGCCACGCCGACGTCGAGCAACTGCGCGACAAAGGCCTCCGTCGTGAGCTCGACCTTGAAGCCCGGGATCGCCTCGAGCTTGTCGAGCGTCCCGCCCGTATGGCCGAGGCCGCGCCCGCTCATCTTCCCGAGCGGGACACCGCAGGCCGCGACGATCGGCGCCACCGCGATCGACGTCTTGTCCCCCACCCCGCCCGTCGAGTGCTTGTCGACGACCTTGCGACCAAGCGCAGCACGCAGGTCGAGCGTCTCGCCGCTCGCGATCATGGCATCGGTCAGCGCGTGCGTCTCGTCGGCGTTCAGCCCTTCGAAGAAGACGGCCATGCACCAGGCCGCCATCTGGTAGTCGGGCACGTCGCCGTCGACGTAGCCGCGCACGAGCGCGGCAATCTCCGAGGCGCTGAGCACCTCGCCGTCACGCTTGCGCTCGATCAGCTCGGCGGGTCGGATCATGGTCTCTCCTGAGGGCGGGTCAGAAACGGACATCTGGCGCTACGACGAATCTACGGCGAGCATCATGCCCGATGAAGGTAGGAGCGATGATCGGGATTGTCGTCGGCGACGGGTGGTCACTGACGCGGACGCGCGGGAGCCACCGCCAATACACGCATCCTTCCAAACCGGGCTGCGTAACGATCGCGGAAAGCTGACGGACGACTTGCACCCGAAGACGGCTGCGAGCATTCTTCGGCAAGCGGGACTTCGACGATGAGCACCTACCGGCAACAAGCAGACGGCTATCTCCTTCTCATTGAGGGCGGTCCGCCTTCGAACTACTCCGCCTGGTCTCCCGACGTCCCCGGGTGCGTCGCTACAGGGGCCACCTTGGAGCAGTGCGAGCGCGAGATGCGCGAGGCGCTCGCGCTTCATCTCGAGGCGCTCGCAACCGGCGGTGAGCCGCTACCCGACGCGTCGGGCCCGGGGGTCTACGTCGAGCGGCCCCCACGGGCGGCCGCGTAGAGCCCGCTCCACCGCACCTCAGGCCTGGGGAAGTAGCTCGAGGATCGGCGACCCCGGGACGCCGCGCGGCGCTCCGCGGCCACCGAGCCAGGCGTTCACGGTGGCGCCGACGTCCGAGAGCTCCCCGCCCTCGTGGACGCGCCCGGCCGCGTTTCGGCCCGCCGCGTAGGCGAGCAGCAGCGCATGCTCGCGGGAGTGGTCGGTGGACGGAGTGGTCGGATCGCAGCCGTGATCGGAGGTGATGATCAGTAGGTCGCCTGCGCGGAGCGCCTCGAGGATGTCCGGTAGGCGCCGGTCGAAGTCCTGAAGGCAACGGTGGAAGTTGACCGGATCGTTGCGATGACCCCAGAGCTGGTCGGTCTCGACGAGGTTCGCGAAGACCAGCCCGTCGTCGATGTTCTCGAGCAGATCGAGGATCGCGTTGATCCCTTCGACGTTCGACTTCGTGGGGAACGACTCGTCGATGTCGCACCCGGCGAAGATGTCCGAGATCTTGCCGACGCCGTACACCGTCCTGCCTGCGCCCCGCACACTCGACAGGTAGTTCGGGCGCCGCGGCTCGAGCGAGAAGTCGTGGCGGTTCGGCGTGCGCTCGTAGTGGCCGGGCGACCCGAGGAACGGCCGTGCGATCACGCGGCCGACTGCATGCTTGCCCGTGAGGATCTCACGCGCGACGCGGCAGCCGTCGTACAGCTCCTCGAGCGGGATCGTCTCCTCGTGGGCGGCGATCTGGAAGACGGAGTCAGCCGACGTGTAGACGATCCACTTCCCCGTCTCCTGGTGCTCCTCACCGAGCTCCTGGATGATCTCCGTCCCCGAAGCCGGCTTGTTGCCGATCACCCCGCGGCCGGTCCTGTTCATGAACGGGTCGATCACGTCGTACGGGAAGCCGTGCGGATAGGTCGGGAACGGTGTGGCGGTGACGACGCCCATCATCTCCCAATGCCCGGTGGTCGTGTCCTTTCCCTTCGAGCGCTCGAGCAGACGCCCCGCGACCGCGGGAGCACCCGGCTGCGGCGGACAGCCCTCGAGCTGCTCGACGTTACCGAGGCCGAGCGCCTCGAGATTGGGCAGGTCGAGACCGCCGACGGCGCGAGCGACATTGCCGAGCGTGTCGGAGCCCTCGTCCCCGTACTCCGCCGCGTCCGGCAACTCGCCCGCACCGACAGCGTCGAGCACGATCACGCACGCTCGCGGCACCTAGATGAGGCGTTCCACGAGATCGTGGCTGTCGCAGCGTGAGCCAGGCGTACCGGCGCGCGTTTCGGCTCCGTGCGTCTCGAGCGCGCAACCGAACGGTGAGATCATGGCATCGAGCATCTCGGTATCCTACGTTCTCGATGGATACTGTCCTTGGGCTCGTGGAGCTGACGTTCTACGTCGCGTTCATCCTTGCGCTGTCCGCGGGCGTCACGCTCGCCGTGATCAAGGCGTTCCCGGTCGGTGGCCGCACCAAGCACGCTCCCGACGACGCCTCGTCGTAGCTTGGAGCCGGGTGCATCCCCGCTGTGGGGCACGCAGGCAGCTCTCATCGAGATGGCAAAACAGCGGAGCGAGGTGCAAGCGGTATGAAAAAGGGCCCAACGACCACGGGTGAATCCCCTTCTCAGCTGATCGACGCGAGGATCGAGGAACTGGCCGACTGGAGGGGCACGATGCTCTCCCACCTGCGGGCCCTGATCAAAGAGGCTGATCCCGAGGTGGTCGAGGAGTGGAAATGGCGAGGCGTTCCGGTGTGGGAGCACGATGGGATCATCTGCACCGGCGAGACGTACAAGAGCGTCGTGAAGCTGACGTTCATGAAGGGCGCCTCGCTCGAGGACCCGGCAGGGCTGTTCAACTCCAGCCTCGAGGGCAGTACCAGGCGCGCCATCGATTTCCGCGAGGATGATCGAGTGGACGAGGAGGCCTTCAAAGACCTGATACGGGCGGCTGCAGACCTGAACGGGTCTTGAGGCAGCGGGCGCCAGACCGGCGCCGCCCTGCTGCTCGGACGAATCATTCCCAAGGCACACTCACGGCGGCCAGTCACCCGACGAATCACGCGCAGCAGCACGACAACCAGGCTGGCAAGACTCCCAGACAGACCAGCCCCAGCGAGGACGTGGTCAAGCTCAGCGGGGTGCTCTTGCGTGGCCATGGTCTGAGGATAGGGATCGATGTCGTGCGCCTGCGGGCACACACTCGAGTTGGGGGTGTTGGGCTCTTCGCTTAGGTCTCGTCTACAGGTTGTGCGCTTCGGCGACTGCCTCGTGCACGACCGTTCCGCCGAGGACGTTGACGCCGCGCGCGAGAGCGGAGTCGTGCTCCACCGCGGCGGTGAGCCCCCGGTCGGCGATCGCCTCGACGTACGGCAGCGTCACGTTCGTCAGCGCCTTCGTCGAGGTGATCGGCACCGCGCCCGGCATGTTCGCAACGCAGTAGTGCACGATCCCGTCGACGACGAACACCGGCGCGTCGTGCGTCGTCGGATGAGATGTCTCGAAGCAGCCGCCCTGATCGATCGCGACGTCGACGAGGACTGCTCCCGGCTTCATGAGGCCGAGCATCTCGCGCGTGACGAGCTTGGGCGCCCGGGCGCCGGGCACGAGCACGGCGCCGATCACCAGGTCGGCGTCTGCGATCGACTCCGCGATCTGCAGGCGATTCGACATCGCGAGGGTGATCCGACCGTTCAGCATCATCTCGAGGTCGCGCATCCGCTCGACTGAGCGGTCGAGCACCCACACCTCCGCCTCCATCCCAACGGCGATCAGCGCCGCGTTGTAGCCCACTACCCCGCCGCCGATCACGACGACCTTCGCCGGAGGCACCCCGGGGACGCCTCCGAGCAGGATCCCGCGACCGCCGTTGAAGGTCTCGAGCGACCAGGCGCCCATCTGCGGGGCGAGACGGCCCGCAACCTCGCTCATCGGCGCGAGCAGCGGCAGCCGATGGTCGGCCGTCTCCACCGTCTCGTAGGCGACGGCGGTCACCCCCGAGCTCATCAGCGCGCGGGTGAGCGGCAGGTCTGCGGCGAGATGGAGATAGGTGAAGAGGACGAGACCCTCGCGCAGCCGGTGGTATTCGACCGCGATCGGCTCCTTGACCTTGAGCAGCAGCTCGGCGTCTCGCCAGACCTCGTCCACCGTTGCGATACGGGCACCCGCGGCCACGTAGGCGGCGTCCGAGAACGCCGAGCCGGTGCCTGCACCCTCCTCGACGATCACCACGTGCCCGCGCTGGGACAGCTCGAGCGCGCCTGCGGGTGTGAGCGCGACCCGATACTCGTGCGCCTTGAGCTCCTTGGCGACCCCGATCCGCACAGGAGCGGCCTACTCGATGCCGCGCCCGCCCGCCACGAGGGCGAGCGTGACGTCGACCATGCGCTCGAGATCCTCGACGGCGATCCGCTCGTCGGCGGTATGGATGTCGATCATCCCGTTCGCGAGATTGACGCAGGCGAGGCCGTGCTCGTTGAGCACGTTCGCGTCCGCGGCGCCACCCGAGAGCGCCGTGGTCGGCGTGTAGCCCTCGGCCTCGAGTGCGGCAAACGCCAGCCGCACGGGCAGGTCGTCCTCCTTGAAGCGGTAGCCGCGGTACTTGGGCTCGGAGGCGACCTCGAGCGTGCAATCGGAGGTCGTCGCCGCGAACGTCGCGGCGTCGACGATGCTGCTCACGATGTCGGACACTCGAGCGTGGTCATGCGAGCGAGCCTCCACCTCGAGCTCACACCACTCCGGAACGACATTACGCGCCGTCCCTCCCACGATGAGCCCGACGTTCGCCGTCGACTCGGGATCGACCCGCCCGAGCTGCATGTCCACGATCGCACGCGCTGCCGCGACGATCGCCGATCGGCCCTCCTCCGGGTACATGCCGGCGTGCGCCGCACGGCCGTGGAAGCGCAGCACGAGCTCCTGTGCCGACGGAGCGCCGAGGATGACCTCCCCGATCGGGGCCGCCTGGTCGTAGACGAAGCCGACGCGAGCGTGCAACCGGTCGACGTCGAACCTCCCCGCTCCGATCAGCCCGATCTCCTCCATCGGCGTGAAGAGCAGCTCCACGCCCGCGTGCGGGATCCCGTCGGCGACGATTCGCCGCGCTGCCTCGAGCATCACGGCGACGGCGGATTTGTTGTCGGCACCGAGAATCGTGCCGCCGGCGTTTCGTACGACGCCGTCGACGACGACCGGGTCGAGCTCACCGTCGAGGGGAACGGTGTCGAGATGCGCGCAGAGGAAGATCGGCGTCCCACCTTCGACCCTGCCGGGGAGGCGCGCCAGGATGTTCCCCATCGTCGAGCCGATGGTCGGCCCGCACCCGTCCTCGTCCCACTCGAGGCCGATCGTCTCGAGCTCGGCGATGACCCGGTCGGCGACGAGACGCTCCTCGCCGGGTGGGCTCGGAATCGCGCAGAGCTCGAGCAGAAGGTCGAGAGCGCGTCCCGTCACGTTCTCGACGCGCTGCTCAACCCGCGGCCTCGACCCGGGCGCCGGAGCGGGCGCGCGCGCGGTCGAGGGCTGCGCCGACGAACTCGCGGAAGAGCGGGGCGGGACGTGTCGGACGCGACTTGAACTCGGGATGGAACTGGCTCGCGACGAACCACGGGTGATCGGGTAGCTCGACGATCTCGACGAGCTGACCCCCCTGATACGTCCCCGCGACGACTAGCCCGGCATCGACGAGTGCCGACTTGTACTTGTTGTTGACCTCCCACCGGTGCCGGTGCCGCTCGTGGACGACCTCCGCGCCGTAGACCTCACGCGCGCGGGTGCCGGCGACGAGCTCGACAGCCTGCGCCCCACGTCGCATCGTGCCGCCGAGGTCCTCGACCTCCTTCTGCCCAGGTAGCAGGTCGATCACCGGGTACGGCGTCTCGGGATCCATCTCGGTCGAGTTGGCGCCGTCGAGGCCGCAGACGTGGCGCGCGAACTCGGAGACGGCGACGTGCATGCCGAGACAGATGCCGAGGTACGGGATCCCCTGCTCGCGCGCGACACGGCAGGCGAGGATCTTCCCCTCCCAGCCGCGTGAGCCGAACCCGCCCGGGACGAGGACGCCGTCGACGCGGTCGAGCTGCTCTGCTGCCTCCTCGTACGACATGTGCTCGGCGTCGACCCAGGTCACCCTCACCCTGCAGCCCTGGTCGACCCCGGCGTGCTTCAGGGCCTCGTGCACGGAGAGGTAGGCGTCGTGGAGCTTCACGTACTTGCCGACGAGCGCGATCTCGACCTCCTCGTCGGGCCGGTCCGCGATCCGATCGGTCAGCTCCTTCCACTCCCCGAGGTCGGCCGCCGGCACGTCGAGGCCGAGACGCTCGCACACGAGCGTGTCGAGCCCCTCACCCTGGAGTACCTCAGGCACGAGATAGACGTCCGGCACGTCCGGACAGGCGATCACGGCGCGCCCGTCGACGTCGGCGAAGAGCGCGATCTTGTCTCGAATGTCGCGTGAGAGCTCCTCGTGCGAGCGGCACACGACGATATCGGGGTGGATACCGATGCGCCGAAGCTCGATCACCGAGTGCTGTGTCGGCTTCGTCTTCAACTCACCCGCCGCCTCGATGAACGGGACGAGCGTCACGTGAAGGTAGATGACGTTCTCCGGACCGACCTCCCGACGGAACTGGCGGATCGCCTCGAGGAAGGGGAGCGACTCGATGTCGCCGACCGTGCCACCGATCTCCGAGATGACCACGTCGACCTCCATTGCCGTCGCGACGCGACGGATCCGGGCCTTGATCTCGTTCGTGATGTGCGGGATCACCTGCACGGTGGCGCCGAGGAACTCGCCCTTGCGCTCCTTGCGCAGGACAGCGTCCCAGATGGCTCCCGCCGAATGACTCGCGTTCGACGTCAGGTTCTCGTCGATGAAGCGCTCGTAGTGGCCGAGGTCGAGGTCGGTCTCGGCCCCATCCTCGGTCACGAACACCTCGCCGTGCTGGAAGGGGCTCATCGTGCCCGGATCGACGTTGAGATAGGGGTCGAACTTCTGCGCCTGGACGCGAAGTCCGCGCGCCTTCAGCAGACGGCCGAGCGACGCCGCGACGATGCCCTTTCCGAGCGCAGAGACGACGCCGCCGGTGACGAATACGTACTTCGTCGGGCGGTCGCTCACAGTCCGCCTCCGCGGGGTGGGCCTCGTCGCGCACCAAGCGCCGAACGCCACCTCGCCGCAGGTCTCACCACGGAGAGCAACGCTAGCACGAGTCCTCGACGATCATCCGCGCCGATCGTACGGCTTGCCCAGGATGGTGCCTGTCTGAAGGCAGGCACACACGGAGCCCGACACCACAGTGCCGCCACCCGGCGTGCCCGCCCCTCCCGGCTCGTGCCTGCCTTCAGGCAGGCACCACACGCATCGTCAACCACAACGCAGACACGATCGAAGACGAACCGCAACGCGTAGTGCCTGCCTCAAGGCAGGCACGCGGGCCTATCCTATTCCCGCGCCGCCACCGACGAGAGGAAGGCCTCGCCGCCGAGCATGCGCTCGAGCTCACTCCGCCGCTTCGCATCGTCGAGCGGCTCGATCGTCGTGCGCGTCGGGTCGCCCGGTGTCTTCTGGACGACGAAGTGGCGATCAGCGACGCTCGCGATCTGCGGCAGATGCGTGATCGTGATCACCTGCGCGAGCTCCGCAAGGCGCTGGAGGGTCGATGCCACCGCGTGGGCCGTCGTTCCTCCGATCCCGGCATCGATCTCGTCGAACACGAGGGTCTCACCCCCCGCGACAGCCGCGAGAGCGAGGGCCACCCGCGAGAGCTCGCCGCCGGAGGCGGTGTCGGCGACCGGCGCGAACGGCAGACCGGCATTGGGGCGGATCGCGAACACGGCGTCCTCGGCACCGGTCGCACCGGGCTCGCGCTCGAGGACGTCCACCCTGAACTCGCCATCGCCCATCCCCACCCCATCGAGGGCGGCCGCGACCTCGCTCGCGAAGCGAGGAGCCGCAGACCGCCGCGCCTCGCCGAGCTCCGCGACGACCAGCTCGAACCGGGCCCGAGCCGCACCGAGCTGGGCTTCGGCGAGCGCGCGCGCATCGCCCCCGGCGCGCGCGTCGAGCTCCGCCGCGGCCTTGTCGCGACGGGCGAGCAGCTCCTCGAACGTCGCCGCGTGAAAGCGGCGCTTCGTATCGGCGATCGTCTCGAGCGACGACTCGACGGCGTCGAGCCGCCCAGGATCGGTCTCCAGAGAAGCGCCGAACGCATGCACCCCGCTCGCAATCTCGCCGAGGCGAATCACGACATCCCGCAGCTCCTCCTGCAACCGACCGAGCTCGGGCACCAGTTGCTCGACCCGCAGCAGCGCACGTTCGGCGATTCCGGCCAGGGCCACCGCGCCCTCGCCGTCGTCCGGCGCGAGAGCCTCTGCAGCCGTACGGACGGCAGCACCGATCTCGACGACGTGCCTCAGGAGATCGCGCTCCGCGCGCAACTCGTCCTCCGCGCCCGGCTCCATGCCTTCCGTCTCGCTCACGAGGGCTTCCAGCTCCCCGATCCTGGCAGCTGCGGCACCGGCATCCTGCTCGGCCTCCGCACGATGCCTGAGGGCCGTCTGGAGCGCCTGCCACGCCTCACGAGCATCACGACGCCGTTGGGCCTGGTCGGGCCCGCAGAACGCGTCCAGCGCCGCGAGCTGATACGAGGGTCGCGCGAGGCGGCGCTGCTCGAACTGGCCCGACATGGCGATCAATCGCTCGGCAGCCTCGGCCACGTCCTCCCGAGCCACGGCCCGACCCCAGGCATACGCGCGCGTGCGTCCGTCGGCGAACACCCGCCGCGCGATCAGGAGACCCGGCTCGTCCTCGGGGCGCAGGTCGCGAAGCGCCTCGAGCCCGTCCTCGGCGAAGAACCCGTCGGGAACGTCGAGCTCCGCCTCGACGTACGCCTCGGCACCTGCGGGCCCGACGAGGCCCGCCTCGCCCTTCGCCCCGAGCAGGAGCCCGATCGCCTGCGCGAAGATCGTCTTTCCGGCGCCGGTCTCGCCCGTCAGCGCGGTGAGGCCGGACCGGAGGTCGAGATCCGCCTCCTGGATCAACACGAGGTTCTGGATCCGGAGCCTACGAAGCAAAGCTCTGCTTGTAGCGGCGCACGAACGTCGCCTCCGGGACGGTTCCGAGCAGAGAGCGCTCACGCCCGAGCCGCACTCGGATGCTGCCGCTCGACACGTCCTCGACGCCGTGGCCGTCGACGAGGACCGCAACGGGGACGTCAGCTGTCCTGTTCCAGACGACGAGGTCGCTGCCACGGGGGATCACGAACGGTCGCGTGCGGAGCGTATGCGGCGCGACGAACGTCACGGCCATCGCGTCGAGGCCCCACATCAGCACGGGCCCTCCGTTCGAGAGGTTGTAGGCCGTCGACCCCGACGGGGTCGAGCAGACGACGCCGTCGCAGGGCTGGCGGCCGAGTTGCTCGCCGCCGACCGCCCACTCGAGCTCGATCATCCGTCCGAGTGTCGCGCTCGTGATCACCGTGTCGTTCACGGCGACATAGCGTGCGCCTCCTGTCTCCACCTCGAGTGTCGGCAGCTCTACGACTTCGAGTCCCCCGCCGAAGACGCGGGCAAGGCCGTCTTCGAGGTCGTCGCGCGGGATCGACGTGAGGAAACCGACGCGCCCGAAGTTGATGCCGATCACCGGTGTGGTGGTGCCGAGGAACCGTGTGAGCGCGCGCAGCATCGTCCCGTCACCGCCGAGGACGATCGCGACGTCGACGTCGGCCGCCGTCTCGTCGTCGACGAGCTCGACCTCGTGCTCGCGCGCGACCGCGCGCAGGCGGGCCAGGCCCGCGCCGATCTGCTCGCGCTTGCCGTGGAGCACGACTGCGGCGCGACGTATGGCGTGTTCAGCCGACGGCGTCGGCAATCCAGCGGGCGAGGTCATCGGTCGGCGTAACTCCGTCGTCGTGTCGCAGATGGAGGAAGATCTCCCGGTTCCCCTTCGGCCCCGGCACCCCCGAGTCTACGACGCCCGCCACCCGGCAGTCCCAGCCGAGCGCGCGTTCTGCCACCTTCTCGACGACGTTCCGGCGCACTTCGGGGTCGCGAACGACGCCTCTGGGCGCATCCGCGCGACCTGCCTCGAACTGGGGCTTCACGAGCACGACCGCCTCGAAGCCTGGCCGGGCAAGCCGGAGCACGGGTGGCAGAGCGACCATGATGGAGATGAAGGAGACGTCGCAGACCACGAGCTCGGGCTGGAACGGAAGTTCTGTGAGCGAACGCGCATTGACGCGCTCCAGCACGGTCACGCGCGAGTCCGCGCGGAGGCGCGGATGGAGCTGGCCGTAGCCGACGTCGACTGCGATCACACGCGCGGCGCCGGCCTGGAGCAGACAGTCCGTGAAACCACCGGTCGAAGCGCCGACGTCAATGCAGTCCCGACCCGCTGGACCGACGGCGAACGCGTCGAGCGCATTCGCGAGCTTCTCACCGCCGCGGGAGACGAACCTGGGTGGGCGCTCGACGACGACTTCCTGCTCGACGTCGACCTGGAGGCCGGGCTTGTCGTAGCCTGGCACGAGCCCGGCGAGCACGAGCGCCTGGGCTTGGCTGCGCGTCTCGGCGAGACCGCGCTCCACGAGCAGAACGTCGAGTCGCTTCTTCACGACTCGAGGCTAGACGATCGTACGCGATCACACCCGCCTCAATCCCGGCCAGGCGAGAGGACGGTCGCGCAGGCGATCAGGCTCTTACCAGGGCGCGATCGTCGTTCCGCCCCATTCCTCCGGCGCTGTGTCGCGCACGGTCTGGGTGAGTTCCCAGCGATGGCCGCCCAAGTCCTCGAGGACGCCCGAGCGCTCACCGTACTCGTATGTCCGAAGTTCCTCGACGACGCGCGCCCCACAGTCGCATGCGCGGACGAACGCCTCGTCGACGTCTGGCACTCGCACCTTGAGCAGCTGCGTCACGACGCCGTCGCTAGGTGCAACCTGGTCACCGCGAACGTCGGCGACGACGACGGCGCCGTCGGTTCCCACGCGCAGCTGCGCGCGGTGTGATTCACCGATCCGTACTCGTTCCTCGAATCCGAACGCTGCCTCCAACCACGCCACCGCCGCTCGTACATCCGAGTAGATCAGCACCGGAGTGACCGTCGACGGCGGCGCAGAACGATTCGTCAACACGCCTTGGACAGTACCGGCGTCGCGCACCCGCGCCCTCAACCAGAGGTCGTACCAAACGTCTTCGTGCCCTTCGTTGCAGAGTTCCTCTCCGCCAGCACGAAGCACCTCCGTACGTCGAACGAGTGCTAGCCGCGTGACCGGTCGTCCAAGTACGTGGCGACCAGACAAGCGGCCGAACTCCCGCGTCAGCGACAATGCCTCGGTGCTGCCGCGCGGTGAGCTCGTTCGCGAGACGGTCGACCTCGGCGCTTGCTCGCTCGACATCCTCCGACCACCCGATGCCGAGGCACTCATCAGCGAGGAGGCCTTCGAGCGCGAGGAGTTCCTGCCCTACTGGGCGGAGCTCTGGCCGAGCGGGATCGCGCTCGCGCGCCATCTCGCCGGCCACGCTGAGAGCCTCCGCGGCACGCGCGTGCTCGAGCTCGGCTGCGGGCTTGCCCTGCCGAGCATCGTGGCCGCACGCTCGGGCGCCGCCGTCGTCGCGACCGATTGGTCGAGCGACGCGCTCCAGCTTCTCGAGGAGAACGCGGCGCGCAACGATGCGCCGCTCGAGATCCTCGAGGCCCGCTGGACCGATCACGAGCCCTTCGCGGCGCGCGCGCCGTTCGACCTCGTCCTGGCTGCGGATGTGCTCTACGAACGGCGAAACGCCGAGGAGATTCTCGCCCTCCTCCCCGTCGTACTCGCCTCCGGGAGCTTGCTGCTCGCCGACCCGGGGCGGCCCCAGATGCGGGGGTTCCTGAGCGCGGCGGAGGAGCTCGGGTACGAGACCTCGGTTCTCGCTCTGGATGGTGACGCCCTCCCCCGCGGAGCGATGTACCAGCTCAGGAAGTCCGAACTGCCAGCCCGTCGATGATGTCGGCGAGGACGGAGGTGTCCGCGTCGATCGTGAGAAGTCGCGCACGGGCCCTTCCTGCCGCCTCGGCCGCGAGATCGCGTGCTCCCTCGTCACCGACGCGCGCTGCGTAGCCGTCGCCGTCGAGGATGTCATCGACGATCTGGAAGAGAAGCCCAAGCTCCGAGCTGAACGTCCGCCACAACCCCTGACGCTCGCTGGGCACGCCCGCGACGAGCAGCCCGCAGCCGACGGCCGCGGCAAAGAGCCGACCGGTCTTGAGGCGATGGAGCTCCGCGAGATCGTCGTCGTTGCCGCTGATGTCGAGGTACTGTCCGCCGATCATCCCGAGCGTGGCCTCGACGAGCTCCCGTGCCACGGCGGTCGAGGGATATGTCAGCGCGAGCCGGAGCGCCTCGGCAAGTAGCGCGTCCCCCGCGAGCAGTGCGACACCGTCGCCGAAGGCGATGTGCGTGCTCGGCCGACCACGGCGCTCGGCGTCATCGTCCATCGAGGGGAGGTCGTCGTGGACGAGCGAGAAGGTGTGCACGAGCTCCAGCGCCGCCGCCGCGGGCAATGCCCTCTCGGCGGCGGCTCCCGCAGCCTCCGCCGTCGCGAGGCAGATGACCGGCCTGATGCGCTTCCCCCCGGATTCGACCGCGTAGCGCAGCGACTCCTCGAGGCCTCCCAGCTCGGGGACGAAGTCGATCGTGCGCAGGTAGCCCTCGACGAGGTCGCGAAGCTCGTCAGCTGCCCGCATCGGCGCTCGCGCGGGCGCGCGTGACGGCTGCTTCGATCTCCTTCGCGATCTCGGCGATCTCGGCGAGCTCGTCGACCGCGGCGTCGACCTCCCCCGCTTGCGCAAGCCGCTCGAGGTCGTCGGTCTTCGCGCGCAGCCGCTCGAGGAGCTCTTCGGCCCGGGCGAGCGACTCGTTCGTACTCACGCTGCAGACTCCCGGAGGACGCGCCCCATGACGCCGTTGACGAGCTTCGCCGCGTCGTCTGACGCATACCGCTTGGCGAGGACGACAGCCTCGTTGATCGCTACTTCGGGCGGCACCGTCTCCTCCTCGATCTCGTAGATGCTCATGCGCAAGATGTTGCGCTCGAGCGTACCGAGTCGATCGGCGCTCCAGGCGTCGGCAGCCTCGGTGATCCGCGCATCGAGTGCCTCCGCCCGCTGCGACACTGCCTCGGCGAGGGTGAGCGCGAATGGATCAGGTGTGCCGTCGTACAGCGAAGCGAGTGGCTGTCCAGTGAGATCCCACTGGTAGAGCAGAAAGAGAGCTGAGCGCCGCGCCGCCCGCCTGCCCACGCCGACCGTCATCATCGAGCGAGCGAAGGAAGACGGTCGGCCATCTCGGAAAGGTAGCTCGTGGAGTACGCCCCCTCGGCGAACCCCTGCGACTCGAGGATGTCGATCGCAAGCTCACGGGTGGTGGGAATGCCCTCGATCTCGAGCTCGCGGAGCGCGCGTACGCACCGCGTGATCGCCGACGGCCGGTCGACGTCCCAGGCGATTAGCTTCGCGATCATCGAGTCGTAGTAGGGCGAGATCGCCATGCCTTCCACGAGACCCGCATCGATCCGGACGCCCGGGCCGAGCGGCGGCCGGAAACGCGTGATCGTTCCGGGTGCAGGAGCGAAGTCGCGGGAGGGATCCTCTGCGTTGATGCGGACCTCGATCGCATGCCCACGACGGTCAGCAGTGCCACGCTGCTCGAGCGGGAGTCCCGCCGCGATGCGGATCTGCTCGCGGACGATGTCGATCCCAGTCGTCAACTCGGACACGGGATGCTCGACCTGAAGACGACAGTTGACCTCGATGAAATAGAACGAGCCGTCGCCACCCAGGAGGAACTCGAACGTACCGGCGTTGACATAGCCGATGCGCGTACAGGCGCGCGCGACGGCGTCCTCCATCGCCGCCCTCGTCTCCTCGTTCAGGGCCGGAGAGGGCGACTCCTCCACGAGCTTCTGGTGGCGGCGCTGGATCGAGCACTCGCGCTCGCCCAGCGTGAGCACGCTGCCTTGCGTGTCTGCGATCGCCTGGATCTCGATGTGCTTGGCCGGTGCGACCGCACGCTCGAGGTACAGCGAGCCGTCGCCGAATGCGGCTTCGGCCTCACCCTGCGCCGCGCCGTACAAGCCTTCGAGCTCCTCCGGGGTGCGCACGAGCCGCATCCCCTTGCCGCCACCGCCGGCGGCAGCTTTGAGGAGCACCGGGTAGCCGAGCGCTGCAGCCGCGTTGCGGAGCTCCGAAAGGGTGCCGCAGCCGTCGCTCCCGGGGACGAGTGGTACCCCCGCGGCGCGCATCTCGGCCTTCGCCTGCGCCTTGTCGCCCATCCGGGCGATCACGTCCTCGGGCGGCCCAACGAAGACGAGGTCGTTCTCCGCGCAGGCGGCAGCGAACGCCGGGTTCTCCGAGAGGAACCCGTAGCCCGGATGCACGGCATCGCACTCGGTCGTTGTCGCGGCCGCGACGATCGACGGGATCCTGAGATAGCTCTCGTGGGCCGGCGGCGGCCCGATGCATACAGCCCGATCGGCCATTGCGACATGCAGCGCGTCACGGTCCGCCGTCGAGTACACGGCGACCGCCTCGATCCCGAGCTCGTGCAGGGCTCTGATCACGCGCACGGCAATCTCACCCCGATTCGCGACGAGGACACGGTTGAACATCAGGAGCGACTCACCGGCCGTTCGGGGACCGAAGCTGGTTGACGCGAGAGCCGTCCACGTTGCTTGGTGCATGCCCTCCCCGACACGCACCCCACTCTCGCATCAGCCCTCTAGCTCGAACAGAAGCTGCCCGAACTCGATCGGCTGGGCGTTCTCGGCGTGGATCGCGCGCACGATCCCCTCCTCCTCGGCCTTGACCTCGTTCATGAGCTTCATCGCCTCGAGGATGCAGAGCGTCTGGCCGACGACCACCCGGTCACCCACCTCGACGAACGGCGGTGTGCCGGGCTGCGGTGAGCGGTAGAAGGTGCCGACCATCGGGGACTCGATCCGCGCGAGGCCGCTCGACGCACGCTCGACCGACATCGTCTCCTGTGCAACGGGTGCCTGCGCAAGCGCGACCTGCTGCAGCTCATCGGCGCGCTTGACGGACACGCGCATGCCGTCGTCCTCGATCTCGATCTCGCCGACTCCCGACTCCTGCACGATCTTGACGAGCTCGCGGATGCGCTCGGCGCGGGTCGCCTCGATATCACCCTGCAGAAGTGATGCCTCGCGCGAGTGGCGCTGCCGGATGGTCTGGAGAAGCGTCTCCGCCTCCGCGCCGAACAGGGCGAGCAGCACAAGGTCCTCCTCGCTCGCCGCGAGGCCCGCTGCGGCCTCGAGGACGTCCTCCTCGCTCGGCGGGTCGTCGTCAAGCGCGGCAACGCCCGCCGAGAGCGCCTCGACGGCGTGGACGACGTCCGGCTCGATCGCCGCCGGCGTCGCACCATAGCCGCCTTCGACGAGCTGCCGGAACTCGTCGAGTACAGTGCCGTAGCGCTTGGCCGAGAGAACGTTGAGGAGCGCCTGCGAGGCGAGAATCTGCCCGATCGGCGCCGCAAGCGGCGGCCAGCCCGCTTCGGCGCGGATGCGTGATACCTCGGCGAGGGTGTCGAGCAGCCGATCTGCGGCCGCGTGCGCACGCAGGTGCAGGTCGAGAGCGGCTACGAGACCGGCCGGAAGATCGTACTCAGCCGCGCGGACGGCGATCCGCGGCGCCACCGGTGCGACGGGGGCGTCGCCGAGGTGCTCGTCGATCAGGTCCGCAGCCTTCCACATCGGGCCGGTGTCCGTTCCCGTCTCGCGCTCGAGCCCGTGCAGCGCGTCGACGAGCGACTCGCCGGGAATCCGGTGGACCGTGAGCGCAAGCGGGTAGACGGCGGTTGCGACGAGATCTGCGCCGACGCGCGTCGCGACGACTGCGTTGAGAAGCCCCATCCCGCCCGCACCCTGGGCGTAGAGGCCGACCGGCAGCCCGCTCGCCTCGCCGAGGCGTGTCATCAACTCCTGGGCGAGGTGTGGCAGCAGCGCTCCGGCCGGATCGTTGATGAGCACCCTCGTTGCTCCGAGATCGGGGAGCTTCTTCGCCTGCTCGACGAGCGCGTCGATCTCGCCGGGGCGACCGGGGCTGTACACGAGGCCCGCGTGGAACGCCTTGCCGGCGCCGACGATCGCCTCGCCGGCCTCCCGGAGGTTCGAGACGTCGTTGAGCGGGTCGTGGAGGCGGAAGACGTCGATCCCGTTCTCGGCGGCGCACGAGATGAAGCGCTGGACGATCTCTGTCGAGACGGGGCGCGCGCCGACGAGGAAGCGGCCGCGTAGCGCGATCCCGAGCGGTGTCGTAGTGCGTGCGTCGAGCGCGCGGATTCGCTCCCACGGGCTCTCGACGCCGCGGCGAACCGCAGCGTCGAACACGCCGCCACCTGAGACCTCGAGACAGGCGAAGCCGGCGCGGTCGAGGATCTCCGCGATCCGTAGGACGTCGCCGTTCGGCACCTTCCCTGCGAGCGGCTCCTGAGAGAGCAATCGTATGGTCGTATCGACGATCTGGATCATCGGCGTATGACCTTATCGGTTCGGCTGTTCGGGGCGGTGACCGGGCAGAGCAGCGTGCCTGCCTTCAGGCACGCACCACACGCACCGGCGACGCATGCGTCCGGAGCGCAAGTCCAACGAGTCGTGCCTGCCTGAAGGCAGACACAGAGTCATGCTCGTGAGATGTATCTCGCCTCGCGGGGATCGACCTTGATGCGATCGCCGATGTTCACGAAGAGCGGGACCTGAACGATCGCTCCCGTCTCGAGCGTTGCCGGCTTCGTCACGTTCGACACGGTGTCCCCCTTCACGCCAGGCTCCGTCTCGGTGACGCCGAGCTCGACCGACGCCGGAAGCTGGATGCCGGAGGGCTTACCGTTGACCGCGAGCATCTGAACCGAGCTCGACGGAAGCATGTAATTGAGAGCGTCTGCAACGTCGTCCCGTGGGAGCGCGAACTGCTCAAACGTCTCCTCGTCCATGAAGTGCGCCTCGCCACCGCCGTCGTAGAGGAACTGGACACTCTTCACCTCGGTGTGTACACGCGGGAACTTCTCGCCGGCCCTGAACGTCTCGTCGACGACCGAGCCCGAGTCGATGTTCTTGAGCTTGGTCCGGACGAACGCGCCACCCTTGCCCGGCTTGACGTGCTGGAACTCGACGATCCGCCACATCGCGCCCTTGTGCTCGATGTGCATGCCGTTCCGGAACTGGTTGGTGTTGACGATGTCAGCCATCTGCAGCGGCGCAGGATACCTATCCGACGGTGATGAGCTCTTTCGTGAACCGGGTGAGGATCTCCGGGCCGTCGTCGCTGACGATCACGAGATCCTCGATCCGGACACCCCCGCTGCCCGGCAGGTAGATGCCCGGCTCGACGGTGACCACGTTGCCGGCGACGAGCACGTCGGTCGACTCGGGACGCAACGTAGGCGCCTCGTGAACGTCGAGCCCCACGCCGTGCCCCAGCCCGTGACCGTAGCGCTCAGCGAGCCCTGCTTCGGTGATGGCAACCCGGGAGGCGGCGTCGACATCGTTCCCGACTGCCGAGATCGAGACGGCCGCGAGCCCATCGAGCTGGGCGCGCGCGCAGATGGCGTACGCCGCGGCGAGGTCGTCGGGGAGCCCGCCGGTGGCGAACGTTCGCGTGCAGTCGGAGCAGTAGCCGTCCACGACACAACCGGCGTCTACGGTGACCAGCGTGTTGGCAGAGATCACCGCGTCGCCCGGGATCGCATGCGGGAGCGCGCCGTTTCGGCCGGAGGCGACGATCGTCGGGAAGGCGACATCCTCGGCACCGAGCTCGTGAAAGCGCTGCGCCACCCACCACGCGACCTCAGCTTCGGTGCGTCCGGTCAGCCGCTCCTCGGCGAGCGCCGCGTACATCAGGTCGGAGATGGCAGCGGCAGCACGGATCGAATCAAGCTCGACCTGCTCCTTCACCGCGCGAGCCTCCTCGACGACCCCGCTCGTCGGGACGAGCTCCGCACCGCCCGCTGCGACTGCCTCGTACGCTGCGTACGTCAGATGGGTGGACTCGAACCCGATCCGCCGTCCTGTGAGCCGGCCGCCGAGCTCGGCGAGCAGGTTGCGGCCCATCTGGACGACCTCGACATCGGTTGTCGCCCGGGCCGCGTCGACATAGCGAAAGTCGGTAAAGAGCGTTGCCCTGTCCGGCTCGACGAGCAGGGCTGCGTTCGTGCTCGAGACACCGGTCAGGTAACGCACGTTGGTCGCACCCGTTACGAGAAGCGGTTCCGTCAACGCCGCGCCGAGCCGAGCGATCCTGGTCATGCTGTGCACGCCGTGACGACCATCTGCAGCGCCTCGCGGTAGCCCGCGATCCCCTTGCCCTTGATCCGCCCGGCAGTGATGCCCGCGAGGACGGAGTGACGACGCCACTCCTCGCGTGCGTCCACATCGGACAGATGAACCTCGACGACGGGAACGGCAAACGGCTCCACCGCATCGCGAATCGCCCACGAGTAATGCGTCCACGCTCCGGGGTTGAGAATCAGCCCGTCGACATCGCCGAGGGCAGCGTGGAGCAGTTCGACGAACGCGCCTTCGTGGTTCGTCTGCTCGCAGCGCACCTCGCAGCCGAGCTCCTGGGCCCAGGTCTCGACGCTGCGCTCGAGATCGGCGAGAGTGCCCGATCCGTAGACCGCTGGATCGCGCCGGCCGAGAAGGTCGAGGTTGACGCCGTTCAGCACGAGGATGCGCACACAGACAATCTAGTGCGTCCCGGCGCGTCGTAGCGCGTTTGCGGCGCCGGCGCCCGCACGGTGTGGTGCCTGGCTAAAGCCAGGCACACCGCTCAAGCCGCGAGCGCCGTTTCACCACGTGTGCCTGGCTTTAGCCAGGCACCACCCGCCTGTCTCGCCTCTACGTCGCGATCAGCCGCTCGAGCTCGGCGCGCACCTCCTCGGCTGGGAGCTCGACGCCGACGATCGGCTGCCCAAGCTTCTCCAGCAACACGAGGCGAGGGGTGCCGCCGACCACCTTCTTGTCGCGTAGCAGCGCCTCCCAGGCGCGATCCGGGTCGACCCGGATCGGGTCGGGCCGCAAGACACGCTCGATCTCCTCCTCGACCCCGGCATCGAGCCCGAAGTGGCGGTTGGAAAGCCGCACGGCGGCCAGCAGCCCGAGGGCGACGGCCCGACCGTGCGAGAGGTTCACGTAGCCGGCGGCAGCCTCGAGCGCGTGGCCGAAGGTGTGGCCGAGGTTGAGCTGAGCGCGAACTCCCATGCGCTCGTGCGGGTCGCGAATGCAGATGCCGGACTTGAAGGCAGCGCACCTATGCACCTGCTCGTGGAGCGGCCGCTCCCAGATCCGCTCGCCGATGAGGAGACCCGTCTTGACGATCTCTGCCGCCCCGTTCAAGAGCTCGGCCTCGTCCAGCGTCTCGAGCAGGAGCGGGTCGATCACCGTCCGGACGGGCCAGTGGAACGCCCCGATCAGGTTCTTCCCGGTCGGGAGGTCGATCGCCGTCTTGCCACCGATGGCGGCATCGACCTGGCCGACGACGGTCGTCGGCACCGCCACCCAGTCCACACCGCGCAGATACGTCGCGGCTGCGAGACCGCCGAGATCCGTGGCGGTGCCGCCGCCGAGTGCGACGATCGTGCCTCGGCGGTCGAGTGAGAGAGCGCGCCAGAGCCGTTCGAGGACGGCGCCAGCCTTCGCCGCCTCACCCTGCGGCACCTCGTGCATCGCAACGTCGCGCCCACCGAGCGCGAGCTGTGCCTGCACGCCGTAGATCCCTGCGACGTGCGCGTCGGCGACGATCTCGACTGGCCCGTCACCGGGCACGAGCTCGCCGAGCAGCTCGAGCGAGCCGCGCTCGACGTGGACGCCGCCGGCGGCCAGCAGCGCGTCGTCAAGCGTCGTCGCCCTACCGTCGGCGGCGTCCTCGTAGAGCGCTTGCCGTTCCTCGTAGAGGCGAGCGAACGCAACCCGATCCTGAGCTAGAGGCCGGTCGCTGTGCGCGACGCGCTCCCAGGCGTTCTCGAGGCTCACGTCGATCAGAATCGTGAACGCGTCGCGGGCGAGCGCTGCGCGAACAGCCTCGGAGGTGACCGCGCCCCCACCGAGGGCGAGCACCGCGAGCTCCCGCGGAGCGAGCGTCGCAACGGCGAGCTCAGCCTCCAGCTGCCGAAACGACGCCTCGCCGTCCTCGGCGAAGATCGTCGCAATTGATCTGCCCGTTGCCTCTTCGATCCGCGTGTCGAGGTCGACGAACGGCCGACCTAGGACCGCGGCCACACGACGGCCGAGAGTCGACTTGCCCGCACCCATGAAGCCGATCAGCGCGAGGTGGCGGTCTAGAGCGTTGCCGGCCACCCGATGCGCTCGCGGTAGGCGCGGTGCGCTGCGACGAGATCGCCGATCGCGTCGCCGCCGAACTTCTCCCGCACTGCGCGGGCGAGCTCGAACGCGACCGCCGCCTCGGCGACGACGCCGAGTGCCTCGACGGCTTCGACGTCGCTCCGCTCGACGAGCGCCTGAGCGGCCTCGCCGGTCGCGAGGTCGACCGAGTCGAGCGGCTTCATCAAGGTCGGCAGGGGCTTCATGGCGGCTCGGACGATGACGGGCTGACCGTTCGTCATGCCAGCCTCGAGGCCGCCTGCGCGATTCGTGCGGCGCGTGAGGCCCGGGTCGATCTCGTCATGGGCAACCGAGCCCCGCACGCGGGAGAGCGCGAGTCCATCTCCCACTTCGACCGCCTTGACGGCCTGGATCCCCATCAGCGCGAATGCGAGTCGTGCGTCGAGGCGGTCGCTCTTCTCAGCGTACGAGCCGAGGCCGGGCGGGCACCCGACAGCGACGACTTCGACGATCCCGCCGAGCGTGTCCTGGTCCTTCCGTGCTGCGTCGGTTGCAGCGCGCATGCCGTCGGCGCCGGCCACGCCGCCCACCTCGACCGCCCGGCCCGTGACGAGGATCCCGAGCTCGGCCAGCAGCGCCTTGCCGACTGCACCCGCGGCGACGTGCACGGCCGTATGGCGGGCGCTCGCGCGCTCGAGCGCGTTGCGGACGTCGTCGTGCTCGTACTTGAGGACGCCCGCGAGGTCCGCGTGCCCGGGTCGCGGGAGCGTAACCGGCTTCGTGCCCTTGCCTTCGGGCTCGCCTTCCGGCTCCCAGGGGTTCATGCCGTGGAGCCAGTTCTTGTGATCACGGTTGCGCACGACGAGCGTGAGTGGCGTCCCGAGCGTCCGTGCGTGACGCAGGCCGGACAGCACCTCGACCTCGTCCGTCTCGAGCTTCTGACGAGGACTTCTCCCATACCCCTGCTGGCGACGGCGGAGGTCGGCGTTGATCGCTTCGCGGTCGAGGCGGAGCCCGGCCGGAAGGCCGGTCACGATCGCGACCAGCGCCGGTCCATGCGACTCCCCTGCTGTAACGAGTCCGAGTTCCATCCTCAGCTAAGCCTAGTGACGTCGGCTGCCGACCACCTGGCCAGCGCTCACCCGGTTAGGCGGGCGCCGGCACCCGCTGCCAGAGTGCGTCGTTCCCGAGCGGCACCCGAACGGCTGCCCCGTCGCCGACAAGTTGCAGTAGCGCGCGCTCGGCCTCCTCGGAGTCGGGAACGTAGTCCGGTCCCCGGGAGAGGAGTGCCGCGACCTCGGCTGTGACCAGCCCATCGGGGAAGTGATCGAGCAAGGGTGCCGGTGTCTCCGGCGGAAGGGTGACCGGAATCGTCGGGTCGAGGTTCGCGATCAGGACGTCGTAGGCCAGCATGGGCTGCCAGCCGCCCGCAATGAGCCGCTTGCCGTCGCGTTCGAACACGACCGAGGGAGCGGTAAACCGGACTGGGCCGTCCGACGTCGACGTCTTCCCCTGAGTCTCCGCAGCCGTCCCCACCGCCGACCTCGCCTCGGCGCGATCGCGGTCATAGGCCTGGACGACCTCGTCGCTGTCGAGGCCGTCGACGACTGCGTCCGCGTCGACCCCTGGAATCGTGCGAAGCACGTGCCGAATCTGCTCGTCGTCGTCGAGCAGCAGCGGCGTCGTGAACTGAGCGAGGTGCAGCGCCCGCAGCACCCGCCACTCGCTGCCCGCGTCCTGCAGGCGCGCCGCGACCACGGCGCGACAGCCGCGGCCGGTGCCCGCCAGGCGCTCCTTCGGAGCGAGCGCGAACGGCATCCCGTAGAGCCTGCGAAAGCTCATGTGCCCGAGTGTGGAGCGAAGAGGGTTGAAGCCGCGCTCTGCGAGGCCGGTCGCGTCCTCGCGCAACCCGATCATCACGAGACGCCAGGTCAGGTGGCTGCCGTAGCGCCACTCGAGCACCCGCAAAGCTGGGTTTGCCGAGTACCCCCACGGGCATGCGGCATCGGTGTAAAGCGTCGCTTCGATCACAACGAGACTCTAGTCACGTGGACCAGGCACCGTGCGTCGGAGCGCCGAACAGGGCGTCGAGGGCCGGGGCTCTATGCAGCGCGCCGTACGACGGCGGGCTCGACGACCTCGTGGCTCGTGTGGAAGAGCGCGAGGGCGAGCTCGGCGATGACTGCATGCTGTCCTGGAGCGAACCGCAGTCCGAGCTCGTAGCCGTCCGGCAGCAAGCGCTCGTGCTGAATGGAGCAGCGGATCCGAAGGTCGCGATCACCGAATGCGATCGCAAGCTGTGGCGCCTTCGCGCTGGTGAGGCTCACGACGTGGACGCGCGCTCCTGTCAGCGACACGTCGCGCACGATGCACGCTCCTCTTCCGAGCCGACCGGAGGCCTCGATCGGGAACCGGACGCTCGCACGGCGTTCACCGGCGTACTGCGGCGCGCGGATACGCCGCGTCGCGGCGATCAAGAGTACCTGGTTGCCGGCCAGGAACACGGCCGCTCCGACGATCGCCGCGGGGTTCGCGTAAGCGAGCGGCGTCACACCGGCGAGGCACAACGCGGCCCAGGTGAACGCGAGCGCTCCGAGTGCGTGGAGGAGGATGAAGATGCCCGGCACGCGTGCTCGAGCCGGCCGGTCGTCCTTGCGGCCCTTCGGCGTGACGTTGAAGCGCCGAGGCTTCTTGGGGCGGAGGATCGCCAGCGTGCCGGGCAGGACCGCGGGGAGGCGAAGCATCTCGAAGATGAGCGACAGAATAGGTGGGTAGTACCCGCGTGCGAGCAGCCTCAGCGTCATGAACTGGAAGGCCAGCAGGCCGAGTGCGATCGGGCCGAAGATGACGAGAGGGACGTCGATCGGAAGCACCCCGGTCGCGAGGATCGCGATCGGGATCAGCTGGTAGAGAAGCGTTCGCCAGGAGTCGAACCACGCGAACAACGTCGTCGCGTATGCGAGCCGTTGCCCGAAACTCAGCCCTGGTCCCGTGATCGGGCGCTCGCGGCGCAACACCTGCATTGCACCGGTCGCCCAGCGGCGACGCTGGAGCATGTACGACTCGGCGTCCGAGGCAGCGAGGCCGAGGGCGAGTACCTCGTTGTGGTAAGTCGCGGTCCAGCCGGCTCGCTGCATACGAATCGTCGTGTGGATGTCCTCGGTCAGCGTCTCGGTCGCGACGCCACCGACCTCCTTCAGTGCAGCCACCCGCACGAGGGCGCACGTCCCGCACCAGAACGCTCCGCCCCACTTGTTCTTGCCGGGGCCAATAGCGCGATAGAACACGCGCTGCTCGTTGAAGACGTCGTGACCTCCGCGATCCTCGTGCTCGAACGAATCGACGTTGTAGAAGTCCTGTGGCGTCTGCACGACGGCGAGGCGATCGTCGTCGAAGTAGCCGAGCGTGTTCACCAGGAACCCCGGCAGCGGAACGTGGTCGGCATCGAGCACCGCGATGATGTCCGCCTCGATCACGCCGAGGGCGTGGTTGAGGTTCCCGGCCTTCGCGTGGGCGTTGTCGGGACGGGTCAGGTACATCGCGCCGAGCCGCGCTGCCAACGCGCGGATCTCGGGCCTGCGGCCGTCGTCGAGCACCCAGGTCTCGTGCTCGGGTGATAGCGCGAGCGACGCTGCGATCGTGGGGAGCAGCACCTCGGCGGGCTCGTCGTAGGTCGGAATGACGACGGCGACGCGCCACTCGCGGCTTGTCGTCCGAGGTGCGGGCGGCCCGCCGACATGCCAGAGCGCAAGCGTGAACAACCCGAGCCCGAGTGCGTTGTGGATCTCGACGGCAACGAGCGGCAACGCGATCCACCAGATCGAAGGGTCGATCGTCCAGCCGATCCGCCAGACGAGATAGGCAGCAGTCGCGACGAGCGCCGAGATCGCGATGACGTGGATCCCGCGGTCACTTCGAATAGCGCTCGAGATCGACGCCCTCGATCGAACAAGCCTCGTAGTTGTCACTCGCCACGAATCGGTTGATTCGCCGCGTCGCTTGAGCGGTGCGTATGGGACCAGAGACCGCCCCCAACCCCGCTCGGCTCACCACGCGCCGCAAATCATGCGACTGCCCAGGCACCGGCTCGCACACGTCTGCGGCGGAGCGCGAGCCAAGTAACAGAGTGTTACTTGGCTCCTCGGAGAGCGGAGCGCATCGCGGAGATCGGAGCTTGTTGGCCGGTCCAGCGCTCGAACGACGCGGCGCCCTGCTCGAGCAACACGTCGAGACCGTCGATCACGACCGCGCAGCCTGCCGCCCGCGCGGCGGCCACGAGCGCGGTCGGCCGGCCGTCGGGCTGATAGGCGAGATCAACGACCTGCTGGCCTCCCCGCGGGACCACTACGAGCTCCTCCTTGAGTGGTGTCGCATTGACGAGAACGTCGAACGGCGCCGGATCCGGCGGCCAGCCTGGCTCGCGCCGCGTCGCTACCGTTACCGACGCGCCGGCACGCTCGAGCGCTTCGATCACCGCCTTCGCGGCTCCACCCGCACCCAGCACGAGCGCCGTCCTCGCAGCCGCCTCGATCTGCCGTGTCACAGCGTCACCGTCGGTGCTCGACCCGAGCACCCGCCCCTCGTGGAAAACAAGCGTGTTGACCGAGCCGGCGCGAGCCGCGATCTCGTCCGCGTCGTCACAGAGCTCGAGCACGGCCTGCTTGTGTGGAATCGTGACGTTGGCCCCCGCGAACCCGGTGGCGAGGAGCCCCCGTACGGCTTCGGCCAGCCGCTCGGGTGGCGTCGGCAGCGGCACGTACGCCCAATCGAGCCCGAGGGCCGCAAACCCCGCGTTCTGCATCGGTGGCGAAAGCGAATGCGACACCGGCCAACCGAGGATTCCGACGAGCGTCGTCGTCGCGCGAAGCGCGCTCACGTCCGGCCTGCCAGGATGGTTCCCATCACCGCGCAGTATCCCTCCCACGAATACTCGCAAGCTGACGAAGCCCAGGCTGGGGCCGTCCAGGTCCTGGAGCCGTGCTCATCGGCGGCGGCTGGCTCAACTGCAGCCAAACCCGTACTCGCAGACCTTCCGGAGAAACACGTTCTCGTCGGCGGTGAAGAAATGGTGCCGCTTGTCGGGCCTACGGACGAAGTAGAGGTAGTCGACGTCCGCCGGATGGGCGGCCGCCTGGATCGACGGAAGCCCGGGGTTCGCGATCGGGGTCGGTGGCAGGCCCGGCCGGTTGCGCGTGTTGTACGGGTTGTCGCTCGCGAGCGCCTTCTTCGTCAGCGAGCGCGTGCCGGGGATATCGAGCCCGTAGCGGATCGTCGCGTCGATCCCGAGCGGCATCCGCGCGTGGAGCCGGTTGTAGATCACCGCTGCGACGAGCTTGCGCTCGGCCGGCACGACCGTCTCCTTCTCGATCATCGAGGCGATGATCAGGATGTCGTACGGAGTGAGATTCTTCGACCGCGCGTATCGCAGGTCGACGCGGCTCCACCGCCGGCGGAAGGTATCGAGCTGGTCCGCGACGAGCTCCTTTGCCGCAGTCTTCTGCGTGAACTCGTAGAGCGCCGGGAAGAGAAAGCCCTCGGGCGAGCGCCGGCGTCTCCAGTCCGCGCGAAACGCGAGCGGCGGCACGAGCTTCTGCGCCGCGGTGAGGTAGCCGGCCTGGGTCAGTCGCGGGGTCACATTCCGCTTGGCGATCGCGATCCTCCGCACGGCAGCCACGCGCTCCCCCATGTCACTGACCGTGAAGCCCTCGGGGAAGATGATCGCAAGCGTCTCGAGCGGCGGAGGGCCGGTTGTCGTCGCGACCGGGGTCGAGCCGTCACCCCCGCAGGCCGCGAGCCCGAGGATCGCGCGCGGCGACGCCGATGCCTGCCGCGGCGATTGCCGCCAGACGACGGCGCCTCACCTGCTGCCGGCGCCGCCCGTCCACTTTTCCAGGTACCCGGTCAGGAGGTGCGCCGCCGCCAGCGCGTCCTCGGGTGCAGCGGAAGGCGTGCGCGCCGCCAGCGCGGTGGTAAAGCGCTCGTCGAACAGCTCGACGGGAACGTCAGTCGCCGCCCGCAAGAGCTCCACGAACTGCTCCGTCTCCTGCGCCTGAGCGCCGCGCTCGCCGCGCAGGGTGAGCGGCAAGCCGACGACGATGCGCTCCGGCTCGAACTCTGCGACCAGCTCGACGACCCGCGCGAGGCCGCGTTCGGAGGATGCCCGCTCCACGTTGCACACGGGACGCGCGAGCGTGCCGCTCGGGTCCGAGACCGCCACCCCGGTCCGCGCCGAGCCGTAGTCGAGTGCGAGTACGCGCACGCTACGGGGTGAGCGAGGCCACGATCGCCCGCGAAGCCTCGGCGAGCGCATCGTCTAGATGCTCGGGCTGCTTGCCGCCGGCACGCGCCATCGTCGGCCTACCGCCACCGCCACCGCCGACGAGCGCCGCGGCACCTCGCACGACGTCGGAGGCAGACACCCTCGTCGCGACCACATCGTCGAAGTTCGCAACCAGGTGGACAGAGCCGTCCTCGCGGGAGCCGAGCACAACCGCTGCGGGTGCGTGCTTCTGCTTGAAGCGGTCGGAGAGGTCGAGCAGTGCGTCCGCGTCGAGACCGTCCACTGCCTGCACGATGACGTTCACGCCGGACTCCGTCCGCACGTCCGCCTCGATCTCACCGGAAGGAGCGACAGCTGCTCGCGGCGCCTTCGCCTCCTTGCGCAACCGCAGGATCTCGTCGCGCAGCTCAACCGCCTCGTGCGCCCGCGCCTGCAGGAGCGCCCACGCCTCGCCCGCGGTGACCGCCTCGATGCGACGCACGCCGGAGCCCACGGACCCCTCGGAGAGGATCGTGAAGGGCCCGACCTCGGCCGTCGAGCTGACATGCGTGCCGCCGCACAGCTCGGTTGAGAATCCCGGCACCTCGACGACGCGCACGATCTCGCCGTACTTCTCACCGAACAGCATCATTGCTCCGAGCTTCCGGGCCTCGTCGATTGGCGTCTCGAAGATCCGCACCGGAAGGTTCGCGAAGATCTGCTCGTTGACGCGCCGTTCGACCAGGTCGCGCTGCTCCGCCGTCAGCGCCTCGTGGTGCGTGAAGTCGAAGCGCAGCTTGTCCGGCCTGACGGCGGATCCCGCCTGCCGCACATGCTCGCCCAGCACCTCCTGGAGTGCCTTCTGAAGCAGGTGGGTCGCGGTGTGGTTCGCCTGTGTCGGGAAGCGCTTCGACCACGGGACGCGCGCCTTCACCCGGTCACCGGCCGAGAACCCGGTACCGCGGAAGAGGAGTGCCTGGTCGTCGTCGAAGCGGTACGCCTCGACGAGCTCGGCTCGCACCGACGAATCGTCGTCCAGCTCGATCTCGCCCGTGTCGGTGACCTGACCGCCACCCGCCGCATAAAAAGGAGACTCACGAAGCTTTGCGAGGAATAATCCATCCTCGATCTCCTCGAGCGCGCCGACCTGCGTGATCAGCTCGAGCTTCGCGTAGCCCTCGAACGCCGTCCGGAAGCCTGCGTCGCGCGCGAAGTCGGCGGCGCGCTCGAGGTCGCTGCCGCCCCCGGCCCGCGACACCTCGCGATGCTGCTCCATTGCAGCGCGATAGCCGTCGACGTCGACGGGCTGGCCGCGCTCCTCCGCGAGCTCGATGGTGAGCTCGATGGGAAAGCCGTACGTCGCTGCGAGCGTGAATGCCTCTTCTCCCGATATCCCCTCCTTCGAAGCCAGGTCGTCGAAGATGCGCATGCCGCGCTCGAGGGTCTCGTTGAACCGATCTTCTTCCGCTTTGATCGCGGCCTCGATCTCGCTCGCGTGGGCACGGAGCTCGGGATAGCCAGCTTCCATCTGTGAGATCACGACGCTCGAGAGTCGGTAGATGTCGGTCAGGCCGAGCGTCCGCGCCTGCTGGACCGCGCGCCGAATGATGCGCCGCAGGACGTAGCCGCGGCCTTCGTTCGTCGGAATCACGCCGTCACCGACGAGGAACGTCATCCCGCGCGCGTGGTCGGCGAGCACGCGATGCGCCTTCGTTGCCGCCGGCGAGTCGCCCGCGGCAACCCCGGACTCGGAGGCGATGAAGCGCATGATCTCCTGGTAGCCGTCGGTGTCGTAGACGGAGATCACGTCCTGCACGATCGCCGCCGTCCGCTCGAGTCCCATGCCGGTATCGATGTTCTGCTTCGGGAGCTGTGTCACGGTTCCGTCCGGATGAAGCTCGAGCTCCATGAAGACGAGGTTCCAGAACTCGAGGAACCGCTCGCAGCGCCCGCAGCCAGGCTGGCAGTCCGGCTCGCCGCAGCCGTGCTCGGCACCCCAGTCCCAGTAGATCTCCGAGTCCGGGCCCGCACGGGCCGGGCCCCCCGACCGACCAGAAGTTCTCCGACGCCGGCAGGGCCACGATCCGCTCGCGCGGCATCCCGTTGCGCTCCCACAGGTCAATCGCGACATCGTCCGCGCCGATCCCGAGCTGCGGGTCGCCGGCGAAGACGCTCACCCAGATCCGGTCCCAGTCGAGCTCGAGTCGCTCCGGATGAACTCCGTCGCGAACGCGATCGCGCCCTCCTTGAAGTACTGGCCGAACGAGAAGTTGCCGAGCATCTCGAAGAACGTCAGGTGCGACCCGTCGAGCCCGACCTCGTCGATATCGGGCGTGCGGAAGCACTTCTGGGCGGTCGTCGTCAGCAACGCCGGCGGCTGCTCCCGCCCGAGGAAGAACGGCATCTGCGGCTGCATCCCCGCAGTCGTCAGCAGCGTCGAGCGATCGTCGGCACGCGGGACGAGCGAGGCGGAGGGCAGCGAAGATGCCCCTTCTCCTCGAAGAACGAGAGAAAGCCCTCGCGGAGGTCCGACGGTGGTGTGCATCCCGGGATTCTACGGCCGGGATCAGGCGGCGGCCAGAGTCAGCGACCCTCACGCCGATCGGCTACGCGGCAGCCGGCGGGTCGTCTGGCGGCTCGGGCACGGGCGCCGGCTTCGGCACCGGCTCGCGGCCGCGGAACGGCAACGGGCCTGGGCTGCGGTGTCGGCGGCGGCGTCGGCTCGGGGCGCTCCGTGCGCTGCGGCGTGCGACCGGCGACGCGGAGATCGTGCTCGAGATCGTCCTTGCGCCGCTTGGCGGCGTCGCGCGCGCTCGCGCGCGCCGCGGTGAGAGTCGCGCGTCGTCCGGTACTTCGCGAAACCGTGCGAGATGCCGGCTGCTGCGGTCGAGACCTTCTCGACCGGCTTCGTGATCGCCATGCTTACCGCCCGAACCGCCGTGTCCGCGCTATCGGCCATTGCGACGGCGCTGTCGGTGACGGTGTCGGCCTTGTCGAGCTGATAGTTGACCCGATCGACCGTCGCACCGCTCTTGACGATCACCGGCAGCAGGTCGCGCTCCGTCCCCCGAACGAACGACGAGAGCCGGGCAAACGTCTCGCCGAGTCGGAGGAACATGTATGCGAGTGCCAGGCCGACGGCGACGAGGAAGATCGCGAGCGCGTAGTACGCGACGTCGCCTGCGGTGGATGCAACGGGAGACACTCGCCTCGATCCTACCGAGTCGCGGACGTGATCAGACCGGCTCCCACGATCGCGTCCCCGTCGTAGACCGCCGCGAGCTGACCCTGGGCGACACCGTACGCGGGCTCCTCGAGGTGGGCGACGAAGCCTGCGGCAACGCTCTCGATGCGCGCGGGGACGGGCTCGGAGCGGTAGCGAAGCTTCACCTGAGCGTGGTCGGCGGCGACGTGTAGAACGCCGCTTGCCTCGACGCGGGTGGTGGCGAGTGACCCGCGTGGCCCGACGACGAGCGTGGCCGTCGCCGACTCGGAGCGAAGCGCGTAAAGCGGCTCGCTGCGGAGACTCCGATCCCACGGCGCTGACCCGGCGTGAAGCGCCACGTTCCGTCGTGACGACCGAGCTCACGCCCGCTCTCATCGACGATCGGCCCCGGCGCTCGCCGCAACTCCCTGCCGCTCGAGGAATGCGCGGTAATCGTCGCCGGCTAGGAAGCACGCCTCCTGGCTGTCCAGACGGTCGGCGACGGCCAGCCCGGCAGCTTCCGCCTCGGCCCGCGTCTGCCCCTTCTCCTGGGCTCCGAGCGGGAACTCGATGCGATCGAGAAGCCCGGGGGCCACCGTGGCGAGCATGTACGACTGATCCTTCGCGTGATCCGCAGCGCGGGCGAGCAGCCGCATGCCGTCCCGCTCGACGATTCGCGCGTAGTGGCCAGTCCAGAGGCGGGCGGCCCCCGCGCGGGCGGCGAAATCGACGAGCACGTCGAAGCGAAACGTGCCGTTGCAGCGCACGCATGGATTCGGCGTCTGGCCATTCCGGTAGTCGTCGACGAACGGCGTGACGACCGCGTTGCGGAACTCCTCGCGCAGATCGAGCGTGACGTGCGGCAGGCCGAGCGAATGGCACGTCTCGCGAGCCGCGATGACGGCCGCCGGCGAGCAGCACGCGCGCTCCGCATCAGGGCCGAGTGGATCGAGCCACAGCCGGAGCGTGACGCCGACGGCGCCGCGACCCGCCCGCAGGAGCGCTACAGCGCTATCCACTCCGCCGCTCATCGCGACGGCGATCCTGTCCGGATCGCGTGGCGCGCGAAAGACCTGGCCGAGAGCGTTCGCGAGCGCGTCGACGGCGAGCACGTCCCCGGGTACGGCGGCTGCCTCGAGCAGCGTGAGCCCGGCGAGCGGGCGCGCGAGGCCGGGCGCGTCCGCGCGAACGATTCGGTCTTCCTGGACGTCGAGCCGCACGGCAGCCCACTCGCCGTCACGCGTGCTATCTCCGACGATCTGGATCACAGGGTCAGGCTAGAGGATGCGTCGCGCGAGCAGAGCCGCGGACCGAAGGATGCCGAGCTTTCAGTCCCAGACGACGGGGAGCGACGACGGCCCTCGGAAGTTCACTCCACGGATGCGCGGCTGCTCTACGTCGGGGTCGAAGCGGAGGTTCGGGAGTCTGTCGAAGAGCGCTTCGAGCATCGCTCTGATCTCCAGTCTGGCGGTGCTCATCCCGGGACAGATGTGCGCACCGAAGCCAAAGGCGAACGGGTGCGGTCCCGGCCGGTCGATCCTGAACTCGTCGGGATTGGGAAATGCCTCCTCGTCGCGATTGCCCGAGCCGAGAGCGAGCAGAACGGCAGATCCAGCGGGGATCGTGACCCCGCGCACTTCGACGTCGCGGGTCGTGATGCGCGGCACGACCATCGCCGGAGTCTCGCAGCGCTCGCCCTCGACGATCGCGGGCATGAGCTTCTCCGGGTCGCGACGGACGGCGTCGAGCAGCGTGGGACGCTCGAGCAGCAAGGTCAGCGTGTTCAGGAACTGCCGCGTCGTGTTCTCGGTCGCCGCCGGAAGAATCGAGCGGACGAAGACGGTGATCTGCTCGTCGTCGAGCTTCCCGCCCTCGAACTCGGTGCGGATCAGGTGGCTGATCAGGTCGTGGCCGGTCGCGCCCTCGGCGCGTTTTCGCTCGACGACGGGCTTCACCCCTGCGTAGAGGTCTTGCGCCGCCTGCACGGCGCGTCCGATATTGCGCGCCATCAGCTCGGCCTTGGCTGGATCCGTCTCAACGGCGAGCGCGAGCAGGATCGAGAGCGCTGTCGCCTGAAACTCCTCGTACGCCTCAGGGTCGTCTGTGAACCCGATGATCTCGTAGATGACGCGAAGCGGGAACTTGAACGCGAACTCGACGAGATCGGCGTGCTTGGCCGGCTCCATCTCGTCGACGTATTGCCTCGCGACCGGACGGAGGATCGTCTCGTCCCAGGTGCGCACCGACTGCCGGGTGAAGACGGGCATCAACAGCCCGCGCCAGGCACGATGCTCCTCGCCGTCCATGCCGAGAATCACGCGTCCGAGCAGCGGCTCGAAGAGCTCGATCCAGATAGAGCTCGAAAATGTTCCTGCATCCCGCAGGGCGCCGGAGATGTCGTCGTAGCGGAAGAGCGTGAAGGTCCGGCGCTCCGCCTGGTGCGCAGCGGCAGCCGAAGGCAGACCGAGCTCGACCATGATGTCGCCTGCCATCACGGGCGTCGTCTGGCGCCGCTCTGTGAAGAGTGGATAGGGATCGTCGATCGCTCCGGAGCCGTAGCTCTCGCTGATCTCGGCGAAGATCGCTGCGCCGGCCGAGCTCATCGTGCTGCCCAGCGACCGTTGAGAGGAAGCACGTGCGCGGTCACCATTGAGGAGCTTGGGGCTGCCTCGGAGCACATTCGCTCGTGAACGCCTGATCGGCCGGATCGAGTTCAACTGCTTCGGAAGATCCGCCAGGCCCTTCGTCAGGGCCGGCGTCAACGTGACGCCCGGAGTGACGCGGTTCAGACATACGGTCGGCAGTCTATCGAACGGATGTCCGCGTCATGCGCTGGATCACGCCGGCCTTGGCCCCGCGGCAGAGAGCGACTCCAAAGCATTGGAGCGGGACCGCGAGGCCTTCCATGCTTAATCGGGTGCGACGGTTTGAGATTGCCTCAGATAGGGGCTAATGGTTTCCGCCACTCGTGCCGATAGAGGGCTCGACAGGTGCGCCCTCGCTCGGATCGCCGGTCGCGCAAGATGCTCTCGGCTCACGATCCCAAAGGCTGCTCACGGAGGTCGCGAGGAACGTCCGCGACAAGCCGCTCAGCGACTGCCGATGATCGCCTCGCCTTCGATCTCCACCAGGTACTCGGGCCGGGCCAGGCCGGCGACGCGGAGCAGCGTGACTGCGGGGTACGGGTCGCGCAGATGACGTCGGCGGCCTTCGATGAGCGGGCGCGAGGCCTCGTCCACCGTGGTGTAGATGCGGATCGCGACGAGGTCGCCGACGTCGCCGCCTGCCTCCTCGACGATGCCGATGACCCTGGCGAACGCCTCGTCGACCTGGTTCTCGAACCCGGTTGCGGAGGAGACCTGACCGGAGATGAACAGGCGATCCCCGACGAGCACTCCCTGGGAGAAGGCGAACTCCGACGACGGTTGTCCGTGGTGTGTTGCCTCGATCGTCCTTCGTCCTGACATCTGGTCGGACTCCTCTGCTCAAGCGATCGTGAGGATGGCTTGCCGTGGATCTTGCAGCCGATGAGCGATTGAACCACTTCCAGCGCCTGCTCACCCGACCGGTAGTGCTCCACCCTGCCGATGTTGCCCTGGCCGATTGCGAACCTGCACAAAGCAGGTGGGTGCCGTGTCGGACGTCAGCGGGTTAGGCCTATTCCGAACCCAGGCTCCCTCTCACGTGGTGTTGGTTCACGTTGAGAACCGGGGCCACGCACAGGGTCGAGCAGCTGCATCGTAGCTTCGCCTGGTCCGTCGCGCCGGCTCCTGCGATACCGTCCGTACAGGACGGTTCCAGTGCCAGAGCTCATGACATGTCCGAGGGGGACGTGACCAGGCGGCCGCACCAGCCGCACGAAACGGCTCCTCCTGACCACTCGACGCGTCCGTGAGGGACATGTCACAGGGTCAGACCTCATGACATGTCTCGCACCGGCATGTCCCGAAGCGACACGCCGTGCCGCCGCGACGTGGATGCCAGATGTCACAGGGTCAGACCTCAGGACATGTCTCGCCCCGGCATGTCCCAAAGCGCCCCGCCGTGCGGCCGCAACGTGGATGCCAGAGGCCCGGAGCTAAAGCGGGATACGTTGTTCGATCTAACTGTTCGCCGAGCGAACGGCGAAGCGCCAGTCGATCGTCTGCGTGCCGTCGAGTCCGAGGAGTCGCCCGAGCCGAGGCGTCAGCTCGACCTGGCGGCCGTCGTCGGTTAGCCGGTGGTCGATCACGGTCGTGAGAACGACCCGGCCGTCGTAGCGGAGGAAGAGCCGTGCGCCACACGGGAGCGTGGGGTGGCTGATGCCGAGGGACTTGCCCGTGAGGATCAGGCCGCAGCTCGTCCGCTCCGCATCCCCGGCCGGCCCTCGCGGCGACGCGAGCGCGTGGTACCAACCGCCGTCTGGCGCAGGCGCCGAGACGATTGCTGCGATCGCCGTGGCGTCGTCACGCTGGTGGACGACTGCGATCGCCGAGAGTGCCGCGAGGAAGGCAACGGCGCCGAGCACGACGACGCGTAGCCACGCGTTCACTGCGCCGGCAGGACGAGGCGGATGCCGAGCTCGTCGAGCTGCGCCGGCGTCACCGCGGAGGGTGCGCCGCTCATCGGGTCGAGACCTGCCTGGTTTTTCGGGAACGCGATCACGTCGCGGAGGTTCGGCTCCCCGGCCAGCACCATCGTCATCCGATCGATCCCGAGCGCGATGCCGCCGTGCGGCGGCGCGCCCATCGCGAGCGCGTCGAGGAGAAAACCGAACTTGCTGCGCTGCTCGTCGTCGGAGAGCGCGAGCAACCCGAACACCTGCGCTTGCAGCTCAGGCTCGTGGATCCTGAACGAGCCGCCTCCGAGCTCGTTCCCGTTCACGATCAGGTCGTAGGCGAATGCGAGTGCCTGCCCGGGCTCGGTGGCGAGACGATCGACCCAGTCGTCGGTCGGGCGCGTGAAGGGATGGTGGACGGCGTTCCAGCGTGCCTCGTCCTCGTCCCATTCGAACATCGGGAAGTCCGTGACCCAGAGGAACGTGAAGAGGTCGTCGTCGATCAGGCCGAGCTCTCGCCCGAGCTGCAGGCGCAGGTGGCCGAGCACCCGCGAGGTTGCCGTCCAAGTGTCGGCGCCGAAGAGCAGCGTTTCGCCCGGCTCGATCGCAAGGGCTGTCAGCTCGGCCTCGGAGAGGAATTTGAGGATCGGCGACCTGAGATCGCCGCTTTCGGAGTCCCGCACGATATAGGCGAGCCCTTTCGCGCCTCGCTCCTTGGCGATCTCCTCCAGCGAGGCAAGCTCGGAGCGCGAGTAGGTGCGCGGCACCCGGAGGAAGCGCACGGCCTCCGCACCGGAGAAGACGGTGAACTCCGAGCCGCGCGTCGCCTCCGTCGCATCCTCGATCTCGAGACCGAACCGCGTGTCTGGCTTGTCCGTACCGAAGCGCCGATCTGCCTCGGCGAAGGTCATCCGCGGGAACGGCCGTGGGATCTCGAGCTCCCTGCACTCGCGCCAGATCGCGCCGAACATCTCCTCCATCAGGCCGAAGAGCAGCTCGCGATCGGGGAACGACAGCTCCACGTCGAGCTGTGTGATCTCCTGCACGCGATCGGCACGCAGATCCTCATCGCGGAAGCAGATCGCGATCTGGTAGTAGCGATCGAAGCCGGCGATCATCGTGAGCTGCTTCAGGATCTGCGGGCTCTGGGGCAACGCGAAGAAGCGCCCCTTCTGAAGACGGCTGGGAACGACGAAGTCGCGCGCGCCCTCCGGTGTCGGCTTGAAGAGAATCGGCGTCTGGATGTCGAGGAAGCCCGCCTGCTCCATGTGCCGCCGGATGATCCCAACCATCTGCGCGCGCAACGCGATGTTGCGCTGGAGCTTCTCGCGTCGCAGGTCGAGCCAGCGGTACCGGAGCCGGAGCGTCTCGTCGACGTTCTCCTCGTCCAGCTGGAACGGGAGCGGCGTCGACCTCGAGACGATCCGGAGCGTGTCGACCTGGAGCTCGACCGCGCCCGTCGACATCGCGGGGTTGACCGTCTCCGGGGAGCGGGCGACCACGTCGCCTTCGGCCTGGAGGACAAACTCGTTGCGGATCTCGTGGGCAAGCGCCGCCGCCTCGGGCGAGCGCTCCGGGTTGATCACGAGCTGGGTCACTCCCGAGCGGTCACGGAGGTCGACGAAGACCAGCCCTCCGTGATCACGTCGCCGCGCAGCCCAGCCGGCCAGCGTATGTCGCTCTCCGACGTGCTCGGGTCGCGCGTCGCCGCACATGAGGTCGCGCCATGCGGTCATCGGCCGAGCCTACTCAAGACCTCGGCGCGGATCCGTTCCTCGGGCACGACCGAGCCGCCGATGACGACGCTTTCGGGCCCGACCTCGACGACGACAGCTGCACCGACACGTCCGGCCTGCGTGAGCTGCCCCTTGCGCGACCTGCCGGCGTAGTCGGTGTCACACGCAACGTCGTCGTCGCGTCGGAGCGAGCTCATCACCCGCCGCAGCTCCCGACGTCGATCCTGACCGACCGTCGGCTCGATCAGGAAGAACACGTCCGTGCGCGGTGCAGCGGCCGTTGCCCCGGCCTCTTCCATCGCGAGGATCAGCCGCTCGAGTCCAGCACCGAAGCCCACGCCTGGTGTCGGTGGCCCCCCGATCTCCTCGATCAGCCCGTCGTAGCGGCCGCCACCGGAGATCGTGGAGTTCTCGTTCGCCATCGGCCCGATGAACTCCCAGGTCGTCCGGGTGTAGTAGTCGAGCCCGCGCACGAGCGTCGGCACGAGCGTGTAGGCGACACCGGTCGCGTCGAGATCGCCACAAACGACGGCGAAGTGCTCGACGCAGACCTCACACAGCGACTCGCCGATCTTGGGCGCCTCGTCGAGCGCCCGACGCACCGCCTCGGGCTTGGCGCCGAAGTTGTCGAAGACGCGTAACGGGCTCGTCGCGGCCTTCGTGCGCGTGTCACCGTCGAGACGCTCGATGTTCGAGTCGAGCCATCCACGCAAGCGATCGAGATAGGCGGGACGGCAAGCCCGACAGCCGATCGAGTTCAATTCCAGATGGTAGGCCGTTAGGCCCAGACGCGCTAGCAGCGCGTCGTAGAGCTGAATGACCTCCGCGTCGAGCGACGGGTCGTCAGAGCCGATTGCCTCGACCGACGCCTGCCAGTGCTCGCGGTAGCGCCCCTTGCCCGGAGCGCCGTAGCGGTACATCGGGGCGACCGTGAACAGCTTGACCGGCTGGGGGTCGCGGTGCATGCCGTGCTCGACGTATGCGCGACAGATCGGTGCCGTCCCTTCCGGGCGCAGGGTGAGCGACCGGTCCGAGCGGTCGGTGAACGTGTACATCTCCTTCTGGACAACGTCCGAGCCTTGTCCAGAGGTACGCGCGAAGAGCGCTGTGTCCTCGAACACGGGCGTCAGGATCTTGCGGTAGCCGTAGAGGCCGCACAGTCGCTCGACCTCCTCCGTGACCCGCTGCCAGAGCGGCATCTCCGCGGGGACGACGTCGTGCGTCCCGCGCGGACGCTCGATCGAGCGGCTCACGTACGGAGATCCGCGAGGAACGGGTTCGTCGCGAGCTCGGCGCCCAGCGTCGTCTGGGCTCCGTGGCCGGGATGGACGACCGTCTCGGGCGGATACCTGTCGACGAGCTGCCGGATCGAGCCGAGGAGTGTCTCCCAGTCGCCCCCAGCGAGGTCGGTGCGGCCGACCGAGCCGGCGAAGAGCACGTCGCCCGAGAAGAGCTCACCGCCGGAGTGATACGAGAGGTGTGAAGGCGAATGGCCCGGAACGGACGTGACATCGAACGAGATCCCTGCAACGTCGACGTTCTCGCCGCCTGTGAGCAGCACGTCGGGAGCGTATCCACGCGGCGCCGGGAGCGGGATCGACTCGGGAGCCTGAGGGCTCTCGAGCGACTGTCGCTCACCCTCCGGCATGTAGACGGGAGCCCCCGTGGTCTCGGCGAGATCCGCCACGCCGTAGACGTGATCGAAGTGCCCATGCGTGACGAGGATCGCAACGCACCGAGCTTCGAGACCTTCGAGTCTCCCGACGATGCTCGCCGCATCGCCGCTGGGGTCGATGACGACCGCCTCGGCCGCATCGGCGCTGGAGCGGATGATGTAGCAGTTGGTCTGGAACGGCCCAAGCGGGTGCTGTTCGACGGCAAGAGCCATGCCGGAGTTACAGACCTCGCTTGGAGCTCGACGCGCGAGCTCGCGCCTCGCGCTTCTGCTGTGACCGCCACATGAAGCTGTCGAGCACATAGCTGAACGGGATGAAGAGCGCGACGAGGATGACCGTCTGCACGACGTTGCCGGCCGTGCTGTGCGTCCCGCCGATGAGGAGCACCGTCGCGAACATGACCGGTGCGAAGATCGCGGCACGCTTGAGCGTCCGCGGCCATGATGGCTCCTGAGCGTTACCGCGACGCCTGGACTGGGATCCCGTCGCGGCCTTCCGGGCCGTCTGCGTCTCTCTGGGGTCGGGCTCTACCTCGTTGCCGGCGTCGTCGACGTAGACGAGGTCGTACTCGTGCCGCTTTTCCTTGTCGCGCCTGCGACGCTGCTTCCGTGTAGCCACGCGTTGATTATGCCGTCAGCACAGCGCTGTCGTCCGCGGACGTGCGTGCTTCGCGTCAGGCGCGGATTGCGATCGCGGGCAGCCGCTCGGTCTCCACATGAGGACCGACCTCTGCGAGCCAGGATGCGGTGATCTCTGCCGGCAGCAGCCTCGCGAACGGCCTGCCGCGCGTGAATGAGCGCCGCACAGGCGCCTCGTGCCCGAGGCAGAAGCGGCCCAGGGTCAGCGTGCCGCAAGCGGGATGCGCGCAGACGTGAATCATCGTCGTCGTCACCACACCGCCACAATACTCGTCCAGGCGGAGGGCCTCGAGTCCGCAACCGACATCCGAGCCGTTACTTGCAGCGAAAAACACGTGCATTTACGCGGCTTTGTCAACCTTGGTTAAGGGTTGGCAAAGATCGTGGAAGACGGCCAACCGAGAGCTCGCAGCTCGAGCGTCTGGGCAAGATCGAGCGCCGGCAGCCTCAGCGGTGCGCGTGCGGCGCGCAATGCGACCGTGAGCGGCAGCAGGCCGACCAGCTCAGCGTCGCCCGCTTCCACGCCGAGCTCGTGGGCTAGCGCGACGATCGCGCCCACGACCTCGTGTAGAGGGGCGCCCTCGACGTCCTCGATGTTGAGCGAGACCTGCACGCGGCCCTGACGCGGCAGCGCGAGCCCGAGTGCACGAACGCCCCGGAAGCCACCGCCCGTCTCCCGCACCCGCGCAGCGACCGCGAGAGCGACTTCGAGGTCGTCGGTGACGAGGTCGACGTTGAACGCGACAAGCGGTGCGCGAGCGCCGACGATGACCCCGCCGGCGGCGTCGTCGAGGCGTGCTGGGCCACGATCGGGAGCTATCTCGCCGGCCTCGATGCGTCGGCGAAGACTCTCGGAGCCCCCCGACCGGAACGAGGACGGGCGCCGCCCCTCGCCGATCGCCCCGTAAAGGAAGACCGGGAGCGCGAGCTCGGCACCGACGCGATCGGCGACGGCGAGCGCCGCCGCCTCAGCGCGCGGCATGTCGTCCGGCCGCAGCGGGACGACGGGAACGACGTCGGCCGCACCGATGCGCGGGTGAATGCCGTCGTGCCGGCGTAGGTCGATGCGGGCGCGTGCTTCTGCGATCCCTGCGACGAGGGCGTCGACAAGGCTCTCGTCGTCGCCGACAAGCGTGAAGACGCTGCGATGGTGGTCGGTGTCGGAATGCACGTCCAGCAGGTGCACGCCGCGGGCGAAAGCCGCGCCGATTGCCGCGATCGTGGAGGCGTCGCGTCCTTCGGAGATGTTGGGCACGGACTCGAGCGGGAGCATGACGCAACTCTACGATCTCACCGAGCGACGGCGGCGATCCCGGGCAGGAGAGCCACCCCGGGTAAGCCACCCGTGTGGCGCGCGCGATCGGCTCGGCGCTCTACGATCCTCGGCACGAGCGCAGTCGTTCCGTTCTTCCGCGTCAAGGACGCCGAGGCGAGCGCGCGCTGAGATGCCTGCAGCCGTGTGCATGCCTCAGGTAAGCACCTGCGTTTCGGCGGGCGCTCGCGTCACGGCAACCTAGCGCGGCATGTGTGTAGTGCCTGCCTGAAGGCAGGCACGAGGCCCGCGGAAAGGCAGATGTCCGCGGCCACTTGGCCGCCGCTGGAACAATCGGACGGTGACGTCGTTTAGCCTGACCCCGCCGACGAGGGCGACCAACGCGCGGACGTTTGCGCGCCTTCTAGGCTTTTTGCGTCCGTATCGCACCGCAGTGCTCCTCTCTGCGGGGCTCGCCATCGCTTCTCAGGCCGCGGCGATCGCCGTCGTCGTGATGACGGGCTTCGTTATCAACGAGATCCGCGACGGGGCGAGCGAGACCCTGCTCGCCGTCCTCGTGCTCGCGATCCTTGGGCTCGGGGTCGTCAAGGCGCTGCTCCTATTCGGCAGGCGGCTCCTCTCCGGCGGGCCGTCGCTCGGGATCGAGTACGACATGCGCGACGCGCTCTACGCGCATCTGCTGCGGATGTCGTTCGGCTTCTACGACCGCAATCAGACCGGGCAGCTGATGTCGCGCGCCACCGTCGACCTGCAGACGATTCGCTTCTTCCTCGGCTTCGGGCTGATCTTCTTCGCGCAGCACTTCTCGACGGTCGCGATCGTCTCGGTCGTCCTCTTTGTCTACAGCTGGAAGCTCGCGCTCGTGGCGCTCGCGATCACGCCGGCCATCGTCGTGATCGCGTACCGCTACAGCCGTGTCTCACACCCGGTGCTGCGCGACGTCCAGCAGCGACTCGCCGACCTGACGACGGTCGCGGAGGAGAGCATCGTCGGCGTTCACGTCGTCAAGGCGTTTGCGCAGGAGGAGCGGCGCCAGGCGCAGTTCGACGCGTCGACGCATGCGCTCTTCGCGAAGAGCATCGAGGCGAACCGCCAGCGGTCGATCTACGTTCCGCTGCTGTCGTTCCTCCCGATGCTCGCGCAGGCGGCGGTGCTGCTCGTCGCGGGACGCATGGTCGTGAACGGCTCCCTGACGATCGGGGCGTTCTTCGCGTTCAACCTGCTCCTGAGCATGCTCGTCGCGCCGCTCCGGATGATCGGCATGTGGATCGGGCAGGCGCAGCGCGCGACGGCGTCCGGCGAGCGGTTCTTCCAGGTCGTGGACGAGCCGGAGGAGGTCAGCGACCGCGGCGCGGCGGCCGAGCTCGCGCCGGGCGCCGGCGAGATCGTGTTCGAGGACGTGACGTTCGGCTACGAGACCGGCCGACCCGTCCTGCGCGACATTGAGCTCACGATCGCAGCCGGAAGCACGGTCGCGGTGATCGGCCCGACCGGCGCCGGCAAGACCTCACTCGCATCGCTCGTGGCCCGCTTCTACGACGTCGACTCCGGGCGTGTCCTCGTCGACGGCCAGGACGTGCGCGACGTCACGCGGCGGTCGCTTCGTCGGGAGATCGGGGTGATCTCACAGGATCCGATCCTCTTCTCGGCCTCCGTTCGCGACAACATCGCATTCGGCGTCCCGGAGATCGCGCAGGAGCAGGTCGAGGCCGCCGCCCGCGCAGCCCAAGCGCAGGAGTTCATTCAAGAGTTGCCGGACGGCTACGACACGGTGATCGGCGAGCGCGGCATCACGCTCTCCGGTGGGCAACGCCAGCGGCTTGCGATCGCGCGGGCACTCGTGATCGACCCGCGCATCCTGATCCTCGACGACGCGACTGCGTCGGTCGACGCTACGACCGAGATGCGTATCCGGGAGGGGCTCGAGGCTGCGATGCGCGGTCGGACGACGATCATCATCGCGCACCGCCTCTCCACGATCGCGCTTGCCGACCGGATCGTCGTGCTCGAGGACGGCCGGATCGCCGCCTACGGCACACCTGAGGAGCTGCTCGCGACGAGCGACGTCTACCGCGAGCTACGTGAGCACGGGTTGCTCCAGGACGTCGAGGCCGGCGCATGAAGATCTCGCAGGCCGGCGCCCACCTCACGGACGAGCGCGGCGGCGTCGTACGGGACTGGTCGTGGCGGCGCTCTCGGCGGCGCATCGGCCTACTGCTGCGCCTCGCGCGCCCGTATCGCCTGCAGGGAGCCCTCGCAATCGTCACGCTCCTCGCCTATACGCTGGTCGCGCTCGCGCCGCCCTACCTCGCGAAGCTCGCCGTCGACCAGGGAATCCGTACGGGAGACCTCGCACGGCTCAGCGAGATCGTCGCGCTCTTCGTCCTCGCCGGTGCGTTGACGTTCGCGACCTCTGCCGCACAGACCTACTACACGGGCTGGACCGGCGAGCGGGTGCTTGCCGACCTCAGGAACCGGCTCTTCCGACACCTCCAGCGGCTGTCGCTCGGCTACTTCGAGCGGAACCGCACCGGAGCGATCGTGAGTCGCATTACGAACGACGTCGAGGCGCTCGACCAGCTCGTAACCGACGGCGCCGCGAGCCTCGTCCAGAACACGCTCCTCCTCGTCGGCACCGGCATCGTGCTCGTGATCCTCGACTGGCGGCTCGCGCTTGCGACGCTCGTGGTGGTCCCGCTGATGATCGGGCTGACGGCCTGGTTCAGGATCCGCTCGAACCGAGCCTACCGCCGTGTCCGGGAGCGCCTCGGACACGTGACCGCCACCCTCGCGGAGGATCTCTCCGGCATGCGCGTCGTCCAGTCGTTCGCGCGCGAGCCCCGCAATCGCGCGACGCTCGCCGCGAGCTCGGAGCGCTACCGCGAGGCGAACTACGAGACAGTCGTCCTCAACGCCGTCTATTTTCCCGCGGTCGATCTCCTCTCGTCGCTCGCGACGGCGATCGTGCTCGGCTACGGCGGCTACCTCGTGCTCGAGGGCAACATGACTCTCGGGACGCTCCTCGCGTTCACGCTCTACCTTTCGAACTTTTTCGACCCTGTGCAGCAGCTCTCGCAGCTCTACAACACGTTCCTGTCCGCAACGGCGGCGCTCGACCGGATCGTCGATGTGCTGGACGAGGATCTCGACGTCGTCGACGCCCCCGATGCCAGCGAGCTGTCAACGGTTGCGGGACATGTTCGCTTCGACGGCGTCCGCTTCGGTTACGGCAAGTCGCCGGAGGTGCTGCACGGCATCGACCTGGACGTCCCGGCCGGCACGACGGTCGCGCTCGTCGGGCACACCGGGGCGGGTAAGAGCACGATCGCGAAGCTGATCGCGCGCTTCTACGACCCCCGTGAGGGCACGATCTCGATCGACGGCCATGACGTCCGCGACGTAACTCAGGCGTCGCTTCGCCAGCAACTCGGGATCGTTCCGCAGGAGGGCTTCCTCTTCGCCGGCACGGTAGCCGAGAACATCGCGTTCGGGCGCCCGGGGCATCCCGCGCGGAGATCGAGGACGCCGCCCGGGCAGTCGGCGCGCACGGGTTCATCGAGGCACTCAGCGCCGGCTACGACACGCAGCTCGGCGAGCGCGGCTTTCGACTCTCGCTGGGCCAGCGTCAGCTCGTCGCATTCGCCCGGGCGCTCCTCGCCGACCCGCGCATACTCGTCCTCGACGAGGCCACCTCGTCGGTCGACATCGCCACCGAGCGCGAGATCGAACGCGGGCTCGATCGCTTGCTCTCCGGGAGAACCGCGTTCGTGATCGCACACCGGCTCTCGACGATCCGCAGCGCCGGCTTGATCGTCGTGCTCGAGCATGGCACCGTGGTCGAGCAGGGGACGCACGAGGAGCTGCTCGCGCGCAAGGCGCGCTACACCGAGCTCTACGGTGACTGGGCCGAGACTGCGGCGTGAGGTGGACGGCGTCGCCGGCTTCGGACAGGCGCCGCGTGCGGTGTCAGACACATACATTTGGCGACTCGCACCGAGCAGCCGTCAGCCGTTCGACCCGGGCGGCTGTGCGCGCGGCGATCGCATAGGCTGAGGTCACACAGTGCCCCTCGATCCCGAGACCCAGCAGCGCATCGGTCATCCGCTCTCGCCCGAGGCGGTGCGCGAGACGCGGCTCACTCCCGCGGAGGCCGTCAGGAGCATGCAGATCAAGGTGCCTGTTCGCGGCAACCGGATCCTGCGGCGCCTGCTCGACCGCGTGAACGACGACCCGCAGCTCAAGGCCTGGTGGCACGTCTCGAACGTCAACGCCGCGGTGCGGATGCAGATCAACGACCACTCGTGGGTTCACATCCAGATCGTCACGAACATCTCGCTCAAGCTCTTGCGCGAGCTCGACAAGCACGGCGTCGAGACGTCGCTCTCCCGTGACTACGGGATGGGTCAGGAGGACTCGGAGGTCGTCGTCGTGTTGGCGGCCCTGCTGCACTGCGTCGGCATGTCGGTGCACCGGCGCGGGCACGAGGACTGGAGCCTCTTCCTCTCCGAGCCGAAGATCCGCGAGCTCCTCGCCGGAAGCTACGAGGAGCCAGAGCTCACCGTGATCGTCTCGGAGGTGCTGCAGGCGATCACGAGCCACCGGGCCGACGGCGAGCCGCTGTCGCTCGAGGCGGGCATCCTCCGGGTCGCCGACGCGCTCGACATGGCCAAGGGGCGCTCGCGGATCCCGTTCGAGCGGGGCTCAGTCTCGATGCATTCGCTCTCAGCGGCGGCGATCGACGAGGTGCTGATAGTCGACGGAGAGACGAAGCCCGTGCGGATCGAGATCCTCATGAACAACTCGTCCGGGCTCTTCCAGGTCGATGGCCTGCTCAAGGCGAAGCTGAAAGGCTCCGGTCTCGAGCCCTACGTCGAGGTGATCGCACACATCGACACCGAGGCCGAGAAGCGCCTCGTTCCCGTGTACCGCCTCGAATCGTAGAACCCCCGGCGCGTCCGGCTACAATGGCGCTCGCACTGCGGGGTCGTCTAATGGTAGGACGCTGGATTCTGGCTCCAGTAGTCAAGGTTCGAGTCCTTGCCCCGCAGCCTCCTTCCTCGCACGCTCCCCGTTCTACGCGAAGACAACGCTTGTAGCGGGAAATGTAACTGTTTTGTGAGGAACCGGCGCATAGCTTGTGCGCCCCTTGCTACCGTGCGCGGACGAGAGACACGAGCGGCGCCTATCTCTGGGTGGTTTCCAGAGCTTTTCAGGGCGCCGCGCCCCTGTCCCCCAGCCGGAGGTTATTCTGAGAGCCCTCATCATCAGTCTTTGCGCGTTCGTGCTCGTCACGTTGCCGGCAGCGGCCCAGTCGAAGTTCGAACCAGTAAGTGTGAATTCCGAGCTCGAGCGGCACGTGAAGACGTTGGGGAAGGATCGCCAGGTGCTCGCCTTCTTCGCGCACCACCGCTGGCTCCTCACCGACCCGCGCTTCGCGGCGGAGGCGAGTCGTCAGATCGCGAGCCACCGCGCGAGCCTCGCCGCCGCGAACCAGCGGGTCGCGAAGCTCCGGGCTGCACGCAAGGCACGTAGGCTCGCCGCGGTCGAGGCACCCACACCCTCATCGGTGATCTGCAAGGTATTCGGTGACTTCTGCCACGAGGCGCTCGCAGTAGCGCAGTGCGAGTCCGGTCTCCAGACGACGGCGACGAACGGCCAGTACCTCGGCCTGTTTCAGATGGGCTCGAGTGAGAGGCGGCTGTTCGGACACGGCGAGAGCGCGGTCGCCCAGGTCACCGCGGCGCACCGGTACTTCGTCGCATCCGGCCGAGATTGGAGCCCCTGGTCCTGCCAGCCGTGAGCTGATTCAGTCGCAACGTGCGCCTCGCCGACGGGGCCACGGGTTCACAACCCGCGCGGAACCTGCTTCCATTCGCCTCATGGGTCTTCTGCGGATGCGGCGGGAGCGTCCGCCCGTCCTCGATGAGCGGGCCGCCTACTCACGCTGCCACGGAGACCGCGACGAGTCGGTCCGGATCGTCAAGCTACCCCCGCGCCGAAGCCGCGACGTCGAGGTGCTCGCCGTCGGGGAGTCGATCCGCATGCGGTTCGAGGAGCGGCTCGGGCTCCGCGAGGTCGAGAGCCCCGAGTCGGTCGCGGCCACGCAGCCGTCCTAGCGTTGCGGCCGCCGGTGCGCGAGGCGGGTGGTGACTGCCTGAAGGCAAGCACGGCAGCGTGTACTCACGTCTTCGTGGCTCGCTAAAGGCGGGCACGGCAGCCTGCGCTCTCACGTCTTCGTGCCTGGACGCTTCAGCCAGGCACAACCGGCTCGGCTCGCCGACCACGCCCGGCCGCCGCGACCGCTCGAGGACCGAGGCCTAGGCGCGCGGCAGCCTGTCGACCCGGGCGATCCACTCCTCGAGCCGGCGATGCCCGCCTGGAGGCTGGTAGTCGCGCAAGATGGCGTGGAAGCGGTCGGGGTCACCCTCCTCCCACCACGTCATGTAGCGGAGGAACGGATAGGCGGTGAGGTCGGCGACGCCGAACGTAGCGCCCATGAGCCAGTCTCGCCCTGCGAGGAGCGCTTCGAAGCGGTCGAGCGCTCCGGTGATCTCTGCCCCCCAAGCCGCGATCCGTCCGCGGTTGGGTGTGGGCGCGTCGAACTCGGCGTCGATCGCATTCGGCGGCACCTTCCAGACCTTGTTGAACCAGTCGACGAAGGTCTCGACCTCGGCGCGACGCGCCGGCTCCGCGGGGAAGAGCGGCGCCTCGGGATAGTGCTCGTCGAGCCAGCGGACGATCCGCGGTGAGTCCGCGACGACCTCGTCACCCGCGACGAGCACGGGAACGAGCCCCTGGCCGCTCACCTCCTCGACGGCGCGGCGATCGTCGGCTGGAACGTCTATCCACTCGACGGCGAGCCCCTTGTGCCCGCACGCGAGCGCAACGCGCTCGACGTTCGTGGAGAAGGGAATTCGGTAGATGCGCAGCTCCGTCACGCCTCGAAGGGTATGCGCTTGGGCCCGGGAGCCGCGATGTGCTACCGGGCCCAGGGGGTGGCGTGCTCAGCAACCGTTGAGCGGCAGCAGGTCGAGCTGCTCCTTGTTCTCGGGCTTCGACGTGTCGAGCAATTGCTCCAGGTCGAAGTCGAGGTTATTGATCAATGCGAGCGACGTCGAGACGCCGACCTGGGGCGAGGCGGTTCCCTCGACCTTCGCCTTGACGAAGCCGGCCGCGGTGAGGAGCACGTTCGCGTCCACACAAGACGTCGTCGTGGCCAGGATGACACTACGCCCGGTTCGCTTTCAGTGGGTCGTTCCCCCTACCAGCCAGCATGTAGGCCACAACGGGCTGAGTGCTCTACGGGTCAGCTACAATCGCGCACTGCTCGGCCCATTCGTCTAGTGGCCTAGGACACCGCCCTCTCACGGCGGCGGCACGGGTTCGAATCCCGTATGGGCCTTCTCCTCGTCCCGACTGAAACCCGGAGCTGTTCCAGGAGAGATCTCGGACAGCCTCCATCGCCAGATCGCGGTTCGAGCGCTCGCAGGTAGACCTCGGTCGTGTCGATCCGCGAGTGGCTCATCAGCGCCTGCAGCGACTCGAGTGCGCCCGGGTGACTCGTCAGGAACGAGACCGCGAACGCACGCCGAAGTGCGTGCGCCGTCACCTTGACTCCGAGCACTGCCCAGCCTCGACGACGGTCTCCCAGATCACCTTGTCCGACCGCTCATTTCGTCTGACCTCGCGGCACGCCGATTCGGGATCACGTAGTCGTCCGCCCGACAGCCAACCTCGTCCGACTCGACCGCCGCGCGGAGGATCTCGAGTAGCTCGTTCGAAACCGGCTTGGTCCGAGACCTTGTTCCCCTTCTCACGCACCCGGATCGTGCCCTCCGAATAGATCGACCTCCCGCCAGCGCAGACCGGCTCGCGGACGCTCGACGAATCCCCGTGTAGGCGAGCACCGATGAGGCAGAGCAGCTCCTGCCACGTCTCGACGGCTGCGAACATCCGCTCCACGTCGCGAGGCGTCACGATAACGACCTCGACGTCACCCGGTCTCGGCCGGCGGGGACGAGCTACCCGAGTCATCGGGTTCGCGTCGATCTCGCTCTCCAGATACAGCCACGAGAAGAGACCGTTCAAAGCGCTGTGGATCGTCGCCACGGTCGAGGGAGACCGTCCGATCCAGTTATCCAGGAACGCACGACAGTCATTCGTCGTCACGTCCCGAACCGTTGCATCCTGCTTGCGCCGCTCGATTTGGTCGATCAGCTTATGCAGGTTTCGTTCGTAGCTCGCGCGGCTCGAAGCCGTCCGCCCTGCTCGTGCTAGTTCGCCCATCCAGAGATCGACGGCCCGCGACAGCCTCATCCGTCGGCCTTCTTCCGCGCCCTTTTGATCGCCTGTTGGTGTTTCCATTCTTCGAGTTCCCGCTCAGCCTCTGCGACCTCGACCTCAGGATTTTGCGGCCCGTACATCTCGGGGTGCAACGCCTCGTCGAGCGCCTGGGCAGGCTTGGCCTGGCTCAGAATCCAAGACAGGAACTCGGCTTGGTCGAGCGCCCATCGGAGGGTGCGGCTCAGCTCCCCGTCGAACTGGCGGTCTGCCTGGCGACGTAGCCACTCGGCCTGCTCCGTGCGAATGCGTCCGCTGACCGTGGTGGTCAGCACGTCGAGCTTTCGTGGTCGGCCCATGTCAGTAAACGTATACGAAAACTACGCTTACTGTCAAGACCGGTACCGGCGTGGTCTACGGGATCAAGTCACTCGACGAACTCGGCCTCCGGGCTCAGCCCCCCACGACTGCACGTTTCGTAGTAACCGTGCAGTCGTGGCGCGACGGGTAACTAGAGCTACAGGGTGATCTCGTCCGTGGGCTTCGGGATCACGGTCTGAATGCGAAGCGCAAGCCGCTTACGACCAGAGTCGCCGGTAAAAGCCGACGCTGCCGATCCGACTTTCCAGAAGTCGGCGCCGGACGTCTGAGACCTCGCCGTCGTCGGTCACCATGTCGCCACTCAGCGTCGGAAGGCTCTCCATGACTTCGGCGTATGAGTCGACGTCTCCAAGCGGCTTACCCTTAGCTCGGACGACCTCGATGACCTGCGGAAGAATCCGATGGAGGGCGGTCCGCGCCAGGCCCCTTCTGGATGACCCAGTCAGCCGGGTTCGAGGTCTCCGCAAAGGGCTCGGGCATGACTGCGGCGATACCGTGCCAGTAAGCGTTGACGATGGTCGCGATCTGTGCCGGCTCCGCCCGCTTAAGGAGTGGCATGTCTAGCACGGGCTTGAGCGACCGTGCCAGCTGTGCTTGCGGGATCGTCGTTCCGTCGTTTCGGACCTTCTTCTGATTCGGGGGTAGGACGCGACCCTTCCATGGCCCTGACGACTGCTCCAACTCCCGGATCACATCAATGCCTCGCACGATCGAGTCCTTCTCGGCGTCCTCAAGCATCGCAGCAAACTCGGGGTCTTCTTCGGCCCGCTGGCGCAGCAGCTCCCAGGCGAGATCGGTCGGAACGGACTTGGCGTTCGTATTGACCTCATAGAACTCGGTCATCTCCTCCGCCTCGCTGAACCCGGCAGATGCTGAGCGGCACGGGGAAGTCAAGAGAACCGATGTGCTCCCCGAGGTTCTTCCTGAGACCACCCTCGCGGTGCTGACCGTCGTACAGCCAGGCGGGCAGGTCAAGATCGAACTCGATGTAGCCGGTGCCGATCCATTTCCCGTCGTGCTCTATCGCCTGGTCGTAGTCATCGCGGTTGCTACCGTGATCACGACCTCCACTCGGTCGAAGTCGTCCTCCCGGATGTTGACCAGGAGCGGGTTCGGCATCCGGCCACCCTTGGCGTAGTACCGGGCGGCGGCGTTCATGCGCGTCGGCGACGCTAGTCGCTGGTAGCCCTTCTTTGTCCCGGGGTTGAGCGTGTCGACCCGCAGCGTGCCGAGATACGTCCTCAGCGCGAGCGAAGGTCGTGAACATCGGCGTCCCGCCCTGGACGCAGAGCGCACCTTCAAGTCGTATCGTCCCGCCGGCCGTCAGCTTGGCGAGGGCATCAGGCGTGGTTTGCGTCGTGCTCATGTCTGTCCTCCTCAACTCGGTTTCTATCGACAGCTGAATAATAGCTCGCGATGTACCGAGCTGTCAAGTGCAAGCTGATGCGCAGCTGATAAGCCGAAAAGGAAGGCTCCTTCGAGCAGCCGACGAGCTGGACGTGTTGCCGCTGCCCCGCTAGCCGCCCAGTCCTGCCCGAGTGCTCGCGGTCCGTCAACCCGCCTGCGGCGGGTTCCCCTTCGGTGACGGCCGCTCCGCCCCCGAGCAGGGGCAGCCAATCGGGGCAGCGGCCACCCGTCATGGCCCCCGCGCCGGGAGCGGTTCGCGGTCGAGCAGCCGACACGCAACCGCACGGTCGTCCTCCGAGAGTGGCAGCTTCTCGATCAGTCCCTCACGATAGGCCCACAGCTGGCGAGCGTTCCGCAGCGACCGCATCGTGACACCCGTCTTCTGCGTTAGCTGCCGGCCGACGAATACCACCACGCATGGCAGGTCGCCCGCACTCACGTTCTCGGTCAGTGCCGCCTTTGTTCCGCGTCCCCTCACGAAGTAGGCTCCAGAAAGATATGCGCCAGCCTGGTCGCCTGGCCAGAACCGCCGGCCGACCTTTTCCCAGCCGTCAACGAAGCCGAAGCCCTCCGACGGAGCAAGCGCACGCAGCGCCTCGAGATACGCCTGCGCCCACGCCACCTCGACCGGTGACGCGACGCTGATCACGCCGTGAAGATGCGCCAGCCCCCGCTTCTGCTTCTCCCACACCCGTGCGAGCAACCGCCCCTTGTGGCCGGTCGCCCGATCGGCCCGCTGCTTTGCCTTCCGATGCAGGCGGCTCCACCACTTCCCCGCCTCCTTGTTAAACGCCCGCGCCAGCGCCGGGTTCACACGGCAGCCAATCGGCCTGCGCACGTAACTTCCGGCTCATGCTGGCAATACGCTGGGTCGAACGGGTAGAGCTCGGCCCCTGGCGCCGTCACCGAGAACATCACCGACAGCTTCACCAAACGCAGGTTCTCGAGAAGCCGCCGCCGCGTATCCCGCGCCCAGGTCGGAGCGAATGCCGGACAGGTCCGCGTCGAGCACCGACGAACCTGCAGCGGCAACGGCCTCCCACAGCCTGGACAGCGATGCCACGGCAGGCCGCGCCCGAGATCGGCAACCGCGCTCACGCCGCTTCGCCCAACCCATCCTCGAATGCCGTAGCGATCTCTCGGAGAACGATCGCGACCGCCACGCATGCGTCGGCGGCCACCCCCTGACGGGGGTCGGCCGCCACCCCCGCTCCGCGTGCCAGTGCGCGAGCAGCTCGTACTCGGCGGCACGCCGCACCAGCAGCTCATGGACGTTCACTCGGCCTGCTCCCGCTCGTTCTGCTTGACGCGCTCGAGAATGCGGGTCAGGAACGGGTTCAGCGCACCAAGATCATCACGACGGGATTCGACCGAAGTCGCTTCATCTTCGGGTCTCTCGCCCAACACGGGTTCGAATCCCGTATGGGCCTTCTCGGGGTTTTACATCATGCAGGAACGGCTTGAAATGGCGGGTTAGGTGTGCCATACATGCCCTTTCGCGCATGCGGTGCA
>CAWERG010000003.1:0-407516 GCA_963811415.1 uncultured Actinomycetes bacterium | reverse complement strand
GGCATCCGCGCCACGAGCTCGCGGAGGCGGTACGGCTTCGAGACGTAGTCGTCCGCGCCGACCTCGAGCCCGACCACCGTGTCGATCTCGGAGCTCTTCGCCGTGACCATGATGATCGGCACCGCGGACTTCGTGCGGATCTCGCGGCACACGTCGAGGCCCGACACCTTCGGCAGCATCACATCGAGCAGCACGAGATCGGGGTCGACCGCATCGAACATGTCGAGGGCCTCGGCCCCGTCGCGTGCGATCTGCACCTGGAACCCCTCGCGCTCGAGACCGAGCGTCAGCGCTTCGACGAAGGAGTCCTCGTCCTCGACGACCAGCACGGTGAGCATCGGGTCCTGGCGGGCGGCGCTGCTCATCCGGCATCCCGTTCGCTCGTGAAGCTGCCCGCACCACGACCGTCGATCGCCACCGGCCCGGTGGCCGTCAGCGGCAGCCGCAACGTGAACGTGGAGCCCTCGCCGAGCCGCGACTCGACGGCGACGTCACCGCTGTGGTTGGCCGCGACGTGGCGCACGATCGAGAGCCCGAGCCCGGTGCCGCCGGTCTGGCGGCTGCGCGCCAGGTCGACCCGGTAGAAGCGCTCGAAGACCCGCTCGAGGTCGCGGGCGGGGATCCCGATGCCGTGGTCGGCGACCGCGAGGTCGATCGTGCGGCCGTCGGTGGTGGCTCGCACGTCGATCGACGAGCCCTCGTCGGAGTACTTCACCGCGTTGTCGAGCAGGTTGTAGACGGCCGAGACGAGCTGGCGTCGATCGCCCATGACGGCGAGGTGCGGATCGGGTTCCGGCGCATCGATCTCGATGCCGGCGTGCTCGGCGGCGGGCCGGATCCGGGTGACCGCTTCGGCCACGACGAGGTGCACCGGCACCGCCTCGCGCTCGGGCGCCTCCTCCGATTCGATGCGGCTGAGCACCAGGAGGTCCTCGATCGTGTTCGCCAGACGGATCGACTCGGCGACCATCCGCTCGGCGAGCCGGCGCGTGACGTGCGGATCGTCCTCCTCGACGAGCGTCTCGGCCAGGAGGCTCAGCGCGCCGACCGGCGTCTTGAGCTCGTGGCTGATGTTCGCCACGAAGTCGCGGCGGACCGCCTCGAGGCGCCGCTTCTCGGTGATGTCCTCGACGATCGCCAGGGCGCCGACCGCGTGGCCCTCGGTGAGCAGCGGCCGGGCCGAGATCACCATCGTGCGCCGAGGCGGTCCGAAGAGGTCGAGCGTGCGGGAGCCCGCCTGACCTTCGCCGACCGCGTCGGCCACCAGTTCGGTGATCGCCGCCTCGACCAGCGCGTCGCCGTGGCGGGCGGCCACGAACTCGGCCGCGACGTCGTTGCGGAACATGATCTCGCCGGCGTCGTCCACCACCACGACGCCCTCGGGGATGGCGCGCAGCGCGCGCCTCCATGCGCTGCCTCGCATCGCGCTCGTCGCGGGCGACGGTCTGGGTGCGATCGATGACCTGCTGCACCCGGTGCATCGCATCATCGAGGTCGGCCGGCTGGCTGCTCGAGAACGAGAGGTCGTCCGGGCCATCGTGGGCGTCGGTCGAGCGCGCCCGACCCTCGAGGTCGGCGAGCCGGGTCAGGAGCCGGCGACGATCGTGGGCCACGGCGCCGATGGCGAGGACGACGCTGGCGCCGGCGATCAGCGCCGCCGTGAGCAGCGCGCCGAACCCGACTGCTGAGATGTCGGCGATCATCAGATCCATCGACCCCGACCGTAACGGGTGTCAGGCACCGGCATCCGCTTCCGGGGTCGGCGACGGGGCGAGACGCAGATCGGGGCGGTTCCGTCCTCGTCGTCCCGGTCGCCCGCGGCCCGTCGCCGGTGCGTCGCTCGCCCGCTCGCGCCGTGCGGCCGGCCAGGAGCGCCGCTCGCATCGGTCGTGGCGTCGTCGGCCTCGATGCCCGCCGTCTCGCTCGCGCTCTGCCGGGCGCGAGCCTGAACCCGCGCCGCGCCGCTGTGCTCGGGCAGCCAGCCGGTGACCATGTACTGCACCCGGTTGCCGATGTTGACCGCGTGGTCACCGATGCGTTCGTAGTAGCGACCGATCAACGCGAGCTGCACGCCGGCCTCGAGGGTGAGCCCGTCGTTGTGGTGCGCCTCGAAGATCGATTCGATGTAGTCGACGTGCAGGTTGTCGAGGCGATCGTCGATGTCGTCGAGCGCCGCCGCCAGACCGGCGTTGCCCTCGACGTACGCGTCGACGGCGAGCTTGAACAGCCGGGCCGCCTCCTCGCTCATCTGCTCGATCAGCCCGCGCAGGCGGGGGTCGAACACGGCGCCGTACAGGCGGCGGGCACCCTTGGCCACGTTGACCATGAGGTCGCCGGATCGTTCGATCTCCGAGACGAGCCGGATCGCCGTGACGATCGAGCGCAGATCGCCGGCCATGGGCTGCTGGAGCGCGAGCACCTGGTAGCAGTGCTCCTCGATCTCGAGCGAGAGCGCATCGATGCCGTCGTCGGCCTCGATGAGCGCCTTGGCGCCGCGCAGGTCGTTGGACAGCAGGATCTCCGTGCCGCGCGGGATGAACTCCGTGACCATCGCCGCGAGCCGCACGATGTCGTTGCGGATCTCGTCGAGCTCCTGGTGGAACGACCTTCGGTTGTCAACCATCCTCGCCACCCCCGCTGATCGGCTGCGTCGTCAGGGCCCGGATCAACCGAACCGGCCCGTGACGTAGTTCTCCGTGCGCTCGTCGCCCGGGTTGGAGAAGATCTTCTGGGTGCCGTCGTACTCGACGAGCACCCCGGTGCGCAGGTCGCCGGCCGGGTTGACCTCGGCGGTGAAGAACGCGGTGCGGTCGCTCACCCGGGCGGCCTGCTGCATGTTGTGCGTGACGATCACGATCGTGAAGTCGGCCTTGAGCTCCTGCATCAGGTCCTCGACGCGGGCGGTGGCGATGGGGTCGAGCGCCGAGCAGGGCTCGTCCATGAGCACGACGTCGGGCTTGACCGCGATCGTGCGGGCGATGCACAGCCGCTGCTGCTGCCCGCCCGACATGCCCATGGCCGAGGCCTTGAGCCGGTCCTTCACCTCGTCCCACAGCGCCGCGCCGCGCAGCGCCTGCTCGACGATGCCGTCGAGCTCGCTGCGGTTGCGGATGCCGTTGAGCCGCGGCCCGAAGGCGACGTTGTCGTAGATCGACTTGGGGAACGGGTTCGGCTTCTGGAAGACCATGCCGATGCGCTTGCGCACCTCGACCGCGTCGATCTTCGGGTCGTAGAGATCGATGCCGTCGTAGTTGACCGTGCCGGTGATGCGGCAGCCCTCGATGAGGTCGTTCATGCGGTTGAGGCAGCGCAGCACGGTGGTCTTGCCGCAACCCGACGGGCCGATGAACGCGGTGATCTCGTTCTCGCGCACCTCGAGCGAGACGCCGCGAACGGCGCGGAAGGACCCGTAGTAGACGTCGAGATCGTCGAGGGCGAAGACGACGTCCGGCTCGACGCCGGGCTCGATGCTCGGCTCGTCGCCGACGGACGTGCCCGCCGCCACCGACACCTCGGGCGGGCGGACCGTCGTGATCGGCTCGGGCTCGGAAAGGGTCACGGTGGCGGTTCCGTCCTGATCGTGGTCGTGGTCTTCGACGGCCTCGATCTCCGCGAGGCGCATCCTCCCGAAGAAGCCCTCGGCTTCAGTGAGGTCGCGCTTGTACTCCTCTCGTGTCGTCTCGCGAAAGCCCCGGCTCGTGCGACCGGCGTAGCTCTCGATCCACGGCTTCCAGTGGTCACGGAATCGCACGGTTGAGGACGCCCGATACTCGCCACGAGCAACGTCTGTGGTGAGGGACGCCTTGAGGGCGCGCGCCTCCGCCAACGTGCGTGCCGAGCGCTTGCACTGCTTGCCTGCCGCGTCTCGGAAGACGACGACGTACCGCCCGCCACGCTGGAAGATGCCCGGCGTGGTCGTCTTGACGAGCTTGCGGGACCGAGGTCCGCTAGAACGATCTTGCATGGGAGCTAACCCTCCTATGCCGCGCCCCCGGAGGTTCCAGCCTCGCGGGGGCTATGAATATGACACTGCAAGTGTAGGTCCTGACGAGGGCATATGCAATCCCCACGTCATTCCGCGATCCCTTTAGCCATGCGGGGTAACAGGGGAGGGGGCAACACGGAGGCAACGCACCAAGTGCCGTCTTGAACCGTCTCGCAAACATGTCCTCTGCCAGCAGGTTGGAAAGCACGATTACTGGGTCGCAGGCCGCTCGAGCACTACGAGCTTCAGCACGTCGGCACGGCGCAACAGGGTGCGCCCACCTTCCTTGTAACGCGTCAGTCTCCCAGTAGAAACGAGGTCGTAGACGCGTTGTCTGTTGCAACGCAGCAAGTCTGCGGCCTGCACGGCGGTGAGAAACTCGGAGGCTGGCTCTGCCTCGACGAGGCGTGCTTTCATTTCCGTGACGAGCAAATCGATCAGCTCGGGTGGGACGACCATCTCCATTCTCAGCTCACCCATTACGCTCCCGTCGCTCAGCTGGCGCTGCGGATCGTTCGTGGGTGCGCCGCCAAGCATTCGCGAACCTGGGTTCGCAAGGCGGGCGTGACGCCTCGTGCAGACGGCCTCATCGTGCCCAACCATTAGGGAGCAGCATCATTGTGCGTCTCCCTCTGAGCACCTCGTACGTCGGCTCGTCAAACCAACCAGCCTTGATTAGGGTGCGGCGAGCACGGCCAAACACATCTGCGCTCAGCCCGCACCAGGGAGCACCGAAGCTGCGTGAAAATGGGACACCACGGCTAAACGTCGCTTCGCGGCTGCGAGGATCCTCCACATCGATCCGCAAGAGGAGGAGGTACCCAGCCGCGAGCTTGCGAGCCGATTCGGGGCCTGACGGGAGCGTGACCTCGATCTCGGGCAGCGGCGCTACGCCGGTCTCGTGAGCAAGCCGCCGAGCCCATTTCGCAACCGTTGGCGATCTGAGGTCGATTCCTGGATTGCGGATTCGTGCGTACACCTGTGGCAGCGACCATGAGGCGTTGCAGGCGCGGCATGAGAGGAGCGTGTCCTCTGCCTGTCCAACTGTCAGTCCTGCCGAAGGGACGCGGTCGTCGTGGAATGGACAGGTAACGGAGTTACGACCGCTGAGCTTGAGACCGATAATCCGTGCAGCGGCCAGAGCGTCCTCATAGGTACGTGGTGGCTCGGACCCAACCCACTTCACATGTGAAGTAGGTTGATTGGGACGCTCTTCGATGTCCCACGACTCGATGAGGGCTTCGGGCAGCGGCGCGAGCGGTCCGTCGAATGGATCGCGCAACCACGCACGGCCCGAGCCAGGAGGAACGACCACGTATGTTCCCTCTCCGAGTAGATCGCCAAAGCCAGTCTGCTCGCGGCGGCGCGTCTGAACAGTCCCGGTTGATGAGAAGAAAAGATGCGCACCCCCGGAAGCGCTGCGCGCACGCGGCGTATCTACCGCGATCAGACCGACGGGCATCTGGGCGTCGTGCTCCACGTCCGCCACTACCAGCCCATCACCGGTCAGAACCGCGATGCCCGCCAGCGGATAGTGCGACCACACCAGCTCGATCTCCCGGCGCGTCAACGGCTGATCGCGCAGTTGGCCCCAGCCATGCCGGTGTCGGACAGTCTGGAGCGCCCGCGCGTGGGGAGCTTTTGCCTGACGGCCGGAGCCTTCACCTGTCGGTAGTACACGCCAACCGATCTCCTGATACGCGAGCGCCCACCCAACCAGCGTCTCGTCGTTGTGCCTTGGGTCGTGTGGCCGGAACATCGTTAGCGACAACCCTCGCCGCCGTTGAATCCGGAAAACGAACCTGACCGAATTACCGAACGGAACCGCCGCTGGATATTTATCGGCGACTTCGAAGGCGGTGCTCGCCTGATTGGCGACTACCGCAACGTCCGGGTCGTGGCCCACATCGCTTCAATCAGCGAGCGCCCCGTAATACACCGGATCGAACTAACCGCCGATAGCGCTATCCGAGCGTACGATCTCAAAGGACTCGTCACAGCCCTTGAGTCCGAGATAAACGAGTCGCTCGACCGAATAGCCGACATGCGCGACGGCCCCGGTCGGCCTGTCATACCGCTTCGCGACTGGATCGACATTCCACCCGGACCGGTTCGCAGCAGCCGTGGCCGCAAAGGTCACTGGGCCGATGACCGACTCAAAGACCTCGTTGACTCAGTCATTAGCGCGGGAGAACGCTGGAAAGAAGTTGTGCCTGCCCGCTTCGGCGTCAGCGAAGCCCGCATCCGACAACTGTTACGCAAAGCGGAAACACAAGGACTCGTCGGGATTCCTCCCCGTAACGGACGCGAGCCGCAGCGCTACATACGCCCGGACTGAGCCTCAACGACCTCAACGGCCTGCGCTCCTTTGATTTCCAGCGTGACCCTACGAACCTGGGTTCGTCGTCCTAGCTGCGCTTGCGCGATCTTCTTCCCGCACTCGATTCGAGGCAGGATCGGGGATTGTCAGCAGGAAGCGCGTCCGATCGGCACGACGCGCCGGAACGGGGTGGCACGCCCATCGACCCAGACTTCCATCGGCACACAGACCGAGCGCGCCGTCCGACCAATCGCGAACGGAAAGCTCGTGTACTTGCCGACGGTGCCACGATACGCAAACGCGGGTGTGCGCTCACGACAGGCCTCGAAACGAATCGCCGATACGTACCGGCCACGGTGCTGGAAGGCGGCAAGGCTCTGGGCCTCCGGCGCAATCGCCAGCACAACCTTCGTGCGCGCCGGGAGGATGACTGGCGCCTTTTGTACGAACGGCCATGCGGAGCCATTGCCAGGGTCTGCTCCGGGCGGATTCCTGACTGAGGGCCAGAGCAGCAACGGCCCGATCCGCACACCAGCCTGAACTGGTAGCTGCGCCGGAGAGTTGCTCTCGCTACGAGAGTGACAGTCGCGCAGCTCACCGGCGGGAGCCTCGGTAGCTGGCCGAGAGGCTCCAACACCTGCGCTCGCAACACTGCCGCCCACAACGACGAAGAAGAATGCCGCTCCGATCAAGACCCTTCGCATCGGTACGAATGATACGAACGAGTGGATCGGGGCGGGACGCTGGGTACGATGGTAGAAGCGATGGTTGAGCTTCTCGCCGCTGTTGCGTTGGCTCCGTGGGCGCACCCGCTCGCGATCACACCGTTGCCCGGCTGGCACGCCTCTTCTCCGCTAGTTCAGCGCCTCACCGAAGTGCGAGAGAAACAGCGACGAGCCGGTCGCGGACAGAATGGCTTCGACTTTAGACTTCGACGCGATGGCCCTATTTAGGCGTAGCCGCGAGAGCGAACGACGGGCGGATTACTGGTTGCAGATTTGGTATTTCGTTGGTGACCGTGATGGTGCGGAGAGTGTTGAAGCGGCCGACCTCATTGGCGTCGTCCGCTCCTTCGGTGGCCGCGTGACTACTGGCGCGGCGCTTCCGGGCAGCGGCGACCGGCCGACTCTTCGAGATGCGATGTTCCGGGCTCGGCCAAGCGAGGCAACAACAGTCATGGAGAAGTGGCGAGAACTGCTCACTGGTATCGAGGGGGTTGAGATTCAGCGCGTGTGTCTTCGCGGAACAGATGGTATGGACTTCGACGAGGGTGACACGAACTACTGGAACTACCTTGCCGATGCCGACTTCGTCCTACGCATCGCTGAGGAGCAACAACCCGGGTAATCATGTTGAAGACCGCGTGGAGGGGAAACTCACCGTGCGAGCCGCCCGCCGAGCCGCTGCCCGACCTGCGCGAAATGGAGCCCTCGACAAGCGCGCACGGCCCGCGCACGATGAGAGCAGGGGGTGGGGACGATGGGGATCGTGATGGTGGTGTTCTTTGGCTTGAGCGTGTCGGCTGCGTTCGTGCCCGGAATGCCTCTCGTGACGGCGGTGACGCTGGGGTTCGCCTCCGGTCGCGGGTTTCGGCGCGGCGCGGCTGCACTTTCTCGCCGAAGTACGCACGGCAGGTGGTGCGCCCACTGCTGGGGTGCTGCTGCGCAACGCGCGCTTCTGCGACGACCTCGCGTTCGCGCTCTGCCTGCTCGCGCTGCTCTTCGCGCTGCCGCTGCGCTAACGTCTTCGACCGTGGGTCAGCGCGGCTGTATGCGGATGACGAAGTTGTCGCCGCCTGATGCGAGGGGTGTTGAGGCGGTGAGGGCGAATGGTGCCGTTCCTGCTTGTTGGGCGCGGAGTCGGAAGCGGCCGATGCGGCTGCCGTGGGCTGGCACTGGAGGCAAAGCCAGGGCGATGGGGCCGACTGCTTTCAGGGCGTCGCCTTGCAACAGGATGCTTGCGGAGCCTGCGGGTGTTTCTCGGCCTCGGCCCGCGAAGCCTTGCTGGTCACCTCGTTTAGGAGAGGCCCCGGCGATGCTTACTCAGTGATCGTCCGGATCTGCGCAACTGACACTTCCGGCACCACGCCTTTGCCAGACTCACGGCCATGGTCATTGCCGGACTTGTCCTCAACATCCTCGGCACGGGCTTGCTCTTCTTCTTCGCATTACCGCAACCGCAGCACGATGACAGTCCGGGCATCGCTCTGGAAGACAACACGCCGATCGAAGGAGGCACAGTTCTCGAAGTGAAGGAGCGCACGCTCCGCAGGAAGGTGATCTACCGAAGACTCGCATTCCTCGGACTGACGTTGCTTCTGATCGGCTTCGCTCTGCAACTGTGGGACGCAGTGGCTGAGTAGTCCTCACGGCACGGTGCAACGGCCGCCGCAAACTGGCAGCAATCAATACCTGAGGAAGCGCCGCGCAAGCATCACTAAAGGTCGTGACATCTCCACGAAGCGCCGATACTTGCGAGCATGAAGACGCCTCAGAGCGATCTCGCGGTTCTACTTAGCCGCTTTTCGACGAGAACGTGTCGCATCGTCGGTGCGGCCGTCATTGTTTTCGGGATCCCGTCGGTGTTCATCTTCTGGGGCGATCAGGGTGCTGTGTGGGGTCTCTTCATCCTGTTCATCCACGTCTACATGGGAGCATTCATCGCTTTCGGGATTCCATGGTTGCAGCGACGGCAGGCGAGTCCGTCGGCTAAGTAGCGACGGCGGCACCAAGACCCACGCCTACGCCGGTGTTCGGGAATGTTGCATGAGGATCGCAGTTCAAGATCTTTCATGAGCCGGTCGATACGAGCCGTGTGATCGTCCTGTTCGTGTTCTTCGCGCTGATACTGGCGGCAGCGGGTTTCGGGATGGCCGGACTCGGTGTGGTGATGGCGGTGCAAGGGGAGGTGGGTGCGGGGCTGTTCGGCCTCGTCATCGGTGCGCTGATTCTCTATGGCGCATATCTCTTTGCCCGCGTCGCTTGGCGGACGCGCAGGTCGATCCAGACCGATACCGCGCCCGCGCAGCAGGGTGAGAGGCGAAAGCGGATCCACGCCGTGGTCGCATCCGTGCTCGTACTTGCGGCGAGCTCCGTATTCATGCCCGTGCCAGCTGCTCTGCGAGTCATAGGAGTGATCACCGCGCTGCTTGCATTGCCTGTGATCCTGGCTAGGGACTTCGAGCCGCCAAAGGACAGGGCTTCTCGGCACAACTGAGTCGCCTGCGCCCAGCGTTGCGGAATGTCACCCGCGTGCGGGAGCTACTCGTTGCTGAAGTCGGGATCGAGCACGTAGAGATCGCTTCCCGATCCGCTGCGGCGGAAACACTCCGCATGGGCAAAGATCTGTTGTTCTCGTTGATCCGCCTCGTCCGTCCAGTTGGTCACGAGGATCACGGCGCAGGGATCGAGGCCCTCATACGCAATCGTCTCTCCGCAGTACCAGCACTGGAGTCGCAAGCGCCCGTTTTCGTCGAACACCGAAGGTGCGGACTGCGATTCAGGTTGCTCAGCTTCGCCTCGAGGTTTTCGGAAGAAAGGCACAGCGGATCATCGTAGCCCCGCCTGCCCGCGTATCGGGACATCCGAATGCGCCAGAGTTCGGGACCGTCACCCGAAGAGGTGCAGCGTCGATATGGCTGCGAGGATCAGGCCAGCAACAAGTCGGAAGCTCGCTGTCGCAATCTGGTGCCTAGGTGGCGGGACGGCAACCTTGTGGCGTGCCCAGAAGCCGATCACGCCGCTGGCCGCGATCATGAGCGAACCGACGAGGAATCCTACGGTCACTAGGTCGTTGCGAGACACCGCTCGCTATTGATCGGCTTACTACCGGATTGTCGTGAGAGCTAGCTCGCCTGGGCCAGTGTTGCTCCTATGTCAAGGCGGGGCTTCGTTTTGAGGGTGTTGAAGACGATGCGGGCGAGTTGTCGTTTGAGGCAGCGGATCGCTTCGCGTTTGCTTTTGCCTTCGGCTTGTTTGCGTTCGAGGTAGGCGCGGGCGGCGGGGTGGTAGCGGGCCTGGGTGATCGCGATCCGGTAGAGCGCGGCGTTGAGTTGGCGGTTGCCGCCGCGGTCGAGTCGGTGCCGCTGGCTCTTGCCTGAGCTTGCTTCGAGTGGCGCGACGCCGCTGTGGCGGGCGAGTTGTGCGTCGCTTTTGAAGCGGCTGATCGGGCCGATCTCGGCGAGCAGCTTCGCCGCCGTGACGGCGCCGCAGCCGGGCAGCTCGAGCAGCGCCGGCGCGACCGCAGCCGCCCGCTGTTCGAGTTCCTCGTTGAGCTCGTCGATCGTTCGTGTCAGCGAGCGACAGCGGTTGACGAGCTCACGTGCGATCCGCACCTGGACGTCCTGCTCACGCCGTGCCAGCCAGCGGCCGACGCGCTCGAGCTGACTCGCACGGTCGAGTCTCCGCAACGGCACGACGAAGGTCGGGTCGAGCTCGTGCAGATGCCAGCGCAGCCGCTGCTGGGTTCGCCGCCGCTCGTCGACGAGATCGTCACGATGATCGACCAACAGCTTGATCTCGCGGTACACCCGCTCACCCGGCTGCGGCCGCGGCAGGTCCGGCTCGCGCAACGCCGCCCTCGCGACCGCGAGCGCGTCGATCGGGTCCGACTTCCCGCGCATCCGGCCGGCGCGGCGTTCCGGCACCGTCAGCTTCGGCGAGACCCGCACCAACTCCTCGCCCAGGCCGAGCAGCTGCCGCTCCAGCCACGGCGTCAACAGCCTGCAGTCCTCGAGCGCCCACAGCCGCTCCGCGTCGAGCGCTGAGGCCCAGCCGATCAGCTCGTCGCTCCCGACCGCCACCGTGCGCTCGTCGAGCATCCGGCCGGCCTCGTCGACCGCCACAGCGGTCACCGACTGCTTGTGTACGTCCACTCCGATCACGATCATTAGTCTCGCCTCCAATAGCCGTTGGGGGCGACCGGCGAGCGGACAGACCTCAATCGAGGCGAAGCCACGCTCCTATCAGGTCACGCTCGACGGTCTCGGTCGGCGGCGGCGACACAACGCTGGATGGTCAACCCACGGGACGACATTCGGAATCGAGTCAGCCGCCGCCGCCCGAGTCTGCGCCAGCAACCGGACGCTGCCGCTCAACCGAGAATGACATTGAGTTCGGGAATGTCACCCGAACCGGCGCTGACAGCGTCAGGCGAAGAGATTGGAGGAAACGATGGCGGCCACGATCGCGTGAACGGTCACAGCGACCGCTAGCACTCCGGCGAGCAGGAACCATCGCGCACGTCCGCGCCCGAGGAGCATCACGGTAAATACTGCGATGGGCGGTGCGAGCCAAAGCAAATAGGAAGGGGCATCGTTGTCGACGACAGCGCATACATCGCCCCGGGTTGTGCCTTCGAAGACATTCTCACCGCAGCCGCCGAGTTGAATCCCGGCAGTCACGATCCCACTGACTACGAGCACCGGGATCGCGACGAGGAAGGCCGAGAGCAACCGCATGGACGGTTTATCGGCAACCGACCGAGCCGCCTGAGCAGGCAAGACCCGCCTGCGCCACCGTTCGGCAATGTCACCCGAGTGAGCTGAGGAACCGGAATCGGGTTGACGCGACCTATGCTGCGTTGGTGAGTGCGATTCGGGCGAGGCTGGAGTTGCTGCGACCTATGCGGCTACGGCTGGCTGTTGCGCTGATCGGTTTCCCGCTCGTCCTGAGCACTCGGAACATCGTGCTATTGGTAGTCACGGTTGTGTTCTTGTGCGAGGCGATCTGGCGGCTTGCTGGTGCGCCGGGAAGTCGGCACGTGTCGCGAGATGTGGGCGCTCACAAGGTGCCGATCCCGCGTCTCATCTTGTCCTTCACCGTCTCGGGCGGGTTCCTCATCTTCTCTCTTGGGTACTCCACCTACTCGTTCGTCGTGGGGGATTGGCTCTGGGGAATGGTCATGCTCGTCGTGGCTTCGCTCTCCATCTACGTGATCGTGAGAGAGATCAAGTGGATACGCAGTCCAGTCTCTCAAGCGAGCGCAGACGACCTGCTGACCATGAAAGAAGTCGCGGCGCTGCTCGGGGTGAGGCCAGATTGGGTCTACACCCTGGTCGCCCGTAACCAGATCCCTTTTGTACGGGAAGGCTCTCGCTGGCGGGCAACAACCTATCGCTTCCGACGGTCAGAAATCGAAGCGTGGATGGCAGCGAATGAAGAACCGGCGACCCCGAAGCTCAAAGGGGCATAGAAGCACGCTCGGCTGGGCCAGTGTTGGGGAATGTCACCCGAACCGGACGACCGCCCTGAGCTACCTCTGGTGTGACGAGCTAGTCGTCGAACGCTTTCTCAGCCTGACGCCTGCGGCGTCGCCTGACCAACAGGGACATGCCAGCCGTCCCGGCGCCGAGCACCATGATTGCGACGTTGCCGGTCGCCGCAGCGACGATGGCTCCCAGGCCCGCTATCACAGCCATGCCACCGAAATACTGGGCTTGCACAAGCAGCACACGCCGTGACTTCGCCATCGACAGAATCTACCCAGTGCCCGAAGCCCTCGGGCGAATCACTGCCTGCCTGAGCGAGGGAGCTCACGCTTGACCGCTAGCACCTACGTCCGGCGCGCCTGGCTCGCCTTCTGATCGCGAAGCCTCCCGAGTTCCTGCTGCCGCTCGTCAATGAACTGGTTGATGGCGTCAAGCTCGAGCGGGTCAGCCTCTTCCACTGGCACGAAAGCCGGGGCCTTGCCCCAGCCACGGTCGAGCAGCATCTCACAAGCCCGCAGTCGATCGGCCGCTCGGGCTTTCGGGTCTTCAGCGATCCCAATGACGACGTTCAGAAAGCGATCGGGATCACCACCTGCCAGCTCCCTCACTCGTGCTGCGACCCCCTTCGGGCGCCCATTTGGGTTGCCGGACTTGCCCTTCCGAAAACGGTGAGGCACGAGGTTGTCAGCCGCTGTTCTCTCGCTGATAGCAGCGACGCTCATGCAAGCAATGGTACTTGCCGCAGCGGTTATAGCTCCGCGACTATTCGTCTGGCAGACCGGGCTTCCCGACGGCCAAGGGCGCCGTAGACGAGCCGAGGAGCAACTCCGCTCCGCACGACAGCTCGTGACCGCGAACCCAGGTTCGTTATTACAGTATCTAACTATCGGGGCATCCATGGCGGCTGTCTGGAACGAGGAGTCCCCCATTCGAGGGATACCTCGGCCATGGAGCGCGGGACTCCCGCCCAAGCGGCCTTCGCTCGAGGCGAAGTTCGTCAGGAAGTACTCGTAGATGAGGCCGAACGCGTCGCCCGACAGCGTGCGCGGCAGCGGCGCAAAGAGGCGGATCAGCTCGATCAGCGTGTCCTTCTCGAGCTTCTGGTACCCGCGCGGGAGCACTCCCGCAAGGTCGAGGTTGATTGCCTCGATCGAGTCCATCGCGAGGTCGACGTTGCGTCCGACGTCCTCCCACTCGGCCCGCTCGACGAGCCAGGAGAGACGAGCGTCTTCCGGAACGAAGACGACGCCCTTCGCACGGAAGTCGTCGGCACTCACCGGCCGGCGCTCGGTTGCCTTCGCCTCCACCTCAGGCCGCACGGCATCGAAACGGTGCTCCGCAAAAGCGAGGAAGATCAACCCCAGCACCGGATCACGGTACTGAGCAGCCGTCAGCGACGAGTTCGCCCGCAGCTCGTCCGCAGCCGCCCAGAGGCGGCGCTCGACCTCATTGAGGTCAGTCCCGGTCATCATGACGACCTACTGTTGCCTCTTACGCGAGCGTGGGCGACCGGCATCGGCGTGATCATCGCACGCCGCCCTGTTGCGACAGGCGCGACGAGAATTTGTTCCTTCGGCATTCACGTGCACTCCACCCGGCGATCTTGGGTTCGCAGCCGATCGAACCAGTCTCAGACTCGCACCGGCGGGGCAACAGAGGGGCAACCCGACCACGCTAGCTAGCGAACGTACGATCTCCAGAATTACGTGAAGAGAAGCCGGTTTCATCTCGGGCCAACTCGACCCGTCTGGCGCCTCGGGCGACTTTTAATCCCAAGGTCGCTGGTTCGAGCCCAGCACGCGCCCATCAGAAAATCCCTGGTAAAGGTAGCTTTTTTGGTAAGCGTTCAGCCCCTGGTCGGTCAGGTGAGGGCGGGTATTGGGTCGCCGCGGGCGTGGGCGGTGATGACTTGGGTGAGGTAGGCGTAGAGCGACTGTTTCCGGAGTCGGCAGGTGACGGAGGCGGAGAGCAGTCGTTCGATGGTGCGTTCGCCTTGGTCTGATTGGCTGCCGAGTGAGAGCTTGCGGTAGATGACGGCGCCGCGGAGGCCGCGTTCGGCGTGGTTGTTGGTCGGCTCGACGCCGGGGGTGTGGGCGAAGGTCCAGAGCGCGGGCCAGCGTTTGAGGAGGTTCCTTGGCGAACTGCCGGTGGTACTTGGTTCTCGGGCTCTTGCGGGCTGCGTGCTCGAGCAGCGTGCGGAGCTTCGTCTTGGAGCGGCGCGGTCCGCGCTTGGAGCCGGGCCCGGTCGCGGTCTTGCTTGGTAGCTGTCCCAGGCGGCGAAGAGGTCGTGGGCGATCACGAGGCCGTGCGTGGCCGAACTGTTTCTGTTCGGCCATGCCTTCGCTGTGGGCGGTGAAGTCTCTGAGCAGGTGGGCCCAGCAGAGCTGCCGCTGGCTGGGGTCGAGGTAGTCGTAGCCGCGCCAGCGGTCCGAGCAGACGATCCCGGCGAAGCGCTCGCCGAGCAGCGTCCTGGCCTCGAAGCCGTGGCGGCCGGCCGCGATCCGGAACACCGCGGTCCGGCTGGTCAGAGCGCCCCAGAGCGTGCGGTTGCCGCCGGCGGTCTTCCAGCCGGTCTCGTCGATGTTGACGACCGGGGCCGACTTGATCCGCTGCTCGAGCTCGGGTGTAGGGGCCGGCGAGCGCCTCCCCGGCCCGCTGGATGACCGTGTCGACCGACCCGGTCGAGATCTCGACGCCGAACAGCTCGCGGGCGAGCTCGGTCGTGTCGCGGCGCGAGACACGGTTGCGGACAGCGAGCGTCACGACCGCTGCCTGCAGCCGCGGCCCGAACGCCGACCGCGGCACCTCGCTGGGGAAGCTCGGCGCGTGTCCGAGCGGCGCACTCGGGGCAGCAGACACCGTGCAGCCGATGCTCGGTCACACGGACCGCGATCGGCGGCAGCTCCGCGACCTGGTGGCGCCACGGCTCGGCCGCGTCAACCAGCTCCCGTTCGCCGAACACGTGCGCGCACGACCGGCAGCGATCGGGCCAATGCTCGACGAACTCGTCGACCTGCTCAGGCGGAAGCAGCCGCCGGTGCCTGCCCTCGTGACCCGGCTGACCGCCACGCCCACGACCTGACCCCTTCCCGCCCGGACGCGGCGGCGCCGACGGAGGATCCTGCGACGGCGGCAGCGACGAGTTCCGCGAACTCCGGTTCAGCCGCCGCTCGAGCTCACCCACCCGAGCCTCGAGCCGCCGATTCGCCTCGACCAGCTCACCCACCCGCAACAACAACGCGATCGCCGTCTCACGATCACCATCAAGGATCGCCTCAGCCTCAGCCCGCTCCACCCCAAGATTCGCCGCCGACACCGAGGTCCCTCCACCGGGGGTGAACGCTTACGTTTTTTGTAACAAGCTTTACTCCTCCATCTATGTTACTGAGCGCGGCAGCACTGGTTACCGGCATCCGCGCGAATGCGCTTGCGCTGACCGTCGCGGCCTCGTCGTTCCCGGACCGGCCGGAAGTGCGCGCGGGCGTCGTGGTATACGCCGTTTTCTCGATTACCGTGCCACTCATCGCAGCGCTCGCACTGGGCCGCAAGTCAACGACCGCTGCTCCTCCGGTTGGCCCCATTCATCCCGACGGCATGACGGTGAGCGCACGCTGAGCGTATCGGCGTGTCTCCGCACGGCGTATTGTCGCTGCAGTTTGTTGTGGTGATGAAAGCGCCCAATTGCAGGCAGATTCAGTGAGGCGGAGCGTGTTGCGGCATACGAGGGTGTCATATCGCCCCCGGTAGCCCGCGGTCGAAGAAGGCGATCACCCTGCGCTCGTAATTCGGCCGGTTGCGCCTCAAGCCTTTGCGGTCATCACGTCCTTCACTTCTTTAGCCTGCCTCGACGTTGCGGCGAAGGTTCTCGTGATAACCGGCCATCTGCCGAGCCATGACGAGCTTCGCGACTGGCTGCAGCACCCGCATCACGCCGCGAAGCTCACCTTCGGCCACGAAGTGCACCCGCGTTCCCTCGCCGTCCGGGTCGAACGACCACGTTCCGTCGATGGGGTAGGGGCCCTCGACGATGTGCGCGTGGACGCGCGTCGGCCGATCGAACTCGGTGAACTCGACGATTTGCTCGAACTCCTTGCCGCCCGGGGGCTTCGTGCGCTCCCGGACACGCGTTCCCAGCCGCGGGGCTCCGTCTGTGAGCTGTTCGACCGACGTCTTGGACGTCTGCCAGTCGGCGAGGTTCGACGGGTTCGTGAGGTAGTCGAAGACGACCTCCGCTGGCCGGCTCACGAAGAATGTCTGTTCGATACGCATGTTGACACCTCCTTATCGATGTTCACGACAGCTCCGCCATCGGAGGGGATGCGGTCAGCCGGACGCCGCCGCGTGTTCGGAAGGCGAAGCACGCCCAGACTGTTCTGAGGACGCCCCATCCAAGCGCGATGGCGCCGCTTACAAGCAGTGCATAGGCGAGGTCGGGCAGTCCCTGCGCCAGGGTCAGCAGCGGTACCCCAAACTGCTTCGGCAGCAGTACGAGGACGAGCGCCGCCCACGCGAGGTTCAGCGCGAGTGCCAGCCCGGTGCGCGACTTCCAGCTCAACCGACCGTTGGGAACACGCCTACGCCGCAGGGCTGCCGCCGACCGGATCATCCCGCCGACCTGGAGAACGATCACTCCGAGCAGGGCCGCGTAGATGACGAAGATGCCGGTGTTCGACGGAGGTGATGGTGGCTCTCGCCCCGCCAAGAGGCTGGCCACGCCCTCGGCGACCGTTCCCATGCGACCGCGGACGAAGAGATCCACGGAGTTCTCGGCGTTCATCAGCACCACAACGCCCTGGTGGCTCCCAGGCATCAGCACGATGTTCGCGTGATAGTTGAACGTCTCTCCTTGATGAAAGACCGCAGGGATGCCGTTGACCGGCCCGACAAACCAGCCCATGCCGTACGACGTGTCGGTTTCCGGTGTCGGGACGGCGGGGCGATGCAGCTCGGCCGTCCCAGCCGGCGAGAGGACTTCTGCGCCCTCGTATTGCCCATCGTTGAGGTGGGCGATCAGATAGTGAGCCATGTCCTCCGCGCTGGAGATGAGGTAGCCGGCGGGGAGAAGGCCACGGTTGTAGGGCAAGTCGGCGACCGCCGGCCGGCCGAACCAGTAGTGGTGGCCGGTGGCGAGGCCCCGTAGCTCCGCCTCGGCCTCAGAGGTGAAGGAATGGCGCATTCTCAGAGGACCGAAGATGTGCTTTTGGATGTAGCGCTCGTAGGATTGTCCGCTCACTGTTTGCACGATTAGCCCGAGCACCGAGTAATTGATCGTGCTGTATTGGTGAGCCGCACCCACCGGCTTCGTCAGATTGGCGGTGCTCAGTTTGCGGACGGTCCGTTCCAGTGCGTCGTCACTCGTATCTCCGTTTCCCTGGAACGACCTCCCTGTCTTTGTCGACAGACCGCTGGTCTGATTCAGGAGGTGGCGGACGGTGATCTGGGCGGAGGCCGGTTCGTCGGCCACACGGAACCACGGGATGTATCGCTGTACCGGCGCGTCGAGGTCGACCTTCCCCGCCTCGACCAGCTGCATGATCGCCAAGGCAGTGACCGACTTGCTCAGGGAGCCGATGACGAAGGGCGTCTGTGGCGAGACGGCCCGCCCGGACTCGTCGGCCTTGCCGAAGCCGCGCATATGGACGATTCGATCGCCCTCCACAATTCCGAGGGCAAGGCCGGGGATGCGCTGCGCATCCATCTCCGCCTCGACGAACGTGTCTATCGCGCGAAAATCAGGCGCCGGAGCAGGTGCTCGTCTGGCAGCAGTAGTGTCGGAAGCTCCGGGACGGCTGGCCAGAAAGGCTCCAGCAAGGACCAGTGCCGCGAGCAGTAGCACGACGGCGCTCTTCGTAGGACGCCGCCTCATGCTGTTTCACCGGGGTCGGTGAGCGGGTGCAGGGTGTGCTTGGCCGCTACGGCTTCTGCGGTGGCGGCCTCGCGGTCGGGAAGGGAACGGACCACGATCACCGCTGTGGTGGCAGCGAACGCCGCGGCGACGAGGAGGCCGAAGCCCATCGCCTGGGTGAAGGCGTCGCTGGTCGTGGCGAGCAGTTCGGAGGCCGCGTGCGGTGGGAGGTGGGCCGCGATCGCGCTGGCAGCGCCGATTGAGTCCTCGGCTCGTGCCTGTGCCTGGGCCGGCAGCCCACCGAGCGAGCCTTCCACGTCGTTCGTGTAGAGGGAGCTGACGAGCGAGCCGATCACGGCTACGCCGAGCGCTCCCGAAACCATCCGCGCGACGGTGTTGGTGGCGGAGGCGACGCCGGACTTGGCGGGCGGCACCGCGCCAACGACGGCTTCGGTCGCGGGGGCCATCACCCAGCCCATCGAGAACGCGAGCCCGAAAAACCAGGCGGCAAGCGAGCGTGCTCTGGTGTCCGGCTCCCAGAGCATGGTCAGCGCCAGCAGGAGCGCGAGGCCGGTGAGGCCCGTGGCGACGACGCGTGAGGTGCCGAGCCGCCGCACCGCTTTGCTCGACGAGCCGGCGCCCATCATCAGGCCCAGCGCCATCGGGCTCATGACGGCGCCCGCCTCGATCGCGCTGTAGCCGTGGGCGAACTGAAGGTACTGGGTGAGCGCGAAGATGGCGCCGAGCAGGGCAAAGAAGGCCACGCTGACGGCCGCGGTGCCGACGCTGAAGCGGGCGCTGCCGAAGAAGCCCAGGTCGAGCATCGGTTCCGCGACACGGCGCTCCCACCAGAAGAACGCGAGCAGCAGCAGGACGCTCGCGGCGAGCGATCCGAGCACGACGCCGCTCTGCCAGCCGCGCTCGGGCGCCTCGATGATCGCGTACACGAGGATGCTGAAGCCTGCGGTGGAGAGCGCTGCTCCGAGCAAGTCGAATGAGCCGGGCCGGGGGTCGCGGCTCTCGGGCACGTAGCGGATGCCGAGCAGCAACGCGACGGCCGCGACCGGTACGTTGACCAGGAAGACGGATGGCCACGCGAACCACTCGAGCAGCAGCCCACCTGCCAGCGGGCCGAGCCCGATCCCGACCGCCGCCAGGGCGGCCCAGATCCCGATCGCCTTGCCGCGTTCCTCGCCGGTGAAGAGGTTGGCGATGATCGAGAGGGTGGCCGGCATGATGAGCGCCGCACCGACACCCATCGCCGCACGGACGACGATCACCTGATTGGCCGAGTCGGCGAAGAGGGCGCCGAGGCTGGCGAGCCCGAAGATCGATACGCCCGTCTGCAGGGCAAGCTTGCGCCCGAAGCGGTCGCCGAGCGTGCCGAACACGAGCAGAAGGCCTGCGAAGACGAGCAGGTAGGAGTCGACCATCCATTGCAGCTTCGAGGCGGAGGCGCCGAACTCGTCCTGTAGCGTCGGCAGCGCGACGTTGAGGATCGTGTTGTCGAGCCCGATGATGAACAGGCTCAACGAGAGCACGCCGAGCGTCTTCCAACGGCGGGCGTACTGGATGGGGTCGATCGACATCAGGCTCCACTCCTTTCAGCTCTGCGGCTGCAGATCGAGAGACGCGCGCGTCGCACAGCCGAGACCGAGGCCGCGGACAGCCGCGTAGGCGAACGGGTGGCGGAAGGCAGCGAGGGCGTGCGCGCCCGGGACGTCGAGCGCGAACTCCTCGTCGAACCTCTCGTCGGCGACGGTGACCCTAATTCGGTCCGTCGCCTTGCTCCAGAGGAGCGACACTGCGAGGCCATCCGTTCCCCGGCTCGCGAGTTCTTTCCAATCGTCGATGGCGGTGGTGGTCACGATCAACCTCCATTGATCAGTTGACTGCTCGGAGGGATCGTCGGCGGCGGCTGGGTGGCCTGACTTCACCCAGCGGCGAGATCACCCTGGGTGAAATCACGGCGGTCGCGATGTACCCTTCTTCGTCATGTCGACATCCACGTCGACGAAGGTCGAGGATGCTGCGCGCGCGCTCATCCAGTCGAAGCTGGAAGCTCCCGTCCCACGCCAGCGCGTCTCACGTCGGGAGCTTCTCGAGGTCTGCGCGGGCCCGCCGCGCAAGCTAACGCTGATCCGCGCCCCCGCCGGGTGGGGGAAGTCGACGTTGCTCGCCGATTGGCACGCGCTCGAGAGCGAAACACGGCCGTTCGCCTGGGTCGCGCTCGACAGCGGCGACAGCGACCCTGTCAGGTTCTGGACGTACCTCATCCACGCGCTTCGCACCCTCGACGCGAGCGCGGGCGAGGTCTCTCTCCCTATGCTGCGGGCTCCACGGGCCAGTGTCGTCGACGACGTCCTCCCGGCGCTCTGCAACGAGCTCACGGCGTTACCGCACCAGGTCGTGCTCGTACTGGACGACTACCACCTGGTCGGCAACCCGGAGATCGACGAGGGCCTCTCTTTCTTTGTCGAGCACCTTCCCCAGACCCTCGAGCTCGTGCTCTCGAGCCGTTCCGAGCCGGCGCTACCGCTCGCGCGACTCCGCGCGCGGGGCGAGCTGACCGAGATCGACGCGCAACAACTTCGCTTCTCCAACGAGGAGGCCGACCTCTTCCTCAACGACCTTCACGGGCTCGACCTCGACCGTGAGGACGTCGTCCGACTGCGCGAGCTCACGGAGGGATGGGCGGCCGGTCTCTACCTTGCGACGCTCACCATCCGCGGCCGGGCGAGCGCGCACGAGTTCATCGAGGCGTTTGCGGGCGACAACCGCCATGTCGTCGACTACCTGAGCTCGGAGGTGCTGACCGGCCTCCCGGAGGAGATGAGGGGCTTCCTGCTCCATACATCCGTGCTCCAACGCCTCTGCGCCCCCCTCTGCGACGCCGTCACTGACCGACCCGGCTCGGCGCGCATGCTGCACGAGCTCGAGCGTTCGAACTTCTTCCTCATCCCTCTCGATGCGAAGCGCGAGTGGTACTGCTACCACCAGCTCTTCGGCGAGCTACTGCGCCACGAGCTCGCATTCGCCGAGCCGGAGCATGCTCGCACGCTGCATCGCCGGGCGAGTGTCTGGCACCGGGAGCACGGCGACCCGTCCGAGGCGATCCATCACGCCACGGCGGCAGGGGACGTCTCCGATGCCTCCGAGTTGATCCTTCGCTACTGGATCGAGTACCGGAACGAGGCTCGCCTCGAGACATTGCTCGCCTGGCTCGAGAGCCTCCCGCCTGAGGCGGTGGCAGACGACGCCCGGCTGTGCCTCGTGAGGGCGTCGACCCTGCAGGAGGTTGGCCGGATCGGCGAGGCCGACCGGTGGCTCGTTGCGGCGGCGCAGGGGGCGGCCGGTGGCTCGATCCTTGCCGGACCGGCCTCGGTCGCGTCCGGGGTAGCCGCGTGCCAGGCGATCAATCTGTACTTCCTCGGGGACGTGAGTGGGATAGCCGAGACGGCGCGACCCGCGCTCGAGCTCGAGGAAGCCGGCGTCCGACTACTGGCGGAGCGCTCTCCTCACGACGTTCGGCGTCTCGGTCTTCCTTGGAGGAGACGGCCGGATCGCGTCGGCCCTTCTCGACGAAGCCGTGACGTCGAGCGAGGAGTCCGGCCACTCCCTTGCGTTGATCCATGCCCTCGGCTGGTGCGCCGTCGTCCTTGCGGAGATCGGTGAATCGGAGCGCGCCGATCGGGTGCTGGACGAGACCGAAGCGCTGCGGCGACGGCAGACCGGGCTGACGAAGTACTTCGGCATGTCCATGGCGCACGTTGCCCGCGGGAAGCTGCTCGAGGGCCAGGGCCGGCTGAGCGAGGCAGACGACGTTCTCGCCTGGGGCACAGAGCTGGCTCGGCGAGGCGATGCCAAGTTCGCCCTCTCGTATGGGCTTCTCACTCACGCCGGGGTGAAGGGCGGTCTCGGCGATCGTCGCGCCGCGATGGACATGCTGCGCGAGGCCAGCCGGACGGCCGAGGCATGCGCCGACCCCGGCGTGTTGCCGGAGCTGGTGGCGAGAGTCGAGCGCAGGCTCCGCCTCCCGCCAACCCGCGCCAGGCGAACGCCGTATGAGGAGGATCTCAGCGACCGAGAGCTCACCGTGCTCCGCCTGCTGGCGACCGATCTCACCCAACGGGAGATCGGGGAGGCGCTCTACGTCTCGTTCAACACCGTCAAGACCCACGTGAAGAACATCTTTCGCAAGCTCGACGTCGCCACGCGCCCCGACGCAGTGTCGCGTGCCCGCGAGCTGCGGCTGCTCTGAAGCGGTCAGAAAGGCTCGCCCTAGACGACCGCGTGAGCGTACAGTGAGCGTACCGGCCTGTCTCCGTTGGGTGCAGTTCCTTTCATCTGACTGCGGTCGTAAAAGTGTCTTTGCAGGCAGATTCTGTCTATCTGCAGTTCTTGACAGCGTAAGCGGCTGGACTTTTAATCCCAAGGTCGCTGGTTCGAGCCCAGCACGGCCCATTACGAACAGCCTGCTAATCGCGCTTTCGGTCTGGGGACCGAGGCAGGCAAGCGTCTTTGTGGCGCACAGTAGTTGCGAGCGCTACGGCAAGAACAGCACTTAGAAGCCTACGAGCACGTTGCCAGCCGTGACGTATGGTGGTGCGACGTTCAGGTCTGGCAGGTTCTTGGCTAACCAAGCGGCGGCAGCGCGACTTGACTCCTCCGCCCCTTCTTGGTCCTCGAAGATGCTGATCGTGGACGTGCCCTCGGCGAGTTTGAGGAGATAGTAGGCCTTGAAGCCGTTGATGCCGCCGATAAGCTGCCGAATATCTTCCTCGTGCTTGGCGAGTGTTTCGGCGAGGTCGGAGTTACCGGTGTATGCGCGGATGACTGCGTACATGTGCGCTGCCTCGTTTCGTCTCGTGTACCCGGGAGAGCATCCGAGTTTCTCACGATCGAGCACCGATGTCACGACGCGAGCCCGAAGGAATCGAAGTTTGATGGAGGAGCGCCGCTCACCGTCCCGATCGATCATGCCCCTTTCGTGCCATCAGACCTCCTCCCAAGGAGGCCCGAGCCTAGAAACCAAACCCCACGAAACCGGGGGGAACCGCAAGAACCATCTTGTAACGCAGTTTGGCCGCCGCCCTGATATAACCGCGGCAGAGTGGCCGCCGGCGGGCACAGATGACCGATTCGGGGCAACGTTTACAGCACGTCGTGCTCGGCGAAGATGCAACCGAGTTTCGGCTCGTCCGTGCTGCCTGCGGCGATCACTCCGTCCATGACTGGTTGGCTTCCTGGCTCGGTCCGGAACCGATCGACCCGCGTGAGTACGTCGCGGAGCTCGAAGCGATCGGGACGGGCTGGCGGGCAAGCTCGCCCAGCGACCGGGCAGGCGTGGCCACTCAGCTCGAGACTGCAGACGCCCTCATGGTCGAGAGAGAGTCGGTTGACGAGGACCTGTTGGCGCGTGCGGGGCCGTCGTTGACGACGGTCGTACGCATGGGAACCAGCACCGACAACATCGACCTTGCCGCATTGGCCCGCCGCGGCATCGACGTCCGAACCGTCCCACGACCGACCACGGCGGCGGTCGCCGAGCACACAATGATGCTCTTGCTCGTCCTGGCGAAGGACTTCGTCGGTGAAGCGCGCGCGCTGCCCGATGACGAGCTACCAGCACCGTCAGCGCCGTCGGTGGAGAGCGGCGGCCACCCCCGCACTGTCTTCAACTGGAAGGGCCTCCCCACGTCGGTCGTCCTGCGGGGCCGCCGGCTTGGAGTGCTAGGTGCCGGTGAGTCCGCGCGGGCGGTTATGCGGTGCGCACGCGGATTCGGGATGGAGGTCGGTTACTGGAGCCGGACGCCCATCCCGGAGCTCGAGCGCAAGCTGGGCGTCAGCCGGCTGGAGCGTGACGAGCTCCCGCGCTGGTCGGATGCTGTATCCATCCATCTCGCGTACTCACCTGAGCTGAAGCATCTCGTGGACGCGGCGTTCCTCGAGGCACTTGGACCGGATGGGATTCTCATCAATACTGCACGCGGGCTTTTCGTCGACATGGAGGCGCTCGAGGCAGCGCTGAGAGACGGGACGATCCGCGGAGCGGGACTCGACGTGTTCCCGGACGAGCCGTTCGTCCCGAGGGGCCTGTTCGAGCTGCCGAACGTCGCGTTGACGCCACACGTCGCGGCCGGCGGCCGCTGGGTGCTCGTCGAAGACGTTCGCGCCGTCTTCGCCGCATTGCGCGGCGTCGACTAGCGCTCGACTCGGATCTCGACTGTCTCGGTCGGTACCCCGAGGAGCTCCTCGCGGAACTCAGGACTCGTTCGTCGACGCTTCGGCAGCACGCGCCGCTCGAGCGTGAAATAGGTCGGACTCTCCGCGAACGGGTACGGGTCGATCTGCGCGTGCTGCGGCGCGAAAGGCTCGAAGGACGAGAGCGCCCGGAGATGGAGTTCGGTCTCGGTGCCCTGGTAGTCCGTCGGAACCGGGCGAAGTACATAGACGTCGTCGGCCTTCTGCTTCGGAAAGCCGCAGAAATAGAGCGCCATCCGGTCGAACATCTGCAGGAGCTTGTAGTTCGTCCATTGCTCCTCCTCACTGATCCCGAGCTCGGCCACCCGCTCGGGGAAGGAGCCTTCGAACTCGGCGAGGAAGGCGTCGATCTTGTCGCGGTGCTGATCAGCGTCGGGCAGCATGCCCATCTCCGGGTTCGTCTCGTATCGCCGCTGGTACAGGCCTGTGCCGTGCATCGCGTCCATCAAGCCTGCGTAAGGAGTCGCGCATCGACACGTCCCTAATGCCCGCGGTGTAGAACGCGAGGTGCGAAGGAACGTCGACGTCAAAGAACGAGACGGGCCGACCGTCGTCGTGAACCTCCGGCCAGCGGTCTCGGACGGCCCAGCCATCGTCGTGCCGGATCGCTGCGGTCACCATCGAGTCCCGCGACCATGGCAGTTCAAACTCGTCGTTTCCCCACGCCGCAGCGATCTTGCCCGCAAGGTCGGCGTGGTGCGTCTGCATGACCAAGTGCCAGCTTTCACCAGCGTCGAGGACGATCATTCCTTTCCTCCTTCTCCGGTCGGCCCACGTCGAGGCCCCGGCAACGTGAACGGCCTGCTGGAGAGACGGCATGCAGCCGGCCGGCCGCCCGGTTCCAACGGAAGGGGTGACTCTCCGGTCACGATACGCCACGTCGGCCTCGCGAAGCACGAGCTCGTGCGCGCCTGAGGATTTCTCCGCCTCAAACCCAAGATGCATGTCGACGCGAAGGTTGGCGAGGTAGCGGCCGTCGTCAGCTTCGAGAACCACCGCCTCCCCCTCCCTCCTCGGCCGGAGCAGCACGCGCCCCGGCGACATCCACCGTCGGCTGAAGAGGTTCCGCACCCACCACCTCGGCCCACGCTTCCAAGCCCTCCTGAAAAGCGACGACGCCGGCCTCGGGCAGCACGAGCTCGAGCGCTTCGAGTACCTCGACTGGCTCGAGGCCGAGCTCCAGGGCGACGCGAATGTGCCCCTGAATATGGCGCTTCGGCGCCCGCAGCGCAGCCAAAGACACGATGAACAGCAGTTCCTTCGTTCGCCGGTCGAGGCGTCGTTCCTGGAAGTAGACGACATCCGAGAGGTCGTTGGCCGCTCGCGCGAACTGAGGATCGGCGCCGACGATGAGCTTGTGGTACTCGAGGACATAGCCGCGCTGGCGAACCATCTCGTCGAGGTAGGCCTGCGCGTCGAAGCGCTGATCTTCAGTTTCCTGCGTCAAGCGAGAACCTCCGTGTGTGCTCGAGACCGGGTCACACCGTCACGGACGGCCGACCGGCCGGAACACCGACCGAATGCGAGAGCGCGACCGTTGGCAATCCCGCTGTTGTACCAGAGACCTTCGACGAGGTTCGCACCCACGTTTCCGGCGCAATAGAGCCCTGGAAGCGGCTCGTTTCTCCAGTCGAGCACGCGGCCGTCGGAATCGAAGCACAACCCACCGCTGCCCCCCAGCGTCCCGAGGTGCACCTCGATTGCGTAGAGAGCACCCTCCAGCGGGCGAACGCACGGGTTCGGGACGACGTCGCGGTCACCGTTGTTGCGGCCGTAGAGGAGACGGCCGCGCCCAAACTCGGGATCCTCGCCGCGGACAGCGTGGCGGTTGTACTCGGTCACGGTGCGTTCCAACTCATCCGCCGGGATCCCGAGCGCGCTCGCCACCTCGCCGGCGGTCCCCGCAACGAGCCAGTCCGGCGTCTCGCCGGGGCGAACGGAGCCGAGGGCGTACTTGGCCTTCCATTCCGAGTCGAACACGAAGAACGCGCGGTCGACCGGGTGACTCTGGGTCGTGAGATCGAAGTCCGTCAGGGCGTTGACCAGCGCGCGGTAGAAGGACTCGTCGCAAAACCGCCGGCCGTTTTGATCGACGACGATCCCGCCCGGAAGAGCGGGCTCTCTGACGAAGAGCCGCCAGAGTGGCTGCTCCATCATCTCCTCGCCTGGAATGTGGAACGTCGTCGCGAGGATCTGCCCTGCGACCACTGCGAACGCGGCGCCACGTTCGAGCGCTAGCATCAGCCCCCCGCCGTCGACTGTCGGGATGCCGACGGATTTCGGCAACCGGTGCGGGTCCAGCTGGCGATGTAGGCGGTCGTTCCAGTCGAACGCCCCCGTCGCCAGCACGACCGCATCTGCGGCCACCTCGTACTGCTCGCCGGCCTGCTCGACGAGCACCCCCGCTACCCGGTTGCCTTGCACGATCAGGCGGCGCACGATCGCCGGGCCCTCGATGCGTACACCCGCCGTCAGCGCCGCCCGCAGCAGATAACCGATCGTCGCCGGGCCGAATCCCACGAAGCCGTTTTTCTGACGCGTTTCGATCAGCGTCCGGTCCCAGCGGTCCACCGTACCGAATCCGCCCCAACTCTGGATCTCCTCCCAGGAGACAGGGAGATGGGCGTATGTCGGCGAGACGAGGAGCCGTTGCCGCCATGCCTCCGGGAGCTCACGCGTATCGAAGGCGGGCGTCGCAACGTACCTACCCTCGACCTTCCCTCCATCCCGTTCGGCGTAGTAGTCGGGGTAGCCGGGAACGACCTGGTACGGCACACCGTGGTGTTCTTCGAGATAGTCCAGCGCCGCCGGGAGCTCAGCGAGATACGCACCGAGGATCGTGTCGTCGTGCTTCCCCCCGCTGAGGGCGCGGACGTGTGCGAAGGCGACCTCGGCCGAGTCTTCGAGGCCCTGCGCGAGCATCCGGGAGCTCGCGGGGCACCAGATCAGACCGCTGGAGTACGCATAGGTACCGCCGATGAACGTCGAGGCCTCGAGTACCAGGACGTCGGCGCCTTCGTCACGCGCAGCGAGCGCGGCTACGAGTCCCGCGCCTCCCGCGCCCACGACAACCACGTCGGCCGCCAGCCGCCTGCTGCCTCCTGGCCTCACTGCCAACACACTCTTTCACCTGACACCGAGGATGAGCCTCCGACAGAACCAACCTGCGGTCATCCGCCACCCGGCGCGGCCTCGTGGCGTCTCAACTCGTCACTTTCGACGCGTGCAACTGTGCGTGTCCAGCCGGCAACACGGTCGTGCCACTCGCCCCATCCCGTGACTTCACGGTATCGAGGCTCGTCGAAGACCTCCGGGGACTCGATCTCGTAGACCGCCAGATAGCCGTCTCCGTTCACCTCGGCATACCTGGCAGCACCGCGGAAGCCGGGCACGGACAGCAGATCGCGCAGATGAGTCTGGTCGTACCACTCATTCCAGCGAGGCTCGTCGATCGGGGACCTCAGACGGCTCTTGACCAAATACAGGTACGGAGTGCGCCACTGCGCGACGCTCATCGCCCGACCGACTTCGCGGCGCATTTCGACGCGGCCTTCACGGTCTGACACTATCCGACAATGCATATCGTAGGCAACTTTCGGACAGAAAGAGTGTGTCGCAAGCTCGAACTGTCTCGATAGAAGGCGGCCGCCGGCCGGGGGATGCTCTCGACCTTGACAACGTCCGCGACTGAAGTGGCGAGCCGCCGAGCGTCGCAACATCAACCACCGTGACGCCCTCGAGCGGGGCGGCTCACGGAATCAGCAGCACCTTTCCGAACTGCTCGCGGTCCTCGATTATTCGCTGGGCCTCGGCCGCTTCCGCGAGCGGGAAGCGCGCATGGATGCGGGGAACAGCTCGCCGTCCGTGATCAGGCCCATGACAAGTTCGCTTTCGCGGACGGTCCCGCTCCGCGAGCCGATCACCCGCCACTCGTTGCGGAACACGGGAACGAGGTCGAGCGACACCACCTCGCCGGCATGCCCGCCGCAGGTGACGAGCCGGCCTCCCTTGCGCAGCGCCTTCAACGAGGCGCCGAACAAATCTCCGCCGACGTGCTCGACCACGAGGTCGGCCCCGTGGCCGTCAGTGAGGTCGAGCACGCTGGCGGTCAGGTCTTCGGTTCGGTAATTGACAACATGGTCCGCACCGTCGGCCCGCGACCGTTCGAGCTTGTCGTCGCTCCCAGCGGTCGCGATTACGGTCGCCCCGGCGCGCTTGGCGATCTGGACGGCCGCGTGTCCAATCCCGCTTCCCGAAGCGTTGACGACAACGTTCTCGCCCGCACGCAGCTGGCCTCGTGCCATCAGCATGTGCCACGCCGTGGTGAAGACGATGTGTCCGGCGGCCGCCGCGTCATGCCAGCCGGGCCCAGGCAGCGGGAACACGGCGCGTGCGGGGGCGAGCGCGTACTCCGCGTAGCCCCCCGGGCGCTGCACGCTGTACATCTGTCCCCTGAGGCAGACGTTGTCCATCCCGGCGAGGCAGTACTCGCACTCAAGACACGGGATCTCGTGCAGAATCCAGACGGGCTGGCCCTCCTCCAACCCTTCGACGCCCGGGCCAACCTCCGCGACATCGCCTGCGAACTCGATACCGAGGATGTGGGGAAGAGGCAGTGGCAAGCGCGCGATGTTCTTGCGCAGGTCGACGTCGAAGTGGTTGAGCGCGCAGGCGCGGATCCGCACGAGGACATCGCCTTCGGCTGGCTCCGGCGTTGGGACCTCTTCGAGGCGAAGCACCTCCCGCCCCCCGTGCTCGTGGAACTGAACCGCCTTCACTAGCCAACCTCCTGATTCGTGGGAGCGCCAGTAGCGGGTCGGTCTCCGCCCGCCCACCCGCTCCCGGCAGCGACGCATCTGCTCTCGAACCTCCCCCGCGAGGGGCGCCCCTTAGGGCCGCGTGGCGGCGCGCCCGGCCGTGGCCTTCGAGCGGCCGCGCGGAGCGCGTAGGTCTCCGAATCTCGTTCGTTGTTATTCGGCGGACGATCGTCCCTCGCCGCGGAATGGAGAAGACTCGACCTCGAGCACCGCGAGAGCATCATGAACGCGCGTCGTGTTAGGCATCTAAGGCGCCTTTCGAACCGAACTAGTGTGTCGCAAGAGCCGCCGGGACCGCGTCAGGCACGGTCCTCAAGTACTCGATCGCCTCCTCCGACGAGATCACGTCGACGTACTTCGCATCCATGTCGAACAGGTTTGCCTCATGCGGCCCTGCCGCGCGGTCGGCCACCGCATCGCGTGGGACGAGCGTCGGGTAGCCGTGGGAGAAGAGGTCGAGGGCCGTTGCGCGCACACAGCCGCTCGTCGTGGACCCGCAGAGCACGACCGTGTCGATGTGGTGCGTGGTGAGCACCGAACTGAGGTGGGTGCCGAAGAACCCTGACGGATACTTCTTGAGGATCACGAGCTCGTCGTCGCGGACTCCCAGGCGCTCGTCGATTTCGAGCCACCGCGTGCCAACCTGAAGTGCAGCGGCGACGTTGGGGGCCTTTTCGGCGAAGACCCCGGCGTCGGCGAGGCTGGCTTCCCAACCGGCCGTGGTGAAAACGACCAGCAGCCCCTTGCCCCGCGCCGTATCGAGGATGCGGCGGCAGCTTTCGAGGGCCTCCGACATATCCGCCCCCGCGGGTGATTCGGGATCCGTCATGCCGTACTGAAAGTCGATGACGAGCACCGCCGGCCTCTCGCCGCGGGTCAGCCGCCGACCGAAGCTTGCGCGCGCATACGTAGCCTGCGTCTGATCGTCGTAGTGCCTCTGCTGCTCCACGTCTCCTCCTCTGGTTCGCTATGCGCGCTGGCACGCACTAGCCACTGTCCGGGTTTGTATGCATACGAGCCTGGAGCTCGCCGCGAAGAACTGCTTTTCGGGACGACGGGGGTCGGACGAAAAGCACCGGCGCGCCGCTGGGGCATCGACAGAAGCTCATTCGACATCACTCAAGACGTCGCCGTGAGAACGAATCGACGGCGACCGCTGCGATCACGATCGCCCCCTTGACCATCTGCTGAGCAGGCGATTGCCAGCCGAGCGAGTTGAAGAGGTTGTTGATGGTTCCCAGCATGAGCAAGCCGACGCCAGTCCGCCACATCGCGCCCTCGCCGCCGAGAAGCGACGTTCCTCCGATGATCACAATGGCGATCGCGTCGAGCGCGACGCTCCCCCCCACGTCCGCCTGCCCGACGCCCACCCGCGATGCGAACATCATCCCGGCGAGCGCGGCGCACCCGCCGGTTAGGACATACGTGCTGCCACGAATGAGGTCGACGCGAATGCCGGCGAGACGGGCAGCTTCATCGTTCCCGCCGACCGCATAGATTGACCGGCCGTAGACGGTGCGGGCGAGGGCGACGCCCCCGACGACAAGCGCACCGAGCAAGACCCATACGACGATCGGCAGACCGGCGAACTCCTTGCTGCCGAACGACTGGAAGCTCGGCTTCTCGGCGAGGATCGGTGCAGAGTGGGAGTACATATACACCGCGCCGCCGAACAGAGAGGCCGTGCCGAGGGTCGCAACGAAGGCGTTGACCTTGAGCTTGATGATGACCACGCCGTTGAGCGCCCCGGCACCCATGCCGACCGCAACGGCGGCGACGAACGCGAGCGTGAGCGGCATGTGGTTCGAGAAGCTCGCAAAGAGCACCGCCCCGCCGGCGAATAGCGCTCCGACGGAAAGGTCGAAGCCGCCGGCGATGATGACGAACGTCATGCCGGTCGCGACCACCCCCACGGGGGCGTTCTGGAAGAGGATGTTCTTGATGTTCCCCCAGTCGTAGAAACCCGGGTAGAGGATGTCCGAGACGATCGTCAGCGCAATCAGAGCCCAGACCATCGCGAACCGCAGAATGATGCTCTGCACGAGGCGTGCCGTACCTCGCCGGGTCGTCTCGGGTTCCTGATGGACCTGCTCGGTCGCCGCAGGCCCTTGAGCGGTTCCGCTCATCGCTCCGCCTCGACGGCGAACGCGGCGTGCAGCATCCCCGACACGGTTATCTCACCGTTGGAACCGCTTAACGTGCCCGCGAGCGAGCCCTGCGACAGAACCATGACCCGGTCGCTCACGGCCGCAACTTCCGCGAGCTCGGACGATACGAGCACGATCCCGACGCCCTCTGCCGCCATCGCCTCGAGAGCACGAGTGATGTCGTCCTTCGCGCCGATGTCGATTCCGCGAGTGGGTTCGTCGGCGAGCAGGATGAGGGGACGCCAGTGCTTCCACCGGGCCAGCAACAGCTTCTGCTGATTGCCCCCCGAGAGCTGGCGCGCGCGGGTGTTCAGGCGATCAGCGGAGAATCCGAACTCGCCGACAATCTTCGAGGCAGCTGCGTGCATCGCCTTCGGAGAAACGAGTCCCAGGCGCGTGACGGCCGGCAGGTCGCTCATCACCACGTTCTCCATCGCCGTCAGGCCCAGTACCAGGCCTTGGCCCTTGCGATCTTCGGGAAGCAGGGCGATCCCGAGCGCACGCGCGTGGCGGACCGTGCGCGGCCATGGCACCGCCCTTCCGTGTACGAAAAGTCGTCCCGTCGCCTTCGGCTCGAGCCCGGCCAGGGCCCGCAGAAGCGTCGAGCGGCCCGACCCGACAAGGCCCGCGACGCCGAGGATTTCGCTTTCCCCGAGGCTCAGGTCGACGCCTTGGATGGCGCCCGCGACCGTGACATCCTCCGCCACCAGCAGCTCCTTTCCGACCGCGCGAGGCGCACGCTGCGCGACCGGTCGGTGGCCGTCGACCAGCTCCGCGGCAACGCGGGCGTCGCCCTTCTCGCCGAGCATGCTTTGCACGAGCCTATGCCTTGTCCACGAGTGCACGGTTGCGCTCTCGACGAGGGCGCCGTCCCGGAAGACCGTGATCGTGTCGGCGATGGCTATGACCTCGTCGAGGTTGTGACTGACGAAGACGATCGAGATGCCGCGCGAACGGAGGTCGCGCATCAGGGAGAAGAGCGCCTCGCGCTCTGCCTCGCCGAGCGACGCCGTGGGCTCGTCGAAGAGCATGAGCGAAGCGTCGGAGACGAGCGCGCGCATGATCTCGAGCAGCTGCTGGTCGGCGACGGACATGCGCCGCGCCGGCAGGCCAGACGGCTGAACCGGGACACCCATCTCGTGGCACAGCGCGACGTAGCGACGTCGCATCTCCGCATTGCTGAGAAAGCCGCCTCGCGCCAACGGCTGCCCGAGGAAGACGTTGGCCTCCGCGCCAAGAGCAGGCACGATCGTGAGCTCCTGGTAGATCGCGACGACGCCTGAACGGTGCGAAGCCCTCGGGTCACCGTACTTCAATTCGTCGCCGAAGACCTCGACCCGCCCCGACGTGGGCGCGATCCGGCCAGCGAGGATGCCAAGCGCCGTCGACTTTCCGGCACCGTTTTCCCCCACGAGCGCATGAATCTCACCCGCGGCAATCTCGAGATCGATTCCACGAAGCGCATGCGTGGCGCCGAAGTGCTTCGCGACCCCGACGAAGCGGGCGGCGGCGCTGATGCCGCCGCCCGCCTCGTCTCGGTGAGGAACCATTATGGCCGATCAGTACTGCGGCTTGTACTGCGACATGTTCTTGCGCGTGATGATCAGCGGCTGAAATTCTGATGTCGTCAGGTCTACGATTCCCCGCGGAACCCTCTCACCGTCCTGCGCCTTCTTGAGAGCATCCATGGCGTAACCCGCGGTGAAGAGAGGCATGAGCGGGACCGTCATCTTGATATAGCCCTTCCTCATCTGCTGGTATGTCCACTTCGTAGCACCGATGTCGATGACCGAGACCTTCCCGAGCTTGCCGACCTCCTGTAGTGCCTGGAGGATCCCGCGGGTCTGGTCGGGCGAGTAGACGGACATGATGACGCTGATGTTGGGGTCGCTCTTGAGCAACGCGCGGGTCTTGGTCAGCGCGGTGCCGGTCGTGTAATCCGAGTACACCTTGTGCTTGATCTGGAAGTTCGGGTAGGGCTTGAGCACGGAGAGCGCCTTGTTGACGGCGATTGCCTGCTCCACGAGCTGCGGACCCAGGATGAGCGCGACGTTCTGCTTACCCGGACTGTTCTGGGCAGCAGCCTTGAGCCACGCGGCATTGAACGGCACGTTGTCCTGAGAGCCGACAAAGCTGAGAGTGCCGGGCACGGCCGACAGGCGGGCCGCCTTGACCTCGTTCCCGCAGAGGGGAACTGTCTGAGCCACCGTCACGATGCCGGCGGCCGGCATGTTCTTGGAAACCGCGGTGCACGCCAGCTTGCCCGAGATCGGCAGGATGACCGCCGCGTTGAGCTTGTCCCGCTGGATGGCGTCCTGGATCTGGTTGAGCTGCTTGGTCGGATCGTAGACGGGGTCATAGATCTTCAGATCCCATCCGTACTGAGCAGCCTTCTGCTTCGTGACTTTAAGGAGCACCTGCAACCACTGGTTGCCGGTACCGAACGCAAAGTAGCCGACCTTGATCTTCCCGCAAGGCAGGTCGATCGACTGCCCGGTTCCCACGTTCACCGGAACCGACGTAGCTCCTCCAGCACACGGGCTGGCCGCCGCACTGTGCGACGCCGCCAGGCCGCCGCCGACAGCAGCGAGCGCAACCGTCGCGCCCACCGCCACCGCTACCCCTACCGCTTTGAAGCGCATGACACCCTCCTCGGTCTGGGACTCACCGTGAATTGTTGAAACCTCACTGTGATTTGTCCGACTTTATACATTTATCGGCGAACGGCGTCAATCACGGGCGCACGCACCTATCCGGTGTGCGAGCGTCGCGGCGCCGCCTCATGACGCAGAGTCCGCTGCCGGCGCACCGTACGCGCCTGCACGGCGTAACAACCGCCAGAGCGAGTTCGGCGAGGCGGGCAGGCTGTCCACCTCGATGCCGAATGGACTTAACGCATCGACGATGGCATTCGCTACGACGGCAGACGTCGCCATGCAGCCTGCTTCGCCGACGCCTTTGAACCCGCCCCTGATGCCCGGCGCGGGAGTGACGATGTGGTCGAGCTCGAACTCGGGGACGTCGTGAAACGACGGCATGAGATAGTCCATGAAGGACCCCGTGAGCAGTTGCCCCGTCTCGTCGTAGGTGAACTCCTCGAGCAGCGCGCCGCCGATTCCCTGCGCGATCGCGCCGTGCACCTGCCCCTTGACGATCAGCGGGTTGATGACCTCGCCGCAGTCGTCCACTACGACGTACCGCACCCACTTGATCGTCGCCGTCTCGAGCTCCACGTCGATGACCCCGATATGGCAACCGTATCCGTACACCAGGCCGGGAGGGTCGAAGACCTCGAGCGTCTGCAACATGGGCTCCTCGCCCGGCGGCAGGTTGTGCGCCAGGTGCGCGATCCGCGCGACGTCGCGCATCGTGAGTCGAGAGGACGGTGCGCCGCTGACGCCGATGCTTCCGTTGACGAACTCGACATCGTCGGGGTTCGCCTCGAGATGGTGCGCGGCGATCCGAACCATCTTCTCTTTCAGCACGTCCGCAGCATTCATCAGGGCGACCACCGCCAGGTGCGAACGGCTGCCGCCGCTACCGAAGCCGGTATACGGGGTCTGAGACGTGTCGCCCCAAACAACCCGCACCTCGTCCATGCCGATCCCGAACGCATCCGCGGCCACCTGCGCGAGCGTGGTCTCGGTTCCCTGGCCGATCGGGATCATCCCCGTATAGACGGTGACATTCCCGCCGGGATCGATCTGCACGCGGGCGCCCTCGTAGCCGCTGGTGTCGTAATTGATCATCCCGAGCAGAGCCGAGGGAGCAAACCCCGTGCCGTGGACGTAGCAGCCGATCCCGACGCCTCGGTAGATGCTCTGTTCCCGCAGCGCGGACTGTTCGCGGCGGATCTCGTCGTAGCCGACTCGGTCGAGCGCGAGGCGAAGCGCCTCCGGGTAGTTCCCGGAGTCGTAGATCGCCATTCCACTCGGGCTCGTGTACGGCATGTCCGCTGGCTGAACCTGGTTGCGTCTGCGGACCTCCGCCGGATCGAGCTCGAGCCGGCGCGCGAGCTTGTCCATCAGGCGCTCGATCGCGAAGTTCCCCTCAGGGCCGCCGAAGCCGCGGTACGAGCCTGAAGGAACCTTGTTCGTGGCGACGCAGACGAGCTCGGCGGTGTAGTTCTCGAACTTGTACTGGTTCGGCACCGTGGCCCCCGTCACCCATGGAGTGCCGATCCCGGCGCTCGTCAGGGACGCGCCGGCGTCCGGCATGATCGTGCCGCGAAGCCCGAGGATCTTTCCCTCCTCGGTCGCCGCGAGCTCCCACTCGTGGAACTGCTCGCGCGCGTGGGAGGTCGCCTGGAAATGCTCCCGGCGATCCTCGATCCACTTGATCGGGCGCTCGAGCTTTTGTGCGACAACACAGATCAGCAGATCCTCCGCATATCTGTCCCATTTGACGCCGAACGCCCCACCGATGTTAGGGCTGAAGATCCTGATCGCGTTGTCTGGCAGATCGAGACTTGCAGCGAGCTCCGTGCGCAGGAGCGAAGCCGCCTGCGACCCGGACCACAACGTCAGGGTGCCGGTGAGCGGGTCCCAGCTCGCGATATTGCCCCGCGTCTCCATCGGCACGGCCGAGTGCCGGTTGATGTGAAACCGGCCCGTGACCACCACCGGCGCGTCATCGAAAGCGGCGTCCGTGTCGCCCGACTTGTAGGGATAGCGTGCGGCGATGTTGTCGCCCCACTCCTCGTTGATCACCGGCGCATCCGGCTCCATCGCCTCGACCGGATCGACGAGCGCGGGTAGCTGCTCGTACTCAATCTCGATTAGCTCGCGCGCGTCTTCGGCAGCGTGCTGAGAGTCGGCGACGACGATCGCAACCGCCTCGCCCACGTAGCGAACCTTCTTGGAGGCCAGAGCCAGGATCGCGCCGGCCTTCTGTCCCGGCGGGTTCCAGATCACCGGAAGCGGGCGGAGCGTCTCCGGAAGATCCTTCGCGGTGAAGACCGCGTGAACCGCGGAGTGGTTGCGTGCAGCCTCGGTATCGATCGAGACGACACGAGCGTGGGCATGAGGGCTCCGCAAGATGGCCATGTGGAGCATCCCCGGCAGGTTGATGTCGGCCATGTACCGGCCGGCGCCGATCATGAGCGGACGGTCTTCCCGGCGCGGCACCGGCTTTCCGATCCACTTGACCGCCTCCCGCTCGCTCATCGCTCCTCCCGTGACGATGCCTCGGCAGCAGCCATCACCGCGTCGACGATGTTGTTGTAGCCGGTGCATCGGCAGATGTTCCCCCCGAGCCAGTCCCGTACCTCATCTCTCGTCGGAGCCGAATTGCGCTCGAGCAACTCCGCGCCTGCCATGATCATTCCCGGCGTGCAGAAGCCACACTGCAGGGCATGGTGTTCGGAGAATGCCTCCTGGAGAGGATGCAGCGATGCCTGGGGTGCGAGCCCCTCGATCGTCGTGATCTCGAAGCGCTCTGCCTGTGCGGCGAGCATGAGGCACGACCTGATCGACTCCCCATCGAGCCACACGGTGCAGGCGCCGCACATACCGTGCTCGCACCCGAGGTGCGTGCCGGTGAGGCCGAGCTTGTCTCTGAGTGCGTCGGCAAGTGACAGGCGCGGCTCGACGTCGAGATCATGGTCGCGACCGTTGACGCGAAGGGAGATGCGGCGTTCGTCAACCATGGCCAGGCCTCCGTACCTCGTCCAGGGCATCAGCGAGCGCGCGCCGGGTCAGGATCTGGACGAGGTGCCGGCGGTAGTCCTCGTCGGCGTGAATGTCGGCTACGGGCTGGACGTCGGCAGCAGCTGCGGCCGCAGCCTGGAGCATGAGCTCCTCTGTCGGCGCCTGGCCTCGGAGAACCTGCTCGGCGCCCGCGAGCCGCTGCGCGCAGCGCCCGGCCGAGACCGCAACGACGGCCTCGCCGATGCGGTCGTTTTCGGCGAGACTGATCGTCGCGGCGGCGGCTGCCAGGGCAAAGTCGCCGGGGCGCCTGGCGACCTCGTGGAAGCCGAAGCCCTGGCGCAAGCCCGCGGCGGGAACCCGGATCTCGACCAGGAGCTCATCCGGCTCGAGCGTGGTCGACAGCCACGGCAGGAGGAGGTCGCCGACCGCGATCGTCCGCTCGCCGCGAATGCTCACAGCCACTACTTCCGCCTGGAGGCAGAGGAGTGCCAGCGGATACTCGGCCGCAGGATCGTTGTGGACGAGGGATCCGCCGATCGTCCCGCGATTCCGGATCGCGGGATGCGCGATGTAGCCGGTCGCCGTCGAGAGCAGCGGGGCCTCGGACGCCACGACCGGAGAGCGGTGAATCTCACTCTGCCGAGTCAGTGCGCCGATCGCGAGATGGCCGTTGGAGCGGCGAACGTACGAGAGCTCGCTCAGTCGGTTGATGTCGATCAGGTGCGCGGGACGGACGAGACGGAAGTTGAGCATCGGCACGAGGCTCTGACCTCCCGCCAGGACCTTCGCGTCGTCGCCGTGGCTCTGCAGGAGGTCGAGGGTCTCCGGGACGGAAGTCGGCGTATCGAGAGCGAACGGCGCAGGCTTCACGCGTGGCGGCGCTTTCCGGGTAGCTGCCGCCTTCGTTCCCCGGCGGATCAATTGACATTATCAGACATTCGACTGCGGCGTCAAGAATTGCCGAGCGGCTGTAGTGGCAGACCGACGGGGCCCCGGCGCCCTACCAAGAGGGAGTATGCAGCCTCGTGCGGGCTGCGTCCTCATGGGCGGCCTCGGTCTCTCGTGCGGACCGGCTACGGCGGCTGCGTTTGCAATCATCTGTCTCCATCCGTGGTAAAATCCGACTCCAACGCATTGTCCGACGAAAGGTGAGGCGATGGCGACGACCGTGAGCGCCCCGCGGTGGGCGAGCCAGTATCCTGAACTCGGTACCGGCCCCCTCCCTATCGAGCCGTTCATTTCGCGCGAGCACTACGAGTTGGAGAAGGAGCGTCTGTTTCGGCGCGTCTGGCTGAATGTAGGAACGCTTGGCGATATCCCCAACCCGGGCGACTACTGGGTCAAGGAAGTCAAGGTCTGCGATGCCTCGGTGCTCGTGACACACGGGACGGACGGCAAGATCAGAGCGTTCCACAACGTCTGCACCCACCGCGGAAACAAGCTCGTGTGGGGAGACCGCGGCTCGACCAAGCGCTACATCTCCTGCTGCTTCCACGGATGGAGCTTCGACCTGGAGGGGCGGCTCGTCAGCGTCACCGACGAGGCCGGCTTCGCCGACCTCGATAAGTCCTGCCGGAATCTCACACCGCTCGCGGTAGACGTCTGGAAGGGCTTTATCTTCGTCAACTTCGATCCGGAGCCCAGTGAAACGTTGCTGGAGTATCTAGGTCCGCTCGCGAACGAGTTCGACGACCGGCCGATCGAGGAGCTCGAGCCGCTGTGGCGGTACGAGGTCTCCGAGAACGCGAACTGGAAGGTCGCGATGGACGCGCAGAACGAGATCTACCACCTCAACATCCTCGGGCCCGTGCATGCCTGGGCGAGCGGACTGTACACCTCGAGCGAAGAGGGCAATCCCCGGACGACGACGTTCAAGCGGTTCGGCCGCCATACGTTGTGGGGAACCGGAAGGAACCCGGACTTCGAGCCGCAGGGGCTGCTCGCGACGTTCTTCTCGAAGATCCCGCCGCCCAAGGTGAACATGCCGACGCGTGGCGGCATCTTCGACTACTACGTCATCTTCCCAAACCTCGTGGTCGCGCTTCTTGCCGACCAGATGGTCGTTTACAACTTCTGGCCTGAGGCCTACGACCGGGTCACCTGGCAGATCTGGCAGTACGGTCCCAAGCCGGAGACGGCCGCCGACATCTTCTACCAGCAGTTCTGGAAGGCGAAGATCCGTGACATCGTGTCGGAGGACATCGCCTCCCACGAGACCGTGCAGGCCGGCCTCGCGTCCCGAGCCCTGCGGAACATTGTTGTCCAGGACGAGGAGATCCAGATCCGCGCCTTCCATCACACCGTGCAGTCGTACGTGAACTCGACGGAGGTGGGGGTCTGAGCGCAGAACTCGCGGATCGTCCGAGGAAGCTCCCGGAGCGGTTCGCCGACCTGCAGGAGTGGGACGAGTGGATCCTGTTCACCGATCCCGAACGCGTCCAGAAGCAGGTGACGACGAGTGTCGAGGACCTGGCGACCTTTTACAACGCCGTCGCCCCGCGCGCCGGAGACCTGTACGACTACCTCGCGGGTGTGCGGATGGACGATCCGATCTCAGACGAGGACATGGCCCTCCTGACGCTGGCGGTCGCCTTCGCTGAGATCGCTGACGGCGTCGAGTTCTACGCGCCGGACTCCACCGCCCCAGTCGACATGCCGAGGTGGATCACGAGCCATCACTCGGTCCTCGGCGGATTTCGTTGAGCGCAGCCGAGGGACGGCGCGCGGCCGTCGTCACCGGTGGCGCCTCTGGCATCGGCCGTGCCTGCGCGCTGGCCTTCGCCCGGGACGGCGTCGACGTGGCGATCGCCGATGCCGACTCCGCAACGGGAGCCGAGGCCCTCGCGCTACTCACGGAGACTGGCATCGACGCGTTCTTCATTGAGGTCGATGTCGCCCAGCCCCAGGCCATGCAGCGTTTCTTCGCCGAGGTTGAAGAGCGGTTCGGCCGACTCGACTACGCGGTGAATGCAGCCGGTATCCAGGGCCCCTTCGCCGAGACCGCCGAATACTCGATCGAGAGCTGGCAGCGCACGATCGATGTGAACCTCACGGGCGTCTTCCTGGCCGTGAAGCACGAGATCGAGCTCATGCTGAAGGGTGACGGTGGTGGCATCGTGAACATCTCCTCGAACTTCGGGCTCGTCGGCGCAAAGGGAATCCCTGCGTATGCGGCCAGCAAGCACGGAGTCGTCGGACTCGGCAAGGTCGCGGGACTCGAATACGCCACACGGGGTGTACGGATCAACACCCTCTGCCCCGGGGGCACGGACACGCCGCTCGTTCAGAGAAACCTCGCTGCAGACCCCGTCCGCGGCAAGGAAATGATCGAGGCCGCGATCGCTTTGCATCCGATGGTCCGCCTCGCGGCGCCCGAGGAGATCGCCGCCGCGGCGCTGTGGCTGTGCTCGCAGCAGGCCTCGTACATCACGGGGGCCGTCGTCCCGGTCGATGGCGGTTACGTCGCGCAATGAGCTCCGAGTGGAGGACCATCTGCCGGACCGACGAGGTTCCGACGAGAGACGTACGACGCTTCGAACTGCCGGGCCTGCCACCGCTCGCCGTCTATAACGTCGATGGTCAGTTCTATGTCACCGACGACTGCTGCACACACGAGAAAGTATCGCTCGCCGAGGGAACCCTTGACGGCGAGGTGATCGAATGCCCCCTCCACGGCGGCAGCTTCAACGTAGTAACGGGTGACGTAACCTCTCGGCCGCCGATCCGGAAGCTCCGGACCTATCAGGCGCGCGTCGCGGACGACACCATCAGCGTCTTGTTATCGGCTGAGGAGGATTCCGCGAGCGGCACATGACCGAGACGCTCGCAGGCCAGGCGGCCATCGTCACAGGTGGAGGTCGCGGCCTCGGCCGCGCGATCGCACTTGCGCTCGCCCGGGCGGGAGCCGACGTCGCCGTCGCCGGCCGTTCAACGGCCGAGCTCGCTAACGTTGCCGACGAGATTCGGAGCCTGGGTCGGCACTCCGTCGCCGTCACGGCGGACGTCACGGTACCGGGTGATCCCGAGCGAGTCGTCGAATCGGCGCTCGGCGAGCTCGGACGACTCGACGTGCTCGTCAACAACAGCGGCGTCACCCTTGTCGCTCCCGCGCTCGAGACGAGCGACGGCGATTTCGACCGTGTCTTTCGAACGAACGTCTGGGGCACCTTCGCGTGCTGCCGCGCGGCCGGCCGCCACTTCGTAGCAACTAACCAAGGCAAGATCATCAACATCGCTTCGCACCTTGGCGTGGTCGGCCGCGCGCAGTTTGCGGCCTACTCGGCCTCCAAGGCCGCCGTCCTCGGGATGACACGCTCGCTCGCGCTCGAGTGGGCTCGCTACGGAGTCCAGGTCAACGCCGTCGCCCCGGGACTCGTCGAGACGGACATGAACGCCGAGCTGCGTGCGGATCCGGAAGCCACCGCACGCGTCATCGCCCGTGTCCCGGCCCGTCGTATGGCGACCCCGGAAGAGATCGCGTCGCTGGTCGTGTACCTCGCCTCTAACGCGACCGACTACCTCACAGGCCAGACGATCGTGGTCGACGGCGGCGAGACGGCGGGCTAGAACTCGCAATCAGAATAATGAGAACCGCAGATCAAGTCTCCAGGCAACCGGGTCGAGGACATCCGCTACGACCGCCGCCACGAGATCCCCCACGCCTTCCTCGCCAGCGGCTGCTACCGAGGACTGGAGAACTCATGATAATTCGAGCTCTAGGGCCCGCCCTCCGCGAGAGGCGGTTCAGCGGCACCGCCCTCGTACGTCAGCTCGTCACCCTCGATCCGCAGAATCGTCCTTGTCCAACCAAGGACGTAACGGTGCCATGTCCCCCAGCCCGTGACCTCCCGGTAACGGGGGTTGTCGAAGACCTCCGGGCTGTCGATCTCGTAGACGGCGATGTATTGCATCTCGCCCGAGACATCCACGTAGCGGTGCGCCGCACGAACCCCCGGCACCGTCAGCATGTCAGGCACGTGGACGCTGTCGTACCACTCGCCCCACGCCGCTTCCTGCTCGCGTGACGCGAACGCCGTCTTGACCATGTACACGTATCGAGTCGTAAAGCGTTCGAGCGGCATCAAAGGATTCTAACGCGCCGCTGTTGACGTTTGAGTTTGGCGCGTCAGCCGGCTGTTCGACGGGACTGCGGTGCTGCCGATTTCCACCCGTGCTCCCTTCAGGCGTCCGAGTTGCCGGTGGCGACAACGCCGAGAGCAGCTCGAGGCTCGGCGAGGAACCACGGTCGCCTCGCGAGTTGTTGCCGCCACGGCGTGGCCATGGCCGCGCGCACCTCGGTGCGCTCGAGGACGTCCGGAGCAGCCAGATCGTGGACGACAAGGCGAGTCCACGACTCGCCGCTGACTCTCTCGACCCTGTACCGGCGGACGCGCAGCCAGTCGCTGCACCGCAACAGCATCTCGACATGCTCCTCCGCGTACCAGCGGTCGAGCTCATCGGCTTCATGGCCCGCCACCGAGTACGGAATCGGCATGAGGTGCGTCGTGTGACGCGCGCAGTAGTCAGGCGACCTTGCCTCCTCGAGGAGCGTGGCGTGCAGCACCACACGCGCCTTCCCCGCCAGGCCGGACGATCCGCAGAGGCCCGGCTCGACGAAGATCCACTGTCGCACCCGTCCTCCGACGTCACCCTCTGCAACCGTCGCAGTGTGGGCAAGCCCGGTGACCGCGGGGACTCCCGCTGCCGCCTCGATGTCGAAAACCCCGGCCGTCAGGTCTGACGTTTTCGCGCGATCAGGCAGAGCCTGCTCCGACAGACCCCGACGGACGCGTCGCCGGAGCTGCCGACCTTCCGCCAACCAGTTCCGACAGCGCAGGGAGGACGCGTTCGGCGAGAACGTCGATGGCCGCGCATGTTTCCGAGATGCCGCCGCTTCCGACGTTGAGGACGACGTGCCTCACGCCTGTGTCCGCAAGTTGGGCGAGGCGCCTGACGGCGTCGTCGGGACTCGGGGGCAGGCCCGCGGAGGTGCTGAGCGCAATCGACTCCGGGTCCCTGCCCGCCTCTGTCGCGAGGCGTTGTACCTCCGCAAACCCTTCTCCGAGAGCATCGGCATCGGCGCCGACGGCATGCCAACCGTCGCCGATGAGCGCGGCGCGCCGGCGAGCGCTGTGATGCATGCCTCCGACGAGGATCGGCGGCCCGGCGGGCTGCGCCGGTCGCGGTTCGCATACCACCTCGCCGAAGTCGTAGAACCGGCCGTGGTGCTCGAGGCGGCCCTCGGCCCAAAGCTGCTTCAGAACCCAGATTTGTTCATCGAGGCGAGCTCCTCTGCCCGCGAAGTCGACTCCCAGTGCTCGGAACTCCTCCATCCACCACCCCGCCCCAACGCCGAGTAGCACCCTGCCGCCGGAGAGCACGTCGAGCGTGGCGACCGACTTGGCGAGTTGCAGCGGCTCGCGCATCGCCGCAACGAGGATGCTTGTCCCGAGCTGGATCCGGGTCGTCGCACCGGCCACCGCCGCAAGCGTGGTAAGCGCGTCGAGGAATCCGTCCTCCGGCGCGAACGGCACCCCGCCTGAGCTATACGGATACGCGGTGTTGCCGAAGAGCGGGTAGACGACATGGTCGGCTACCCAGACGGAGTCGAGCCCGGCGTCCTCCGCTGCTCGAGCAACGGTGAGGACGCCGTCTCGAGTGGCGTCGCGCCCCCACTGCGGGACATGGATTCCGACTAGCATCTCACCCCGCGACAGGCTCCCGGACCGGCAGTCCGACGATCTGCCTGTACTCGGCCTGCGTGGCGACCTCGCGGCCGAGCACGTTCGCGAGCGACTGCGCCAGCTCCAAGAACTGGACGTTCGAAGCGACCTTCTCGTTGCGGTGAGGCCAGAGCCACACGGTGTCTTCCATCCCGACACGGATGTGGAGCCCGAGCAGCGCGGCGGCCGTGACCAGGTAGGAGGTCGCCCGGCCGGCAGCGCAGACGAGGATTGTGGCCTCCGGGTCAACGTCCATGATGGCCGAGGCCAGGCGGAGCAGGCCGTCGATCATCTGCCGCGGATTCTCCATCGGACTGCACCCCGGCAGCGCGGGCAGGATGCACCAATAGGAGGGCGTGTCCACGAGGCCGCTCTTGATCAGGTAGCGATCGGCGTTGTTGATGTCGCCGTCGGTGTACACGGCGATCAGCACCTTCGCTCCGGACTCCTGGATGAGCCGCGCCTTCTCGAGCATCAGCGGAACCGGCTTGGCGAACAGTGCGTCGCCCGTGTAGACGGCGGTCGTGTTCACCGGAACGGCATCCAACAGCCGTGAATCGAGGACGCGCTTCATCTCCTCCCACTCTCCCTCGAGCGCCGTGACGAGACAACCGTCGACGGCGAGGTCGGGGAAATCGCGCCTGAGCGGATCGATAACCTGCGAGAAGCGGTCGAGCGAGAGCGTGTTGTAGCCCTTGTCGTCGCGAACGTGAATGTGAACGGTGCTCGCGCCCGCTTCGGCACAGGCGCGGGCCTCATCGTGGATCTGCTCCGTCGTGACGGGTTGCGCGGGGTTAGCGCTCGGAAGGAAGAAGGCGCCCGTGATGGCAACGGAGACGATTATCTTCTCCGGGACGTCCCACGGCGTCTGGATCGGCGCATCGACGAACGCTGACCGCTCCGGATCAACGACCGCCGGCAAACCGTACGGCCGCCAGATAATCCTCCCTCGTTCGCGCTCCAGTCCCTTCTGCACACGATCCCAATCGATGCGATCGGTCTTCACGCATTCACCCCCATCCGGTCGTCTGCAGGTAAAGGCCGCTCGGTCAGGCCGACATACTCGCCGTCCTTGATGAACCGCAGCGGAACGCCGTCTTCGATCTCCTCGATGACATGTGCCATCAGCCCCGGTAGGACCGCCAGCAGAGCGATGCCGACGGTCTGGGTAGCAGTGAGCCCGAGATCCATGCCGAGGCAGGCGAGGCAGCCGTCGATGTTGATCGGGATGTGCGACTTCCCGGTCTGGCGGACGAATTCGTCGTGGATCGCACGGTAGAGCTGCGTGGCGCTGCCGACAAGGCCGAGCTCGTCCGCGAGATCGAACAGGACCGTGGCCCGGAAGTCGCCGTCCCGGTGCACGGGATGCCCGAACCCCGGGAACCGCCTCTTTGAGGCGACGAACTCGCGGACGACCGCTTCGGCGGTCTCCGCATCGGACCACCGGTGCTCTGCCTGAAGCTTCCGAGCGTGCTCGATCAGCTCGAACGAATGCTGCGGTGAGAGCGTGTTCTGCCCGGCTGCAAGGAGGCCGCCGGCGACGCTCGGCACGAACTGTGGATTGCCGGAGGCGATGTACCGGGCCGCGGAGACCGTCGCTGCGACAAATCCGTGGTCGAGCAAGCTCGTCAACATCGCATCGAGGAGGCGTGCCTCTGCCGCGCTCGGGAGACGACCGACAAGTGTGAGGAAGGTCGCGTCGGCGTACGGGAGCCGACCGATGATCTCCGCGTGCGAATAGCCGCGAATGACGACGCGGCCGTCCTCGACGGTGCTAACGGCTGTCCGGAACTCGCTCACAGAACCGCCTCCTGTCTAGCCCGGGCGTCGTCCGTAGTCGGTGACACGCCGCGGTCCCGCAGCTTGTACTTCTCGATCTTGCCGGTCGCGGTCATCGGCAGCTCCTTCATGAAGTCGACGTAACGGGGAACAAAGTGGCGCGCAAGGTGCTCCTTGCACCAGCGGCGGATCTCGGCTGCATCGACGAGCGCGCCTTCGCGCGGGACAATCGCGACCATCAGGTCTTCCTCGGTGAGCTCGGACGGCACGCCATAAGCGGCCGCGAGCTGCACGTCGGGATGTGCGATCAACGTGTCCTCGATCTCGTGCGCATTGATGAACTCGCCCATCCGGCGCACGACATCGCCCATGCGCCCGGTGAACCACAGGTTCCCCTCCTCATCCAGGAAGCCGCAGTCGCCGCTGTGAAACCAGCCGTTCCGCCATGCTGCCTCTGTGCGTTCGCGGTCGCGGTAGTACTCGGTGAACATGGAGTACGGCTCGGCCGGACGGATGCAGATCTGCCCACTCTCGCCGGCCGGGACGGGGATTTCGTCCTCGCCGAGAATGGCGACGTCGTACCCGGGGATCGGTGGCCCGGCCGCGCCGACTCGCTGGTTCTCGCGGACGTTCCAGGCAACAATGGTCGCTTCGGTCGATCCGTAGCAATGAATCAGCTTCAGCCCGAACCGCCGCTCAAACGCCTGGTGGAGCTCGGCCGGTATCGGGACTCCGAACCCGACACGCAGTGGGTTGTCGGCGTCGTCGCGCCGGGGCTCGCGCTTGGCGAGCAGTACCAGCATCGCCCCGACGAACGAGAGCACCGTCGCGCGGTGCGCCCGGACGTCGTCCCAGAACGTATCGGCCTCGAAGCGGCGCGGAATACCGATCGCCGCGCCCGAGACCAGCGATGCGCAGACGCCGTACCCCTGAGCCATGTTGTGGTGTAGCGGAAGAGGGACGAACAGCGTGTCGGAGTCGTCGATGCCCAGGAGAAGCGTTGGCTGCTCGCCGTTGACGTAGTGCTGCCCGTGTGAGACGACCACACCCTTCGCCGGCCCTGTCGAGCCGGAGGTGTACATGATCGCGTCGGGGTCGGAGAAACGAACCTCGACGTCCGGCGCGCGGTCGGCGCTGTCGATTACCGACTCGAAGGGCACGGTTTCGAAGCGGTCGCTCGACCCCTCCCCCACGACGATCAGGCGCTCGAGGTCGGAGAGATCGCCGGCGACAGCCTCGATCGCGGGAATGCTCTCGGCGACCACGACGAGGTCGCGGCAGCCGCTGTCGTTCAAGATGTGGGCGAGCCGCGAGCCGCGCTCGTCCGGGTTGATCGGCACCTCGATTCGTCCGCCGACCGAAAGGCCGAACCATGCCTCGAGGAATGCGCGAGAGTTCGGCAGCATGATGCCGACGGTGTCCTGCCGGCGGATGCCGAGCGCCGCGAATCCAGCGCTCCTCTGACGAGCGCGAGTCCACGCCTCGTGCCACGTGAGAGTGCCGGCATCGTCGTAGACGAACACAGCGCCGCCCTGTCGTTCCGCGCGTGTCCGGAGCAGCGAGGGAATCGTGCGTTGTGTCGCGACGTCCGCGCTCATCGCAGCGCTCCGGCGACGTCGATCCTGGTTCGCAGCAGTTCGAGCTGCGCTTCTGTCGGCCCCGGGGTCGTCGGGACGGTGCCGGCGGGAATCTCGAAACCCGTCTGCTCGCGCACGTCGTCCAGGGTGACGCCCGGATGCACCGACTTCACGCGGGCGGCCCGCGTCTCTTCGTCGAAGTCGAAGACGCAGAGCGGCGTGATGATCGAGCTCGGGCCGTGCGCGGGAAGACCGTGGCGTTCCCGGAAGTCGGGCGCTCCGTCTCCGTACCCCACCGCCGAGACGTAGTCACAGCGCTCCACCAGGACGCGCGGACTGTGGGAATTGGTTACGAGGTGATAGCGACCGTTCTGCAGCGTCGCATTGCACGTTCCGATCCCGCCGGGACCGCGGAAGGTCAGCTTCTGTGGATTCGCGCCGATGCCGATCAGGTTCGAGTTTCCGAAGCGGTCGATCTGGATCCCACCGCAGAAGAACACCCCGCACCGGCGAAAACGCATCTCCGACAACAGGCGATCGTGCGGGTAGTACGCCTCGCCCCACCGCATGGCGCGGACGTCGGTGATGTACGCGAACTCCTCGATCACCGGTGTATCGCACAGGTATGCCTTCGTGAAGGCCAGCATGACGGTCATGTTCGGACCGTGCGTCAGATGCGCAAGCAATGCGCCCGCCCGAGGCACGGGCAGATTCGCGCCAACCTCCACCCACTCGCCGTCCTGGAGATCGTTGGCAATGACCGTCGCCATGATCTCCTTGGGCGTAGCGGGCGCGTATGCGGCGGCCGTGCTGTTCGAGAGGATGGTCGTCATTCGTACTCAGCCAGTGAGAGCACCTGACGGATGCCGACCCGCTCGAGGTACTCGAAGTGATCTACCGGCTCGCGCAGGTAGTACTCGATGTACTCGTCGAGGCGTGTGCGCGAGTCCGTCCGGAGCCAGTCGTCTGCAGCGGCAACGTAGTCGAGAAGGTGGGATTCGTCAGGCGGGTAGAACCCGTGCGACGCGAACGGGTGCGCGCCGTACGGGACACGCACCACGGCCGCTGCCCCCGCGATCGAGGTCGCGCCGGGATTGGCTCGAATTCGCTCATTGGCGACGATCTGCTCCACCTGCACGACCGTCCGGTCAGCCGCGGCGTGTATCGCACGATCTCCAAAACCTGTCCCCTCGTGCTGAACGTTCCCGTATGAGTCGCTGATCGCGGCGTGCAGGAAGGCGATGTCGATCACGATTGCCGGCACCGCGATCAGCAGCTGATCCCCGACAGGGTCGCGGAAGACGGGCAGGCGCGGATTGATCTCGGGGTAGGACGTGCCGACGCCCGCGTGCCACGGGTTAAACGGCAGGCGCTGCGCCGCCGCACGCAGCCCCGCGTAGAAGTGGGCCTCGTCGAGCTCGAAGAGGTCGAGCTGCCCCTCCTGAGCTGCCTTTCGAAACGCCGGCCCGATTGGCGCCAACCCCTCGGCGCCCACGTACGGTGAGACGAGGGTCTTGACACATCCACTCGCGACGAGCATGTCGATCTCGAGGCCGGACGACGCGGCGCCGACGACCGTCAGATCCTTCACCCCTGAACGAATGATCTGGCGCACGAGCGCCATCGGGTGCGCAGCGTTGATGAACCCGCCGACGGCGACCGTCATGCCGTCGCGAAGACCCTCCATTGCCTCGCTCTCCGCTACGACAACCGAGCGCCGTCCGGTGACCTGCCCGTCACCGATCACGAGGGAATCTCCCAGTCCTCGTCGTGTGCGTCCCGGTAGTCGAGGCGGAACCACCGCGGATGGCCGTGGATCGTCTGCCCGCCATCGACCAGCAGGGCCTCGCCGTTGACGAACGCGGCGTCGTCCGAGGCGAGGAAGCAGACGGCGGCGGCGACATCAACTGGAAGCCCAAGACGACCGACAGGAGTCTCCGCAAGGAGGACGTCGCGGTGCCGATCGTCCTGCAACATCGGCGCCGTCATCGCTGTCTCGACCACACCGGGCATGACCGCATTGACGCGGATGCGATGCGTGCCGAGCTCGGCGGCCATCGCCACGACGAGCATGCGAAGCGCCGCCTTCGTGACGCAGTAGGCGCCGAGCTGGTCCGAGTACGTCACCGCGCCCGACGAAGCGTTGACGACGATGGCGCCGCCCCCCCTATCGGTCGCCATCGCAGCCGCAACGACCTGGCAGACGCTGAACGTCCCGGTCAGGTTCACGTCGACGTGCCGATGCCATTCCCGTTCTGGGATCGACAGGAACGGGGAGAACTTGCCGTAACCTGCATTCGCGAAGAGAACGTCGACGCGGCCGAAGGAAGACGTGACCTGTGCAACGGCCTCTTCGACCTGCGCGCGATCGGTCTGATCGACCTCGACCGACAGTACTCGCGCCCCAGCCGCCTCGCAGGCCGCCGCCGTCTCCCCGAGGAGTTCCTGCTTTCGATCGAACAGCACGACGTTCGCTCCCTCGCTCGCGAGGCGTTCGGCCGTCGCTGCACCGATCCCGCCGCCGGCGCCCGTCACGATCGCCGTCTTGCCGGCGAAGCGGCCGCCACTCATCCGCGAATCCCCATCGAACGACCGATGATCAGCTTTTGAATCTCGGATGTCCCGCCGCCGATCTCGAGGTACTTGGCGTCGCGGTAGTGCCGCGCGACGGCGTACTCGTCGGTGAACCCATAGCCGCCGAAGATCTGGACCCCCTCGCGCGTAGCATCGACATACGCGCGGCTCGCGTAAAGCTTCGCCATCGACGCCTGAACGGCCGCGGGCTGCCCTGCGTCGGCGCTCAGAGCGGCGCGCCACGTCAGCAGATCGCTCGCCTCCAACGCGAGGCGCATCTCGACGAGCTTGTCCATTACGAGCTGAAACGACGAAATCGGACGGCCGAACGCCTCACGCCTCTGGGCATGGTCCAGCGCCAAGTCGACGACGTGTGCGGTCGCACCGACGCAGATTGCGGCGAGAAGCGTTCGCTCGATCGCCAAACCAGGGCGAAGCGCGGCCCAGGCTTCGTCCGCAGGCCCGAGGACGTCGCTGTCAGACACCTCGACGCCGTCGAGGAAGACCTCGCACAGATCGAGCGCCTTCAGACCGAGCTTTGAAAGCGGCCGGATCGTGACCCCGGCCTGCCGTGGATCGATGAGCAAGAGCGAGATCCCGTCGCGCCGATCACCGCCGGGCTCAGCGGTCCGAACAGTCGTGATGATCACGTCTGCGACTGCCGCACCCGTGATGAAGACCTTCTGCCCGTCGACGACGAAGCGGCCGTCCTCACGCCGTGCCGATGTTCGGAGGGCGGCAGCGTCCGAGCCGGATCCAGGCTCCGTCAGGGCAAACGCGATCAGCCCCTCGCCGTGAGCTACACGGGGTAGCCACAGCGAGCGTTGTTCGTCGTTACCGAGCCTTGCGATCGCGTCAGAGCCAAGAACCCATAACGAGTAATAGGCCTGGGCCAGGGCGAGCGAGTGGCGAGCGAGAGACCGATGGACGATGACCAGGTCGGCGAGCGACCCGCCGGCTCCACCGTATTCCGGCGGGACGGGGAGTCCGGCCCACCCCCCTGCGGCGAGCGCGCCCATCGCATCACTGGGAAAGCTCGCGTCGGCGTCCCACCGCGCCACAGCTTCTGGAGACGCGTGGCGCGCACATAGCTCGTCGATCGCGTCCATCATCTGCTGCTGGTCGTCGGTCGAGGCCTGGAGTGTGTACGGCGCCATCTGAGGCAGGGTGCGCGGGGTGAAGTCGACCACCGGTGTATAATAACCGACAATTTGGGTACGTGAGAAATCTCCGTCCGATGGAGGAATACTGCGGCGTACACACGGATCCGCGCGGCGGCAAGTGGCGTCCGCTCAGCAGGGGGTTAAGAGACGACTGCTAGCGGCCGAGGGCCGAGCCTGCTGCTCTACCGGCGGCGTCGGTGTCGTGCGCACGCTCACCGAGATAGGTGAGGTGATCCTCCATCGCAGCGGCAGCGCCGTCCTCATCGCGATCGCGGATCGCTGCGACGATCCGGATGTGGTGAACGACGCTCTGACGACCGAGTTCCGGCGAAGTGTCGATGAACGCGAGCGGATGCGTCACGTCGTGGAGGGCCGAGACCAGCGCTTCCAGCAGCCGATTCCGCGACGCCCGGGCGACGCTTTGATGGAACTCCGCGTTCAAATCGGGGAACAGCGGGGTCGGAGACAGCGATCTGCTTCTCCTGGCCCACGATGCTCTCAAGCGTCACAAGGTCCTCGTCCGTCCGCGTGCGTGCCGCGAGTCGAGCCGAAGGAACCTCCAACACCATCCGAACGGCTGCAACCTCAGCATATGTCAGACGCCCGACACGGAGGATGTTCTCGACCGACTCGCCGAACGAGTCGCTCAAAGAGCGATAGTCGATCGCCGCGACGAAACTGCCTCCCGTGGCCCCGGGGACGGTTCGAATGAACCCAGCCTCAGCAAGCGCGCTAAGCGCCTCCCGAATAGTCGAGCGGCTGACGCCAAACTGCTTCGCGAGCATTGCTTCGCTCGGAAGTTTGTCTCCAGGTCGGAACTCACCGCGGAGGACAGCGTTCCGGAGTTGGAGTTCCACCTGTTCACGCGGGCGGATCACACGGTCTGGGCGGAAAGAGGTGTCAGTCGTATTCATCAGTCTAATCGTCCAACGCCGTAAAGTAGACTACATGCCCGATCTGTCGCCAGCGGTAACCAGGGTCATCGATCTCCCACCCGTACCGCTCGTGCCTGAGGACGAGCGCCATCCCGAGTCGCGCTACTGATGGAACGTATCCTCATCGTCGGCGGTGGATTGGGAGGACTCGAGTCGATCCGCGCGCTGCGCGACCTCGGCTACGACGGACGACTTACCCTCGTCTCCGCAGAGTCACACCTCCCGTACGATCGGCCACCGCTCTCCAAAAACGTCCTTCGAGGTGAGATAGATCACCCAGAGCTCGAGGCCGACTGGGACGAGCTCGACGTCGAGCTGCGGCTCGGATGCCCAGCGACAGCGCTGCGCAACGGGATCCTCGAGACAGAGGAGGGGGCGATCGACTTCGACGGCCTCGTCATCGCGACAGGGGCTTCGCCCATACGTCTTCCCGGCGCAGCTGAGGTCCGAGTGCTCAGAACCATCGAGGATGCCCAGGGTCTGCGCAGCGACTTCGCGCCCGGAGCACGCATCGTCGTCATCGGTGCCGGTTGGATCGGAGCCGAGGTTGCGAGCGCGGCCGCGACCATGGGTTGTCGTGTCACCGTCGTCGAGTCGCTCGCAACCCCCCTCGCTCGGGCGCTCGGCGAGCCGATCGGCAATCTCGTCTCGCCCTGGTACGCCGAGGCCGGAATCGACCTGCTTGTGGGCGTCGCGGTAGCAGGCGTCGACGCAGGCACGGTGGTGCTCTCGTCGGGTGAGGAGTTGCAGTCCGATTCGATCGTCTGCGGGATCGGCGTCCGACCCGAGACTGCGTGGCTTCGAGACTCCGGCCTGATACTCGATTCCGTGGGTTGCGTGGTCGTCGATGAATCGCTCTCCGCCGGCATGAACGGCATCGTCGCCGTCGGCGACTGCACGTCCTGGCGGTCGACGCTCTATGACCGGCACCTCCATGTCGAACACTGGGACAACGCGCTCCGAGCGCCCGCCGTAGCCGCTGCGACGCTGCTGGGCCACGAGGCGACCTACGACCCGGTTCCGTATTTCTGGTCCGATCAGCTCGGCCGGCACCTACAATACGTCGGCCACCACACCGCGAACGAAGAGCTCGTCTTCCGCGGCGATCCCCGCGAGGCGGCCTGGTCTGCCTTCTGGGTTGCAGATGGACGGCTGGTGGCGCTACTGGGAGTGGGGCGTCCGCGCGATGTCGCACACGCCCGACGCTTGATCGCGTCGCGCGCACCGCTGCGCATGGAACTCGCCGCGGAACCCGGAATACCGCTGGTCGACACAGTCGACGAGTAACCGTCCCCTCGCCGATGCCTCGGATGGTAGTTCGGTTACTCCGCTTCGTGCGCGGAGTGGGCAGCGAGCCACGGCTCCACAGCAGTCCGAAGAGCGCGCGGATGCTCAACCCAAGGGAAGTGACCGCAGTCCGCGAGGGTGACCACGCTCGCGCCTGGTATCAGTGCAGCCGTTCGGGAGACCGAATCGAGTGGGATCGGATCGAGTTCGCCGTGCGCGAAGAGAACCGGACGACGCACTCCAGGCAGTTCCTCCACAAGCGTGCGGCGCACGAAGTGCTCATCGATCGACGCCTGAAGCCCGTGGGACGCAGCGGCGTTGCCCGCACGGAAAGAGCGCTGCCCGGAAAGCTCGCTTTGTAGAGATGCCAATACATCGTGATCAACAGGACATGCGCCGATAGCTCCGACGACGATTGCGCCGAGAAACCGGTCAGGATACGCGGCGAGCAGATGAAGGGCGAGGTGCGCACCCCATCCGTGTCCCACAAGCCACGCACGGCCGAGGCCATAGAAGTGCTGGAAATATGCGAGCACCGCGAGTGCGTCGTCCATGCGCGCTTCGACTGAGTACGGAGGAACCCACAGCGACGGCGGCGCGCCGCGCTGGGTGTACCGGAGGATCTCGAACAGAGGCTCGAGTTCGACCGCAAACTGCCTCGTGTAGTCGCGGACCGCGAGGCCACCGTGAAGGAGGAGCGCGCTCGGCCCCTTGCCGCGGCGATGCCCCACGATCACCCCGCCCACACGCGGAACCACAAAGGCGGTTTCGATGGCCTGCTCCACAGGCTTACTTAATCAGATAGGTCGTTTTCGCGCTTTGCCGCCAGTGTCAGACAGTTACTGATGCTGTCGGGATCCTGGTACCGTAACGGCACGTCTGCGGGGACACTCGAACTCTGCCCCGCGAGGAGGGATCATCATCGAACTCAACGAAGCGTTCGCGATCGAGGCTCCGCTCGAGAAGGTCTGGGCGTTCTTCGACGATGTCGAAGCGGTCGTTGGATGCATGCCTGGCGCCCAGATCACCGAGCGCATCGACGCGAACACGTACTCGGCGAAGCTCGCAATCGCCGTGGGGCCGATTCGGCCGACGTTCGACGTGCGTGCGACCGTTGAGCGGGACGACGCTGCAAAGGAAGGCCGCATGAACCTGGAAGCGATCGACAAGCGGGGTGGCTCGCGCGCCCGCGCCCAGGTCGTCTATCGCCTATTCGGCTTCGGCTTCGGCTTCGACGACGGATGTGCAGATTGACCAGAACGTCGAATTGAGCGGACCACTCGCACAGTTCGGACGTACGGCCGTCATCAAGGACGTCAATACTCAGATGACGCGCCAGTTCGCACAGTGCCTCGCCTCGAAGATCACCGCTGCGACCGGGGAAGCGCCGGTGCCGGGCGCGGCCAACGACCTCGCGCAGCCCACCGACGTTCGAGTCCTGCCGCTACTCCTGCGCTCCCTCTGGAGCCGGTTGAAGCAGAAGCTGGGCCGGCGCGACGCCGATTAGTCTCGACCGCAGGGCAACGACGAGGATATACACGGGAGCGTCACTCGCTTGCTCCGTCCCGGCCCGCACGGGCAACGCTTACCCGGAGCTCGCTGCGACTGCCAACCGTTGGGTATGCTGGCGTTTGCGATGGAAGGCGAGCGGAGTCCGACATACGTGCGCCTGTACGCCGACTCCGAGGGCGAGACGCACTTCGAAGACGTCCACCTCCCGACGGAGCGGCACTCATCGCCGACGGGAACAGAGGAAGCCCGCGCTGCGCCACTTGAGACCTCAGGCCTCGTGTTCCGTACGGTCTTGGTCGAGGCGTCGGACACTTCGCCGCACACCGCCCCGCACCCGCTGCTAATGGTGTTGTTGGAGGGCGCCACGGAGGTCGAGGTATCCGACGGCGAGATCCGCCGTTTCGGTCCGGGCAGCGTCCTTGTGGTCGAGGACACGACGGGGAAGGGACACGTTACGCGGAGCCTGTCGAATGGGACGCGGAGGACGCTCGTCGCTCCCCTTCGGCAGGAATGACCGACGACCCGACGCGCTCGCCCGGACGCCCACACAAGCAGACCCGCACCGAGACTTGCGCGCGCAGCCCGAAGCTCGGGGCGGCGGCCGGGCACCGGCTCGCCGGTGTCGCTCTGCCAGTTTTTCGGTTGGGCCCGTTCGTTCGTGCCTCATGCTCGCTGCCCAGGCCGAGGGCGGCGAGGTCGAGACGATCGAGGGATTGGCGAAAGGGATCAGCTGCATCCGCTGGACGAGGCCTGCCGCGACGGCCATTTTGTTCCAGTGCGGATTCTGCACGCCCGGCTTCGTGATGAGCGCACTGGAGCTCCCGCGCGACGATCCGGGTTCCAGCGAGGAGGACGGGCGCATGGCCGTCTCCGGGAACCTCTGCCGCTGCACCGGAATATGAGAGCATCGTCAACGGCGTCGTGCTTGCGTCGGAGCTGAGATCGAGACCATCCGCTCAGGCCGGCGGGCTCCCCGTCGAGCCTTCAGCTCGCTCGATCCGCACCGGAATGCCGTCGAGATGAGACGTGCCGGAGACCCTTTCGATGTCGTCGATGTCGGTGGACGCAAGCAGGTTGACATTTGCACCGCCCGACTCGCCGGCAATTGTGCCGTAGCCCTTGTGGTGCCCCCAGCCGTGCGGGATAGCGATCGCTCCGCGCACCATGTCATTGGTGAGACGAGCGGGAAGCTCGATCGTCGAGGTCTTCGAGCTGACGCGGACGACGGCGCCGTCGCTGATTCCCGCCGCGGCGGCGTCATCAGGGTGAATGCGTGCGGCGTGAGTCCTATCCGCGGCCATCAGCTTGGCTGAGTTCTTCATCCACGAGTTGATGGAGCGCAACTCACGCATCCCGATCAGCGAGAGCGGGAAGTCCGGGTCGGGCGCGTGGCGCTGCTCGAGCTCGCGCACCTCCACGGCGATCTCCGGCGGATCCAGATGCGCGCGCATGTCGGGGTGGCGGATCTTTTCTTGCAGGACGCCGGTCGGCTGATGCTCGGCAAGGACGATGCCATGCCGCCGTGCACGGAGCTTTTTCAGGCTGATGCCGCTGCGACGTAGACCGTAGCGATCCCCGTACGGTCCGAGCCTGAGCATCTTGTCGAGCCGCCGCTCGTACGAGATCCGCACCCCGGCCCGCGCGAGCGTGCGCAGCAAAGGCGAGCTCTCGAGCATGACCCCCGCGCTGCGCGCGATGTCCTCGAGGATGTCGGCATCCTGGCGCGCCTCTCCGCGGGGCGGCAGCACGGGCTCCGACCATTCGAGATGCGGGGTCAGATGCCATGCCTGCGTCGAGAGCGGCTTGATGTCTGAGCGCTCCAAGAACGAGGCGGCCGGAAGGACGTAATCGGCGTACTGCGCCGTATCGGAGAGGTACAGATCGACCGCGACGTGAAGGTCGAGCCCCGTCAGACCGCGCGCCAGCTCAGCGCCGTTGGGCACACTCAGGATCGGGTTGCCCGCGATCGTCAACAATCCCCGCAGCTGCCCCTCGCCCGGCGTGAGCATCTCCTTCGCCATCACGCCAGCGGGCATGTTGCCGACGATGTCCGGGAACCCGCCGATCCGAGTGCGCCGCGTGCCGTGGGCGCCGCCCGGCATCCCGGCTATGGGGGAGGTGCCGATGATCGAGCCCCCGGGACGATCGAGATTCCCGGTTACGAGATTGAGCGCTTCGATCAGGAACGAGACAAGGGTCGCGCTGCGACCGCGATTGACTCCGCAGCGTCCGTAGACGGCCGCTCCCGGCGCGCCGGCGAGATCACGCGCGAGTTGGCGCAGACGATCCGGCGCGATGCCAGTTCTCTCGGCGGTCTCTTCGGGCGGGTGCAGCGCCGCGAGCTCTCGCAGGCTGTCGGCGCCGCGCGCTTGCCTCGCAATCGATTCACGGTCCTCCAGGCCTTCGGCGAAGATGACGTCGAGGATCGACAGGAGCATCCAGGCGTCGGCGCCCGGGCGTACCGGGAGATGCTCGTATGCCGCCGCCGTCTCCGTCCGGCGCGGATCGACGACCACGATTCGGCCGCCACGCCCCACGATCCCATTGAGGGTTTCGCGAATGCGTTTGGAGTGGAACAAGCTCCCGTGCGAGATGAGCGGATTCGCGCCGATGACGAGCAGGAAGTCGGTGCGGTAGAGGTCCGGGATCGGAACGACCGTCGGGGAGCCGTAGAGCAAGTTACTCGCCGTATAGCGGGCGCTCACGTCCTGGGAGGCGCTGGAGTAGCGATGCGGTGAGCCGAGCGCGGAAATGAAGCGCAGGATGACCGGCGCCAATGACGAGTCGAAGAATGTCGCCGCCCCGGAAAAAAGGCCGACTGACGAGCCGCCGTGCTGGTCGATCAGCCGCGCGAGTCGAGCACCGATCTCCTTCAGCGCCTGATCCCACGTGATGCGCTCGAACGCCTCGGGCCCTACCGGCCCAGGCGGCACATCCGCCCGGCGCCGCAACGGGTACAGCACGCGATCCGGATCGTTCACGATCTCCGTCATCGCGATTCCCTTCGGACAGGCAAAGCCCTCCGAGAGCGGATGCCCAGGACTTGGCCGCAGCTGGATGAGCTCCCCGTCCTCGACGGTCGCCACGAGTCCGCACAGGGCCTCGCAGATGCGGCAGAATGTTGTCGTTTCCTGGCGGCTGCTCATGTATTCAGGCCGTGGGAGTCGAATGCGGCGCAGCGGCGCAGCGGCAAAAGCGCGTCATTCAAGAACTGCGCGATGCTGACGCGAGCCACGGAGCGCCCGACCGACACGCCGTCCTCGTAATCAGCGCCGTCTTCGAAGAGGGCACCGACACCGTCGGCCGAACTCTGTTTCCGTCGTGGGGCCCATGTGATCAAGATTTCCCCGGCCGAAATACGATCTCGTTCAGGCACGCGCGGCAGTGCCACCAAATTGTAAAAAGCTGTTAGGCGGAGCTTAGACTATCGAGCACCAGCCAGTGGCCCAGTTGGGCGCGCCTTCTCGCGCCCGCCGAGAGTGGCCTGACACGAGAGCGTCGGTTCCTAGACACCGCGTCCGGTGGTGTCCTATGGTTCATGCTTTCCGCGACAGAGAGGAAGGCAATGGGCACGGAGGACAATAAGCAGCTCGTGTTGTCTTGGCTCGAGGCGGGGACGAGCGGCGACACCGACCGGTCGCTCAACCTGCTCCACGACGACTTCCGCCATTTCATCACGGGCAGCATGCCGATCTCCGGCTGGCACGACAGGGACGAGTTCTTCCGGATCAACACGGTCCTCGCACCTCAGTTCGCCGGACCGTTCACCATCCGAATCGGCGACATCACCGCCGAGGACGACCGCGTTCTCCTGGAGGTCGAGACCGACGTACCGCTCGCGAGCGGCAAGCGGTACAACAACCACTACGTCTGGTCGGTGCGCGTGCGCGACGGCAAGATCGCCGAGTTCAGGGACTACGGCGACACCCTTCACGTCTACGACAGCTTCGACGTCGACGAGGTGCGCGGCGGCCCCAAGGATCGTGAGAGCCCGATCGAGCACGTCACGCACACGTTCGGAGGCGCCGCGGCCGACCCCGCGTAAAACAGGCGGCGGCTGAGCTCAGCGAGGCACGAGCATTCTCAGCGCGAACGCCGCCACATACCCGGTCGCCTCCTTGAAACCAGGCGAAGGAACTTCCGCTCCTCCATGTTGCCATCGTCGGCGACGTGCGTGGCGGCCGGATTCCGACCCACTGGATGCGCGCGTAGCACTGATCGGACCGGACGTAGTTCGAGCTCGTAAGCGGGGTCTCCAGCTCGGGACGTCGCCGATCGCGTACACCGAGGCGCGCTCGCGGAGAGGTCTTCTTGCGGACGCGAGGATCGGTATCGCGTTCCGGCATCCCTGACGACGACGCAGACAACCTCTCGCAGGTTCAAACACGACGAGTGCGGTCGAAGCCCTTCGCAACATCGGAGCAGAGGATGGCCGCAAGATACTCGCCTACGGGCGTGACAGTTACGTGTTGCTGACCCCGCTTCCATTGGCCACGCTCTGGGGCAGCTATCGTGGCGCTGGCTCGACGAGAAGCATCCTAAGAGGTGAGTTGGCGGTGAGTGAGAGCATCGAATGGGTGTGCAGCGTCGAGCGGTTCGCGGCCATCAAGGACGACTGGGATCGGCTCGCCGATCGGGAGCAGACTCCGTTCTTGCGCCACGCGTGGCTCGCGTCGTGGTGGTCGGCCTTCGGGAACGGTCGGCTGCGGATCTGTGCTCTGTGGGACGACAGCGAGCTTGTCGCCCTGTTCCCTCTCCATGCGACGCGGGTCGGGCTGGCGGGCTTGACGAATGAGCACACGCCGCTCTTTAGGCCGCTTGCGCGCGGTCGTCGTGACCTCGAGCGCGTCATCGAGGAAGTGCTGGACAAGCCGCACGACCTGCTCGTCGAAGCGCTACCCGCGGACCATTCGGCGCTCGAGGTGCTTACGGAGAGTTGCGCGCGTCGCGGGCGCCGGTTGCTCGTCGTGCCTCAGCACGTCTCGCCGATCGCCGAGACCGCCGGCATTGGTGACTACCGCGCGAGCTTGAGCGGCAAGACCTCGAGCGAGCTTCGCCGGCTGCGACGGAAGATGCAGCGCGAGCACCGCGTCGAGATCTCGATGCTGGCCCGCCCTCCGGAGCTCGAGCGGGAGCTTCAGGCCGGGTTCGAGGTCGAGGCCAGCGGCTGGAAGGGCAAGCGGGGAACGGCGATCCTCTCAGCGCCGCAGACTGACCTTTTCTACCGGCTGATGGCGCGCTCGTTCCACGAAGAGGACAGGTTGCGCACCTCGTCGATCCGGCTTGACGGACGGGTCGCGGCGTTCGACCTGTGCCTCCTCGACAACGGTCGCGTCTACGGCGTCAAGTTCGGCTACGACGAGCAGTTCCGGAACCTGGCGCCCGGGCTCGTCCTCCAGCACGGCGAGATCGAACGTTGTTGCGAGCTTGGCCTCGACGCCTTCGAGCTGCTCGGGGACGACGAGCAGTACAAGCGCCGGTTTGCGACCGCGAAGCGCGCGCATTACAGCTTGCGCGCATACACGGGGCGGCCGTTGTCGCTCGCACGCTACGGGTACCGCCGCGGGGTGTGGCCGCTGCTCAGGCGATCCTACCGCTCTCTGCCCGCCAGAGCGCGTGTCCTTCGCTCGGGCGCAGCACGGCGTTGGTGACTCCTGCGCTCGACGAGCGGGCCTTTCAGATCGCCTACCGCGAGGCGCTTGAGGCCGTCCCGCACGCCGCCGCTCTCTCCTACCGGCTTCCCGCCTCGAACGACCGAATCAGCCGGCGTGGCTACCTGGCAGCCTGCGAGCTCCTGTATGTGCAGGCGCTCGGCCTGCTTCGTGAGCAAGGGGCGGTGGCGTGGCCGAGGCGCGTCCTCGATGCAGGCGGGACATTCGGCATCGTCTCGGCCGCGCTGCGCTCGCTCGGCGTTGCGGTCGTCGACGACGGCGCCGACGGCGACCCCGTGGATCTCGTACTCGGTCTGGCCCTGCACGACCAGACGGCAACCGCGGAGCTGATTGCCGCGCGCGGCGCCAGGCTGTCACGGCCGGCCGCACGGCTCGTGCTCGTCGTGCCCAGCTCTCACTACTGGAACCGCCAGCTCGCCCGACTCCGGCGACGAGCGACGACGGCCCACGAGGATGCGACTGTCGAGCTCGGCACGCCGTCGTTCACGAGGTCGCAGCTCCACCGGCTGTTGCATGCGAGCGAGTTGCGCCCGGAGCGTGTGCTGACTCGCGACTACACCCCAGCGAGCATCGGTGGCCCGCTGCGGCAGATCGTGGGTGGCTCGGTGACACGGCTGGCGCCCCGCCATCGCGAGGTGTGGGTCGTGCTCGCGTCGGCGAGTAGTGGAACGTGAACGGAGTGGCCGCCGAGGCAGTAGAGGTTCGACCGCTTCGTTACCGGGACCTGCAGGCGGTCGGACGGATCGAGCGGGCAGCGTTCGGCACGCCGTGGCCGATGCGCGAGTTCGCGTTCGAGCTCATCAAGCCGGCGGCGATCTGTCTGGCCGCGGTCGCCGACGACCGCCTGGTGGGCTACCTGGTGAGCTGTCGCCAGGGGCCGCTCTGGAATCTGCGCAACATCGCCGTCGCCGAATCGCATCGCCGTCGCGGCGTCGCTTCTGTGTTGCTCGAGACTCTCCTCGCGCATGGTGTGATCGTGGGCTCCCACGTCGTCCTCGAAGTCCGGGAGTCCGAGCGGGGAGCGATTGCGCTGTACGAGAGATTCGGCTTTTCGGCCGTGGGTCTGCGCCCAGGGTTCTACGGGAACGACCGCGAGGATGCCGTGCTGATGTGGTGCAGCCCGCCGCTTGCGTGAGCGGACAGCACGCCGAGAGGTCGAGCGAGGGCGCTGCGGCCAGTTCACCTTCGGCCAGGGTTCTATTTCGAGAAGCTCTACGATCGTCACGTATGGACAGCGCCATCGACACGGGTGTGCTGGACAACGTCGTCTGGCATGCCTTGGACGGACCGCTGTCCCGCTTTGCGCAACGCAACGGTGACGCTGCTTGCTTCGTACCTGACGTCACTCCGTTCGGTGCCGTGCGTGACCTCTCATCGAACAGCGCCTGGAGTGATCTTGCCGACCTGGTTGGTCAGAACGGATCGACCTGCCTGTTTGCGACCACCGTTCCGGTGCGCAGCGGCTGGTCCGAGGCAGGCCGCTATCCGTGCTTTCAGCTTGTGGCCGGCAATCTTCGGCCCGTCCCCTCCACCAAGCTTGTCGAGCTCGGTCCCGACGACGTGCCGGAGATGATCGAACTCGTGAAGCTGACCGAGCCCGGGCCATTTCTAGATCGCACCGTTGAACTGGGCGGCTATCTCGGTCATCGCGTGGACGGCGCGCTCGTGGCGATGGCCGGCGAGCGGCTGCGCTGCGACGGCTTCACCGAAGTCAGCGCCGTCTGCACCCACCCCGACCACCGGGGGCGCGGACTAGGCGCCGCCCTGACGGCCGCCGTCAGTGAGCGCATCCGGGCCCGGGGCGACAAAGCGTTCCTGCACGTCCTGATCGACAACCCCGCGCTGCGCATGTACGAGGCGCTCGGGTACACCGTCCGCTGCGAGGTTGCGGCCGTGATCTTGAGCCGTAACTAGTCTCGCAGCCGCCCACCCACGGCACGGGCACCTGCGTGGCAGCGACCATCTAGTCCGACTAGGCGCCTTCCGCGAGCGCCTCCTCGCTCCTGTGCTCGTGCGGTGCCTCCACTCGAAGGAGCGTCGCGGCGATCGTGCCGGCCGCGACGATGAAGAGGGCGCCGACGAGGAACGCGAGATGGTAGCCGCTGTTCAGCGCTTCGAGCGAGTCTTCACCCGACGCGACCTGGTTGTCGGTGCGCGATGCCGCGAGGCTGGCGAGGATCGCTAGACCGACTGCGCCGCCCATCATGAACGACGTGTTGACGACTCCGGAAGCCAGCCCTGCCTGCTCAGGTGCGACTCCGCTCATTGCAGCGAGGAGAACTGGGTTGAACGCGATCCCTGCCCCAATTCCGAGCGCGATCGTTGCTGGCAGGATGTCGATCGCCCAGTTGCCGTCGACTGGCGTCCGTGCGAGCAGAACGAGGGCGAGCGCGATCAGCCCTAGCCCTGTGAGAAGCGGCGTCTTGATTCCGTAGCGCATGACGAGACGCTGCGAGAGGAAGAGCGAGGAGACGCCCCAGAGCACCGTGCCGGGTAGGTATGCGAGGCCTACCTCCATCGGGGAGTAGCCAAATACGAGCTGGAGGTAGAGCGCGGAGAAGAAGAAGTAGGCGAACATCCCCGCGGCCATCAGTACCCCGACGACGTTCGACGTTGAGACGTTGCGGTTTCGGAAGAGCCCGAGCGGGACGAGTGGCGAAGCGACGCGTGACTCGATCGCAACGAAGACCAAGAGGAGCGCTGCCGCCGCACCGAGCATTCCGAGCGTCTGGACGGATGTCCAGCCCTTCTCGTTGCCGTTCACGATCGCATAGACGGCGAGCATCAGCGCGGCGGTGACCGTGATCGCGCCGGCATAGTCAACCTTGCCGGTCACGGTCGGGCCGTGCTCGGCCGGCAGCAAGCGCAGTGAGAGGATGAACACCGCCACGCCGACCGGGAGGTTGACAAGGAAGATCCAGTGCCAGCTGAGCAGGTCCGTGAGGATCCCGCCGGCGAGCACGCCGACGACGCCGCCGCCCGAGAGCACGAAACCAAACACACCCATCGCCTTCGCGCGGTCCGCCTGCTCCGTAAAGAGCAGCATCAGCAGCGACAGCGCGACCGCGGAGACGATCGCTCCGCCGATCCCCTGGACCGCGCGCCCCGCGATCAAGAGGCCCTGCGAGCTCGCAAGGCCGCAACCCAACGAGGCAGTGGTGAAGAGCGCGATGCCGATCAGGAACAACCGCCGGTGCCCGAAAAGATCGCCAAGTCTGCCGCCCAGCAGCAGGAAGCCACCGAACGTCAGGAGGTAGGCGTTCACGATCCACGCGAGGGAGGTCTGCGAGAATCCGAGGTCGTCACGGATCGACGGCAGCGCAACGTTCACGATCGTGCTGTCGATGACGATCATGATGTCGCCCAGGCAGAGAACATAGAGGGCGATCCAGCGACTGCGGTCGGTCATCGTCTACCGTTCCCTTCCCCTCGGTGCAACGCGTCAAACAGGTCCTGCGGCGTGATGGCTACCAATTGTTCCTGATGACAACCCATCGTCATTGAGATAGGCCACAGAAGATTCCGGCCTTCGCCTGCTCGAAATCCCCCGCTGCCTCGAATTACGGCTGGGGCGAGCGAGTCGCCTCCGCTCGGTTGAAGGACGGCAACGATCGGTCGAAGGTTACCGACCTGCCGTTGGGGCGTCTGAGGGAAGCGCTCGCGCCGAGCGCGACGGCCTTAAGAAGCTCCAGGAATGAAAGGACCTGTTCGACGGTAGCGCATCCGTCGGCATCCGTCGTCAAGCTTGGAGGGGACGACGATGCGAGCGAAGCCGGGGGTCGGAGCTGAACGCGGCGGGTGAGATCCAGTGGTCGCGGGCGATCGCCGAATCGAGTCATGTGCAGGCGAAAAAAAGGGGCCGGCAAAAGGGGTCCCAGCCCGGTCGACCGAGGCCGGCCTGGCAGCAAGCAGCATCTGCTCGTAGACGACCATGGCTACAACTCGCCGTCAGCCTCAGCCGACCAGCGGCGCGCGCAGCTCGCGTCCGAGCAGCATCCCGTTCCAGCCGAACGATTGGTCGCGCAGAGCACGCGTGTAGGACGCCAGCGCGTCGCCCGCGATAGTGCCGCCGTGCATTGCGTGCACCCACTTCGGAGCGAGCGCCTCGATCCGGTCGACGGCCTCGCGAACCGGGCTCTCGTGGGCGAAGATCCCAACCGCGCGGTAGAGCCCAATCATGCTCTCGGACAGGTCCTCCGTCACGACCGGAGGCTGGTCGCCCGGCTGGATGTAGAGATCGGCCGGGAACAGGCTGCCAGTCGTCTCTTCGTAGACCATCATCGAGTCCCAATGGTGCACGTGCGGCGTCTCGATGAAGCGCAGCCGGTGCCGGCCGAGATCCAGCGTCTGACCGTCGGTGAAGCCGAGAACCTGCTCGGTCACGCCGAAGCCGCGCGCGTTGAGCTGAATCGAGAGATCCGATCCGACCAACTCCGCCGACGGCGCCGCCGCCGTGAAGCGATCCATACCGCCGTTTTCGTCGCCTTCCCAGTGCAGCAGCGCGACGTAGGCGAGCTTCGCCGGGTCGAGCACCTCGCCGATCGCGCGTCTGATGCTCTCGTACGCTGCGTGCTCGCCGGTGTGGATCAAGGCCGGCCGATCGTCGTCGATGAGAAACTGGTTCATCGTGATCCCGTAGGGCTCCGCGAGCGTCGAGATCCGGTAGATCCCGCCGGTGATGTGATCGATCCGAGTCTCCATCGAAGCCTCCTGCGATCGTCAGCGCCGATGACCTGCCGTGCTCATTTGTACTCTCCGCGGGCCCCACTCGCAACAAGCCTGCTGTCCGCTCAGGAGCACGACATCGCCGGCGTGCCCCCTGCGCGATCTGGTGGGATGATCCGGTCCGCGATGCGCGCGACGCTACGTCGAGCGCGTCCGCAGCGTGGGCGTCGCCGGCGAGCGTAAGCCGGCTGCGACCTTCCCCTTTGCTCGAGAGAAGTGCCCGGTCGGCCGAACGCAGGACGGCCGCGGTCGAGCCGCACGCCCGCGACCTAGCTTTGCGAAGCCCCCAGCCGCTCGGCGAGCCAATCGGCGATGTAGTCGATCGTCAGGCCGGGGTTGTCGATCCCACAGTGCTCGGAGCTCGTCTCGGCCCGGCTGAACACGCGTAGCTCGACATCGCTCGCTGCCGTCGCGGCCGCATACACCTTGCGTGCATCCTCGATTGAAACCTGCCGGTCCTCCGCACCGTGGACTATCAGGAGCGGGCAGGTCACCTCGGTCACTATTTCACTGACGGTGTAGACGGATGTCGCGTCGAACAGCTCGTCGCGGGACGACACGCCGAAGAACCAGTACGCGGCTGCCTCGAAGTCGGGCATCGACGACTTCTCCGACGGCACGTCCGAAAGACGCCGGCGCACCGCCGCCCCATAGTCCCACACGGCCCCCCAGATCACGGTGCAGCCCACGCGCGGCTCTCGCGCCGCCGCGCGGACGCCGTAATAGCCACCCAGGCTCGGGCCGATGACCCCGACACGCGTCGCATCGACGTCGTCCCGGGCGTCGAGCCAGTCGATCGCGGCCGCTACCGTCACCTCGACGTCGTAGCGGTGCGTGCCGCCGTGGAAGCGCAGAGTCTCGCCGACGCCCGGCTGGTCGATCAGCAGCGTCGACAGCCCCCGCGCACGCAGCTCGCGGCGCGTGTCCGTCATGTAGAAGAACTCCTTGTATGCGTCAAACCCGTTCAGGGTTACGACGCAGGGAGCGGGCTCGGAAGTCTCCGCAGGGACGAAGATGGCGGCGACATCGCCGTGCGCCGTGCTCAGGGTGATGTGCTCGACCTGCTCGCCGGAGAGGTCGACGGCGTCGCGGAAGCAGTCGATCGCGTGTCGGTACATGGCGTAGTCGCCCGGGCTGCGACCGGGAAGCATCCGCTCGGCCTTGAGCCAGTAGTTCGCAGCGCGCATCAGCTTCCGGCCGGCCGAGCGCGCATGGCCCTGGGCCGCATCGGCGCGCCCGAGCGTCTCGACGCGCTCGGCGATCTGCGACCACGAGCGCGTCCATTCCGCATCCCCGCTCCGCCCAGCCGTCTGGAGCGGGATGAGCGAGCGACAGGCGTCGTCGATCTCCGTGAGCTGTCCGCCCTCTGCCACGGACATCATTACCGCGAGGCTCCAGGGATAGTTCTCGTCGAAGTACTCGAACATCGCTCGGCGCAGTCTAGAGGCTTGCTGACGCGAGACAAGTCAAGCGACCATGCGCCCCCACGAGCAGGGATCGTCCTCGTCTCAAGGCCACGCCCAGACGAAGCACGTCGGTCGTCTCGCGGGCCGCAACGTGTTTGACGAGGCTGCCGTTACTTGACGGCGACGACCATCGAATCTGGGCCCACGAGGTGCTCGGCACGGGTGCTAGTGAAGCCAGCCTCCCTCATCCAGTCCATGCAGTCGGCGGCGGTGTAGTCGAAGCCGCCCGGGGTCTCGATCAGCATGTTGAGACTCATCAGGAGCCCGAACGCGTTCTCCGAGCGGTCGTCGTCGATGATCGACTCGTAGACGACGAGCGCACCTCCGTCCGGAAGCGCCTCGTACGCCTTGCGGATGAGTGTCTTCTTCTCGTCGAGGTTCCAGTCGTGGAGGATGTGTCCCATCGTGACGACGTCGACGGCGGGAAGCTCTTCGGCGAAGAAGTCGCCCGCCGCGAAGCTCAGACGGCCCTCGAGACCGTTCGCCCGCACGTGGTCTTCGAAGACAGGCCCGACCTCCGCCAGGTCGAAGCCGATCCCGCTCAGATGTGGATTGGCGAGAGCGATCTGCACCGCGAGATCGCCCTGCGCGGTTCCGATGTCCGCGAACGAGGCGTAGTCCTGCCAGGGGAACAAGCGTGCGATCTCAATGTTGGCACCGTGGCTGAGCCCAGTCATCGCCGTGAGGAATCCCTTCAGGCGCGCCGGATCGGCGTACAGTGCCTCGAAGAACGGCGCGTCACCCGACCGCACCTCGTTCTGAGGCTGTCCGGTGTGCAGCGCCTCAGTCAACCCTCCCCAAAAGCCGTACAGCCGGTGGTTCGCCATCTCGAGGATTCCCCCGATGTACGACGGCTTGGCCTTGTCGAGGAAGAGATCGGTCTCGGGCGTGTTCGCGTACACCCCGTCGCTGCGCTCGAGGAACCCGAGCGCAACGAGTGCATCGAGGAAGTCGCGTGCCGCGCGCGTATGCAACCCGAGGCGTGACCCCAGCACCTCACCGTCGACCGTGCCCTTCGCGAGCTCCGTGAACAACTCCAGCTCGATCGCGCTCAGCAGCGTCTTGGATGCCCAGAAACCGAGACCGACCTGCATGATCTGGTCCGGTGCGGGATGCTCGCTCACTCGTACCTCCTCTTCGAGAACGGGCCGCCAATCATGACAGGACCGGAATCGGTTGCGACGCGTGGGCGCTGCGTTGCGTCATCATCCCGTCATGGACATCGGCGCCGAGGCTCTCGAAACCCGTGAATGGCTGGACTCGATCGATGCCGTGATCGAAAGGGCCGGCCGCGATCGCGCGCACAACCTGATCGAGCAGGTCGCGCGTCACGCGATGGAAGCCGGCGTGCCGATCGAGCCGAGCCTCAACACCCCATACGTGAACACGATCCCGGTCGACGAGGAGGATCCGCTACCGGGCGACCGCGAGCTCGAGCGACGCCTCGTCGCCCTGGTGCGCTGGAACGCGATCGCGCTCGTCCTCCAGGCGAACCAGACCTCGCCGGGCATCGGCGGCCACATTGCGAGCTTCCAGTCCGCCTCGACCCTCTACGAGGTCGGCTTCAACCATTTCTGGCGGGCGCCGTCCGCGACGAACGGCGGTGACCTCGTCTACTTCCAGGGCCATTCCTCGCCTGGGATCTACGCGCGGGCCTACCTCGAGGGACGGCTGACCGAGGAGCAGATCCGGCGGTTTCGCCACGAGGTCGGTAGTGGTGGCCTCTCCTCGTATCCGCATCCGTGGCTGATGCCGGACTTCTGGCAGTTCCCGACCGTATCGATGGGGCTCGGCCCGCTGATGGCGATCTACCAGGCCCGCTTCATGAAGTATCTCGAGGGACGTCACATGGCCGAGCCGGGCGATCGCAAGGTCTGGGCGTTCATGGGTGACGGTGAGATGGACGAGCCCGAGTCGATGGGCGCGATCTCCCTTGCCGCCCGCGAGCACCTCGACAACCTGATCTTCGTCGTCAACTGCAATCTGCAGCGGCTCGACGGCCCCGTCCGCGGCAACGGAAAGATCATCCAGGAGCTCGAGACGAACTTCCGCGGGGCCGGCTGGAACGTGATCAAGGTGATCTGGGGATCGAACTGGGACCCGCTCCTCGCCGCCGACAACGAGGGCTGGCTGCGGCGCAGGATGATGGAGGCGGTCGACGGCGAGTACCAGACCTTCAAGGCGAACGACGGCGCCTACGTCCGCGAGCACTTCTTCGGCGCCTACCCGCAGACCGCCGCAATGGTTGCCGACTGGACGGACGACCAGATCTGGCAGCTCAACCGTGGCGGCCACGACCCGCAGAAGGTTTACGCGGCGTATGCCGCTGCGTCACACCACACGGGGCAGCCCACAGTCATCCTCGCGAAGACGGTCAAGGGCCACGGGATGGGCGAGGCGGGCGAGGGACGCAACACAACCCACCAGCAGAAGAAGATGACCGAGTCGGCTCTGCTCGCCTTCCGTGACCGCTTCGGGCTCCCGCTCTCCGACGCGCACGTCGCGGCGGCCGAGCTCTATCTCCCGCCGCAGGACAGCCCCGAGCTCGAATACATGCGGGCGAGGCGGGCGGCGCTTGGCGGCAACCTACCGACCCGGGGGCGAAAGGCTCCGCCGCTCGAGGTGCCCGCCCTCGAGGAGTTCGAGACACAACTGCACGGCACCGAGCGAGAGATCTCGACGACGATGGCATTCGTCCAGATGCTCAACAACCTGCTGCGTCATAAGCCCCTCGGGCCGCGGATCGTCCCGATCGTCCCCGACGAGTCGCGGACGTTCGGGATGGAGGGCATGTTCCGCCAGCACGGGATTTTCTCCCAGGTTGGCCAGCTCTATCAGCCCGAGGACGCCGGTCAGCTCCTCTTCTACCGGGAGGACAAGAGCGGTCAGATCCTGCAGGAGGGGATCAACGAGCCGGGTGCGTTCTCCTCGTGGATCGCGGCGGCCACGGCGTACAGCTCGCACGACGTCATCACGGTTCCCTTCTACATCTTCTACTCGATGTTCGGCTTTCAGCGGATCGGCGACCTCGCGTGGGCCGCCGGGGACAGCAGGTCGCGTGGCTTTCTGATCGGCGGCACGTCGGGCCGCACGACACTCAACGGCGAGGGTCTCCAGCACCAGGACGGCCACAGCCATCTCGCTGCCGCCGGCATCCCGAATTGCCGCTCCTACGACCCTGCGTTCGCCTACGAGATCGCCGTGATCGTGCAGGACGGGCTCCGTCGCATGTGCGTCGAGCAGGAAGATGCGTTCGTGTACATGACCGTCACCAACGAGAACTACGCGCACCCACCGATGCCCGAGGGCGCCGAGGAGGGAATCCTCCGCGGGATGCATCTCTACGCGCAGACGCAACCCGAGGCGAAGCATCGGGTGCGGCTGCTCGGCTCCGGCGCGATCCTGCAAGAGTCGATCCACGCCGCGGAGATCCTCGGAGCGGAATACGAGGTGGGCGCGGACATCTGGAGCGTCACGAGCTTCGCCGAGCTGCAGCGGGACGGCATCGCCGTCGAGCGCTGGAATCGCCTCCATCCGCTAGAGGAGCCACGCAGGCCCTTCGTCACGAAGGTCCTCGGGGGCCAGTCCTCGCCCGTGATCGCCGCCACCGATTACGTCCGTGCGTTCGCCGAGCAGATCAGGCCGTTCGTCGCAGGGCGCTACACGACGCTCGGAACCGACGGCTTCGGTCGAAGCGACACACGTGAGAGCCTGCGTCGCTTCTTCGAGATCGACCGGCATCACATCACCGTAGCGGCGCTGAAGGCGCTCGCCGACGACGGCCTGCTACGACCCGCGGTCGCGCGCGCGGCGATGCGAACCTACGAGATCGATCCGGAGGCCACCGCTCCATGGCAGCTCTGACAGAGGTACGGATCCCGGACATCGGCGACGCGAGCGACGTCTCGGTCGTCGAGGTGCTCGTCGCGGCGGGCGACACGATCGCAAGGGAGGACCCGATCGTCACGCTCGAGTCCGACAAGGCGTCGATGGACGTCCCAAGCCCGGTCGCCGGCGTCGTCGAGCAAGTGCACGTCGCCGTGGGCGACGAGGTCGCCGAAGGGACGCTCGTGCTCAGTGTCGCGACGGGTGATCCGGCCGCGGCGGCGCCGCGGCTGCGGACGCCCCCACCGCCGAGGTGCCGGCGGCAGCCGCTGAGCCGCCGGCGCAGGCCGAGGCACATGACGAGGCCGCAGCCGAGCCGGAGCCAGCAGCGCCGGCCGAGGCACCAGACGAGGACGCAGCGGCCGAGCCGGAGGCTTCGGCGCCGGCACGGACAATCCACGCGAGCCCGCTTGCGCGCGGCCTCGCGCGCGAGCTCGGCGTCGACCTTGCCGAGGTGGCCGGCACCGCTGCCGACGGGCGCATCACGAAGGACGACGTCCTCGCACATGCGAACCGGGCAATCGAGGGAGTAGATCCGCAGCGCACCACTGCCGTCCCCCGCGCCTCGACCGACTTCTCGGCATTCGGGCCGACCGAGAGCGTCCCGCTCTCCCGCATCAAGAAGCTCGCCGGAGCCCACCTGCTGCACAACTGGGTCACGATCCCGCACGTCACGCACAACGACGAGGCCGACGTCACCGAGCTCGAGGCGTTCCGCGCCAGCATGAACGAGGAGCACGGCGCCGACGGCGTCAAGATCACCATGGTCGCCCTTCTGCTCCGCGCCTGCACCCGCGCCTTGCAGGAGCACCCCACGTTCAACGCGTCGCTCGACGGAGAGTCCCTCGTCCTCAAGCGCTACTACAACCTGGGCGTCGCGGTCGACACAGAGCGGGGGCTCGTCGTCCCGGTCATCCGCGACGTCGAGCGGAAAGGACTCCTCGACCTCGCACGGGAGCTCGCGGAAATCTCCGCTGCTGCCCGCGCCGGCAAGCTCACGCCGGCACAGATGCAAGGCGGGACCTTCACGATCTCGAGCCTCGGCGGAATCGGCGGAACCGGCTTCACGCCGATCATCAACGCACCCGAGGTGGCGATCCTCGGCGTCACACGCGCGGCGATCCGGCCCGTCTGGGACGGGAGCACCTTCGGGCCGCGGCTCGTGCTGCCGCTCTCGCTCTCCTACGACCACCGCGTCATCGACGGCGCCGACGCCGCACGCTTCACCCGCACGCTCGCCTCGATCCTGGAGGACATGCGGCGCATGCTCCTGTAAGAGCTCGAATCAAGACGAAGGGCCGTTTCGTCGAAACGCGCTCCGCGGCACGCGTGACGCCCGTCGACGGGCCGTCATTCTGCTCTAAGCCCTACGCAGGTCTCCCGTACGAATTCTTGACAACGGCGGCTCTTTCGGGCAGGTTCACTCCGTGTGCTGCGTCGCGCTTTCTGCCGGGTTCATCGGGCCACGGTTCGCCCTCCTGCTCGTCTGGATCTTCGGCAACCGGGTCGATGCGGCGTTCTCGTCCTGGATCTGGCCGCTGCTCGGGCTCCTGTTCCTGCCCTGGACGACCCTCGCGTACATCATCGTGTGGGGGCCGCTAGACGGCGTCTCGGGCGCGGGTTGGCTCCTGGTCGCTCTCGGGATCGCGGCAGACATCGCGACGTACTCCGCGCGGTCGGTCTCGAGCCGCTACGGCTCGGCGACGGCGTAGCGCACCCGCTACAAGCCAAGGTAGCGCACGACATGCCGTCCGTCTGAGTCGAGCGCACGGGCATCACGTACGGCGAGCCGCCGAAACGGCTCGATCGCGACGGCATCACGGCGGATTCGCCACGTCGCGACCGCCCGACCGCGGACGAGGGCGATCGGCCTGAAGATGCCGTTCACGGTCACGACCCCGTGATGTGGCCCGAGAATCGGCTCGCGCGACCGCCAGCCGAGGAGCAGCGGATCGAACGGCCCGAGCAGTCGCGGCCCCGGCAGCTCGGCGGCCGGTACGCGAGTGCGGAGATCGAGAAGGCCGTCGGTGCGCTCGGTGAGCTCGCGAGCGATCGCGCGCAACCCCGCACGTGCATCGCGTAGCGGCAGCCCGCTCCACCCCGAGAGGTCGCGATCGTCGGCCGGGCCGTGGCCAGAGAGGTAGCGGCGCGCGAGCTCCGCGAGGCTCCGGTCGCGATCGATCCTCACTGGGGAGCCGAGCCAGTCGCGGACGAGCACGTAGGCATGCTCTCGACCGACCATGGGGCCGCGCACGACGATGCCGTTCAGGCTCGCGAGCATCAGGATGTGGACGAGGGCCTGTCCCCGAGTCGGCACTCCCGCCGCGGCAAGCCGATCCCTCAGCTCCGTGCGCGTCAGCGGCCCCTCGTCCGCGAGGGCCCGCTCGACGACGGTGACACCACGGTCTGCCGCAGCAGGGGTCACTCCCTCCTGGGCCAGACGGCGCACGCTGGCCGCGCGTAGCTGCGGTGCTGTAAGAGCGTGCAGCCACCGATAGTCCTCGCTCCGAACCAGATGGAGCGTTCCCCGGTTGAGCCAGGTGATCAGGAGGGAGCGCTCCTGGGTCAGAGCTCGATCGACCGCGGTTGCCGACAGCCCGATCGTTCGGGCACGAACGGCGAGCCGCGCTCCGCGGGGATCCTGCGCCTGAATCGCGAGCAACCGCTCGGCGACCGCTACGGGCGTGGCTGCCGGCTCCCCCGCGATGAGTTGGGCCGTGAGACGCTCCGCGATCATTGGCGCCGACAAGTATCACGATGCCGCTCATCCGGACGAACGTGCCACTCAAGGTTCGTACTATCACCACCGATAGAGACGGAGAACCGCGGCCCTGATCGTCCCTCGTTCGAGGAAGCTCTGCGGTGCGGCCCTCGTGTCGGCACTGGCATCGCCACCGTCCCGGTGGTGGCGTCGGATCCTGCCGGCAGACGGGGATCACCGTGCAGTAGAGCTCCCTCGAACGATCCGACAGGACCTCTCGCACACACGATGACGACACTCCTCTCACGCACCGGCTTCCTGACCCGAGCCGCCGTTCTCACCGGCGTCACCGTCGGCGCGGGGGTTCTCAATGCCGTTGCCGACGCGGCACCGCTGCCGGCGCGCGCCGTGTACGTCCTAGATCCGACGTGCGGCGGTTGTGGGGGCTGCAGCGCCTGCCGTCGACACGCCGCAAACGCGCTCTTTCCGACCGCCGCGGACGCCGACCTCAACCGCGCCCATCCATACTGCAAGTGCGCGGTCGTTCGACGAGCCGACCTGCCCTACGAGACCTGGGTAGCGCTGTTCGGGGCGCCCACGGCACTCGTGCGCACTCACGTCGACAGACGGACTCCGTGGGTGACCGAGGCGCTCGCGGCACCGCCGACGCCGCTCGCGGCACCGCAAGCCCCCGAACCGCTCCCGCAGGCGTTCGATGCGCCTACGCCGGAGGAAGCCGCTTCCGCTCCCGTCGACGAGCTGCCGAGCAGCCGGCCGCGGGCCCAGCCTGCCGAGGAGCTGGACGTCGACGCGCTTCGCATTGGCACCACGAAGCGCGCGGTTGCCATTCGACTGACCCTTTCTCGCAAGGCGATCGGCCACGCGAGACTGATCGACGCGAAGGGAAAAGTTGTGGCATCGCTGCGATTCGCAGCACCCGCCGGACCGAGCAAGACGACACTCCGCGTGCCGAACGGCGTTCCGCCGGGACGCTACAGAGTCGTTCTCGACCTGCGCACGAGCGCAGGGGCGCACCGGACGCGCCGAAGCCCAATCGTCATCTCGTGAGAAATCGTTCGACGGCCCGGGCGCATTGGCGACCCTCGTTGATCGCCCACACGATCAGGGACTGCCCCCTGCGGGCGTCGCCTGCCGCGAACACCCCATCCGCCGAGGTCGCATAGAGCGGCGCACGGGCGTTTCCGCGCTCGTCCGGCTCGACGCCGAGCTGCTCGAGGAGCGATCGCTCCGGATGCAGGAAGCCCATTGCGAGCAACACCAGATCGGCGGGGCGCGCCTCCTCCGTTCCCGGCATGGGCTCGAAGGGCGGCACGCCGGGATTCTGCGCCCAGTGGATCTGCTCGACATGCCCGTTCGAGCCCGAGAACTGGGTCGTCGAGATCGCGAAGTCGCGCTCGCCACCCTCCTTCAGCGCGTACGACATCCTGAGCTTCATCGGCCAGAGCGGCCACGGCGTGAGCTCGTCCGGCCGGCTCGGCGGCGGCTCGCCGACGAGCTCGATCTGGGTCACCGACGCAGCGCCCTCGCGATGTGCGTTTCCGACGCAGTCGGCCCCGGTGTCGCCGCCGCCGATCACGATCACGTGCTTGCCTGCGGCGGTGATCAGCTCGTCGCCCGCAGGCGCCTCGGGCGTCGCGGCCAGGTGGGGACCGAGCTCGCGGGCAACCCAGCGGTTCCTCTGGTAGAGGTACTCCATCGCGAAATGCACGCCGCCGAGCTCGCGGCCGGGAACCGGCAGGTCGCGCGGAACGCGCGAGCCGGTGGCGACGACGACTGCGTCGTGCTGGTCGCGCACGTCGGCAGCCGACACGTCCCTGCCGACGTCGACTCCGAAGCGGAACTCGATCCCTTCGGCGGCCAGCTGCTCGATGCGTCGCTCGACGATCCACTTCTCGATCTTGAAGTCCGGAACGCCGAAGCGCACGAGCCCGCCGCCGGCCTCGTCCCGCTCGAAGACGGTGACCGAGTGACCCGAGCGGTTCAGCTGTTGCGCACAGGCGAGACCGGACGGCCCCGAGCCGATCACCGCAACGGTTCGACCGGTCCGCAGCGCCGGTGGCTGTGGGACGATCCAGCCCTCGTCGAAGGCACGGTTAACGATCGAGACTTCGATCTGCTTGATCGAGACAGCGTCACCCTCGCGGATCTCGAGCACGCACGCGGCCTCGCACGGCGCCGGGCAGAGGCGTCCCGTGAACTCGGGGAAGTTGTTGGTTGCGTGCAGCTGGTCGATCGCCGCACGCCAGTTGCCGCGATACACGAGGTCGTTCCAGTCGGGGATGAGGTTGCCGAGCGGGCAGCCGTTATGGCAAAAAGGGACGCCGCATTCCATGCACCGCGCCCCCTGCGCGCGCACCTCGTCCTCCGGGCGAGAGAAGACGAATTCACGGTAGTCGCCGACACGCTCGCGGGGATCCCGCTCGAGCGTGTCCGACCGGTCGATCTTCAGAAAGGCGCCGAGCTCGCCCATCAGGCGGCCGTCTCCTCGCTCTCGGTGATGACGAACCCTTCGCCGCCCAGGCTCAGCGGGTGGTCGTCCGGGTAGTGCACCGGAATATCGGGCTCGCTAGCGAGCTCCGCGAGAGCGCGCTTGTAGTCGTGCGGCATCACCTTTACGAAGCGGGTAAGCGAGGCCTCCCAGTCGTCGAGAACGCGCCTCGCGACCGGCGACCCGGTGCGTTGTGCGTGTTCCTCAACGAGCGATCGTACGGTCTCGACGTCACTCTCGTCGAACGGCTCGAAAGCGATCAGCTCCGTGTTGCAGCGAGCAGTGAAGCCGCCGTCGACGTCGAGGACGTAGGCAATACCACCGCTCATCCCGGCCGCGAAGTTCCGGCCGGTGCGCCCGAGCACGACGACCCGCCCCCCGGTCATGTACTCGCAGCCGTGGTCGCCGACGCCCTCGACGACCGTATGGGCACCCGAGTTCCGGACGGCGAAGCGCTCGCCTGCGAGACCACGGAAGAAGGCCTTCCCTCTGGTCGCGCCGTAGAGCACGGTGTTGCCGACGATCACGCTCTCCTCGGCAACGAACGCTGCTCCGTCAGGCGGCCTGACGGAGATCACGCCACCAGAGAGGCCCTTGCCCGTGTAGTCGTTGGCGTCGCCGACGAGCGAGAGCTCGATGCCGGGAGCGAGCCAGGCGCCGAACGACTGTCCCGCCGAGCCGTCGAGGGTCAGCTGGACGGTGCCCTCGGGGAGCCCGTCTGCACCTTTGCGCTTGGTCACCTCGTGCGAGAGCAGCCCGCCCACCGTCCGGTTGACGTTCCTGATCGGGAACGACCCGGTGACAGGACGTCCGCTCTCGATCGCGTCGCGGGAGTACTCGATCAGCTCCCAGTCGAGCGCGCCTGGTAGCGGCGAGTCCTGTGCGCGGACGCGCCGCAGCGGCGTGCCGGCAGGTACGTCGGGCATCCGCAGGAGGTTGGAGAGGTCGACGCCGCGTGCCTTCCAGTGCTCGATCGCGTCGTCGGCTTCCAGCAGGTCGACACGCCCCGTCAGCTCGTCGAACGATCGAACGCCAAGGCGGGCCATCAGCTCGCGCACCTCCTCGGCGACGAAAAAGAAGAAATTGACGATGTGCTCGGGCTGGCCCTCGAAGCGCTTGCGCAGCTCCGCGTCCTGGGTCGCGATCCCGACCGGGCAGGTGTTGAGATGACAGGCGCGCATCATGATGCAGCCGCTCGCGATCAGCGGTGCCGTGGCGAAGCCGACCTCGTCGGCTCCCAGCAGCGCCGCGACGACGACGTCCCGTCCGGTCTTCAGCTGGCCGTCGGTCTGCACCCAGATGCGCGAGCGGAGGTCGTTGAGAACGAGCGTCTGCTGGGTCTCGGCGAGCCCGATCTCCCACGGGATGCCGGCCGACTGGATGGACGAGAGCGGCGAGGCACCCGTGCCGCCGTCGTGGCCGGAGATGAGGACGTGATCCGAGTTTGCCTTCGCGACGCCGGCAGCGACGGTGCCGACACCGACCTCGGAGACGAGCTTGACGGAGATCCGGGCCGCCGGGTTCGCGCACCGGAGGTCGTAGATGAGTTGCTTGAGGTCCTCGATCGAGTAGATGTCGTGGTGTGGCGGCGGCGAGATCAGCCCCACGCCGGGCGTCGTGAAGCGGACGCTCGCGATGTAGCGATCGACCTTGTGGCCGGGGAGCTGGCCTCCCTCGCCGGGCTTCGCGCCCTGCGCCATCTTGATCTGAAGCTCGTCGGCGTTCGTCAGGTAGTTGATGTTCACGCCGAAGCGCCCCGAAGCGACCTGCTTGATCTTCGAGCGGCGGGAGTCGCCGTTCGGGTCCGGCGTGAACCGGACGGGATCCTCACCACCCTCGCCGGTGTTCGAGCGTCCGCCGATCCGGTTCATCGCGATCGCGAGCGTCTCGTGGGCCTCGCGCGAGATCGAGCCGAGGGACATCGCGCCGGTCGAGAAGCGCTTGACGATCTCCTTGGCCGGCTCGACCTCCTCGAGCGGAACACCGCCGTCCTCGGCGAAGCGGATGCGCAGAAGGCCGCGCAGCGTTGCCTTCCGCACGGCCTCCTCGTTTACCACCTTCGAGTACTGCTCGTACGTCTCTGCCTTGTTCGCGCGCACCGCGTGCTGGAGAAGCGAGATCGTGTCGGGGTTCCACATGTGGTACTCGCCGTCCCGGCGCCACGCGTAGATACCGCCGCCCGGCAGGAGATCGGACTGCCGGGACGGGTAGGCCCGCCGGTGGCGCGACAGAGTCTCGCGCGCGAGGACGCCGGCGCCGATGCCGCCGATCCTGGACGCAGTGCCCGTGAAATGCCGGTCGACGAGCTCGCGATCGAGCCCAACGGCTTCGAAGATCTGCGCACCACAGTAAGACGGGATCGTCGAGATCCCCATCTTGGAGATCGTCTTCAGGAGTCCCTTCGCAATTCCCTTCAGGGCCCGCTGACGCGCCTTCTCCTCGGTCAGTCCCGGCGGCAGCTGCCCGTCGGCGACGAGTTCGTCGAGCGTGTCGAGCATGACATAGGGGTTGATCGCGGCAACGCCGTAGCCGATCAGCGTTGCGAAGTGGTGCACCTCGCGCGGCTCGCCCGACTCGAGCACAAGCCCGGCCTGCAGCCTCGTGCCCTCGCGAACGAGATGGTGGTGAACGGCGGCGACCGCGAGCAGCGACGGGATCGGCGCCCGCTCCTCGCCGACGGCACGATCCGAGAGGATGAGGATGTTGACACCGTCGGCGAGCGCCTCGTCGGCCTCGCGACAGACGCGCTCGAGCGCGGTCTCCATGCCGTCTGCGCCCTCGGTTACGGGCCAGGACGTGTCGAGGGTTCGAGCCTTGAAGATGGACGAGTCGACCTGGCGCAGGCTCTCCAACTCGGCGTTCGACAGGATCGGCTGCTCGATCTCGAGCTGGCGTGCGTGCTCGGGCGTCTCCCCGAGCAGGTTGTGCTCCGATCCGACACTGGTGCCGACGCTCATCACGACGGCCTCACGGGTTGAGTCGATCGGCGGGTTCGTCACCTGCGCGAAGAGCTGCTTGAAGTAGGAGAAGAGCAACGGCTGGCGATCGGAGAGCACCGCGAGTGCGAGGTCGTTCCCCATCGACCCGACGGGCTCCTCGGCGTTCCGGGCGAGGGGGGCGATGACCACGCGGAGATCCTCCTGCGTCCAGCCGAAAGCCAGCTGCAGGCTTCGTAGTGGCTCCTTGCCGACGACGATCGGCTTGCGGGCCGGAAGGTCGCCGAGGTGCACCACGCCCTGCTCGAACCATTCGGCGTACGGTTGCTGCGTCGCGACCGTACGCTTGACCTCCTCGTCGTCGACGATTCGGCCCTGCTCGACGTCGACGAGGAAGATCTTGCCCGGTTGGAGCCTGCCCTTCCTGACGACGTTCTCGGGCGGCTCGTCGAGGACTCCCGTCTCAGAGGAGAGGACGACCCAACCGTCCTTCGTCTCGAGCCAGCGCCCCGGCCTCAGCCCGTTGCGATCGAGTGTCGCCCCGATCACGCGGCCGTCGGTGAACGACACCGCTGCGGGGCCGTCCCATGGCTCTGTGAGGCAACCGTGGAACGCGTAGAAGCCCTTCAGATAGTCGGGTAGGTCGTCGCGGCCGCCGTACGCCTCGGGAATCATCATCATCATCGCGTGCGGCAGCGAGCGGCCCGCGAGGACGAGGAGTTCGAGCACGTTGTCGAGCGTCGCGGAGTCGGAGCCGCCCGGTCGGACGACGGGAAGGATCTTCCGCAGATCGTCGCCGAAGAGCTCCGAGGCCAGCTGCGACTCGCGAGCGCGCATCCAGTTGACGTTCCCCTGCACCGTGTTGATCTCGCCGTTGTGCGCGATCATCCGGTACGGGTGGGCAAGCTCCCAGCTCGGGAACGTGTTTGTCGAGAAGCGTGAGTGGACGAGGGCGAGCGCGCTCTTCGTCAGCGGATTGCGAAGGTCGGGGTAGTAGCCGGGCAGCTGGGGCGCGGTGAGCATCCCCTTGTACACGAGCGTCCGGGACGAGAGGCTGGGGATCGCGAGGTCGGCGCCGGCCGCGAGCTCGGTGACGCGGCGGATCACGTAGAGCTTGCGCTCGAATGCGTCCTGATCCTCCTCGAGCTCGGGTGCCGCCGCGACGACGAGCTGGCGCACACGCGGAGCCGATGCGCGTGCCGTGATCCCGGCATGATCCGGGTCGACGGGCACGTCGCGCCAGCCGACGATACGCTGGCCCTCAGCCTCGACCGTATCGACGAGGATCGACTCGAGCTGTGCGCGTCGCGTGTCGTCGTGCGGGAGGAAGCAGACGGCGACGCCGTACCGTCCAACCGAGGGAAGCGACTCGCCGAAGGCGTCCCGGAAGAGGGCATCGGGGGTCTGGAGCAGCATCCCTGCGCCGTCGCCCGTTCCGGGATCGGCGCCGGCAGCACCTCGATGCTCGAGGTTCCCGAGCGCCTGCAAGGCTTTCTGCACGGTTTCATGGGACTGCACCCCGGTGAGGGTGGCCACCAGCGCGACGCCACAGGCGTCGTGCTCATATGCGGGGTCGTAGAGGCCAATCGGATTGGACGGCCTCAGGGCGTGCTGCACAGCCGCTCCTCCGATCTCGTGACACGTCGCTGAGTGAACGCGTGAGTCTAGCCGTTTCCGGTGTCACTTAGTCGGCTTGAGGAGACCCGCCGGTGGTGACCAGCATAGAGGTGGAGATCTCCCGCCCGAGCGCAAACGACGCTCGCGAGGCCCGGTCGCCTTCGGCCACGACGTCACCGATCTTCAAGCGGTTTGCGCGTCTCCCCGGACAAGAGCCTCGAACCACATCAGGACGAGCTCGCGGTTCCGGTCTGCCTCGGTGCGATTGTCGATATCCATCTCCGCTCCGTGGACGTCGCCGGTGTCGTCGAACCGGAGCGTATCGTGTAGAAGACGGCAGAAGGTTCTCGTCAACGACCGTCGGGAGGCGACGATGAGCTACACGATCAAGCCGCTCTCAGAGGTGCCGAACATCCTCGAGGGCAACTACCCAGGTGAGATGCGCTTCACGACGTACGAGATCGGCGCCGAGCAGGTCGCGCTGACGCACCGCCGGATGCCACCGCAGACCGGGGGCAAGGGATCGTACGGGCACCGGCACAAGACGCAGGAGGAGATCTACCTCGTCATCTCGGGGACGCTCCAGTTCAAGCTCGACGACGAGGTGATCGAGGTGCCGCCGCAGACCGTCGTCCGCGTAGCGCCCCAGGTTGCACGATCGCTCTGGAACGAGGGGCCCGACGACGCCGAGCTCATCATCGTCTCGGTCAAGATCGACGACCCGAAGGCGGACGGGGAGATCGTGCCGGACTTCTGGCCGGCGTGAACCGCCCATTCCGGCGATGAGCTCCAAGACCTTTGCGTTGATCGGCGCGGGGCCGTACACCGGCGCGCCGTGTACGACGAGCTGAAGCCGAAAGGGAGCTACGTCGGCTTGATCACGATCTCGGGCCTCGCAGTTCTGCTCGATGCGTTTTTGCGCGTTGCCGTCCCACGAGCCGTGGCGTCACACCCAGCGCCGTAGTGCCTGACTGAAGTCAGGCACGTGTGTTTCCTTCGTGGTGCTAGTGCGATTCGAGGTAGACGCACGGCCGCAGGTCGAGCGGGAGCGGCGACGTGCCTAGGCGGACTGCAACGAGAGGCAATTCCTCGCCGGGAAGCGTGACGGTCTCGCCGATTGCGGGCGCGGCGCCCTCCACCTCGACGAGGCGGTAACCCGACGCCGTCGGCGCGAAGGCGAGGTGCGACGCAGCCTCGGACGCTGTCGCGACTGGCAGGTTCTCAGCTCGCGCGGCGATGCGCCTGTCCGTTTCCCCGATCGCACCGCCAAGGCGCTCGATCGATGTTCGCAGCAGCTCGCCGGCGCGGAGGTACGCGGACTCGCCCTCGGCCAGCTGGGCTCCAAGCGCAGCGAGACCGTCGCGAAGGGCGTGCTCGCTCGCGCTCGCCTGCTGCTCGGCGAGCTGGGCCTGGTCGACGATCTGGCTGCGAAGCCCGAAGAGGGACTGCTCGAGGTCGGCCCGACGCCCTTGTAGCTCGTCGTCGACCGCGCGCACGACAGCCTCCAGCTTCGCGTCGGCCGCGACTGCCGCCGCCGTAGTCTTCTCCTCGACCAGCGCAGCGACGGCGTCAACGCGCTCCGCGAGCTTCAGGCCCTCGGCATCGCGGCCCGCATCGCGCGTGAGCCTATCGGCGAGATGACGTTCCATGATCTCCATGCGAACCCGTAGCGCGTCGACGACATCCGTTGACGCGAGTGGGTCGATCCGGGCGTTCGTGTCGGCGGCCCGAGTCTCGACGAGCTCCTGTGTGCGCCGCTCGAGCGCCTTGGCCTCGCGAGCAACCCGCTCGTCGAGCTGCGTCAGTGCGGCGTGCAGTTCTGTCGTGCTGCCGGCAGCGCGCTGCGCCTGATCGCCGAGTGCGGCGTCGAGGAGATCGATGCGGTCGGACGTCGCTTCCAGCCTCTCGGCGGCCTCCGCGGACCGGCTCGCCGCTTTCTGCTCGACAATGTCGAAGCGCTTCTCGAGTCGTGCGGTCAGCTCGGCGGTCGAGCGCTCGCTCGTCTCGCGCACGTCCTCGAGCTTGCGGGTGTGCTTGTCGAGGCGCCGCTCGTGCTTCTCGACGCGCTCCTGGAGGTCGGCGGCAAGGGTATCGAGACGCTCCTCGAGACCTCCGTCGCCGCGATCCTCGAGCTCCTCGACGCGCAGCTCGGTGCGCTCGACCCGTGCCACGAGCTCCTCCGCCTGCTCGAGTCGGGCTCGAAGCTCGGATTCCGCCGTGAGTGCGCCCGCGAGCTTGCGCTCGTGGTCGTCCATGCGCTTTACCGCCTTCGCACCGGCGCTCCGGAGATCGTCGACCGAGGCCGCCGTCGCGAGCTCCGCGACGTGCGTCTCCGTACGTGCAACACGCTGCTCCTGCTCGTCGAGCCTCGCCTGCTGGAGTCGGAGAGCGACTTCGAGCTCCTCGAGAGACTCGACGCGCGCGAGGCCGTCGAGCACGCCGCGCGTGGCCTCGAAGCGTTGCTCGTGGTCGCGGAGTCGTCGCTCCAGGTCGGCGGACTTGGAACGAAGCTCGTCGCCAAGCCGGCCGACCGAGTCGATCGCTGCGAGGCCTTCGAGCCGACCGTCGAGACCGGCGATCTGGTGTCCGACCTCTTCGCGTGAGGCTGCGTCGGCAAGCGACTGCGCGAGCAGGTCGATCCGGTGTCCGAGCTCGTCTGGGCGGATGCAGTCGAGCCGACGCTCGTGCTCGTCGAGTCGGCTGCGCAATGCCGCTGCGGCGACGTCCAGCTCCTCACGAAGCCGCTGACCGCCCTCCGTCGCGACACGCTCGATGTCGAGGTCGAGCGATTCGACGCGCTCGACGATGCCCAAGACCTCGGCGCGCACCTGTTCGACGATCCCACTATCCGCTGCCGCGAGGTGCTGGTCGACCCGTTCGGAAAGCCCGGCTACCTGGCGGACGAACTGCTCGACGTCGATCGCTTCGAGCTGTTGGCCCTGGGCCGCGATCCGGTCGCGCAAGTCGGCCTCGACTGCCCGAAGCTCGTCGGCGTGTGCTGCAAGCGCTCCCTCGACGTCGAGGTTGGGCTGGAGCGCCGCGACGCGGGCGGCCAGCTCGTCGATCCGCTCCGCCGGGTCCTTGGTCTCAACCTCCGCAAGCCGTTCCGTCATTTGCTCGAGCGTGCGCGCGAGGGCGGCGAAGCTCTCCTGGGACGCGCGCCCGGCCGCGTTCTCGACAGAGGCCTCCAGCTCCACGCGCAACCCTTCGACGATCTCTTCGACGGCGCTGACGCTCGCGTGGACGTCGTCCCGCAACGCAGCGTCCGCGACCCGCGGCGCCAGCTCACCAAGACGCCCACGCAGATCAGCAACCTGCGTCGCGAGCTCATCGATCGTCTGATACACACGCGCATCCGGGCTCTCCGCAACCCGCCCAGCAAGTTCCGCAACCCGCCGACGCGCCTCCTCAGCAGCAGCAAGAGCCGCCTCAACGCGCGGATCGCCCCGCTCAACCCCGTCCAAACGCGCCCTCAACTCAACCGCAAGCTCATCCAAACGCGGCTCAAGCGACCCAAGCGACGACACAGCCTCGAGCGAGCCCGCCAACAACGACACCCGCTCCTCAAGCTCCGCATGCGCCATCGTCGCAGCAGCCGCAACCCGTCCCTCCAACACACCCACACTCGAACGAAGATCCGCAAGCTCCGCCGCATCCGCCGCACCCGCAACACGACCCGCAAGCTCAGCCACAACCCCTTCGACGGCGCTGACGCTCGCGTGGACGTCGTCCCGCAACGCAGCGTCCGCGACCCGCGGCGCCAGCTCACCAAGACGCCCACGCAGATCAGCAACCTGCGTCGCGAGCTCATCGATCGTCTGATACACACGCGCATCCGGGCTCTCCGCAACCCGCCCAGCAAGTTCCGCAACCCGCCGACGCGCCTCCTCAGCAGCAGCAAGAGCCGCCTCAACGCGCGGATCGCCCCGCTCAACCCCGTCCAAACGCGCCCTCAACTCAACCGCAAGCTCATCCAAACGCGGCTCAAGCGACCCAAGCGACGACACAGCCTCGAGCGAGCCCGCCAACAACGACACCCGCTCCTCAAGCTCCGCATGCGCCATCGTCGCAGCAGCCGCAACCCGTCCCTCCAACACACCCACACTCGAACGAAGATCCGCAAGCTCCGCCGCATCCGCCGCACCCGCAACACGACCCGCAAGCTCAGCCACAACCGGCTCGAGACGCTCGACCGTTGCAACAGCTTCGATGGCCGCCGACAGTCGCTCGGCTGTCTCGTCGAGCTCGCGACGCGCCGCCGACTCGGCTGCAGCGACCCTCGAGTCGAATGCGTCCATGCGCTCCCTCAGGTCGGCGAGTGGGGCATCGTCGGTCGGGCTCGAGACGCGGTCGAGCAACTCGTCGACACGCTGAGTGAGCGTGGCCTGTTGCGCAGCGATCGAACCGGCGGCGCGCATGGACTCCTCGACCCGCTGCAGGCGCTCCGCCAGCGCTTCCGTCTCGGCAATCCTCTCGTCGGCCGCAGCGAGCGCGCTCCGCAGATCGGCCAATTCCGTCATGCTTCCCGCTCCGGCGAGTGCCTGAGCTCGACCGACGAGGTCATGGACGATCGGCCGGAGATCCTCGAGCGCGGCAATGCTCTCGATCGCCCCCGCCAGGCGTGCCTCGGTCTGCTGGAGCTCTTCGTAGTCCACACCGCTGGCGCGCGCCAACTGCTCCTCGTGCTCGTCGAGCCGGGCCCGAAGCTCTTCGACCCCTGCGTGGTCAGGTTCGGCGGTTAGACGCTCCTCGAGCTCGACGATACGTCGCACGAGCTCGTCGTCCGCCGTGCGCTCCGCGTCGCGATCGTTGCTGCGCGTGAGCTGCTCGGCCATCGCGATACGCTGGGCAAGCTGCTCGATCGAGCGGTGGATCCTGTCGATCACGGCCTTGTCGGGATGCTCGGCGCTCATGATCTCGTCGAGTCGCTCCCTGATCTCTCCGAGGGCAGCGCGGAGCTCGTCGACGCCGGCGGTTGTCCCTGCAAGGCCCGTCTCGACGGCGCTCAGGCGCTCGGCGAGTGGCTCGGCTACTGCAACGCCAGCAACGCGCTGCTCGAGGCTGGCCACCGCGTGGCGCAGCTCCTCGGTCATGCGCGTGAGCTCGAGTTGTGCGGCGCTCGACTCCACGGCCGCAGGTCGGAGATCAGGAGCGCCGGCCACGCGAATCGGGCGCGGCTCGGGTGGCCGGAGCTTCTGCAGATCCGACCACTGCTCCGCGAGCGCACTCGCAAGCTCGAGACGCGTCAGCGTCTCCTGTGCGACGAGCACCTCGCCGAGGCGCGCACCAGTCTGCCGCTGCTCGTCGAGCGCTCGCTGGAGCTGCTCTTCGGTGATGACACCCTTCTCGACGAAGATCTCACCGATCGGACGGCGTTCCTCGACGGGTGCTATCTCTTCGTCGGGGCGGCGCCACTCCTGCTCGATCGCTGCCATGTCGCCCGCGTCCGTCTCCGCCGCTGTCCTCGTGGGGGCGAGTCGATCGTGCGCGCTCGCACGTTCGATGGCCGTCCACTGCTCAGCGAGCGCGCCCGAGAGATCGAGGCGCGAGACGCCGAACGAGGAAACCAGGATCTCGCCGAGCCGCAGGCCGGTTTTCTCCTGCTCCTGGAGCGCAAGCTCGAGGTCTGCGTCGGAGATCAAACCCTTGTCGACGAAGATGGCGCCGATCAGGCGGGCGGAGACGGCGGATGCTTCCACGCACCCTCTATCGGCAATACCTCGTTCGAGGTATAGAGCGGGTTTTTTCCCGCCTCCGCGCGGCTAGACACCGCGTCGAGGTCACGCCTGAGCCTCGCCTCTGCTCGCGAACAGCACGAGTGCCTGCACGACGCCGCGAAAGCGCCTGCCGTCGTCGGTCAGTCGATACTCGACGCGTGGCGGGCGGGCGTCGTGAACGACGCGCTCGAGGACGCCGGCCTGCTCGAGCTCGACGAGCCGCTGGGCCAGCGTGCGCGGTGGGATCTCCCCCACTGCCTGCCGGAACTCGTTGAAGCGCGAGGCCCCCTCGTACGAGGCATAGAGGATGGAGACCGTCCAGCGCCGCTCGAGGAGGCCCGCCGCCTGGCGGACCTCCTCAGGGACGGGGGCACAGCTTCTACAGCGCGACATCGATCGGTGCTTGCGCCGGCTCCAGAGCAAGCGCGAGCACCTCACCGAGCGTCATGACGGGGTGGAAGGTCAGCTCCTCGCGAACGTTCTCCGGAACGTCGTCGATATCGGGTCGGTTCCGCTCCGGGATGATCACGTCGGTGATCCCCGCGGCGTGAGCTGCGAGCACCTTCTGCTTGAGCCCTCCGATCGGCAGCACGCGACCCTGCAAGGTGACCTCGCCGGTCATCCCGACCGTGTGTTTCACCGGCCTGCCGCTGAGGAGAGATGCGAGCGCGGTCGCCATCGTGATCCCCGCACTCGGGCCGTCCTTGGGGATCGCTCCCGCCGGCACGTGAACGTGGAAGGAACGGTTCTCGAATCCGTCCTCGTTCAACCCGAACTCGTCGGCGTGCGTACGTACCGCCGAGAGCGCGATCTGCGCCGACTCCTTCATCACGTCACCGAGCTGTCCGGTCAGTACAAGCTTCTCTCCGCCCGGTACGCTCGTCGCCTCGACGAAGAGCACGTCGCCGCCGACGCCGGTGACCGCAAGGCCCGTCGCGACGCCCGGCACTGCTGTCCGCTCGGCGGCCTCACGGAAGAACCGCTGGCGGCCGAGCGCGTCGCGGACGACGTCGAGATCGACGGCAAGCGGCGCCTCTGCCGCCCCCGAGGCGATCTTCGTCGCGGTCTTGCGGAGCAGGGTGCCGAGCTCGCGCTCGAGGTTCCGCACACCCGCCTCGCGGGTGTACTCGGTGATCACCGTCTCGAGGACCTCGTCCGCGACGTCGACCTCGTCCTCGCGCAGGCCGTTGCGCTCGCGCTGCCGCGGCCACAGGTAGCCGCGCGCGATCGCGACCTTCTCGTCGACTGTGTAGCCGTCGAAGCGAATCACTTCCATGCGGTCGAGAAGCGGGCCGGGAATCGTGTCGGCCATGTTCGCGGTGGCGATGAACACGACCTCTGAGAGGTCGAGCTCGACGTCCAGATAGTGGTCCCGGAACGTCGAGTTCTGAGCCGGGTCGAGCACCTCGAGCAGTGCGGCCGACGGATCGCCACGCCAGTCGGCGCCGACCTTGTCGACCTCGTCGAGCAGGATCACCGGGTTCATCGTCCCCGCGTCGCGGAGCGCACGCACGAGCCGACCGGGAAGCGCGCCGATGTAGGTGCGCCGATGACCGCGGATCTCCGCCTCGTCGCGGATCCCGCCCAGTGACATCCTGACGAACTTGCGATTCAAGGCTCTTGCGACCGACTCGCCGATCGAGGTCTTGCCCGTGCCGGGAGGACCGATCAGCGTGAGGATTGCGCCGGCACGCTTGTCTGGCTCGATGCCCCGCTCCTCGCGCAGCTTGCGCACGGCGATGTACTCGACTATCCGCTCCTTGACGTCCTCGAGGCCGGCGTGATCCTCGTCGAGAATCTGCCTCGACAGCTCCGGGTCGAGCCGCTCCTCGGAGCGCTCTCCCCAGGGCACGGCGAGCAGCCAGTCCAGGTAGTTGCGGATCATGTTCGCCTCGGGCGAGCTCTCGCCCATGCGCTCGAGGCGGCCGAGCTCCTTGACGGCCTGCTCCTGTACCCCTCCCGGCATGCCGGCTTCCTCGATCCTCTTGCGGTATTCATCGATCACGGAAGCATCGTCCTCGCCGAGCTCGCTCCGGATCGACTCGAGCTGCTTGCGCAGGATGTACTCGCGCTGCTGCTTCTCGACGCCGGAGCTCACGTCCTCCTGGATGCGCTTCCGGATCTGCATCAACGCAAGGCGCTCCTTCAGGAGCTCGAGGGCAAGCTCGAGGCGCGCCGTCACGTCGACCGCCTCCAACAACTGCACCTTCTGCGCGAAGGTGAGCTCGGGCGAGTAGCCCGCGGTATCCGCGAGCGCTCCGGGCTCCACGATCGAACGAATGAATGCAGCGATCCTGCCGTCGTCGCCGAGCAGCTCGATCATCTCCTCGACCATCGCGCGGTACTCGCGCTCGAGGTTGCGTGTGCTCTCGTCGCTCGAGCTCGGATCGGGTCGCTCGTCGACCTCGACGAGCAACCGGCCCTGCGGGTCGGTCTCGGCGGCTCCAGCGATCCCGCGATGCAGCCCGTTCAGCGCGACAGCGCGACCGCCGCCGGGGAGGCGCACCGTGTCCGTCACATCGGCCACGGTGCCGACGCTCGCGAAGGCGCCCTCGTGCCGAGGCACGAGAAGCACGCGCTTCTCGTCGCCGACGTCCACCGTCAGCGTGACGCTCATGTTGGGGAAGACCACGAGGTCCTCCAGTGGGACGAGCAGAAGGCTGCTCACTGGCGTGTCACTCTCCTCGGTCGTGCCTTCGTGTTCAGTGTGCTTTGCCATATACAGATACTAACTATAACTTCTATAGCGTTATTCCCGCCGGGACACTGTGACTGTCGACTAACAACTTGTGTCAGGTGCCGTCTCACCTAGCGAACGACCCCGACCCACCTCCCCTCAGGCAGATGGTCGGGAATCGAGCTCCCCCTGTCAGAGGACGCCACGTGGCGTTCTCTGGCGTTCGAGCCGCTGTTTCAGCCGCGCAGCCGGTCGAGCGTCGTTCGCGCAACTCGCCCCGCGAGGATGTCCGAGCTCACGCCGGTCCCTGACGACGCCCACGTCATGACCGCGGCAACGAACACTCCGTCGCGCCAGAAAACGAGCCCGTTGTCATGGCGGGCACTCTCGATCCAGCCGGCCTTGTGCAGTACGACGACCGACGGCAGGGCAACCACGGTGCGGTCGAGCTTGCCCCGATCGCGCACGTGCGCGAGCAGGTAGAGCAGATAGCGAGCCTCGGCAACCGTCAATCCGCTGCGAGTGGCGCGCAGCGGGCCCCGTCCCCCGCTCGCGAGCCAGATCGCGGCGCTCAGCCGCGCCAGGTCGGCTGCCGTCGTGACCTTGCCGATCCCGAACGATGGCTGGCTGTTGGCGCTGATCGGGATCTCGCCCTGGAGCGACTTCGTCTCGTAGCCCCCGTACATGTTCGTATCGACGATGCCGATCGACTTCAGCGCGCTCATCACGATGCTCGACCCTCCGCTCGTCGAGCCGCCGAAGTACGTCTCGAGGGAGTTCGCGGCAGCGTTGTCCGACTCGATCAGCATCGCCCGCAGCAGACCGTCGAGCGCGGAGCCGGAAATCGGCGGCCCGTTGCTTCGCTCGAGCGCACAGATGGCGATCGCGAGCTTGAGCGTTGAGGCAGCAGGAAATCTCGCCTTCGCGTTCCAGGCGCCGCCGCGCCCGGTCGTGAGGCTGCGGACGTAGATCGCCGACGTGCCTGCGAAGTCGCGGGCGAGCTTCGTCAGGCTCCTGGTCAGCCCGGGGTCGTCGAACCCGGCGACGACCCGCGGGCGCGCGCCGGAAGGCAGCCCGAAGACGTGTGCTACCTCAGTCGTAGCGCGTATCCCGCGCGCTCCTACCGTGGTCACGCGGACCGTGACGTCTCGAGGGGGCAGGTTGACGACGAGGTGGAACCGGCGCCGCCCGAGCTGACGCTCGGCCACGACAGCGTGCCCGGCACGAACGACGATTTGCGTCGTCCCGGCCGGGGCCGTGCCCTCGACAACGCCGTATGACACCTGGTAGGACACGGGTTGGACGACCTGAGGCGGCGCGAGAGCTGCGAGCACCCAAACAGCGTAGACGGGGACGTGCGTGATCGTGCTCGCACGGCGCGTCCCCCTGCCCCTCTAGCTTTCTCGTCGATGCGTGCGCTCGCCCATATCGACCTCGACGCGTTCTTCGCCGCGGTCGAGGAGCTCGAGCGGCCCTCGCTGCGCGGTCATCCGCTCATCGTGGGCGGCGACCCGAATAGCCGCGGCGTCGTCGCGACAGCGAACTACGCAGCGCGTGCGTTCGGCATCCGTTCCGCGATGAGCGCCGCGGAAGCACACCGGCGCTGTCCCACGGCGACCTTCGTCCGTCCCCGCCATACGCTCTACCGGCAGTACTCGAGCGCAGTCTGGACGACGATCCGCGACGTGGTCGGAGTGGTTGAGCAGACCGGCCTGGACGAGGGCTACCTCGATCTCGGCGACGGCACGCGGAGCTTCGCAGACGCCCGCGCTCTCGCCGAGGCCGTGCAGACGGCGGTGCGGGCGGCCACGAGCCTCTCGTGCTCACTCGGCGTCTCGACCTCGAAGGTCGTCTGCAAGGTGGCGTCGGACAGGCGGAAGCCGGGCGGCATCACAATTGTGCCGCCCGGGCGTGAGGCGGGTTTTCTCGCGCCTCTCCCGACACGGACGCTGCCGGGTATCGGCCCCCGCGCGGAACTCCGGCTTCGTGGCGTCGGAGTAGTCACGATCGGGCAGCTCGCAGCGCTCGCCGACGACGACATTCGCGCGCTGCTACCCGGCTCGGTCGGACTGATGCTGCGCGACCGAGCCCGCGGGACCGACCCGCGTCCGCTCGAGACCGAGGCCGAGCGCACGTCGATCTCCGTCGAGGAGACGTTCGCGCGGGACATCGTCGACCGCAACGCGCTCCGTAACGAGGTCGATCGACTCGCGAGCCTGCTCGGCGAGCGGATGCGCGCGCAGCGCGTATCGGGACGCACGGTTAGCGTAAAGCTCCGTTACGGCGACTTCTCGATCAGGAGTCGGTCGACGACGTTACCCGCGGGCACTGACGATGCCGAGCGCATCGCCGAGGTCGCGCAGCGCTTGCTCGACTCGGGCCTGCGCGACCGGCCGGGCCCCCTGAGGCTTGTGGGCATCGGCGCCTCGGGCCTTTCCGGGCACATGCAGCTGGCACTCGACTCGGCCGCTGACGAAACGGCGTTAGGACTACCCGGCGGCGCTTGACACGACGTTCGCAGGCATGCGCTCCTCGATGAGCACGGCGCGGAGCGCGTCGACGCAGAGCAGCCCCATCGAGACCCGCGTGTCGCGCGTGCCGCTGCCAAGGTGGGGCGTGAGAACGACGTTCTCGAACGCGACCAGCTCTTCGCTCACCTGCGGCTCGTTCTCGTAGACATCGAGCCCTGCGCCCGCGATAACACCGTCACGCAGTGCGGCGACGAGAGCGGCCTCATCGACGACGGGGCCGCGTGCTGTGTTGATGAGAACAGCGGTCGACCGCATGCGTGCCAACTCGGCTGCACCGATAAGGTGGCGGGTCGCGTCGTTCAGCGGGCAGTGGAGGCTGACGACATCCGCGCCCGCGAGCGCGGCGTGCAGGTCGTCCGTGCGCCCGGCGAAGCTGGTGATCGCGCCGAAGGCCTCCGCCAGTCGCGCCGTCTCACGCCCAATCCTTCCCGGCCCTACGACGAGAAGCCGTAGCCCGGCCAGGCTCGTGCCGAGCATGAACTCGAGCGAGAACTCCCAGGGGGTACCTCGACGCAGCAACCGGTCTCCCTCGCTCACACGCCGCAGGAGCGAGAGCATCAACGCCACGGCAAGCTCAGCGGTCGCGCCTGTGAGGACGTCCGGCGTGTTCGCGACCAGGACGCCGTGGCGAGCGGTCGCCGCCAGGTCGATGTTGTTCACGCCGACGCCGTAGTTTGCGACGACCTTGAGCTGATCGCCGACGGCTACGAGCAACTCGTCGTCCACGACGTCGGTGACCATCGTGAGCAGCCCGTCGGCACCGACGGCCGTGGCCCTGAGCTCGAAGCTCTCCGCCAGCGCCGCGCCGACCTCGGCCGGGACGGGCGCGGTGACGTGGACACGTGGGCGCATTCACGCGATCATCCCCGAAATGGAGATGTTCCACGACGGCAACAGGAAGTTCCAGGACAGATTCGACACCCGACGTCTTGCGGACAGGATCGAAGAGCACCTCGCACACGAGACGATCAGCGACGACGACCGCGCCTTCATCGAGCGCATGGACATGTTCTTTCTCGCGACGGCTGACCCGGACGGCAAGCCGCAATGCTCGTACAAAGGCGGCGGTCGAGGATTTGTGCGCGTACTCGACGAGCGTACGCTCGCGTTCCCGTCCTATGACGGCAACGGCATGTTCCTGTCGCTCGGCAATGCGCTTCGAAATCCACAGGTGGGTCTCCTCTTCATCGACTTCGAGGCGGGTCGGCGACTACGCGTAAACGGCGTCGCCTCGATCGACGACGACGATCCGCTGCTCGCTGCCCACGCCGGCGCGCAGCTGATCGTGCGCGTGCACACCACCGAGGTCTTCCCGAACTGCCCTCGGTACATCCATCGCATGACGATCGTCGAGCGCTCGGACTTCGTGCCTCGGGCCGAGTGCGAGCCGCCCGTGCCCGACTGGAAGCGCCGCTCCTGGTCGCGCGACGTGCTTGCCGACGGCGACCCGGCGCGAATGGCTCCTCCGCTCGAGGACTAGCGCTCGAGCTGGAACTGCCGTCCCGGGAACGACGAAGGGCGGCTCACACCGCCCTCCACCGACTCCGGCCCGGAATCGATTGCCGTCAGTCCCCGACCGGGAGTTGAAGACGTCATCGGCAGCCAAAGCGGCGATCATGAGCGCCGGCCTGCTCGCCACCGTACGATCAGCCGCATGCCGGGTAACGGCCCCAGCAGCGCTGCCGCTCGATGACGCCCCGCGCGTGGGCGGCACTCGCCGTCGTCTACGTGATCTGGGGGTCGACGTATCTCGGGATCGAGGCCGTCGGCCGGACGATGCCGCCCGTCTTCGCGGCGGGAATGCGATTTCTAGTCGCCGGCGGGCTGATGGCGGCCTGGGTGATCTGGCGCAGCGGGACGGCGCCGCTGCGGCCAAGACGCGAGGAGCTTGTGACGGCGCTCGTCGTCGGGGTGCTTCTGCCCGGAGCGAACGGGCTCCTCTTCATCGCCGAGCGCGACGTGCCGACGGGTGTCTCGTCGCTCATCATCGGATCGGTCCCGCTCTTCATCGTGCTCATGCGCTGGACTCTCGGAGATCGTCCGAGCCGCGTTGTCCTCGGTAGCACGGCGGCGGGCTTCCTGGGCGTCGCGGTGCTTGCCCGTCCCGGTCAGATCGGAGGCGCGCAGGGGATCGCGCTCCTGATTGCCTCGGCGTTCTGCTGGGCGCTCGGCTCCGTGATCGCCGCGCGCCGACCGCTACCGCCGAACTCCCTCGCGGCAACTGCGATCGAGATGCTCGCGGGAAGCGCCGTGCTACTTCCGCTCGGATTCCTCTTCCGAGGCAGTGACTCCCTCAACCCCGCCGACTTCTCGGCGGCGTCGATCGCCGGCTTCGTGTACCTCGTGGTGATGGGCTCTCTGGTCGGCTACACCGCCTACACGTGGCTCCTCGCGCACGCTCCGCTCAGCACAGTGGCGACGTACGCGTACGTGAACCCGATCGTCGCGATCTCGCTCGGTGTACTCGTGCTCGGAGAGACGCTCTCCTGGTCGATGCTGGCCGGCGCGGTGATCATCCTGGCCTCGGTTGCAGTCGTAATCAGGAACGACAGGCCCTCGGCGACACCGGTCGCCGAGTAGATCTCAGCTCAACCCGATCAGAGCCTCAGGGGTGACCGGGACGCGCACGAGGGGCTGCCCGGTGGCATCTCGCAACGCGGCGACGACGGCCGCCGTCGAGACCACGGTCGGCGGCTCGCCGACGCCCTTGAGCCCGTACGGCGCGTGCGGCTCGGGGTCCTCGATCAGGATCGAGATGACCGGTGGCATGTCGAGCGCCGTCGGAATCAGGTAGTCGGTGAAGCTCGCATTGACGATCTTGCCGTCGCGCGTCTTGATCTCTTCCATGAGCGCGAGCCCGAGCCCCTGGGCGATACCGCCCTCGATCTGCCCCGTCACTGCCTGCGGGTTGATCGCGTGACCGACGTCCTGTGCCGTCCCGACCCAGACGACCCGCGTGAGTCCGAGCTCGACATCGACCTCGGCGACGACCCGCATCGCTGCGACCGCCAGCGCGACGTGAGCGCGCTCGCCGGTGATCTGACCGACGTCGGGATCGAGCGGCGTGGTCTCGGGATGGCGGTGGGCTCGCTCGACATCGACATCGCCGCCGTCGCGCTGCTGCTGCTCGAGCGCCGCGCGACACGCGTCACGCACCGCTCCCGCCGCCATCCAGGTCATGCGCGAGGCAGACGTCGAGCCTGCTGAGCCGACGGTAGAGGTGACGCTCGGCGCGAGCGTTACCTCATCCGTGCCGAGCTCGGTCCGCGCGACCTGGAGAATCACGCTGCTCACCCCTTGACCAACCTCGGCGGCCGCACAGTGGATCGTGGCGCGGCCGTCGGCAGAGAGCTGCACCCGGGCAGAGCACGGATCGTCGAAGCCCTCCGAGTAGCAGATGTTCTTGAAACCGACGGCGAAGCCGACGCCCCGGCGGACACCAGCGCCGTGCGTCGTGTTTCCCGCCCCGCCCGGGAGGCGGATCGGGTCGCGCGGGAGCTCCTCCGGATCGGGCACCGGGATCGCTGCTGCCCGACGGATCACCTCTGCCGTCGGCAGCGAGCCGTCGATCACCTGGCCGGTGGGCAGCGCGTCCCCCGTCGCGAGTGCGTTCAGCAGACGCAGCTCGACAGGGTCGATCGCGAGTGCGGCGGCAAGCTTGTCCATCTGCGCCTCTCCGGCGAAGCACGTCTGGACGGCGCCGAAACCGCGCATGGCACCGCACGGCGGATTGTTCGTGTACACGCTCGTTGCCTCGATCCGCAGGTTGTCGACACGGTAGGGGCCCGGCGCGAAGCAGGCTGCATTGGACGTGACCGCCGTGGAGCTCGAGGCATACGCGCCTCCGTCGAGCAAGATCCGCATCCGCACAGCGATGAGCCTCCCGTCGCGCGCGGCCCGATGCTCCGCCCAGATGCGAGCCGGATGACGGTGCACGTGGCCGGTGAACGACTCTTCCCGGTTGTAGACCATCTTCACCGGCCGGTTGGCGTGGAGGGCGAGGAGCGCGCTGTGAATCTGCATCGAGAGGTCCTCGCGCCCACCGAACGCCCCGCCCACACCTGACAGATGCAGGCGAACCTGCTCGAGCGCAAGCCCCAGGCACGGAGCGACCTGGGCGCGATCGATGTGGAGCCACTGCGTCGCGACATAGATGTCGACCCCGCCCTCGCCGTCCGGGACAGCGAGACCGGACTCGGGGCCAAGGAACGCCTGGTCCTGGGTTCCGATCTCATATACGCCCTCGACGACGACTTCGGCAATCGCGTCCGGGTCGCCGCGGACGATCTCGACGTGCCTGACGACGTTCGGGCGCGGATCGTCGCGATAGCCGTGACCCATCGTCGGACGATCAGGGTGCAGAGGCGGCATCTCGGTCGCTCGCTCCATCTCGGCGACCGGCTCGAGTGGCTCGTAGACCACGTGGATCGCCTCCGCCGCGAGCCGAGCCTGCTCCGGGCTCTCCGCAGCCACGAGCGCCACCGGCTCGCCGTGGTAGCGCACCCGGTCGATCGCGAGCACCGGCTGGTCTGGGAACTCGAGGCCGTAGGTCTTGGCGCCGGGAACGTCGGCATGCGTGAGGACGGCGTGGACCCGGCCATCGTCACCGCACTCGTGATGTCGACCTCGAGGATCCTGGCGTGCGCGTGCGGGCTGCGGAGCGTGTGGCCCCACAAGCGCCCGACGGCGCTGAGGTCGCTCGCGTAGGCAAACTTGCCCGCGACCTTCGGCGGCGCGTCAGGACGGGCGACCGCATCCCCGATGCGGCCAACCTCGACCGTCGTCCCCGTCTGCGTCTCGACGATACTCACGGCATCTCGCCGGGGAGCGACATGCACACACTCGACACAGGCACGACACACACGATCGCGTGTTGTCTCGATAGACTAGAAGTGTGGGGAGGAGGCCGGTGGCCCAGGATGTCTCTTTCAGGCCTGGCTCGAATGGAGGGGCCTGCTCTGATCATGCGCGTGCGGCAGCCTTCACGGCGTCGAAGATCTTCTGATACCCGGTGCAGCGACAGAGGTTGCCCGAGAGCGCCTCGCGGATCTCGTCCTCTGACGGGTCCGGAACGCGAGCGAGGAGATCGACCGTAGCGACGACCAGGCCCGGTGTGCAGAACCCGCACTGGACGGCCCCCGCGTCGACGAATGCTTGCTGAACGCGATGGAGCCCCGTGCCCTCGGCGATCCCTTCGACGGTGACGACCTCGTGCCCATCTGCCTGGGCTGCGAGCACGAGACACGAGCACACGAGCACACTGTCGAGGAGCACGGAGCAGGACCCGCACTCGCCCTGCTCGCACGCGTTCTTCGACCCGAAGAGCCCGAGCTCCTCACGCAACGCGTACAGGAGGCTCTCACCACCCCAGATGTCCGCCTCACGAGGCTCGCCGTTCACCGTCAGCGCGATCCTCATGCGAGGCACCTCGCCAGAGCGCGTTCGGTCAGAACCCGGAGCGCGTGACGACGATAGGCCGCGCTGCCCCGCACGTCGTCGATCGGAGTCGCTGTCTTGGGCCACGCGATCCGGGAAGGTGTCGACCTCGTCGAGCGAGCCGGTGACCAGCGTAGGCACCGGCGCAGCCGATCCGAAGGCCGCGCGGAGCTCACCCCGCTCGCGGTCAACGACGAGCGCAAGCGAGCACACGGCGATCACCATCGCGTTTCGCGGCCCGACCTTCATGAACGTCTGGGGTGCGCCGCTGGGCTCGACCCGGACGCCGGTCACGAGCTCGTCGGCGGCGAGCGCGTTCCTCTTCACGCCCACGAGGAAGCTCTCGAGCGGAATGCTTCTCGGGCCGCGAACGCTCGCCACCTCGACGGCCGCGCGCTCGACGAGCAACGGCGGCAGAGCATCCCCGGCCGGCGAGGCGGTGCCCAGATTCCCCCCGATCGTGCCGCGATTCCTGATCTGCGGCGAACCAACCGTCCTTGCGGCCTCGGCCAGTGCGACGAATCTCGCCGCAACTCCCGCCTCCATCGCCTCGGTGTAGGTGACGCCGGACCGGATCAGAAGCGACGTGCCCTCAGTGGAGATCCCGCGGAGCTCGGCCACCTCGTTGAGGTTGAGGAGGACAGGCGGCCGCGACCTCGCGAAGTTGAGCTCTACCAGGACGTCCGTCCCGCCGGCGACAAGCCGCGCATCCGGCCGCTCCGACCGCAGCCGGAGAGCCTCTTCGAGCGTACGTGGCGTGAGAACGTCCATCAGCGCTCCTCACGAATGTACGGTACGCCGAGACTCGCCCGAGCGCCTAGCCTACGTCTCCCGATGCCCGACGAGACGACGACGAGCACGATGATCGTCATCACGTACGGCAGGGCCTGAAAGAGCTCTGGTGCAACCAGGAGGTCGAACCTCGTCATGCACACCGGCGCGCTGCAGCATCGACCATCCGGGCCTTGTACGGCGAGGACCGCGCCGTGTCAACCCGCCGTGGAGACCACGCGATGTGAAACAGCTATGTTGCTCCGGGTGAGTGCTCTCAGCCGCCGCCTCGCAGTCGCGCGAGGGGACAGGCGAGCGGATCTGGTCATCCGCGGCGGCCGCGTCCTCTCGGTGTTCACGCGCGAGTGGCTCGAGACAAACGTGGCGGTTGTCGACGGGACGATCGCGGGACTCGGTGACTACGACGGCGACGAGACGATCGATGCATCCGGCTGCTTCGTCGTACCGGGCTTCATCGATGCCCACATGCACATCGAGTCCGTCAAGCTCACCGTCGACGAGTTCGCTCGGCTTGTGCTGCCACTCGGCACGACCGCCGTCGTCGCGGACCCGCACGAGATCGCAAACGTGCTCGGTACCGACGGCGTCCACTGGTTGCTCGACGCGTCCTCGGGCCTCGCGCTCGATGTGTTCTTCATGGCGCCCTCGTGCGTACCCGCCTCGCCGTTCGAGTCGCCGCGGCGGCCGCTCGAGCCAGGCGACCTCGAAGCGCTGATGCGCCGGCGTCGCGTCATCGGCCTGGCGGAGATGATGAACTTCCCCGGCGTCGTGGCCGGTGCGCGCTCCGAGCTCGAGAAGCTCTCTCTCGAAGGGTCGGAGCACGTCGACGGCCACGCGCCCGGCTTGCTCGGGAAAGAGCTCCAGGCATACGCGTCCACCCGAATCGGCTCCGACCACGAGGCCCTGACCCCGAAGGAAGGCCGCGAGCGGATCCGCGCCGGCATGTGGCTGCTCATCCGCGAAGCGTCGATGGCGCGGAACCTCCGCGCGCTCGTGCCGCTCGTGCAGGAGCTCGGCTCGCAGCGGATGGCGTTCTGTACCGACGATCGCGACCCCGAGGACATCGCCGACAACGGACACATCAACGGCATGGTGCGGGAGGCTGTGGCGGCGGGCGTCTCGCCGGCCGACGCAGTTCTGATGGCGTCCCTGCACGCAGCGCAGTGCCACGGCTTGCACGATCGCGGAGCGATCGCACCGGGCTACCTCGCCGACCTGCTCGTACTGCCCGACCTCGAGTCCTTCGTGCCACGCACAGTGCTCAAGGGCGGGCGCCCAGTCGCCGAGATCCCGCGGCGGGAGGTGCCGGACTGGGTGCGCCAGTCCGTGCGTATCGCGCCCGTCAACCCGGACGACTTCCGGATCCCATGGCAGGTAGGCGCCGTTCGTGCGATCGGCCTCGTTCCGGACCAGGTCGTCACCACCTCCCTCGTCTGCGAGCCGACAGTCGTCGACGGAGCTGCCGTCAGCGACCCCGGCCAGGATCTCGCGAAGATCGCGGTGGTGGAGCGTCATCTAGCGACTGGGCGCATCGGGCTCGGCTTCGTGAGCGGCTCAGGGCTCCTGCGCGGAGCACTTGCCTCCACTGTCGCCCACGACGCGCACAACCTCGTAGCGATCGGGATGACGGACGACGACATGGCGTTCGCGGTGACCCACCTCGCCGCGATCGGGGGCGGCATCGTCGCCGTGGAAGGAGGCAGCGTGCTCGCTGAGTGCCCGCTCCCCGTCGCAGGCCTCCTCTCGGATGCGCCACTGGCCCAGGTGATTGCGTCGAGTCGCGCGTGCAACGAGGCCGCAGCGAGACTCGGCTGGTCAGGGGAGACGCCGTTCCTCACCCTGGCGTTTCTGGCGCTCTCGGTGATCCCGAGCCTGAAGATCACAGACCGCGGGCTGGTCGACGTCGACCGCTTCGAGATCGTTCCATTGCGGGCATGAGCAGCACGCTCTACGGCAACGCCTGGATCGTCACGATGGACGACGCCGGGACCGAGCATCCCGCGGGCTGGTTGCTCGTCGAGGACGGGGTCATCCAGGCCGTCGGCGGCGGCGCGGCGCCCGCGGCCGCCCTTCAGGTTGATCTGGGGGGAGCGATCGTCACACCGGGCCTCGTGAACACCCATCACCATCTCTACCAGACGCTCACGCGGGCCTACGCGCCGGACTCTGATCTCTTCACGTGGCTGCGGCTGCTCTACCCGGTGTGGTCGCACATCGACGCCGAGTCCGAGTACGCCGCTGCGCGCACAGGTCTCGCGGAGCTCGCGCTCACCGGCTGCACGACGGTGTTCGACCACCACTACGTCTTCCCCCAAGGCCGTGACGGATTGATCGAAGCGGAGGTTCAAGCGGCGCGAGAGCTTGGCGTCCGTATCGTCGCAGCGCGCGGATCGATGGACCTCGGCGTGTCCGACGGCGGCCTGCCGCCCGACTCGCTCGTGGAGGAGATCGACACGGTACTCGCCGAGACCGAGCGACTCGCGTCGGCGCTGCACGAGCATGGGCACGGCGCGCGCGTGCAGATAGCGGTAGCTCCCTGCTCGCCGTTCTCAGTCACGGCGCGTCTGCTGACCGAGTCCGCGAGCCTGGCCCGGCGACTCGGCCTGCCGCTCCACACACACCTCGCCGAGACGGTCGAGGAAGAGGCGCACTGCCGCGAGCTCTACGGCTGCTCCCCGGTCGAGTACCTGGAAACCCTCGAGTGGCTCGCCGACGACGTGTGGTGCGCGCACTGCGTACATCTCTCCCCTGGGGACATCGATCGGTTCGGAGAGACCGGCACCGGCGTGGCCCACTGCCCGACGTCGAACCTGAGGCTCGGCGCCGGGGTCGCACCGGTTCGAGAGCTGATGGATCGCGGCGTGCGCATTGGCCTCGGTGTCGATGGATCCGCCTCGAACGAGCGCGGCGATCTCTTCTTCGAGGTCAAGCAGGCGCTGCTCGTCGCTCGCGGGCGCGGCGGCAGCGAGGCAATGACGACCCGCGGCGCGCTTCGCCTGGGAACGCGAGGCGGCGCGGCGCTGCTCGCTCGGGACGACCTCGGCTCGCTCGAGCCTGGGAAGTGCGCCGACTTCGCCGTCTGGCGCACCGACGGCCTCGAGCTCGGTGGTGCTGCCGACCCCGTGGCCGGCCTTATCCTCTCCGGGCCGCATCGAGTCGACCGCCTCGTGGTCGGCGGCGCCGATGTCGTTCGCGGCGGCGCGCTCGTCAACGCCGACGAGAGGGAGATCGCGCGGGCACATCGGATCCAGGCTCGGAGGTTGCCCACGCCGTGACCGCGTCACTCTCTACCCATGTCCTCGACACGGCCGGCGGCGGGCCGGCGGCCGGGGTTCGCGTCGAGCTGTGGAGCGGAGCGGTCTCGCTTGCGGACGAGACGACCGATGCCGACGGCAGGGCGCGGCTCGCGGAGGCGCTCGAGCCGGGCACGTATCGCGTCGTCTTCCATCCTCCTTCCCCCTTCTTCAGTCGCGTCGAGCTGCAGGTCGAGCTTGAGGCAGGCCACTACCACGTACCACTGCTGATCTCTCCCTACGGATGCGCGAGCTACCGCGGCAGCTGACTGACGTTGAGCTGGCCGAGCTCTTCGAGGGCGACAGCGGCTTCGTCGAGCTGCTCGCGGCGACGGTCGACCCACTCGAGCGCGCCCGCACGCTCGCGCGCGAGCTAACGGCCGCGGAGAAGCGAGCGGTGCTCGACGCGCATCCCGCAATCGGACAGAGCACAGGTCTCTCGACCCGTTCGGCCGCCGAGCAAGGCGCCGACGCCGACGGGGAGACGCTCGCGGAGCTTGCCGAGCTGAATGCCGCCTACGAGCAGCGGCACGGGTTCCGGTTCGTCGTGTTCGTCAACGGGCGACCGAAGAGCGAGATCCTCGAGATCCTGAGGACGCGGATCGACCGGCCGACGACTGACGAGCTCGACACGGGGCTCGACGAGCTCGTCTCGATCGCGCAGGACCGGTGGCGGCGCGAATGATCCCCTTCGCCCTCGACGCCTATCTGACCGACTGGCTGAACCTGCTGCTCCGCTCGCTCCATGTGGTCGCGGCGATTGCCTGGATCGGGGCGTCGTTCTACTTCGTCCACCTCGATCAGTCGCTGCGGCCACCCAGGGACCCCGAGGACGGGGAGGCGGGCGTCGGCGGTGAGCTCTGGGAGGTGCACGGCGGCGGCTTCTACCACGTCCAGAAGTACGTCGTCGCCCCCGAGCGGCTCCCCGACCACCTGGCATGGTTCAAGTGGGAGGCCTACACGACCTGGCTCAGCGGCTTCGGCCTGCTCGTCGTCCTCTACTACCTCAACGCCAACACGTATCTGATCGACCCGTCGGTAGCGGATCTCGCGCCCTGGCAGGCGACCTCGATCAGCATTGGCTTGCTGATCGTCGGCTGGATCGTCTACGACGTCCTCTGCAGGACGGTGAGGAGCGATGCGCTGCTGGGAGCGGGGATCGCGCTTCTGACGGCAATCGCAGCCTGGGGGGCGAGCCAACTGTTCAGCGACCGGGCGGCATGGCTCCAGGTCGGCGCGATGCTCGGAACCGTGATGGCGGGCAACGTCTTCTTCTCGATCATGCCCGCCCAGCGCGAGCTCGTCCGCTCCAAGGAGGCCGGGCGGGAACCGGATCCGTTGCCGGGAACGGCAGCGAAGCGACGCTCGGTCCACAACAACTACCTGACGCTACCCGTGCTCGCGACGATGCTCGCCGGGCACTTCGCGTTCCTGACCGGACGCGAGCACTCATGGCTGATCCTGCTCGCGCTCATGGTTCTGGGCGTCGCCGCGCGGCTGTTCTTCAACCTCCGGCATGCGGGTCGGACGATCTGGTGGATCCCCGCGGTGGGCGCTCTCGCGATCGTCGCGCTCGCAGTCTCGCTACGGCCCGACGACAGCGTTCCCAGCGGGCGGCCGGATGTGACGTTCGCAGCGGTTCGACCGGTGATCGCTACCCGGTGCGCGGTCTGCCATTCCATGCAGCCGACGCAACCGGGCTTTGCGAGTCCCCCGGCAGGGGTCGTCCTCGAGACGCCGGAGGAGATTCGCGCGCAAGCCGAGCGGATCAGAACACAGGTCGAGAGCAAGTCGATGCCGCTCGGCAACGTGACGAAGATGACGCAGGCGGAGCGTGACCTCGTGCTCGCCTGGGTTTCCCAGGGCGCGTCGATCGAGTAGGTTCAGCTGCGTGCTCGAGATCACCGCAGGTGGCTTCTCGTTCGTCGCCCGCCTCGAAGAGGAGGCCGCGCCACGGACGATCGCTGCGTTCCGAACACTGCTGCCCCTCGAGTCGCGCATCATCCACGTTCGCTGGAGCGGCGAGGGAGGTTGGATCCCCTTCGGCGAGCTCGATCTAGGGCTCGCCGCCGAGAACGCGACGTGCTACCCGAACCCCGGCGAGCTGATCTTCTACCCCGGTGGAGTGAGCGAGACGGAGATTCTTCTCGCCTATGGCTACGTGAGCTTCGCGTCGAAGGCCGGACCGCTCGCGGGCAACCACTTCGCGACGATCGTGGAGGGCGGCGACAACCTGCGCGAGCTCGGAATGAAGTTCCTCTGGGAAGGCGCGCAGGAGATCCGCTTCCGCGAGAGCTGAGACTTCGGGCGCGCGTCGGGCAGCGCCGTGCCTGACTTCAGTCAGGCACAACCCGCCTGGGTGCTACCGGTCGCAGCGATGCTTCAAGACAACGTCGCGAGCCACAGAGGCGAGCCGCCCTCACGAGTTGCTCGCATCTACGACGCAAGACGCTCGAGCGTGCGAGCGAGGGCATCGACGGCGAGCTCGACGTCTGCGTCGTCCGAGTGCTCGTCCGGCGAGTGCGAGATCCCTCCGTTGCGGCTTCTGACAAACAGCACGCCTGCCGGCACGCCGGCGGTCGCGAGAACCCCGGCGTCGTGACCCGCGCCGGACGGGAGCTCGGGCGCGGACAGGCCGGTCGCGGCAAGCGCCCCGGCGATCGCGCTGCGCACGGCCGCCGCCATGGGAACAGGAGGCGAGCGCCGTAGCAGCTCCACCGAGCTCTCTCCCGCCGCTTCGCGGAGCGTCTCGACCAGTGCGGCCATCGCCTCGTCGGTCTCCGCCCGCGCGTCGACGATCACCGCCACCTCGCCGGGGATGACGTTCGCAGCGTTTGGCACGACCGCGATCCTGCCCACAGTTGCTACTGCACCCGCACCGATGCGTTCCGCGGCGGCTCGCACGCCGAGCACGTACTCCGCCGCTTTGCAGAGTGCGTCGTCCCGATCGCTCATCGGCGTCGTGCCCGCGTGACCCTCCCGTCCCGCGAAGGTGACCGAGAGCCGCGCGAGACCAGCGATGGCGGTTACCACACCGAGTGAGCAACCGAGGCGCTCGAGAGTCGGGCCCTGCTCGATGTGGGTCTCGACATACGCTGCCGGCGGTGATGCCAACCAGCCGCCGGCAGGGAGATCGCGCCCCAGCGCGTCCCGCAGCACGATCCCCTCGAGGTCCGCCGCATCGAGCTCGCCGGCCTCGAGCTGTCCGCAGAGAGCACGTGAGCCGAAGCACCCACGGCCGAAGCGCCAGCCCTCCTCGTCGCGGAACGCTACGACGCACGTCGTCCGCTCCTGTTTGCCGACCCGGAGCACGGCCTCGAGCCCGGCGACGACCCCGAGCGCACCGTCGAATCGCCCGCCACTGGGAACCGAGTCGACGTGCGATCCCGTCCAGACCTCTGGCCACTCGGATCGGCGCCCGCGCAAGCGACCGTAGAGATTGCCTGCAGGGTCGACCTCGACCTCGAGACCTCCCTCCTCCATCCAGCCCGACACGAGGCCGTGGGCCTCGTCTTCGAGCTCGGTATATGCGGTCCGGCTCGCCCCCAGCTGCGAGCCGCCGATTGCATACAGCGCATCGAGTCGCTCGAGTACCCGCCGACCCATCAGGGCCTGAGCTTCGCACATGCCGGCATCAGCCGACGAGGTCGATCCGTACCGGGCCGCTGAACGCGCCGATCGTCTCGCCGCGACGAAGTAGCTCCTTGATCGCAAGACGGCCTTCGTCCCCGTAGTCCTGCGTGAGGTCGTTGACGTACATGCCGACAAACCGGTCGGCCGCAGCAAGGTCGATCCCGTGCCCGAGGCCAAGTGCGTAGTCGAGGGCCTCGCCACGATGCTCGAGACCCGTTGCGATCGCATCGCCGAGCACCTCCGAGATGCCGAGCAACCGGTGCTCGCCGAGATCACGCCGAGCGACGTTCACCGCGAGCGGCAGCGGCAACCCCGTCTCGAGAAGCCACCATTCCCCGAGATCGAAGACCTTGGTCAGACTGAGGTCGGCAAACGTCAGCTGACCGCCGTGCACCAGAAGACCGAGCTCGGCGCGGCCCGACGCAACTGCTTCCGGGATCTCCTCCACCGTCGCCTCGCTGTACGGAAAGTCGCCGAGGGCGAGCCGGAGAGCCAGAAACGCCGTCGTGTAGGTCCCCGGCACGAGGATCTCCTGTCCGCGCTGCAGGCTCTCCCGGACGCTCTCCAGGTCGAGTGCCTCACGGGCAACGACCACTGGTCCGTAGCCAAGCCCCATCGTCGCTCCGTGGGCCAGCATGGCGTAGTCCTCCTGGACGAATGGGTATGCCGCGAGCGAGATCGTCGTCGCCTCGAGCCGCGCGGCGCGCGCCCACTGGTTGAGCGTCTCGATATCGGCGATCACCTGCTCGAACTCGAGACCGCGGGTATCGAGCAGATCCGTCGTCAGCGCCCAGTACATGAAGGCGTCGTCGAGATCGGGGCTGTGGCCGAAACGAATCCTCACGAGGCGCCGAAGGTAGCAGCGTGGGCTGGTCGGTCCGCCCGGAACCGGCGCGTCAGGGCGGTCGAGTGGCGTCGCATACACTCCGACTGTGACGAGGGAGACGCTCTCCGACGCCATTCAGGACTACCTCCGCTGCATCTACAAGCTCGGAGTGGACGACCCGGGCCGCGTGTCGACGAACGCCCTGGCACGGAGCCAGGGCGTGTCGCCCGCGTCGGCGAGCGCGATGGTCAAGAAGCTCGCAGCGCTCGGGCTCGTAGAGCACGCTCCCTACCGCGGCGTCGAGCTGACGCCTGATGGCGAGCGCGTCGCAGTTGAGGTGATCCGCCACCATCGCCTCCTCGAGCTCTACCTGGCAGAGACGCTCGGGATCGGCATCGACGACGTCCACGACGAGGCAGACCGGCTCGAGCACGCGCTGTCGGAGGAGCTGGAGGCCCGGATCGACCAGGCGCTCGGCTATCCGACACACGATCCGCACGGTGACCCGATACCGGACGCCGACCTCAACTGGCCGGCGCCGCGAGACGCGCCGGCCTAAGCAAAGAGAAAGCGGCCGAGGGGGCGGCCGCTTTCGGTGCTACTGGGGAGGGGTGGTGACCTAGTGATCGGCGCTGACCATGGTTGACTCATCACCCGTTCGAGGGATCCCGAGTTGCGCTCCGTACACTTCGAGCATGGCCACCAAGACCCTCCGTCGGGCCCAACGCCCGCGCGCAATCGTGCAACTGCACGGCCCTGACGCGGCAGCGTACCTCCAACGGATGCTCTCCAACGACGTGGAGGTGCTCGAGGTCGGGGGCGCATGCGACGCCCTGCTCCTGACCGCCAAGGCGCGGGTGATCGCCCCGATGATCGTCTTCCGGCAAGCACCCGCTACCTACATCCTGCTGACCGAGCCTGAGCTGGGTGAGCGCCTTCGACACGAGCTCGCACGGACGAGGTTCGCTGCAAAGGCGTCGATCGAGTCGGAGGAGCGCGAGACCACGCTCGTGCTCGGTGCCCCGACCCCGCCGGGAGCGATCCAGAACCGCGACTACGGAGTTCCCGCCTACGAGCTCCTGGACGGCGTCGGACCAAGCGATGCCGCGCCGATCGGTGCGGACGAGCTCGAGGTCCTTCGGATCCTCGCCGCAACGCCGCGAGCCGGCCGCGAGCTCGACGACCGCGCCCTGCCGGCCGAGGCCGGGCTCGAGGAGCGGGCGATCAGCTTTACGAAGGGCTGCTACCCCGGACAGGAGCCGGTCGCGCGCCTGCACCATCGCGGCCACGCCAACAGAGGGCTGCGGGCCCTGCGCCTCGATGGCCGTGACGTGCCCGCCTATGAGACGCCGGTCGAGCTCGACGGCAAGCCCGTCGGGCGTATTACGAGCGCAGTCCTCGACCCGGCGGGCGGCGTCGCCGCGCTCGCCTACGTGCGCCGCGAGGTCCCAGGCGACGCAACCCTCTCCGCGGACGGTCGCGTCGCCCATCAGATCGCCAAGTAACAGTCTGTTACTTGGCACGCTCGCCGGCGTCGAGGCTATGCCGCGGCACGCCGGCTGCCCATGGGCGACCCGCGGCGAGGCGCTAGACTTGCCGCTCTCGCGCCCGTAGCTCAGGGGATAGAGCGCTGCCCTGCGGAGGCAGAGGTCGCACGTTCGAATCGTGCCGGGCGCAAAGCGTGGGGGAACCAGATGGTTCCCCCACGGGCCCTCCTTCACGTTCACGCACCGCACAGCCGCAATTGGCCTCCCGGACGGCAAAGCCGCCCTCCGGCCTTGAATCCTTCTCAAGGACACATGCTTGGCCGACGACGGCGACCGAAAACGGGCGCCGTTAGCCGTCGCTGTCTTCGTAAACTGACCTGGTGACGCTCCACCTGACGGACGCCGACGTTGCGAAGCTCGTGTCGCCCGCCGAGGCGGTGGAGCTGATCGAGGCGTGCTGCTACCGGATTGCCGACGCCACTGCGGTCAGCGGTGTGCGTCAGCAGATCCCGGCACCTGCCGGGCATCTCGCGCTGATGGGCGCCATCGACACCGAGCTGGGCTACGCCGCCACGAAGAGCTACCTCAACGCAGGCGGCACGCTTGCGTTCGTCATCTCCCTCTTCTCACTCGAGGACGGGGCACTCATGGCCGTGCTCGAAGGTGACCGGATCGGCTGGCTGCGGACGGGCGCCGCCACCGCTGTCGCAGCACGGCAGCTCGCGTCGGCAAGCGCGCGGTCGGTCGGGTTGATCGGCGCCGGGCACCACGCGGTTTCGCAACTCGCCCATCTTCGGGCTGCCCTGCCGCAGCTCGAGCGAGCGATCGCCTGGGCGCCGAATCCCGATCGACTTGCCGCTTTCTGCGCCGCAACCGGTGCGCACGCAGCACCATCCGTGCGCGAGGCCTCGGAGCAGGCGATCGTGGTGACCGCGACCACCGCACGTGATCCTGTCCTCCGCGGCGACTGGCTCCGCGAGGGTGCGCTCGTCTGCGCCATCGGCGCAAACGGCAGCGAGCTCCGAGAGCTCGATACCAACGTGCTCGCGCGCGCATCGTTCGTCTGTTGCGACTCGCTGGAGCAGTCGAGGCTCGAGGCCGGAGATCTGATCGGCCCGGTCGAGGCCGGTACGCTCGACTGGCTCGAGGTGCACGAGTTGCATGCGGTGGTCGCAGGCGCGACGAGCGGGCGCACGGACCCAAGCGACATCATCGTTTTCAAGTCCAACGGGCTTGCTGCCTGGGACCTCGCGGTCGCCGCCGCAGCGTACGAACGCGCTCGCGCAACCGACATTGGAAAGCTGTTGTAGGGAGAAAAGGCTCGCGCTAGGGTGCGCTGGCGCGCACAGCCTCGATCACGTCCGCCCCGACTGCGTGGACGATCTCGGGTCGGTCGAGCAGCCGTTTGCGTTGCTCCGGCGAAAGCCGGTTGACGACGTACTTGTCCTCGAGGACGTCGTGCAGGGCACGACCTCGCTCGTGCTCGCGCACGACGTACTGCGCAACGCGCTGCTCATTCGAAGGTCGCTGGAAGAGAAACGAGAAGAGATCCTTGAACGGCATCCGTTCCATTGTATCGTGGGCGGGTGCGACGAAAGCCGCCTTCCGGGCGATGCGCCGAACGCCTCCTGCGTGGGGTCGACGACAGTGGCGCTGAGGAGTTGATCACGCTCTGGATCGAGCGCCGCGACGGCGGCATCTGGGTGGCGGGCCGTTCGGTGAATGCGCAGCTGCGCTCGACCGACGCGGCACACCCCGAGGACGTCCTGTTCGAGGGCTACGAGCTCGACGACGCGCTGCGCGCGGCGAACGATGCGCTGGAGGACGATGTGCGCGTGCTCGAGGACGATCGCGTCGAGGTCAAGGTGCGGCCGTTCACGCGCCGGGAGGCGATCCCGTTCCTCGAGCGCCTGTTCTTCGCACGTTGACCAAATCTTGGCGGGAAGGACAGCCCGTGCGGTAGCCGACTGTCTCAGGGTCTGACATCGAGCGCACCCTCGCGGGCGACGACGCCGAAGTCGCGGACGTCGAGCGTCAGTACCCGCCCGCCGTTCCGCTCCGCGCACGCGACGACCGCGGCGTCGGAGAACCCGAGCGGGAGATCGTCGTACCGCCCGATCAGCTCTCGGACGCGCGGGAGATCGTCGTCGCCGCAGTCGAGCGTATACGCGCCGTCCACGAGGTCGGCAAGCAGCGCATCCATCACGCGCGTTCCGAGCCGGGTCTCGACCAGATAGGCGAGCTCGGCGAGGATGCCGGCCGGAAGGAGCAGCGGTCCGGGATCTGCGCGGATCTCGGCAACGACGCGCACGTGATCTGGGTCCGAGCGGTCGAGCGATGCGAACACCGCTGAGGTGTCGAGCGTGATCAGCCGGCTGCGCCCCACGTCCGTCGGATCCAATCCTCACTGTCTCGTGCCGGGAGGCTGCCATCGGTGGCTATGCCGATCGAGCGGGGATGCGGCCGATCGCGCCCCGCCAGAAAGGCCTGCAGCGCCTGCCTGACGAGATCCGCCTGCGAGGCGCCGCTGCGCCGCGACTCGTCTCGCAGCGCACGTTGGAGCTCGACGGGCAGGTAGAGCGTCGTCTTCGACATCCCAGACACAGTACCACCTACCATATATGGCAGTTTAGGCCATGTCCAAGACGGAGGGCCGGCTTTCGCCGGCCCTCCCTTTGCGTTTCTAACCCTCGAGCATGCACCACGCCCGAGGGGCGGAGCCGGGCTCTGCCCGGCGGGAGCCCCGACCAACGCTCGTGCAATGCACAAGCGCGAAGGAGGGGGCGAGCGGGGGAACCATGTGGTTCCCCCAGGACTGCCCTTGAGGGCAGTCCTACATCATTCCGCCCATTCCGCCCATGTCGGGCATGCCGGCACCGACCGGCGACTTCTCGGGCGCCTCAGCGACAATCGCCTCGGTCGTGAGGATGTTCTTCGCGATCGACGCCGCGTTCTGGAGCGCCGAGCGCGTGACCATCGTCGGATCGATGATGCCCTGCTTGACGAGGTCCTCGATCTCGCCGCTGTCGACGTTGAGGCCCTGGCCCTTCTTGGCGTTGCGGACCTTGTCGACGACGACCGAGCCCTCGAGGCCCGCGTTGTAGGCGAGCTGCCGGAGCGGCTCCTCGAGCGCGCGGATGATGATCGCTCCGCCGGTCTTCTCGTCGCCTTCGAGCGCATCGACCGTAGCCTTGACCTCGTCGGCCGCGTTCAGCAGCGCGACGCCACCGCCCGGGACGATGCCTTCCTCGAGCGCCGCGCGGGTCGCCTGGAGAGCGTCCTCGACGCGATGCTTCTTCTCTTTCATCTCGGTCTCGGTAGCTGCACCGACCTTGACGACCGCTACGCCGCCGGAGAGCTTCGCGAGCCGCTCCTGGAGCTTCTCACGGTCGAAGTCGGAGTCGGTGTTCTCGATCTCGCCCTTGAGCTGCTTGATGCGGCCCTTGATCGCCTCGCTGTCGCCGGCACCGTCGATGATCGTCGTCGAGTCCTTGTCGATGACGATCTTTCGAGCACGGCCGAGCTGCGAGAGCTTCGTGTTCTCGAGCTTGAGGCCCATCTCCTCGGTGATCACCTCGCCGCCCGTGAGGACTGCGATGTCCTCGAGCATGCGCTTTCGGCGATCGCCGAAGCCCGGTGCCTTGACCGCGACCGCGGAGAACGTGCCACGGAGCTTGTTGACGACGATGGTCGCAAGCGACTCGCCCTCAACGTCCTCGGCCACGATCAGGAGCGGCCGGCCGGCCTGGATGACCTGCTCGAGCACCGGCAAGATGTCCTTGACCGCGCCGATCTTCGAGTTGGCTATGAGCACGTACGGGTCGTCGAGCACGGCCTCCATGCGCTCGGCGTCGGTGATCATGTACGGGGACAGGTAGCCCTTGTCGAACTGCATGCCCTCGGTGAACTCGAGGTCGAGACCAAAGGTCTGACCTTCCTCGACGTTGACGACGCCGTCCTTGCCGACCTTCTCGATCGCGTCGGCGATGACGTCGCCGATCTCGCGCTCACGCGACGAGATGGTGGCCACACGGGCGATGTCCTCCTTGCCCGCGACCTCGACCGACTGGGACTTGAGGTCTTCGACGACAGCCTCGACCGTCTTCTCGATGCCACGCTTGAGCCCCATCGGGTTCGCGCCGGCGGCAACGTTCTTCAGACCCTCGCGGACGATCGCCTGAGCGAGCACCGTGGCTGTCGTCGTGCCGTCGCCGGCCACGTCGTTCGTCGCCGTGGCGACCTCGCGGACGAGCTGCGCGCCCTGGTTCTCGAACGCGTCCTCGAGCTCGATCTCGCGGGCGATCGTGACACCGTCGTTCGTGATGGTCGGGGCGCCGAACTTCTTGTCGAGAACGACGTAGCGCCCCTTCGGGCCAAGTGTGACCTTGACCGCGTCGGCGAGGACGTTCACACCGCGCTCGAGCGCACGTCGCGCGTCCTCGTTGAACTTGAGCTCCTTATGAGCCATGTTTTTCGCTTCCTCCTACTTGGAAAAGACGTGGGTAGAGTCGGCTGCCTGGTTAGACGGCAGCGCGATCGCCGACGACCTTTGCGAGCACATCGGACTCGCGCAGGATGAGGACGTCGTCGGCTCCGACCTTGATCTCGGTGCCGCCGTACTTGGAGAAGATGATCTCGTCACCCTCGTCGACGTCCATCTTGATGTACTCGCCGTCCTCGTCACGCGGGCCGGGGCCTACGGCGAGAACGCGGCCGCGCTGCGGCTTCTCCTTCGCCGTGTCGGGCAGCACGATGCCGCTCGCGGTAGTTGTGTCCTCTTCGAGGACCTCCACGATCAGCCGGTCGCCCAGGGGCTGCAGATTCATGCGACGTGCCTCCTAGAGACGTGGTTTTTCTAGAAAGATCGGCACTCGCATAGCGAGAGTGCCAACCACGATTGGAGTGTAGCACCACTTTACGGGGATGCAAGGCGATCTTAGTGCTAACGACTCAGATCGTGTCCATTCACCTGTCGACGACGGCGAGTCTCTATAGTTGCCGCGGATGGCGATGTTCGCGTTGAATTTCTATTCGCCGACGGTGGCCGACCAGCTGCGTACGCAGAGGAAGACCGCGACGATCCGTCTTGGCGACAAGTCGGCCAAGTACCGGAAGGGCATGATCGTCACCGTGCTCGTCGGCGTTCGCTACGGGCAGCGCGAGAAGATCTTCGACGCCGTGATCGACAAGATCGAGGTGAAGCGCCTCGGCGACCTCTCACCGCGCGAGATCGAGCACGACAATCCTGAGATCCGCCGCGTCGACGAGCTCGCCCACTGGCTCGGGCAGCTTTACAACCGCGAAGTGACCGAAGACGACATCGTGACCGTCATCCGCTTCTCGCAGATCATCGGCACGATGTTCTAGGACGTCTTCGTGTGCCTGCCTTCAGCCAGGCACTACCCGTTTGACAGCTCTCAACCGCGATCGCGCATAGCGTCAGCGCTCGAAGATACGAGTTGTGCCTGCCTTGAGGCAGGTACGGCAGCCACGACAGGGCATTGCGGGCGCGGGATCAGCGGCGTCGCGTGACAGACGAAAGAAACTCGTCGCGCACGGCGGGATCCTCACGGAACGACCCCAGCATCGACATCGTCGTCGTCAGCGCCCCGGGCTTCTCGACGCCGCGCATGCGCATGCACATGTGCTCGGCCTCGACGATCACGCCGACCCCGAGCGGCTGGAGCACCTCCATCAACGTGTCGGCGATCTCGCGCGTGAGGCGCTCCTGCACCTGGAGCCTGCGCGAATAGACGTCGGTGACCCGCGCGAGCTTCGACAGACCGACGATCGACTCACCCGGCTCGTACGCGATGTGAACGCGACCGAAGAAGGGGAGTAGGTGGTGCTCGCAGAGCGATGCGAACGAGATGTCGTGGACGAGCACGAGCCCGGCGCCCTCGGCCGGGAAAAGCGCGCCGTTGATCACGTCGGCGCCGCTCTGGCGATATCCCCCCGTCAGGAACTCCCATGCACGCGCCACCCGCTGCGGCGTGCGCTCGAGCCCGGGTCGATCGACGTCCTCTCCGAGGGCGTCGATCAGGCCGCGCGTGATGTCCTCGACGCGCTCGCGTTGGGCGAGGCTCCAGGCATCGGTCGCAGCGAGCAGGTCTGAGGTGTCGAAGAAGGTCTCGTCGGTCGCCATGTCGTGGCTGGTTGGTAGCTGGACACTAGCCGACCGGCACGAGGCTACAGCGCAGCGACCACTGGCCGACTACAGGTTCCAGCCGCCTGCGACCTCGATCACCTGGCCAGTCACGTACGCCGCCTCGTCGGAGACGAGATACCGAACCGCGGCCGCCACCTCCTCGATTCGACCCACTCGCCCCGCCGGGATCTCCGCCACGGGCATCGTGACCGAGGTCTCGATCACGCCGGGCGCGACCACGTTCACGGTGATCCCGTTGCCCGCCTCGTTGCGCGCAAACGCGCGGGTGAGCTGGACGACACCGGTCTTAGCAATGGCGTAGGCCAAGAGACCCGGGCGGGCGACGAGGTTGGAGGATCCCGCATAGCCGAGGTTGACGATCCTCCCCCCTCCGCGCGCCCGCATGATGGGCACGGCCGCGTGGCAGGTGGCGAAGGAAGCGTCGAGATTCGAGGCGAGAACGTCGCGCCACTGGTCGAGCCGGAGCTCGTCGAGCGGCGTGAAGACGTAGTTGCCGACGTTGTTCACGAGCACCTCGAGGTCGCCCAGCCGCGCGTGAGCTTCGCCGACGACCGCGCTCGCCGTTGTCATGTCGGTCAGGTCGCCCTGGACCGTGACTGCGCGGACGCCGAGCGCCTCCGCATCCTGCCGGGTCGTCTCGGCAGCCTCAGCCGAATGGTTGTAGTGAACTGCCACGTCGTGGCCGAGCTGTGCGAGCGCAAGCACGATGCCGCGGCCGATCCCGCCGCTCGACCCTGTCACGAGCGCGGTCATCCGCGAAGCGTCGCCCGCGCCCTGTGCTCCCGACGCACCTGCAGCAATGGCAGAGCAAGGCCACAGCCAACCACCGCCCAGAGATAGCCGCTCGGAACGCCGACTACCAGGAGCACACCCAGCACGGCAAGTTGCGTCGAAAGGCCGAGGTTCGCGACGATCGTGACGGTCATCCCGTCGTTGTACGCGACCGTCGTGCGGCGGCGGGTGACGTCGGGCGTTCCGGGTACGAGCAGCCGTTCGAGACGTCGACGGTGGACGAGTCGCACGAGCCGATCCTGCGGAGCGAAGACGGCTCGGTAGATCTGCGCCGGCACGCCGGCGAGCCCAGCAGCGGCTCGTCCCGGAGCGGGCGAGGCAGACCCTTCGAGGCGGGCCTCCTTGTACAGGAGATCGAGGTTGTAGTCGACGCTGAGGACGAGCGTGAGAACGAGCAGAGCGACAATGGCGAGAGCAGCTTGGCCAGTCACCTGGCCGAGCGCGACGAAGAGCGCAACGTTCACGAGAGCGTCGCACTCGGTATCGAGATACCGGCCGAGGTCCGTGACCTTGCCCGAGGCACGTGCGAGTTGGCCGTCAGCGTTGTCGAGCACCGTCTTCAGCTGAAGCAGCAGCGCAGCCGCCACGAAGCTCCCCCGCCATACGAGCGCCGCGGCGACGAGACCGACCATCGCGTGGACGACGACGACAGCAGTCGGGGCAACGCGGAGTGGGAGGAGCGCACGGACGACCACCTGCGCGAGCGGCCGGAAGACCTGCTCGCAGAGCAGCTCATGCCCCGGTCGCTCCTTCCTCGTCGCCCGCCAGCCCTGCGGGCGCGCTTCAGGCACCGGAGCGGCCGCCTCGCCGGCGTGTCCTGCGCGGCCGGTCGGTGGCTCCACCATCCGAGGGCGATCCTAGCTCCTTCCCCGAAGCCACACCCCTTGGTGCAGACCGGGCGGCCGGGCGCGGCGACGAACACTGTGAGGGCTTCACCTTCGCATCTTCGCGGGCGGGATGGTGCGATACTCCCAGGATGAGCGACGTCGAGTGGGTGGAGAAGGACGACGCACTCGAGCGCGTGTTCCGGTTCACGAACTTCGTCGAGGCCCTCGCGTTCGTCAACGAAGTCGGGGCGCTGGCGGAGCGCGAGGGACACCACCCCGACATCGCGATCCACTGGAACGAGGTCACGCTCCGCTGGTGGACGCATTCCGCGGGCGGGATCACGGAGCGCGATCGCGAGCTCGCAGCCGAGACCGGACGACTGCCCTCAGCCGGCTAGCCGACTACTGCGGGAAATCCACGACCGAGCGGCTCGTCGGGCCGCTGTCGAGGCGACGCAGCCGCGCGGGGTCGAGCCCCAGCCAGGTCGTCGCGAGTCGGTGCATCGCACCACTCGAGACGAGTCGACGAACGACGCGGTCGACATCGGGCCCGAGCTCACTGCCCTTCGGCAGAGCAACCACGTACCCCTGTTCCCCGATTCGAAGCCGGACAGGGGAGAACCGCTCGCGGCGCCCATCGAGGAGCGGGCCCAGCCGAGCCGCGTCGATGAGCGCCGCGTCGCAACGACCCGTCTGGACGAGACGGAGCAACGCCTCGTCGTCCGGAACCTTGAGCGGTCGGGTGGAAGTACGCAGGTCGTCTAGCGCGGCGGCCGCTCCCGGTGCACCGTTACGGGCACACAATTGGAGCTCGGCGATGTTGCCCATCGATGTCGGCGAGGGCACCCCGCGCCGAAGCAGAAGCGCCTGTCCGCCGCTGAGATACGGCGGGCTGAGATCGACCGATCTCGTCGTGGGCCGAGTCGGAGTGATCTGGGCAACGGCGATGTCCCAGCGCTTGGGCCCCGAAGCAAGCAACGCAGCCCTCGTACGGTTGACGAAGCGCACCGTGGTTCGCCCGAGTCGACGGGCGATCTTCCTCGCGAGCTCGACCTCGAGCCCACGCGCGAGAACGACGTCGCCGCCGCGGACGGCGCCGACCTGGAGACCTGGGGCCGGCAGGCTCAGGGCGACGACCAACTCCTCGGGGGCCTGAGGCGGCGCGGACGCGACGCCCGCGCGCACGCCAAGCGACGCGACAACGGCAATCACGACGAGCGGCGCAACGAAAGCGCGCCGGAGCGGTCTCATACGTCCACCGCACGGGAGGACGCAAGGACACTCACGGGCGTGCCGTTGACCGCGAAGGCAAAGAGCGTCGGAGCGTCATAGCGGTTGACCCTGACGCAGCCATGGGATGCCGGGTAGGCCGGGACAGACGGGTACTCGTGGAAGGCGATCCCGCCGGTGAAGTAGCTCGCGTACGGCAGCCACACGTGGAACGGCACAGACCACGAGTACCGCTCCTTTCGATACACGCGAAATGCGCCCGAGGGAGTCCGGCCATAGGCACCTGACGAGATGTGTACGACCCGTGCCACCTTGTCGTCGCGGATCAACAAGGCGACCTGCCTGTCGAGAAGCACCTCGATCCGCGTGGCGTGCCCGAGTCTCTCGATCGGAACCGGTCGGGAGGCCCGGAGGACGGCAGCTGAGGTGGCCGGGCTCAGCACACCGTCGCGCGGAAGCCCCGACCATTTCTGGAAGGCCAGCAGTGCGACGGCCGTCTGGTCGTCGACAACGCCGTCGACCGCGCCGCGGGCGAGATACCCGAGGTCTGCGAGCTGCCGCTCGACATCGCGTGTCGTCGGCGCGTCGCTATCGCGGATCGCGTCCGCGCGCAGCGGGCGTCGCAGGTCATATCCGGGGAACAGTCCGAGTGGAACCCCACCTTCGACGAGGATGCGGACGGAGCGCACCCCGGGGATTGAGCCGACGGTCTTGACGAGCTGCCCGACTCTCGCGTGGAGGCTCTTGCTGTCCGTACCCGCCGCGAAGCGTGCACCAAGGTCGACCGTCACAACGTGGCGTTGCACGGCAACCGCCCGCAGCGGAGTATTGCGCGGTACGGCAGAGGAGAGACCGGCCCGGCGTTCGGCTACGGTCGGGCCCTGGAGCAAGGCGCGAACGGCCTGAGGGATCCCGTGGCCGCCTCGGACTGACGTGAGTACTCCATGGTCGAGCAAGTAGACGGCGCCCGGTCTTCCGACATCCGTGCCAGCAACGGCAGGGGCAGAGATCAGGAGGGCGGTCGCCACGGCCAGCAGCGCTGCGAGGCCAGAGCGACGGGGAGCCGGTATCCCGTGGCCGAAAATCACAGTCCCTCATCGACAGGGGTGCGTGGTGACTAAAGGGGTGAGGACAGCCTGGAGTCAGCTGACCCGGGGACTCCGTGCCTGCCTTCAGACAGGCACCGTAGGCATCGTCAGAACAGCGTGCACACGGTTGCGAACCAGCATTCAGCGGGTAGTGCCTGCCTGAAGGCAGGCACGCAGGCACGCACGCGCCCGTGTTGCTCGGCAGTCCCGCAGCAAGGCGGGCGGGCTCCTCGCCGGGGCGACCCGCACGCCTTGAGCTCGGCAGGGTCCGCGTTCGAGCGAAGCGCTGGGTGTCCCATGAGAGCTTCCCGCGCGCGAGCGTTAGGTGCTCTTGCAAAAGCACGCTGGAAGGCGCATCAGCTCGGGCGGAGGATAGATCGGCCAACCGTCCGCGCTCGACGTGACCGCTCTTTGGGGCGCAAGCTTGGTCTCACGCCGGCACGCGGCGTGGCACCATCCGTTGGATGGGGCCGGGGTTTCGGAGTCCTTGCAGCTGTCCTGGCGCTTTGGTACGAACTGACAAGCCACTGTCTTGGCAGTCCACTAAGCCCTCGTCCTCGGTTAAGTCTTCGTCTCCGGGACTACGGTCTGGCCGCGCATGCTCGTTGATCCCAACATGTCATCACTCAGTACGGGTACTGGCTGTTCCACATCGTGCCGCTTCGGTTGGCAAAGCGGCCGTTGCGCTTGGTGTCGACGATCAGCAGGTCTTCACCCCCTGCCGCGTCGAATCGGCCAGCGAAGGAATAGAGCGGTAGCACAGTCTGACCCTGGAACACGGGCGCGGGGAACGCGATACCAGTGATCGTCGTGAGCGGCGTCCAGCCGCTGCGGCCGCCCCACGAAACTGAGACTTTCAGCGAGCTCGTACCGCTCTTCTCGAACCGCACCATGTCCTCGCGACGGTCGTTGTCGAGGTCGGCGAGCGTGACCGAGTCGAGATCATTCGATAGCTTCGAGTTCAGCGTTTGCCACGAGCCGGTTGCGCTCTCGGAGATTGACCAGCGGCCGCCCTGCACCGCGAGCACGTCGGTGACGCCGTCCCCCGTGAAGTCCGCGAAGCGAAGTTTGGCAAAGGGGATAGACGAGCTCTGCACCGGCTGCCAGCTCGGCGCGGCGAGACTCGTCACGTACCACTGGCCGTTCGACGCGCGGCGGAACGCGTAGGAGGTCGGACCGAGTCCAGCAGGCTGCGGCCCGAAGCGGCCGAGCACGACCTCGCTCATCGGCACGGCGAAATTGCCGATCGGGCGCCACACCTCAGTGCCGCCGGAGGCGACCTCCCAGCTGTCGCCATTCGCGGCGAGGACGTCGCATCGGTTGTCGCCGTTGATGTAGCCGAGCCGAAGCTGATCGATCCGTTCCGTCGCTTGCTTGAGGAACGTCCACTGGAACTCGCCGCTGCTCGAGTACCACCAGCTGACGCCGGTCGCGAGGAAGAGGTCGTCCTTGCCGTCGCCGTCGAAGTCGCAGATGCCGTACTTGCCGTACGAGTCATAGCCGAGCAGGTTCGCGGTCAACCCCTTGCCGAGGGATATGTTCGTCTTCCCGGTGGTCGCCTCGATGGCGCCTGAGTTCAGCGTCGTCTCTTCGAGCCTCGAGTGTGCGAAGACGTTGTGCAGGACCCAGCCGCCGATCTGCGGCGTGCCGCGGATCCTCACTGCCGTGTTCGAGAGGTATTGGAACGCGTTGTCCTTGATCGCGACCCAGCCGCCCGCGCGGCCGCAGTTCCACGCGCTGTCGTTGACGGCCCCGCGCAGGCCGCAGTTGTCGTCGCCGTGCACGTCGAACACATGTGTGTGGAAGCCGAGCTTGTGGTATCCGCCACCTTTCAGCACGAGGTTCCGCTCAGCGTCGTAGCCGTCTGACTTCCCGGACGCCTCCACCGAGTGGCGATTCGAGTCGAAGACGTTCTCGACGATCAGCGCGGTCGCGCCCAGACCCATCGCGACGCCGTAGCCCTCCGCGCCCTCGTGCTGGTTGTTGTGGATGTAGTTGCCGCGAACGACAACCTGATCCGGCTTGTCGATCCGACCCTTCCCGTCGAAGCGCGGCTCGTCGACGATGCTGATCCCCTGGTTGCTCCAGCCCGCGATCTCCATGTTCGAGATCTCAATACCCCTGCAGTTGATGACGAGGATCCCGATCTGCAGGTGGTCGTCGGTCGACTCGACCCCGAAGTCGGGGCCGATCAGGCGAAAGCCCGAGATGTGCACGTTGTCGTTCAGTGCGCCGTCGGGATAGCACTCGATCGTCAGAAGACCCTTCGGGTGCGCCCTCGTGTAGAGGCGCGGGCCATTCGCATTTCCGGCCCGCGCCGAGAACACCGGCTTCGACCCTCGACCCGCGTCACGGTTGCCTGACGACGAGGGGAAGCTGCGGACGCTCGTGAGCGTGACGCCCGCCGCGATGTGGATCGGTCCCACGGCGGTGAGATCCATGTCTACATCGGGACCGAGCCGGACGGTGGTGTTGTTCGTCTGGAGCGCCTCGACAAGACAGTTGCGCCACTCGGGGCTGCTGCCCTGGATATCGACGACCTTGCCTGAAGCGACGGCGCAAGTCGCGTCACGCCTTGCGCCGCCCTGCCCCGCAAGACCGAGCGCGAGCGCAAGCGCGACGAACAAGGGCGCCACGCGGCGAAGAGACGCTTTATGCGAAGGACGCTGGCGGAGCCCGCGCGACATCCGCCGATTCTAGGCCACGACCAGGGGAAGCCGACCCGGAGTTGGACAGAAGGTGGCCTAGGACGAAAATCGACCAGCGGGCCACGCCCTCGCCGAACCCCAGATTGGGGTATAGCGAAAGCGAATGCACCTCGTGAGCCAGCTTTCCAACCCGCAGACGAATCTGCTGGTTGCCGCCTCATCGAAAGACGCTACGCGTCGGAAAGCACGCTCAAACCCGGGACACGCATAAAGCTCCGCGCGTCGTCCGTGGCGAGATCGAAGCCGTGCGCGAGAGCTGTCGATGCGATCCAGAGGTCGTGAGCGCCAACTGCTTCGCCCTTCGCAGAGAGAGTCGCCCAGACGCTCGCGTGGACGCGCGCGACAGCCTCAGTAATCGGCACGGGCTCAAATGCTGCGAGCAGATGCTCTACGAAGCTCTCGCGCTTCAGACGCGTGGCTCCCCTGGCGCGATGGACGCCGTGGAGGAGCTCGCTGACCGTGATGACGCTAATCGCGCGGTCGCTGTCCCCGACGAGCTGCTCGAGGCGTTCACCTCCTCGCTCCCGATCGATCAGCAGCGTGGTGTCGATCAGGACTCGGGCCACGGATCACGTACGGCAATGCGATCGAGATCAGCGACGGCGTCTCGGACGTCGTCCGCGAACCGCGCATCGACGGGCGGCCCGCTGTCGAGAAGCGCGCGAAAGCGCTCGGCCGAAACAAGGCGCGCCCGGGGCGGCGCGATCACAGCGACGGTCGCCCCGCTCCGCGTGATCTCGATCTCCTCGCCCGCGGCCACACGGTTCAACAGGTCCGAGAAGTTACGTGCAGCAGAGGTCGCGGACAGACGAGCCATGACTCCATAATATCAGATAAATCTGATATCGCTTCAGGGAAGCGAGGCTAGTCCGACCGAGCGACCGGACATCCGAATGGGCCGCCATGCAGGCAGAACGTTGTAATAACGACAACAGACGAATGCACCTCCTGAGACAGCTTTCCAACCCTTCGGAGGGATTCGCCGAGCTCCTGATCGAGGGAGCGCTAGGAACGCGCCTCCTGAGACAGCTTTCCAACCCTTCGGAGGGAGTCGCCGAGCTCGTCAGCGAGAGAGAGCGCTAAGGAGCTGGGATCTCGAGCTGTCGACAGATCGCCCGAACGAGGCCCGAGCCGATCTCGTTGTGGCGCGGCACGGCGGTTGCACGCACCCCGTCTGCGCTTCGCCATTTCGTGTGTCTCCCGCCTTCGGCAACCTTGCGCGCCCCATGCGCGGCGAGGTGACGTTCCAGATCTCGAAGCTTCACGCAGGCAGCAGGACTTCGAGCGCGACGCTCTCGTCGGACGCGTCGCCGTCATCGGGCGACAGCATGAGGCGCAGCGCGTCTATGACATTCTCTCGCGCCTCTTCGCGGGTGCGACCCTGACTAATCGCCCCGGGCACCTCGACGACCTGTGCAACGATCCAACCGTCCTCGTCCGGACCATCGAAGGCGATCGTCATGCGCAGCTTCTCGCTCACCTTCACACGATAGCGCGGGATCGACGCGATCTGCCTCCCCCACCAACCCGCGGTCACGCAAAGGGCACGAGTGACACCAGTCAAGTGTCTCGAGGTGGCGGCTACGGTCGAGGCATCGGCGCGCGGCGGCGCTGGTGAAAGCTCGTTCGAGCAGCTGGTCGCGGTCACCGATGCTTTCGCAATGGCAGGGACGGCAAGGATGGTCGCGAACTCAACGCCCATGGCTGGCGGTGCGCCGCTCGAACGATGGCTCGACCGTGCGATAGCTCGCGCTGCGACGCCACGGCAGGCGGCTGTCCTTATCGCCACGGCGTCAACGTCGATCACGATCTTGGCGGGGATTCTTATGACCGTGGCCGACCCGCACAACTTCCCATCGATAGGGCGAGGCCTTTGGTTCTCCGTGCAGACCGTGACGACCGTCGGCTACGGCGACGTCGTTCCGACGACCGTCGCGGGTCGGCTCGTCGCCTCCCTCGTCATGCTGCTCGGGATCGGTTTCGTGACCGTGATCACCGCCTCCATCACGGGTACGTTCGTTCTGCGCTCACGCGGCGAGCAGGCTCCTGACGGCGCGACGGTGGAGCAGCAGCTTCGTGAGGTGAACGAGCGGCTGGAACGGATCGAAGCGGCGCTGCGGCCTGGCATCTGAGGCGCGCCACGATCAACCCTCGTGGCAGTCGGAAGTGCCAGGAGGCAGGCAGCGCCCGTCTCCACGTCCGAGATCGCGCCTGAGTCTGGGCTATCCCGGAACATGCCGACGACTCCATCACCAACCAGCCGATGACAGCGAGTTCGGGATGTCACATCAGCGGGTGGTCTGTCGAAAGATCGGTCAGACTCCCACTTCGGCAGCGACACGGCCCGACACCACGGCTCGCTGCAGAGCGCGGTAGTCCTGCTCGTTCTGATCGGCGTACGCCTCGGCGAACGACGTCATGGCACGGTCAAAGGAGTCGCTCCGGCCGAGGTAGGCGGCGATCGCGATCCTGTCGCCGGAGCGAGCGTGGGCACGTGCGAGCGTCCACCCGCAGACGCGCCCGTAAGCCTCCAAACCCGAGGCATCCATCAACTCAAGTTCCGGTGATCCCTTCGCATCCCAAAGTTGGCGGACGTAGAAGTCTCTCTGCTCACCATCGATGGTGATGATCCGCTCCCACCCCAAGACGACGTCGGCTGCGGCCTGCATCATCCGCTGACCCTCCACGACTCGCTGTCCGTGCTGCCCGTATTGGCTCCTACCAAGAAACGGCTCCAGCACCGATTGCTGCGCCTCCTTGAACTGAAGAAAGAGCGGATCGGAGTCATCGCGCCCCACGAACAGGAGGATCCACGTCCGGGCACCAACGCTGCCGACGCCGACGACCTTGCGCGCCGCATGGACGTACCGGTAGCCCTCGAGAAGTTCGCGCCGGTCATGTGGCAGCGTGCGTTTGTACGTGTTAATCATGCGTAGCACCGTGTCCTCGAGATGCTCCTGTTCGGCCCCCGGCAGCACGTCCTCGATCGGCGTCACAAGCGGCGGATTCCCAACGATCCGCAACTCACCATCCACCGTTTGACACAGCTTCGCAAGCGCCCGCACGCTGTCTTTCGTGCGGACCGAGGCCACGCTGGACTGGAACCGCTTCATCTGCTTGCCGGACGTCCCTGACCTGAACTGATCTCGGATCCCCGCGACGTCGAGGCGGGTGTACCAAACATCGACGTTCCGCATCTCCGCAAAGCGCCTCATCGCCTGCCGATACTCGCGCACCGCCGCCGCCACAATCACGCCCCGCGTTGCACCGTCAAATCCCAGATCGCGACCTGCTACCGCGAAGCTCGCAGCAAGCCGCTTCACGTCCCACTCAAACGGCCCAGGCAGGGTCTCATCGAAATCGTTGATGCTGAACACGAGCCGCCTGTCGGGAGCGGCGAAGATACCGAAGTTGGAAAGATGCGCATCACCACAGAGCTGCGCCTGCAGCCCCGTCCGCGGCCCGTCCGCGAGATCCGCGGCCATGAGATAAGCAGCACCGCGGAAGAACGTAAACGGAGACACAAGCATGCGCCCGTACCGAATGGGCACGAGCTCGGACAGCCGCGTCCGCGCCTGCTCCTCGAGCAGACCCACCGGATCCCTCCGCATCGGGGCCGGCTCCCAGGCCGCATGAGCCGAACGTGGAAGCTCGCGCCGTGCGGCCCGCCCGCGAGCCTCACGCTCGGTCGGCGTGAAATGCGACACCGCACTCAGTCCCGACCCGTCGCCCCCTCCCGGCACCCCCTCGTCGACGACATGCCCGTCACCGGTTACCGAAACCTCGCGCCTATTTCCATACTCGCCCACAAGTAGCTCAGCCCTTCGACGTTGTCGCGTAACCGCAAGCTACCGACCCAACCGACCCGACCTCCAAGGTTGTGAGGGGCCAGGGGGATCATCTCATCGAACGTCACCCGCGGTCGCATCAGAACCAGCCGTGTCCCGACCCTGCCGCCTCAGCGCGATCAAGCCGGCGACGCTGGGCGCAAAGATCCATAGAGGGAAACAGCAACCCGATCCAGCTGCTGAAGAAAATGGCGGTGATCAGCAGGATCGAAATGATCGACCCGCTGTCTGCCAGCCAGCGGGGAACCGCGCCCGTACGCAAGAGGATCACCGAAGCGGCGGTAGTGAATACACCGGCCGTCTGCAGGCTTCCGTCCAGCAGTGCTGCGCAGCTGCCAAAGGCTTCGATATGGCATCAGGGCTCGGATCCCCGCTCGCCGACGAAGTCGTCAGCACCTGCACCACTAGTACGGTCCTCAGCGTGAGCCCTACAGCGGCACGCGCCGAACGGCCGCCTCGCATCAACCGCTGCTGTGGGGCGGCTGGCAACGCCGTGAGATTTCGTCCTCGGCGTCGAGCCGGGCTCCTGGCGATTGGATACGGTGGTAGCCCGATCGAGAGCACGAAGATCGGGCCGAGCGCGCCCCCTGGCGAGCGATAGGCATCCCAGCGGCTGATGCCGTTACCCGCGGTAGCTGTCCTCACTGAACACGTACGCGGCGAGGAGGACCGCTGCCAGGAGCGGCAACGCGGCGGGTGCCATCGAGCAGCAACATTGCTGTGATTTCTACAACGAATGCCCCCAACGGGATTCGAACCCGTGCTGCCACCTTGAAAGGGTGGTGACCTAGGCCGCTAGTCGATGGGGGCGGCGTCGGCGATCGTATCTGTTCAAGGGGTTGAGAAGGGGTGGTCGGGGAAATGCCGCCAAGGGTGGACATCTACCGCCGCGGCAAGCATGTTTTACCTGGTAATCCGGCTTTCTAGCTCTGCTGGTAAGGGTGGACACGGAGCAGGTGTGCTGTCGCCGAGGTGTTGTTCGCCTACTTTGCGAAGTGGTCTCCTAACCGACCATTTTGGCGTGGCCGGGGTACGCCAAGTGGCGTAGAGTGAGGGTGTCGGGTGCTCTTCCCTTCTCGACGCCCCCAACGACTGAAGGAACCTGACGATGGCGTCATTCGAGCTGTCGCGTGTCCCGCTTCCGATCTCTGAGCACCCGCATGTCGGTCTGACGACCCACGACGCGAAGGACCCCGATACGTCGTATCCGCCGATCGTGCCGTTGTGGCCGCCCGGGGGGCGTCGAACGTAGTGATCGTCTTGCTCGACGATGCCGGTTTTGGTTCGTCGAGTGCGTTCGGCGTTCCGTGTGAGACGCCGACGTTCGAGCGCCTCGCAGGCGAGGGCCTGAAGTCCAACCGTTTCCACACGACAGCGTTGTGCTCGCCCACTCGGCAGGCACTGTTGACCGGCCGTAACCATCACGCGGTGGGGATGGTCTCGCGGGGCTCCAGCGCTTCTACGTGGAGGCAGACAAGGTCGTTCCGGAAGGCGAGCACCAGGTACGGATGGAGTTCACCTACGACGGCGGCGGCCTCGCGAAAGGCGGCACCGCCACCCTCTACATCGACGGCGACCAGGTCGGCGAAGGGCGTATCGGAGCGACAGTGTCAATGATCTACTCCGGTGACGAAACCTGCAACGTCGGCTACGACTCGGTCACCCCCGTCAGCGAGGACTACACGAGCCAAGCAAGCCGCTTCGACGGGAAGGTCAAGTGGGTGCGGCTCGACGCCGGGCTCGACGACCACGACCACCTCATCACCGACAAAGAACGCCTGCGGGTCGCCATGGCAATCCAGTGATCCAGCCCAACCCCTCCATCTGACAACACGAAGGGAACCAAATGACCAACACGCCCCTTGATGAACTCGGCCCAGTCGACTACCTAGTCGTCGAATTCCCCGCAGGCGCAAGCAATTTCACAGGCGAGATGGCAAAAGAGCTTGTCGCGCTCGTCGACGCCGGAACGATCCGGGTGATCGACATCTTGATCCTGACCAAGAACGAGGACAGCACCGTCGACGCCATCGAACTCTCCGACATCGAAGAGCTCGGGGAGCTTCAGGCGCTCGAAGCCGACCTGGCCGAGCTACTCGCAGCCGACGACGTCATCAACCTCGCCGCCGCGATGGACCCGGGCAGCACCGCCGGAGTGCTGATCTGGGAGAACCTCTGGGCAGCCCCGTTCGCCTCAGCCGCCCGTCGCTCCGGCGGTCAACTAATCGCAAACGGCCGCATCCCCATCCAAGCCATCATCGCCTCGATCGAGGCCGATGAGGCCCTCGCAACCGAAGGAGTCTGACCATGCCGCTAGGCCCAGGACGCGTAGGACGAGTCGGAGTTATCGGCCACCCGGTGGCCAAAACGGCGGTAGTGGCGAAGGCCGTCTCGCCCGGACCCTCGCCCGTAGCGAAGACTGCGGTGGTGGCAGCCGCCGTCACGCCGGGAAGAGGCGTGCGTCGGCGAATCTAGCCAGGCAAAAACCGCTCAACGCCCAGCTGGAAATGACCCGGTCCTTGTTGACATCGCGGCCAACAAGGACCGGGTCAATTTCCAATTCCATGCCTAGGCGAGCGCCTTCTGCTTCATCGTGTCGAACTCGGCCTGGGTGATCGCGCCGCTGTCGAGCAGTTGCTTCGCCTGCGCAATCTGATCGACGGCTGAGGATCCGGCAACCGACTTGATGTACTGATCCTGCTGGGCTCTTGCGGCCTGCATCTGCTCCGCGTTGCGCTCGGCCATCCCATGGCCCTGCGCGATCAGGTAGATGAACACACCGAGGTACGGCAGGACGATCACGAAGATGATCCAGACGGCCTTCAGACCACCCCCGATGTCATGGCGGCGGAAGACGTCGGCAAAGACGGTGATCAGGATCCAGATCCAGATCACGAACAGGAAGAAGATGATCATCGACCAGAGAACGTCGAGGAACGGGTAGCTGGCGGCTAGCACTCAGGACTCCTTTATCGTGGATGAGTTTGCGGCCCAGGAATCACGCCGGGCGCAGGAAGAGACTACAGCGCTGGTCACGGCTAACCACTCGCCTAATGCTCTGGTTCGATGCCCAGAACAGCGTGGTTTGGACGGCGTTCCGGTGGCTATCGTAGGATGCGCGTCACCATGGCGAGACTGGCGAGACGAACGCGAGGAGAGGGGTGACCTTCGATGTTGAGCTTCTCGGCCGCGCCGCTGTGGTTCCCGTGTGAGTGAGGTAGGCGCCTCCCGAGCTCCGACGGAGAGCGCGGCGAATTCCAGGCTCGCGCTTCTGCTTGCGATGGCGATGTTCGTGCTCGTCGTGGACACGTCGCTGATGAACGTGTCGATCTCGGCCGTGGTCGAGGATCTGGACACGACCGTGAGCAGCGTGCAGGTCGGCGATCGCGCTCGAGGCGCTGGTGTCTGCCGCGTTCATTCTGATCAGCAGCAAGGTCGGCGATCTGATCGGGCGCAAGCGAGCCTACGTGCTCGGGCTGGTTGGCCTATGCGATCGGAGCGCTGGCGATGACGCTGGCCCAGAGCCTGACCGCGATCATCATCTTCTGGGCGATCATCGGCGGGCTCGGGGCGTCGCTGCTGCTGCCCGCGATGCAGTCCCTGATCCACGGGAACTTCGAGGGCGCGGCTCGGACGAAGACCTACGCGCTGGTCGGGGCCGCCGCCGCGATCGCTGCCGCGGTCGGGCCGCTGCTCGGCGGCTTCGTGACCACGTACCTCTCGTGGCGTGTCGGCTTCGGGCTCGAGGTCGTCGTGATCGCGGTCGTGTTGTCCCAGATCAAGCTCGTCCACGACGTCGCCTACACCGGGCCGCGGCAGATCGACATCGTCGGCGCGATCCTCTCCGTGCTCGGCATGGGCGGCCTCGTGCTCGGCATCCTCGTCTGGCAGGAAGGCGGCGAGTACGTCGGCTTGCTGATCGCGATCGGAGCGGTCGCGCTCGCGCTGCTCGCCTACTGGCTCGTGCGGCGCAAGCGGGCAGGGAAGCCGACACTGCTCGACCCTGGCCTGTTCAGGTTCCCGCACTTCACGACCGGGATCTCCGGGCAGCTGCTGCAGAACGTCACGCTGGGCGGCGCGATGATCGCGCTCCCGATCTTCCTGCAGATGACGCTCGAGTACAACGCGATGAAGACGGGATTGACCCTCGCGCCGCTCTCACTCAGCATGTTCGCCGTCGCGCTGCTCGCGGGACGCAAGGCGGGCGGGCGGCGCCCGAGCAACATCGTCCTCGTCGGATTCGCTCTCTGCACGGTCGGGTTGGCGCTGATCATCCCGCATCGTGCCGCGCACCGACTCGGGCTTGGCGCTCTTCGTCCCGCTGCTGATCACGGGCTCGGGGCTCGGCCTCCTCGTCTCGCAGCTGAACAACTACACCCTGTCCCCGATCGAGGAGGAGCGGGTGAGCGAGGCGGCCGGAGTCAACTCGGCCGCGGGCTCCTTCGGGCTCTCGTTCGGTCTTGCGATGGCCGGCGGCATCATGCTCGCCTTCCTCGCCTTCTCGTTCACCAACCAGACCGAGGACAGCAACGTGATCCCGCCAGGCCAACAGCAGCAGATCGCCGACACCCTCGAAGACGACGCCGAGGTGATGAGCAACGCCCAGCTCGAACCCCTCCTCGCCGACGAACCCGAAGACGTGCAGGCAGAGATCCTCCGCATCAACAAGGAGGCGCGAGACCGCTCCCTCCAGGTCGCCCTGCTCGTCCCCGTCCTCGCAAGCCTCCTCGGCCTACTCAACGCCTTCCGCATGAGACGCCTCCCCGACCCCACGCCGGCCAGCATCGAAGGCGTAGCACTCGGCTGAGCTGGACGTCGGCTCGCCTGGCTGTCCTCACGCTTGCAAAGCCACTCGCATGACCATCACGTGCTCCGACCTGGGAGAGCTATCGATTCATCTGGCTGCTTGGCTGCGGCTGGAGCGAGAGGGGTAGCCAGGTTGCGGGTTCGCTTGTGGCGGCGGAGTTGTTCGGCTGCGATGTAGCTGCCGATCACGAAGACCGCGGCGGCGGCTTGGGCGCCGAGTCCCTCCCACGTCGGGTAGAGCCCAAGCCAGATTCCCGTCCAGTAAGGGAGGTGGAGACCCTGGATTGGCGTGACTGGTAGCCAGCCGACCTTTTCCATCACCTGGACGGTCTGGCCGACGAGGACGACGAGCACCCAGGTGATCATCATCCCGGTCACGATCAGCATCTTCTTGTGCGGGAGCTTGCGTTCCAACGCCATCACGACAACCCCGACCGCGACGGTCGCGGCAAGTCCGATCGCGATGCCTTGGAGAACCGTGAACGCCCCTGCCTCGAGGGTGAGCGCCTGAACGAACAGCGTCGTCTCGAAGCCTTCGCGATAGACGCTCGTGAAGCCGAGCACGACGAGACCGACGACCTGTGCCGCGGCGAGAGAGAGACCGGCCCCGGCGAGAATCGACTTCTTCTTGCGGTGAAGCCCTTGTAGGTTCTCCTGCCAGTAGACGCGGTGGTAGAACCAGTTGAGGATCAGCAGGAGCACTCCGATCGCCACGAGCGAGACGATCGCTTCGAGCCGTTCGCCATAGCGGTTGAGCGAGCGAAGAACGGTCTGCGCGATCACCCAGGTCACCGCGCTCGCGACCAGAGCGAGCAGCGCCCCTGCCAGGAGCGGGCGGCGGTACTTGCGATGAGGCCCGACCATGCTCGCCATCAGCGCGGCAAGGATGAGGACGGCTTCGAGGCCTTCCCGGAAGGTAATAATGGCCGTGTTGGCGATCACCGTCGGCTTGGACGCACCCTCGCCGATCGCTTCGGCCGATTCCTTGAGAGCGAGGTCGAGGGCGACGAGCGTTGCTGCCGTGTCGTCGGTTGTCGCGTTGCGCCGCACGAGCTGGGCGAGTCCGTCCTTGCCGTCTGCGCCGTACCAGAACAATCCTTCGACGCGCTGGAAGAGCGATGGTGCGAGGCCACGGAGATGCTGCTCCGGCCCGAGCTCGAAGGTCGCATATGCCTCGAGCCGACTTGACTCGGCCCGCCGGTAGTCGCCTACGGCCAAGGACGCCGAGATCTTCTGGAGCAGCGTCGCGATCACGTCGAAGTCGGCCTGGGTGTTGTCGCCCTTCCACTCCTCCGGGTAGGCCGCATCGAGGTTGGCGAGGGCCTCTGTCGTCGTGCTGCGGATCGTCTCGACGTCTGCGACGCTCGTTCCTCGCTCTGCGTCGCCGAGCAGCGACTGCAGCCGGTCGAGTGCCCCTTGCGCCGAGCTCGTCGCCGAGCTATCAGCTCTTGCGAGATAGGACTGAAGGTCGCCAAATGCGCCGGCCGCGCCGTCACGGAAGGTGATCGCCTCCTGGATCTCGATCGGCACCGTGACCACGCCGGCGGCGACGCCGCGTGCGTACTCGATCGGGACGAGCCCGAGGAACCGCGTGAGCTGGCCGGCGCGGCGTGCCTGCTCTGCCTCTGACAGCGGCGCTGCGCGGAACGCCAGCAGATCGTCCCGCGCGCGCGAGGTGAGGGCCCGTACGGCCGTGGGCTTGTTGGCGGAGGCACTGCTCACGAGATCGCCTAACACGCGGTCGAGCCGGCTTGCCGCCATGGGGCCGCGTTGTTCGAGGTAAGCGGGCCGAATGATTGTCCAGTAGCCGACCGCGCTTGCCGCTGCCTCCCCGGTCTTGGCGGGATAGCCGGACCGTGTGCTTTCGGCTGCGTCGGCTAGAGCATCACGCAGCAGCGATTCGTAGGTGTCGAGCAGATCGACCTCGATCACTCGCGCAGCCCTCGTAGAGGAGATGACGCCGTCCTGGAGCGAGCGGACGGCGACGCTTGCCGTCGCGTCGGGGTGCGAGTACCGAGTAACGCCTTTGAAGCCACGCACGAGCAACCAGGCCTGCGCCGAGCGGGCGTCTCCCTTTCGTGCCTCGGCCACGCTCGCTGCGAACGACAGCGCAAGCGCCGCAGCCTGCGTCTGCGCTGTCGCGATCGCTACCGGTGTCGCGGCGCCCTTTTGGATCGCCGACCGCAGCTCTGACAGCGACCGTTCAAGACCTTGCCTGGCAGCCGGGGTGCTGCCTGGGGCGCCGGCCAGCAGGCGAACCGCTGTGGTGGCGCGTCCAAGCGCCTGCGCGCCCTGGTTTCTATCGCCGAGCGTGACGCCGAGCTGAGCTTGGAACAGGCTCGAGTCGAGCAGCTGATACGACTGCCATGGTTCGCGCTGCTGCTCAGCCGCCCGAGCCGGAGCCAACCCCAGCCCGAGCCCCATCACCAGGACGACGAGGAGGGGAAGCAGGCGGTAGCGCACCGACAAGGGCCACCGGTTCCTAGGCTTGGAGCTTGATGCCGAGCGAGCCCGCCACCTGGCTCACCTGGCCGGCGATCGCGTTCGCCTGCTTCTGTGCCTGCGTGCCCAGCAGGTCCGCCTCGGTCGGTGTGAACTGCTTGCCGGACTTCTCCTTGCCATAGATGACGTCGACGAACGACGAGAGGGCGTTGAGTTGCGAGCCGATCTGGTTGCTCTGCGACACACCGGCCTTCGCAACCAGCGGCTTCACTCCCGAGTAGATGTTGCGGAGGCTCAGCAGGATCCCGTGAACGTCGATCAAACGCGAGTGGGATACGAACGCCTTCTCACGCGCCTTGCCGCCGAGGATGAATCGCGAGCTCTTCCACTCCCCGAAATACCCCTCCATCGTCGGCACCATCACGACAAGAGCCGTCAGCACATCCGATCCGGTCGGCTTCCACGCCCGTGCCTTCGTATCGCTCTCGCGCGCGTAGCGCTCGAACCCACGCAGGATCCCGACCAGTACGTTCGCGTCGGGGAGCACCTCGCCGAACTCGACCTTGCCGTCCCCGTCGAGGTCGACGCCCCCACCACTCTTGGCAACGAACCGCTTGTCCGTCCCCCACAAGGTCGGCTCGAGCAGAGCATGGAAGAAGTTGCCCGGCTGCTTGAACATGCGCCCGTCGGGCAGCTTGAGATCGAACGGCACAGCCGTCTTCGGATCATCCGCGGCACTCGTCCCCGAGTCCATGATCACGTCGTACTGAGCGAGGCTCGGGACCCCCGCGATCACGCCCTCTTCCTCCTCATACGCCTTATGTGCCTGATTGAACGACGTCTTCGATGCCACCAACAGGCTCGCTACCTCGCGCCTGTGCTCCTTCCAGAGGGTCGGATAGTCGAATCCGGACGCTTTGGCGAGGCTGTAGTAGCGCTCCGCCCGCACCCTTTCCGCGGACAGGACTTGCACGAGCTGCTCGGAGCGGCCGAGCAGGTACAGCTTGATCCCGTCGAGATTTGTCGCGCTCATCGGTGTCGGGGCGGCGGCCACGCCTGAGGCCAGGCCCGCACCCAGCACGAGCAATAAACCCATGATGGGCCAGACCTTGGTGATATGGCTTCTCGACCTCATGCTGTAAGGCTTACCTTATACCAGATCAACCGACGAAGTTCGACAATGGTCTTAAGATCGAGGTGCGAACCACATTCGAGCGGAGGGAGAGGCTCATGAGCCAGGCTGAGAAGACCTTTGAAGGACAGTGCTACTGCGGTGCAGTCAAGATCGTGGTCACGGGCGACCCGGTGGGCGCCGGCTACTGCCATTGCGTCGCCTGCAGAAGCTGGTCGGCTGGCCCGATCAACGCTTTCACGCTCTGGCCGCCGGAGGCGGTCAAGGTGACGCAGGGAGCAGACCAGATCGGCGAGTACCACCAGAACGAGCGCAGCTATCGCCAGTGGTGCAAGACCTGCGGCGGCCATCTGTTGACACGACACCCGCAGTGGGACTTGGTCGACGTGTACGCAGCGACGATCCCCTCGTTCCCGTTTGCCCCTGGCGTGCACGTCAACTACGAGTCGACCGTGCTGCCCATGAAAGACGGCCTCCCCAAGCTCAAGGACTTCCCCGCTGAGCTGGGGGGCTCCGGCGAGACACTGGCCGAGTAGCGACGCAAGAGTCAGCCTCTCGACGACCCACGCTGAAACTCCCGGTGTACTAGCTCGGGACGAGCTTCGATCCACCCGGACCGCTACCCGCCGCGCGTCTCGCAGACGTCATGGTGGGCCGCGGCGGATCGGGACGGAGCATCGACCTCAACTACGCGGGCGGCATCAGGCTCGGCACCTGGCGCCCAGCCGACTGGGCAACATTCAAGCGCACTCGCCTACTGCTTTCCGTTCCGCGATCGCTCCACAACGTTCGGGCGACATCCCGAACACGTGAGTGTTGCTCAAGGCTCCGGGCTCAGGGCTACTCCACGCGATAGGCGGCGGCCGCCGCTGCGGTGTCGAGATAGATCTGGAATCGGACGAGCTTCCCATCCCGGAACGTCCACACGTGTGCCTCATGATTGACAACGGCGCGGCCGGTGCTCCGAGCCGTGGCCTCGGCGTACACCAGCGACACCACCTTGTCGCCTTGCGCGATGAACTCTCGTGGCTCGAACGTCGTGAAGTCGAGAGTCGAGGCGAGACCACCAAACCAGCCCAGGACGGCTTCCTTGCCTTTGAACGTTCCGGCGTTCGGGTCGATGTCGGGATCACCGGGACTCACCCACTCGATGTCATCCGCCATCACCTCGGCAAGGGCCGGCATGTCACCCCGACCGAAAGCCTCGTATGCACTCTGGGCGATGCGGGTGTTCTCATCTGCTGACACTGGTGCTCCTTGTCGAGGGTGAGCGAGGAGTATCTCATTCTGCGCCCGTCAACCGGCGATCTGCTCAGCGATCCGCTCGAAGGGTCCCGAGTCCTACATCGTGCTCTGCCGCTGCTTCAGCTCCTGAGAACGCGCTTGCTGCTCAGACGCGGTCGGCTGGCGTCGTAGACGACGAGGAGCAGCATCGAGATGACGCCGATACGAGCCCTGGAAGAACGTCGAGGATGATGACGCCGAGGAGCGTCGCCATTCTTTACGCTCAAGCCGCGACCGTCACTCGCAAGAAAGCGGCAGGAATGGAGGTGAGAGCCTCGCTCGAGCTTGCGTTCTGGCTGTTGAAGAGCGCCTCCAGATCGGCCTGCAGGTCGGCCTCGCGACCGTTGGCTGCCGCAGCTTCGAACGCGTTCATGGTGGGCCCGTAGTACGTCCTGAACGCGGCCAGAAGCTCCGATGCTGGGCCCGGGAAGCTGAACGTGTACGTATCGCGCTCGAAGGAGATCTTCTCCTCGGGCACTCCGGCGGCCGCGAACCGCTCGATCACGTTGTCCTCAACCCCCCACGTCATCGGACTAACGAACCCATCCGGAGGTGGCGGCGAGTAAGCGGAGCTGATCTTCAAGACTTGGGCGACGAGCGTTGGATCATTGGGGATCCAGTTCCCCATCACGATCCGGCCGCCAGGCCGTGTAACGCGAACCATCTCCTTTGCCACGTCGAACGGTTTCGGAGCAAACATTGCGCCGAAGATGCTGACGAGGAGATCGAATCGGTCATCCTCGAGGTCGCTCAGGTCGGATGCATCGCCTTCCTGGAATCTGCAGTTGGTGAGCCCGAGGCTGCGCGCTCGTGCGTTGCCCGCCTCGACGAGGTTGCTGGCGATGTCGACACCCAGGACGTTCGCCCCAAGTCGCGCCGCCGGCACGGCAGTCGTCCCATCGCCGCAGCCGAGATCCAGGACGTCGAGTCCGTCCGTTACTCCCAGCGTCATGACGAGCGCCTCGCCGCTCTCCCGCATGCTCCCGGCGATGCGAGTGAAGTCCCCCTTCTCCCAGAGTGCCTTATTCGTATTCAAGGTCATCGCCCCTTTCCTCTATGCGCTCCGCCCCTTGGCAGCAACCCTGCCCCTCCCCCGATGTGTGGGGCAGGGTGACGACCATCCCAACCAGGGGGATCTGCGAGCTTGCCCGGTCGCGGGCTCCCTGGCCTGAAAGCTTCTACTACGACTCGTCGCCGACCTCGGCCACGATGGCAGCTGCGGCCTCGGCGGAGACGGCATGCTTGGCGATCTTCTCGTAGCCGCCGAGCGCGCGCTCCAGCTGCTCGACCATCCGGTCCTCGGCGACCGCGATGATCGCCGACGAGCCGGGCGGGAGGCTATTGCCGATCTCCTTGAGATCCTCGTCCTTGAAACCCTTGTCGCGGATCTTGCCCCATACCCCACCCGCGCCTCCACCGGCGGCGGCGGAGAGAATGATGCTGGGAGGGAAGATAAGGCCGACCACGCCGCCCGCGATCGCACCCCGCTTCGCCCACTTCTTGCCGCTCGGATCCGCGCTCTCCTCAAACTTGACCTTGCCGTCTGCAGTATGGACGATCACGGCCGCGTCGATCAAGTCGATCGCACCGTCGCGCTGCGCCGCGCGAAAGTCCTTTGCAGCGGCAGCGGCTCCGTCCTCGCTGTCGTATGTCGCGACGAAGACCTCAACTGTGCTGGTACTCATCCGGCTCTCCTCTGTATCGCGTGGCACTCCCGGACAACCTACTGGGGATGCTCGCACAAAAGGGGGGCCGTTTACCGCGTCGTCAAGAAAGCACGGGGGCGACGCCGCTCGGGGGTGCCGCGGCCCAGGCGTCTGAAGGTCACGTGTAGGCCTTGTGCGTGCGAACGAGCTTCGAGCTCGTGATGAGCCAGCGTCCGTCGCGCTTCTCGTAGGTCTCATGGTAGTAGCCGAGGCCTTCCACGAGCCGGAACGGGCCGGGGGCGTCAATACCGTCGGGGAACTCGGTCCGATCCGACATCGGCCAGATTCCGGTGGCCGTCGTCGGCGAGGTCAGCTCGATCTCGGGCTCGTGAACCTGATGGATGCTGATGCTGCCGCTCATGATCCGCCTCGTCTGCGAGACGAAGGCGTCTCGGCCGTGGATGAGTGGCTCTCCCATCCCCTGCTTGAGCTCATCGCTGATGTCAATGACGACGTCAGGTGTGAACAGCTCGGCCCAGCGGTCCCACTGCTCTGTGTCGAGCAGGCGGCAGTAGCGTGCCTTCAGCTCGCGGATCTCGGCAATGTCGACGAGGCTCTGAATGTCCATAGGCGACTCCTTGCTACCCGGCTTTTCTCGAAAGGAACGAGTCTAATCTCGGCGCGCGCTCCCGAACCGCGCGTCGAGCGCCCCGTGGCAAGCCACTTCGTGGCTGCGCCGTCCTCGCAGACCACCTTACCTCCACCACCGGGCTGCACCGCATGCCCCGACATACCGGCACACGTACCGGGACGTTGTCCTCGACCGCTGCCTGGAAGTAGAGTCGCTCGATGCGCCGCTGGCTCCCGCTGATCATCCTCGCTGCTGCGCAGTTCGTGATGGTGCTCGACTCAAGCGTGATGAACGTCTCGATCTCGCAGATCGTGGCGGACCTAGACACGACGGTCACGGGTGTCCAACTTGCGATCACCGCCTACACGCTGGTGATGGCGGCGTTCATGCTCGTGGGAGCGAAGCTCGGCGACATCTGGGGACGAGACCGGGCGTTCGGGATCGGCCTCGCCGTCTACGGGCTCGGCTCGCTCACCACCGCGCTGAGCCCGAACCTCTACGTCCTGCTCTTTGGCTGGTCGCTCGTCGAAGGGCTCGGCGCGGTGCTCGTGATCCCGGCGATCGCCGCTCTGATAGCCGCCAACTACCAGGGGAAGGATCGGGCCTTCGCCTACGGGATCATCGGCGGGGTTGCCGGGGCTGCGATCGCGGTCGGCCCCGTGATTGGCGGCTTCGTGACGACGTACTACTCCTGGCGCTACGTGTTCGTGGGCGAGGTCGTGATCGTCCTCGCCATCCTGCTTGTGCGCAAGCGAATGCAGCCGGCACCGCGGCCTGACGACCCGCCGCAGCTCGATCTCGTCGGCGCGGCACTCTCCGCCGGAGGTCTCGGTCTGATCGTGCTCGGGATCCTCCAGAGCAGCAAGTGGGGCTGGCTACAGCCGATCGACGCGCCCACGATCGACGGGCATGAGATCACCCCGTTCGGCTTTTCGCTGGTGCCGTTCCTGATCGCCGGCGGCGCCTTCCTGCTCTGGTTCTTCAGCATGTGGGAGGAAAGACAGGAGCGGCTCGGCAGGGACACGCTGCTCGAGCGCGCGCTGCTCGGCATCGAGTCGCTCCGCGCCGGTCTCGCGACGCTGATGTCGCAGCAACTCGTGCTGATGGGCACCTTCTTCGTCCTCCCCGTCTACCTCCAGGTCGTGCTCGGGCTCGATGCATTCGAAACCGGCAAACGACTGCTGCCGATGTCGGTGACGATGCTGATCGCGGCGCTCGCCGGCCCAAAGCTCGCGACGCGGCTTTCGCAAAGGCTGATCGTCCAGACCGGGCTCGCTGCAATGGTGATCGCCGCACTCGTCCTCGTCGGCACGATCGACGTGACCCTGAACGAGACGAGCTTCAAGCTCTCGCTCGCATTCTTCGGCGTCGGCGCCGGCCTAATGATGTCGCAACTCGGCAACGTGATCATGTCGTCGGCGCCACCCGAAAAGACAAACGAAGCCGGCGGCCTCCAGGGCACAGCCCAGAATCTTGGAGCGTCACTCGGCACAGCCCTCATCGGCTCCGTCCTGCTCGCCGGGCTCCTGACCGGGTTCAACACCCGGATCATCGACAACCCCGCGATCTCCGAGGCGACCAAGACCGAGATCACCGCCGCCACCGAGCAGGGAATCGAGATCGTTACGGCAGAGCAGGCGCATGACGCCCTGATCTCGGCCGGCCTCACGCCCGCCGAAGCAGACGCTGCCACCGCCGACTACGCTGACGCAGAGCTCGAAGCGCTGAAGAAGGCGATGCTGGCGGTGGCTCTCCTCGCACTGCTCTCCCTCGTCTTCACACGCCGGCTGCCGGGCAAGCAGTCGACCGCGACGGAAACGTCGCTCTCAACCTGACGAGCCACCACCGTCACGGCGGTGCGGCGGGAGGGCCGTCGCGCAGACCACCGCGCGACGGCCGTAAGGAAGTGACCGTCTAGCGGGCGGTGCTGATGTCCGCCTGGCTCTCGTCCCAGCGAGCGGTCAACGCGTAGAGCACGACGACGTTCAGGGCGAGCGCCGTAATCGCCCAGAGGGGGTACTGGCTGTTGCCGAGGAAGCCGAGCTGAGCGAAGAAGTTCAGCGCAACCACGACGATTGTGAACCAGCGTGCCCACCCCTGCCCCGCGAGTAGTCCGAGGCCCGCGAGAACGAGCACCACGCCCGAGACCATCATGATCCAGCCCCAACCCGTCAGGTTGACGGCGAGGAAGCCAGACGCTGTCACGACGTAGTAGTCGTCGTCGAACAGGGCGATCAGGCCCTGGATGAAATCGATCGCACCGATGATCAGCATCAGGATGCCTGCAAAGCCGATCCAGCCTGCCATACTCTTGGAGTTCATTCCCGCCTCCCTCTGGGGATGTTTTGGGCCGCGCTGTGAAGGGGGCCGACCTTCGCGTGTCGCGGCGTTGGAGTCCCTAACAGTCTCACGATGTTGCCGGACGCGCAATCAGAGGACATTCCGATCCGGGCTACCGGAAAGCAGAGGCGGCGGTTCGCGAGCCAGGCGACCATGTCGCCTGGCGCCCGATTCGCACTGCCACTGGCTGAGGAACTCTGCTCTAGTGCTCGGCGCGAGTTGGATCCGCAGCCGAGCGCATAGGCAACTCAGACGACGGCGGCCACCGTCGCGGCTGCCTCTACCTCGGCCTCCTCGGCGCTTGGCGGTTTTCGTTGATGTATGAGGACGACGGCGACGGCGCCGACGACGAGATAGGCGGCGAGAACGATCAGCGACGTCCCGATCCGGTTACCGCCGAAGTAGATCGTGTTTCGCACCGCGGTCGTGCCGGCTCCTGCAGGTAGGTAGGGACCGAAGATCCGCCAGATGCCGGGGAGGTATGCCGAGGGCACCGTACCGCCCGAGGCCGGCGCCCCGAAGATCACGAAGACGATGACGACGACGAGCGTGCCGGCCGCGCCGAGCACCGCTTGCAGGGCGGCGGTCGCGAACGCGACGGCCATCATGATAAGGGTGAAGAGCGCCCAGAGCACGAGAAACTTGGACGTTGGGACGGCACCTAGCAGCGGCCCTGCCAGCGTGTCGGTGAGAAGCGCACCGATCGCGGCGGCGACGGCGAGCGACGTGAGGCGACGGCGGCGCGTCGCCCGGCCGCCGAATGCCATGGCGATGGTCGAAGAGAGGTATCCACCGACGATGAGGGCCATGACGACGAAGAACGACACGGCGCCGCTGGCGTCGCCCGGCGGCAGCGGATGAGCCGGAACCACCTCGACGTTCTGGTGAAACGCTGCCGCAGCGGTCGCGAAGGCTGTGCTGAGCGCAGTCGCTCCGGCGGCGCCCGCCGCCGGAACCACGAACAGCTTCGCCCCCGTCGGACCGACGACGAATGCTCCATCGATCCTCCGGTGATCGATTGCCTTGAGCGCAGCCGACTCGGTCGAGTACCGCGTCGTCTTCAGCGAGAACTGCTTCCCGACCGCGGCCGGCACCGGCGACGTACCGACGAGCCCGAAAGCGACCTCGTGGGGCTTCGGGTGGTGGAGCGCACCGATATAGGAGAGCACGAACAACGCCTGCACGAAGAGCACGACCCCGAGCGCCACCATCAGCAGCGGAACGCCGGTAAGCCTCGGCTTCCGGGCCGCTCCGGCGTCAGGGCCGGGCGGGCTCTTGCTACCGCTGCCGTCAGGCACAACGGTGTCGTTCATGGTGACCTCCCGGGCGACCCTGCATGAGTTGCGAGTCACAGGATCCTATTGCGCGCTCCCGAGCGCCGTAGCCCCCAAACTCCCTCCGTTGCCGCAGCAGACCAGAGGCCGCGTGCAACGAGGTTCGCCGTCGATGCGAAGGCTACCTCTCTACGTCGTGCGGATGTCAGCCGGTGGCAAGGCGAACGATGCGGCGGCGCTGGACGCTCAGCAGAAGCGATCCCGAAAGACCGATCAGCGCCGCGACGAGCGCGGCGCTCGTGAGGAGGAGCCCGGATGCAAGCGAGAAGTTGATCGCCGCTGATTTCGAGACACCGAGCGCCAAGAGGACGGCTGCGGTGGCCCCTACGCCGACGGCGGCGCCACCCGCGGTAATCGGAAGGATCGACGCAGCAGCGGCCATGCAGAGGACGACGAGCGCGAGCGTCGGCGAGAAGCCGACCCCGAGGGCGGCCAGGAGCAAGGTGCTACCCATCGCGCGGGACGTCCAGCAACCCACGAGGAACCCTGCGGCGGCAACGGTGGAGCGTGTGATCGTCGCACTCTCGGCCAATTTCCCGAGTACCGCCTTCAGCCGATCCGAACGCCCGACGAACGGCAACCCGACGATGCGGGGTCCTCCGGCGAGAACCCCGATGCAGCCGACGCAGAAGAGGATCACGACGAGGAGCGGAGCCCGGAAGATCGCCCCCGAAGTGGCCGTGGCGCCGATAGCGAGGGGCAGCATCGCGACCGCATCGATCAGGCCCAGTGAGACGATCGAGAGCCCGATCGCCCCCAACCCGAGCTTCACCCCGCCGAGACGGCGGAGGATCGAGATCTTGACGAGGTAGTCAAGGCGAAAAGGCAGCACCACGCCGCTGGCGGCCGCAGCGCCGCAGGCGGCCAGGCAGCGGCTTCGGTCGGGGCGATCGGAACCCGGGAACAGGCGTCGCCAGCCCAGGGCACGCAGGACAAAGCTCATCAAGTAGGCCAGACCTGCGAAGAGGACCAGCACCATATCGGCGTGTTGGAGCGGCCAACTCGTGCTCGTCAAGCGTCGTCCGAGAAGCGCGCAGGAAGCGACGGCGAGGACGCAGAAAGCCACGCCCGTCGCGAGGCGCAGCCGCCTGGAGCGAACGGCGCGTCGGATCACGGCGGCCGGCCGCCACGCCACACGCGTGGCAGTGGTCTCGCCTATCGGCAGAACAGACGTGCTCGAGGGTGACATCGGCTCCCTTCGGCTCAAGACCCGGCAACCCGCGGTGAGCGCAGAGCGAAAGGAGAAGAGCTTCTTGCCCCCACGGTACCAGTAATCCCGGCGAGATTAGGCGTCGAGGAGGTCGTAGCCGGCGCAGACGGCCGCGAATTCGAGGAAACGGGACGGATGTCTTGTCGCAGAGCCATGCGCTCGCCTCTCGTTGCTTCGGTGATTGGGGCCCACGTCCGGCGCCGAACAACGCTCGGAACACGTGTGTGCTGCAGGAGTCATCGACAGGAACGCCCCGCTCCCTGAGATGATGCGTACGGTCTCGTACGCGGTCCTTTATAAAGCGGTACGGGAGCGCTCGTCGGCCATCACCCCACCCGATGGGGTGAGCTCGGCGATCGCGAAGGATCGCTGCACGTCAGCGATGAGCCGGCCCTTTCCGCGAGCTGAACCTCAGGCAGCTTCCAACGTCGGACTGTGGTCGGCCGCGAGGTATTGGTGGACAAGCTGGATGGCTGTGGCGCCCTCGCCCATCGCCGTAGTGACGCGCTTGACCGAGCCGTAACGCACGTCGCCTGCCGCGAAGACGCCGGGCAGGCTGGTCTCGAAGAGCATCGGAGCACGCTCGAGCGGCCAGCCGTTGGTATCGTCGCTCCCGGTAGCCAGGTCGGCGCCCGTGAGGATGAACCCGTGCGGATCACGCGCCACGACTCCGTCCAGCCACTCCGTGCGCGGCTCGGCTCCGATCATGACGAACAGTCCCGAGGTCGGGACCCGTTCGACTGCGCCGCTTGCTCGGTCGCGAACGACGATCGACTCCAGCTGCTCGTCGCCTTCGCCGTCGACAAGCTCGACCCCCAGCCGCACCGCGACGTTCGGGGTCTCCCGGAGCTCGGCGATCAGATACTCGGACATGCTCTTCGCGAGCGAGTCACCGCGCGCGAGCAGTGTGACCGTCTCGGCGTGCTTCGCGAGGTGCGCTGCTGCCTGCCCGGCGGAGTTACCCGCGCCAACGATGTAGACGTGCCGTCCTTGCATCGCACGCGCCTCACTCCCCGCCGCTCCGTAGAAGACGCCGGCTCCGACCAGCGCCTCCAGCCTCGGGATGCCCAGCCGCCGCCAGGTGACGCCCGTCGCAAGCACGACGGCTCGCGCGGTCACCTCCTGCCCGTCGCCGACCCCGATTTTGAGGCCGGCTTCCGTAGACCGAAACGACGACGCCTCCTGCGCGAACACCAGATTCGCTCCGAATAGCCATGCCTGCTCGCATGCGCGATACGAGAGGTCGTGGCCGCCAATCCCCCAGGTGAACCCGGGGAAGTTGCGGATTCGCGAGCTCGACCCTGCCTGACCGCCGGAGATCTGTCGCTCGAGCACGAGCGTCTCGAGTCCCTCCGACGCCGCGTACACGGCCGCAGAGAGGCCGGCGGGTCCGGCGCCGATAATCGCGACGTCGTAGACGTCGGTGCCGAGTCTGGTGCCCCCACCGACCGCTTCGACGAGATCGGCGTTCGTCGGGTCGACCAGGACCCGTCCGTCATGCCGAACAGCCGTTGGCACGCGCGACCCGACCTGCCCCGCCTTGCGAAGAACCGCGACTCCTTCCTCGGATTCCGTCGCATAGAAGGCGTATGGGGTCGTGAACCGCGTCAGGAGGTCGCGGATCTCGTGCGCACGAGCGCTGTTCTCGGGAGCCACGATCTCGAACAACGCGAAGCCCTCCGCATTCGACCTCGCCCAGCTCCCGAGAAACTCACTGACCGCCGGGTAGAGGCCATGGTCGGGATGCCACGGCTTGACCAGGTGGTAGTCGATCTGACCGAGCATCATCGCCGGGACGATCGGATTCGCGGTCGTATAGTCGCGCTCGACGAGGAGGATCCGCTTCGCGTTGGGGTGGAGCTTGTGGGCCTCTCCAAGGAACTCGACGCCTGTCATCTCCGGCATCCGCTGATCGGCGATCAGAAGAGCTACTGGGTCGGGCCCGGCCCGCGCCGCCTGCACTTTCGCTAGCCCCGCCCGAGCGCCGACCGCGCCCACGATCTGCGAGTCGTTTCCGAACCGTCGACGGAGATCCTGCTCGAGAGCCTCGACGACCGAGGCGTCGCCAGACACCAGAAGGATGATCGGCAGCGTCTCGCCGGGGTCATCGCCAAGCTCTGCGACGCGATCGTCCCTGTCAACAGCTCGCGAGAGCACGCGGGCGGCAACATCTGTCGTCATCGTGGTCATGGCGCTACGCCTCCTACATCTGGGGGAACTCTCCATAAGCGTCGCGCCTGGACGCTGCCGCGCGAAGGCGGTTGGCTCCACACTTGATGTTCGGCTTACCGAAGTACGCCCGACGCGGTCACGGCGAGCCCTGGTTGCAGCTGCGGCCGTAACCCAGCCGTCGTCGCCGAATCCGCCCGACGTCGAGCCGGCCTACCTCCAGCCCGCCTACCTGTCGTCGCCGCGGCGTCTTGCAGGGCGGCTGCGCTGTGCGAATCGATCGTCGGAGGTCCGCTCGAAGATCCGCTCCGCCGTCCCCTCGAACCAGCCTGTCTCGACCGGCCCGATCGGCGTGTCGAAGAGCGGCACGTACGGCTTGACATCCAGCACCGGCGTGCGATCGAGGAGATCGAGGCCCTCGACGACGAGGCAATCCGACTCGACCGACACGAGCTTGCAGAGCGACAACGAGATCGGATTGGGTCGGTGAGGCGAACGGGTCGCAAAGGTGCCCCGAGGTTGGTCGTCGAGGAATGGATCGACCGTCGCGGCGAAGCCAATCGATTCGTGGAGGTGTGCGATCACCCAGACGTGCGAGAAGCCCTCCACGTCTGCCAGGCAGCCACGGTGGGGCTCGGTGAGGACGATCCGCGACGGGCCCGATGTGTCGGCAGCCGGTTGCAGCGGCATCCCGTCGAGAGAGACATGCTGCGGCGCGGCGACGTGGCCGATCGCCTCGTACTGCACGGGCTCCCCGCTCCGTTCGTCGAGGAGTGCCTCGACGAACGCGCGGGCAGCGCGGGCCGTTGTCAGCCGCCACACGGCAACCGTCCGCTGAAATCCGCTCAACCGCCCGATGCGTTCGGCAAGGTCACTCTCGCCGGCTTCCAGGACCTCGAGCTGCGCTGTGAGCAGAGGCGTATTGTCCTTGGCGACCCGATCGAGCAACAACAGCTTGATCAGAAGCTCCGAGCGGAGATCGCGCACATGCTCGGTTGGGCGCGCTAGCCAGCGCCGCAGCGCCTGGCGGCCGCGAGGGGTCGGAGCGAGCAGGACCCGGTGCGGCCCACTCGCACTCGGCTCGCTGCCGCGATCGGTGATGTAGTTGAGCTCGCGAAGTACCGCAATCGCGCGGTAGACGAGCGCTCGGCTAACCGTCCAGACCTGGCCGACCTGGTGATCCTTTTGGAATGCGCGTGCGATGTCCCAGCCGTGTGCCGGCTTCTCGCAGAGCAGTGCGAGAACTGCCCACTCGGTCAGCGACGGCTCCGTTCGCGACTGTCGGGCCACCAGCCGATCCTAAGCCGCCCACCGGCCCAGCGACGGGTCGTCTCCTTCGACAGCATCACCTCGGTCGACTCGATCACGGCGACCACGTCGACCTCCGCCATCACCCGGCCCGTCTGGAATTGAGTTTTGCCGCCGTGTCCAGCTAGGCTACTCCTGGTAGTCAAGCTTTGGCTACTGATGCCTGGTTGCGCTGAGCGCCTCGAACAATGGAGTGCCGACACGAATGAATAGACGACACCTGATCCTCTCCGCTGCCGGGGCTGGCCTTGCCGTGAGTGGTCTGGCGGTTCCAGCCGGATTTGCCGCACCGCCGACTGACGACGAGTTGGCCTATGCGAACTTTGGGCTGGCCACGGAGTTCCTCCTGCAGGACTTCTACGCGAAGGCCGCCGACAGCAAGCTGTTCAGCGGTGGCGCCGTCCGGCAGCTTGCGCGAGGCGGCCGGAGCGCCTCCGAGCATGCGACCGCGTTGACGAAGCTGCTTACGGATGCAGGTCAGACGGCAGCGGCAATCGACGACTTCGAGTTCGCCTGGCCCAACGACGCGTTCAAGACAAAGAAGTCGGCCACGGCGGCCGGACTGACGATCGTGGAGTCGCTGCTCGGCGTCTATCTAAGCGCTGCCGGGGCGATCTCGATCCCGTCCTACCGGGTTCTCTACGCAACGATGGCAGCGAACGTGGCCCAGCAAGCCGCTGCACTATCGTGGGAATCGGATAGTCGCGTCGTAGGTGTCTCGTTCCCACCGTCACTCGACGTCGAGGCCGCGAGCGCTGCGATCGACGCCTATCTCGGCTAGGAGACGAACGATGAAACGACCGGTATCAACCATGGGCGCCATCGCTGCTCTCGTCGTTGCCCTCGCGTTCGCGAGCACGGCAGCCGGGCGGACGGCAGCCGCTCCGCTCACCATCTACGCGGCGGCGTCATTGACCGAGGTGTTCAAGGCGTACGACGGCGCCCAGAACTACAACTTCGCCGGCTCCAATGCGCTCGAGACCCAGATTCGGCAGGGTGCTCCCGCGGACGTCGTCGCGTCGGCCGCGCCGCTCAACACGCAGCGTCTCTACACGGCGGGGCTCGTCGACAAGCCTGTCACGTTCACTGCGAACCGGCTCGCGCTGATCGTGCCCAAGTCGAATCCCGCCGGCATCACCTCCGTCTACGACCTCAAGTCGAGGAACGTGAAGCTCGTGATCGCCGGAGCCGCTGTCCCGGTGGGTGGCTATACGCTCACGGTCCTGAAGAAGCTGAACCTCACGTCCGTTCTCACGAAGGTCGTCAGTCAGGAGTCCGACGTGAAGGCCGTGACAGGGAAAGTCGCGCTCGGTCAGGCCGATGCCGGCTTCGTCTACGTCACAGACGCTCGGCCGGTGAGCGACCAGGTGACAGTGATCCGGATCCCCGCGTGGGCACAACCGCGCGTCCGCTACGAGATCGCCGTCGTCTCGAGATCGGCCAACAAGGCGGCGGCGGAAGCATGGGTCAGGGGAATCCTCTCGGCCAAGGGCCAGGCCGCGCTGAAGAGCGCCGGTTTCCTCCCGCTACCCAAGGCCTCCTCGTAGACAGGCTGTTCCGGGCGACGCTCGTCCTTGCGACGGGCGTCGCCCTGCTCTTTCTGCTGCTGCCGGTCGCGGCTATCTTCCTGCGCGTGCCGCCGGCCGACCTTATCTCCGCTCTCGGCACGGATGCCGCAAAGGACGCGTTGATTGTCACCGCCGAGACGAATGCCGTGGCGATGGCCCTGATTCTCCTGTTCGGCACACCGACCGCCTACTGGGTGGCGACACGGACATCGCGGTCCCGCGATCTCGTCGTCACGTTGATCGAGCTTCCGCTCGTGCTGCCGCCGGCCGTTGCCGGGATCGGCCTGCTTGCGGCGTTCGGACGGCTCGGCTTGCTCGGCGGTACGTTCGACGCACTCGGGATCGACATCGCGTTCACCAAGATCGCGGTCGTTCTCGCGGTCACATTCGTCGCAAGCCCGTTCTACGTCCGAACGGCGGTGTGCCGCCCTCGAGGGCATCGATCCTACGCTTCCGGCAGCCGCGCGAACGCTCGGCGCGGGACAGGGCCGCGTGTTCTTTCGTGTCGCCCTACCGCTCGCCGCAGGTGGTCTCGGCGCCGGTGCAGCACTCGCCTTCGCGCGCGGGATTGGCGAGTTCGGCGCCACGATCATGTTCGCAGGCTCCTTGCAGGGCGTCACGCAGACGCTCTCGCTTGCGATTTACGAGCAGTTCGACGTCGACTTCGACGTCGCGCTTGCGATCAGTGCTGTGCTCGTGATCATCAGCGCGGTAACGCTTCTATCCGTGAAGGTCCTTACCCGATGGCGCTCAGCGTCCACTTCACCCATCCCCTTCGTAGCTACGACGCGTCGGTCGAGCTGACCGTCGCTGACGGCGCCACCGTGGCGCTCGTCGGCCCGTCCGGCGCAGGCAAGACGACGGTCTTGCGCGTCGTCGCAGGGCTGCTGCGACCCCAACATGGACGCGTCGCGGTGGACGGGCAGACCTGGCTCGACACGGGCTCGGGAATCATCATCCCGCCGGACCGCCGCAAGGCTGGCTACCTCTTCCAGGAGTACGCGCTCTTTCCTCACCTCGACGTGCTGGCGAACGTGCGCTTCGGCGCGCCTCGCGGCAGCCCGCACGTGGAAGGGCTGCTCGACCGCTTCCAACTCTCGCATCTGTCCCGCGCACGCGTTACCGAGCTCTCCGGCGGCGAGCGTCAGCGCGTCGCTCTTGCTCGCGCGCTCGCCCGCCAGCCGCAGGTGCTCCTGCTAGACGAGCCGTTGTCGGCACTCGACGCCCATACGAAGGCGTCTGTGCGCATCGAGCTCCACGAGCTTCTGCACGAGCTCGGGCTGCCCACGATCCTCGTAACCCACGACTTCGAGGACGCGGCCGCCCTGGCAGACGAGGTCGGGGTGATCGTCGACGGCCGGATCCTCCAGAGCGGAACCGCGGCCGAGCTCGTCGCTGCTCCGTCCGATCAGTTCGTCGCGAGCTTCACCGGCGCCACGATTCTCGAGGGCACTGCCTGCCTTGGTTCGAACGGGCTGACGGAGATCGTTCTCGACGCCGGCGGAACGGCCTGGAGCTCCGATCCGGGTAGCGGCCGCGTGGGCGTTGCGATCCAGCCATGGGAGGTCTCGCTCTCACGAGAGCTGCCCTCGGACTCTGCCGTCAACCACATCCGGGCGACTGTTGCCTCGGTCGTACCCTTGGGGAACCGGGCGCGCGTACGCGTCGGCCCGATCGTCGCCGAGGTAACCGCGGCATCAGCGGAGCGCCTGAGGCTCCGAGAGGGTGAGGTCGTAGTTGCCTCGTTCAAGGCAACGGCGACACGACTACTGCCCCTCTAGGGAGTCGCTTCGCCGATCTTTGCGACCCGCGAGGAGCCGGCGCGCGCTCTGCCGAAGGATCTTCGTCAGCTCCTTGTCGCTGGCGCCGGCGTGCCGGAGCTCGCGGAACGTCTCATAGCTCGTGAGAACCATGAGGACGGCAAGCGCTCGCTGCTCGGTCACCCCGGCCCGCAGCAGGTTTGCGCTCGCGAGCTGGCGCACGAGTCGAGTCATCTCGCCGCGGCGGTCGGCCCGCTGGCGCTCGACGAGATCCTGCGCGGCAGGATCGATCGCGACGACGCCATAGAGTTGGCCGAGGATCGGGTCCTCCGACGACCAGAAGCGCACGGTCTCCGCGATCGTCTCAGCGAGCGCAGCAGCGGGCTCGGGGAGCTCGACGGTCTCCCGGATCCTCAGAAGCGCAGGGTTCTCGTCGAACCTCTCGCACATCGCGTCGACGAGATCGAGGCGTGAGCCGAAGTGTTGGTAAAGCGTCGCGCGCGCGACCCCGGCGCGGTCGGCCACCTGTTCCACGGTCGACTCATGAAACGACCCCTCCGCCATCAGCTCTGCAACTGCGGCCGTGATCTTCCGGCGCGTTTCGTCGGATCGCTTCGTGCGGCGGTGGGCGCGGTACGCGTGGGTCGTGGTCATCGACGTACAGTCTAGACAAGATGTCCGACTAGAGGTGACATTCTTGGATTGTAAACATTGAGTATAGACGCCATGTACATATTTGAAGGTATCGGCAATGCCCGAGATGAACCTCGTGGGCTCGGCCAAGGTGCTCGACGCGACCGGCAGCGAGGTCCTCGTCGACGACGGCTCCCTCAACGAGCTTGGGTAGCGGCCCATGCGCCCGTGCCTGCCGACAGGAAGGCAATACACATACGGAGCGTCGAGCCCGACGCTCACGCCAGTCCTGATGCAACGAACGGAATGTGTGGCTGCCCGTCGGGCAGGCACACAACTCTACGCCGAGGCCGCCGAACGCACGACAACGACCGGACCTTCGTCTTCGGCCCAGCCGCGCATCACGTGCGCGAACCGGCCGCTCCCGAGCATCAAACCGCAGTACATCGTCAGCTCGACGATCGCCTCCGGCGTGAGGTGCTCGCCGAGCTCGCGCATCAGCTCGTCGTCGATCGCCGTGTGATCGAGCACGAACAGCTCGGCGAACCGGAGCGCCACCCGCTCGACGTCGCTGAACCGTGGATCGTCCGACGAGAGACACGCGATGTCCTCGTCGGTGACGCTTTCGTCCTTGCGTGCAGTCTTGCAGGCAACGCAATCGTTGAGCAGTGCGATGCGCAGCCGGACGAGCTCGAGTAGTCGCGGGGCGACGATATTGCTGTCGTGGTAGCGCGTCTGGATCGGCAGCTGGGACTTGGCCAGCTCGGGACGAAGCGCCCATAGCCGGGCTACCGTCGTGTCCTCGAGGATTGCGCCGTACTCCTGCGCACGCTCGAGTAGATCTTGGAGCTCGGCGTCCAAGTCCTCCGGCGAAACCGGCTCAAGTCTGGGCATCTCGGCGATCCTCCTCGCGGCCTGAGAACTCGTTTCAGAATGAAGCGTGAACAGTACACTCGGATCGGCCCAGACAGCCCGAAAAGGTCGGGCCGATATCCTCGATCGATGGAGTTTGCGCGGCTCTCTCGTCGTCCTGCGAGCGCTCGTGGAGCGCGACATCCCGCCGCTCCTCGTGTTCGCCCGTGAGCCCAGACATCTCATTCGCGATCGTGGCCACCACCGCGTCGGGATCGACCCCGCGGCAGCGGACGAGCGTACAATCCGCTGCTACAAGCGTGTCGGGTTTCCGGTCGGTCGGCGTGCTGCGGAGTACGAGCGCGACTCCGAGCGGCTGGCGCGACGGTCTGTTGATGGACCTGCTCGCGGAGGAGCTCGCCTGAGGCCAGGAGCTCGCCTGAGACCGTTACTGCGTTGCCAGCAACCGCGCGATCTCGGCTTCGTCGTCCTCGATCAGCTCGCCCGAGAGATCGACCGTCACCTTCCTGATCGTGCCCGTAAACCGAAATGGCGGAATGTAGTCCTGGCTGACGCTCGAGCCGGAGTCGTACCCACAGGTCAGCCCACCGCTACCGAACGAGAGCGGCACCGTTGCGGGGAACTCCGCGTGGCCGACGAGCCGACCGTCGACGTAGAGCTGCGCGCGCCCACCTGCTCCCCTGCCATGCGCAAGATCCGGGGGTGACGTGGGCTCGAACTCGTAGCGAAGCGTCACGAGGCCGGCGGGGAGCACCTCTCGCGAAATCACAGCGAGCTCCTCGAAGCCGAGGTAGTTGTGGCGATAGTGCAGTCTGCCGTCCTTCACGTAGAGCACGTAGCCCCCTGTGACGCCACCCTGTGCGAGTAGCACGCCTTCCGCGCCGCCCGCCGGTAGCTCCACGTCCGCGACGATGCTGTGCGGTCTGTTCAGCAGGCGGGGGGCAGCTGCGTACGGGACGACGGACATGCCGGGGTAGTAGACGTGGCGCGCAAGCCCGGCGGCGAGTTGGGGGCGCTCGGCGGCGAGGCGGAGAAAGAGACTCCCGTCCAGCGGCAGCACCTTGAACTTCGCAGCCTCAGCCCACCAGAGATCGACCAGCTCGCGGAGCTTCTCCGGATGCGCGGTGGCAAGGTCGTGGCACTCGGCCGGATCGGCGGCGACGTGAAACAGCTCCCAACCCTCGGCGTCGAGCTCGTCGAGGATCGCCGGAGTGATCTCGCCGCCGAGCGCTCTGCCCTTCGCCGCCCCGTCGGCATAGCTCGATCCGGGCCAGCCGCAGACCGCGCGCCAGCCGTCGCTATCGATCGCCCGCTGCCCGAACATCTCGAAGTACTGGACTCGGTGGAGCGTCGGAGCGTCAGGGTCGTCGACTGTATGGCCGAAGCTGACGCCTTCGAGCGGCGATTGCGGAACGCCTCTGATGGCGCTCGGGGGCTCGAGGCCGAGTAGGTCGAGCACGGTGGGGGCCATATCGATCGCGTGCGCGAACTGCCCGCGAATCTCGCCCCTCGCCCGAATACCGGCCGGCCAGCTGACGACCAGCGGGTCCGTCGCACCACCGCGGTACACCTCTTTCTTCCAGCGCCGGAACGGAGTGTTGCCCGCCCACGACCAGCCCCACGGATAGTTGTTGAACGAGCGCGTCCCTCCGAGCTCGGCGATCCGGGGGATCATCTCGTCCGCTGTCTCCCAGCGATTGTTGAAGACGCCTATCTCGTTGAAGGTTCCCGACACACCGCCCTCCGAGCTCGCGCCATTGTCGGAGACGACCATGACCAGTGTGTTGTCCAGCTCGCCGAGCTCTGCGAGCGTGTCGAGAATGCGCCCGAGGTGATGGTCGGCGTGCTCTACAAAGCCCGCATAAACCTCCATGAAGCGCGCGGACAACTCCCGTTCCCTCGGCGGCAGGCTGTCCCACTCCGGTACGTCCGGGTCTCGGGGCGAGAGCTCCGCGTCCGGCCCGAGGATGCCTAGCTCCTGCTGCCGCGCGAAGACGATGTCGCGATAGCGGTCCCAGCCGATGTCGAAGACGCCTCGGTACTTGTCGATCCACTCGGGCGCCACTTGATGGGGAGAGTGCCCTGCGCCGGGCGCGAAATAGAGGAAGAACGGCTTGTCGGGAGCTGAGGCGTGCGCGTCGAGCACGAACTGGATCGCCTTGTCGGCCAGGTCCTCGCTCAAGTGGTAGCCGTCCTCGGGCGACTTCGGCGGCGCCGTAGCGTGGTTGTCCTCGGTGAGGTCCGGGTACCACTGGCTGGTTCCGCCGCCCAGGAACCCGTAGTAGCGCTCGAAGCCGCGACCGAGCGGCCAGCGATGGAAGGGGCCGGCAGGACTGGACTCCTCGAGGGGTGCGAGATGCCACTTGCCGACGCAGAACGTGTTGTAGCCGTGCTCGAGCAGCATCTCGGGCAGCATCCCGTTCTCGAACGGCATCCGGGCGTCGTAGCCGGGGTAGCCGGTCGCCATCTCCATGATGCAGGCAACGCCATTCGAATGGTGGTTGCGGCCGGTGAGGACGCATGCTCGCGTCGGCGAGCAGATCGCCGTCGTATGCATGTTCGTGTAGCGAAGGCCGTTGTCGGCAAGCCGGTCGATGTTCGGTGTGTTGACCAGGCCGCCAAAGGCCGAGAGCTGTCCATAACCCACGTCGTCGAGCACGACGAAGACCACGTTGGGAGAGCCCTCCGGGGCCCGCAACGGCTTCGGCCACGCCGGCGACGACTCCGAGACCGTGCGACCGATCGTCCCCGGAAACGGATCGCCTTGCTCGTATTCGACTAGCTCGGCCATATCGTCATGCCCTTCGCTAGCTCGCAAGCCCGAGGAGCCGGGCGGGAGTCTCGGCGGCCATGAGGCGGAGCTCCTGCTCGGTGAGGCCCTCGGCCAGGAGCGTGTCCAGGAAGTCCTGCATGCCCGGCACCGGTCGTGGGAGCGCGTCGTTCCAGCCGTAGTCGGTTGCGAGCACGCAGCGCGCGGCGCCGACCATGCGAATCGTCTCCGCGATCTCGGCGACGGTCTTGCCGCGGACGCCGACGTGGGCGACGCAGGTTTGGGCGCTCAGCTCGATGGTCGCGCCGAGCTCGGCCAGCTCGAGGCACTGTCGCGAGTTGAGGTTCGGGCCGGCGAGCTCCTCGCCCGCGTGGGTCACGAGAACGCGGCCGCTTGACCCGAACTCCTTCGCGATCGCATGGTGATCGGAGGCGCCGATGTGCCCGGTGGCGAGGATCGCGTCGTACTGCTCGACGAGGGCGAAGATCTCGTGCACCGCCGGCAGCACCCGGCCGGCATCGTCGACGACGGGAATGCCGGTGCCGTGGTAGCCGTGCTTCTTGCCGATTCCGGCTAGGAGGTCGTGCATGCTTGCGATCGTCGGCAACCACACGACCTTGCCGCCGAGGAGGAGCGTCTGCTCTACGGCGACCGCGTTGAGCCCGCCCACGGCGTAGTCGAGTGCGAGGCCGCCGAACACCCGCAGCCCGCCGACCGCCTCTTCGACGGCGACCGCGAGCGACTGGCTGCCGAAGTCGTGCGACTTGAGCACGATCGCCGCGTAGCCGGCGGCGGCGGCCTCACGAGCGGCCTCGATGGCGGTCACGGCGTAGCGCGTCGTCTTCCCGGGACGCAGGAAGTCCGGTCCGAAGTGGCAGTGCAGGTCGACAAGCCCCTCGATTGCGACGCCACTCATGCGCTCATCATCTCGCGGATTGCCTCGAAGAGGCAATCACCACGGTCGAACGGAAAGCGCGCCCAGAGGCGCCGCACAGCCCCGACTGCGTCGATCGATCATCTAGCATCGACCTCAGCGTGAAGACCGTCCTCTTCGTCGGCGCCGGGCGCCACCAGCGTCGTGCGATCTTGCGTGCGCAGGAACTCGGTCTCCGAGTCGTTGCCGTCGACCGCAATGCCGCTGCCCCGGGTCTCGAGATCGCGGATATTGGTGTGGCCACCGACTTCACCGATGTCGACGCCGTCGTAGCTGTCGCGCGTGAGCACGCGGTCGACGGCGCACTCACGGTCTCGGCCGATCGCGCTGTGCCCGTCGTCGCAGCGGTGACCGAGCGGCTGGGCCTGCCGTCGATCGGAACTGCGACAGCCGAGCTGATGACCAACAAGATCTCCATGCGCCGCACGTTTGCCGAGGCTGGTGTGCCACAACCGCGTTTCGCGGCTGTTCGCGACCTGCAAGAGAGCCGACTCGCGACCGACGCCGTCGACTTCCCAGCCGTCCTCAAGCCTGCGGACTCAGGCGGGCAACGCGGTGTGTTTCAGGTCGCTACGCCCGACGACCTGGAGCGTCACCTTCACGCGGCCCTGGCCGAGTCGCCGACCAACCAGGCGATCGTTGAGAGCTTCGTGGAAGGGGTCGAGATGAACGGCATCGTGATCGCACGTAACGGCGAGGCCGAGCTCCTCACGCTGTCCGACCGGCTGCGCCCGCCGGGCCAGGGCTTCGGCGTCGGCTGGATCCATGTGTATCCGGCGTCGATCTACGGCGATCAGCTCGAGCTTGCCGAGCAGGTCGCTGTTCAGGCGGTGCACGCGGTGGGACTGCGCGAGGGTATTGCCTTTCCGCAGCTGATCGCCTCACCCGACGGCTCGGTGCGCATCGTCGAGGTCGCTGCGCGGATTCCGGGCGGCCAGATGGCCGATCTCGTGCGTCACGCGGTCGGTGTCGACCTCGTCGAGGTGGCGCTCAAGCAGGCGGTTGGTGAGCCCGTGCCCGACGAGATGGCCCGTCCCCGTTTTTCACAGCCGCTTGCAATCCGTTTCTTCACGGCCTCGCCCGGGCCACTGCCCGAGGGCAGAGTGGTCGCGGTCGGGAGCCTTGACCCGGTGCTCGCGTCGGAGGGTGTCGTGCAGGCGGACACCTACTTGCAGCTGGGCGAGACGATCCGGGCCGTCCGCCTCGACGGGGACAGGCGTGGCTACGCGATCGCCATCGGAGACACCTCGGTCGAGGCGCTCGCTCGCGCCGAGGCGGCGGCGGCGCGATTCGAGGTGACGGTCGCGTGAACTGCCGATTCGACCTCGTTCACTACCGCGAGATCCTCGAGGCTGCGAAGGCCGGCGGCTATCGCTTCGCGGCTTTCGGCGACGGGCCGGCCGAGGGCGAGCTGCTCCTGCGCCACGACGTCGACCTCTCACTGGACGCCGCCCTGCGCATGGCGGAAGTCGAGGCGGATGCCGGGGCGGCGGCGACGTACTTCCTCATGACGGAGTCCGTCTTCTACAATCTCGCGTCGAAGGAGGGCGTCGGGGCGATCGAGCGACTCCGCTCGCTCGGACACCACATCGCTCTCCATGCGGTGTATCCACACGCGGACATGGACGATCGGTTCGAGCCGGTCGTGGCCTGGCACAATCCCGACCCCGACTACATGACGGTTCCGATCGCCGGCGCGGTCAACGTGATGGGCGACCGCTACTTCACGCCGGTCACGTACCGCTCGGACTCGAACCAGCACTGGCGCGCCGGCTGCCCGCACGGCGAGCTCGCGGAGCGCTCATTCCCGTGGCTCCAGCTCCTCACCCACCCGGAGATCTGGGCGTTCGAGGGCTCGACGATGGGTGAGACGATGAACGCCATGCTCGACGCCGAGCGCGCACGCGGGCTCGAGCGGCTTGCCGAGGACAGGATCGACCTGTCCTGAGCCTTCCCGCCCGGCCTGCTTGGATACACGTGTGACCCTTCGCCCGATCACGGTCCTCGTCTCCGCAGCCGGGGCCCCAGGCACTGCGGCGCTCCTTCGCGGCCTGCGCGAGAACGGAGAGCGGAACGTACGGCTGCTCGGGACCGACATGTCCGAGCGCTCCGTCGGCCGCCACCTCTGCGACGGATTCCACCTCGTGCCCGCAGGTTCCGATCCGGATTTTCCGGCTGCGATCCTCGAGCTCGTCGAGCGGGAGGAGGTCGACGTCGTCCTCCCGCAATCGTCGTTCGATCTCGAGGGCCTAGCCGCGCACCGCGAGCGCTTCCCGGTGCCGGTGCTCGTATCCAGCCCGGACACGATCCACCGCTCGAACGACAAGGCGGAGACGTACGAGCTGCTCCATCGGATCGGCGTCCCGGCCCCGGAGTTCAGGCGTGTGAACGGCGCGAAGGAGGTTGCGGCTGCGGCACGCGAGCTCGGCTACCCAGAGCGCCCCGTGTGCTTCAAGCCGGTGTTCTCCTCCGGCTCCCGGGGCTTCCGGATCCTCGATCCGTCCGTCGATCGTGCGCACCAGCTTTTGCACGAGCGCCCAGGATCAGTTGCGATGCGCCTCGAGGAGGCAGTCGAGCTGTTGCCTGCCGAGGGTGGGCCCGACCTGCTCGTGATGGAGCTCGCGACAGGTGGCGAGCGAACGATCGACGGGATCGCCGACGGGACGCGCGTCGTGCTCGGTCACCCGAAGACGCGCGAGGCGATGCGTGCTGGACTCGCGATGCACTTCGTGACGCTCGACGATCCAGCGCTGATGGAGACGGCAGACAGGATCGTCTCGGAGCTCGCGATCGAGTGGTTCTTCAACATCCAGCTCGTCGGCGAGCACGTGATCGAGATCAACCCGCGCATCTCGACGATCGTGTACCAGGACGACCTGAACCTCCCGTACCTCGGAGTGAAACGGGCTCTCGGCGAGATCTCGGACGGGGAGTTGGAGGCGCTTCGTGCGCGGATCCGCCCGGGTCGCACCGCACTCAGATACTTCGACCAGCTCGAATGGGACGACACTCCCCGTGCAGGCAGCTGACAGCTTGCGCCGATCTGGGGTGGGTGCACGCACTGTGTGTCGCGCTGCGCCGACCACCCACCACCCCCCGCCCACCCACGGGGCATGTGCAGTATGGCTGGGACGGCGTGACGTGTCCGTGCCGATTGTGCGCCAACTGTGCTGAGGCGAGCGAGGCCTGCAGACGTGGGGGTGCCGGTCGACGGCCCGCTGCGCGTCACGCACGCGCCGGTCAATACCGCGGGGGTGCCGTGGGCGAACGTCGAGGCGCTTCGCAAGCGAGGTATCGATGCGCGGCTCGTGGTCTTCAATCGCTACGCGCTGCACCCCGAGGCTGACTGGTCGCTCGACCGGCGCGGCGGCCTCGCCCGCAAGCAGGCGACGCAGTGGAGCGCCCTCGCGAGGCTGCTTCCACAGACCGACATCTTCCACTTCTACTTCGGACTCACGCTCGTCCCGCAGTCCCTGCAGTTCCCAATCCTGCGCGCACTCCGGAAGAGATCGGTGATGCACTACCTCGGCTCCGACATCCGCGGCAAGTCTCCGGGCGAGCTGGCGTACGGAAAGAAGGCGGGCGCAGAGATCGTCGGCAGCTACGACGCGATCCGGTGGGTGCCCGACGCGCATGTCGTGCCACCCGGGCTCGATATCGCGTCGATTCGTCCGACCGTCCCCGGTGAACGCGCGCGGCCGGTGATACTCCACGCTCCTTCGTCGCGAACGCGCAAGGGAACTGAGCACGTGATCGCCGCCGTCGACGGGCTCGCTGCCGAGCTCGAGATAGTCGAAGGCCTTCACCACGCCGAGGCGTTCGAGCGCTACCGGAACGCCGATATCGTCGTCGACCAGCTCAACGCCGGCTGGTACGGCCTGTTCGCGATCGAGTGCATGGCGCTCGGCAAGCCCGTCGTGACCTTCCTCCACGACGAGGCCGTCCGCCGCACGCGCGATGCCTTCGGGCTCGATGTGCCCATCGTCTCGGCGACCGCAGAGACGCTGCGCGAGCAGCTCCGCCCGCTCGTGGCGGACGCCACCGAGCGGCGGCGGTTGGGAGCGGCCTCCCGCGCCTACGTGGAGCACGTCCACGACATCGAGCAGGTCACAGACCGCCTGCTGGACGTCTACGCTCGACTGCGATGAACGGGGACAGTCCCTCGGACACGCCTCTCGCGGATGCGTCGGCGTCCGCACCGGAGAAGCGCGTAACCCTCCCGAGCCGGCTCAGGCGGCTCGGCCGAGACTCGGTCATCTACGGGCTCGGCGGGCTGGTCTCGCGAATTCTCGCCGTCCTGCTGCTCCCGATTTACACGAACTATCTCTCGACGTCCGACTACGGGAAGATCGAGACGATCGTCGCGCTCACGACGATCTTTGCGATCGTGCTCCGCTTCGGGATCTCGAGCGCGTTCTTCCGCTTCTACTTCGACTCAGCCGACCCCCACGCGCGCCGAACGGTGCTGCGGACGTCGTTCTGGTTCACGATGACGATGGCCACAGCCGGGCTCGTCGCCGGCCTGCTCCTCGCCGCGCCCATCTCGCACGCCCTCTTCGGCACGACTGGTAGCGCGAACCTCGTCCGCGCCGCGTTCGTGGGCCTATGGGCTCAGATGAACTACGAGCAGCTCACCGCGCTCTTCCGTGTCGAGGAGAGATCGGTGGCATTCGTGAGTGCGAGCCTCGTCAACATCGCGATCACCGTGGCGATGACCGTGCTGCTCGTAGTCGTTCTCGACAAAGGGCCCATCGGGGTGATCGTCGGGAACTTCACGGGTACCCTGCTCGTCTACGTCGCACTGCTCGGCTATCGACGCGAGCAGCTCGGGCTCGAGTTCAGCCGTCCGCTGCTACGGGAGATGAACAGGTTCGGGATGCCGCTCGTGCCCTCGGCGCTCTTTCTCTGGGTCACGAACTTCGCCGACCGCTTCATCCTCGTCAAGCTGACCGATACGAGCGAGGTCGGCCTCTACTCCGTCGGCGTGCGCATCGCCTCGGCCATGATCCTCCTGTTGACTGCGTTCCGGATGGCGTGGCCTGCGTTCGCGTACTCGATCGAGGACGACGACGAGGCGAAGCGGACCTACGGCTGGGTGCTGACGTATCTCGTCCTGTTCTCCACGTGGGTCGCGACTGGGCTAGCGCTGCTCTCGCCGTGGATCGTTCAGCTCCTGACGAAGAGCGACTTCTGGAGCGCGTCCCGTGTCGTCGGGCCGCTCGCGTTCGCCGCGGTCCCGTTCGCCGGCTACGTCGTCCTCGCGATCGGCGCCGGCCGCGCGCGTCGCACCCAGCTCAACTGGGCGGTCAGCGCAGTCGCGGGCGTGACCAACATCGCCCTCTGCTTCGCCCTCATTCCCGCCTACGGGATGATGGGCGCCGCGATCGCGACCGTCGCCTCATACACGGCGATGTTCGTCGCCATGGCCTGGCGTGCGCACCGCGTCTACCCGGTTCCCTACCAGTGGCGGCGGGTGGCGACGGCGATGCTCACCGGGGTGGCGCTCACCGCCCTTGGAAAGCTGATCGGCGGCGGGCTCCCAGTCGCGATCGTCTTTGCTCTGGCATACCCGTTGGCGCTTCTCCCGCTCGGGTTCTACCTGCCGATCGAGCGCAGGCGCATTGCAGCTCGCCTGCGCCTGGCCCGCTGACTCGACCGGCGAAACCGAACGGTCTCTCCGGAGGCAGCTTCCCGCCCGCCGGAGGGTCGCTACTCGACCCCGCGGCTCCTGTCCTACCGCTACGAGCCAGGCGTCGGCCTCCCCTTGCTCGAAGGACGTGAATGCACGGTCGCGAGCACCCGCCCAGGCCGCACTACCGCGGGATGGAGCGAGCCGCTGAACTCGTTCGTGGTGACGAGGATGAGCAGTCGCAGACCCTGCCCGACGAGCCCGTCGGCGACGTTCAGCAGGCGCGAGAGCCCCTGACCGACGCGATCCTTGCATCGGCCGCGAGCAGCTCGCCGGCTCTTCTTCGAGCACGAGCAACCGCAACCTGGGTGAGTCGTCCTCCGGGCGCGGTGCCAGCGTCCTCAGCACCGGCGAGCGGAACCTCGAGCATGTAACCTCGAGCGCCCGAAGAGCTCCTCGGGATCCGTGACGTAGTGGATGTCGCATCACTCTCGCCAGGACCAGGCGAGGGCACGGAACGTACTCGTCTTCCCGCCCGGAGTGCGCAACCTCGTCGCGGGCGACCGCCGCGGCGAACTGCGCGAACGGAAGCGTCGTGAAGTCGACCTCATCCGTGACCACGAGAGCAGGGGACGATGCTCCGCCGGTACGACCGGCAGACGACGCCGACGTGGGCGTGAAGGAATCGTCAGCCATGACAGCGCTTACGGACGAGCCGGGCGGATGACCGTGCTCGTCGATTCGAATGGAGCCGGGACGTGCCCGACGTGTTGTTCCGGCGCTCGCCGACGCGGGACACGGTCGCTCGCGAAGGGCCTCGAGGACGGTGCGCTCAGTTGGTCGTCGCCCAGGTACGACGGCACGTCCGAGCCGCCCTCCGCCGCGATGCGGGGGCCGAAGCGGACCAGCGCAGGATGCGACGCGATCTTCCCGGCCACGAGCGACTCGCCAAGCGTAAAGCTCGTCGAGCAATCGAGCAGCGCCCCCGGGACGAACGAAAGTGTCTCCGAGATGAACCGCAGGTCCGCCGCCGCATTGATCCGCATGAGCACGAGATTGTCGCACTGCGAGACGATCAGCTCGTGCACCCGTTGCGGCCGCTGTGTCGAGACCAGCAGGTAGATCCCGAACTTGCGTCCCTCCGCCGCAATCCGGACCGCGAGCTCGGTCGCAAGCTCTGTGACTCGGTCGGACGGCTGGGCGGGGCACACGTTGTGCGCCTCGTCGATAACGACGAGCACCGGCTCACGGGCTGTCCGGTTCCGCCAGAGGGTGGCGAGCACGCTCTCGGCCGCAATCGCCTGCTCTCCGGGGGTCGGCAGCGAACCGAGATCGACGACGAGGCAGCGCGGACCTCCCGGCGCGACGAGATCCTGGATCGAACCCGCGTCTCCCATCGACCAGATATGCCACGTGTCGATTCCCAGGTTGTGCATCCGGCGCCCGAGCGACTGCAGAACTGGATCGTCCGCGGCGAGCATGGCGGACGCAACGTCCTCGGATCCTCCGCCCACGCTCGTAGCATCGGTCCTCTCGGCGACGGCGTCGAGGAGTGCTGCGTACTCGGTCGCGTCAGCGATCGGGTCGAGCCGGAGGACCGCGGCCTGCTCGACGGCGTCGAGGTCGACGAACCGCACGTGGAGGCGATCGGCCGCACGGCCGGAAGCGCTCCGCACGACCACATCGGCCGCAGCGTCACGGTAGCGACCTGCGACCGGGCTATCGGCGGCATCGGCACGAAGCTGCGCGATCCTGCTGAAGTCCGAGTTCGGGTCGAGCACCACGACGCGCAACGAGGTCTCGAGGAGGAGCCGTTCGAGGATCACCCCCAGCGAGAAGGTCTTGCCCGAGCCGGACTGGCCGCACAGGAACGTGTGGCGGTCAAAGCCGCCGGCGTCGAGGGCGAACCTGACGTCGGGCTCCACGAGCATCGCCCCGACGTCGAGCGACGCCCGGCGCGGGCGTACCGCCTCGAGCCACTCGAGCACGTGGGCGCGATCGGCGCGGGCGAGCTCGGCTTCGTGGAACGGGTAGCCCGGCGCTCCAAGGATAGTCCCCTGCCCCCGCACGATCGCGACCCGTGCTCCGGTGCCCGCGGCCTCGCCGACGAGACCGACGATATCGGCGGAGTCCACGACCACGCGCTCGATCTCCAGCACCTGTCCCAGCCGTGCCGCCTCACCGTTTCCGAGCGACACGTAGCCACCGACGTGCAGATCGGCAACGTCGACCGGGGCCTGAAAGGCGAATCTGCGACCGTCGATCGACCAGGCGCGCGCACGAACGGATGCCTCGAGCTCCTGTCTCGTCATCGGCGGGCCCGAAGCTGTCCGTAGGTGCTGATCCCAGGCAGCGGGGTCTCCCGCGTAGTCGGCCCTCCCGCGGCCAGGAGCGCCCCCGGTGCTCTCGGCGCCGCATGGCCGAGAGCACCCGGTTCGTTCTCGTCCCGCAGAGCGGACGGCCCGCTCCGACCAAAAAGCCTTTCGATCGGTGCGCGCACGCCGATCGAACGAGGCGTGCAGCGCAAGCCTACTCCGCGTGCCGGCCGGAGTCCATCCATCATTTCGAACCGGCAGACGGAGCCTGCCCGTCCTGGAGGTGCACGCGCCAGCCGCGGAGCAGGACGTTGACCGCGGCGGCGCCGACAATGGGACCGGATGGCTGCGGAAGGACGTTCGGCGCGAGAATGAACGGCTGGGTCTGCGGGCCGCCAATGCCCCCGTGGAAGCTGATCAGCTCCTCGAACGCGCAGCCTTGATCGAGGGCGGGATCGTAGAAGCTCCCCACCATGATGTCGGCGACGTGCTCGAACCCGTCTGTTCTCGCGAGGTGCCGCGCAGCCCCGGGGGAGAAGAGCTCGAGGGGATCTTCACCCTCGATCGCTCCTGTTGCCAGTACGCGAACTCCGCGCGCGCCGAGAACCAGGGGGCCGCGCTCCTGCGAGCGGACAAGCAGCCAACCGACGTGGGGGTGCTCGCGCAGCGCCTGGGTCAGACGGGGATGGCGCTCGTCGATCTCCTCGAGCGTCAATCGCCGCGGTTCGTCCATCAGGTAGATCAGTCCTAGATTGCCGGAGCCGAGAACGACGACCTCCTCCCCACTCACGTCGTTCTTCGGCCGCTTGGGCTGCTTGCGGCCGGTGGCCTCGCCGATCGCCTGCCCGACCATGGCGTCCGCCTCGTCCCCGGCACCCATCCCGCTGACGGACCCGGTTGCGAGCGACCGGCGGACGAGCTCGTCGAGTCCGTATCCGTTCCGCTGCTTGAACGTCGCGCCCTGAGTCTGGCCATGATCGGAGAGGACGACGATCTCGTACGGACGCGGAGCGTAGGGACGGGCCCGCTCGATCCGTCCGAACTGCTGGTCGAGCTTCCGGAGAGCCTCGAGCGTGTCTGCGCGCTCGAGGCCGGAGTGGTGCGCGACCTCGTCATAACTCGAGAACGTCGCATAGACCGCGGGGCGTCCCTTCATCATGTCGCCGAGGACGCCGAAGACGATGAGGTCGCGGACGATCACGCACATCGCCGCGCGCATGAGCGGGTAGCTGCCGCCGCGGTGACCCCGCGGACGCACGTCGCGACGCTTCGCGCGTAGCGAGGCGACCAGTTCCAGGACGACCTCCCACGTGAACAGGACGAGAGCGCGCGTGACGTTGAACCCGTTCGCGAGAAACGCCCGATAGCCAGGATTGGCCTGCTTCTCAGCATCCATGCGGCTGACGGTGAGGATGACCTCGTCCGCCTCGCCGGAAAGGAGATTGCCACGGCTCGCGCCACCGTCGACGAGGAGGCCCTTGCCGCTCGCGTGCCGCCGCTCGATCTCCGCGCAGTCAGCGGGCGCGGAGCAGGTCATCATGATCCCCCGCTCCTTCTCGACCCAGCGGAAGGCCGGAATGTCCTCGTTCGAGCCGAGCAGGATCCCGGCCTGGCTTGCTCCGGTCTGCGAGGACAAGTCCGTCTCCCACTCGAGCAGTGCGTGCGACCCGTCCTCGAGCCAGCGTGCCATGGTGGGCGCGTTGCCGTCGCGCATCGCGCGGCGGAGGACGGGGAGCGCCAAGCCGTCGATCTCGAGGAAGATGATGCCCGGCACATCCGTGCTCACGACGCCGCCCGTTCGCCGGGCGATCCGACGCGTCACCCGGAGCCCGTACTCGTCGTCGTCGTTCGTGCCCACGATGATCTGGAGCACGATCGCAACGGCGGCTGCGACGAGCGAAGCGAGTAGCGCAGTCCAGAAGCTCGAGACGCGGATGACGTCGTCGAGAACGCGCGACGCGAGCAGGAGCATCGCCGCGTTGAGGAGGAGGACGAGCAGGAAGCCGAGGATCAGCGTGAAGGGCAGGCGCAGCGCGGCAACGATCGGCGGAAGCACGGCGTTGAAGATGGCAATCACGACGGCGACGACGATCGCCCACACGGGCCGCTCGAAGGACACGCCCGGAACAACCCAGGCAGCGACGATCAGCGCAACGGCCGAGACCAGCCACGCGACCACGAAGCGGAGCGGCTTGAACCTTGGTCGCGCCGGTTTCCAGGCCAGTGGCGCCGCGGGTGTCGTCGAGGTATCGGTCATCGGTGTTCCGCGGTGACCCGAGTCTATTCTCTCCGATACGGATGCGACGTCTCAAATGAAGACTCCCACGACCCGGCTGGGCAGGCGCGGAGCATGAAACGCCGCGTCATGATCGCCGTCGGCGTTGTCATCGTCATCGTCACTTTCGCGTTCTTCCTCCCGAAGATCGCGGACTACCGGGACGTCTGGGCGCTCGTCAAGACGCTCTCATGGGGCTGGATGCTCGTGCTCCTCGCAGCCACGGTCCTAAACCTCGTGACGTTCGCCCCTCCGTGGCAAGTCGCGCTGCCCGGACTTCGCTTCATGCCGGCGATGACGGTGACACAAGCATCCACAGCGCTATCGATCGTGGTTCCAGGCGGTGCGGCAGTCGGGATGGCCGGTTCCTACGGCATGCTCCGCGGCCTTGGCTTCGAAGGGCGCGCGGTCGGACGCGCGGTAACCCTGACGGGCATCTGGAACCAGTTCGCGAACCTCGCCTATCCGATCGTCGCCGTGTTCCTCGTATCGATCACCGGCGGTGACACGGCCGTGCTCGCAACAGTCGCGTTCGTCGGTGTCGCCATCCTCGGGATCGCGGTCGCGGGATTGGCGCTCGTCCTCGCGAGCAGCGGGCTCGCCAACGATCTCGGAGACGCCGCCGCGTCGACCGCGAGCTGGGTGCTTGCGAAGGTGCGCCGCGGGCCGGTCACATGGGACGGCCGCAGCTTCGTCCGCTTTCGCAACGAGACGAACGAGCTGCTCGTCCACCGCTGGCATCTCCTCACGCTCGCAACGCTGGCCGGAAGCCTGACCGTGTTCCTCGTGCTGCTCGTCTCGCTCCGAGCATTCGGAATCGACGCTGGGCAGGTGACGCTGGTCGAGGCGTTCGCGGCCTGGGCGCTCGCGCGACTCCTCGGCAGCATCCCGATCACCCCGGGCGGGATCGGCATCGTCGAGCTCAGCCTCACGAGCACCCTGATCGGCTTCGGCGGCTCGAACACCGGAGTCGTCGCCGCAACCCTCGTCTTCCGCTTCCTGACGATGGTTCCCACGCTTCTCCTCGGCCTGATCGCCGCTTTCGTCTGGCGGCGGCGCAGCCGAACCGCCGCGGCCGAGAACTAAACGGCTGCCGCGGCCCGGCTGAAAATGACTTCGGCGCCAGCCACGTGACTATAGGCAGTGTCTGACACCGTCCTACGCGACGATGCGGTACACCTGGAAGACCTCGGCGTAATCGCGGTTCACGTTCGTGCCATGCACCTTCGCGAGGTTCCAGATGTACTCCTCGTTCGCGTAGCGTCGGTGCTGCTGCGACGCATAGCGGCCTACGGCCGCGATCTTCCGCTCGACATGGCGCTGCTCGAGCCCCACGTACGCGCCGTACGAGAAATCGAAGTTGTTCCACGGGATCTCGTACCCGAGGATCGTCGTCCGCTTGAACGCCCGTAGCCCTTCCTGGGCCACCGTCTGATGATCCTGGTGGACATCGTGATGGGATGGTTGGAAGACGACGTCCGGCCTCCACTCCTCCCACAGCTCCACCAGCAGCTCGAGGATGTCCTGACGGCGCTCGGGGAACGTCCGCACGTCGAAGTCATGCACCGTGAGACGGCTCTCCGGGATCCCGAGCTCGGAGGTCGCCTCCCGCACCTCGCGCGCGAGGGTGTCGGGCGCAAAGCCGTCGGGCAGCGATCTCGTCGCGATCGAGAAGGCGACGTAGCGGACCTCGCAACCTGCCTCGACGAGGCGCGCCATCGTGCCGCCACAGCCGAACTCGCCGTCGTCGGTATGCGGAGCAAGGACGAGCGCGCGACGACAGGCCTCGATCACTGCGGCCTCCGCGGCACGCGCGCGGCGAGCCCCACGAGACCGAGCAGAGCCCACGCCATCGGGTCCTCGAAGAACGCGTTGTAGAAGAGGCTGTGCACGAAGATCGCCACTAGCGTAAGGCCCACGGCGAACGTCACGCGTGAGGTGTAGCCCATTCCGATCCGACGGAGCGTCGCGAGCAGGGCCGCGACGAGCAACCAGCCCGCCAATGCAACGCCGATCACGCCCTCCTCGGCTGCGACCGTAATGGGCGTCGAATGCGACGCCGCCTTCTTCGGTTCCCTCCCCCGCAGACCGGTCCGCTCGGCATAGGCTCGCTTGAAGTCGCCGACGCCGACGCCGCCGATCGGATTGTGGATCGCGATCCGGAGACCCTGACCCACCAGGTCGGCGCGGCCGCTCGTAGCCTTGTTCAGGCCAGAGCGAGATTTGCCGACGACATCGTGTCGCACCTGCGGGATCGCCGCGGCGACGACGACAGCGACCACTGCCAGGGCGGCGAGCGCCAGCGCGGCGCGCCGTCCCCATACGACGAGCGCAGCGACCGCCACACCGACCAAGAGGGCGATAAAGCTCGACTGCGAGAACGATATGACTAACCCGAGCCAGGTCGCGCACACGACCCCGTAGAGCCCTGCGAGGCGCCAACCGCGGAGCCCGCCGAGGAGCACCCCGGCAAGCGTCGCGAGGATCGCGACAACGAGGTAGCGCCCGTAGATCGACGGATCCCAGAAGACCGAGTTGACCCTGAAGAACGGCGCGTACGCGTTCCCGATGCTGACCTTGGGGTTCCAGAAGATGTCACGCGTTAGCCACTGATAGCCGCCGACGATCGCGAAGGCCAGCGCCGTCCCCACGAGCAGCGCCCACAGCCAGGTGAGCCACCGTCCTCGCCATGGCAACCTCGCAAAGCCGAGGGCGAGCAGCCCGAACGGCAGCACGAACGCCCCGAGGAAGATCGCGCCCTCGCGCAGATCGTCCGTCCAGAGCAGCGTAAGGCCGGTCCAGGCCGTAAACGCCGCAAGCGGAACGGCGACGGGCCCGAGCTCCCTCATGCGGGGCTCACTCCGCCAGAGCTGCCAGGCAAGCGCGAACGCAAGCGCACCGATCACGTAGTAGAGCGGCACAAGCAGGTTGGCGTCCTGGCTGCCGAGAGTGACCGGAATCCGCACGGGCAGGCACGCAAGCGTCCCGAACGCGAGCAGGTACGGGTATCTGTCGAGCAAGAAGCCGCCGAGCGCCGTTGCAGCGAGGCCGGCAAGCCCGGCCGCGCCGAGCTTTGCGGCGTGGCCGTCCGGGGCGAGGTAGAGCCCGAGGCCGACGATGCCCAGGGCCCACAGGCCAAGCCCGACCAGGCGCAGCTCGCGTCTCGTCCCGACGAGCAGCAGCGCGAGGCCGGCGCAGCCGACTGGACCGGCGATCCGAGCGAGCTCACTCATGCGGCGTCGTCACGATCACGATCGCGCGCGCGGCGTGCGTCCCGGCGCGTACGGTCAGGAAGTAGCGCCCGGGCGTGTCGGGCGCGCGCAGACGGAGCGTCCCAGGACGAGCGACACCTGTGCGACCGGCGAGCCGCCACCGCACGGATGCAGCCTCGGCCGAGACGAGCACAGCGAAGCGGGCACCCGGTGCCGTCTCGATCCGGGACCGTCCGAGCGCGACGTAGCGGAGAACGACGCGCACACCCCTGCTCGGAGGGCCGACGTTCCCTGCTGGATCGCGGCCGACGACGCGAAGGACGTGGACTCCCGGTCGTGCGGATCGTCCGTCGACCCGTCCGTTCCAGACCAACGTCCCGCTCTGTTGCTTGCTGCGGGTCAGTGTGTGACGGACGCCGTCGACGAGGAGGATCGCGCGCGCCGACTCGCTCAACGCGTAGCGAAGCCGAACGAGGTCGCCACGGCGATCCCCGTCCGGCGAGAAGGTACGCGGGGCCACGGAGCGGATCGTGGCGAGCGGAGGTGTCGTGTCGACCTGAATCGGGTTGGGGAGGACGATCGTCCGCCGCTGCCGCGCTAGCCGGACGCGTGGCCGGTAGCGACCCTCGGAAACGACCTTACTTGCATCGTCACGACCGTTCCAGCGCACCTCGACCGCACCACGCGGGCGGCGCGCTCTGTCGACCAGGCCACGAACGATGTTGCCGTCCGCGTCCACGATCGCGATGCTCATCGTCTCCGGCTTGCGTAATCTGAAGGCGATCGTGGCGACCGCCGTCTCGCACTTGCACACGGGCGAGAAGACCTTCGGAGTCACCCGTGTTCCGGTGATCGGGCTCTTCTGGAGCTTCAGCCGCTCAGTGGCGACGAACGCAATCAGCGTGCCGACGAGCAGGGCCGCGACGAGGACGGCTGACGCACGACGGGCCACAGACGGCCGATTCTACGGCTAGCAGGCTCTTTCGCCCTCGTGAAGCATGTCCCGAGCCGGTTTGGGTAGTGCCTGACTGAAGTCAGGCACATAGCTCGGGGCTTCATCGTGGTGCCTGCCTGAAGAGTCAGGCACATGGCTCGGGTTACACCGTGCACCTGACTTCAGTCAGGCACCACCCGCTTGTGTCCCTGAGGCTCTAGCGAGCAGCGTCCGCGTTCAAGAGCCCGGCTTCGCGCAATGCGGCGATCAGCTGCTCGGCCGCCTCCTCGACGGTGAGCGACGCCATGTCGAGACGGAGCTCAGGGTACTCCGGCGCCTCGTACTCGAGGTCGAAGCCGGTCAGGTTGAAGAGCTCCCCGCGACGAGCCTTCTCATACAGGCCCTTGCGATCGCGCTCCTCTGCCAGCTCGAGCGGCAGATCGAGGAAGACCTCGAAGAACTCGCCCTCTTCGACGAGCGCCCGTACTGTGCGGCGCTCGTTCCGGAATGGCGAGATGAAAGCGGCGAGCACGATCAGGCCTGCATCGACCAGCACCTTCGACACCTCGCCGACGCGCCTGATGTTCTCGACCCGGTCGGCGGGCGTAAAGCCCAGATCCTTGCTGAGGCCGTGGCGGATGTTGTCGCCGTCGAGAAGATAGGTATGGAGGCCCAGGCTGTGGAGCCGTCGCTCGACGAGGTTCGCCACGCTCGACTTTCCGGAGGCGGGCAGACCGGTCAGCCAAACGACAAACGGCTTCTGGCCCTTGACGGCGGCACGTGCCGCCTTGTCCACGTCAATGGCCTGCCACGGCGTATTGTCGGCGCGCCGCAGCGCGAAGTGGAGCATGCCGGCGCCGACCGTGTTGTTCGTAATCCGATCGATCAGGATGAACCCGCCGGTGTCGCGGTTGTCGGCGTAGGAGTCGAAGGCGACGGGCTGATTCAGTTCGAGGTCGCACACGCCGATCTCGTTCAGCTCGAGCTTGGTCGCGGCGGCATGCTCGAGCGAGTTGACGTCCACTTTGTACTTGAGCGGCGCGATCGTCGCGGTCACGGTCTTGGTGCCGATTCGCATCACGTAGTTGCGGCCACGGAGCATCGGGTCGTCCGACATCCACACCACGGTTGCCTCGAACTGATCGCTCACCGACGCCGGCTCGGCGGCGTGTGCGATCACGTCTCCACGACTGATATCGATCTCGTCGGCGAGGGTGAGCGTGACCGCCTGGCCCGCGACCGCCCGCTCGAGATCGCCGTCGCGCGTGACGATGCGCGCAACCGTGCTCTCCCTGCCGGAGGGGAGCGCCGCGATCCGGTCGCCGACCGAGATCCCGCCGCTCGCAACCGTTCCCGCGAAGCCACGAAAGTCCAGGTTCGGGCGATTCACCCACTGCACCGGCATCCGGAACGGAGCCGCCTGCATGCGCTCCTGATCGACCTCGACCGACTCGAGATACTCCATCAGGGTCGGGCCCACGTACCAGCGCGCGCTCTCGCTGCGCTCGGTGATGGTGTCGCCCCGCAACGCGGACATCGGGATGCACGTGACCTCGGGGAGCCCGATCTGGCGCGCGAATGCGAGGTACTCGGCCTCGATCTCCCGGAACCGTCCCTCGTCGTAGTCGACGAGGTCCATCTTGTTGACAGCGAGCGCGACGTGGCGGAGGCCGAGCAACGAGACGAGATAGCTGTGACGGCGGGTCTGGGTGAGCACGCCCTTGCGCGCGTCGATCAGGATCAGCGCGCAGTCGGCCGAGGAGGCACCTGTGACCATGTTCCGCGTGTACTGCTCGTGGCCCGGCGTGTCGGCGACGATGTACTTGCGCCGGTCGGTGGAGAAGTAGCGGTATGCGACGTCGATCGTGATTCCTTGCTCCCGCTCGGCGGCGAGGCCGTCCATGAGGAGAGCGAAGTCGAGCTCGTCGCCCTGTGTGCCTACCTTCTTGGAGTCGCTTTCGAGGGCAGCCATCTGGTCCTCGAAGAGCATGTGCGACTCATAGAGCAGACGGCCGATGAGCGTGCTCTTGCCGTCGTCGACGCTGCCGCACGTGATGAAACGCAGAAGGCTCTTGTGCTCGTGCGCCTCCAGGTACGCGAGGATGTCCTCCGCGATCAGGTCGGAGACGTGGGCCATCAGCTTGCCGGCTCGCAATGGTCGATCCGAGTCGGCAGCGACCCGCCGGACGTGTAGTGCCTGACTGAAGTCAGGCACAGCTGTCCTTGGTTCGCGTCGTGCATGACTGAAGTCAGGCACAGTTGTCCGTTGTTCGCGGCGGCCGGGCCGGGTGGGAGAAGATCGAGTGGCCGCACTAGAAGTAGCCCTCCTGCTTCTTCTTCTCCATCGAGGCGGCTGCGTCGTGGTCGATGACGCGCCCTTGCCGCTCCGACGTCGTCGTCAGCAGCATCTCCTGAATGATGGAGGGCAGGGTGTCCGCGTCGCTCTCGATCGCACCCGTGAGGGGGTAACAACCGAGCGTGCGGAAGCGCACCTTCTTGCGCATCGGCACCTCACCCGGCTCGAGGGGCATCCGCTCGTCGTCGACCATGATCAGCGTCCCGTCGCGCTCGACCACGGGACGCTCGGCAGAGAAGTAGAGCGGCACGATCGGGATGTTCTCGAGGTGGATGTAGAGCCAGACGTCGAGCTCGGTCCAGTTGGAGAGCGGGAAGACGCGCATCGACTCGCCCTTGTGCTTGCGGGCGTTGTAGAGCTGCCAGAGCTCGGGTCGCTGATTCTTCGGGTCCCAATGGTGCTGCGCCGTGCGAAACGAGAAGACGCGCTCCTTCGCCCGGGACTTCTCCTCATCACGACGGGCACCGCCGAATGCAGCGTCGAAGCCGTGCTGATCGAGTGCCTGCTTCAATCCCTCGGTCTTCATGACGTCGGTGTGGACGGCCGACCCGTGCGTGAACGGGTTCATGTCCATGGCGACCCCGTCCGGGTTGATGTGAACCAGCAACTCGAACCCGAGCTCCTTCGCCATCCGCTCCCGAAACTCGTACATGTCACGGAACTTCCACCGCGTGTCGACGTGCAGGAGCGGGAAGGGCGGCGTCGCGGGATGGAACGCCTTCATCGCGAGGTGCAACATGACCGCGCTGTCCTTGCCGATCGAATAGAGCATCACGGGCTTCTCTGCTTCCGCGACGACCTCGCGCATGATGTAGATGCTCTCGGACTCGAGTCGCTGCAAGTGAGTGAGCGTGACCGGCTCGAACCCGACTGCGCGCCCTCCGGTGTCTGCCGCGGCGCTCATCGAGCCGGGTCAAGCTCGCGAGCGACGAGCCCGAGCTCCTCAAGCCTCGCCACAACGCGCGCCGCGCTCTCGGCGGGCGGGACATCGGCCGTCTCGAGCCTGAGCTCCGGAGCAACGGGCTCCTCGTAGGGATCGGAGACACCGGTGAACTCGGGGATCTCGCCGGTAAACGCCTTCGCGTAGAGCCCCTTCACGTCTCTGCGCGCGCATTCCTCGACAGACGTGGCGACGTGGATCTCGACGAACGCACCCCACTCCTCGACCAGCGCGCGCGCTCGTTCACGCGTCGCGGCATACGGCGAGATCGCCGACACGACGACCCCGGCGCCGGCGCGTGTGAGACGCGAGGCGACCCACCCGATCCGCTCGACGTTGACGTCGCGATCCTCTCTCGAGAAGCCGAGGCCCTTCGACAGATGCGTTCGCACGACATCGCCGTCGAGCCACTCCACGAGGACACCCCGACGCTCGAGCTCTGGCGCGACGATCTCGGCGATCGTCGTCTTGCCGGCACCCGAAAGGCCCGTGAACCACAAGGTGAAACCGGCTGCTCGTTCCATGCCGACGAGCCTAGCCGAGAGCGAGAAATCGCTGCGTTGGATGGTCGCCGCCGCGTCGTCGCGGCGGCCGAGCGGCGCGCGAGTCCTGGCCGAGCGTGTTGATCGTGGCGGCGAACGCTAACTCTGACCGTGGATCCCGCACTCGAGCTTGTCGCTCCCGGCCCAGCGACCGGCGCGCTCGTCCTCGCCGACGGCAACCGGGCGCGTGCACGGGATGCAGCCCACCGACGGGTAGCCCTCGTCGTGCAGCGGGTTGTAGGGGATCTCGTTCACGTGGATGTACGCCTGGACGCGCTTCGAGTCCCAGTCGACGATCGGGTGCACCTTCCAGACGCCGTAGCGCTCCGACCACTCGAGCTTCTGCGCGTCCGCACGCGTGAGCGCCTGCTCACGCCGGATCCCGGAGATCCAGGCCTCGTACGGTGCAAGCGCACGCTCGAGCGGCTCCACCTTGCGGATATGGCAGCAGCGATCGGGGTCGCTCTCCCAGAGATTCGCGCCCTCCTCCCGGTGTTGCTCCGCGATCGAGAGAACATCGGGGCGTATGAGATCGAGGCCGTAACGCTCGACGAGCCTGTCTCTCGTCTCGTAGGTTTGTGAGAAGAGAAGCCCGGTGTCGAGCTCGACGATCGGAATCTCGAGGCCGAGCTCGGAGATCATGTGGATGAGCACGGAGCTCTGCTTCTGCCAAGAGCTCGTCAGGCACATCCGGTCGCCGTAGACCGAGTAGAGCTCCCGCAGCAGGTCCTCCGCGCTCATCGCCTCGACATCGCGCTCAGGAAGTGGGAGCGACCGCGTCGCCAAGCAGCACCTCCTTCAACGTGTCGCCCCGGAGGCCGAGACGGAGCGTCTCGAGCGGGATCACTTCCCCGGGCGCGATGTTGCCGAGATTGACCTCGGGCCCGAAATGCTTGACGAACCACGCCTGGGCGGACTTGGCGGGTGCCTCGAAGATGAGGTCGTGGAAGTCGATCGAGTGTGCGATCTCGTCGACGAGGCCGGTGCGCATCTCGCCGGTCGGGCGAAAGATCCCGGCCGTGCCTCCTTCACGCGCCTCGGTGATGACCTTCCACGACCCGGCCGCGAGCTCCTCGATGATCCACTCGACCCACTGGTACGGCGCGAAGACGACCTCCGAGTCCTTCGACCCCACCTCTGAGAGCACGGTGAAGTCCCGGGCGAAATCGGCGATCAGCTCGAGCTTGCGGTCGCGGGGGATCTCGAGCGTGCCGTCCGAGATCTCGACATGCGAGAAGCGATGATGCCTGAGCCAGGCCTTGAACTGGTCGAGCTTGCCACGCGCGTAAACAGCTTCGAAGAGCGTTCCGCCACAGACGACAGGCGTCTCGAAGGAGCGGTAGAGCGCGATCTTCTTCTCGAGGTTGTTCGTCACGTACGACGTGCCCCAACCGAGCTTGACGATGTCGACGTACGCGCCGGCCGTATCGAAGAGGCCTTCGATCTCCCGCAGGTTCATGCCCTTGTCCATCACGTGTGTCAGACCGGCCGCGCGTGGCTTGGGCGACCGCGGTGGGAGATCGAGGAAGTCAGCGTCAAAGTCGGGCATAGAGCTCCTCCAGCTTCTTGCGCGCCTGCGCCTGCACGTCGCGGTAGAGAGAATTGCCATGAGCGTCGATCCCGACGATGAGCGGGCCGAAGTCCTTGACGCGGAACCTCCAGAGGCACTCGGGCATGAGATCCTCCCAGCCCACCTCCTCGATCTCCTCGATCTGGGTGGTCTCCAGCGCCGCCGCGCCGCCGACGATCGCGAAGTAGACCATCCCGAGCCTGTGCATCGGCTCGATCGCCTCGTCGGGAAAGCCGCCCTTACCGCAGATCGCCCTCACGGCGTACTGCTCGCCGAGCGGCTCGGTGAAGCGCACCATGCGCGCGCTCGTCGTGGTGCCGATGCAGATCTTCTCGTAGCGACCCGGCCCGAGCTTGCGCACGTTCGGCGCCGTGTGCAGCAGGAAGGCGCCGCGGAGATCCATCGGAGGCTCGACGCCCTGGTCGAAGATGCGGATCTGCGTGCGGTCGCGAATGCCGATGATGTGACCCTGCACCGTCACCTCGTCGCCCGCGCGAAGCTTGAGGATCTCTGCCGGATCCGTGATCGGGAACGTCACCTCATGCTCTGCCATCTCAGCTCACCTCCAGACGCACCGAGCGCCAAGTAACAGACTGTTGCTTGGCCCTCGGTCGACTCGTGCGCACGCGGCTTTCGACCGCGCGCATTAGAGCTACCGCGTGCATCAGAACTCCCGGTCGAAGTCGACGCTGCCGTCGGCTGCGATGTGGGCTGAGGCGCGACGGGCCGCCCAGCACTGGTAGTTGACCGCGACGGGATTCAGGGTCATGTGGGTGTCGGCGTGCTCGATGTGACACTGGAGCACGGTCACGTCCCCGCCGAGCCCCATCGGCCCGATGCCCGTCTCGTTGAGCAGCCCGTAGAGCTCGTCCTCGAGCTCCGCGACGATCGGATCGGGGTTCCGTGTCCCGACCGGCCGCGTGATCGCTTCCTTCGCGAGGTACATGGCGTAATCGGCCGAGCCGCCGATGCCGACACCGACGATGCCGGGCGGGCACGGCTTGCCGCCCGCGCCAACGATCGACTCGAGGACGAACTGCTTGATGCCCTTCACGCCATCTGCAGGCACGCACATCTTGAGAAAGCTCATGTTCTCCGAGCCCGATCCCTTCGGCACGCATTTCACGTCGAGGCCGTCCCAGTCCGGGATGAAGTCCCAGTGGACGATCGGCAGCCGGTAGCCGGTGTTCGGCCCGGTGTTCTCACGCGTGATCGTATGGACCGCGTTGGAGCGAAGCGGATGCTCGAGCGTCGCGCGCTCGGTCCCGGTCTTCAGCGCCGCATAGATCCGCGCAGGGTGAAGTGGAAAATGCTCGCCGACGCGACACGTGTATACGGCGATGCCGGTGTCCTGGCAGACGAGGTTCTTCTGCTCGTCGGCGATGGAGACGTTTCGATGGATCGTCTCGAGCACCCGGATGCCCGCCTTCGACGTCTCGCGGTCGCGTGCCGCGGCAAGGGCATCGCGCAGATCCTGGGGGATGTCCTTCAGTGCCCACACATAGAGATGAGCTGCCGCATCCTCCACGGCCTGGTCCACGTCGGTGGCAATCGTCGTGCTCATGCGCTCGCTTTCTCTGTGGCGGCGTTGCCGGCCCGGCGACCGAAGACGCAGCAGTCGAGGAGGGAGTTTCCCATCATCCGGTTGCGACCGTGCACACCACCCGTGATCTCGCCGCAGGCGTAGACGCGGTCGAGGGAAGTCCTGGCGTGCTCGTCGATGACGAGGCCTCCGTTCTGGTAGTGAAGCACCGGGTAGGTGAGGATCTTCTCACGCAACGGATCGATGCCTGCACCGCGATAGCGGCGGAGCATGTACGGCAGGGACACGTCGGCGTCTGCCTCCGGGATCCGGGTCGTGTCGAGCCAGACCGCGGGGCGCCCGTCCGGTGTCTGCGTGCCCCTCCCCGCAGCGACCTCGTCGACGATCGCTTGCGCGACGACGTCCCGGGGGCCGAGCGAGTCGGTGAACTCCTCGCCGTCGGCGTTCAGGAGGACGGCGCCGTAGGCGCGGGTAGTCTCGGGGATCGAGTAACCCTGCATCGTCGGCGGCCAGGCACCGCCGTTCGGGTGGTACTGGAGCGCGTCGAGATCGCGCGCCTCCGCCCCTGCGTCGATGGCGGCCCGGATCACCTCGCCGGTCGCGTTCGGGTGGTTCGTCGAGAGCTCACCGCGCTCCTGCGCCTCCGCATAGCACCGGCCCCCCGCCGCCAGGACGACGGTCACGGCCTCGAGCGCAACAAGTTCGTCGTCTGCAGTCGAGCAGGTCGCGCGCCAGCCGGTGCCGCTCTCCTCGAGGGCGACGAGGGTGTGATGCTGAAGTGCGGTGCCGGAACCTGCCTCGAACGCGGTACGAAGCGCTTTCGTGATCGCGTGACCCGTGCGGTCGCCGACCTGGAGAAGGCGCTTGCGGCTCGCGCCGCCACAGCGTGCGATGCGATAGCCCCCAGCGGGGTCGCGCGTAAAACCTGCGCCGAGTTCCTCGAGCCAGCGGATGATGCCCGGTGCCTCCGTGGTGAGCACCTCGACCAGGCGGGGATCCGCCGTATCGTGCGAGCTCGCGATGACATCGCCGGCATGCAAGTCGGGCGAGTCGTCCTCGCCGACTGCAGCCTGGATGCCCCCCTGCGCCTTCGAGGAGTTGTTCGCCTGCAGCGCGCCCTTCGTCGCAAGACCGACGTACGCGCCCGCGCGCTCGGCGGAGACGGCAGCCGCGAGACCGGCAGCACCGCTCCCGATCACGAGCACATCGAATGGACGTGGCATCGCCACGTCCATTAGGTTATCAACTTTTTATGAAAGACATGACGATCGCTTATTCTGACACGTCGTCGTGGCTACATATACCCCTCATGGGTATAATGACAAAATGCGAGCCGAAGGCTGCGTGTTCCGATGACCGCGACGGAGTCGCGTTCATCGGAACACGTCGAGCTCGAGATCGACGGGATGACGTGCGCGGCGTGCGCGGCGCACGTCGAGCATGCGCTCAACGACCTCGAGGGGGCGACGGCAACTGTCAACCTCGCTACGGAGCGTGCGACCGTCGCATTCGAGCCAGGGCTCGTCTCGGTCGAGGACATGCTGAGCGCGGTCGGGGCGACGGGATACACGGCCGCCGTGGCCGACGGCGCCCGGAGCGACGGAGATCGACTCACGCCGCTGACGAGACGTCTCACGACGGCGATCGCCCTCACCGTCCCCACCTCGATTCTTGCCATGGTTCCGGCCTTGCGGCCGCCGGGATGGGAATGGCTCGCGCTTGCGCTCTCGACGCCGGTTGTCTTCTGGTGCGGCTGGCGGTTCCACCGTGCCGCAGTGCTCAGCGCGCGTCACCGCGCCGCGACCATGGATACGCTCGTCTCGCTCGGAACCCTGGCCGCGTGGCTCTGGTCGACCTTCGTGCTCGTCGCCGGGATAGACGAGGACACCTACTTCGAGGTCGCCGCCGTCGTGACGACGCTGATCCTGCTCGGACGGGTGCTCGAAGCTCGAGCAAGGAGCAACTCTGCGCACGCACTCCGGTCGCTGCTCGAGGCGGGCGCAAAGGATGCACGCGTCCTCAGAGACGGCCACGAGCTCGTCGTGCCCGTGAATGAGCTCGGGATCGGGGACCTGATCGCCGTGCGGCCGGGAGAGAAGGTTGCAGCAGACGGTGTCGTGGTCGAGGGCACGTCAGCTGTCGACCTGTCCCTTCTCACAGGAGAACCGGTGCCGGTCGACGTGGTCCCGGGAACCACCCTCCCGGGTGGTGCGATCAACGCAGGCGGCTACCTGATCGTGCGAGCCACGCAGGTGGGCGCCGACACAGCGCTTGCGCAGATCGCCCGACTCGTCGCGGCGGCGCAGGCCGGCAAGGCGCCCGTCCAGCGGCTTGCCGACCGTGTCTCCGCCGTGTTCGTCCCGGTGGTGATCGGCATCTCGGTCGCAACGCTCGTGGGCTGGCTCGTCGCTACGGGCGATCCGTCGTCTGCGCTGACGGCAGCCGTTGCCGTGCTCATCATCTCCTGTCCTTGCGCGCTCGGGCTCGCGACGCCGACGGCATTGATGGTCGGCACCGGACGCGGCGCGCAACTCGGCATCGTGATCCGTGGCCCCGAGATCCTCGAGCGCGCGCATGGCATCACGACCGTCGTGCTCGACAAGACCGGAACGATCACCGCAGGGCGACTGGAGCTCGTCGAGATCGTGCCGGCAGCGGGCGTCGAGGAGAGCGCCGTTCTCCGCACCGTCGGCTCCGCGGAGGCGGCGAGCGAGCACCCTGTTGCGCAGGCGATCGCCGCCGCGGCCCGCGAGCGATTCGGAGCGCTCGACGCCGTCGACCAACTCCAGAGCCGACCGGGGCTCGGAGTGGAGGCCATCGTCGGCGACCGACGCGTCGTCGTAGGACGTGCGGATCTCCTGCTCTCGCTCGGTCTCTCTCCGTCACCGGCGCTGGCAGAAAGGCTCGCGAGTGCCGAGAGGGGGGGCGCCACGGTGGTCGTGGCCGCAATCGACGACGCGGTCGCAGGGCTCTTCGTCCTCGCGGACCGCGTGAAGGAGACCTCGGCCGAGGCGGTCGTGGCATTGACTGCGCTCGGGCTGAGACCCGTGCTTCTCACCGGCGACAATGAACAGACCGCTGCCGCCGTGGCCGCCGCGGTCGGCATCGCCGAGGTGCTCGCCGGCGTGCTCCCCGCGGGCAAGCGGGACGAGATCGCGCGCCTCCAGGATCTGGGTGAGCGCGTAGCGATGGTTGGAGACGGGATCAACGATGCGGCGGCGCTCGCACAGGCCGATCTGGGCGTCGCGCTCGGGACGGGCACGGACGTTGCGATCGAGGCCAGCGACCTCACACTCGTCTCCGGCGACCTTCGTGCCGCTGCCGACGCGATCCGCCTGGCGCGACGAACGCTCCGGACGATCAAGGGCAACCTGTTCTGGGCGTTCGCCTACAACGTCGCGGCGATCCCGCTCGCAGTTGCAGGCCTGCTCGACCCGATCGTCGCCGCCGCCGCGATGGCGTTCTCGAGTCTCTTCGTCGTGACGAACAGCCTGCGACTGCGCCGTTTCCATTCCATCCGGGAGGAGATCTGATGGCCGGGTACGCGAAGGACAAAGAGGCGCTCGTGAGACGCCTCCACCGCATCGAAGGACAGGTGCGCGGGATCGAGCGGATGATCGAGGGCGATCGCTACTGCGTCGACATCCTCACCCAGATCGCCGCCGTCGAGACCGCTCTCGAGCAAGTCGGCGCCAAGCTGCTCGAGGATCACGTCAATCACTGCGTGGCGGACGCGATCGCGTCGGGCGATAAAAAGGCTGCGGCCGAGAAGGCGACCGAGCTGCTTGCAGCGGTTCAGCGCTTCGTCAGGACTCGTTGAGCTCGAGCCGCGCCCGCGCGAACGCAACGAATGCCTCGGCCGCACGCGTCGGGACGCGACCCGAGCCACGGACAAGCGCGACAGTGCGCCGACCCTCGATTCCTTCCACACGCGCCTCGGCGAGAGTACCGGCCACGAGGTCGGCCTCAACCGCGGTTCGCGAGATGAACCCGACGCCGTAGCCGGCGAGCACCGCGCTCCTGACGGACTCCTGGAGGCCGAGCTCGAGGCGCACGTCGAAATCGCGGAGACGAACGCCGGCCGCGCGCAGCTCGTCCTCGACGACCTGTCGGACCCCGGCGCCCTCTTGCATGACGATCAGGCGCTCGCGGCGCAGCTGCTCGAGCGACACCGTCGTTCCCGCGAGGGCGTGCCCCGGTGGGCAGGCGAGAATCACCTCGTCGCTGAAGAAGGGCTCGAAGCGCACCGAGCGGTGCCGGCGCGCCGCACCGACGATCCCGAGCTCGAGCTCTCGGTCGGCGACCAGGTCGACGACCGTCTGCGTGTCGTGCACCGCGAGCGCCACACGCACGCCCTGGTGCTCGAGCTGGAACTCGCACAGCAGGACCGGCACGACGATCGCTGCCGGGCCGGTCGAGGCGCCAATGGAGAGCTCACCCCCCAGCGCGGCATCGCCTTCCTCGGCCACCTCTTCGAGCAGCTGCTCCTCGAACGCGAGGAGGCGCTGGGCGCCGCGAAACAGCCTCCAGCCCGCCTCGGTCGGCTCGACCCGACGTCCCGACCGGTCGAGCAAGCGCGTGCCGAGTCGCTTCTCGAGCGCGCGTACCTGGAGCGAGACGGCAGGCTGCGTGACGCCGAGACGATCGGCCGCCTGCGAGAAGCTGCGTCTTTCGACGACGGCGCAAAACGCTGCGAGTTGTCGTGTATCCATAAGCGAAGCTTATCCGGCGTGACGGGCGCGGCCGTCTTCGAGCGCACGCGTGGCAGTGGCAGTCACCCGATCCCGCGGCGGAGACCGTGGGGTGGCGCAGACCGTGGGTGGCCACTTTCTGGGGCCGGGACCGTTTAACTCACTCGATGCGCAGCGCTCATGCGCCGCCTGAGTCGCGGTCGTGGCGATACGAGCGAGCCTCGCCGACCAGCGCCTCGAACAAGCGCTTGTCCTCGTCCATCTCGGGATGCCACTGAACCCCGAGCGTAAAGCGCTTCGTTGGATCCTCGAGGGCCTCTAGCGAGCCGTCCGCGGCCCATGCCGTCTCGACCAAGCCAGCTCCAAGCCGTCGCACGGCCTGGTGGTGGCTCGAATGAACACCGCCTTGGAGCGTGCCGACGATCGTCGCGAGCCGCGACCCCGCCTTGACCTCGACCGGGTGCTGGCTGAACGCTCCCGGCATCTCCCGGTGACCCTCGTGGCCCACCTCGTCCGGTAGATGTTGCATCAGCTCGCCGCCGCGGACGACGTTGAGGAGCTGGAAGCCGCGACAGATTGCCAGGGTGGGAAGATCCCGCTCGAGCGCACGTGCTAGCAGCGCGAGCTCGCCCGCATCACGATGCGCCTGCGCGGGGTCGGTCGCCGGGTGCCGCTCGGCCCCGTAGGTCGCCGGATCGATGTCGATCCCTCCCGAGAAGATGATTCCGTCGAGCACGTCGAGGGTTTCGTTGACCCCGTCCGTGCTCGGCGGAACGACGATGGCCCGACCACCTGCATGCTCGACCGACTCGACGTAGGAAAGCGGGACCAGCACGGCTGGGAGTTCCCAGGCACCCCAGCGCGCGCGCTGGGCGTACGAGGTAATGCCGATCAGCGGACGGATAGCCATGGCCCTAGCGTACGCCGCGTAAACCGTCGAGCCCAATTTTCAGTGATCCCTGCCGGAGCTTGCCCCTCCAGCGGCAAGGTGGTGGCGCTCCGCGCTCGAGCCGCAGATGCTCGCCTCGAGCCCGAGGATCACGACAGCGCTCGACCGTCACCGCAATGCCTCCTCGTCCCATCGTTGCGGTTCCATCTTGCCCCAACGCGGCGACCCGGCTGCGCAGGGCGGCCATCGTCTAGGGTCGCGTGTGATGCGCGTCTGGGTCGACATCACGAACTCGCCGCACGTCCCGTTCTTCCGCCCGCTGATCGCGCTTCTGCTGCGCCGGGGTCATGACGTCGACGTCACCGCTCGCGCATACGCGCAGACACTCGAGCTGCTTGAGCTCTCGGGAATCCCGCATACGGTGGTGGGGCCGGCGCACGGAGGCGCAGGAACGGCGGACAAGATGCGGGCGATGGCAAGCCGCCTCGCGGCACTGCGCGGATTTGCGCGCAGGCGGCAGTTCGATGTCGCGCTAACACACGCGTCTCACGAGCTCACACTGGCCGCTCGCTCTCTGCGCGTCCCGTCGGCGTATGCCTTCGACTACGAGTTCGCCCGGGCGCAGCACGGCCTCGGCTGCCGCGCAGCAAGACGCATCATCGTGCCCGAGGCGATTCCCTTGGAGCGACTCCGCCACCTCGGAGCGAGCGCGGACAAGATCACGCGCTACTCCGGGTTGAAGGAGGAGTACTATCTCGCCCACTTCGAGCCGGACGAGTCAGTGACCACAGCCCTCGGTCTCGACTCCTCGCGGGTCGTCGTCGTGGTACGGACACCGCCCGAGGTGTCGCTTTATCACCGTCATGGCAACCCTCTCTTCCGTGACGTGCTGCTGCGGCTCGGCCGGGATCCCGGCGTGCAGGCCGTCGTCCTCTGTCGAACCACGGAGCAGCGCGAGGAGATCGCCACGCTCGACCTCCCGTCGCTCGTTCTTCCGGCTCGGGCGATCGACGCGCAGAGCCTGATCGCGACCAGCGATCTCGTCGTCTCGGCTGGTGGCACAATGAACCGCGAAGCGGTCGCGCTCGGCGTGCCGGTCTACACGACGTTCGCCGGCACACTCGGTGCGGTCGACGCGGGGCTGATTGCGTCCAACCGTCTCCGACAGCTCGTCGCGGCAGACAGCATCGAGCTCGTAAAGCGCCCGGCGAACGGAGACCGGATCCGACGTGATCCGGCGCTCATGCTCGACGCCATGCTCTCGGCGCTGGATCACTAGCCCTACGCCTCTGGCGAAACCGGCTGCAGCGCGCCGAGCCGCATCGGCTCGCGGATCGCGCGGCGGAGGGCGACCACGAGCTCGCCGGCGTTGCCGTCGTCCACGAGTCGTTGCAGCTCCCGCAGCTCGGCATCGAGCCAGGCGACATCGACCGGGGCGCGTGACAGGCGCAGGATCGCACGATGCGATGTCGGCTCGGCTGTCTCGCCGTCGCCGACGAGCTCCTCGTGCAGCTTCTCACCGGGCTTTGGACCGACGAAGGTAATCGCGATCTCACGGCCAGGCTCCTTGCCGGACAGCCTGATCATCTTCTCCGCGAGGTCGACGATGCGTACCGGGTCCCCCATGTCGAGCACGTAGATCTGGCCCCGCCCGCCGATGGCGCCGGCCTGGACGACAAGCTGCACCGCCTCGGGAATCGTCATGAAGTACCGCGTCATCTCCGCGTGCGTCACCGTCACCGGGCCTCCGTTGGCGATCTGTCGCCTGAAGATCGGAATGACGCTGCCGGAGGAGCCGAGCACGTTACCGAACCTCACCGCTACGAATCTCGTCTCGATCCCGTCGCGATGGCCGTGCGTCTCCACGATCCACTCGCACAACGCCTTCGACTGGCCCATCACCGTCTGTGCGTTCGCGGCCTTGTCCGTCGAGACGAGCACGAATCGCTTCGCATCGTGCTCGATCGCGAGCTCCGCGACGACCCGTGTGCCGAGGGTGTTGTTGCGGACGGCCTCGATCGGGTTGGCCTCCATCATCGCCACGTGCTTGTAGGCGGCCGCGTGGAAGACGACCCCTGGCCGGTACTCGCCGAACAACTGCCGCATCTTCTCTCTGTCCTTCACGTCGGCGATCACGGCGACCACCCCTGCCACGTCCCGCTCGTCGACGAGCTGGCGCTCGATCTCGAAGAGCGCGGGCTCCGCATGGTCGACGAGGACGAGCCGGGCGGGGCCGACACGGGCAATCTGACGGCAGAGCTCGGACCCGATAGATCCTCCGGCTCCCGTCACGAGCACAGTCTCACCCGTGAGATACCCGGCAATAGCTGCAAGGTCGACCTCGACGGGCTCGCGACCGAGCACGTCCTCCACCTCGACGGGGCGGATCTGACCCGTGAGGTTGATGTCGCCCGAGACCAGCTCGGAGAGCGATGGAAGCGTCTTCACGGGGATCCGCTCTGCGCGAGCCGCTTCGACGACGCGTTCCCGCAGGCCGCCCGGCGCAGACGGGATCGCGATCAGCACCTCGTCGGGCCTCCGCTCGTGGAGGATGTGCTGAAGCTCGTCGATCCGGCCGAGGACGCGGATGCCGTGGAGACGGAGGTTGCGCTTGCGTGGATCGTCGTCGACGAGTGCGATCGGCGTATAGCCAAGCGACGGGTTCCGCAACATCTCCTTGACGAGCAGCTGGGCAGCATCGCCGGCACCGACGACGATCGCCTCCTTGCCGTGAGCGACGATATTCGAACCGCGCGGCCGCTCGATGATCGAGCGCGCGAGCAGCCTGAGGCCCGTGACGAGCGCCAGCGTCACGAGAAAGTCGATCACCCAGATGCCCGAAGGCACCCGCACGCGGTGGATCGAGAAGAGCGTGAACACGCCTAGCACGAGCGCGGAGGCGATCGCGACGCCCCGCACGGCCGACCACATGTCGCGCGTCGAGACATATCGCCACCAGCGGTTGTAGAACCCGAACGCCGTGAAAGCCGGGATCTTGAGCGCCACGACGAGCGCGATGATCTCCCAGTCGAGGTAGCGGTCGTAGTAACGGGGCCAGCCGGCGTCGAAGCGGACGTGCCAGGCAATCTCCCACGCGGCGGCGACGACGACGACGTCGACCGCGACCTGCCAGAGCTGGTGCCGGTTGACCGGGCTTCTCACGCTGCGACGCCGGACGACCCGGCGACCGCCACCTTGCGCACGGCGTCGACGACCTGCTCCTGCACGCCGGCGTCGATGCAGCCCCACAGCGGAAGCGCGAGGTTCTCTGCCGCAGCAGATTCCGTCGCCGGAAGCGATCCGGGCACATAGCCGAGATGCCGAAAGACGGGCTGGAGATGGAGGGGGGTGGCGTAGTACGCAGCGGACGCAACGCCGGCCTCACGGAGCCCTGCTGCGATTGCGTCGCGGTGAGAGGAACGCACGACGTACATGTGGTAGACGTGGCCCGGATCGTCGAGGGGCAACTCGACGAGCTCGCCGAGCCCGAGCTCCTCGTAGCGCCTCGCGCCCTCACGCCGTCCGGCATTCCACGTGGCTAGTCGAGGCAAGAGCACGCGAAGCGCCGCCGCGTGGATCGTGTCGAGTCGCGAGTTGGTGCCGACCAGCTCGAATGTCGTCTTGTCGCGTGATCCGTGGAAGCGCAGCAGCCGGACGCGTGCTGCGACGTCGTCGTTCGTCGAAGTGACGAGCCCGCCGTCGCCCAAGGCAAACAGGTTCTTCGTCGGAAAGAAGCTATAGGTGGAGCAGACGCCGCTCGTCCCCGTGCCCGGAGCGCCGAAGGCTTGCGCCGCGTCCTCGATCAGCGGTAGGCCGAGGCCGGCGAGCTGCTCGAGCGGGGCGGGACGGCCGAAGAGGTGAACAGGCATGATCGCCCTCGTTCGCTTGGTGATCCGCTCTGCTGCTCGCTCCGGATCGAGATTGAGGGTGACGGCGTCGATGTCCGCGAAGACCGGTGTCGCGCCAACGCGAGCGACCGCCTCGGCCGTGGCATAGAACGTGAGGGCCGGGCAGATCACCTCGTCGCCCCGTCCGATCCCCATCGCCTCGAGCGAGAGCACGAGCGCGTCGGTGCCGTTGCCGACTCCGATCGCGTGCGGGACGCCGAGGTAGGTGGCCGCCTCGTCCTCGAAGGCAGCGACATCCGGACCGAAGATGAACTGCCCCGAGTCGATGACGGCGCCGACACGCTCCTTGAGCTCCGACAGGAGCGGCGCGTACTGCGCCCTGACGTCGACGAGGGGAATCATCGGGCAAAAGTCTAGAGGCTTGCTGCGATTTCGGCTGCTGCAGGAGCGTGCCTGGAGATGCGACGGGGCCAACAGTGAGCCTCTCGTAGCGACCCCCATCCTCTTGATCTGAAACATCGACGCCAGTCGCATGCCATGTGCAGTCGCGACCGGACTAGCCCGTTGTGCCTGACTGACAGTCAGGCACACATCCCGAGCGCTCGAGCAGGACCGTGGCTAGGCGGGATCGGCTCGCCGCCTGCCAACGATCCTCCACACGATCGCCGCTACGCCGACGACCGCGAGAGCGCCCACGACGTAGTCGGCGTAGCGGAAACCGTGGTGGAAGCTCTCCCAGCTCGCTCCTGCAGCCCAGCCGGCGCCGGCGAACGCGAAGCACCAGATCGCGGAGCCGATCAGCGTGAGCACGACGTAGCGCCGAAAGGGGGCGCCGAAGATCCCCGCCGGGATGGAGATGAAGGACCGGATCACCGGCGTGAGACGCCCGACGAACACGGCCCAGTCTTGCCAGCGGTCGAACCACCGCTCGGCGCGGTCGAGCTTGCGCTCATCGAGGTGGAACCAGCGCCCGTGACGCTCGAGCAGCGGGCGGCCGCCGCGCTCACCGATCCACCAGCCGGCCATCGAGCCGACGAGGTAGCCGATCGTTCCGGCCGCGACGATCGCGAGATACGACGGCAGACCGGGCTCCAGGTCGACGCCGAAGAGCGAGACCGACTGGCCGGCGATCGCGCCCGAGGCGATCGCTCCCCCGTAGACCATCACGATCTCGCTGCCGGCCGGGAACACGGCATCGATCAGCATCAACAGAAAGACCGCGTATAGACCGTAGTCGCCGATCGCAGAGGTGACGGTGCTCACGATCGACGCAACGGGCACCGCCGCACTTTACAGCCGTCCAGGCCTGGTACCGAGCGTACCGCGGCACGACCACCGAACCGGCTCCGGTACCTACGATCCCTTCACGCGCTGCACGCCGACTGCATTCGTGAGTTCCATGCGTCCCAGCGCATTGCTCGCAACCACCCGGATGACGTAGCGGCCGCCCTTGACCGCGACGCGCTTGCGGTCGAGCCCATTCCAGGCGACGAAGGCGGCGCCGAGCGGGAACCTACGGTCGGCAAGCCGGCGCAGGACCTCTCCGTCCTTCGTCTCGACCGTGACCACTGTCCTGCCGACAGCACCAACCGTCCACTCGATGGTGAGATCCCGCCCCGTCGGAGGGAGGAAGAGCCGGCCGGGCTTCGTTCGGAGGTACCCGAGCGACGTGTTCACGACGTAGGAGCGGGACATCGACGAGGCCTGCCCGGTGTCGTCGATCGCGGACACTTCGAACGTCCAGCGGCCTGCGGCTGGACGGGTCGAGTACGTCGACGCCGGTGCCCGCGTCGACGTACTCGACACACTCGCTGCCGGAGCAGGCGGCGGGGTCGGCTCAGGCGTGGGAACGGGTGTCGGAGGCGGCGGCGGCACCGGAACGGGCGCCGCGGGAGGTGGCACGGGAGCCGGAGGAGGAGGTGGAGGTGGCGGGGGTGAGGGAGGCGGCGGGAACGAGAGCGAGTAACTGCCCGGTTGACGCGCGAGCGTCGCCTGATAGGCGACTTGCCCATCGGGCCTCCGCACCGAGACCGTCACGCTCGAGGGGCGCACGACGCGGTAGCGCATCCTCGGCCCGTCGTCAATGCCGTCCCCGTTCGGCGACACCACGGCAGGCGTCTCCGGCAGGTAGACGCCCGTGTACAGGAACAGCAGGGCGTCGGAGATCGAGCGCTCGCTCCCGGCCGACGGCCTGTTGAGCAGAGCGCCGTCGAAGGCCATAGTGGTGGAGCCGCCCCCGTCGAGCGCCATCGCCGTGATGGCGCCGAGCCGTACGAGCGCCTGCGCAAGCTCGAAGTTCGTCATGCCGACGCTGCGCCCGGGCTGGCTGCCGTCGACGGCCACGAGGACGATGCGACCGTCGGCAAGCTGACCGACGCCGGACCGCGACGTCCTCGGTGAGAGCTGCGCCGTCGTGAACGCCTCGCTCGCCCGGAACACGGGGACGCCGTTTCGGACGATTTGTGGGCCTCCTCCGATGGCACTCACAAGACCCGGCCAGTCGGGACGAAAGATCAGCCTGAGCGTGGCGAACATCCCGATCGGGAGCTCCTGTGCGACCCGCTTCGCGGCCGTCCCGCGCATGACGAGCACACCGCCGCCAAGCGGGATCTGAACCGGCGCGGCGCCACTGACGACGTCGACCGCAGGAGCCTGGAGATCGGTGTTCGGTACAGCGGCAGGCAGCGGGAACAGGATCACGGCAGTCGATCCGGGCACCGCGGGCGTCGAGCCCCCCACGCCGAGGTGAAGAGCGAGCTTCCGTTGGCCGGGGGCAGGGCGTTGTAGGTCGTGAGCGTGCGAGCGGGCCCCGCGCCTCGCCAGGTTCCGTAGAACTCGACCTTGCGGATGTCGAGCGTGCCATCGGTCAGCACGCCCGCGCTCGATCGATCGCGGTTGGGTGGGCTAACGACCTGCGTGTCGCGGACAAGGATTCCGCTCGGAACGCCGGAGTCGAAGGAGAAGAAGTCACCGTTGACCCCGGCGGTCGTCGCCGTCGAGGAGAGCCGCCGCTGGATCGACGTCAGCGTCTCGCGGCCTCCGAGCGTCTCGCCCGACAGCACCGGTGCAAGCGTGGTCGTGCCACCGGGACGCGGCCCTACGAGGACGTTGATGGCAACCGGACCGTGCTCGGTGAGTTGGAGGCCGGGCTCAAACGTAACGCCGGGCCAGAGGGTCGTGGACGCGCTCGCGGGTGCAGCAAACGCAAGCGCGGCGAGCGCGACGATGAACAGACGGCAATGCATCGACCCGCACCGAGGGTACCTGAGGCACGTGGACAGCCCCATCGCTTTCGAGAGATCCAAACAGACTCCATGCAGGGCTTTTACGAACGTCAAGTCGGGGAACGACCCAGCCTGGTGCCTACCCTCAGGCAGGCACCACCCGTTGATCACTCGCTCCGTTCGCGCGAGCGAGCTCGCCACGAGCCACCCGACCGGCATCGAGTCTCGTTTCGGGCTTTCGAGGCGACTCGTCTGGGAGTGACGCGTGCGCCCGACGAAAACGCCCCTCCCAGAGGCGCTACAGGCTTCCGCGGAGCGCGCCCCCCAGCGCTTGCGCCTTCTCCGGGTCGGCGGTGTTCGTCATCTCCTCCACCATCCTTCCCGTCTCGAGCAAGGCCTCCTGGCCTGGTTGTCGCGGAAAGAAGCCGACGTGGAAATGCAAAGCGTTCTGCCCGAGGTAGACGAGGTGGACGCGATCGGCGCCTGTCTCGCGCTTGAGCGCGGCTGCGATTCGGGCGACGGCGGGGCCGAACGATGCCGCCGCCTCATCACCGAGACTCCAGGGGCCCTCGACGTGCTCCTTCGTTGCGAGCTGCACCCAGCCGGGAACGTTCGCCATCAGGGTCGCAGTCCACGGTCCTTCGTCGAGGATGATCTGACCTGCATCGGCCGAACCCAGCAGCTTGCACACGTGACAGTCGTCGTTCATCAGCTTCTCCTTCTTTGGGCCGTGGGCACCACGGGCGCGTACGTCAGGTCGTCGGTCTGTCTCGGCACCGGCAGGGCGGTGCGTATCAAGCGTCGGCAACGTGGTCCTGCCGGGCGAAGTACAGCTTCTGAATATCGTCGAGCCGCTCGTTGAGCTCGGCGGAGGAGCCTTCGAGCTGGATCTCACCTCGACGCATGATGTAGCAGCGATCAGCGATCTCCAGAGCTTTGTGGATGTGCTGCTCGACGAGGAGCACGCCTACGCCCTCATCAGCGGCCTTCCGCACCGCGGCGAGCAGCCGATCGACAACGAGGGGCGCGAGGCCGAGCGACAGTTCGTCCGCGAGGAGGGCAGTCGGTCGACGCGAGAGTGCGCGCGCAAGCGCGAGCATCTGCTGTTGCCCACCGGAGAGCATGCCGACGCGACGCTTCAGGTGCGGCTCCAACTCGGGAAAGAGCTCGAGCGCCAGGTCGCGGTCGCCGCGGTTAACCCTGAGGTTCTCGGCGACGGTCATCCTCATCAGCACTGTGCGCTCCTCGGTGATCAGACCGAGTCCGGCGCGCACTCGCTGGTAGAGAGGCCCCGTCGTCTTCTGGCCGTGCAGGAAGACATCGCCCCCCAGCATCGGGAGCTCGCCGGCGATCGTCAGGATGGTTGTCGACTTGCCGGCGCCGTTCGGCCCGAGCAGCGCGACCACCTCTCCCGCGCGCACCTCGAGCGCGAGGTCACGAACGATCGCCGTCGCTCCGTAGCCGGCCTTCAGCCCGCGGGTTTCGATTACAGCGGTCATGTCAGGCCCTCGAGTTCGGACGTAGCGTGATCGACGGCTGCCGCACCCTTGGTCTCGTGCCCCTTCGTCGCCTCACCGAGATACGCACGAATGACGGCGGGATCGTGGGCGATCTCGTCTGGCGTCCCCTCTGCGATCTTGCGGCCGAAGTCGAGGACGACGATGCGATCGCAGATGCTGAGCAGCAGGTTGACGTCGTGCTCGACAAGCAGGATGCCGATGTTCGTCCTGGTCACGAGCTCCCGGATCTCAGCACCGAGCTCCTGGCTCTCACGGCCATCGAGCCCGGCCGCCGGCTCGTCGAGTAAGAGGATGGAGGGCTCGGTCACGATCGCTCGCGCGATCCCGACCAGGCGTGCCGCTCCCTGCGAGAGGCTCGACGGCCGAACATCAAGGTGGGGCTCGAGCTCGAACTGCTCGATCACCTCGACCATGGCCTGGGTCGGCGCAACCCGGCCCGGGCGCAGGAGGTCGGTCAGGTAGGAGAGCTGGTTCTGCCGATCGGCGGCGACGAGCAGGTTATCCCGCACGCTCATCTCCTCGAAGAGCTCGACCGCCTGCCACGACCGGGCCATTCCCGCCCGCGCGCGGCGCTCCGGCGATCGGCCGTCAACGGGCTCGCCGTCGAGACGTACGGAGCCGCTCGCCTGGGTCGTGAATCCGGTCACGACGTCCAGGAGGGTCGTCTTCCCCGCGCCGTTCGGGCCGATCAGTCCGACGATCTCGCCCGGAGCCACCTTGAAGCTGACGTCGTCCACCGCGACCACGCCGCCGAACCGAACGGTAATGCCACTGACCTCGAGCTCCGCGGGGGCTCGGTCGTGCCGCGGCAGAGGAGCTACGGCCCGGGGTCGTCTCGTCCGCTGAGGCAAGCGTGCCTTCACCATCGCCCATTGGGCGGACTGCAAGGACGCGACGCCGTCCGGTGCCAGTCGGAGCGTCATCACGACGACCGCTCCCGAGAAGATCAGGAGCCACGCGATGATGTTGCTCACCCCTCCGAACAACTCGCTGATGACCTTGTCGCCTACAGCGCCTGGGGCCTGGACGGCACCGATGAGGACGCCGGACGCCCAGCCGACGCCTCCGATCACGGCATAGAGAACGGCGTTGATCGAGCCGAAGACGGTGAAGTTGCTGAACTGGACGTTGGGTGTTCGAAAGGCGAACAAGATGCCGGCTATCGCCGCGATAGCGGACGCGAGGCCGAAAGCGTAGAGCTTGGCGCCGTAGACCCCGATACCTAGCGATGCCGCAGCTCGCTCGTTGCCGCGGACGGCCAGGAGCCTCCTGCCCGACCGTCCTCGTCGGACATTCGCGACGACGAGGGTCGCCAGGACCAGCAGGATGAGGGAGAACGCGCAGTACCGGTCGGCATGCGTGATCGGATCGATGTTGATCCCGAAGATGTGTGGAGTCGACACGACCGTGCCGATGAAACCGCCCGTCAACGTTCCGTTGTTGAAGACGACGGCGTTGATCATCAACGCCAGTCCGAGCGTCGCCACGGCGAGATTCACGCCTCGAGTTCGGAGAGCAGGGAGCGCCACGACGAGTCCCAACGGAACCGTTCCGAGCACGCCGATCGCGAACGCGAAGCCGAAGGGTAGGCCCTGCGTCGATACGAGCCGCGCCGCGACCCAAGCGCCAAAGCCTGCAAGCGCGAACTGACACAGGGATAGCTGACCGCAGTAGCCGGTGACGACGATGACCGAGAGAACGAGGATCGCGGTGGAGATGGTCGTCGTGATCGTGTCGTTCCAAGCAGGGCTGACGTTGAAGATCAGGAAGCCGCCGATCACAACTCCCGCCGCGAGGAGCCCAAGCGGGACCTGACCGCTGCCGGGCAGCGGCAGCCGCTCGAGGATCTCGCCGCGCTGGAGCCGGCCACGGCCTCGCAGCGAGACCGCGATGATGATGATCAAAAGGGGCACGACATCGGGCAGACCCTGGAGAGCGGACGGGTCGACCCCCGCAATATCCGCGATGTCGTTCTGGAAGAACGCGAGCAGCGCGCCGACGATGCCGATCAGAAACGCTGCGGCGACTGTCAGCGAGAACGACGAGAAGCGTCCCACAAGGGCGGCGGCGAGCGATGGAAGAATCGTCAACGTCAGAACCGACGCGTCCAGTCCGATGATGGGGGCGAGGAGGATCGCGGCGGCGGCCGACAGTACCCCGGACACGATGAAGTTGATCAGCTCGATGGTGCTGGGCGACCAGCCTGATGTAGCGGCGACACGCCTGTTCTCCGCCACGGCCGAGGTCGCAAGACCGAACATCGTCCTCCCGTACGCGAGCCACAGTGCAAACGCAAGTGCGATGACCACTCCGATCAGGATCAAGCGCTCGGCCGGGACGACAATCTGATCGGTGATCGTGACCGGGGAGGTCGGGAGGATCGACTCGGGCGCGCCGCGCAGCTTGTTGCCCCAGATCACAGAGATGACTCCCTGGCCGAGCGTCATCAGCCCGAGGGTGGCGATCAGCTTGCCAAGGAGGGAGACCGAGCGCAGCACGCGCATGACGAGCACCTGCGTGAGCGCGCCGATTGCGGCCCCTAGGAGCAGGGCGAGCACGAGCGCGACTATCCAGTTGACGTCGTGGTCGTCACGTAGGCCGTAGAAAAGGAAGGCGGAAATCGCCCCGAGCGACCCGGCGGCGAAGTTCAGAACGCCCGAGGCGCGATAGGTGACGATCACGCCGAGGGCGACGACCGCGTAGAGGGAACCCGTCGCCATCCCGAGTAGGAGGAACTGCACGGTGAGCTGGCTGAAGAACTGTACGGCGAGCATCGCCGTCACGTCGTCTTCTCGGAGGCTCGTGCTCCAGACGGCTGGCGCCCGTCGGTCAACTCTGGATACAGATCCGGCGACACCGGTGACATATTCGACCCCTGACCACTCGACACCAAATCGACCACCGTCATGCCGCCTCCACGAGCAACCGTCCTCTCTGCCTTCGAGACCCAGCGGCATTGAGCCTGGTGTCGGAGCCGCCCCACGCTATAGCGGCCGGCGGCGAGTGTCAAACAGGAGGTTGGCCATGGTACGAGGTGCCCGTCTCTCGCCCGTTCGACCAGTGTCGCCTGCCCAGAACGTCAGCGTGCGGTTAGGTCAGGCGCGCGCACGGTGGTACCGTGACCCTTGACTGGGAATCCTGGAAAAGGGAGGCCTCGTGGAAGCGCCGAAGACAACGAAGCGACTCCAGTGTCCGTGCGGCGAGCTGCTGGAGGGAGTCGACGACGACGACATCGTGGAGAAGGCTCAGGAGCATCTCCGCGACAAGCATCCGGGGATGGAGTACTCGCGCGACGAGATCCTGTTCATGGCCTACTGACGAGGCGCTGCAACCGCCTCGGCCGACCATGAGCTAGTCGCCATCTTGCTCTGAACGGGTCGTCCCACGACCGCATCCGCCGTGACAACGTCAGAACCGATTCGCGAACACGCGGCTCGCGTTACGAGCCTGACTACGGCGGTCGGCTCGACGAACTCGCGCGGGAGAAATGCGGGTCCGCTCCGGCAGGAGACTAGCGACGACACGTGAGGGAAGACGGCGCGGGGTGAGATGCGTAGGGCCGGCACCGACCCTTTCGTCGGTGCCGGCCCGACGCATCTGCTCAGATCGGCTGGACTAGCTTAGACCCTTGATCTTGCGGGTGACGTCAACCCACCTGTTCACCAGCGGATGTGGCACACCCTTGGCGTCGAACCGCCAGGCTGAGGAATACTTGGTGAAGATCCTGAGCTTGTTCAGGATCGTGTTCTTCGGGAACGCGGGCGTCGTGTAGTCGATCGGCGGCAAGCCGTAGGTCGTCGTGACGACCTTGCCCTTCGTGTTCAGGCCCTTGACGATGTTCGCCGGGGTTGGCTTCAGGCCCTTCAGCGCATCGGCCACCACATGAACACCGGCCCAGTACATGACGCCGAGTGTGGAGAGGCTGCCGGCGTTCGTGTTCTTCTTCGCGGCCTTGAGCTCCGAGATGTACCGCTTGATCGCCGGGTTCGCCCGATCGGTCGGGCTCCACGCGGTGCCGCCCGCCGCGATCCCGTCCATGTTGGCAGCACCCGCCTGAGCGACAAACGCAGACGACAGACCGCCCAGGTCCTGCACGAAGGGCACCTTCTTGAAGTCGACACCCGACTGCTTCAGCGACTTCAGGAGCCCGAGAATATGAGTCTGGGAATCGATGGGAAGGACGCAGTCGGCCTTCGAAGCAATGATCTGGGCTGCAAACGGCGCCATGTCGGTCGCGGTCGGCGGCACGCGGATCACGTTCGTCTTGACACCGTAGCCCGCCGCGGCCTTCGTCCCGAGATCGACGAAGAAGCCTACCGACGGGATGTCGATGATCGGTATCGCGATGTTCGTCGCACCGAGCGACGCGCACAAGCTCACCACGCCGATCACAGCCGCGATCGGGAACTGCACCGGGAACGAGAGCGGATCCGAGTTCTCGGCAGAGGAAGCTGCGTTACCGAGCACCGGGATCCCCGCCGCCGAGAGAATCGGCATGACGCTATCGCCGAAACCGCCGTAGAGCAGGAAGGCGATGGCCTTCTCCTCAACCGCCTGCCGGGCACACCCAGCAGCATCGTTCGGGCTGAACTTGTCGTCGCAGACAATGATCTGCACCGGCACGCCCAGCTGACACGACTTCGTCAACGCGGCAGCCGCCGCCTGCGCACCGGTCGGAATGCTCGGGTTGTTCTGACCGACCGTCGCGGTCAGCGTCGTCATCACCATGATCTTGGCCGGGGTGCCCGAACAGGCGGCCGCCTTGGCCGAACCTGCCGTGGCACTAGCGGCGACGGCAGCCGTCACCACGGCGCCGGCGACAAGCGCGAGCACGACGCGCCTGCCGCTGTGAATAAGCTTCATCAAGAGTCCTCCTTGGGGACTACAACGATCGGATCATCGACAAAGACTGGCTCCAGCAAAGGCAGTTGCCTCCTTCTTCCGACTCTCCGCAACGCCCTTCGATGAGCGTCCACTTCTAGGACGCGTGTTGACCGAACTAGTTGGCAGCAACGCGGCTAGGGTCCCGCGTTCCAGCGCCGGCTGAACGAACAAAGCATTCGACTGGCCAGCCAGGCAGGATGTCAGCCGCACCGGGCGCTGTCAAGAGATCACGAAGAGGGAGCGTGACACTTCGTATCCTCTCTGCTCGCTCGCGACCGTCGCGAAACAAGGGTCGGCGCCGATGAGTCGCCGGCGCCGACCCGGTTTCCAGAGCGGTCTCGGCTAGCCGAGGCCCTTGATCTTGCGGGTGACGTCAACCCACCTGTTCACCAGCGGATGTGGCACACCCTTGGCGTCGAACCGCCAGGCTGAGGAATACTTGGTGAAGATCCTGAGCTTGTTCAGGATCGTGTTCTTCGGGAACGCGGGCGTCGTGTAGTCGATCGGCGGCAAGCCGTAGGTCGTCGTGACGACCTTGCCCTTCGTGTTCAGGCCCTTGACGATGTTCGCCGGGGTTGGCTTCAGGCCCTTCAGCGCATCGGCCACCACATGAACACCGGCCCAGTACATGACGCCGAGTGTGGAGAGGCTGCCGGCGTTCGTGTTCTTCTTCGCGGCCTTGAGCTCCGAGATGTACCGCTTGATCGCCGGGTTCGCCCGATCGGTCGGGCTCCACGCGGTGCCGCCCGCCACGATGCCGTCCATGTTGGCAGCACCCGCCTGAGCGACAAACGCAGACGACAGACCGCCGAGGTCCTGCTCGAATTGCACCTTCTTGAAGTCGACACCCGACTGCCTCAGTGACTTCAGGACCCCAAGTATATGACTCTGGGCATCGATGGGAATGACGCTGTCGGCCTTCGAAGCGATGATCTGCGCCGCGATCGGCGCCATGTCGGTCGCGGTCGGCGGCACGCGGATCACGTTCGTCTTGACACCGTAGCCCGCCGCGGCCTTCGTCCCGAGATCGACGAAGAACGCGACCGACGGGATGTCGATGATCGGCATCGCGATGTTCGTCGCACCGAGCGACGCCGCAATGCTCACCAGACCGATCACACCCGCGATCGGGTACTGCACCGGGAACGAGAGCGGATCCGAGTTCTCGGCAGAGGAAGCTGCGTTGCCGAGCACCGGGATCCCCGCCGCCGAGAGGATCGACATGACGCTATCGCCGAACCCGCCGTAGAGCAGGAAGGCGATGACCTTCTCCTCGACCGCCTGCCGGGCACACGCACCGGCGTCGTTCGGGCTGAACTTGTCGTCGCAGACGATGATCTGCACCGGCACGCCCAGCTGGCACGACTTTGTCAACGCAGCCGCGGCGGCCTGCGCACCGGTCGGTACGCTCGGGTTGTTCTGGCTGAACGCCGAGGTCAGCGTCGTCATCACCATGATCTTGACCGGGGTGCCCGGACAGGCGGCCGCCTTGGCCGAACCTGCCGTGGCACTAGCGGCGACGGCAGCCGTCACCACGGCGCCGGCGACAAGCGCGAGCAACACGCGCCTGCCGTTGTGAATGAACTTCATCAAAAGTCCTCCTTAGGGACTACAACGATCGGATCATCGATCGATAAGGACCAGCTCCGACAAACGCTACGGCTCCTCCTCTTGCGACGTCCGCGACGCCCTTTCGACGAGCGTCTAATCATTCCTAGGACGCGTGGGCACCCAACTAGTTGGCAGCATGCGGCTAGGGTCCTGCGTTCCAGCGCTGGCCGAACGAACAACCATTCGACTAGCGAGCCAGAATGTCAGTGCCGCCGGACGCTGTCAAGGGGACGCATCGAACGGGGGCGCTTTTCGACTCCCGGGCAACGCCCTCTGCAAGCGCAACGAGTCAGCGGCCCAGGCGCCGAGTGTGTCGGCGACGGACGACGCGCTGGAGCGTGGGCGGGCTGGCGGGGCAACGGGATCTCGCCGGCGACGAATCCGGGCTTGGTGGCAGTCCTCTTCTTGACCGCGGATCGTTCGTCTGAGACGATGCGCGCCTGCCCGCCTGTGCGCGCTGGGGCTCTGGTGCTCATCCTGTAAGCCCGGCTGGCTGGAGCGCAATACGACGGGGATGGATATTCGACGAGGAGGTTGGGACGACGTGGGCGTGACCGTGGAACGGATGTTGGAGCTCGGCAACGAGCATGAGCAGACGGAGTTCGCGCATGACTGGGATGCGACCCTCGCGACGTTGGTCGACCATCCCGTCTACCACTGGTTCCCGCAGCGCTTGCGTATCGAGGGCCGCGAGGCAGTCCGCGCGATGTACGTGCGCATCGCTCCTCTGATCGACAACTTGGCCGCCACGGTCGAGAGCCGGGAGTTCCGGTTCCTGACGAGCAGCGATTCCGAGCTCGGGATCTCGTTCAGCACGGAGTACGAGTTTCCCGACGGCCTCAAGAGGGCGTATCTCAGCGTGTTCCTCAACTTCGACGGTGAGAAGCTGATCGGCGAGACGCAGTACACCGATTGGCCCCTCACTGCGGAGTTCGACCGGATGCTCGACGACGACTTCTACAAGTTGCCGGGCGTCACGACGTTCTAGAACACCGCTACTTCCCGGTACAGCGTGTCGCGCTGCACCGGGATCTTGCCGAGTGAGCGAATCAGGTGCACGAGCTCGTCGGTGGACGTGCGGTGCGTGGTCCCGGCCGCCGACACGACGTTCTCCTCCATCATCACGGAGCCCATGTCGTCGGCGCCGAACCCGAGCGCGACCTGACCGATCTTCATTCCCTGCGTGACCCACGACGACTGGATGTGATCGACGTTGTCGAGGTAGATCCGTGAGACCGCCTGGGTCAAGAGGTAGTCGAACGACGTCGGCATGTCCTCGTCGCGAACCTGGGTATCGAGCCTGTTGCCGTCGCGCTGGAACGTCCAGGAGATAAACGCTCTGAAGCCCCGCGTCTCGTCCTGAACCTCACGGATGCGGCGCATGTGCTCGACACGCTCGTCGAGCGTCTCGACGTGTCCGTACATCATGGTGGCTGTCGTCGACATGCCGAGGCGATGTGCGTGGCGCATCACGTCGAGCCACTCGTCGCTCGTCGTCTTCTTCGGCGCGATGATCTCGCGCACGCGGTCGACAAGGATCTCGCCACCGCCGCCCGGCACCGAGTCGAGCCCGGCATCGCGAAGCCGCGATAGCGTCTGCCAGACAGTCAGTTTCGAACGGCGGGAGATGTGCTGGATCTCGGGCGGCGAGAGCGCGTGCAGGTGGATCGCGTAGCTCGCCTTGATCGAGCGGAAGAGATCCTCGTAGTACTCGATCCCGAGATCCGGGTGATGGCCGCCCTGCATGAGCACTCCTGTGCCACCGATCGCAAGCGTCTCCTCGATCTTCTTGAAGATCACCGGCTTGGGCAGCAGATAGCCCTCGCGCCGGTCGCCTGGGCTGCGATAAAACGCGCAGAAGTCGCAGTCTGTGACGCAGATGTTGGTGTAGTTGAGGTTCCGGTCGACGATGAACGTGATCCGCTCCGGATCGACCCGGCGGTTGCGCAGCTCGTGGGCGACGCGCCCGACGGCGATGAGATCGCGGGAGCGAAGGAGCGCAACTGCCTCGACGTCGGAGATCCGCTCACCTGCGAGCGCCTTGTCGAGCACGTCACGAACTGCTGGTGCAACTTCGACCGTCGTCACGACGGAACGACCTCGCGCGCAAAGCGCAACTCGGGCACGTGGTCGAGCTCGCCGACGTCGCGGGCCATCTCGAGGAACGTGTAGAGGCCCGCGCGCTCACGAGGGCCAAAGCTGTAGCGGAGCTTCTCGAAGTAGCGTGCGAGGAAGCCGGCCGGGTAGCCGTAGCGCTCGCTCGCTCGCTGCGCCAGGAGCTCGGGCTCGGCCCTCGCAAGACGGACCGAGGAGACGAGCGCATGCTCGAGATCGCCGAGACCCGGAACCAACGGCTCGACGGCCGCCCACACGGCGAACACCATGGGCAGACCGGTCCGCTCGAGCCAGAGCTTGCCGAGATCGTGATGGGGTGTCGGGTCCTCGAAGGCGCTTCGGAGGGCGGCGTCGCCGATCAGGAGCTTCGCTTCGGCCGGTTCGTCGAACGGAACGACCTCGGCGTTCGGCAAGAGGACCTTCGTGAGCACGACGGAGGTCGCGCTTTCCGGCGTCACTGCGACCGAGCGGACACGGCCGAGGGGAACACGTGTGACCAGCTGGATCGAGTCGACCGCACCCTCGGATGAGACACAGAGGCGCGGAAGCATGCGAAGGCTGTCGGCGTGGCGCGCGTAATGGATCGAGGAGATCGGTGCGACGTCGATCTCCCCAGCGACGAGCAACCTGTTCAGCTCCGTCGGGACACCGACGATCTCCTCGTGCTCGTAGACCAGGCTATGGAAGACAGGCGCCATGTTCACGTACGAGATGCGCCCAAGCCGAACGGTCATGAGTCCCACCGCCGGAGTGGGGCGTACAGGGTGTCCCGCTGCACCGGCACGCGGCCGGCCTCGCGAACGTAGCGAACGAGCTCTCCAACCTTCTGCTCGGTCTCGGTGCGCGCCCCGGCGGCATGGAAGATCGCCTCGCGCATGACGGTTCCCTGCACGTCATTCGCGCCGAAGTGGAGCGCAACCGCCGCAAGCGGCATGCCCATCATGATCCAGTACGCCTTGATATTCGGGACGTTGTCGAGCATCAGCCGCGAGAACGCAAGCATCTTCAGGTCGTCGGCCCCGGTCGTGTGTCGGAAGCCACGCCGCTCGAAGACGGTGTTCTCGGGATGGAACGCAAGCGGGATAAAGGCGAGAAATCCGCCCGTTCGATCCTGCTGCTCCCGGAGCCGGATGATGTGGTCGACCCGCTCCTCGTACGTCTCGACGTGGCCGTAGAGCATCGTGCAATGCGTCGGGATTCCCATCCGGTGAGCAGCGTCATGCGTGAGGAACCAGTAGTCGGCGTGCTCCTTGCCGGGGGCGACGAGCTGCCGAACGCGGTCAGCGAAGATCTCCGCACCGCCACCGGGCAGCGAGCCCAGGCCCACGGCCTTCAGCTCCCGCAGCACCTCCTCGTGCGTGAGACCGGAGAGCGTAGTCATGTGATGGATCTCCGATGCCGTATAGCACTTGAGATGCACCTCGGGTAGAGCCTCGTGGAGCGCCTTGATCGTGTCGACGTAGAAGTCGAAACCGACGTGAGGATTCTCCCCGTTGACCATGTGGATCTCGGTAAAGCCGGTGGCCGCGTGCTGGTGGGCGGCGTCCTCGACGAGCTCCTGCGTCGAGATCGTGTAGGCCTGCTCCTGCTTCTGCGTGGCGGCGAACGCGCAGAACTTGCATTTCACGCGGCACACGTTCGTCTGGTTGAGATAGAGGTTCTGGACGAAGAAGACGTCGTCGGTCCCTCCCCGCAGCCTGCGCGCCCGGTCCGCGAGCGCGCCGAGTTCGAGCAGATCGTCCGACTCGAGGAGTGCAAGGCCGTCCTCGAGGTCGAGCCGCTCGCCGGCCTCGACCTTCTCCCAAACGGGCTGCAACGTCGTGCTTCGATCGAGGACGGCAGTAGGTTTCAACGTGGCCTCACATCTTCCTCTCGACGACGGCGTCCGCAAGCGCTGTCAACTCGCTGCGGCGCGCGCCATCTGTCAGGGCTTCCTTCGCCCTCCTAGCGTAGTCGAGCGCCATCGCCCTAGAGCGGGTGAGCGCGCTCGTGCTCGATACCCGCACGAGTGCACCATCGAGCGAGCCGCCTGCAAGCGCAGCGCGAACGTTGTCGTCCTCCTGGGCCGCAAGGATGAGCGGCAGCGTCGGCGTGCCGTCACGCAGGTCGGTGCCAGGCACCTTGCCTGTCTCGATCGTGTCGCCGGTGCAGTCGAGAATGTCGTCCGCGATCTGAAACGCAACGCCGAGCAAGAGGCCGAACTGGCCGCTGCCACCGCCGAGCACGCATGCGGCCTCGAACAGCTTGCCAGTCTTGAGCGCACATCGCTCGAGGTAGTCCTCGATGGGTGTGTCCGGGTCGTGCCGCTGGCGCCGCTGAAGCGCCTCGCCGCGCGCGAGCCCAAGCGATGCTTCGGCCAGTACCGTCACCCCGGCTGCGTCGCCGCGGCCTGCGAGCTCCGCGAAGGCGCGGGCGAACAAGTAGTCCCCGGCCGCGCGTGCAGCGTGCTCGCCATGCTCGGTCCACGCAGCCGCGCGGCCGCGCCGAACACGCGCGCCGTCGATCAGGTCGTCGTGGACGAGCGTCGCCATGTGGACGAGCTCGACGGCTACCCCCGCCGCGACCGGCGGCGTCGACGCTTGAGGTGCCGAGAGGAACGCGAGGACTGGTCGAAGTCGCTTCCCGCCGGCGGCGAGCGCATCGCTGCCGACCGCCGCGACGACGCCGGGATGCGACGCTACGGCCACCTCGAGGCGCGTCTCGACCGACTCGAGGTACGACGCGAGCCCGGGTGCGGCCTGCACGGTGGCGAGCGCGCTCAACTCACGCCCCGTTGCACGGCCGTCCCCCGGTTGCGTCCTTTCTCCGGCTCCGCCGCCGCCCCGACGTGGAGAGCGACGATCGTCCCTCCGAGCAGCCTGAAGCGCACGTCCTCGAAGCCCGCGCCGCACATGGCCTCCGCGAGACCCTCGGCAGAGGGGAAGCGTCGCACGCTCGCAGGGAGATACGAGTACGCGCTCCCGCCCGGGAGGGCCTTCCCCACCACGGGAACGAACACGTCGAACCAGAGCCGGAAGAAAGGGCGCAGCAATCCGCGCGGACGAGTGATCTCGAGGATCGCAAGGCGCCCACCGGGCCGGAGCACGCGACGTAGCTCACGAAGACCAGCGTCGAGGTCTGCGACATTGCGAACGCCGAACCCAACGGTCGCTGCTTCGAAACTGCCGTCGTCGAACGGGAGAGCGAGCATGTCGCCCTCCACCCAGGTGACCGCCGCCGACTTACGACGGGCACCTTCGAGCATTCGCGACGAGAAGTCGAGACCGGTCACGACTCCACCCGCGCGCTCCGCGGCGATGGCGAGATCACCCGTCCCGCAGCACGCGTCGAGGACACGATCTCCGCGAGTGACGACCGCGTCCACGGCGAGACGACGCCAGGCCTGGTCAAGGCCCGCCGTCATCACTCTGTTCATCACGTCGTAGACGGGTGCGATCCGGTCGAACATCCCGCGGACCGCGTCCGGCGCGAGCGTCCCGGTCTCCGCCGTCACTGGCCCCACCGTCGCGTGAGCGTGTTGTCGACACCGATCTGGTCGAGGCAGCGTGCAACCACGAAGTCGACGAGATCGTCGATCGTCTTCGGGCCGTGGTAGAAGCCCGGCGCGGCGAAGAGGATGACCGCCCCCGCCTGTTGAAGCGTCGCGAGCCCGGTCAGGTGGATCGACGAGAGCGGCGTCTCGCGTGGCACGAGCACGAGCTTCCGCCGCTCCTTGAGTGCGACCGAGGCTGCGCGGTGGATCAGATTCGTCATCGCTCCCCCGGCAAGCGTGCCGACCGTGGACATCGAGCACGGGCAGACCACGTACGCGTCGACCCTGGCCGAGCCGCTCGCGTAGGGCGCCTTGTAGTCGTTGGGCTCGTAAACGGAGACCGCTCCGCCCGACCCGGTCTCGTCGAGCAGCCGCGCGATCGTCGCCGACCGCGAAAGTGACGGGTCGTCGTAGAGCTCCGTTGCGATGACCTCGATTCCCGCGGTCGAGGCGCTGAGGCCGATCTCGCAACCTGCCGTGGCGAGCGCGCCGAGCAGCCGGGCGAGGTACGGTGCGCCCGAGGCGCCGGTCACTCCGAGGAAGACGCGCATGGGGAGCCCTAGGCTACCGGCCCCCCGGCCGGGAACCGCTTACTTCGGGCCTTTGGACGCTTCGAGGAACGTGCCGAGCTTGGCGAGGTTCTCCGCGCCGAGGCTCGCGAAAGACGGCATCACATTGTTGCCGAAGTTCGCGGGATTGGCTACGTACTTCGCGAAGAACGCCGCGCTCTGACCGCTGGCGCCGATGTCTGAGAGGTCGGGAGCACCGAGGTTCGACGCGCCGGCTCCAAGATATGTGTGGCAGTTCATGCAGCCGGCCTCGGCGAACAGAGTTGCGCCGGCGACCGCGGCCGGGTTGTCGGCGAAGCCTTGCTGCTCCGCCCAGTCCGGTACGAGCGCGACCGTCTCCGAGCCGAGCGCCTCCTTCGCGGTCGCTCCCTTCCAGGTGAGCGCGCCCATCGCGATCACGACGAGGACCACGGTGACGAGAGCCACGGGCCGGCGCGCGGGGTAGCGCTCAGGGCTCCTGTCGTAAAACGGCAGCGCCAGCATCAGGATCATCAGGATCGTCGGGATCCCGACGGTTCCAATAACTACCGTCGGGGGCCACTTGAAGATCCGCAGGAGGTAGAAGAGGAAGTAGAAGAACCAGTCGGGGCGCGGCACGAAGCTCGTCGTACCCGGATCCGCCTTGTCCGTGTACAGCGGTCCGAGAATCCCAGCGTCCGTGCCGTCGGCGGTGAACTTCCAGACACAGGCGAGGCCGATGATCACCGCCACGACCACGAGAGACATGATCGTGTCGTGGAGCATCGCGTACGGGAAGAACGGCTTCCCCTCGTGTTTGACGTCCTCTTTATAGCGCTTGAACTCGGACTTCTGCTTCTCCCGGATGCGGCTCGACATCTAGCTGCTCTCCTCCGGCTGCTCGGGCATCCGGACGAGCCCGACGCGACCGTCAGCCGCTTCCGGCGCCTTCTTGCGCTCGCGCCCCGCGGCGGTCTTCGACCAGGGCGGTGAAGTGACGCCGAGACGCACGACGAGGTAGAGGTGGAGACCGATCAGGGCCATGATCCCGCCGGGGAGGACGAGCATGTGGATCGAGTAGAACTTCGAGAGCGTGTCGGGACCGATGTTCGCCCCGCCCTGGAGGAACTGGGCGAGGAACGGGCCGACGAAGGGACCGGTGGCATTGATGTTGATCCCGACGACGGTTGCCCAGTAGGCGGTCTGATCCCACGGGAGCAGATATCCGGTGAAGCCCTCGGCCATGCCCATGATGAGCAGGATCACGCCGACGATCCAGTTCAGCTCGCGGGGGTACTTGTAGGCCCCGAACAGGAACGTCCGCGCCATGTGGAGGAACATGAGGATGATGAAGACGCTCGCGCCCCACTTGTGCATGCCACGCACGAGCCAGCCGAGGGTCACCTCGTTCGTGATGTTCTGGATCGACTCGTACGCGCGGTCCGGGTCCGGCTTGTAGTACATGGCAAGGAAGACACCTGTCGTCGCCTGGACGATGAACGCCGTCAGGGTCGCCGACCCGAGCGTCTGCATCCAGTTGATGTCGTGCGGCACCTTGCGGAACAGGAAGTACTTGACGCCGCCAATGATCCCGGAGCGCTCCTCGAGCCAGTCGAGCGGAATGAGTGCCGCGTCCTGGAGCTTGCTCTTGCCTGCGGCCGCCATCGTCTAGGACCCCGGCACCGGTATCGGATAGAGCCAGCGCTCGAGACCGTCGACGTGCACGCCGGGGTACGACTTGCGATACCGGTTGATCTGCGCCTCGGCGCCCGTGCCCTCGACCGTGCCGACGCTGAACGGCTTGCCGAGGATGAGGTTGCCGTGCGCGATCGAGAAGGAGAACCTGTCGAGCGAGCGCACCGGCGGCCCGGCAGTCCGGTTGCCCTCGGTGTCGTACTGGCCGCCGTGGCACGGGCAGCCGAAGCCGGCCGGCTGGGCGGGAATCAGCGTGACGTGCTTGTACTCGACCTTCTGATCCTCGAGGATCGGGCCGTTCGGCTGTACCGGACAGCCGAGATGAACGCACCGACTGAAAAGGATCGTGAAGCTCGGAACCTTCTTGCCGGTGCCCGCTTCGCTCGTCAGCCCGTTGTTTCGGATGTACGCGGTTCGGCGGGCGACCTCGCCGATCTCCGGGTTGTCCATGAACGTCGCGATCACGAACGAGCCCTCGGGGAAGTTCGAGATGGGACCGAGGTCGACGTCGTGCGTCTTGATCCCCTCGCCGGTGAACGATGGGAGAACGGCGAAGCCGAGGGACGGCACCGTGACTGCGGCCCCGATCACGGCTCCGAGCCCAAGCGTCGTCGCACCGAGCATGAGCGCCGAGCGGTCGTACGTCGGAATGTGCTCTTCCTCGCCGTCCTCAGTAGGGCTTTCCTCGACGGCGGCGGCCGGGGCGCCCTGGACCATGATGTCGCGAACCCAGAGAAACCCGAAGAGCAAGGCGAGCGCAGCGCCGACGATCAGCGCGGGCACGCTCACGACGAGGCCTACGAGGGCGCATGCAATGCCAACTGCGAACCCCAGCGGCCACAGGCTCGACCCGGCGTGGGTTTGCTTAGGCTCGTTGTCAGAGGAACTCACGTCACACGACTCCCGCAGGCATTCAACGCTGATCGCCCCCGTCCTGTCAACGACGTAACAACTGCGTCAACCGAGACTTGGACGAACCCCTCCTCATCGCGGCCGTAGCAGCGACGTTCGGGGACTCTAGCGGAATGCCGAACTCCGCCCAGCGGGCATCGACACGTGCCCGTATCTCGTCGCTCATCTCGATCTCCGAGGGCCATTCGCGGGCCCCCTCGGAAGGGCCTTTCGCAGTCGCGTCGATGCCGAGCTTGCCGCCGAATGCCTGCAGCGTCGGCGCATGGTCGAGCTGGTCGAGTGGGCCCTCGCTGAGCAGGATGTCGCGGCCGGGATCGACGTTCGCGCAGACGTGGAAGAAGACGTCGCGATAGTCGTGAACGTCGACGTGGTCGTCCACGACGACGACCGACTTGGACAGGCTCAGCATGCCGAGACCCCAGATGGCATGCATGACCTTCCTCGCGTGTCCGGGGAAGGCCTTCCGGATCGACACGATCACGCAGTTGTGGAAGGCGCCGGCGACGGGGAGGTCGTAGTCGACGATCTCGGGCACGGTGAGCTTCACGGCGCGCAGGAAGATGCGCTCCGTGGCCTTCCCGAGCCACGCATCCTCGGCGGGTGGCTTGCCGACGACGATCGAGGGATAGATCGCGTTCGCGCGCATCGTGATCGCGCTCAACCGGAAGATCGGGAACGGCTCGGGGGGCGTGTAGAAGCCCGTGTGGTCGCCGAAAGGTCCTTCGATCCCGATGTCGTCTTTTGCGATCGTCCCCTCCAGGACGATCTCGGCGTTGGCCGGCACGAGCAGGTCGACGGTCTTCGCCTGCACGAGCTCGACTGGGGCGCCACGGAGGAACCCGGCGAGCATCAGCTCGTCGATGTGCTTCGGCAGCGGCGCGCTCGCAGAGTACGCGGTCACCGGGTCGAGGCCGAGCGCTACGGCAACGGGGATGCTTCCCTCCCCGGACAACCAGTCGGCGCGCCCGTCTTTGTGGATCTGCCAGTGCATGAAGGTCGAGCTGCGGTCGATCTTCTGCATCCGGTACATGCCGACGTTCCGCGTTCCCGTGCGGGGATCCATCGTTATCACCGCCGGCAGGGTGATGAACGGCGCCGGGTCGCCCGGCCAACAGCGTTGGATCGGAAGCCGGTTGAGATCGATCTCATCGCCGGTGAGGACGATCTCCTGGCAGGCCGCCCTCGAAACGGTCTTCGGCGCCGAGTCCGCGATCGACTTCAGCTTCTGGAGACCGCGCACCTTTGCGACGAGCCCCTGCGGCGGCTGCAGCTCGAGCAGTTCGTCAAGCGCGGCGCCGACCTCGTCCAGGCTCTCGACACCGAACGCGAGGCACATGCGCCGCTCGGTGCCGAACTGATTGATGAGGAGGGGGTGTGCCGCTCCCTTCGGGTGCTCGAAGAGGAGCGCTGGGCCGCCGGCCTTGACCGTGCGATCGACGATCTCGGTTACCTCGAGATCGGGTTCGACCTCGGCTGTGACCCGTACGAGCTCGCCCTCGCGTTCGAGGAGCGCGATCCACTCGCGCAGGTCAGCTGCGGTCGTCACAGGGCTGAGTGTATGGCCCGGGCTCGCCGACAAGGCGTGCGAACCACAGCGTCATGCGTCCCGCGACGAGCGTCGCTCAGAGGGCGCGGCTGCGCTTGCGCGCGGCACGCTTGTGCGCTGCGTAATGCGTGAGCTCGCCGAGCGCGATCACCGCGAGGAAGATCAAGCCCACCACGAGCATCGAGAGCACGACCTTCCGCCCTTCCTCGGCGGCGTCCGCCAGCAGCTGCAATGCGATGATCATCGAGCGCGATGCTAGCGCACGCGCAGCGCGTGCGCCGCGCAGGCGTGCTCCACCGCCGCGTCACCCGCTGCTCGCCTCGCCGAGGCGAGCAGCGGCCCGGGATCCCGCTCCTCCCGCAGAGCCGCGCGCGCCCCCTCGAGCTCGCCCTCGCCGAGCCGCGCGCTTGTCGCAGCCCACGTCGCGGCGTCGCCGTCGACCCCGTCGGCACGAGCCTGCGCGCAAAGCGAGATTAGCTCCGCGAGATCGTGCACTGCTCGGACGCTGCCGGTGCGCGAGACGTGGACGAGCCCGTGGGCATAGAGGTAGTCGCCGAGGAGGAGAGCGGTGTCCGGATCGGCCGGAGCGAAGAGTCGCGGGCGGCCGTAGTGGAGGAGGTAGCCCTCGTAGATCGTCTCGACCCCAAGTCGTAGCGCCGGATCGGGTACGAGCGGCGAGAAGACCGGCAGCTCCTCCCGCAGCTCGGGCGGTCTGAGCGCGTCGGCCCACAGGGCACTCTCCCGCGTGGCCTCCTGCGCGATCAGATCGAAGAGCGCGGACTCGGCTGCGGTCGAGCTCACCCTCCGGCCTCGAAGAAGGATGCGACGGCCGACACCGTCGTGTCGATCTGCTCGTCGGTGTGCGCAACCGAGACGAACAGGCACTCGTACTGCGACGGCGCGACGAAAACCCCATGCGTGAGCAGGTGCCGGAACAACGCGGCGTAGCGCGCCGTCTCCGAGCGGGATGCATCCTCGTAGTCGCGGACCACAGAGTCCTGGCAGAAGAACGTGAGCATCGCGCCAACGCGCTGAACAGTGCCGTAGGGCTCGAGTCCCTCCTCGAGCCTGGCGCCGCGCGCCTCGAGCGCGTCGTAAACGGCGGGATTGCGAAGCCGGCGGAGGACGGAGAGCCCGGCGGCGGTGGCGAGCGGGTTCCCAGAGAGGGTGCCCGCCTGGTAGACCTCGCCGGTGGGCGCGAGCTGGGTCATCAGCTCGGCGCGGCCGCCGAAAGCCGCGGCGGGTAACCCGCCGCCGACGATCTTTCCAAGAATCGTCAGATCCGGGAGCACGCCCAGGCGCTCTTGCGCCCCGCCCCGGGCGACGCGGAAACCGCTGATGACCTCGTCGAAGACGAGGAGAGCGCCGGTCGCATCGCACAGGCTGCGGAGCGCCTCGAGGTAGCCCGGCTCGGGAGGAACGACGCCCATGTTGCCCGGGATGGGCTCGACGACGATCGCGGCCAGCCCCTCGCCGTAGCGCGCACACGCGGCCGCAACGGCGTCCACGTCGTTGAAGGGGACGACGATGGTGTCGGCCGCGACGGCGTTCGGAACCCCTGGAGACGACGGAATTCCAAGAGTCGCGAGGCCCGACCCCGCGCTCGCAAGCAGACCGTCGACGTGGCCGTGGTAGCAACCGGCGAACTTGATCACGCGATCGCGCCGGGTTGCCGCTCGGGCGAGACGGACGGCACTCATCGTCGCCTCCGTGCCCGACGACGTGAGTCTCACCATCTCGATCGACGGCACCGCAGCGACGATCTCCTCGGCGAGCTCGACCTCCCGCACCGTCGGCGTGCCGAACGTCGTTCCGTCCTTCAGCGCCTCCTCGATCGCCCTGAGGGTCTCGGGATCGGCGTGACCGAAGATCAGCGGGCCCCACGACAGCACCCAGTCGACGTACTCGTTCCCGTCGACGTCTTCGATCCGGGCGCCGTGACCGCGGCGCATGAAGATCGGCTCGTCGAGCCCGACCGCGCGCATAGCCCGGACGGGAGAGTTGACGCCGCCGGGGATCAGCCGCTCGGCGCGTCGAGCGAGGTCGGAACGAGCGCCTACAGCCATCCTGCGAGGTCCTTGGCCCAGTATGTGAAGACGAGGTCGGCGCCGGCCCGCTTGATCGAGGTGAGCGTCTCGAGAGCTGCGGAGCGCTCCTCCAGGTGCCCTGCGGCGGCGGCGGCCTTCACCAGCGCGTACTCGCCGGAGACCTGGTAGGCGGCAAGCGGACAGTCGAACCTGTCGCGAGCGGCGCTGAGGATGTCGAGGTAGGGGAGCGCGGGCTTCACGATGAGCATGTCGGCGCCTTCCTCGAGGTCCTGCGCGCATTCGCGCAGCGCCTCGCGGCGGTTGCGGGGATCCATCTGGTAGCCGCGCCGGTCCCCGAACGCAGGCGTCGACTCGGCCACCTCGCGAAATGGCCCGTAGAAGGCCGAGGCGTACTTCGCGGCGTACGACAGGATCGGCGTCTCGGGCAACGCATCGCGAATCGCCCCGATGCGCCCGTCCATCATGTCGCTCGGGGCGACGACGTCCGCTCCGGCCTCGACGTGGCTTACCGCGATGCGGGCAAGCAGCTGGACGGTCTCGTCGTTGTCGACCTCGCCGTCACGGATGACGCCACAGTGCCCGTGATCCGTGTACTCGCAGAGGCAGACGTCGGTGATCAGCGTCAGCCCGGGCACCTCGGCGCGCAGCGCCGCCAGCGTGCGCTGAACTATCCCGTCGGAGGCCCAGGCGCCTGACCCCTCCTGGTCCTTCTCCTCGGGAATCCCAAACAGGATCACCGCACGGACGCCGAGCGCCTGGAGCTCAGCGGCCTCGCGCACGAGCTCGTCAACGGAACGCTGGGCGATCGCAGGGAGGCCGCCGACGGGTCGGACGACCCCTTCGCCGGGACACGCGAAGAGCGGCATCACGACGTCGTCGAGTGCCAGCCGCGTCTCGGCGACGAGGGCACGGAGCGACGGCGTTCGCCGGAGGCGCCGCAGGCGCGTTGCTGGATAGCTCTCCATCCGGTAAAGCGTACGTCAGCTGCGTTCGACAGCGCGCGGCCGCTCGATCTCCGAGCCGATGTCGACGGGCAGGGCAGGATCGCCCTCGTCCCACGGCTCCAGGGTGATGCGGCCGGAGAAGAAGCCCCAGATCGCGCGGAGCGCGGCCATCGTCGGCAACGCCACGAGGATCCCCGGAATCCCGTAGAGCTCGCCTCCGGCGAGCAGCCCGAAGATCACGAGCAGCGGGTGGAGGCGCAGCGCGTTCGCCATCACGTTCGGGACGACGATGTGGCCCTCGACCTGGTAGATGAAGACGAAGAGGAGGATGACCCACACGACGCCGATGGGATGGACGACGAGCGCGTAGACGGCCGGCGGCACCGCCGAGAGCCACGGGCCAATGTAGGGGATCACTTCGATCACAGCCGTCCACAATCCGAAGAGGAGCGCGTAACGCTCGGCTCCGGGGACAAGGCCAGTCGTTCCGAGGATCCACATCCCCACGCCCGCGCTAAACCCGATGATCGTCGAGAGGAGCAGCTGGCCGCGGACGTACCCGACGAGTGCGTTCTCGATTGCCATCGGCAGGGACGGACCGCCGTCCGGCGGGAAGCGCCTATCGAGTGCGCGCTCCAGGCGAGGCATGTCGAGCAGCGCGTAGACGGCGATGACGACGATCAGGATCAGGCTGAAGAGGCCGATGATGATCGACGTCGCGGCCCCCTGGGCGAACGAGATCGCATCCCGCGTGTACTTCGAGATCTCGCCGGCGCCCAAGTTGTCGACCCAGTCCGTCGTTTGCTGCCTGATCTGGATCCGTTCGAGCCCGTGGGTGTCGAGCCAGTGCTGGAGGCGGTCGATGTCGATCTCGGCGCCGGTCTGGCCCGAAGCGTTCTTGTCGGTGACGTACGTGTCGACCCGGTCCGTCGCCGAGCGACCCTGGTCGACGACCACGGTCCCGAGAGCGACGAGCGTGATCAGCACGGCGGCTACGAACGCGACGAAGACGGTCGCCACCGCGAGGCCATGTGGGAAGCGGAGCGCCTGCAGCCGGCGGACGAGCGGGTGGAGGAGGAATGCGATCACGCCGCCTGCGAGGAAGAGGAAGAGGACGTGACCTAGCGTGCTCGCGAACATCCATGCGAGCACAACGAGCACCGGCAGTCCCACGAGCTGGATCCAGCGCGGGATCTGCATGATGGGGCCGCGCCCGGCCATCGCTCTATGTTAGATGAGTAGTTGAGCACTCCTGGGCGCTCGGGTACCGTCTGTGGGATGGCTTCGCCGCGCTCCCGGCAAGCTGCCCGCCTTCACGCCGAGCGGCGCCGCGCCCAGCAGAGGGTGCGCAGACTCGCAGTGCTGATCTTCATCGCCGCGCTCGGCGTGATCACGCTGATCCTGACAGCGTTCGGCTCGGGAGCGCCTGACCACAGCCCGACGGCGGCTATCGTCGCGACAGCCGCAGCCGCTGGGACGAGCACGCCACAGCCGACGACCCTCGCAACGGTCAGCAATTTGCAGATCCAACTGCCCGTGACGAGCGACGCCGTCACTCAGATCGGCTTTCACGGAAGTCACACCGGAGCGCTCGCCCTGCAGCCGCTCGGGCCGCAAGCGAACGAGGGCCTCCTCGAGAGGCTCTGGCACCGAGTCGCAGGATCGCCCAAGGATGGCCTGCCCTGGTACCAGCTCGGCGGATCAGAGGGGCCGGCCACGGCAGTTCTCAACGTCGGGGCACTACCCGGAACAGACGTCTATGCCCCAGTCAGCGGCCGAATTGCCGCAATCTCCGACTACGTGATCGACGGCACGGTGCACGGCGCCCGGATCGACATCCGCCCAACGGCGGCGCCGTCCGTCATCGTCAGCATGACGCACCTCCGCCCCGATCGCGCGCTCAGCGTCGGCTCGCCCGTGCTCGCGGGAGTCTCGAAGGTCGGTAGCGTCGTCGCGATCTCTCGGGTCGAGACCCAATCGCTCGCGAAGTACACGAACGACGCAGGCGACAATGTCGCGATCGAAGTCGCGCCCGGACCCTCCACGCTCCCCTGATGCAGATCCTCTTCGTCGCCGACGTCGTCGGCCGTCCTGGCCGCGACGCGCTCGAAGCGCGCCTGCACGCGCTCAGGGAGGAGCTCGCGATCGACCTGTGCGTCGTCAACGGCGAGAACGTCGCCGACGGCGCCGGCATCACCCCCCGGCTCGCCGAGCGCCTGCTCGCAGCGGGTGCCGACGTGATCACGCTCGGCAACCACACCTGGCGGCGACCGGAGATCGGGGCGTTTCTCGCAAGCTCCGACCGCATCGTCCGGCCGGCGAACCTGGGGTCGTCTGCACCGGGTCGAGGGCTCACCCTGTTCTCAACGGAGAGCGGGATCGTGCTCGCCGTGATCAACGTGCTGGGGTCGACCTACCTCGAGCCTCAGCGGAGCATGTGGGAGCTGATCGACGAGCTCGTTGACGAGGCAAGCGCCGCGACGCCGGTCATCCTCGTCGATGTGCACGCCGAGGCTACGAGCGAGAAGATCGCGCTCGCGCGCTGGCTCGACGGCCGAGTGACGGCGGTGATTGGTACGCACACCCATGTTCAGACGGCGGATGCGCGGATCCTGCCGGGTGGAACAGCCGCACTTACCGACGCGGGCATGACCGGCCCACACGACTCGGTGATCGGCGTGCGGGCCGAGCTCGCGACGCGTCGCATGCGCACCGGGATGCCGGTGCGCTTCGAGGTCGCCGAGGGCGACGTTCGCATCGAGGGCGCGCTGATCACGTGCGGCGACGATGGCCGTGCGGCCGGAATCGAGCCGATCCGAGTTCCGTACCCCTGATGTAAGCGCGTTTGTGCCTGGCTGAGCGTCCAGGCACAAAGAGCGTAGTGCCTGGCTAAAGCCAGGCTGAGAGAGCGTGCCTGGCTTTAGCCAGGCACTACACGCATCGTCCCACAGCCCCGACGCGCTCAGCCGTCGCGGGGCCGCAGCAGCCCGGCCACCAGCAGCGCTGCGAGCGCCACGAGCAGGAGGTCGCGGGCCAGGAGAAGCGCCACCGCCCAGCCGTCTGCGTCGCGCACGAGCGCCCAGTAGCGATCCGGGAACCAGCCGCGCGTCAGGACGCAGGCAGAGGCCACGAGCATCATCGAGGCAAAACCCCTTCTCCCCGGCACGAGAGCGACGAGCGGGAGCAGCCAGATCAGGAACTGCGGCGAGAGCACCTTCCCGAGCGCGACGAACGCGACGACCGCGGCTCCTGCCGCGAGCACGAGCGCCTCGTCGCTGTTCCCTTGGTCCTCGCGCACGCGCCGCAAGCCACCACACCGCGAGGAGCAGCGCAAGCTGGGCGATCGACGTCGCCGCAGCGGCAATACCTGCCGGCCAACCGTCGATGTTCTGCGAGCCGTACGAGGAGACGACACCGAGCGGCGCATCGGCAACCCTCGACCCGGCGAGCAGGAGAGCCGAGCCGAGCGATTCGATCTGGAGCGGGCGGCTCAGCTGGCGCCAGACGCTGTGGACGACACCAGCCGGTGCCAGCAGGAGGAACGGGAGATAGACGAGAGCGACGATCGCAGTGATCACCGCGGCGATGCGGATCCCGGCCCGCCGGCCGTTCCGTCGCCACTCGAGTGCGACGAGGACAGGTACGAGAACGAGCGGGTAGACCTTGGTGGCGATCGCGAGCCCTGCGAGCACCGACGCGAGCACCGGCCGGCGCGCAAGCGCAGCGACAACGGTGGCAAGCACGAGCGCGGTGGGGACGAGGTCGAAGCGGGTCAGGAGCAACGAGCCGAGCAAGAGCGGTGCAGCGGCGATGAGGGCAAGGCCGAGCACGCTCACGTCGTGACCGTTCGCGCGGAGAATGCGAAGGGCCCATGCCGCGAGAACGAGCAGAGCGAGGCCGGCCACTATCATCTCGACGGCGAACGCCTGGGCGTAGCCGCCGTTCGTATCGGTAAGGAACGCAGGCACCGCGAACACAGCCAGAGCGAGGGGCGGGTACTCGGGCCGGAAGTCGCGGTACGGGACTTCGCCTCGCTCGACGGCGTTGCCGTAGCTCTCGTAGACCGGGACGTCGGTGATCGCGACGCGGTGGTGCCAGACGTCGGTCAACGATGCGCTGAGCAGGACGAAGGCGACGAGTGAGACGGCGAGGGCCGGCCCGACCGGCCCGCGACCGGACCGACTCACTCGAGAGCCTGCGGCGGCCGAGCGGTCACGGGCAGGAACAGCGCCAGCGCCACGAAGGGGAAGGCCCAGGGGAGATAGAGGTAGAACCAGTGCGTCAGGACCAACTGGACGCCGAGCAGCACGGCGCCGGTGAGCGCTGCGAGCTCGAGTGGGCCCTTTCGCCGCGGCACGACGGCAACGAACAGCGCAAACGCGACCAGAGCCATCTGGAGTGCTGTCTGGACGAAGCCCAGGTCGGGGATGCCACGCGCGTGATACTGCCCCCAGTCCCAGAGTGAGAACGGTGAGCCGCGCGAGAGCTGAAAGCCGAGCGTCCTGTCGTAGAAGACGCGGAGCGCGTGCAGCAAGCCGGGCTCGAGCAGAAGAATGGAGAAGGCTGCGGCGGTCGCAGCAGCGAAGCCCATGCCAAACCGCAGGATGCCACGCCGCGTCGGCCCGTCCGGATACGTCAGCCACAGCGGCGCGACGGCGAGCGCCGCGAACTTCGTCCAGCCGGCGAGGGCGACGAACGCGCCACGCGCACCAGGAGCGGTTGCGATCCAGAGACCCCAGATCAGGAGCGCCGGCATGATCGCGTCGTTCGTGTTCGAGTTGGAGACGTAGAGCGTGAACGGGTACGCAGCCCACGCGAACGCAAGGGTGGCGGCGAGCGGAGCTCCCCCGAAGCGCCGGCCGACAAGCAGGAGGCCGACTATGCACAACAAGTCGAAGAGGAGCGCGGTCGCGTGTGCTGCTGGAAGGTTGTCCCACTTACCGCTCCAGCCGAGGGCACCGACGGCCGGTACGTACGCGAGGTATGCGACGGGCCCGTAGGTATCGCCGCGCTCGTTCGCCGACTCGCAACGGCCGTTGGTCTGGATGCGATCGCGGATCTCCCCGTCGGCTGCCACTGGCCCGCACGGCGTCCGACTGTCGCGAACCGGCATGTGCGCGTACGGCACCTGACCGGCGAGGATCCTGTCTGCGCCGATCACACCGGCGTAGCCGACGTCGATGACGCTGCGCTCGGCCTCGACGTTGAGGCCAAATCGGAAGCCGCAGAGAAAGATGGCCGCGGCGGCGAGCACCCACATCGGCCAGACCGCGGTCGGGGCAGGGACGGCACGACCGCGCATCCCGATCCAGGTGGCACGCACGATCAGGTACGCAAGCGCCGGGTAGACCAGCGTGACGCTCGCAAAGATATGCGCCTCGTTGAAGAACCAAAGTGAGACGGAGAAGGAGAGCAGCGCCAGCAGATCGAGGGTGCGCAACGTCAGCGGACGCCGCCAATCGACGAGGCCAAGCAGAAATACGGCACAGAGCGCGAGCCACACCGCGGGCTTGTTCACGATCCTGCCGCCGAACGCGCCCGGCGAGCCCCGCGCCATCGACCACGCGACCTGCGGGCCCGTGTATGCCGAGACGACGCGCAGAGAGCCGTCCTCGATCGTGCCACGTGCGATCTCACCGGCCTTCCCCGACCAGACGTGAACCGTCCAATGCCGCGTGCGCTCGTCGAACTCGGCGTCGGTCTGCGGGTCGGGCGGGTAGCGATCGAGCCAGTTCTCGACCTTCCGCAGCCCGACGAAAAGGCGGATCACGGCCGCTCGCGTCGCGTGCGGCGCGTCCAGAGACGGCGCATATGGCGTCTGGACGAGGCGTCCGCTCCCGTCGTAGATCGGTCCCACCGGATCGTTCGCCGCGGTCGCGGGCCCGCCCCCGGCGACGACCCCGATGAGCGCGACGAACGCAGCGCCGAGGAACCGGCGACTCACGCGGTCAGCGGAACGACCACAGCTTGTTGCCGACGAAGTTCATTGGAGTGACGAGAACGATCGCGACGGCCTGCGCGATGACCTCGTCGAGCCCGACCTGAACGAGTGCGTGCAGGACGAGGAGGTTCGCGACGAGCGCGGCGGTCGACACCGCCAGGAAGCGAAGCCCTTGCACACCAGCGTGGCCGCGCTCGCGTCGAAAGGTCCAGGAACGGTTGAGGAGGTAATTGTTCGTGACCGCCACGAGAAAGCTGCCGATCGCTGCCGGGATATAGTGGAGTCCAACACCACGCAGCAGTACGGTGTAGACGACGAGATTGACCGCGTACCCGCTCAGCCCCACCGCACAGAAGCGACCGAGCTGGAGCCAGTTGTGCCGACGCCGGAGAGCGCCGCCGACGCGGCCCGCCCTCAGCCCACGCGCTTGGGGGGCCCCGCTCACCGGGCCGGTTTTGTTGGACGCGTCACTTGGCGAGAGTACGCAGCCCTGCGTAGCGCTCTGTCTGCCGGCGCCGCACGCGGCGCGCGAGGCCCGGTACGAGGAGCGCCTCGACGTATCCGACGAGCGGGACTAGCGCAAGAGCCGCGAGTGCCAGACCTCCGCAGGCTACGAATAGCGCAGTGCCGCCCCGCGTGCCGCCGCGACGACGGGCGCCGATCACGATCGACCCGCCGCCGGCTGCGCCAAGGGCGCCGCCGACCGCTCCGAGGACGGCCTCTCCCCAGCCGAACGCCAGCGCTCCCAGGGCAAGGCCGGCTGCACACGCGACGATCGCCGCTGCCACGGTTCCCGGGACGGTGCCGCCGAGCAGAGCCGCGAGGACGACACCGATCGCGACGCCGAGCCCGAGGACGAGCCCGAGCGTATACCAACTACCCATCGGCCGTAGTCTAGATGGGGGGAACCAGGACGGTTACGGCCGCGCGCTCCGCGTCGATCTCGAGAAGGTCGAGGTCGCCGATGTCCTCGCCGTCAACGTGGACGGGTAGCGGCACGTCTGCGCGGATCACGACGCGGTCGAGGTCGTGGCCGTAGGCGAACGCATCGGTGCTGTTTGCACCCGGGCCTCGAAGCGCCGCCCACCCGAGACGCGGCAGCGTTCGGGCCACGACCCTCCGTGCACCGACGACGTCGAGCCCTCCCTCGAAGGTCGCCTCAGGAGCGACTCTCAGTCCGAGGGAGCCGACGAACGTGTACGGGGAGCAGTTGGCGACCAGGGCGAAAGCAGCGCGGCCGAGGCCCTCGATCTCCAGGCACGCGTCGAGCCGGAAGCGCTTCGAGGTGAGGATGTTGGCGAGCATACGGGCGAAGGCCAGGTCCCCGGGCCGGCTGCCGTCAGCCCGGCGTCCGAGCCGATCGACCCGCCGCACGAGCTCGGCGTCGAGGCCCATTCCTGCACTGAACCCGAAGCGTCTACCGTTCGCACGGCCGACGCTGATCACACGCCGTCGACCGCGCAAGAGCAGCTCGGCGGCACGGAGCGGGTCGCGCGGCAACCCCAATGCGCGAGGTAGCACGCTCGTGCCGCCGCCGGGCAGGAACCCGATCGGGGTATGCCCGTGGACGCCGTTGAGGACTTCGTTGTAGGTGCCGTCGCCGGAGAAGACGAAGACCGTCGCCTCGCCGCCAGATGACGCGCGGGCGAGGTCGACGGCGTGGCCGGGCCCCTCTGTCAGCTGGAGCTCGATGTCCGCGCCGAGCAGGCGCCGGACCGCCTCGAGGCGGCCTTCGGTGACGCCGCTCGCGAACGGGTTGACGATGAGTACGCCCTGCATGGGCGTGAAACTACGCGATGGGGGAACCGACCGTCAGTCTCCGAAGTTCGGGTACCTGCCGGTGAGGAGCGCCGCGTACGCGTACGTCTGCATCGTGAAGCGGAGGGCGTAGACTTGGAGGTTGCGCACGCCCTCGATGGCGCGGCCGGTGAAGATGGCGTAGACCCACGCGATGAGCGCAAGGATCTGCAGCAGATAGCCGAGGATCTGGGCGAAGATGAACGCCGGGATCGCGATCAGCAGGCGGAAGAGCACGGTGAGCCTGCTCTGGGTTGCCGGCGGGTCGATGTCGAGATCGACCGGGTAGGCGGCGTTGCCGGCGAACGCCGGAAACGGGTCGGCCACGATGTTGAGGTACGCGTCGACGTGCGTTGCGTAGCGGAGATACGTCCCGACGAAGCGATGGATGGAGTCGGGCAGCCGCCCGGTGAAAAGCGTCGCGAACCAGCCGGCGATGACCACGAACCAAACAGCGATACCCCACAGCGCCAGCCAGATCAGGTGCGGGATGACGAGGAGCAGGCGGAAGAAGACGGTAAGGCGGCTGCGTCTGAGATCGTCGGTGACGACCAGCCTGATGGGGTGCGGCGCCACATCAGCGGCGACAGCGGACATCTTCGACCTCCGAGCTTGGACGAAAGGGGCGTGTGGCCCGTTGATTCGTGGGGAGCGGGCCGGCACCTTCCCGGAGAACGTGAGCGGGGTCGCCGCCACGACCCCGCTCGTTGGTGGCTTCCTGAACGGAAGCCGTATCACCCGTGTGCGCGGCCGCCACACCGTCGCGCTCTTTGGGATGGACCCAGTCTCCTCGTCGGAGGCGCGCGGTCTATCCCTCATCCGGGGGAGGTGACATCCATCGCCCACAGGGGGCGAGAGACGTCACGCAAGACGAGGTGCCTGCCTCACCCTCGCAGCCACGTCTACAGTGGTACGCCGTGAACGCGCAGCCCCGTTTCCTCGAGCGCCTCGGTACAGGTGCGCCCATCGTCGCCGACGGTGGCATGGGATCGATGATCTCGAGCGTCGTCTCACGGCTCCGCTGTCCTGAAGAGGCGAACCTCCGCGCGCCGGAGACCGTGCTCTCGCTTCATCTCAGCTTTATCAGAGCCGGAGCGGAGCTGATCGAGACGAATACGTTCGGCGCAAATCGCCGCAAGCTCCGGCAGCTTCTGCTCGAGGACGAGCTCGCAGCGATCAACAGCGCCGGCGTGAAACTTGCCCGCGAGGCCCGCGAGGCGGCTGGGACGAGCATCCTGATCGGCGGCTCGATCGGCCCGCTCGCCGACCTCGGCGAGTTCGAGTACGGCGACCTCGCCGCAGACTTCGCCGAGCAGGCCTTGCTGCTGGAGGCACGCGGAATCGACGTCTTCATGCTCGAGACGTTCTTCGACCTCGACGAGCTCGTGTCGGCGATCGACGCGGTGCGCACCGTTTCGTCCCTCCCGATCGTCGCGATGATGACCTTCGATGGCGACGAGACCCTGGCTGGCGTGCCGGCGTCCGCGGTCGCGGAGCGACTTGCCCCGATGGGTCTTGCGGCCATCGGAGCGAACTGCGGCACGGGGCCACAGGCCGCCCTGGCGGCGCTCGCGCAGCTCACAGGTCGCGGCCTCGCGCTCGCAGCCAAGCCGAACATCGGGCAGGCAGGCCGGATTGGCGGCCGGATCAGCTACCCGCACGGTACGCCGGACTACTTCGCCGAGTTCGCCGCCCAGGCACGCGGCTTCGGCGCCCGGCTGATCGGAGGCTGCTGCGGTACGACCCCCGCCCAGATCGCAGCCATCGCGACTGCGCTCGAGGAGGAGAGGCCCGTGACCTCGCCGCTCGTAGTCCGAGAGCCGGAGCTCCATCCAGTGACGGCGGCGGCTATGGGGAAGACGCGCCTGGAGCAGGCATTCGAGAACGGCGATTGGGTCGTCTCGCTCGAGCTCGACCCGCCGACCGGCGCAAATCCGGAGGGCATGCTCGCAATCGCCGAGCGCTGCCGGGTGAGCGAGGCGATCGGCTTCATCGACGTGAACGACACAACCAAGGCGCGTGCGCGGATCAACTCGCTGATGGCCTCGATCGCGATCGAGCGCGTGACCGGAATCGAGACGATCCCGCATGTCACGCCACGCGACATGAGCGTGACCGGGATCGAGTCACTGCTCCTGGGAGCGCATGCTGAGGGGATCCGCAACGTCCTCGCCGTCACGGGCGATCCGCCGACCGGCGGCGGCTACGCGAGTCGTGCCGGCGTCTACGAGGTGGACTCGATCGGAATCTGCAGGATTGTCTCGCAGCTGAACGCGGGAGTCGACTGGAACGGCCGCGCGATCGACGCGCCGACCTCGTTCTATCTTGGTGTCGCGCTCAATCCGACTGCCGACGACCTGGACGACGAGCTGCGCCGGTTCGAAGCAAAGATCGAGGCGGGCGCGCGGTTCGCGATGACGCAGCTCCTGTTCGACCTGGAGCCGCTCGACCGGATGCTCGAGCGCCTCGGTGGGTCGTGGCCGATCCCCGTTCTGGTCGGGCTCTTCCACGTGACGAGCTATGGAACGGCGCTGCGGATGCATAACGAGGTTCCGGGGATCGTGGTGCAGGAGCACGTGCTCGAGCGGCTCAAGCAAGCTGGGCCGAACGTGCCGGAGGTTGGGCTCGAGCTCGCGCACGAGCTGATGGCCGATGCGCGTGAGCGCGCGAACGGGATCTATCTGATGCCGCCGTTCAAGCAGCCCGAAGCAGCCTTCGCGCTGTTCGACTGACGCTAGGGACCTGAGCCTCGCGTGCCTGGCTTTAGCCAGGCACCACCCGCCGAGCAGAGAGCGAGTCCACTCGCCCCACTACGACGATTCAGTCGTTCGCCCACTACGACGAGTCAGTACAGCCCGTGGAACTCCACGTGCCTGGCTTAAGCCAGGCACCACCGCCGAACGGAGAGCGAATCCACTCGCCCCACTACGACGAGTCAGTACAGCCCGTCTGCACGGGGCGTGAGCCCACATTGCTCAGAGCCTTGCGAACGAGCGCGACCGGGACACCGTAGCCACCGTCTCCGGCCGTCGACGCCGCGAACACGACTGCCTGCACCGCCCCCGCGCCGTCCACGACCGGGCCGCCGGAGTTGCCGGGCTTGATGACGCCGCGCAGCGTGACGACGACGCGGCGGGTCGGGAAGTTCCCGTATGCATCGCGCGAGACGACCGTCCGGGTAGCGCCGAGCCTGAGCGCGGCAACGCGATACGGCCCGTTCTGTGGGTAGCCGAGGAGAGCGAGGGCGGCTCCGCGGGAGGGATCGGAGAGCCGCAGCGGCGTTCCGGCGAGCCCGGTTACCCGGAGCAGGGCGAGATCGTTGACGCGGTCGAAGCCGACGACCTTGGCGGTGCGGAAGCGTCCGTCGCGCCTGTCGACTCTCGGTGCTGCGATCCCGGCGACGACGTGGGCGTTCGTGACGACGATCCCCGGCGCCGCGATCCAACCGGAGCCCTCGACGCCGAGGCCGCATGCCGTCCCGGTGATGCGTACGACCGAGCGCCGGGCCGCCTGTACCGCCGCTCTTCCTGCGACGGCCGGATCGGGTTCGGCGGTGATCGCCTCTGGCCCCGCGATCGCCCCGAACGGATCGACGCGCGCTACCGCGTCGATCAGCGTCGCCGGCGGTATGCGCTCGTTGATTGCCGAGAGGATCGTGGAGCTCTGGACCTGGTGGCGCGCCTCGGTCTGCCCGGGAAGGTAGAGCGCTGCAGCGGCGGCAACCCAGCAGAGCGCAACCCCGGTGGTCGCGCCGAGCAGCAACCCACCCGCTGTGTCGAGCGCCCTCAGGGGAGGAACGACGCCGAGCGAGGTGCGCACGACGCCCCCCGCGATCCCCGCGAGGCTGCGGATGAGGGCGCCTCCGAGAACGGCGCCGACGAGGGCGGCGACCGGAATCCAGTTCGCCTGGCCGGGGCCGAGCAGGCGCGGGCCGAGTCGCGACCCGATCCACGCGCCGCCGATCAGCCCGGCGAGCGAAAGCGCCCCGACGACGAACCCTCTGCGCAGCCCGGAGAGCGCGAGAATCGCGATCACCGCGAGCGCGACCCAGTCAACGATCGTCACCCCACAGGGGTACGCCCCGGCCGCCCAGATCCCTGCCGCGCCGGAGTCGCAGCCGCCGCAGCGCCCCACCGCTACAATGCCCCGGCTCAAGGGGGCGTAGTTCAGTTGGTTAGAACGCCGGCCTGTCACGCCGGAGGTCGCGGGTTCGAGTCCCGTCGCTCCCGTCTTATGTACACCGGGATCGCGGCTATGCGTTAAGTCGCCAGTCCCGGATTGGCACATCGGCGGGCTTAGCCGCCTACGCCGGAGAGGGGTGAGACCGCAGGCTGGGTCGAGTGACTCCGATCGCAGTCCCCATCCCGAGCACACCAACGAAGATCGCTAGCGGATCCTGCCAGGATGCCTGCGATGGGCCGTCTTGCGTCGGCTACGCCTAGCGCACCATCTGAAAGAAGCCGTTGATCCCGGTGCCGATCACGGTGTCCACGTCGATGATCACAGCGACCCCAGTATCGAAAGCCTCTGGATGAGCGTCCTTTTCAGGCTGCGGTGTTTCCAGCCAGACCTTCTCGTTGGCGGACGGATCAACGTGGGCGCGTCCGGTGAAGCTCAAGTACGTGGTTGGGGAGCCGGGCTTGTAGTAGAGCAGAGAGACCTCGGGATGACTGCCGATTGCGGCCGCAAGGCCGCTGTCCTTCTGCCGAGCCCAGATCGCGAGCTGCTGCGGGCCGTGCACATGGGTGCTACCGCGGAACGCGAGATGGGGACGACCGTCGTCACCGACGTACGCCACCGCGACGGGACGATCGTGGACAGCCTCGGTGAGGGTGCTCGCGATGTCGCCAGTCAGCGACACGTCGACAGCACCGTTAGGGGTATTAGCCATATTGCATCCTTTAACTCGAGTCCATGCCGCCAGGGAACCAGCTCAGCGTGCGGCCCGGGCGGAAAGCTATCAGTCACTCAAATCGCAACGCGCTGTTCGAGCAATCAATCCGTGGCGATCTCGCGAACAACGCAGCCGTCTCTGGCCGGCGCTGCACCGTCCACTTCTTGCGGCGCCTCCAACGAATATCGGCCTGCCAAAGACGAGTCGTCTTCGCAGTAACAGCCGCAGAGCAACTCGCACTCATCTCCCGCAGCCAGGTAACGGTGATCGCAACGCGAATCACGGCCGTTTCGGCCTAAGCTAAGCGACCGAAGTCACGATCATGTTGAGGCTGACTGGCGCCACGCGTATTGCTGACGTTCCTGTTCGGGCGCTTCAGCCAGTAGCCGCACGCCTGACTGACGTCTCTCTTACCCGTTTGCCACGGGCACACGAGCCTGCAGCGCGACACCGCCCATCCAGCGGCTCGTGTTGTGGAAGTCGCTGATCCACGAGCCGGGTGGAACGAGCTCGTCGATCCCGGCGAGCACGTCTTCGGGCAGCCCGGGGTGGTCGGCGGCGACGAGCGACTCCTCGAGCTGCTCGAGGGTTCTCGGCCCCACGATCGGGCTCGTGACGCCCGGCCGATCGCGTAGCCACACGAGCGCCAGCTGGCCCGGTGTCAAGTCGACCGCGGCTGCAATTCTGGCCACCTCGCTGGCCACCTCGAGCGCCCGCTCCGTGACACGAGCTCGCAGGCCCCAGTAGTCCGCTGCACGCGAGCCCTCCGGCATCTCCGTCGCGGACGGGTATCTGCCAGCAAGGATCCCTCCGGCGAGCGGAGACCAGGGAAGGATCGCGAGCCCGTGCCGCTGGGCGAGCGGGATCAACTCGTTTTCCACGCGCCGGTCGAGCATGTTGTACGGCGCCTGCTCGGTGACGTATCGTGCCCAGCCGTGTCGATCGCTCAAGGCCAGGCACTCCATCAGGAACCAGGCCGGGTGCGTCGACGAGCCGATTGCGAGCACCTTGCCCGCCCGTACGAGACTGTCGAGCGCACCCAGTGTCTCGTCGGGGGCGGTGTCGAAGAACGGCCGATGGAGCTGGAAGAGGTCGATTCGGTCCGTCCCGAGGCTTCGCAACGACTTTTCGCAGGAGCGGACGATGTGGCGGCGTGACCCTCCACGGTCGTTCACATGAGGACCGACGTCCATCCCGCACTTGGTGGCTATCAGAACCTCGTCTCTGCGCCCGCTCCGCTTGAGGATCGAGCCGACCATGCGCTCGCTCTCGCCCGCCGCGTATACGTCGGCAATATCGACCAGGTTCACGCCGGCGTCGAGTGCGGTGAGCAGCATGCGCTCCGCCTCCGCCGCATCGGTCCTGAACCCGAAGTTCATGGCGCCGAAAGCGATGGCAGAGACGCGGAGTCCCGATCGTCCCAGTGGGCGTGTCAGCATTTTGGGCATCATACTGACGAGCAGGACCGTGTCCTTCAGTCAGCGTGCGACCATGCTGCTCGACGTGCTCAGTGTCTCGCCTCAGGAATTGTGGCCGAGTCGTGTGGTCACGTGCTCTTGTGCACCCGCCCTCACATCGTCGTCGGGTCGCCGATGGCGAGGAAGGACTTGCAGGAGCTCGGCCTCGCGGATTGACTCGCCGGATCTGCGACGTCGCCGGGACGGCCGACGAGGTACGGGGCCGCCCTCGCCCAGCACAGGTCTGTCCGTCCTGGCGGCGGTGACCGGCGGTCGAGAGCGGGCCCGGCGTAGGCCTCTTCGTCGGCAAGCCGCACGACCCCGATGCTAGTGCCGGGGTGGCGCGGGGTCGTCGTTTTCCGTAGGTTCTGGTGGACGACTGTGTGCGTTGAGGCTCTCGCGCGAGGAGGGATTCGGTGGGGAATCCGACGTTTCATCATGTGGGTGTGCTTGTCCCGAGGATGGGGGAGGCGATCAGGTGGTTCGAGGAGGTGCTTGGGGTCAGGTTTCAGGAGCCGCAGAGGATGATTACGCAGAGCCGGATCGATCCGGGCGAGTTCGGTGATGAGGAGCCTCATGAGGGTGTCTCGCACCTTGCCTGGTCGAAGGACGGGCCGCCCTATTACGAGCTGGCCGAGGCGAAGACGACGGGCGGTCCGGGGATGCACTCGCTCGAGAAGCAGGGCGCCGGGTTACACCATGTCGGGATGTTCGTCGCGGACGTCGATGCCGAGATCGAGCGCCTGCGGGGCCTCGGGGTCGGGCTGCAGGGCCGCATCCTCGGGCCTGATGGGCGGACGATGGCGTGCTGGACGGAGCGCTCGCCCGAGAGCGGGCTCGCGATCGAGTACCTGGATGAGCGCATGCACGCCCCGATCCAGGCCTGGATCGAAACGGGCGAACGGCCGCAGGTCGCAGAGACATCGCACTAGACCGGGCGGAGTGCTCGGTGCTTTGTTCGTAGTTAGGCGCGGGTTGCCGTCGCACCCGCGCCGAGCGACTTGACCAACGCGGGCTAACTTGCGTCGCCCGTCCCCATGGCGAGATTGACTACGCCGAGGGATACCCCTACTCAGGGATCAGCGCCGCCGCGGCCGCCGATCAGCCGGCGGATCGCCACCGAAACGGGGGAAGCTCAAACCGAACCTTGTTCCTGCGCATGGCCGCGCCTGGAGGTTTGATGCTCGCGGCGTTTCAGCCCGCCGCGGGCTGGCGCCCGAATGAGTCGGCCATCGACTGCTGGCGGCTCGCCACCACCAGCCCTGCTCGCCAACCTGGAGCGCGCCCTCCCGCTGGCGGATGCACCGACTCGACGTCAAGGCCACTGCGGGCGATGAGCCAGGAGATCAAGGAGTTGGAGTTCCACATTTCTCCTGCATGGCTCTCGTCGCGTCCCCAGACGAGTGTCGGCACGGCGGGCACGAGGTCGAGGATGTGCTGGGCGAGAATCGGGTTGCCTGTCAGCTGCTGTGGACTCTCGACTGCCTCGCCGATATCCGGGATCGCTCCGTCGCGCCAGCGGCGTACCTCGTAGCGGAAGATCCGGAAACGGCCGGCCCAGCGGCTACCAACCGCACCTTCGGCAACGACGCCACGCTCCCCGCCGTTGCTATCGCGGATAGGCGCCTGCTCGATCACGAAACGACCCTCCGGCACGCGCACCTCAAGCCCAGAGTGGTACAGGTCGCAAGGCGCCCGCCGCTCGAGTCGGGCTGCCACCGCCTCGAAGACGCGCCCGTTCAGCCGCACCGAATGGCCGCCGGCACCGAGCGGGAGCCAGTAAAGGTCGACCCCAGGCTCGAACTCCGCAGTCATGGCGACTCTGCAAAGCGTAGTCCCGGCGAGTCCAATCGCGTCGGAGATGCGTCATGGGCTGCGGGCGAAGCGCCTAAGACGGGCGCGGTCTAGTAGGTCACCCCCGGCTGCGACCAGACGGACGGCGATCGAGGCGTGCGCGCCCTCAATCGGCGTCCCGTAGTGCTGCGTTGACGCAGCGATCGGGGCTCGGCCTTTACCCTGCCTGCGCCTTGGACGCGGTCTCGTCGGCACTGTCGCCTCAGACGTAGGTGTTCCACATCGCCGTCGTGGCGCCGCCTCGGGGATCGGTCCGACAGCGGCAACGTCCCGGCCGTGCATGCGCGCGATGAAGTGCTTGGCTTCCGATGCGCGAGGTCGATTCGCCAGTGTCACCTGCTCGAGACGGCCGATCAACCGGACGTCATGGCAAACGCGACCCAGATCGTCTACCCGGCAGCATCGATGAGCTCGACGACGCGGGATGGGGTCAGCGGCAGCACCCAGCCGCCGGGCGGATGGCCGCCGAGAGCGTCGGCGACCGCGTTGACGATTGCGGGCGGGGCTGCGACGGTGCCGCCCTCACCGACGCCACGAAAGTCGAACTCGTCGATCAGGTCGCCCTCGATGTGCTCGATCGTGATCTCGGGAACCTCTCCCGCGGTCGGCATCAAGTAGTCCATGAACGTGCCGGCGACGAATACCGCGTCCTCGTCGTAGAGCGCGTCCTCGAGCAGCACGACACCGATCCCCTGGGCGACCGCGCCGCGAATCTGGCCGTCTACCACGGCCGGATTGATCACCTGACCGCACTGCTCGTAGACGCGATAGTGCGGGATCGTGATCTTGCCAGTGTCGCGGTCGATCTCGACCATGCAGACGTGCGTGCCACCGGCAAACGCGCCACGGTCGAGAGCAAAGACCTCGGTTGTTCGCAAACCGGGCTCCTCGCCTGGAGGAGCAGCCATGTACGCCATCATCGCGACCTGAACGAGAGGGATCGCCCGATCGGGCGCGCCCTTCGGAGCGACCATCCCGTCGACGATATCGAGGTCGTCGGGCGAGATCTCGAGCAACCTCCCTCCGATCTCGAGCACCTTTTGCCTGAGCGCCCTGGTCGCGAGCTTGGTGCTGCCGGTGGCCATCAAGGCACCACGCGAGGCGCCTGTGCCGATCATCCCGAACGGCGCAGACGCGGAGTCGCCGCAGACGATGCGGACGTGCTCGAACGGCACCCCGAACTCGTCCGCTGCGACCTGGGCGAGCGTCGTCTCGTGGCTCTGACCCTGACCGTTCTGCTGCGAGAAGACCGTGATGTGCCCGTTCGGCTCGATCTGCGCCGTCGCGCGCTCGGGAATGAAGCCGAGCCCCTGGGAGCGCGCCTGGGCGGCGCCGCCCGGCGCGGGCTCGATGAAGCTCGCAAAGCCGATGCCGACCAGCCGTCCCTCCTGCCGTGCCTGCTCCCTCAGCTCGCGCAAATCGCCGACTGACTCGGATGCACGCTCCAGCGCGCCGAGCGAGTCCATGCATTGGATGGTGGGGCCGGTGATCATCTCGTAGGGCTGCTCGTCGAGCGGGATCAGATTCCGGCGACGCACCTCGACCGGATCAAGCTCGAGCTCGAGCGCGATCAGGTCGGTCAGCGTCTCACGCGTGAGCGCCTCGATCGCCCACGGGCCGCGATAGGTCGTGTATCCCGCCTTGTTCGTCGCGACTATCCGATGCTCCCAGCGCATGTCGCGGATGCGGTTGCAGCCCGGAAGGAGCGTTCTGACCGCGCCGAGGATCATGTTCGGGAGGCTCATAGCCATCACCGGATAGGCGCCCTGATCCAACGTTACCGTCGCGTCGAGAGCAATGATCACGCCGTTCTCGTCCACCGCAGCTGCAAGCTCCATCGTCTCCTGACGGGCATGCGGCGAGCTCAACAGGCTCTCGCGCCGATCCTCCATCCACTTGACCGGCCGGCCGAGCAGCCGCGCCGCGTGGCAGACCGCAACATCCTCGCGGCAGGTGCAGCCCTTGCCCCCGAAGGAGCCCCCGACGTCGGTCATCACGACCCTGATTCGCTCCACCGGGAAGCCGAGGACGTTGGCGATGTCGAGCCGTGTGCGATGCGCACTCTGCGTGCTTCCGTAGAAGGTCAACTCGTCCCGGCCCCGGTCGTAGAAGGCGACGACGCCACGCGTCTCCATCGGCGCGTGCGAGACACGATGCGATTGAACCGTATGGCGCACGACACGGTGGGCGCGGGCGAACGCCGCATCGGGATCGCCGTACTCGTGCCTCCCGTGGGTGATGACGTTCGTCTGGAACTCCTCGAACAGCAGAGCACGCGCCGGGTCGAGCGCCTGCTCCATGTTCGCGACAGGCTCGAGTGGCTCGTATTCGACGTCGATCGCGTCACAGCCGTCCTCGGCGAGGTACCGGGACTCGGCGATCACCATGGCGACCGGCTCGCCCACGAAGCGCACCTTCTGGGTCGCAAGCACCGGGAAGTTCGGCATCAGGACGTCCGGGTTGGCGAGGAGCGGCGACGCGCCTCCCGGCGGCATCAACGTCAGGGCATCCGCCAGGTCCTCGCCCGTGAGCACGGCGACCACTCCCGGCAACTCCCGTGCCCGCCCGGCGTCGACGCTGATCACGCGGGCATGGGGCAACGGGCTCCGTAGGAACGCTGCGTCGAGCTGCTCGGGGAAGCACACGTCGTCGACATAACGCCCGCGGCCCGTCAGAACTCGCGCGTCCTCGACCCGAGGAACGCTCTGCCCGACGAAGCCGCTGCCTGTGCGGGCGTGCGCGGTCATTGCATTCGCTCGGCGGCGAGCATGATCCCGGCGATGATGCTCTGATACCCGGTACAGCGACAGATGTTTCCGGAGATCGCTGCTCGTGCCTCCTCCACGCTCGGTCGAGGGTTCTCCTGCAGGAACTCAACCGCCGTCATCATGAAGCCCGGGGTGCAGAAACCGCACTGGAAGGAGTGGCTGTCGCGGAATGCCGCTTGCAGAGGATGCAGCTCGCCGTCCCTGCCAATCCCTTCGATCGTCGTCACCTCGACGCCGTCGGCCTGTCCGGCCAGCATCAGGCATGATCGCGCGGAGACCCCGTCGACGAGCACGGTGCAGGCACCGCACACCCCGTGCTCGCAACCGAGGTGGGTTCCGGTCAGCCCGAGATCGACGCGGATAATGTCCGCGAGCGTTCTCCTCGGCTCGACCGTCACCGAGCGTCGGGCCCCGTTGACCGTCAGGTCGACGTCGATCGTGGCCAGCTTGAGCTCAACGCTCGTCACCTATCTGCCTCCCGTGTCTGCCGCGCATCTGCGACGGCCGCCGCCAGCGCTCGGCCGCCGAGTGCCGCTGCCACGCGGCTCCGGTAGCTCGACGTGGCATGGATATCCGACGCGGGCTCAAGCCTCTCGGCTGCGTACCGCGCTGCGTCGGCGAGCACGGACGCCTCGGGAACTGCTCCTGCAAGCATCCCCTCCGCCTCGACGGCGCGAACGGGCACGCTCCCGACTCCCATGAACACAAGTCGCGAGGAAGCAATCGACGCGTCGTCCGCGAGCGCAACGAGCGCCGCCACGCCGACGAGGGCAAAATCTCCGTCCCGCCGAGCCATTTCGACGAACGCCGAGCCGGCGTGTCGTAACGCCGTGGGAAAACGGATCTCGACAAGCAGCTCATCGGGCTCGAGCGCCGTCGTGAAGACACCGAGGAAGAAGTCCTTGGCGGCGATGACCCGCTCGCCCCGCACGCTCCGGGCTACCAGCTCCACGTCGAGCGCAATCGCTACGACAGGAAGCTCGGCGGCGCCGTCCGCATGGGCGATGCTGCCGCCGATCGTGCCGCGGTTCCGAACCGTTGGATGCGCAACGTGCGCGAGCGCCTTGGGCAGCAGCGGACACTGTTCCCGCACGAGCTCTGACTGCTCGACCTGCCGCTGTCGTGTCATCGCACCGATCGCGAGGTGCCCGTTCTCCGACCGAATGCCCGCGAGCCCGTCGATCCGACCGAGGTCGATCACCGCCGAGGGCATGGCGAGGCGCATGCTGAGAAGCGGCACCAAGCTCTGCCCGCCGGCAAGAACGACGCTGTCGTCGGACAGCGTCGAGCGCAACTCGAGCGCTTCTTCAAGCGAGTCCGGCCGGTGGTAGTCGAATCGTGCCGGCTTCACCGGTATGAAACGAGCATCGTCGAGACGGCAGCGTAATCCATGCGGGGCAATATATATCTGCGGTGACCTGCCCGTACAGCGGTCGTCCCGCGGGCCGGGCGCGACCGCCACAACTGAAGGGACGGGTGGCGCAGAGGACGGCCGTCCCGCTACCGTGAAATGTCATGGAGTCGTGCACGATCTGCGGGAGCGGCCTGCCCGAGGTGTCCGTGCGACTCGGCGACCCATTCTGCAGCCGCGCGTGCGCGCAGGAGAGCTACGGAACGGGAACTCGCGCGGAGCGCCGGCGAGCATCGCGGCAACAGCTCGAGCGAGCGATCGAGGACGGCACCGACCCCTGGAGCATGGAGCTGAAGCGCGTGACCGTGGACGATCGCCAGAAGCTGATCGCCGAGGGACGCTACTGGCAGGAGTTCAGCCGGGCATTTCGCGAGTACCTGATCGCGCAGAGGGATCCCAAGCACGTCGACAACGTGACGTGGTTCTCGCCGAGATACAGCGGCCCCATCATGCGCCGGTTCGAGGAAGACGATGCGATCGACGATCGCCGTGTGCCTGCCGTCAGGCAGGCACCACCCGCAGCGTCAGGCTCATACGACCACGGTTGAACGCTAGCTCAGGGGAGCCGGGAAGGCAGAGCGGTCGTAGTAGTCACGATGCGACGACACCTTGTCCTGATCGTCGAACGCGCCCGGAGACGCCGCGGTTAGGAAAGTCGGTGCCATCGGGAAGCTGGTTAGATTCGTCCATTCGATGGCGAAGGTCTTCCCATTCGTCTGTGCTCCGACGACATGCGGCAGCTCAAAATCGACCTCCTGACTGAGTGCTGACCGTGCGTGCGCCTAGCGGTCTGACCGGCACGTCGGAAAACGACGATCGACACACGAATCGGCGGCAACAGTGCATGTCGGCCAGACGGGTCGGGACGACCGGGTAGCTGGCCTCGGGTCAATCCGGTGGGCGCTTTGATCCGTAGTACGCAACATGGCATCGCATTCGGGTCGATCGGAGGAGACTCTCAGCGGCGGCGACGGTTCCCGACGGCCAGTACTAGCTACGTAGCCCCGAGAGCGTGTAAGAAGGTATGGAGGCTGTCCTCGATGTTCGAACAACACGGTTGCGCGCGCTTCGCAGAAAGCTCAGACGCCATGACGCCGACCCATCCGACTCCGCGCTGCTCGAGTTGGTCGCGGACGGCGACTGGTCGGCGTTCGACGAGCTCTACCGCCGCTACTCGCGCGCGGTGCTCGGGCTCGCGCTGCGACGACTCGGCGACCGTGGTCGCGCAGAGGACGCGACGCAGGACGCGTTCACGGCTATCTGGAGAACGTCAGCGCGCTTCGATCGCGACCGCGGCTCCGGCGCAGCGTGGCTGTACGCCGTGGCACGAAACGCGATCGTCGACGAATCCCGACGCCGGCACGCCTCGCCGGTGGTCGACCCGCCGGAGCTCGCCGCTCGCGAGCCCCTCCCGGACGAGCAGGCCGAGACGGCATGGACGGCGTGGCGTCTGCACCACGCCCTTGCAGCACTCCCCAAGCACGAGAGCCAACTGCTCGAGCTTGCGTACTACGGCGAGCTCTCGCAGAGTGAGATCGCAGCGCGGTTGGAGCTGCCGCTCGGAACCGTGAAGACCCGCACTCGCAGCGCGCTTGCCCACCTCGCCGACCTCCTCGGGGAGGAGCTGCGATGACCGACCGCCGCTCATTCGACGACGTAGTCGGTGCCGTTCCTGACGACACGGAGCGACAGCGTCTCGAGCAAGTCCACCGTCTCCTGCAGGAGACGGGGCCAGCCCCCGAGCCCTCACCCGCCGTGAAGGCGCAGCTGGACGCGCTCAAGCCGCGCCGCCCGACCCGGGCCACCCGCACGCGAGTGCTCGTCGCGGTTACCGCCGCCGTTGGACTCCTAGCCGTCTCGTTCGGGCTCGGACTCGTCGTCGGCGGCGACAGCAGCCGACGCGCCGTCGACGCCGAGCGCGTCCTCCCCATGCGAGGCGAAAGCGGCGCGAGCGCGAAGCTGGCTCTGTTCTCGAAGGACGAGGCCGGCAATTGGCCGATGCTGCTCACCGCACAAGGCCTGCCTGCCCTGCCCGCTGGACGGGCTTATGAGCTCTGGCTGACACGTGGCGGGCGGCTGTCAGAGCCGTGCGGGATCTTCGTCGTCAGCACCGATGGGAAGACGAAGGTCTGGCTGAACGCGCCCTACGAGCTCGACGGAGTCGACGGCTGGGTCGTCGTCGAGCACGGCCACACGACGCCGCTCCTCACGACCTGAGAGGCCGTGCCGTTCCTGAGCGAGCTCTCCTCGTCCGCTTCGCTGCGAGAACGTGCGTCACGGTGCGCACCCTACGTCAGGCGCAGTCATCTCAAAGGCGGCCTTCGTACGGCAGACCGCACCATCGTGCACATGGGCGCCGCACCGCAGCGCCCAGACGTGGGTGGGAGTCTACGACCATCGCAACGACTTCGAAGGAGGACGGGATGTCACCCACGGATTTACGAGCAGAGCTGGCCCAGAGAGAGAACGACGGGATCCGTGTCCGCCTTCTCTGGTCACGTGAGGACGGCGCCGTCGCGGTTCAGGTCCGCCACCTCCGATCGGCTCGGACGTTCGAGCTCGCGGTCGAGCCGGATCGAGCGCTCGAGGCGTACTACCATCCCTTCGCGTTCACTCCGCGGCGCGAGCGCCGGGTTCTCGAGGCGGTGGCCTGACTCCCCTCAGCGCCAGTGCGTCTGCATCGCGCGACCGAGCTGCGAGACCGTGCCATGCATCAGCTCGGCTGAGGCACCTCGCCGGCATTCGCGCTAGCGGCCGCCCTCGGGTCGCCATTCGTACTCGATCTGACGTGCTGTTCGCTCGGCGAGCTCCCCACCGACGAGGCGCCCGACGAGGTGCAGGGCCATCGCGATGCCCGAGCTCAGGCCGGCCGATGTGACGACTGCACCCGCATCCACCCAACGCACGTCACGCGTGGCTCCACTCTCCCCGACCCGCTGTGCGAGCACGGCGACATCCTCCCAGTGGGTCGTCCACGAACGGTCGGCGAGCAGTCCGATCTCGCCGAGTAGAAATGCGCCCGTGCAGACGCTAGCCGTGACGGTGCTCGTTGCGCTCAGACCGCGGACCGCGGCGAGGACGTCGCGGTCGGCAGTGATCGCCTCGAGGTCGATCGCGCCAGGCACAACGAGGACGTCGAGGGCATCCACGTCGTCCGCACCGCAATGAGGTGTGAGGCGAATGCCTCCGTACGCCTCGACCGTCGCTCCCGAGGGACTCACTGTCACTACCTCGAAGGGCGGGGGCTCACCACCCCGAACGGCAAGCCGCGACGCGGTCAGGAAGACCTCGTACGGGCCACCGGCGTCAAGTAGGTCGACGCCGTCGAAGAGCAGGATCCCGATCCTCATCTCGACAGTATCGCGTGTCGTACCGAGCGCTTACGGACTCTGCGGCTCGGCGTCTTGGGGACAGGAAAACTAAGGTCAAGCAATGCGCGCCGCCCGCTACTACGCACGTCGCGACCTGCGGCTGGAGGAGGTTCCCGAGCCGAGCGCGGGCCCCGACGACGTCAAGCTGCGTGTCCTCTACGCCGGGATCTGCGGCAGCGACCTCCACGAGTTCTACGCCGGGCCGATCTTCACGCGAGCCGACGAGCCTCACCCGTTCTCGGGCGTCATGAACCCGGTCATTCTGGGTCACGAGCTCTGCGGCGAGGTCGTCGAGGTGGGATCCGACGTGGCAGGCTTCGCCGTAGGCGACCTTGTCGCGGTCGAGCCGATCGAGACGTGTGGTCAGTGTGAGGGCTGCCGAAGCGACACGCGCTGCACGTCCTACGCGATCCACGGCTACACGCGTACGAGCGGCGCGTTCTCCGAGTACTCGCTAGTGAAGGCGCCGATGGCGCACAGGCTGCCGCCCGGGATCAGCTCATTCGCAGGGGCGCTGATCGAGCCGATGAGCGTCGGCATGATCGCTGCGAACAGGACGGAGACCGTGACCGACGAGACGGTTGTCGTCCACGGGCTCGGGCCAATCGGGATCGGCGTCCTCCTCGCGCTCCGCCCTCGTGGCGTGCGCCTACTCGCGTTCGATCCCTCGCCCCGGCGCCGCGATGCCGTTCGCGCGCTCGGCATCGAAGATGTCCATGATCCCACCTCCCTCGACGTCGCCGCGGTTGTGCGCGAGCTCACCGCGGGTACAGGGGCGGCGGCATCGGTCGACGCGGCAGGTGTTCCGGCCACGCTCGCCGCCTCGATCGCAAGCACTGCGCCCGACCGCCGAGTCGTCCTGACCGCCGTTCCGCTCGAGCCACTCTCGATCGACGTCTCCGGCTTCCATGCAGCGCGTGTGCTCCTCACAACGAGCACGGGCACGATGTCGGTGACGACCGCCTTCAATCAAGTGATAGAGCTGATGGAGCAGGGGCTCTATCCCACCGAGAGCTGGACCGAGACAATCGCGTTTGGCGACCTGATCGACGAGGGCTTCGAACCACTGCATCGGCAGGAGAAGGTCAAGGTCGTCGTCGACATCGCGGCCGGCTAGACGATTGCTCGTCGCCTGGACACGAGCGCTGTCGAGTCTCAGCGAGTGGTGCCTGCCTGAAGGCGGGCACGCCAGGCACACGCTAGGTATCCCGACTCGTCAGAGAGGCTCGAATCCCGCTAGGTGGGCGGTCTCGGCGCTCCGGTAGAGAAGCTCGAGGCTGAAGCCCTGGTCGTCGTCGACGTACACCGCGCGAGCCCCTGAGAATTCGCCCTCGACATGCTGGCGGTAACCGGCCTCCCGCGTCCGCCGAGCCGTTTGCTCGTAGACGGTGAGATCGGGCCCGCCGACCGCGACGTTGACGATCCCGACATCGCTGATCCGGTAGCCGGCGGGCCAGTCGTTGCCGCGCGGGGCTACGTACTCGACGAGTTCGAGCAGCACGTCGCTCCCCCAGAGCACGAGTGTCTCGCGCTCGGAGCCGTCGAGCCCCCAGAGCGCCTCGTGCTCGGGGCCGTGCAGTTGCGTTTGGGGCGTCTCGATCAAGCCGACGCCGTCGACCCAGAAGCGTCGTGAGCGCTCGAGATCCGGCACCGACGCGGTGACGCTGCGGATGACAGACGGCACATCCGGACGTGTGCGGCGCTCGACTCCCGGCTGTCGTGGGTCGTCCTCCATCAACTCGACGAGGATGCCGTTAGGATCGCTAGCACAGACCCGGCGCGACCCCGGTGGGCCGACCGGCCCGGTGAGGGTCGGCGAGCCGCACACGGCAAGCCGGGCGAGCGCCTCGTCGAAGGCGTCGACATGGATCCCGATCGTGGTGTAGCCGATGTCGCGTTGATTCCTGGTAGCGGGTCGCGGTCGGGGCTCGGGCTTGGTGAACCGGAAGAGCTCGAGTTGGAAGTACGTCTGGCGGTCGACCAGCCATGCGATCTCGAACTCCGACTCGGGCAAGCCCTGGAGTCGCGCAATCCGTTCCCCGCCGCCCTCTCTCCGTCCGGCGGGGAGGAAGCCGAAGACCTCCTGGTACCACCGCAAGCTCACGTCCAGATCGCGGGTGCTGAGCGCGATCTGGCACAGAGCCGGCGGCACTCGTCTCCTGATGTCCTACGTGGCTTCTCGGTAGTCCCGAAAACCCTGGCCCGTCTTGCGACCCAGCCTGCCCGCGTTGACGAGCGATCTGATCATCGGCGGTGCCGTGAAGCGCTCGCCGTACTGTCGCGCGAGCGCGTCGGAGACGTCCTCGACGACATCGATGCCGGTGAGATCCGCAGTGTCGAGCGGCCCGAGCGCATGGTTGAAGGCGAGCACGCACGCCTTGTTGACGTCGTCGGGATCGGCGATCCCCTCCTCGACGATCCGTGCTGCTTCGAGGATGAGGAGCGCGATCAGGCGCGAGGTGATGAAGCCCGGCGTATCCTTCTTGCAGACGATCGTCTCCTTGCCGTACCGGTGTGCGAGCTCGATCGTGGTCGCGAGCGTCTCGTCAGAGGTCTCGATGCCACGAACGATCTCGATCAGCCCCATCATCGGTGGCGGGTTGAACCAGTGGCTGCCGATCACGCGGTCCGGTCTCTCGGTCGCCGCTCCGAGGCGCGAGATCGGGAACTGCGAAGTGTTGGAGGCGAGAATGACCTCGTCCCTGCACACGGCGTCGAGCCGGCGCAACACGCCGAACTTCGCGTCGATGTCCTCGATCACCGACTCGATCGCGTGATCGGCGTCGGACGCTGCCGCTTCGAGGTCGGTCGAGAACGCCAGCCGCGCGAGTGTGGCATCGGCCTGCTCACGCGTGAGCTTCTCGGCGCGAACGACCCGATCGAGGCTCTTTCCGATCCGTCCTTGCGCCCGTTCGACCGAGGCGTCGTCGACCTCGACCACGGTGACGCTAAGACCGGCCTGGGCTACGACCTGAGCGATTCCACTGCCCATCAGGCCGCCACCGACCACCACGACCTTCTCCACGTCGCTCATCCTCGCGGCCTCGGCTAGTACGACCGCGGCAGGCCCAAGCCGGCCGTGCCGATGTGATTGAGCGCAAGCTCGCGTGCGACCGGAATCGATTGGAGCAGCCGCATGTACGTGAAGCGCTGAAGCATCCCGGTCTCGTCCGTGAAGCCGCTCCCGCCAAATGTCTGCAGAGCTCGATCGGCTGCGAGCAGGCCCCCGTCGCATGCCGCGATCTTCGCAATGTTCGACTCGAGCCCGGCCGGCTCACCCGCGTCGTAGAGCCGAGCGCCGCGCTCGAGCAGGAGCCAGGCTCCTTCGACCGCGACGAGCGCCTCGGCGAGGGGGTGCTGGATGGCCTGGTGCGCGCCGATCGGCTGGTCGAAGACGACGCGCTGGTTGCCGTACTCGACGGCGCGGCCGAGGCACCAGCGCCCGATCCCGATGCCCTGGGCGGCGACGATCAGCCGCTCTGGGTTGAGCCCGTCAAAGAGCGCCTTCGCGCCGTCCTCTCCGATGACCGCGTCGTCGGGCAGCTCGAGCTCGTCGAAGAAGACACTCCACTGGTACTCGAACGCCGGCGCGTCGACGTTGACTCGTGTCGCGCTGACCTTGGCGTTCGGCAGCGGTGTCGCGAAGAGCAGGAAGCGCCCGTCCTCACTGTCGCGTGCGACGATCAGCATCGCGTCCGACGACTCGAGGGCGGAGATATACGTCTTCTCGCCCCGGATGCGCCACCCGCCGTCGATCCGCGTCGCGGTCGTGGCCAGGTTGCGTGCGTTCGAACCGGCTCCAGGCTCGGTCAATGCGAAGCAGAACCTGATCGAGCCGTCGGCAACTCCCGGCAGCCACCGTGCGCACTGCTCCGGCGTTCCGTTCCGCGCGAGGATGCTCCCTGCGATCGAGGTCGCGATCACGAGCTTGGCGGCGGGAAAGCCGCCTGCCGCAAGCCGCTCCGCAGCCAGGCAGAGCTCGAATATGCCCCCCGCGCCGCCGTACTCTTCCGGTAGGGAAAGACCCGTCAGGCCCGTCTCGGCGAGATCGTCCCACTGGGCAAGGGACGCCTCGTGATCGTCGAAACGACGGTCGGCGTAGCGTGCGCCCAAGGCGAACGCGACGTCAGCGATCTGCCGTTGTTCCGATGTAAGCGGTTGAATTGTCGAGCTCATCGTCTCAAGCATCGTCGATACCCTTCTCAAGTGATAGAGGAATCATATGCACCTACCGTTTGGTAGATGGCTCGTACTGTCACGAGTTGAAGAGAGCACGCGCTTCGCGCATCCGTTTGGGCGCGCCGATCACGGTCGTGCAGGTCACCTCTCCGGTCGCGTCGCGGCCGATCAAGAGCCCGTCGCGAGCGTCCTCCCATTCGGCCACGAGCCCGGCGACGCCGAACTCCGCCACCCGGAGCGGCCCGATGTTGCTCCACCAGTAGGGCAAGACGTCGTAGTCGGCGACGATGCCGGCGATGGCGTCGGCAGCAAGGTCCGCAGTCGCGATCGCAGCGGCCCACTGCGGGAAGTAGAGGCGTCCGTAGCGCACGTGCTGCGGGCGGGCGCAATCGCCGATCGCGTAAACGCGATCGTAACCGGGGATACGCATCGCAGCGTCCACCTCGATCGGCACTGTGACGTCTGCCAGGCCTGGCAGCGGCACAGGGCGGCCACCCGTCGCCGCAATCACGAGATCGGCCTCGAACGGGCCATGCTCGGCAGTGTGCACGACCGCTAGCCGGCCTCCGCCCGCAATCTCAGCCGACCCGATCCGTACGCCGCCGACGAAGCGCACGCCGTGCTCCTCGAGCGCCGCCAGACCGACCTCGGGAAGCGGGTCGTGCAGACGGTCGAGCGGGCGCTCGACCATGTCGACCACGGTCACCGCATGCCCGGTCGAGGCAAGAGTGGCCGCGCTCTCGACACCGATCAGGCCGCCGCCGACGACCAGTACCCGCTTCGCGCCCGCAGCGAGCTCGGGAGCGAGGCGCCGCAGACCGTCCGGCGTCGCATTCATGTGAGCGTGCTCGAGGCCGGGCACGGGCGGCGGCAGATACGAGAGCCCCACCGCGAAGACGACCGCATCGGCGCTCACAGAAATCGTCTCGCCCCCCCCAACGACGGTTGCGACCCGCCGCTCAAGATCGACGTCAACGACGACGCCGTCGAGGAGGTCGATGCCCCGCTCCGCAAGCAGCGCCTCGTCCCCGAACGGCCGTGCCACACCCGAGGCGAGCGCCGCCTTCGTCAACGGCGGCCGATCGAATGGAAGACCCGGGCCGATCAGCAACGGACGCAAACCGCCCTGCGCAAGCTTCGACGCACAAGCGTGACCCGCCACACCGTTCCCGATAATCATCACATCCGCCGCCACCGCGCCTCCATCGCCGCACCAACCGATGAGAATAGACACGGTGACGCCAAGCCGGCATCACCAATCGCCACGCAGGCCCGCGCGTTGCCTCATCTAGAGCTGCGAGCAGCAAGCAATGCCAATGATCGACCCGGATCTCGAGGCAGACGCGATCGCGCACGCCTCGGCGCCCCATACCGCCGTCGCTGCGCTACGCGCCGAAGCCGAGACCAGCACACCAGCGCCGCAAATGGCAGGTGGTCTTGTCGAGACATATCCTCCGGGCCGGCGAGGTCATCGAGGACGCTCCGGCCGACCCGAACGCCGCCGCGCTGCGGGAGTTTCGGGCGACACGTGCGAGACGACCCGCGCGTCGACACCGCCCATCACCGTCGCAGACGGCCTTGTAAAAGGCTGTAACTTGGCGCTTCACTCACGTCGGCGCTGCAGGGTGGGCGCCCTCTCGAAACGCGCTTCGAGGTCAGCTTTCGGTCGGCCCGGCGCCGTCGGTTAGCGCCTTTTTCATGACCTTTCCGAGGGCGTTTCGGGGAAGCTCTGCAACGAACCTCACCTCACGGGGCCGCTTGTGCGGGGAGAGCAGAGCGCTCACGTGCGCGACGAGCTCGGCCTCGGTCAGTGCTTCCCCGTCCGCCGGGACGATCCAGGCGACGACCCGCTCGCCGAGATCCGCGTCGGGCAGCCCCGCCACAGCCGCCTCCGACACACGTGGGTGCTCGAGCAACGCGGACTCGATCTCGCCCGCCCCGATCTTGTAGCCCCCGCTCTTGATCAGGTCCGTCGCGCGCCGCCCGACGATTCGCACGTAGCCGTCCGAGGCGCGGGTCGCCAGGTCGCCGGTCCGGAACCAGCCGTCGCGGAACGCCTCGGCAGTTGCGTCGGGACGATTGAGGTAGCCCGAGAAGAGGTTCGGGCCGCGCACTTCGATCTCGCCGATCGTCTCGTCGTCCGCGGTCTCGAATGGATTGCCGAGGTCGTCGACGATGCGCACGTCCACGCCGGGAAGCGGGCGCCCGACGAACCCGGGTCGACGCGGCTCATCGTCGCGTACCGCGAGGTTCATCAGCGTCTCGGTCATCCCATAGCGCTCCACCACCTGCAGCCCCGTCAGCCGCTCGATCCGCACGTGCTCGGCAGCAGGTAGTGCTGCCGACCCGGAGACGAGCAGCCGGGCCCGGCCGAGGGTCGCCCCCAGGCTCGCGTCCCGCTCTGCCTCCTCCGCGATCCGGCGGTACATCGTGGGGACGCCGAAGACCATCGTTGCGCCACGTCCGATCGCCTCGGCAAGAGCGGCCGGCGAAAACCGTGGAATCACCTCGACCTGGCCACCGCGCCGCAACGGCCCGATCACACCGAGGACGAGCCCGTGAACATGGAAGAGCGGCAGAGCGTGAGCGAGCACGTCCCGCTCCGTCCAACTCCAGATCGCGGCAAGTGCGTCGAGGTTCGCGACGATGGCGCGCCTCGGGATCATGACGCCCTTCGGTCGGCCCGTGGTGCCCGACGTGTAGAGGACGATCGCGGGACGCTCGGCGGTTGTCTCCACGAGGCCGCCGAGGTCTCGCTGCGTCTCCAACTCGAGCGCGTGGTGGCGGATGTCGGCGAGCGGGCCCGGCAGCGCGACGTCACCGAGCGCCAGCACGAGCTCGGGCGCGCTGTCGGAGACGATGTGCTCGAGCTCTCGAGAGCCCGCTTTCGGATTGATGGGAATGAGGGTGGCGCCGCAGGTCAGCGCGGCGACCGCAGCAACGCAGGTCTCGAGCTCTGGCGTCGCCCACAGCGCGACCCGACCGACGCTGCTCAGCGACTCTTGGAGCGCGGCCGCCGCGGAGGCAAGCTCCCGATAGGTGAGCGCGCGCTCGTCGACCCGGATCGCGGTTGCGTCGTCTGGATAGTCGAGCCGTGGAAAGAGAGTGGTGTCTCCGACGCCCTCCAGCATCACGGCCGCACTCTAAGGGCTACCCTCCCACCTGCCGCACACGACCGAAGGAGGCGAGAGCGTGGGAGCATCGATCGGCGTCATCGGCCTGGCTGTGATGGGTGAGAACCTCGTCCTCAACCTCGAGTCGAGAGGCCATACCGTGGCCGTTCACAACAGGACTGCCGAGCGCGTCGAGCGGTTCGTTGCCGGCCGCGGCGCCGGGAAGACGATCGTCGGAGCATCGACTCTGGACGGCTTCGTGGCGGCGCTCGATCGGCCCCGTTCGATCCTCCTGATGATCAAGGCAGGCGCTGCCGTGGACGAGACGATCGACCAGTTGCTTCCGCTGCTCGAGCCGGGAGACATCGTGATCGACGGCGGCAACAGCCACTACGCGGACACAGCACGCCGCGTCGAGCGTCTGAGCGCGCTCGGTCTGCACTTCGTCGGCACCGGCGTCTCGGGCGGCGAGGAGGGCGCGCTCCTCGGGCCGTCGATCATGCCCGGTGGGGACGAGCGCGCCTGGCCGACGCTCGGCCCGATCCTCCAGTCGATCGCCGCCCGCGCCCCGGATGGCACGCCCTGTTGCGACTGGATCGGCCCGTCCGGCGCGGGGCACTTCGTGAAGATGGTCCACAACGGGATCGAGTACGGCGACATGCAGATGATCTCAGAGGCCTATAGCCTCATGCGGGGCGTCGCCGGGCTGTCGAACGCCGAATGCGCAGATGTCTTCGCCCGCTGGAACGAGGGTGCGCTCGAGAGCTTCCTGATCGAGATCACCGCCGACATCCTCCGCACGCCGGACGACCTCACTGACGGCGACCTGATCGACGCCATCCTCGACGTCGCAGGCCAGAAGGGCACGGGCAAGTGGACGAGCGTCACCGCGCTCGATGTCGGCAGCCCCTCGAGCACGATCGCCGAAGCGGTCTTCGCACGCTGCCTGAGCGCGCGACCCGGCGAGCGCACGGCAGCGGCGCAGCTCTATGCAGCGCCCGCCGCCCCGAATATCGAGCGCAAGGCAGCATTCGTCGAAAAGGTCGGCCAGGCGCTCTACGCGAGCAAGATCTGCTCATACGCGCAGGGCTTCCAGCTGATGCGGCTCGCAGGCGAGGAGCTCGGCTGGACGCTCGACCTCGGCCGTGTCGCGCTGCTCTGGCGCGCGGGCTGCATCATCCGCGCCTCGTTCCTCGACGACATCGCCGACGCGTTCGCACGCGACCCTGGGCTGGAGAACCTCCTCCTCGACGCGGGATTCGTCACAACGATCAAGACGAGTGAGCCAGGCTGGCGCGAAGTCGTCGCCCGGGCCGCCCTCAACGGGGTCTGGACTCCGACGTTCTCGAGCGCACTCGCATATTTCGATGGGATCCGAAGCGAGCGGCTGCCGACGAACCTCGTCCAGGCGCAGCGCGACTACTTCGGCGCGCATACGTACGAGCGGGTCGATCGACCGCGCGGCGAGAGCTTCCACACCGACTGGACGGGTCGCGGCGGCGCGACGAGCTCTACCACCTACACGGTGTAGGGAACTCAGTCGGCGACGAGCTTGATCACCGCGACGACCCCGACGACGACGATCACAATCCGAAGCGCGGTCGGCGGCAAACGACGCCCGTAGCGTCCGCCAAGCTGCCCGCCGACGACGGCGCCGGCCGCGAGCAGTCCTGCCACGGCCCAATCCACGTCGGCTGCGAAGATGAAGACGACGCCTGAGACGACGTTCGTGATCCCTGCAAGCACGTTCTTGATTCCGTTGATCTTCTGGAGCGCAAACGGCAGCGCGACTCCGAGCACGGCGAGCAGGATGATTCCCTGTGCTGCACCGAAATAGCCGGCGTAGACACCACAGACAACAAGTGCCGCGAGGGTGACAGGGCCCTCGTGGGCGACTCCTTCTCCGCGATGCGCGGCAAGCGCGCGCGAGAGGCGAGGTTGCACGATTACGAGGACGACCCCAGCGGTGATGAACACCGGAACGATCGCGTCGAACGCGGCAGCCGGTAGCGCCAGCAGGAGGACCGCTCCGAGGACACTGCCGAGCGCGGAGGCAAGACCAAGCCTCGCGGTACGCCTCCCCTCGCCCGCGAGCTCCGCTCGGTATGCCACGGCGCCCGAGATCGAGCCGGGAGCCAGCCCCACCGTGTTCGAGACGTTCGCAGTGACCGGCGGGTAGCCGAGAGCAAGCAGCAGCGGGAACGTGATGAGCGTGCCCGATCCGACGATCGTGTTGATCGTCCCCGCCGCGACGCCGCCGGCGAGGATCGCGAGGCCGTCGAGCAGCGTCATGACGCCACGCGCACGGTGCTCTCGAGCTCGACGACCATGATCGACCGGGGACGATAGTGTCCGCGGCGCATGCGCGAGCGACAGCAGCGTCCATGAGCTCCGTCGAGGTGACGCGCGAGGGCAACGTCCTTCGCGTCACGCTCTGCCGCCCGGAGCGCCGGAACGCTTTCGACGCCACGCTGATCGCAGAGCTCGCCGAGGCCTTCGTCGACGTGGGCACCACGCGAGCGGTCGTGCTGAGCGGAGAGGGCGCAAGCTTCTCCGCCGGCGCCGACGCCGAGTGGATGCGCGCCTCGGGCGAGCTCGACACCGACGGCAACATCGCGGCCGGCACGGCGATGCGCAGGATGTTCGAGGCGATCGACACGTGCCCTGCACCGGTCGTCGCCGTCGTCCAGGGCCACGCGCTCGGGGGCGGAGCCGGACTCGTAGCGTGCGCGGACATCGCGATCGCCCACTCGCGCACGGTGTTCGCCTTCCCCGAGGTGAAGCTTGGGATCGCGCCCGCGGTCATCTCTCCGATCGTGCTCCGCCGGATCGGCGAGAGCGCGGCGCGACGCTACTTCCTCACCGGTGAGCGGTTCGACGCCGCCGCAGCGCTGCGGATCGGGCTCGTCCACGAGGTCGCCGACGATCCTGCGCCCATCCTCGAGCGGATCCTGGGGGCTTTGCAGACGGGCGCACCGCGGGCGACGCGGGCGACGAAACGCCTCGTGCTCGAACGGCCCGACGGGTCGGAGACGGTGCGACGGATCGCGGAACTCCGTGCGGGCGCAGAGGCACGCGAGGGGCTCTCGGCCTTCCTCGACGGCCGGACCCCCGGAGCGCCGGGCTTCGCATCCTGGTGCCCGCCAGCCGAGTAGGATCACACCGTGTCGGTCACGCTGGCCGTCCAGGGTCTCGACGTCTTTCGGAGGTGTCTCACGTGAGCTTCATCGTCGGCATAGGTGGCACCACCCGACCAGGCTCGACGAGCGAGAGCGCCTTGATCGCAGCTCTCGCGGCAGCGGAGCGAGGCGGCGCGCGAACCCAGGTCTTCGGCGGCGAGGTCCTCTCGCGGCTTCCGCTCTACCGTCCCGAGAACCAGGAGCGGACAGATGAGGAGCACGCACTCGTTGCCGCGGTCCGGGCGGCCGACGGCGTCGTCATCGCAACCCCGGGATACCACGGCGGGGTCTCGGGCCTCGTCAAGAACGCGCTCGACCTGCTCGAGGACACGAGCAAGGACGAGCGCCCGTACTTCGACGGGCGGGGCGTCGGCTGCATCGTCACTGCCTACGGCTGGCAGGCGTGCGGGACGACGCTAACGGCGCTCCGATCGATCATCCATGCGCTCCGGGGCTGGCCCACCCCGTACGGCGCGACGCTCAACACGTCGGAGCGCCTGTTCGACGCGAGCGGCGCACCCGCGGACGAGCGGACGGCGGGGCAGCTCGCGACGATTGGCGAGCAGGTGCTCGCATTTACGCGCATGCACGCCGCGACCGCGGGTGGACGAGCCTCCGCCTGACGGGAAGACGTCGCTCAGTTCAGGCCTCCGGCTCAGCCTCGTCGTCGTCGGCTGTGCCATCCTCGATGCGGCGGATGCGCCAGTCGAAGGACGAGGCAAGGCGCTCGATCTGCACGAGCAGCTTCTCGCGGTCGCTCCGAACCGACGACTCGATCCCTTCGAGACGGGAGGAGAGAGCGAGCAGCTCCGCACCTCCAACCGCAATCTGTCCAGGCTCCCCGTTGGCCGGGACGACCGCGGCGAGGCCCGCGCTGAGCAGGTCGCCGACGCGCGCTGCGAGCGCGTCCATCCGCGCACCGATGTCGGGAGATCGTAGGAGAGGTGCGAGCGCGCGCTGTTGCTCGGCGAGGCGCATGCCGACACCCTCGACGGCAACACGAAGGTAATCGAGCTCGCGCTCGGAGACGCTCTCGTCCGAGCCGGTTGCGGGCCGCGCGGCCGCCGACGCGACGGCGTGCTCCAGCTCGGCGAAGCGCGCTTCGAATACCGCGAGCCTCGTCTCCTCGGGTGCATGCTCACCCACAACGGACGAGGTAGCTGCGACCGCCCGCTCGAGATGGTCGAGCCGAACTGCGAGCTCACCGAGGACGCGGCTGGCCTGATCTTGGCTCGACCGCGCCTCGAGGACGGAAAGACGCTCCGCGAGCGCGCCCTCGTCGCTGCCTGCGGTTCCAGCCTCGCTACGAGACTCAAGGGTTGCGATGCGCTCCGATAGTGCCGTGAGAGAGACCGCGACGGCGTCGCCGGACGCGGCCGCCTCGAGGGCCTCGAGCCGCGCCACGAGAGGGGCGATGCCCTCATCGCTGCCGGCGTCGGCCAGCAGCCTTTCCACGCCTGCGAGCCGCTCGGCGGCTGCGTCGTGTGAGTCCAGCCTGCCGCTCAACTCGTCAAGCCCCAGCCGGAGCTCTGCATGTACCGGATCCGGCTCCGCGTCGCGGGCGCGCTCGCCTAGTAGGCGGAGCTCATCGACTGTCGCGGCGAGCTCTCGCTGCGCAACGTCCTGCGCGTCGAGCTGTGCTGCTATTCCTCCGAGGTCGTCCGGGAGCAGGGCAGCCGAAGCTCGCTCCTCGACCTGGCGCACGGCCCGCTCGAGGGCTCGCAGATCGTCGTCGGCGACGTGTGGCAGGACAGACAGCTCACCTACGACTGCGGTCAAGGAGTCGACAGACTCGCGCTGCCGCGCCGCATCCGCACTGACCTCGTCGAGCCTGGCGCGGAGCTCGGAGAGGTCGTCGCCGTCGGCGATGGTGTCGAGACGCGCAGCCAACCCGTCGACAACGCGCTGGAGGTCGCCCGGTGCCGCGGCCTCCTCGACCCGCTGCGCGAGCTGATCCAGGCGCTCGGCGAGCCCGGCGACCCGAGCCGCAAGCTCGGTTGAGGCTACGCCCCCGTCGCTATCGGTTGCAGAAACAAATCCTTCGACCATGGCGCGCAGTTCGGCAAGAGCGGCGGATTCGGCGGAGCGCTCGAGTCGTTCCTCGAGCGCTGCGACGGTGTCTCTCAGCAGGACGAGCTCCGCAGCTCCGGCACCTGCGGTCGTCGCAACCTGATCGAGGCGCTCCGCGATGTCCGCGTCGCCGGCAGGTCGAGCGGCGAGCTCCTCCACCGTCGCGGCAAGCTCCGCGAGCTCGTCGGCCCGGGGAACGTGGTCGAGCGCGGCGACGAGAGCGTCGACCCGGCCCACGAGGCTTGCCAGCTGCTCTCCCAGGCCGGTAACGAGCTCGGCCCGGAGCGCCGCTTCCTCGTCCATCCGCGTGACCGTGTCGCCCAACGTCGCCAGGGCTCCGACATCGCCCGCCTCGAGGCGGCCGGCAACGGCTCGTAGCTCCGCCCGCAGCTCGTTGTGGGCGTCGGGCAGGAGACGCGTGGCGGCCGCCAGCTCGTCGATCTGCTCGACAAGCGCAATACGCAGCTGGTCGAGCTCGAACGGCTCGACGAGGGCGCGACCTGCAAGCTCGTCGACACGTTCCGCGAGCGCCTCATCGCGAGCCGGCGGCTCGGAGTCCCGCGCCTCGAGCTGATCGAGGCGTGCGTCGTGCGCACAAACGGCCTCGTCGACGGCGGTGACGAGCTCCTCGTAGCGCCGCGCGGCGTTCTCGAGAGAGGACTCCACGCCGCCGATCCGACCGAGGAGCTCGTCGACGGCATGCGAGAGTGAGACGACCTCGACCTCCGTGGTGGCAGCGGTCGAACGCACCTTGACAGCGGCCTCGACCGCGGCGACGCGCGCCAGAAGCTCGTCCGGCAGCGCGACGTGGCCGCTGTCGCCGCCGCGCGCCGGCTCGCTCGCCACGCCGACGTGCGTGGCCGAAGGCATCCAAGACGACGTCGCCGACCACTGCTCCGCGAGGGCGCTCGCGAGCTCGAGCCGGCTGAGCGCCCCGTCCTCGACGAGGATCTGGCCGATCGGCTCCCCCGTCTCGCGGTGGACACCCTCCGCCCAGTCGAGCTTCTCCTGCGACACGTAGCCGTGGCGGAGGAGCAACTCGCCGATCGAGGGACTCCCGCCCATCTCACTGGTCACCGGGGCAGCGCTCATGGGCGCCTCCGGCGGCACCGCTCGCCACGAGTCTCGGGAGTGGACTCAACGGCAGGAAAACGAAGGCGCACACGCCCTGTATCGGAACAATCGCGGGTCGAGGTCGCTCACTCGTCCGAGGGACGCCCAGACAACCGCCTGTCGGAGCGCGCGCGCTAGCGCGTCAGATCGGCGGCGAGCTCGTCGAACACGGCAACGAAGTGGTCGACATCCGCGTCGGTATGCGCGATCGACAGCGTCCACTCCTCTTCGCGGCCAGGAGTCATGAAGATGCCGCGATTCATGTTGTAGAGCCAGGCCAGGTCGCACAGCGCGGCGTCCTGATTGTCCTTGAACGACTCGTAGTCCACGACCGGCACCGGAGAGAACGTGACGCACCCCTTCGAGCCCACCCCGACCGTGTAGCCGGAGAGGCCGTGCTTGGCGATCACCGCCCCGCAGCCGGCAACGATTCGGTCGTTCAGGTGCTCGAGCTGCTCATAGGCAGCCGGTGTCAGCACGTCGAGTAGATTCGCACGCGCCGCCGCCATCACGAGTGGATTGCCGTTGTACGTTCCGACCTGCACCACCCGGCCCGAGCGCACGGCCTCCATCACCTCGTCGGTGCCGCCGATCGCGCCGCTCGGCAGGCCTCCGCCGAGCGCCTTCGCGAGAGTGACGAGGTCGGGTACGACGCCGAACCGCTCGACCGCGCCGCCGGCGGCGATGCAGAGCCCCGTCTTGACCTCGTCGAAGATGAGGACGATGCCTCGAGCGCGCGTCAGCTCTCGTACCGCTTCGAGGTACCCGGGCTGCGGGAGCACGACGCCGAGGTTCATGAGCGCAGGCTCCATGATCAGGCAGGCGGGCTTGCGTCCCTCGCGCTCGAGGCTGTCGAACCGTGCCTCCATCGCATCGACGTCGTTGAACGGCACGGGGACCGTGAGGTCGCTCACGGCCCGCGGGATGCCTGCGCCGTAGGGGATCGACGCGTAGTGCTCGCGCGGCCCGAGCTCGGCGACCTGGGTGCCGATCGAGACCATGACGCCGTCGTGATGACCGTGGTATGAGCCGGCGATCTTGACGATCGTCTCGCGTCCGGTGAACCCGCGTGCAATGCGGATCGCATCCATCGTCGCCTCGGAGCCGGAGTTCGTGTACCGCCACTGCGGCAGGCGGAAACGATTTGCGAGCTCCTGTGCGACGACGACCGCATCGCCCGTAGGCACCGCGAAATGACTCCCGAGCGGTAGCCGCTCGCCCACGGCCTTCGTGATCGCCGGGTGTGCGTGCCCCTGCACCATCGAGCCGAACCCGTTGTGGAAGTCGATCCTGCGCGTGCCGTCGACGTCCCAGCAGTACGCGCCCTCGCCGTGCGTGAAGTAGATCGGCCAGGGGTCGCGCAACTGGTACGAGGAGGCGACGCCCGCCGTGAGGACGGTTCGCGCCGTCTCGTACAGCGCGGCCGACCCGGCAGTCGAGTCGTTGAGGCGCTGCTCCTCGGTCTCGGCGAGCACCCGGATCCGCTCGCGATCGATGGTGGTCAGCGACCCGCCTGCCATCCGGCGAGCATAGCGTTACGCGAGGCCGCGAGCCTTCCGGCTCGAGAGCTGCTGCCTGCGCGTCGCCGTCAGCTCGACCTTGCGCAGGCGAACGCTCGCCGGGGTCACCTCGACGCACTCGTCGTCACGGATCAGCTCGAGCGCCTGCTCGAGCGAAAGCGGTCGTGGCGGGATCAGGCGAACGAGCTCGTCCGCAGTAGACGAGCGCATGTTCGTGAGCTTCTTCTCCTTGGTCGCGTTCACATCGAGATCGTCGGCGCGGGCGTTCTCTCCCACGATCATCCCCTCGTATACCTCGACGCCCGGGCCGACGAACAGCTGCCCGCGCTCCTGGAGGTTGAGCAACGCAAACGTCGTCGTCTGCCCCGTCCGATCGGCGACGAGGCTGCCGGTGGGGCGCGTGCGAAGCTCGCCGTGCCACGGCTCGTACCGGTCGAAGACGTGATGGAGGATCCCGGTGCCACGCGTCTCGGTGAGGAACTCCGTGCGGAACCCGATCAGTCCTCGTGCCGGAACCAGATACTCGAGACGCACCCAGCCGGTGCCGTGATTGACCATCTGCTCCATGCGGCCCTTGCGCAGCGCGAGCAGCTGCGTGAGCACTCCGATGTAGTCGTCCGGAGCGTCGATCGCAACGCGCTCTACGGGCTCGTTGATCTTCCCGTCGATCTCGCGGGTGACGACCTGCGGCTTCCCGACCGTGAGCTCGAACCCCTCGCGACGCATCAACTCGACGAGCACGGCCAGCTGGAGCTCACCCCGCCCCTGCACCTCCCACACGTCGGGCCGCTCCGTGGGGAGCACCCTGAGCGAGACGTTCCCGATCAGCTCCTGGTCGAGCCGCGCCTTGACCATGGGCGCCGTCAGCTTGTCGCCGTCTCGACCCGCGAGCGGCGCCGAGTTGATGCCGATAGTCATCGAGAGGCTCGGCTCGTCGACCTCGGTCACGGGCAGCGGGCGGGGGTCATCCGGATCGGCGAGCGTCTCTCCGATCGTCACCTGCGCGAGACCTGCGACAGCGACGATCTCGCCCGGGCCCGCCACTTCGGCAGGGACGCGATCGAGCGCCTCCGTCACGTAGAGCTCGGTTACCTTCGCCCGCTCCACGCTGCCATCCGCGCGGCACCAGGCGACCTGCTGCCCCTTCCGGAGGGTCCCGTTCCTCACCCGGCAGATCGCAAGCCGGCCGACGTAGGCGGACGCGTCGAGGTTCGTCACGAGCGCCTGGAGTGGATGATCCTCCTCGTACTCCGGCGCAGGGATCGCCGCGAGCAACGTCTCGAAGAGCGGTCGCAGGTCGTCCGCGAGGCCAGCGGCAGTCGCTCCGGCGCGGCCCGCCCGCGCGTTGCAGTACACGATCGGGAAGTCGATCTGCGCCTCGTCGGCATCGAGATCGAGGAACAGCTCATAGACCTCGTCCACGACCTCGGGTGCACGCGCATCGGGCCGGTCGACCTTGTTGACAACCAGGATCACCGGCAGCCGGGCCGCAAGCGCCTTGCGGAGGACGAAGCGTGTTTGCGGTAGCGGCCCCTCGCTGGCGTCGACGAGCAGCAGGACCCCGTCGACCATCCGCAGCCCTCGCTCGACCTCACCCCCGAAATCCGCGTGACCGGGTGTGTCGACGATGTTGATCTTCACGTCGCCATAGGTGACGGCGGTGTTCTTGGCGAGGATCGTGATGCCCTTCTCGCGCTCGAGGTCCATCGAGTCCATGACCCGATCGGCCACGTCCTGGTTCTCGCGGAACGATCCGGACTGCCAGAGCATGGCGTCGACGAGCGTGGTCTTGCCGTGGTCGACGTGCGCAACGATCGCGACGTTCCGGATGCGCTCCTGTCGACTCACGGAGTCAGCGTACGCGCGACGCCGAGGAGCACGCCCGGGAACCAGCGCTTGGCGGACGGGCCCTATGCCCGAGCCGACGGTTGCTGTCCCGGGTTGCTGACGACCATCCTGCGACACCGGGCGCCTTGCGTTCACCACATGGTCTCCAGTCGGGAACAGTCTGCGATCACGCCATGAGGCATGATGGGGGCATGGCGACTGCTCGCGTCGAGCGGCTCCCCGCGAGCCGTCTGCTGAACAGAGAGCTCTCGTGGCTCGAGTTCAATGCGCGCGTCCTCGAGCTCGCCGCCGATACGGCGGTGCCTCTGCTCGAGCGCGTGAAGTTCTGCTCGATCTTCTCGAACAATCTCGACGAGTTCTTCATGGTTCGCGTGGCAGGGCTGATGGACCAGGCCGCCTCCGGCCTCGGCGTCGTCTCGACCGACGGCATGACGCCGTCGCGGGCCCTCGAGAAGATCCGGGCGCGCGTGGTCGAGCTGACTGCCGAGCAGGCACGCATCTGGAAGCGCGAGATCACACCGGGCCTTGCTGAGGCACAGATCGAGATCGGCACGATCGAGGACTGCACCGACAAGGAGCTTGCCGGCCTCGAGTCTCGATTCCAACGCGAGATCTTTCCCGTCCTCACGCCGCTTGCAGTCGGGCCGGGCCAGCCGTTTCCGTACATCTCCGGCCTCTCGCTCTCGATCGGGGTCATCGCCGTCGATCCCGATTCGGGCGACGAGCGGTTCGCGCGCGTGAAGGTGCCCGAGGGCCTTCCTCGCTTCGTCGATGTCGGCCGCGGGAGCCTGCTCGTACCCCTCGAGCGTGTCATCGCGCATTTCCTACCGTCTCTCTTCCCCGGAATGGAGCTCGCCGAGCGCTCGCCGTTCCGCCTGACGCGCGACGCGGACTTCGAGCTCGAAGACGACGCAGACGACCTTCTCGAGGCGGTCGAGTCCGAGCTCCGGCGACGGCGCTTCGGCGATGTCGTGCGCATCGAGATCGCAAGCTCGATGTCCCGCACGATGCGCGAGCGGCTCATCTCGGGGCTCAACGTCGAGACCGACCAGGTGTATGAGGTGGAGGGGCTCCTCGACCTCGCCGACGCGATGGAGATCGTCCGGCTCGACCGTCCCGACCTGAAGGAGGAGCCGTGGGTACCCCAGACGCAGCCGCGGCTCGCGCGAACGGCGCCAGGCCGGCGCTTCTTCGACGAGATCGGGCGTGCGGACATCCTCGTCCACCAGCCGTACGAATCGTTTCGGACGAGCTTCGAGGCCTTCGCGCAGTCGGCCGCGGACGATCCGGACGTGATCGCGATGAAGACGTCCGTATACCGGACTAGCGACGACAGCGCGCTCATCGGCGCGCTCAGCGAGTGCGCCGAGGACGGGAAGCAGTCCGTCTGCCTGGTCGAGCTGAAGGCTCGGTTCGACGAGCGCAAGAACATCGCCTGGTCGCGTGAGCTCGAGCAGGCGGGCGTACACGTCGTCCACGGGTTCCCAGACCTCAAGATTCACGCGAAGATGACCCTCGTCGTACGGCGCGAGGGTGACGAGCTCCGACGCTACGTGCACATCGGCACCGGCAATTACCACGCGGCTACAGCTCGGCTCTACGAGGACGTAGGCCTCTTCACCGCTGACGAGGCGATCGCCGCCGACGTGGCCGACCTCTTCAACTACGTCACCGGTTTCGCTCGTCCGCAGCGATTCCGCAAGATCCTGGTCGCGCCGTTTGCAATGCGCGCGCGCCTAATCGATGAGATCAGGCGCGTTGCCGCAGCGGCCGCCAAGGACAAGAGGGCTCGGATCAGGCTGAAGCTCAACCAGCTCGTGGACGAGGCAATCATCGAGGAGCTCTACGCCGCATCCCAGGCGGGCGCGCGCATCGAGATCGTCGCCCGGTCGATCTGCATGCTGCGGCCCGGTGTCGAGGGCATGAGCGAAAACGTGGAAGTGCGATCGATCGTCGGGCGCTTCCTCGAGCACAGCCGGATCTACTGGTTCGAGACGAACGATGCGACCAGCGTGTACATCGGAAGCGCCGACCTGATGCCACGCAACCTGGATCGGCGGATCGAGGTCCTGAGTCCCGTCGAAAATAGCCGGGCGCGCCAGGAGCTCGCTGCGATCCTGGACAGCGCCTTCACTGACAACGTCAACGCCTGGTCGCTCGACCAGAGCGGCGGCTGGCGGCGTCGGACACCGGAGAAGGGCGAGAAGACCCATTCGCACCACCTGGCCCTGCAGCGACGCACGCTTCAGCGCGCCCGTCGACGATCCGACGGGCGGAGTCGCGCGTAACGGGGGTCGGCGACGACCGGTCCGATGCCGACAATAGAGAGATGAGAGTCGCCGTTCTCGACATCGGCTCGAACACGGCGCGGCTTCTCGTCGCAGACGTTCGCGCCGGCGACGTGGATCCCGCCGCGGAAGTGAAGGCTTTCCTCCGTCTTGGCGCGGAGATCGAGCGAACCGGCGGGCTCTCGCAGGAGAAGCTCGACGAGACGGCACGGGTCGCGCGTTCGTACGCAAAGCGTGCGCGACGACTCGGCGCCGAGCGCACGGAGACGATCGTGACGGCCCCGGGTCGCCAGGGCTCGTCGACGCAGGAGCTCGTGGAGACGCTGGCTGATGCGACCCGAGGCTCGGTGCGCGTGCTCACCCCCGACGAGGAGGGTGCCCTCGCCTTCGACGGTGCGCTTGCGCGCGCGAAGGGGCTTCCGGAGGTCGTCGCTGCAGTCGACGTGGGCGGAGGATCGACTGAGATCGTCGTCGGGACTCCGCTCGCCGGGGCAGCCTGGGTGCGCTCGGTGGACATGGGGTCGCTTCGCCTCACGCGCGCCTTTCTCCACTCCGATCCGCCCTCGAGCCGCGATGTCGCCCGCGCGCGCGACGCGGTCAGGCGAGCGTTGGCCGGTCTCGAGCCTCCCCGCCCCGATGCTGCCTTCGCCGTCGGCGGCAGCGCACGCGCTGCAGGCCGCGTGATCGGTCGCGAGTACGGCCCCGAGGATCTCGACGAGGTCGTCAAGATCTTCAGCCGGCGACCCGCTCTCGCTGCGGCGGAAACGTTTGGGATCGACTCGTCGCGCGCCGAGACGGTGCTGGGAGGAGCGATCATCCTGGCTGAAGCCGCTCGCGTCCTGGATCGGCGGCTGGAAGTAGCACGGGGCGGCATCCGCGAAGGCGCAGCGCTGCAGCTCGCGGCAACCGCTGCCGCCGCCGCGTAGACGGGCGACGCGTTACGAGAGCACGGAGATCAGCTCTGCGTCGCGCTGATAGCTCACGAGAGACGCGGCTTCCGCGAGGCTGACCCAGCGAGCCCCGTCTACTTCGTAGGCGAACGAGAGCTCGCCGCCGACGACCTCCATGCGCCAGTAGCGGACGACCTTCGGCCGGCCCTTCGCGTCGGTGTAGCTCGTGGACGGCAGCTCGACGCCGAGGACGCAGCGAAGACCAGTCTCCTCCTCGACTTCACGGAGCGCGCACTCCTCGTCGGTCTCGTCCGGCTCCCGTTTGCCCTTGGGGAACGTCCAGTCGTCGTACTGTGGGCGATGGACGACGAGAATCTCGATCCCACTACCTGCCCGACGGAGGACGAGTCCTCCCGCGGCGCGAACGGTCGCGCTCACCGCTTCGCCCGCTCGCCGGCACGCTCGAGCCGCCCCCACGCCTCTTGCCATGAGCTGCGGGCCCGCTGGCGCCGCCCGCGCTGCAGCTCGATCAGGCGTCCGGCCCCAAGCGCGGCGCCCGGCCGCGTCGAGACCCAAGCACGAATCTGCGCCTCCGCGACCACGGCGTCCTGGTGATCACCGAGGATGTCCTGGAGGTCCTTCGCGGCGCGCACATACGCTGCTCCCCGCTTGCCGAGCTCGACCGCAGCGAGCTCGGCTGCGTAGCGCGCCCGCTTGACGTCGATCCGCACAGCGTGGAGTGCATCGTCCTCAGGTTCTGCGTCAAGTCGTGAGACTTCCATACGCAACCGCTTGTGCGCGCGCCACCAGATCTTCGCCAGGGTCGTTCTGTCGTCGCCCGCAACGAGCCGGGCAGCGGAATCGAGCTGGTCGAGCAGCGCCAGATAGCGAGGCGCGGCCATGACGGTGCTCAGATCCCCGCGTGCCTTCTGGCGCTGAGCCTCAAGCCCCGAGACGAGCTCGGCGAGCGGCTCGCCGTCGTCGCCGAGCTCGGCGATCTGTCGGCGCAGCTCCCCGGTGAGCACGTCGAGGTCGCGTGCCGGCCCGAGCGTCGAACCAAGCCAGCCGAGCTCCGCTCGAAGCGCCTCCGACGCCGTCCGGTCGAGCAGTGGACGTGCGGCACGCAGAAATGCGCGGAGCCGTCTCGTCGCGACACGGAGCTGGTGCAGGTCCTCGGGGTCCTGCCCGAGGCGGGTGCCCGGGTCGTGCGCAAGCAGCCGCCGATACTCGGCGCGGAGTGCTGCGGCGAGCTCTTCGGAGGGCGTCTGAGGCACTCCGGGCTCTTCCTCCTCCGGCCAGGCGAGATCGAGGGCACGATAGAGCTTTGGGCGAAATGGGCCGGGTGAGTCGGCTCCCGCCCGCCGCAGCGCTTTCTCAAGCCGTCGCAATGTGCGCTCGTCCCCTTCGAGCAGCTCGACCTCGATCTCCTTGAACCGCCGGACGACGTGCTGTGCGTCCATCACGGCTACCGAGTCCTGCACGATCTCGGCGCCGCCCGTGCGCCTGCCTTCGCGTCGGGTGCGCAGCCGGGCGACGGGTACGAGCGGAGCACCACGGAGGAACGCTGGGAGCAGTGCGAGCATCTCGTCGGGCGGACGGGCAGGAGGCCCCGGCAGAGCGAGCTCGATCCGAGCCTCGCCGTGCGGAAGCTTGAGCTGCCAGATGCCGGTGCCGTTCTCGATCCGGTGGCGGAACGTCACGCTGTTCCGAGCAAGGCGGAGGTCAGCGGTGTCGTGATACGTCGACACGAAGACCCTCGTGGGAAGCGCTTCGCCGCCGAGAACCGGCATCACGAACCCCTCGCCGGGCTCGAGCTTGATCTCATGCTCGACGAAGCTCTCCACCGTCTAACAGTACTCAGGCGACGCTGAGGCGAAAGCTCGCTGCGCGCACTGTCGTGTGGCGAGTGGTTAACGTGAGGCGGATGAGGATCAGCGTCACGCCGCGGACGTCCGAGTTCTACGATCTCTTCGCGCAGGCGAGGCGCCAACGCGCTCGACGTGGCGCAGCTCGTCGACCGGCGCTTTCAGGAGCACCCGAACTCCGACGTCACGCAGGAGCAGGTCAAGGCCGCGGAGACGGAAGGCGACACGATCACCCGCGAGCTGATCCACGCTCCTCAACACCCAGTACCTGACGCCGTTCGACCGCGACGACATCTACTCGCTCGCAACGGAGATCGACGACGTCGTCGACTATCCTCGAGGAGGCCTCCGACCTGCTCGGCCTCTACGGCGTCGAGATGCCCACCCGGCATGCCGTCGAGCAGAACCGGATCATCGTGCACGGCGGTCGAGCAGCTCTCTGTCGCGTCAACGACCTCAAGGGCATGCGCAGCGTCCAGGAGCGCCCTGGTCGAGCTGAAGCGGCTCGAGGACGAGGGCGACCAGCTGCTGCGGGACGCGCTCGCCTCGCTCTTCCGCGACGACCGGATCGACCCGCTGATCGTGATCCGCTGGAAGGACATCTACGAGGCGCTCGAGCGGGCGCTCGACGCCTGCGAGACCGCCGCGAACGTGATCGCGAACATCCTCGTCAAGAACGCCTAGCCGAGCCTGACGTCATGAACTTCACGCTCGCCGCGGTCGTCGTCGTCGCCCTGTTCTTCGACTTCACGAACGGGTTCCACGACACGGCGAACTCGATCGCGACGAGCGTCTCGACGCGCGCGCTCTCGCCGCGGGTGGCGGTCGCTGATGGCCGCCGTACTCAACTTCGTCGGCGCCTTCGTCTCGGTCAAGGTCGCGGCAACGTCGCGAAGGGCATCGTCGACCCGGACGCGATCACGCTGAACATGCTGCTCGCCGGGCTCGTCGGCGCGATCACGTGGAACCTGATCACCTGGTACCTCGGGACTCCCGTCGAGCTCGAGTCACGCACTCATCGGCGGGTGATGGGCGCGTCCGTGATCGGCGAGTGGCTGGAACGTCGTCCAGTGGTCAGGGCATCGTCGACAAGGTCCTGAAGCCGTCATTGATCGCACCGTTCGCGGGGTTCGCGACTCGCCTTCGCTGCTCATCCTTGCGATCACGTGGATCATCGCGCCGGCGGGCACCCGCCAAGGTGAACAACGTCTTCCGTCGGCTCCAGCTGCGTCTCCGGCGGCTTCGTCGCCTTCACCCACGGGGCGAACGATGCGCAGAAGACAATGGGAATCATCTCACTGGCGCTCGTCGCCTCGGGGCACCTCAGCGCGGACTTCACCCGTCCGCCGACGTGGGTGATCGTCTCGGCGGCGATCGCGATGGCCAGCGGCACGTATGTGGGTGGTTGGAGGATCATCAAGACGCTCGGGCACGCGCATCGCGAAGATCGACCCTCCACAGGGATTCGCCGCCCAGACGAGCTGCGCCGCGATCCTCTGGACGACCGCGCACCTACGGCTTCCCGGTCTCGACCACGCACACGATCTCGGGCTCCGTGATGGGCGCGGGCGCGATCCGCGGGGTCCACGCGGTGCGCTGGGGCATCGCCGGCAACATCATGACCGCGTGGATCCTGACGATCCCGGCCGCGGCCGCCGTCGGCGCGATGATGGAGCTCATCACCCGGCTAGCCGGCGGCGATCTGATCGTCTTCGTGCTTGCCGGCGCTCATCGCACGCGGCGGCGTTCGTGCGCGCCGGATGCAGGTGCGACGGTTCGCACCGCCGCAGCCCGCCGTAGCCGTGAGCCTCTAGCGACCCTGGAGCTGCCGGCGCTTCCGACCGGCGAACGTCTTCGCGAGAATGTTCAGAGCAGCGACGACGAACGACGAGGCACGAGTGCCGCCGCCCAGCCGAGCGCCTGCTCGTTGGGGTCGGGCGACTCCGAGATAGCAGAAGATCGAGACGGGCAGCGTCGGCAGCGCCTCGTGACGGTTGAACGTGACCTGTTGGCGGCGATCGACGAGGTGAAGAGCAGCGGCGCGGTCTCGCCGGCGACGCGCGCCAGACCGCGATCACGACGCCGGTGAGGATGCCGCCGATCGCGCTCGGCAGGACGATGTGCCAGACGGTGCGCCACTTCGTCACGCCGAGCGCAAGGCTGGCCTCGCGCTGTCGAGCGCGGGATGATCTCGAGCACCTCCTGCGTGGCGCGGGCGACCATCGGGAGCATCAGGATCGCGAGCGCGAACGACGCGTAGATCGCCTTCTGGCCGTGACCGACGACGAGGAGCCGAACACGAAGATGCCGACGACGATCGCGGGAACCCCGTTGAGCACGTCGAGCACGACGCGGAGGAAGAGCGAGACGCGCGGGCTCGCGTACTCGGACATGAAGATCGCGACGAGGATCGACGAACGGGATCGCGATCACCATGCGCAATCAGCGACGATGATCGCGCTCCCGACGAGCGCGTCGGCGATCCCACCCTGCTCCCCGTAGAGCGGTCGCGCCTCGGTCAAGAACGAGAGCTTGAGCTCGCTCGACCCCTTGATCACGATCGTGCCGATGCACGAGCGCGAGCACGAACGACCGCGAGGACGGCCGAGAGGAACGCCCAGACCGCCGAAGACCTTCTCGGTCAGGCGGCGACGCCCGAGCCCGCCGAGCGCACGGTGATGTCGTAGGGATCGACGGGGAGTGAGCTCGACGCTCGCTCATGCCGCCCTCCGCTGCTTCTCGAACCGCCGGACGATGAACTGCGCCGCGATGTTCGTCGCGAGCGAGATCACCATCAGGATCGCACCGAGGTAGAGCAGCGAGCTGACGGCGAGATCGGTCGGCGCGCCCTGGTACTGCGACGCGATCCGGCTGCCGAGCGTGTCACCGGCCTCGAACCACGAGCGACGGGATGATCGGAGCGGTTGCCGATCACCTGGGTCACCGCGATCGCCTCGCCGAAGGCGCGACCGAGCCCGAGGAGCACGGCGGCGGCGATCCCGGGAGCGGCGTAGGCGAACATGACGCCGCGGATCGCCTCCCAGCGCGTCGAGCCGAGCGCCAGCGCACCGTCCATCAGGTCGCGCGGCGTGCGCTGGAAGAGCTCGCGGCAGATCGCCGACGCGATCGGGACGATCATGATCGTCAGGATCAGCGCGGCGGGCAGGATGCCCACCTGCGACGGGGTCGCCCGAGAAGATCGGGAGGAAGCCGAACCACGACCTGGAGCCACGGCTCGAGGTGGTCGGCGATCCAGGGCCCGAAGACGAGAATGCCCCACAGACCGAGCACGACCGACGGGATCGCCGCGAGCAGCTCGACGAGCGTCGCGATCGGCGCGGCGAGCCGCTTCGGCGCGATCTCGGTGAGGAACAGCGCGATCGCGATCGAGAGCGGCGTCGCGATGAGCAAGTGCGATCAGCGACGTGACGAACCGTCCCGTAGATGAACGTGAGCGCCCCGTACTGATCGGTGACCGGGTTCCAGACGTTCGTCCAGACGAAGCGAGACCCGAAGTGCTCGATCGCAGGCCACGCCTGACGGACACCTTGTAGGCGATGAGCCCAAGCAGGAAGCGTCGCGACTGCGGCTGCGACGATCGCAATCCCCTGGAAGAGCGACGTCGCCGAGCCGGATCCCGCGGCGTTCGAGGTGTCGGGCGCCGCGGGTCCAGGCGTGATGGAGGTCATCGTGGCTCGGCTCAGACGTGGCTCGTGTTACGACGAGGCCTGGATCTTCTTGATCTCGCGGTAGTCGAACGCCTGCACCGGCTGTCGGGAGCGGCTGGAAGAGGAGCGGCGGGCCCGAACTTCTGCCCGCTGGTGACCGCCCAGTAGATCAACTTGCGGAGCTCGGCCGCCTTCGAGCGACTTCGTCGGCACGATCACGTAGGTGAACGTCGCCGATCGGGTAGGCGAGCTGGCCTGCCGCCGCGGGCGGATCGACGAGCTTGCAGCGTCGTCGAGCGAGGTGATCTTCTTCGGCAGCTGCGAGACCGCGGCCTGGATGCCACGGAGGCCCGGCGTGGCGAACTGCCCGCCTTGTTCTTGATCCAGGCGAACTGCAGCTTGTTCGTGTTCGCGTAGTAGCGACATCGACGTAGGTCAGTGCGCCGGCCGTCTTCGTGACGACGCCCGCGACGCCGCCGATGACCACTTGCGCCGGCGCCTGGTCGGCCAGCTCACGGTCGTGTTGCGCCCGACGCTTGCTCTTCCAGTCGGGCGATGACCGCCGAGAGGTAGTTGGTGAACGCGTACGTCGAGCCCGAGCCGTCCGAGCGGTGACCGGCGTGATCTTCAGGTCGGGAAGGTTGCAGGCTCGGGTTGTCGGCCTTGATCGCGGGTCGTTCCAGTTCGTGATCTTGCCGAGGAAGATGCTTGCGATCGTCGCGGACGTCGAGCTTCACGAGCGCCGTTCGAGTCCCGGGCAGGTTGTACGGAACCGAGATAGCCGAGAGTGCCCACGGGATCAGGACGCAGCCCTTGCACGTCGTCAGCTGGTCCGGCGATCAGCGGTGCGTCCGACGCGCCGAAGTCGACCGTCCGCGCCGTGATCGACGAGATCCCGGTGCCCGAGCCGGTCGGCGAGTAGGTGACGTTGATCCCGAACGCGCTGCCGATTGCCGGAATCCACTTCGAGATGAGCGGGAACGGGAACGTCGCTCCCGTCCCGACCAGGCTCGTGTCCGCCTGCTTGGCAGGCGATGCCCCCGCCGTACCCGCCCCGAGCGCGACCGAGGCCACACCCACCACGAGCGCCAGTGCAAATGCCTTCTTCATTTCGATTCCCCTCCTCAATTCGATGTCGTGCCTATGAGTCGCGACGCGGTTCAGAGGCGTAGATTGAAGCCACTGACGCGCAGATGGGCGTAATGTTGGTCATCTTCTGGTGAAGATGGGGTGAAATTCGATCGCCTAATGAGAGGCGTCGGTGAACTCGCGAAATTCGCCGGTAACGAGGAATGCCGTTTGCTCGCCGATATCGACAGCGTTGTCACCGATCCGCTCGAGGCAGCGCGAGACGAGGATCATCCGAATACCCCACTCGAGATTCGGTCGCGCCGAGCTCGAGGACGCGGCTGACGACACGCCTGTTGGCTGCGGTCGATCAGCTCGTCGAGATCCATCAGCGACTCGGCAGCGTCGACGTCGCGATCTGCGAGAGACTGCATCGCGACCCGCGTCATCTCCTCGGCACGCTCTCCCATCTCCCTGAAGCCCTCGAGCAGCGCGGTGTCGGGCGGAAGGTCGGCGGAGAGCTTCGTGAGCTTCGCGATCGTCGTGCACTGATCGCCCATCCGCTCGAGATGGAGGTTCGAGTAGAGGACCGAGAGGACGAGCCGCAGGTCGCCGGCGACCGGTGTCTGCCGGGCGAGCAGCGTCTCGACGCCGTGCTGGATCTCGACAGCAGCAGCCGTCGATCTCGTCGTCGAACGCGATCACCTCCGCCGCGAGCTCTGCGTCCTGGGTCACGCACGGCCTCGGTCGCGCCGCGGATCGAGCGGAGCACGAGCTGCGACTCGACCTCGAGCGAGTCGAGCAGCGCAGTGAGGTCATGGTGGAAGCTCAGCCGCACGAGCGACGGATCGGTGGGAACTGTGGGCTCGCTAGCCGAAACGCCCCGTCACGTAGTCCTCCGTCCGCTGGTCGGACGGGTTCGTGAAGATCGCTGTCGTGTCGTCGTACTCGACGAGAACCCCCGTGCGCCCGACCGTCCTCGCGCAACTCGACGCTGAAGAACGCCGTCATGTCGGCAACGCGCGCCGCCTGCTGCATGTTGTGGGTGACGATCACGATCGTGTACGTCGTTCTTGAGCTCGTGCATCAGGTCTTCGATCGCGCGTCGTCGAGATCGGGTCGAGCGCCGAGGCGGGCTCGTCCATGAGGATCACGTCCGGCTCGACGGCGATCGCGCGGGCGATGCAGAGACGCTGCTGCTGGCCGCCCGAGAGCCCGAGCGCGTTGTCCTTGAGCCGGTCCTTGACCTCGTCCCAGAGCGCCGCCTGGCGGAGCGAGCGCTCGACGCGCTCGTCGAGATCCTTCTTCATCCCGAGCACGCGCGGGCCGAAGGCGATGTTGTCGTAGATCGACTTCGGAAACGGGTTCGGCTTCTGGAAGACCATCCCGATCCTCCGCCGCACCTCGACCGGGTCGACGCCCGGGCCGTAGAGGTCACGACCGTGGTAGAGGATCTCGCCGCCGACCACTGCGCCGGGGATGAGGTCGTTCATGCGGTTGAAGCAACGGATGAAGGTGCTCTTGCCGCAGCCCGACGGCCCGATGAAGGCCGTGACGAAGTTCTTCGCGGATCTCCATGGTGACGTCGCTGCAGCGCGAGGTTCGCCGTAGCGAACGGAGGCGTCGGTCACGTTGAAGACGATCTTGCGGTACCGCGTCCGTCGGTCGGCTCGATGGCGCTTGCAGAGCTCGGCCATCCTGCCGCTGTCGATCTCGGTCGTCACGCGGTTGCGCGTGTCGGGCGTGTCGGGCGTCACGGCCATCCTTGACCAGTGTCCCGGTCGTTCTACCGCAGGTGGGGTCCTGAATGGTGACGAATGTGGTGAAAGACTGGGAACAGCACGAGATACCACGGCAACTATCCGGGAAGCTGCTCGTCGTGTACTACTCCCTGACCGGGAACGCGCAGCGGATCGCGAGCCCCGACCCGCGCCCGCCGCGCGCCTCGACCGTTCCGCCGGCCTGCGTGACGATGTGCTTGACGATCGCGAGCCCGAGCCCCGTCCCGCGCGAAGCGCGCGCGCGATCGGCGCGGAAGAACCGCTCGAACAGCCGCGGGAGCTCCGTCCTCGGTCGACGCCGACGCCGTCGTCGTCGCCGCGCAGGACGACCCGGTCGTCCGATGCGCTCGACCGACGAGCGTGAAGTGACGCCCCGGGCCCGGCATAGCGGATCGCGTTCTCGGCGAGATTCTGGGCGATCACCCGCAGCATGCGTGGGCGGATCTCGAGCTCGATCGCCGGGTCGCCGTCGAGCCGACAGCTGGACACCCGGCACGGGCCGCCCGCTCGCGCAGACCTTCGACGACTGCCTCGAGCTCCGGCAGGACGGCAACCGCGCCGAGCGAGACGACCCTGCGCGCCCGACTCGAGCTCGCTGAGGAAGAGCACCTCGTCGATCAGCTCCCGGATCTGCTCGACCTCGCGCGCGAGCCTGCTCGACGAGCGCGTCGACGTCCTCACCGGGCAGCGTCGCCGTCTCGAGGAGCGAGAGCAGTCGTGCGAGCGGCGTGCGCAACTCGTGCGACACGGCCGCGGTGAAGCCGGAGCGCAACTCCTCGTATGCGGTCAGGTCACCCGCCCGACTGAGGTAGACGAGCCGCTCCCGGCGGCTCCCGACCTCGTACGGGACGACGAGCGGGATCGAGCCCGAGGTCTCCCGAGAGAACGCCGACAGGAAGCGGCGCGCCCTCGCTGAGCCCGTCGATCGACTGCCGTGCCCGCCGGCTCGCGAGCAGGACGATGTCGCGGTCGTCGAGCGACGACAACCGCCTCCCGGCTCTCCTCGACCAGGATCCTGCCTCGCTTCGCGTCCGTGTCCATGCTCACAGGGTTCTAACAGAACGCTTGCGTAACGCTGACCGCGCGCACACGCGCTCCACACGCGGCCGTCTCAATACGTCCGTCATCCGACAACAACCAATGGGATCGGACGAAGAGCACGGCCATGAGGCGTGTCACCCTGGCATTCGCAACGGCTGCGGCGGCCGCGCTCGTCGTGACGGCGATCGCCGTCGCGGCCGTCAGTCAACGGCACGAGCGGTGACGACACGCTGCGCGGCACGACGTCGGCGCCGACGCGATCCGCGCCTTCGCACGGTAACGACACCATCGACGCGCGGCGCCGGCGACGACGTCGTCCGCGCCGGCAAGGGCGACGATCGGTCCAGGGCGGAGAAGGGCAACGACCTCGATCTTCGGTGGTGTCGGCAACGACACGCTCGAGCGGCGACGCGGGCAACGACCATCATCTGGGGCGGCTCCGGCGACGACACGATCGACGGCGGCAAGGCGACGACAGCCTGCACGGTGGCACGGGTAACGACACGGTCGACGGCGGCGACGGAGACGACGCCCTCTTCGGCGGCTCGGGCGCCGACATCGGTCCGCGGCGGTCAGCGGCAACGACCGGCTGCACGCGCTCGCGCGCGACGGCACGCCGGACATCCTCGACTGCGGCCCGCGGCAGCGACACTGCGATCATCCGGCTCAGCGCGAAGCGACTCGACGACGCTGCGTCGGCTGCGAGAAGGTCGCTATGTCGTCGTGATCGCGCCGGCGCGGCCGCCAGACGAGGCCGCGAGCGACAGACGGCGCGGCAACACTACGAGCCTCGAAGCTCGCCCGCGCTCGAAAAGGGCAAAGACGCTTCTGCACGCACCCACGCCGAAAGGCCGGAGGGCGGCTTGCCGCCCGGGAGGCCAACCGCGAGCGACCCTGCCAGAAGCGTGAAGAGAGGGGGTCAGTGGGGCCATGGTTCCCCCGACTTCACCACCCGGTTACCATCCGGTGACCATCTGGCGCCCCCGGCACTCCTGCCGGGCGGTCATCATGACCGTATGGCGCAAGGTCCTGATCATCGAGGACGACGACGTCATCGCCCAGGGCATGGCGCGTCATCTTCAGGCGGCCGGGTTCGACACGATCGGTGTCGCGAACGGCGAGACGGGTCTCGCACGCCTTCGCTTCGAGCGCCCCGACGTCTGCGTGCTCGATCTGATGCTTCCCGGGCTCGACGGCTGGAAGGTGATCGAGCAGGCGCGGAGCGAGGGGATCGGCACGCCGATCGTCGTCGTGTCTGCCCGCGGCACCGAGCACGATCGGGTGCACGCGCTCGAGATCGGCGCCGACGACTACCTCGTAAAGCCGTTCTCGATGAAGGAGCTCGTCAGCACGGGTCGGCGCTGCCGCCCGGCGAGGCACGCGCGCGCAGGACTCGCGGCGTGGCGACGAGCTCGTGATCGAGGAGCTCCGGCTCGACCCGCGCAACGTTCAGGCGTACGTCGACGGTACGAGCGCCGACCTCACGCCGACCGAGTTCCGCCTGCTCTATGCGCTCGCCCTCGACCTGCGGCCGCGTGCTCACTCGCGACGAGCTCCTCCAGCGCGTCTGGGGTCGCCGTGCGTCGCATCGCGACCGGACGGTCGACGTCTTCGTGCGGAAGCTGCGCGAGAAGATCGACCACCGCGCCTCGACGTCATACCTTTCTCCAGACGCGCTACGGCGTCGGCTACAAGCTCGAGCCCGAGCCGAAGTAAGACCCCGCTACCCCATCCGGGGGATCCCTTCATCCCTCGTTCGAGGGATCTTCGGCCATGGACCGACCGGCGGGCTGGTAGGCGCTCGATCTTGGGACTCGTGCCTGCCTTCAGGCAGGTACAACCCGCTGACGGTCGAAGGCGTTCGCGAAAGTGTCTGGCGCTCGACGATGCGCGTGGTGCCTGCCTGAAGGCAGGCACGGGTGACTATTTCCGACCTCGAACAGCGGGCAGCACGCCCCGCCAGTCGACGATCAGTCGATCGTCCAGGTGTCGCTGCCGTGCAGGAGTGCCTCGAGGTCGCCCTCACCGCGCTTCGCGACGGCGGCATCGACCTGCTCGTGCACCATGTCGTCGTAGACTGGGCGGTCGACGTCCCGGAACACGCCGAGCGGCAGAGCCCCGATCGCCTGGTAGGTGAGGCGGGAGAGCGCGAATGCGACGCTCGGCTCGGGATGCGATGGATCGTGAACGAGCAGCCCCCCGTCACCGGAGGCCACGACTTCCGCCGATCCGTCGCCGCGAAGCCGGATCCCCCGGTCGCCCCACGCGATCTCCTCGTTCGCGCGTAGGTAGATCCGGTTGGCTGCGTCCTCGCGGACGTAGTCGAAGGCGCCGTCGTTGTAGATGTTGCAGTTCTGCAGGACCTCGACGAACGACGCGCCACGGTGGGCGGCGGCCGCGCGCAGGACATCGGCGAGTCCCTTCTTGTCGGTGTCGATCGCGCGCGCGACGAAGGTCGCCTCGGCTGCAATCGCGAGCGAGAGTGGGTTGAACGGCTGATCAACCGATCCGGCCGGCGTCGACTTCGTCACCGTTCCGCGTGCCGATGTCGGCGAGTACTGGCCCTTGGTGAGGCCGTAGATCTGATTGTTGATCATCATGATCGTCAGATTCACATTCCTGCGCAGTGCATGGATGAGGTGATTGCCGCCGATCGACAGCATGTCGCCGTCACCGCCGACGACCCACACCGACAGATCCGGACGCGAGGTCGCGAGCCCGGTTGCGATCGCAGGCGCGCGGCCGTGGATCGAATGGAGCCCGTAGGTCTGCATGTAGTACGGGAACCTCGACGCACAGCCGATCCCGGACACGAACACGATGTTCTCCCGCGGAATCCCGAGATCGGGCATGAAGCTCTGGACCGCAGCGAGGATCGCGTAGTCGCCGCAGCCCGGGCACCAGCGCACCTCCTGGTCCGACCTGAAGTCCTTTGCGGTCAGCTGGAGCAGCGAACCGGTCCCATTGCCGTTCCCGTTACCCGTCATGCCTTCACCATCGTCGTGATCACCTCGGCGAGCTCACTCGAGCGGAACGGGAGCCCCCGTACGCGGTTGTATCCGGCCGCGTCGACGAGATACTGGGCACGCACGAGCTGGAGAAGCTGGCCCGTGTTCATCTCCGGGATGAGCACCTTCTCGTACCTTCGCACCACCTCACCCGTGTTACGTGGGAAGGGGTTGAGATAGTGGAGATGGGCTCGGGCGACCTTATGTCCGGCACGGCGGACGCGCCGTGCGGCGGCGCTGATCGGCCCGTACGTCGAGCCCCAGCCGAGCACGAGCGTCGTCGCATCGCCGTCGGGATCGTCGACCTCGAGCTCCGGGATGTCGGCCGCGATCCCGGCGACCTTCTGTGCGCGCAACCGGACCATCAGGTCGTGGTTGTCGGCGTCGTACGAGATCGTGCCCGTCACGTCCGCCTTCTCGATCCCGCCGATGCGGTGCTCGAGGCCGGCGGTGCCGGGGATCGCCCACGGGCGCGCGAGAGTGGCTGCATCGCGAAGGTACGGCTGGAATGCCGAGCCGTCGGCGGCTGGTGTCGCGAACGGGGTCGAGATGTCGGGCAGGCTCGAGACGTCCGGGATCAGCCACGGCTCCGACCCGTTTGCGAGGTAGGCATCCGAGAGCAGGTAGACCGGTGTGCGGTACTTCAGCGCGATCCGGACGGCTTCGATCGCCGCGTGGAAGCACTGCGCCGGGCTGGAGGCGGCGACGACCGGCACGGGGCTCTCACCGTTGCGCCCGTTCAGCACCATCAGGAGGTCTGCTTGCTCGGGCTTGGTCGGCATGCCCGTGGACGGGCCGGCACGCTGGACGTCGACGATGAGCAGCGGCAGCTCGAGCATGACGCCCAGGCCGACGGTCTCGGCCTTGAGCACGATGCCCGGACCGGCCGAGGTCGTTATCCCGAGCGCCCCGCCAAAGGCTGCGCCGAGCGCTGCGCCACATGCTGCGATCTCGTCCTCCGCCTGGAAAGTGACGACGCCGAAGTCCTTGTGGCTGCGAGCTCCTCGAGGATCGCGGAGGCCGGAGTGATCGGGTACGCGCCGAGGAAGATCGGGAGCTTCGCGAGCTTCGATGCGGCGATCAGGCCGTAGCTCAGCGCGCCGTTACCCGTGATCTGGCGGTAGCGGCCGGGCGCGAGCTTCGCCGGAGCGATCTCGTACGAGACGGCGAAGTCCTCGGACGTCTCCCCGTAGTTGTAGCCCGCGCGGAACGCCTTCTCGTTCGCCTCGGCGATCGCCGGTCGCTTACCGAACTTCTCGTGGATGAACGCGACCGTTCGCTCGGTTTCCCGGTTGTAGAGCCACGACATCAGCCCGAGCGCGAAGAAGTTCTTCGAACGCTCGGCTTCGCGCGACGTCACGCCCTCCACCTCTTGAGCGCCTCGATCGTCATCGACGAGAGTGCCACCTCGTGGACGTGGTAGTCGCTCGAGCGTCCCGTCCGTCGAGCGGGCTCGTCGCGTACCCGGCCTTCTGGAGGTTGCGGTCGGAGAACGCATCGGTGTTGACGATCAGCGTCTCGCCCTTGGCAAGGTCCTTCAGGTTCGTCCGCAGCGCCGCGGGGTTCATCGCCACGAGTACGTTCGGCGAGTCGCCCGGGGTGAGGATGTCGTGGTCGGCGAAATGGAGCTGAAAGCCCGAGCACGCCCGGGAGTGAGCCGGCGGGAGCTCGGATCTCGGCCGGGAAGTCGGGCAGCGTCGCGAGATCGTTGCCCATGACCGCGGTCTCGCTCGTAAAGCGGTCGCCCGTCATCTGCATGCCGTCGCCTGAGTCCCCGGCGAAGCGGATGATCACGCGATCGAGTTGCTGTACCGGCTTCGGCACCGACGCCTTAGCCTAGCGCGTCGGGCGCGACTTGGGACTGCTGATGTCGCCCCCTTCGCCAGCTCGTCACCGCCGCTCCTGCGAGTGCCCACAGGATGAACGCAAGCCAGTGCACCCCGATCACGTCGGTCTGGAGGCCGAGCACGAGGACCGCGACGAGTGTCGCCGCCAGTCCCGCCTCCCGTCGGCCGAGCTGCAGGACGAGCGCGATATTCCAGCCGAGGAAGAGCAGCATGCCGAGGAGACCCGCCTCGACGCCGAGCTCCGTGTACGTCGACTCGCCCGCCTCGGGTCTGACACCGGTACGAAACGCCGTGACCCCCGCATTGCCGAGCCCGAAGCCCTGCGGATGGCGCAGCACCACCTTGATTCCGTCGCGCAGGTTGCGCAGGTGGCTCGCGGTGGAGGCCTCACCGGGCGACAGCGGATCGCTATCGCCCCCGGGGTTGTGGGCTGCTTGCTGACGGAGGACGACGAGCTCCGCGGGCGTGTAGCTCGTCTCGGGCCCGATGTGGGGGAAGACGCGAACGAAGCCCACGCCGACGACGATCACCGCAACGGCTAGTGCGACGAGCACGAGTCGCCGCTGAAGGAATGCGAGTACGAGGATTCCGGCTGCGAGCCCGACGAGCGCCGCCCGCGTATGCGTGAACAGGAGCCCGACCGCGCAGATCGCGAGACAGGCGACCTGCCATCCGCGCGGCCGGCGCACGGCGAGGAGCAGAAGGAGAACGACGACGAGCATGTACCCGGTCGCAAGCGGAGAGAGGAAGATCGACGTCAGGCGACGGAGTGGGTGTTGCTCGTCGCCGGTGTTGAGCACCCAGTTCTCGGGAAGTCCCGAAAGGCCCTGGCTGTAGACGAGGCCGAGCTGATCGGCGAACCAGCCGGGAACGCCCGAGTCGCGCCACCACTGGAGCGGGACGAGATACACGTCGCCGAGCCCGAGCAGAGCAACGGCGACGCCGGTTCCGGCGATCGTCGCGACGATCGCCTTCCGTTTGTGGATGGCGCCTGCGGCCAAGCGCCCGAGGGCGTAGGCGGCAACGGGCGTGAGGTCGTGGCGCAGCGCGTAGAGGACACCGCGGGTTGTCGCCTCCCCGTCGAGCCAGCCCTGCGGGATGAGCGCATAGAGGACGACGAGGAGCGCGTAGGCAAGCGCAAGCCGGTCCGGCCAGGTGCCGAGGGGCACGCGGCGCGACGCCCAGAGCGCAACGCCGAGGGCGACAACGAGCAGAACCTCCTTCCATGCGGCGACGACGTCGAGCGCTCCGCCGCGAACACCCAGGTCCCAGAGGCTGGCCATGGCGAGGTTGTGGGCGGCGAGCCCGACGACGAAGACGACGAGCGCGACGCGGAGGAACCGGTCACTCACGCGATCGCGACGAGCGTCATGCCGAGGTTGACGATCCGCACCGGTACGGGGAACAGCTTCGCGAGGTCACTCGGCCCGAGTAGGTGATTCTCCTTCGCCCAGGGCATTCGCGCGAGGTCGTACAGATGATGTGCCGTTCTCTCCGGAAGCCAGTGCACGATCGGCAAGCACGTATGGACCTCGATCGGAAACCACCTGTTCGGGGTCGTCACGAATACGCGGCGCGCTACGCGTAGCGCCTCGGCGACGAAGGCCCGCTGACGTGCGGTGTCTCCCACATGCTCGATCACTGCGTTGGAGAAGTAGACGTCGAATGCGCCGTCTTGGAAGGGCAACGAGCAGGCATCAGCCTGGACGTAGGCGGTACTCGGGTAGGTGCGGCGGAACGCCGCGCCGTCGTGGAGACCGAGCGCCGTGATTCGATCGGGCCAGGGATAGAGCTCCTCGAAGAAGTTGTGTGTGCCGCAGCCGGCGTGACCGCCGCGCTCGCCGAACCCGACGTCGTCAACACCGACGTCGAGAACGGTCGTGGTTGCGGTGGGCCGCATCTCGTCGAGGAAGAGCCGCAGCTTGCGTCGTCGCGAGCGGATCGAGATGGCGTCGGTGAGCCGCATCGCGCGACGGTAGCGCGTTCGGCCGTCGTCGGACCGATGTTCTAGGGTCGGGCCTGATGGCCGTGGTGGCAGAGATCCGGCCGCAGGGTCTCTATTCGCTTCAGCTGAGCACGGGGACGGAGCAATGGAGCGCGCGGCTCCCGGGAGGCGGTGAGGCGCTCGCCAGCCAGGCACGGAACGGTTCGATCGCCGTCCGCGCGCCCTCCTTGGACGGCATCGACCTCGTGCGCTTCATGCTGGCACTTGACGACGACACCAGCGAGTTCTTCCGACTCTTTCGCGACGACGCGCTGCTCGGCCCGTCGATCCGATCGCTCCCGGGCCTGCGCCCGCCGCGCCTCGCGACGGTGGCCCATGCGACGCTACGCGCGATCTGCGGCCAGCTGATCGAGGCACGACGGGCGCGTGCGATCGAACGGCGGATCATCCGCCTCAGCGGTGGAGATATCCCGACGCGCGAGGGGCTTGCCGCGCTCGCGCCGGTCGCGCTGCGGCGCGAGGGGCTGGCGACGCCGCGCGCCTCAACGCTGATCCGCCTGGCCCGCTCGATCGATCTCGAGGGCCTGCGGGCACATCCGACCGCGGTCGTGCTCGAGCGCCTGACCCGCGAGCAGGGTGTAGGACCCTGGTCGGTCGGCGTCGTCGCCCTCGAAGGCCTCGGCCGCTACGACCACGGCCTCGTCGGTGACCTCGGCCTCGTCAAGCTCGTGTCGGCGATCCGCCGGCGCTGGGTGGAGGGCTGGGAGACGGCCGAGGTGCTCGCCCCGTACGGAGAGTGGCAGGGTCTCGCGTGCACCTACCTGATGGCGGGCTGGCGCCGCGGTCTCGTCCCGGGCGCCAACGCGGACGTCGCGCGGCTCGTCAGGTCGGACGCGCGCCGACGACGCGCCGCCTGAACGCCGAGGTTCGCCACGACCGGAGTAGGTCAGCCCAAACGGTCTTAGGCTAACGGGATGGGCGCACAAGCGGCGAGGCTGGACAGGTTGACCGAGAGCTGGCTCCCCGCCGTACGTGTCGTTCGCGACTACCGCCGGGAGTGGCTCCGCGGCGATCTTCTGGCCGGGGTCGTGCTGTCGGCGCTGTTGGTGCCTCAAGGAATGGCCTACGCCGAGCTCGCCGGGCTTCCCCCGCTTCAAGGTGATGGGAGACGAGCGCGCTTTCGCCGAGATGAAGGATCCGGTGAGGGACCGGCTCCGCCGCTTCGGGCTGCTCGACAGAATCGGTCGAGAGCGCTTCTAGCCGACCATCGGCCTGGCCGTGCGCCATTACGTTGCAGAGCATCGCGTCGCTTGGATTGATTGGGACGATGAGCGATCGACGCCGTCGTAGCGATTCCAGCGGATCGGAGCGGACGCGCGACAAGCATCTAGACTGCCGCGCATGCCAGTCGACCCCCGCAAGATCGCCGTTCTCGGTGCCGGCAAGATCGGCGAAGCGCTGATCTCCGGCTTGCTCTCGTCTGGATGGCGCTCGCCGAGCGACATCGTCGCAAGCGCACGACGGCCCGAGCGGCTCGAGCGGCTCGCGGAGCGCCATGGGATCGCGACGACTCGCTCGAACACCGAGGCCGTGGAAAACGCCGCCTTGATCGTCGTCGCTGTCAAGCCGCAGGACATCGCAGTGCTTCTGACCGACGTCGGCGCCGCCGTGACGGCCGAGCAAACCGTCCTCTCGGTTGCCGCCGCGATACCAACCGCTGCAATCGAGCGACACCTCGCGAGCGGTGTACCCGTCGTGCGCGCGATGCCGAACGCCCCGTCTGCCGTGCATGAGGGCATGGCCGGGGTGTGCGCCGGATCGCACGCAGACGATGCGCACCTGACACTTGCGGAGGAGGCCCTTGCGCACCTCGGCGCGGTGGTTCGGGTTCCCGAGTCGCAGATGGACGCCGTCACCGCCGTCTCGGGCTCCGGGCCGGCGTACTTCGCCCTGCTCGCGGAGGCCATGATCGAGGGCGGTCTCCTACTCGGCCTCTCGCGCGAGATCTCGACGCAACTCGTCATCCAGACGATGCTCGGCACCGCCAAGCAGCTTCGCGACGAGGGGCAGCACCCGGTCGAGCTCCGTGAGATGGTGACGTCCCCGGGTGGGACGACGATCGCCGCGATTCGCGAGCTCGAGTCCGCCGGTGTTCGCGCTGCGATGCTCAATGCCCTCCAGGCGGCGATGGATCGGGCGCGAGAGCTCGCAGCCGGCAGCGAATAGCGGCGTACGCCGGGGCGTGCCGGTACCACCGCCCGCCGTCCTCCACGCGCCGCGGTCACACCCGAACGGCGCCTGTCGCTAGCTCGGAGTACGACACGAACCCTCCTCCCAGTCGCCGTCCGAGCCCCGTTTCGCATCTCGCTTGCACAAGTAAAGTCTTATTGCTATCTTTATTGAAGCGTTGAGCATCACGAGCGGCTGAGGGACCTGGCCCGATGAAGCCGCAGCAACCGGGGCAACCGCCCGTCAGGTGCTCCATCCAGCGCGTCACCTTTCTCCCCGGAGAGGCCGCGGAAGATGCAGAAGACGCCGCCCGCCGCACGAGCGAAGGGCACGCAAGGCCTCCGGGACCGGGGGCCTTTTCCGTTTCTCGAGGGGAGTCGACAAGCGAATGACAGCAGCCGAGCAGAGAGAGGCGTCGTGGCACGAGCGGCCGTAGAGCCCACCCTCGAGCTCGTCCTCAAGCGGAACCCGGTCGAGCGCCTCAAGCGCGAGAAGGCCCCGCTGCTGATCCTCGACGAACTGCCCGCCTTGATCGCGGCCGGCTACGAGGACGTGGCCGAGGAGGACCTGGTTCGCCTCAAGTGGTGGGGCCTCTACCACGACAAGCCGAAGATCGGGACATTCATGCTCCGCATCAAGCTGCCGGCGGGGCGCCTCACCCCTGAGCAGCTGCGCACCGTCGGCGAGCTCTCGAACACCCATGGTCGCGGCGCGGGAGAGCTCACCACACGCCAGACGATCCAGCTCCACTACCTCGAGCTTCCGTCCCTGCCGATCGTGTTCGACACGCTCGAGCGTGTCGGCCTCACGACGGCCGGTGCCTGCGGCGACGCAGTCCGCAATACCACTGGCTGTCCCGTCGCGGGGATCGCCCACGACGAGCTCTTCGACGTGAGCTCGCTCGTCGACGAGGTCGCCGACTTCTTCTACGGGAACCCCGAGTACTCCGATTTGCCGCGCAAGCACAAGATCTCGATCTCGGCCTGCGCCGAGCGCTGCAACGCGCCCGAGATCAACTGCATCTCGCTCACCGGCGTCATCCACGAGGGCCGCGAGGGCTTCGCCGTCCATGTCGGCGGCGGACTGTCCTCGGTTCCGCGCCTGGCACGCGACCTCGGTGTCTTCGTGCCGAAAGAGGAAGCGCTCGAGGTACTGCGCGCGATCATCGACGCCTGGAAGGAGGACCTCCGCTATCGCGTCTCGCGCGTGAAGGCCCGGCTCAAGTTCATGATCGACGACCTCGGCGCTGAAGGCATGCGCGCCGAAGTGGAGGGGCGACTCGGACGGACGCTGGCCGACTACACGCTCGAGCCGCTGACAACCGAGACTGGCGGCCACCTCGGTATCGAGCGGGAGGCCGACGAAACCCTCAGGACAATCGGCGTCCCGGTGCATCTCGGACTCGTATCGGGCGACCAGATGATCGCGCTTGCGAACATTGCGTCAGCGTCCGGCCGCGACCTCAGGGTAACGCGCCAGCAGAACATCGTTCTGACAGGGCTCACGATAGATGCGGTTCCGGCGCTCGAGGCTCAACTCGACGAGATCGGCCTTCCGCTCCACGTCAACGCGATCCGCGGCGCCTCGATCGGCTGCACAGGCGAGCCGCACTGCAACTTCTCGGTGACGGAGACCAAGTCGCGTCTGGGAACGCTCATCGAGCATCTCGAGAGCCGCTTCGGCGAGGAGGTGGGAGGGCTGCGCCTCCACCTCGACGGTTGCCCCCACGCATGCGGTCAGCACTGGGTCGGCGACCTCGGCTTTCAGGGCACGACGCTCCGAGACGAGGGCGGTGCCCGCCACCAGGCATACGACGTGTTCCTCCGCGGCGCGCTCGGCCCACGTGCAGCGATCGCGCGACCGGTCTTCCGCCGCGTGGCTACCGACGAGCTCAACGAGACCGTCGAGGGGATCGTCGCGGGCTGGCTCGAGCACCGCGGCCCGGGCCAGAGCTTCAGAGACTTCTGTGACGTGACATCCGACGAGCAGCTCGGCTCCTTCGCGGGTCGCGAGCCGTCGAGAAGCCGAAGGGAGGAGGCGGAATGAGCGTGGAGATCCTCGATGAGCTCGAGGCAGGCGAGCTATCGGTCGAGTTCGAAGGTGAGGAGCCACAGGCGCTCCTCGAGTGGGGACTCGAGCGGTTCAGTCCGCGAATCGGGATCTCGACCGCCTTCCAGCTCGACGGTGTCGCTCTGATCGACATGGCGTACGAGCTCGACCCGACGGTCAAGGTCTTCTCGGTCGACACCGGCCGGCTGCCACCCGAGACGTTCGAGTTGATCGAGGCGCTCCGGCTCCGCTATCCCGGTCTCGATCTCGAGCTGCTCTCCCCCGATGCCCGCCAGCTCACCCGAATGACCGGGCGCCACGGCCCGAACCTGTTCTATCAATCGGTCGAGAAGCGGCTCGTCTGCTGCAACATCCGCAAGGTCCAGCCCCTGACCAGACACCTTGCGGGCCTCGACGCCTGGATCACGGGACTCCGGCGCGACCAGTGGGCAAGCCGTACCGATATCCGCAAGATCGAGATCGACCATGACCATGGCGCGATCGTCAAGCTCAACCCGCTCGCCGAGTGGACGGAGGAGGAGGTCTGGGACTACGTGCGTGAGCACGAGGTGCCGACGCACGCCCTCTACGACCGCGGCTACACGTCTATTGGTTGCGGCCCCTGCACGCGAGCGATCGAACCGGGCGACCAGTCTCGCTCAGGGCGTTGGTGGTGGGAATCGAACGCGCCGAAGGAGTGCGGCATCCATTGCGCGATCGAGACCGGCGGGATGGAGCACGAGCTGCACGCGATCCTCGGCGAGCACGACGACGAGCTCGATGCAGTCGCCTAGCGAGACCGTCGCGCTGCGTGAAGCCGAGGCCGAGGTCGCGCTCGGCGAGACGCAGGCCGTCCTGGCGGCCACGACGAGCGAGAAAACTCGGAGCGAGCTAACGGAGCTGTGCGCCGCGATCGAGAACCTCGTTCTCGGAACGGCCGACGCAGCACGGCTGGAGCGCGTGCTCGAGCTCGCGCTTCAGGCAGGCCGCGTCCGCGCCGTCTACGGCCCCGGAGGCGAGCAGGCAGCACTCCGCCTCTACCGGCGCCTGCCACGCGGCAGTGCCGCCGCGCAGAGCGCACGTGACGTATCACTCGCGCTCGCGGCGCTCACTGGGCGGCAACTCGAGAGCGCGTCGGTGGAGGTCGTGGGACCGGGAGCGTTCACTCTTTCGCTGACGGTGGACGGCAAGCAGCTCTCCGTCCGGCTCGACCGGCAGGGCGCACGTCTCGCGTCGGTGGCGGCGTGACGTGAGCGCGGCCGTGGTCGAGCAGAACGCGTTCTACCTCGCGTGCCTGAACCTGCGCGGCCGCCGCTGCCTCGTCGTCGGCGCGGGATCGATTGGTCTCGAGAAGGCTGAGGGGCTCCTCCAGGCCGGAGCACAAGTGACGGTGGTCGCGCCCATCTTCGTCCCCGGCTTCGACCGCCTTCCGGTCGAGCGCCTCGAGCGCCCGTACGAGTCAGGCGATCTCGGCGATCGCTTTCTCGTCGTGGCCGCGACATCGGACAACGATGTGAACCGACAGGTGTTCGCCGATGCAGACGCGCGTTCGCTGTTCTGCAACGTGGCCGACGTGCCGGAACTCTGCAGCTTCATCCTGCCGGCCGTCTACCGAACCGGTGCGATCGCCGTCGCCGTCTCGACGGGAGGTGCGTCGCCCGCGCTCGCACAGCGCCTTCGCACCGACATTGCCAAGTCGATCGGCCCGGAGCACGTCGAGCTCGCGGACCGCCTTCGCGATCTCCGTCCCTGGGCGAAGGAAAACTTCGCGACTTACGAGGAGAGGCGCGACTACTTCGCCGGACTCGTGGAAGAGGCGCTCGGATGACGGTGTACCTCGTCGGAGCCGGTCCCGGCGACCCTGGGCTCATCACTGCGCGGGGCCTCGATCTGGTCCGCTCGTGCGACGTCCTCGTCCACGACCGGCTCGTCGCTCAGGAGCTCGTCGACGAGGCGCCCGCCGACGCACTCGTGATCTCGCGAGAGGGAATGCGACAGGCGGCGCTGAACGATCTCCTCGTCGAGCTCGGCGTCGCGGGAGGAGACGTCGTCCGCCTCAAGGGCGGCGATCCGTTCGTCTTCGGCCGCGGCGGCGAAGAGGCGCTCGCCCTGGCGGCCGCAGGAATCGCTGTCGAGGTCGTCCCAGGCGTCTCCGCTCTCGCTGCCGTTCCCGGAGCAGCCGGGATCCCTGTGACTCACCGGGGCCTCGCCGACAGCGTCACGCTGACAACCGGCCATGCGGCCGACGGCTCGCCTCCCGACTACGACGCGCTTGTCCGGATCGGCGGCACACTCGTGCTCTTCATGGGACTTGCGCGCCTGCCGGAGATCGTGGCGGGGCTGCTGGATGCAGGCCTCGATCCGGAGACCCCTGCGGCCGTCGTCTCAGCGGGAACGCTTCCCGAGCAGGAAACAGCAACTGCTGCACTCGTAGATCTGCCCTCGGCCGCAGCGGACCTCGCCTCGCCGGCCCTCGTTGTCGTCGGAGCAGTCGTCTCGCTCGCCGACGCCATCTCGCACGCGACGGCCACAGGCCTGGTCGCTGCCGTGTGAGCAGACGATTTTTCCGGCGTCGAACCGCGAGATCCGCTATTCTGCGTCTGCCGCAGTTCGTTCGCTCCTGAATACGAACGCGTCGAGTCCCCACGAGGTTGCAGCACGGCAGCGGTGCTGCGCGAATGCACGAAGCCACCCTAAGAGACTCCATACAACCGTCTGAGCCGAGCGCCGGCCTCGAGACTGCCGCGGTCCGCGCGCAGGCGTGGTACGGCGAGCCGTTTCTCCACCCGGGCGAGGAGGCGGCGGTGTCGCTCGCGCCCGGAACCGCTCGACGAGCAGCGCTCGACGATGCGCTCGCCGAGATCGAGGGCGGACGCACTACGCCTTCGCCTCGTTGGAAGGTTCGCTACGGCCTCATGCTCGGGCTCGAGCGCGTCCTCGCCTCGCCCACGCCCACGACCGCCGCCGGCACCGAGCTGCGACGACACCAGATCGATGCGCTGGCGGGCATGCTGACCGAGCTGATCGCCACGAACCAGCCGAGCGCGGAGAACGGCGACGCGCTCGCCGAGCTCGACGAAGATGACCCGGAGCTCGACGACGAGGAGCTAGGCGAGCTCGCGAACGGCGACGAGGACGAGCAGGTCATTCCCGACGACGAGCCTGGCTTCATCGGAGACGACCCAGGTGCCGCGCGCCGCTACCGCTTTCGTCACCCCACCGCTTCGGGCAAGACGATCGCCGCGGCGGGCTTCCTCGAAGCGGCCCGACGTCTCGGCGTCCTGATCCTCACACACCGCCGGCTACTCGTCTCCCAGTTCCAACGGGACCTCACGACGGAGGGGTACGGCGAGCGCTTCACGGACGCGATCCTGACCGGCAAGGAGCCGTTGCGGGACGACCCGATCACGATCCAGACGTACGCATGGTTTGCACGCCACGCCGACACGCTCAGCAGAACCGCCTACAACCTCGTCATCTGCGACGAGGCCCATACGGCGCTCGGCGAGAAGACGAGCGCGGCGATCCGCGGCCTGCCCGAGCCGATCTACATTGGGATGACGGCCACCGAGCAGCTGATCGCGAAGCAGGTCTCGGATGTCTTCCCCGCCTCGGTCGACGACCTGCCGCTGGGCGACGCCGCACGGCGCGGGCTCGTGGCTCCGCTCCGCTGCCTGCGCGTCCCACCTGCGGCGGCGATCAACTCTGTCCCGATCGTCGGCGGCGACTTCGAGGAGCGTGCACTCGCTGCCGCACTCGATCACGAGGCTCTCAACCAGGCCGCAGCGAGCCTCTACCGTGAACGCTTCGGCACAACCCCGGGGATTGTCTACGCCGCCGGCGTCGACCACGCCTACAACCTGGCGCGGGAGTTTCGTGCGGTCGGGCTGAAGGCCGAGGCGGTCTCCGGCAGGACACCGCCGGTACGACTTGCCGAGACGCTCGCCGACTACGAGCGCGGCGAGATCAACGTTCTCATCAACGCGCAGCTCCTGGCCGAGGGCTGGAACTCGCCGCGCGCGACCGTCTGCATGCATCTGGCACCGACAGCGTCGAAGCGCGTCTACCAACAGCGAATTGGCAGGATCATGCGCCTTCACCCGCGGAAAGAAGCGGGAATCGTGATCGACTTCGTGCCGAAGTCGGCCACCCATTCCGAGCGCGTCGTCTCTCTCCACTCACTTCTCGACGCCGACTTCTACCGGGAGGGCGCACGCGTAACACCGGCACCGCGCCGGCGCACACAGCGTCGGGCCCGGCGCAAGCTCTCGCCGGCGCCATGGCTCGTCCCGGTCACGCCGGACGTCGGCCGACGGCTGGCGGTGATACAGCGGGAGTGGCAGCGCGTCGACCCGAAGCACCTCGACGACGACGAGCAGCGGTTCTGGGCCACGATCGCGGGCCGCCAGATCCGATTCGACCAGCGTGCAGATTTCGCCAGAAAGTTCACAGAGGGCCATGCCGGCAAGGGCGCACTCGAGACGTTCCTTGCGGTCTGCGCCGCCGAGAACCCGAACAGGCGACTCCGCCTCACCGCGCTCGCCGACCGTGTCGCGACTCCCGTCGAGCGAGCCGACTTCGACGATCTCGTTACGCTCGTCACGCTCGCGCCGCCGTGGGAGAAGGATCGCTCCACGGGCGTCCGCACGCTCCTACGCGCGATCAGCGAGGGGAAAGCGGTCGCTCCCGACCAGATTCTCGCCCGCTGGACCTGGAAGCTCGCGCGGGCGAGTCGCAAGACGCAGGATCGCAAGGCGAGCCAGGAGTTCCCGGAGGCGAAGCGGCTGCTCGGTGCTGCGGCCAACTCTCGCGGACACCGTCACGAGGAGAACCTAGCGCGGCTGGTGCAGGTCGCCCGAGCCATGCCTCTTCCGGTCGGAGCAGCACTGCTCGCCTCGGCCGAGGGCTATACCCCGCGTGCGACGAGCCTGCTCGACCAGGCACGCGAGGAGCTGGGCGCGATCACGGACGTCGCGGGCGCGCTCGCCGAGAACCTGCCCGCACCGAAGGCTCCTGCGCGCAAGTCGCGCCGGCGGCGACGCAAGAAGCGCGTGCCCGGAACCGCCCCTCCGCAGGTGAACGGGGTCGCGCCGACCGCCGACGATGCACCGACGACGATCGTCTCCGAGCCCGGCGACAACGGCACGAGCCTCCCGGCAGAGCAGCAGCCCTCAGCCGAGGCGACAGCGACGGACGTGGCAAGACCACGGCGTCGACGGCCACGTCGCCCTCCTCTGGACACGGGCGAGACGACACCGGACACAGGTCTGGAGCTCGTCTCGGAGTGACGCTTCGCCGGCCGGCCTCCACTGGGGAGGATCCGGAGGCACAACGCATTGTTCTCAGATCACGTCTGGACCGGCCGGCTCGTCGTCTTCCTGCTCGCGCTCGCGGAGAAAGCGTGTCAGCTCCGCGGCGAGAGACTCCCCCGACGGGATCTCCTCGGCGTCGGTCATCTCGTCGAGTGAGTCGGCTCGCTGCTCGAGCTCTCGAATGTAAGCCTCCGTGGCGGCGTCGTCCGCGACGGCTTCATTCACCTGCTCGCAGTAGGCCTCCTCTGCCTCGGCTAGCTCGGAGCTGTCGATCTCGACGCCAAGCACGGATCCGAGTCGCTCGACGAGCGCGCGCGCCGCTCGCGGGCTCGGGGCGAGGGATACGTAATGTGGAACGGCTGCCCAGAGGCTGATCGACTGGAGCCCTGCGTCGTAGCAAGCTGCATGCAGGACGCCCACGATTCCCGTCGGTCCCTCGTAGCTCGACATCCGCAGCCCATGCTGCTCCGCAAGCGCCGGGTCGCTGACGGCTCCCGTGACAGGCGCAGGCCGGGTGTGCGGGACGTCCGCGAGCAACGCGCCAAGCGATACGACCTCCTCCACCCCGAGCTCCCGGGCAAGGGTGACAACGAGCTCCGAGAACGCGCGCCAGCGGTAGTTGGGCTCGACTCCGAGCAGGACCACCGCATCCCGATCGAGCCCGGGGATCGCCGCGTGGTAGAAGACATTCTCCGGCCACTCGACGCGCCGTACCGTCTCGTTGATCGTGACCATCGGGCGCGTGCACTGAAAGTCGACAAAGCTGTCTGGATCGATCTCCGCGAAGCGCTCGGCCTCCCATAGGCGCACGAGGTATCCGCCCGCGAGGGATGCCCCCTGGCCACCGTCGTTCCAGCCACGGAACGCGATGATCAACACCGGACGCCGCAGATTCGGCCGTGACGCGATGAGCAGGTCGCTGGCTTCCATCCTCGGAGCTTACGCGGCGCTCCGCACAAGTGGTGTCGGAGGTCGCCACGAAGCCTGCGCGAGAGCCGCCGTGACTGCGACGATCGCGGTGGCAAGCCCGACGTGGATGAGGACAAGCCACCATGGGAGCGCGTTGCGGTATTGCACCTCGCCGACGAGCATTTGGGTCAGCAGCAATCCGAGGAGGATGAGCCAGCCGGCGAGAAGCCCGCGATTTCGCATCCTGGTCCGAACGAGGTAGCTCCCGAAGATGAGCAGGCCGATCCCGTAGATCGCGGTTGCTCGAACGTGAACGTACACAGCGTCGCTGACCTGGACACCGAGACGTGGAATGTCCTCGCCGCCCGAGTGCGGCCCGGCGGCGGTTGCGACGGCGCCTGTCACAACCAGGAGCAGGCAAGAGCCGACCCCAGCGATGGCGAGCACGCGCCACCAGGTCGGCCCGACGGGCTCAGCCCGCCCGCGAACGAGCACCCAGGCCTCGAGCACCACTGCTGTGGCGCCGATCAGCACCAGCAGAGCAAGCAAGAAATGAGCCATCACGAGCAAGGGGTTGAGCTCGAAGAGCACGGTAATCCCGCCGAGCGGGATCTGGGCGAAGGTTCCGAGGAAGACGGCGAGGGCGAGCCGTCTCTGAGCGGAGCCGAGACCCGGTGTGCGACGAGCGGCAAGCCATGCGGCGAGGGTGAGGATCATCGCCGTCAGCGCAACGACGCGATTCGAGAATTCGATGACTGCATGGCCGCCCTTCTCCGGGAACGGCTTCTCGCCACACTGCGGCCAGTTGTCGCAGCCGAGGCCCGACGCCGTCAGACGAACGACCGCTCCGGTCGCGACGACGACATAGAGCACAGCAACCGCTGCAATCGCGAGCTGCAGAAACCTTCGCGGCTCCACTTCGCGCAGACCGGTGCGTGCCCGGACGAGCACGGTGTCCACGCTTTTGAGTGTACGTGCGGATCGGTTCGCCGGAAGGAGCAACGTGCCGGAGGGCGAATCTCCCGAACCGAGAGAGAAACTCCCTCCCCCTCCTTCTCTCTCGCCCGTGCCGGCCGCCGCCCCCTCGGCGGCCGGCGCCTTGCTTCACTAGCACCGGTCGCGGGCGCCAACCATGACGCGGTGGCGCGTTTTCGCCTCGTGGTCGCTCCGATCCGGTTCCGGCCGGTCGGGACGTGCGCAAGCGGAGGTCTGTCCTTAGACGAAGGCGAGCGATCGCCCGAGTCGATAGGTGACGGACGGCCTCCCCCGCGTCAGAAGCAGGGGAGGCACGTGCGCCGCAGGGGACGGTCTAGTGACCGTCGACCCAGCTGCCGGCCCATGCGGCGAGAACCGCGAGGTTGGCAAGCAGAAGCAGAGCTTTGGCCTTGCTCATATGTCGGTGCCTCCTCTCTCAGAAACGGAAGTCCTGAAGTGCCTCAGCGGCACTCCGGTACAGCCGCGCTGCCTCGCGGTCGGAACCCCTCCGACTCGCCAGGTCACCCAGCGCGACCCACGCCCCCGCCCTGTGACTGACGGACTCCATCTGCTGAAACGCCGAGTCCGCCTTCTGGAAGCACTGCTCCGCCTCGTCGAGGCGGCCCCTCTCCATGAGCGACCGACCTAACACAAGCAAGGTCGGGCCCACCTCGTAGAGGTAATCGTCACGGTTTTCGAGCAGAGCGAGCGCCTTGCGCGCGCTCTCCTCCGCCGCCTCGTAATTCTCGAGCCTCAGGTACGCCGCCGCGAGGCTGCCGACCGCTTGCGCTGCAAGCGGCTGCGAGCCGGACTCGACTGCGAGCGCGAACCCAGCCTCGAAATGCTCGATCGCCTGCTCCGCATTCTCGAGGAGCAGGTTGAGGCCCCCGAGGTTCACCATCAGCCCGCCGACGTTGCGATCGTCGTTCAGATCCTCGTAGAGATCCTTCGCCTTCTGCGCGTATGTCCGGGAGAGAATCAGATGGCCCATTCGCTCCGCGACGAGAGACGCCTGGAAGTACGTGTTCGCCATGGCCCGTGGGTCATCCACGGCGGCCGCCAGCTCGATCGCGCGCTCGACATCCTCGCGTGCCGCCTCGAAGTCCCGTTGACGCCGGCGGCACCGTGATCGCCAGCCGAGGATGTCGGCACGCAGGAGGTCGCAAGGAAGGTCGGAGCGGTCAGCGAGGGCCAGCGCCTCGTCGAAGAGCGAGACGGCCGTCGCGATGCTCGAGAGCCGGTAGCGCGCAACGCCCATCCGGAAGAGGACATCCGCTCGATCGACATCCGAGCACGCCGGGAGCTCCGACACGATTCGCGCTCGCTTGAGGATCTCGAGCGCCCGCTGCAGATCACCGAGCTCGATCCGCACCCATGCATCGCCCTTCAGCACGCGCAGCTGGAGCTCCGCCGGGCTTCCGGTCCCGATCGCCGGGCTGCATTCCTCGTAGCAAGCGGCGGCCTCGGCGAATCGGCGTGCTTGCGAAAGTGCCTCTGCCCGGGTGAGCAACAGCTCGATGCGACCGCGCTCGTCGACAGAGACGCCGGTGGCGAGATATGCGGCGTCGACGCCGAGCCGAGCCGCGAGCCACGCGACTGTCTCCTTCGTCGGGCGCGTCTTGCCTCGCTCGATCTGGCTCACGTACTCCTTCGAGAACCGGTCGCCGGCGAGCTGCCCCTGCGTCAGCGACGCGGCTGTCCGCGCGTCACGGAGACGGGCGCCGAGTTGTCCGGCTGCCGGGGTCGGGGGTGCTGATGGGGTTGTCGTGTCTGTCATGTGCTTCCTCTGCACTGAATCGGCAACCACAGGCCGCGCCTATCCCCCGGACGGGGGAAGACGGGGATAATTCTTGTGAAGCGGAGATTACTTCAAATTCATTCACTTCACCACTTGACTCTTTGGGACGGGGCCCCTATAGTCCCCAACGCAGAGCACGCCCCGACCAACGCCAGGTCGGAGCGAAGGGACGGAAAGCACGGGCGAGAGCGCGAACGCAGGGCGCGTGGCTGGGCCGCAGAGCTACGAGTTCGGTTCGAAAGCCTCCGAGGCTCCTGTCTCGAGCGGAAGACGCCCCGGGAGCCGCAGCCGGGGCGTCTTTCGTACGTGCCTCGATCGTCTTTCCAAATCGACGACTTCGCGCCGGCACGGGCAGACAGGTATCCGTGCGGGAACGGCGATGGCACAGAGGCCGCTGGCGCGGCAAACCTGGCCGTTGGCGACGATCGGCGTCGGGACGGCGACTGCTATGCGCGTCATCGCCGGACGCGACGCGCAGCGGAGCTACGAGACCGCGATCTCGCGGAGGTCGCTCGCGACGCTGAACGACGCGCCTGTCTGACGCGCGACGTCGTCGACGGAGACGTCGGGTGCGATCTCGACCAGCTGGAGCCCGGCTCCGTCCTGCAACACGTCGAGCACGCAAAGCTCGGTGATGATGCGGTGCACGCAACGCCGGCCGCTGTACGGCAGGGTGCAGCGCTCCAGGATCTTGTGCTCGCCGGACTTCGAGACGTGCTCCATCGTGACGATCACACGGCGGGCGCCGGCGAGAAGGTCCATCGCGCCGCCCATGCCCTTGACGAGCTTGCCGGGGATCATGTAGTTCGCGATCGATCCTTCTGCATCGACTTGCATCGCGCCGAGAATCGAAACGTCGATGTGGCCGCCGCGGATCATCGCGAAGGAATCGGCGGACGAGAAGTAGGAGGCACCGGGGATGACCGTCACGAGCTCTTTGCCGGCGTTGATCAGGTCGGGATCGACCTCGGCCTCCGTCGGGTAGGGGCCGAGCCCGAGGATGCCGTTCTCGGACTGGAGGATCACGTCCATGCCTTCCGGGATGAAGTTCGCCACGAGCGTCGGCATCCCGATCCCGAGGTTGACCGAGTCGCCGTCACTCAGCTCCTGGACGGCGCGCCGGATGATCGTCTCGCGGCCGCTCACTGCCTGACCGTCCTGCGCTCGATCCGCTTCTCCCGGGGGGCGATCACGAGGCGATCGACGTAGAGGCCCGGAGTATGGACGCCATCGGGATCGAGCTCGCCCGGCTCGACGAGCTCCTCCACCTCTGCGATGCAGATACGCCCTGCGGTTGCGGCGTTCGGGTTGAAGTTGCGTGCGGCCTTCCTATACACGAGGTTCCCCAGCCGATCGCCCTTCCAGGCCGCGACGAGAGCGAAGTCCGCGACGATCCCCTCTTCGAGGATGCACTCCTTGCCGTCGAACAGCCGCGACTCCTTGCCTTCGGCGACGAGCGTCCCTGCGCCGGTGGGCGTGAAGAAGGCGGGGATGCCGGCGCCCCCTGCTCGTAGCCTCTCGGCCAGAGTGCCCTGCGGCACGAGATCGACGTCGAGCTCACCGCTCAAGAACTGACGCTCGAACTCGGCGTTCTCGCCGACGTACGACGAGATCATCTTCCGGATCCGCCGCTCGCGCAGCAGCAACCCGAGACCCCAGTCGTCCACCCCACAGTTGTTGGACGCGATCGTGAGGTCACCAACCTCGCGCCGGACGAGGGCGGCGATCAGGTTCTCGGGTATGCCGCACAGGCCGAAGCCGCCGACCGCCAGGAACGCGCCGTTTTGGATGTCACCGACGGCAGCGTCGACGGAGTCGATAATCTTGTCGATCACGGGGACGCCATCATAGCCCCGTAGCACCTGACCGAGATCGCAGGTCGATCCTACGGCGCGAAGCCAGTCCGTCGTCTGTAGAGTCATGTTTGCGACTCATGGTCGAAAACACTCGAACTCTACTCCGGGTGCCGCGCCTGTGAGGGTCGCGCTCGCTCAGATCAATGTTGTCGTCGGCGATCTCGATGCGAACGGCGAGCGCATCGCTCAGGCGATCGCGGAGGCACGTGACGCCGACGCGGACATCGTGCTCCTACCCGAGCTGGCGGTGACGGGGTACCCACCTGAGGACCTGTTGTTGCGCCCCGCGTTCATCGACGCCGCACGGACGACTCTCGAGCGCATCGCCGCGGGGGTCGAGGGAATCACGGCACTCGTCGGCTGCCCACTCTTCAGCCGAGATCTCACGAACGCCTGTGCCGTTCTCACGGATCGTCGCATCGTGGCGACCTACGCCAAGCAATATCTTCCGAACTACGGCGTCTTCGACGAGCACCGCTACTTCGCGGAGGGCGATGGGCTCGTGCTCCTGCGACTCGGCGAAACGCTCATCGGCCCGACCATCTGCGAGGATATCTGGCAGCCCGGTGCTGTCACAACCGATCTCGCGCTTGCCGGAGCACAGGTGATCGCGAACATCTCGGCGTCGCCCTTCCACCTCGGCAAGGCCGAGGAGCGCGAGGAGATGCTCGTGACGCGCGCGCGTGACAACGCCTGCTACCTCGCCTTCTGCAATCTTGTCGGCGGTCAGGACGAGCTCGTGTTCGACGGCCACTCGGTCGTGCTCGACGACGAGGGCGAGGTGATCGCTCGCGCGCCGGGCTTCGAGGAGGCGCTCCTCGTCGTAGACATCAACCCGTCCGACACGCTTGGACGACGACTCCGAGATGTGCGACGCAGGGAGCTCGAGCGGACGCGCGAGCATCGCCCGACTGCCACGACCACGGACGTCGGTGCGCTGCGCGCGAAGTCGGACGCCGTTCCGGGCGACGTGAACCCGTTCGAGCCGGAGCTCGAGCAGATGCGCCAGGCACTCGGTCTGGGCCTGCGCGACTACGTGGAGAAGAACCGTTTTGGCGACGTCGTGCTCGGCATCTCCGGAGGCATCGACTCGGCGCTCACGGCGGCCCTCTGCGCCGACGCCCTCGGCCCTGGTCGGGTCCACACCGTCTCGATGCCGTCGCGCTACTCGTCCGCCGAAACACAGGACGACGCCCAGATCGTCAGCAGCCAGCTCGGCATCGACTTCCGCGAGATCGCAATCGAGCCGATCGTGAGTGCGTTCACCGAGCAGCTCGCACCGTCGTTCGCAGGGCTCGAGCCCGATCTCACGGAGGAGAACCTCCAGGCGCGCGTGCGCGGGACCGTGCTGATGGCGCTTTCGAACAAGCTTGGCTGGCTTGTCATCTCGACAGGCAACAAGTCGGAGATGGCAGTTGGGTACGCAACGCTCTACGGCGACATGGCTGGTGGCTTCGCGCTGTTGAAGGACGTCTTCAAGACGGACGTGTTCCGGCTGGCCCGCCACCTGAACGAGCGCGCGGGGCGCGAGCTTATTCCGGTGAGCACGATCGAGCGGCCGCCGACGGCCGAGCTTCGCGCGGAGCAGCGCGACGACCAGTCGCTCCCGCCGTACGACCTGCTCGACCCCGTTCTCGAGGCATACGTCGAGCTCGACCGTTCGCGCGATCAGCTCATCGCAGAGTTCGACGCCGCCGTGGTCGAGCGGGCCCTCGCTCTCGTCGACAGAGCCGAGTACAAGCGGCGTCAGGCGGCTCCGGGCGTCAAGCTCCGGCCTCGTGCGTTCGGTCGAGACTGGCGGCCCCCGATCACCAGCCGGTGGCGCGGGTAACAGCTCGCGGCCGGCCCCCGCGCCCTGTGAGCCTGCTGTGCCTCGCCGCAGCCAGGCACACGCGGAAGAGCTGCTAGTCGACCTCAACGGGCTCGGGTGGCGGGCCGTCACGCAGGAGCGACTGCAGGAGCTCGGGAAGCGCGCGCGGCGCGAAGACGACGTCGCCGGCGCTGACCTCGTCACGGCGCCACCAGCGAACGCCCGTCACGTACTCCTCCCTCAGCGCGCTGGAGGTGAGCTTCGGCTCGGGATCGAACCGCTCGGTACGGACGAGGAAGATCGTCTCCCGCTGGCCTCCCCACCCGCCCGACGCAGTGCGCCATCTCGGCGTTCTCGTCCACAGCGGCTGGCCAAGCGTCAGCTGCGTCAATCCCGTCTCCTCGGCAAGCTCGCGCCGAATCCCGTCCTCGGGGCTCTCGCCGGCCTCGAGACCTCCGCCCGGGAGGGCCCAGACGGCATGATCCGCCCAGGGGAACTCGAATCGTACGAGCAGGACGGCACCGCCCGGGTCGAGCACAACGGCTCGGGTAGCCGTGCGCTCGACCGGCGCCACCAGATCCCGGAGCGCGCGGAACCAATGCAGCCGCTCGTGCCAGGGAACGGCCGCGTTCGCGGGCGACGTCGAGGGCAGGACGAACAGGCTCGTCTCCGCGATCCGTCGTTCCTGAAGCCCATGAGCGGAACGCACACGAAAAACCCCGCGATACGCCTCCTTGCCGATGAAGCCGATCACGCCGGGGCGCAGGTCGGTTGCGAGGCGCTCCAGCCGCTCGGCACTCCCCTCGTAGTCGGCGGCGCGGAGGTCGCCCGACCCTGGAGTCGTCCGGTAGGCGGCGTTGGTCAAGCCGATCCCGAGCTCGAGCAGCGCAAACTGCTCTTCGGGCAAGTAGACGCGCGGGGTGAAGCCCGCGGCGGCGAGGAGCCGCCAGAAGTCGTTGCGCGGGTTGGCAAAGTGCGCTCGCGCGGCGGCCGACGCTCGCCCCGGATTGATCGCACAGAAGAGGACGGCAAGGCTACCGGCCAGCACGTCGGGTACCGCCGAGGGCGTCGGGTCAGCGGGAGCCACGACGCGATCGTTGGGTCGGGCTACGCGGCCCGCGTGTCGTGCACCTGCACCTGCATCTGCGCTTCGAGCGCACGGCGGATCCGATCGGCGGTGACGCTCGGAGCACCGACCTCTCGGCCGTCGTCTGGCCTGATCACCCGAACGGCGTCATCGCTGCCGCACCACCCGTAGCACCGCAGGTAGCACTCCTCTTCGCTCAACAGCCGCAACCGCTGCATCGAAGGTCACGGTAGTTGGACAGCCGGACGGCGGCGATTCCCAGGCGCTCTGTCGCGTGGCCTACGAATAGGTGTCGCGCGCGCGCTTCCAGGCCGGCTCGTCCCAGCGGATCAGGTCCGGGTCGATTCCCCGCGACGCCGCGAGCGCCACGGTCAGGCGCTGGAAGGGGACGATGTCGACGACCGGATGCGAGGTCGGCATCAGCGTGACGTCGCAACCAAGCGCCGCCAGCGCCGCTACCGCATCCTGGGCACGCTCCGCCGCACGGTCCGATCCCTCAAGCACGAAGCAGCGAACAGACGGGTCGATAGCGGCGAGATGGCCGTGCAGAAGCTGCTCGGTCTGGTGTGCCTCGGCGGCGACGTGAGCTCCCTCGCGTAGCTTGAGCGTTCCCTCGAGCGCCGTCGGCCAGTCCTGGCCGGCACCCACGATCAGCCACCGCTCGTGCGCCGAGACCTGGAGCGGCGGCGCATCGAGTGCAGCGGCGACGCTGTCCGCCAGGAAAGCTGGATCGACGCCCGAGCAGGGCGCGGCCGGCGGCGATCGCGCACGTGTAGCTCGCCGTGTGGCAGTAGCTCCGCTCGAGCGTCGGCGTCGCCACCACGACGACGTCGCTCGACTGCGCGATCGGAGACTCGGGCGCTCCGGTAATCGCCCAGACCGGGCCGTCCCAGCGCTCGACGGCCTCGCGCGTGAGCTGCGTCGTTCCCTCGTGGCTGATCGCGACGAGAATCTCCGCCGGCGGATGATCGCCCATCGCTACGTCGAGCGCGTGGGCGGCAGGCCCGCTCGCCCGCGCGGCATGGTAGGAGGTGCCGCACCCTGTGAAGAGCACCAGGGCGTCGCGAGGCAGTGATCGCTCGACGCGCAGTTGGCGCAGCCACGCGGGCTGGTCGGCTATGGCGAGTGCGGTGAGACTGCCGGGCACGATGGAGGAATAGCACGCGAAAACGTCTCTGTACGATGCTGGAGATGAGCGTCTACGAGCGACTGACCCTCTCGAACGGCATCCGCGTGGTACTCGCGCCGACTGCCGCACGCGCAGTCCGTCTCGTGCGTCGTCATGCTCGCTGCGGGCTCGCGTTACGAGACGGCCGAGACGAACGGCATCGCGCATTTCGCCGAGCACATGTTCTTCAAGGGCACCGAACGACGTCCGACGGCACGGGATATCGCCAGTGAGATCGACGGCATCGGCGGCGAGTTCAACGCGTTCACCGGCAAGGAATACACCGGCTACTACGTGAAGTGCGGGGCGGAAACCCGTGACGTTGCCCTCGACGTCCTCGTCGACATGTTGCGGCACTCCTCGTTCGACGCCGAGGAGATCGAGCGCGAGAAGGGCGTGATCGTCGAGGAAATGAACATGTACTTCGACACGCCACGAGACTTCATCGGCGGTGTGTACGACGAACTGCTCTACGGCGACCAGCCCCTCGGCTGGGACATCATCGGCCGCAAGGAGACGGTGCGCGGCGCGACGCGCGACACGTTCCTCGGCTATCTGGAGCGCTGGTACCGACCGGAGCGCATGGTCGTCGGACTCGGCGGAAAGATCGGAGACGACGTGCTCGAGCGGCTGGAGGAGTTGCTCGGGGACATCCCGCCACGCGAGACCGGGCTGCCGGCAGCCGTCGCTGTGCCCGCTAACGGGTCAGCGGTGAAGCTCCACACGAAGCAATCCGATCAGGCACACCTCGTACTCGGCGCGCGTAGCTATCCGATCGACCACCCCGATCGCCATGCACTCCAGCTCCTTGCCACTGTGCTCGGAGGCGGGATGTCGTCGCGCCTCTTCACCGAGGTGCGGGAACGACGGGGGCTCGCATACTACGTCGCGGGCACGAACCACAGCTACACCGACGCCGGCTCGCTCTATACCCGCGCGGGCGTCGACATCAACCGCGTCGACGACGCCGTTTCGACGATCGTGGGCGAACTGCGACGGATCGTCGACGAACGTGTCCCGGACGACGAGCTAGCAAAAGCGAAGAGCTTTACGAAGGGCCGCTTTACGCTCCAGCTCGAGAACCCTCAGGGGCTGCTCATGTATGGGCTGCGGCGCGAGGTGCTCGAGGGGGCCGCGCGCGAGCCGCGGGAGTTGCTCGAGGGAATCGAGGGCGTGACCCCAGAGGACGTCCAGCGGGTAGCACGCGACGTGCTCGGCGATCGTCTCTTCCTCGCCGCCGTCGGGCCGTTCGACGACCCGGCGCGGTTCGAGCAGCTCCTCACCGGCTGAGATCGTCTGGAATACTCCCAGCGTGGCTGATGAGCGTGACCTGCTGCGTCACGTGGGCGAGATCGCCGCAAACTACATCGACTCCTTCGAAGCGCCTGCGATCCGGCCCACGGCGACGATCGAGGCGCTACGGCGCTCGCTCGGCGGCCCCATTCCGGAAGAGCCGACACCAGCAGCCGAGGTAATCGACTCCCTCGTGCGTGACATGGAGCCCGGGTTGATGGGGATGGGCTCGGGACGCTTCTTCGGCTTCGTGATCGGCGGAGCTCTGCCGGCGGCGCTCGCGGCCGACTGGCTCACCTCAGCCTGGGACCAGAACGCCGGGCTCGCACTTCCCACCCCGGCGGCCGCGGTGGTCGAGGAAGTCGCGGGCGGGTGGCTCTGCGACCTGCTCGGCTTGCCGGCACATGCCTCTGTCGGCTTTGTCACCGGCTGCCAGATGGCGCACGTGACCTGTCTCGCCGCTGCGAGACATCACGTCCTCGCGGCGAGCGACTGGGACGTGGATGTCGACGGGCTCGCCGGCGCGCCCCGGATCCGCGTGGTGACGGGAATGCGCCGGCACTCGACGGTCGATCGTGCCCTCAGGTTCCTCGGGATCGGGACAGCCGCGCTCAAGGCGGTTGACGTCGATGATCAGGGGCGGATCATCGTGGATGCCCTGCGGGAAGAGCTCGCCGCCGCCTCCGGCCCGACGATCGTCGTGGCGCAGGCGGGCGAGGTAAACACCGGATCGTTCGATCCGATCGACGCGATCGTCGACGCGAGCGGGCAGGCCGGTGCGTGGGTGCACGTGGACGGAGCATTCGGCCTGTGGGCTGGAGCGAGCCCCGGCTATCGACACCTCGTCGCCGGAATGGAGCGCGCCGACTCGTGGGCGACCGACGCGCACAAGTGGCTCAACGTCCCGTATGACAGCGGCCTGGCGTTCTGCGCGCATCCAGAGTCGCATCAGGCCGCGATGACGGTTCGCGCTCCCTACCTCTTGCAGACCGAGCCGGGTCTCGCACGCGAGCCCGTCGACTGGAATCCCGAGTTCTCGCGACGGGCGCGCGGTATCGCCGTCTACGCGGTGATCCGGCAACTCGGCCGCGCGGGCGTCGCCGACCTGATCGACCGCTGCTGCGCTCATGCCACCTCACTGGCGCAGGGACTCGCGCGCATCCCCGGTTGCACGGTGCTGAACGACGTCGTCCTCAACCAGGTGCTCGTACGGTTTGACGATGATGCGCTGACCGACGAGACACTCCTCCGGCTCCAGAAGGAAGGCGAGATCTGGCTTTCGGGAACAACGTGGAGGACCGTCCGGCGATCAGGGTGTCGGTCTCGAACTGGCGCACGACGGAAGAGGACGTTGCGCGTGCCATCGGCGCGTTCGAGCGCGCTATCGACTCTAGGTAGCTCGAGGCGCTCGGGTTGGCCAGCGTCACGGTGTACAGCCCAGCTCCCGCAACGCCTTCGGCTCGTCATTAGACGCGTCGGTGACCCGCAACGGGTGGTGCCTGCCTGAAGGCAGGCACGAGGGGCCGGTCGGCGGGGCGGTTGGACGCACGCACAAGGGCCGCTCGGCGGGCAGTTGGACGCACGCGCGAGGGCCGCTCGGCGGGGCGGTTGGGCCTGTGCCTGCCTTCAGGCAGGCACCACCCGCCGCAGATCGACGTGACCGCCTCAGGGCGCTACTCGTCCGTCGGCGCCTCCGCTGCCTGTACGGCGATCTCGTGCACGACCGCTGGGTCGGCGAGGGTCGTGGTGTCGCCGAGCGGCCGGTTCTCCGCCACGTCGCGCAAGAGCCGGCGCATGATCTTCCCCGACCGCGTTTTAGGCAACTCAGGGGTGAAGACGATGTTTGCGGGCTTTGCGATGGCGCCGATCTTATGGGCGACATGGTCGCGGAGCACCTCGAGCATCTCGACCGATCCCTCGTCGCCGCCTTTCAGGGTCACGTACGCGACGATTGCCTGTCCAGTCGTCGCGTCGGCTCGACCGCAGACGGCGGCCTCGGCCACGCGTGGATGATCGACGAGCGCGGACTCGACCTCGATCGTCGAGATGCGATGCCCGGACACGTTCATAACGTCGTCGACCCGGCCCAGCAGCCAGAAGTCGCCGTCCTCGTCGATGCGCGCGCCGTCCCCTGCGAAGTAAACGCCGGGGAAGCGCTCCCAGTAGGTCGAGCGGAACCGCTCCGGGTCGCCGAAGATCCCCCTCGTCATCGCCGGCCACGGCTGCTCGAGAACGAGGTATCCCCCTCCCTGGTCAACGCGCTCGCCCTGCTCGTTCCGAACAGAGGCGGTCACGCCGGGGAAGGGCTTCGTCGCCGAGCCGGGCTTCGTGGTCGTCACGCCCGGAAGGGGCGTGATCAGGATCATCCCAGTTTCGGTCTGCCACCAGGTGTCGACGATCGGACAACGCTCGCCGCCGATGTGCTCGTGGTACCACATCCACGCCTCAGGGTTGATCGGCTCGCCGACCGAGCCCAGTAGCCGCAGGCTCGAGAGATCGTGCGACTGCGCGTGCTCGGGCCCCCACTTCATGTGCGAGCGGATCGCCGTGGGCGCCGTGTAGAGGATCGTCACGCCGTACCGCTCGACGATCTCCCACCACCGGTCCTTCGTCGGGTAGTCGGGCGTGCCCTCGAACAGAACGCTCGTAGCACCATTGCAGAGAGGCCCGTAGGTGATGTAGCTGTGCCCCGTGATCCAGCCGATGTCGGCCGCGCACCAGTAGACGTCCGTCTCCGGCTTGAGATCGAAGACGTAGTGGTGCGTCGTCGATACCCCCACGAGGTAGCCCGCGGTTGTGTGCGCGATCCCCTTCGGCTTGGCCGTCGTCCCCGACGTGTACATGACGAAGAGAAGATCCTCGGCATCCATCGACTCGCACGGACAGGACGCCGGGTCGTCCGAGAGCTCGAGCTCGTGGAGCCAGACGTCCCGGCCTTCCGTCATCGACACCTCCCCGCCGGTCCGACGCACGACGAGGCAGCGCTTCACCCCAGGGGCATCGGCCAGTGCTTCGTCCGCAACCTGCTTGAGGGGCACGCGAGCGCCACGCCGCCACGCCTCGTCTTGCGTGACGAGCACCTTGCAGCCCATGTCGTTGATGCGGTCCGACAGCGAGTCCGCCGAGAAGCCGCCGAACACGACGGTGTGCGGCGCGCCGAGACGCGCACACGCGAGCATCGCTACTGGGAGCTCCGGCACCATGCCCATGTAGATCGCTACGGGCACGCCCTTCCGAACGCCGAGCTCCTTCAGTGCGTTGGCCATGCGGACAACCATGAGCTGGAGATCGGCGTACGAGATCGAGACACGGTCGTCCTTGGGCTCCCCCTCCCAGTGGAACGCAATGCGCTCACCGCGTCCAGCCTCGACATGCCTGTCAACACAGTTGTACGTCACGTTGAGCCTGCCACCGAGGTACCACCGAGCCGAGGGAAGCTCCCACTCGAGTAGTCGGGAAAACGGCTCGAACCACGTCACGCGCTCGCGGCCGTGCGTCTCCCAGAGCTCCGTGCCGTCGCGGTCGTAGATCTCCGGGCCGGCGTTCGCCAGGGCGACGAACGCCGGCGATGGCGGGTAGCGACGCTCCTCGAGAAAGAGCGTGTCGATCGTCTGGTCGGACACTCGAGTGACCTCCAAAGGCAGGCATTACCGGTCAGACACGATCGTCGCACATCGGGGTAGGGTTTCGGAATGGAAACCGCGCTATCCGAGCTCAAGGAGCGTCTGGCAGAGATCTCCGACCTGGCGCGGGCGGCGGGCGTGCTCGCCTGGGACCAGCGGGTGACGATGCCCCCACGAGGCGCGGAGGCGCGGGCGGAGGCGCTCGCCACGCTCAGGCGGATCGCGCACGACCGTTTCACCGATGCGGAGACCGGACGCCTGCTCGATCGTCTGCGGCCGCTCGAGGGGTCGCTTCCTTACGACTCCGACGACGCGAGCCTCGTCCGCGTCACTCGCCGCGACTGGGAGAAGCAGCGTCGTGTCCCATCGAGCCTCGAGGCCGAGCTGACGCGGGCCGCAGTGCGGGGCAATGCCGCGTGGGTCGAGGCCCGACGGACGAGCGACTTCGACGCCTTCCTGCCCTTTCTCCGGGAGAACGTAGAGCTGAAACGGCGCTACTCAGCCTGCTTCGAGGCGGGCGACACGCCCTACGACGCCCTGCTCGACGACTACGAGCCGCTGATGCGCACAGCCGAGGTAAAGGCTGTCTTCGACGTGCTCCGACCTGCGCTCACGGCGCTCGTGCGCGCTGCGCCGCAGGTCGACTCCTCGTTCATCGCGGGCTCGTTCCCCATCACCGAGCAGCAGACGTTCATGGCAGAGGTGCTGCCGACGCTCGGGTTCGGCGAGGGGGCCTGGCGCCTGGATCCCACGGTCCACCCGTTCTGTACGTCGTTCTCGAATCGAGATATCAGGCTGACGACTCGGTATCACGAGCACGATCTCGAGTCGATCTGGTCGACGCTGCACGAGGCCGGGCATGGGCTGTACGCGTACGGCAGCGCAGACACGCTCGAGCGCTCGCCCCTCGCCGGCTCCCCATCACTCGGCCTCAACGAGTCGCAGAGCCGCACGTGGGAGAATCTGGTCGGGCGCAGCCGGCCGTTCTGGACGCACTGGTACCCATCGCTCCGGGCCCGCTTCCCTCAGCAGCTGGGCGGAGTCGATCTCGACGCGTTCCTGCGTGCCATTCACCGGATCGAACCCGGGCTGATCCGGGTCGATGCGGACGAAACCACCTACAGCCTCCACATCATCCTCCGCTTCGAGCTCGAGCAGGAGATGCTCGAGGAGCGAGTTGCGCTCGAGGACCTCCCGGAGATCTGGAACGCGCGGATGCAGGAGTTCCTGGGCGTCGACGTGCCCGACGACGCACGCGGAGTCCTGCAGGACGTTCACTGGTCGGAAGGCGGAATCGGATACTTCCCGACGTACGCGCTCGGCAATGTCATCTCGCTCCAGATCTGGCAGACGGCACGAACGGCAATACCCGATCTCGACGAGCAGATGGCCGCCGGCGAGCTCCAAGAGCTGGCTGGCTGGCTTCGCGACAATCTCTACTCGCTCGGTCGCAAGCTGACGCCGCTCGAGACCCTCGAACGCGTCACGGGAGCCGAGGCGATCGATCCCGCTCCGTACCTCGCGTATCTCACGGAGAAGGCGCGCGGCCTCGCCGCCTGAGTCGGTGCAAGCGCTCGATCGAGCAGACGAGGTAGTGGCGGCGGCGTGGAGCCTCGTGCGGGACGGAGTGCCGGACGGCGCGACGATCTTCGACGTGCACACACACATCGGCACTGATATCGACGGGATGACAGGGACGCCGGCCGAGCTTCTGGCTTTTCAGGACACGGCCGGGATCTCCCAGGCGTTCACGTTCTGTCTCGACGAGCCGGATCGCGCGCCCGCATTCCGGGCCGCGAACGACAGGACACTCGCCGACGTTCGCTCGTCGGGTGGTCGGCTGATCCCGTTCGTGCGCCTCGATCTCTCGGATAGTCCGGTCGAGGAGGCCGAGCGCTGCCTCGACCTCGGCGCGCGCGGGATCAAGCTCCATCCCCGCGCGCAGCGCTTCTCGGTGGGAGACGATCGGCTCGCGCCCATCTTCGAACTTGCCGCCGACCGGCACGTGCCGATCCTGATCCACGGTGGCCGGGGCCTGCCGCCGATCGCGGCCGAACTGGCGGCGCTCGTGGAGCGCTACGCGGGCGTTCAGCTCGTCATCGCTCACGCGGGGATCGCCGACCTGGCGGGGCTCGCGGGAAGGCTCGGTGGTATCCCCGGCGTCTACTTCGACACATCCGTTTGGAGCCCCGTCGACCTGCTCGAGCTCTTCCGCCGCGTTTCGCCCGAGCAGGTCGTATTCGCGACTGACTATCCCTACGGTCGGATTCCGAGCGCGCTCCTCATCGCCCTGCGAACGGCGAAGGTCGCGGGGCTCGACGAGAACGCCGTCTGCGGCATGCTCGGTGGCAATGCGCTTCGAATCGGAGCCTCCGACGGCGGCGGCACGCTCGGCCCGCCCTGCGGAGAGGACACCTTCCGCCAACCGCTCGCTTTCGCGCGAATCCACCAGTATCTCTCGATGGCGCTGCCGGCCCTCTGGCTCGGCCAATCGGAGACGATCGGTGTCCTCCGGCTCGCAGTCAACGCCTCGCTCGACGCACACGACGGCCACGAGGATGCAGCATTGATCCGGGAGGCACTGATCGCCGCCAGCGATCTCTGGGACGCTCTGGGCGAGATCGACGACGAAAGGGAGCGGGCAACCATCAGGCGCACCGTGGGCTCCCTCGCCCACATCGCCGACATCCTCGCCGTCACGGCTGCCACGGCATGAAGCGAGGATTGGTAGCCACCGTCGCGGTGGCGTTGTTGGCGTCAGGCTGTGGCGGTGGCTCCGACAACGTTACGCCTCCCCCTGCCACAACGGCAGACACGGCGGCGGGGTGTGCGAGTGTCGAGGCGCCAGCTGTGCGAGCCGACGGTGGAGCCGATCCGCCGAAGGAGCGCCTCGACCCCGAGAAGAGCTACGAGCTCGTGTTCGACACGAGTTGTGGGACGTTCACGGTCACCCTCGACCTGACAGCCGCGCCGGCGACGGCCGCCTCGCTCGTCTCACTCGCGCGCGGCGGCTTCTACGACGACACCATCTTCCACCGGATCGTGCCCGGCTTCGTGATTCAGGGCGGCGACCCGACGCAGACCGGTGGCGGCGGCCCCGGCTACTCGACGATCGACAAGCCCCCCGCAACGACGCAGTACACGCTCGGAACGATGGCCATGGCCAAGTCCGAGGCTGAGCCGCCCGGCACCGCGGGAAGCCAGTTCTTCATCGTCACCGGCCAGGACATCGGCCTGCCCGCCGAGTACGCCGTCACAGGCAAGGTCACAACGGGAATCGCAACGGTCGAGCGGATCGGCGAGCTCGGTGATGCGACTGAGCGGCCCACGATGCCTGTCGTGATCAAGACGGTCACCGTCACAGAGCAGGGATGATCGGGGCGATCGTGCTCGCCGCGGGCGCGGCGACGCGGTTCGGCTCGCCCAAGCAGCGGCTGCTGCTGCCCTCCGTGCTCGCCGCACTTCGACAGGCGCCTGTCGACGCGATCGTCGTCGTCGCAGGCGCCCACGAACTGGAGACGGAGCCCGGCGTCATGTACGTTCGCTGTTCCGACTGGGAGCTGGGACCGGGTGCATCGCTGCGGTGTGGGCTTGGGGCCCTTGCCATCGATGCCGAGGCGGCCGTTGTCGTTCTCGCCGACGGTCCTGGCCTCACGCCTGCGGCAGTCGCACGCGTGCTCGAAGCGTGGCGCGACGGAGCGGGGGATGTCGTCGCGGCATCCTACGAAGGCCAGAGGGGGCATCCCCTCGTGGTCGGCAAAGGGACGTGGAGCGACATCGCCGACGAGGGCCTCCGCGGGCGCCGCGCGACACTCGTCCCGTGCGATGACCTCGGCTGGCCCGGAGACGTCGACACGATCGGCGATCTCCCCAAGGAACTCTGACTCGTCTTCGGAAGCGTTTCGGACGAGAGCACGCTGGCGCAGGAAGGTGGCTCTACGCTTGTGAGTCGGAGGCGCGGGTCGGTTAGAGCGCGGCCAGAGCCTGGCGGAGTGGTCCAGCGTGGCTGGCGTAGCGAGCGCGACATGTCCGCGCCAGGGGCCGCGCAGGTGCGCAGCATCCGCCACGTACATTACGACAACATTGCCTCGGCGCAGGTAGCGATACAGCGCGCCGGTCAGCCTATCGCTCGTAGAGTGCCGTAGCAACGTGGCTGGAGCAACTCGCGCAGCCTCAGCACTCGAGCGAAACAGCAGCAGCTGATAACGCAACGTCTTTCGGTCGCACTGACCAAAGTTCGCACCTGGGAAGCGGCCCGCAGGCGCAGCTTCCGCCCATTCTGTCGAGCAGGACGAAGTAGACGTACAGGGCGCACAGCCTGGCTCCCACCCTGCTCGAAGTTGGGACAGGTCAGGAATGGGAACTTTCTGGAGCCGCAGGCCGTGACGGACATACACCTCGATCACATGCGACGCGGAGTACGGCTTGAGCACCTGGCCACCGGCCACACCAACAGCGGTGCCCACGCTCACCGCCACCACCAACACCAGCAGTCCTGCACGCCCTTGCATGTTGTCATCTTAGGCCCTGACCCCCGGAGCGTTTACGCTTCCCAACCTGGCCGGACGCCAACTGTTCGGATGCGGGCTCCCCTCCTTCGCCCCAAGCACAACTGGAAAGCTCCGCTCTGAAGAGACCACGTCGCAGGTGACCATGTCGCAGGTCCCCTCAAGGACTTATTCCCGAACTCTGGCGCACGTTAAGCACGTTCCCGTTGGTCATTCGGCCACCAACTCGCCAGGAAGCAGGGAGAACATCACTCGAGTCGCGACGCCGTCCGTCCGGGTGAGGCAAGTGGGAGCGAAGCACGCCCTCACGCTGAAAGCCAACCTTCGCCGCAACGCGCTGCGAGGCGAGGTTGTCGGGGTCAGTGATCAGTTCCAGCTGTTCCAGGGCTAACTCGTCGAACGAGTACTTGCACAGGACGCGTAACGCGCGACTGGTGATGCCTCGGCCGCGTGCGTCGCGAGCGCACCAATAGCCGATGTGCCCTCTTTGAGCCTGCTCGTCCACCCGCATACCGATGGCTCCGACCACAGCACCGTTCGTTTCAACGGCGAACTGATACGGCCCGAGATCGAGCGCGCCCGTGACAAAGGCTCGTGCGTGCCCGTGTGTATACGGACGGGGAATGACCGGGATGCACCGCTGGATCTCCGGATCCTGGCACTCCCGGTAAACAGCAGCAGCGTCGTCCTCGCGCCATTCGCGAAGAACGAGCAAGTCGTCGCGCAGACTCCATCCCGACACGCTAACGGCAGCGGTGGGTTCCTGTCAGCACGATCAGGGAACATTCCCGCACTCAATGCTGGCGCACCCGAGCGGCACGTCTTATCGCGCTGTCGTATTCTGCTCCGACAGCACCCGACCGCCGGAGGTTCGAGATGCACGCACGTGTCAACACGGTCACTGGTTCGCCAGATCAGGCCGAAGCCGGAATCAGCGACTTCAGGGAGAACGTCGTTCCCTGGATCAAGGAACACGGTGGCCCTGGCGGCATCCTGCTCATCGACCGCGAGACGGGAAAGGCGGTCGCCATCACGCTGTGGGGCGATGAGGAGTCGATGCGCCGAAGCGAGGAGGCTGCAAACGAGCACCGGCGACGGGTAGCCGACCAGATGCAGAGCGCCCAGGCTCCAACAGTCGAGCGCTACGAAGTGGCCGTCTTCGACGCGTAAGCGTCTCTCAAGCCGTTCAAGGGAGCATCATTCCCGCACTCACGCGCAGGCGAATGCTCCGCGCCCGGCTAGCGTCCCGTCATGGAGCGTGATCTCGCGGCACTCTCACATGAGGTTCGAGCGTCAGCACATCTCGACGAAAACGGTGAGGTCAGTTGGTCGGACTCCGAAGCCGGGGCTGCCCTTGATGCGCTGAGGAACAGCGGCGCTGTTGTCCTCGGACTCGACCTTCGGTACTACGACGGTGACGGCACCTTCCACGAAGTCCTCTGGAGCAGCCTTGAGCCGGACGAGTCGAAGCCGCAGGCGGCGAACGTCGAGGCGGCTTGCCGAGCAGCGCATGAGGCCCTCGACAAGATCGACGCGGAGCCGGTCCCGGACACCTACGTCGAGCGTCGAGTCTTAATCACCTGTGTGAAGTCGTCGGGCGCGAGGTCGGTCGGCCTCTTGCGGAGCGAACCTGTGCCGTCGACGACGGTGTCGTCGAGTGGGCGCAGTGCCTCGTCGACGAGGAGCGGTTGTGGGCGTTGGAGGACTGCCGGCATGTGAGCCGTGGGCTCGAGCAGGCGCTCGTTGCTGCGGGCGAGCGGTTCGTGCGGGTACCTCCACGGTTGACGGCTCCGCAGCGGCGTCGCAACCGCACACGCGGCAAGTCGAACGCAATCGGCGCGGCCGCGGTCGCCCGAGCTGCCCTCCAAGAGCCGCAGCTGAAAGGGCCGCATGCGGGGGAGGAGACGCTGCGGGAGTTGAAACTGCTCGTCGACCATCGTGATGATCTCGTCGCAGAGCGGCGCAGAGCGCAGCAAGGGTTGCGCTGGCACCTGCACGAGCCCGACCCGACACTGCAGGTGCCGCTGGGTGCGCTCGTCCGGCAGGTGTAGCTCGACCGGGTCGCTCGCAAGCTCGCCCGCTGCGAGCAGACAACCCAGGTACGAATCGCTCGTGATCTGCTCGGCCGCTGCCGTACCCTCAGCCGTGCGATTGGCGAGCTCGACCACGAACTGCAGGCGCGAACGCAGACCCTCGCGCCGCTGCTACTGCAGCTCCCAGGCTGCGGCCCCTTGAGCGCCGCAAAGCTGCTCTGCGAGATCGGCCCCATCGGCCGCTTCCGAAGCGACGCCCAGCTTGCCCGCCACGCCGGGGGTCGCACCGCTCGACGCGAGCTCCGGCAAACACCAACGACACCGCCTCGACCGTGGCGGCAACCGCCAGCTCAAAACTGTGCCCTACACCGAATCGCGATCACCCAAGGACGCGTCCACCCGCCCGCCCGCGCCTACCTCGAACGGAAACAGGCCGAGGGCAAGAGCCGACGAGAAGCGATCCGCTGCCCAAAACGACAGCTCGCAAGGACCGTCTACGTCACGCTTCGAAACGAACCCTCATTGACATAAGAGCAACACTCACAGGCGGCGGATGTGGCGCTGGTTTCGAGCCTTTTTGCGGTTCTCATGCGTTATGCTCGCCGGGCAGTGCTCCAATTCAAAGGGGGGTTTCCGCGCATGCCACGGACGTTCGCTCAACCGATTCAGATGGGTGCTCTTAGCGTCGTCTTCCATGTTGACGCGGATCAGTCCGGTGGGAGCGTCACCGTCTTCGAGTGCCTCGCACCAGCACAGGCCCGGATGCCCGCGCCGCACAGCCATGACAACTTCGACGAGACCGTCTTCGGCCTCGAAGGCGTCACCACCTTCACGGTGGGCGGCGAGCAGATTGATCTCCGCGCGGACGAGTCGCTGTTCATTCGGCGTGGCGTAATCCATGGCTTCGACAACAGAGGCGAGGACGCTGCTCGTTTCCTGGCCGTGATCAGTCCCGGCCTGCTTGGCCCAGGGTACTTCGAGGAAATTGCCGGCGTCGTCGGCAGTGGCGGGCCTCCCGACATCGAGAAGATCGGCGAGGTCATGCGCCGTCATGGCCTCACTCCCGCACCGCCCCCCTGATTTCCTGCCTGCGCGCGAACGCTGCCTTTTGCTCAGGACACCTAGCTAGAGCCCGGCGATCCCGTCGCCGATCAGCTTGGTGCCGATCAGTAGCAGGATCACGGTCATGATGACTGCGTTGTGTTGCGCCATCCAGGACTTGAGCCGGTTGAGTAGCTCTGTCGAGCGGTCGCCCGTTGCGAACACGATCACAACCGGCGTGGCGACCCCGATCGTTGCGATCACACAGAAGACGGTCCAGGCAACCGCCTCCTGCGTGCCAGTGGCGCCCGCCCCTGCGACTGCCGCTGCTCCGGCGACGATAAACAGCAGGTTCTTCGGGTTGAGCACGTTGAGAACGACGCCTGCCCCGAACGCCTTCACGGCTGTGAACCCGTCGAGTGCCCCCATCCAGACTGGCATCACTGCCTCCTCGTCCGCCAGCGGCCGTCCACGCCACTGCTTGGCGGCGAGGCTGAGCAGCACGATGCCGAACACGAGCTTGAGCACGGATGTGCGGGTCGAAGGGCCTCCGTCGCTGCTCGTCCCCGAGCCGACCCCGACGGCCACCAAGACGCCACCGACGATCGCGGTGCTCAGCGCGCTCCCGGCGACATACAGCACGCCCTTCACCTTCCCACCCGGCCCGACGAGCAGAAGAACGACCGCAATGATTGGGATCGGACTGATGGCGACGGCAACCGCCATCGTCAGCATCTCCCCGATCGACTGCCCCATTCAAGCGAGCCTATTTGAAGCAGCAACGAAGGCACGGGCGATCAAGAAACATTCCTGACCGCTGAAGCGGTGATGCCGTCGGCCGGCGGTCGTAAGCCACCGATGAACGGACTCTTGCTCGTGTGGTTGGCTCGGCGTGAACATGCCGCGCTCGATCGCCCACTCGTAGACCCCAATGGCAACGGGTAGAGAGTGAGGATGGCGGCCAGCCGGTTCTTCTGAATCCATTCCTCAGCTACTAACGCTCGCGCTTTGCGCGGCGGAGCGCGTCCAGCCGGCGCCGGTCCTGCTTCGTCGGCCGGTCGCCGAGATCGCCTCCGAGAGGACGGGCGAGCCGCCGCTCGAGGGCGCGTTGCTCCCGCGCGGCGACCGATTCGGGCGTCTCGTCGTACAGGCCCGCGACGACCTCGGCCGAGCCCCGCCTCTCGGCAAGGCCGGTAACCACGACCGTCCACTGCGTGAGACCGCGCCGGACCTCGAGCGTGTCTGCGACGCGCACCTCCCTTGCGGGCTTCACGCGTGTCCCGTTCAGCTGCACACGACCTCCGAGCACCGCCTCGGTGGCCGCGCTCCGGGTCTTGAAGAACCGCGCCGCCCAGAGCCACTTGTCGATCCGTACGTGGTCCATCCGGCCACATGATCGCAGTCAGCGGAGCTGCGACTCGAGCTCCCGTAGCGCCTCGACCGCCTCGTCGACCGACCAGCAGATGCGTCCGCAGGCCTCGATCGCCCCGGCGACGAAGAGGTTCATCCCGTCGCCGGCCACGTTTACCCTCCGTCGCTCGAGGCGCAGGTCCGTGACGAGGCCGACGATGCCGCGGTACCGCCTCTCCTCGCGTTCGACGAGCTCGGCGAACATCCCGATCTCGCAGGCCGTGCCGTCGTCGATGCTCGGCCCGTCGAGCCAGGCGAGCAGCACGTTCGCGGAGCGCACACCCTCGGCGTCGACGCGGTACACCTCGGCTGGCGTCAACTCCTTCAGCTCGCCGAACTGCTCGTGCGGCACGAAGCACTCGAACCCCTCGCCGCGAAGCCTCGCTGCAAGTCCGTCGAGCCACGCCCGCTCGGCCTCAGAGAAGAGAGCGCCCGCGACGTAGATCCGCACGTCAGATCGGCTCGGAACCGGAAGGGATCGTCAGGGGCCGCGGAAGCACGAGCGCAAGCGTGGCCCAAGTCTCTAGCTCCTAGCCCACAGGCCCGATCGTGTTGCGGAGGATGCCGACCCCCTCGACCTCGACCTCGACGACGTCTCCTGCTTGCAGGTACGGACCGTCCATCCCCTGCTCGATCGCCGTGCCTGCCGGGCTTCCCGAAGTGATCATGTCGCCGGGAACGAGGGTCATGAAGCGCGAGATGAGCTCTGCGCGCTCGGCGAAGCTCGAGATCATCTGCGATGTCCTGCCGTCCTGGCGCACCTCGCCGTTGACCCGCGACTGCACGTGCAGGTCGTTCGGGTCGAGGCCCTCGTCCACGACGACGCACGGGCCGCACGGGTGGCCGCCGTCGAAGTTCTTCTGCAGGAAGTATGGCCAGCCCGTGGCCCGGTCCACGCCGTCGGAGAGCCCGAGGTGCGGGTCGCGGATGCTGAGGTCGTTGACGACGGTGACGCCCCAGACGCGCACGTCGCTCGCTGCGACGTCGCGGCCACTCGACGCGAGGACGACGGTCGCCTCCACCTCGTAGTCGAACTTCTGGACGAACGCCGGCGGTGTGACAACGTCGTCGTGCCCGCACACCGTGCCCGGCACCACGAAGAAGCCGCCGACGATGCCGCGTGGCTTGTCTGGCGAGTTCGGATCCTCGGTTCCAAGCTTCTGAGAGGCTTGGGCCGTGTGCTCGGCGAAGTTCGTTCCGAGCGCAAAGATGCGCGAGGCGCTCGGGGACGCCAGCGGCGCGCGCAGGCGCACGGCGTCGAGCGGTTTGGTGACGAGACCGCTCGGGTCGTCGAGCGCACGTGCCACGAGCGCGTCGAGTGCGACACGCGCTTTGTCCCATCCCTCGATCAGGGGCACCCAGCTCCCGCTGCCGCCCGTCGGGAACAGGCGCGAAAGCAGCTGAGACTCGTCCGGATTGGTCGTCGCGAAGCCTTCGAGGCTTCCGACGAGGTCGAGGACGTTCCCCGAGTCGAGCAGGACACCCGTGACGTTGTCGTCGAAGCGGACAAACTTCATGACGGGGCCCTTCGGCGCCGAGAGGTGATCGAGGGGATCGACATCGTGTGGACCTCCAGGGTGTGTGGGTAGAGGAGAACGTTCACGGGATGGCGTGGGGCCCGTCACACGGGTCTTCTGGGCCTGGCACGACTATCCTAATCGACGTGCGACCCGATCCGCAGCGACGATCTGCTCGAACTCGGAGCGGTCGAACGCGCGCATCGTCGTCGTGCGCACGTTCCCGGCTGGCGAAGGGTGCGCAGCTCGTATGCCCGCACCACATAGTCACGACAACTTTGACGAGACAGCCTTCGGCTTTGAGGGCGTCACCAGCTTTAGGTCGACGGAGAGCAGATCGATCTTCACTCGGGTGAGTCGCTGTTCATTGAGCGGGCGCAATCCACGGATTCGATAACAACGGCGAGAACGATGCTCGTTTCCTCGCCGTGATCAGTCCGCCCTGCTCGGTCCCAGGTACTTCGAGGAGATTGCGGATGTCGTCGGGAGTGGCGGACATCCCGACACGAGGATCGGGGAGGTCATGCGTCGTCACGGCCTAACTCCTGCACCGCCCTCCTGAGTTCCAGAGCTCGCCGCGCAGCGCGGGCGAAGTTGTTCACGTGACATTCCCGAACTGGCGCAGCGGGCGGTCTTGTGGCCCGGTAGTAGGCTGGGTCACCGCGGCAGCGGGTTCGGGCCGGTGGCGGTGACCAGCTGCTGCGGCATCCAGTCGTCGACGTGGCTGAAACCCTCGAAGCGTCCTTCCTCGTCCTCGACGACGTCGAAGAACGAGCGACGGTAGAACTTCACATGGGTGAAGTCCTCGAACAGCACGTAGACCGGCTCGACGTTGGGACTCTGGAACTGCTGACCAGTCAGCGCGGCCCGATGCACTCGCGAGAACTCGTCGATCTCCTCACCGACGACGACGCCGAGGTGCTCGAGGCCCATCCGGTAGACACGCTGGTGAACGGGCGGGATGAGCTCGATGCGCGAGAGCGGGATCCCATCGAGGACATCGAGCGGCTCGGCGAGCACGATCAAGGAGATCGGACGCCCGTTCCAGACGCTCTCGCGGTTCGCCCTCGCATGGCGCTCGAGAAGCGTGCGCTGGTGGACGTAAAGGTCCCAGTCGGCGACGCGGACGGCGAGGTGGCTGAGCGGGTACGGTGCGATGTCGATGCCGCGGGCAACAAGACGGTCGCGCTGCATCGAAGCGAAGGCTCGATAGTTCCCGATGATCTCAGCGATCGGATCAGATGTCGCCACGTGGCATCCTCCTCCGCCATCGTACGAGACGCACGGCTGTCGCGCCCGCAGGCACCTTTCGCCGCGTCTCTATCGCGTGACGGTGCCGGTTAACACCGCGACACCGGCCTCTGGACTCATCACGGCGTAACGATAAAGCCTCTCGCCAGGTGTACTAGTCAGCCCACCAGTCGCGCTGGCCATCGACGTCTTCGCGCGGAGCCTCGCCGAGATTGGGCGCGCCGATGACGAACATCTCAAGGCCCGCCGGCCCGGCCTCGTAGCCTCGCCAGGTACCGGGCGGGACGCGCACCGCGTCCCATTCCTTGAGCTCGATGACCTCGTCGTCGACCTTCATCCGCCCGCTCCCGCGCAAGACCACGTACACCTCCTCTTGCGTCTTGTGCGTGTGGCCGTACGGAAAGCGACAGCCGGGCGGGACGCGCTGGTAGCTCAGGCCGGATTCCTCGAGCTCGAGCGCCTCGGTCGCCGAGCGGAACTCTAGGTCCGGCGCGCCGTCGAACAGAGAGCCGAGGTCCTCCAGATCGTCCTTGAAGTTCCTGAGCGTGAACGGCACCGCGCAAATCCTATGGCACGGCGCAGGGCGGGCCATGCTACGACGGGTTACCTCCCGCAGGTTCGGCTGATCAGTGTGCGTGGTGGGCGTGAACAACGGCGTGTCCTCTGCCGCGAGCGATCAAAGCACGATTCACCGGAACGGTTGCCACGAATGCGACGGCGAGCGAGGCGGCAAGACTCCACCAGAACAACCCGTCCGCGAGCCCAGCCGCCATCGCTCCCGGCACCGCGAGCAGGAACACGTTGTCGGTGATCTCCATCACCGCAATCGACACCGTGTCGGCGGCGAGAGCGACTCGACCAGCTCGACGAAGCGACAGCCCGGCCGCGAGGAGTGGCCGCAGCGTCAACGCGTACCCGAACAGGAACGCGAGCGCTACGGCCAACGCCAGCGAAGGGCTAGTGCCAAGCCCAAGCGCTGTCGCGATCACCAATCCCAGCACCTCGCCGATTGCACAGCCGGTCAGGCAGTGGAGCGTCGCTCTCGCAGCTGTACCCCACACCGAGGCTGCGTGTGACGCTGCGTGGTGATGACCTCCAGCTGCTGCGTTCAACCTGACCCTCCGCTCCATCATACCCTATATGGGTATGTAACGGCGGTATCGACCGCCGCATTCCCGTCTCCCTCACCGCCAATACGTCGGCGCGGCGCGGGCAGCATTCCTGAACTCAATGTCATTCTCGTTGAGCGGCAGCGTCCGGTAGCTGGCGCAGACTCGGGCGGCGGCGGCTGACTCGATTCCGAATGTCGTCCCTTGGGTTGACCATCCAGCGTTGTGTCGCCGCCGCCGACCGATGACCGTCGAGTGTGACCTGATAGGAGCGTGGCTTCGCCTCGATTGAGGTCTGTCTGCTCGATGGTCGCCCCCAACGGCTATTGGAGGCGAGACGAATGATCGTGATCGGAGTGGACGTACACAAGCAGTCGGTGACCGCTGTCGCGGTCGACGAGGCCGGCCGGATGCTCGACGAGTGCACGGTGGCGGTCGGTAGCGATGAGCTGATCGGCTGGGCGTCAGCGCTCGACGCAGAGCGCCTCTGGGCGCTCGAGGACTGCAGGCTGTTGACGCCCTGGCTGGAGCGGCAGCTGCTCGGCCTGGGCGAGGAGTTGGTGCGAGTCTCGCCGAAGCTGACGGTGCCGGAACGCCGAGCGGGTCGGACGCGCGGGAAGTCGGACCCGATCGACGCGCTCGCGGTCGCCAGGGCGGCATTGCGCGAGCCCGACCTGCCGCGGCCGCAGCCGGGTGAGGGGGTGTACCGCGAGATCAAGCTGTTGGTTGATCATCGTGACGATCTCGTCGACGAGCGGCGGCGAACCCAGCAGCGGCTGCGCTGGCACCTGCACGAGCTCGACCCGACCTTCGTGGTCCCCTTGCGGAGACTCGACCGTGCGAGTCAGCTCGAGCGCGTCGGCCGCTGGCTGGCCCGGCGTGAGCAGGACGTCCAAGTGCGGATCGCACGTGAGCTCGTCAACCGCTGTCGCTCGCTGACACGAACGATCGACGAGCTGAACGAGGAACTCGAACAGCGGGCGGCTGTGGTCGCGCCGGCGCTGCTCGAACTCCCCGGATGCGGCGCCATCACGGCGGCGAAGCTGCTTGCCGAGATCGGCCCGATCAGCCGGTTCAAGAGCGACGCACAACTTGCCCGCCACAGCGGTGTCGCGCCGCTCGAAGCAAGCTCAGGAAAGAGCCAGCGGCACCGACTCGACCGCGGCGGCAACCGCCAACTGAACGCCGCGCTCTACCGAATCGCAATCACCCAGGCCCGCTACCACCCCGCCGCCCGCGCCTACCTCGAACGCAAACACGCCGAAGGCAAAAGCAAACGCGAGGCGATCCGCTGCCTCAAACGACAACTCGCCCGCACCGTCTTCAACGCCCTCAAAACAACCCCCGCCTTGACATAGGAGCAACACTCGCCCGGGCGAACAGGGCTAGCTGCAGCGGATTCGGCATACCCTTGGCGCTCGCGTGCCCGAGGCGCGCAAGCCCGAACAGGGTCTCGATCGTGTGGGCGAAGCGCTACGAGATTCCCTGCTGGGTGTTCACGCACCGGCTGCTACCGGTCGTGCACCACGAGCGCATCGAGTTCACGAGCGCCGACGTCGGGGCGGTGCACGCGGAGATGGCGGACGCCGCGGGTGATCGGAGCATCTGGATCGTCGGCGGTGGCGACCTGGCCGGGCAGTTCGCCGATGCGGGGCTTCTGGACGAGGTCGTCGTCACGATCGCACCTGTTGTGCTCGGTGCCGGCGCTCCTCTGCTGCCCCGGCGGATCGAGTTGTGCCTGGAGGAGCTCGGACGCAACGGTGACTTCGCCTGCGCGAGATTTCTCCGTCGTGCGCGCTTCGACCTGAAAGCCACGACCACCTGTCAGCACGCCGGCGATGGCCCGGCCGGCTCGGACTTATCTCGTCAGGATCCCCGTGAGGTCCCAGGTGCGCGGGTTGTCGGCGGCGAGCCGTAGCAAGACCCCGGGTTTCGAGCTTCGCTCGGCCGCGAACCTTCTGCCGTCGACTACGCCGAGCTAGCGACCTGCAATCGCAGCGCGCACCGAGCTCACGTCGCACTCGACCAACTCCGCCACGCCGCGAACCTCGACACCGCGGAATGGCCGCACCGACTCGAGGACGACGAGCACGCAGCGCGGATTGCCCGCAAGATGACGGAGCTTGAGATCGCTCTTCGCGATCACCACTTCGAACCAGCTCTCGAGCCACCGGAACCACACGGGCGAAACGAGCGCCGAGCCGTCTTCCGATCGGTGACGCGCGCTAGGTGGTCGTCCGAAGCTGGGAGAGCTTCTCGAGCAGACCTGGTGGCATGCGCTCGGCCGCCGTCGTCCGAACGTAGCGGCGCAGCGACGCCTCGAACGTGTAGCGGCGCCTGCAGTAGTCGCACTCGTCCAGATGAGACTCAGCCTGCACGACCTCGGGGTCGGAGAGCTCCCGATCGAGATACCCCTGGAGCAGCTCTTCACAACGGTCGCACGGATCGCTCATGTCGTGGCCTCCTGTGCCAGCTCCTGTTTTAGCAAGCGGCGTCCACGGTGGAGGCGGGACATCACGGTCCCGATCGGCACGTCGAGGATCTGGGCTGCGTCCGCGTAGCTGAAGTCGCCGATATCGACGAGTACTACGACGTCACGGAAGTCGTGCGGCAGTGCTGAGAGCGCATGGACGATACTGTCCTGGGAGAGCCGCTCGACGACACGCTCCTCCTCGAGCGCCTGCTCGCCGCTCGACTCGGCGACCTTGTTCGCGAGAAAGTAGTCGCCTTCCTCGAGCGGCTGCATGTCGGGCGTTCGCTGGACGCGGCGGCCCCGATCGAGGTTGAGGTTCGTCAGGATGCGCAACAGCCACGCGCGCATGTTCGTCCCTGGAGTGAAGGACCTCCAGCTCCGGAACGCCCTCGCATACGTCTCCTGCACCAAGTCCTCCGCCTCTTCCCGGGATCCTACGAGCCGCCGGGCGACACGATAGACCTGGTCTGCGAGCCCGAGCGCCTCCTCCTCGAAGCGCACCCGGTCCCGCGCATCCGCGGCGATCCGGTGCCCATCGGCCTCAGGCTCGGCGTCGCCCACCCGGCTACCGTACCAACCGACTACGTCGATATGAGGGAACAACGTGCCTGCACGTGGTGCTATTCCCAGCTAGAGGCGGAGCGCTGACGGTTCGCCGCAACCACGTAGTCACACCCGACGTGTGGTGCCTGACTGAAGTCAGGCACGCTGGCCCGCTAGACGAGCGGCGACTCGCGGAAGCCCCCGGACGCCATCGTCGCGAGCAGAGCGTCTCGCGTCGTGCGCTCGTCGTCCCACGAGAGGGTCACCTGGCCCATCAGGTTTGCGTTCGCCGCCTCGAGCCCCTCGTGGCCCGAGAGCGTCGCCGCGAGGCGATTCACGCATCGCTCACAGCGGATCCCCGACACTTGCAGAGTCTCGGTCTGGATGGCCATACGCGCGATCCTAGCGGTCAGGTCCTCGCGCGAACGCCGTGGACAGGCCGCCCGGCGGCCTCCCACGCATAGTACGAGGCACTGGGGCCGAACGACGTCTCGTACGCCACGATCCGCGGGTTGCGTCCCGCCTCCTTCGCGCGCTGGGCGTGCCAGAGGAGGTTCGGGTCGTCTCGCTCCTGCCAGACGAGCACGAGGTGTGCGGCGGTCATGAAGTCCGCCACGAAGGTGCACCCACTCGCCGGGCAGGGAAAAGGATCGGTGCGAACACAGAACCAGCCGGTGCGATCGTTGCCCTCGTCGTCATGCCAGAGAAACTCGTCCTCCCCGAGCTCGACGTCCTCGAGGACGATCGAGCCGATCCGAGGCTCCTCACTCATCGAGACACCCGCACCCTCGGTGAGAGCTCGGATCGGAATGACGCTCGTCGGCAGTGCCCGCTGCGCGAGTGCGCTGCGAGGACACAGGGGGCGCCAATCCGTGACGTCTTGGCGCGACCGAGGACGAAGCAGCGTACAGCGGAGCGCGTTCTGGCGGCACAGCCCTCATTCTGATTCGAGATCTACGTCCGGGCTACGCAGACTGAACATGTCCTCGCTCCTATGCCGCGTCGAGGGCGAGCGCCACGGCAGCGACAGCCTGCGTCCGGTCGCTCCCGAGCGCTGCGTCGAGCGTCCGCGATAGCTCGCCACTCGCATAGAGCTCCTCGACGATGTCCGCGCCACCGATCAGCTCTCCGGCGACGAATACCTGCGGGATCGTCGGCCAGCCGCTGAGGTCGCAGAGCTCGGCGCGGATGCGCGGGTCGGGGAGGATGTTCACCGTTGTGACAGGCGCGTCGGCAGCAAGGAGCGCGCGCAGCGCACGATCCGAGTTGCCGCACATCACAATCTGCGGCGTTCCCTTCATGAAGAGGGCCACCGGCTCCTTCGCAATGACGTCCCGGATCTGGTCGCGAATCGTGCTCATGCCGTTCCCTTCGTTCGAATGCGGAGCTCGTGGATGGTCCCATCAGCAAGTGGCGCGGCGAGCGCCGCGTTCACGAGCTTGTGCTGCTCGAGCAGCGGCAGCCCGTCGAAGGCCGAGGCGGCGACGGTGACCTGGAAGTGATCTCCCCCACCCGTTCGATCCTCGACTGTCACCGCCGCGTCGGGAAATGCCGCCGCGAGCAGCGACTGGATCGTCTCGATCACCATCGCTCCAATGGTAGCCGGTCGTTCGCCTTGCTTCTTTCGGTTCCCGAGCGCCTGCTCCGGTCACTGGCCGCGCGCGCATCGACCACACGTGGCGGCTGTCGCCCGGCACTTCGACCCCGACCGGACGACGCTCACGGAGCGCGGCCTCCAAAAGCTCCGCGACCCGCGCTAGTGGTCTGACCGGCAACGTTGGTGGGAATGCGGGCCGCGACACGACGAGCGTTGCCGGTAAGACCACTAGGTCGTCTCGCGGGCGCCTTCGGCAACCCGGTTCTGGTTGAATCGGAGGGATGGCTCATCCCGACAGCTTCCGTGCACGCACGACCCTCTCCGTGGGTGGTCGCGAGCACGAGATCTTCCGCCTCGACGCGCTCCAGTCGCACTACGACATCGCGCGGCTCCCCTACACGCTCCGGATCCTGCTCGAGAACGTCCTGCGACGCGAGGACGGTGTCACCGTCACGACACGCGACATCGAGGCAGTCGCAGCCTGGAGCGCGACGGCAGAGCCTTCACAGGAAATCTCCTTCTCGCCCGCGCGGGTGCTGCTGCAGGACTTCACGGGCGTCCCGGTCGTGGTCGACTTCGCCGCGATGCGCTCCGCGATGGCCGACCTCGGCGCCGATCCACGCAAGATAAACCCCCTGATCCCGGCCGAGCTCGTGATCGACCACTCCGTGCAGGTCGACGACTTCGCAAATCGCCTCGCGATCCGGCACAACACCGAGCTCGAGTTCTCCCGCAACCGCGAGCGGTACGCCTTCCTGCGTTGGGGGCAGACAGCGTTCGACAACCTCAAGGTCGTCCCACCGAACACCGGGATCGTCCACCAGGTCAACATCGAGTACCTCGCGCGCGTGATCGAGTCGCGCGACGGCCAGGCGTTTCCCGACACGCTCGTCGGGACGGACTCGCACACGACGATGGTGAACGGGCTCGGGGTGCTGGGGTGGGGCGTCGGAGGCATCGAAGCCGAAGCGGCAATGCTCGGTGAGGCGATTTCGATGCTCGTCCCGCAGGTCGTCGGCTTCAAGCTCGCAGGCCGGCTGCCCGAGGGTGCGACGGCGACCGACCTCGTCCTCACGGTCACCCAGATCCTGCGCGAGACGGGGGTGGTCGGAAAGTTCGTCGAGTACTTCGGTCACGGCCTCGAAGGACTACCGCTCGCCGACCGCGCGACGATCGGCAACATGTCGCCCGAGTACGGCGCGACCTGCGGGTTCTTTCCCGTCGACGGCGAGACCCTCCGCTACCTCCGCCTTACCGGCCGCAGCGACGAGCAGCTCGCGCTCGTCGAGGCGTACTGCAAGGAAAACGCGCTCTGGCACAACGCCGACGAGGCCCCGACCTACTCGCAGGTCGTCGAGCTCGATCTCTCCACGGTGGAACCGTCTCTCGCCGGCCCGCGTAGGCCGCAGGATCGAATCGCGCTCCGCGACGCGAAGCACGCCTTCTTCGGCGCGCTCCCGAGTTTCGGCGTCACGGCAGGCAACGGCCGTCTGGACGAGGCGGTCGAGGAATCGATGGACGCGAGCGATGCTCCCGCCGTCACCGCCGCGCCGCCCCGGGCGACGATCAAGGCGACAATCGACGGCGAAACGGTCGAGCTCGACCACGGCTCCGTCGTGATCGCGGCGATCACGTCGTGCACGAACACCTCGAACCCGGCCGTGATGCTCGGCGCGGGCCTACTCGCGAAGAAGGCAGTCGAGAAGGGCCTGTCACGCAAGCCCTGGGTCAAGTCCTCGCTCGCTCCCGGCTCGAAGGTCGTCACCGAGTACTACGAGGCTGCCGGCCTGACCGAGTACCTCGAGGCCCTCGGCTTCCACACGGTCGGCTACGGCTGCACGACCTGCATCGGGAACTCCGGACCGCTCCCCGAGGCCGTCTCGCAGGCAATCGTCGAAGGCGACCTCGTGGCCTGCGCCGTGCTCTCCGGCAACCGCAACTTCGAAGCGCGCGTGCACGCCGAGGTGAAGGCGAACTACCTCGCGAGTCCACCGCTCGTCGTCGCCTATGCGCTCGCCGGGCGGATGGACATCGATCTCACGACCGAGCCGATCGGCCAGGGCACCGACGGGAAGGACGTGTTCCTCTCGGACATCTGGCCTTCGCCTGCCGAGGTGCAGGAGACGATGGCGCAGGCGATCGGACAGGACATGTTTCGGTCGGCCTACACGAACGTCTTCGCCGGCGACCCCGAATGGCAGGAGCTTCCCGTTCCCGCAGGCGACCTCTTCGCCTGGGACGACAACTCGACCTACGTGCGCCGACCACCGTACTTCGACGGGATGGCTCGCGAGCCGGGATCGGTCGACGACATCGTCGGCGCGCGCTGCCTGGTTTCGGTCGGCGACTCCGTCACGACCGACCACATCTCGCCGGCGGGGGCGATCCGGCCGGACTCTCCAGCCGGGAAGTACCTCACCGAGCACGGGGTGCCGAACAAGGAATTCAACTCGCTCGGGTCGCGTCGCGGTAACCACGAGGTGATGGTGCGCGGCACGTTCGCAAACCTCCGTCTCCGCAACCAGATCGTCCCCGGCTCCGAGGGAACGTGGACCGCGCACCTGCCCGCGGGTGAGCAGATGACGATTTTCGACGCCGCGGAGCGGTACATCGTCGAGGGCGTCCCCACGATCGTGCTCGCCGGCAAGGAGTACGGCTCGGGATCCTCCCGCGACTGGGCCGCCAAGGGGCCAAACCTCCTGGGCGTCAAGGCCGTGATCGCGGAGAGCTACGAGCGGATCCACCGCTCGAACCTCCTGATGATGGGCATCCTCCCGCTTCAGTTCCTGCCGGGCGAGAGCCGCGAGTCGCTCGGGCTCTCGGGACACGAGGAGTTCTCGATCGTGGGCGTGCAGAACGGTCAGGCGGACGAGGTGACTGTTCGAGCCGACGCTACAGAGTTCCGCGCGACCGTCAGGCTCGACACGCCAAGAGAGCGCGAGTACCTACGTCACGGCGGCATCTTGCCCTACGTGTTGCGCCGGCTCCTCGCCAGCTAGACGGAGCGGTCGGCCACCGCCGCGCAGGCTCCGCCGTGGGTTGCCATATCATCCCGCGCATGCGCCAGAACGACGGCCCAGCGACCGTGCTCCCGGAGTCGCTCGACTTCGCGGGATTGAAGGTGCTCGTGACCGGCGGCGCCGGGTTCATCGGCTCGCATCTCGCGCGCACGCTGCTCGAGCGCGGCGCTACCGTGCGCGTGCTCGACAACTTCTCCACCGGAAGCCGTCAGAACCTCGCCGCCGTCGCCGACGAGATCGAAATGGCGGAGGGCGAGCTTCGGAGCTACGAGCGCGTCCACGCCGCCACTCGCGGAATCGACGTCGTCTTCCATCAGGGTGCTCTGCCCTCGGTGCCGCGGTCGGTTCACGACCCGCTGACGACGAGCGCCGTCAACGTCGAGGGAACGCTGAACGTGCTCCTCGCCGCACGGGATGAGAACGTCCGCCGGGTCGTCTTTGCGTCCTCGTCGTCGATCTACGGGAACAGCGGCGCGCTCCCTCGTGTCGAGAGCGTGAACCCCGAGCCGCTCTCGCCGTACGCCGTGTCCAAGCTGGCGGCGGAGCGCTACTGCTCGAGCTTCAGCTACGTCTACGGCCTCGAGACGGTGTGCCTTCGCTACTTCAACGTGTTCGGCCCGGGACAGGATCCGACGTCACAGTATGCGGCCGTCGTCCCGCGCTTCATCGCCGCCGCGGAGAACGGCGACCCGATCGTGATCTACGGGGACGGCGAGCAGCGCCGCGACTTCACGTATATCGACAATGTCGTCCGTGCCAATCTCCAGGCCGGCGTGGCGCCCGACGCGAGCGGTGCCATCGTGAACATCGGAACCGGACGTGCCGTCTCGATCAACACCCTCGCGGACATGGTCGGATCGGTGCTTGACCGATCCGTCGAGCGCGAGTACCTGCCACGGCGCCCCGGCGAGATCCGCGACTCGTGGGCCGATATCGACGAAGGTCGGCGCCTGCTCGGCTACGAGCCCACCGTGAGCCTCGAGGAGGGTCTCCTTCTCACAGCTCGCTCGCTCGCGCCGGCCACCGGCTAAACCCCTGCCGGCGGCGCCGTCTGACCACTGAGATCGCGCAGGTGCCCGCCAGTAGCATCAACGCCATGGACACGTCGCAGACGACGATCGAGCCCGTCGCGGACGACCTGCGCGTCCTCGGCTTCACGGATAACGCTCTCCTCTGGGGAAACCTTGGAGTCTCCCTGCTCGTACTCGTCGCCGGGACATACCTCGTTCCGGCGCTCTCGCTGCCGCAGGCGCTTCTCGCAATCCTGATTGGCTGCCTGATCGGGAACGCGATGATCGCGGCGGCGGCGGCAATCGGCGCACAGGCCCGGGTCCCTGCGATGGTGCTCATGCGCGCGCCGCTCGGACGGCGCGGCTCGATCATCCCGACGACGCTCAACGTGATCCAGTGCATCGGCTGGACGATCTTCGAGCTGCTCGTGATCGCAACCGCGGCAGGAGCGCTGTCCCAGCGCATGTTCGGCTTCGAGGCGCGCTGGCTCTGGACGCTCGCGTTCGCGGCCGTAGCCCTCGTGCTGGGCCTGCTCGGACCGATCGGCGTCGTTCGCAAATTCGTCCGGAAGATCACGATCTGGGTGGTGCCGCTCGCCCTTGCCTACCTCGCATGGTGGGCTGTGTCCGACGCGGACCTCGGGTCGCTCTGGAACCGACCCGGCGAAGGTGGCCTCACCGTCTGGCAGGGTGCGGATCTCGTGATCGGGATCACCGTCTCGTGGGTTCCGCTCGCAGCCGACTACACGCGGTTCTCGCGCAACGAGAGAAGTGCGTTCTGGGGCGCAGGAGTCGGCTACTTCGTGCCGGACGCGCTCTTGCTCGCACTGGGGGCTGTCCTCTTCTTCTCCCGCGACCTCTCCGACCCGGCATCGCTGCCCGCCGCCGTAGCCGCAGGAGGCCTCGCAGCATTCGTCGCGCTGCTCGCGCTCACCGTCGCCGAGACCGACGAGGCGTTTGCGAACAGCTACTCGGCGGCCGTATCCATGCGGAACATCGCACCCGGTGCACCACAGCAACTGCTCGTCGTCGTTACGACAGGCATCGCCGCTCTGGGGGCGCTGACGATCGACCTCGTGAGCTACCAGTCGTTCCTGCTCCTGCTCGGCTCGTTCTTCGTTCCTCTCTTCGCGGTCTTGCTGGCCGACTGGCTCGCGGCAGGGCGACGGTACGGACGCGACGACATCTTCGCCGCGCCGGCGTGGCGGGTTGGCCAGATCGCGGCCTGGATCGCGGGATTTGCCCTGTACCAGTGGCTGTACCCAACCGGGCCCGCGTGGTGGGTCGACCTCGTGGAGCGTCTCGACCCGCCTGCATGGGGCATCGGCGCGACGGTTCCGAGCTTTCTGACCTCGTTCGCCCTCGCGGGAGCAGTGACGACCGTCGCTCGGCGCCGCAGTGCCGAGCCCGCGCACGTGTGAGCGGCGTCGGCATCGTCGGCACCCTCTCGCGCGACGTCGTCGCCGGCGGCCCGCCGCGCGTCGGCGGAGCCGTGTACTACGCGGCGCAGGCCCTCGCAGCGCTCGGCAGCGACGCGCGCATCGCAACGCGCTGCACCGCGGAGGACGAGGCGACCTTGCTGGCCCCTCTCCGACACTTCGGTCTTCCGGTCGCCTGGAGACCCGCGTCACGCGGGACGGCGTTCAGCTTCCACTACGTCGGCGAGCGCCGAGTCATGCACGTCGACGACATCGGCGACCCGTGGACGCCGGTCGACGTGTCGACGTGGGTCGACGAGGCCCTGGGGGGCTCGAGCTGGATCCACGTCGGTGCGCTCCTATGCTCCGACTTCCCGGCCGCGACGCTGCAGGAGCTCGCTCGCGCCGATCGCTCGCTGCTGATCGACGCCCAGGGCCTCGTCCGACGGTCGCGGGTCGGGCCGCTCGACCTCGGCACTACCGTCGACCGGCGCCTGCTCGAGTCCGTCACGGCCCTGAAGCTCAATGAGACGGAAGCCGTGGCGCTCGCCGGTTCGGCTAACGCCGACTCGCTGCGCAGCCTCGGAGTGCCGGAGGTGCTTCTCACCCTCGGCTCTCGCGGCTCGATCGTCGTCGCAGGCGAGAGAGTTGAGAGCATCGCCGCGCCACCACTCGAGGTGGGGGTCGACCCGACGGGCGCGGGCGACATCCTCGCGGCCGCCTATCTCGCGGGCCGAGCGGAGGGTCGAGAGCCCATCGACGCTGCGCGACACGCGTCGACGCTCGCGCACGAGCTTCTCTCGCGTCGGTGATGCGCGCGTCGGTCCAGACCACGCTGGGGATTGCAACGGTCGATCTCGACGGCGAGTTCGTCATTGGGATCGACGACGGCGAGCTAGACCGGCGTGACGCACCGGTCACAGGCCTCCCGCTCACGGTGTCTGCCGACCAGATCGGAGCCCGGATCGTGGCGGTCGTCAACCGCCGACCACCCCTCGTCGTCTCGGACGACGCAGGCACAACCTGGCGTGAGACGGGGGGCGGGCTTCCCCCCGGCGTCGATGTCGCTATCTCACCCGATCATCCCGATCTCATCCTCTTCGCCGCGCGCGAGCGTCTCTATCTCTCACGCGACGGCGCACGGTTCTGGCAGGCTCTCGCGGCCGAGCTGTACGACATCGAGCGAGTTGCCTGGTTACCCGACTACGAGCTCGAACCAGAATGACGCTCGACGGGGCGCGCTGCGCGAGTGCGAAGCAAGTGCCGCGTAGCGCGTTCCGGCGGCACAGCCGTCATTCTGGTTCGAGCTCTAAACCGTCAAGCCGGCGCAATCGTCACCGCCGCGAAAGGATGCTCGCTAGCGCAGCGCGGCACGAAGCCGTCGTACACGACGTACCTCCAGTGACCGGATGTCGGAAAGATGACGGTCGCGCGGTACGAGCCCCGCCGCACCAGCGGTCTGGCTCGAAACGCCTTCTCGACTCCCTCCGCGCTGCTGATGCGCACCTCCGGCTTGGCTCCGGCCAGCGGGGTCACTCCGTGCTGGAGCACCCTGATCGTCACCGCCCAGCGCTCGCCGGCGCGCAAGTCCGGGCTGGGGAGAGGACTCACGCCCACAGTTGCCCAACAGCCCGCCGTCGCCGCCGGAGCAATGACGACGGCCACCACGAGCGCGAACAGGATCGAGAGCTTCTTCATCGCCGCCTCCAGGTCGGGGTACCTATGAGAGTTACACCGCTGGCGGCAGCGGGGTTCCCTATTCGACCTCGTGCGCGAGCGCGAGCGCTTCGGCGAGCGTCGCATCCGCCTCGAGCCTGAAGAGCAGGGGGCCGCGGTTCCACAGCAGCACCGTCCCCGCGAGCGCCGTCGACTCGTAGGCGATCGCTCCCCGCGCGTCGCGGAACATCACGACGTGGGGATCGCCGGAGACGAACAGCGCCGGCTCACCGTCGACGTCGACCTCATCGATCCGTGTCCCGCCCCCGCCCGCCTTCTTGACGAGCCCTTCCCATACCGCGCCGCGTTGCTCGGAGAGAACGAGCCGTGGCCGGGCCACAGGCCCGTACACGAGCGAGACGATGCGGTCGCCGCGGACGAAGATGGCATCTGGCGCACCGAGCTCGGCGAGGGTGAAGCCCACGCGGCGCTCGGCCTCGGCTCGCGTCACGCGCTCTCCGAGATCGGGGGATCGAACGGCGACCTGCGGCAACCGGTCGATACGGACGACCGTGGCGCCCCGGATGTGAAAGACCTCGCGGAAGGCACTGCGCGCGGCAGGCGAGAGCGCGAGCACGCCGATGAGCGCGGCTGCCGCAACGAGTAGCACGGCTAGAGCCAGTCGCCGGAAAGCCGCGCGCGCGCGCGCCGGCGCGAGCTCGAGCTCGAAGTCGGGGGTCAGTGGATAGGCGATCTCCTCACCGAGAGCCACCAAGCGCCGCTCGAGGTCGTTCATGTCTCACCTCCTAGCTCGACGCGAAGCCGGGCGAGTGCGCGTGAAGTGCGGGACTTGACCGTGCCGCGTCGCAACGAGAGCGCTACCGCGGTCTCGGCCTCACCGAGGTCGAGCAGGTATCGGCACGAAAGGATGATCCTGTCCTCGTCTCCAAGCTGATCGAGCGCGGCGAGCAACGATGCCCGCTCCTCCCCTGCCAGCAAGCGCGCTTCGGGGGAAGAGCCCTCGTCTCCGCTCGGTCGTTCGGCTGCGGCTCGGAGCACCAGTCCCTCCCGGCGACCCGCCGAGCGGAGACGGTTGCGGGCCTCGTTCGCCACGATCGAGAGCAGCCAGGGCCGAAAAGGCGCGCCTCGACGGAATCGCGGCAGCGCGAGCCAGCTCTTCGTGAGTGCGGACTGGGCGGCGTCTTCCGCCTCGGTTGCGTTGCGCGTGATGAGGTACGCGGTGCGGAAGGCGATCTCCTCGTGGCCGTGGACGAGCGCGGCAAACGCTGCCGGGTCGCCGCCACGTGCGCGTCCGACGAGCTCGTCCTCTGTCGGTGGCCGACTCACCACTCGTGGTTCTACACCGCTGCGGGCCGGCAGGTTCCCGCCAGTCTTTTCCGGCCCGACTCCTACTGATAGCCGGCCTCGCCTGGCAGCACGGCGCGCTGCCGACCGCCGTCGTCGACAATCCACGGCTGGATCGGCTCGACGTCGGTTGACCTCGCGGTTGCCAGCGCGTCCTCGACCGAGGTGAACGTCGCGAGCCGCTCGAGCGTCTTGAGCGTCGGCAGGACGATCAGCAACTCGTGCCGGGCCGCAGCCGCAATCGCTGCAGAGGGCGCCAGCCAGCGCCACTCGACACACTCCGTGCCGTCAGCCTCGGGCAGCTGCCCGTCGGGCGCGCGAGTGACATAGAACCGGGTGTCGAACCGGCGGGCCGCTCGGGCCGGCGTGATCCAGCGCGAGAACAGGACGAGCTCGTCCGTGATGGCGATGCCGACCTCCTCGCGCGTTTCGCGCCTGGCGGTAGCCCGCAGGTCCGCGTCCCCCGGAGCAACGACGCCGCCGGGGAAGACCCAGTAGCCCGCCATGTGCCCAAGCGTGGCTGCGCGACGCGCGAGCAGCACCTCGAGGGTGGCGCCAGCGTCCTGTAGGAGGAGCACGGAGGCCGCCGGGCGCGCAGCGACCTCCTCCCCGTCGTGGAGCTCGACGCCTAGCGGCAGACGATCGAACGGCACCGCGGCAGCGGCAGACGAGCTCTGCTACTCGCTCGGTATCACGGGCACGAGCAGATACGAGTCGTGACGCCCGCCCGTGTGGATCGTGTTCGTCCCTCCGAAGACCGCTTCGGGACGATCGACCCAGTCGTTGTGGAGCGCGGGACCCGATCCTCGGAAGACGTTGCTGCGGTCGTTCCCGTCGCCGGCGGCCTCGCTCATTCGCTTGCCGAGCTTCAGGTACTCCTCGGGCTGCTCGAGATCCGTTCGTGCAAAGTCCACGCCTTCGATCAGGAGCTCCAGCTGGTAGCCCGCAGGGAAGACGAGACACGTGGGCCAGAGCTCGACCTGAACCTCGTAGATCTGGCCGGGCGTGAGCTTCTGAAGCTCGTCGTGGGCGTGGAAGGGCCGCCACGGCGTGCTGCGCTCCGGATCGAGCTTGCGATGCGAGACGCGGAGCCACCCTTGCGTGAGCGGCACGGCGGGGTCGGACGAACCGTGGAACATCACTTCGGTCCCGTCGGGCCGGAATGCCCTGAGCGTCACGAAGACGTCCATGTCGTCCGTCGACGAGGAGACGTGGAGGTTCGCCACCAGCGGCCCTGTGATCTCGGTCTCCTCCGCAAACGGCGCGGTGCGAAGGCGGACGCCCTCGCCCAGGCCCGGATACGACACCGACGACTCGCCCTTAGGTGGCGTCGGGCCCAGCAACCCCGCGTCAGGATCCAGGTAGTACTTCTCCCAGCTGGTCCTGGCGAGCGGCCATTCGCTCTCGGGCCGGGGGACGAAGGTCTCGTCGGCGTGGCGGATATTGAGCAGCACCCGCGGCCTGTCCTGCCAGCCGTTGTCGACTCCCTTGAGGAAGTGGTCGAAGAACTGCTTGTGCAGAGCCTCACCCTCCGGCAGGTAGTAGCCGTCCCGGTGATTTCCGCCGTGGATCTCGAGCCATTTCTGCTCGGCAGGGCTCTGAATGAACGGCTCCATGTTCCCGCGGAGATGGAGACCGTGCCCGCCCCAGTTGGCAGCGGAGAGAAACGGGACAGTGATCTTCCTGAGATCCGCACTCCGCTCACGCCACCAGTCGTCGTCGAGCTCGCGGGCTCGGAGCTCCGCGGCAGGATCGATCCGATTGGCGTGGAGCTCCTCGTCGGAGAGCGCTAGTGGCCCGCCGATCGGTGCGCCGTCGTCCAGGTCGACCCATGGGCTATTCGCGTTCCCGTGCTGCAGGATGACGGGGGACATCGGGAACCAGCCGTTGAAAAACGTGGAGATGATGCCGCCGTGACGGTTCCAGTCACGGTAGTAGTCCGACACACCCTCCCAGGGGAGGATGCACGCCAGATGTGGTGGCTGCTCCGACGCGACGCGCCACTGGGTCATCGCGAGATACGAGATGCCTGTCATTCCGACCTTGCCGTTGCACCACGGCTGCGCGGCCGCCCACTCGATCGCGTCGTACGTGGCGCGCGCCTCGGTAGGCGAGAGCGGATCGAGCAGCCCGGGTGACTTGCCCGAACCCGGGACGTCGACACGCACGCAGGCGTAGCCGTACTTTCTGACCCAGATCTCCGGATCGTTCGTCTCGTGCGTGTGGAGGCTGAGCGTCGATCCCTCTTTCATGTTCGGGAGCGTCTCGAGCATCTCGTTCCAGATCTCCGGAAACCCGTCCTGCTCATGAAGGTCTTTCCCGTACAGCGACACGCAAAGGAGCGCCGGCACCGTCTCGGTCGTGTCCGGGCGGAAGACGTTCGCCAGCACGTACGAGCCGTCACGCGTCGGGATCTCGACGTTCTTCTCGTAGACCATCCCCTCGAGCGCCGCGTCTAGGTCCACCGGTGTCTTCTTCACGCCCACAGCCACTGTCGCGCCTCCTTGGCGAGGATCACAGGTTCAGATCACTGTCTGCACGTGGCAGAACGACCGAATCGTAGACCGCCTGGCAACCCGACGCGAGCAGCGAGACGCCGATCGTCGCCGCAAGAGGGGATTCCTAGCGGCCCGGCTTGCGGATCGGCCCCCCGAAGAGCACAGCGGGCCGTACCGGAGCGTCGCACTCCTCACACTCAACCTGGAACGCCGAGGGAAAGCGCGCGCCACAGGTAGGGCACAGGTGGCGGATCTCCCCCGCACACCCCGGGCATCTCGACGGTAGCTCGTCCTCGGTCTCTTCGAAATAGCGCACGGTGAACCCGCACGTGAGACAGAAGGCAACCCAGTCGCCCAGCGTCTTGCGGCGCTCCTCCTGGATCCAGTTGCGCTTCGCCTTCGGCATTGCGACCCACACTGTACGTCCGACCGTCCCTGGGAGGCGCCCGCAGGAGTCGGTAGAGTCACGGGCACACGCCGACGACGGGGGTTCTCTACATGGCTGTGAGGGAAGCGGGGCCTGCGGGCTCGCTCCAGGAGGCGAAGGACGCAGGCCTCGACAGAGCCGACCTCATCGGTATGTATCGCAACATGCTGGTCACGCGGGAGATCGAGGACCGCGGCTACGTTCTCTACAAGCAGGGCAAGATCCCAGGCTCCTACTACACGGGTCGCGGCAACGAGGCGGCGTCCGTAGGAGCCGCGACGGCAATGGGTGCCGATGACGTCGGAACACCGATCCAGCGAGATCTCGGCGTCCACATCGCGCGCGGGCTCGAGCCGTGGCGGGTGATCGCCCAGTACCTTGGGCGCGTCGGCGGCCTCGCGCACGGACGCGACGGGAACGTCCATTTCGCCGATCCTGGCGCGGGCCTCTACGCGATGGTCAGTCATCTTCCGGCGATGCTCCCGGTCGCGGTCGGAATGGCGCTCGCATTTCGCGTGCGCGACGAGCAACGCGTGGCCGTTGCCTGGTGTGGAGACGGCTCTGCTCAGCGCGGTGATGCCCACGAGGGGATGAACCTCGCCGGTGTCCGGCGACTTCCCGTCGTCTTCATCGTGGACAACAACCAGTGGGCCTACTCGACGCCCGACGCATCTCCAGTACGCCGTCGACCACCTCGCGGACCGCGCCGCCGCCTACGGCTTCGACGGGATCGTGGTCGATGGAACCGACGTACTCGCCGTCCATCGGGAGACCAAGGCGGCGATCGAGAAGGCACGAAACGGTGGTGGGCCCACGCTGATCGAGTCCGTCACGCTCCGCATGGCGGGGCATGCGGTGCACGACGACGCGTTCTACGTCCCGCAGGAGATGTTCGACGAGTGGGCCAAGCGCGACCCGATCGACCGATTCCGCGCGTGGCTCTCCGAGCATGTCGAGTTCACCGCAGAGGAGGACGAGATCCTCGTCAAGAGCGTGCACGAGCTCGTCACCGGCGCGGTTGCACGAGCAGAGGAGTCTCCGTTGCCGGAGCCCTCGACGGTGCTCGACGGTGTCTACGCGACGGACGAGCGCGGCTGAGGCGCCACGGCATGCCCGAGATGACATATATCCAGGCGATCACCGACGCCCTGCGCGAGGAGATGCGCCGCGACGAAAGCGTATTCGTGCTCGGCGAGGACGTCGGCGTCTACGGCGGCGCGTTCAAGGTGACGGACGGCTTCCAGGAGGAGTTCGGGCCATGGCGCGTGATCGACATGCCGCTGTCCGAGACCGCGATCGTCGCGGGTGCGACTGGCGCGGCCCTGATGGGAATGCGCCCCGTCGCCGAGATGCAGTTCGCCGACTTCGTCTCGTGCGCGTGGGATCACCTCGTGACTGTTGCCGCGAAGCAGCACTTCCGCGCAGGCACACCCGTTCCGATCGTCGTCCGCCTCCCGTCCGGTGGCGGTTTCTCGGGTGGACCGTTCCATTCGCAGAGTCCCGAGAGCTCGTTCGCCCACATTCCGGGACTGAAGGTCGTCTGCCCCGCGACCCCCGCCGATGCGAAGGGCCTGCTCGCCACGGCAATCCAGGATCCGAACCCGGTGCTCTATTTCGAGCACAAGCACCTGTACCGCCGCCTCAAGGGCGAGGTTCCAAGCGGCCACTACACGACGCCTTTCGGAGAGGCTCGCCTCCACCGACAGGGCGACGACGTCAGCGTGATCACCTGGGGCGCGATGGTGCACACCGCCGACGAGGCTGCAACGCAGCTCGAGTCCGAGGGGCTCTCTGTCGAGATCCTCGACCTCCGCACCTTGATCCCATGGGATATCGGCGCCGTGCTCGCGAGCGTTCGGCGTTGCTCGAAGGTGCTCGTACTCCACGAGGACACGCGTACGGGCGGCTTCGGCGCTGAGATCGCGGCTACGATCGCGGAGGAAGCGTTCGAGCAGCTCGATGCGCCGGTTCGCCGGATCGCCGCGCCAGACACTCCCGTACCCTTCTCGCCGCCCCTCGAAAAGGCATTCATCCCCCAGGTCGAAGACGTCGTCACCGGCCTCAGAGATCTAGCTGCCTACTAAGGAGACAAAGGTGCCAACGGGAACGCAGATCGACATCGTCATGCCACAGATGGGTGTGTCCGTGTCCGAGGGCACGGTCACTCGCTGGTTGAAGAGGCCAGGAGAGGCAATCGCTCTCGACGAGCCGCTGCTCGAGATCTCAACCGACAAGGTCGATACGGATGTGCCGAGCCCGGGGGCGGGCGTGCTCGGCGAGATCCTCGTCGGCGAGGGCGAAACGGTCGACGTCGGGACCGTCCTCGCAGCCATCCTGCCCGAGGGAAGCAGCGCGGTGGAGGCAGACGCGGAGCCGGAGCCAGAGGCACCGGCCGCCGTCGAGCAACCAGCGAGCGCGCCCGTTGCCACACCGCCGGTCGTTGCAACGCCGAGCTCAGCCGAGAACGGCGGACGCCAATTCATCTCGCCCGTTGTCGCGCGCATCGCCGCAGAGCATGGCGTCGACCCGGGCGCCGTCCCGGGAACCGGGAGCGGAGGACGGGTCACGAAGAAGGACATCCTCGCGTACATCGAGTCGGGTGCCCAACCGGTAGCCGCACCGGCTCCGGTGGCACCACCGCTTGCTCCGGTCACGCCGGCCCAGGCCGCGCCGCCGGCTCCCCCGGCTCCTGTGGCACAGCCACCGCTCGTCGAGCGGCTTGCAGCGGCAGCGGCCCCTGCAGCTGGAGCAGACGACGAGACGCTCCTCCCGGGCGAGAGCGCCGAGCCGATGAGTGCCATGCGGCGGGGAATCGCCGAGCACATGCGCCGGTCGCTCGACACAGCGGCGCACGTCACGAGCGCGATCGAGGTGGACATGTCGAAGGTCGTCGCCACTCGCGAGTCGATCAAGCGCGAGTACCAGACCGAGTACGGCGTCAATCCGACGTATCTCTCGTTCATCGCTCAGGCCGTCGTGGAGACCCTCAAGGAGTGGCCGTGGGTGAACGGCGAGATCCGCGGAGAGAAGATCGTCACCCGTCCGCACGTCAACCTCGGTATAGCGGTCTCGCTCGACGATGCCAAGGGGCTGATCGTCCCCGTGATCAAGAACGCGCAGGATCTGAACCTCCTCGGGCTCGCACGCGCCATCGCCGACATCGCCGAACGGGCACGTTCGAAGAAGCTCCTGCCCGACGACGTCCAGGGCGGCACCTTCACGATCACGAACCCCGGCGGCTACGGCACCCTCCACGGAACGCCGGTGATCAGCCAGCCCCAGGCGGCGATCCTCGGCACCTACGCCCTCGTCAAGCGGCCATGGGTCGTGCAGGACGAGCTCGGCCAGGACGTGATCGCGATCAGGCCGATCATGAACATGACGCTCACCTACGACCACCGCCTGATCGACGGCGCATACGGCGGCGCCTTCCTCCGAGATCTGCGCCAACGGCTCGAAACCTAGTGGGGCACCGCATGGTGCCCCACTAGCCCCCTCCGCGCGCTCGTTCATCGCATAGGGTCAGCTGGGCCACCCGCCGAGTGAGTTGGAAGCCCTGCTCCAGCCCCTGAGGCCGCTGCATCGCACACGAGGTGTGAGATCGGGAACGCGCGCGAGACATTGGGCGCGACCGGCGCCTTGTAACACTGTGTCACTTGGCTGCTCGGCTGACGGTACGCTGACGGGGTGAGCGGCGCGTACTTGATGGAGCTCGGTGTCGTCCCGTACGAGGAGGCGCTCGCGCTGCAGCGCTCGCTGGCAGCCGCGATCTCGCAACACGCCATACCCGAGACAGTTGTCTTTCTCGAGCACCCGCCCGTCGTCACAACCGGGCGGCGCACGGACGAGGGCGAGGTCCACGTGCCCGACGGCGTCGGCGTCGAGATCGTGGAGACCGATCGTGGCGGCAAGTCGACATACCACGCACCAGGGCAGCTCGTCTGCTACCCGATCCTCAATCTCGCCCGCCGCGGGAAGGACGTGAAACGGTACGTCTGCGATCTCGAGGCAGCGGTCATCAGCACGCTTGCGATGTACGACATCGGTGGTGAGCGGATCGACGGTCTCACCGGCGTCTGGGTTGCTGACCCTCCGCGCAAGATCGCATCGATCGGCGTCCGCGTCAGCCAATGGATCGCGACGCACGGCTACGCGCTCAACGTCGACCTCGATCCCGCGCCGTTCACCGAATGGATCACCGCCTGCGGGCTCGACAATGCCCAGTTCACGACCATGACACGCGAGCTGGAGCAGCCCATTACGATCGACGAGGTGAGGACCACCGCGGTTGCAGCCCTCACCGAGGTATTCGACCTCGATTTCGAGACGCTGCCGACCGGCGGCGATCCCGGGCTTTGGGCGCAACCCGTGCACGCGAAGCTCAGCGTTCGCTGACGGGGCTGCCACCCAGCGTCGCACATCCGGCACGGAGTCGGTGGATTCTTTTGACATAATATATCTCATAATTATGTCAATGACACGAACAAGCATAGTCGCGGAAGACGCGCTGCTGGACAGATTGCGCGCAATCGCCGAGGCCGAGGGAAAGTCGCTGGGTGCCGTGATCCGCGAGGGCCTCGAGCTGCGAGCACGGCCGCCCCGGCCGTCATGGCTTGGAGCATTCGCATCGGGGCACTCCGACACGTCCGAGCGGGTGGACGACCTTCTGAGCGATTGGGCAGATCGCAACGATGCTCTTTGACACCGGCGTCCTCTACGCCGCGATGGATACGTCGGACGCACATCACACACGAGCGGCCGCGCTAATCGAGGCGAGTGGGTCTGTGCTCGTCCCGGCGCCGATCCTCGTCGAGCTGGATTGGCTTGGCAGCTCGCGCGGCGTGCCGGCCACGAGGGCGGTGCTGACCGGCATCAGCGAGGGTTCAGTCCAAGTCGTCGATCTCGTGATCGCTGACTACTACCGCGCACTGGAGTTGTGTGCGACCTACGCCGATCTTCCGCTCGGGCTCGTGGACGCGTCGGTCATCGCGGTGGCCGAGCGCTTGAACCACGACACGATCGCGACAACGGATCGCCGACATTTCACGGTCGTCAGGCCTGCGCACGTCGAGGCATTCACGCTCGTGCCCGAGGCCCACCCGTAGAATCGTCCGGAATGGAGACATCGCTCCCCGTCGCCGAACGCCCGCGCCGCCCAGAGTGGATGAAGGTGCGGGCGCCGAGCGCAGACTCGCGCTTCTACGACGTCAAGAAGCTCCTGCAGGGCGCCTCACTCAACACCGTCTGCGAAGAGGCGCGCTGCCCGAACATCGCCGAGTGCTGGGGAAAGGGAACGGCGACGTTCCAGATCCTCGGCGACACGTGCACGCGTGCGTGCCGCTACTGCTACGTCCACTCCGGCCGGCCCGAAGCGAAGCCTGATGCGCTCGAGCCGCTGCGCGTCGCCCAGGCTGCGGCGCAGATGGGCCTGAACCACGTCGTCGTGACCTCGGTCGACCGGGACGACGTTGCCGACCGGGGCGCCGGTCATTTCGCAGCGACGATCCGTGCGCTCCACGCGAAGCTGCCGGGCTGCTCGGTCGAGGTTCTGACCCCCGACTTCCTCGGTGTCGAGGAGGACGCCCTCACCACGGTGATCGCAGCGCGACCCGAGGTCTTCAACCACAATATCGAGACGGTGCGCCGACTTCACGCGCGGATGCGCGGCGCGAAGGCCTCGTACGACGGCGCACTGTGGCTGCTCCGCCGGGCGAAGGAGCTGGCCTCATATCCCGTTCTCACCAAGTCGGGGATCATCGTTGGGCTCGGCGAGACGAACGACGAGATCGTCCAGACGATGGCCGACCTGCGCGCGCACGGTGTCGACGTCGTGACGATCGGGCAGTACCTCCAGCCGTCGAAGCAGCATGCGACGATCGACCGCTGGGTGCATCCCGACGAGTTCCGCTGGCTCCGCGAGCGGGGCGAGGAGCTCGGTTTCGGCTCGGTGTTCGCCGGCCCGCTCGTGCGTTCGAGCTACCGCGCGGACGAGCAGCGGCACGCGGCTGAGACTGGCCGCGGGGCTGTCGCGTACTGATTCGGGATTTCCCGGATGCGCGACTGACGATGCGCCCGCCAGACTGGCTTTGGATGAGGTCGAGTACCGCCACGATCGTGCTCGCGGCCGTTACTTGGGCGCTCTACCGGCGCCTTCTGCGCCCGACCGTGCTCACCTGGGGGGCAACTCGCGCGGAAGCTATGGCGAGGCTCCCGGGAGACGAGCTCCTCGAGGATGCGGACGGAGTCACGACGCGGGCGATCGACATCGACGGCCCCGCCGCAGCCGTCTGGCCGTGGCTCGCGCAGATCGGGCCCTCTCCGCGCGGCGGTGCATACACATATGACTGGATCGAGAATCTCCTGGGCCTCGACATGCACAGCACCGACCGTATCCTGCTCGAGTTCCAGGAGCCGCAGGTCGGTGACACGATCGGGTTCGGCAAGAACCAGATGCGGCTTGAGCGCTGCGAGCCCGCGGTGCTCGCGTGGCGCTCCAGCGACGGCAACTGGGTCTGGTCGTTCGTGCTCGAGGAGCGCGACGGCAGGACGCGCTTGCTCAGCCGGAACCGATTCCGACTCCCAACGCTTATCGCTCGGCTAGGCATGGCGCCGATGGAGCCTGCCTCGCTCGTGATGGAGCGCAAGATGCTGTTGGGAATCAAGAAGCGCGCCGAACGATACGCGGTCGAGTCGCAGGAAGAGCGGGAGGACGAGACACGAATGAGCGTCAGCCATCTCCAGGACGAAGGGACGTAGCCATGGCCGAGCGGACGAGCTTCACGAGCGACGAGGCGCGGACGATAGGGGCAGAGATCGGGATCGATTGGGCAGCGGCGCCGTTCGACGTCGACCAGTTCCGAATGGGCATGGACGTCGAGCTCGAGCACGGCCTCCACGACCTCGCCACGAACGTCACCGATAGCGACCCCGTCGTGACTGCCAAGATCGCACTCGCCCACCTGAACGAGTTCCCCGACTACTACACCCGCCTCGCGCAGATGGAGCTCGAGGCCGAGCAATACCACGCGCGGCGATCCTAACGGCCTCGCACGTAGGCGCCATGCCCTAACTGCGGTCCTCACCGCCGTGCCCCCTGACGCTCCGCCGTCGAGACCGCTGTCGTCCAGACTGCGGCGCTCCTGACGCTCCGGCGTGGCGCTGAGCGTGCCCGGCCGGAGGGGATAGTCCGCCAGGACAGACCCGGAGAGCCGGGTGCGCTCAGGGACGCGAGGCGGTGTCGGAGGGCGGCTCCGCCGCCCGCAGGCGCCGCCGCCGTCGAGACCGCTGTCGTCCAGACTGCGGCGCTCCTGACGCTCCGGCGTGGCGCTGAGCGTGCTCGGCCGGAGGGATAGTCCGCCAGGACAGACCCGGAGAGCCGGGTGCGCTCAGGGACGCGAGGCGGTGTCAGAGGGCGGCTCCGCCGCCCGCAGGCGCCGCCGCCCGGTACGTCAGGAGCTGTGGGGCTTGGCCATGGCGTGGTAGTCGAGTGCCGCATCGAGCACGCTGTCCTCCACGCCGGCCTCGCGGGCGACTTCGCGCAGGGAGCGGCCTGACTTCGAGGCTTCCTTCACGATCTCGGATGCCTTGTCGTAGCCGATATATGGGTTGAGCGCCGTCGCAGCGGAGAGGGTGAGCTCTGCATAGCGTTCGCACTGTTCGGTATTCGCCTCGATCCCGTCGACGCACTTCTCGGCGAGCAGGCGAGAGGCGCTCGACAGCAACGAAATCGATTGCAGGAGGTTCCGGGCCATCAGCGGGATGAAGACGTTCAGCTCGAAATGACCCTGCATGCCGCCGACCGTGATTGCGGCGTCGTTCCCGATCACCTGGGCAGCCACCTGTGTGACGACCTCGGGGATGACCGGGTTGACCTTGCCCGGCATGATCGACGAGCCTTTCTGAAGCTCGGGGAGGAAGATCTCCGTAAAACCCGCGCGCGGGCCGGAACCCATGAAGCGCAGGTCGTTGGCGATCTTCGTCAACGAGACGGCGACCACCTTCAGCGCGCCTGACGTCTCGACGAGGCCGTCGCGGGCGGCCTGCGACTCGAAGGGGTCGGCGGGCGCCGAGATAGGTAGCCCTGTGTCGGCGTGGAGCAGCTCGCGCACCTTTCCTGCGAACTCGGGGTGCGTGTTCAGCCCGGTCCCGACGGCGGTGCCGCCGAGTGGGATCTGCCCGAGCCGCGGGAGTGTGTCCTGGACGCGCGCGATGCCCTGGCGCACCTGAGCGGCGTAGCCGCCGAATTCCTGGCCGAGCGTGACGGGAACCGCGTCCATCAGGTGGGTGCGCCCAGACTTGACGACGTCTTCGAACGCCTTGGCCTTGCTCTCGAGCGACAGCGCGAGCTGTTCGAGCGCCGGCAGAAGGTCGTTGACGCTGCGGTCGAGTGCCGCGAGGTGCACCGCAGACGGGAACACGTCGTTCGAGGACTGCCCCATGTTGACGTCGTCGTTTGCGTGCACGCCTTCACCGGCGAGCGTCGTGATCACTTCGTTGGCGTTCATGTTCGAGCTGGTTCCCGAGCCGGTCTGGAAGACGTCGATCGGGAACTGGTCGTCGTATGCGCCGGCGGCGATCGCGTCGCCGGCCTTCGCGATCCGGTCGGCCTTGTCGGCGTCGAGCAGGCCGAGATCGGCGTTTGCTCGTGCTGCAGCGGCCTTGATCCGCCCAAGCCACTGAGCGACAGCGGTCGGGATCGGCTCGCCGGAGACCGGGAAGTTGCCGATCGCCTTCTCGGTCTCGCCTCCCCAAAGTGCCTGGGTCTCCACCGTCTCGCTCATGCTTTGAGTCTAGACAGATGCGACACTTGCTTGCATGCGAAGCGACCTCGTGACGGGTGCCGACGGGCTAGCGCGCTGCGGCTGGGCGGGGACGGATTCGCTTTATCTCTCATACCATGACGAGGAGTGGGGACAGCCGCTCCATGGCGACCGCGAGCTCTTCGAGCTCCTCACGCTCGAGCTCTTCCAGTCGGGCCTCGCCTGGATCACGATCCTGCGCAAGCGGGACGGCTTCCGGGCGGCGTTCGACGGCTTCGAGATCGCCCGGATCGCCGCGTTCGGCGAGACGGACGTAGCGCGACTCTTGATGGATGCGAGCATTGTCCGTAACCGTCTGAAGATTGAAGCGGCGATCGCGAACGCGCGCGCGACGCTCGAGCTCCCGCAGGGTCTCGATGCCCTCCTCTGGTCGTTCGCTCCGACGGCGCGAGCTACGAGACCGCGGTCGCTCAGCGCGCTGCCGCCGTCCACCGCCGAGTCGGCGGCGCTTGCGAAGGAGCTCAAGCGGCGTGGCTTCCGTTTCGTGGGGCCGACCGTCGCCTACGCTTTCATGCAGTCGGCAGGGGTCGTCGACGATCACCTTGCCGGCTGCCACGCGGCCGCCGCACAGCACGCCAAGTAACAGTCTGTTACTTGGCGTTCTCCTACCGTTGCGCGGAAGCGGCGGCGGAAGCTCGAGCGAGCAATTCGTCCCACGTGCAGAGCTTGACGCGCGGGCGACCGTTCGGCTCGCCGAGGGCGCGCTCGTGGGCGTCGATCGCCTCCCAACCCGAGTAGGCGACAAAGGTGACTCCGCGCTCGGCAAGAAGCTCGTCGAGCGAGCCCGCGTCTGTGTCGACGGCGGGAAGGAGGCCGGAGCGTGCGTCCTCCAGCAGCAACCCGACAGTCTCGGTCGCATCCTTCTTATTCGTGCCGATCACGCCGCTCGGCCCGCGCTTGATCCAGCCCGCGCAGTAGACACCGGCCACGAGCTCGCCGGAAGCGTCCAGCACCCGCCCGTCGCGGTTTGCGATCGTGGCGCGCGACTCGTCGAACGGGACGCCCTCGATCGGGATGCCCGCGTAGCCGACGCTACGCAGCACGAGGCCGCACGGGATCAGCTCGCGCTCGCCGGTCGCGACCGCTCGGATGCCGCCGTCCGCGTCGTGAACGAGCTCGTTGCGGGCGACCTCGACCGCCTCGACTCGCTCATCGCCGAGTATCGCGATCGGGGAAACGCAGAAGCGAAGCCGCACCGCTCGCGCGTGGCCCACCGGCGTCCGCTCCGCGTATTCGCGGAGAACCTCGACGTTACGGCGTGCAATCGCCGAATCGTCGGCGAGCGCGGCCTCGCTCGCCGGGTCGAGTTGGATCTCCGCGGGGTCGACGATGATGTCGGCACCCGCGAGCTCGCCCAGCTCGATCAGCTCCGGCGTCGTGAACGCTGCCTGGGCGGGGCCGCGCCGGCCGAGAACGAGAACCTCCTTCACGCCCGACCCGACGATCGACTCGATCGCGGCATCCGCCGTATCGGTCGCACCTAGCTCGTCCTCGGTTAGTGCGAGCATGCGCGCGACGTCGACGGCGACGTTCCCGTTTCCGATCACCACCGCACGCTCCGTCGACAGGTCGAACGGCAGGCCGTGAAAGTCGGGGTGCGCGTTGTACCAGGCGACGAACGCCGTCGCGGGCCACGAGCCCGGAAGATCCTCGCCAGGGATCCCCAGCCGGCGGTCGGTCTGGGCTCCGACCGCGTAGATAACGGCGTTGTAGCGTGCCGCGAGGTCTTCGTGGCTGACATCGCGTCCCACTTCGACATTTCCGAAGAACCGGAATCCCGGCTTTGCAGCGGTCTTCTCGAAGACCCGTGAGACGGCCTTGATGTTCGGATGATCCGGCGCGACGCCGAGCCTGACAAGGCCCCAGGGCGTGGGCAGCCGATCGAGCATGTCGACCTCGGCGACCTCAGCCGAAGCGAGAAGCGCCCCCGCGGCGTAGAAGCCGGCGGGACCCGAACCGACAACGGCGACCCGGAGAGGCGACTGAGCGGTCACACGAGTGATCGTAACGGGGAGCGACGTCTCTCTGCCCGGTCGCTCGGCACAGCCGCTCGAGGGGCAGTCACACGCCTGATTTGGCAGCGTCCGGCGCGGTCGCCGCTAGCGCTTGCGAACAAAGACGGCCTTGACGGCGGTCACGGCCGTCATCGGTACCGTGCAGCGGGCTCGAAGACCCCGGCACGAAGCAACGGGGCCGTTCCACCGGTCGATGCGCCACCCCGGCGCCGCCTTGGCGATGATCGTCACGCTCCTGTACGACTCGAGTTCCTTCGAGCATGACGTTTGGCACATAAGGCCGCCGGGGCCCGACAGACGCCCACTGCCACGTACGCTCGCAGTCAGCGTGTAGGTCATTGGGGCAAACAGCGCTATGGTCTCCGCAGCCTGTGCGAGCGTGAGGTCGCACGTCGTCGTGATGCCCTGGCAGGCCCCTGACCATCTGACGAACCGCAGCCCGTCAGCGGGCGCGGCAACCAGGTGGACGGTCGCGCCGCCGTTCCAGGTCGTCGTGCAGGAGGCAGTGCAGTCGACACCGGGCACATCACTGGTGACGCGTCCGGCGCCTGCGATGCCTACAGATAGCGGAAGCTGAGCATCGAGACGTATCAACCAGCGCGAATCCTGGATGTCGGGCCATGCTCCTGCGTGTCCGTAGTAGTCATCGTGACCTACGTCGAGCGCATACGAGCCGAGCGATACCGGCACGACGAACGGATACAGGATGTCGCCGGTCGCATCGCACGGATGTCCTGGAGAGGTTGGACAGCCATGTGGCGCTCCGGCCGGAAGTGCTCCGAACGCGTGAAGCAGTTCGTGGGTGGCCTTTGGCGCGTTCTGGACCCCCTGGCAAGCCCCGAGCAGCACGACGGCTACGCCTGAGCCGGAAAACGAGCCCGAGCCCACGCCGCACACGTTGGGAACACGCTGGGGAGCGTCGAAGTAGACGAGGTACTTGTAATTGCTCGCGACCGAGTCGAGCGCCGTCACCGCCGTTCGGATCGCGGAGAACGTCGTGTTCGTATCGCTATAGAGGTCGCCGCTCGATTGAGGAAGCCGCACGAGCCGGATATCTGCCTGCGGTCCACACGAAAAGGGCGCACGGTCGAAGCGCGGAATTCGAGCACTGTCCTGAAGTCGCCACCAGGCTTCGATCTCATCGACGTCCGAGGAGATCATTGGCGCAAACTCGGCGCTGCGATCCACCCCATCGCTTCCGATCGCATAGATCACGCGAATCGGAGGGCCTGTGACTGTGCCCGGCCGATCGGTCGGCGACACGGTCCCACACCAAGGTGCCGAAAATCCCGATTGTGGTGAGATGAGAACGACGGCCGCAAGCGCGACAACCACGCTGACGAGCATCCGAAGCATTGGTCTCCCAGGAGCAGGCTAGTGCTGCGGGCGGCAGGGTTGACGCAACTATTGTCGTCGCTCGTCGGTTCGACCGCAACCCCTTGACACCATGCGAAATGCGACCAACGCCGCGACCATCCCGCGACCACTTGCTGGCTGCGCCGGTGTGTGCGCTAGTGCGAGCAGCCGGAGCCGCAGCCGCCGGCGTGGGTGCCTTCCGGCAGGTCCTCGCTCTCTTCCACCTGGAAGGAGTGGCCGCAGCCGCACGAGGAGACGGCGTTGGGGTTGTCGATCTTGAAGCCGGACTCCTGGAGTCCGTTCAGGAAGTCGATCACCGCGCCCTGAAGATACGGCGCGCTGTACGGGTCGACCACGACCGGCACACCCTCCAGCTCCAGCTCGAGATCGCCGTCGGCCGCGCCGCTGTCGAAGCCCAGCCCGTACTGGAAGCCCGAGCAGCCCCCGCCCTGGATTGCGACGCGCAGAACCGTCGCCTCACCCTCGGGCTCCTCTGCCATCAGCTCGCGCACCTTCACGGCAGCGGCCGGTGTCAGGGTGAGCACTGTCTCGACGGGACGCTCGACGATCTCCATGCTCTTATCGTAGCGAAAGCAGCGCGACGCGCCCCCTGCGCGAACTTTGTAACAGCCGTATCGCGCTCTGCGCCACGGTTCTGAAGAAAGTTCGTGCGGTCGCTGGAAGGTGCTACGGTTGCGGCGATCCTCTGCCCGCTTCGGAAGGACACGGGTGTTCTCGGACTGGCTCCCCATCCTCATCTATTTCGTTTTCGCGGCGCTGATCCCCGCGACGATGATTGCTGGCTCGTTCGTGTTCGCGACGCGTCCGAAGAGCCGAACCAAGCAGCGGATGATCCCGTTCGAGTCAGGCGTCTCGGAGGGGCCGCCATCGCAGCAGCGCCGGTTCACCGTGAGCTTCTATCTAACCGCGATGCTGTTCATCCTCTTCGACATCGAGATCGTCTTCCTCTACCCGCTCGCCGTTCAGCTGAACGCGCTCGGCTGGTTCGGCCTCGTCGAGCTGCTCGGATTCGTCGCGGTGCTCGGTGTCGCGTACGTGTACATCTGGCGGAAGGGAGCGCTGGAGTGGCACTGAAGCGCGCGCTCCCGCTGATCAGCGAGCGCCCCCTTGCCAAGGCCGGGCTCAAGTCGGAGCGCACACTCTGGCCGAACAAGGGGCCGAGCGTCTTCGAGGAGGAGGTCGAGAGCCTCGAGGACGCACTCGGGCTGACGACGCTCGAGAAGGCGGTCGCCTGGGCGCAGGCGGGCTCAGTGTGGCCCGACACCTTCGGCCTCGCCTGCTGCGCGATCGAGATGATGTCGATTGTCTCGTCCCGCTATGACCTGGCCCGCTTCGGCATGGAGCGCTTCAGCTCCTCGCCACGACAAGCCGACCTGCTGATCGTCTCCGGTCGGGTGACGCACAAGATGGCCGGGCCGTTACGTCAGGTCTACGACCAGATGCTCGAGCCCAAGTGGGTGATCGCGATGGGTGCGTGCGCCAGCTCGGGCGGGATGTTCAACAACTACACGATCCTCCAGGGCGTCGACAAAATCGTCCCCGTCGACATTCACGTGCCGGGCTGTCCGCCGCGGCCGGAGGCGCTGATGGAAGGCATCGTGCGCCTCCACGAGAAGATCAAAGCCGGCGTGCCGCCGGCTTACATGATTCGTGGGGTCGCAGAGTAGTGGGCCATGCGCGCGTACGTGGCTTTGAGGGTGTGCCTGGGCTCGTCGAAACGCGCCAGGCGTTTGGGGAGCTGACCCTCGTGGTCGACTCCGCCCGGATCGTGGAGTCCTGCACGTACCTTCGCGACGAGGCGGGCTTCAACTTCCTCGCCGACGTCTCGCCGGCCGACTATCTCGGCTGGGCGTCGAAGGGCGTCGCCGGCTACATCGGCACGCGCGCTGGACGCGACCTGCACGAGCCCGGGTCGCAGGGGATGGGTCGGGTACCCGACCCGAAGCCCAAGCGCTTCTCGGTCAGCTATCACCTGCTCCGGCTCGCGAACGACCCCGAGCGAGTGCGTGTCCAGGCGTGGCTCGACGAGGGCGAGGAGATCGACTCGGTCGTACGTGTCTGGCCGACTGCCGACTGGTTCGAGCGCGAAGCCTGGGACATGTTCGGCATCGTCTTCCGCGGGCACCCGAACCTCGTGCGGATCCTGCTCGAGGACGACTGGGAAGGCCACCCGCTGCGCAAGGACTATCCCCTCGGTGGCGAGCCTGTCCGCTTCTCGGGGGAGGAGTAGCGGTGGCAACGGTCGAGCGCAGACAGGGACGGCGGACGATCTACGAGGGGTCGCGCATCCCGCAGCCGATCCCGACGATCCTCCAGGTCGATCCGGCGAAGCACGACCTGGACGACATCCTCACCGTCAACTTCGGGCCGAACCACCCGTCCACGCACGGCGTCCTCCGTCTCGTCGTCGACCTCGACGGAGAGCAGATCGCCGGGATCAAGGCGGTCATCGGCTATCTGCACACCGGCTTCGAGAAGACGATGGAGCACAAGACGTGGTGGAAGTGCATCACGTACCCGGAGCGGATCGACTATGTGTCGTTCCAGGCGAACGAGCTCGCGTTTGTACTCGCGATCGAGAAGCTGCTCGGGCTGGAGACGCCGCGCAAGGCGACGTGGATGCGCATGTGCCTCGCCGAGCTGACGAGGATCCACTCGCATCTCGTCTGGCTCGGCACCTCAGCGCTCGAGCTCGGAGCAATCTCGATGTTCTGGTACACGTTCGACGACCGCGACGCGCTGCTCGACCTCTTCGAGATGGTCTGCGGAACGCGCATGCACACCCGCTACTTCCAGGCCGGCGGGCTTGCCGAGGACATCCCAACGGCCTTCTACGACCAGGCTCGCGGCTTCTGCGAGAAGATGGTCAAGTCGGTCGACGACTACGAGACGATTCTCGACCGCAACCAGATCTGGCTCGAGCGGACGAAGGGGGTGGGTCTCCTGTCGGCCGACGACGCGATCGCGCTTGGTCAATCCGGGCCGGTTCTGCGTGCGTCAGGCGTCGACTGGGACATCCGCAAACGCGAGCCGTACCTCGCCTACGACGACGTCGACTTCAACGTCCCCGTCTACCCCGAGGGTGACGTCTACGCCCGCTACAAGGTTCACATGGACGAGATGCGCGAGTCAGCCCGCATCATCGTCCAATGCATCGACAGGCTCGAGCAGATGGAAGGCGAGCCGTGGATCGCCGACGACAGGAAGGTCGTGCTGCCGCCGCGCCATGAGCTCCACACGTCGATGGAGTCCCTCATCCACCACTTCAAGATCGTCACCGAAGGCTACGTCGTGCCGGAGGGGGAGATCTACCTCGTCGTCGAGTCGCCTCGGGGTGAGTTCGGCTGCTACGTGGTCTCAGACGGCGGCCCCAAGCCGTGGCGCGTGAAATTCCGCGCTCCGAGCTTCGTTGCGCTCCAGGCCACGGCAACATGCATGACCGGCGCGGCGGTTGCGGACATGATCGCGATCACCGGATCGCTCGACGGCGTGATGGGGGAAGTCGATCGATGATCCGCCTCGCGGATCATCGATTTTGGAGTGTCTCCGGATGAGCACCGAGACCGCGCTCTACGACGAGATCCGGAAGCTTCGCGCCCTGTACCCCGATCCGCTGTCAGCCGTACTGCCTGCTCTTCGACTCACGCAAGAGCGCTACGGGTGGTTACCGGAGCAGGCGTTACGCGAGGTCGCGGACGCCCTGGAGCTCACGCCCGCCTACTGCCAGTCGGTCGCGTCGTTCTACGATCAGTTCCACCTCGAGCCGGTCGGACGGCACGTGATCGAGGTCTGCACCAACATCTCGTGCGGGCTCGGCGGGGCGCGTAGCGTCCTCGAGGCCCTCGAGGAGGGGCTCGAGGTGCGCGCGGGCGAGACGAGGGATGACGACGCATTCACGCTTCGGACGGTCGAATGCCTCGGGTCGTGCGGCTGGCCAACCGCCCTGCTCGTCGACGGGAGGCAGCGGCTCCACGTCAAGGCGGCCGACGTGCCGGGGATCCTCGAGGAGCTCGGCGGTGTCTGAGATCCTGTTCGCCGGCGCCGCCGAGGGGCCGGTCACCTCGCTCACGACCTACAAGGTCGCGGGCGGGTTCACTGCGCTCGCGCGGGCGCGCGCGCTGAGCCCGGACGACCTGATCGCGCTCGTCCAGGAGGCCGACCTGCGCGGACGCGGCGGGGCCGGCTTCCCGACCGGCGGCAAGTGGAGCTTCATCCCGAAGCCGGGCGAGCCGCCCCAAGCGGATCAGCTTCCCAAGCCGCACTACCTCGTCGTCAACGCCGACGAGTCGGAGCCCGGCTCGTTCAAGGACCACGAGATCATGGAGCGCATCCCGTTCCGATTGCTCGAGGGCTGCCTGATCGCGGCCCATGCGATCTCGGCGAAGATCGTTCTCGTCTACATCCGCGGCGAGTACGACGGCCCCTACGCCGTTCTCCGCGCAGCACTTGACGAGGTCGAGCGGCACGCGGAGCTGATGGGTGAGGTAACGATCATCCTGCACCGCGGCGCCGGCGCCTACATCTGCGGCGAGGAGACGGCGCTGCTCGAGTCGCTCGAGGGCAAGCGCGGACAGCCCCGAACGAAGCCACCGTTTCCTGCGACAGCAGGCGCGTACGCCTCGCCGACGGCAGTCAACAACGTCGAGTCGATAGCCACCGTCACGTCGATCGTCGAGCTCGGGGCCACCGAATACGCGAGAATCGGCGTCAAGAGCTCGACCGGCACCCGGGTGTTCTCGCTCTCGGGGAACGTCGCGAAGCCCGGAAACTACGAGATCGAGGGTGGGCTCTCGCTGCGCACGCTGATCTACGACCTCGGCGGCGGGATCCCGAACGGGCGCGCGCTCAAGGCCGTTGTCCCCGGCGGCCTATCCGCTCCGATGCTCACCGCGGCCGAGATCGACGTCGGTCTCGACATCGATTCGCTCCGAGCCGCCGGGTCCGGCGTCGGCTCGGCCGGCGTGATCGTGATGGACGACCGCACCTGTATCGTCGAATTCGCCCTGCGCTCGTCGCAGTTCTACCAGCACGAGTCCTGCGGCAAGTGCACACCGTGCCGCGAAGGCACGCGCTGGCTGACCCAGATCCTCGAGAAGCTCGAGGAGGGACGGGCGTCGCAGAGCGACCTGGATCTCCTGCTCGACGTCTGCGATCGAATCAACGGCAAGTGCCTCTGCCCGCTCGGCGATTCGGATGCGATCGTCGTCGCGACGTGCGTTTCGAAGTTCCGGGACGAGTTCCAGGCGCACATCGACGGATGCGGCTGCCCGCTCGGCAACAGCTCGAATCTCGAAGGCATCCTGGCTCCTGTCGCCCAGCACGTCCATTCGAGCTCGATCAAGTGGCTGGAGACAGTCGGTGGCTGACGTGGTCAAGGTCACGATCGACGACCGCGAGGTCGAGATTGCAAAAGGCACCGGGATCGTCGAGACCGCGGCGGCGGCGGGCATCGAGATCCCGGTCTTCTGCTACGAGCCCCGCCTCGGGCCGCCGGTGGGCGCCTGCCGCATGTGCCTCGTCGAGGTCGAGGGTCTCCCGAAGCTCCAGGCCGGCTGCACGCTCACCGCCCAGGACGGGATGATCGTGCGCACGGCCGCGTCCTCGCCGAAGGCGGCCGAGGGGCAGAACGCGACGCTCGAGCTGATCCTCGTCAACCACCCGCTCGACTGCCCCGTGTGCGACAAGGGAGGCGAGTGCCCGCTCCAGGACCTCACGTTCCGTTACGGGCCGGGCTCGACGCGGATGACGTTCCCCAAGCTCACGGCCGACAAGCCGATCCCGATCTCGCCGGCAATCGCGCTTGATCGGGAGCGCTGCATTCTCTGTTACCGCTGCACCCGCTTCTCGGCGGACGTCGCCGAGGACGACCAGTTGATCGCCCGGAATCGCGGAGAGCACACGGAGATCGCGACGTTCGCCACCGATCCCTACCGCGCACCGTTCTCTGGCAACGTGATCGAGCTCTGCCCGGTCGGCGCGCTGACCTCAACGCAGTACAGGTTCGAGGCAAGGCCGTGGGAGATCCAGAACGTCCCGACGGTCTGCGGCCTCTGCCCGGTGGGTTGCAATGTGTCGGCGACGACGCGAGAGGGCAAGGTCAAGCGGATCATCTCTCGCAATCACCCGGAGGTCGACGGCGGCTGGATCTGCGACAAGGGGCGTTTCAGCTTCCCGCACCTCTATGCAGACGACCGCATCGTCGAGCCGCTGCTCCGCGGGCGTCAGGGCTTCGACGCCGTCTCGTGGGAGGCGGCCCTCGACGCCGCCGAGCAGATGCTCCGGGACGCGAAGGGCAAGATCCTCACCGCGCTGTCCGGCTCGGAGACCGTCGAGCAGGCATACGCGCTCGGACGTCTCCTCCGCGGCGGCCTCGACGCCCACTCGGCCGTCCTACCCGAGTCGACCTCGTCGGCCCTCGATGCATTCAGACTGCCGCTGGCAGCGATCGCCGAGGCCGAGATCGTCGTCGTCGTCGGCGACGACACTGTGGCCGAGCGCGCGCCCGGCGTTGACCTGTGGCTGCGCCAGGCTCGCCGCAACGGTGCCGAGGTGATCACGATCGGGCCAACGGGGTCGATCCCGGCCGAGCCCGGAAGCGCACCTGCGACGATCCGCGCAATCGCGGAGCCCGGAAGCGAGCTCGGTGAGCGGCTGCGGGCATCCGAGCGGGCCATTCTCGTCTGGAGCGGTGCCGGCGGAGGCGGAGGGGCACGCCTTGCGGAGGCCGCGCACGCGCTCGGCTTCGAAGACAAGCCCGGTTGCGGCGCCTTTCATCTCCCCGCAACGCCGAACGGCCGTGGGGTCGCCGAAGCCTGGGCCGTTTCGGCAGACGGCGACGAGACGAACCCGGAGCCGATCGCGCTGCTGATCGTCTCCGGCGACGACGCCGCCGCCGATCCAGCGGTACGCGTTCTCGCGGAGCGGGCCGAGCGCGTGATCGCGATCACGATGTTCCACGGTCTCGCCGTCGGCTGGGCCGATCTCGTGCTTCCCGCGACAAGCACGCTCGAGCGCGACGGGACGCTCCTCAACCTCGAGGGTCGCCTGCAACGGCTGCGGCGCACGGTGATCCCACCGGTCCCGGACGAGGTCGCCTGGATCGCGAAGCTCGCAGAGCGCTTCGACGTCGTGCTGTCCGCGCACCCTTCGGTCGTCTTCGCAGAGCTCGCCCCCAAGGCGTTCCCCGGTGCAGCCTACGGCGACGAAGGGCGCCAGGCGCCGCTCCCCGCACGAACGGCGTACGTGCCACCCGCCCCCGCAAAGGCAACGCGGGCCGCAGGACATGCCGCCCACGCCGAGCACTTCCTCGACCCGCTCCGGCTCGTGCGCTACAGAGCGCTCTTCTCCGGCCCAACCATCGAGCGGGTCGACGAGCTGCAGTTCCAGCGCCCCGAACGCGAGGTCGAGATCTCCGTCGCCGATGCCGCGCGGCGCGCAATCGCGGACGGCGACGCCGTCGTTGCGCGCTCGAACGGCACGTCGGTCGAGCTCCGCGCGCGGATCAACCGCCGACTCCTCGACGGCGTCGTCCGGATCGCCGACGAGCACGCCGGCGATCTCCACCTGAGCATCGAGGTCGTGAAGCCGTGAGCACCCTCCTCGCGGCCAACGCGGAGCCCTGGTGGATCACGGTGATCAAGAGCTTCATCGTGATCAACCTCGTCCTCGTGACGTTCGCGTACCTGACGCTCGCCGAGCGCAAGGTGATGGGCCGCATGCAGCTCCGCTACGGCCCGAATCGCGTCGGCCCCTTCGGGCTGCTCCAGCCGATCGCCGACCTCGTCAAGCTGATCCGCAAGGAGAGCTTCTTCCCCGCGGCTGCAATCGACTTCCTCTACATCGCCTCGCCGTTTGTGGCCGCGTTCACAGCGCTCTCGACGTTTGCCGTCATCCCCTATGGACCGGGCTGGGAGATCGGCGGCTATCAGATCAACGGCTACGTCGCGAACGTGCCGATCGCGCTCGTGCTCATCTTCGCGATCGGGTCGCTCGGGATCTACGGCTTTATCGTCGGCGGCTGGTCGTCCGACTCGAAGTACGCGCTCCTCGGTTCCATGCGCACGTGTGCCCAGCTCGTCTCCTACGAGGTCGCACTTGCGCTCTCAGTGCTCGGCGTCGTGATGATGGCGAGATCGCTTTCGCTCGTCGACATCGTCGATGCCCAGCGCAACCACATCTGGTACGGCGTACCGCAGTTCGTCGGCCTGATCGTGTTTCTCCTCGCCGGCACCGCGGAGACGTCACGCGCCCCCTTCGACCTGCCAGAGGCAGAGCAGGAGCTCGTGGCCGGCTATCACACCGAGTACGGCGGGATGCGCTTCGGCCTCTTCTCGATGGCGGAGTACGTGAACCTGATCACGCTGTCGGGGCTCTGTGTGACACTCTTCCTCGGCGGCTGGATCGGACCCTTCGACCTCGGGCCCGTCTGGTTCATCCTCAAGCTCTTCCTGCTCCTCTTCCTCTTCATCTGGATGCGGACGACTCTGCCGCGGCTTCGGTATGACCAGCTGATGCGCTTCGGCTGGAAGATCCTGCTGCCTGCGGCCACGATCAACGCCATTGTGACCGCGATTCTCGTGGTGGCGATTTGAGACCGCCGTCGTTGGGTAGGACCGACCGCTGGTGCCTGGCTGAAGCCAGGCACAGCACCAGGGCGAGCGAGTAGCGACGCGTCCTGGCTTCAGCCAGGCACCACACGCTCGTCCCGACGCGGGACGGTGGCGGTCTGATGGCGCAGCCGTTCAGCACGCTCAAGGGTTTCGGCGTGACGTTCCGCCAGATCTTCACGAAGCCGATCACGCAGCAGTACCCCGAGTACAAGCGGCCCGTGTACCCGCGCTTCCGCGGCCGGCATCGCCTGCACACGCACGAGAACGGTCTCGAGAAGTGCGTCGGCTGCTCGCTCTGCGCGGCCGCATGCCCGTCGGACTGCATCAGGGTCGTGGCGGCCGAGAACACCGCCGACCATCGCGTCTCGGCGGGAGAGCGCTACGCGCGGATCTACGAGATCAACCTGAGCCGCTGCATCTTCTGCGGCTACTGCGAGCTCGCGTGCCCGTTCGACGCGATCACCCTCGGCAACGAGTTCGAGATCGCGGAATACTCGCGCGACGACCTCATCTACACCAAGGACATGCTCCTCGCAGAGCCGATCAAGCGTGTCCCCGTACAGGACGCCGACATCTTCGACACGCCGATCCCGGCCTACAAGTCGTCCTCGTAGATCTGGCACGCGAGACCATGGAATCGCCCATCTAATGCAGAGCTTTCTCATCTGGGTCGTGTGGATCGTCGCTGCGTCCGCTTGCCTCGCATCGGGCGTCGCAGTCGTGTCCTTCACGAACCCGTTCTACTCGGCGCTTGCGCTGATCGGGAACCTCGGCTCGCTCGCCGTTCTCTTCCTGTGCGCGTCGGCCGAGTTCGTCGCGGCCGCGCAGGTGCTCGTGTACGCCGGCGCCGTGATGGTGATGTTCCTCTTCGTGATCGCATACCTGGGCGGTCGCGCAGACGCACCGTGGGCCGGAGGGCCGCGCTGGCTACAGCTTGCCGCTGTCGTCGCTGCAGCGGCCATCCTCGTCGAGATCGTGGTTGCAATGCTGATCGCCGTCAACGACGACTTCTCCGATCCCGCGACGATCACGCGCTCGTTCGGCAGCCCGGCCGAGATCGGACGCGTTTTCCTGACCGATCACCTGCTCGCATTCGAGATCACGTCGATCGTGCTGCTCGTCGCGGCCGTCGGCGGGGTCGTGCTCGGCACCAAGGCAGCGGAGGAGGACGCGGCGTGATGGGCCCGGACGTCCCCTGGTACCTCGCGATCTCGATCGTCCTCTTCGGCATCGGCGCGCTCGGGGTGATGCTCCGCCGCAGCCCGCTGATCGTCCTGCTCTCGCTCGAGATCATGCTCAACGCCGCGAACCTCATGTTCGTCGCCTTCGCACGACAGCACGGCTCGATCGACGGCCAGATCTTCGCGCTCGCCGTGATGGCGGTCGCCGCATCCGAGGTCGTCGTGGGCCTCGGCCTGATCGTCGCGATGGCGCGGCGCAAACTCGACCTCGACGTCGATCTGATGAGCGAGCTGCGCGGATGATCGCCGGCGGCCTCGTCTGTCTCCTCGCTCCGCTCGTCGGAGCGATCCTGATCCTGCTGGCAGGCGAGCGCATCACGCGCCGCCAGGCAGGCATCATCTCGACCGCGTCCGTCTTCGTCGCCTTCGCCGGTGCCCTCGCATCGTTCTTCGTCATGCTCGGGCGGGACGAGAGCGCGCGCGGCGAGCTCTGGCTCGGCTACACGTGGCTGAAGGCCGGCTCGTTCAGCGTCGACATGTCGATCCTCGTCGACCCACTCTCGCTCGTGATGATGCTTGTCGTCAGCGGCGTCGGCGGCCTGATCGTCCTCTACTCGGTCGGGTACATGGACGGCGAGGACGAGGAGCGCCGCTACTTCGCGTACATGTCGTTCTTCGTCTTCGCGATGCTCCTGCTCGTCGAGGGCGGCAACTACCTGATCCTGCTCGTCGGTTGGGGCCTCGTCGGGCTTGCCTCCTACCTCCTGATCGGCTTCTACCACGATCGGCCCGAGGCGGTCTCGGCCGCCAAGAAGGCGTTCGTAATGAATGCGATCGGCGACGCGACGATTGCGCTCGGTCTGTTCCTCCTCTTCCTCAAGACGGGGTCACTCGGGTTCGACGGAATCCTCGGTGGGGTCTCGCAGACGTCGCTCAACCTGATCGCGCTGGGGCTGCTCGGCGGCGCCGTCGCCAAGTCTGCGCAGCTTCCCCTGCATACCTGGCTACCCGACGCGATGGAAGGCCCGACCCCCGTCTCTGCCCTCATCCACGCCGCGACGATGGTGACCGCGGGCGTCTATCTGGTCTGCCGGGCGCACAGGGTGTTCGAGCTGGCGCCGGACATCCAGCACCTCGCGGCGATCCTCGGCGCGGCCACCCTCCTGTTCGCGGGGTTCGTCGCGCTCGTCCAGCAGGACATCAAGCGCGTGATCGCCTATTCCACGATGTCCCAGATCGGCTACATGTTCATGGGCGTCGGCATCGGAGCCTACGGCGCTGCGATGTTCCACCTCGTCGCGCACGCGTTCTTCAAGGCGCTCCTCTTCCTCGGCGCCGGCATCGTCATCCACCACCTCCGCGGCGAGCAGGACATCCGCAAGATGGGCGGTCTCCGCGCCCAGCTCCCGAAGACCAGCCTGATGTTCCTGATCGGCTCGCTCGCGCTCGTCGGCATCCCGCCGCTTGCCGGCTTCTGGTCGAAGGACGCGATCCTGGGCTCGGCGCTGGCGGAGGGCGGCCCGCTCGGGATCTCGCTCTTCGTCGCGGGGGTCGTCGGATCGCTCTTCACGGGCCTCTACAGCTTCCGGCTCTACCTCAAGGTCTTCCACGGACCCGAGACCGATTTCGTGAAGGAGCATGCCGCGCACGACGGGCACGGGGAGGGAGCGCGGACGATGCTCGTCCCCGTCGCCATCCTCGCGTTCTTCACACTCTTCGGCGGGCTCGTCAACATCCCGGGCGCCTGGCATATCTTCTCGACCTGGCTCGAAGGAGTCGTCCCGCCGCTCGTCGACCCGACCACCGCCGAGGACTACGAGGCGAGCTTCCTCGCCGTCCTGCTCGGAACGACCGGCATCCTGATCGCCTGGCGTCGGAGCCTCGCCGCCCGCGAGCTCGTCCCCTGGCGCACGCTCCGCACGGTTCTCGAGCACAAGTTCTACTTCGACGAGCTCTATGACGCCGTCTTCTATCGCCCCGCGGCCCATGCCGCGCTGCTCCTCCGAACGCGCTTCGACGAGCCCGTGGTGGAGGGCTCGCTGCCGATCGTCGGCGCGGGGACGGGCGAGGCTGCCGCAGGCGTAGGCCGGGTTCAGACTGGCCTTCTGCGCTCGTACGCCGTAGCCGTAGCCGTCGCGGTCGCCGTTCTCGTCGTCGTCTTCGTGGCGGTGCGCTGACGTGATCACGACCTGGCTGATCGTGCTGCCGCTCGCCGGCGCCCTTGCGGCATGGCTCCTCCCCGTCCCCCGGGAATGGACGAGCGCGATCGCGCTGCTGGTTGCGGTCGCCGAGATCGGTCTCTGGGTCGGGACGATCCGGAACTTCGACTTCGACGGAGGGTTGCAGTACGAGCAGCAACACTCCTGGTTCTCCGATCTCGGCGTCTCCTACCACGTCGGCATGTACCCGTTCTCGTTCTGGCTGATCGGGCTGACCGTGATCTGCTGCGCCGTGGCCATCGGCTACGGCTCGTGGATCGGCCGCGACCATCCGCGTGCCTACTTCGGCCTGATGCTCTTCCTGCTCGGCGCAGTGATCGGCGTCTTCAGCTCGCAGGACCTCCTGCTCTTCTACGTCTTCTTCGAGATGATGATGATCCCGCTCTACGTCCTGATCGGCGTGTGGGGCGGCGAGCGGCGCGTGACCGCGACCGTGTGGTTCGTCATCTACACGATGGTCGGCTCGCTCCTGATGCTGGCGGCGATCATCGCGTTCGGGATCTCGCAGGGAACGTTCGACCTCGTCCAGTCGGGTACGAGCGACAACGTCTGGATCTTCCTCGGCTTCGCGGTGGCCTTCGCGATCAAGTCGCCGCTCTTCCCGTTCCACGGCTGGCTCCAGATCACCTACCAGGAAGCGCCGGTCGAGGTCGCGGGCCTCCTCTCGGGCATCGTCGCGAAGGCTGCGGTCTTCGGGTTCATCAGGATCGCGCTACCCAAGTTCCCGGATCCCGTGGGATCGATGCGCACGACGATCCTCGTTCTCGCCGTGGTCGGCCTCGTCTACGGCTCGCTGCTCGCCTTCCGCTCACCGACGATTCGTGGGGTCGTCGCGTACTCGTCGATGGGCCAGATGAGCCTGATCACGCTCGGGATCTTCTCGGCTAGCGACACGGGGCTCAGCGGCGCGGTGCTTCATTCGGTGAGCCACGGGCTCGTCTCGGTCGCGATGTTCATCCTCGCGGGTGTCGTCATCGAGCGGTGCGGGACAGATCGCTTCGACGGGCTCGGAGGCATGGCGAAGGGCCGGCCCATCCTCGCAACCGTGCTGATGACGACGGGGATCATCATGCTCGCCGTGCCCGGCTCGGCGAACTTCGCCGGCGAGTTCCTCGTGCTCCTCGGCGTCTTCGGGCAGGGCTGGGGCTACGCGGTTCTCGGCGCCGCGACGATCGTGCTCGCCGCGATGTACACGCTGCGGCTGATCTCGGCGGTGCTGCATGAGCGCCGCGGCCCGCGGGTTCCGGGCGATGCCTCCGATCTCCAGGCAACGGAGCTCACGATCGTGGTGCCGCTCGTCCTCTGCCTCCTGGCGCTCTCGGTGTGGCCCGCGGCCATCAGCGAGAACTCCTTCCCGACCGACTCCCCGACGACGGCGATCGAAGGGAACTTCCAGTGATCGAGACGCCGTCCGTCGACTGGCTCGCGCTCTCGCCGACGCTCGCGCTGCTCGCGGCCGGCGGCATCTCCCTGCTCGCGGCAGTCCTCGTGCCGAGAATGTTCCGGGCCGTCTTCTGCGCAGTGACGGCCGGTGCCGGATTCCTGTTCGCCGGGATCTTGGCGATCGCCGTGTTCGCGCGCACCCCTGAGCCCGCAACGCTTCTCTCCGAGTCGATGGTCCGCGACCGCTATGCCGCATTCGCGCAGATCATCGTGGCCGGCGCCGGCCTGCTGAGCGTCCTCGTCGCCGCCGGCGCGAAGCGGCGTGACCACATCGGCGAGTTCTACGCGCTCCTCGCGGTAGCGGGCGCCGGCATGGTCTTCTTCGTCTCCGCCGAGAACCTGATGACGCTCTTCCTCGGAGTCGAATGGTTCTCGATCGCGCTCTACATCCTCTGCGCGATGGACACGCACCGGCGCGCCTCGCTCGAAGCCGGGCTCAAGTACCTGATCATCGGCAGCTTCGGCACGGCGATTCTCCTATTCGGCTCAGCGCTCACCTACGGCGCGACCGGGCAACTCGGCTTCGACGCGATCCGCCAGGCCCCCGGTGCCGACGATCCGCTCTTCGTCGCCGGGATGGCGATGATCATTGCGGGACTCGCCTTCAAGGCATCCGCGGCGCCCTTCCACATGTGGACGCCCGACGTCTACGAGGGGGCTCCGACGCCCGTGACCGCGTTCATGTCGGCGGCGACGAAGGTCGTTGCCGTCGTCGCTCTGCTGCGCATCCTCGTGACCGCGTTTCCCGAGCAGTCGGAGATCTGGACGATCGCGGTCGCCGTGATCGCCGTCATCTCGCTCGCCGTCGGGAACCTCGGCGCGCTCGCGCAGAAGGACATGAAGCGCCTGCTCGCGTACTCGTCGATCTCGAACGCCGGCTTCCTGCTGATCGCGATCGCGGCCGACAACGAGCTCGGGGGACGCGCGCTCCTCTATTACCTGATCCCGTACTGCGCGATGTCGATCGGGTCGTTCGCCGTCGTGCTCATGCGCGAGCGCGAGTTGAACCGAGCTGTCGCGATCAAGGATCTCGAGGGCTTCGGGTGGGAGCGCCCCCTCGTCGGCGCAGGGCTGTGGATCTTCATGCTCGGCTTCGCCGGCTTCCCTCTGACGGGCGGGATGCTCGCGAAGTTCTACGTCCTTGCGGCCGCCTTCGAGTCGGGCTGGTGGTGGCTCGTCGTGATCGGCGTTCTCGCGACCGCACTCGGCCTGTACTACTACCTCGGCGTGGTCCGTGCTATCTACATGCGCCCGGGCGTCGGGCTCGCAGGCCCGGCACCTGCCGTGGCGGGAGGCGCGCCGATGCGGGACTACCCACTCCAGGCGGCGGTTGCGCTCTGCGTCGCGGTGACCATCGGCTCGTTCTTCTTCGTGGGCGGTCTCGCGCATGCGGCGGGGAAGGCCGCCGCGTCGCTCGTCGGCCTCTGATCGTGCAACGACCTACTCGTTGGAGGGAATCCCATGAGTGAGCTCACCTGGCTCGGACACGCATCGTTCCGTCTCGACACCCCCACGGGGACGCGAGTGTACGTCGATCCGTTCCTGAACGGGAACCCGTCCTGTCCAGCGTCGGAGACGACCCCGGAGCGCGTCGATCTGATCCTCGTCACGCACGGCCACGGCGACCACGTCGGAGACACCGTGGCTCTCGAGCAACAGTTCGGCTGCCCCGTGGTGGCCCAGGTCGAGCTGCGCGCGTGGCTCACTGCTCAAGGAGTGGCCGACGACGGGGCGGCGCACTCGCTGAACAAGGGCGGCACGATCGAGGTGAAGGGAATCAACGTTACGCTCACGCACGCGAACCACTCGTCGAGCACGCCGGACGGGACCTACGCCGGCGAATCCAACGGCTTCGTCCTCGGGCTTCCGGACACGACGATCTACTTCGCCGGTGACACGAACGCTTTTGGCGACATGGCGCTGATCGCGCGCATCTACGAGCCGGAGGTCGCCGTGATCCCGATCGGCGACCACTTCACGATGGGACCTCGCGAGGCGGCTGTGGCGCTCGAGCTCCTCGGCGTCAAGCGGTGCGTCCCGGCGCACTACGGAACATTCCCACTGCTCACAGGGACACCGGCGGCGCTCCGGGCACTCGTGCCCGCAGAGGTCGAGATCGTCGAGATCGTGCCGGGCACGACGATCGCTCTCTGACACGGGGCTGTCGAAACGGGGCTAGCCTCCCTGAGAGCGGTGCACTACTCCGACTTGACCCGGTGGCTGCGGCGTGTCGGAGAAATGCCTAGCGGACGTAGAAGTCCGCCAACTGGCCGGCGGCGTAGTGGCCGGGCAGGTTGCAGATCAGCGCGTAGCGGCCCCTCGTGAGGGTCAGCGTCGACTTCTTCGTCTGGCCTGGCTCGAGATCGCCCACCTCGCCGGCCGAGCCGGTCTCATCGGCCTCGCTTCCCTTCAGCAGTCCTCCGGCTGGCTTAGCCGTCGCGACGACCACGAACTCGTGCCTCATCTTGCCGGCGTTCCTCAACACGAAAGTGGCACTCCCCATCGTGCCAAACACGCGGGTGCTATTACGAGTACGTCGAGTTTCGGAACCTGCTATACTCGTTTTATGAGCGCCGTAGCAGCTCCTCGCAAGCGACCGTCGCGTGTCGGCCGCCCACGCGACCCGCGGGTCGAGGGCGTCGTCAACCAGGCCGTGCTCGAGATCGTCGCGGAGCGCGGTCTCGCCGGTCTGACCGTTGCCGAGGTCGCACAGCGCGCCGGCGTCGGCAAGGCGAGCATCTACAGGCGCTGGAGCTCGAAGGAGGCCGTGCTGCTCGCAGCCTGGCAGGCTCTCGTCGTCGACCCACCCGAGGTGGACACGGGCTCGCTGAGCTCGGACCTGAAGGCGATCTTCGGCGTCGTCGCAGAGGACTTCCGGTCGCCGACGATCCGGGCGGTCGTACCGCACCTGATCGCAGCGGCACGTGTCGATCCTGACGCAGCGCGTGCGTTCCGCGAAGTGGACGAAGGGCGAAGCGTTGCCGTCGCCCTTGCGTTGAAGCGCGCACTGGCGCGTGGCGAGATCCGTCCGGAGCTCGACGTCGCAGTGCTCGAGCAGGTACTGGCGGCGTTCACGATCTCGCAGGTCGTCCTCCACGATCGGCTGCTCACCGAGTCCGCGATCGATCAGGTCGTGGGGCTCGTCGTCAGAGGAGCTGCACCGCAGGCGTCTCGTCCGACGGAAGTCGCGGGCGAGCATCAATCGATTCAAGGAGAGTGCTGAGCATGACGGATCTGGTCACACCACTCGTGGAGGGCGAAACGATCCCGTCGCCTCAGGAGCTCGTCGCACGAGCCGAGGCGATGATCCCTGTGCTTCGCGAGCGAAGCGCCGCCACCGAGGAGCTACGACGCATCCCCGACGAGACGAAAGCGGACTTCATCGCCGCTGAGTTCCTGCGCATCGCCCAGCCGGTCGAGTTCGGCGGGATGGGCTACGGGCTCGACGTCGTGCGCGACGTCACGCTCCAGATCGGTCGTGGCTGCGGATCGACGGCCTGGATGGCCGGCCAGTGGCCCGGTCACAACTTCATGCTCGGGTACTTCTCGAGAGAAGCGCAGGAAGAGTACTGGGCCGACACGCCCGATCAGTTCTCGTCGACGGCGTCGGCCATGGTGAAACTCGACGTGAAAGAGGAGAAGGGCGGCGCACGACTGTCTGCGCACTGGCGCTTCTCGAGCGGCTGCGACGCTGCCGAATGGATTCTCGGGATGACGCCCATCGGCTACTGCCTCATCCCACGCTCCGACTTCCGCATCGAGGACGACTGGTACGTGTCCGGTCTACGGGGAACCGGCAGCAAATCCGTGATCGTCGACGACGTGTTCGTGCCTGCCCACCGGATCTCGGCGTTCGCGGATCTCGCGTCGGGCCACACCTACGGGGCGACCGCCTACGACTCGCCCTTCTACAAGCTTCCGCAGGCGGTCGTGCTGCCGACGCTCTTGTGCTCCTCGGTGCTGGGCATGGCCCTGGGCGTGCTCGACATCTTCGAGGAGCGTGCGCTGAAGCGCTTCGACATCATCACCCAGTCGCCCGCGTTCGAGCGGCCGACCACGCAGCTTCGCTTCGCGGAGTCGGTCGCCGAGGTGCGCGCGGCCGAGCTGCTGCTGAAGAACGTCCACACGGGTATGGCCGAGCGCGTGCAGAAGGCCTCGGCCGAAGGGAGGGACGTCGCGATCATCGATCGGGCCGAGTGGCGACGGGACGTGTGCTTCGCAGCGAAGCTCTGCGTGCGTGCGACCGACAGGCTCGTGGAGTCGGGCGACTCGAGCTCGATCTTCAGCGACATGCTCATGCAACGGTGGTTCCGCGACGTCCATGCCGGCGCGCTACAGGTCGTGCTCCTCTGGGACGAGCAGGCGATCCAGTGGTCGCGCGTGCGCTGGGGGCTGGAACCGCACACCGTCACGATCTAGCGGTCTGACCGGCAACGCTGGTGGGAATGCGGGTCGGGAGAGCCGAGCCAGGCTAGGACGCAGGGGGCCCCAATACGTGACGTATTGGGTCAACCGAGGACGATGCATGGCGAAGCGCTCTCGCGGGCCGCAACACGGCGAACGTTGCCGATCAGACCACTGACAGCCAGGATCAGGCATCGCCCGGCAGCCGGAGTCCCGCGGCAAGCGCCCGGAACCCCGGCGCCGGATCGTGCTCCGGCTGCGCCACGATCATGACGGCAGCGTGGTCGGCGCCTGCCAGCGCGCCGACGAGCAGCTCGATTCCCGCCGCGAGGGCAAAGGCCTTGTGGGCACTCTCGCCGCCAAACGGGACGAGCTCCGACGCATGGGCGCGGCCGCTGAGGACGTCGCCGTGGGTGACGGCGCCCATCGAGACGTCGGCGACCACGGGTCTGCCGTCGCTCGACGGGATCGCGATCGCAAGCGGATTCGTGCCCGTGAGCGCCAGGCCGCCGTCCGGGTGCGGCAGCCTCCGCGGCGAGGTCGCGGCGAGCACGGCGACGAGGCCAGCAGTTGCAAGGCGCCGCGCCCAGTAGCCGAGAACTCCAGTCGGAAAGCACGACTCGACCACGACCATCCGCGCGTGGCTGGGTGGGTGCGCAAGCATTCGGTCGCATACCGCATCGAGCACGAGGTAGCCGAGAGCGCCGTTGCCGTGCCAGCGCTCGAAGCCCTCCGCCGCCAACACGAGCTCGGGCGTCGCGGAGGGATCGAACGACTGCGACTCGAGCCAGTCGATCCGAGCGAGCCCGTGGCCGCTCTTCCCGCGACGATCGGCATCGACGAAGTGGTCGAGCAGGACACGGGCGGCCGAGTCGGAGAGACCGAGGTCGAGGAGCCGTCGGAGCGCCTCTTGCTCAGCCGAGGCATCCGGGCGCGACATCGGGCGAGTCTACTGGGCCTTTTCGCGGCACGCCCGTCGGCGTGCTCACGGTAGTCCGCGATCGTAAGTGAGTGACCAACGGGTAGTGCCTGCCTGAAGGCAGGCACGTGGGTCGGCTCGCGCGAGCGGACCCACAGAATTTTCACAGAATCCTCACGCGAACCGACTACCCACCAAACAGAGGGTGCCGACACTCAGAGGGTGAACATCAATCTCGAGGGGAGCACCATGCGTCGAACACTCATCATCGGAGCCATCGCGGCAACGGCTCTCGCCGTCGTCGGCGTGGCTGCAGGGCAACTTCGGTCGAGCGGTGTCGACACCGCCGCGGTGAGCTTCACCGCGACGACTGTCGAGAACGCCCAGACCCGTACTTGCACGGGCTCGGACGGCACGTACGAGATCAGCTATGCCCGCTACACCGGTACCGCGACGAGCAGCAACGCCGATCTCGCGGGGCCCGTAGCCCTGCGCGTGAAGAGCGTCTACAACACGACCAAGAAGCTCGGCTGGCTCGAGGGATCATTCCGCGTCAAGGATGGCGAGGACGAGCGCAACGGCCACGGGCGCTTTGTCGCGGTCAACACGGCCGGCGTGGTCGACGGCTTCCTGAGCGGTCGTGTGAACCGACAGTACGCAGCGATCGCGGGCAGCCTTGTCGCGACTTTCTCGGCGACAGGCGGCTTCACGAACGGACAGATCGGCGGGGGCGCTGCCGGCCCGAACACCGCCATCGTCGCCGGCAAGCCCTGCGACGGCCGTCCGGCAAAGCCTGCGGTCAAGCTCGTCGTCTCGGGAACGGTCGATCCGACCTCCACGGCAACGTCCATCGTTGTCAAGCCGTCCGACGGCTCGCCGACGCAGACCTGCGCGATCGGCCCGAATTCGCCGAAGACCGATGGGCTCGTCGGCAAGACCGTCAAGATCGAGTGCGTGCAAGTCAACGGCGCAATGACTCTCGTGAGGATCAACGCTCGCGGAGACCACGGCCGCTAGTACCTCCCCCCACTAGAGCCGTGCTCGAGAGGGGCGCCTTCAGGCGCCCCTCTCGCTGCTTCTGCACAATCAGCCCGCTACGAGAGAACGGTGAGCTGCTTGCGGATGCCGCCGCGTCGCGCCGCCTGGATCGCCGCAGCCACCAGCTCGATCGCCGCCGCCGCCTCGGATGCGGGAGCGGCGTCGAGCACCGACCGGCCCACATCTGCCGCCTCGCGCAACGCAGGATCGAGCGGGACGCGGCCGAGCAGAGGAGCACCCACCTCCGCAGCGAGACGCTCTCCGCCGCCCGACCCGAAGATCTCCTGCCCCGTGCCAACGAGGTACGACATGTTCTCGATGACACCGGTGATGCGCATGCCGACCTTCTCCGCCATCGACGCCGCCCGTACGGCCACCTGTTGCGCGGCCAGCTGCGGCGTCGTCACGATCACAACCTCCGCACGCGGAAGCAACTGACCGAGCGAGATCGACACGTCGCCGGTCCCCGGGGGCATGTCGACCACGAGCACGTCGAGGTCGCCCCAGTAGACGTCCGAGAGGAACTGCTCGAGAGCTCGATGCAGCATCGGGCCGCGCCACATCACGGGCGCGTTCTCCTCCAGGAAGAACCCGATCGACATCAGCTTCAGGTCGCCGCTCACGGGCGGCACGATCATCTTGTCGATCACGACCGGCCGGTGCGAGACGCCGAGCATGAGCGGGATCGAGTGGCCATAGATATCGGCGTCGAGGACACCGACGCGCTGTCCAGACGCGGAGAGCGCCCGGGCGATGTTCGCCGTCAATGTCGACTTGCCGACTCCGCCCTTCCCCGACGCGATCGCGACGACGCGAGTCGCCGGGTCGAGTGAGATCGTCTTCTCCGCTCGGCCGCCGTTGAGCCGCGACGACAGCGCTGCCTTCTCGTCCGGGCTCATCACGTCGAAAGAGAGCGCGACGCTCGTGACGCCGGCAACGGCCCCGATCTCGCGCTGCACCTGATCCTCGAACGAGGAGCGCAGCGGGCAGCCTGCGACGGTCAGTGCGATCGTGACAGCGACCCGACCGTCCGGCTCAACGCCGACGTCGCGCACCATATCGAGCTCGGTGACCGGGCGCCGAAGCTCCGGATCGATGACGTTCTCGAGGGCGGCGAGGACGGCGTCGCGGTCCGGCGTCATGGACTGAGCGTACCGGGAGGATTGCTCCCGAGTGCCATCATCCGAACGTGCGCCTCTGACGAGCGCGTGGTGCCTGCCTGACGGCAGGCACAAGTCACCCACACACTGAGGACCGCCTCTGATACTTGCAGCCTTGCCTCTCTCACGCAAACGCTCCCGCGAGTTGCGTGCACAGTGCGTCCGTCGCCGCCGCGACGACCCGCGAGCGGCCGACGAGATCAAGCGGCGCCGCGAGGAACGGCGGCGACTCGAACAGATCGATGGCGAGCCCGCGCTCGCGGACCGCGAGCTGCGCCGCGGCGATGTCGATCGAACGCGCCTCCTTCAGGCACACGACCCCGTCGAGGCGTCCCGCGGCGAGATGGCACAGCGAGAGCGCGAGCGACCCCATCACTCGCAGGCGCTGCGAGACAACGAGCGCCGCCCCCGCCTTCTCGGCGATCGACGCGGTCGTCGTGCCCTCGAACGCGAGGATCTCGATCGGATCCTTCGGCGGCGGCGCGACGAGCGGCTCACCGTTCAGAAGGACGCCCTCGCCGCGGACCACGACCCACTCCTCACGTGCGCCGAAATCGTAGACGTACCCGAAGTGCACATCGCCCATCGTCGGACCGTCCGCCACCGCCAGGGACAGCGCGAAGTACGGGATTCCACGCTTTGCGTTGATGGAGCCGTCGATCGGGTCGAGCACGACGCGCGTCTCCCCACCCTTCCCGTACATCCGCTCGCCCAGCTCCTCCGACACGAGCACGAAGTCGCCGCCGAGTGCCTCGAGGCGCGCGACGACCGCGTCCTCGGCGCCAGCGTCGACCGCCGTCGTCTCGTCGCCACCCTCGCCGCGACGCAGCACCGGCTCGCGCTCGACGCGCGACGGCAGCGCTTTCAGCACCTGGTCGAGGTCGGCGACGCACGCGCGGCAGAGGGCAAGCCAGTCGCTCATACGGGGTGGAAGAGCAGTCCGGAGGTGAGCTTCGGGAAGAAGTACGTCGTCTTCTGCGGCATCACCTCGCCGCGCCGAGCGCGCTCGAAGACGTCTTCGATCCGCGTAGAACGGAGAAGGAAGGCGACGTCCGCCGCGCCGGTCTCCACCGCTGCGAGCGCCTCGTCGCGATCTGCCGTGTAGGCGATCCCATCGTGACCGAAGCGATCGACGAGCTCCACATCGAGCTCTCCCAGCTCACCGTGCACGACCACCGCACCCGCACGTGAGACGGCAACCGCGACCCCGCGGTCGTACGGCTCGGCCTCGAGCGCGCCGAGAGCCGCGTCGACTGTCAGGTGGGGCCGGCCGTCGAGCACGATGTCCGGCCGGTCGGCGAACAGCCTGTGCGTCGGGAAGATCTCGAGCCCGGGATCGTCGGTGCTGACGAGGACGACCATCATCCGCGCGCTCTCCGGCGTCCCTTCCTGAGCGGCATGGGCAACAGCCGTCTCGTAGCGATGATGGCCGTCCGCGATCAGAAGCTGGCGGCCGGCGAACGCCTCGGAGACCCCGCCCCCGGGAAGGCGCCAGAGCCTCGTCCCCTCAGCCTCGACGTCGGGAGCTCGATCAGGCGGCGCAACGGGCGGCGCGCCGTCGTAGAGGAGAAAGATCGGCTCGAGCTGGGCCCGTGCCGCCCTGAGAAGCCGCAGGCGGCTCTCCTTCGGACCGGCGTGCGTGCGCTCGTGCGGCAGGATCACCCGTGTCTCGTAGGGCTCGACGCGGAGTGACGCGACGATCCCCGCACGCCTGCGCGCGACGCCGTCAGGACCGACGTAGTCCTGAAGCACGGCCCACACCGCCGGCTCCGGCTCGAGGGCGAGCACGCCCTCGTCGAGCCAGGAGCGATAGAGAGCCCCTGCCTGCTCCTCCGACTCGTTCAGCGTCAGGTGGACGACGTTGTGGGGGCTGCGCGCGAGGTAATCGCGCCGCTGGGCCTGCGAGATGACGTCGTACGGGGGTGAGACGAGCAGCGGGAGGGGGCCGGCAGCGGGCGCATACCGGACGGCGCAGAAGGGCTTGACGTCGGCCATCCGCGCGAGGGTACCTCCAGGCTTAGACTGCCCGTGTGGGGACCCGTCCGAGATGACCTCGATCGCAGAGCTGGCGGAGGATCGCACGGTCGAGGGGGTCTACGCGGTGGCGAGGAAGCGCCGACTACGCACGAAGGCGGGCGCACCGTACCTCGCTCTCGAGCTCGTCGACTCGAGCGGGCGGATCGAGGCGCGCGTCTGGAGCGACGTCGAGCTGCTCGAGCGCCGTTTCCAGGAAGGCGACGCCGTGCGGGTGCTCGGGCGCGTCGAGCGCTTCGGCAAAGCGCTCCAGGTGCAGGTTCGCTCGCTCGAGCCTGCTCCCGACGCCGACACGGCAACCCTGACGCCGACGATGCGACGAGATGCAGCCGAGCTGGACGGGTTCCTCGAGTTCCTCGCCGCAGAGATCTCCCATGCCGGGCTCGCCGCAACGGTCGAGAGTGTCCTACACGACCGGGCCGTGCGAGAGCGGATGCGGCTCCTGCCCGCCGCAGGCAGCGACGGGCACCACGGCTATGCGGGCGGCCTGCTCGAGCACACCGTCGGCGTCTCAACCCTCTGCAGAGAGACGGCTCAGCTCCATCCCCGGCTCCGCTCCGACATCCTGCTCGCAGCGGCACTGCTCCATGACGTCGGGCGCACGCGCGAGCTCGAGCCCGGCCCCTCGTTCAGGCAGACGGAGGAGGGAAGGCTGCTCGGCCACGTCCACCTCGGGCTCCGTCTGATCGAGGATCATGCGAGCGCGCTGGACTCGGACGTTCGCGCCGAGTTGCTCCACGCGGTGGCCGTCCATCACGATCGCAGCGCGGCACGTACAGCGGAGGCCGCCGTCCTCTATCACGCGAATCAGCTCGACGCGCAAGCCGCAACGCTCCCCGCCGGCGAACGCTGAGAGCCGCGTGCTCGCAATCGCGCTCGCCCTCTGCTCGTCCCTGGCCTGGGGCACCGGCGACTTCCTCGGCGGCGTGGCCTCGCGCCGCCGAGGCGCGCTCACGGTGCTCGCTCTGTCGCAGCTGGTCGGCCTGATCGCGGTCGGCGCCTTCGTCCTCGTCGGCCAGAGCCCCGTTCCGGGCGTCGGATCGGCGCTGGCGGCAGCGATCGCGGGGGTGTGCGGAGCCACGGGGCTCGCGGCGCTCTACCGGGGGATGGCTGTGGGCGCAATGGGCGTCGTCGCCCCGATCGCCGCGACATCGGCCGTGATCCCCTTCGCGGTCGGTCTCGCGCGCGGCGAGCACCCAGCCGGGCTCCAGGTGGTCGGCGTGGCAGCTGCGCTCGCGGGCGTTGCAGTTGTGTCGCGCGAGACCGACCGCGACGGGAGCACACGACCGGCGGCCGTGGGGCTCGCGCTGATCGCGGCCGCCGGATTCGGTCTTTACTTCGTCCTCATCGACCGCGCGGCTTCAGACGGAGCCGCCTGGTCTGTCTTGATCGCGCGCTCGACCTCTTGCGCGGCTGCGATCGCGGTCGCCCTCGCAATCGGCAGACGACTCAGAGTGCCGCGCGAGCTCGTGCTGACGATCGGGCTGATCGGGGTGTTCGACGTCTCCGCGAACGTCCTCTTCGCCGTTGCGACGACGCGCGGCCTGCTCAGCCTCGTGTCGGTGCTCGGGTCGCTCTACCCCATCGTCACCGTGCTCCTCGCCAGGACCGTGCTCGACGAGCGGCTGCGGCCCTCGCAATGGGCAGGCGCGGCCGCCACCCTCGCGGGGGCAGCAATGATCGCCGCGGGGTAGCGGCCGGTCGGGCCGAGCGAGGGTGTAACACTCGTCGAGCAACCTCCTCGATCGCTCGAGCGTACGCGCTGACTGCGCGTGTGGTGCCTGCCTGAAGACAGGCACGTGGCGTGGGTCTCTCGGCTAGACGTTGAACCGGATGTTGAGAACGTCACCGTCCTCGACGACGTAGGTCTTGCCCTCGAGCCGCTGCACGCCGCGGCGAGACGCCTCAGCGTGCGATCCGGCGGCGAGCAGCTCGTCCCAGCGGATCACCTCGCAGCGAATGAAGCCGCGCGCGATGTCCGAATGGATCGTCGCACCGGCCTCTAGCGCCGTCTGACCCTCCCGGAGGGTCCATGCGCGCGTCTCCTTCTCGCCTGCCGTGAAGAAGGTGATCAGGCCAAGCGCATCGTGCAACCGCCGCACGATCTCAGCGAGCGCCGAGGGACCTTCGCGGAAGGCCGCCGCCTCGTCGTCCGGCATCTCCGCGAGCTCCGCCTCGAGCTTGCAGTCGATCCCGGCCGGACCGTTCTCGATTGCGAGCAGCGGCTTCGTCGTCAACGGCTCGAGCTCGTCCGGGAGCTCGCCGGGCCACTCGGTCAGCGGATGGCCGCCCTCGACGTGCGCGAGCAACTCGCGGAGGACGTCTACCTCCTTGCGCTTCGCCGGATCACCCGACTTCGCCTCCTTCTCGACGCGCTCGAGACGACGTGCGACGTGGTCGGTGTCGGCGACGAGCAGCTCGAGTCTCACCGTCTCGAGATCGCCAGCGGGATTCGCGCCTTCGGAGAAGCCGTCTGTCACCACGAGCAGTGCATCGACCTGGCGGAGGTTGCCGAGCAGCGCTGGGCCGGTACCCGGCACGTCCTGGACGCGGATCGCCGCGGGCGTCACCTTGCGAGCGCCCACGAGCGTCGCGAGCCGGTCGAGACGATCGTCTGCCATCGCGGCCATTCCAACGTTCGACTTATCCGTCACCGACGCATACGCCGTGATCTCGGCGCCGGCCTTCGTGAGCGCGTTGAAAAGCGTCGTCTTGCCGGCGTTGGGCAAGCCGACGATTCCGACCTCGAGGGCCACGAGACTAGAGGCCCGATCGCGGAGCGCTCGAGCCGAAACCGCGACGCCAGTCCCGCGCCGTGCGCGGTCGGGGCAGGACCAGCCGGTTGTGCCTGACTGGAGTCAGGCACGGATCTCCCGCCGCTTCAAAGGCCGAAGCCGACCTTCGAGTCGCGTGCGTAGCGCTTGAGGTAGACGACCTGCCCGAGCACGACGGTCGTGCGACCATCGTCGGTATCGAGCTGGTGGACGCCACCGGCGCCCTCAGCAAGCGCTTGCTCGAGGACGTCCGCGTCCTTCGACGTGACGAGCGCCGCATAGACGGGCCCGCCGCGGAACGCGAGCTCAATGCGAACGGAATCGGCTTCAGCCAACGGAGACCACCTCGGTGAGGACGCCGTGGACGGCGTCGGGATGGATGAACGCGACCTGGAGCCCGAACAACCCCCTGCGCGGAGCATCGTCGATGAGCTCGGCGCCGGCGGCCGCCAGCTCGGCGAGGGTTGCGGCGACGTTGTCGACCTCGTAGGCCACGTGATGCAGGCCCTGGCCGCGCTTGGCGAGGAACTTCCCGACGGGCGAGTCGTCGTGGGTCGGCGCGAGCAGCTCGATCCGGCTGCCGCCGACGAGCACGGACACCGCAGCTACGTGCTGATCCTCGACGGCACCGCGGTGCTCGACCGTGCCCGCGAGCAGATTCGTGTACGTGTCGACGGCCGCTTCGAGGTCGGCCACGGCAATGCCGATGTGGTGAACGCCGCGGAGGACCATGTCCGCGATGCTAGATGAACGCCTCTCGCGATCGCCGCGGATCTGCTCGGCTAACCACGATCTCGCCCTCTGCTTTACTCCGCCGCCCGCGGCAGGACGCGGACGGTGCCGACGGTCTCGCTCGACCGTGACTCGGCCCCGATGTCGGTCAGCAGGACGTCGAGCTCGTCCTTTTGGAGGGTCTCCTTCTCGAGCAGCGCCGTTGTGACGCGATCGAGCGAGACGCGGTGCTTCTCGAGCAGGCGCTTTGCCTCGTCGTAGGCGTGGTCGGTCAGACGCGCCTGCTCGCTGTCGCGAAGACGCTTCGTCTCCTCCGACAGCGCGTAGTTGTCGGCACGCATCGTGCGTGCGGGCGCCACTTCGGACATCCCGTACTCGAACACCATCGCACGGGCGATCGCGGTAACGCGCTCGAGGTCACTAGCGGCGCCGTTCGTGATCCGGCCGAACACGATCTGCTCGGCCGCCCGGCCTGCGAGGCAGACCTTCATCAGGTCGATCAGCTCCTCGCGCGTGTGGAGGTAGCGATCCTCTGATGGGATGTTGAGGGTGTAGCCAAGAGCATCGCCGCGGGAGATGATCGTCACTTTCTGCACGGGTAGGAGATCGCCCATCAGATGCGCCATCAGCGCGTGCCCCGCCTCGTGGTAGGCGAGAATCCGCTTCTCCTTGTCCGTGACGACCTTCCGCGTCTGCAGACCTGCGACGATCCGCTCCATCGCCGTGAAGAAATCGGCCTGGCGGACGTGCTGGAGGTTCTCTCTCCCGGCTACGATCGCCGCCTCGTTCGCGAGATTCGCGAGGTCGGCGCCCGTCAACCCAGACGTGTTGCGGGCGATCGTGGCCAGGTCGACGTCGGCCGCAAGCGGCTTCGAGCGCGTGTGCACGCGCAGGATCGCCTCGCGACCCGCGAGGTCGGGCGCCGACACGACGACCTGACGGTCGAAGCGACCCGGGCGGAGGAGCGCCGTGTCGAGATCCTGGAGCCTGTTCGACGCCCCCATCACGACGACCTCGTCGCGACCGCCGAATCCGTCGAGCTCGACGAGCAGCTGGTTGAGCGTCTGGTCGTGCTCGCGGTTGAAGCTGTTCGCGCCGCGCGACGTGCCGACGGCGTCGAGCTCGTCGATGAACACGATCGACGGCGCGTTCTTCCGCGCCTCCTCGAACAGCTTGCGGATCCGGGCTGCTCCCAGGCCGGCGAACATCTCCACGAACGCCGAGGCACTCGACGAGTAGAAGTTCGCACCCGACTCGGTCGCGACGGCCTTGGCAAGCAGCGTCTTGCCGGTGCCAGGCGGCCCGTAGAGGAGGATTCCCTTCGGCACGCGTGCGCCAAGCCGCTCGAAGCGCTTGCGGTCACGGAGGAAGTCGACAACCTCCTGGAGCTCGGCCTTCGCCTCGTCGACTCCTGCGACGTCGCTCCAGGCAACCGGCTCGGACGAGTCGCGGTCGATCGGCGCCGGCTTGACGCGCGGCATGTACTGCACCGTGCGCCACAGCAGGTAGATGATGACGACGAAGAGGAGGATCGGCAGCCACGTAAGCGCCCAGTCGGAGAGCGTCTGACCGATCGATGCGAGCATCTTTGGGCCTATCGGCAGGAGCATTGGACACCTGAAGCGTCCGAGCACCAACACGGCCGTGCCTGCGTTCAGGCAGGCACCACGCGAATCGCAAGCTCCGCGTGCAGCTCTCCGCAATCGCCAGCGCCTGCCTGAAGGCAGGCACGTCTCTTGTCCCTACGGCGCGAGGCGTAGCGGCGGGCGCAGCGCTCGTCATGAGCTCCGCGTGCAGCTCTCCGCAAACGCCAGTGCCTGCCTGAAGGCAGGCACGTCTTTTCGCCCCTACTCCTCCAGCTCGAGGCAGGCGGCGAGGGCGGCGTTTGCGACAGCGAGCTGCTCGGGCGAGGGCTCCTCCGTCGAGAGCCGGCGCTGCAGGACATCACCCGGTCGCGCGAGCGCCCGCGACACCACGTGATCCGGGTGGCGGCCCATCCAGGAGAAGAGCTCGACCGACGTCCCCACCGCCGCAAGCGTCCCGACGATCCGGCCCGCGCCCTGCGTGCGCGACGGCAGCCTCGCCGCTGCGACGCTGGCGAGAGCCGAGGTGGCAAGGAGCGGGCCGACGAGATGCGAGCCGCACCGTTCGTGCTCCTTGGGCGCTCGGGCTCCACCGCGCTCGTAGGAGCCGATCGAGACGTGCTCGGCGCCGTGATACGAGGCCAGCTCTCCGCCGCGAAGCGCGATCGTGGCAGGGACGAGCGACGCAAGCAGCGCCAGCGCCTCCTTCGATCCAGCCCCGAGCCGACTGCCCCGGACGAGCCTGATGGAGGTCGTGACAACGAGCGACGCGACGAGCACGCTCGGCCGCTCGAACGCGAACCGTGCCCCGGGCAAACGCCGCCTGACCTCGGGCAGCAGCGCAAACGCCTCCGCCAATCGCAGCGGCCCGCGCACGAATGGGGTCTCCACCGACGGCAGGAACCGCCGCTTGCGACCCGAGGCGACCGTGATACCGCCGTCACGGTCCCGGATGGCGCACGCCCACGCGGTAGGACCATGGACGAGCACACCGTTCGCGAGCGCCATGCCGCCGAGACGAACCCTCATGGGAGAAGGGTAGCTCGGCGAAGCGCGAGCTGGAGATCCGCCGCCGCTGGGCCCCGCGGCACGGGCAAACCGTTCAGGGCGACCACGGGCATGATCTCCCGTACGGACGACGACGTGAATACCTCATCAGCGGCTGCGAGCCGGTCGAGCGGGTAGACGCCCTCCTCGACGGCATAGCCGACTCCCGCCGCAAGCTCGAGGACGACCGCTCTCGTCTCGCCTGCGAGGATCCCGAGCTCGAGCGACGGTGTGTAGAGAGTCGACGCGGTTCTCCACCAGACGTTCGTCACTGGCCCTTCGAGAACGATGCCGCTCTCGTCGACGAAGACGGCGTCGTCTGCTCCCCGTCGCCGCGCCTCCTGCTCTGCCGCAATGTTGACCGCGTAGCTCGTCGACTTCGTCCCGGGCAGGAGCCAGGGCGCGCTCGCCCGGATCCCGAGCAACGACGCGAGCCGAACCCCGCCAGCGCGCGCGCCCTCGATCCACTCCGGGACCTCGCCGACGAGCACGAGCGCTCGAGGAGGTCCGTCCGGTGGGCCGGCAGTCCAGAAGACGCGGAGCGTGCCGTCCTCGAGACCGGCAGCCTCGAGGGCGAGGCGCACGAGGCGCTCGACCTCGTCCCGATCCACGGACGGCAGCCCCACCCGTTGCGCGGAGCCGATGAGCCGGTCGAGGTGCTCCCTGAGACGGAACGGGCGCGAGCCGTAGATGCGCAGCGTCTCGAACGCAGCGCGACCGCGCGTAAAGCCCTCGTCGTCTGCCGCGAGCACGGCGGTCGTAGGATCGACGAGGCCCCGGCCCGACACGGCGAGCGCGCGGGGCGTCACCGTGCGACGCTCCGCTCCCGCAACGACGTACCGAGTGCCCCGAGGAGCGGTCGGGCCTTCGTACGACTCTCCTCGATCTCGGCGAGCGGATCGGAGTCCCAGACGATCCCGCCGCCGACCCACAGGTGGATGCGATCTCCGGCGATCGCGAAGGTCCTGATCGTGAGCGTCAGATCGAGGTCTCCGTTACCCCAGACGCGGCCCAGTGCACCCATCGACGCGCCGCGCCCAACCGGCTCGAGCGCGGCGATCACGTCGAGCGCCGCGATCTTTGGCGCCCCGGTCACCGAGCCACCCGGGAAGACAGCGCCGATCAGCTCGGCCATGCCGACTCCCGAGCGGAGCGTTCCCTCCACGGCCGACACCAGGTGCTCGACGCCCGCGAGCCTGCGCGGAACCATCCGCTCTGACCAATGGACGCTCCCGGCAACGGACACGCGAGAGAGGTCGTTGCGCTCGAGGTCGACGATCATCACGTGCTCTGCCGCGTCCTTCGCCGAGTGCTCGAGCTCCCACGCCTCACCGGGGGGGCGCGTGCCCTTGATCGGACCCGTCCGGACGCGGTCGCCTCGACGGGAGAGGAAGAGCTCCGGCGACGCGGAGACGATCGACCAGCCGTCCCCGCGGAACACACGCGGCTCGCGAGGCTGGAGGACGGCCAGGCGCGCTGCGACCGTCCCCGGATCACCCGCGAACGACGCCGAGAGGTGCTGGACGAGATTCACCTGGTAGACGTCGCCGGCGGCGATCGCGTCCCGCACCGACTCGGCGGCGGCGAAGTACGCCGCTTCACTCCACGTCTCCTCCCAGCGTCCAAGCCTGAGTGAGGCAGGGGTGCCGGTGCCGCCGCTATCCGCGGACGCGACGAGCATGCATGCGGCGAGCGGGAGATTGCACGGCTCCGGCGGCGGCGGCAGGGCGCTTCGGCGGAGCGTGTCGGAGAGCCCGTAGCCAAGATAGAGATCCGCGCATAGCGCCTCCGATCCAGACGAGAAGAAGCCCCGCTCGCGGAGCCAACTCTCGATCCGCTCGAGTGCGCCGCGTGCCTCCGTGATCTCGAGGAGCTCGGGCGAGACGATCATGACGTCGTAGCTCGACGAGAGCGGTAGCGTCGGATCAGCGCGTTCGTCGACGAGTCGTGGGCGAGGATTGCGCTCTCGTCGGAGAGCTCCGGCGCGATCCGCTGGGCGAGTTGCTTGCCGAGCTCGACTCCCCACTGGTCGAACGAGTCGATCCCCCACACGACGCCCTGCACGAAGACGCTGTGCTCGTAGAGCGCGATCAGCGAGCCCAGGGCTGCAGGTGTCAGCTCGTCTCCGAGCAGGACGCTCGTCGGACGGTTGCCCTCGAAGACGCGGTGACGCACGAGCGCCTCGGGCGTACCCTCCGCACGAACCTGGTCCTCGGTCTTCCCGAAGGCGAGCGCCTCGGCCTGCGCGAACACGTTCGCCATCAGGAGGTCGTGATGCTGGCCGAGGGGCGTCGGCCCAAGCGGATTCAGCGACCGGCTGAAGCCGATCAGGTCGCACGGCACGGTCGCCGTACCCTGGTGGATCAGCTGATAGAAGCTGTGCTGGCCGTTCGTCCCGGGCTCGCCCCAGTAGACGGGGCCGGTGTCGTAGTCGACCCGGTCACCGGCGAGCGTCACGTGCTTGCCGTTCGACTCCATCGTCAGCTGCTGGAGATAGGCCGGAAGCCGCTTCAGGTACTGGTCGTAGGGCAGCACGGCGACCGTCTTCGAGCCGAGGAAGGTCGCGTTCCAAACGCCGAGCAGACCCAAGAGAAGAGGGAGGCTGTCGGCGGGCGCCGCCGTACGGAAGTGCTCGTCGATCGCGTGCATCCCTGCGAGCAGCTCACGAAAGCGCCCGGGACCGATCGCGATCATCGTGGAGAGCCCGATCGCCGAGTCGAGCGAGTAGCGGCCACCGACCCAGTCCCAGAAGCCGAAGACATGAGCGCGGTCGATGCCGAAAGCGGCGACGGCCTCGGGGTTTGTGGAGACGGCAACGAAATGCCGCGCAACAGCGGCGTCGCCGAGCGCGGTTACCAACCATGCTCGCGCCGTGTGCGCGTTCGTCATGGTCTCAAGCGTCGTGAACGTCTTCGAGCAGACCACGAACAGCGTCTCGGCGGGGTCGAGGTCGCGCGTCGCCTCGGCGAAGTCCGTACCGTCCACGCTCGAGACGAACCGGAAGACGGTGTCGCGGTCGCTGTAAGCCCGCAGCGCCTCGTAGGCCAGCACTGGACCAAGGTCGGAGCCGCCGATGCCGACGTTGACAACCGCACGGATCCGCTGACCGGTATGTCCGCGCCACGCCCCGCTGCGCACGGCCTCGGCACAGGTGGTCATTTGGTCGAGTACGTCGTGCACGTCCCGCACCACGTCGATCCCGTCGACGACGAGGGATCGCTCCGGAGGCATGCGCAGGGCGACATGGAGGGCGGCGCGATCCTCGGTCACGTTGACGTGCTCGCCTGCGAACATGGCTGCGGTACACCCGGCCACGTCGCGCTCCTGCGCGAGCACGAGCAAGTGCGCCATCGTCTCGTCGGTGACGCGCTGCTTCGAGTAGTCGAGATAGAAGCCCGCCGCCTCACCGACCAGTCGCTCGCCTCGACCCGGATCCGCCGTGAAGAGATCGCGGAGATGCACGGCGCGGACAGCGGCCGCATGCTGCTGAAGCTGCCGCCAGGCGGCGCCCTGGCTCGGGATCGACGCAGGCACGGTCACGTTGCACCGAGGGTATAGGCTCACGAGCGATGGAGCTCGGGATCGTCGGCCTCGGACGGATGGGCACGAATATCGCTCTTCGTGTCATGCAATCAGGCCATACCTGTGTCGTAAACGACGTCAGCACCGCTGCCGTTGCCCGCCTCGAGGCGGAGGGCGCGACGGGCGCTCCGACAATCGCCGATCTCGTCTCGCGCATGACGCCTCCGCGCGCCGTGTGGGTGATGGTGCCCGCAGGGCACATCACCGAGGGCGTCGTCAGCGAGCTGGGCGCGACTCTCGCGCCCGGGGACACGATTGTCGACGGGGGAAACAGCTTCTACCGCGACGACCTCCGCCGGGCCGCCGAGCTCGACGCGCGCGGGATCCGTTACGTCGACTGCGGCACGTCGGGCGGGGTGTACGGGGCGAAGCGCGGCTTCTGCCTGATGGTCGGCGGCAGCGACGAGGCCTTCCGTGCGCTCGAGCCGATCTTCAGCGCCCTCGCGCCCGGGATCGAGATGGCCGAGCGGACCCCGGGGCGTACGGGCGATCCCGCACCCGAGGAGCAGGGCTACCTCCATTGCGGCCCGCCGGGGGCAGGCCATTTCGTAAAGATGGTCCACAACGGGATCGAGTACGGGCTGATGGCCGCATTCGCTGAGGGCTTCAATATCCTCAAGAACGCCGATGCCGGCCTCAAGGCGCGCGAAGCCGACGCCGAGACCGCGCCATTTCCCCATCCCGAGTACTACGAGTACACGCTCGACATCCCGGCGATTGCCGAGCTCTGGCGCCGCGGGAGCGTCGTCTCGTCCTGGTTGCTCGACCTGACTGCGACAGCGTTCCAGGAGTCCGACGAGCTCGAGGAGTACACCGGCCACGTCTCCGACTCGGGCGAAGGGCGCTGGACGGCGATGGCGGCGATCGAGGAGAGCGTTCCTGCCGACGTGCTCACGACCGCCCTGTATTCGCGCTTCACCTCGCGAGGTGAGGCGGACTTCGCAAATCGCGTGCTCTCGGCGATGCGCAAGCAGTTCGGCGGTCACGCCGAAAAGCACTCCTAGCGGCGATGGCCGACCTCTTCGCGGATGCCGCACGCGAACGCCAGGCGGAGACGGCGCCGCTACCCGAGCGGTTGCGACCGCACGCGCTCGAGGAGCTCGTGGGCCAGCGCCACGTCCTTGCAGACGGCTCAGCACTCAGGCGAGCGATCGAGGACGACCGCGCGCCGTCGATGATCCTCCACGGCCCTCCGGGCGTCGGCAAGACGACGCTTGCACGCATCGTCGCCGCGACGACGGGAGCGGCGTTCGAGGAGCTCTCGGCCGTGTCGGCGCGGGTCGACGACGTCCGAGCGGTCATCCAGCGTGCGCGCGACCGCCTCGGCGGCTCGGGGCAGCGGACGATTCTCTTCCTCGACGAGATCCACCGCTTCAACAAGGCACAGCAGGACGTGCTTCTCCCCGCGGTCGAGGATGGACGCGTGACCTTGATCGGAGCAACCACGGAGAACCCGTACGTCGACCTCAACGCCGCGCTCCTCTCCCGTTGCACGGTGATCGAACTCGAGCCGCTCGGCCCGGACGAGCTCTCAACCATCGTCCGCCGGGGCGCCGCGGCGCTTGGTGTCGTCACTTCAAACGAGGTCGTGGAGCAGATCGCCAAGAGCTCGGGCGGAGACGCTCGCAGCGCACTCTCCACGCTCGAGCTTGCCTCCGCGACGGCCCAGGCGGAGGGAGAGGCGCTCGATCTGCGCCACGTCCAGGACGCCGCCCGGCGGCTCCCGCTGCGCTACGACCGAGCCGGCGACCAGCACTACGACTTCACGTCGGCGTTCATCAAGTCGATGCGCGGCGGCGACGCCGACGCTGCCGTGTACTACCTGGCCGCGATGCTGGCAGCCGGAGAGGATCCGCGCTTCGTCGCGCGGCGCATGATCATCCTGGCATCCGAAGACATCGGGAACGCCGATCCCAGAGCACTGCTCATCGCGGTCGCGGCGGCCCAGGCTCTCGCGCTGATCGGGCTGCCCGAGGCCCGGCTGAACCTCGCGCAAGCTGCGATCTACCTGGCGCGCGCACCCAAGTCGAATGCCGTCATCCGCGCCGTCGACGCTGCGACAAGCGACGTGCACGACCAGGGCAACCTCCAGCCGCCGCCGATGCTCCGGGACGTGCACTATCGCGGTGCCGCCGCCCGGGGCCACGGCAAGGGCTACGTCTACCCCCACGATGATCCAGCCGGGTTCGCCGTCGCCTATCTCCCGGAGAAGCTCCGCAGCCGCAAGTACTATCGCCCTTCGGGCAACGGCGAGGAGGGTGGGCGTGGCAATCGGGATGGGTGAGACCGCACCGGAGTTCGACCTCGAGGAGACGCACCGCACGCGTGTCCGCCTGAATGACTTCCGGGGCACGCGCAACGTCCTGCTTGTCTTCCACCCCTTCGCGTTTACGCCGGTCTGCGCAGACGAGGCCCTCGACCTCGAGGCGAACCTGTCGTCGTTCCACAACGCCGACACCGATGTCGTGTTCGTCTCCTGCGACCCGTCCGCTGCTCGACAAGCCTGGAGGAAGGAGCTCGGCGCGACCTATGTGTTTGCGTCGGACTTCTGGCCGCACGGCGCCGCCTCGAAGGCGTACGGGGTCTTCAGCGAGACGACCGGTGCACCGATCCGCGGCACGTTCCTGATCGACAAGGGCGGCCAGGTGATCTGGTCGCTCGTCAAGGACATCGACACGCAGCGCACCGAGATGGTGCCTCAATCACTCGGCGTGCTGGCAGAGGACGGCTCGTAGCCTCACCCCCGGCGGCGCCTACGCCTGACCACGCGATCGGTCGCGAGCGCAGTCTGAGTGCTAGTACTCGTCGCGCTGGACGCGGAGCCGACCTGCAACCCAAAAGGCACCAACCCACATGAGGAGAGCGGCCACGGCAACCGGGATCGGCGCGCCGTCGTCGGCTCCGGTGAGCCGATCGATCAGGTTGGGCAGCATGAGGTTGCCGAGGCCGTGACTGAGGCTGTCGATCAATGTCAGCAGCGGCGTGAAGCCGACGGCGAACACGAGCGAGATCGCAATTGCCGCCCCGTTCGAGCGCAGCACCGTGCCGATACCCATGCTGATCAGCGCGAAGACGGCATAGAGCAGGGCCATCGACCAGACGAGCCCTCCGACGTCGCTGAGCGTGATCGCGGCCGAGGGCTCGTGGGGGAGGACGAGCGAAGCAACCGATCCCAGCAGGATCGAAGGCAGAAGCGCGAGCCAGACGGCGAGCACGAGCGCGATCGTCCGTGCTGCATAGATCGGCCCGCGACCTGCCCCCGTCATCACGAGATACCGGATCGTTCCCTGGGCCGCATCGTAGGATCCAGCGAGGGCGCCGACGAGGATCGCGACCACTGTCCCTGCCAGGAACCCGACGCCGCCGACGGCATCGAACAGCCCACGGCCGCCTGTGGACGGGTGCCGGCCTGGCCGCAGCTCATGAACCACGATCACGACGAGGATCGCGATCAGCACGCCGGCGAGCACCACTGCCGCCCCGCCGTAGAAGCTCCCGCGGCGCCCAGTGATCGTGCGCAGGGTCGCCCTGATCACGGTGCGGCCTCGAGCGACGGGGCTACAGCGTCGGCCGAGGTGATCTCCAGGAACCGCTCCTCGAGCGACTCGCTCACCTTGACAACCTCAGCCACTCCAACACCGCCCGTGACGAGCACGCGGGTGATCGCGATCGAGCTCGCGTCGTCGACGCGGTCGAGCGTGAGGTCGAGGCTACCGTCGCTACCTCGCGTGACCTCGAGCACCGACACGAGCCCGCGCAGCAGCTCCTCCGCCCGGCCGAGAGCATCGACCCTGACGCGCAGCACCTGCCTTCCGCCGGCGACGAGCTCAGCGACCGAGCCGTGCAATCTGAGCTTGCCCTCCTGCACGATCGCGATCTCGTCGGCGATCTTCTGTACCTCGTCGAGCAGATGAGACGAGATGAAGACCGTTCGACCCTCCTCCTCGACGAACGAGCGAATCATGTCGCGAAACTCCGCCATGCCGGCCGGGTCGAGGCCGTTGCTGGGCTCGTCGAGGACCAGCAGCTCGGGGTCGGTGAGGAGGCTCCGGGCGACACCGAGCCGTTGCCGCATCCCGAGTGAGTACGCCTTCACTTTCGTATCGGCGCGGGGGGCTAGATCGACGCGGTCGAGCGCCCAGCCGACACGTGTGTGCGCCTCGCCGCCGACGAAGCGAGCCCAGACCTCGAGGTTCGCCTTCCCCGAGAGGTACGGATAGAAGCGCGGCTCCTCGACGATCCCGCCGACGCGCTCGAGCGCCTTGCGCACATCCTTGGGGATCGCGAAGCCCCGCACGTGGATCGAGCCTTCGCTCGGACGAGCGAGGCCAAGCATGCAGCGGATCAGGGTGGTCTTGCCGGAACCGTTCGGGCCAAGCCAGCCGACGCAGCGTCCGGGCTTCACCTCGAAGGAGACGTCGCTGACGGCCAGGGTCTTGCCGAACGACTTCGAGACGCCTTGCAGCGAGATGATCGAGTCGGTCACGAAGCGCGCGCCGCCGCTCCGTCCACGTTGTCCCTTCGACGTCTCAAACAGGACGCTGCGACGCGGAGCACCAGAGGCCTACGCCTCCACGTACTCGTCGGCGATCGCGAGAGCGTCGTCCAGGATCGCGATGCCTTCCTCGGCTTCCTCCCGCGTAATCGTGAGCGGAGGACAGACCATGACCACGTTCCAGTGGGTCATGAGGTAGAGACCGCGATCGAGCGCAGCCCTCGCGAGCCTCGCCACGGGAGCAGCTGCCTCGCCCGCTGCGTTGAACGGCACGAGCATCTCACGGGTCTGCCGGCTCTTCACGAGCTCGATGCCCCAGAAGCACCCGAGGCCGCGAATGTCGCCAACCGACGGATGGCGGTCTTTCAGCCCGGCGAGTGCGGTCGCGAAATAGGTACCGAGCTCCGAGGCGTTCTCGACGATGCCCTCCTCCTGGAAGGCCTCGATCGAGGCTACAGCCGAGGCACACGCGAGCGGATGTCCGCTGTAGGTGAGGCCCCCGGCGAAGGGCTTGTCCTTGATCCACTCGGCGATCGGCCGACGCACCACCATCGCACCGAGCGGCACGTAGCCGGAGTTGATGCCCTTGGCGACCGTGAGAATGTCGGGGACGACGTCCCAGTTGTCGACCGCGAACCACCTGCCGGTACGACCGAACCCGGCCATCACCTCGTCGCAGATGAGCAGGATCCCGTGCCGGTCGCAGACCTCGCGAATCGACTGGAGGTAGCCGTCCGGCGGGACGATGATCCCGTTCGTCCCGGTCACGGTCTCGAGGATCACCGCTGCAACCGTGTGCGCGCCCTCGTACTGGAGAATCTCCTCGAGATGCGGCGCGCCCGTGCACACCGGGCAGGGGTCGGGATGTCCAGCGGGGCAGCGGTAGGTGTATGGGTCGAGCATCCGGACGAGGCCGGGAAGACCCGGCTCGGCGGCCCAGCGGCGGGGATCTCCGGTGAGGCCGATCGCGCCTCCGGTCGCTCCGTGGTAGGAGCGGTAGCGCGCGATGATCTTGTGCCGGCCCGTGTACCACCGCGCGAGCTTGACGGCGTTCTCGTTCGCCTCCGCCCCACCGTTCGTGAAGAACGACATGCAGAGATCCCCTGGGGTTACCTCTGCGAGCAGCCGCCCGAGCCGCGAGCGCGACTCGGTCGCCATTGGCGGGCCGATCGTGCACAGCGCCTCGGCCTGCTCCTTGATCGCTGCGACGACCTTCGGATGGCCGTGGCCAATCGAGACGTTCACGAGCTGCGACGCGAAGTCGAGGTACCTCTTGCCGTCGTAGTCCCAGAAGTACCGCCCCTCGGCACCCGCGACCGCAATCGGCTGGATGGCGTTCTGAACCGACCACGAGTAGAGGACGAACTCCTTCGCGTCCGCGACGATCTGCTGACCCAGCTCGGGGTTTACGTCAACTGCCGCCATCTCCGCCGCCCTCTCGCTCAACCGTTGCCTGCTGCGATGGTAGCCGGTTGCGTCGCGACACCCGCGCCGTGTGGTGCCTGGCTAAAGCCAGGCACGCGGTCGTATCGCACACCCGCAATATGAAGTGCCTCGCTGAAGCCATGCCCGCGGTCGCGTCGCACACCCGCAACGTGTAGTTGCGTCGCTACCACCATCCCCTGTGCCTGGCTTTAGCCAGGCACTACTCGCTCGTCATGCCACACGAGCCGAGTGCTCACTGAAGCGCGGCGCTACCGAAGCTCCTCGCCGAAGCGCGCACGCTTTACGAACTCGCCGAACCCGGGCTCCACCTGTAGCTCGCCATCGTCGACTACGACCGTGCCCCTGATCAGGACGGTGTCGACGGCGCCGGTTACCTCCGTGCCTTCGTAGAGGTTGTAGTCGCTCTTCGAGTGACCCGCCGCCGCCGTGATCGTCGTCGTGCGCTCGGGGTCGAAGACGACGATGTCGGCGTCCGAGCCCGGGGAGAGCGTGCCCTTCCTCGGGTAGAGGCCGAAGAGGCGCGCAGGCTGCGTCGCGAGCAGGTCGACCATCCGGTTCAGCGAGATCCGTCCCTGCCGCACGCCCAGCTCGTGCATCATCACGAGCCTGTCCTCGAGCCCCGGGCCGCCGTTCGGGATCTTCGTGAAGTCGTCGCGGCCCAGCGTCTTCTGTCCATCCCAAAGGAACGCGCAGTGGTCGGTCGACACGACCGAGAGGACGTCATTGCGAACAGCGTCCCACAGCACGTCCTGGTGCTCCTTCGGCCGGGCCGGGGGCGAGTAGACGTACTTTGCGCCCTCGAATCCTGGGCGCTCGAGGAACGAGACGTCAACGGCGAAGTACTGGGTGCACGTCTCTCCCCAGACGGCCCAGCCCTTTGCGCGCGCCGCCGCGATCGGCTCAACCGCGTCCCGACACGTGACATGGACGACGTAGAGCGGGGCACCCGCGACGCGCGCGAGCTGAATGGCCCTGTTCGTCGCCTCGCCCTCGAGCTCCGGCGGCCGCGTGAGCGCGTGGTAGACGGGGTCCGTGTTACCGGCGGCGAGCGCTTCCCGCACGAGGACGTCGATCGCATCACCGTTCTCGGCGTGGACCATCACGAGCGCTCCGGTTCGCGCGGCGACCTCCATCGTGCGGAACAACGTCTCGTCCGAGACCTGGAGAGCGCCCTTGTAGGCCATGAACAGCTTGTACGAGCTGATCCCCTGCGCGGGAAGCGTGGCGAGCTCCTCGAGCGATCCACCCTCGTCGAGGTCGGTGACCGCGATATGGAAGCCGTTGTCGATCACCGCTTTGCCTTCCCGCTTGGCGTGCCAGGTCGCCAGCGCCTCGGCAAACGACTGGCCGTGGCCCTGGATGCAGAAGTCGACGTGACAGGTAGTTCCGCCGAACGCGGCGGAGATATGGCCCGACGTGACGTCGTCGATCGTGACCGTGCCGCCGAACGGCATATCGAGGTGCGTGTGCGGGTCGACGCACCCGGGGAGCACGAGCTTCCCGGCAGCGTCGATCACGCGCTCGTCTCCCCCACCCAGGCCCGTGCCGATGCGCGTGATGCGCTCACCCTCGACGAGGACGTCGGCAACGAAGCTGTCGGTCGCCGTGACGACCCGGCCACCCTTGATCAGCACGGACATGGCACTCCTCTCCCGTGGGCCCCAGGCCGCGCTCAGGCGGCCCGGGGCCACAGTGCTCGCTCGCCTACTTACCGCCCGCAGTGACGACCACAACGGCAGCCTTCCACCTGAGGCCCGTCGTATTCACGCCCTCCTTGCGGAGCATCGCGTTCGCGGCCTTCGCGAGGTCGGTGCGATACGCGCCGGACGGCGCCTTCGAGATCACGCCGAACTGCTTCGCGATCGCTGCCGTGCGCAGGAACGCCAGTGGTGCCATCACGCCGATGCCGCGAGGCGTCGGCCAGATCAGCCTGTTGATCTCGTTCATCTGCCAGGCCTGGTGTCCCTTGCCGAGCAGCGTCCCGTTCTTGAGGACGATGTTCACGCAATCGGCTGCATGATCACGGCAGTACGCCCAACCCTTGAACGAGGCCGCGAGGAACCGCTTTGCGATGTCCTGGTTCTTCGCATCCTTGATCCACGCGCCCTGTGTGAAGATGCCGTCCTCCAGCATCGCCGTGCCTGCGCTCTCCATGGTGATGACGTTGAGATCGTTCAGCGTGTAGAGCTTGCCGGTGGCAGGGTTCTTCGTCTCGAGCACCTGAGCTAGCTCGTTGTACGTCATGGCCGCCGCCGCATCGACCTTGTTCTGGAGGAACAGGTTCATGTCGAACGGCTGGTTGATGATCGAGACGTCGCTCGACTTCTTCGGGTTGATCCCGTTCTTGACGAGCGCGGCGTAGAGCTCGTTCTCGTTGCCGCAGCACCAGACGCCCACCTTCTTGCCGGCCATCTTCTTGATCGTGTTGATGCCGCTCGTCTTCCACGTGAGCTCCGTCATGCCGGACCGCGTAAAGACCTGGGCGATGTTGACGAGATCGCCACCCTTGTCGCGCGTCGCGAGCAGCGACGGCAGCCAGTCGAGCCCGAATTGGGCCTGACCCGATGCGACGACCTGCTCCGGTGTGATGTCCGGCCCACCGGGCTTGAGCGTGACGTCGAGGCCTGCGGCTTTGTAGTACCCCTTTGCAGCCGCCGCGTAATAGCCGGCGAACTGCGCCTGCGGAACCCACTTGAGCTGCAACGTCACCTTGTCGTTCGCTGCCGGCTTGGCCGAGCCGAGCGAGGCGAAGACGAGAGCCGCCACCACCGCGGCCGCAATCGCGAGACCGATCGTCCTACGACCCTTCATGCGTAGCCCTCCTTCTTGTTGCTGTCGACGTCATGTACGCGCGCCGGGCGCGGAAGGAAGCCGCTTCATCGTGGCCAGCTCCACCAGCGACACCGCGAGGTAGAACACGATCCCGAGGATACAAGCCACGAGGATCGCTGCCCAGGCCGTCTCGAACTGGAAGAGGGCGGCGGAGTTCTTGATCATGATCCCGAGTTGCTGCTGGGAGCCCCCGAAGTACTCGCCGACGATCGCGCCGATCATTGCCAGGACGCTCGCAACCTTGAGCGACCCGAACACGTACGGCAGTGACGTCGGAATTCGCACACGCCTGAACGTCTCGGCCTGGCCGGCAGCGTAGGAGCGCAGGAGCTCCACCTGGGATGGGGCTACCGACGTCAGCCCTCTCAACGTATTGACCAGGACCGGGAAGAAGCAGAGCACGGCAGCGATGAAGATCTTGGAGCCTTTCTCGATGCCGAACCATGCGTTTGCGATTGGAGCGAACGCGATGATCGGGACCGCGCTCGCCGCGATGAAATACGGCATCAGGGCGCTGCCGAGGACCCGGAAGCGCGCGAGGAGAAGCGCGGTGAGGATGGCGGCGCCGGAGCCGAGCACGAATCCCCAGAACGCCTCGGTGAACGTGTACCAGCCGGCGCTCCAGAGCTCGTGGCGCTCGTTCCAGAACGTGCTGCCGATCTCCGTCGGCTTCGGGAGCAGGAACTTCTGGATGTCGAAGAGCCCGATTGCCACCTGCCAGCCGACGAGCACGAGAACGAGGATGAGGAGCGCTGGGGCCCACTCGCGCAGAGCGTGTCGCACAACGCTCATATGACCTCGCGTGCGTCATGCGAGGCGCGCAGCGCCTCGCGCACCTCGGTTGCGAGCTCGAAGAACCGCGGCTCCTCGCGTGTATCGATCGTGCGCGGCAGTGTGAGATCAACGTCGATGACGGTCTGCACCCGCCCGGGGCGTGCCGACATGACGACGATCCGCGACGAAAGGAAAACCGCTTCGGCGATCGAGTGGGTCACGAAGACCACGGTTGCTCCGGTCGCCTCCCAGATGCGCAGAAGCTCTGCGTTGAGCCTGTCGCGAGTCATCTCGTCCAGCGCTCCGAACGGCTCGTCCATCAGGATCAGCGAGGGCCTGAAGGAGAGAGCGCGGGCGATTGCGACACGTTGCTGCATACCGCCGGAGAGCTGCCAGGGGTGGTGGTCTTCGAACCCGGTCAGCTCGACGAGCTCGAGCAGCTCGCGGACGCGCTCACGGCGGGCGGCGCGGGCCCAGCCCATCATCTCGAGCGGGAGCGACACGTTCTTCTCGACGGTGCGCCAGTCCATCAGCGTCGCCTCCTGGAAGACCATCCCGTAGTCGCGGTCGAGCCGAGCCTGGTGGGCGGACTTGCCGCCGACGACCACCTCCCCCGCGGTCGGCTCGATCAGGTCGCCGATGACGCGCAGCAATGTCGACTTGCCACAGCCGGACGGCCCGATCAGCGATACGAACTCGCCCGACTGGAAATCGAGCTGGATGTCCGACAGGGCGGTCGTCCCGCCCTTGAACGTCTTCGTCACCCCGTGAATCGAGACCGCGGCGGGAACGACGCTCATGCGACGTGCTCCGGTGCGCGCCGGACGACGATCCGCTCCGCGATCGCGACGGCGGCGTAGAAGACGATCCCGAGCGCCGCGGCGACGATGTTCGTTGCCCAGAGCGCGGAGGGGTCGAGCGAGTAGTACTGGTTGAACGTGAGAATCGCCCCGCCGAGACCGTCCTGGATCGACGAGGGCAGCTCGCCGATGATTGCTCCGACGACGCTTGCGGTGGCCGCGATCTTGAAGGCGGTGAAGATGTAGGGGAGGGCAGAGGGAAGCTTGACGCGCCAGAGCGTCGTCCACTCCGATGCCGCGTACGACCTCATCAACTCGAGCTTGCGCGGGTCGGCGGAGTCGAGCCCGCGCAACGTGTTGACCGCGACGGGAAAGAACGTGAGGAACGCCGCGATCACCGAGACGGGAACCCAAACCGGCAGGCCCTTGCCGCCCAGCCAGATCACGACCATCGGCGCAATCGCAAGGATCGGGACCGTCTGCGAGCCGACGACATACGGCAGGAAGCCACGACGCATGACGTTCGAGAAGTGGAAGGCGATCCCGATCGCGAGCCCGACGATCGCACCCAGGGCGAAGCCGACGAGCGCCTCTTTCGCCGTGAATGCGGCCTTCTCGAGCAGCACGCGGATCAGCCACGGCTGCTCTGTCGCGGCAGGCTGCCAGAGTCGCCTGACGATGTGGTGCAGCGGTGGCATCGTGTAGTCGTCGGCGACGAACGGCCAGGTCCAGCCCGTCGTCATCCAGAGCCAGCGATAGCCCGAGTACAGGGCCCAGAGCGTGCCGAGCACGAGTACCGCGACGGCGATCGATCTGAAGATCCGGCGAGCCATCGCTACTCCCTACCACAGCCGCACGCGGCGCGGGTAATGGGAGGTGCAACCCGCGCGGTATACCCTCTCGCTGTGAGCCTCGATCCCGCGCGCGTCGTCTCCCAGCTCCGCGAGCTGCAGCGGCTCACGGGCGATGAGAGCGGAGCCCAGCGCGTTGCCTGGACGGACACGTGGTCGCGTGCACGCGCCTGGCTCGCGGACCTGCTGTCGGACCTCCCGCTCAAGGTCGAGAGGGACGAGGCAGGGAACGACTGGTACACGCTCCGCGGCGAGAGTGACCGTGCAGTCCTGATCGGCGGCCATCTCGATTCGGTCCCGAACGGCGGCTGGCTGGACGGTTGCCTCAACGTGCTGGCCGGAGCCGAGGTGCTCCGCCGGATCGCAGCGGAGGGCACTCCGCCGGTGACCGTCAGGCTCGTCGACTGGGCCGACGAGGAGGGTGCTCGCTTTGGTCGCTCGCTCTTCGGGTCCTCGGCGGCCGCGGGCTCGATGGCCGACCAGGCGGAGCTGCGGCTCTTGCATGACCGCGACGGGATCGCGCTGCCGGAGGCGGTCGGAGCGTTCGGGGTCGACCTCGACCGCGCGCGCCTGGCCGAGCGCCAGCTCGAGACCGCTGAGGCATACCTCGAGCTCCATATCGAGCAAGGGCCCGTGCTCGAGTCGCTCGAGCTTCCGCTCGGCGCGGTGCTCGGCACCTACGGTGTCGAGCGCTGGCGCATAACGTGGCATGGTCAGGCAGCGCACGCAGGATCGACCCCGATGGATCGGCGGCGTGACGCTCTGGCGGGCGCCGCGAAGCTCGCACTCGAGCTGAGGTCGATCGCGGCGCAAGTCGGCGACGGAGCCGTCTGCACCAGTGGAGGAGTCGTCTGCAAGCCGGGAATCGTGACGTCCGTCGTCGAGACTGCGGAGCAGCTGCTCGACGAGCGTCATCTCGACGCCGCGAAGCTCGCGGAGCTCCTGCGCCTCGCGCGCGAAGCGAGCGAGCGATTCGCCGCCGAGGAGCGGCTCGACGTCGACTGGGAGCGCATCTGGAGCATCGAGCCGATCCTCTTCGATCCCGCCTTGATCGAACTCTGCGACGAAGCATGCCTCGAGGTGGCGGGCGCGGCGCATCGTCTGCCGTCTGGCCCCCTCCATGATGCGGCCGAGGTCGCGCGAGCGGGGGTACCCACGGTGATGCTCTTCGTCCAGAGCCTTCGCGGGCTCTCACACACGAAGCTCGAGGACACACGTGAGGAGCACCTCGAGCTCTGCGTGCAGGCGCTCGACCGGCTCGCGTCGAAGACGATCGACCACGTCACTCGATCCCGAGGAGGAACCCGCTGATGGCTCTGAGCTTCGGCGTGACCGTGTTGCCCGATCCGCCGTACCAGCGGCTCGTCGAGTTGATGGTGCTGGCCGAGCAACACGGCTTCGAGTACGGCTGGACGTACGACTCGCACGTGCTCTGGCAGGAGTCGTTTCCGCTGCTGGCCCTGGCCGCGCGCGAGACGTCCCGGCTCAAGCTCGGTCACTGCGTGACGAATCCCGGCACGCGCGAGCCGACCGTGGTGGCGAGCGGCTACGCGACGCTCCATGACATCTCCGATGGACGGATGGTGATGGGCATCGGCCGGGGCGATTCCGCGCGCCGCGTGATCGGGCAAGAGCCCGTGAAGATCGGAGAGTTCGAACGCCAGATCTCGATGATCAAGCCGCTCATGAACGGTGAGGAGGTCCACTGGAACGAGACCGACATCCAGTTGAAGTGGGTACGGGAGGAGCTCCCCGAGATCCCGCTCTGGGTCGCCGGCTACGGGCCCAAGGTGCTCGGGATCGCGGGCCGCGTCAGCAACGGCGTGATCATTCAGCTGGCCGACCCGGACATCATCGAGTGGACGATGGGGACTGCTCGCAAGGCGGCCGAGGAGGCGGGTCGAGATCCGGCCGAGCTCCAGTGCATCGTCTGCGCCCCGAGCCACATCTCCGAGGACATCGCTGATGCGCGCGAGCAGGTGCGCTGGTTCCCCGCCATGGTTTCGAACCACGTGAAGGACCTCGTGGGCCGTTACGGAAGCGATGGATCGGTGATCCCCAAGGCGCTCACCGACTATGTCGAGTCGAGGACGTTCTACGACTACGACGAGCACTCGCGCGTGGGCGCCGCCCACGGTGGGTTCGTGACCGACGAGATCTGCGACCGCTTCTGCGTGCTCGGGAATGCCGAGCAGGCGACCGCAAAGCTGAAGCAGCTCGAAGCGATCGGCGTCGACCAGTTCAACATCTACCTGATGACGTCGGGCCAGGAGGAGACGCTCGCGGCATACGGGAGGGACATCATTCCGGCGTTTGCCGGACGCGCGGCGTAGCCGCATTCACATCCCGCGCCTGGCTTCAGCCAGGCACCACCGGCTCGTCCGAAGAGTCGTGGGCCCGAGTTACAGGATCGTCTTCCCGAGCGCGCTCGCAATCAGCTCAACCGCGGTCGCGGCGGTCGTGTTCGCGCGATCGAGGATCGGGTTGATCTCCACCACCTCGAGCGAGCCCGCGACACCGGATTCGGCCACGAGCTCGAGGGCGAGGTGTGCCTCGCGATAGGTGAGCCCGCCGCGCACCGGGGTTCCCACCCCCGGCGCGACGTCGGGGTCAAGCACATCCATGTCGAGTGAGACGTGAACGAATCCCGGGCCAGAGACGTGGCCAATTGCCTCGCGCATCACGTGCTCGATCCCGACACGGTCGATCTCACTCATCGTGAACACCAGCAGGCCGTGCTCGCGGATCGCCCGTTGCTCGGAGACGTCGAGAGCGCGCGCGCCGACGATTGCCACGCGCCGCGGGTCGAGCGCCGGTGTCGGCCAGGCCTCGCTCGCGAACCAGTGATTGCCCCATCCGAGCGCTGCCGCGAGCGCCATCCCGTGCACGTTCCCGCTCGTGGTCGTGGCCGGCGTGTTGAGGTCGCCGTGCGCGTCGATCCAGATCGCTCCGCCGACGCCGCTGACGCGCGCGAGACCGCCGATCGTCCCCAGCGCCACCGAGTGGTCACCCCCGAGCACGAGCGGTATCTCCTCCGACGCGACAGCATCGCCGACGGCGCGCGCGACGTGTGCACACACAGCGATGACCTCGGGCAGGTAGCGCGCATGCTCGTCGACGAGGGCGGTGGCCTCGGGCTCGGCTGCCACGACGTTGCCGCGGTCGTGGACGCGGTAGCCGAGCAGGGCTAGCCGGTCGGCGAGCCCCGCGTACCGGATCGCGGAGGGCCCCATGTCCACACCGCGTCGCCCCTGACCGAGGTCGAGCGCGGCCCCGATCACGGCGACCGTCCGCTCCGAGGAGAGACCCACGCCCGCGACCCTACCGCAGGCCGGCCGCGTGTCCGCTCCCAAGTAACAACGTGTTACTTGGGAGCTCTGACGAGAGCCTACCCGCGGACGAGGCGGACGCTGACGACGAGCTGGCTCGGCGACGGAGAATGCCGAGCGGGCTCCAGGTCATGCCGAGCGCGCGATGGTCGGCGTGCGTGACAGCGTCAACCTCGAGCTCGCCGTCGATCGAACGCAGTGTCGCGTCGAGCTCGAGCGGAATCTGCCTCCCCGCTGTGGCGAACGTAGAACTCGACGCGTGAACGTGTCCGGTCGAGGCGACAGGTCCCGCCGGCATCGATCGTCGAATCGGACATCACTGCTGCGCTCCTCGAGCACCGGCCGGCATCTGCTCCGTCAGGTTGCCAATCTTGATCTCGAGGCCAGCCCGGCACGGACGAGGATGCGTGTTGCCATGTTGCGGCTCCCAGGGTGAAGGTTTCACGGGCTCCGACCGGCGCGCACTGAGCCAGTCAGTCTAAATAGCGGCGCCAACAAGCGCCCAAACCGCGCACGGCAGCGAAGAAGGGGCGCGTGGGGGAACCATGCGGTTCCCCCACGCCTATGGCGAGGGCCGGACTTGAACCGGCGACACCACGGTTTTCAGCCGTGTGCTCTACCAGCTGAGCTACCTCGCCGCGCGAGAATGCGGATTGTAGGGCAAGTCACGCTTACGATCGCCTCATCGTGCGACTCGAGTAAAAAGTGCGTTGCTCACGGGTCGGCCACGTGAATTCCAGCGGTGCCCGTACGCCGAGCCGTTGAGCCCGTTTATCGTCTTCTCGCGTTCGACGAGACGCCTGCTGACGAGAGCCGCTGCTGACCAGAATGTTCGAGGACGCTCGACTCCCGTCGGCTGACGAAGGCTCACGACCGGACGAGCGAGATGCGGATCTGCTGGCCCGGCAGCGCGCGGAACATCTGGGCGGCGTTTCCGCCGTTGATCGCGATCGACATGTTCCGGTAGCTGTCCTCGTAGAGGATCACGTCGCCGGCGCGGGCATCCGCAAAGGTGCGGGCGCTGACCGCGTAGTAGCGTTCCCCGGCAAGCTCGAGCTCGAGCTGGGTGCCAGTCTCTACGCCGATTTGCTCGATGTTGTCACGGGTGAGGTTGAGCGCAACGTTCCCGAAGCTGTCGACGTAGAGCGTCGTCGCCGTAACGGCGTCTTCGTCGAAGCGGGGCTCCGGCAGATCGAGCCTGACGAGGCCGTCGGGATCGATCTGCGGCCCGAGCTCCCCGAGTGGCACTCCACGAGCGAGATGGGCCGCTGCGGGAGCGAAGAGATCTCGGCCGTGGAACGTGCGCGAGACGGTCTGGAGAGCATATTCGGGATTGGCGAGCTCTCGGACATCCTCGATGCCGGCCTGCTCGGCTGCGGGCACGAGCAGGCCGTTGTCGGGACCGACGAAGAGGCGGCCGGTCCGGTCGCGCAACGCGAGCGGACGGCGCGAGCCACCGACACCGGGGTCGACTACTGCAAGATGAACTCCGACCGGCATGTAGGGAAGCGTGCTCGCAAGGACGAGGGCGCCCTGAAGGATGGCCTGAGGTGGGATCCCATGCGTGACGTCGATGATGTCCACCTCGGGGGCGATCCTCTTGATTACCCCGTGGCAGGTGCCGACGAAGTCGTCGCGCAGCCCGAAGTCGGTGAGGAAGCAGACGAACATCCCGCGTCGCGCAGGAGTCTACGGCCCCTTGCCACGGACGTGTCGCTCGGCGGCCCGCGCGATCGCGGCGACGAGTCCCTCGAGGTCGATCGAGGTGGCCTCCTCGACGACATCGATGCCGGCCGCGCGAGCGGCTGCGGTCGTCTGCGGCCCGATCGAGACGGCCGGCGCGGTGCCGCCGCTCAGCGCCAGCGCACGCGCTGCCGACGGCGACGTGAGCGTGACGAGATCGCACGGGGGCAGCCGAGCCTGGGGGAGCTCGCGCGTGCGGTAAAGCGTAAGCGTGTCGGCTGCGAGCGTCGTCGCGATCAGATCGCGCGCTCCTTCCGCGGCGGCGAAGAGGACACGCCCGGCAGGCCGCGGGATCTCGGCGAGCAGGCCCTCCTGGGTCGAGACACGAGCGACCACGTCGACCGTGCCGTACGCGTCGGCAGTGGCTCGTCCGATCGCCGCCACACGAGCGGGCGTACCCTGCATGCGCCGTCGTAGCTCCGTTGCTGCGTTCGCGCTCGTCAGGATCACCCAGTCGTAGCCGGAGACGTCGATCGGATCATCGGAGAGAGGCTCGATCGCGATCAGCGGGCAGCGCTCGACCTCGAGGCCGAGCGACGCAATCCTCTCTGCGAGCCGCTCGTCCTGTCCGGCCGGACGCGTGACCAGCACCCTCATCGCGAAGTTGCGGCCTCGACAAGCTCGGCAGCGAGCGCTGCGGGATCGTGGCCTTCGCGGCGCTCAATCCAGCGTCCGTCCTCGTCGGCGACCAGCACTGCGAGCTTTACGCCGTCGTGATGGGCGGCGACCGGGGCGAGACAGCCACCCCCGATCAGCCCGACGCACGCCCGCTCAGCCTCCACGCGCTTGCGCGTCTCAGGATCGTCCACAGATGCCACGAGGTGCTCCTCACCGGCCCGCACCTGGAGCCCGAGCGCGCCCTGCCCCGCCTCGGGCAGCAGCTCGTCGGGCGAGAACCGGTACGTCGCTTCGTGTTGGAGCCCGAGCCGATCGAGCCCACAGGCGGCGAGGACGATCGCGTCGAGGCGCCGCTCACCTCGCTTCCTGAGACGGGTGTCGATGTTCCCTCGCATCGGCTCGATGCTCAGAGTCGGCTCGAGAGCGAGGAGCTGAGCCCGCCGCCTGGCGGAGGCGGTGCCGATGCGCATGCCCGGTCTGACCGTAGCCGCACCGCAGAGCGCATCACGAGGATCCTCGCGAGACGTGTACGCACCGACGACGAGGCCGTCCGGATCGACGGATGTCATGTCCTTCGCGGAGTGGATGGCGACGTCGATGCGGCCCTCCAGGAGCGCCTCTTCGAGCTCCTTGACGAACACTCCGCGCGATCCGATCTCGCCGAAGGGTTGTGTCCGATCGCGGTCACCCGAGGTCGTGATCGGCACGAGCGCGATCTCGATCCCTGGCCGCCGCAGCCCGCTTGCTGCGCGCTCGGCCTGGGTGAGCGCGAGCCTACTGCCGCGGGAACCGACGCGAAGCAGCACAGAGGCGGCGGCCCGTAGCCGTTCGCGGCTCGCCACAGCCACGCACGGAACGAGGGCGGATGCGGACGAAGGCCGTCGGTGCCTGCACCGGCAGCGGTCGCGCCGCCAGGTATGGGCGCGTCACGGGCGCTCGCCCTCGCCAAGGCCGAAGAGATGGCGCACGACATCAGCATAGACGACCCCGTCTGCGCCGGCTGCCGCCTCCTTCATGCGCACGGTGGGCAGGTGCAGGAGCTTGTTCACGATCTGCGCGGTCATCACCTCGATGACATGTCGCTCGCGGTCGGAGAGATCTCCGAGGCGACCGCTCGCGCGGGAAAGCTCCGCGAGGCGGATCGACTCGGCACGCTCGCGCAGCGACGCGATTGCCGGAACCACGGCGAGCGACGCGTGCCACTCGTTGAACCGCTCGGCCTCGGCCGTCACGATCCGCTCGGCGCGGCCGGCCTCGGCCCGCCGCCCTGCGAGCGAGGCGTCAACGACGGCGCCAAGGTCGTCTACGTCGTAGACGAAGCAGCCGTCGAGGGCGGCCAGTCCCGGGTCGATGTCGCGCGGAACCGCGAGATCGACGAGGAGGAGCGGACGGCCGCGGCGTGAGCGGATCGCATCCGACACGGCCCCCGCTTCGAGCAGGAGCTCCGGCGCCGCGGTCGAGCACACGACGATGTCGACCACAGCGAGCTGCTCGGCGATCTGGTCGAGGCCGATCGCCTGCGCGTCGACACGCCTCGCGAGCGCGTCGCCCCGGGTCTCCGTGCGGTTCGCCACGGCCGCGATCGTCGCCCCCCTGCTGGCGAGGTTCAGGGCCGCCGCCTCACTTGTCTTGCCCGCCCCGACCAGAAGCACCCGCCGTCCCGCGAGATCTCCGAAGATCTGCTTCGCAAGAGCCGCCGCCGCCGCGGGCACGGACGCGGGGCTCTCGCCGATCGCCGTCTCGACGCGGGCGCGACGGCCCGCGTGAAGGGCCTGGCGGAAGAGCCGGTCGAGCAGCGTCCCCGGTGATCCGACGTCGAACGCGCTCCGAACCTGGCCGAGGATCTCGCCTTCGCCGGGAACGAGCGAGTCGAGCCCCGCAGCGACCCGGAACAGGTGGAGGGCGGCGGCGTCGTCGCCGAGCCGGTAGAGCACCGGCTGAAGGTCGGCGGCGGCGGCGCCGGCGAGAGCAAGGAGAGCGCCCGTCGCGCGGGCCTCGAGCTCTCTTGTCTCATCGTCTCCGGCCACGTACAGCTCGGTGCGGTTGCAGGTCGAGAGCACGACGGCTTCCAGCTCGGCGCCGAGAGCGTGGGCCAGCTCGCCTGCGTGGTCGAGATCGACCGCGACACGCTCGCGCAGCTCGATCGGCGCGCGATGGTGTGAGACACCTACGAGGGCGAGGTTCACGACGCGAAGTGCGTGATCGGAAGCACGGCGACGACAAGCGCGAAGCCGGCGAGTGTCGCGACGGCCGCGCGCCTACCGCCGAGCCCGTGCTCCCGCCGGAGCACGAGGACCGCTGTGAAGAGAAGCCAGATCGCGAGCGCGCCGACCATGGAGGCGTCGAAGCTCCCCCGCTGCAAGCGCGAGAGACCGACGACGATTCCGCCGGTGAGCAGGATCACAGCCGCGATCGTAGTGCGTGCCGCCAGAAGGTCGAGGCTCGCGAGCGGGGGTACGCGCCAGCGAAGCAGGCGCGGCTCGCGCTGCTTGAGGCGCCGCTCCTCCCAGAGGTAGAGCCCGGCCATTCCCGCTGCGAGCGTCAGCGCGGCGAAGCCGGCGAGCATGAAAGCGACGTGAACCGCAAGCAAGACGCCCGAGTGGTTGCCGCCGTTGACACCGGTACCACCGCCCGCCCACGACGCGACGAGCAGCAGAAGCGCGGGCGGCATCACGGCGAGCCCCAGAAGCCGGTAGCCGGGCTTGCACCCCCAGATCAGGTATGCGCTCACGACGAGCCAGGCGAGGAGGTTGAGAGCGCCCGCCCACGTCCCCCAGGGGAAGCCATCCGTATCGAGCGCCTGAACGACGAGGAGCGCGGTCTGGGCGAGCCAGCCCGCCCGGACCCCCCACGTCGCCGCGCGACTCGAGAGACCCTGTCCCTGGAAGCTCCCTGCGTACGCGAGAACGGCTTCGCCGTACGCGATCATCGCCGGCCAGACGAAGAGCTCAGCCATCGAGGCGTCGCGATCTGGCCAGCTCTGCAAGCTCGCCGGTCTCGCGCTCGAGCCGCGCGAGCTTGGCGGCGACGATCGCGACCCAGACGAGGACGAAGACGAAGACGATCCCGTAGGCGAGCGCGACGTACTTCTCGCCGGAGCTCACGACAGCGCCTCACGGAGCTCGCGGAGGCTCGCGTCGATCCGCTTGCCTGCGATCTCGACGCGGTACATCAGGTAGGCCAGCATCAGGATCGCGGCCCAGGCCACACAGAATGCCGCGAACATCGTCGCGGACATCTGCGGGCCGTCTCGGGTGAACACAACCGGATGAATGAACTCCTTCGACAGCCGGATCGCGAGGAAGCTCACCGGGATGAGCGCCACGCCGAAGAGCGCGTAGACGGCCGACGTCCGCTCGCGCCTCGGGCCTGGCTCGACCGAGAAGCGCAACATGAAGTACGCGCAGTAGAAGAGGAAGAGCACGAGGAAGAGCACGAGCTGGTCCTCACTCCAGAGCCACCAGACACCCCACGACGCCTTCGCCCAGACCGACCCGGTGAGCAGCGTCAGCGCGCCGAAGATCGTCCCCTGATGGATTGCGGTGTAGCTCTCGACGTCGAGTCGCTCCTCGCGCGTCGCGAGCAGTCGCAGTGCCTTCCAGGCGCCGAGGCCGAAGCACGCATACGCTGTGAGGGCGATCGGGACATGAAAGTAGAAGATCTTCTGCGAGATGCCCTGGTCGACATCATCGGGCGCGACGAAGAAGATCATGGTGACAGCTGCCGCCATGAGCAGGACCGTCAGTCCTGCGAGGGCCGAAAGCCCGTTATTCCGTAACGACGTATTCAAAGGACGCCCAGGCAAGTATCGCGAAGACGGCGTCGTACAGGCCGAGGAACAGCAGGTAGCGACCCCCCTCCGGCGAGATCGAGGCTCCCACGCCGCCGACGATGAGCGGGACGGCAAGCGGGAGGAAGAGCACGGGAAGGATGACGTCGCGACCGCGACTGGCCGCCGCCATGGCCGAAAGCAGCGCTCCGACAGCGCTGATCCCGATGCTCGTCAGCGCGACCGCCGCGACCGCCGTCGCGTCGAGCGGGGCGAAGAAGAGCGCGAAGGCCGGAAGCGCGACGACCTCAACCGCGGCGAGGAAGCAGAGCATCGCGGCGGCTTTCCCGAGCCAGATCGTGCTCCGGTCACACGGAGCGAGCAGCAGCCCGTCGAGCGCTCCGGCTTCGCCGTCGGCAACCCACGACCGGCCGAGGCCGACGAGTGCCGTGAAGACGATCGCGACCCACAGCAGTCCGTAGGCGGCGTCGTCCCCCGTTCCCTCCGGCAACGCGAAGTGAAAGACGACAAGCGTCGAGATGACGAATAGCAGCATCGCCGGCAGCGTGTCGCGCGCACGCAACTGGAGGCGAAGATCCTTCCGGGCGAGGACCGCGGCATCCGCGAGGTACCTCATGCGAGGGCGAGCCGGGCCGTCTCGAGTGCCTCGAGTCGCCCGGGATGGTGGGACGCGATTACGACCGTCGTCTGCTCGGCAAGCTCTCCGAGCACCTCGTCGAACACGGCCGCGCCGGCCGTGTCGAGCGCCGTGTGCGGCTCGTCGAGGACGAGCAGGGTCGGAGCGTGGAGGAGTGCGCGGCACAGCGCGAGCCGCTGCGTCATCCCACGCGACAGCGTCGCAACACGTGCGCTGCGAGCGTCGCTCAGACCGAAGCGTTCGATGAGCGCGGCAAGCCGGACGGCGAGCGCATCCACGCGATACAGCCGACCGAAAAGCTCGAGATTCTCGACAACTGTGAGGTCGCCGTACAGGAGTGGCTCGTGTGCGAGGTAGCCGATCTCGGAGCGATCGACCTCCACCGCGAGCTCGCCACGCGTCTGAGCGGCCAGGCCCGTGATCAGTCGCAGCAGCGTCGACTTCCCCGCGCCGTTGCGTCCTGTGACAACGAGAAAGCCACCTTGGGGGACGTCGAAGCTCACCGCACGAAGTGCGATCCTCGTGCCGTATCGCTTCTCCAGAGCCGCTGCTGCGATCACGTGCGGGCGCTCGTCAGACGACGACGGCGACGAGCACCGCGACGCAGTAGACCACGCTGATGACGCCGTTCGACGTGAAGAACGTGGCATCGAGGCGCCGAAGGTCGTCGGGACGAACAATCGAGTGCTCGTAGACGAGCAACGCCGCAATGACCGCGATGCCGGCCCAGTAGGCGATGCCGAGCGACAGGCCGGCACCGACAGCGACCAGGAGCAGGAGTGCGAGAAGATGAAAGATCCTTGCGCCGACGAAGACGCCGTTCACGCCGAACCGCGTGGCCCATGAGCTGAGACCGGCGGCGCGATCGTGCTCCAGGTCGAACAGCGCGTAGAACATGTCGAAGCCCGCGCTCCACAACGCGACCGCGACGGCGAGCAGCCACGCCTCCCAGGTCGCCGAGCCCTCGATGGCAAGCCACGCGCCGATGGGCGCAAGTCCGAGGCATGCTCCCAACCAGAGATGGCAGAGCCACGTCATCCGCTTCAGATAGGGATAGACGACGAACATCGCCACGGGTATCGGCCACAGCCACCGCACGATCGTCGCGAGTTGGAAGACTGCGACGAGGTACAGCGCAAGCGCCGCTGCGCAAAGGCCGAGCGCCTGGGCCCTCGAGACGGCCCCGACTGGAATCTCCCGGTCGGCGGTGCGCGGATTTGCAGCGTCGATCTCGGCATCGACGAGACGGTTGATCGTCATCGCGAGAGTACGAGCGCCGACCATCGCGAGCGTGACCCAGGCGAGGTTGATCCAGCCTGGAAAGCGCTCGTCGGCGAGCAGCGCTCCCGCGTAGGCGAACGGGAGAGCGAACACCGTGTGCTCAAGCTTGACGAGCGACGCGAGCCGACGAGGAAGCGGTGCGACCGCGGCCGTCACGTCTGGCGATGCTCCGACGTGACGTCGCCCTGGGCGAGAGCCGCTCCGTGCACGAGCGCCGTTCGCAGGACCGCGTAGCCGTCGCGGCAGCCTCCCGGGGAGCCCGGAAGGTTCACGACGACCGCGGGCCCTCGCAAGCCCGCGATCCCGCGGGACAGAAGCGCGTGTGGCGTCCGCTCGCGCGCGTCGGCGCGGATCGCCTCGCTGATGCCCGGCGCGAGTCGATCGACGACGGAGGCGGTGGCCTCGGGGGTCACATCCCGCGGTGCGAACCCGGTGCCACCCGTCGTCAGCACCACGCGCACATCCTCCGCGAGGTCGACGAGTGCGCGCTCGATCGCGTCGGTCTCGTCCGGAACCACGCGTCGGACGACATCGAAGCCGTCCTCTCGCAGGAGCGACTCGAGCGTTGCGCCGCTCGTATCCTCGCGCGTCCCGTGGTGCACGCCGTCGGAGACCGTCAGCACCGCTGCCCTCACGGCGCTTCCTTCGTCTTCTCGACGAGCCTCACGTCGCCGATTGCCATGCCCTTATCGATCGCCTTCGCCATGTCGTAGACGGTCAAAGCTGCCACCGACACACCTGTCAGCGCCTCCATCTCGACGCCCGTCTGTGCCGTCGTCTCGACGGTGGCTTCGATCTCGACGCCTTCGGCCCCGGCGCTAACCGTCACCGAGATCGCGCTGAGAGGCAACGGATGGCAGAGCGGGATCAACTCGGCCGTGCGTTTCACGGCCATGATCCCCGCAAGGCGAGCTGTCGCCAAGGCATCGCCTTTCGGCAGCTGGCTGATCGTCTCGAGGGTCTCAGGCGCCATGCGAACCATCCCGCGCGCCACTGCTCGGCGGCGCTCGAATGGCTTGCCGCCGACATCGACCATCCGCACCTCCCCCGCCGCGTCGACGTGCGACAACCTGCCCATCAGGTAGCTCCGGTTGGGGCTGTTGTCTGTGAGGACAACGGGTGATTCTCGCGTTCATGGCTCATGCGCGCATCGTACTGCGCACTTCGAGCTCAGCGAGCTCGGTGGCCGCCCACTCGCCGAGGGTGTGCTCGCGAACGTAGGTCTGGATCGCCGACATCCACTCCTCGCGCTGCGACTGCTGCAGCTCGAGCGCCCGCCTGAGGGCAATCGCTGTCCCGTCGACGTCGATCGGGTCGATCCCGATCACCCAGTCGCCGAGCTCCTCGAACGCGCCCGCCGTGCGTGAAAGGACAAGCACACCATGACGCGTGTTGACGAAGGGCCCCTCCTTTGCGACTAGGTTCAGGCCGTCCAGCACCGGATTCACGAGCAGGACGTCATAGCTCTTGAGCGCCGCGACCGCCCCCGGCAGGTCGTCGCGAACGAGAACCTCGACGGGCTGCCAGTCCGCCGTTCCGTGCGCGAGGTTGACCGCGCCGGCCGCACGCTCGAGCGCCGCGCGATAGGCGGCGTACTCGGGGATCCCTTGCCGGGACGGATCGAGCAGCGCGAGCATGCGCACGCGGCCGGCAAGATCGGGCTGCTGCTCGAGCAGGCGGCCGAACGCCGCAAAGCCCCGCACGGCGTTCTTCGAGGGATCGGTGCGGTCGACACGCACGATCAGACGCTCAGGCCGGCGCGCAAGCCGGCGCTCAGCCTCCGCTACGGCCGGGCTCTGGGCAACTGCCTCGAGCGCGACCGCGTCGATCGCGATCGGGTTGACATGCGACCGTGCCTGCGCGTCGTTGCCGCGACCGAGGATCTCCTCACACGACGAGACGAAGGCGTCGCGCCAGCGAGCGGCGTGGAAGCCGATGCTGTCGGCCGCGAGCAGCCCATCGTGGACGTCGTGAGCGATCTCGGGTGGGAGCGCGGCCCACAGGTCGGCGCCGACCCACGGGATGTGGACGAAATGGGCGATGCACGCGGCGCTGGCCTCGGTTCTCACAAGCCGAGGAGCAACGTAGAGGTGGTAGTCCTGGAAGAGAACCGCCGTGTCGGGACTCTGGCCGAGCTCGTCGAGCACAGCCCCTGCGAAGCGCTCGTTCACCGCCCGGTAGCCCAGGCGCCAGGGCGCGAGCAAATCGGCGGCTGGGTCTTCGAGCAACCCCCAGAGGCCGTGCTGTACGAACCAGAGCGCCGGATTCGCAACCACCTCGTAGAAGAGGTGGTACTCCTCGTGAGGGTGCTCGACGAAGCGGAGCCGGAGCGGATTACCTGCGCTGGCCTCGATCACGATCGGGCCAGCGCGTGCGATCGTCCGCTCCTCCGCCGTCATCGCGCTGGCAATCCAAGTCACGTCGTAGTGGGTCGCAAGCGAGCGCAGGGCGCTCACGAGGCCTCCCGAGCCGCGCGTCGTGATGCGCTTACCCGTTTCGTCCTGCGCTATGCCGACGGGTGCGCGATTTGCGACGACGATCAGCCTACGATTGACGGGCGTCCGCTCCTCCTCACGGCCCGGACGCGGGCGGGCGCGTCCCGAGCGTGACAGTCACGCTCTTGCGATCCGTGCCGTCGCGGAGTATCGAGAAGGCGACCTTCTCGCCCGGCGAGTGCTCCGCGACAGCGCGCGAGACGTCCTCGGCGCTCCCGACGGGCTTGCCGGCGATACCAATGATCAGATCGCCGCCCAGGAGGAGCGAGCGACCGTTGAAGGACGTTGATCGCGTGCCGCCCCGCAGTCCAGCGCGCGCGGCCGGAGAGCCCGACACAACGCTGACGACGAGGGCGCCGCGCGGCGAGCCGAAGCCGTACCTGCGGGCGACGCCTGGTGTGACATCGTCGGTCTTGACGCCGATGTACGCATACGTCGCCTTCCCGTTCGCGACGATCTGCCCCAGCGCACGGCGGGCCGTGTTGATCGGGATGGCGAAGCCGACACCCTCTGCCGCACCGGAATCGGTGCGGATCTGAGCGTTGATGCCGATCACGCGCCCACCCGCATCGAAGAGCGGCCCACCCGAGTTTCCACGATTGATCGGCGTATCGGTCTGAATGGCGTCCGCGATCTGGTAGCCCGATGTGAGCGACTCGATCGATCGTCCGGTCGCCGAGACCACACCGACCGTGAGAGAGCTCTGATTGCCGAACGGGCTCCCGATCGCGGCGACGGGCGCGCCGACGGCAACCGCCGCCGAGTCTCCGAGCGGTACGGGCTCTATCGCATGACCTGATGGATCGACCTTGATCACCCCGAGGTCGTTGAAGAGATCCCAGCCGAGGATCTTGGCCGGCAAGCGATCACCGTCGCGGAACTCGACGTAGACGATAGAGGCACCCCGCACGGAGCTCGACTCGGCAACGTTCGTGATGACGTGCGCGTTCGTGAGTATCGTCCCGGCGCCGTCGACGAGGAAGCCCGATCCCTGGGCGCTCGAGCCGGAACCGAAAGAGGCGTAGATAGTGACGACCCCGGGCGCACGCCGAGCGTAGATCGACGCGGGGTCGAACGCTCCAGCCGCCGCTGCTGCCGTGGGCGGAGCGGAGGAGGCTGCCGGCAGGGTTGGCGCATAGACGGTCGTCTCGGCGTCCGATCCCACAACGCCGACGGCGAGCCCGACGAGCAGCGCGGCGATACCCCCGACGGCGGCGGCTGCAAGAGCAAGACCCGCGAGAGCGCTCGGACGCACGGATTCACTGTAGACGAACTGCATTCCAGCCCAACAGCGTTTTCACGTGAAAACGGTCGAGTGTCGTTTTCACGTGAAAACAGCTGGCCTCAGATCGGTGCGGTCGCTCGTTCCGCCGGGATGACCGCAGCGGGCTGCAGCTCCAGCGTGAAGACCGTCAAGCCGGGCCGAGAGACGACGAGCACGCCTCCGTCCATCCGGCCCGCCAGCTCGTGAGCGATCGCGAGGCCGAGGCCACTACCCGACGCCTGGCCGCCCTCGATGCGGTAGAAGCGGTCGAAGATCCGCTCGACGTGGGCCGGCGGGATCCCCGGCCCGTCGTCCTCGACGACGAGCGTCGGTTTCCCGGCTGCATACCGGACGCGCACGACGATCCGCGTCCCGACCGGGGTATGGAGCACCGCATTGCCCGCCAATGCCCGGCCGATCTGGAGGACACGCTCCTCATCGGCGCGCGCCCACACGTCATCGGCGACGTCGAGCTCGAGCTGGTGGCCGGTGTGCTCGGCGAGCACGTACATCTCCTCCGCGAGGATCCGCGCGATCTCGCTGACGTCCACGTCCTCGCGCTCGATCCTGATCCGGCCGACATCCATGCGCGAAAGATCGAGCAGGTCGGTCGCGAGCTTCGTCAGCCGCTCGACCTGCTCGCGCATCGTGACCAGAAACGCGATGCGTGTGGCATCGTCGATCTCATCATCGTCGCTGATCAGCTCGAGAAAGCCTGCAAGCGAGAACAGAGGGGTGCGCAACTCATGCGATGCGTTCGCGACGAACTCCTTGCGAGCCGTGTCGAGCTGCGCCAGCTGACGTCGCATGTGGTCGAACGCCGTGGCCAGCTGGGTGAGCTCATCGTTGCCGCCGAGCTCCACCGGCTCGTCGAACCGCCCCGCCGCTATCTGGTTCGCAGCGCGCTCGAGGCGCCGAATCCTCCTCGCGTGCAACGCGGCGCCGATCATCCCGAGACCGAGGGCGAAGGCGAGAGCGACGGCGGTTGCCGCGAGCAGGCGACGCTTGAGAAGCTGCACGGTCGCGAGAGGATCGGAAAGCGACGCGGAGACGAGGACGACGGTCTTCGGGCGCGGCCTGAGCGCGATCTCGGCAAGGTCAGCGCCGCTCCCGCGCATCCGCCCGCGCGCGAGTACCCCTGTAACCGCAGCCTGGGCAGCGACCGGGTCGTCGATCGAGCGGCCCGTTGCAACCAGGTTCGAGTCCGCGATCGTTCGCATGTCTAGCGGCTTCGACCTGACGACCCGCGCAACGGCAACGCGCGCGCCGAGATCGTTCGACAGCGTGCTCGCGAAGTCCTGCCAGGCGTACTTGTCCGCCGGTATCTGGAACGTCGAGAAGACCGTGTCCTCCTCGAGCTGATCGAGCTTCGCGCTGACCAGGCGCTGCTCAAGCGAGGGAACCACGATGACGTAGGCCGACGCCAAGGCAGACCCGACTACAACCAGGAGTGCAAGCGCGATCCGCACGCGGATACCGCCCGGTAGACGGAGACGCATGTGGGGGATGCGCGGAAGCTTCATGCCGCCCGGAAGCGGTAGCCGGCTCCTCGAACCGTCAGCACGAGCTCCGGCTCCCGGGGCTCCTCCTCGATCTTCTCCCTGATATGGCGGACATGGACGTCGATCGTCCTCGGCTCCCGGTAGTCCGCACCGCCCCGCAGCCGCTCGAGCAGCTGGCGTCGCGAGAAAACTGCTCCAGCATTCGAAGCGAGCAGCGCCAGCAACTCGAACTCTACAAAAGTCAGCTGAACGGGCTCTCCACGCACCTCGACGGTGCGCTGAGACAGATCGATGCGCAGCGTCCCGATCTCGATCAGCTCGTCACGACGCGCATCGGCTGCCTGCGGCCCTGCGCGTCGCAGAAGCGCCTTGACGCGACTTCGGAACTCCCTGATCGAGAAGGGCTTCGTGATGTAGTCGTCGGCGCCGAGCTCGAGCCCGAGCACCTTGTCGAACTCGTCGTCGCGAGCCGTCAACATGATGATCGGCACGGCGCTCTCCTGCCGAAGCCGCTTGCAAACCTCCAGGCCGTCAAGCCGAGGGAGCATGATGTCGAGGACGACGAGATCGATGTCGTGCGCTTTGAACCGCTCGAGCGCCTCGATCCCGTCCCGCGCCTGGAGCACGGAGTACCCGTCTCGCTCGAGCGGATACGCGAGGAGCTTCTGGATCGACTCCTCGTCGTCGACGAGGAGTATCGTGGAGGGGTCCGCCATCGGATGCGTCGAGCGTGCTAGGGGCTTCGAACTCGTTCGCGGCCACCTACTATAGCCTCTTCATGGAAGCGACCCGGCCCCGTAGAGCGCGCCGGCGGCCGCGTCGTGGCACGGTCGAGCAACCCGTCGACGTCCGCCTCGTGCGGAACGCGTTCGCTGCCGTCGCGGCTGCTCTGCTCGTAGCCGCCTTCACCGTGACCCGCCCGGGCGCACTCGCACCGTCTGCCTTGCCGCCGTCCTTCGACACGGCGGCGGCCACGGCACTCGCACAGGAGCTCGAGCGCGACTACCCGCAGCGCACGCCCGGCACTCCGGCGGCACGGGACGCCGCAGCGTGGTTCTCGAGCAAGCTCGCTCCGTACGGCCTCACGACGACCACTAACGCGTGGCAAGCGTCGCTGCCCGGTCTCGGCTCCGTCGAGCTGAGAAACGTGGTCGCTACCATCCCTGGAACGACGAGCGGCTCAATCGTCCTTGTTGCCTATAGAGACAATGCACCCGGAGCTCGCCTCGGAAACACGTCTGGCACAGCCGCGCTGATCGAGCTTGCGCGTGCCTATGGTCGCAGCGAGACCGCGGGCTCGGCTGTCCGGCCACGACACACTCTCGTCTTCGTCTCCACCGACGCCGGCTCCTACGGGGGTCTGGGGGCGGCACACTTCGCCGACGCCTCGCCACTCGCGAGAACGGCTCTTGCGGTCGTCACCCTCGACGAGATCGCTGGCGGCGGGGCCGTGCGACTCCGGATCGACGGAAACGCACCGCGGTCGCCGGCGCCGGCCCTCGTCAGGACAGCCGCGGCCCGTCTTGCCGCCGAGACCGGGTCCGAGCCCCGCTGGGCCGGCTGGCTCGAGCAGCTCGTCGACCTCGGGACGCCGTTCGGTCTCGGCGAGCAGGCACCCTTCCTCGGCGCCGAGGTCTCCGCGCTCAGGATTACGACAGTCGGCGACGGACGCCGCGAGCAGGCCGCGAGCAACATCCTCCCTCTACGAGTGCGCCGCTTTGGTGAGGTCGGCCGAGCCTCGCAAGCGCTGCTTGCGGCCCTCGACGGCGGCATCGAGATCGTCCCGCAGACACCGAGCTATCTCTACCTTGGCGACCGACTCGTGCGTGGCTGGGCGACTGAGCTCGTCCTACTCGCGGCGCTGATCCCCTTCGCCGTCGGGGTCGTCGACCTGCTCGCCCGCTGCCGCCGCCTGAGGGTTCCGCTCGCGCCCTCGTTTCGCGCATTGCGAGCGCGCTTGGGCCTCGCCCTGTGGCTCGGCGTCCTCATCGCCGCCGCTACCGCCGTCGGCGCATTGCCCGACACGCCCTCGCTGCCGCTTCCTGCCTCGCTCCCGGCCGCGACCAGCGTCCCCACCATCCCGTGCCTGACGATCGCGATCCTGACGGGACTAGGGTGGGCCCTGATGCGTCGGAGCTTCGGTCCTGCAAACGCCGCTGCCGCCGAGCACGAGCTCGCAGGGTACGCCGCCGCGCTCACCGCGCTCGGACTGCTCGCCGGGATCACGGCGGTCGTCAACCCGTTCGCTCTCGTGTTCCTCCTGCCGTCGCTCTTCACCTGGCTCTGGCTCCCCGCCCTCGTGGGCTCGGCAGGCTGGAAGCGAGACGTCGTGTACGGCCTCGGGCTGATCGGGCCGGTGTTGTTCCTCGTCGTCACCGCGGAGCGGCTCGAGCTCGGTCTCGGCGTTCTGCCTTACACGCTGCGGCTCTTTACATCCGGCTACCTCTCCCTGACGACCGCTCTGCTACTCCTCGCGTGGGTGGCCGTAGCCGCCCAGCTGGGAGCACTTACCGGGGGACGCTATGCGCCGTATGCGGGCGGCGTGAGCCCGCCGCCGCCGGGAGCGATCCGCTCGACGACTGCCCGCATCGCATCCTGGCGTCAGTCGAGTCGGAGAAACCTGGCCGAGGACCCGGCGGGAACGACGCCTTCGCCGCGCTCGACGTAGACGAGTCCGGTGGCGGCCGCCGCGCGGACGATCATGTGCGACTCCCTTCCCGCTAGCGGTCGCAGCGACGGGCCTTCCTCGTCGAACTCGACTCGAGCGGGGTACAGAACGTCTCGATCGGTGTCCCGCGCGAGCGGCTCGAGCAAGCGGCCGCGAAAGAGGTGGGGGCCCGGGTCGGAGGCACCGCTCAGCATCCGTGCGGCGGGCCGCACGAAGAGCTCGAGCCCTACGAGCGAGGAGACCGGGTTTCCCGGGAGGCCGAACACGATCGTGGTGTCGCGCGTGCCGAGCCACAACGGCTTGCCGGGACGCACGGCGACGCCCCAGAGGATCTCGGTTGCGCCCAGTTCAGCTAGAACGCGGCGGACGAGATCGTGGGGACCGACGGAGACGCCGCCCGAGGTGACGAGCAGATCAGCAGCAAGGCCGGTGGTGAGTGCAGACCGATGTGCGTCGAGATCATCGGGTACGGGGCCGATCAACGTGACCTCCGCGCCGGTGCGCTCGAGAGCAGCGGCGATCATCGGGCCGTTGGTCTCGGTTATCTGGCCCGGTCCGAGGCTCTCACCAGGTAGCCGAAGCTCGTCGCCGGTCGTCAGGACAACAGCGCGGGGCTTCCTGGAGCACCAGACGCTGCCGACACCGGCCGCGAGCAGCGCCGCAAGCCGGCTCGCCGTCACCTCGACACCGGGCATAAGCACGTCGGCGCCCACGCCGATGTCACCGCCGCGCGGCCTGACGTTCGCGCCCTGGGCCGGTGCGGCAGGCACCACGACCACGTCGCCATGATCCTCCGCGAGCTCGATGCGCACGACGGCGTCGGCGCCCTCCGGCACCGCACCGCCGGTCGCGATCCCCATTGCCGTACCTGGTTGCAGCGACTCCTTCGCGGGTCGGCCGGCGGGAATTCGGTCGGCGATCGGGAGGCTGCCCGGAGTGTCCATCGTCCGGACGGCGAAGCCGTCCATTGCCGAGCTCGCGAACGGCGGCAGATCGACCGTCGCCTTCGCCGGTCGCCGGAGATGCCGGCCCAGGGCGGCGCCAACCGGAAGCTCTTCTTCGGCTGTGGGAACGACGAGCTCGCGGATCCGCGCAAGCACCTCGCTAATCGTGTGCTGCCCCGCCGTCACGCTGGCCACGCTACCGGGCGGCCGGGATCACGGCTGGCGACGATAGGTGCTCGGCGCGGGCGGGGGGCCGGGCGGGGGCGGGGGCGTAGTCGTCTGGGCTTCGGTCTCGCTTGTAGTCGCAGGCTGATACGGGTTGTAGCTTAGGGCGTAGGGGCCCCGGCGAAACGGCCGCCAATTCGGCAGCTGCGAGGGGATGGCGAAGGAGCGCGCGGGCCTGTTGCGCTCGACTTCCTCCATGTAGAGGCGCCAGATCGACGCGGGGAAGCTCCCACCGGAGACCGCTATCCCGTGCACGCTCTCCATCGGGATCTCGCCGCTCGTGTACCCGACCCACACCGTCGTCTGCAAGTCGGGCGTGAACCCCGAGAACCACGCGTCGGCGTGCCTGTCGGTCGTGCCCGTCTTGCCGGCCGCCGGATGTCCGAAGGAGGCCCGGACACCCGTGCCGTACTGGACGTTCTCCTCGAGGATGCGCGTGACTGTGTACGCGACCCCCTCCGAGATGACGCGCTTTCGGGTCGGGACGCCCCAGCCGGCCTCGGTATCGACCTTGCCAGTCGGCAAGACCACCTTACGGATCGCCATTGGCTCCGAGTAGACGCCTCGCGCCGCGATCGTCGCATACGCGGATGCGAGATCGAAGGGCGAGACGGCGACCGAGCCGAGGCCCATGGACGGCACGTAGCGCCCTCCGACGTCGAGGTCCGAGCGAACGCCGAGCTTGCGGGCCATCGCAGCGACCTTCTCGGGCGTCACGTCGAGCGTCAGCTGGGCGTACACCGAGTTGTCGGAGCGGATTGTCGCGCGCGTGATCGACGTCCAGCCTCCATAGCTGTTGTCGTAGGTGTGCACGCACCACCAGCTGCCGTCGTCGCAGTTGCCGTCGGCGACAGGCCGGTACGTAAACGGTGCCGAGACGTAATACGACGAGTCGGGGTCGATGCCCTGCTCGACGGCGGCCGCGAGCACAAACGTCTTGAAGGTGGAGCCGGGCTGACGCCGCGCCTGCGAGAGGAGGTTGAACTCGTTCTTCGGACGGCCCGGGATCACCGCCGTCATCGCACGAATAGCGCCCGTTCCCGGATCGATCGAGATCAGCGCCGCGGCGGGGTCGGTAGATTCCGTGAGCGTGCCTCGAATTGCACGTTGTGCGATCCTCTGCCAGCGCGGAACGATCGTGGTATACACGCGGAGCCCGCCCGAGCGAACCGTCCTCGCGCCGTATTGCTCGATCAGCCGGTCCCGCACGTAGCTGAAGAAGTACGGCTCGCGGATCTCCGAGTACAGTCGGCCCGGATCGAGCGACAGCGGTCGCCCGGTCGCCCAATCGTGCTGAGCACGGGTGATGGCTCCGGTTTCGAGCATCGCCGCAAGCACCGCATCGCGGCGCGCTCTCGCAGCCTGCGGAGCCGCGAACGGGTCGAACGCCGATGGGGCCTGGGTGAGCCCGGCCAGGAGCGCCGCCTGAGGGAGGGTCAGAGCGCGAGCGGGCTCCGAGAAGTAGGTTTGCGCCGCGGCCTCGATCCCGTAGGCGAGATTGCCGTAGTAGACCTGGTTGACGTACGCGGCGAGGATCCGCTCCTTCGACCACGCCCGGTTGAGCTTGATCGAGAGACACACCTCCTTGAGCTTGCGCTGGACTGTTTGCTCGCGGGAGATGTAGAGGTTCCGGACGAGCTGCTGCGTGATTGTCGATCCGCCCTGCACGACCTGCCCAGCCCTGATGTCGGCCCAGAGAGCCCGCGCGATACCGGTCGGGTCGATGCCGCCGTGCTCGTAGAAGCGGCGATCCTCGATCGCAACCGTGGCCTTCGGGATCCATGGACTAACCGCTGAGAGAGGAACGACCTGTCTGTTGAGCTCGGCCGGGATCGCGCCGAGCAGCGACCCGTCGGCAGCGTAGACGAAGGAGTTCTGGCCGATCGCGACCGGCCTGAGCGACGAGAGGTCGCACGATGCACTGAAGGTGTAGACGGCCGTCGCGGAGCCGACGGCCGCGAGCGCGCCCAGACCCGCGAGCACAGCGACCACGGGAAGCAGCGAGCGGCGGCGGCGCGCCCGCCGCCTACGGCGTGCGCTCGGCCGAAACAGCGGGTCGCGGGGGCCGCTCGGGGGACGCCGGCGGCGGCTGCTCATGGGTCGATGGTAGCCGCCATCCTGTGCCGTTCGCCGGGAGCGAGCGCATCCCTCGTGCGACGGGTCTGGCCTCGCGGCGGCGTCCGAGATGCTGGAATGGCCCAGTGGAGCCGCTCCCGACGAGAGACCACGATCCCGGTCGCGGCCCGCTGCTCGGGTGGCTCGCGCTCGCAACCTCGCTCGCCCTGATCTCGTATGCCGCTCGCGCCGGCGACACGAGCACCGACGACACGCGCGAGCTTCTCTATCACTACGGCACGGCGGTCGGCGGGCTCGTGCAGTACGGGATCATGCTCGGGATTCTCGCGCTGATCGCCCGTCACATCGATCGCCGGACGCTCGGCCTCGTCGCGCCTGCCTCGTGGCGGCGAGCCGCAGGCCTCATCGCCGTGGCGATCGTGGCGGCGTGGGTGATCGGCGCCGTGCTCAACATCTTTCTGAAGGCCGGGGAGGAGCAAGGCCTCACGCCGGATCGACGGGAACCCGACCGAGCGGGGCGTTCCTCGTGAACGCTGTCGTGATCGTCGTCGTCGCCCCGTTCGTCGAGGAGCTCATGTATCGCGGGGTCGGGTTCGTGACCGTGCGCGAAGCCGGCGGAACGGCAGTGTCCATCATCGGTACGGCGCTCCTGTTCGGCGCCCGGCCACGGGCTCGTCGTCGCGTTGCCGGCGCTCACGATCCTCGGGATCATCCTCGCGCTGCTCCGCAACCGCATGCCCGGGTCTTTACCCGCCGACGACGACTCATCGCGCTCTTCAACCAGGCCGCGCTCCTCGCGGCCGTTCACCATCGGCGCGACGTCACCGACCGCTTCGACGAGATCCGCGAATCCATCACGCTCCGACCAGGAGATCGTCCGCGGCAACGCGCCGGCTGGTGCTCGTCCGTGAGCTGTGGCGGGATCAAGGAAGAGCAGCCGCCGCCGCTCTCGACCCTGAGCGAGCGAGCCGCGCGGCCCTGGTCGGGAACAACGAAGCCCGCTCTCCCGCCGCGTCAGGGAGCTCGTCGACACCGTGCTGGAGCTCGACGCCGGAGCTCTCGCCCAAGCTTCCGGAGCGAGAAGGCCTCCGTTACGTGGCCTCCTCGTCCTCCTCCTCCTCGTCCGGGCCGCCGCTGGAACCTCGTCGGGCGTTACCGTGTCGAGGAAGCGACGGACCGGCGGGGTCGAGATCGGCGAGCGGTCTGGATGGCACGCGCGCGACCGTGCGCCGCCAATCGACCCCTGTCCGTCGAACTCGATCCCGGAGTGTCCCTCGTCCCACGACCGCCTCGACTGCGAGATCTTCGCGTGGGTGCGCAGAGCGAGGGCGATCGCGTCGACGTCGTGCGTCAACCTCGATCTCCTTGCCGCCGCGAGCGTGATCCGCGCGGGTGTTCCACGGAGCTCGGTGACGGTGATCGCGACGACCTCGCCGGCGAGGCTTGCATCACGGTCGAGAGCAGGTCATGCGCTCATCGGTCGGTCGGGCTCTCCACCTTGCAGCTTCATCAGGTCGCTGCAGCCTCCCGATGGCCCATCGAGATCGGGAGGACGTGGCCATCGTCCGCGGTCTTGAGCAGCACGTCGCGCGCTTGCCCGCGAGGTCGAAGCTCACCCGGTACGGCATCTCCCGCACCGACCTCCTGCTCGTCGGCCTCGGAACCAGTACGCTTCAGCCGCTCGGACGAACCGGCGAGGAACGCGTGCGGTCGAGGCGGTCAGCTCTAGCTACCTGTCCCTCTAGCGCGGAATTGGTGAAACGGATCAATCCGCAAGACCTCTGTCGCCGCGCCCGACACGGCGGGCGAGGCACACGGCAGTCGGAGAACAGAGGCGCCCCAAATCGAGATTCCGGGGCTACATGGTACTTGATCTACGAGTACTCCGCCTTATCAGAGCGGCTCCACCAATGCGAGCGACTGCGGAGCGGCAGTTTAGCGAGTGTAGCCGCGAGCTTACAGTGCCTCGATGCGCCCTCGAGCTGAGCTCCGGAAAGCCGCGTCTGCTCCTTCCTTGCTAAATTAACCTCGAGCGGCCGGTCGCCGCGCTCACACGCGCGCGGGCAGGTCCCACGACCCGGCTCGGCGGCGGAGCGGGCGCGCCAGCCAGAGCCGGGGCTCCACCCTCTGCTGCTGGAGCGCGGCGGCGCGCGCCTCCACCTTGCGCTGTGCCTGGGTTGTGTGAGCGAGCTGAGGCCCTCTTTGGCTAGGCCGCGAGCAGCGGCGAGAGGCCCTCGAGCGCGTAGTACTCGGCCTGGACGGGCACAAGGACCCTGTGTGCCGCTGTGGCGCAGCGCGTTCACGGTCAGCGGCCCGAACGCAGGCGGGCAGTAAGCAGTCCAGGAACACGAACGTGTACGGCTGATTGCACCCTTTGTGAGAGCGTCCTGCAGATACCGCTCGCCGCCCTCGAGAGCCGATAGGTGCACTGCTGCCGCGGCGAGATCGTTGCGGGCGGGGACGAGGTTGGCGAAGGCCGTTCGCTTCACAAGCGACTCGAGCGGAGCGCCGTCGAGCAGATCGGCGTCGATGACCCGTTCGCCGTACACCCGAGACCCGAGGTCGCGTTGGCTTGTGGATCGAGGTCGATCAGCACAGTGCTCGCCGGCCTGGCCAGGCAGGCGGCGAAGATCCACCGCGCGGTTGTCGTCTTGCCGACTCCGCCCTTCGATTCGCTAGCGCGGTACCCAGCAGGCACGTCGTTCAGGGTAGTTGCATGGGCGGATGCGGGCCTCATGCGAGCGGTCGCTTGCGTGCCACCCCGGGCCGCCGCGGAAATCCGGGTGGTGTCGGGCCTATCTTCCGACGAGAAGCGAAACCGTAGGGGCAGGCTCCGGAGCTCCCGCAAGCCGATGCGCGACCGCGGCGATCCGGTCGTGATCCGCGGTCGGGCCGACCCACATGCACCGCTCCGCCCGCACTCGGGGACGAGCGGTAGAGTACGACCCACGGCGGTCGGGGAGGCGCGAGAGCCTTTGCGACAGCAAGGTCGAGCAACTGCTCGACCGGCTGCTCCTCGGCACGACCCCAGACGACGCGCAGGCCCGGGAAGCCCTGGTCTTCGCCCGAGGAACTCGCACTTGCGGCGCTCCGCCTCGAGAAGTGCAACCGGGCGTTCCGGGACTGGCTGCCAGCGGGATCCCGGCGTTCCCCCGCCGATCCCCGACATCGACGATCTCAGTCCCGCCGTTCCACGACGAGGTCGACGCCCCGACGCATCCTCCAGGAGCATGCGGCGTGCCTCGGCAGTGTCCGAGATTGCAGTTAATACGAGGGGTGGCGACGACGGCGCGCCAGCGGGTCGAGGAGGCCGTCCAACTCAGATCGCCGAAAAGCCTGGCGCTACGAGGAGACGGCGGCGCGCGGTGCGACGACCACGTACCGATCCGACGCTCGACGCTCCAACGGACACGTCGTCCTTGAATACTCGCGCACGGCGTGCCGATCGACGATGAGCTCATCGTCTTGAGCTCTTCTTGGCGCGTTCTCTGCCACGGCCCGCTCGGCTGCACGGCGGGCGGTTGCCTCGAGCGTCGCGATGCGGCGCTCGCGGTAGCCGCCCATCTCTACGGTCACATGCTTGCGTCGGCCCCACTTCTCGAAACGCGAGCGCGTTCGCAACATGCTGGTAATCGAGCTCGATCATCCGGCCGTGGCGTCCGATGAGGCCGGGATCGTCGGATGGGTCACCACGCGGAACCTCCGACGCGGTCTCCGCCACAGCGACCGCAGCTCGCACGCCGAGCGACGTGACGATCCGCTCTGCGAGTCTCTCGGACGACCTCGCTCTCGGGTGAGCCGGGGGCCGGGGGAGGCGCGTCGGGCGGGGCGTCAGGGGCAGGGGCGGTTGCCACGCAACCCGGGCGGGAACCTGGCCCACGCCGAGCAGGCCTCTCTCGCCCTCGCTGACGACCTGGAACCGAACATCCGCCCGGTCGAGGCCGACGAGACGCTCGAGCTCCCGGACTGCCGCCCACTTCGCCTCGCCGACCGTCTCACCGCTCATCTCGACGGAGACCTCGCCGCTCGCCTCCGGCCACGCCCTCCGCGCTTGCGCTTCACCCGCCTCGGGTAGACCCGCGACAACCGGCGGGGGTGGTCGCCGCGCGGCGGCACGCCTCGCTTGCCGCCGGCCTTCCTGCTCGCCGTTTGTCTCGGCCTTGGCGGGTTCACGCGAGATTCGCTTGTCCACCGGCGCCGGCTTTGCATGAAACGCAAATGCGCGATCAGCCCGTGCCGTCGTCCACAGGTTCGTCGTCAGCCAGTAGATCATCAGGCCGGACGGGAAGTTGATGATGAAGGGGATGAAGACGACCGGGAGGACCATCATCAGGGACCGTGCGCCTGGGCGGGCTGCATTGTCGCGGACGGTACGTCGAGCTGAGCTGGCTCAGGGCGTAGATCACGAGCAAGAGCTGCTCCAGCTGCTCACTGGTTCGTGATATCGACGAGGTGGAGCCAGTGCAAGTTCGAGTCCGGGTACAGCGGCAACAACCGCGACTCGAAGTGTCGGAGCACGTAGAACAGCGAGATGAAGATCGGGATCTGGAGCAGGATCGGAAGACACGACGCTGCCGGATTGATCTTGTTGCGGTAGAACTTCATCAGCTCTTCGGTCGGCGCTGTTTGTCGTGCTGCCCATCTTGCCGTACGTCCATCTCCGGCGCGTGCGCCGGAGGCTCTGCATCGAGTGGATCTGACGCACCGTGATAGGCACCGAGAAGCATGCGCACGATGATCGTGAGGGCCACGATTGCCCAGGCCCAGGGAAGCCAACGAGCCGCGCGGTGTCAGGTTCCTCCTGCATGACGTTCTCGAGCGGCGTCAGGATGCCGGCGACGATCACGCGCCGCGCCTCGCGGAGCCACTCACCGAAGAGGCGATCCTCGACCCGTCGACCCCGCCGTGGCTCCACGGATTGCACCGCAGCAGCCGCCACGTAGCCAGTACGAAGCCGCGCGAACTCGTGGGCGTGGATGTTCAACGCCTACTGCGAGCACGACGGGTGGGAAACCCCACGTGCCCGCCGGGCTCAGCAGGCTCCTCGTGTAGCGCCAACAGAGACGAGGCGACGCCGAGCCGCCACCTCATTAACGCCTTGCCAATCACGGTCGCGACCTCGCTCGCTCAGCCAGCCACGCGTGGCCGCGTGCCTCAGCAGGCTCGGCGATGCCGGCTCGGGCAACAATCACGTAGTCCCGGCCTGGCACAGCCTGGGCGGCTGCCTCCTCCCAGATCGCGGAACGCTGATCCGGTTGCGCTCCACGGCAACATGGCACCATCGTTGGGGATCGCCAGGCCGAGCCGCGGCTCGGACGTCGTCTCGCCGTCGCGCGCAAACCAGTGCAAGGTCAGGTAGCGGGTCGAGACCGATCGACCGTGCCGATAGACGGCATCGAAGTCACGGACCGGGAGAGGCGGTGCCGGCGCTGCACGGCGGAGAGCGCTCAGGCGGAGAGCCGCTTGCGGCCCTTCGCCCGTCGGCGACGGATGCGCCACATCGCTTGCCCAGCGCGCGTCGACATCCGCGGCGCTGTCGCAGTTTCGCTTTCTCCGGCGGACATTCGGCTGGTAGGTGCGTTTCATGGGCGTGTGCTCGCTTCGAGGAGACGGGGGAGATTCAGAGCCAGGTGGTACCGAGAAACCGGACGAGAAGCCTGTGGATCGAGGTCGCACAGGCCTGTGCTGCTCGTTGCCGAGTATAGACGAGGCCCGGCCATGACCGCGGTTTCCCACAAGCACGGGGACTTGTCCGCAATCGAAAGTGCTGCTGGTTCCGGGGAACCGTCGGAGCAGGCGCTGCGTGAACCCATTGTCCACAACTGTGGAGATAGTTGTGTATAACGTAGAAATCCCTGTAAAATGCCTGTTTTTTTGGGTGCGGAAGGCCGTGTGACAGCCATTGAGGCGTGCTCGGGGATGCTGCTATGCTGCCCCTTCCTGCAATCCGAAAGGAGCCCTGAGACCGAGGGTGGAGCACCCCGCAGCGCCAGTAGCGCAATCCCATTGGCAGGAAATCTCGTCTCGGCTCAAGGAGACCCTGAACAGCACGACGTACGAGACCTGGTTCGGTGCCGCAGAGGCCTGGCCGATCGAAGACGACGGGTTCACGCTCTTCGTGCCGGAACCACTTACGCGCGAGCGGGATCTAAAGCCACTTCCTGGCGCTTGTCCGGGGCGCGGCCCGCGAGACGCTCGGCCGTGACGTGGTCGCTGTCGGCGTCAGCGACAGCATCCCGGCTGCTCGGGCGGAGGACGAGGTCGCTACCGAGGCGCCCGCGGACGCGAGGACGGGAGCTGACCACAATCCCGCATACTTTCCACCTCTTCGTGATCGGCTCGTCCAACCGCTTTGCCCACGTGGCCGCCCTCGCGGTTGCGGAGGCGCCGGCGCGCAGGCAGTACACCCGCTCTTCATCTACGGCGGGACGGGGCTCGGAAAGACACACCTGCTCCAGGCGATCGGCGAGTACGTGAGTGAGCACGCTCGGCGGCTCACTACGTGTTACGTGACGAGCGAGACGTTCATGAACGACTTCATCAACTCGCTCCGGGACAAGCGCGCTGAGGGCTTCAAGCAGCGCTATCGCACGTACGACGTTTCTTCCGCTCGTCGACGACATCCAGTTCTTCGAGGGCAAGGAGCGGATCCAGGAGGAGTTCTTCCACACCTTCAACTCCCTGTACGAGGTCGGTCACCGTCATCTCGTCGGACAGGCCACCCAACAGATCGCGACGCTGAGGTAGATTGAGGTCGCGCTTCGAATGGGGCTTGATCACGGACATCCAGCCGCCCGACCTCGAGACGCGCATCGCCATCCTCCGGCAAGCTGGCAACGGACCGGATCACAATCGCCGACCCCGAGGTGCTCACGTTCATCGCGAGCAGGGTCTCGACGAACATCCGGAACTCGAGGGTGCGTTGACCTGCGTTGTCGCGTACTCCTCGCTCACCGGGCTTGCGCTCACCACCGACCTCGCCGAGCAGGCGCTTCGCTACTCGTTCCCCCAGGAAGCGACGTCCCCGACGTCACGATCGGTCACATCCAGGAGGCCGTGTCCGAGCGCTTCGGCCTCAGCGTCGCTCCAGCTCTGCAGCCCGCGGCGCTCTCAGGCGGTCGCCTATCCGCGACAGGTCTCGGTGATGTACCTCCTCGCGCGAGCTGACCGACTCCTCGTTACCGCGGATCGGCAAGGAGTTCGGCGGGCGTGACCACACGACCGTCATGCACGCGACCAACAAGATCACGCGCATGATCAACGAGGACAAGGTCCGTGTACAACCTTGTGCAAGAGCTCACGACGCGGATCAAGAAGCACCGGTGACCGTGGAGAACAGCAGGCGCCGGAGCGGGTGGTTGGGGAACCTGGTCGTCATGCACAGGGAAACCATCGCCGCCAGGGCGAAACGAGCCTTTCTCCATCTCCACACCCCTTACTGCTTCTATAAGAGGAAGAGAGATATAAATGGAAACAGAGATAGCAACAGGGGCCGCGATGATCATGCGCGCGCCGTGCGACCTTGCCGCGGCGCGGCTTTCCCTGGTCGGGCGCGCGGTCTCCAGCCGCGGCACGGTGCAGGTTTTGCAGCGGACCTCGACTCCGTGCCGCCGCTGGAGTGCTGGAGCTGGGCCGAAACCGACATGGAGGTGTCGCTCCCGCACGACGATGCCCGCCGAGATCGAGGGATCAGGCGCGATCGTCGTTCCCGGCAAGCTGCTCATCGATCTCGCTCTATCTGCCCGAGCAGGAGGTTGTTATCGAGCACAAGCCTGAGGATGGCACCGTTCACATCACCTCCGGCGGCTACGCGTCACGACTCGTGATCTTCGCTGCGGAGGACTTTCCGCGCCTGCCCGCCGCGGGCGCGCACTCACAGCGTGTCCCGTGCCGCGCTCGTCGAGACGATCGAGCGCGTCTCCAAGGCGGCGTGACCAGTCCCGCCCCGTCCTCACTGGGATTCTCGTGCGGTTCGAGGGAGCACGCTGACGATGGCAGCGACCGAACGTACTCGGCTCTCGGTCAAGGAGACGGCACTCGACGATCCCGGCCCCGACCTGGAAGCGATCATCCCGCGCGCGCCCTCACGGAGCTGTCGCGCATTGCAGCAGGCGCGGACACTGTCCAGCTCGGCGTCGAGGACAACCACGCTACTTCGCCAGGTCGGCGATGCGCTGACCGCTGACGCATCGATGGTCAGTTCCCCGATCACCGGCAGCTGATCCCCGACACGTTCGAGCTCGAGCTCGTCCTTCCCCGCCTCGAGCTCCTCGATGTCGTCCGGCGAGCGTCGGTCATGGCCCAGCGCAACGCTCCCTTGCGCCTTCGTTTCGGACGGAGCACGCCGACCGTTTCGGCGCAGAGTCAGGATGTTGGCGAAGCCCAGGAATCGCTGCCCGTGGCACACACCGGCGAGCCG
>CAWERG010000002.1:0-68505 GCA_963811415.1 uncultured Actinomycetes bacterium | reverse complement strand
GTCATGGCCGGGTTTGACCCACGGGCGTCCGGTTTAAAGCCTAATGTAGCTGTTGAGGCAAGGTCGCTTTGAAGGCGCGCCAGTCGAATTGGTCGACGGACCACGACGAGCTATTTTTCACAATCGTGGTCCAGTTCCTACACCCCACTTGGACCCAACCTGGCCCGGGAGAACTAGAGTAATTGACCGTCGGGGCAGCGTTGCGAGGTCTCAAGGTTACGGGCGCGCTCGAGAAATTTTGGGTCATCGTGAATAGCAAGATTTTCCCAACGCTCCCATCTGATCCAGCCCAGATGCCGGGCGAAATAAAAACGCTCTAGCCCTCGCGCTGATCTGATATCATTCGAATTGCCATAATGCTCCGATATTACGGCGCTGACATCGCGACTTGTATTGTTTATCTTTTCTCCGTCTATTAATCGGAATGGAAAAGAAACCTGCTCACGCCGAAAGCGAATGTAAGACTTACCATAATTTTTGGGGCAAGGTCGTTGCGTATGGGACGTTGCGACTCCCCGCCAGATCTCAGCCCAATGCCCAGTGGGCACATCACGGTTAAAAAGAAGCCAGCCCAGTTTGGCGTCTTCGCTGGACAGGTTGCAACCTTCACCGACAAACCATGCAACTCCGCTATTGAGATCCTCGGTCATTGGTATCGATGCCCAGTTCTTAGCAATGACCACAGCCTGGCCACCGTCTTCGCGGTCAATGCGACCGAACTTATGTCCCGCATCACCACCAAAATCTAGAGTTTGCTCGATGTATGGGTTTTCAACTGAACCATACAGCACAGAGTCACTTTGTTGATGGCCGGTTAAAATATAGTGGGGAAAATAATGATGATCTGGCCAATCACGCTTTGTGTAGGTCGCCTGATCATTCCCAAGTTGCGGTCGATACGCTGCACAATTGTCTATTTCAGGCACCTGATTTTGAACATTTCCCTGCCTATCAAGGCAGAGGCTTTGCGTGAGGTAGGCAACCATCTCCTGATTTGACAATGGCTCTGCTCTCCAGACCAGATCAAGGTCAAAGCTAGACCCATGGAGGGACAAGTCCTAACAGAAGCCGTGAAAATTCATCACATCGAATCCAACCACAGAATTAATGGTTAAGGGTGAGTTCCTTCCGTTGAGCTTCAAATTGCGCGGACTAGCATAGGTGTACCCTTCCCCATCCATTTCGGTAAGCCTCTCTAGCTCTTCGCTTATGTCAGGCGTGATTTCCTCTCTGCACCGGCTCTAGATTGGGGTGGGAAAATGCTTCTTGGCTGCTCTTGGCGTGAGGAATAGTGGCTGGAAATTTTACTCCAAGAGAAGCGGTAATGTGGCACAGGGATTCCTTGAAATTTTCCATGATTCCGAAGCAAATCGAAAGAGTTCCCTTATCGATCTCCTTGCATGATCAAGAACCTCGTCCTTTGGATACAAATATTCCCTATTCTTGCCTACGTACATTTTTCCCAAAAGAGTCCTCGTCATGATATTGTCGATATTTCCTGGAATTGCACCGCCGGTATGCTTCAGAAATTCTAAAAGGGAATGCCTTTTGGCGAGTTGCGGCCCGTGTAAGTTGCCCTTCTCGATAACGGTTTGCTGTGGGATTTCCAGAAGTAATATAGTGATATAATTCGTGCTTTTGGTTCTCGGAATAAAGTTATTACTTTTTTCTCGCCGGGGATATTGTTTATGCTATCGATGTCAAAGTGACCAGAAAAAAGCCGAAAATTGGCAAGATCTGACTGCGCCCACTCACGCAAATGATTAAATCGCTCTGGGCAAATTTCGCTTGGCTTGAACTGCGTGATAAGTACCTCGTGAAGGGATGTCCCCCCGGTTTTTGGGATATGCATAAAAACAAGCCGCGGATTACGCGGAGCGAGTTTTGCGGCATCCATTTCTTGGCCTCCTTGGCAACTAAGGCTATGGTCGGAAAACGACATTAATCACCTCCGCCGCCTCGTAGGTTGATATTGAATTGCATTTTCTTCCAAGCGGGCTACAAGTGTAGCCTGCAGACGACAACATCGCGATGTATTGTGTGGGGGATAGGCCGCTTGACCGGCTCGCAGCTGTGCCGGGTGGATCTCAGATAAGTATCACTGGCTTAAGCCGCCTTAGCCGAAGCTCGTCGCCGGTCGTCAGGACAACAGCGCGGGGCTTCCTCGAGCACCAGACGCTGCCGACACCGGCCGCGAGCAGCGCCGCAAGCCGGCTCGCCGTCACCTCGACACCGGGCATAAGCACGTCGGCGCCCACGCCGATGTCACCGCCGCGCGGCCTGACGTTCGCGCCCTGGGCCGGTGCGGCAGGCACCACGACCACGTCGCCATGATCCTCCGTGAGCTCGATGCGCACGACGGCGTCGGCGCCCTCCGGCACCGCACCGCCGGTCGCGATCCCCATTGCCGTACCTGGTTGCAGCGACTCCTTCGCGGGTCGGCCGGCGGGAATTCGGTCGGCGATCGGGAGGCTGCCCGGAGTGTCCATCGTCCGGACGGCGAAGCCGTCCATTGCCGAGCTCGCGAACGGCGGCAGATCCACCGTCGCCTTCGCCGGTCGCCGGAGATGCCGACCCAGGGCGGCGCCAACCGGAAGCTCTTCTTCGGCTGTGGGAACGACGAGCTCGCGGATCCGCGCAAGCACCTCGCTAATCGTGTGCTGCCCCGCCGTCACGCTGGCCACGCTACCGGGCGGTCGGGATCATGGCTCGCGACGAGACCTGCCCGGCGCTACCGGCGGGCTCACAGGCGCCGGGGCGGCCTCGGTCGTCGTCGCCTCGGTCCGTCGTCGGGCTGGTACGGGTTGTAGCTGAGCGCATACGGGCCTCGTTGAAACGGCCGCCAGGTCGGAAGCTGCGCCGGCACGACGAACGACCTCGCGGGACGACTCGCCTCGACCTGCTCCATGTAGAGCCGCCAGATCGACGCCGGAAAGCTCCCACCGGACACGGCGATGCCGTGAACGCTTTCCATCGGGATCTCGCCGCTCGTGTAGCCGACCCACACGGTCGTCTGCAGATCCGGCGTGAAGCCCGAGAACCACGCGTCCGCGTGGCGATCGGTCGTTCCCGTCTTGCCGGCGGCCGGCCTACCGAACGCCGCCCGTGTGCCCGTGCCGTAGCTGACGTTGTCCTCCAGGATGCGCGTCACCGTGTAGGCAACCCCTTCCGAGACGACCCGCTTGCGCTTCGGGACGCCCCAACCCGCCTCGGTGTCGACCTTGCCACTCGGCAGCGTCACACTCCGGATCGCCATCGGCTCCGAGTACACCCCGCGAGCTGCAATCGTGGCGTACGCAGACGCCAGATCGAGGGGCGAGATCGCGATCGTGCCGAGTCCCATCGACGGGACGTAGCGGCCGTCCACGTCGAGCGGCGAGCGCACACCGAGCTTCCGTGCCATCGCTGCAACCTTCTCCGGCGTCACGTCGAGCGTGAGCTGCGCGTACACGGAGTTGTCCGAGCGAAGGGTCGCCCGTGAGATCGACGTCCAGCCCCCGTAGCTGTTGTCGTACGTGTGGACGCACCACCAGCTCCCGTCGTCGCAGTTCCCGACCGCGACAGGGCGGTAGGTGAACGGCGCAGAGACGTAGTACGTGCTAGTCGGGATCGATGCCCTGCTCGACCGCCGCCGCGAGCACGAACGTCTTGAACGTCGAGCCCGGCTGGCGGCGTGCCTGCGAGAGCAGGTTGAACTCGTTCTTCGGGCGTCCCGGGATGACCGCCGTCATCGCCCGGATGGCGCCCGTTGCGGGATCGATCGTGATCAGGGCAGCGGCCGGGTCGGTGCTTTCCGTCAACGTGTCCTTGATCGCGCGCTGCGCGATCCGCTGCCAGCGCGGCTGGATCGTCGTGTACACGCGGAGGCCACCCGAGCGAACGGTCCGGGCCCCGTACTGCTTGATCAGCTGGTCACGGACGTAGCTGAAGAAGTAGGGCTCGCGGATCTCGGTGTACAGGCGCCCCGGGTCGAGGGCGAGCGGGCTGGCGACCGCCTTGTCGTGCTGCGCTCTCGTGATCGATCCGGTGTCGAGCATCGCCGCCAGCACTTCGTCACGACGGGCCCTCGCCGCCTGGGGAGCGGCGAACGGGTCGTACGCCGACGGCGCCTGCGTCAGCCCCGCGAGCAGCGCCGACTGTGCCAACGTCAGATCGCGTGCGGGCTCCGAGAAGTACGTCTGCGACGCCGCCTCGATCCCGTACGCGAGGTTCCCGTAGTAGACCTGGTTGACGTACGACGCGAGAATGCGGTCTTTCGACCAGGCCCTGTTGAGCTTGAGCGAGAGGCACACTTCCTTGAGCTTCCGCTGGACGGTCTGCTCCCGCGAGATGTAGAGGTTGCGGACGAGCTGCTGGGTGATCGTCGAGCCACCCTGAACGACCGCACCCGCCCTGAATGTCTGCCCAGAGACGCCCGGACGATGCCGGTGGGATCGATCCCGCCGTGCTCGTAGAAGCGCCTGTCCTCGATCGCGACGGTGGCCTTCGCGAGCCACGGGCTCACCCTGGAGAGCGGCACGACCTCACGATTCACGTCGGCCGGGATCGCACCGAGCAGCGACCCGTCCGCAGCGTAGACGAACGAGCTCTGCCCTATCGCGACAGGCCTGAGCGAGCCCAGGTCGCACGACGAGCTGAGGCTGTAGACGGTCGCAGCGGCACCCGCGGCGCAAGGCGCCGAGGATCAGCGAGCACCGCAAGCACGGGTAGGAGCGACCGGCGGCGGCGATCCCGGCGGCGACGGCGTGCGCTCGGGCGCAAGGACGGATCGCGCGGGCCGCTCGGGCCGTCCGACGGCGACCGCTCATGCGTCGATGGTAACGGCCATTCGGTGCCGCTTCGACGGCCGCGGGAACATCCCTCGCGCACGCCTTGAGCGCCGTCAGCGGAGCGGAGATGCTGGAATGACAGAATGGAGACGTCCGAGACGCGCGCGCGAGCTCCGCGATCCCGGAGCCGCTCATCGCCTGGCTCGTTCTCGCCGGAGCGCTCGCCCTCATCTCGTATGCAGCACGCGCTGCCGACACAGGCGGCCGACGACAGCCGAGAGCTCCTCTACCGGTACGGCACCGCGATCGGCGGTCTCGTCCAGTACGGGATCATGCTCGCGATCCTTGCGCTGATCGCCCGCAAGATCCCTCGCCGAACGCTCGGGTTCATCGCGCCGGCCTCGTGGCGGCGGGCCGCCGTTCTGATCGCTGCGGCGCTCGTCGCGGCATGGCTGATCGGCGCTGTGCTCAATATCTTCCTGAAAGCCGGCGAGGAGCAGGGTCTCACCCCGGACCACTGGGAGCCCGCCCACGCCGGGGCGTTCCTCGCGAACGCCCTCGTGATCGTCGTCGTCGCGCCGTTCGTCGAGGAGCTCATGTACCGCAGGCGTCGGGTTCGTCACCCTCCGCGCGGAGTCGGGGGGTGGTCAGTGCCATCCTCGGCTACAGCGCTCCTGTTCGGCCTGGGGCACGGGCTCGATCGTCGCGTTGCCGATGCTGACGATCTTCGGCGATCGATCCTGGCGCTGCTCCGCGAGCGCACCGCGAGCCTCTACCCGCCGATGATCACTCACGCGCTCTTCAACGGGGCCGCGCTCCTCGCGGCGGTTACGATCGGCGGACAGCATGACTGACCGTTTCGACGAGATCCGCGAGTCGATCACGTCGAACCGACGAGGAGATCCTCCGCCGCCGTCAATGCGAGGCTCGTGCTCGTCCGGGAGCTGTGGCAGATCAAGGACGAGCGGGGCCTGCCGCTCTCCGACCCCGAGCGAGAACGAGTTGCTGCGCGCGGCCCTGGTCGCGAAGAACTGAAGGCCCGCTCTCCGCCCCGGCGTCGAGTCGAGTCGTCGACACCATCCTCGGAGCTGATGCGGGCGGAGCTCTCGCCGGCAAGCCTCTCGGTAGCGCACGGCGCTTCCTTACAGGGCTCCTCGTCCTCCTCCGTCCTCGGCTCGGTTCCGACCTCGGCGGCGAACTCGTCGGGCGTGACCGTGTCGAGGAACCTACTGAACTCGGCCGGATCGAGGTCGGCGAGCGGCCTGGAAGGACGCGCGCGACCGTGCCGCTCAATCGACTCCTCCCCGTCGAACTCGATCCCGGACTCGTCGACGACCGCCTCGACCGCGTAGATCTTCGCGTCGGTGCGGAGCGCGAGGGCGATCGCGTCCGACGTCCGTGAGTCGACCTCGATCTCCCGGCCGTCCTGCGCGAGCGTGATCCGCGCGTGGTAGGTGTTCTCACGGAGCTCGGTGACGGTGATCGCGACGACCTCGCCGGCGAGGCTCGCGATCACGGTCGAGAGCAGGTCATGCGTCATCGGTCGGTCGGGCTCTCCACCTTGCAGCTTCATCAGGATCGCTGCAGCCTCGGGATGGCCGATCCAGATCGGGAGGAACGTGTTGTCGTCCGCGGTCTTGAGCAGCACGATCGGCTGCTTGCCCGGCGAGGTCGAAGCTCACCCCGTAGACGGTCATCTCCCGCATGACATCCTCCTCGTCGGGCCTCGGAACCAGTGTAGCTTCGAGCCGTGCTCGGACGGCAGCCCGGCGAGGAACGCGTGTCGGTCGAGGCGGTCAGAGCCTCTAGCTACCTGTCCCTCTAGCGCGGAATTGGTGAAACGGATCAATCCGCAAGGCCTCTCGTCGCCGCGCCCGACATGGCGGGCGCGGCACACAACGGCAGTCGGAGAACAGAGGCGCCCGGAAATCGTAGATTCCGGGCGTTATGGGCGATCCTGGATTCGAACCAGGGACCTCCGCCTTATCAGAGCGGCGCTCTAACCAACTGAGCTAATCGCCCGCGCGGAGCGGCAGTTTAGCGGAACGAGTAGCCGCGGAGCCCTACAGTGCCTCGAGTGCCTCGACGAGCTCGGCAAGTCGCGTCTCGTCCGCGAAATGAACCTCGAGGCGACCGGCGCTCACACGCGCGGGCAGTCCCATGACCCGCTCGGCGGCGGAGCGGGCGCGCTCAGCCAGAGCCGGGTCGACCCTCTCGCCGCTGGAGCGCGGCGGCGCGCTCCACCCTCCTGCGCTGCGCGCTCTGTCGCGCGGACGCTGAGGCCCTCTTTGGCGACACGCTTCGCAAGGCGACGCCGGGCGTCGTCGTCTGGGAGCGAGAGCACGGCGCGCGCGTGCCCCTCGCTCAGGGCACCGCTCGGCGACCAGCTCGAGCACATCCTCGGGCAGCTCGAGCAGGCGGATCCGGTTCGACACGGCCGGCTTGGAGCGGCCCACTCGCTCGGCGACGTCGCCGAGCGAGAGCTCGAACTCGTCGAGCAGCGCTGCATACGCCCGTGCCTCCTCAACTGCTGACAGCTGCTCGCGCGCGACATTCTCGGCCAGGCCGAGCAAGCAGCGACTCGCGATCGCCCGCCTCGCGAACGACGGCCGGGCAGCATCGGCAGGCCGGCCTCCGCGCGGCACGCCAGCGCCGCTCGCCGGCGATCAGCTCGTAGCCGCCTGCCTCACGACGCCGGACGATGATCGGTTGGAGTACTCCCTGCAGACGGATCGACGCGGCAAGGCTCGTGGTCGCGTCGGCCTCGAACCGGCGGCGCGGTTGCTGCGGATTCGGGTGAACCGACTCGACCGCGACGTGGATCAGCTCGGCCGACCCGGCGCCTCCCATGAGCACCTCGAGGCCGCGGCCGAGGCCGCGGCGGGGTGAGCTAGGCACGCTCGACAAGCTCCATCGCCACCTTCCAGTACGCCTGCGCGCCGGCCGAGCGACGGTCGTAGGCAATGGCAGGGAGCCCATGGCTCGGCGCCTCGGCAACACGCACCGAGCGGGGCACATTCGTGGAGAACACGAGGTCGCCGAAATGCCGGCGGAGCTCGCGCTCGACATCGCTGCGAGGTTCGTCCGGGCGTCGACCATCGTCAGGAGGATCCCCGCCACCGCGAGCTCCGGGTTCAAGCGCGCCTTGACGAGGTTGACCGAGCCCGAGCAGCTGTGAGAGGCCCTCGAGCGCGTAGTACTCGGCCTGGACGGGCACAAGCACCCGGTGTGCCGCCGCGAGCGCGTTCACGGTCAGCGGGCCGAACGCAGGCGGGCAGTCGAGGAACACGAACGTGTACGGCTCCGATCGCCCGCTTTGTAGAGCGTCCGCAGATACCGCTCGCCGCCCTCGAGAGCCGAAAGATGCACTGCTGCCGCGGCGAGATCGTTGCGGGCGGGGACGAGGTCGAGATTGGCGAAGGCCGTTCGCTTCACAAGCGACTCGAGCGGAGCGCCGTCGAGCAGATCGTGCGTCGATGACGCCGTTCGCCGTACACCCGAGACCCGAGGTCGCGTTGGCTTGTGGATCGAGGTCGATCAGCAGACAGCGCTCGCCGGCCTCGGCCAGGCAGGCGGCGAGATTCACTGCGGTCGTCGTCTTGCCGACTCCGCCCTTCTGATTCGCTAGCGCGTAGACGCGAGCGGGCACGTCGTTCAGGGTAGTTGCATGGGCGGATGCGGGCCTCATGCGAGCGGTCGCTTGCGTGCCACCCCGGGCCGCCGCGGAAATCCGATGGTGTCGGGCCTATCTTCCGGACGAGAGCGAAACCCGTAGGTGGACTTGCTTCGAACTCCCGGCGAGCCGATCCGCCGCCGCCGCGATCGCGGTCGTGATCCGCGGTCGGACCGACCCACAGCATGACCGCGCCGCCCGCACGGACGAGCGGTAGACACCACTCGACGGCGGTCGGGGGAGGCGCGAGAGCCTTTGCGACAGCCAGGTCGTACTGCTCGACCGGCTGCGTCCTCGGCACGACCCCAGACGACGCGCAGATCCGGGAGCTCGACCGTCCATGCCCGAGGAACTAGCACTTGCGGCGCTCCGCCTCGAGAAGTGCAACCGGGCGTTCCGGGAACATGGCTGCCAGCGGGATCCCGGGCGTTCCCCCGCCCGATCCGACATCGACGATCGAGCCGCCGTTCCACGCAACGAGGTCGACGCCCCGAAGCGCATCCTCCAGGAGCATGCGGCGTGCCTCGGCAGTGTCCGAGATTGCAGTCAGACCAGGGGTGGCGACGACGGCGGCGAGCCAGCGGTCGAGGAGGCCGTCCAACGCAGGATCGCCTAAAAGCCTGGCGCTACGAGGAGACGGCGGCGCGCGGTGCGACGACCACGTACCGATCCGGCTCGTTCCCGACGCTCGACGTCTCAACGGACACGTCGTCCTTGAGGCACTCGTGGACGACGCGCCGATCGACGGAGCTCATCGGCTCGAGCTCTTGTGGCGCGTTCTCTGCCACGGCCCGCTCGGCTGCACGGCGGGCGGTTGCCTCGAGCGTCGCGATGCGGCGCTCGCGGTAGCCGCCGATCTCTACGGTCACATGCTTGCGCTCCGGCCCCACTTCTCGAAACGCGAGCGCGTTCGCGACATGCTGGATCGAGTCGATCATCTGGCCGTGGCGTCCGATCAGGAGGCCGGGATCGTCGGATGAGATCACCACGCGAACCTCCGACGCGGTCTCCGCCACAGCGACCGCAGCTCGCACGCCGAGCGACGTGACGATCCGCTCTGCGAGCTCTCGGACGACCTCGCTCTCGGGTGAGCCGGGGGCCGGGGGAGGCGCGTCGGGCGGGGCGTCAGGGGCAGGGGCGGTTGCCACCACCCGGGCGGGAACCTGGCCCACGCCGAGCAGGCCTCTCTCGCCCTCGCTGACGACCTGGAACCGAACATCCGCCCGGTCGAGGCCGCGACGAGACGCTCGAGCTCCCGGACTGCCGCCCACTTCGCCTCGCCGACCGTCTCACCGCTCATCTCGACGGAGACCTCGCTCGCTCACCGGCTACGCCCTCCGCGCTTGCGCTTCACCCGCCTCGGGGGACCCGCGACAACCGGCGGGGTGGTCTCCGCGCGCGGCGGCACGCCTCGCTTGCCGCCGGCCTTCCTGTCCTTGCCGTTCGTCTCGGCCTTGGCGGGTTCACGCGAGATTCGCTTGTCCACCGGAGCCGGCTTTGGCATGAACCGACGCGTGATCAGCCCCTGCCCCGTCGTCCACAGGTTCGTCGTCAGCCAGTAGATCATCAGGCCGGACGGGAAGTTGATGATGAAGGGGATGAAGACGACCGGCAGGACCATCATCAGGATGCGCTGGGCGGGCTGCATCGTCGCGGACATGAAGTACGTCGAGCTGAGCTGGCTCAGGGCGTAGATCACGAGCAAGAGCGGCCCCCAGCCGTCCTTTACCGGTTCGGTGATATCGACGAGGTGGAGCCAGTGCAAATTCGAGTCCGGGTACAGCGGCAACAACCGCGACTCGAAGTGTCGGAGCACGTAGAACAGCGAGATGAAGATCGGGATCTGGAGCAGGATCGGAAGACACGACGCTGCCGGATTGATCTTGTTCTCGCGGTAGAACTTCATCAGCTCTTCGTTCTGGCGCTGTTTGTCGTGCTTCCACTTCTGCTGCAGCGCCTTCATCTCCGGCGCGTGCGCCTGGAGGCTCTGCATCGAGTGGATCTGACGCACCGTGATAGGCACGAGAAGCATGCGCACGATGATCGTGAGGGCCACGATTGCCCAGGCCCAGGGAAGCCCAACCGAGCTGTGGAGCCATTCGAGAACGTCCTGCATGACGTTCTCGAGCGGCGTCAGGATGCCGGCGACGATCACGTGCCGCGCCTCGCGGAGCCACGCGCCTTACCGAAGAGGGTCTGATCCTCGACCTTGTCGACCCCGCCGTGGCTCCACGGATTGCACCGCAGCAGCCGCCACGTAGCCAGTACGAAGCCGCGCGCGAGCCCGTGGGCGTGGAGCGCGTCCAACGCGTACTGCGAGCACGACGGGTGGTACTTGCACGTGCCCGCCGGCGTCAGCAGGCCTCCTGTGTAGCGCCAAAGATAGACGAGGCCGACGCCGAGCCACCTCATGCCGACGCCTTGCCGATCACGGTCGCGACCTCGCTAGCTAGCCACGCGTGGCCGCGTGCCTCAGCAGGCTCGGCGATGCCGGCTCGGGCAACGATCACGTAGTCCCGGCCCGGCACAGCCTGGGCGGCTGCCTCCTCCCAGATCGCGCGGAGTTGCCGCTTGATCCGGTTGCGCTCCACGGCACTGCCGACCGCTTTGGGGATCGCCAGGCCGAGCCGCGGCTCGGACGTCGTCTCGCCGTCGCGCGCAAACCAGTGCAAGGTCAGGTAGCGGGTCGAGACCGATCGACCGTGCCGATAGACGGCATCGAAGTCACGGGACCGGGAGAGGCGTTGCCGGCGCTGCACGGCGGGAGAGCGCTCAGGCGGAGAGCCGCTTGCGGCCCTTCGCCCGTCGGCGACGGATGATCGCTTGCCCAGCGCGCGTCGACATCCGTGCTCGGAAGCCGTGCTTTCGCTTTCTCCGGCGGACGTTCGGCTGGTAGGTGCGTTTCATGGGCGTGTGCTCGCTTCGAGGAGACGGGGGGGATTCAGAGCCAGGTGGTACCGAGAACCGGGACGAGAAGCCTGTGGCACTTTCAGGTCGCACAGGCCTGCTGTGGCCGGTTGCCGAGTATAGACGAGGCCCGGCCATGACCGCGTTTTCCACAAGCACGGGAGCTCTGTCCGCGATCGAAAGTGCTGCTGGTTCCGGGGAACCGTCGGGCAGCAGGCGCTGCGTGAGCCCATTGTCCACAACTGTGGAGATAGTTGTGTATAACGTAGAAATCCCTGTAAAATGCCTGTTTTTTTGGGTGCGGAAGGCCGTGTGAGCGCCCATTGAGGCGTGCTCGGGACGCTGCTATGCTCGCCCCTTCCTGCAATCCGAAAGGAGCCCTGAGACCAGGGTGGAGCACCCCGCAGCGCCAGTAGCGCAATCCCATTGGCAGGAAATCTCGTCTCGGCTCAAGGAGACCCTGAACAGCACGACGTACGAGACCTGGTTCGGTGCCGCAGAGGCCGGGCCGATCGAAGACGACGGGTTCACGCTCTTCGTGCCGAACGACTTCACGCGCGAGTGGATCGAGAGCCACTTCCTGGCGCTCGTCCGGGGCGCGGCCCGCGAGACGCTCGGCCGTGACGTGCGGGTCGCTGTCGGCGTCAGCGACAGCATCCCGGCTGCTCGGGCGGAGGACGAGGTCGCTACCGAGGCGCCCGCGGACGCGAGGACGGGAGCTACGACCAACCCCAAGTACACCTTCGACCTCTTCGTGATCGGCTCGTCCAACCGCTTTGCCCACGCGGCCGCCCTCGCGGTTGCGGAGGCGCCGGCGCAGGCATACAACCCGCTCTTCATCTACGGCGGGACGGGGCTCGGAAAGACACACCTGCTCCAGGCGATCGGCCAGTACGTGAGTGAGCACGCTCGGCGGCTCACTACGTGTTACGTGACGAGCGAGACGTTCATGAACGACTTCATCAACTCGCTCCGTGACAAGCGCGCTGAGGGCTTCAAGCAGCGCTATCGCACGTACGACGTTTTGCTCGTCGACGACATCCAGTTCTTCGAGGGCAAGGAGCGGATCCAGGAGGAGTTCTTCCACACCTTCAACTCCCTGTACGAGGTCGGTCGCCAGATCGTCATCTCGTCGGACAGGCCACCCAAGGAGATCGCGACGCTCGAGGAGAGATTGAGGTCGCGCTTCGAATGGGGCTTGATCACGGACATCCAGCCGCCCGACCTCGAGACGCGCATCGCCATCCTCCGCAAGAAGGTGACAACGGACCGGATCACAATCGCCGACCCCGAGGTGCTCACGTTCATCGCGAGCAGGGTCTCGACGAACATCCGGGAGCTCGAGGGGGCGTTGACCCGCGTTGTCGCGTACTCCTCGCTCACCGGGCTTGCGCTCACCACCGACCTCGCCGAGCAGGTGCTTCGCGACCTGTTCCCCCAGGGAAGCGACGTCCCCGACGTCACGATCGGTCACATCCAGGAGGCCGTGTCCGAGCGCTTCGGCCTCAGCGTTGTCGAGCTCTGCAGCCCGCGGCGCTCTCAGGCGGTCGCCTATCCGCGACAGGTCGCGATGTACCTCTCGCGCGAGCTGACCGACTCCTCGTTACCGCGGATCGGCAAGGAGTTCGGCGGGCGTGACCACACGACCGTCATGCACGCGACCAACAAGATCACGCGCATGATCAACGAGGACAGGTCTGTGTACAACCTTGTGCAAGAGCTCACGACGCGGATCAAGAAGCACCGGTGACCGTGGAGAACAGCAGGCGCCGGAGCGGGTGGTTGGGGAACCTGGGGACGCATCGCCCCGCTCCATGCACAGGGAAACCCTCGCCGCCAGGGCGAAACGGCGCCTTTTCCCCATCTCCACACCCCTTACTGCTTCTATAAGAGGAAGAGAGATATAAATGGAAACAGAGATAGCAACAGGGGCCGCGATGCGGATCACGTGCGCTCGTGACGACCTCGCCGCGCGGCTTTCCCTGGTCGGGCGCGCGGTCTCCAGCCGCGGCACGGTGCAGGTTTTGAGCGGGATCTCACTCCGTGCCGCCGCTGGAGTGCTGGAGCTGGCCGCAACCGACATGGAGGTGTCGCTCCGCACGACGATGCCCGCCGAGATCGAGGGATCAGGCGCGATCGTCGTTCCCGGCAAGCTGCTCATCGATCTCGCTCGACTCCTGCCCGAGCAGGAGGTTGTTATCGAGCACAAGCCTGAGGATGGCACCGTTCACATCACCTCCGGCGGCTACGCCTCACGACTCGTGATCTTCGCTGCGGAGGACTTTCCGCGCCTGCCCGCCGTGGGCGCGCAGCTCCACAGCGTGTCCCGTGCCGCGCTCGTCGAGACGATCGAGCGCGTCTCCAAGGCGGCGTCGCGGGACGAGTCCCGCCCCGTCCTCACCGGGATTCTCGTGCGGTTCGAGGGAAGCACGCTGACGATGGCAGCCACCGACTCGTACCGGCTCTCGGTCAAGGAGACGGCACTCGACGATCCCGGCCCCGACCTGGAAGCGATCATCCCGGCGCGCGCCCTCACGGAGCTGTCGCGCATCGCAGCAGGCGCGGACACTGTCCAGCTCGGCGTCGAGGACAACCACGTCATCTTCGCCGTCGGCGATGCGGTGCTCACCTCACGACGCATCGATGGTCAGTTCCCCGATCACCGGCAGCTGATCCCCGACACGTTCGAGCTCGAGCTCGTCCTTCCCCGCCTCGAGCTCCTCGATGTCGTCCGGCGAGCGTCGGTCATGGCCCAGCGCAACGCTCCCTTGCGCCTTCGCTTCGCGGACGGAGCACTGACTGTTTCGGCGCAGAGTCAGGATGTTGGCGAAGCCCAGGAATCGCTGCCCGTGGCACACACCGGCGAGCCGCTCGAGATCGGCTTCAACGCCGAGTTCCTCCGGGACGGCCTTGAATCGGTGAGCGACGACGAGATCACCTTGCGGCTGATAAACCCGCTCCGGCCAGGGCTTCTCAGCGCTCCGCAGGACTCTTTCCTCTACCTGATCATGCCGATCAGGCTCGCCGGCTGATCGTCGAGCTCGTCAGGCTCTCCGCCGTCCGCTCCTATGCCGAGCTCGAGCTCGGCCTTCTCCCGGGTCTCGTGCTGATCACCGGCCGAAACGGCGTCGGCAAGACGAATCTCCTCGAGGCGCTCCACATCGGGACGCAAGGGTTCTCGCCGCGAACGCGCTCCGACGCGCAGATCGTTCGCACCGGCGCGACGCGGGGCCGCATCGAGCTGAGAGGCTCAAGGGCTGGCGTGACGACGCGCCTCGCCGTCACAATCGACGCGACCTCATCGAAGCAAGCCGCCATGAACGGCGCCCCGCTCCGTGCGGCAGAGCTGCTCCGCGACGAGGTTGCGACTCTCGTTTTCACCCCCGACCGACTCGCGGTCGTCAAGGGCGGCCCGGCCGTGCGGCGCGCCTACCTCGACAGGTCGCTCGCGCGGCTCCTCCCGGCGCGAGCTGCGATACCGACGGAGTATGCGGCAGCACTTGGCCAGCGCAACGCTGCTCTGCGCCGTATCGGTGCCGGAATGTCCGATCCCTCGGCGCTCCGCCCGTGGACGGAGAGCGTCGCGCGCCTCGGTGCCGATCTGGTCGTCGCGCGCCGTGGCGCAATCGACGTCCTTGCTCCTGCCTTCGCGGAACGCGCAGGCGAGCTCGGCCTCGCGGCGGCCTCCCTGAGCTATACCGGAGAGGAGCCGACCACGGCGCTCCTGGAGGCACGCCTCTCGCGTGACCTCGAGCGAGGCGTCACCGGTGCAGGGCCTCACCTCGACGACGTGTCGGTGCGCTCCGGAACGCGGGACCTCCGCCCGTTCGGCTCGCAGGGCGAACAGCGCATCGCGGTGCTCGCGCTTCTCCTCGCTGAAGCAGAGGCCCTCGACGAGCGTCGCAGGGTGCCGCCGCTCGTCCTCCTCGACGACGTCCTCTCGGAGCTCGACGGCGAGCGCCGCAAGGCCCTCGGAGAGCGGATCGGTCGTCGCGGGCAGACGATCGTGACGGCGACCGGCGCCGAGGCCCTGCCGATCGCCCCGGCGCAGCATCTCGAGGTAACGCCGGGCCGGGTCTCGGAGGCGTGATGGAACGGCTCGGCGACGATGCCAGGAGCGTGCTCCGCGAGGCCGGCGCCGAGGAGGTCGGTGCAATTGCGGAGATCGTGGCCGTATGGCCCCTAGCGGTGGGCGATGCCGTCGCGCGGCAGGCGTGGCCGCGCCGCCTCGCGCGCGATGGAACGCTGCTCGTCGCCACCTCGTCGTCCACGTGGGCCTACGAGCTCGACCGGCTCAGCCCGGAGATCGTGGAGCGCCTCAGGGAGGCTCTCGGCGACACCGCGCCACCCCGCCTGCGGTTCTCGCCAGGCCTCGTTCCAGAGCCCGCGGCACCGTCCACGGACGGGCCCGCGCAGGCGCCGGTGCCGACGCCGGCCGAGGTCGACGAGGCAGCCCGTTTGACCGCCGGAATCGAGAGCCACGCTCTCCGCACGATCGCTGCGCGGGCGGCGGCTCTCGCGCTTGCTCGCCGGCGCGACGACCACTCTGTCTGATACACTTAGCGGCGCCCGCAAATCGCGTATTTGCAGGGCTTTTCTTATGCCTCCCCTTGCTGCAGGAGCTATGACGGACACCACATACACCGCAAAGGACATCACTGTTCTGGAGGGTCTCGAGCCGGTCCGGCTCCGGCCCGGCATGTACATCGGCTCAACCGGCTCGCGAGGTCTCCACCACCTCGTCTGGGAGGCAGTCGACAACTCCGTCGACGAGGCGCTTGCCGGCCGTTGCGACGCGGTCGAGGTGATCCTGCATCCGGACAATTCCGTCACCGTTTCCGACAACGGCTCGGGCATACCTGTCGACATCATGGCCGAGCAGAATCTGCCGGCACTGACGGTCGTCCTGACGAAGCTGCATGCAGGCGGAAAATTCGGCGGGGACGGCTACAAGGTGTCCGGGGGTCTCCACGGCGTGGGCATCTCCGTCGTGAACGCTCTCTCGTCGTCTCTCGTCGCCGAGGTCCGGCGCGACGGTCGCATCTACCGGCAGGATTTCGAGCGGGGAGTGCCCACCGGTGAGATGCAGACGCTCGGCGACGCCGGCAGGGAGACCGGCACGACGATCACGTTCATGCCCGACGGAGAGATCTTCGAGGAGATCGAGTGGTCGCGCGACACGCTCGTGCAGCGTCTGCGCGAGACGGCGTTCCTGACCCGCAGCCTCCGCATCACGCTCTCGGACGAGCGCCAGGGCGACTGGCACCAGGAGTTCTACTACGAGGGCGGCATCCGCGATTTCGTCGGGCATGTCAATGCCGACCGGAGCCCGGTTCATCCCCATATCGCCTTCTTCGAGAACGAGGACGAGGAAGGGCGCGGGTCGGTTGAGATAGCGATGCAATGGAACGCGAGCTACGTGGAGTCGGTCTTCTCGTTCGCGAACAACATCAACACTCACGAGGGCGGCTCCCACCTCTCCGGCTTCACCGGAGCGCTCACACGCACCCTCAACGTGCTCGCCCGCGCCGAGGGCATCCTCAAGGAAAAGGACGATCCGCTCGAGGGGGAGGACACCCGCGAAGGCCTCGCTGCCGTGATCTCGGTCAAGATCCGCGACCCCCAGTTCGAGGGCCAGACAAAGACGAAGCTCGGCAACCCCTGGGTCAGGGGGTTCGTCGAGAAGACGGTCAATCAGCGCCTCGCGGAGTTCATGGACGAGAATCCCGCCGACCGCAAGCGCATCCTCCTGAAGGCTGTGGAGGCGTCGAGGGCTCGCACGGCGGCGCGGAAGGCGCGTGAGGTCAGCCGGAAGGGCGCACTGATCGGAGGCGGGCTCCCGGGGAAGCTCGCCGACTGTCAGTCCACCGACCCGGAGAACTGCGAGCTCTACCTCGTCGAGGGCAACTCGGCGGGCGGCTCGGCTGTCGATGCTCGCGACAAGAACTTCCAGGCGATCCTTCCGCTCCGCGGCAAGGTCATAAACTCGGAGAAGAACCGGATCAACAAGGTGCTCTCGAACACCGAGATCCAGGCGATGATCACGGCGATCGGCGCCGGCATCGGCGCCGAGTTCGACCTCGAGAAGCTTCGCTACCACCGCGTGATCGTGATGACGGACGCCGACGTCGACGGGTCCCACATCCGCACGTTGCTGCTCACGTTCTTCTACCGGCAGATGAAGGAGCTCGTCGAGGCAGGCCATGTCTACATCGCCGTGCCGCCGCTCTATCGAGTCAAGGTCGGCAGCCAGGAGCGCTACGTCGAGAAGGAGTCCCAGTTCGAGGAGATCATGATCCGCGAGCGCGCGAAAGACATCGAGGTCACGGATCGGGTCGGTCAGTCCTTCCGCGTCACCGAGACGAGGCATCAGCGACTCACGCGAAGCCTGAACGAGTTCGACGGCTGGCTCTCGCGGCTGCGCGCCGACTTCGGGAACGGCCCGGCATCCTTTGTCGTCGCGCACAGGCTCGTCGAGACGGACGCCTCGCTACCCGAACATGTTGAGAATGCGCTGGCCGACCTCGGTGACGACATCCACGAGCTCGTCTTTGCCGGCGCGACGGCAGAGTCGGTGCAGATCAAGCTCGTCGAGCGCGAGACGAGCGCCGCGACGTTCGTCGACCTGCCGACGCGCCTGCTCGACTCTTCAGCGTATGCCGGCTTGCGCCGGACGTACGCGCGACTGGCCGAGATCGCAGGTCTCCCGCCGTTCACCGTGACGCTCGGCAAGAAGACCCGGACGGCAGCGACCTTCGAGGAGCTCCGCACGGCCGTCCTCGATCTCGCGAAGGAGGGGATCCAGGTCAGCCGCTTCAAGGGGCTTGGCGAGATGAATCCCGAGGAGCTCTGGGAGACCACCCTGAATCCCGAGAACCGCATGCTGGTCCAGGTAGGCGTCGAGGACGCAGCGCTTGCGGACAGGATCTTCTCGATGCTGATGGGCGACCAGGTCGAGCCGCGACGCGAGTTCATCGAGCAGAACGCCAAGTACGCGAGGCTCGACGTTTGAGCCGTGGCGTCGCTAGCTGGGGAGTGACTTCCGATGTCGACGACTGACCCGCTGGGAATCGGGCGCGTCGAGCCGCGCGAGCTCGAAGAGGAGATGCGCTCGAGCTTCCTCGACTACGCGATGAGCGTGATCGTCGCGAGGGCCTTGCCCGACGCACGCGATGGTCTCAAGCCCGTTCACCGCCGCGTTCTCTTCGCCATGCATGAGACGGGCCTGCAGCCCAATCGCCCTCGCGTGAAGTGCGCGGCCGTCGTGGGCGAGGTCATGAAGAGCTTCCATCCGCACGGCGACCAGTCGATCTACGACACGCTCGTCCGGATGGCGCAGGACTTCTCGCTGCGGTACCCGCTCGTCGACAAGCAGGGCAACTTCGGGAACATCGACGGCTATCCGGCCGCGGCGATGCGCTACACGGAATGCCGCCTGGCGTCGATCGCGACCGAGCTGCTGCGCGACATCGACGCCGACACCGTCGACTTCGTCCCGAACTACGACGAGTCGCGCCGGGAGCCGGCGGTGCTGCCCTCGAGGTTCCCGAACCTTCTCGTCAACGGGTCATCGGGAATCGCGGTTGGCATGGCGACCAACATCCCGCCGCACAATCTCGGCGAGACCGTCGACGCTGTCGTTGCCATGATCGACGATCCCGACGTCGACGTCGAGCGCCTCTCGCAGCATCTCAAGGGCCCGGACTTCCCGACGGGCGGCATCATCGTCGGCCGCGAAGGCATCCGCGAGTCGTACCGCTCGGGCCGCGGCCGGGTCATCATGCGAGCCCGCGCGCACATCGAGGAGTTGCGCGGAGGCAAGACCGCGGTGATCGTCTCGGAGTTGCCCTACGGCGTCCGGAAGGGCGGTGACGAAGGCGTGATCCGCAAGATCGCCGAGCTCGTCAAGGACAACGTCCTGAGCGAGATCTCGGGGATCAAGGATCTTTCCGACAAGTCGGGGATGCGGATCCAGATCGAGCTGAAGCGCGAGGCCGTGCCTCAGGTTCTCCTCAACAAGCTCTACAAGCACACCTCGCTGCAGTCGACGTTCGGCTACAACGCAGTCGCTCTCGTCGACGGAGTTCCCCGAACGCTCTCGCTGATCGAGTTGATCCGGCACTACCTCGACCATCAGCGACAGGTCGTTACGCGCCGGCTCAAGTTCGAGCTTCGCAATGCGGTTCGCCGGGCGCACGTGCTCGAGGGCTATCTGATCGCCCTCGACAACATCGACCAGATCATCGAGTTGATTCGCGGCTCGGATAGCACCGAGGCAGCGCGGTCAGGGCTCATCGAGCGATTTGCGCTTTCCGAGATCCAGGCTCAGGCGATTCTCGACATGCGGCTGGCGCGTCTGACCGGCCTCGCGCGGAAGGAAATCGAGACCGAGTTCAGCGATCTCCAGGAGCGGATCGCCGAGCTCCGCTCGATCCTCTCCGACGAGGCGCGGGTCGACGGCGTCATCCGGGAGGAATTGCTCGAGATCAAGTCGATCTACGGCCGTGGCGACGAACGCCGGACGGAGATCGTCGCGAGCGAGGGCGAGCTAGACCTGGAGGACCTGATCGCAGAAGAGGACATGGTGATCGCCATCACTCGGTCGGGTTACATCAAGCGCCTTCCCGTCACGACCTACCGCGAGCAGCGCCGCGGCGGCATCGGCGTGATGGGCATGGACATGAAAGAGGACGACTTCATCGAGCACCTGTTCGTCGCCTCGACGCACGACTACATCCTCTTCTTCACGACGGTCGGAAAGGTGTATCGGCTGAAGGTGCACGAGCTGCCGCTCGGCTCTCGCCAGTCGAAGGGCCGCGCGATCGTGAACCTCTTGCCGTTTCGTCAGGACGAGCTCGTCCGGGCCGTGATCGCGACGCGTGACTACAAGGAGTCGAAGTACCTCGTCTTCGCGACCAAGAAGGGCGTGATCAAGAAGACTGAGTTCCTCGAGTACAACACGCCGCTCAAGGCCGATGGGATCATCGCCATCAAGCTGCGGGAAGGCGACGAGCTGATCGGCGTTCGCCTCTCCGACGGCAACGACGATATCCTCATGGTCTCGCGCATGGGTCAGGCCGTCCGCTTCCGCGAGAAGGACGTTCGCTCGATGGGCCGCCCGGCATCCGGCGTCTCCGGGATGAAGCTCCGTGGCACCGACGAGGTGATCGAGGTCGACATCGCGGAGGACGACGCCTACCTCCTCGTCGTGACGGAGAACGGCTGGGGCAAGCGTACGCGCGTGTCGGACTACCCCGTCAAGGGCCGCGGGACGATGGGCGTCAAGACCGCACAGCTGGTCGAGGGCAAGGGACGCCTCGCAGGGGCGCGGATCGTGCGCGACGGCTACGCCGTGATGCTGATCTCCGACGGCGGCACGGTCATCCGCATGTCTGCCGACGACATCAAGCTGTCCGGGCGTGCCACGCAGGGTGTCATCGTGATGCGCCTTCGCGACAGCGAGCAGGTCTCCAGCCTCGCGCCGGTCATCGGCTCGGACGACGAGGAAGAGCCCGAGCGGACGACCTCGCCGCCGGCGAGCACGGACGTTGAGGGCAGCCCGGGCGGCCTACTGCCCGGAGCGCTCGCTGCCTTCGAACCGGACGAGGATCTAGACGCCGTTCAGGGCGCCGAGGACGACGACGAGGCAGACGACGGCCTCGACTCGGAGTAGGCTCGCGAACGCGCTCTATGACGCCCCATCCTCGCCGCCGCTCCGTTTCATGAGCGCGTTCATGATGTCGATAGGGATCGGGAATACGATCGTCGAGTTGTTTGCAGAGCCGATCTCGAGCAACGTCTGCAGGTAGCGCAGCTGCACGGTGATCGGCTCCTGCGCCATCACGGCGGCTGCGTCCTTGAGCCGCTCCGATGCCTGGTACTCGCCCTCGGCCGAGATCACCTTCGCTCTTCGCTCACGCTCGGCTTCCGCCTGGCGCGCCATCGCGCGCTGCATGTCCGACGGGATCTCCACGTCCTTCACCTCGACGACAGAGACCTTGATCCCCCAGGGCGAGGTGGCCTCGTCGATGATCCCTTGCAGGATCCCGTTGATCTTGTCCCGCTCGGATAGCAGCTCGTCGAGCTGGTGCTGGCCGAGTACCGATCGCAGTGTGGTCTGCGCGATCTGCGAGGTTGCGACCAGGTAGTTCTCGACCTGAACGATCGCAGCCTTCGGCTCAACGATCCGGAAGTAGGCGACCGCGTTGACGCGCACAGGGACGTTGTCCTTCGTGATCACCTCCTGGGGCGGGACATTCAAAGTGATCGTCCGCAGGTCGACCATCACTGCGCGGTCGACGAACGGGATCAGGATGAAGAGCCCCGGCCCCTTGGGCTCGGTGAGAAGTCGGCCTAGCCGGAAAACGACGCCGCGCTCGTACTCCCGCGCGATCTTGATGGCGGCAAACAGGAAGATCAGGACGATGATCGCCACGACGGCGACCGCGATCAGCGCAGGAACCATTAGACCCTTTCAGTCGGTGCCGTTGATGTTACGACGAGCTCCAGGCCGTCCTCGAGGCCCTCGACGACAACCTGCTCTCCGGGCACAAGTTGCCTGCCACTTCGGACCCGAGCGTGCCAGATCTCCCCGTCGACGAGAACCCGCCCGTCCGAGCGCACCTCACCGACGCTACCGATAACCCGTGAGGATGTCACCTGTGGCGGGGCGCGGCGGACTCGCGCAACACGCGCGACCCCGAGCACGACGAGCGCCGTCAGTGTGCCCGCGATCGCGAGCGTGACTGCGAGCGAAGCGTGGTAGGTCGGCCCGGCAGGGTCGAAGAGGATCAGCGACCCAATCACGAACAGCACGCCTCCGCCAACCGCGAGCGCGCCGTGCGACTGCACGAACGGCTCAGCCGCGAAGAACGCGAACCCGAGGAGGACGAGAAGCAGTCCAGCCACCGACACCGGCAGAACCTGGAGTCCGTAGAGGCCCAGGACGAGCGAGACGGCCCCCACCGTACCGGGGAAGATGAGCCCAGGATGCCAGAGCTCCACGACGATTCCGATCAGCCCGATCGACAGCATCAATTGGATGACCGTTGGGTCGATCAGCAGGTCGAGCGCCCTCTTCCACGACGACATCTCGACAGGCTCGATCGTCGCTCCGGCCGTCTCGAGCGTTAGCTGCTTCGGGATCGTCGTGCGACCATCGATCCGGGCGAGCAAGGCGGGAAGAGTCGGAGCGACGACGTCGACGACGTTGAGCGCCCGCGCCCGGCGCGCACCGAGGTTCTTCGCCACGCGCACCATCTGCTCGGCTTGCGCCGCATTGCGCCCGTGCTCCCGTGCAAGCTCGCCGATATACGCAGCAGCGTCGTTGACGACCTTGCGCCGAAGATCGTTCGAGAAGTCAGCACCGTTCGTGGTGATCGGAGTGGACGAGCCGATGTTGGTCTGCGGCGCCATGGCGAGGATGTCGGCGGCCTGACCGATGACTGCCCCCGCGGAATCCGCGCTCGACCCGGGCGGCGATACGTATACGACCACCGGGACACGCGCCGCGAGAATCGCCTTGACGATGTCCCGCATCGAGGATCCGAGCCCGCCCGGAGTATCCATCTCGATGACCACGGCCGAGACGCCCTCGCGCTCTCCGCGCTTGATCGCCCCGACCAGGTAGTCGCGGGTCACGGGGTTCACGTCGTTGTGGAACGACACAGCCAGCACGTGTGGCGTGCCGCCAAGGGCCGTTCCGGACAGTGCGAGCGCACCCGTCACGGCGACGAGCAGGCTAAACCCTCGCAAGAAGGGCGTGCTCACGGCTAGTACGGACTGTAGCGCTGCAAGCCAGAGTCCCGCCGGCCCGCTCCCAGCTCGCGGGGGCCGAGTAGACTCGTCGCGTGTTCGCCACCCCTTTCGGTCGCGACGTTCTGGTCGAGATCCTCCCGCACCGGGAGCCGTTCCTCCTGCTCGACGAGGTGCTCGAGCTCGAGCCTGGTCGCCTGGTCGTCGCGCGCCGCGCGGTGCGCGACGACGACTGGTGGTTTCCGGGACATTTTCCCGAGCGGCCGGTGATGCCCGGCGTGTTGATCGTCGAGGCGATGGCTCAGGCAGGCGCGGTCGCCGTGCTGATCGAGGAGGCAAACCGTGGCAAGATCGCATTCTTCGCCGGCATCGACGACTGCCGCTTCAAGCGCATTGTCGAGCCGGGCGACGTCCTGACGCTCCGCTGCGAGATCGACACGATCCGCGGTCCCGTCGGCCGGGGCCATGCGACCGCCCACGTCGGGGCCGAGCTTGCCGCGCGAGGCAGGCTTACCTTCGCGGTGGAGCGATGATCGCGCGTACAAACGGCCGACGTGTCGGCATCACCGGCATCGGCGCTTCCGTGCCAGAGAACATCGTGACGAACGACGACTTTGCGGCGCGGCTCGATACGTCGGACGCGTGGATTCGCGAGCGAACGGGCATTGCCGAGCGCCGGATCGCGCCGCCAGAGAGCGTCCTCTCCGACTACGCGCTTCCCGCAGCACGGACAGCACTTGCCCACGCCGGCCTGACCGGCGCCGACATCGACCTCGTGATCGTCGCCACCGTGACCCCCGACTCGTTCTTCCCTGCGGCAGCTTGCACGATTGCGGACGACCTCGGCGCGAGCAGAGCCGGGGCCTTTGACCTATCCGCCGGCTGTACCGGGTTCATGTACGCCCTGGCTCAGGGCCATGCGATGGTCGCGGCGGGGCTTGCCGAGCGCGCGCTCGTCATCGGCGGGGACCTGCTGTCCAAGGTCCTCGACTGGGACGACCGCTCGACCGTGATCCTGTTCGGCGACGGCGCTGGCGCCGTCGTCGTCGAGCCCGTAGAGAGGGGTGGCTTCCTCGGGTTCGAGCTCGGCGCCGACGGGTCCGGCGGCAAGCACCTGACCCTCAACTCACATGGGTCACGACCGCTTCCCGGTGATGCCTTCGTTCGCATGAACGGCCGCGAGGTGTTCAGGTTCGCCACACGCGTACTCGTATCGTCGGCGGGCGATCTCCTTACGCTGACCGGGAAGTCAGTCGATGAGGTAGACGTCTACGTGCCGCACCAGGCGAACCGGAGGATCATCGACCACGCGGTGAGTAAGCTCGGTGTCGCACAGGAGAAGGTTGTGATCAACGTGGACAGATACGGGAACACGTCGTCGGGCTCGATTCCGCTCGCGCTCGTCGACGCATACGACGACGGCAGGCTCCGTGAGGGCGCGCTTGTCCTGATGACGGGAATGGGCGCCGGTCTTACATGGGGGTCGGCACTTCTCGAATGGTCGCTTCCTTCAGGAGGAACCGAATGACGAGCGAGACGAAGATCGCCTTCTGCTTCCCGGGGCAAGGCTCCCTCGAGGCGGGCATGGGGCGCGAACTGGCCGAACTGGTACCCGAGGCGATGGAGGTGTTCGACGTGGGCAGCGAAGCGTCGGGTCTCGATCTCAAGCAACTGTGCTTCGACGGCCCCCTCGAGAGCCTCGTCGAGACCGAGGTGCAGCAGCCCGCGCTCGTCGCTACGAGCCTGTCCATCCTCGCCGCTCTGAAGAGTCGCGGCATCACGCCCGACGTCGTGGTCGGTCACTCTGTGGGCGAGTTCGCCGCGCTGGCGTCGGTCGGAGCGATGAGCGTGGGCGAGGCGATCGGCCTCGTGCGCGAGCGCGGTCTTGCGATGGCGGAGGCCGCCCGCGCGCGGCCCGGCTCGATGGCGGCGATCCTCGGTCTCGAGGACGAGGAGGTCGAGAGCCTCTGCCGCAAGATCATCGGCGTGTGGCCCGCCAACTACAACTGCCCCGGCCAGATCGTGATCTCGGGCGAGAACGACGCCGTGGAGGAGTGTTGCGCCGAGGCCGAGAGCCTCGGCGCTCGAAGAGCCATTCGGCTGAAGGTGTCGGGGGCGTTTCATAGCCCACTCGTCGCACGGGCCGCCGATCGGCTGAAGCCGGCGGTCGACAGGATCCGCTTCGTCGATCCGATTGCGCCCTTCATGTCGACCGTGACGGCCAAGGTCGAGCCTGCGCAGCGGCTCGGCTCGCTGCTGATCGATCAGCTCACCGCCCCCGTGCGCTTCACGCAGGCCGCACGCGAGCTCGTACGCGACGGTGTCACCACGTTCGTCGAGGTCGGCCCGGGCAACGTCCTCTCGGGTCTGATCAAGCGCATCGACCGGAGCGTCCAGGCCTTCTCGGTCAACGACCTTGCGAGTCTGGAAAAGGTCGAGGAGTCACTTGCCTGAGCAGGGATCCGGCTCGGCGACGGGGTTCTGCTCGCTCCAGGGACGAACGGCACTCGTGACGGGTGGATCGCGCGGGATCGGCCGAGCGATCGCGCTCGAGCTCGGTAGGGCCGGCGCCGAGGTCGTCGTCGGCTACCGGACGGGGGCGGCAGAGGCGGAAGAGGTTGCCGCTGCAGTGGGGGGCCGGGCGGTGCAGGCCGACGTGGCAGACCCGGAGTCGGCCAAGGCGCTCGTCGAGGCGGCCGGGGAGCTTGCGATCCTCGTGAACAACGCCGGCTTGACGCGAGACGGGCTGCTTCCGAGAATGCCCGACGAGGACTGGCGGACGGTGATTGAGACAAACCTCTCGTCGGTTTTCTACACCTGTCGTGCGGCCGCTCGCGGCATGATGAAGCGACGCGCCGGCGCCATCGTCAACATCTCGTCGGTCGTCGGCATGCACGGTAACCCCGGACAGACGAACTACGCCGCGAGCAAGGCCGGCATTATCGGCTTCACGAAATCGCTTGCCCGCGAGCTTGGTGGCCGCAACGTGCGGGCGAACGTCGTCGCGCCCGGGTATGTCGCGACGCAGCTCACAGACGTCCTTCCACCCGAGGTCACCGAGCTGATGCTCGGCAGCACGCCGCTCGGCCGCCTCGGCAGCCCTGCGGACGTCGCCGGCGCCGTGCGCTTCCTCGTCTCCGACGAGGCGTCCTTCATCACCGGCGAGGTCGTGCTCGTCGACGGCGGGCTGGGTATGTGATGGCCGAGCGTCGTCGTGTCGTCGTCACCGGAATGGGCGCCGTGTCGCCCCTCGGCAACGATCTCGAGTCGACCTGGGCCGGCCTTGTCGCCGGCAAGTCGGGCGCCGGTCCCATTACGCAGTTCGATACGACGGGCTTCCCCGTTCATTTCGCCTGCGAGGTCAAGGACTACGAGCCCACCGACTACGTCGATCGCAAGGCTGCTCGCCGGATGGACCGAAACGTCCAGCTCGTTCTCGGTGCGGCCCGGCAGGCCGAGCGCGCGTCCGGACTCGACATCCCCGCCGAGGCTGAGCGCATCGGCGCCTCGATCGCGACAGGGATCGGAGGTCTCAAGTCGTTCCAGGAATGCATCGATCGTCTCAACGAGGCTGGCCCGGATCGGGTCAATCCGTTCTCGATCGTCCAGATCATCCCGAACCTCGCCGCGGGATGGGTGTCGATCGAGCTCGGGACGAAGGGGCCACTCGGCGCGCCGTGCACGGCCTGCGCGGCGTCGAACATGGCGATCGGCGAGGGCCTCGACGCGATCCGGCTCGGTCGTGCGGATGTCATGGTGTGTGGCGGCACCGAAGCTCCGGTGACGAGGGTCGGCATCGCCGGATTCGGTGCCATGCGCGCGATCTCCCGCAGGAACGAGGATCCCGAGGGCGCATCGCGCCCGTTCGATCTCGGTCGCGACGGCTTCGTGATGGGTGAGGCGGCAGCGGTGATCGTGATCGAGGAGCTCGAGCACGCGAAGGCGCGTGGTGCCACGATTCACGCCGAGCTCGTGGGCTATGGGGTGTCGTCGGATGCGACTCATGTCTCCGACCCGGACCCGACCGGCGAGAGCCCGGCTCGCGCGCTGGCGATGGCATTCACCGACGGTGGCGTCGAGCCCGGGGACGTTGGGTATATCAACGCACATGGGACCTCGACGCCCGTCGGAGATGCCGCCGAGACACGCGTGATCAAGCGCGCGCTGGGTGAGGAGAAGGCCTTTGCAACGCCGATCTCGTCGACCAAGGGTGCGACCGGACATTGTCTCGGCGCCGCGGGCGCGATCGAGGCGATCTTTACGATCCTCGCAATCGAGCGCGGCATGCTCCCACCGACGATCAACCTCGAAGCCTCAGACCCCGAATGCGATCTCGACTACATCGCAAACGTCGCCAGACCCGCGGAGATCGAGGTCGGAGTCTCGAACTCGTTCGGATTCGGGGGGCACAACGCGTGCCTCGTCTTCAAGCGCTGGCGCGGCGTCTGACTCCCGCCGCCGCCGGCCGCTCGGCCTCGGTTTCGAGCGGGACGCTCTAAGATGGCGCAGATGGCGACCGACCGCATCGACGTGTCGATCGAGGACAAGCGCTCCAAGCGTGAGCCACAACCGGCGAAGGGCCATCCGAATACGTGCCCCGGCTGCGGCTCCCACTACCGGGACGACGAGCTAGCGGGGCACCTCAGGGTCTGCCCGCAGTGCGGCCATCATTTTCCGGTCAGGGCACATGAGCGCATCGAGCAGCTCGCGGACATCGGTACCTTCGAGGAGCGGGACGCGGATCTGCGCTCGGCAGACCCGCTCGGATTCTTCGATCTGCGTCCCTACGCGGAACGGATCGCCGAAGCCGAGGTGACGACGGGTTTGGGCGATGCCATGGTCACGGGCGCGGCGGCGATCGAGGAGTCGCCCTGCGAGCTCGCAGTGATGGACTTCACGTTTCTCGGCGGCTCGATGGGAAGCGTCGTCGGCGAGAAGTTCGCACGGGCCTGCGAGCGAGGGGCGGAGCGCGGCGTACCCGTCGTCTCCGTCTCGGCATCGGGGGGTGCGCGCATGCAGGAGGGGATCCTGGCCCTGATGCAGATGCCGAAGACGGTCTGCGCCGTTGCCGACCTTCACGACGGCGGCGGGTCGCTCCTCTCGATTGTCACTCATCCGACGACGGGCGGCCTCCTCGCGAGCTTCGCGAGCCTCGGCGACGTCATCCTGGCGGAGCCCGGCGCGCTGATGTCGTTCGCCGGTCCGCGCGTCGTCTCCCAGACGACGCGCGAGAAGCTGCCCGCCGACTTCGGCCTGGCCGAGTCGAACCTTCGTTTCGGCCACATCGACGCGATCGTGCCGCGGCAGGAGCTTCGACCCACGGTCGCACGCCTCCTGCGCCTGTTCGGCCCACCGGAATGAGCGGCGAGTCCGAGCTCCGCCTCCGTGACCGGCTCGGCGCGCTCGGCCGGGGGAAGCTGCGTCGTGGCAGCCGCCTCTCGGGCGAGCTTGCCCGGCTCAGGATCCAGCTCGAGAACCTGCCGGGCGATGCGACCGACGAGGAGATCTGGCGGTCTGTCGAGCTCGCGCGACACCAGGAACGTCCCTACACGCTGGACTACGTGGACAGGATCTTCGACGATTTTTTCGAGTTGCACGGCGATCGCGCGAGGCTAGAGGACGAGGCGCTCGTCGCGGGGGTCGGAAAGCTGGACGGTGTCACCGTTGCTCTGATTGGCCATCAGAAAGGACGGGATCTCAAGGAGCGCACCCGCCGGAACTTCGGCATGGCCTACCCGGAGGGCTACCGGAAGGCGATGCGGGTGATGGAGCTTGCGGAACGTCACGGGTTTCCCCTGCTCACCCTCGTCGACACGCCCGGCGCCTACCCAGGGGTTGCCGCCGAGCAGCACGGTCAAGGCGGAGCCATCGCGCGCTCGCAAGCCGTGATGGCACGCCTCGGCGTGCCCACGGTCGCGGTGGTGATCGGTGAGGGTGGCTCCGGGGGTGCCGTCGCGCTCGCGCTTGCCGATCGCGTGCTGATGCAGGAAAACGCGATCTACGCGGTCATCTCACCCGAGGGGTGTGCTGCGATTCTCTGGCGCGACGCGGCTCAGGCCCAGAAGGCCGCTTCGGCCTTCAAGCCGGACGCCGCGCACTGCCTCGAGCTCGGCGTGATCGACGGGATCGTGCCCGAGCCGGCGGACGGCGCGCAGAGCGACCCCGCGCTTGCGGCGCAGCTGCTACAGGACGCCGTCGTACAGGCGTTCTCCGAGCTCCGTGACGTTCCGCTGGCAGAACTTCGTCGTGGCAGGCGCAACAAGTTCCGCGCGATGGGCGTCCTGGCCGGCGCGTAGAGCAACCTCGTCCGGCAGCCACCCTCCCGGCACTTTTCCACAATGTCCACAGAATTTTCCCCCGCTCGGAATCGGCGCTGAGCAGGTAGATCGCACCCACCAGCCGGTTGAGAGGTTTTTGTCGACGCTCGCCGTGCCCCGCCCGAGCTCCTCGCCGCAGACCGTGAGCGGAGTCGCGAGCCGAGGTAGGCGACTTCCGGTTGAGCTCCAGCCTGAATTGCAGCATGACGGCGATCTGGAGCGGCGGCGGCCACGAGCTCAGCGGCTCGCGCTCTCGCCGTGAGCCACCCACAGTCCGCCTTCGCGTCGAGCGCCGCGCCTGGCGACGGCCTCTGGCGGCGCAGGCCGGTCTCGCTTGGCCGAGCTCGCTCGCCGCGCCGGAGTTGGCGTGCCGCCGTCCTCGACCGCACGGCCGTTGGCTCGATCACGGATCGGCTGTCGCGACCACCGCTCCCCGCTTGCGGCTACTACTCCTTATGTGTTACATATTGATTTCAAATACTATGGATATACGGTGGACAAAATTGGCAAGGGAGGGTTTTCATGCATAAGCGGATACTGGGACTGCTGCTGGCGGTTGCGGTGCTCGTAGCGGCGCTGGCAGCGGCGGCCGTGGCGGGCACATCGTCTGAGGCTGGGACAAAGAGCAAGAAGGCCGTCACGTTGAACCTGGTGGCGTACTCGACGCCGCGACCGGTGCTCACGAAGCTGATCGACGAGTTCGGCAAGACGCCGGCGGGGGCGGGAGTCACCATCCGGGCCTCTTACGGCCCCTCCTCGGCTCAGGGCCAGGCCGTTGCCAACGGACTCCCGGCCGACGGCGTCATCCTCAATACGGGGAACGACATCATCGACCTCGTCAACAAGGGGTTCGTCAACAAGAACTGGGACAAGCAGAGCTACAACGGCAAGGCCTGGAACTCGGTCGTCGTCTTCGGCCTGCGCAACGGCAACCCGAAGAAGATCAAAGGCTGGGAGGACCTGGTCAAGCCGGGCGTCCAAGTCGTCACCGTCAACCCGTTCACGGGCGGGATTGCGAAGTGGAACATTCTCGCCGCCTACGTCGCGCAGCGGCGGCTCGGGAAGACCGAGAAGCAGGCTCTGAGCTATCTGCAGACGTTCTACAAGAACAACGTCGTCTCGCAGGACTCGTCGGGCTCGAATGCTACGAACACGTTCCTCTCGGGCAAGGGCGACGTCCTGCTCACGTTCGAGAGCGAGGCGATCAACGGCAAGATCCCGTATATCATCCCGCGCCAGACGATGCTGATCGACGTCTACATCGCGGGCATCGAGAAGAGTCAAAACAAGGCCGAGTGGAACGCCTTCTCGCGATTCCTCAAGACCTATCCGGCCCAGCTGATCCTCGCGCAGAACGGGTACCGCCCGGTCGACAAGAAGGCGCTTGCCGACTACCGCAAGTCCAATCCGGGTGCCTTCCCCGTCCGGGCAGGGGAGACACCAATCACGAGTCCGCTGCTCGGAGGCTGGGACGCGGTCACCAAGAAGTGGTTCGACCCGAACAAGAGCATCATGCAGGGGATCGAGCAGTCGCTCGGTGTGCCCACTGCCTAGTGCCCTAAGCGAGGCGCCGGGCCTTCCCACGCCAGCCAAGCACCACAGAGAGAGAGCCTCAGGGGCTCTCTCTCTGCAGGTGGGCTTCGTTACGACGTTCCTGTTCGTCATCGTCGTGCTGCCGATCGCGGCCGTCGTCTGGAAGTCGACCGGAAACGGATGGGACGGCTTCTGGTCGGTCGTCTCCTCCCCGGAGGCCGTCGCGGCGCTGAAGCTGACGCTGATTACCTCGACGCTGGCGGTGCTGACCACCATGATCTTCGGGACGATCATCGCGTGGGTCCTCGTGCGCGACGACTTCTACGGCAAGAGCGTCGTGAACGCCATCATCGACCTGCCGTTTGCGCTGCCCACGATCGTAGCCGGGCTCGTGATCATGGCGCTCTACGGTCCGCGTACGCCGCTCGACGTGACGATCGGCGGGTTCCACTTCGACGCCAACGTGACGTTCACCAAGGGAGCGATTTACATCGCTCTGCTGTTCGTCACGCTCCCCTTCGTCGTGCGCGCGGTGCAGCCCGTGCTGATCGAGCTCGACGAGGAGCTGGAGGAAGCCGCGAAGTCACTCGGGGCGAGCAGCTTCGCGACATTCCGCCGCATCGTGCTGCCGGGCATCCTGCCGGGGATACTCTCGGGAGTAGCGATGGCGTTCGCGCGCGCCGTCGGCGAGATCGGGGCGATTGTCCTGATCGCGGGCAACCTTCCGTTCAAGACCGAGGTCGCCACGATCTATCTTTTCTTTCGGATCGACCAGGACCCGGAGGGCTCCGCCGCAGTCGCCACCGTGCTGCTCCTGCTCTCGTTCTCCGTCTTGATGGGTATCGGCGCGGTCCGCTGGTACGTGACGAGGCACGAGCGTGGGTAAATGGTCGCTCCGCGTTGCCGCCCTCGGGTACCTGACGCTCATCCTCATCGGGCCGCTCGTCATGATGGTGTGGCGCACCACCGAGGACCTCGACGGGGCCTGGGCTGCGATCACGGACCCGGACACAGTCGCTGCCTTCAAGCTCACACTCATGGTGGCGGCGATCGCCGTCGTCGTGAACACCGTCTTCGGGATCGTCTGCGCGCTCGTGATCGTGCGCGGCAACATCCGCGGCAGGGGCTTTCTCAACGCCTTCGTCGACTTGCCGCTCTCGCTCTCGCCGGTGATCGTCGGCTTCTCGCTCATCGCCCTCTACGGAATCAACGGCTGGTTCGGCTGGTTTCAGCGCAATGGCTACGAGATCCTCTTCGCGAAGCCCGCGATCATACTCGCCACGATCTTCGTCACGCTGCCATTCGTCGCCCGCGAGGTCGTGCCGACCCTGCGGGAGATCGGCACCGAGCAGGAGCAGGCAGCCAACACGCTCGGCGCCTCGGGCTGGCAGACCTTCTGGCGCATCACGCTCCCCTCGATCCGCTGGGCCGTCGTCTACGGCGTCGTGCTCACGGCCGCTCGCTCGATCGGTGAGTTCGGCGCGGTGTCACTGGTGTCGGGCAACTTCGCCGGCGAGACGCAGACGGCGACGCTCCGGGTCGAGGACGCCTACCAGTTCGCCTACGGAAACTATGCTCCCGCGTACGGTATCTCGTTCGTGCTTGCTGCGATGGCTGTCCTGATCCTGATCCTGATGATCGTCGTCCAACCGAAGGAAGCGAGGCAGCACTGATGTCGATCTCCGCCAGTCGGATCACGAAGCGATTCGACGACTTCGTCGCTCTCGACGACGTGTCCGTGGAGGTCGCCAGCGGATCGCTTACTGCTCTCCTTGGGCCGAGCGGCAGCGGCAAGTCCACCCTGCTACGGATCATCGCTGGTCTCGAGACGGCCGATTCGGGAAGCGTCGTCATCGACGGAAGTAACGTTACGGGCCGTCCGCCGCAGGAACGTGGGGTCGGCTTCGTCTTCCAGCACTACGCCGCCTTCAAGCACATGACGGTGTACAACAACATCGCCTTCGGCTTGAAGATTCGCAGGCGTCCCAAGGCGGAGATCGCCGATCGCGTCAACCAGCTGCTGAAGCTCGTACAGCTCGAGGGGCTCGCGAAGCGGTACCCCTCGCAGCTCTCGGGCGGACAGCGGCAACGGATGGGCCTCGCGAGGGCGCTCGCAATTGATCCATCCGTTCTGCTCCTCGACGAGCCGTTCGGCGCCCTGGACGCTCGTGTACGAGCCGAGCTACGGGAATGGCTGCGCCGTCTTCACGACGAGACACACACGACCACCGTGATCGTCACCCACGACCAGGAAGAGGCAATGGACGTGGCCGACGAAGTCGTCGTGATGAGCGACGGGCGAATCGAGCAGGTCGGCTCTCCGCGCGACGTCTACGAGCAACCGGCGAACGAGTTCGTGATGACCTTTGTCGGGCAAGCCCACCGACTCGATAACACGTTCGTGCGACCACACGATGTGGACGTGACGCTAGAGCCGAACGAGGCGACGCGAGAGGCAATGATCGAGCGCATCGTTCACTTCGGCTTCGATGTCCGGCTGGATCTCGTCTGTGACAACAGTGAACGTATCTCGGTACAGATCACCCGCGATCAAGCAGACATGCTCGAGCTCGTAACTGGCCAGATCATCTACATCGAGCCCACACGCCACACTACGTTCAGCTGACACCCCGGTTCGTACGGGACGAGATCGTTAACTGCGGTGGTTGCGCCGCGACCGTGTCGGCAGCTCGTAGGGTCACATCGCTTGCTCGCGACCGAGCGGGAGACGGTGTCCGCAAGTCCGGACTCGTCGAGCTTGCGCCTACGACGTTCGCGCACTGACATCGGCGAGCGTCGTGCTCTCCAGCACGCCGCGCATCGCCGTGCGCAACTCGATCCAGACATCCCGCAGCGGAATCGCCGAGCCCTCGTATTCGATCTCCTCGGGCCGCGAGCCGCGGACGGTCGCGATCGGTCCCTCGACGGCCCGGATCACGTCCGCCAGCGTGATCTCGTCCGCCGGGCGGGCAAGGCGATAGCCACCGTCCGGGCCGCGCTGACTCGTGACGAGCTGGGCGTGTCTCAACTCGAGCAGGATGTTCTCGAGGAACTTCGGCGGTATCGCCTGCGCCTTGGCGATTCGCTCGTTCTTCGTGGGACCCGGCGCCGACGCTACGAGTTCGACCATAGCCCGGAGCGCGTAGTCCACCTTTGCAGAAACCCGCATACGGGCATTCTGCCGCGTCAGTCCATGTCGCGCCCGTGGAGCGGCGACCAGGAGCAGATCGTCGCATCGTCGTTCGTCAGCGCACGCGCGGCACCGTCGGCGCTCAGGCTGATCTTCAGCTCGCTGATCCCCCCCGAGCTCGTCGATAGGCGCAACATCCCGTCGGACGTGGGTGCGAGGCAGCCGCGAAAGCCCTGCCAGTAGGGCGAGTAGCGGACGGCCAGCCGGTAGGTTCCCGGGCGATCCAGCCGCAGCCGAATGGTGTCCGGCGTCACTGCCAGCAGTCTTGGGTTGCCTGGCCCCGTGAGCAGCGGCGTCGGGTTCGGGACCTCGAACACGGTCAGGTGAAGCGTTCGCCGTACGACCACGAGAGGCAGCCGGCCGCTTCGCAGGAGCTTGGCCTCGCCCCGTGCGCTGTAGTCGGTCGGGGCGTCGGCAAGCACGACATAGCGGACGCCGAGCCGCCGCAGCCACGCGAGGTAGCGGCGTTCGCCGATCGCGCCGTAGAGCAGGCGATTCTGTGGAAAGTCGTCCTGCCGGAACCAGCCACGAGCGATCGGGATACCGGCCCGCGGGAGGTAGAGCGCTTCCCAGTGATTGACCGTGTCGACGGCTTCGACGCGATAGGCGTGGCCGAGATTCGCCTGGAGAAAGGCGACGGCGGGCTGCCAGTACGCCGCATTCGCGGAGGGGTCGCGGATGCCCTTGACGAAGCTCGCCGCGAGCGGCGACACGTTCCACGACGTGGCGAGCACAAGTGCGCCGAGGGCGACCGGAAGCGGTCGCCAGCGGCGCAACGAGAGCGTGAGGACTGCGATCGGGATCGCGGCGAAGCGGAGGCGCGCGACGTTCTCGCCGATCGCGGATGGCAGCACGAACGCCGTGAGGCATGCGACGAGGTAGACGAGGAACACGTACCGCAGGGCTCGCGCACGGGCGACATGCCAGCTGAGCGACATCCCGATGACGCAGAAGAGGCTCGCCGCAAGCAGCTCCTCACCCGAGAACGGAAAGCGGCCGGGGCTCGGGAAGAGGCGCCAGACCAGGATCCCGACCGCGGCGATCGCCGCTACTGTCCGGATCGGAAGCGTCAGGTTGGCAGTGGACAGCAGCCCGCTGTCCCGGCGCGCGAGCCAGAGTGCCGCGAGCACGATCAGGAGCAGCAGGAACGCAAGCGGGCTCGCGCCGAGCGTGAGAGCGAGCGCCACCCCGAACCAGAGGTGGCGCTCGCGCTGCAACGCGCCGAGAGCGATCAGAGCGAGCGCGATGCCGAGCACGAACGGGAACGCCGCGGAGAGGACGACGGCGGGCCACACGACCGCGAAGGTGCGCGTCGACCAGCGACCGTCCGCGCCCCACGCTCGACCGACCACGAGCGCGAAGGTGAACGCCGCGGCGGCGATGGATGCCACGGCGAGCGCACCAATCCCGGCCACGGCCGCGAGTGGGTAGTAGACGACGCTGTACGCGACGAAGCTGTAGCGGCCCGAGTACCAGAAGTTGTTCCAGAAGAGGAGGCCGTGCTCGCGAAAGACGTCACGCTGATAGACGTGTGCGACGAGATCGCTGCCCGGCGGGCCGAGCCAGAACAGGAGCGCAGCGATACACCCGGCTATGCACGCCGCTACCACCGCCTCGCCCAGAAGGGAGAACCTGAGCGTCGGCAGGCCCGGCGCTAGAGGTGTCGACGCAGGGACGGTACTCGACACACCGCCAACCCTACTTCGTCTCGTCGTTCCTGTGCCCCGTGTCATGCGCTTTGCGTGCGACGATCGGGTCGTGACGAGCGACGCGACGGCTTCTCGTGGCGCCTCCACCGCGGGAGCGGAGGCGTTCGGCTGGCTCCGTCGCCGGGCGAGCCTGCTCGGCTGGATCCTGCTCTCACGCGCAATCGTGTTCGGCACGACGCTGCTGCTCACGACGCTTCGGGAGCCGCGCGGCCACTTCTCCGACGCCGTCCTCGATCGCCGTCTTGGCCCTCTTGCCGCCTGGGACGGGCGGTGGTACGGGGAGGTTGCGCAGCACGGCTATGCCGTCGTGCCCGGTGAGAAGAGCAGTGCCGCCTTCTTCCCGCTCTATCCCTGGCTCGTCGCAGCGTTTCGCAGCGTGTTCGGCGCCGAGCCGCTAGCGGCCGGGCTTGTCGTGGCGAACGTCCTCTTCGGTATCGCGATCGTTGCGTTGTACGAGCTCGGCCGGGTCGTTGTGCCGGAGCGCGTTGCCTATCGAGCGGCCGTCTTCGCAGCCATCTCGCCGCTGTCGTTCGTCTTCTCGATGTTCTACGCCGAGAGCCTCGCGCTCGCCGCGGTCGCGCTCGCCGGCCTTGCCGCCGCCCGCGGCCGTTGGCAGCTTGCTGCCGTGCTCGCCGCGGCAGCCGCGCTCGCCCGTCCGGGCGGGATCTTCGTCGCGCTCCCGATCGCAGGGCTTGCGCTCAAGGCGTGGCCCACGCTGACGTCGAGGTCCCGGGTCGCGGCTGCGCTCGCGGTGGTCGCAGCTCCCCTTGGCCTTGCTCTCTTCTCGCTCGACCTCTGGCACGCGACTGGGGATCCGCTCGCCTGGCTGCACGCTCAGGCGGCATGGGGCCGGTCGCTGTCGTTCGCCGGACTCGGGCACATCACGACCGGTCTCCCTGATGCCGCTCGTACCGACCTCTGGGTCCTGCGTGACGTCACTATCGTCGCCGTGTCCGCGCTGCTGCTGGTCGCAGCTCGCGCCGCGGGGGTAGACCGCTGGTGGATCTCCGCCGGGGCGCTGATGGCGCTGCTGCCGCTCGCCTCGGGAACCTGGGAGTCTGCTGGTCGCTTCGGCATGATCGCGCCGCCCGTCTACTGGGGCCTCGGCGCACTGACAGGCCGCCGTGAGGTGAATGTCGCCACCCGGGTGGTTCTGCTCGCCGCGTTGGCTGTCGGCACGTTGACGTTGGGCCTCGTCAACCCCTGACGCGCAAGATCGGGATTCCGGCGACGGTCGCGACGCGCCGGTAGTTCGATCGCAGGGTTCGGGCCGTTGCGCCGCTCGGGTCTCCGTCGTCCACGGGTTGGGCGAGCACGACGAGCTGTGGGACACGATTTCCGAGAAGCGCACGAAGCTCGGCGAGCGCACCGGGCACGGACTCGAGCGGCCGCTTCCACATGATCGGCAGAGCCGGGCGCCTGTCTGCCAGGAAGGAGATCGAGGCAGCGCCCCAGAGAACCTGCACGCGGGCGTCGGGCGCCGAGTTGGCTCGGATCCACGCTGCGACTGCGGCATCGCTCGTCAGATGAGGGTCGCGAGGCCAGATCGCCCGTGCCTGCGCGTTCGGAGAGTCGATCGCGAGCGGCACGGTCAACGCCGTGACGGCGACCACGACCCCTGCGGCGAGCACGACCGCTGCTCGCGGCCGCTTGTCGTGAATGCGCGCGACGCCGAAGCCCGCGCAAAGCGCCAGCGGTGCCACGAGCTGGATGTAGTAGTGAGCATGGAAATTGCCTCCACCGAGCACTCCGACGGCCGCGCCCGCGACCCATGCGCGAGATAGGACTGGAGCGTCGCGCCAACCCGCGAGGGCCAAGCCGACAAGGATCCCGACCCCCGCGAGCGCTGCCAGCAGCGTGTCGTGGAACTGTCCCCACCGTCCTGACAGAGACCCGGTCAGGAGCGAGTCGCCCTGGCCACGGTACGTGACGATTGCGTGCCACCACGCCGAGGGGTCGCCGGAGAGCACCAGCCCGGCGACGAGGGGTACGCACGCGCACACGAGCACCGTGGCGGCCGGCGCGACCCCGCGGCGACCCCGGGTGATCACGAGCGTTGCAACGATCGCGACCGCCGCGTCTACGGCTGACTGCTTGACCATGAGCGCGCAGCCGGCGAGCAGACCTGCCCCCACGAGCTCGGCGGTGCGCCCCGAGCGCTGGTACAGCGCGAACAACAGGACGGCCGCAGTCGCAGGCAGCAACGCCAGAAGCTCGCCGGCCAGCGTGAACGACTCGATCCATGGTGACGCCCCGGCGGTTGCGACGAGCAGAGCAGCGGCGATCCCGACTATCCTCCCACCCACGATGACGCCGAGCTGGAAGAGCACGAGGAGGATGGCTACCGCCACGAGCAGCGCGATCCAGCGGAACACTGCCGGCGAATCTCCGGCCTCGAGCGCTCCCCGAAACGCGAGCACGAGGCCCTGCGGCCTGTCGACCCACACATCGCCATAGAGCCGCCCACCCGCTTCCCAGAGTCTCGCGACCTCGCCGTACCCCCCTTCGTCGGCAGTGATCGGCGCGTCGACGAACGGGATGCGCATCGCGACCGCGAGCGCAACCGCGGCGAGAACCGGGAGCGCTGGGGCCCACCGGTAGCCGATCTCTCGCGAGCCCGACTTGCGGCTGCCGCTGCGGCGTTCGTCTTCGCGCTCGCCGCCGGCATCGCGCTGGTCGGGCTCTCGCTCACCCCGGATCGCTTTCTCTTGATCCTCCTCGTGCCCGCGATCGTCATCGGCCGGCCGTGGCGCTTCGTCGCCGACTTCGTCCCGTTCGCCCTTCTCATCGTCACGTACGCGGAGCTCCGCGGCATGGCGCACGTCCTGCACCCCGTTCCCTACGTCATGCCCCAGCTCCGCGCCGAGGAGCTCCTCTTCTTCGGTCATGTTCCCGCCGTCGATCTGCAGGCGTGGCTTCCGGGCGGCCTCGGAAGTCCCGTCGGGTGGTTCGAGCGGCTGGTGCTCTGGGTCACGCGCATCCACTCCATCGTGCCGATGACGGTCGCATTCGGCCTCTGGCTAACCAGACGGTCGCTGTTCTACCGGTTTGCGACGACCTTCCTCGTCCTCTCGTTCTCGGCGGCGCTGACGTTCTGGCTCTACCCGGCGGCACCGCCGTGGGCCGCGGGACAACTCGGCATTCTCGACGTGGTCAAGATCAACGGCAACGTCGGGGTTGGCTCGTCGGCTCCGACGAGCGGCGGCACGGGCGTCTACGCGCTCATCCACGGCAATCCGTACGCGGCGATCCCGTCGCTGCACGGCGGCTACTCGTTCCTCGTGGCGCTGTTTCTCGGCACCTTGGCGTGGAAAGCGGGCAGACGGTGGCTGATCCCCGTCGTTGCGATCTACCCGGCGTTGCAGGCCTTCGCCGTGGTGTACACGGGAAACCACTACGTCGTGGACATCCTGATCGGCTACGTCTACGTGCTCGCGGCGTTCCTCGGGACGCTGTGGCTCTGGCGTCGGTTGAAGCTGCCGGCGTAGAGCCTAGGCAGCGAGCATCCGTTGCAAGAGCAGGCTTGCGCCGCGCTTGTCGAGGTGCTCGTTGAGGTTGCCGCACTTCGGGCTCTGGACGCATGACGGGCAACCCGAAGCGCACGGACACCCCGCTACCAGCCGCAGCGTGTCTCCGGCCCAATCGGCGAAGCACTCGAAGCCGCGCTGGGTGATGCCGACGCCGCCTGCGTGCCCGTCGTAGACGAAGATCGTCGGTAGGCCCGTCTGGAAGTGGGCGTTCGTCGACAGCCCGCCGATGTCCCAGCGGTCGCACATCGCCCACAGGGGCAGGGTCGCGATCAGCGCGTGCTCAGCGGCGTGCAGCGTGCCGAGCAACGCAGGCATCTTCTCGAGCCCGTCCAGCAGGTTCTCGTCGGGCGAGAACCAGACGGCCTCGGTCGTGAACTCGGTCTCTGGGAGCAGCAGCGGCACCGTCTCGATCGTCGAGCCATCGCGGATCGCCTTTCGCTGGAATGCCACGACCTGCTCGGTGACCGAGACGTGGCCGAAGCAAAGGTCGATCCCGCAGGTCGCCGTGACGCGGAGCACTCGCTCGACAGCCGTCGTCGTCTCCTTCTTGACCTGCGTGTACCAATCGAGCCCGGGTGGAGCAGTGGCGACCACGGCCGTTCGTCCGTCGAGATCGAGGCCTCTCACGACGTATTGGTCGCCGAGGTGCAGGTAGACGGCACCGTCGTGCACCGTCGAATACGCGCGCTCGCGTTCGATGAGGCCGAGGATCCCACCGGTCTCCTCCTCGACGATCGTGAACGCCTCACCGTCCCCCGAGCGGAGCGAGACTCTCCCCGCCGGGGAAGTCGCGACCCCTCCACACGTAGCCGGCGGGGGTTCGCTCGAGCTCGGGCAGGATTGCCGCACGCTCGAGCATCTCCGGGCCGAGCTCCGCCACGTCCGCCTCGTCGAGCGGCGCCTCGTAGGCGGCCGCGGCCACGTGTGGATCGAGAATGCGCGCATTCGCGTGGTCGAGCAGCGCCGACTCGACGCGGCGTGACAGGAGCGCGTCGGGCTCGCGCATGAAGAACTGGTCGAGCGCGTCGTCGGTGGCCACGAGGACGGCCACGCCTCGGCGTCGCCTGCCCGCGCGTCCCCACTGCTGGCGGAGCGAGGCGACGGTTCCTGGGAAGCCGACCGAGATGGCACAGTCGAGCAGCCCGATGTCGATCCCGAGCTCGAGGGCATCGGTCGCCGAGACGCCGAGCAACTCGCCCTCCGTGAGCCGCCGCTCGATCTCGCGCCGCTGCGCCGAGGTATAACCGGCACGGTACGGAGCGAGGCGGGCACCTGTCGCCGCGCCCACGCGCTCCACCGCCAGCCGATGAACGAGCTCGGCAGCCTTCCTGCTCTTCGCGAAGCAGATCGTGCGAAGCCCCTGGGACGTGAGGCTCGCGAGCAGCCGGGCCGCTTCGCCGATCGCGCTCGCTCGCAGCCCGAGTGCGGCATCGAGCAGCGGGGGGTTCCAGAGCACGACCTCACGCTCTGCGCGTGCCGCGGCGTCACCGTCGACAACCAACGCGCGTCGCCCGGTCAGAGCTCGCGCGAGCTCGCCGGCGTTCGCGATGGTCGCCGAGGCGAGGATCACCTGCGGTGCGGCGTCATAGATGCGGGCGAGGCGAAGCAGTCGCCGCACGACGTTGCCGACGTGCGAGCCAAAGACGCCCCGGTAGACGTGTGCCTCGTCGATCACGATGAAGCGGAGGTTGTGGAGGACATCGCCCCAGAGCTCGTGGTGCGGGAGGATCCCGATGTGGAGCATGTCGGGGTTCGTCAGGATGAGGTTCGCCGAGCTCCGCACCTGGCGGCGGCGCTCCACGGGCGTATCACCGTCGTAGATCGCCACCTTCACACCCGGCGACTTGAGCGTGGCCAGTGACCGCGCCTGATCCTGTGTAAGAGCCTTCGTCGGGTAGAGGTAGAGCGCGCGAGTTGTCGGCGCTCGCGCCACGGCGTCGAGCACGGGCAGCGTGAACGCGAGGGACTTCCCGGAGGCCGTCCCCGTCGAGATCACGATGTCCTCGCCGCGCGCCGCAGCAGACCAGGCCTCGACCTGGTGCTCGAGCAGCTCGGTGATCCCCTCGCGGCGAAGAGCCTCGACAACGCCCGGATGGACATCGCGAGGAATCGGCGCGACGCGAGCCGCCCGCGCCGGCTCGGTCGTCCGATACACGATCTCCTCACCCTGGAAGACGTCGTCCCAGGCCCCGGTCGTCGCGGCCGTGTCGGTCATCGACCGAGCCACGGCGCGAGCTCGCGCTCGTAGCGTTTTCTGCCCTGGGCCCCGAGGATCGTCCGCTGCAGCTCACCGTGCTCGAAGACGATCACCGTCGGCAGCGAGAGGACGCCGTACGCCGCGGGTGTCCGGAGATTCGCGTCCACGTCCATGCGCGTAAGCCAGAGTCGCCCCTCGCTCGCTGCGGCGAGCTCCCTCAGGATCGGCTCGATCGCCGCGCACGGCCGGCACCACGGCGCCCAGAAGTCCACGGCGACGGCGGTTTCTGCGCCGAGCACGACCTCGGCGAACGTCTCGTCGGTCACCTCGCGCACGGTGGTCACAGCGCTCCGAGCAGATGCCGGACGCGAAGAGCGGGGACGCGCCACACCGCTTCCAGGACGATCATCCGCGTCATCTTCGATCCGCCGACGAGGCGGTCCGTGAACGTGATCGGGAGCTCGCTCACGGTAAATCCTGCGAGCAGCGCTCGGTAGGTGAGCTCGATCTGGAAGGCGTAGCCGCGGGCGGTCACGCGATCGAGGGCGATCGTCTCGAGCACGTCCCGCCTGAAGCACTTGAAGCCGCCGGTCAGATCTCCGATCCCGACCCCGAGGACGATGCGGGCATAGAACGAGCCCGCTCGCGAGATTGCTCGCCGCAGCGGGCTCCAGTTGACCGTCCCTCCGCCCGGGACGTAGCGTGAGCCGAGGGCGACATCGCTGCCGCTCTCGCAGCTCGCGATCAGGCGCGGGACATCCGCCGGATTGTGTGAGAAATCGCAATCGACCTCGAGGACGAGGCTCGCTCCGAGCTCGAGCGCTCGCCCAAAGCCTGCGACGTAGGCCGGGCCGAGACCTTGCTTTGCCGGGCGGTGTAGCACCTCGAGCCACGGGAGCTCTGTCGCGAGCCGGTCGGCGACCTCCCCCGTGCCGTCGGGCGAGTTGTCGTCGATCACGATCACCCGGTCGCAGCCGAGGTCGAGGACCTCGCCCAGCGCATGCACCATCGGCGCGAGGTTCTCGCGCTCGTTGTACGTGGGCAGGCAGACGACGGCGCGGGTCACCGAGGGATCATGCCGGAGCGGCCAGGCCAGGGCTTCAGGACTCCCGGTGCGCGCCTATCATCGTCCTATGGCAGCGACGATGCCGAAGAACGCGGATCTTGCGGATCAGCTCGATCTCCTGGCCGACCTCTCGGAGATCCTGGGCGAGCAGGGCTTCCGCGTTCTCGCATACCGTCGCGCTGCGCAACGCATCAGGGAGACCGCGGTCTCCGTCGCCGAGCTCGCGGTCGCCGGCAAGGCGAAGGATCTCCCGGGGATCGGCAAGACGATCGAGTCGAAGATCGTCGAGGCTGTCGAGCAAGGAGAGATGTCCGCTCTCGCAAAGCGGCGCGCCGAGGTGCCCGAGGAGGTGGCGCTCTTCATGCGCCTCCCCGGTCTCGGCCCGAAGACCGCTGCTCGCATCTGGCGTGAGCGCGGCGTGACGACGCTCGCGGGCCTGGAGGAGGCTGCGCGGGAACAGCGCCTGAGGACGCTCACCGGTCTGGGCGCGCGGTCGGAGACGAAGATCCTCGAAGCCCTGGCCGAGCTGGATCGGGACACCTCGCCGGCGGAGCGGCGCGGGCTGCTCGGCGCCGGGCTTCCCGTCGTCCGCGAGGTCGTAGAGGCGCTGCGGGAGCACCCTGCGGCCGCTGCTGTCTCGGAGGCTGGGAGCGTGCGACGGCGGAAGGAGACGTTCCGCGATCTTGACGTGATCGCGACGTCCGCCGACCCGGCGGCGCTCATCGCGCACTTCGTCGACCTCCCCTGGGTGCTCGACATCGTTGCCGCCGGCGATACGAAGGCCACCGTTGTCACGACGCAGGGTCACCGGCTCGACCTTCGCGTCGTGCCACCGGAAAGCTACGGGAGCCTGCTCCAGCACTTCACGGGCTCCAAGGAGCACAACGTCGCGCTTCGAGAGGAGGCGCAGCGGCGTGGCCTCTCGGTCTCCGAGTACGGCGTGACCGATGTCGAGACCGGCAACACCAGTACGTTCACGAGCGAGGAGGAGCTGTACGCCTTTCTCGGCTATGCGTACATCCCGCCCGAGCTGCGCGAGGCCACGGGAGAGCTTGCCGCCGCGAGAGCCGGAGCTATTCCGCGCGCTCGTCGAGGTCGGTGATCTGCGCGGAGACATGCATTGCCACTCCACGTGGTCGGCGGACGGCACGGCGAGCATCGAGGAGATGGCCCGGGGTGCTCGGGAACGTGGCTACGAGTTCCTCTGCATCACCGATCACTCCCACTACCTACGCGAGGGGCGGCTCCACGCCCAGTGGGAGGAGATAGCCCGAGTAAACGAGGCGCTGAAGCCGTTCGTCGTTCTGCGCGGGGTTGAAGCCAACATCCGTGCGGATGGCGTAGTCGACGTGGGCGACGACGACCTGGCGGAGCTCGACTGGGTGGTCGCGTCGCTGCACACGTCGCTCGACCGCTCTCCGACGGAGAGGATCCTCTCAGCCATCGACAATCCACACGTCGACGCCATCGGCCATCCGAGCGGCCGGCGGATCTCGCGCCGCCGGGGAGCCGACCTCGACGTGGAGCGGATCGCTGCGCGCGCCGTCGAGACGGGGACCGCGCTCGAGATCAACGGCCAGCCGGATCGGCTCGACCTGCGCGATTCACACGCGCGCCTCGCCGGCGAGGCCGGTGTGCTCATCCCGGTCAACTCGGACGCTCACTCGGTGGCGGCGCTCGCCTACGCGGAGCTCGGGATCGGCCAGGCGCGGCGCGCGTGGCTCGACCGAGAGCAGGTCCTGAACACGCGACCGTGGGCCGAGATCGCCGCTCGAGACAGATGAGCACGTTCCGCGAAGACGGTGGGCTCGCGCTCGAATGGGTTGCCCACTATCTCGAGCGGTTGCGGGAGCTCCCGGTTGCCTCGGCTGTCGCACCAGGCGATATCCGCCGTGCTCTTCCATCCTCGCCGCCCGACGCTGCCGAGCCGTTCTCGGCTGTCCTTCGCGATCTCGACGCCGTTCTGATGCCCGGTCTCACGCACTGGCAGAGCCCCCGCTATTTCGCCTACTTCTCGTCGACGGCGTCCGAGCCCGGGATCCTCGCCGAGTTGCTCGTCGCAGCGCTGAACCAGGTCGGCATCCTCTGGCGCACTTCACCCGCTTTGCAAGAGCTCGAGGAGGTGACCCTGGACTGGCTGCGGCAGCTGCTCGGCCTGCCCACCGGGCTTCACGGACATCTCGAGGACACCGCGTCGACGGGGCTTGTCACGGCGCTCGCGGCGGCTCGCGCGACGGCCCCCGATCGTCGCGTCGTCGTGTGCTCCGAGCACACGCACTCATCGACGGCGCGTGCCGCGCGACTCCTCGAGCTCCACGTCCGGACAGCGCCGTCGGGAGACGACAGCGCGCTGCGACCCGACGAGCTCGACCTGACCGGCGCGTGCGCCGTCGTCGCCACGATCGGAACGACGTCGTCGGCAGCGGTCGACCCGATCGAGCCGATCGCAGAGAGGGCTGAGGCAGCCGGCGCCTGGCTCCACGTCGACGCGGCCTATGCGGGCGCCGCCGCGGTCTGTCCCGAGCTCCGGCCGCAAGTTCGCCGGCTGGGAGCGGGCCGACTCGATCGGGGTCAACCCTCACAAATGGCTGTTCACGCCGATGGACTGCTCGGCGTTCTGGACTCGTACGGCCCGACGTCCTTCGCGACGCTTTCAGCCTCGTGCCGGAGTATCTTCGCGCACCGGACGACGTCGTCAGCCTCAGCGAGTACGGGATTCCTCTCGGGAGACGCTTTCGTGCGCTCAAGCTATGGGCAGTGCTCCGCTGCTTTGGCCGGGAGGGGCTCCAGGCGAGGATTCGCGAGCATGTCCGTCTAGCGGCACTCTTCGCGGCGTGGGTGGACGAGGAGCCTGATTGGGATCTTTGCGCCCCGGCCTCGTTTTCACTCGTGTGCTTCCGGCATCATGGCAGCGACACGGATAACGAGGCGCTGATGCACCGCGCGAACGTGACCGGCGAGATCTTCATCTCGCACACGAGGCTTGCGGGACGTTTCGTGCTCCGCCTCGCTATCGGCAACCTCCGTACGTGTGAGGAGGACGTTCGCGTCGCCTGGGACGTTCTTCGGCGGGAGGCCGCAGCGACCCGGTGGGCCGACATCGAGGACTGAGCGGGCGCGCTTGCACCAAAGGCAGGGGCCGCTCCTACAGGCAGCGGAGGAGGCTCAACACGCCTTCGGGCCCCGCGACGGTCAGATCCGAGGAAGCGACGAGGTCGGCTGGCGCCTCGGCTGAGACGACCGCCACCCGAATGCCGAGCTCGAGCCCTGCGACGGCGCGGAACGCGTCCAGATCGGTCGTGTCGTCCCCCGCATAGAGCGCCCGGCGGAGCCCCGAGCGCTCGAGGAGGAGCTCGACGGCCGTACCCTTGTCCGCAACGAGGGGAGGCCGGATCTCGAGCACCTTGCGTCCGAACCTTGCGACCAGCCCTGCGCGAGTGGCCAGGACAGCCACCTCCTCAAGCTCCCGGCGGGCCGCCTCGGGGTCCTCGCGGTCGCGATAGTGGAAGGAGACCGACAGGCGCTTGCGCTCAGCCGGCCAGCGAACCCCGTCCGCGAACGTCGCGATCGCCTCGGTCCACTGCTCGGCGTCCGGGGCGAGCTCAAGGCCGTGCTCGCCCACGTAGGTCAATGCCGGCACGCCCACGACGCGCGCGGCGTCGGCGCCCGGGCGGCCGCTCACGCACGCCACGAGCCCGTACGTGGTCACGAGCCTGACGAGCTCGGCGCGGGTCGCCTCCGGGACTCGCGCGTCCTCCGGTCGGCTGACGATCGGCGCCAGCGTCCCGTCGACGTCGAGGAGTAGCGCGGCCGCGCGCGGTGACTCCGTCAGCGCTCGGACGCTCTCCGGGAGACTCTCCGGAAGGAGCACAGGCATAGAGTACGCCCGCGCGGGAGCCGGCTCCCGCGCGAGCTACCCTGTTGACCGTGAGACGTGCTTATCCGATCGCGGCGCTCGTCGGCGCGGCGCTCCTGGCGGGAATCGCCGGTGCCGCCCCGGGCGAGGGAACTGAGGCGACCGCGCTCGCCGTGCGCATCACCATCCCGGGCCAGCCCGCCGTGACGGTCGGCGAGACGGATGCGCCGCCAGCAACGAAGGTCGATGCCACGCCCTTCGTGTACCCGGCCGACGGGTCGCTCGTGCGGATCGCGTCGGCCTCCACGTCTGCCGCGGCACAGGCTGGAGCGTCTGCGAGCGCACAGGGGACGGCCACCGCCCTCGCCGTCTCCGTCTTCGCCGGCGAGATCACCGCGGAGACGGTCGCCGCGAAGGTGACTGCCGCCGCGGGCGCGGCAAACCAGACCGTGGACACCGCCGGCTCGACCGTGACCGCTCTCACCGTTCTCGGTCGTCCGATCACGCCGACGGCCGGGCTGCAGGTCCAGCTCGCAGACTGGGGAACGCTCGAGCTGCTCGCAGCGGCGACGAGCGCGCCCTCGGGGAGCGCGCCGAGTGCAGTCTCGGCCGATGTCACCGCGATTCGCATCCGCGTCACGCTGGCTCACGGAGGGGCGCCGGCGGGCACCGTGATCGAGCTTGGCATGGCGAGTGCGCGGGCGGAGGCGGCCGAGGCGCCGGCACCGGCTCCCGCGACGACAAGCCCCGACAAGCCGGCGGGCACGACGTTCCGCGGGCGTCCGGGTGCTGCGACGACCGTGATCAGGGAGCCTGGCAGCTCGATTCCGGGCGCACCAACCGATCTCGTCAAGCCGCCGCCGGCCGATGTCTCGGCCCATCTCTCGGCGGGCGGCTACGTCTTTCCCGTGTACGGCTCGGCCTCGTTCGGCGACACGTTCGGCGCGCCACGCGCGGACGTCGCGGGGGGCTGGCACCACGGTGAGGACATCTTCAGCGCGCTCGCCACGCCGCTGCTCGCCGTTGCCGACGGCACGATCTTCTCCGTCGGCTGGAACGACATCGGTGGCTGGCGCCTGTGGCTGCGTGACCGGTCGGGAAACGAGTTCTACTACGCCCATCTCTCGGCGTACTCGCCGCTCGCGGTCGACGGCACAGACGTGCGCGCGGGAGACGTGATCGGGTTCATGGGGCGGACCGGGGACGCCGAGGGATCACCTCCGCATCTTCACTTCGAGATCCATCCGGTCGCGCTCCTGAGCCTCGGCTATGACGGCGCCGTGGCCCCGTACCCGTACCTCGTCGCCTGGCGGAGAGCGGAGGACGTCGCCTTCTCGGTCGGCCGGATCTATACGCCGCAGGCAAGCGCGGATGGGCGTCCCGTCCGCGGCTTCTCGGTGCGAAGCGGTGCCGTCCTGCTGCAGTCGGCAGACATCTCCCGCACGAGTGGGCTGATGCCAGATGGACCGGCTCACTCGTTGACCCGGACGGGGTAGAGCGCGGCACGTCACTCGGACGTGACCGGCCCGGCCTGCCGCGGCGTTCCTAGGTTGCTTCTTCGGCGACGTCCTCGACGGTCTCGGCTGCGTTTCCGGCGAACGACTCGACATCGTCCAGCGGCTGCAGGTCGTCGTCACCTGCGATCTTGTCCATCAACCACTGCCTCGTCGACTCGCCCGTCCACGGGTTGTAGAGCGCACCGGCGACGACACCTGCTGTCAGGAGGAGCTTGCGACCCTTGCGCGAGCCCTTCTTCGACTTCTTGCCAGCTGCGACACCTGCCGCGACGGTAACGCCCGCCAGGGCCTTCTGGAGCTTCTGCTGAGCGTGCTTGTCGCTTGCAAGGCGTTCTGCCGAGCTGACGAAGCCGCCATTCTTCTTCGAGAGGTCGCCGTACAGTCCGCGCGCTGCCACGAGTGCTTCGCGCAGGTTCTCGCGGAACTCGGGATCCTTCATCGCGCGCTCCACGTAGGGGCGCAACGTGTCGATCCCGGGTGTGAGCTTGTCGGCCTTCTTGGCCATCGCCGCCGTCCTTTCCTTGGGTGTGCGGGAGCCTGGTTCGATTATGCCGGTCAGCTGTACCCCGTGAGAGTCGAATACGATCATGTGATGCAGATCGTCAAGCGAACGCTCCTCGTGTTTGCGGGATTCATCGTGCTTACCACCTATCTCTGGGCCGCCGCTGTTCGCAACGTCCCTGCAGTGCGCCGGCGCAAGGCGCTTCGGCGTAGTCGGTAGACCCGGCCTGATCGAACCGCGATAGCATCGGGGCCCGATGAGAGGACTGGTCTGTGCGGGAGGAGAGGCGACACGACTCGGGGAGTTGACCCGGGTCACGAACAAGCACCTTCTTCCGGTGGGGAGTTGGCCGATGGTCTACTACCCGCTTCGCCTGCTCCAGCTCGCCGGCGTGCACGAGGTGCTGCTCGTTACCGGGAAGGGGCATGCCGGTCAGATGATCGATCTGCTCGGGGACGGCCGTCTGGCCGAGCGTGGGGGCACCGACCCGATCCTGGAGCTGGAGCTGACCTACAAGGTGCAGACCGAGGCGGGGGGCATCGCGCAGGTGGTCGGAATGGCGCGGGACTTCGCAGGAGGCGAGAAGCTCGTCGTCGTGCTGGGGGACAACATCTTCGAGTACTCGCACGCGACGGAGATCGCGGCCTGGGGAGCCGGTCCTGACGTGGCACAGGTGTTCGTCAAGGACGTCCCGGACCCAGAGAGCTTCGGAGTCGTCGTCTACGACGAGCGCGGTGCGGTGGTCGACCTGGTCGAGAAGGCCGGAGTGGTCGACGTGCGCTACCCGTCACCACCGACGCGCGATGCGGTCGTCGGCCTCTATTGCTACCCGCCGAGCGTCTTCGAGGTGATCGCCGCGCTCGAGCCCTCAAGCCGAGGTGAGCTTGAGATCACGGACGTCAACCGCTGGTACGCCGAGCACGGCGAGCTGGCTGTCGCCCGTGTTCGAGGTTGGTGGGAGGACGCAGGCAAGCACTGGCAGCACCTCGCGGAGATCGGGAAGCTGATCGATCGGACCGGAGTCAACAAGTGATCGCAGGCCTGCAGCGCTATCCGATGCAGCGCCGTGAGGACGAGCGAGGCTGGTTCCTGGAGCTTCGCCGCGAGAGCATCCTCCCGAAGCCCACTGTGCAGACGAACGTCTCCTTCTCGCGCCGCGGCGTCATCCGCGGGCTCCACTTTCACGAGCGGGGACAGGACGACCTCTTCGCGTGCCTTCAGGGCATGGCCCGCGTCGTCGTGCTCGATCGCGAGACAGGCGAGACGTTCACCGAGGACATCGGCGACGAGAATCCCGTCGCCGTCTACATCCCCGGCCGCATGGCGCACGGCTTCGAGGCTCTCACGGATCTGCTGTTCTGCTACCACGTCACAGAGGAGTACGACGCCACGGATCCAGACGAGCACGGCGTCGCGTGGGACGATCCTCGCGTCAGGCACCTGTGGAGCACCCCCAACCCGATCCTCTCATCGCGCGACGCCGACGTCTCCTGATCAGCGGCGCCGGCGGTCAGCTGGGTCGTGCGCTCGTCGAGGCGTTCGCTTCGGAGGACGTCGTTGCGCTCGATCGAGGCGCGTGGGACGTGACCATGCCGCCGCCGCTGATCGAGGCTCCGGACCTCGTTCTCCATGCAGCGGCCTGGACGGGCGTCGACGATGCGGAGGACGACCCCCAGAGCGCTGCCGCGGTCAATGTCGGCGGGACGGCCAATGCGGCCTCGCTGGGCGCCCCGCTCGTCGCCTACTCGACCGACTACGTGTTCGACGGCACCAAAGGCATGCCTTACGTCGAGTCGGACGCCCCGCGGCCGCTGTCTGCGTACGGGCGCACGAAGCTGCACGGAGAGGCGGCGGCAGGCGAGTCGTCCTGGATCGTCCGAAGCTCCTGGCTGTTCGGGCCGACCGGGCGGAACTTCGTCCGGACCATGCTCGCGCTCGGTGCCGACCGCAGTGAGGTCGCGGTCGTCGACGACCAGCGTGGCTGTCCCACGTACGTCGGCCATCTTGCCGAGGCGACGCGCGCTGTCGTGGAGCTGCCGTACGGCATCTGGCACGTTGCCGCGGAGGGTGAGTGCACCTGGGCAGAGTTTGCCGAGGTGATCTTCGAGGAGGCCGGTCTCGACTGCCGGGTGAGGCGGATCTCTACGGCCGAGTTTGCCGCTCGGGCCCCGCGGCCCGCATACTCGGTGCTCAGGAGCGAGAAGCCGGGGGCACCGGTCCTGCCGCACTGGCGCGACGGCCTGCGAGCCTGTCTCGCCGCGATCGCCGACGCGCGGCACCGCTCGGGAGAGCGCTAGCGGTACCCTTCGTCCCGTGCGGGTTCTCGTCACGGGCGGCGCGGGCTTCATCGGCTCGCACTTTGTCAGACGCCTCGTCGCTCTCGGCGACGACGTCGTCGTGCTCGACAAGCTGACGTACGCGGGCAATCCGGCGAACCTCGACGGCCTTGACGTCGAGCTCACGGTCGGCGACATCGCAGATCCCGATGTTGTCCGTCAGGCAACGAGCGGGTGTGACGCAATCGTCAACTTCGCTGCCGAGACGCACGTCGACCGCTCGATCCTCGGGCCCCGCGAGGTGATCGAGACGAATGTCGTGGGCGTCCAGTGCCTGCTGGAATGGGCGCGGGAGACCGGCGGCAGGCTCGTTCACGTGTCGACCGACGAGGTCTACGGCGATCTCGAGCGCGGCGGCCACTCACGAGAGAGCGATCCACTGCGGCCGTCGAGCCCCTATAGCGCGACGAAGGCGGCAGGGGACCTCCAGGTCCTTGCGTACGTGCGGACGTACGGTGTCGACGCACTCGTCACGCGGGGCTCGAACACCTACGGCCCGAATCAGTATCCGGAGAAGCTGCTGCCGCTGTTCCTGACGAATGCCCTCGATGGCGAGTCGCTCCCGGTCTACGGCGACGGCCGGCAAGTCCGGGATTGGCTCTACGTCGAGGATCACTGCGCGGGCATCGAGGCCGCTGCGCGGCGCGGCACAGCGGGGGAGATCTACAACATCGGCGGCGGCGACGAGCGCGAAAACCGCGAGATCACCGAGCGCGTGCTCGTGGCGACAAGCGCATCGACGGAGCTCGTCCGGCACGTCGAGGATCGCGCAGGCCACGACCGGAGGTACGCACTCGACACGCGAAAGATCCTGCAGGAGCTCGGCTGGGCGCCCGAAGTGACGTTCGACGAGGGATTCGCGCGAACGGCGGACTGGTATAGCGACAACCGGGCGTGGTGGGAGCCCATCAAGCAGTCCGGCGGGTATCGCGCGTACTACGAAAGGCAATACGCGAGTCGTCTTACCGGATGACCGTGTCCGTCGCAGTGGAGGGGCTCTGGTACGAGAGCACATGACGCTGCTCCGTCGCTTGGCTCCTCTCGCCGTCGTCTTTCTCGCCGTGTCGCCGCGGGCGGTCGCTGGTCCGCCCCCCGTATTCGTCGTGTCGGGCGGGGGCTACGGTCACGGCGTCGGCATGAGCCAATGGGGCGCCTACGGCCAGGCGAAGGCCGGCCGCAGCTACGGGGAGATCCTCGCCTACTACTACCGCGGCACGACGCTGGGTCACACGGCGGGGCGGGCCGTCCGAGTACTCGTCCGTGACGGCGCCCGGACGGTGACAGTGGGGTCCGCTGCCCCGTTCGTCGTCACCGACGCGAACGGCGAGCGCGCCGAGCATGCCGCGGGTGACCTGAAGCTCACGGCGGTCAGCATGCCGGCCTCCGCCGCCGTGGCGATCACGCCGACGGCCGGCGGCGAGCTGTGGGTCGACGGCACCGCGTATCACGGCTCGCTGCGAATCCTCATCTCGGAGCGAGTCCTCCGCGTCGTCAACGTCGTTCCGCTCGAGCTCTATCTCCGTAGCGTTGTCGCCGGCGAGGTGCCGAGCGACTGGCCGGCCGCTGCACTTCAGGCCCAGGCGGTCGCTGCTCGCACCTATGCGCTCGCAAGGACGATCACGAATGAGCCGTTCGATCTCTACGCCGACACGCGAAGCCAGGTCTACGGAGGCTCCGCCAAAGAGACGCCCGAGGCAACGGCAGCGGTCACTGGGACCGTACTGCGGATCCTGCTCTACGAGGGCAAGCCGGCGACGACGTTCTTCTTCGCCTCGTCTGGTGGTCGAACCGCAGCGGGCGCAGACATCTTCGCGCTCGATCTGCCGTACCTCGTGCCCGTAGCCGACCCCTGGGACAGTCTGTCGCCGGATCACGTCTGGAAGCCGATTCGGGTGACGGCCGCACGGCTGCGCCGGTCGCTCAAGCTTCCCTCGGCCGTCACCGGGGTGGCAACGGAGAGCGCGCGCTCGGGCCACCCGACCACGATCGAGCTGACGCTCCGCGTCGGCGCTCCGGTCGAGATCCCAGGCGCGCAGTTTCGTGCCGCGCTCGGTCTGCGCTCGACACGATTCAGGGTCGGCCAGCTCACGCTCAGCGCTCCGGGGCCGGCAGTTGTGTTCGGGACTCCCATGCGCCTGACCGGGGTGGCTGCGGGAGTGACAGAGCCGGCGCTGGAGGCGCGCCCGGCCGGAGGCGTCTGGCAGACGGTCGCTCACATCCGTCGCGCGGCGGACGGGACATTCAGCGCCGTCGTGCGACCGCGTGATACCACCGTATACCGGCTCGTCGGCAACGGTGTCATCGGCCCGCGACTTGCCGTCGACGTGTCGCCGCGAATCGGGCTCGTTGCACGTCGCGGCCGCGGAAGGATGATTGGCCGCGTCAGCCCCGCTTTACCTGGCAGCAGGGTGATCGTGGAGCGACTTCGTAACGCGATCTGGCAGCCTGTCGCACGGCCGACGGTGACGGCCGACGGAGTGTTTGTCGCGCGCGTCGACGTGGGAGCCGGAAGCTATCGCGCGAGGGTCGCAGCTGTCGCGGGTCTCGCCGCCGGCGTCAGCCCGGTTGTCGTGGTTTCCTAGATGCGGTCGCTCGTCCTCCTGGCGGTCGTAGCGGCGCTGGCTGCTGCGACTCCTCGTTCTGCCGTATCAGCGCCTCTCGTGGTCGGGCTCGAGCGCGGCGTAAACGCGGGTATCGTGGCGCGCGTCGTCGGACGCGTCACCGGCGCGCGCGTCAGACGTCTTCCGGCTTCCAACGCCTTCGTCGTCGTCGGGGCGCCACGCTCGGCGCTCGAACGGATCCGAGGGGTGCAGTACGTGGAGCCGCTGCGCGTGCGCAGGCCGACTCTCTTGCCCAACGACCCCCTTGCAACGCGCCAGTGGAATCTGAGCGTGACGCGGGCGTACGATGCCTGGCCCGACGTTATCCCGCCGCTCGAGCCGATCCGGGTTGCGGTGATCGACTCGGGAGTCGACGGAACCCATCCGGAGCTCGTGAACCGGATCGTGGGCGCGAAGAGCTTTGTCGGCGGCTCGCCGCTCGTGGATACGCAGGGGCACGGAACTTTCGTGGCGGGCTTGATCGCGGCAGGGGCCAATGATGCCCTTGGGATCGCCGGCCTGGCTCCGTCGGCGGAGCTCCTGATCGCCAAGGTCGTCACACCGCAGCGCTCGATCCCCGTCGACGCCGAGGCCGAGGCGATCAGGTGGGCAGTCGACAACGATGCGCGGGTGATCAACATGAGCTTCGGCGGTCTCCGTGACCCGCTCGATCCGGAGCGGGACACGTATTCGCGGCTCGAGGCCGATGCGATCCGCTACGCGGTTGCCCACGGGGTCGTCGTGGTCGCTGCGGTCGGAAACGGCGATCAGTCGCCCGCCGAGCCGTGGAAGTATGCGAGCTACCCTGCCGCACTTCCCCACGTTCTCGGCGTCAGCGCCATCGCCCGTGACGGCTCGGTGCCGCAGTTCTCGAATCGAGACGCCGTCTTCAATGACGTTGCCGCGCCGGGAGAGGGCGTCCTCTCGACGTTCCCTCGCTCGCTGACGGCCCAGCGTCTCTCGTGCGTGGAGCAGGGCTACTCGATCTGCGGCCCCGACGAGTACCGGGCCGCGGAGGGCACGTCTTTCGCCGCCCCGCAGGCGGCCGCGCTCGCCGCGACATTGCTCGCCGTCCGTCCGGGCTTGCGTTCCGACCAGGTCACTGCGATCATCGAGCGGTCGGCAACAGACGTGAATGCCGCGACCGGCTGTGCGATCTGCCCACTCGGGCGGGACGCCCTCACGGGCTTCGGGCGCATCGACTTTCGAACAGCGCTCGGGAACCTCTCGGGTCTCCTGCCGTCCCCGGACCACTACGAGCCCAACGACGACGTGCGCGCAGGATCGTTCACGCTCTGGGGTCGACAGCGAACGCTGACGGCAACCGCCGATTTCTGGGACGACCAGAGTGACGTCTATCGCGTCAGTATCCGCAAGGGCGACCTGCTCTTCGCATCGCTGCGAGGGCCGAAGGGCATGGAGACCAGCCTCTCGCTCTGGCTGCCCGAGACCGAGTCGATCAACGACCTCAGCGAGCTCCAGGCGCTTCGCGTGCGAGCGTCGGCGCGGTCGGGTCGAAGCGACCAGCTCGCCTACCGTGCGCCGCGAACGGGGTTCTACTTCCTCGAGGTCAAGCTCGAGACCGAGGGCTCAGGCGAGTATCGGCTCGCCCTCACCAAGTCGCGCTGACGACGACGAGTGGTCGCGGAAGCCCGCAAGCGGCGCGAACGTGAGGCTCCGTTCTTCGTTCCGCTTCCTCCCAACGAACCGGCCGCCCCTCGCTGCCGCAGGGCCGACCGGATCAGGCCGTGCTGGTAGGCGAGCACAGGGACAGTCCCTCGGTGCAACGCCAGCGTTCAAGCGACATGCGACCCTCACCAGCGTCTCTCGACGCTAGCCGAGCGCGGCCGCCCGCAAGGAGTCGCCGGCCGCCCCTCGCTGCCGCAGGCCCGACCGGATCAGGCCGTGCTGGTAGGCGAGCACAGGGACAGTCCTCGGTGCAACGCCAGCGTTCAAGCGACATGCGGACCCATCACCAGCGTCTTTTTCAGGCAGATCGACGCTGGCTAAGCGCGGCCGCCCGCAGGGAGCTGAGTCGGCGAGTTTTGCCGTGGTTCGAAGCGTCGCGCTGAGCGAAAGCCTGAGGTGCCCCTGCCCTAGCCCTAGCCTTGCCGAACCGGTCTACGTGAGCCGAGTTCGCTAACCCGCGCCGTCATCGAGCAACTCGCCGTCCGGCACCTCTCGGAGAACCCGCGCGGGGCTCCCGACGACAACTGTCCGTTCTGGCACATCCCGCGTGACGACGGCCCCGGCGCCGACGAAGGCCTCCGCGCCGATCTCCACCCCGGGACAGAGGACGGCTCCGCCGCCTACTCGCGCGCCGCGACGGATCGTCGGCCCGGCGATGTTCCCGAACCGCTGCTCGGTCCTACCCATCCAGTTGTCGTTCGTCGTAACGACGCACGGCGCGATGAAGACGTGCTCCTCGAGCGTCGAGCGCGCCGTAATGTACGCGTCGGCCTGGATCTTCGTCATCGCGCCAACGGTCGTGTCGTTCTCGATCAGCGCTCCCCGCCCGAGGACGACATCGTCGCCGATCGTGACGCGCTCGCGCACACAGGACTGGTCGCCGAGGATGACCCGGGCCCCGATCGTTGAACCCGCGAAGACGATGGCACCCGTCGAGACGATCGTGCCGTCGCCGATCACAGTCGGCGGCAGCGGCTCGCGTGGAGGCCGTCGATCTCGGCGAGAGGGTCGGCTGCTTCCCGACCACGGCGTGCTCGAGCACCTTGACTCCTTCGCCCAGCACTGTGCCCGGGTAGACGATCGCCGTCGAGTGGATCTCAGCGGCCACGGAGCGACTCCGTGAGCCGGTCGAGGGCGCGCACGACCGCGAGCCCGTCGAGGGCCTCCCGGTGGTCACCGGGGCCTGACTCGACGAGCGAGAGGAAGTGCTGCACCTCGAGGCGCAAGGGCTCGTCGTTGGCGATCTTCGGACTGAAGATATCCCCGGTTCGTGTGCGCCACTCGCCGTAGCTCTCGGCGGGCTCCCACGGTCCCTTCTCGTACACCGTGACCTTGCGCTCGAGCTCCATGTCGTCGAAAACGACCATCTTCTCCTTGCCCACTACCGTCATCTTCCGCATCTTGTGCGGGTCGAGCCAGGAGAGATGCATGTGTGCGACCTTGCCCGAGGGGAAGCGGAGGTAGCAGAAGACGACGTCCTCGATCCCGGCCTGGAGGAAGTCTCGCCCGACTGCGATCGTCTCGTCGGGCTCCTCGCCGATCAGCCAGAGGATGACGGAGAGGTCGTGGACGCCGAGCGACCAGAGCGCGTTCTCGTTCGAGCGGATCACACCGAGGTTCTGGCGGTTGCCGTAGACGCAGAGGACCTCGCCGAGCGCACCGTCGTCGATCAGCGCCTTCAGCGCTCGGACGCCGGGATGGTAGAGCAGGAGGTGCCCCGGCATCAGCACGAGGTCGCGGTCGCGCGCGATCCCGACGAGCTCCTCCATCTCGGCACTGCGCATCGCGGGGGGCTTCTCGACGAAGACGTGCTTGCCGGCTTGCAGCGCGCGGTGGGCCAGCTCATAGTGGGTCGGCACCGGCGTCGCGACGACGACTGCGTCCAGGGTGTCATCGGCGAGCATCTCGTCGAAGTCGGCAGTCGTCCGCGCTCGCGGATAGCGAGACGTGAATCCTGCGAGCCGCTCCTCCGATGCGTCGCAGAGCCAGGCGAGGTCGGCGACCTCGTCGAAGTTCCGAACGAGGTTCTTGCCCCAGTTCCCGAGGCCGGCCTGGCCGACCCGGATGGTCACAGCTTCCAGACCTTCTCGCTTCGGATCCCGCGCCGGCCGAGCGCGTTGCGGAGGTCGATGACGAGCAGGGCCTCGTCGACGAGCGCGGCATAGTCGATCGTGCTGTGCGCCGTCGCGATCACGACCGCATCGTGCGCGCCGGGGTCGAGGTCGACCGACCGCCGCGAGGTGCCGTGCTCGCGGAACTCTGCGACGTGGGGGTCGTGGTAGGCAACCACCGCGCCGGCGTTCTCGAGCAGGTCGATCAGCTTGATCGCCGGCGACTCGCGCATGTCCGAGATGTCGGCCTTGTACGCCACCCCGAGCACGAGGATGCGCGAGCCCTTGAGCGACTTCCCGGCGCCGTGGTTGAGCGCCTGCGAGACACGAGACCGGCAGTAGTACGGCATGTCCGAGTTGACCTTGCCAGCAAGCTCGATGAACTCGGTCGTGAAGTCGTACTCGCGAGCCTTCCAGGTGAGGTAGAAAGGGTCGATCGGGATGCAATGGCCCCCGAGCCCGGGCCCCGGCTCGAAGCGCATGAAGCCAAACGGCTTCGTTGCCGCAGCGTCGATCACCTCCCAGACGTCGATCCCCATCCGGTCGCACAGCTGCGCGAGCTCGTTGACAAGGGCGATGTTGACGGAGCGGAAGATGTTCTCGAGCAGCTTCGTCAGCTCGGCCGCCTCGGGCGAGGACACGCGATGGATGGTGTCGATGGCGCGTGCGTAGAGCGCGGCCGCGGCCTCGGTCGACGCGTCGTTGACGCCGCCGACGACCTTCGGGACGTTCTGCGTGGTGAAGTCGATCCTGCCGGGATCGACCCGCTCAGGTGAGAAGGCGAGATGGAAGTCCTCGCCGGCGACGAGCCCGCTCTCGTGCTCGAGAATGGGGCGCACCTCGCCGGTTGTCGTCCCCGGGTACGTCGTCGACTCGAGGACCACGAGCTGGCCCGGCTGCAGACGCCTGCCGATCTCGGTGGCGGCCGAGAGCACGATCGCGAGGTCCGGCTCGCGCTGTCGGGAGAGTGGTGTGGGCAAGGCGATAAGGATCGCGTCGGCATCGCGAAGCCGGTCGTAGTCGGACGTCGCTTCGAGCCGCCCGCTCTCGACGAGGGATGTCAGGTCGTTCGAAGGGACGTCTTCGATGTAGCTTTCGCCGCTGTTGAGGAGAGCCACCCGCTCGGCGTTCACGTCGACGAGGAGGACGGACTGTCCGGCGGTCGCGAATACGTGAGCGAGCGGGACGCCGACGTAGCCGGCCCCGACGATCGCGACGTCGAACGGGCGGCTCGGATTAGTTGCGGTGGCTGCGGTCTCGCGTGGGAGGCTCATGAGTCGCGCCATCGTAGCGTCCGTCGTTCCGGGCGTCCGGCTCAGGGCGTCCCTCGGTCGAGGGGTTCGGGCGCGCCGACGAGTGCGGCTACGCATCTCTCGGCGGCGTAGCCGTCACCGTAGAGAGCGGGTCGATCGACGGGCATTCGCGCGGCGTTGACGGCAGCGGCAATGCGCTCGGGGTCGTCGTCGACCAGCGTGTTCGCTCCGGTTTCGACGGTGTCGACCCACTCGGTCGAGGGCCGCGTCGTCACGCAGGGGACGCCAAGCCAGTACGCCTCCTTCTGGAGGCCGCCGGAGTCGGTCACGATCACGGCTGCACGCGCACAGAGCGCTGCGAAGTCGAAGTAGCCCAGTGGGTCGATCAGCCGAACCGATCCCGGGAGGGAAATCGCCGCGTCGGCGAGGACCGCGCGGGTGCGGGGGTGGGCAGGGAAGACGACCGCCCGTCCGCTTCGCCCGAGCCCGTCGACGATGCGCTGCAGGCGGTGCGGCCGGACGTTCGCCTCGCGGTGGATCGTCGCGACGACGTAGTCGGTCGTCCCGAGCTCGAGTCGGGCGAGGATCGTCGAGCGGCGCAAGGCGATCGGCGTGAAGAGACGCGCTGCGTCGGCCATCACGTCGCCGACCACCTCGGTGTGCCCGGCAACGTCCTCGCGAACCAGGGTGGCGCGGGAGCGCTCGTCCGGTGCGAGCAGAAGCTCGGCGATCCGGTCCACGGCGATCCGGTTGCGCTCCTCGGGCATCGAGAGGTCGCCGCTCCGCAGCCCGGCCTCGACGTGGGCGACGCGAACGCCTGCGTCAAGCGCGGCGTACGCTCCGGCGAGAGTCGAGTTGGTGTCGCCGAGCACGACCACCCAGTCGGGGACGTCCGCTTCGATGGCCTTCCGGATCGTAGGTTCCATCCGCTTCGCGTCGGCTGTGTGCAGGTCGAGCGCGTGTCGCGGGGGTGCGAGCCCGAGCTCGTCGAAGAAGATGTCCGAGAGCCGGCTGTCCCAGTGCTGTCCCGTATGCACGACGACCTCCTCGATCTCGGCGTCGTGGAGAGCGAGCGAGAGCGGCGCCGACTTGATGAACTGGGGCCGGTTTCCGACAACGGTAGTGACCTTCACCCGGGTAGCGTAGTTCGGTGAGCGACGTGCCAGGCCTGTGCGGTCGCCGCTGCCGCGGCGAGCAAGCGCACCGGCGCCCGGTGTTTGCGGCCCGCGAACGCGGGGTCGCCGATCTCATGATCTGAGCGCTGGACAGGACGGGTTCGACGAGCGATACGCTGGCCGTGATGCCCGCGGCGAACCGCACCTTGGCGCGGCCCCTACGAGCGGCGGTAGTCGGCGCCGGGGTGATGGGCCGTTGGCACGCGCGTGCGATCGAGGCTGTCGGTGGCTCGCTTGCAGCGGTGGTCGATCCAGACATCGCTCGCGCGGGCCGGGTTGCTCGGAGCGCGCCGGTCTTCGCGAGCCTGGAGGATCTGCTTGCCTCCGGGGAGCGGCTGGACGTCGTCCACGTCTGCACGCCGGTCGGTTTACATATCTCGCTCGCTCGCCGCGCTGCCGAAGACGGCGCCTACGTGATCGTCGAGAAACCGCTCGCCGAGGACGCAGCCGGAACCGAGGCCTTGCTCGCTGCCGCCGCCGAGCACGGCCGGTTCGTCGTGCCCGTCCACCAGTTCCTCTTCCAGCCCGGTGTCCAACGGCTCCTCGTCGAGCGAGAGCGTCTCGGGTCGATCGTTCGCTGCGAATTCGTCGCCGCAACCGCGGGCGTGGAGCACGTCGGCATCGAGCCCGACGAGCTCGTCGCGGAGATCCTCCCGCATCCCCTCTACCTGTTCGCCCGCTTCCTCCCACTCCCGGTCGGAGGTGACGACTGGATCGTCCTGCGTCCGGCGCCCGGCGAGTTGCGTGCGCTCGCGGCCGTCGGTGCTGCCACGCTCGAGATCGTGATCACGACGCGCGGTCGACCGACACGTGCAGAGCTCACGCTGACCGGCTCGAGCGCGTCGGGTCGCGCCGATCTCTACCACGGTTTCGGCGTCCTCGAGCGACGTGGGGCGACGGGGGTCGGCAAGGCCGTACGACCATTCGCGCTCGCCAGGCTCGACGCTCGTTCGGGCGGGAGGCAACCTGACCAAGCGAGCCGCGCGCCGTGAGGTGGCGTATCCCGGCCTGCGCGAGCTGGTGCGCGTGACCTACGCCGCCATTTCGAATGGCCTACCACCGCCCGTTGATCCGCAGGAGACGCTTGCGGTGGCGCGCGCTCGTGACGTGATCCTGGCGAGCAAGCGGCGGTAGCAGCCGGCACAGGATGCTCGTTGCGTCGGCCGCGAGCGCCGGTGCGGGCCGTGGGTGCGCAAGGAGACTCGCGGGAGAGGCAGAAGGAAGCTCGTTGTGCCTGCAGTAGCGCACATCAGGCTCGTCACCGACCCGGTCGAGGCGGGTGGCGCTCCGGGCGCGCGAACGGTGACTCCCGAGCTTGCTCTGGTCGATCCTGAGCTAGCGCGGGCTGCTCGGGCGCTCCTTCCGGAGCAGCCACCCCTCCGATCCACACGTGCCGCTGCCCCGTTGCTCGCTGCGTCGATCGTCCTCGCAGAGGAAGCGCGACCGTTGCCCGTCGCAGCGAGCGCGGAGGCTGCCGCCGCGCCCGTCGCCGGTCGTGGAAGCTTCGTCCTCCGGCACTTCCTGGCGGGGGTCGGCGTCGGCCTCCTGCTCGCTGCACTCGTCGCCGAGGCGTATTTCTTCATCGATCAGCAGCGCTCGGCGTCGATCTCCGAGCCAGTCAGGAGTACGCCCACGATCACGGCACCGGCTTCGACCGGACAGCCCACCGTGGCCGTCCCAGCGCCCGTCCTCGCGCCCAGGCGCCCTGCGCGTCCCTCAACCGGGACCGTGCTCGCGTGGCCCGCCGAGCCGGGTTCGGTGGCGTACCGGGTCACACTGCTGAAGGGCAGCCGGCGCATCCTCGAGCGCACGACCCGCAGCACTCGCCTCCCGCTCCCGGCGCTCTGGCGGTACGCGGGCACGAGCCACCGGCTGGTGCCGGGCAGGTACCGCTGGATCGTGACGCCACTGCGGCGGACCGGCTCGAAGCTGCGCTCGAGTGCCCCGATCGTCGATGCGGTGTACGTCGTCCCACGTAGCCGGTCGTAGCGTCGCCCTGCCGCAGCGCTGCACGCAGGGCTCGCCCTACGTGGCTGCGAGCAGCTTGCCGCGGAGATCGATGCGCGTGCCGTGCTCCGCCGACTCGTACGCGCTCTCGATCACGGCGATCACGTTTCGAGCCTCGCGTGCGCTGGACGGCGGTTCGAGGCCGCCGCGGAACGCGTCCACGATGCCGACGAGAAGATCGCCGGTCGCGGTTGTGTCGACTCCGCGAGGACTTCGCGCGAGCAGCTTGCGCTTGGTGCCTGTCTCGACCCACGCTAGGCCGGTGGCGCCGTAATCGACGCGCACCAGTCCGCTCTCGGCGCGCTTGCGCCCGAGGCGCAGGTACGCCCGACCACCGAGCGAGCCCCGCAACGACGCGTGTTCGCAGTCCGCACGGACCTCGAAGTAGCGCGTGCCGCCCCGGCACAGCCTGTCGATCGTGATCTGGCCCAAACGCCCGCCGGGAAACTCCAGCGTCAGAAGCTGCACCGCATCCGCTTCGGGATCGTCGTGGAACCCGCTCGAATGACGGGCGTAGAGGGCCTCGGGCAATTCGCCGAATAGGACGAGCATCAGGTCGACGAGATGCACGCCGCCCTCGAGCAACGTGCGTCGGGCCATCCCGGCCCGCCACGCGGTGGCCTCCTCCCAGGGGGCCTGCTCCACTAGCTGCCAGAGCTGGCAGAAGGCAAGGCGCCCGTACGCGCCCGACCGGATCCCGTCCGTGACGGCGCTGAACATCGGCTTGAGGCGGAATTGGTGGTTGACGGCCACCTGCCGGTTGGCGCGTGCCGCCGCAGCGAGCACCGCGTCGGCGGCCTCGACCGTCTCGACGAACGGCTTCTCGCAGACGACGTGCGCCCCAGCCTCCAACGCGGCAATGCACGTGGCTGCGTGTGCCGCCGGCGGGCTCGCGACGACGACGACGTCGGGCTGCAGCGCCAGAAGCTCCTCGCTCGAGGCGAACACTGGCATCCCGGTCGACTTCTGCCAGGAGAGGCGCTGATCGGATGAAGGGTCGAAGCCGCCGACGGCGACGCTCTCGGGAATGCGTCGAAGCGAGGGGAAATGGTAGAGCTGTGCCGCTCGGCCGAGCCCGATGTACGCGAATCGCATCAGCGGCTGTTTGGCTCGTAGTACGTGGATTGTCCTGGTATTCGCCTCATTCGGCGACGTCGTTCCGTGTGTGGCCGGCGGCACCGACGAGAAGTGGTCTGCGCTGCACGTCTAGCCTTGGCGGCGGGTGCGCTCGTCCCGAAGATGCAGAGCAAGCCCGACGGGGACGGCCGCCGCGCCCGCGAGATGGTGCAGCGCGTGGAGCCCGACGCCTACCCCGGCCTCGGCCGGGCCGCGACGGCGGATGAGCAGCGCGTAGAACCCCCAGTTGAGGGCAACGAGCGTCGCACCCGATGCCAGCGCGAGGCGCGGCCTTCCGGTCGCAAGTGCTCCAACGCCGACGAGCGAGGCACCGGCGCTCAGTCGGTGTCGCCAGGAGAGGTTCAAGGCACCTGCCGAGTGGCGATGGCGAAGCAGCAGGCGCACCCAGGGGATCCCACGCTCGGCGAAGTCGGTCCGCACCATGCCCCAGACGCTCCAGTGCTTCAGATGCGTGCCGAGCACCGTGGGGTCGAGCACGATGCTAGCGCCGTCGCCGGCGAGACGCATGCCCAGGTCGATGTCCTCCATGAACGCGACGGACTCGTCGAATCCGCCGACCTGCTCGAAGGCCTCCCGGCGCACGGCTCCCAGACCTGTCCAGAACGTGGTGGCCGGTCCAGGTGAATGTTGGTGGACATGGTGGTGCAGCAGATTCCGGAACGCTGAGGCGATGCCCGGGGCTGCAGGCGAGTCGTCGTACGATCCGAACAGCGCCACGAGCTCCGGCTCCGCCTCGAACGTGGCGCGGATCCGCGCCACGGCGTCGCTTCCCACCTCGACGTCCGAGTCCACGAAGAGGAGAACGTCTCCCGTGGCCTGGCGCGCCCCGAGGTTCCGCGCCGCCGCTGCGTTCGCGCTCGCAGGCTCGCGGACGAGAATGATCTCGTCAGGTGGAGAAGCACACTGTCGGAGCGCGTCGTGGCAGCGATCCAGGGTGGCGGGGCGATTCGTCGCCGGAACGATGGCAGAGACCCTCGTCACGTTCGGATTCTAGGTCGGAAACGGGAAAGGGCCATCCCTAGCCGGTCAGGCTTGGCGTGAGCACCCGCTCATAGGCAGCGAGAAGCGACTCCTCCGAACGCGACCACGACAGCTCCTCGACCCGCCGTCGTCCTGCATCTCCCATGGTCTCGCGCAGCGCTGGATCGTCGAGCAGTCGCGCGATGCACGAGGCCATCGACTCGGCGTCGCCGGGTGTTGCGTACAGGGCGGCTTCGGCCGCCGAATAGCGCGTCTCGCGGAGATCGTACGCGACGATCGGGCGACCAAGGCCCATGTATTCGACGACCTTGATCATCGTCGAAGCGTCGTTGAGCGCATTGAGCGGTTCCGGCGATAGGCAAACGTCGGCGGCGCTGAGCAAGGGGATGAGCGTCTCGTCTTCGAGGTAGCCGACGAACTCGACGCGCCCGTCAAGCCCGAGGTCGCGACAGAGGGTGAGGACGCTTGGGACAGCGTCGCCGCTGCCTGCGAACACGGCGTGCCAGTCGTTGCGACGGTCGGCGAGAGCACGAAGAGCGTAGAGCGCCTGATCGACGCCGTCCTGCGGGCCGATCGTCCCCGCGTAGACGAGTAGGTGCGGCTTGTCTCGCTGCCGCTCTGGGATCTCGACCGGCCCACGAAAGCGCTCAGGATCGGGAGCCATGCGTACGACGAAGACATCCTCGGTTCTCTTGCCACCTCGCTCGATCGCAATACGCTTGTACGACTCGTTTGGGGATAGCACGACGTCGGCGGCAGCGAACGTTCGGCGCTCGGCAGCACGGGCAGCGAGGTAAAGAGGACCGCCGCGTCGCCCGAAGCGAGCCTCGAAGAGCTCTGGCACGAGGTCGTGGTGGTCGAACACGAGCCGGGCGCCGGCTCGCCGCAGTTTGGCGGTCGCCAGGTAGAGGACATCGGGTGGGTTGCAGACTTGCACGACGTCGAAGGAGCTCGAGCGAGCGAGCGAGCGTGCTCAGACGCCTCATGTTCCTCAACGCGGATCCGTACTCGACGAGGTAGCCCCACGGTCCTCCACCCGCTTCGCGAGGTGGATAGCGATGGATGTGGACTCCGGCCAGCTCCTCGTACGCCTCCGTGTCTCGCGTCGTTCCAGCTGGGCAGATCACCGTGACGTCGTGTCCTGCGCTCCTGAGAGCGGCAGCTTCCATTCGGACGCGTCGGTCGGTTGGGACAGACAGGTTCTCGACAAGAATGAGGATGCGTGCACGACGAGCCATGGCAATGTCGCCATTCTCCCCGCATCGGCGTGGTTCCTTCTGCCAAGCGAGATTGAACGGCCTGTGTATCCGTAAACGAGCGGGCACTCCCTCTGCCGTTACCGCAGCCCGCCCATCAGACACGTCCCACGGCGTCGAAGACGTCCGCGAGCCGTTGCGTCAGCGCGCGACGCTCGAATGCTTGCACCGACGCCGGGTCGCGCTCTGGCGTGGGCTCGCCGCGCCGAAACCTCGCAATTTGGCTTCGTAGGATCTCGACGATGCCGTCGACGTCGGACGGGCGCGTGAGGAATGTGGCCTCTGCGCGACCCAGCAGGTCACGCGCATCGCCGTCAGGGAGCGCGCCGAGGATCGGCCGACCGGACCCGAGGTATTCGTACGTCTTGCCAGGGACGATCCGCGCGCGCTTACCGGGCGGAAGGTCGTGCAGAGGGAGAAACAGCAGATCGGCGCTGCGCATGAACGACAACGCCTCCGCGTGGGGCACGTATCCGTAGTAGCGGACGACTCCCCCGAGCGTCTCCTGGTCGCTCTCGGGGACGACGCCCGCCAGATGTACTTCCAGGACGTCGGCGAGATCCGGCGCTTCTGCGAGGAGGCGATCCACCGCCTGGAGCAAGAAGACATGCGAGCGAGTGAGAAAGTTGACCGGCTCCAGCATGCCGCCGAGAAGACGGCGCGCGAGCCACGCTTTGCGGTAGGCTCGAACCTCGCTGGTGAACGAGTGCCCGGTGTGGACGACCCGGAATCGCGTCGGATCCCGTGGAGCGGGTGGAGCCGCGAAATCGGCCGCGTCGTAGCCGTTCGGGATCGCCTCGATGTGCTTTCCGGCCAGCCGGGGAAACGAGCGCCGGAGTTGAGCTGCGGCTTCGGGCGTATTCATCACGATCGCTGCCGCCGAGCTGAGGACCGCCTCCATTCTCTTCAGCTCCAGCGAGCGGTGGAGACGGGTTGGATAGAGCATGACCTCGTCCAACGCCCACGGGTCGCGGAGGTCTGCAACCCACGGTCGGCCAAGCCGGGCCGAGAGGCGTGCTGCGGCTTCTCCCGATTCCCAGGGAGACATCGAGGCATAGATCAGGTCGATGTCCGGGAGCCCCTCTTCGGCCTCTCCGACCCCATCGACCCACCAGTCGCTCCAAGGCGGGCGTCGGCGGAGCCAGCGCTCCCCGCGCGAGTGCCAGCCGGTGCTCGGCGGCGGCTCCGGCATCGTGACGCGTCGGACGACGAGATCGGACGGGAGCTCGCTCTCGAACGAGGTATCGACCAGCTCGAAGCTCCGCGAACGCGTCGGTCCTGTCAGAACCAGAGGCTCGAAGTCGCTGAGCGGAAGGTAGCGGACGAACTTGACGGTTCGCTGGAGGCCGGCGCCGCCGAGAGGCGGAAAGAAATACGCAATGATGAGGACGCGCTTCACTCGACCGCCTCCTATCCTACGGACAGGTTTCCGCCGCTACGCTCTGACACCCCTTGCACTCGCCGGGGTCTGACCGCACAGTGTGCGGGGGCGTTACGACGCCTCGGCGCTACGAACAAGACCCCGTTCGCAAGGATCTCTCGATGACAGACCCTCCATACTCGGACGTCCAGGGAGCGCGCCGCGTTCCTGACGGCTTCCTGCGATCCGCAGCCGCATATCCGGAGCGCACAGCGCTCGAGGTAGCGGGGCACGTCGTCACGTACAGGGAGTTGCGGGAGCGCGCTACCGCCGTGGCTGCGCTCCTGACTGCCCAGACGCCCGATCATGGGCCAGACCTGACCGCCGTCTTCGCGCACCGTTCGCTGACGGCATTCGTCGGGGTTCTCGGTGCGCTTCTTCGTGGCCACGGCTACGTGCCGCTCAATCCGAAGCTGCCGGCTGACCGGACCCGCTCGATGCTCGAGGCTTCGGGTTGCCAGGCGGTGGTCGTCGACGGGCACGCCGCCGTTCAGCTCGACAGTGTCCTTGCGGGCATCGAGCGGCCGCTGCTGCTGGTCCTTCCCGATCGTGAAGACGTCACTGTCGAGCGGCGGCAGTGGCCACAGCACACGGTTGTCGGAGCGCGCGATCTTCAGCCGGTGGAATCTTGGCAGCGCCCTGACGTCGACGAGCATGCAATTGCCTATCTGCTCTTCACGTCCGGCAGCACCGGCGTGCCAAAGGGCGTGATGGTCTCGCATGCAAATGTCGTCTACTTCGTCGATCAGATGGTCGAACGCATCGGGGTCACCCAGGAGGACCGCTTCTCGCAGATGTTCGACATGACCTTCGACATCTCCGTCTTCGACCTCTTCGTTGGTTGGGAGCGCGGGTCGTGCGTGTGCTGCCCACCCCCGGAGACACTGGTCGAGCCGGGTAAGTTCATCAGAGAGTCCGAGCTGACGATCTGGTTCTCGGTCCCGTCCGTCGCGCTCATGATGAAGCGGCTCGGCATGATGAAGCCGGGCATGTATCCAAAGCTTCGCTGGAGCCTCTTTGCGGGTGAGGCGCTTCCGATTGAGGCAGCGCGACTCTGGGCCGAGGCTGCGCCGAACTCGGTTGTCGACGACATGTACGGGCCGACTGAGACCACCATCGTCTGCACGGGCTACTGGTGGGACGCCGAGCGCTCTCCGTCGGAGTGCGAACAGGGGATCGTTCCAATCGGGTATCCCCTGCCGGGAATGGAGGCCGCCGTCGTCGACGAGGATCTCCGCAGAGGTCGAGGTCGGTGCGGAGGGGGAGTTGTTGATGAGCGGCCCGCTCGTCACTCTCGGCTACCTCCACGATCCGGAGCGGACTGCCACGTCGTATGTCGTCCTGCCTGGTGGGGAAGCGATCAACTACCGGACCGGGGATCTCGTGCGCCGACCTGCTGCCGGCCGCCCGATCACGTATCTCGGCCGGATCGATCATCAGGTGAAGATCAACGGCTTCCGCGTCGAGCTCGGCGAGATCGAGGCTCGCCTGCGCGAAGCCACCGGCGCCGACGAGGTCGTTGCGCTGGGGTGGCCGAAATCGGAGAGCAGCGCTCTCGCCGTCACCGCGTTCATCGGTGACGAGACCGCCGACGTCGACGCAGCCCGAGCGCGATTGGCGGAGCATCTGCCCGACTACATGGTGCCGAGGCGTATTCATCTCCTGCCCGAGTTGCCGCTCAACGCAAACGGCAAGTTCGATCGTAAAGCGCTCGTGCAGATTCTCGAGGACGGAGCGTGAGCGGCGCTTCGGCAGACGAGGTTCGGCGTTTCGTCCTCGCTCATTTCGCGCAAGAGCTCGAGGAGGCAGGGCTTGTGCCGGCCGACGTGCCCGACGACTTCGACCTGCTGGTCGAGCAGGTGGTCGACTCGTTCGGGCTGCTCGAGTTGATTGTCGCGGTGGAGCACCGCTTCGGGGTTCAGCTCGATTTCGAGAACCTCGATGCCGACGACATCACGGTCATCGGTCCCTTCTGTAGGTACGTCGAGGCGCAGGCTGCGACCTCCGCTGAGGCGTGACG
>CAWERG010000001.1:0-45594 GCA_963811415.1 uncultured Actinomycetes bacterium | reverse complement strand
TCAGCTTGCGCGGATCGACCGCCTGGCCGTTCGGGTTCGTCGCCCACTCCGCGCTCAGCACGCGCGCCAGCCCGGCCCGCAGGCTCTCGTGCGCCGGGGCGGTCAACTCGACTGTGTTCCTGTCCGGATCCTTGTAGTAGAAGGCGAACGAGCTGCCGTTGTGGCACCAGCACGCGACCGGCTCGATGCCAAGTTCGTGGATCCGCTCCCACGACTCGAGCAGCTGATCGATATCCTCGTACTCCCAGGCGAGATGCTGGACGCGCGAGTAGTCGAGCCGGTCGGGATTGTCCTTCAGCTCCGGCGGCGAGAAGAAGCCGCCGCGGTGGTGATGCTCGTCGCTCGCGACGAACGTCCGCTTCCGCAGACCGGCGTCGACCCGCGCCACGATCTCGAGGCCGAGCACATCGCGATACCAGGCGAGCATCTCCTCGTGCCGCGTCGTCGCGATCCCGAAGTGATGGATCGTCGGACGGATGATCCGCCGACCGGCGCGATCCTCGCCGGGCAGGATGTCAAGGTCGGTCACAGACATCGGAACTCCTTCTCTCGCGTTCGATCAGCTTCGACGGTCGGTTGACTGGGGGGGCCGACCTGGGATGACTCGCTGCTCGGAGGCAAGCCCTCGGTACAGCACCTTAATGGCTTCATGGCGGTAGCAGCGTTAGGGCGCCCGTACGAACCTTCTCGGCCCAGAAAGTGGTCGGCACATCCGAATCCACCGCGCGACCGTCGGGGTGATCCAGCGGCGTCTAGTAGGATCCGCCCATGCGCCTCTACGACGTGCCACAGTCCCGTTCGCTCCGCGTTCTCTGGTTGCTCGAAGAGATCGGCGAGCCCTACGACCTGACGGTGATCACCCGCGAGGACAAGGAGGGTGCCGAGCACCGTGAGCGCCATCCGCTCGGTCGCGTGCCCGTCGTCGAAGACGACGAGGGCTTTCTCTTCGAGTCCGGTGCGATCGTGCTTCAACTGGCTGATCTCTACCCGGAATCGGGCTTGAACTTCCCAGTGGGAACCCATGAGCGTGCTCTCGTCTACCAGTGGGTCTCGTTCTGCCTCGCAGAGATCGAGGCGCCGATGACGGCGATATACCTCTCCCGGGGCGTGAGCGAAGAAGTGGAGGCGAAGATCAAGCCGCGGCTCGAGGGATCGATCGCAGCGCTCGTCGCGGCGCTGGAGGGCCGCGACTACCTCGTCGGCGATCGGTTCACCGTCGCGGACGCGATGGTCGGCTTCATCCTCGGTCTCGCGCGTGCCCGAGGTGGCGGGATCGTCGATGTGTCCGCGCTGGATACGTATCTCGACCGGATCGACGCGCGACCAGCTCTGGTTAGAGCGCGAGAGATCGCGGCCCCCGCCACAGCCTGAGCCCAATCGAACTCGAAAGCCCCAAGTAAGTTCCTGGTTGACGGCCGGGCCGGACTCACGGCCTACCGAGGAGCGACCCGCGACTTCAAGCGACTCTGGCGGGCGCCTCGCCGCTCGCGTGCGAGGCCTAGAACGTCGTGACGCCCGGCATCTTGTAGAACTCGTCGTCGAGCATCCGGTCGAACTCCGCAGTGAGGGGCCAATCGGTGTACTGCGTCTCGCCGATCAGCTTCTCACCGTCGAAGTTGAGGAACACGCTGAGATACGCCCTCTTGAGGCCGTCGGGAAACTCGTACTCCGTGCTGAACGAGATCCCGAGCTCGGAATCGCTGCTCGTCAGGAACCGGAACTCCCGGCTCTCGACCGTGGCGGCCAAGTTGTCGATCAGAGGAGCGATGCACACGTACATCGCGCGGACTGCCTCGCGGCCCTCGATACGCAAGCGCTGCGGGAACCAGTGGTAGACGGGATGGTCGACCAACGTCGCGAGGGTCGCATCCCAGTCATGCGCGAACTCCGTCTGCTCATGCTCGTTGCCGAGCTCCAACATCCGTTCCACGGTCACGCCCACGTCGTCCCAACCTCCTCGTCGAATATCCATCCCCGTCGTATTGCGCTCCAGCCAGCCGGGCTTACAGGATGAGCACCAGAGCCCCAGCGTGCACAGGCGGGCAGGCGCGCATCGTCTCAGACGAACGATCCGCGGTCAAGAAGAGGACTGCCACCAAGCGCTCAGTCGTGCACGAAGCCGGAGCACGCCACTCAGAGGTTTTCGACCCTCGTTCCAAAACCGCTCGGAGGTCCCGGAGGTGCCACAGTCAGGAACGCGCTGGAGCAGCTTGCGATACCAGACCGCTGCTCGCCGCCCGACGCCACACATCCCGGCCGAGCATGGCCGCGCCCGCGACAATGCGGGCTGATTTGAAGATCTCATGAGCCGAGCTGTCGAAGAGTCCAACCGCCGGATGCTGCGCGCACGCGATGCGATGGACCGCGACTATGCGCAGCCGCTCGACATCCGGACGCTGGCACGGATCGCGCACGTCTCGGAGGCGCACTTCATCCGGACCTTCCGCGCCACGTTCGGCGAGACGCCGCATCGCTACCTGCAGCGCCGCCGAGTCGAGCGAGCCATGTTCCTGCTCCGGGAGACCGACCGAACCGTGACCGAGATCTGCTTCGACGTGGGCTTTACGAGTCTCGGGACGTTCAGCCGAACGTTCACCTCCATCGTCGGCGAACCACCGACGACCTACCGGTGGCGGGCAGCCGACCTCAGCGCCATCCCGGCCTGCTTCGCAAAGGCGTGGACGAGACCGAGCAGTTTTGGAGAAGCACGAGCGCAACGCAAGGACTAGCCTGGCCTCATGCCAAACAAGATCACTCATACACAGGTCTACGTGCTCGATCAGGACGAGGCGCTCGACTTCTACGTCGGCAAGCTCGGCTTCGAGTTGAATACCGATGCCGACCTCGGCTTCATGCGCTGGCTGACGGTCAACTTCCCGGGGCAGCCCGACCATCAGCTGCTGCTGGAAAAGCCCGGCCGGCCGGCGCACGACGACGCGACGGCCGAGCAGATCCGCGAGCTCGTGACCAAGGGGGCAATGGGCATGGCGGCCATCATCGCGGTAGACGACATCCACAAGACATACGAGGAACTGGTGGCCAAGGGAGTCGAGTTCACCGAGGAGCCAACCGAGCGCTTCTACGGAACCGACTGCGGCCTGCGCGACCCCTTCGGGAACCACCTCCGGATCGGCACGCCCAAGGAGGGCGCAATCGACCTTTCCGAGCAAGCCGTGTTCGCTGAGCAGAACACCCCCTGATTTCCGAGCCGTGACGAGCCGACGGGAGCCTCGCAGGCGCGGGGCTCCCGATATCGCGTCATCCCGAGAGGGTCGAGGTCGCGGGTTGATCCGGCGTCGACATCGCGGAGGCCAGTTTGCCACCGTCGACGACGAGCTCTGCACCTGTGCAGTAGGAGGAGTCGGTCGAGGCGAAGAAGAGAACCGCTCGGGCGATCTCATCGGGCCGTCCGAGACGCGGCACCGGAAGGTCATCGTAGGCTCCGCTCGAGATCCCTTCCGTCATTGCGCTCGCGACTCCGCCGGGATGGACGGCGTTCACGCGGATCCCGTACTGGCCGAGCTCCGATGCCAGGCACCTGGTCATCCCGCGCAACGCCCACTTGCTCCCGAGGTACGCGGACTTCCGGGCAAGCCCCGCGAAGGAACCGATCGAGACGACGTTGACGATCGCGCCGCCACCCGCAGCCCGCATGGGCGTGATTACTGATTTGACGCCCAGCCAGCTGCCGAGCTGGTTCACGCCGACGATGCGCATGAAGTCCTCAACCGACGTGTCCTCGATCGAGGCGGTCAGGTTGACGCCGGCATTTGTTGACAAGCACGTCCAGCTTGCCGAAGGCGGCAATGGTGGCTTCGACAGCCGCGCTCCAGTCGCCCGGATCTGCCACGTCCAGGTGGTGGTAGACCGCCGACTCGCCGAGGTCCGCGGCGACCCGCTCGCCAGCGTCGTCGAGGATGTCCGAGACCACCACGCGCGCGCCCTCCTCGACGAACAAGCGCGCGTGCTCAGCTCCCTGTCCGCGCGCCGAGCCGGTGATCAGCGCAACCCGACCGTCAAGCTTTCCCATACCGCGCTCCCTCGAATCGACCGACCTGGACAAACCAGACTGTCTCAATGCTGCACGACATGGAGCTACTCCCGGTCGCGGGTGTGTGGGGGTAGGTTTAGGGTTTGGTCGTTGCGTCGTTCGAGGTGAGGAGTTGTGTGATGGGTTGGACGCCTTCGATTCCGTCTCGTGAGCAGGTTCGTGAAGATGAGTTGGCCGCCTACGATCGTGTTGTTGCGCAGCAGAAGGCGTACAACTACGCGCCGTTCGTTGCGACGTTTCTGCATCCGGAGGTGCGCGACCCGTTTCCGGGCGACAGGCTGCAGCCGTACTTTGGCGCAATGCTGAATAGCCCGCTGATCTCGGCCGGAATGAGCGATCTCGGTGTCGTGTATCGGACGCGTGGCGAATACGGGGACGGCATGAGCCACGCCGACCGTGAGTGGGTCGACATGGTCTTGTGCGACGAGCTCGAGTGCTTCTGGGTGCTGTACGTTCACGCCCCCGACGCGGCAGCAGTCGGCGTTCGTCCCGAGGCGATCCTGGCGCTGGTTGACGGCCGCTACGACGACTTCACACCCGAAGAGCGCGAAAAGGAGTTGTTCATCCGTGCGGTAATCAACGGCACGATGACGGCCGGCCAGTACCAGAGCATCGAGAGCCAGGTCGGCGTGCGCGCGGCCGTTGAGATCACCTGCTTCACCGGCCACCTGATCAAGACGATCCGGCTGATGCAGGCCTTCGGCATCCCCGACACAACACGCGAGCACGTACGAGAATGGGTGCAAGCGATCGTTGACGGACAGATTGCACTCCCCGACAACCACGCCCGCGTCCCCACTGCGGCGGCGGCTCCGGCGAACGAGTAGGACTGCAGGCAGCCTGCAGGAGGTAGGCACGACCCGTCATCCGCTACCCGCGACAGCGCGAGCAGGAGCCATCGTGCGTAGTGCTGCCTCGAGGCGCCTCACGTCACCAGCTTCGTCACCGGTGCACCGTGCGAGAAGTTGTTCATGACCCCGCGCTGCCAGTACATGCTCGGGTTGCCCGCTACGACGATGCGGATCGCCTCGGGACGCACGAACGTAGGGACGAGACGGTAGGGATCGTCACTTCGCAATGCCGCGGCGGAGGCGCCGGGCGTCGCCGACGCGCAGCGTCACGCCGTCGCTGTCAAAGCGCTCGAGCAGCAGCTGCGCCGTCTGGCGGGAGCAACCCAGCATGTCCCGGAAGTGAGGTAGCGACACGGTTCCCTCGCGCAGGCACTCGTCGATGAGACGGTTGCGTGCTTCCTCGTAGGATCCGGCGCTCACCGCATGCCTTCGGCCGAGACGACGGATGACGCCGTCCCTCTCGAGCCGCGCGGCCAAACCGGCGTCCTCGACAAGAGCAATGCGGATCTCGGGCCCGGCGAGGAGGCGTTGGAGCTCGTCGGCAGCCAGGCGCTCGGCCGGGTCGAGGGGGGCGTCGGCAGACTGCGGCGCCGGTCCGTCGAGCCCCAGGACGGAGCCCAGCGCGCGCCCCCACGGCTCGCGCGCCGCTGCCGCATGTCGGCGGTCGGGCGAGTAGGCGCGCATCTGCTCGAGCCAAGTGCGAGCGAAGACCCAGCCGCCCTCGATCTCGTGCTGCGCACCCGATCCTGCAATCGACGATACGTCGAGGCCCGCCCGGGCGCGAAGGGACTCGGAACGAACCGGACCGTTCACGAGCGCGCGGAGGAAGACAGCGGGATCCGAAGAGTCGAGGAGCTTCAGCCTCTCCCCATCCAGCTCACGCGGTGGCGACGGATCGAGAATCCGCCCTCCGCCGACTGTTTCGGACATGCGCAGTATCACCCGATCGTCCCTCGCCGAGACCACAGGTCGCTCGAGCCGCACTTGCGCGTAGCGCTCGCCGACCCGGCGGAGTCGGCAGGGGACGACGCTCGTACCGTGGCAGAGCGACAGCCGCGCGCCGTCGGCGATCGGCTCGAGCTCGTCGAGCGCGAGATCGAGTCGGTAGCTCTCGAGGTACGCGCCGGGCTCGACGAGGGCATCGCCGCGACGTGGGCGGCGATTGCCACGCGCGACGAGGGCGACCGCCACGCGTTGCCCGCTCGCTGCGGCACTTACCGACCGGCCATGCACCTCGACGCTGCGCACCCTGGCGCTGAAGCCGCCGGGCATGAGATCGAGGACGCCTCCGACTTCGACCGAGCCCGACCACAGCGTTCCCGTGACTACCGTGCCCGCTCCGGCGAGAGAAAAGACGCGATCGACATAGAGGCGGGTGGGACCGGTGCGCTCGGGCTTGGCTTCGCCTGCCACGGCGAGGATCGCCTGTCGCAGCTTCGGCAAGCCGTCACCCGTGACCGAGCTGACGGGGACGATGGGCGCTCCAGGGACGAGTGTCGAGAGCTCGACGATTACTCGCGCCACCTGCTCGCCGTCGGCGGCGTCCGTCTTCGTGAGCGCGACGACGCCACGGCTCAACCCGAGTAGACGGAGGATCGCGAGGTGCTCGTGCGTCTGCGCGCGTGGCCCTTCGCGTGCATCGACTACCAGGAGGAAGAGGTCGATACCGGTTGCTCCTGCGACCATCGTCCTGACGAGCCGTTCGTGGCCGGGCACGTCGACGAAGGAGAAATGCACCCCGTCGAGCTCGAGCGGCGCAAAGCCAAGCTCGATCGAGATACCTCGCGCCTTCTCTTCGGGCAGGCGGTCGGTGTCCGTCCCCGTCAGCGCTCGGACGAGCCAGGTCTTGCCGTGGTCGACATGACCGGCGGTGCCGATCGTCAGGGGCCGTTCGATCACCGGCTACGGCATCGCTCGACAGCCGCTGCGACCTCGGCGATCTCCTCGTCTCGGATCGTGCGGCAGTCGAGTAGCGTCCGATCGTCGCGCGCGATCGCAATGACCGGCGGCGTGCCACGCCTGAGCGGCTCCTGCAGGGACGGCTCGACCGCGCAGGCCGCGCTTTCGAGCACCTGCAGCGGAAGCGCGCCGCCACCGACGCGCGCCGTGCTGGCGACCACCTCCCCACCCACGAGCTCGGCGAGCCTCGCCGCACGCGAGCAGATCCGATCGAGCGGCTCGTTGAGCATCGCGAGCATTGGGATCTCACGGAGGGCCCGCTCGGGATCGAGATGAAGGAGCAGCGTGCCTTCGAGGGCGGCCAGCGTAAGCTTGTCGGGTCGCAACGCGCGCTGGAGCGGGTGACGTCGCATGCTCTCGACGAGGTCGCCGCGACCGACGACGATTCCGGCCTGCGGCCCGCCGAGGAGCTTGTCGGCGGAAAAGGCGACGACACCCGCGCCTGCTCGGATGCTATCCCGCGCGAGAGGCTCGTCGTAGAGGGGAACGAGAGTCCCCGAGCCGAGGTCGTCGAGAAGCGGTAGGCCGGCACGGTCGCTCAGCGTGACGAGATCCGCTAGCGCAGGCCTCTCGGTGAATCCGAGCACGCGGAAGTTTGATTGGTGGATCCGCGCGATCAAGGCCGTTTCGGGCCCGAGCGCACGCTCGTAGTCAGACACCCTCGTCCGGTTCGTCGTTCCAACCTCCACGAGCCGTGCGCCGGACTGCGCGAGCACGTCCGGGAGCCGGAAGCCGTCGCCGATCTCGATCAGCTCCCCGCGCGACACGAGCACCTCGGCGCCCTCCGCAAGCGCCGTGAATGCGAGTAGTACGGCCGCCGCGTTGTTGTTGACGACGAGCGCGTCGTCCGCTCCCGTGAGCACGCGCAGAAGCTCGGCGAGATGCGCGTGCCTCGACCCTCGCCTACCGCTTCCGAGGTCGAGCTCGAGGTTCGAGTATCCAGTCGAGACCTCGACCACGTGCGCGAGCGCCGCCGCGGGAAGAGGCGCTCGGCCGAGGTTCGTATGCAGGAGGATCCCTGTCGCGTTGACGACCCTGCGCAGCCGCGGCAGCAGGGCGTCTGTCGCACGACCGAGAACTGCGGTCGTGAGGTCGCCTGGATCCTCGCCAGCTGCAACGCGCACCCGGGCGTCGGCCAGCACCTCGCGTGCTGCCACGAGGGTCACGCCCCGCGGCAGGCGAGCAACCGACTCGTCGCGGAGAAGCTCGTCGACCGAGGGAAGCGCTCGTAGCTCCACGTCGTAGAGTGTATGTAGGTACTCGAGATGGAAACGACCCGAGACGCGGAGATCCGGCTGACCGATTTCGTCGCATGCGGCGGCTGTGCGGCGAAATACCCCGCGGCAGCCCTCCAGCAGCTCGTGGCGATGCTTCCCTCTGCCGAGAACCCCGACCTTCTCGTCGGGCTCGCTCCTTCGGACGACGCCGCCGTGTTCGCGTTGAGCAAGGAGCAGGCGCTCGTCTGCACCGTCGACTTCTTTCCGCCGATCGTGGACGACCCTGCCGACTTCGGCTCGATCGCCGCGGCGAATGCGCTCAGCGACGTCTTTGCGATGGGCGGCGTGCCGCTGCTCGCGCTGTCGATCGCCGCCTTTCCGGAATCGCTGCCGATCGAGGTGATCGGCCGAGTGCTCGCCGCCGCGGGCGCCACCGTGCTGGAGGCAGGCGCCGTACTTGCCGGCGGGCACACGCTGCGTGACGAGGAGCCGAAGTTCGGCCTCGCAGTCGTCGGGTCGGTCCATCCCGAGCGGGTCTGGACGAAGGCGGGCGCGCGGCCCGGCGATCTTCTGTTCCTGACGAAGCCGCTCGGTACGGGACTGCTCGTTCATGCGCGAAAAGAGGGTCTGGTCGAGGCCGGCGACCTGGTCGAGGCGGTCGCTTGGATGAAGAGCCTGAGCAACGTTGTCGCCTCGATCCTGCGGCCCCGCGAGCCACACGCCGTCACGGATGTGACGGGCTTCGGCCTCCTCGGCCACGCGTACGAGATCGCGGTCCGAAGCAACGTAGCGATCGAGCTCGACGCGGCGGCGCTACCGGCCTTGCCGGGTGCGTTGAGCCTGGCCGGCGGCGGTGTGCGCACAGGCGGCGACGCCCGCAATCGCGACTACGTTGCGCAGCACGTCTTCGTCGACGATGCCGTCGACGATGCCCGGCTTGCGCTCGCCTACGATCCGCAAACGTCCGGCGGCCTGCTGATCGCCCTGCCACCAGATCGCGCTCTCCTTCTCGAGCAAGATGCCCACGCAGTCGGAGCGCTGCTCGTCCGCATCGGACGAGTCAACGAGCCCGGGTCCGGCGCGGCACCCGTGACGCTGCTACGGACGTGATCCGAACTGCCGCCTGAGGGGCGGAAAATCGCTCCTGTCGCGAGGGGGGATAGCTGGATGCTCATCCCATGGGCTTTCGGAGCCCGCGAAACGGCCAGACGACAAGGGTGCCATTCGCCCTTCGCACGAGCACGTTGCGCGGGCAGGCAGTGCCCTTCCAGCGCCTGAGAACTGTAACCGGCCGGCTGCGCTCGAGTTAGACGCGGGGATCACACCGTCCGCCGTGATCTCATGACGCGTTTTTTCTCCCCTCGACTCCAGTCCGATCGAACCCACGTATCGGGCTAACGGCGTAACCGGTGCCCACGAGGGCGGGTGCTGGGATTCCGGGTTGCGGGACGTTGGTCGTTGCGATGGGCTGGCGCGCGTACGGCACGATGTCGTAGTGCATCTCGATCTCGGGGACGGCGTTGTCGTGCTGGGACTGCTCGCGGCGGTCGCCGCAATGCTTGCCGTGTCACCCGTGTTGCGGATCCCGTATCCGATCCTGCTCGTGCTCGGGGGTCTGGCGATCGGCCTCGTCCCTGGGATGCCGAACGTCGAGCTCCGGCCGGAGCTGATCTTCTTCGGCGTCCTGCCGCCCCTGCTCTATGTCGCCGCGTTCTTCACCTCGCTTCGGGACCTGAGAGCCTCGGTACGGCCGATCGGGCTACTTGCGGTTGGCCTCGTCGTGATGACGACCGTGGGCGTCGCCGTTGTCGCGCACGCGTTCGTGGACGGTTTGACGTGGCCGAGCGCGTTCGTCCTCGGCGCGATCGTGTCGCCGACGGATCCGATTGCGGCCACGGCAATCGCTCGTCGGCTCGGCGTCCCGCGAAAGCTCGTGACGATCGTCGAGGGCGAGAGCCTCGTCAACGATGGAACCGGTCTCGTCCTGTACAGGGTCGCCGTCGCCGCTGTCCTGACGGGCTCGTTCTCCGCGTTCTACACCGGTGGGATCTTCGTCGTAAGCGCAGTCGGCGGCGTTGCGGTCGGGCTCGCGGTCGGCTGGATCGTGCGTCAGGCTCGCCGCCGCCTCGACAACCCGCCGGCGGAAGTGACGATCTCGCTGCTGACGGGCTACTTCGCGTTTATCCCGGCCGACTTGCTGGGCGTCTCGGCCGTGCTTGCAGCCGTGAGTGCAGGGATCTACCTCGGCTGGCATACGCCCGAATTGACGAACCCGCAGGTTCGGCTCCAGGCAGTGGCGGTCTGGGAGATCGTCCAGTACCTCCTGAACGCTCTGCTCTTCGTGCTCGTCGGCCTGCAGCTCCCGGTTGTCGTCGATGCGCTCGAGGGCACCTCCGGAGCGACGCTTCTCGCCTACGCGGTGCTCGTCTGCGGCACGGTGATCGTCATCCGCTTCGCCTGGGTGTTCGCAGTGATCGATGCTCCCAAGCGGATCGCCCGGAAGGTATCGAGTTGGCAGGGCGCGGTCTTCCTGTCCTGGGCCGGCATGCGCGGAGCGCTGTCGCTCGCGGCGGCGCTTGCGCTACCGCTCGAGACCGATAGCGGCTCGCCGTTCCCGGGCCGCGACCTGATCCTCTTCCTCACGTTCTCGGTCATCCTCGCGACTCTCGTCGGACAGGGCCTGACCCTGCCTCTCGTCATTCGCGTGCTCCGACTCGAGGACGACGGCTTAGAGGCGCGCGAGGAGGCGAAGGCTCGCATCCGCGCCGCAGAGGCCGCGATCGCCCGGCTCGACGAGCTCGAAAGCGAAGAATGGGTACGCGAAGCCACAGCGGGGCGCATGCGCGGCCTCTACCGTTTCCGGACAGACCGCTTCGCAGCGCGCTTCGACGACGGCAACGACGGCGCCATCGAATCGCAGTCGCAGGACTACCAGCGCCTGCGCCGCGAACTGCTCGAAGCAGAGCGCGAAGCAATTCTGGATCTGCGTCGCAGCGGAGCCATCAGCAACGACATCTGGCTCCGTGTCGAGCGCGACCTCGACCTCGAGGACCAGCGCCTCGACATCTGATCTGCCTCGCTGCGGGCTCGCGCGATCTGACCATCAGGCCGGTTCCAGACACGGCAATCCGCCCTGCTGTCCGGGCGCCACCCACGGCGGGTTCGAGCGGTTTCCGCTACCGTCCGACGCGTTTCGAGTAGGCGTCGAGCAGGCCAGCGGCTTGCTCCTCGTTGCCGGGCATCAGGTGTCCGCAGCGGTCGAGCGTGATCGTGATCGATGAGTGCCCCATGTAGGTGCTGAGCGCCTTGGCATTCACGCCCGCGGCGATCATGAGGCTCGCGAACGTGTGCCGATACTCGTGCAAACCGATCGACGCAAGCGGGGTCTCCTGATGCTCCAGGCGACGCTTGTTCTCTCTCGCCCACGCGGCGAGCGTTCGCTCTCGAAGGGTCACGGGCTGGAACGGAGTCTCCGCGGAGCGTCCGAACACCAGACCCTCTCCCCCGCGTCCCTGCTGGAGCTTGTGCTTGAGCAGGTGACCGCGAAGTAGCGATGCGATCGGCACTGCTCGCGTCCCGGCGCGGCTCTTCGTATCGATCACGCCCTCCTTCACGTCCCACGAGCGCTCCACCCGAATGACGCCGGCCGCGTCGTCGACGTCCGACCAGCGAAGAGCCATCAGTTCGCAACGCAAAGCTCTGGTATCCGCTCAACCATGCGGCATTGACCTCACCTGACGCCCCTCTAGGTGAGGTCAGCGAAGGTGGCCCGAACGGCCAGCACGGAGACGACTTCGCCCGACCTCCCGACCTCTACGTAGTAGAGAGGGAGGGAGTCGGAAGTGAAGTCGACGAGGCCGAACTCGAACGTCTCGAAGGCCTCTAGCTCGAGAGTGCCAATGGAGCATCGTCGCAGCCAGCTCCGTCGAATCTCCCCAAGTCGACACCGGGGCTCGTGTGAACGTCGTCGACTCTTGACGGTGGATGAGAACCACTGCCGCTGCGACGCGAGAACTCGAGAGCTTTCCCACAGCGCAGGCGCATATCGGGCGCGCGCATATTGCGAGTGGCCCGCGAGATGAGCCTGCGGTCCGACCTTGCGGCGAGATTGCGGCTAGGCTGATAGCAGCGCGTTGGCTCTAGCTGTTGAAGCCGCCGAGGCCTTGTAGGTTCCTCTCCGACTGTGACCCCTTCCGCCTGACCGCCGCAGAGCGTTCATTCGGACGCCCTGTCCAGCAGAACAGAGGGAGCGCCAGATGCGCAAGATCCTCCAGATCGGCGGCTTCGTGGCCGCGACAATCCTCGTCGCGTTCGGGATCGCCACGATTGCGATGGGTGTGAACGGCCACAACACCGTCCACACGACTCTGCAGCAGGAGCACATCGTGGGCACAGCCGATATGACGCCCGCGTTGATCAAGGAAGAGGCAGCCAAGGCTGGCCTACCGTCAACGATCAGCCTGCCGACGGAAAGCGTTGCCGGTGAGCAGATCGACACCGGCAGCAAGGCGCGGGCGTTCGCCAGCTACATCCGGATCCACGCACTCGAGGCATCCGGTGGACTTACCTATTCTCAGCTGCCGCGCTATGCGACCGAGGATGGCAAAGGCACAAACGATGCGGCGGTTGCCTTGCAAAGCGACGGTCGGCCCGTCGGCAACCCAGCCCGTGACACATGGGTAACCGCAACCGCGCTCAGCACCGCACTAAACAGCAGCTACATGGCCAGCCAACTCTCGCTGTTCGCCATCGTTGTTGGCATCGCCCTGCTGCTCACAGGAATCGGCTTCGCGATCCTGGCAGCAGCCGGAGCGCTCGGAAATGCCAAGCGCGCAACCCAGCCCTCCAACGAAGCCGCACCGATACTCACCTCACCCGCGATCCCAACAACGTAAGACGATAACGCTCTTCGGGCGGGGCGGCGATGAGTCAACGGCTCCCCGGACGTCCCCGCCCGAACGGACGCAACAACCAGACAAGGACTCCGCTTCATGACCTACCAGCTTGTGATGACCCACCTGGCCACGCCGAGTAGCGGGAGGCAGGAATCAGCGCCCGATTACTCGGATATGCTCGCCGGCGAATGCCCGTATCGCGTCGGCGATCAGGTGCTGCACACCGACGCACTCTTTACCGTCACCTCACTCCGCGCAGGACCTGGAACCATCACCTTCGTCGACTGCGAACTCGCTCCCAACGGCAAGGCCATCGGGCGACCGCCGCTGCGGGGACATTGATAGGGAAGGCGTTCTAGGTGCGACCAGTGACCGAGCACGACCCGCGCAGCGCAACTGACGCGATCAGACTCTCCCGCGAGACGGCATACGTGCACTGGGTAAACGAAGGGAGACTGCCTACGGCTGAAGACAAGAGCGCCGAGGATTGTCTCCGGCACGTTGATAAGTCCAGCCTGATCGCAGCCCTGCACGCCGGAGCCGGTGGGCGCGCGGCAGACCCAACGGGAGAAGCAAGCGACCTCGGCGACGACCTCGTGCGGCGCCTCGTACCAGCCGACAGGAGTGAGCAACTCCCGCACGCCGGCTAAAAGGCGGTCACGCTCGGCTGTCCTGGCGCTTCTATTCCTCCACGACCACCGTGCGCTCTTCTTCCTGGGCCACGGCGTCGGCAGCAGACTCGGCTTCCTCCCGGCTCTCATGATCCTCGACAGCGCCATCGCCGTAATCGACATGCCACATGTCGCCGCCGTGGTAGACCCGAATCGGTAACCCGCTTTCAGGCATGGCGTTCGCACCCCTCTCCATTGGGCTGCAACGTCCTTCACAAGAACCGGCCGCCGATCAGGCCTACTTCTTCTTCGGGCCGACACCGATCCACGCGAGGACACGATTCCAGAGATCCCGCACAACCATCACGCTACTCCTAAAAACGCATGCCATGGGAGCCCCCAAGGCACCCCGGAACCTAGTTACGCGCTGCTTCGACTCGGTGAGTCGTCGCCAATCACCGCCGGGTCAAGTGCGAGAGATCGAGTCTGGCGTCCACGCAAGAACCCATAGCCTGATGCCCGGGATGACGGCGGTACGCGCGCGCCGCTTGCACTCGCCTGCCTGACCGTTTACGGTCGTCAACAGCATCCAGCGGCTTAGGCGCGCATGGCCGTCGGGTGTTACTGCGGTCGTCGACTCCAATCCCCTTCGGAGTTTGACGGTCTAATGCGGCGGGTGGGCGCTATGCGCAAGGCGTCCACCCCCGCAACACCACTAAAACACCTGCTTAACATCCGATGTTGGTTGCCACAACGACCTACGGCTAATTTGCCGGGCCGCCGATAGAGCGATCATGCAATCGCCGCAGACAGACCGTCAGTCAGTCATCGTCGAGCTCGCCAAGCTCGACATCCGGGAACGAACGATCAGCGGGCGTCGCAACCAGATCCACCGGCGCATCGACAGCCTCTACCTCCGGGCTCCTCTCGACGCCGAACAGGCCGAGTTGCTCCGTCTGTTGGAGAGCATGGAGGAAGAAGTCAGCCGCGAGCGGCGCGCGATCCACGCGCACATCGACGAGGTTCGCGCCAGCATCGGGCTGCCGACCTGGCGCGAACAGCACAACGAACACACCGCTTGACTCTAGTCAGCGAACGCTCCAGTATTCGTTTGGCAGCGTTGCCCGTTCGGACTAGGGGGAGTCATGACGGAATTGCCGCCGTCACCTCAACGATGGTGTTCGATCTGGACGGCCACGAGTGCCTGAGCAACAAGACGAAGTACGGCCGCTGCCTGACAAATGAATTCGGAATGACGCCTACCGAGGTACGGGCGAAGAAGGCCGCGAACGCGCGAGCAATGCGAGCGGCCGCGCGAGCGGCCGCAGCGGCAGAGCGTCGCGCGAACGCATGGAAGCGTGGCTACACCGACCACGGGGATGGAATCGCCTACAGGTGGACGTACGACTGTGACTCGAGCTTCGTTGGCTGCTGGGGGATGGACGTTGTAACGCGCGACGGCTGCTTATCCCAAGAGCGACGGGTACTGCATCAAGGTGCTGAAGAGTGGAGCATCGGGTCTTCTGATTCGATCTGATCCCAGCGAAATCGGGGCAGCACAAGCTCGAAGTGATTTTCGGCAAGGGGCACCTCTACGACGCTATCCACAAGATCCTGGTTGACGTTGACAACGCATTCTCATGGTCATCGGCGTTTGTTCTCCACTCGACCACGCGTAGTGCGCGCCAGTTGCGCCAGCGATCAGGCGGCTTCCAGCGGACGTGAGCGGACGCAACGCTCGAACCGGTGACGCCAGTCGCACCGCCTCTACGGGTTTCGGCCTAACGGAGCGGCGTAGGAGTCGAACCTACCCAGCCGTGGGTTACACGACCTCACCGGTTTTGAAGACCGACTGGGCCACCGGGCCCGGCCGCTCCGGGATCAAGCCTACGGGATGCTGGGCGTTGCCCTTCAGTTTCACTACTGCAGGTACTTCTCAACCGTCTCCTCGTCCCTCAAGCTCACAGAGTCCTCATTCGCCCCGGCTGCCACGGCCGCCCGTCTCCGACGGAGCAGATCCCAGTAGCGGTCAAGCTCTACCTTGATCGCGGCGAGTCGCCGCCGTTCGGCCTCACCTGCCTCGCCGGCGGCCTCGGCCTCCCAGAGTCGATGCTCCTCGGCGACGAGCTCCTCGATGTGGGCGTGCACGTTCTCCGACATCACTCCTCCTACCCTCGATCACGCTAGCCTGCCGATCCCTTGGTTCAGTCGCAAGCAGAGCCGCTCGTGCTGGTGAGCAAACGGCCGCTCTGGCCGTTCCAGCCGGCAGGCGCTTCGGACTACGCGGAAACGCCGCCAGATACCCTCTGAGCGATGCCGGCGAGCGAGCACACGAACCGATCGGGCACGCCCGCTGAAACAGCCGAGCGGCTGCGCGAAGCGATTGACCTGCTCGAGTCCGTCGTTCACGACCGTGGCCTGCTCGGCCTCCTCTCGGTCGAGGAGCGCGCGCGCCTCCACGAGGCGGCGGCCGACATCTTCAACCCCGACGTCGCGCAGCGCCGGCGCTTCACGAAGGCGCAACGGCGAGAGCAGAAGGCAGCGAGGATCGGCGCAGACGAGTCGTTGCTCGCTGACACCGGAATCCGTGTGCTGCGTGAGAAACCGGTCTTCACGACTCCGAACTTCCACCCGCCGGAGGCGTTCGAGCGCTCGGCGGACGCAGGCCCCGCCCGCGAGACGCTCGCAGCACAACACTGCTACGTCTGCAAGCAGTCCTACCGGGAGCTGCATCCCTTCTACGACCAACTCTGCCCCGCGTGCGGTGACTTCAACTTCGCAAAGCGGGAGGAGACCGCCGACCTCGAGGGACACGTGGCGCTCCTGACGGGCGGGCGCGTGAAGATCGGCTACCAGGCCGGGATCAAGCTATTGCGCGGCGGCGCGCACCTCATCGTCACGACCCGATTCCCGCGTGATGCGGCGGCCCGCTACGCGTGCGAGCCTGATTTCGCTGAGTGGTCCGACCGGGTCGCGATCTACGGCCTCGACCTGCGCCACACGCCGAGCGTCGAGGCCTTTTGCCACCACCTCGCGAAAACCCATGGCCGCCTCGACCACATCGTCAACAACGCCTGCCAGACAGTCCGCCGGCCCCCGGACTTCTACCGGCACATGCTCGAGACCGAGCTGGCGTCCGAGCACTCGTTGCCTGCTGAGGTGCAGCGGCTGCTCGGCGACTACGCGGGCGTGCGCCGCTACGACATGCTCGAGAACGGCAGCCCCATCCTGGACGACGAGGCCCTGCTGACCGGTCAGGCCGTGCTGGGCTCGACACCTGCCGCTGTTCTCTCGCAGGTGCGGATCCTCCCCGAGGAGACCGCCGACCGCGGACACCTGTTCCCCGAAGGGCGTCTCGATCAGGATCTGCAGCAAGTCGATCTGCGTGATCGCAACTCGTGGCGCTTTCTCCTCGCTGAGGTATCGACCGTCGAGTTACTCGAGACGCAACTCGTCAACGCCGTCGCGCCGTTCGTCCTCAACGCACGTCTGAAGCCGCTGCTGCTCCGCGCGGGCGGCCGCAACAAGCACATCGTCAACGTGTCAGCGGTCGAAGGGCAGTTCTACAGGCGTTTCAAGACCACGCGCCACCCGCACACGAACATGGCGAAAGCGGCACTGAACATGATGACGCGCACGGCCGCGACCGACTACTACGGCGACGGCATCCACATGAACAGCGTCGATACCGGTTGGGTGACCGACGAGGACCCGGTGCACCTCGCCGAGCAGAAGACAGCCGAGCACCGATTCAGACCGCCGCTCGACATCGTCGACGGAGCGGCGCGGATCGTCGACCCGATCATCGACGGCATCAACACGGGCATCCACGTCTGGGGCAAGTTCCTGAAGGACTACCGTCCCACCGACTGGTAGCCCGCACAGGCAAGACGAGCCCTTGACGATGTCGGTTAGACGTTCTCGCTCTTGCTGACGCGCTATCGACGCCCTAACGAAGCGCAGCGTGCTCTCGGCCGGGACGACGATGCATGGTGCGAACCCGATCACGCAGATGTTCGCGCGCCGGCCTGATCTCCCCGTACCCGAGCTCGCTCCAGAGTTCACCCCGAGCTCGAGCGCGTGACTGTACGGTTGCCCAGCCTCGTCCGACAGCCAACGAAAGGTGGAAACACATCGTGACCGTCCTCATTCTCGTCGAGATTCCGGCAAAACCCGAACGCGTCGACGATCTGAAAGCGCAATTCGCAATCAGCCTCGCCGACACCCGCGCCTTCGACGGCTGCGAGGGGGTGAACCTCCACGAGAACCAGGACGAGCCCGGCGGACTCTTGCTCGTCGAGCGCTGGGCCTCCCGCGCCCACTACGAAAAATACTCGGCCTGGCGCCAAACCGACGAGGGAGCGTCCGGGATCGGGGCCATGCTGACAGGCCCACCGTCACCCCGCTTCTTCGACGCGGTAGCCGTGTAAGGCAAGAGCGGGACGTGGCAGATGTGGCACGACGCTCGGCGGAGTGCGTGGCGGGTTTCTCGGCTCGACGTGCCTGGCTTCAGCCAGGCACAGCCCGCGCGCGCAAAACGCGGCCTCAGGTGCAAATATGGCGAGGGGAAGTACTAGAGGCTTGATGTGAAAGTGGCGCGCGCGGTTGGGGGCCTGACACGCACCCCACTTTCACATCAAACCTCTAGGCGGGCGCGCAGTCGGCATTGACGTACCCCGAGCGGAAGGGACTCGTCTCGCCGGTGTGCTCGTCGAAGGTGTGCCGCAACACGCAGCCGGTGTCGTTGGCCAGGAGGTGGATCGAGACAGAGGTCTCGGCGGACGTCGTGCGGACGCGATGGATGTCGTCCGTGGGCGGCAGCAGCGTGTAGTGGTCACCCGGATCCAGCGGGCGCCGGCGCGATAGCTCGAGGGTCCCGCGCCCCGGCACGTAGAACTCCTCGTCCTGGTTGCCGCGGTAAAGGCCGATCAGGCCGAAGGCGAGGTGGTCGTGAATGGGAGTCATGGCCCCGGCCGGCACGACGAGGCTGAACAGGCAGAGCGAGCGATCCGCCGCTCGGTAGAGCAGCCATTGACCGATGCCGCCACCCATCCCACTCTCCGGAGCGTCATGCTGGTACTCCTCGGGTAGCCAGTCGCGCCGCTCCATCATTCGCGCAAACCCCGGCCGGATCCGGTCGCATGCGTCGCGTGCGCCGGAGGACTGCGCGATGCTCGCGCGGGCCGACGTGACGAAGTCGCGGATCATGGGTGTATCGAGGACGAACTCGTCCTCGGCGTGGCGGCCGTGCGCGTCGTGCTCGTCATGGAAGTCGCACATCGCGAACCATGTCTCCTTTCGTCGGCTGAATCGGCTCGCTTTTGACCCCAACGATAGCCGCCGAAGGCGCGCTCACCTACGCGCCCCCCCGACGAGCTCGGCGACGGAGATCCCCCTGATCGATGCGTCCACGAGCTCGATCGGATGGAATGCAGGAGTCGGGCTGCCCGCCCTCCGCAGGGCTGCGGTCATCTGGATCAGGCAACCTGGATTCGCACTCGCGTACGCCTCGGGCTGGGTCGCCAGCACCTGCTGAGCCTTGCGGTCGCCGAGAGCTGCCGCCGCCTCCGGTTCGACGATGTTGTAGATGCCGGCGCTGCCACAACAGATGTCCTGCTCTGCGGGCTCGAGCCGCTCCAGTCCCGGAATTGCGTCAAGCAGGGCCCGCGGCCCCTCGCTGATCGCCTGCGCGTGCCGGAGATGGCACGAGTCCTGGAACGCGACGCGGATCGGAAGGTGATGCCGGACGGCACGCGGCTCCGCGATGAGCTCGGAGATATCGACCGCGTTGACGACGCCGTGATCCTTGAGGTGCGATCCACAGCCCGCTGCGTTGACGACGATGTAGTCGTAGCCGCTCAGGTCCTCCGCCAGTGTCCCCGCCCGTGCGATCCCGCTCGCGAGCCGGCCGGCATGCGCGTGCAGCGCTCCGCAGCACCCCTGGGCGCGCGGCACGTGGACATCGTAGCCCTCGGCATTCAGCACTCGCGCTGTCGCGGCGTTCACATCGCCGAAGACGACGCTCTGCACACAGCCCGCCAGGACGGCGACACGGGGGCCGGCTCCGGGCAGGTGCTCGGGCGGCCACTCTGCTGCAGACCACGGCGGAGCAAGAGCTTTCAGGGGTCGGAACGGCCCAGGGGCGGGTAGCCGACGGAGCGCCAGGGCCACCCGCAGCCGTCTCCGGTGGGGCAGGACGGTGAAGATCGCGCGCCGCACGAGCCGCTCGGTACCGCTCCGGCGATAGCGACGCTCGATCGTGTCGCGCGTCTGCTCGATGAGCCGGTCGTATTGCACCCCCGACGGACAGGAGGTCACGCAGGCCATGCAGCCGAGACACCGGTCGAAGTGCTCGACGACGGTCGCGGTCAGCTCGATCGTTCCGTTGTTCAGGCTCTCCATCAGCTGGATGCGCCCACGGGGAGAGTCCATCTCCTGCTGCCAGAGCACGCCGTAGGTCGGGCACGACGGCAGGCAGAAGCCGCAGTGGACGCACGCATCGACCAGGGTCTGGTCGGCGACCTGTGAGAGCACGTCGATGCCGTCAGCGCTGCTCATGCAGCGAGCACCCCCTCCGGATCGAGCTCGGCCCGGATGCGCTCCGCGAGCCGTGGCCAGGCCTCACGCGTGACAGTGGGAACGTACGCACTCCCGGCCGCGACGCGAACAATCGCGTCGGGCGTGGCCGCGAGGAACGCGGCTAGCCGTCCGGGATCGAACGGGACGCGGCCGCCGCAGCCCGCCTGCCGGACAGCGATCTCTTCCCAGACGTCGTCTTCGTGCTCGCAGCCGAGTAGCGCTCGGGCTTGCGCAAGCTGCGCCTCCACCACGCGCTCGCTTCCCTCCACGAGCAGCGCGAGACGCCCGTGCCAGGCGATGTCGAGCGCGGAGAGCACGAGCTGCGAGCCACCGGCGAGGAATGCAAGTCGCTCGGCGTCAACGGGATCGGACACGGCCACGGTCGCCGTGGCGATAGACGCCGGAACCGCGTGCAGCCGAAGCGCGACCCGCCCGATCAACCCGAATCTGCCACGCGAGCCGCAGAACAGCTTGCCGAGGTCGTAGCCGGCCACGTTCTTCACCACGCGGCCGCCCGAGCTTGCCACCGTTCCGTCCGCCAGGACGACGGTAACGCCAAGCACGAGCTCGCGAGGAGCCCCGTAGCGATGGCTGCGCGGCCCCGAGAGATTGCCGGCAAGACAGGCGCCGACCGTGGGATCTCCGGGCGGGTCGAGCATCAGCATCTGACCCGTCGGGCGCAGCTGCTCCTGCAGCTCGGAGAGCCGGATTCCCGCTTCGACGATGCACGTCAGGTCGCCGGGCTCGTGCTCGAGCACTCGGCTCAGCCCACGGGTGGAGACGACGATGTCGCCCCCCGCCCGCTCGACCGAAACGCTCTCGCCAGCGCCCGAGGCCCGGCGCATCAGCTCGGCGGCCTCCTCGAGCGATGAGGGCTCAGAGACGGTCGGCAAGGCCTGCAAGCTCGAGTGGATGTACGCGATACGGCCCCGGCACCTCACCGCACAGGCGCGGCGTGGGAAACGCCTTCCCTGGATTCGCGAGGCCGTCCGGGTCGAAGGCCCGACGCACGCGTGCCATCGTCGCAAGGTCGTTCTCGGAGAAGAGCAGCGGCATCGCGCACGCTTTGTCGAGCCCGACTCCATGCTCGCCGGTGAGAGACCCGCCCGCGTCGATGCACGCTTCGAGGATTGCCGTGGCAAGCCGCTCTGCACGCTCCGCCTCCCCCGCTACCGAGCTGTCGTAGAGGACCAGCGGATGGAGGTTCCCGTCGCCCGCGTGGAAGACATTGCCGACCCGCAAGCCGTGCTCCTCCTCGAGCTCGCGGATGCGCCGCAGCACCGCCGGCAGCTTGGTGCGAGGGACGACACCGTCCTGGACGTAGTACGTCGGACTGATCCGCCCCATCGCAGCGAACGCCCCCTTGCGGCCCTTCCAGAAGAGGGCACGCTCCCCGTCGGAACGCGCGATCCGCAACTCCTCCGCCCCTTCGCGCCGGCAGATCTCTTCGACGGCCGCGAGATCCTCGTCCACCTGAACCGACGGCCCGTCGAGGTCGACGAGCAACAGGGCCCCGGTGCGCGGGTACCCCGCGTTCACGGCGAGCTCGACCGCTTCGATCGTGAGCCGGTCCATCATCTCGATCGCCGAAGGCAGGATGCCACCGGCGATGATGCCCGACACTGCGCCACCGGCGGCGTCGGTCGAAGCGAACCCCGCCAGCAGGGTCGTCAGCGATTCCGGCTTGCGGAGAATCCGAACCGTGATCTCAGTTGCGATCCCGAGCGTTCCTTCCGATCCGACGAAGAGACCGAGCAGGTCTGGACCATTGGAGCCGATCGCCTTTCCTCCGAGCTCGGCGAGCTCGCCATCGGGCAGGACGACCTTGAGGCCAGTGACGTGGTTGACCGTGAACCCATGCTTCAGGCAGTGTGCTCCGCCGGAGTTCTCCGCGACGTTCCCACCGATCGTGCACACCTGCTGACTCGACGGGTCGGGCGCGTAGTAGAAGCCATGCGGCGCCACGACGGCCGTCACCTCGAGGTTCGTCACGCCTGGCTGGAGAGTCACGCGCTGAGCAGCGATGTCGACCTCGAGCACGCTTCTCATCCGCGCAAGCGAGATCACAATCCCATCCGCGACCGGGACTGCGCCGCCTGAAAGACCGGTTCCGGCACCGCGTGCGACGAACGGTATTCCCGCCTTGCTCGCCGCACGAACGACGGTTTGCACGTCCGCGGTCGACTCGGCAAGCACTACAAGAGACGGCACCACACGATGCGCCGTCAAACCGTCGCACTCGTACGTCCGTAACTGCTCCGGCTCGGTGAGGAGCTGATCCGGACGGAGAGCGGTCGCGATAGCTCCTAGCAGCTGATCGAGGTTCACCCGGCAAGCCTACGGAATCAGCACGTGAGCCTACGCGCGAAAGGCTGTCGGCGCCTCCCTACGCGAGGAAGAGCCGGTAGGCAGGGTTTGCCGTCTCCTCCGTGTAGGGGTAGCCCAGATTCGAGAGAAACGCGCGGAACGCCTTCATCTCTCCCGGCGGCACCTGGATCCCCGCCAGGACTCGCCCAAGGTCGGCGCCGTGGTTGCGGTAGTGGAAGAGACTGATGTTCCAACCCGCGCTCATGCTGTCGAGGAAGCGCATGAGAGCACCGGGGCGCTCCGGGAACTCGAAGTGGTAGAGCAACTCGTGAGCCGCGCCGACTGCGCGCCCGCCGACCAGGTGACGTACGTGCAGCTTCGCCATCTCGTTCTCGGAGAGGTCGAGAGTCGTGATCCCGCGCCTCTCCAGAGACTTGAAGATCCCTTCCTTCTCCGACCCGTCGGCGACCTGAACCCCGACGAAGATGTGTGCCTCGCTGTCGTCCGAATAGCGGTAGTTGAACTCCGTGACCATCCGCTTCCCGATCAGCGTGCAAAACTCCTTGAAGCTTCCCGGCCGCTCGGGGATCGTCGCGGCGAACACGACCTCGCGCTGCTCACCGAGCTCGGCCCGCTCGGCAATGAACCGGAGTCGGTCGAAGTCCATGTTCGCTCCGCAGAGCACAGTGACGAGCGTCCGCCCGGTGATCTCTTGGCGCTCGACGTACCGTTTGGCAGCCGCGATGCCAAGCGCTGCGGACGGCTCGACAATCGAGCGTGTGTCCTCGAACACGTCCTTGATCGCGGCGCACAGCTCGTCGGTATCGACGAGCATCATCTCGTCGACGTGCTCCCGAACGAGACGGAACGTCTCCTTGCCGACGCGCTTGACCGCCACCCCGTCCGCGAACAATCCCACGTGCGAGAGCGTGACGCGCCGCCCGGCGCGGATCGAGCGCGTCATCGCGTCGGAGTCGACCGGTTCGACGCCGATCACGCGGATGTCCGGCCGCAGGCGCTTCACGTAGGCCGCGATCCCCGCGATCAAGCCGCCTCCGCCGACGGCGACGAAGATGGCGTCGATCGGCTCACGGCACTGGCGCAGGATTTCCATGCCGACCGTGCCCTGGCCCGCGATGACATCCGGATCGTCGTACGGGTGGACGAAGACGCGCCCCTCTCCCGAGGCAATCTCGAGCGCCTCGGCGTACGCGTCGTCGTACGAGTCGCCGACGAGCACGACCGTTGCTCCGAGGGCGGCAACGGCGTCGACCTTGATCTGGGGCGTCGTCACGGGCATCACGATCGCTGCGGACAGCCCGAGCCGTGCCGCCGCGAGAGCTACGCCCTGTGCGTGATTTCCTGCCGACGCTGTGACGACGCCGTGTGCGCGCTCGTCGGACGTGAGCTTGCTCATCTTGTTGTACGCGCCGCGGAGCTTGAACGAGTGGATCTGCTGGAGGTCCTCCCGCTTCAGCAGGATGCGGTTTCCTAGTCGAGCCGAGAGCGTCGGAGCGACCTCGAGCGGGGTCTCCTGCGCAACGTCGTAGACGTCGGCGTTGAGAACGGCTTCCAGGTAGTCGCGCGGCATGGGGGCGTCAAGCCTATAACTCGGCGGGCAGCCGCTCGCTGTCCTCGGCGTAGGGACGACTCTCCGGCAGCAACAGGCTCGCCAGGACGCCGAGGAGCACGAAGCCCGCCGCGATGAAGGCGACGCGACGCGACGCCACTGCGAACGACTGCTCGAGTGCGGGCACCGCTCTTGCCGCCACCGGGTTCGCGGCGGCGAAGGCGATCGCCGCGCCTCCGCTCCTGCTTGCGGCGTCGACCAGGGCTGCTTGTGCCGTCGGAGGCAGCGCGGACGCGGCGATCCGGTCCTCCACCCCGTTCGTGAAGAGCACGGCGAGCGAGGTGCCCAGGATCGCGATTCCGAGTGCGGAGCCCACCTGACGGGACGTACCTTGGATGCCTGACCCCGCACCGGCCTGGGCAGGTGGAACGTCGACGAGTACGACGCTCGTCAACTGTGCAGTCGCAAGCCCGATCCCGACGCCGTAGACGAGGAACGGCGCGACGAGCTCCCACCAGGTCATGTCGACCGCGATCACGAGGCCGATGCAGAAGATCCCCACGGCTTCGAGCACCATGCCGGTTCGTACGACTGTGCGCGAGCCGAAGCGGTGCGCGAAGCGCCCGGCGAACGGGCCCACCGAGAACGCCCCGACGGCGATCAGCGCCAGCACCGCACCGCTCTCGAGCGCCGAGTAGCCGAGCACGAACTGAAGGAACAGCGGGATCACGAAGATCAAGCCGAACTCGCCGAGGCTGACGATCGCAACGGCGATGTTGCCGTAGCGGAAGCTCCCGATCTCGAAGAGTCGGAAGTCGACGAGGGTCGCCACGCCCCGACGCTGCCGTCGACGCTCCGTCACGACGAACAGGGCGAGCAGCGGCACCGAGGCGACGAGAGCACAGAGAATCGGCGACACCTCCTGGAAGGGCCATTCGAGCGATCCGATCGCGAGCGTTCGCTTCGACTCCCGCCAACCGTACGTCTGTCCCTCGATCAGGCCGAAGACGAGCAGGCCGAGCCCCGCTGCCAGCAGCGCCGTGCCAGGCACGTCAAAGCCGGCTACCGCGTGGGCGTCGCGCGTCTCGGTGACGAGGAGCCAGGCGCCGGCGAACGCAAGGAAGCCGACGGGCAGATTGATGAAGAACACCCAACGCCAGCTCAGCTCGGTCGTGAGGACGCCGGCCAGGAGAGGCCCGAGCGCGCCCATGCCGCCGATCGTCGAACCCCAGATAGCGAACGCGATTGCGCGGTCGCGGCCACGGAACGTCGCGCTCAGCGTCGAGAGGCTCGCCGGAAGGATCATCGCGCCGCCGAGACCCTGAACGAGTCGGGCAGCGAGCAGCTCTGATCCGCTTTGGGCGAACCCGGCCAGCATGCTCGCCCCCATGAACACGCAGATCCCGATCAGGAACATGCGCTTGCGCCCCACTTTGTCGCCCGCGCGCCCGAAAGCGATCAGGAACGCGGCGAACATGAGCGAGTAGCCCGCATTGGTCCACTCGGCCTCGGTGTAGGTGATGCCGAGGTCGGCGGCGATCGACGGCAGCGCGACGTTGAGAATCGAGACGTCCGCGATGATCATCGCGACCCCGAGCGTTAGGGCAACGAGACCGAGCCAGCGTGCGCGATGTCCCAGGCGGTCGATGGATTCAGGCTACTCGGCCAGCCGCTCCCCGTTGCGCGGGGCTGGCGATCCCTCGTTCGAGGGGTGAAGATCCCTGAGCTGAGGGGTGCCTATCCCTTGGCTCAGGGGTGTGTCCGGAGCCGTCGGCGATCGATCTTGTCCCTACGATGCGTCTTGGCCTGCGACGATTCCTCCCGCTCGTCATCGCGCTCGCCCTGATTGCGCCGGCAGCTGGTCACTCCTCGGAGCTGATCGGGCGCAATGCCACGGACGTGTCGCTCAAGGTGAACAAGAGCGGGCAGGCGCTACTGACATACCACTCGGCAGGCAAGACGTGGCGCGTCCTCGCCTGGGACGCCGTGAACGCAGTCGCGCCGACTCAAGCGAGGAAGCAAGTCGAGTTCAAGCTGGACTACTCCGGCGGCTGGGGCACGTACAAGAAGAACATCTGGGAGATGTTCGCCAACACCTGTGCTCCGTACTCCGGCCCGCCGCTCGCGTGGCTCGTGACGGCGTGCACCGCGAGCGACGGCAGCAACTGGTCGCTCCAGTCCTGGCAGAGGATGCTGCCCAACTACGGGGTGCCGGCGACGCCCGACCGGGCCGTCTGGGAGCTGCGCCTCTCCCACTGGACAGGTGACCTCCCCACGCTGACCGTGAACGCGAACTGGGCCTACCGCCGCTTTGACCACATCTTCGGCTCGTTCGCGTATGAGGGAACGCCCGTCTTCGGGTTCCGGTCGACGCCGCAGGGCAACCCGCTCGACACGTTCGGCCGCAACCTCTACGTCGACACGTTCAACTCGTCTTACGGGACGGGCTGGAAGCGGGAGAACAGCTTCCTGATGCACAAGGGCACCGGGACGTTCTGTTACGGCTTCTACCCGCATGGGCCGCACCCTGCGGGTCAGGGCACGAAGTACCGCGCGACGATCATCGGACCCGGCGTCACGCCCGACATCATGTGGGAAGGGAAGCCGCTCGGGAGCTACGACCCCTCGGTCGACCGTCTCCTCGCCACGACGCAGCGCACGACGTACGGCTCAGACCAGCTCTGCCGGCCCGTCTGACGCTCCTTTCCTCTTCCACACGCCGCCGGTGGGCCCGTCGGGGCAACTCGGCGGGCAGCCGCTTGATCCTGGGCTGCGCCTTGGTTCTTGCCTCTCCTGCGTGAGCGTTCCATCCGGGGGAAGTAGCACGATGGCCGTGTGAGCGGCCCCCCACTCCGCGACGTCCTCCAGCGCTACCCACACGGCGTCGCCGTGGTGACGGTCGAGACGCCTGAGCAGCGACTCGGTCTGACGATTGCGTCGCTCGTCTCGCTCTCCCTCGAACCCCCGCTCGTCGGGTTCGCCGTCTCGGAGCAGGCAGCGCTCCACGAGATCCTGCTCGAGGCGAAGAAATGCGCCATCTCCCTCCTCGCCGAGGGCCAGGACGACGTCGCCGAGCACTTCGCGCGGGGCGTGCCGCCGATCGCTCACTGGCACGGGATCGAGTTGGAGGCACACCCGGAGGGACCTCCTTTGCTGAGCGGCGCAATCGGCTGGCTCGGCGTGGAGACGGCGTGGACAGCTGTCACAGGTACACACACGCTCTTCGTCGGCTCCGTTGTCTCGGCGCTGCGAGGCCCCGGCGAGCGGGCGCTCATCCGTGTGCGCGGCACCTGGGACAGCGCGTGATCGAGGCCATCGTCTTCGATCTGGACGGCGTGATCGTCGACAGCGAGCACCTATGGGACGAGGTGCGGCTTCAGCTCACTCGCGACTGGGGCGGGGTGTGGCGCGAGGACGCGCAAGGGGCGATGATGGGCATGAGCTCGACGGAGTGGTCGCGCTACATGCATGACGCGCTTGCGGTCGACCGCCCCCCGGCGGAGATCAACGACGAGGTCGTCGCGCGGATGCGCGCGCGCTACGAGCAGGACTTGCCACTCCTCCCCGGTGCCGTCGCTGCCGCTCGACGCCTGCACAGCGCGTTCCGCCTCGCAATCGCATCTTCGGCGAACCGACCGCTGATCGACGCCGTCGTCCGCATCGCTGCGATTGCGCCGCTCTTCGACGTGACCGTCTCCTCGGAGGAGGTCGACCGGGGTAAGCCTTCCGCCGACGTTTACCTCGAGACGGCGCGGAGGCTTGCGGTAGCCCCCGAGCGGTGTGCAGCAATCGAGGACTCGTCGAACGGCCTGCGAGCCGCGTCTGCCGCGGGCATGCGCGTGATCGCGCTGCCGAACCCACACTTCCCCCCGGCCACAGACGCGCTCGCCCTCGCCCACGTCACGCTCCGCTCACTCGACGAGCTGACCGAACAGGTCGTATCCGGAGGCGACGTGTCCACCGGGCCGCCGACCTCCTCCCCACAGCATCGATCCTAATCTCGAAACGTCGGCTCAGGGCACGGGTTCCGTGCCAACATCGTGTCAACTCTGTGGCGAGCTCCCGGCAACCTGAACGGGCTCAACGATCGGCATGGCCGAGGAGCACGCACGCGTTGTGTCCGCCGAGCCCCATCGCGTTCGAGAGGGCAACCGACGGCTGGGCGCGACGTGCCACGTTCGGAACGTAGTCGAGATCGCACTCGGGATCGGGTGTGTCGTAGTTGATCGTCGGAGGCAGCACGCCCTCCCGCAGCGCGAACGCGCACATCATCGTCTCGATCGCCCCCGCCGCACCGAAGCAGTGCCCCGTCACCGACTTGGTCGACGAGACCGCGAGCTCGTAGGCGTGCTGTCCGAAGACCTGCTTGATTGCGCGCGTCTCGGCAAGATCACCTAGCGGAGTCGACGTCCCGTGCGCGTTGACGTAACCCACTTCCTCCGGTGCGACGCCGGCCGTCGCGAGCGCCGCGCGAATCATCTCGGCGACGCCGATCGACTCGGGATCGGGCTGGGCGAGATGGTGCGCATCGTTCGAGGCACCGTACCCCAGGACCTCGGCGTACACCGTCGCCCCACGGGCACGGGCCGCCTCGCGCTCCTCGAGCACGACCACGCCCGCTCCTTCCCCGACGACGAAGCCGGAGCGATCTGCGTCGAACGGACGCGACGCCCGCTCCGGGTGGTCGTTGTCCGCCGCGAGACCGCGCATCGCGCAGAACCCCGCGAGAATGACCGGGGTGATCGCTGCTTCCGTACCTCCTGCCAGAACAACGTCGGCTGCGCCGCGCCTGACCACCTCCGCGGCTTCGCCGATCGAGGTGGAGCCGGTGGCGCAGGCAGAGACGGGCGCATAGTTGGGGCCGCGCAGACCGAGTGCGATCGCGATCTGGCCGCTGGCCGTGTCGGGAAGCACCGAGGGAATGAAGAAGGGCGAGACGCGCTCGAGGCCGCGCTCCAGAAAAGTCTGAACCTGAGCGACGATCGTTGCGATTCCACCGATTGCCGAGCCGACGAGGATCCCGACCCGGGCGGGATCGAAGTCACCGATTCGAGCGTCAGCCCACGCCTCCCGTGCAGCGGCGACCGCGAACAGGACGTTGCGGTCCATCCGCCGCGCCTCTTTTGCCGGCATCGCCAGAGCCGGATCGAATGCGCGCACCTCCGCGGCGATGCGGACCGGGAACTCGCTCGCGTCGAACGCCTCGATCTCCGCCACTCCGCTGCGGCCTGCGACAGCCGCGTCCCACATCGACGGCACGTCGAGCCCGAGTGGCGTGACTGCTCCCATCCCTGTGATCACGACGCGGCGCATCGACGAGGAAGCGTAGTAGGTTGAGCACGTGGCGCGATCGCGAACGGCACCTGGCCCTCCCGAGCGGCCGTCCGAGCTCGACCCGAGCGTCCCCTTCCCGCCGATGGAGGCCGAGCTCGTCCGTGAGCTCCCGCACGGCCCGGACTGGCAAGTGGAGCCGAAGTGGGACGGCTTCCGAGGCGTCCTCGAGAACGCGAGCGGCGAGCTGGCGCTCTGGTCGCGCAACGGGCGGCCTCTGCTCCGCTACTTCCCGGAGTTGCGCAGTCTCGGCGAGCAGCTCCCGCCGGGCTCAGCGCTCGACGGCGAGATCGTGATCGCGCATGACGGCGTCCTCGACTTCGATTCGATGCAGGCCCGACTACATCCCGCCGAGAGTCGCATTCGCAAGCTCTCGGGTGAGATCCCCGCAACGTTCGTCGCGTTCGACATCCTGCTCTGGGAGCAGGAAGAAGTGTGGCGACGGCCGCTCCGCGAGCGAAGAGAGGCGCTCGAGCAGCGAGCCTCCGCCTTCACGCTCTCGCCCCGAACGCTCGACTGGGCAACTGCCGATGCGTGGCTCCAGGCGCTCGACGCGGTCGGCCTCGACGGAGTCGTCGCGAAACGGCTCGACCGGCCGTACGAGCCGGGCGGGCGCGGTGCCGTCGTCAAGGTCAAGCCGGAGCGAACCGCCGACTGCGTCGTCGCCGGCGTCCGCTTCAAGGCCGGAAGCAAGCGGATCGCGACCCTCCTGCTCGGCCTCTATGCTGACGACGGCACCCTCGACTACGTTGGCTCGGCCGCCGTCGGGGCACGGAACCACGACGACATCGCAGGGCGGGTGCTGCCGCTGCTGCACGACGCCCCCGAGCGACGCTTCTCGGAGCCGAACCGCTGGGGCGGCGGTGAGCTCGAAGAGGCAGCGGTCAGACCCGAGCTCGTCGTCGAGGTCCGCTTCGACAAGGTGCAGGGCAACCGCTTCCGCCACGGAACGAAGCTGATCCGCTTCAGACCCGACAAGGATCCCGCCGCGTGCACCTGGCGGGAGGTTCGCCCAGCGCGCGAGCCCGGCGACCTCACGTTTGACGCTCTCGTACGCGGAGCGTCCTAGCGGGGCCGCTACGACGGCGGACGACGTGCCCGCGAGGGTTGCACCCGCGGTGGCTCACCGGGCATCTTCGGGAAGTTCGGCGGGTAGGGCGCCTCACCGACACCGTCCCGCTCGTCACGCTCGACCCACTCGAGCAGCGTTCGTAGGTCGCATGTCGTGTCGTCGATCGCCGCCTGGACGTCTCCGAGAGCGGCAAAGCGGGCGGGCATCGAGGCGAGCGTGAAGTCCTCCGTCTCGCTGTCGGGGAGCTCGTCCCAGGTCACTGGTGCGGAGACCGTCGCGTCGGGTCGCGCACGCACCGAGTACGCGGAGGCGATCGTCCGGTCGCGGGCATTCTGGTTGTAGTCGATGAAGACGCGCTCGCCGCGCTCCTCCTTCCACCACGCCGTCGTGACAAGAGAGGGCAGCCGCCGCTCGATCTCTCGCGCAAACGCGAGCGCGGCGCGCCGCACCACCGGGAACTCCCAGTTCGGCTCGATCCGGCATGCAACGTGGATCCCCCGGTTACCCGACGTCTTCGGCCAGCCCGTGAACCCGAGCTCGCCGAGCACCTCCCGCACCATCCCTGCAACCTGCTTCGCCTGTGCAAAGCCAGTACCGGGCTGCGGGTCGATGTCGATGCGCAGCTCGTCGGGATGCTCGGTGTCCGAGCGCCGCGAAGGCCAGGGATGGAAGTCGATCGTCGCGAGATTCGCTGCCCACACGACCTGTGCGAGCTCGGTCACGCAAAGCTCGTCGGCGTGGCGCCCGGAGGGGAACGTCACTCGAGCCGTCTCGATCCACTCCGGTCGCTTCTGCGGCACCCGCTTCTGGTAGATCGCCTCTCCTTCGACGCCGTCGGGAAAGCGACGCAACTGAGTGGGGCGCTCGTAAAGCGCCCGCACGATGCCGTCGCCGACCGCGAGGTAGTAGCGCACGAGATCGAGCTTGGTCTCGGCGCGCTCCGGGAACAGGATCTTGGCCGGGTTCGAAACCCTGACGAGGCGCTCTCCGACCTCGAGCTCGATCGCTTCGGTAGGCATGGCGAGACGGTACACCTGCGTCGCCATTGCTATCACTTCATTTTGTATAGCATCGCCCAGGCGCGGCATCTGCGGTGCTAGGCTCGCCATCGATTCGCGCCGGTCGTCGTCGCAAGGGACAGGCCCCTCGGCGATATCCGCCGCACGCCCCTTCCGCCATTCGGTCACGACGAAGGAGAGTTCATGCGCAAGGCACTCATCGGCACGCTCGCACTCGGGGTTGCACTCGCTCTCGCGGCCACGGCTGCGGGCGGGCGAACCGCGAAGACGGCGATCGCGGGCTGCGACCCCGGCAGCCTGCCCGTGCTCGACTCCGGCACGCTCACGATCGGCGCCGACAACCCGGCCTACCCGCCGTGGTTCGGCGGTGCCGAGAAGAAGCCGTGGAAGATCAGCGACCCGTATAGCGGCAAGGGCTATGAGTCCGCCGTCGCGTATGCGATCGCGAAGGAGCTCGGCTTTGCGAAGAGCGCCGTCAAATGGACGTACGTCCCGTTCAGCAACTCGTTCCGGCCCGGCAAGAAGCCGTTCGACGTCTACCTGACACAAGTCTCGTACTCGCCCGAGCGCGCGAAGGCGGTGGACTTCTCGAAGGCGTACTACTACGTGAACCAGGCAGTTGTGGGGCGAAAGGGCACGCCAATCGCGAAGGCGACCTCCACCGCAGCGCTGCGGAAGTACAAGCTCGCGGCGCAGCTCGGCACGACGAGCTACCAGTACATCGTCGGCACGATCAAGCCGGACTCGAGCCCGCTCGTCTACAAGACCAACGACCTCGCGGTGCAGGCGCTCAAGAGTGGCCTGATCGACGGCATCGTCGTCGACCTGCCGACCGCGTTCTTCGTAACCGCCGTGCAGGTGCCCGACGGCGTCATCGTCGGGCAGTTCGCGAGCAAGGGAACGAAGGAGCGCTTCGGCGTCGTCTTGCAGAAGGGGAGCGGGCTCACCGCCTGCGTGAACAAGGCGATCGACAAGCTGTGGGCGAACGGAACGATCAAGAAACTCCAGCAGACCTGGCTGTCGAAGGCCACCGGCGCACCCGTCATCAAGTAGCCGCTGAACACCGAGCGCCGTTCGAGAATCCTCGGCGGCGCGACGGCCCGCTCCTCCGAGGGGCGGGCCGTCGCGATCGCACTCGTGAGCACGGTCCTGCTGCTCGGAGCGATGGTGCTCGTGATCACAAACGCACCAGGCTGGCCCGAGTTCAAGGCCTACTTCTTCGACTGGCCGCGCTACAGGGAGTCGTTCCCCGAGATCGCGCGCGCGTTCCTTCTGAACGTGAAGATCTTCGTTATCGCCGAGGCGATTATCCTCGTGACGGGTCTACTCCTCGCGATTCTGCGGGGTCTCCCCGGGCCGGTCTTCTTTCCGATCCGCGCGCTCGCGATCGTCTACGCCGACGTGTTCCGGGGGGTACCGACGATTCTCGTGATCCTCATGCTGGGCTCCGGGATGCCCGCCCTCGGGATCTCGTGGATCCCTACGTCCCAGGTCTTCTGGGCCGTCGTCGCGCTCGTCCTCGTCTACACGGCGTACGTGTCGGAGGTCTACCGCGCGGGGATCGACTCGGTTCACCCGAGCCAGGCCGCTGCGGCCCGCTCACTAGGCCTGGGTCACGCCCAGACGCTGCGCTACGTGGTGGTGCCGCAGGCCGTGCGACGCGTGATCCCACCCCTCCTCAACGACTTCATCGGCCTGCAGAAGGACACGGCGCTTGTGAGCGTGCTCGGAGTGGTTGAGGCGCTTCAGCAGACACAGATCGACGAGTCGGCCTCGTTCAACGGGACCTACTACCTCGTCGCGGCAACGCTGTTCGTGGCGGTGACGATCCCACTCGCCCGGCTCACCGACCACATGATCGCGCGCGATCGCCGGCGTCAGCAGGCGGCAGCCCGGTGAACGAGGCGATCAGGATCGAGGGCGTGCACAAGTCCTTCGACACCCTCGACGTGCTCCGCGGGATCGAGCTCGCGATCGCGCCGCACGATGTCGTCTGCCTGATCGGCGCATCGGGCTCCGGCAAGTCGACGCTTCTGCGCTGCATCAACCTGCTCGAGCGGATCGACGCCGGCCGCATTCTGCTCGACGGCGAGGAGATCACTGCACCCGGCGTCGACGTTAACCGCGTGCGGCGCGGGCTCGGGATCGTGTTCCAGTCCTACAACCTGTTCCCGCATATGAGCGTGCTCGGCAACGTGACGCTCGCGCCCCGAAAGGCGCTCGGCCTCCGAGCGTCCGAGGCGAACGAGCGAGCGCTGACGCTGCTGGAGCGCTTCGGGCTCGCGGACAAGCGCGACGAGTACCCGGATCGCCTCTCCGGCGGGCAGCAGCAGCGCGTCGCGATCGTACGGGCGCTCGCGATGCAACCGGGCGTAATGCTGCTCGACGAGATCACGAGCGCTCTCGACCCCGAGCTCGTCGGCGAGGTGCTCGACGTCATCCGCGAGCTGGCGTCGGGTGGGATGACGATGCTGATCGCAACGCACGAGATGGGGTTTGCACGCGAGATCGCCACGCGCGTCTGCTTCCTCGACGAAGGCATCGTCTACGAGGAGGGCCCGCCGGACGAGATCTTCGCGGCACCGCAGAAGGAGCGCACGCAGCGGTTCCTGGAGCGGATCGTGGACGCGGGACGCATGTAGCGACGGACCGCGTCGTCGCCGTATGCTTTGACGGTGATCAAGGAACCGCAACGCATCGACCTCTCACTCGAGCCGCTCGATGACTACCTCGTGGTCCACCCCTCCGACGAGGAGACCGAGACACGCGCGGGCCTGATCATCCCCGCCTCGCACGAGAACGGGTGCGTCACCGGGATCGTGACGGCGGTCGGCCCTGAGGCCGCGGGACTGGAGGCCGGCGAGAAGGTGCTGTTCCCGAAGGACGCTGGCTTCGACGTCCGTCTCGGCGGCGTCGAGGTAAAGGTCCTGCGCCGCCGGGAGCTGATCGCGCGCGTCCACGACTGAGCCGAGGGCGGCTCACGCGTGAGCTATTCTTGCGCTTCGGGAGAAGTGGCCGAGTGGCTGAAGGCGGCGCCCTGCTAAGGCGTTACGGGGGTGAATGCCTCCGTCGAGGGTTCGAATCCCTCCTTCTCCGTTTCGCAAACCTCCAAGCGCCCGCTCGGCTACGCTTGACGCCGCGCCTGGAGAGGTGGCAGAGCGGTCGAATGCGGCGGTCTCGAAAACCGTTACGGGTCGTTAGGCTCGTCGAGGGTTCAAATCCCTCCCTCTCCGTAAGGTGGGGGGACCCTTGGTTCCCCCACCAACCCCCTCCTCCACGTTTCTGCATAGCACGGCCTTGCGTGGCCTCACGCCGGGGCGAAGCCCGGCTCCGGCCCTCGGCGGACGCGCAGCGCACGGCGCAACGAACGAGACAAGAACCGGATACGCCCGTCGGGCCGGGCTGAGAAGCTCTCGCCATCGCGTCAACTTTTTCGGCTCCTCCGACGGTAGGATCGGGCGATGGTTGCCAATAACGATGCACAGGAGATCGCCGATCGGCTCGTCGAGGTGATCGGCGACGGGCGCAACGTGCTCGCGTACATCGACTACCTGGGCGCCCTCTGGCCCGAGGATCTGTGGGTCACGCACGTCCCCCCGATGACCAACGACGGGCTACGGGTCGGGTCCGAGTTGCGCGTGCGTGAACGCGTCATGAACGAGCGCTTCCTGGCGGCCATGCCCGACTACCGGCAGGAGAACGTGAAGGTCGAAGTTGACGGCAACGTCATCCACCTGTGCGTGACCTGGGCGGGCACGCGCCCGGACGGGGTCGACTATCGGGTGCCGGTCGAGTACGAGTTCACAATCGATGGATTCTTCGTCACGAGGTGCGTGGTGACCATGGATCCTCGCGGTCTCGACGAGAGGCTGGCCGCGGTCGGCGTCGAGCACTGGCTTGGCGAGGTTCGCCACGCGGACGCAGACGCGGCTTCGTGATCCGGCTGGCGCTCGACCGCCCGTACTCGGCCTAGAGCCCAGCTTCACCGGTCGTGTACGCGGCGTGACCCGCACGTCGCGATCGACGGGTCTATTCGCTCGAGGAGCCGCCACTGCGAGAGCACCAATCGTTCCGCGCCTTAGCTTGTCCGACGTTCCGATCGTCTTGCTCACTCAGCACCCGTCCCGGTGCTAGGAACCACCCGATGGGACGGATGCTGAGGAAGGCACTCGCACGTTCGAGAGACGAGTGACCCAGCTCCTTGTCTAGCACCCGTGGTCTGAATGGAGCCTGAACGCACGCCCCCGGTCGCTCACCGCATCGGGGCGGCCGGTGCCAGCAGCTCGCGGGGGGCGCTAGGTGCCCCCGGCGTCAGGGAATTCATGCTCTAAGCGCGGACCTTCTATCAAAGCCTCTTGTCTTTTCGTCTCAACTGTCGATGAACTACGGCATGCGCTCTCTTCTCCGGCTCGTGCTCGAACGGTTTCTCCCCGCTCTGTCCGCGCACGAGGACTTCTTCACCGCAGGCCCGTCCGCGTCTCTCCGGCGCGAGACCACGCTCTAGCTCAACGCTGCTTGCAACCCCCCGCGTGACGGTCGTGCCCCTAGGCCGGTGCAGGACGCGACGGCAGCGACAGCGTGAGCTCGCTCGCACATCGTTCCAATAGCCGCGGCGGCTCGCGCCGCGAGCGCTACTCGAGCGCATCGGGTTCTCGCCCTCCGAGTTCTCTGCAATGTCCGCGACGATGGCAGACACGGCCTGATCTCGTCGGTCGGGTCGTCTCGTGACGGTCAACTGGGCGCTGCCGGCGAGCACGTTCCCCACGGACGGATTGCGGCCGCCCGCCCGCACCTCCGCACTGCATAGCTCGAGCCTCGCGACGTTGTCGTAGACTCGCCGACATGCGGTTCCGCAAGGACGCGAGGCTCGATCCGTCGCAGGTCGAGGACTACCGAGGTCGCGGCGGGCGCATCCCGGGCGGCGCGCCGATGACGATCGGTGGCGGCGGGGGACTGATCGGCCTGCTCGTGGTGCTGGCGTTCCTGTTCCTCGGTGGCGGCGGCAGTAGCGGCGACCTCGGGAGCCTCTCGGGCCAGACCGTCGGGACGGGGGCGGCAGCGACGGAGCTACAGCAGGAGTGCCGCACGGGCGCCGACGCGAACGAGCGAGAGGATTGCCGCATTGTCGGAGTAGTCAACAGCGTGCAAGCGTACTGGGCGAAGACGCTGCGCAACTACACGCCGGCCCGTACCCGCTTCTTCGACGGGTCGATCGGCACGGGCTGTGGGACGGCATCGTCCGCGGTCGGGCCCTTCTACTGCCCGAACGACAAGTACGTCTACATCGACCTCGGCTTCTTCGATCAGCTTCGGTCGGAGCTTGGTGCGACCGGAGGCCCGCTGGCGGAGGCGTACGTCCTGGCACACGAGTACGGCCACCACGTCCAGAACCTGACCGGGACGTTGCGGAGGGCCGACCGCGACACCGGCCCACAGGGTGGTCAGGTGCGCGTGGAGCTTCAGGCCGACTGCTATGCCGGTCTCTGGGTCGCAAACGCGCTGCAGACCGGCTTCGTCGAGGATCTGACGCGGCAGGATGTCGCCGACGCGCTCGACGCCGCAGCGGCGGTCGGTGACGATCGCATCCAGGAGCGCGCCCAGGGGCGGATCACGGCCGAGTCGTGGACGCACGGGTCGTCCGAACAGCGGCAGAAATGGTTCGTCCGCGGCATCGAGGGATCGGGGCCGCAAAGCTGCGACACGTTCAAGGGCCGCGTCTAGCTTTGTTCCTCTCGTAACGTTGCGCTAGGCCCGCCGCGCCGCTCAGACGGGTTGTGCCTGGCTGAAGCCAGGCACGCAGGCACGCGTCAGACGGGTTGTGGGATTGTGCCTGGCTGAAGCTAGGCATGCCAGGCCCGCGTCGGACGGGTTGTGCCTGGCTGAAGCCAGGCACGCAGGCACGCCAGGCCCGCCTACCCCCCGTTCCTGACTTCAGTCAGGAACAACCGGCCGCATCCTGCCTCAACGACGCACAACGCCCCACCGGCCTTGACCTCCCGTCAGCTACGCGAGCCGCAACAGGAGCCCGTGGTCGCCTCGTGTTGCCTAAAACAGGGCTCCTGACGGTGGCGACAACTTCGAGCGCAGCGGCATAGGCTCCCGGAACGGCGACAAGAGCCGACGACAGTACGAAGCACGAAGCGAGCGGCCGATCCGTCGTCAGATCTGCGGCTCGGGAACTGGATCGGGCTCGTTCGGCGGCGCCGGCTCCGGCGGCGGGAGGGGATCGGGCATCGGGTCCGGGCCCGGAGCAGGGAGCGGCGGATCCAGTGGTAGCGGCTCCGTGCGCGTGACCACGCTAGAGCTCCTTCGCAGCCGACCCCGACGATTCCGGCGCCGACGCGCGTTCCGCAGCGAACGCCGACAGATCGGGGTCGCTGCGCCGCGTCCGCTTCGTGAACACGAGAGCGGCTGCAAGGGCAAGCAGCACGACCCCGACGACCCCCGTGAGGGGAAGCAAAAGACCGCGACCCTTCGCGTTTGCCTTGCGCCGCAGGAGCGTCGTGCCCAGGAGCCAGGCCAGCCAGCCGATCGGCGCGTAACGCTTGCGGAGAGGCTTCGCCGTCATCGAGCGCTAGTTACCCTGTTTGCGGCAACCCGAAACATCCGACGCTCCCGTCCCGCGCTGGTGCAGGATCTCTCCGGTGGCCAGCGAGCGGGAGCGCGTCATCGGGCGGGCCGTCTCACGTTGCGACGCTGAGGCGGCCCGCCCCTTGGCCTGCGTGCGCCTTGTGGCGCTGCGCCTCGAAGCCTCTAGTTATCGCTACGGAGCTGGCCGCGCAAGGCGCCGCCCGGGTACTTCGCATTGTGGACGTTGACGTAGTAGCCGCCGGGATTTTTCTTGATCGCTGCGGCCACATCCGCGGACGTCGTGGTGCAACCCTTGCCTTTGTAGGTCTTCCCGAATGGCACAACAACCGGACCGGCGACTCCGGCGCCACCCTTGTGGATGTGCGCTGCCATCAGGCTCGCCACCTTCGACGCCTTGATCTCCCAGCACACGCTTGTCCCGCTGATCTTCACCTCGGCTGTGCCGCTACCGTCCGGATCGCCCTTGGGAACCTCGACCTTTCCCGTTAGCACGGCGTGGAGTGAGTTACCGCCCTTCTGGACGGCGCCTGCCGCGCCGGCAGCGGTCAGCAGCGCCGCTACCGTTAGAGCCGCGATTGACTTGACCATCATCTGTCTCCTTCGTTCCTAGTGTCCGGGGTGTTCCTTCCGCACGTGTCGGCGGCAGCACGGCGATCAGTAGCCATAGCCCCCGTACCCGCTGTCTCCTGTGCTGCCGCCGCCCGTGCCGCCGCCACCGCTCGCGGCTTCGGGAATCGTCTTGACGAGCTTCCCTGACGATCCGACTGCGTACCACTTCTGCTCGACCGCCTGGCCGTTGACGTCTCCCGAGGCCTTGTCGCCACCGAAGCGGTAGAGCGTGAGGCCCTTGTAGGTGGCCTGAAGCTTTCCGTCCGGCCGCTTGACGGTTCCCAGCCACGCCGCCGTGATGCCGGCTCCTGCCCTCGCCTTGCCACTGACGATGACCGGGGGCCACGCCTTCGCGCACGCGCCGACACAGGTGACCTTCATGCCCTGATCGCTCGTGACGTGATAGAGCGACCTGCCGTTCTGATCAATCAAGATCGTGTTGCCGAGCGCGGCGCTCTTGCTTGCCCGAACGGCCACGGGCCCGGCCGCGGCAGCCACGGCCGCGGTGACGAGCGATATCACAGCTACGAGAACGACTAGGCGGGTGTGCGAGCTCACGATTTCTCCTTTTCATTTCGCTTCCGTCGGGTGGGCTTTCGACGGGTCAGCCGACAGTGATGGCTCCAAGCAGCCCGTGCTTTTCGCCGGCCGGGCCCGCCGCGTAGTAGAGGGTCGTGCTCGGGCCGGCGGCTGCGTCGTTGCCGAACGCGATCGCCCAGAGTCCCTCGATCGCAATCGGCGCCCCGTTGGCGACACGGAGCTGACCCTTGTAGGCGTAGCTCCCGTTGCTGCGGTGCTGGTACGCGCTGATCCGACCGTTGCCGAAGTTTCCGACGAGTAGGTCGCCCCCGAAAACGCCGAACGAGGCCGGGGCGAGTGCGAGCCCCCAGGGGGCGTTGAGCGGCGCGTTCTTCTTGCCTTGCTGCGCGACGCGCGCGATGAGCACGCCGTCGGGCGAGTACTCGTCGACGTAGCCGAGGCCGCCGCCGGCCACATCGTCGTGGCGTGCACTGTCCTGCTTGGCGTATGTGACCAAGATGCTGCCGTTTAGCGCCTGGATGCCAAACGGCGCCCAGCCCTTGGGGACCTTCGGGTCGGTGAACGCGCCGGTGAGCGCAACCGGCTGGAACGAGCCATCGAAGACATCGACGCGCGCGTTGTGGAAATCGGTCGCATAGAGGCGTGAGCCGAGCACCGCGAGGCCTTTGTAGACAGCACTTTGAGCGGCGTGATCGACCGCCACCACAGCGGTTGTGGGTGCGACCGTCGGAGCCCAGCCGAGAATCGTGCCGGCCTCGGTCGCGAACAGGAAGCGCGCGCTGGCACTCGCGGCGCCCTGGCCGATCACGAACGACGTGCCGGTGTTGGCCACTGTGCCGGTTGGTCCACCCGGGACGGCAACGGTCAACGCGGACTTCGTGCCTGCACCGTTGTAGAGCGTGGAGGAGTTCGTGCCGTTGTTGGCCGTCCACCACGGTGAGGTCGCGCTCGCGGACAGGCCCCAGCCGTTCACGAGCGAGGTGTCGTGCGTAGTGGCGCTCACGCCGCTGTCATCGGCAACGAGGGTCTGGACGTTGTAGATCGGCGAGCCGGCCGCCCCTGCAACCGTCGCGCCGGCGAGAACGAGCGCGAACGCGCAGAGACCTGCCGCGGCCGGTCGGATTGATGGAAAGGACAGCACCTCACACCTCCAGGACGCATTGTGGAACACATCCGTATCTACGCAGCCGAGTCGCGACCGGATTGCTCGATCGCCGTGCGGTGGACGCGAGCGCGAGCGGCAGGCGCCGATGGGCTGCCCAGTGCGGGGCCGCCGATCGAAGCCCCCCTGGCTTCGGTGGCGACCCGCGGGTATGTTCCCGTGATGGGCGGGATCTGCGTGCTCGTGCTGGCTCCCGCCTTCGGCCGTGATCTCTCGTTTATCACGGCGGTCGACCCCTCCATCCGCGTTGTGGACGGCAGTACACCCGCCGCGCAGGCGGGCAAGGCGGCGCCGGTTGACGAAGCCGAAGTTCTCCTCATCGGCTATCCGGTGCCGCGGGACCCCCTGCGTCGCGCTCCGCGCGCGCGGTGGGCGCACCACACCCAGGCGGGTGTTTCGAATCTGCACCACACCGATCTCTGGACATCCTCCGTCACGCTGACCACGGGCCGTGGCTTCGTCGCCCCCACCGCCATCGCCGAATACGTCCTTGCGGCTGCGGCGTACTTCGCGAGGGACTTGCACGAGGCGATGCGCCAGAAAGCCGCCGGTGACTTCACGCGCGCCGGCTACGACCCGATCGTCCTCCGGCGCGCGACCATGGGCATCGTCGGAATGGGCGGGATCGGTAGCGAGGTGGCGCGGCTTGCACGGGCGGTCGGAATGCGCGTCGTCGCAACGCGCCGCTCGACGGCGACAGTCGAGCAGAACGTCGGCTACGCCGACGTTCTGCTTCCCCCGGGCGACCTCTCGACGCTAGCCGCACAAAGCGATTTCGTCGCCGTGTGCTCTCAGCTGACCGACGAAACCAGGGGCATGATCGATGCTCGGTTTCTGAAAGCGATGAAGCCCACGGCGATGCTCGTCAACGTCGCGCGTGGCGAGGTGGTCGACGAGGAGGCACTCGTCCACGCGATCAGAGAGAGACGAATCCGCGGAGCCGTCCTCGACGTCTACGAGCACGAGCAAGAAGGCAAGCCCCCTCGCCGAGAGCTGCTCGACCTGTCGCAGGTGATCCTGACTCCACACATCTCGAGCGGAGGCGATCCAGCAGTCGTCGAGCAGGCCAAGCTGCTGTTCACCGACAATCTCGACCGCTTCATCAACAGCCGACCGCTTCTCAATGTTGTCGATCGCAAACGCGGCTACTGAAGGTCAGCAGCATGAGCAACAACGGGGGAACCGATCACAGGCGCATCACTCGAGTGTGTGGTCGTTCACACGGAATCCAACGCTCGCGTCGAGCGCTACGCGCCAACTGACCGCGTCAGGTTGCGAGCGCCCGGCGTCGTCTATGCGAAGCACCGTCCGCCGCAGGAGTGTTGATCCCCGGAGTGCCGAGCTGGCTCAAAAACGAGGCCGCCCAACCGTCGACATCGTGGGCTCGCAGGTGTCTCTGCATCAGGCGCATCCGTCGACGTGCCTCATGCGGATCGAGCCCGGCTGCCTGCACGAGAGCGCTCTTCATGGCGTCCGGGTCGTGGGGATTGCAGAGGAAGGCGTGGCGAAGCTCGTTGGCGGCGCCGGCGAACTCGCTGAGGACGAGCGCCCCGCCCGTGTCGCCGCGAGCGGCCACGTATTCCTTCGAGACGAGGTTCATGCCGTCTCGCAGCGGCGTGACGGCCATCACGTCCGCCGTTCGGTAAAGCGCCGCGAGCTCCGCCCGATCGTATGACTGGTGCAGGTAGTGCACCGCAGGTACGCCCACTCGGCCGAAGTCGCCGTTGATCCGCCCGACCTCGCGCTCGACCTTCATCCGCAGCGACTCGTAGTGCTCGACGCGCTCGCGGCTCGGCGTCGCGACCTGCACCAACACGGTGTCGGGCACGCTCAGCGCGCCCTCCTCGAGCAGCTCTCGAAACGCGTCGAGCCGAAGGTCGATCCCCTTCGTGTAATCGAGTCGATCGACGCCCAGAATCACGGTCTTCGGGGAACCAAGCTCCTCGCGGATCTGTCGAGAGCGCGCCTGCACGTCAGGGCTCGCCGCGAGCGCCTCCATCTCGGCCACGTCGATCGAGATAGGAAAGGCGTCGGCCTTCGTCACGTGCCCGTCGATCTCGACAGTCGTGCCGGTGTAGCGGGCCCCGAGCAGATGCCGTGCGAGCCGGACGAAGTTCTGCGCCGCCAGCCGCTGCTGAAAGCCGACGAGGTCGGCGCCGAGCAACCCCCGGAGGATCTCCGCCCGCAACGGCATCTGCATGAACAGCTCGATCGGCGGAAATGGAATGTGGAGAAAGAAGCCGATTCGCAGGTCTGGTCGACGAGCTCGCAACATCGCAGGTACGAGCTGCAGCTGGTAGTCGTGCACCCAGACGGTGGCGCCAGCCGCCGCGACCGTCGCGGCAGCAGCGGCGAACCGGTCGTTCACCGCCCGGTAGGCGTCTCCCCACCGACGATCGAACATCGGGGGCTCGACCGCGTCGTGGTAGAGCGGCCAGATCGTCGCATTGGACTGTCCCTCGTAGTAGAGCGCGACATCGTCGGCGTCGAGGGGAATCGGGTGTAACCGGATCCCGTCGAGATCGAACGGCTCCGGCCCCGGGCCGATGCCCCCAGCCCAACCAACCCAGGTGCCGCCATGGGTCCTCAGCACCGGATAAAGGGCCGTGACGAGCCCGCCGGGACTCGGCCGCCAACCGCGGCCGGTCGGCGTCGGGACTTCGTCGACCGGCAGGCGGTTGGCAACCACGACGAACTGGCTTCGCTCCGTCACGGGCATGCGTAGCCCTACCCTACTCGCCTACACCTGGGTGGCCGGCGCAAAAAAAGCGGGCTAGATCGCTCGAAGCTCGTGCGGCGGCTCGGAGATCTGCTCCACGAGCGCACCCGTCGTCTTTTCGTTCTCGACCAGAGCCACATCGGCCTGGGCGATCATGCCCACCAGGGTTCCCGACTCGTCGACGACCAGCAGCCTGCGCACCTGGCGATCGGCCATCAGCGTGAGACCGTCCGCTAGCCGATCTCCCGCACCAATGGTTACGGGCTCGGTAGTCGCGATTTCTCTCACCGGCATCCCACGTGGATCTTTCCCGAGCGCGACGGCGCGAACGACGATGTCACGGTCGGTGACGATTCCGAGGAGCGCGTCGTCGTCGTTGAGGATGGGCACGGCTCCGACATCCTCGACAGCCATCAGCTCCGCCACCTGCCCGACAGACGTCGCCGCGTTGGCACAGCGCGGTCGCGTGGTCATGACATCTCTCACTCTTCTAGCCATCGCAACATCCTTCGGTTTGTGAGGCTGGTCCGGCTTGTAACCGGCTGATGCGACGTTCTTCCCTCACCCCTGCAGCTCGAAACACGGCGTCGGCTGGTTTGGAAGGCGCCGCGACGGGTATCCCCGCCTTCGACGTCGAAAATGGAGGCCTACGATGATCTGGTTACTCGTGCTGCTCTTGCTGATCGTTGCCATCGTCGGCGGGGTCGCAATCTCGAAGTTCCTGTTTCTCGTGTTGCTTGCGGTTCTCGTGCTCGCGCTGATGGGCATTTTCAACGGCCGCTCGGCGGCCTAGAGGCTCGGCGGCCTAGACGATCAGGGGAGCGCATGCACCTCAGCGCTCCCCCTAGGCCGTGCTGAGCTCCCATGCCAGGTCAGCCGACGGACCGTAGCGAGGCCTCGCGAACGGCTGCACTACGATCGATTCCTACCTAAACGACGGAGGCCAAGATGACCGACGCCGCAGGAAACGAAACGTGAGCGTGTCCCTCAGCACCGAACGCGTAGGTCGGGGTACGTGCGTGATTGCAGCATCTGGAGAGCTCGACATCTACACCGCGCCCGCGCTCCGACAGGAGATAGCGCAGGCTCTCGAGACCGACGCCGTCCGCGCGACTCGTCGGCCGTGCTTCTCTCGAGACGCGCCTTGGGCTCGTTGAGGGAGCAGACGTGCTCGAACGCGGCGAGCGGGCCACAACGCTCGCGCTCGTCAGCGCCCGCAGGCATGCCAGTCACCTCTTTCTCCGCTATTACGTCAGAGCGAAGAGCGGTTACAGCGGAGCGGACGTCGACTGAGCACGCGCTCGACTCTGGCGCCTTGGTGTCGCACCACGATGCCAATTGTCCTCAGTGATCAGCCGACGTGCATGTGCGGCCGCCCTGGGTTGAGATCCTGCGTTCCGGGGTACGAGCACGGTCACAGTTCGCACTTCGAGCAAAGGAGCAAGAGCGATGGCTGACGGCAACAGAGGCCTCGGCGGAATCGGAATCGGCGGCATTCTCGTAATCGTCGGGATCGTGGTCGCGATCGTCTGGAGCGTCTGGCTCGGAATCGTCGTAGCTCTGATCGGGCTGATCGCGTTCGGGGGCTTCGTGAAAGGACGCTGGTACTAGCGCCCGTCCATGCACTTGAGCCCGGTGAGGCCGCCCACAACAACCCGAGGAGAAACGGATGACCACACGCGTTGATCGGCAGTTCGAGACCCGGATCGATATCCCTGAGCCACAGCGAGAGGAGTTGATAGCGCTCCTGAACGCACGGCTAGCCGATTGCTTCGACCTCTATTCGCAGGTGAAACAGGCCCATTGGAACGTAAAGGGACGAGACTTCATCCAGCTGCATCTACTCTACGACCAGGTGGCTGAGACCGTGCTCGAGTTCGTCGACCTCATCGCCGAGCGCGCGACCGCACTCGGCGGCCTCGCGCTCGGGACGGCGCGAATGGCTGCGAGCTCGTCAACGCTCGAGGAGTATCCAGTCGATGCGGTGGACGGGCTGGATACCGTGGCGGCAGTGGCCGATCGCCTCGCGGCCTTCGGCTCGGTTTCGCGCGACGCAATCGACGCGGCTGCGTCCCTCGAAGATCAAGCCACCGCCGACCTCTTCACGGAAGTCTCCCGCGCAATCGACAAGCACCTCTGGTTCGTGGAAGCCCATCTCCAGAAGTGATACGAGCGCGAAGCAGGTCTCGGCAGTGCGCTCCTCGCGCCTGCCTTCGGCGTGCTCGACGTAGGACGACACGCCGACGGCAGCCGTTGCGCAGGTCGCCAGCAACACCAACGCGAGCACGATCTTGAGGCGGAGGCTCATGATGCACGGGCCGAGTAACCCACGCCGCGGACGGTGTGGATGACCTTCGTCTCGCCGGTCAGTTCGAGCTTTCGACGCAGGTACGAGATGTACACAGCGAGGTTCTTGGGAGTCGGGGCCGAAGTCGTAGCCCCAGATGCGGTCGTAGATCGTCGCATGGTCGAGCACGATGCCCTGATTGCGCAGCAGCAGTTCGAGGAGAT